>NZ_LNYG01000001.1 GCF_001467745.1 Legionella jamestowniensis
ATCTTTCTTCGGCACTTTAACCCTCTTTTGACTGCGAAATCAAAGAGTTAGATTACTATAATCCGGTTAAAGTGCCCCTGTATTTGGGGTAGAGCCAAAAATTTAAACATTTAGCGTATTAATATCAATTGTGCGTAAAATGATCTTATGGTAGCTTTAGCGTCTTTTAAAATCAGTTGTTGCGCTAAAATTCATGGAAAGAGTAAAATTAAAAATAAGAAAGGATTTAATATTTTACATATTTTTTATATTTCTCTATTTCCCACAACAATTATTCGCAACTAGTGATAATAATCAAATGGTTATCTTTGGTGATAGCTATTCTGACAATGGTAATACTTTTAAAAAATCCTTTAACACTTATCCTGGCCGTGCTTATTCATTAGGGCGATTTACGAATGGTCCAACCTGGTCGGAGTATTTAGCTATGAAATTGGGCATCGATAATATGGATATTACAGCATATAGAAATTATGCCTATGGCCAAGCTCAGCTATTGGGTCAAATAGAGCTTTTGACTCATGATGAAGAGAAAGAATGGTCCTTCACTGTTCCCGAACTGTCATCACAAATCGATGAGTATCTCAAGGATAAATATAAACCCCCATAATTCTTTATTCTTTGTCTTTATTGGAACTAATGATGTGTTGAATTACAAACCAATTAGTAAAGAAGAAAATAAAGCTTTTATTAGCAATTTATTACATCACTTAAAACAACAAATTAATCGCTTAAAGGAAATTGGTGCAAATAGAATTATTTTATTTAAATTGCGTGATTTAAAACGTTTTCCTCTATCGAAACAACTGGCTGATGAATATCAAAATAACTATCTGAATACTTTAGATGAGATGATTGAACAATTTAATCTAGGAATATTGAATCTTTATCAAAATGATAAGATTGTCCGTATATATGATACTTATGCTTTTGATTACAAGGTTTATTCTTCACTTAAAAAGTATAAATGGAGGGGGCAGAAACTATATCTTTATGAGAAAGAGAATGCTTGTTATCTCCATGGTGGTAATTATATAGATTATATTCATGATAAGTATTGCTTCTCCCCGTGGTCTCATTGGTTTTTTGATCGGATTCATCCAACAACCTATGTCGATTTTCTAATGAGTGAAGATGTTTATTTCTTTTTAGCTAAAACAAATTTGGTTCATTAATATGAAGTTATCTCAAGCATTAAAACACTACGATCTGATCGTTGAGAATGGCCCCTTAGGTACACGTTTAAAATATGACTACGGTTATACAGGCAATGATTTCTCTAAAGATAGTCCAGGTAGAAAAATATTAACTGAATTATATAAAGGAGATATAGCCATCGCACGTGAATATAATACCCCCATCATTATAAATGCTGCGACTTTTCGCACTAGCCGTAATCATCTTGCCACTAACGGTCTTATTGATTTTGAGCAAATTAAAAAAATTAATTTAAATAACCTACAAGTTATAATTGATTTGAAAGAAGAGGTGAAAAGTGACGTAACTGTGATTCTTGGTGCGCCATTGGGCTCGATGTTTGATGCTTACAGTGTGGAAAATAAACCCAGTGTTGAAGAGGCTTACAATTATCATAAAGAACAAATTACTCTCTTTAAAAGCATACCGGTTGATTTTATTAATGTAGTTACTCTACCAACTCTTTCAGAGGCGACAGGAATAGCTCAAGCATGTGATGAATCGGGGATGGAATATACAATCGGATTTATTTTGGGAATCGATGGGAAATTACTAGATGGTACTACTCTTAATGATGCTATTGCGGAAATAGATAGCAGAACCAATCGCAAGCCTCTTGGTTATTTAGTTACCTGCACTCACTCGTCGGTTATTGAACTATTAGAAAGCAATTCCAAAAATATGGATAGATTAATGGGATTGCAAGCAAACGGTTCTTGTTTGTCACCTACGGAGTTAGCAAAATTAAACAAGCCAGTTGCAGATGATCCAGAACAATTCTCTCAGGAATTAAAGGAATTAAAAGATAAGTTGAACTTAAAAATACTTGGTGGATGTTGTGGTACTACTAAAGAGCATCTCTCCCACATTATACAGGCTTCTCAATATGAGAGTCGTTTTGTGCTTTCATAAGAGGGAAATATTATGTCGAATACCTGTATCTTAGTATTAGGAGCAAATCAATTTCAAAGAGAAAGATCTTTAATCGGTATCGAAAAAGCGACAAATGCAACGGTTATTACAGTTGCTCCTAATGCGCCTTTCCATGAGAATAAATATCCTTCCAAAGTTATTCGTTCTAGTGAAACGAATCCTGATGTGCTACTCCAAGACGTGCAAAATTACTTACATAAAAGCAAAATGCATTTAATTGGTGTAATACCATTAAATGACTTTGTACTAAATTCTGGATTCGTTATTGCACAGTTTTATAAATTGCCATACCACAGCGCTGAAACAATTATAAACTGCCGATATAAAAATAAGCTTAAACAAGTTTTAGCAAATGCAAATTTACCAGTAGTTAAGAGTTATGAAATTTCTTCTTTTAAAGATGCCGAGACAATGGCTCAAAAATTAGGCTACCCAGTCGTTATAAAACCTATTAATTTTGGTGGTAGTGGGGGAGTAAAAAAAGTTGCCAATACTGAAGAACTGAGAATAGCTTATAATGAAACACTTCAACATTTAGCTCAATATGCTAAAAAGTACGATTCTGAACCAGATAAACTGGTTATGGAACCTTATATTTCTCGAGAAAAAGAAGTTTCAGTTGAAGTCTTAAATACGCCAACTAAGCAATATTTAGTCGGTATTACTGATAAGTATCTAAGTAAGGAGCCGTACTTCTCAGAAGTAGGTCATTTTGTTCCTTCAGCCCTTATGTTTGATGAAGGAAAAAGAAATTTATTGTTTGAATTAGCTAGAATGGCTTGTAAAGCACTTCAGATAAAATTTGGGCTTGCGCATGTAGAAATTAAAACTAACAAAGAGGGTGACCCTATTATTATAGAAGTGGGGGCACGTCCTGCTGGTGATGGGATAATGGATCTTTATGAAAAATCGACCAAATATAACTTTTATAAAGCTCATTGTGAATCCTACCTGGGTAATTTTTCAGAGGATTCACTCCCTAAAAATTTTGAATACTCTTCTGCTGTTGCTTATTTTCATCCAATGGAAGGCGTTGTAGATTCGATTAATTATGAAATCTCAAGTGAGAAATTAAAGGACGTAGATATTATTAAGACCAATGTTTATAAAGGACAATTGATTAAATGCGCTCAAAATTGGTCAACAAGATATGGATATGTTGAATTTACCTTCACTGATGAAACTGCAAATGATTTTGACCTAATTGCTAAAACCAAAATAATATCTGACAGCCTTTTTAAAATAAGGAATTTATGTGAAGAACATTGATGGAGCATATTTTTATCTAAGTGTGTTATTTTTATTTAAATTGGCTGTTGGTGGCATTCTTTTAATTACAAGTTGGGATGCGCTGTCTTTATCAGATGATTCCTTACTAAACATTTGTTTGCTGATGGCTTTAAGTTTTTTTCCAGCGACTTTTTCGCGTACTGTTTTTAAAAAGCTTAAAAAATTTTCCTTGAAGCAACAAGTTAGAATAAATTTTACAACTACATTTGTACTCTTAGGATTGGAATATTTCTTTTTAGTTGCGAAATCACCTATAGTTTTTATAGTCAATTTTTTATTATGGATTAGCATCTTTTTAATTGAGATAGTTTTTGAAAAATGGTTTGTCGGATTGTCTCATCTTTTTTCGATAAATGAAGCTCGGAGATTAAGTGGTATCTCCACTACGGTCGGACAAATAGGGTTGATTATTGGCCCTCTTTTAATGATATTGATAAAACCATTTTCTGCTTCATTACCCTATATATTTTGTATGGTAATTTTATTAATTCCAGCAACCATTTCATTGTTTTTAAATATTAATTTTCAAAATGAAAATGAAAAAAATGGTCGTGAATTAAAAAATAATCCATCGATTATTTATACAATCGCTCTTTCTCTTATCTGGCCAACAATAGTGATTTTTAACATTACTGCTCCATTATTAGCAAAGAATCAATTTGATTCAATTAATATTGCGGCCATTATGGAATTTCTTATTGCTTTAGCTATGGCGGCAATAGGGTTCTGCCATATTCTAACGATAGATTATATGAGCCATTTCAAAAGAATAATTTATGTCTCTATAATTTTATTTTGTTCCGCCACTTCAATTTTTTTGTTTCCTAATTCTTTAAAAATTATTTTTATTTCCACATTCTTTATTGGATTGAGTTTCGGATATTTACGCATAGAGTTAAGGGCATTTTTATCACAAAAATTTTCTTCGGAAGATGCCGGAGAAATTGTCGCTCGAGCTAATAGTTGGAGTGGTCCATTAGTTTTAATTTATTGTTTACTATATTATTTTGATAGTACCTTAAGAAGTTATCATCAAATTAGTATTGTCTTCCCACTTAGCTTCATTGTAGGAGCTAGTATCATATCTTTTTTATTGATTTCTGACACAGAGGCAATGAAGGAAAATGTTTAATGAATTGTTCAACACAACAAATTAATTTGCCGGATTTTAAAATTAGCAGTGGGGAAACCTTGGTAGAGCCAAAAGCAACATTTACAATTTATGGTGATTTTACTATTTCTAAGCCATGTGCATTAATTTTTCATGGATTCTCTAGCTCTTCCGAATTACATTCTTGGTGGGAAAAATTTAATTTTAGTGAGATGGTTCGGCATTTTAATATAATCTGTATTAATTCATTATCTTCTTCTCATGGAACTACTGGTCCTGAGTCTATGAACCCAAAAACTCAGAAACCATATTTTGATACATTTCCTGAAGTTACTATACAAGATACTGTTGATTTTGCTATGCATACTTTAATGCATCTTGAAATAAATCATTTAGATTTGGTACTTGGTTGTTCTTTAGGTGGCATGCAAGCTTTAGATATGTATTTGCGATATCCAGAAATTGCAAAAAAATATATTTCTGTTGCAGGTGTTCCTGTTCCTTACATGACAAAACTTACTAATCTTGCTCAGGCCATGTTGATTGATAATGCTCGTCATTCTGGATCAAAAGAGGAATTAGAATCTGCTTTAGGATTTTCACGCTTTTTCTTTCGATTATCTTGTACGAATGAAAAGGCTTTAACCTTCTTAGAGCAAAAATGTCAAATCGATAAAAGCTTCTCTTCTTCTCTTTTGGATTATTTTATTCAAGACAACAAGAGATTTCAAAAAGAATTTTCTCCATATTCAAATAGTATTATTCTTAAAATGATTGCAAACTTTAAATTAGATATTAGGGAACCTGATGTGAAATTTAAATCTGAATTGACGATTGTTTCGATAGCAGATGACATCTTTACTCCAGAAGAGAATGTTAAATTGACCTATGAAAATCTATTAAAACAAAAACATAATGTGGCTTATAGGCATTTCATGACGGATTTTGGTCATGAGGCATGGATTGTTGATGGAAAAAGGTTTTATGAATTTATTAAAAGCGATTTGTATAGTTAGTTGTTTCTTTATATCTGTTAGTTCTTATTCTATGGCGAATAAAATATGTGTTAATTCAACAGCAAATTATAGAATGTTTGGTTCAGTTCGATGGTCTGATTTTTTAAATACCTCTTTTATCATGGCATTTGAAGATGAAAAGTTTTCAAATTTTATTATTGAAAGCGCTAATAATGAATCTCAGTTATTGAAACAGATAAGCAAGGTAACTGAGAACCAATGTACAATTATATTAGGAT
The DNA here is from genome assembly GCF_001467745.1 of Legionella jamestowniensis. Taxonomy (GTDB): domain Bacteria; phylum Pseudomonadota; class Gammaproteobacteria; order Legionellales; family Legionellaceae; genus Tatlockia; species Tatlockia jamestowniensis. The sequence continues at coordinate 5,787 of NZ_LNYG01000001.1, forward strand.
TATTTACAAGTCAGGATTGTTTGATGACAGGTAATATATTGAAGAAAAATAAGGCTATCGCATTATCTCCAAGTTGTTCAAATGAACAGATTAGAAAATTTTATCCTCATATTTACTCAATGACCCCTGAACAATTAAATTATTCCAAAGCCGTTGCGAGTTTTATTAATAAAGATGCTGAGGTAGGGACGGTTTATGCCTTCTACCAACCATCAGATATTTACAGCAGAGATGGGCTCAAGCATTTTATTAACAACATGGAGAAAAAAATTATTTCTGTTGAAGTAAAGACAAATGGAAATTTTGATTTAACAGGTCTTAAAAATAAACAACATGAAAAAACATACTATGTTTTTTTTACTTACCCACTACCTTCTACACAGATTATTTCAAAATTGGATCGCAACAAGTTGATTGATAAGGATAAAATTATTATTGGCGCATCTTCTTGGATATATCAATTATCAGTGTTCTATCCTATTAAATCAATTTTAAAAAAAACAGAGCGGCTTCTCACACCCAATTTAATTGATAAAAATAAAGTAACGCATTCTAGTTTCACATCAAAATTTGAAAAAAAATTTCATAGAAAACCTGACGTTGTTGAAATATTAACTTACGATGCAACTAGACTATCTATTGAATGTTATCGCTATGCTAAATCTCATAATAATTCAAAGTCGGATTTCTTAAAATGCTTACAAAATGGCCCTCACAAAGGTATTTCAGGGGAAACATATTTTTCAAAAAAATCTCCTTTCGCTCAGAGAGAGGTTTACATCGATAATATGATGGATAAATTATAACAATGGGCATTCAAAAATTTTTTTATGAGACTACAATTGTATTGACTATAATAACTTTGTTTGTCGTTATATTTAATTCTATTCAGGTGCAGCGAAGTGCCGCGCTTCGACTTCAGGGAATCGAAGAACAATACCTTAATGCCACTTTTGAAATTTATCAAAATCAACTTATTGGGGATATCCTTATAGGTGATAATAATATTATTTCTTCCTTCATACAGGAAATCAGTGAAATTCGAAATGTTGGAGTTACATTAGTCTATGATAACAAAACTCTATCAGCTGGTTTGATAGATAAGAATAATCCTGGTGCCTCATATACCCTCAATATAGATAATAAAAAAAAAGCGTCATTAAAATTATTTTTACCTCAAAATAAAAGTAAATTTGATATTTTTTATGAATCAGTTTTTCCCATTTTTCTTGAGCTAATTATACTTTGTATTGGCATTTATTTTTTATTAAAACGACTAAAGCAAAGTTTTATCTCACCACTAAATGAGCTTGTATTAAATTTAGGGCCTGGAAAAATTGAAGGGTTTGAACCTCATGTTAAATCTGTTTATGAAATAAAACAGCTTTGTACAACTTTAAAAAAAATGAATATAGATGTTAAAAAGAATGCTTCTTATGAAGCAGAAGTACGTGCAGCTAAACAAGTAGCTCATGATATTAGGAGCCCTCTTGCTAGTTTAAATTTATTATTGTCGGCTGCTACAGCTCTACCAGAAAAACAGAGAGTTCTTATGCGAACCTCAATTCAAAGAATCACCGACATTGCTAATGTATTACAAAAAAAAGCTGATAACGAAGAAAATAAAAATGATAGAACCTCAGATTTTGAAAACGTCATGGTCGTTACTCTTGTTGAACTCTTAGTGACAGAAATAAGGGTTCAGTTAGGTATTGACACAAATATAAGTATTGATTTAGCAGTAGATAAGGCTTATGGATTGTTTTCAGTGATAAAAGTTTCTGAATTTAATAGAGTGCTGTCCAACCTAATTAATAACTCATTGGAATCTTTTGATGAGTTTAACCACAATATAAAAATTTCAATACATTCAGAAAATAATTATGTCATAGTTATTATTGAAGATGATGGCAAAGGTATTTCGGAAAGTATCTTAGATAAAGTTGGAACATATGGATTCACATTTGGCAAAGCATCTTCCAAAACATCTGGAAATGGATTGGGGGTTTATCACGCTATAAATACAATTAATTCTTTTGGTGGTAATTTTATTATTGAGTCTGAATTGAATATTGGTACGAAAGTTACTATAAAACTTCCTCAGTCTCCACCACCTAGTTGGTTTGTTAATCACATTCGCGTTAGTACACTAAAAAAAGTTATTATTCTTGATGATGATCCTTCTATTCATTCATTATGGAAAGAACGTTTGGCAATCTTTTCTAATCCAGATTTGATGGTTGAGTATTTTATAGAGCCATCTGAAATGAAATCATATTTACAATCATATTTAATAAACGCTACCGGCAACTTTCTAGTATTACTTGATTATGAATTTGTTGGTAATTCTTTAAATGGATTAGATATTATAGAAAAATTTAGGATAAATGATTATTCCATTTTAGTCACAAGCCACTTTGATGATAAAAATATTCAAAATAAAGCAAAATCATTAGGTGTTGGAATTATTCCTAAAACTATAGTCCCTTTTGTTCCAATATATTAATTGGCTGGGATTATATTTCGTGCACTCTCAGTTAGGTAATTTTTAGGGTAAATAAATATCTATAAATTTGAATTTATATTATTCCCTAAGTAAATTATTTCAACAATAAATATTGTGCAAAAATCAATAATGTTTGTAGAGATCGTAATTTTTTTATTATTGATTTCACCTTCAAGCTCATCTTCATTAAGATAAGTTAGATAATATAATGAAGATTTATTACCTTGAATAAAACATAAGGTTTTGCAAAAATGCTTTAAATGTTCTTTTGTAGCCTCATAAGTGAGTAATGTTGATTGCGCAGGAATTTGTGGTGCATATTCATTAGTAGAAATTTTATAGGGGTAAGTTGGGTTATTTTTTGTCTAATTTCCTCTAAGTAACTCATTGAACTACCTGTGAGTTCTTTTTTGGAAGAATCGATTTTTATCGTACAAGGGGCATTCTGTTCTAAAAAGAGATTAGGATCGCATATAATCCCTTCTAGATTTAATTTATGAACAAGCCTTTCAGCGATTTTAGGACCAATTTTTATTCTTTCTATTTCAATTGATTTTAATGTCCCAGATCGAATAATGCCATCCTCACAAAATGTTTGTTGATTCTGCTTAAGAAGCTTCTGCCTTATAAATTTAACTCTCTTTGCAGGCGAAAGATTTATTAAAATATTTGAGATTTCCTGATTATTCATATTCTATAAATTGTTTCGATTGAGGATTATATTGCCAGAAAGATATTTGTTTATTTTTTTTCTAAAGCCCTTTTTTTGGGGAATTAATCAATTGGGTATCCCCTGAATTTACTCTCAACTATTAGGTATATGCATGTTAATTATTTTTGGCGGACTCCCGGGGACAGGAAAAACAACCTTATCAAAACAAATTGCTAAACAATTAAATGCAGTTTATCTACGAATTGATACAGTGGAACAAGTTTTAAAAAAATTTTCTGGTTTTGCGGAAAATTGGGTTGGGCCTGAAGGGTATGTGGTATGTTATGCGCTTGCATTGGATAACCTAAAGTTAGGGCTTCCTGTAGTGGCTGATTCAGTCAACCCCATTGCTATTACACGCAATGATTGGCGAAAAGTGGCGATGGATGCAAACGCACCTTTTATTGAAATCGAGCTAGTTTGTTCAGATATCAAAGAGCATCAACGGCGCATTGAAACCCGGGAAGCCGATATACCAGGACACAAGTTACCTAACTGGATTGATGTATTAAATCGAGATTATGAGCCATGGCAATCAAAATCAATGACATTAGACACCTCTAAGTATTCTATTGAGGAATCAGTGGAGCTCATTAGGGATTTTATTAGGTCAAAAATTTGAGTGAATCTTAAGTAAAAATCACCATGACTATTGATGACAAAAAACAGCGTGATGTGAAGCAACAACTCAATGAATGCCTTGATGTGCTGACAAAGGTTTTAGGCACCGATCTTTTAGGCGTTTATCTTTATGGTTCTTTCCTTGTAGGCGGTTTACAAAAATACAGTGATATAGATTTATTTGTTGTAACCAATCGTGCCACAACCTCAGATGAAAAGAGGGTGCTGATTACCCATCTTCTTCAAATATCAGGCATTTATATGAAAAGTACAAAGCCACCACTAGAAATGACTCTTGTAGAAAAGAAGGCTATCAATCCGTGGCATTATCCTCCTCTTTTTGATTTTCAATACGGTGAGTGGCTACGTCAATCATTTGAAAGGGGAAATGTTGAACCATGGCCGAGTCGTGAAATGCCTGATCTTGCCCTGATTATTACACAAGTGTTATTGAAGAGTCACACCTTGTTCGGATTAAAACCTGAACGATTATTAGCCCTCGTCCCCTATAGTGATTTTATAAAAGCAATGCTGCATGATCTTGAGAGGCTTTCAGCCGATCTTAATGAGGATACTCGAAATGTGCTACTGACCTATGCGCGAATTTGGAGTACGTTAGTGACGAATGAGATTAGATCCAAACCCGATGCAGCGGATTGGGTAATGCAGTATTTACCTAAAATGTACCTACCCGTGATAAACAGAGCTAAATCGATATGTATTGGTGGGGAAGATGACTATTGGGATGATATCAATGTGCTTGTAAAATCCTGTGCGGATTTTATGTTAAGTAAAATTAATGAACAAAAGTTATCAATAAATGTCAAAGATCCTTACAAGTTAATCCAATTAGCATAAATACCATTTGATAGATGGCTCTTAGTAAGATCCTGAGTGCGCGCGCTGATTTCTCCAAACCAATGCTATGCTTAATTAGGTTATTAAAATTTTTAATTACAGAGAAGCTATGACGATAATTCGCAAGAGTGATTTTATTCAGAGTATCGCGGATGCGTTTCAGTATATTTCTTATTATCATTCCCTTGATTTCATACAAGCAATGCATCAAGCCTATGAGAAAGAGCAATCTTTGCGCGCCAAAAATGCAATTGCTCAGATATTATTAAATTCGCGAATGGCAGCAGAAGGCAGACGTCCCATCTGCCAGGATACTGGGGTAGCTGTAGTCTTCCTGAGAGTTGGTATGGATGTTCAATGGGATAAGACTGATCAAACCATCACGGAGATGGTGAATGAAGGCGTTAGATTGGCTTATACAAATCCAGTGAATCCCTTACGTGCTTCGGTTGTCAATGAACCATCAGGACAACGCAGAAATACAAAGGATAATACACCTGCCATTGTGCATGTGGAATCTGTTTTAGGGCACACTGTTGAGGTCACTGTCGCTGCAAAAGGATTTGGTTCTGAGGCAAAGGCAAAATTTGCTATTTTAAATCCTTCCGATAGCATTGTTGATTGGGTGCTTGAGCAAATACCGCATATGGGGGCAGGATGGTGTCCTCCCGGCATACTGGGAGTAGGTATTGGCGGCACGGCTGAAAAAGCTATGTTACTTGCCAAAGAGGCGCTGATGGAACCGGTCAATATTCAGCAACTTTTTGAACACAAGCCGCGAAACCATCTGGAGGAGTTACGACTTGAACTTTACGAAAAAATAAATGCGCTGGGAATTGGCGCACAAGGACTCGGTGGTTTAACTACGGCACTTGACGTTAAGATTAGAGAATATCCGACGCATGCTGCCAGTTTGCCTGTTGCTATCATTCCTAATTGTGCTGCCACAAGACATTTATCATTTGTTCTTGATGGAAGTGGACCTGTCGAACTAATGCCGCCTTCCCTGGATTCTTGGCCAAAACTTGATTGGAATACTAACGCTCCACTGCGTAAAGTTAATCTGGATACGTTAACAAAAGCCGAAATAAAAGAGTGGCAATTAGGCGAGACTTTATTGCTATCAGGAAAATTAATTACTGGCCGCGATGCAGCTCACAAAAAAATAGCGATGCTATTAGAGCGTGGAGAACCTTTACCTGAAGGCGTCGACTTGAATAATAAATTTATTTACTATGTAGGTCCAGTACCTTCAGCAGCCAATGAAATTGTGGGGCCCGCAGGTCCTACCACCGCGACGCGTATGGATAAATTCACTGAACTTATGTTATCAAAAACCAATATACTGGGGATGATTGGAAAAGGTGAACGAGGACCAATGGCCATCGATGCAATTAAACGACATCAATCCGTTTCTTTAATTGCTGTGGGTGGTGCTGCTTATTTAATATCAAAAACCATTCGCAAATCACGTATTATTGCCTTTGAAGAATTAGGGATGGAAGCCATGCGTGAATTTGAAATTGTTGATATGCCAGTAACGGTGGCAGTGACAGCTGATGGCCGTTCAATTCATGAAGAAGGGCCTAAAGAATGGCGTATTAAAATTTCTGAAATAAAACGAAACAATAATTAGGAGCTTCTTGATATTGTCACATAAAAAATCGGTGCTTATTTTAATCGCTATTGCCGTTGTGGCAACAGAAAATACCCGATATATTATCGATAGTGGGGACCATTCTTGTTTCTTGGCTGCCCTCATCGCCGTTTCAACCCAATAAGGCAAAATAATAGGACATTGTACTGCCACTAATGCCCAATTTACTGAAAAAACTTGTTCCTTGTATGATCGAGGGTTTGAAAATGAGTATTCACCAGTTCAAGGTATTGCTTTAACAATGCTTTTGCAATTTTATTTTTTCCTGCCACCAACGCTTCATTATGGTGTTGAAAAGTAAGAATATGATCACCAATTTCCATAGCTTCAATTACATTATCTAAACCTCTTGATACTATTTTGATATGCTGTTTATCCCGGCTATTCTTTTTGAAAAAAATAGCTTGGGAATGATTACATTCTGATTTATAGATGTACCCCCCTTTTGCGTGAGCTTGCACCAGTTTTTTACTCTCCTCATCTGCTAATCGTGAATACTTTTCAAATTTTCTTTGCAATAAACGATGCGATTTACTCTCTTTTGCTTTAACGTGAATGATTGATTGTTGATGCGTTGTTACAGGGATGATCTTGGCACCAAAAAAATATCCAATTAATTGATGTCCCCGACATATACCTAGTGTGGGAATATGATTATCGATAGCAAATTGTAAAAGATTTTTTTCAAAACTAAATCGTTGATGATGAGGATTGTGGACAGGGATATCAGGGCCGCCAGGTAAAACAATGCCGTTAATCCTATTGGCATATTCGTTTAAGATAGGATGAGCAAACCCCATTTTAGGATGAATAAGTAAGAGCTCAACCCCTTTCTCGCGTAAAAAATTTAGTAACATATTGGCATAAATAACGCCATCATCATGGCAGTACAACACTAACAACAGTGGCTTATCAGGTATATCCGTATAATGGGTAGAGAAATGGATATCATCCCAGGCAGTATTTACCATTAGTGTTGATTTATCCAGCTTATTATCCTTATAGGATTCGGTATCTATATCTGGTATATCCAATAAAAAAGAGGAGTTGAATTCACACGCTTTAAAATTGACATCTTCTGACAGAAAGTCTTTTAAAATACTATTTGCAAACTTGCAGCGAATAAACCCTACTTCGCTGCAGTCTAAGTCGCTTAGCATCGCTGATTCGAATATAACATTCTCAAATATACAATTCTTAAGTTCTACCGATTCAAACCCTTTACTACTACAGTTTTGAAATTGGCATCCATGAAATTTAGCCTCTTCTATGCACCAGATATCCACGCAGTTAGTAAAGTTAATGGCCGTGAAGTGGCCTTTAACCATTAGAAAAGAAGTCTTAACATTGTCAGGTAATGTAGTGCTATTTAACGCTTTTAGTACTTCATAAAAATTGATGTTTATAAACTCGGAGGTAAACCCTTCAGCATTTAAATTTGTCGTCCAATCAAACTCTTGAAGAGGTTTTGTTTGAGAGAGAAATTTTTTTTGAATAAACGAAACTAATTGTTGTTGCGTAATGGGTTGAGGCATACCACACTTCATAATTTGCCACTTTAATTAATTATAGTTGTTTATAAAAAAACAATTGGCCATGTCCATGGCTTGCTATACCTCATCACTACAGTTAAATCAGCACTAATCTCTTGTTTTCCTTTTACAACCACTTCACCTTCGCAATTTTTTCCGTTCGTAGAATTAAAAAATTCAAACCGCAAAGACGCGGCTAAGAATATCTTAATAATTAATGATTATACTGTTTGTATTGCTCATCATTGTGCCTTACTGCGCAAATTATGTTGCGGTTGGTTTTTTAATTGGAGTTCTCTATGTCAAAGCAATTGGTGAAACAAGTGCGGGAAGTGATTCTTGAAAATTTTAAAGCGCAACTGTTGGCACGCTGGCTTGGGGAAAAACGTGACGAGATAAATAAAAAGGTCAATGAAGAGACAACTTCGCGAGAAAAAGAACTAATAGCTAGAACTAAGAGCAATGGGTGTAACCTCCATTTGATGTCCAATTTTCCCTATAACACGGCACAATACAGAAACAGTTATGTCTATATCAGAAATAACTCTACTAAGGAACTGTATTATATTCAGCCTGATGGGGAGTATGAAAGAGCAAAAGTTGTCAATTTCAATTTATTTGAAGAAAAAATAAACGCCCTTAAAGATAAGGAGCAGACTAGATTACATCTTAGTGAGGAGCAAATTAATAAGGTTATAATATCAAATGGAGGACACACTCATTATAGCAAACATAACTTTAGCTCCCAGCTCCAAGTCTACACTTATGAAATTAGAGAAAAATTAGAGAATGAGTACAAGCAACAGTTTAACCATGCCATTTGGGAGGCTTTGCACGGATTAGAAGAGAAATTTGGTGCTGCTGTTGATGCTTTACAACCTGAAAAAGCCATTGAGCAATTTTTTGATAGACACCCCTGGGTACCAAGAAATTATCTAAACAAACAGTCCATTCCATACCAATTTCTTCATAGCTATCTTAATGAGAGATTGCTTGCTACATTGAGGTCACCTGCTTTGGCGTCCTTTGCAAGTGCTACGATGAAGCAGATTGAAAATAAAGAGTTTCAATGGCAGCAACATCCTTTTGTAGAAGAGTGGCTTTCTCATTACATAGAAGGCTACCCTCTTTCCGATGTGCAATCAATGTATATTGCGAATCCGCGCGTAGAATACTTGAATCATGCTTGCCTAGGACTAGCAAGTGCAAATGGTGAGCAGAAGTCTGCAAATGGTGAACAGAAGCTCAACAATCCTATCAGTCGAATCGATATTTTTCGTTACTTATACAATTATAATGCTTTGAGCATGCGAGCCAACGAAACAGCTGAAAGAATTGCCACCACAAGACATGCGCCGATGCATATTAGCGAATTGGAAAACTTAACGCCTTCCCAATGGAATTCTTTCAATAATTTGTTTATTAATATTGGCCATGAATATTCGCCTGTTTGGATTTTGTTATCTAAAACAGCTGGTGGATGGAAGGCTTATCTTCCTCCAGCTGAGATGAACATTGTTACAGCTAACCAAATAGCAAGTGAATTAACCTCTATCCCGGCCTTAAAAGGATTAACCTTCGCAAGTGTAAATTGTGAGGATAATCTTAAACTGAATGATGTTGAAAAATTAAATAATCTGGCTCAATGGCATGCCATTCTTTTAGGGAGGGTTTTCCCTGCCTGTGCCGAGATCCCCAATAAACCATTGGCGAGTTTTCGTGATAAAGTGCCTGTTCCTGTTTTGCATCAGCAGGTTCTTGAGCAGTGTATGTATGGTATTTATGTGGGTTATGATAATCCTGTAGAAAATGTTAAAAGAGCCGCAAGAAATCGCAAACCTTTTAGCAAATTAGAATGGCATGAACTTAATCCTCTAGTAGAAAAAAATACCTACTATTTACTGGATGATAATGATGCTCTGCGGTATGTCAACGCCTCCCATGTGCTTTCCGGTTTTGATCAAAAACAACTGAGTATTTCTGAGGATTTAAAAACCCTAACCCTTGATGACGCATCCTATAACCTTTCCACTTATCTTACCGAAGCGTTGGATATGGTTTATCACTACTCGATGACGCGTTTAGTGACGCCTGCTTTAAATTTAAGCTGGCTTCAGGAACAACTTTTTGATTACGATGTCAATCTGCGAACGGTTAAACCGCAAAGACATTTACAAAATTTTCGCCAAAGTTTTGGTTTTGCCCTGCAATGTGCGGCGCGTAACCGCTTTTTGGCTGAAGTGGGGCCTGATACATTAAGTAGAGCTGCCGAAGAGCCCGCCAATCGCAAGAAATTGTGGAGTGCGACTGGAAATGCTCTCGTTGATTTTTTTAAACAAAATGGTCAAACCATTGATCTTGATTTTATTAAAGAGATCCAAGAATTTAATGCCTCTTGGCGAAAGTCGCATTGTGACCATGAGGAAAGAGCTGCTATTTCCTCAACCGCTTGGGCATTTGTGCAATTTGCGCAAATGGGCAAGCGCGGCCTTGACGAATTATTTAATGTGTTTAACGCCTATTCGGGGGATCCGGATGAAATAGAACCATCCCCTAATTTGCCTTGTACCTTTGATTTAAATGGTTCTCTTGTCGATGAACCGCATGAGTACCTCGCTTATTTAGCTGCCCAAATCAAAAATTATCATCCGAGAGATGAGGGTTATTCACCTTTATTTAAATCATTGTCGCTTATTTTACCTGATAATTTGGATGACAAGACTTCACGTGCTTTACTAGAGCTTATTACTGTCTTGGATGCTCGTAAAAAACGCTTTCCGCAGGAGTTGGCAGAAGTTAACCTGTACAATTTAAGAAATCCTGATGCGAAAAAGCAAAGCAATCAACTCATTAATGGATTAACGGCCCAAGCAAAATATCAGGATCTTCAGATTCAGATTAATATTCCTGAATGGAACCGCGAGGCTTATAAAGAGGAAGAAACCTGTGCGTTAAAATCTTCTTATCGCGGCTTGCAAAATATAATTCTTAACAATCAGCGCGGTGTCAATCATGCCAAGTTGGCTGCTAATACCGCAAATATTTATGCTGCTGCAACTGACTCCCTCGATGCGGAGCTTATTCTTGATAATAAGTTAGCCCAGGAGCCACAACTATGGAAAGGTGAGGAAGTTCTTTATCCATTAACGGCGCAAACTCCGGGTATACAGCAACAATTGCAACAAGAGGTTGTACAAGAATTTCAAGTTGAAGAACAAGTCGAGGAAGAGCAAGAACAAGAGCAGGAACAAGAACAGCAGATTGTTCAGTTTTATGGTGATGAGCGCGAACTCATTACTCGCGATAATATTGACGAGCGATGCAAGCAAAATTGGGAAACACTTGCAGAAAACACCAAAGCGCTTTCTGGTTGGAAAAAGCAAGAGCTTAAGCAATTATTTTCTCTTTGGGTAGGTAGTGACTTAAACGCTTCGCAAGTTGTTGAAAAAATACATCCAAATGCTGTGCAAAAGATTATGGAGCACGCACCTCAGTTTCGTATGGGGGTAGCGAAAGATAATTTGCCACCGGGCTTCTACTTACAATATTCATTACAGAATCGTGGCTTAATTCTTAATTTTGATGAAAAACGCGAGAAAAAAGATTTAAGGGCATTAAAGCAGAAAAAACTAAAAGAGCGCAACCCTTTTACTGTGGAATTAGACAGTCCTAAAAAGCCTAATGAATTTCGTGGTGATTATCGACAGTTTGAACCACTTAGTCGAGGTAAAGAGGTTCATCAAACCCTATGGCAATACCTGACCCTGGAGGACAACGACAAACAACGGATCCTCAATGCCCAGAAAGTCATTGGTAATCAGTTTGAACATAGTCCAGAAACCGCTTCTGTCATCTTGCAACATTTTGATGTAACTGGTGAATTCAAAAGACCTGAAGACTATAACTCATGCTTGCAATATTTAGACAGATGGGCTCAAGGTTTAAAAACAAAAATTTCACCGCAACTAAGAGAGTTGCTTTTCAATAACCATTCAAGTGTCGTATTAACTGAAAAAAATCTTAAGGCTTTCGGACAAGTCTTTAACCATTGTGATGTGAATAATCGCTCGGTAAATGGCAGTGAACACTTCCTCTTTATTGCAGATCAAGTACTTACTACCTTCGGTCAAAACCATTTTGAAGTTTGGAAAAGACGCTTTTTAGATGTGTCAGAAAATTGGTCAGAGTTTTTAGAAAAATCAGAAGTTGATGCCCTCGCGTTGAGCATCGCGACCTTAAAGAATTTCCCAAGGCATCAGTCCCTTTGGTGGAAACTCGTTGATGCACATGGTTGCGCAACAGGCCACATGCGTTACGCGGACCTTTGGTATGCGTTCCAAAAGGTACTTTCTTATGCTGAAAACCGAGATTTGATTATTGATGAGGAGAGTCTGACTCGACTGCTTAAAGACTCTCCAGACTTTAATGGCAAGGTCTTTCTCGATCGTTTGTATCGGGTTTTACAAGATACAAAAAACCAACTCGACAGTAAACAAGTTCAGCAACATATTTTAAATCATCTGCACGAGATAGATTGGCGACATAATGGCTTTTATTATGCTGCCCGCTACCAACATTTCCCATATTGGGATCAACAATTACAGCTTTCCAATTTCTCACCCGCAACCGCTAACGCACAGCCAGGATATGCTGTGCGATGGGATGAAGATTTTAAACTTCTATCGCCGCTCACTCATGCGTTGCGTTTTGCTTCCCAACGCATGCAATTAAGCCAAAAAGATTTTGCAACATTGAAAAAAATCTTAGGTGATAATGTTTCGCAGCAAAGTAGTTTGTCGCTCCGATTATTAATTGCTGGGTTAGCGGTTGGTGTAGACAACCTCCAATCTTATGAAGGCAAGAAAGCGACTCCATTCGATGAAAGTGCCACTGGACTTGCCAGTTCGAAAGAGTATCAAACGAAAGATTTTAGCGAACTGGCTGAAACATTTGAGCAGTTGCCTTCAGAGTTCTTGGTGTGGATGAATGAGCAAGTGCAACTTGATGATGAGCTTATACCCGGGGCTTTACGAATGCGCTTTGCGGATGTACCTACCTTCGTGGAAGGGGTCTATAGAGTTAATGCGGATGTAGCCATTCGAAAAAGCGACCATGGCTTAAAGATTATCAATGCTGCTGGTCGTGCGCTGCAATGTTTTGAAAAATGGGAAGATAAACAATCAGCGTTTGAGCATTTACTTGTCCATGCTCTCAAATTTGATTTTAATAGCTCCTTATTTAATAGCTATCCTTGGTTGATTGAGCAGTTAGATCCTGAATTGAAGGACCCCATGCAGGAGGCTAGAGCACTTGCTTTGAAGGAGAAGGGGGGCAATTCAGAAGACGCATTAAAACAGCTCCGTATATTTGAGAAGCAGTTACAATCCATTAATTTTGCGAGTACGAATTACTTACCTGGCACTCGAGAATTGTCAGACCTAATGGCTGACATCGCGAAATCGATAAATCCAGCCCAAACCCGAAGAGAAGTGGTTTCTTCTTTGTTAAAGAAACAATGCGCTATTACGTTTCAGGATGCTCCATTCCGATCTCTTGAGCAAAAAGAAATTGAAAAAGCTATTACCTTTATGGATGAACATTTGAAACCTGGTTTCAAACTACAAAATTTAGAGTTATGCCGTACGTTGTTTAGACAATATGTGGCTGTTAAGGCAGAAGCAGGTTCTGAGCAACAAATTGAAAGATTTTTAACTGTGTTAGCAAGACTTGATAATAAAGCTCATTTTGATGAGTTGGGACAAGTCTTAGGGGCTCTTCTTTTCAAAGCCAAACAGAATGGACAAAAGCGGTATTCCATTCCGCAGCTTACAAGCTGGTTGCAAGTCTTAATGGATGAAAAAGTTTATGACCTACATCATTATCCTATCAATTTATTGAAAGTTCTTCTGGATAATGAACTGGCAAAAGATTCAAGTTTATTGAATGACGATTTAAATAAGTTGAAAGAAAAAGATGCTGTTGCATCACAAATCCTAATTAAGGGGTTAGTTGAAGAGACATTGCCCAATCAATATAAACCCGTTTTGGCAAAGCTCATTTTAGAGGACGTAAATAATTCTGATTTTGTAAAAGAAGCTCAAGCCATATTAGGGTGTTTGCATGAAGCGAAGGGTGGTAGCGAATGGATGAATGCCCTAGTTGGTTTAATAGAAAAAGTACCAGGCCGTAATCTCACGCAACGACGCGATATGGTTAGAGGTTTGGCCCAAGAAGCGAAAGATGCATTCGAAATAAGCAATCCCAGTGAAAACATGCTAAGTCTGTGGCAGCGAACTCAGATTAAGTTAATTAATTTACTGGTGGATAAGACTATCCAACCCGATGATTTCGAGCGTCACTTCCCATGTGCAAATCCCACACAGGCCTATATCAAAGTTATCTTGACTCAAGCCTTGGGCGATTGGCAGAAAGAACGACATATGCTTGCTGATGTTAGGGAAAGGTTGAAAACTTTACCGGTACAACAATTAAGGATCCTTGCAGACTATTATAGCTCTGAGCCGTTACCAACTCTTACGCAATTGAATGAATTATTGGCAAAGCCCGAATTGAAGGACGCCAATAGCCTTATCCATCATTTTGAAACCGTCGAACAAGGTTTGAACGATAAGGGCGAGCCAAAACGTCACTATAGTATTACCGAAGACGATCGCCGCGGTTTGATGCGGGTATTAGCTGGGTTTAAACGCAAGGGCGCGCGCTATCTCGAAGATGTTGAGCAAAAAGAACTGATTAATTTGTTGTATTACACCAATAATTACAGTCAAGCAGCACGTCTCCATGAATTGCCCCTCAATACTTTAACCAGGACACTGGACTATGCGCTTGATGAGCTCAAAGCAGCCAGCAATGACATGGATAAACACCAGGCTTCGGCTCGGGTTCTTGCTTGTATGAGGGAAGTGCTGCTGCGTAAATCCGGGAAATGGGCTAACCATACCCAAATGCTTGCGCTGCTATACGCTGCCCTGTATAACGACGAAAGTTTGCTTCACCAGGTACGTACTGGTCAGGGCAAAAGTATTATTACTGTGATGCGTTCCTCCTATTTGGCCCTTAATGATTATGTCGTGGATGTATTTAGCTCCAAAGATAGTTTATCCAAACGTGACCATGAGGAATTTGCCCCGGTGTTGGATGCTATGGGTATCCAACATGCCTATATTACAGAAAATTCACCGGCACGTAACTATAAAACGCGCTCCAGGCCTGGCGTTGGCGCTATCAATTACGCCACGATTGGAAACTTTAGCCTGTTCCATTCTGGACACATTTGGGGCGGAAAAGATGCCATTGAACTGGATCCAAAACGTCGTGCAGCTTGGCTTGATGAAGCAGATTATATTTTAAGATTCGAACAAACGCAGTTTAACTATTCCGATAATACCGATAGTGATCCAATTTATAATATGGATGAATGGGTCTATCGAGTTACTTATGATTGGTATCTTGAAAACCGTCATACATTTAAGCAAATTGAATCAACCGGTGTCCTGGCGGTTTCAAGACAAGAACATCTTCAATCCCTGTGCAAGTACTTGCAGGAACGTCTTTCTTATAGTCCAAAGCAATCGCATTTCTTTGAAAGACATATTATTCCTGCGCTCAGCGGTAATGAAGAAGCGCTTAAAAAGCGTGATCAGCAATTGAAGCAATTATTGACCGCGGCACATGTCGCTTCCAATTTAACGGTGGATACGGATTTCTGTATACGGCCAGACAATAAAGCAGTCGTCGGTGGTTTAAATATCGACACGAGAGCTGCGAAAGTGGTTATCGGCAACCAAGTCCGTTTGGGTTCAACTTATAGTGATTTAGTGCAACAATTTTTGCACGTTAGATTGAACAAAGAAGCTATTGCAAAAGGTCAAACCTCTGATTTTTTCGTGGATCCCAATACTCAAATTGCTTTATCGCAAAATGTGCCTTACCTGTTGAGAAAATATTACAGCAAACTGGAAGGTTGTACTGGTACTGCAGGCAACAATGCTGCGCTTCGATTCTACAGAGAGGAGTTTGGTATTGAGCACATTTCCAAATTGCCAACGCATGAAGAAATTCGCACGACTTACTTGCCGATGATTTTCTGTGATTCAGAAGAAGAGCAGGTTAAAACCATTGCTGCTCACATGATTGAACACCAGGATCAACCGCTGTTACATGCTTGTAAGGATGATCCTGCGGTTAAGCGATTGAGCAGGAAAATTGGAAAAGAACTTGAAGTTAGGGGTTATCCGCTCGATCAATTCCTGGTGGATACCAATGACAGCGGTAAACAGGAAAGTGAGGTGTTGCCTTTAGCGGGTCGAATTGGTGCGGTTAGTAACAGCTCTCGTTTAGGACGGGGTACGGATATCAAGCCGCAGTCACCAAAAGGCTTAGGGGTAATACGTAGTTATCCTGCTGATCCTGATGTCGAAAAACAGGAGCGCGGTCGCCAGGGTCGAAATGGGGCGCAAGGATTTTGTGTGGATGTTATTAATTTCAGAGCCATCCAAAAGGAATTTGCCACTTACATGAAATCAGCCCATGCTCCGCGACTTAATGCCATTTATGAGGAGCAAGCACTTCATCTTTCACACAAATTACAAAAACATAAACATAACTTGTCTCAAAAATGGGCTTGGTTGGAAAACGATGAGGCAACACAAAGAAAATACATCGTTACGCGTTCTGTGGTTCAGTTGAATCATGAACTTAAAAAAGAACGCGAGCAATTTCTGCGTCGTAAAGAATACTTGATCGCCACTTTGTCAGGCGAAGTCATGGACGTCTTGCATAAAGCAATAAAAGTCGGTGATCAACGCACTCACATGCGCTTAAGAACCGCTTGGCTTGAGCACCGCAAGCTAATTGAAGATGCCTGGAATGGCCGACTTACAGGCAAAGCAGGGGATAGTGAAGAAGTTTATACCGAATTTTTCAAAAAAGCCGATGCTATATGGCATAAATTGTGTGTTCTTTCTCCCCAGCTGGATAAATTCTGTTTAGTCACCTTAGCGACAAACACGGCCGATCTGAATGAAGGTTACAAGGGAGTTATGGTTTACTTGAAAGAGCAAACCCAGATTTGGAAGGACAAATTAGTTCGCAAGCAACTTAAAGCAGATGATTTATCCGCACTAACCAGCTTGAAGAAGAAACTAAAGGTGTTGGCTTTAGAATGGCATCCTGACAAACTTGCTTCTTCTAATAAAACCCCTGAGGAAAAAGACGAGATAGGCCCTGAAATCTTCAAACAGATTTCTGAACTCATGGAAATCAGGGAGGACTGCGAGCATGCCCTGAGCGGAAAGACAGAAGAAACTGTACTTTCAAATGAGGAGGCAATTCACTCCAACACTGATGTGCATGCAAAACACGAAGTCTCCGAAATGGCCCTGGTGAAGTACGTACCCGTATATCGACATGTTCCCAGTAACCAAAAAAGAGATATGGCGGCGGTTGTTGAGTTTTATCAAGAGTGGATAAAAAGAGCAGAAGATCTTTATTTCCGTCCCGATATGGAACCGCAAAGAAGAAATGAACTTCTTGCCAAAGTTTATGGCGGGAATGAAATATTCTTAGGTCTATTATATAAAGAATTGAAATCTGCAAGCAGCCATCAAGAAAAAGGCAAGTTTCCTGTTGAAGTGCAAGACCGAAGAAGGCAACAGTTATTTTCTTTCTTAACGGATTGCGTAAAACAATATCCAGCGGTATTTAACGTTTCTTGTGCGGCATTGGCAGAGGTGTTGCAAACTTATAACAAGCATGGAGATGAAGCACAAGATGTGGCATTTTTTGCTGGTTTAAAAGCATTTTTTGCTCAGAACTGGCTTAACAGCAAGCTTCCATCACAGCTAGACGGTGAGACAATTCGCAAAAACAGCCTTTTGCTGAGTTTGACGATGAAAATTAACCATACTGCTTTTGTCAGCGAGCACGATGCTTCAAAAACATTCATCAAAAATTTTAACGAGATTATACATAGAGAGTTCTGGGATGCTTTCCCTAGGCTTCCTGAACTTGAAGCACTCTTTACTTCTAATTCAAACGTGACTCGATTGTTGGTTAGTCACACGAATAAAAATGATCTTGGTTACTTAATTCATCTCATCAATGAAAATCATAAAAACGAATATATGTACTCTGAGAAAGAGGTGGAACAAGCAAATATTCGAATTAGTAGATTAGTAAGTTACCTGGAAAAACATGCTGATGTGTTGATGGAGTTTCCTGGTCAATTAAGGCCATTGTTTGCCATCATCCTAGCCGATAATGGTTTTGATCCACAACATGATTATTTACCTGAGCCAGGTATTTTAAGAAACTTACCTGCGGAACTTAGAAATAGTTTTTGGCACTTTTTATCTGAACGTTTGCCCCTTAATCAAGAGGCCTGTGATGCGTTGATTGAGAATTTGTCCAGTCAGGAAATGAATAAAACATTTGTGAAGCAAGTGCTGAAACCGCTCTTTGCTTTACCGCCTTATGTGCCGTTGGCGTATATTAACAACGCTTTACGCTTTAAACCTGGACGTTATCAATTTGACGATTGCCAGAAAACCCTGGAACAAATACAAGAGGCGGCCCTGGTTTTTAATCGCTATCTGGTGGAGAAGGGGATAATTAAGTCCGCGGATGCGTTTGTAACACCGGCTCAACCCGAAAAATTGATTACCTGGACAGAATTATTTTGCTCAATGTCGCCTGAAAAAGCCAAAGAGTTTTTCTTGGCGGTTAAAGGTAGTAATTTGGCGGATGAGCATGTGATTTCTCTCCTTAAACAATACAGCAAGGGGGTAATCAACCTTACTCAGCTAACCACGGTTTTAGAAACTGTTCAAATGATTGAACGCATTAAACCGCAAAAAGATAAATACGAGTTTTTATTCGAGAAATATAAAGGTTATGCGGCTTCAGACAATTTTAAGGAAATAGAGAATCTTAAAACGTTTGCAACCATTCTTGTTAAAAAAGCAGCAGGTGATTTGTCGAAAGCAGCTATCAAGGTATTGTGGAACAGCTGGGTGCAAGGAAATGACCAGGCTAAAGTGAAAGAATCACTCAAGCTCATCAATGCTTTTAGGGATTTCGACATCCGTTATCCAACCATTAACCTATTGGATGATTATCTAAAAACGCCGCAGGCTACGCGTAAACATGAATTCTACAGGGATTTTCTGGAGGTGATGAATTCTGAGAAGCACCAGGGATTACCAGCAAAAACGGTCGATGCTTTATATCAGGCTTATTTCAAAACGCAGATCATCAGGAACAAGCAACATCTAAGTGAAGCGCTTACTGTTATCCATGAAGCCGATGCTCGCCTGGTTAAGAAAAAAGAATGGAGTGTTATTTTTGGTCGTGTAACAGGTCCTGGGCAACCGGTTCGGCAAAAAATTATGCAGTTACTTCATCACAACATTTTGAACCTGGGAGAGGGATTTGCAAAAAAATGTTATGACCATTACCAATCCTTGGCGACTAAAATAGTGTCTCGAATTCCAGAAGATCTAGGAAATAATCGTGAAGGAAGAGCATTACTTCAAAAATGTTACAAAGAGTTGAGTCATTTTGCCAGAGAGTTGGTTGAAGTTGCCAAAGCGCCTTTTGTTGAGCAGGTGAAAGATGCACATGAAGTGAATGCAGTGGATATTCAAGCTAAACATAAAGCCTATTTCGAGAAACAGCAGAAAAAATATGCCGGCTTCTGGTGGACCAATGCTCTTCGCAAAGAGCAATCCGATGTTTTATTTGATTCCTTGGATAGAAAACCCTTCTACGAAACCAAGGAAAATTACTATATACGAACTTTAAATACCATTTGGGAAACACAAAAAGATATTTTACTGAGAGATAGGGATACTCAGTACAACAAGAAGGGTTATAGCCGTCTTTATGATATCACTGTGCAGATGTTTTTACAGGTGGCCAAGGATCTTCTAGAAGATAGAGATGTTTCTTTGCAATTGAAATCGCGTCTAAATGGTATTTTACAAGAGCAAACCAGCTATCATCTAACAACGCTTTACGAGCGTTTGCCTGAAAAAAGTGTCCTAAAAAGGCAGATGGAGCCTATTTGGGAGGCGGCTCAGCAACAAGAAGACCCTTGGTCTCCTGGTTCAGTTGAACTTAGTGAAATAGCCAATGTTCTCAAAACAAATAAAACCTATGTGCCTAAGCAACTTAAATACTTGGTTGATAATTTGGAATGTTTAATCCAACTTCCTGACAGTGCCAGTTTGAGGCTTGATTCTTCCAATGGATTAGGCTCAAATGTAGTTTAAATTCTTCACCTAAAGCTTGTGACCTATCAAGCGTTAAGATTCCAGGTTACAAGCTTTAACAATATGCTCATCCATAAATAAACGGTTTTGTAGATTTTAATAAAATACTTAAACTATTCTTAGTCTGCTCTTTCAGGGTTGACGCATCGTAATTATTGAACCGCCATCTAAATGACAGAAGAAAAAAATCGTGACATTATTAGGGATGTAAGGATATAGCAGAATTCATTATCAGTTGTTATCCACAGATCGCTAATTGGATGCTCACTGAAACAAACTAACGATGGTTTGTACTGCCGGCACTAGTATTTGTACAAGGAACAATCAATGTTGATTGAAATTATCTTAGTATTGTTTTTGATCGCTTTATTAATGCTCTTAGGACATCGTTTCTATTACTCTCGATGGATTTGGTTATTGCCAGGGATCCCATTTTTTTTATTTATTTACTTTATTCAGTGTATTCCGCAAATAATGCATGGTGGACTAATTAGCCAAACTTTAAATTGGTTTCCCTACATTGGAGTATCCCTATCACTTTATATGGATGGTTTAGGTTTGTTGTTTGCATTGCTAATTACCGGCGTAGGGACACTAATTGTCATTTACAGTATCGCTTATCTAGAAAAACATGTTTATCTGTCTCGATACTTCTGCTATTTATTTTTATTTATGGCTGCAATGCTTGGTATTGTCTTGTCTGATAATTTAGTTACCCTTTTTGTCTGTTGGGAAATTACAAGCATCAGTTCGTATTTGTTGATTGGATTCAATCATAAAAAAGAATCCGCAAGAGAAGCTGCATTAAACGCACTGCTAATTACTAGTGCAGGTGCTTTGTTTTTATTGGTTGGGTTTATATTTATAGGGATTGCGACACAAACTTATTCTATTTCAGAACTTTTAAAACTGGGGCATGCATTCACAGAAAATCCCTGGTATACCATTATTTTAGTATTGATTTTAATAGGGGCATTCACTAAATCAGCCCAGTTTCCATTTCATTTTTGGCTACCTAATGCAATGGAAGCCCCTACACCCATCAGTGCTTATTTGCATTCGGCAACAATGGTGCAGGTGGGGATTTATCTTTTAGCTCGGTTTCATTCGATTATGGCCGGCAGCCATCTCTGGTTTATTTCTCTGACGACAGTTGGAGCAATTACTATGATAGTCGGTGTATTTCTTGCGTTTAGACAAACTGATATGAAGCTTATGCTCGCTTATACCACAGTCACAGCACTAGGCTCACTGGTTTTTTTATTAGGCTCGGATCAAGATGTTGTTATCAAAGCGGCTGTTGCTTTCCTTATCTCCCACGCGCTTTATAAAGCAACATTATTTATGGTGATAGGTGATATTGAACATCAAGCGGGAACACGTTTGATTACTAAAGTTAATGGATTGCGCCGCGCCATGCCTATGACGTTTATGGCGACACTGGTCGCAGGTGCTTCAATGGCGGGACTTCCTCCTTTACTCGGTTTTTATGTAAAAGAGTTGGTTTACGAGGCAAATTTAGCAGCACCTATAGCAGCTTACATTCTTACAACAATGGTTGTTTTCGCTAATATGATGGTTGCGGCATTAGCATTTATTTTGGTGATTAAACCATTTTTTGGGAAACAAAGACCCAAAAATGTGTTAGAGGCGAATAAAAAAATGTCTATGAATGCTTTTTTACTTGCATTGTTTACATTATTGATTAGCATCGTACCGTTTACTATTGATCGCGTCATACTAGCTCCAGCGGTAAGTGCTATTCTAGGTCATCCGGTCACGTTAGTATTAACGTTATGGCATGGATTCACACCTTCGCTTGCGTTAAGCCTGATTACCTTATTGGGTGCTGTTATACTGTATTTAAAACGCGTTCAGGTCAAAGGCTTATTAAATTTATTCAAATTATTTTTTAAATATGGGCCAACCTATGCCTGGCAGAAACTGATTAAAATTATATTGGTTATTGCTGATTGGCAAACAGCAATTTTACAATCAGGAAAACAACGGTTTTACCTTCTTATAGTATTTTTTACTATTGCTTTATGTCTTGCTGTGACCAGTGTGACCCAGCAAGCTATACAAATTAAACCTATTATTCCCTCAATTTCGATACTCGATTTATTTCTATTTTTTTGGATAAGTGCATCCGCTATTTTTACCGTTTTAGTAAAAACTTATTTAAGAGGGTTAATTTTTTTAGGTATGTTTGGGCTAGGAATTGCATTATTGTTTTTAGTGAATGCAGCACCTGATGTGGCAATGACACAAGTATTAGTTGAAACATTAATTGTTATTATTGTTGTGCTTAATTTATACCGACAACCCACCTTGCCTAAAATAGTAGCTGAAAAAAGAAAGTGGCAAATGGTTAACATGGCTATCGCGATTACCATAGGAGCTGTAATCACATTATTACTTCTTACAGTAACTCATCAACCTTTTAATCCTGACATTGGAAATTATTTTATAGACAATAGTATGCCGCTTGCATATGGACGGAATGTGGTCAATGTTATTCTAGTAGATTTTCGTGCGTTAGATACATTAGGAGAAACTATCGTTATCGCAGTAGCTGCGATAGGTATTTATGGGATGTTAAAAATACATAAGGAAAGTAAAAAATGATGAATTCTCTTATTCTTAAGACAGCCGCAAATTTTTTACTATTGATTACGCTATGTTTTTCGGTTTGGGTACTGTTTCGAGGCCATAATTCGCCTGGGGGTGGATTCATTGGGGGACTCCTTAGCGCAAGTGGATTTTCATTATACCTACTCGCTCATGGATCTACCGCCCTAAGAAAACTCGTTAAAATAAATTTTAAATTATTACTCTCATGCGGTTTGTTATTTTCTCTCTGTAGTGGGTTGATTTCTGTCTTACAAAAGAAAGTATTTTTGACAGGAGTTTGGATAGAGATAGATTCCTTTAAATTAGGTTCCCCTATTTTATTTGATGTAGGTATTTATTTAATAGTATTAAGCAGTGTATTGATTATCGTCCAATCTTTAGCAGCGGAATCAATATGACGGATATGATTTGTTGGCTTATCGGTATTCTGGTTAGCATTAGTATCTATCTCATATTAAGCCGACAAATTATGCGTTGGTTATTTGGAATTGTCATCTTAAGTTCGACCATTAATTTAGTTATTTTTGTTGCTGGACGTTTATACTCCTCACGGCCGTCATTTATTTCACAAGAGAATCCAGCCCCGAATGAAGCATTAGCGAACCCATTACCCCAAGCGCTTATTTTAACTGCAATTGTCATAGGTTTTGGCTTGCTTGCATTTTCACTTATTCTGGTTAGAAAGCTGTGGCGTACATTTTCTACCACTGATAGTGATGTAATGGGCTATCCTGAAACCCATCCTCTCGAAGAAATGGAGAAAGAAGCATGAAATGGCTTTCTCTTCTACCATTATTAGTGTGTTTTTTTATTGCTATTCTAACTTTCTTGACTTGGTATCACTTAAAGTTACAAAAAATTTTACATTTCATAGGTGCCATTATTTTACTAATTAGTACGAGTATACTTTTTTATTTTGTACAACGTGACAACATAGTAGTTGTTCAAATAGGCGGTTATCCAGCACCTTTTGGAATTAGTTTTGTTATCGATAGACTCAGTGCCATCATGCTATTGATTACTGGAACCATTGCTCTTTGCACCTCTATTTATGCGATGGATGACATTCATCAGGAGTACCAAAAAAAAGGGTTTTTCCCAGTTTACTGGATATTGCTAATGGGTATATGCGGTGCTTTTTCAACAGGGGATTTATTTAATCTATACGTTTGGTTTGAAGTTATCTTGATTGCTTCTTTTGTTTTATTAGCCTTAGACAACCGTAAGATACAATTAGATGGGACGATGAAATATGTTAGCCTGAACCTTGTTGCCACCATCATAATGTTATTAGCGATTGGCATACTTTATGGAATGGTTGGCACCCTTAATTTGGCAGATTTAGCAGTAAAACTTAAAATCTATCCCTTAACAGGAACAGTAACCTCAGTGGTACTATTGTTGGCAATTGCCTATTCTATTAAAGCGGCCTTATTCCCTTTGTTTTTTTGGTTACCTGCTTCATATCATACAGCGAATGTGACAGCATCCGCTATCTTTGCTGGCATGTTAACAAAAGTAGGCGTATATGCACTAATACGATTAACAACATTAATTCTTCCTCATAGCCATTTGATTCTAAAGTTATTACTATTTTCAGCAGGATTTACAATGTTGACAGGTGTTTTAGGTGCGGTATCACAATATCATTTCCGTCGCCTTTTATCGTTTCACATTATCAGTCAAATCGGTTATACAGTGATGGGATTGGCAATTTATACGCCATTTGCGCTGGCAAGTGCCATTTTTTTTATGGCACATAACATGGTTGCAAAAACAAATCTCTTTTTAGTGGGGGGCATTTGCGGCAAGTTGGGACAATCAGCCGATATACGGAGGCTAGGCAATTGTTATCGACAATATCCCTATGTTGCGATTTGCTTCTTTATTTCAGCTTTTTCATTGGCTGGTATTCCTCCTTTATCTGGTTTTTGGGGAAAATTTCTCTTAGTAAAATCAGCATTCATCACTGAACATTATTACATTGCGGGTATTTCATTGTTCGCTAGTTTATTGACTTTGTATTCTATGACAAAAATTTGGAATCAGGTATTTTGGAAAGACATCCCTGATAAAGAAGCAGCTGCAGAGGTTCCCATTAGCAATATCAAATTAGTTTTTTATTTATCTCCTATTGTTATCCTGGCAGTTATTACCTTCCTCATTGGCATTTTTCCACAAGTATTTTTTGAAATCTTGCTTAAAACTGCTGAACAATTGTTTCATCCAGAAAACTACATTCATGCTGTCTTAGGAGATAAAATGAGATGAAGATTCTATTGATGAAGCTTTTTCTTATTATTCGATTTTTATTGGTTTTTATACGGGAAATATTGCTCGCCAACCTTCGTGTGGCTTATGATGTGATTACACCTCACTCGCATTCAAGGCCTGGTGTCATTGCAATCCCCCTCAGTTGTAGAAACAATATTGAAATTACTTTATTTTCCATCATTGTTTCCCTTACACCAGGA
This sequence comes from Legionella jamestowniensis, assembly GCF_001467745.1. Taxonomy (GTDB): domain Bacteria; phylum Pseudomonadota; class Gammaproteobacteria; order Legionellales; family Legionellaceae; genus Tatlockia; species Tatlockia jamestowniensis. The sequence goes on from NZ_LNYG01000001.1 coordinate 31,074, forward strand.
ACACTCGCTTTAGATATTTCACCTGATAAACGTCATTTATATATTCACGCGATGTTTATTAAGGATAAAAAAAAATTAATAAGCAGAATAAAGAATAATTTTGAGAAACCCTTGTTAAGGATATTGGCATGAACATTCATCTATTGGATTTTTTTTATTATTGTTCCCTGGCTTTAATTATGCTGTCTGTTGTTTTCTGTTTTATCCGTATGGTCATTGGGCCTATTTTATCAGATCGCGTTGTTGCATTGGATCTGACTGCTAATTTATTAATTTCATTCATTGCTGTTTACAGTGTTATTACCAATCAACCGGTGTATATTGATGTGGTTATTGCGCTGGCTTTAATTGTTTTTCTTACAACAGTTGCATTTGCCAATCTTATTGCATGGAAATCAACAAAGAGAATTAAAAATAAATCAGGAGGATTGCAATGAGTATGTGGATTAGTGTCATTTGCATGTTAATGGGCTCAATATTCATATTAATTGCTGCAATTGGCCTATTACGCATGCCTGATCTTCTCATGCGAATGCATGCTGCAACAAAAGCGGGCACCTTGGGTGCGGGATTGGTATTAATTTCTGTTATTTTTCATTTCCAAAGATGGAGTGTTACTATTGAGTCTATATTGACCATTTTTTTTATTTTTATTACTGCACCTATTGCATCGCATTTATTGGCAAGAGCTTCCTATCTTCGGGGGCTTAAACTCGCCAAATCAACAATTATTGATGAGCTAAAGGATAAACTGTTGTGATCGAAAATTATTGGTGATTGCTACTATTAGCGCTTATGGGGCATTGTTTCCTAACCAGTTTAATCAGTTCAAGGGGTGACTGAGCTATCCGGCAGCTTTATTGATTTGTAAAATGCGTGAAGATGTTATAAATACTATAATTTTAGCAATATCGACGGACATTTAGCCTTTCATAGGAGATTGTAGAAGCTTGTCTTTAGGATTTCTCACCTGCATCAAGCTATCATAAAGCCTATCTGGGGTGTGAAAGGGGACTTAAAACGTAAAAGCAGGGGGCGACTGCAATTCAAACACTGTTTAAGATTGCCCTTTTCTTTCAAGGAGGAGAAGTAATGCATCGATTTCATAATATTTTATTCGTTAGCCATGGCGTGAATGAGGAAACAGAAGCTTTACAGCTGGCTATAAAATTAGCTCATGAAAACCAGGCGCAATTTCACATTTTAATTTCTTGTCCTCCTTTCCCTGACACTCTTAGCGAATATAAAACCATTTATGAACAATCTTTGATTGACAAGATAAATAAATTTATCCAACTGGCAAAGTCAAATCTTGGTTTTTCTAAAAAGGATGTCCCTATTCATGTTGAAGTGGATAGTGGAGATACACCTGGTGTCAGGATTATCCGCCATGTCCTTAAGAATTCCCATGATCTTCTTATTAAAGAAGCTGAAACATCAGAGAGTATGAAAGGCTTTAAAGCACTGGACATGGAGCTATTGCGCAAATGCCCTTGTGCTTTGTTTTTACATCGTCCCCTTAAGAATAGCCTCCAAGATATTCGAGTTGCAGTGGCTATTGATCCAAAAGATGAAGAGCCGGCCGCACACGATTTGTCGCTTCGCCTATTGCAAGTATCTCATTCATTAAATGTCCTTTATCAGGGCAATCTACACATTGTTTCCTGCTGGGAATTCGCATTGGAAAATTACTTGCGTGATAAGGTTTGGTTAAGAGTTTCTAATGCTGAGATCGATAAAATGGTCATGGAAGAAAAACAGTCTCATGAAACCTTATTAAGGAAGCTGATTAAACAGTCTCAAATTCCTCGGGAATACCAAATAGAGCATTTAAAAGGACAGCCCGAAGATGTTATCCCTACGACCATAGATCATAAAAATATCGATATTTTGGTAATGGGAACAGTCGCACGTACTGGTATAGCTGGATTTATTATTGGTAATACAGCAGAAAACATTTTACAGAAAATTGATTGTTCATTACTGGCATTAAAACCACCAGGTTTTGTATCTCCAGTAAACGCGTATTAATCAGGAAAAAACATGGAGAAACTCCAAAATAACCGAACAGCAGAACCTTATTGGCATGAGCAATCAGTAGAAACAGTTTTGGTGAGTTTAAATACCACAGAATCCGGTCTAAGTGAGGATGAGTTTCTTAACAGATTGGAACATTATGGACTCAATCGTTTGCAAGAGCCTAAAAAGAAAAGTATTTTTTTTCGTTTCTTACTGCAGTTTGATAATATTCTCATCTATGTGTTATTAATAGCAGCTCTAATTACTTTACTGTTACAGCATTGGATAGATACTGCCGTTATTTTGGCAGTTGTTTTTATTAATGCCCTGATAGGATTTATCCAGGAAGGAAAAGCTGAAAAAGCACTGGATGCGATTCGGAAGATGTTATCTCCTACTGCCACAGTAGTGCGGGATGGACAACGACGTCGTGTTGCCGGTGAGGAACTTGTACCAGGTGATATTGTCATTTTAGAAGCAGGGAATAAGGTACCTGCCGATTTACGTTTAGTAAAATCTCATGGACTCACTATTCAGGAGGCCATCTTAACGGGCGAATCCATTCCTATTGAAAAAGCTATTCATCCTGTCCCTAGTGATACCGTATTAGGTGATCGGAGCTGCATAGCCTTTAGTGGAACCTTGGTAACCAATGGTCAGGGTAAAGGTGTTGTTGTCGCTACAGGATCATCCACCCAAATTGGACATATTAGTGGGCTATTGTCAAAGGTAAAGTCCTTAACCACTCCACTGGTCACACAAATGGAACTGTTTGCAAAATGGCTTAGTTTGTTCATTTTACTAATTGCCGCACTTCTTCTTGTTTATGGTTATTTTGTCCAGCATCACCCCTTTGATGAATTATTTATGGTAGTGGTTGGTTTATCCGTTGCCGCAATCCCTGCAGGCCTACCCGCAGTCCTTTCAATCACGTTAGCAATTGGTGTGCAGGCTATGGCACGACGACATACAATTGTACGACGTCTCCCCGCGATTGAAACATTGGGCTCAGTATCGGTTATTTGTACCGATAAAACCGGAACCCTGACGCTTAACGAAATGATAGTATCTTCTGTTTTAACCTATAATCACCTATTTATTTTGGATGGCATTGGTTATGAACCTAAAGGAACGATTTTTTTAAACGAACAAGCTATTGATAGCAATGAATATCCTTTACTTAAGGAACTAGCACGTGCTGCACTGCTTTGTAATGACGCCTCACTTCATGAACAAGAAGCTAGCTGGACTGTAGATGGTGATCCTATGGAAGGTGCCTTACTGGCATTTGCTGGTAAAGTAGGGCTTCTTTTACAAGAAGAAAAAGTTTCCTGGGTACGTACCGATATGATTCCTTTTGATGCTCGACATCGTTTCATGGCTACTCTAAATCATGACCATTCCAAGCATGCGATGATCTTTGTTAAAGGTGCTCCTGAGCAAATTTTAAAAATGTGTCAAAATCAACAAACCCATGGGAATGAAGTACAACCTTTAAATGTGCTTTATTGGAAGGAGCAAATGGAGCAAGTAGCAGCAAAAGGGCAGCGAGTATTAGCTTTTGCAGTAAAAAAAATACTACCAGAACATACTGTTTTGGAATTCACCGATGTTGAGGACAGTTTGACTCTCCTTGGGATGGTGGGGTTAATTGATCCCCCAAGATCTGAGGCTATAGGGGCGGTTGCACAATGTCACACCGCAGGTATTGAGGTTAAAATGATTACTGGTGATCATGCCAGTACAGCAATTGCCATTGGTCGTCAGATAGGCCTTAAAAATGTGGATAAAGTATTGACCGGTAGTGATTTGGATAACATGGATGATGCCATACTCAGAAATGCGGCATTGGAAACAAATATTTTTGCCCGCACCAGCCCAGAGCATAAGCTAAGGCTTGTCATGGCATTACAATCGCATGGTATGACTGTGGCCATGACTGGTGATGGAGTAAACGATGCTCCTGCATTAAAACGGGCGGATGCAGGAATTGCTATGGGGAAAAATGGCAGTGAAGTTGCTAAAGAAGCAGCGGAATTTGTACTGTTGGATGATAATTTTGCTTCTATTGTGGCAGCTGTTCGGGAAGGCCGTACGGTTTATGATAACCTTAAAAAGGTAATCGGCTGGACTTTACCTACGAATGCGGGAGAAGCGATGACCATTGTTTTAGCATTGCTGTTAGGACTCAGTTTACCGGTCACACCAATTCAGATTCTATGGGTTAATTTAATTACCGCGGTCACTTTAGGGATTGCCCTGGCTTTTGAACCTACAGAAGAAGGCACCATGCATCGTCCACCGCGTCCTCGAGACGAACCATTGTTAACAGGTAGTTTAGTGTGGCATATTATTTTAGTTTCCATTCTCTTTATCTGTGGGGTCTTTGGTCTCTATTTTTATGCACTGGAGCGTGGTTACTCGCTTGAACTGGCACGAACAATCGCATTGAATACCTTGGTTGTTCTTGAAATTTTTCATCTGTTTTATATTCGCAATATGTATTGGACGTCACTTACATGGCAAGCAGTCCAAGGAACCAAAGTAGTTTGGGTAGCAATTATCGTAATCACTGTAGCACAGTTCGCAATTACCTATTTACCTCCTTTGCAAACACTTTTTGTTACTGAAAGCATCTCCTTTTGGGATGGGGTGCTTATTGTGGGAACCGGAGCTGTATTTTTTGCTGTGATTGAAATTGAAAAACAACTCCGCTTAAGGGTAAGTGCGATGAGCCTTATTCGTACAGCGGAACGTACTCACTATGATGATAGAGTCTTATGATGGATTGGTCATTACTACATGCTTTCCCATTTTATGAGCTGACTTCGCTTCTTATGATGGCTACCATTGTAGGCTTTGTTTGTTTACTGCTTCGACAACCCATGATTGTGGGATTTATTGTAGTAGGCATCCTTGCAGGTCCTGCCTTTTTAGGGATTGTGCAGTCTCATGAACACATTGAATTATTGGCTGAATTAGGAATTGCGGTATTACTTTTTCTTGTTGGCCTAAAGTTGGATCTCCATTTAATAAAAACATTAGGATTAGTCTCTTTGGCTACAGGTCTAGGGCAAGTTCTGTTTACTTCCCTGCTTGGTTTTTTTATTGCAAAAGGCCTCGGCATGGATACAGTAGCTGCACTCTATGTGTCTGTTGCGCTTACATTTTCCAGTACCATTATTATTGTCAAGCTGCTTTCAGATAAACGTGAAGTAGACTCTCTTCATGGCCGTATTGCGATAGGATTTCTCATAGTTCAAGATCTGGTCGTTGTTCTAGCCATGATAACGCTGTCTACCTTTGGCATTGGTAGTCAAGAAAACGGCGTTGGCTTTTCAACACATCTTGTGATGGTCTTTTTATACGGTATAATGCTTTTAACCTTTGTAGGCCTGTTTATCCGTTATTTGGCCAATCCTTTAGTTAATCGTATAGCTCATTCGCCGGAATTATTGATTATTTTTGCCATAGCCTTTGCGGCACTCATGGCTACTTTAGGTAATTATTTTGGCTTTAGCAAAGAATTGGGCGGGCTGATTGCAGGTATCTCATTGGCGTCAACGCCAATAAGAGACACTATTGCCGCAAAACTTTCTTCGGTGCGTGACTTCTTACTACTTTTTTTCTTTATAGCCTTGGGCTCGCAGTTGAGTTTAAATCAACTTGGGGCTCAGATAACTCCGGCAATTATATTCTCTTTGTTTGTCCTCATTGGAAACCCGCTGATCGTATTAGCAATTATGGGCGCAATGGGTTATCGCAAGCGCACGGGCTTTTTAGCGGGATTAACTGTCGCTCAGATCAGTGAGTTCTCCTTAGTATTTATGGCGATGGGTGTAACATTAGACCATGTGTCAACGGATTCTTTAGGACTAGTCACGCTTGTTGGTTTGATTACCATTGCTCTTTCAGTGTACATGATTACGTATTCACAAACTCTTTATCGTTGGTTGGAGCCCGCTCTTTCTTTTTTTGAACGTAAAATTCCCTATCGAGAAAAGGTAGAGATGCATCCATCAATCAATAAGCAAAACTATGACATCATTATTTTTGGCTTAGGGCGTTTTGGTAAAGCGATCGCAAAATTATTAATTGAGAAAAAATTAAATGTGTTGACAGTTGATTTTAATCCTAATGAAGTAAGTGAATGGGAACTACAAGGATATCATGCAATCTATGGTGATGCCTGTGATATGGAGTTTGTCGCTTCGTTGCCTTTAAATCAAGTAAAATGGATTATTTGCACGATTCCACAACATTTGCTTGGGGTGACCCATCAAGATCCAAGAATAACTTTAACCGAAACATTAAAACAAGCCAAAGTTTCTAGTCGTATCGCAGTAACTACCCAGCATACTTCTGAAATAGAAGTATTAAAAACTCTAGGCGTTGATATCGTTTTGCAGCCATTTTATGATGCGGCGACTAGAGCGGTTGAAATAATCCTGGATACATCAGGAAGCGATTCAATAAAAACCGACAAGTTGAATTTTTTTTAACGATTATGAAGATTAAACTTTGGAGGAATTGCAAGCATGTCCACAGAACTAAGATGGAGAATTCGTTTAGCAACACTTCCTATTAGTAAATAATGCAGTTTCGATTTACCCTGTGTACCAAAGGCCAACAAATCAGCTTTCCATTTGGAGGCTTGTTTAACAATAGCATCAGCATAATAATCGCCAATAATTTTTTTCTCAAACTTGCGTTTATCAACCTGACACTGGTCGAGAAAGTCATCCAGTTTTTCAAAAATAGTCTTTATTTTTGGATGTTGGGTATCTAGAAATTTTTCATCAAAGTCAGTTGGATTCAAGAATTGTCGATAATAAATATCAACGATGTGTAACAACTGAAAATTGGCTTCAGGAAAACAATTAAAAGTAAACCGTACTGTCTCTTTGCTTGCGTTTGAAAGATCCGTTGCTATTAGTATCCGTTCATAAGCAAAATGAGGTTCTTTTTTTATTAATAATACGGGAACACAACTTTGTCTTATGATTGAGCCAGAAGTCGTACCTAAAACGTAATCATTTATGTAGTAATTGCCATGCGCACCAACAATAATTAAGTCACAAGATTTTTCATCGGCATATCTTACAACCTCATCAGCAGCCCTACCCAATACCACAGAAACGCCGACAGATAGTTTATGATGGTTATTTTTTAACTGTTTTAAAATTTTTTCTTCAATTTCTTTCTTTTCGGAAAAATGGTTTAATTGTAGTTCCATCTCTGAAGATTGTGCGATACTACCTAATGGGGGTGTTAAAATATGGAGAAAGTGAATTGTAGCTTGATTTATCTTTGCTAAACTAATTGTTCGTTGTAAAGCCCAGTCGGCATGTTTTGAGAAATCACTAGCAATCAATATATTAAGTAATGTCATCTGACTATCCCTGAAAAATAGCATCTTCATTCATATTCTTAGCAAACCACAAAAAATACAAAAAATAGTTATAGAGTTGTTGTTAATTTAATGCAGTAGTACTATTAATTGTCTTTTTTTACCCATGTTCCATCATCATTTTTTTTATATTCATTTTTAACGGCGCTCCAGGCTACTGCGTGAGAGGTCTCCTCTCTACTTCGTCCTGCTTGTCTTTCATCGGGCTCATCATACTGCTTCCAAGCACTGTTGAAAGCCTCTTTATAAATTTCTTGCGCATGTTTAGGTAGGTTATCTTTTACATTGTCTGGTAAGTCACTAACTTTATCGTATGGCATGATCAGACTATCCTTTCTGATAGTTAACGAAAATTTCGCAACGGCAATTTGTAATATTCATAGATCGGCTCTTATAAAAACTATAGAACAGTATTATCTATAGGGCAAAAACACGGATAACTTTACCTGTTCGATTTTAAAGAAAGTTACTGATACTATAAATTTATTGAAATGAGCATGCTATCCTCTAGAGACCTATTCAAAATAGTTTATTGGGATAGGGTAATAGATATAAGGAATGAGAAGGATGTCCCTATGAGTTGGTTGTTACTACTCCATATATCAGCAATGTTGTGTTGGTGTAGTACATTGCTTTATTTATCGGTTTTGATAGTGGATACTTCTTTCTACAAGCGTGAGATAGTGTCTGAAAATATAAATATACCCCATTTTCTTTTTACATTGGTTCTTACGCCAGCAGCATTAGTAGCCATACTATCGGGAACACTGTTATTTGTGACAATGAAGATTACCGAAATATGGTTAATTGTTAAGCTCACATTAGTGACAGGTCTAGTCATTTGTCATGCTTTAACAGGTTGGATGATTTTAAACCTTAAAACAGTGTCACCCAAAAAGCTGAAGTTTTTTGGAATTCTCTCCGGCACTATTTCTGTTTTGTTAATGATTGCTATTTTCTGGGTTGTTCTGGCTAAACCTTCCATAGGAAAACTCGTATGAAAAATGCTCTGTATAATCCCTCATTGCGATATTTCTACCCCTACACCATATTCATAAACCAGTTGTCCCCCCATTATACTGGTAAGAAAAATCAAAAATGCCGTCAGCAACGAAAGATAAATACCTGCGGGAAAGATAGACGCAGCTGGGTCGGGTATACGCAACAAATAATTAAGGGAGGCGACAGAAAGCATGGTCACTGCAAAAATGGCATGACACCAGGCGGTAACCAAACGGCGAATCCGAGAAACCGTCAGCAAATCAATAAGGCCTATCAAACTGGAAATCGCTCCTCCAATAACACCAGTGAGCAACAACCAATAGCCTGCCCGCGCCCAGAAAAAATCTTGGGTGTAAATATAAGCACTGTCTGTCGCTATCAATCCCAATAAGGCAGCAACTGGAAAATGGATTAACATAGGATGTATCGGATGCCCAGCAATAGACATGCGACTAATTATAGGTTCTCGAATCTTTGTAATAGCCATGAATACTTATATATACAGAAATGCATAGTTAAAAGCTTAACAATGCTTTCTTTAATAATCACCTGTTTTTTATTCAATGGATGCTCAGGTTCCCAGTCTATCATGGATCCCGCCAGTGAAGCGGCTTTGTCCATTTCAAAGTTATGGTGGGGAATGTTTTTATTCTTTAGCCTTGTTTTTATTGCTATTTTATTCTTGTGGTTTTATGCCTTAAGGCGGCGCGAAAAGCGGGTTCCTGACCAGTATGCAAAACAACTAGGTTTATCTTTAATCATTGGAGGTGGGATTTTATTGCCCTCCATTACCATTGTAATTATTTTATTTTTTGCAATTCCAATGGGTAATCGCATACTGCCACATCCAGAACAACACACGCTTAGAGTAGAGGTAACCGGACACCAGTGGTATTGGAAGATTCATTACCCTGATACAGGTATTACATTAACGAATGAGTTGTTCTTGCCCACTGGACAACCGGTTGATGTTTATGTCACTAGTCAGGATGTCATTCACTCATTCTGGGTTCCTCGTTTGAATGGCAAAATTGATGCGATTCCAGGGTATGTCAATATCCTACGTCTTAAACCAATGAAAACCGGATCTATGCGGGGTCAGTGTGCAGAATTTTGCGGTAAATGGCATTCACAAATGATATTAACCATTAACGTTTATGCGCCTGAACAATTTAAAGACTGGCTTCAAGAAGAGCAAAAAAAGCAACAAACTAACTCTACTCCCCTGGCAAAAGGACCCTATAAACGATTAACGATGTGAAAACTACTACGATGAAGAATAAAAATGATAAACACGAAAGTCTAAACGCAGTCTGGGGTAATCCTCCTGGATGGCGGGCCTTAACGATTGTTAACCACACTACTATAGGCATTCGCTTTATGATAACAGCGGGTGTTTTTTTTATCATAGGCGGATTGTTGGCAATGATAATACGTACACAGCTTGCCTTGCCTGAACAGCACATTGTTGCACCGGAAATTTATAATCAATTGTTCACCATGCACGGTACAATTATGATGTTTTTGTTCGCTGTCCCTATGATGGAAGGATTGGCGATTTATTTGGTACCCAAAATGCTGGGGGCGAGGGATCTTGTGTTTCCCCGTGTAAGCGCGCTTGGGTATTTTTGTTTTTTGTTTGGTGGACTTATTTTAATCAGTAGCCTTCTCTTAGAGATTGCACCAGATACTGGATGGTTCATGTATCCACCCCTAACTGGTTCCTTGTATTCCCCGGGTAAAAATGCTGATTTCTGGCTTTTAGGGGTTACCTTTGTGGAAATTTCCGCAATGGTTACAGGGATTGAACTCGTAGTTTCTATTATTAGAACCCGCACGGCAAATATGGCATTGAATCAAATGCCCCTTTATTGTTGGTATATTCTAGTGATGGCATTAATGATTGTATTTGGATTTCCGCCTTTAATTCTGGGAAGTATACTGCTTGAAGTGGAAAGGGCTTTAGGGTTTCCATTTTTTGATGTTCATCGTGGGGGTGATCCCGTTCTCTGGCAACATTTATTTTGGCTGTTTGGCCACCCCGAAGTTTACATTATTTTTCTTCCTGCAGTCGGTATCGTTTCCACCCTTATCCCTGTGTTTGCCCGGCGTGCGATGATAGGTTACCGATGGATTGTTCTTGCAATAATTATGATGGGCTTTATTAGCTTTGGTGTATGGGTTCATCACATGTTTACTGTAGGAATACCCAAGTTGGCGCAAGCTTTTTTTTCAATGGCCAGTATGCTTGTTGCAATCCCTACGGGGATACAATTATTTGCTTGGCTGGCAACGTTATTGCTTGGACGCCCTGTTTTTCACATCCCCATGCTCTGGATAGGAGGCTTCTTAGTAACTTTTGTTATTGGTGGTTTAACTGGGGTCATGCTGGCCTTAGTCCCTTTCGATTGGCAGGTTCATGATACGCATTTTGTAGTCGCCCATTTACATTATGTTGTTATTGGAAGTATGTTTTTTCCGCTGGTTGCTGGTCTTTATTATTGGATGCCCCATTTTTCAGGTCGCATGCCTTCCGAACGCCTGGCAAAATGGGGGTTTTGGTTAACCTTCGCAGGATTTAATATTACTTTTTTAGGCATGCATTGGACTGGTTTGCTTGGTATGCCCAGGCGTATCTACACTTATGAGGCGGGTTTAGGCTGGAACTTGTTGAATTTAATTTCCTCCGTAGGTTCATTTCTCTTTGCGGCGGGTATTGCCATGGTGTTATTGGATATTATTATTCATTTTCGCTTTGGGCGCCCCTCTCCTAGTAATCCCTGGCAGGCTGACACGTTGGAATGGGCTACAGACATGCCTCCCACCCCTTATAACTTTATCAGTTTACCTGAATGTTCGAGCAGGCATCCTCTATGGGATGATCCTGACTTACCACGAAATATCGCTGAAGGAAAATATGCTTTATCTGTGGCTACTCATGGACGAAGAGAAACGTTGGGGATTGAGCCTTTAACAGGCAGGGTAAGGGAAGTAATTCACCTTCCAGGAAACACTTGGCTTCCTTTTATTGCCTCCGTTCTATTGGCAATTATTTGTATAACTTTGCTTATAAAGACCTATGCTTTTTCTGGAATTTCGCTATTAGTTTTACTGGCTATTTTATTGCGCTGGGCTTGGGAAAATGGCGCGCATCCTAAAGCTGCACCAGATGCCAAAGTGATGCCAGGGGATCCTCCTTTGCATTCGCGAACTTTTGACGGCCCTGGTTTGTGGGGTATGGGGATTAGCTTACTCGCCAATGCTGCTTTATTTATGTCGCTTTTATTTGGGTGGTATTACTTATGGACTGTGGCACCACAATGGCAAGCCCCTAAAACAGTTCAATTTTCTAGTTCATTATTCTTCTTCGGTGGCTTAATTCTAACATGGGCAACAATTTGGTTTTATCGTGTGACTCAACGCGTACGTCGTTATAAAATTAAATTTCTACAAGCTAATTTCTGGGGCATCAGCTTGCTTGGACTACTGCAGACAGGAATAACGCTGTGGGTCTTATTATTTTCCAACATTCATCCAACCCAAACCTCTCATGATGCTGTGTTAACTCTCCTGTTTTTATACCAAATCATTCATAGCGCTTTATCAGTAATTATGACCATCGTATTAGCGATGCGTGTCGCTTGTGGTTACATTGGGGAAGAAGCACTTTATGAACCTATCGTAGTGGAACAATGGTGGATGTATACCCTAGTTACATTCTGGGTGATATTTGTCTCTGTGGTTTTATTTCCTCTCGCTTTGGGGGCATGATGAAATTTTCACATCCTATACAGATGATCCTTGGATTAGTTATCTGGAGTATATGGTTTATTTTAATGTATAGCTTCTTGTCTATTGGTTGCTCAGTGGTATTTTCAGGGATTACTCGAAGCGGGATTAATATAATTCTTTTTTGTTGTACCTGGGTTACTCTTATCATTTTAGTGTATCTTACTTACCACTGTTGGAAGACGCATAAGTCTCTTGCTGATAAATGCTCTACCGTTACTGCTTTTGTTTTGTGGATTAGTTTTGGGGGGTATGTCACTGCGGTCATTGCTACTTTTAGTATAGGTGTGATGGTATTGTTTTTTCCTCCTTGTTTATAGCGACAAACTTCAAAAGGGATAAAAATGAAACACAGGATAGTTTTTCCATTAATGATGCTTGTTTCATCAATGGCATTGGCCCATGATCCTTTTGTTTCCCTCAGTAAGCAATCACAATGGCCTATTATTTTAAGCGCATTTCTTCTATTTTTAATTTGGATGCTTTATGGCACAGGATGCTTTAGAGTTTGGCCAGGTTTTAAGCGATGGTTTCTTTTTCAATTGACCATTTTTATCGTGGGGATGACAATTTTTGGTCCTTTGGATGAATGGGCCGAAACCAATGCCGCAGCACATATGACACAACATATGCTCATGATGACAATAATCGCACCATTGTGGGTTCTGGCCCAACCTTTGCCTCAATTTTCCCAGGCCATAGGCCATTTTGTCATAAAAATGCTTTTTCCTTTGTTTGCCATTGTGCGATATCCCATGCTGGCTGCGCTAATACATGGTGTCGTCATTTGGTTTTGGCATGCCCCAAAGCTCTATTTAATGGCCTTAAATAACTCATGGTGGCATATCATTGAGCATACTTGTTTTATTGTCACTGCAGGCTTATTTTGGTGGTCTGTCCTTCGTTGTACCAGGGTGACAGTAGGAAGGGCTCTGCTAGCCTTGCTGTTTACGTTAATGCACACTGGTTTTTTAGGGGCCTTATTTACTTTTGCCCATACTTCTTTATATGGAAAGGACGCTTCGCTTCAAAACCAACAATTGGCTGGTTTAATCATGTGGGTGGCAGGCGCTATCCCTTATCTGCTTGCTGCTATTTGGTGCAGCCAATGTTGGTTAAGGAGTAGACTCTCAGAGGTATAACCGATATGAAAGTCTACATCCCCACTAGCGTCAAATTATATTACAATGAGAAGCTTTATCACGGCTTTTTGTAGGCTCTATAGTATCTTCGTTAGCAAAAATGGAATGTTTTGATAGCGAGGATTTTGAGGTTTTCTCTTCTATGTATACTGGTTTTACTTTAGGTTCTCCACCTAGTAACAGCTGTATTTTAATTAGTCTATTATAACCAAGCTGATAATTTTTTGTTTCTAAATTAGGGATTAATGGATTGGGTATTGTAGTCAGTATTATGTCTATAGCTTTCAAGACTTCTTCCGTATTGCTTCCAAATGACATCTCGCTTTGAGTTGATATCGTGCCAAATCTTGGAATAGATATATCCATATCTTTAAATAATTCTTCTATGGATGATATAACTTGAGAGTTTAGTCCCGAATATCCTGATACATACAGTCTTTTAGTGAGGCTATTATAGCAAAGTGTACTTCCCCGACCAAGATTTTGGGGTAAGGAAAGTAAACGCTCGGGAACTGATTCACTTGTATCGCTTAAAATTTTATTCACTTCTTCAAGAAGTTCCTTGTTACCTGATGATGCAACCACTTAAGTAGTCCTCCAATAATTTCAATTCTGTAATATGTTTATAAAAACCATGTTTGAAGAGACTTTCAAGCATACGGAGCTCATCACAACATGTGTAGTTAGATATTGTATCACATTGATTTTCTATAGCACATACTGGCTCAAATTCAGTGTCAATGACAATTGAAAAGTGACCTTAAAGCCGTGACTTAAAGAGATTCAGCGTCGTCCGTTTTTTGTAATAATGCCCTGTTTGGGTTTTGTTTGTAATCGATGACTGACTCTCAAGTTGAATTACTTGGGCATGATGAGAATTCCAACAGTATTACTTGTAGCTCTTTTCTGTGAGGCAGGATCCTTTCCTAAAATGAACAATTATAGTTCCCATGGTAGTTTAGGAGTAGTTAAAAATGCAGTAGGCATTGAGGTTCCCTCTTCTTGTCGTTGTTCCTCATTGTTACATGTAGTCTCTTCTTGTAGAGATTGTTGCTTCATTGATGTTGACGATGACCAAAAATCAAACTTAGAACGAGAGGAAACAGTTGCAAATTCATTATGAGGCATTACTTTTTTATCATGTATCCTTTTTTGATCCATGAGGGTTAGTTTGCAATTTTGTATGCTCCTTGCATCATCGTTATTGTCAGGCAAAACAACAGGTAGACGACTCACAATATCCAAATAATTTTTTAGTGCTCCTGGCGGTTGTCCCTGTTTGATATATTCATCTGTTATTAGTGGATAAGCCCAACAGTCTCTAAGGTTAAAATGAAGCTCATCCTTATGTTTCTGAAGTATTTTATCCACTTTTTGAAAATCACCATGCCGTGCATAGGAGAGCATTCGTTCTGCAAGTGGTAATTGCTGGGATATTGCAAATAAATCCTTTGCATCGATTGTTATATCCTTAATAACAGCGTCTAAACCAAGTTTCATTGCACATGCATTAACCGCCCTAATGTTTGCTGGCGAATAATAGAGATGGGTAAAGTTGACAAAATTAGTTAAATCTACTTCTTTGCCAGTATGTAAACTATCAAATAACTGCTGAGTGTATTGCCCGGTATCATGTTTGATGGCACTGCCGATTTTAAATTGCCACTCATTTTTTTCGTCTTTAAAAAACAAAATATTTTCAAACCCCATAGCATCCAGGATAATGTTAGTTTTTTGGTAAAAATCACGATAGTGATTTAGGAATTCACCCATTACATTGCCAAGCTCTGGGTCATCTTGCAAACGTTGCAAAATTGCCCCAATCCTTACATCAATAGTGGCATAATCATCACAATTTATATTAGGTTCAGAATCTTTTTGACCAATAAGAGCTTTAGTAAACTTATCGAACAACTCCCGATTGCGCTTTATTACGTAAGGGTCTAATTCGGCGGGTTCTATTTTAAAATCAAATTTTATCTTGGAGTTGAAGCATTTTTCATAGGGGACAATTGAGAGGGCTGCATCGTAGGCCTCTTTGCCAGGAAGCAATACTTGATGGGTAAAATGCAGTTCTCGAATACAGCGTGATTTTCCATTTTTATCAAAACAATCGTATAAAGCAGCATATTTTTGTTCTAACTCTTCAAGCTCTTCGGGTTTAGGGTTTTTTTTCATTAATTTGATAACAAAAGGCGCCTCTGGGAATCGATAGAGGATATGGGTTCCTCCTTCTGAAATGCGTTTGGCTGTGGTTAAATCAATTACAGGTTCTTGCGTTAAGGCTAATTTGATGGATTCTAGCATTTGAGTATACAACTAATTGGGAAAGTTCATAGTATATTTTGGATAGGCGTCATGTCTCTCGGATATGGGTTAAAATTTACAAATAATTTTCAGTTTTTTCACTTATGTCAAATAAACAGTACCAGGTTAGGGTTAAACAATGATAGTTTATATCCTATCGGAAGACTGTCAGGCTCAAGCTTAATGCGTAGGTAAGAAAAATGACAAAATTAATTTACATAATAGGGTTAATCATTGCATGGCTATTATTTTATAAAATTTTAACTGCCAGGAAGGTTAGACTGCCAAAAATAAAAACCACCATTATTGTACTTTTATTCTCAGCATTCATTTATGGCTTTAGTTATAACCTTTATGCCTTTATTGATAGGATAGTATTTTCTTTTGATAAAGACGGTGAAGTAGCATTGGTTAATTCACCTTTTAAAATACCTTCAGAAGGTGATGTGAGTTATTGTCAACAATTTACTGATCAAGATGGGCATGTAATCACTACAATTTCAACGCGAAGAGATGGAAGATATTGCGGTGAGTTTTGGCACTTTAAAAGAAAAAAGAAATTGTTACTGCCTTACAAAAATCTTAATGAAAAGCAAACTATTTATTGGGCTTCTCCTACGTTGAGAATAATCATAAATAAATGATTAATACCAAACTCATTACACATATAAGATACTATTTAATTGTTCTATACGTGCCTGGTAAAGTTGGATAAATTTTTCAGTCTCTTTTTCTTCAACTGGATAACCATTGTTTTTGAGTACTTGATGGATAGCAGCCGTTAAACGGCGTTGAACAGTAGTTTCTGGCAGTTTTTTTACCTTTAAATGAGCAACGTAAAGGCCGCCGGCCAGCTCATGGGCTGATAAAGGATCAGAAAAAAGATTGTTCATAAAGGCTGCTAATGAGTTGTATTGGTTAATCGTCTTACCTGTGCAAAAAAAGGGAAAACAATGACTATTCTTATGCTCTTCAATGCACTGGTAAATTTCTTGTTCAAGTTGGTTGATACCATGCATTAAGTTGAGGCGTCGTAATTTTTTGGCCGAAGTATCTATGGTCTTGGATGCATTGTTAATTATTGCTTGTTCTTCTTTACTTTTAGATTTTTTTCCAATAACCATCGCTAACAAACCAGCATATTTATCAATGACTGCCGCAGCAAGCTCTATCTTTATTTCTAATTGCTTTGGACTTTGAGGATCACCAGGCTCCCGTTTTTTTACTGTTAATTCGACTTCAGCATTCTCTAAAATACTTTGCAAATGATCATTTATTTTGCCACTGTAACAATCTTTTAGTAATGAAAAAATTTCTCCAAGAGGAATGTCGCGGGCCGCCAATAATCCACTTTTTTTAGTATGCAAAGCTTGCTGTATTTGCTGTTCTGCTTGCATTAGAAGTTCAATCGTGCTGCTTAGCTCTGGGTATCGAGATGCTTTTTTTGTAAGTTTATCGATTGGCAGAAGAAGGGGGCGAACGTTCCCTGTTATCCCTTCTAAAATGTCTTGTAGTGTTTCGTTTTCTTTCTCATCCATGGCAAGTTCTTTTGAAAGTGTAAGTAAGGAGCATGGAGTTATATTACCCATAACTTGTCAAAGTGCGACGAAAATACGTTGGCAATAATGAACTCGGAATAACTTTATTATTTCTTCAGATTTTAAGGAATTGCAACTCTTATTTAGCAAGGATTTAAAGACTAGCTTCTTTGCTTCTTGCTTTGTCACAAACAACGGAATGTTTATCACAGAGGCTAGGATTTATTAGCAGTGAGCATCTCTTGTTTTATAACCTCCATTTTTTCCGCTGCTTCTCTGCCCTTAACAGGTAAACCTGATGGATTTAATAATCCTATCTGGACAAGCACACTTGCCTGATCCCAATAGATGTGTTCGTGGCTAACTTTGCCATTAAAAAATCCTACAATCACAACCAAAGGAATTTCAATCCGTTTTCCTGTTGGAGCAATTTCAGGTAACATCCAGCCAATTTCGGTGGTGTGAGTACATTTAAAAATAATTTCATCCACCAGTTGATGTTCATCAATGGTTCGTGAAATAGGGACCATTTCAGTATCGGGAGGGAAGAATTTTCCTGATAGAAGGAATTTACTGTAGAAGCTACGAACCCCCTCCAAACCTATTCCCCCAATTGTGGTTGGAATATTGTTAAGATGAGGATTTGCAGACATTGTCGCTAATGTAGCATCCAAATCTTTTCGAAGCTCTGCATCAACATGGTTTTGAAAGGCTTCGAGAAGGGCTAATTGTTCTGCTGACATAATTATCATTCCTTTGATTAATTGTATATTTTAGATTTTAGTAAAGATTATAGGATCAGCACATGATTAATAAAGAGAAATGGGATAAATTAGCAATATCGATGAGCAAAATTGGCATTAATGAAGCGGATCTGATTGAAAAATTTATCGTGGGTAGTGGTAAAGGTGGTCAGAAATTGCATAAAACTGCTTCCACGGTTTATGTAAAACATATTCCTTCCGGTATTGAAATAAAATGTCAGGATTCAAGAAGTCGTGAAGACAATCGCTATTTTGCAAGAATGAGACTCTGTGAAAAATTGCATGCAATAGTTAGTGAGGAAAAGTCAAAAAAACAACAAGAAATAGAAAAAATAAAGCGCCAAAAAAAGAGGCGATCAAGACGAGTCAAGCAAAAAATTTTGGATAAAAAAACCAAGCAAGGTGAATTAAAAATCTTAAGAAAAAAACCTGGTATTTATGAATGAGAAATAAGACCTAATCGGATTAATCTATTTTCAATATCATAAATTACAGTCTTCCCAACACCTGCGTAGAGTGCTAATTCTTTCTGGGTTAAGCCACTTCGTTTACGGCAGTAGCGCACTAATTCTGCAATCTCATCTGGCGTCATCGTGATTTATAAAATATAAATATTTTACTGTTATAGCAGTAAAATTATCCTATTAACTAACCACCGTTGTAGTGGTGGAATAGGTAATTTTACCCATATCCACCCTAATTGATCTTTATTACACTGGCTGAAATTAAAAAGGAACCCCTTGGAAACAAGAGGTAATTAAGGAAAATAATATGTACTCAGTAAAATTCTTCAATGAAACGACAACAGAAATAACCATTCCCAATCTGTTTTTTGAACCTGGTATTGTACTTGATTGGGAAAGTAACCCTCCTGTCGCTGAAGACATGAAAAAAAGGTTAATGGATAAACTCCCTGAATTTGCACAAGCGTGGAAGACCAAGGGTGAGCCTCTCTTAAAAAATACTATCAGACTTCTGGGAAAGGATTTTTCTCGTCATGAGCTGACGGCCTCTTTGACGTTAAATCCGCAAAGACACTCTATGAGCCAACCCTTTGTCATAGCAGTCTCCCTTTATTTGCAAGAAAAAAATCAAAAGTCGATGGATTTGTTTGTCTATGAGATTTACCGAGTATTACTTATCCATTACCTGGATGAATATTTTAACGAAATAACCCAACAAAATTCTTTAGTAAATATATTTAAAGAGGAAGCTGATACGGTTAAAGAAAATCTTGCGCTTGTTGCCCTAATGCACTCCGTTTATCAGTTAACCTATGGCAGTGAGATGATTGAGTTACTTGTGAATTCAATCGACGATGCCAATATGCAACGTACCTGGGCTTTGGTGATTAAAGAGGACAAAATTTGTCAAAAATATATCCAAGAGTTACTCACATTCCAAACGTCCAAGACGGTAACTGGCTCGCAATCTTCTATTGTCTTGTCGGAAAATATACCCACCCTTTTTTTTGAACATGCGAAAGATTTGGATAAAGAGAGTAAAAGTCCTATTACACCCTCAATGATAGAGAATTTAAATCATACTCTTATACCAAAACTGACGGAAATTTGGCAAAAGGAGGGCTCACCTCTACTAATGGAAACCGTAAAACTTCTACATAAAAAATTCGCGCGACAAGAGTTAACAGTCTCTGTGCTGCTGAACCCTGAAAGATTACCAATGAGTTATCCTTTCGTGAATAATGTAAGAAGACAGCTTCGTTTACCGGGAGAATTTCAAAGAACAGAAGCCTTCTTTGTATTTACAACCTGTCGCCTGGCATTGTTTCGCTACCTTGAGGAAAATTACCCTCAATTGGATTCACTCAGTAAGTTACTTAACAAATATAAGTCAGAAACTGATATAGTAAAAAATCGTCTTTTCCCCATGGCAATTATGAAGTATGCCTATGAAGCTCAAGAGCGTATTAATGAAATAGAGACATTGATAAAAAATGAACTTAATACCTCTGAATCATTCCATGTTTGGGACATTATAAAAAAAGAAGGAAATATGGCCTTTATAGAGGAATTATTAAATTACGAAAGTCTTGAACCCAGCCTGGTTCCCATACTATAACCATTGTCAGAAGCTAAGAGGTGTTCATTTCTATTGAAAAAGATTACTCTATTTCTGATAGCTTATCTCGATGGAAATGAAATTAACTGACTGGAGCTGTGATGAAAATGGTTGATGTAACGGTTGTGCGAATTTATATGGTAGAAGGTGATGAGACGTTGACAACTGTTCTTAATTATCTGCGAAAAGAAATAAAGATTTGCGGGTTGAGTATTTTTAGAGCAATTAGTGGTTGTGGTGAAACGGGAACTCATACGGCTTCACTGTTGGATCTTTCTTTTTCTTTACCGTTAATTGTGGAGTTCTTTGATTCTCCTGAAAAAATAAGTACTGTACTGGAACATTTGGCCACCATTGTGAAGCCAGAGCATATGTTATTTTTTCCCGCAAAGGTTAATGGATAATTTTAGGGGTCTTACAAAGGTAGTTATGACGCAGCTTGGCGAAATTGCCTTGATTTATGCAATTGCTAAATTAAAAGACTGTACACATAAAGTAATCAGCCCCTTTTGCTGCTCACCAACGTGTTGAAGTAATAAGGTTCTCAGAATTTGAGAATCTTATTGTAAGTTCAGAGTCGCTGAGTCTAGCAGTTCCCTGCTCATCGGAATACGGACTGCTTTACAGTTTTCTTCACCAGGCAATTGATAACCCTCCGGTAAATTTTCTTTTTGGAAAACGAGCACTTGTTTGCGGTGGCCACCTGCTTCACTGATGGGGCTCATGTGCCGTTTAAAAAACCGAATTACAGGAAGTGCCGTTCCATCCTCTAAACTGTCAAGTTGATAGCGGAAATCCTGGTTTAGGACAGCAAGACGCGCCATCAGATTTTGTGCGTAGTCTTCTCCATGCTCCGCTAATTCAACGCCTTCATCCAGCTCAAGCCAAATCTCAAGTTTCTCGACACCACTGTCTAAGTCTTGATAGGTGTAAAATGCCTTTTTAAGGATAGTTCCTTCAGTATCTGTATCAGTTATAGCGCGCTCTAATTCGGTAAAGGCTAAATTGGCACCATTAAAAACTACCGTTGAGTCACGTCCCCAAACAAAAAGGAGAGGTAAGTTAGTCCTTGGCTTATGAAAGATGCCATATTTGGCTAACAAGGCTTGCACATCACTGGCGGCAAAAACGCGTCCCTTATCACCCAGATTATAACGAATGCGAGCTGAGGAACGATCGTCTCTCGTGCAGGTGAAAACCAAAGAGTCCTTTTCATCATCATTCAAACACTCAACATGATAATTCATAGGATCATAGTGAAACACCATTGGCAAACCTTTGTTCGCACCATAGAGCTCGCGAGCAAGGCCAGGGTTCTTTTCAATACTTTTTCTGATGAGAATTTCATCTTCCGCCTCCACACCCAAATTGATATCCAAATCAGATGCCCCATAAGAGGAGTAAATGGCGTTAAAACCTTCTTTCACCAAAAGATCACGCATTGCTTCGGAAATGGCTTGCCCCCCCACAACCCCAATGGCTGAGAAGTCTGCTAAATTATGCCCCTTTTCCTTAATATAAGCGGATAAGTCTTTAAGAAAAGGGGGATAGCCTGCAATAACGATTTGACTTTTTTCTTGATTCAATTGTTGGGCTAAAGCAAAAATTTTTGATTTATTAGCCTTGATTATGCGGGCAGACGCAGCATCTAATTTGGTTAACTCTGCATTTAAAGCACCTTGAAGATTTAGATCACGATTTTTTAATAGGGTGTTAAGAGATGCATTTAAAAATGAAGCAATAATCTGTTGGTCTTGTTCATGCACGCCTTTTAATTGACGAACCCCAAGCTCTAATTGGTGGGTTTCATATTTTTTAAGGCGAATTAACTCATCAAGGATTTTTTCTTTATCAGCACCGGTAGCAAACACGCCACCAGTACTTCGCATCAGCTCATAGGTAGTTAAACCTGTGGCCCATGGGCCTAGGGCGAATGCATTAATATAATGTAATTTTCGATTACCAAATTGAATTTTTGCAGCCAATTGCAATGATTTTTTAACGGTATCAATTTCTTTTTCACTTCGTACCCAAGCCGTAGGTTTTCCAGTGGTTCCGGTTGATGTATCTGTTTTTGCATAGGTTGGATACTTGCCGTGACGATGGGTATCTGAATCATGTTGTTGAAATTTAATGTAATTTTCCTTGCTTGTTAAAGGAATATGGCGCAAAGTACTCTCACTAACAGGGACACCATTAAATCGGGTTATATGATTTTTATAAGCAGGTATTTCTTTATAAGCTTCGTGAAAACGCTTTTTTGCCAATATCTCACCCGCTTCCAAAATATTTTTCTCGCTTCCAACAAAGAGAAATCGCAACTTAATTCGTTTGATTCCCGCAATTGTTTTTTGATAGAGCCAGCTAAGAAAGGAACCTTTAATAAAGTCACTGAGTGCATTTGACCAGTGATTAATGCGTCTTTGATTATGCTCCCCAGCATGGCGTAAATGTTCTCCTGCTGCACTTTGTTTCTGCTTATCTTGGGGATTAGGTTCATTCAGTGCCGAGTTATAAAGTGTTGCATTTAATTGGCTAACCAGTTGGGTATCGCTGTCACTACTATTGGCTTCTTTTCCAAGGTATTTAATTAAACTATTACGATTGATATAGAAGGTGCGGTTTTGGTGCTTTCCTTGCTCATCAATTAAATCTGCTTGGATTTTAATTGTTTTGTAAAACAAAGCACTAAACGGATTATGGAAGCTTACCCCATTCTTACCTAGTTTGTTACGAGGATTACTTTCACCTAATTGAAATAATAATCGCTCGCCATATTCTTTATGAGTAAAGATAACTACAGGCGTTTGGATTTGATAAGCTGGCATATTACCTCCCTACAATTTTGGAGGTATTAAATCACGGCAAGATTAACAAAATATTAACAATAAGTTTCACTACTCAATTAAAAAACCAATGGGCTGTAGTGGAGGAATCTCATCGCAAATTACTTTAACTAGGGCTAATACAGGAAGAGCAAACATAATTCCTATGATCCCTAACAGTAGACCGCCAATTACTAAGGCTAAAATGGCTGCGAAAGGGTTAACCCTTACTTGTCTACCCACTATATTCGGTGTCAAAAAGTTGCCTTCAATGAACTGTACAATCGCAAAGATTAAAATTACACCAAGCGTAAGCCATAACGAGCCTGTTTGAATAAGGGTGTATAACGCAGGAAAAAATGAGCCGATGAGAATTCCAACATAAGGAATCAGTGTTAAAACTGCTGCCATTACTCCAAAAAGAAGGGCATGTTCAATGCCTAAAATCCAAAGTCCAATCGTATTGAGTACGGCTATAATAAAAATTACAAAGGACAAGCCTAAAACATAACTACTAACGACAGATTGAATTTTTTTTAATCCATTTTTTAATCGTGAATGATGTTTTGACTTGGTTATTTTAAATAAAAAAATAACGAGCTTTCTTCGATAATAAAGGAAAAAAAATAAGGAAATAATAAAGAGAATAAAAGAAGTTATAAAGCTAGTAGTCATGGATAATGTGCTATTTATTATAGCAGTGCTGTTTTTTATGAGCGTATTGAAAGATTCATTTAACATAGAAGTTTGTTGTGCTGCACTGATACCCATTACTTCGGAAATCCATGTTTGACTTTTGCCAAGAATCCCATCAAAACTATTTCCTAAACTGTCTAATTCGAAGTTGATATTACTTACTTGTGAGGAAAAGAACGCCACAATCCCTAACAGTATAAAAATACAAATCAAAACAGATAGTAAAGCACTTATCAAGCGTGGAATTTTAAGCTGCTCAAGCTTAGAGGCCATGGGTTTTAAGGCTAAAGCTAGAATGATTGCGGCTAATAAAGGATTAAGCAGGCTACTGGATACAGAGATCAAGTAACCTGTAAGTAAAAGACTCCCTATAAGATAAAAATAACTCTCAACCAAACCCATCATGACCTGCTTTCTAACGGTTTAATATTTTCAAGAGTGGTTGGAATAAGTTCGGAAACGGTTGGGTGAATGTGAACAGCATCTCGAATTAGTGTATAGGGTTTCTCAGCATACATGACATCCAAAATTGAATGAATAATTTCATCCGCATTCACCCCAAGGATGGCTGCACCAAGGATTTTTTGCGTATCTGCATCAATCAAAACTTTAATAAACCCGGTTGGTTCACCTTTAATCACCGCTCTTTTTACTTGGGTCATGGGACGCTTGGCTACCAACGCTTTATAGCCTCTAGCACGTATTTCTGCTTCTGTTAATCCGCATCTGCCTAAGGGGGGATCGATATACAGTGCATAGGCCATAATTCTGTCAGTCACCTTACGTTTCGCTTCATTTAATAAGTTGTCTGCAACAATTTGATAATCATTATAAGCGGTATGGGTAAAAGCTCCCCGGCCATTGCATTCGCCCAAAGCCCAAATATTAGGAACCGTTGTAGCCAACTCATCATTTACTACAATGATGCCACGTTGATCAATTTGAATATCTGTGTTTTCCAATCCTAAGTCTTCGGTGTTGGGTTTACGCCCAATCGCCATTAATACATGAGACCCGGTAATGGTGTTTTTATTGCTCTCACAGCCTAAATGAGCTGTGATTCCATTTTCGGATGATGAAAAAGATAAGCAATTGGTATTAAGTCGAACATCAATGCCTGAGTGTTGCATAATTTCAAGTACGGTATCGCAAACATCAGGATCCTCGCGGGCAATCAGGCGAGGGGCTTTTTCAATGACAGTCACCTTGGCTCCAAAACGTCGAAACACTTGTGCAAATTCAAGTCCAATGTAGCTGCCACCTACCACGATTAAATGTTCTGGCACATAGTCTAAATCCAAAATTGAAGAATTGGTCAAAAAATCAATTTGTTCAAGCCCCTCCATGGGTGGTACAAAAGCACGTGCGCCCACATTAATAAAAATTTTTTCAGCCGATATTTTTTGATCATTCACTGTGATTGTTTTATTATCAATAAATCGTGCATGTCCTTCATAGACAGTCACATTGGGGGTGTTTTTTAACCATTCTTCGACACCATGAGTAGCCTTGTTAACAATAGCATCTTTACGTGCCTTCACCTTTTTCATGTCTGTTTTTATTGAGCCACTAATTTCGATACCAAAGTCACTGGCACGTTGAGCTTGATGGGCAACTTCAGCGCTGGCCACTAAGGTTTTGGTAGGAATGCAGCCTGTGTTAACACAACTGCCGCCAAATTTGTGTCTTTCAATGATGGCAACAGTCATTCCATTTTGCGCTAGACGAACAGCTAATGAAGGTCCAGCTTGGCCTGTTCCTATTATGAGGACGTCAAAATTTTTCACCACACTCTCCTTGTAGGATTACTACCTTAAAAGATAGCATACATAAGTAATTTCACTAAAACTGTAGTCTATTGAAATTAAGTGTTCATAGACTGATTAAGTTTAAATAAAGTAGAGCCATTAATGGTGGCGATAATTTGCATAATTCCCAGGTTACCATTAATTTTTCTCCCTACGGTTAAATCTACCGTTAATAATTGTGTCATTACTTCTTTATCGCTTTGCCAGTTAACTTTTAAGGGTAATCTAATTTTCCATTGGTTAGCCTGGGCTTCAACAAGTTCAACTTTTCCATCTATCTGACTGTTCATGGTTAGATGAGATGATTTAATGGCTTGAATGTTTCCTGACTTATCTAACGCTGATTTAAAATTAATCCAGCCATTTTCTGTATAACAGGATTGCAATTGAAACAATTCCTGATCGATAGTTGCTGCGTTAAAATTGAAGGATTGAACGGTTGCTTTTTCAGCCCAGCTTAAAATAATTTTCTCGTCAATCCCTGTAATTTCAGAAGGGATTCGATAATTACAATCGATAGTGTTTGTTGCTAAAGGCTTATAAGCTGATTGTGGTTGATTAATCATGCCAGTAGGGGTGGGGATTGGTGCGACTTGAGAAGGCAAAAACTTACTACTAATTTTAAACCCCAGTGTTAAATCAATATTAACTAACTGTGTGATTTTGCCTTTATTATTCTGATAAGAGACATTGAAAGGCAAAGTAATATTCCATTGTGTCCCTTCACGCTCACCGCGAATTATTGCGTCTCTAACCAAGCTTCTGAACACTAACTTCTGTTCTCTGCCTGTTTCAGAAAATCGATTTTTTATTGTCATTTGGGCATACCAGCTTTGAAATTTTTGTCGGAGGAGTGGTAAGGAAAATGGGGTACTGGCTTGGTTTAGCCAATGTAGAAGGGTTGTTGAATTAATTTTCATAGCCTCAGTAAATGGGCTACTGGGTGTTGCAATTAGATTTTTAGCATAATCTTTTTGCATAATTTCAGCGGGCAGAAGAGGATGCGGCAATGGATTTTCTGAGTGGCCAGGTGGTAATTGTACCAAGCTAGCCTTTTCTTTATCCTCATAAGTGTTGGCAAGGAGTCTGGTTGGGTTTGGAAATAGCGAGGAAAAAAAAGGTGAGATAATCTTTTCTTGTAGGGCATTGTGAGCTTCTACATTTCTTTCCGCAAGAAGGTTATAAACGCCTTTTGCTGTTTCTTTTAAAGAGCCTGCTTTTTGAAAAGAGGGAGTAGCGCGTGGTATGGCAATCATTTGCATGATTCCTAATTCACCTCGTAATTTCCGGCCTACAGTAAAATATACATTTAGAAAATGTGTGATTCTTTCCTGATCATTTTGGTAAATCACGCGCAAGGGCACAGTAATCTTCCATAAATCTTCTTTTG
Organism: Legionella jamestowniensis; assembly: GCF_001467745.1. Lineage (GTDB taxonomy): Bacteria > Pseudomonadota > Gammaproteobacteria > Legionellales > Legionellaceae > Tatlockia > Tatlockia jamestowniensis. The sequence goes on from NZ_LNYG01000001.1 coordinate 57,846, forward strand.
CTTCGATGAGTTGAGCAGGGCCATCAAGTTCGCTTAAGACAGCTAAGTGTTGAGTTTTAATAAGCTCAATATTACCTGATTTATAAAAGGCTTTATTAAGCTCATTCCAACCCTGTGGGGTATAACAAGCTTGCAGCTGTTGCAGTTGGGTATCAACGGCTTCGGGCGTGAAATGAAAAGATTGCGTGGCTGCGTGTGTTACCCAGTCTAAAATAAAAGCGTCATCAATCTCAGGTGTCTCCGTGATGATGTTAGAAGGACAGGCGATATTTTTATGTTGTGAAGAGCGAGGTTGTTGTAACAAGGTAGAGTTTTCTATCTGCGCCAATAGCTGGGTACAGATAAAACTTAAAATGATACTACAGAGCATCCTGTTCTTCATGATAAATCCTTTTAGTTTAAAAAGGCACTCTATGGCGCTAAGAGGCTCATTTTAAAATGAATCATTGAAATTTAATAGAATAATTAAATTGCCTTTGTGTGGTCAATCAGATGTTTAAGACGTTGTGCATCTTTCGGAGCACAACATTTTTCATCATTATCGAAATAACAATAAACAGGTTTTCCCTCTTGCTGCCAATGATTAATTTTTTGGGTATATTTTATTAAAACCTCTTCACTATAAGAGCCTTGATAGGCTTCTTTCTGCGGGCCGTGCATACGAATATAGATAAATTTACCCGTTACAATTTCCGGCGATTGATAAGTTTTGAAGTCATAAAAACAGAGTGTCATTTGATGTTTCTGCAACAATTCGTAAAGTGGTTCACAAAACCAGCTTTTATGGCGAAACTCAAATGTATAAAAATAGTTCGAAGGTAAATGTTCTATAAAATTTTTTAAACAACTTAAATCCAAAGGCCAATAAGGGGGGAACTGAAATAAAATTGGGCCTAGCTTCTCCTCAAAATGGCTAAAAACATGAAGTAGTCTTACTACGCTTTCTTCCGTGTCCTGTAATTTTTTAGTATGGGTGATATAACGATTTGCCTTACAGGAAAAAATAAAATGAGGGGGTGTTAAATTTAACCATTTTTTGATGTTTTTTTCTTTAGGAATTTGATAAAAGCTATTGTTTAATTCCACCGAATCAAAAGTCTTAGCATAGTATGGTAATACACCATCAGGCTTTATTTTTTCTGGATAAAATCGACCTATCCATCCTCCATAACTCCAACCGGAGGTTCCTATATAAACATCCTTTGTTTGCATGAGCTCATTCCCACTATTCCTTTTTATAACTATAGCAAGTGGAGACTTGGAAACATTCAAAAAAGTGATGATTCTGCCCTTAATATTTCCATAAGTCTTGGTGGTTAGAATAGCTGCCAACGAGGTGCTCTAGAAATATTGTGATGAAGAAAAGAAAAAAAGCTGCTCGATCGTACCGTTCTCTAACTCCAGCCAAGAGAAGGCTTTCTCTCAGTGCTTCATCAAGAGAGCCGCTCTCGGTACGCCATCTAAAATTCGCTAAAAAAATACATCAAACCGGTTATATCTATGCATTACATGGCTTACTAGATGGTGGTGTGGCTGCTTATGGGGGGATGAAGTTTTTTTTCGACATGCTTTCTACCACCCAATCGTCCAATGCATCAATTCACGATTGGCTACAAACCCCAGAGGGTATTTCATTTGCACTGACAGAAGCCATGGTTTTTGCTGGTTTATCCCTTATTGCCAACATCAGTGAAGAAAATACCTCCAACGCTTTCAAACAGGCTACGGCGGCATTCTGGCCTTATTGCCGAAGCTCAGTAAGCGAACTAAAGAAAGCCAGTAGAGCTGTTAGCAATACATTAAAAATTGCTTCTTTTTTCAAAGATCAAAGCTTTGATCACGTCCTGATGCCGTTTGGATTTGCAATGGGAGCTGTTTCTGTCGTAAATCGCGTATGGTTTCGGCGGATGCAAAATCGACGAGAGCTTGTAAAAAATCAATTACACACGCTTGAAAAAAAAATTATCGCGTTAACGGAAAGTGAGTGTGAGGATAGGAATACGCTTCAGCATTACTACCAAAACATACCCGTTCAATCCCCAACCGACCAAAAATTAGCCTATCTTTCTGCTGCATATACCGGTTTAATAGAGGCAGTAGCTTTTCATATAGGTATTTTAACCTTTGTTTCTTTAACTTCGCCTGCGTTTATTCCTTTAGTGACTTGTTGTATGGCGTTTGCAATTCTTTCCATTGCTACTCGTATTCATGAAGAATATGAACATCAGCGTAGGTTGGAGGTTAGTAGTTTAATTATAACATTACGCTTAAAGCAAAAAGAGTTAACCTCATTAACAATGTTGTCCAAAATTCAACAGGTTGACGAATTTCAGTTTGAAATTCTTTATCAGGATATTCTCAAGTACTCAAATAAACTTAAGGCAAAGGGAATAACCACTTTTGATAAAACGCTCAAAGGGACAAGGCAAGGGCTAACTGTTTATGCGTTTATCAATAAAATAATTTTTGGCGTGACGGTATTTTTCAGTGTAGTGCCTGTTGCCCTTGCTATCAGTAGCGTTTTTATCGGGATACTCATTTTACTTTGTACTACAATAAAAGCAGCAAAACAGCAGACAAAGCCATTAAAAATCCAGTTAGATAAACAAGTGTTGTTAGAAAAAAATATTCCTGCTTTGATGAGTCTTTTTGTTGATGATTTGATTGAAACCTATCATCCTGTGGACAAGGCCAAATCATTTTGGCGTTCCTGGTTTGATGTGGCTTGGGCTTTTTTCTCTGGATTGGATAAAGGCAGAAAAAATACAGGGTATTTTTTGATGGTTTCTTTTGCTGAGAGGAGTCTTCATGAGGATTATTTGCAGTCTCCCATCATGATTAATCTTTCGATAGCCCTTGGCGTTATTAGCTCTCTTATTTTTTCTCTTCGAACCTATGCAGTGAGTTTTGGTGCAACATCAGAAAAAAAATTAACAGAGACAACGTCTTCTTTTTGTCCACCGCTGTTAGAGCAGGTTAATGGGGATAAAGAAGGTAGGCATAATTATTCATTTGCCTAGTCGCAATCTTCCATTTACGATAAATATTCGTGGTGCGCCCTTAGGGATGAAAATGATGGAGCAAGAGTTCCTGCAAAATGTAACATTCGATGAACTTACTCTCGGACAACAGGCGAGTCTAAGTAAAACCTTGACCAAAAATGATATAGCGCTTTTTGCGGCAATGTCTGGCGATGTAAATCCAGCGCATATGGATCCAATTTTTGCAGAAAGTGATATTTTTCATGGTATTGTCGGGCATGGTATGTGGTCTGGCTCTTTAATTTCTGCGCTCTTGGGGACGGTTCTTCCTGGGCCCGGAACAATTTATCTGGAGCAAGATATTAAATTTAAAAAGCCTGTACGCATTGGGGATAACATAACCATTACCCTTATTGTACACCACAAGCAAAAAGACAAACCTATAGTCATGTTTGATTGTAAAGGGGTGAATCAACGTGGTGAGGTGGTGATGGAAGGCCTTGCAACGGTTTTAGCACCCGTTAAAAAAATACGGGTCCCCCGCGCTAATTTGCCGGAAGTAGAAATTCATAACCACGATCGTTTTCAAGCCATAATTCAATCCTGCGAAGGTATGGAAGCGATACACACGGCGGTTGTGCATCCTGTAAAAGGCAAAATTCTTGAATCAGTTAAAGATTCTATGGAAGCTGGCCTTATTGTTCCCATTTTGATTGGTCCTGTGGCAAAAATTAACCATGCAGCTAAAGAAGCGAAAGTGGATATTTCAACATGGAAGCTCATTGATGCAGAACATAGTGATGCCGCTGCAGCAAAAGCAGTTGAATTGGCGAGTGCAGGAAAAGTTGATGCAATTATGAAGGGCTCCTTAACCACTCATGAATTATTAACAGCTGTGGTTCCTTCATCATCGAACTTACGTACCAAATATCGCATCAGTCATGCCTACTTAATGGATGTTCCTTCTTATCACAAACCACTTATTATTACCGATGCCGCGATCAACATTGAACCAAACGCGAGTCATAAGGCGGATATATGTCAAAATGCGATTAATCTTTGGCGGGTGTTAAATGGTGAAGAGGAGAAACCAAAAGTAGCGATACTTGCTGCGACAGAGCTGATTAACCCCCAAATGCAAGCGACTGTTGATGCCGCAACTTTATGTAAAATGGCGGATCGGGGCCAGATTACCGATGGTATTCTCGATGGCCCCTTAGCCTTTGATAATGCCATTAACAAACAGGCGGCAGAAGAAAAAGGAATTTTTTCTTCAGTCGCAGGCGATGCCGATATTCTGCTTGTCCCGGATATCGAATCAGGTAATATGCTGGCAAAGCAATTAACTTTTCTCGGACATGCCGATGCAGCAGGCATTGTTTTGGGTGCGCGTGTGCCCATTATTCTCGTTAGCCGTGCTGATTCATTGCGGACCCGCCTTCTTTCCTGTGCCTTGGCCGTTAAAATGTCTGCTGCCCGCAAAGCAGGAAAAATTAAATGACTGCTAAAACGCGTGAAAGTATTCTGGTCATAAATACTGGCTCATCAAGCGTGAAGTTTCAGCTATTTTTAAAATCACCGCAACTTAACTTACTTGCAAAAGGGCAGGTTTCTCGCTTAGGCGATATCCCGGAATTTTCTGTGAAGGCAGGTGAAGATAGGGATGAAGTAATTGATAAGAAAAATCTTCCTGCAAACACTACGCATGAAGATGCATTGAGATTTATTCTTGATTGGATTGAGTCATGCAATGAATTTTGGCAAGTGAGGGCAGTAACTCACCGTGTCGTGCATGGTGGGCTTGAATTCCAGCGCAGTATGCTTGTTACTTCGCAAGTGCTTGAACGCTTATGGAAACTATGCCCTCTTGCACCTTTGCATCAACCGCATAATTTAACGGCAATAAAAATTGTCGCAGCTTTAAAGCCTGATATTCCACAAGTTGTTTGCTTTGATACAGCGTTTCATATAAACCACCAACCATTGTTTACAGAATATGCGCTACCCTTAAAATTACGGCGACAAGGCATACGCCGTTATGGGTTTCACGGCCTCTCTTATGAATGGATTGTTCATGTGTTGCGTCACAGTGCTAAGGGACTTGCTAGCGGCCGCATCATCGCCGCCCACTTAGGCAATGGCGCGAGCTTATGTGCGATAGATAATGGAGTTAGCATCGACACCACGATGGGAATGACCGCCCTTGATGGTTTACCCATGGGAACACGTTGTGGCAATCTAGACCCAGGTGCTGTAATTTACATGCTTCGTGATCTTAGTATGTCTGTGGATGAAGCCGAAGCCATTCTTTATCAGGAGTCGGGTTTGCTTGGTTTATCTAACTGGACGCATGATGTCAGTCTATTGCAAAATAGCGATGAGCCCAATGCCCAATTTGCACTAGACTATTTTTGTTTAAAAACATCTCAGTTAATGGGAACGATGGCAGTTGCGTTAGGTGGGGTGGATGGTATTATTTTTACAGGGGGAATAGGCGAAAATTCCTCCAGAGTTCGTGAAGCAATTTTAAAGCGGCTTGAATTCCTTAAACCCTTTGAAACGCATGTCATTCCAACGAATGAAGAGCGCATAATGGCGCTTCATACCCTCTCTATTCTTGAGTAAGGAAAGCTAATATGGGCTTAAAAGGACTTATTGTTGGTATTGCCAATGAACATTCAATTGCTTGGGGATGTGCCAAAGTATTGAAAGAAGCGGGTGCTGACTTAGCAATTACCTATCAAAATGAAAAAGCAAAACCCTATGTGGCACCTTTAGCAGAGCGCCTTTCATGCCCTATTTTTATGCCTCTGGATGTAACAAAGGAAGAACAACTTAAGCAACTATTCCATCACATAAAAGCCTCATGGGGTAAATTGGATTTTTTAATTCATGCGATTGCTTTCGCACCGAAAACTGATTTACAGGGACGTGTAGTAGACAGTTCACGTGATGGATTTTTGCTTGCGATGGATATTTCCTGTCATTCTTTACTCCGATTGGCGAAAGAAGCTGAATCTCTCATGACTAAAGGAGGCTCAATAATTACGATGAGTTATTATGGAGCAGAAAAAGTGGTAAAAAATTATAATTTAATGGGACCTGTTAAAGCGGCTTTGGAAACTTCAGTTCGCTATCTGGCTGTTGAATTGGGTAGCAAAAATATCCGCATCAATGCGATTTCCCCAGGCCCAATTAAAACGCGTGCAGCCTCGGGTCTGGCCGATTTTGATCAACTTATGGAAAAGGCGGCTAAGGAGGCACCGCTTCATCAGTTGGTGACCCTTGAAGCAATTGGCGAGACGGCGTTATTTTTAGTTACCGACGCATCGAAATATATTACTGGTCAAATCATCTATGTTGATGGTGGTTATAATATTCGTGATTAATCGTTTTTCCTTTCATGTGGCTTAGACTGCTTGTAGACCCTCTGAATGTGGCTGTAAGAATTTTCTCTATAAGTTCTGCCGATATTTACCTCAATGGCTTGGCTCGAAATTACACTATTCAAGTTTTGTCCTGTGCGAATTTAATCAACAATGAATCTACATTTTGCTCATAATTCCTTAAGATTTGTTCTCTATAATATTTTTATTTTGTACAGATAGTAAATAAATAGGATAATTATGCCTCACGGTTCAAAAAATCAAACAGTGACTGGAAACCAGGGTTCTCCAGGTCAGCAACACGATGATGAGAAGAAAGAAGTGTCGTCTTTACCACCAGAGAAAACAACCAACCTCTCTCATGTATTAACGTTTGTTAAATTTCATGGCGAGGCCTGGGATCATAGTGCTACTATTTTTGGAAAACCAGAAGAGGCTTCCTCAGAAAATTATTTCAGCGTTTACCCTTTAAAAGAAAAAACACCTCCTTCGTTAGGTGATCCAGATGATGGTATCGCAAATATGCGAATTATTCTGCTGAATCTAAAAAGAATGCTCTATACAGGTATACATTTTGAGAGCCCTGAGGAATTACAGAAATTTCCTCATGAAAAGATTGAGGTACCCGTTACGCAAGATCAATTTGAAGCCGCTTATAAGGCTGCAAAAAAAGAAAAAAAGCGCGCGATAAAAGGGGAAGCAAAATATTCAGTTATTCCTACTAGCATTACTTATTCATGTGCTGGCCATCAACAACAAATAGCGGATATCATCTCAACACCGAATGAAAAAAAGTTGTTTTGGTCTACAGGTAAAATGTGGCCCTCGCATACCTTTGAAAATGGCAAAAAGGTGGCTGAAAATCGTAAAAACGGAGTAATAGAAACGCCTTTATCAGCTCCTGAAATAAAGCCTTTAGAAGCGCAAATTTTGCCGAAACTTAGCATGTTTAGTGTAAAATCATTGGTAAAGTCATTTGCTGAAGCATCGATTGCATCGCAAAAAGAAAAGTTAGAGCGTATTGGATTTTCTACACAAAAACTATAGAGCTGCTGAGAGCCCAATGTACTTAAGCGCATTGGGCTAACCCTATTAAAAATAAGTCAGTTGTTCGATGGATAATGCATCTATTTTAAATCGCTCACCTTTGTTAGTGGTATTAAAAAAAACATTGGTTTTGTTCACTGACACCACGGATGTGGATGGCGAGTTATCTTGTCGAGATTGGCTAACTTTTTGCGCACGTTTGAAATGAGCTTGGGGCAATGCAATGGCATGCTCAAAAAAACCTCGCTGAGCTAGTGAGGATTCTTGCGTAGATTGTGTAATTGTTTCTAAAACCTCTTGAGAACTCTCAGCGCACGAATTTCCCAAGAACTTAAAAATTGAATAATTTTGTAGCCCGCTCTTGCCATTTTGGATTTGTTGTTCAATAGATTTCTGCGCTAGCTGGTATTGTTCTGCTGTGACGGGAACTTCTGTTTTTACATAATCGTAGTGATTTAATTCTTCTTCTGGCTTACCAAACGTCATTTTTATTGAAACCATAGGTCTTACAATATTACTCCATAATTCTAGTACCTTGGTAGCGGAATCATCAGGATCATGAAATATATTAGGAACCGGTGGTTCAACATGAGTAATAGGATGGGCACTTAAATAATGATACGAGCCTGCTGAAACGGCAGTATGCGTCCAAGGGGTTTCAGATTTAAATTCATAGAAGGTAACAGTATGAGTAAAGGCTGGATGGGAGGCGGAGGAAATTTCCTTTCTTTCTTGCATTAATATTCTCCTAAGAGTGTAGCTATTTGAGTCCAGTGTTTTACAAAAATAGATAGCTTTATAAACGTTAGGCCATCTAAACTGCAAAAAAAAATTGATTTTGATATCTTTGTCAGGTTGGATTGTTGTCAATATTGATATAAAAACCAAATATTGAGCAATGATATCATATTTTGAGATTTTATAAAAATATCAATTAAAATCAAATGGTTAGACGGGAAAGTAGAATCTCCCCGTCTGCGAGCAGCATCAGGCACGGTATAATGCAATCCATCTAGGTAGCCCGGTTGCTTGCAACCGGGATTATCTTTTTTAATTAGAATCAATAATTGAATAACCTAATATTCGCCTCTTTTTTTGTTGAAAAGTAATCACTAAAAGTGAAACTAATGCTAATACTGAAACAGTAATCAAATAGAAGGCGGGAGTAGTTACCCAGTCTGTGTAATAGATAAGCGACAATGAAATAAACGGCGTCAAGCCACCAAAAAAGGCAAATCCTAAATTGTAACTGACTGCAATTCCTGTATACCGAATCTTTGTGGGGTATAATTCGCTAAGTACTCTAGGAATAATCCCTGCAGAAAGTCCCATAAGAAATGAACTGGCTATTAATGCTATCACGTAAAGATTGGAGAAATGCACATAAATGGCAAATATTGGGTAAGCTAGCAATCCAGTGGTGCACGCTAACAGGATAATCAATTTTTTAGGATTGAAAATATCGGTCAAATAACCAAAAAAAATACTCAGGCTTGATCCTAAAGCGATAGCTACTGTACGGGGCCAAATATAAGCATTGGCGGGTAAGTAAAGGATTTCGGTAAAATAAGCAGGTAAAAACAAGAAAAGTGAGGTGACAATGACAGCACAAAGTGCTGTCAGGAACGTGCCTGCTATTACAAAAGAAAAATGCTCTTTAAGCACATGCAAAAGCGGAAATTTAACAATCGAATGTTCAATGGCCAAAAACTGAGAAGATTCTTGCAGTTCTTTACGCAATAGATAACTAAAAAGACCAAAAATTCCACCAAGGATAAAAGGAATTCTCCATCCAAAAGAATACATTTGTGCAGTGGAAAGTAGGCTGACTATAAGCGCATTAACAATGGAGCCAAGGACAATACCGAAGGTAAGTGCACAGAAAATTATGCCGCATGCCAGACCTTTATGGTGAGGGAAAGCTTCGCTGACATAAGTGATTGCACCAGGAATTTCACCGCCTATAGAGAGGCCTTGGATAATACGCAATCCAACTACCAATACAGGTGCGGCTATCCCAATCATTGCATAGGTCGGCATAATCCCTATGCCAAGTGTTGCAAACGCCATCATAAGGATGGATATTGTAAAGGTCACTTTACGGCCAATGCGATCACCAAAATGGCCAAATACAATACCTCCTAAAGGTCTAACCAAGTATCCGATTGCAAACGTAGCAAAAGTAATGAGTAAACTTGCAAGCTTATCCGAGGTAGGAAAAAAAGAAGCAGAAATATAGCTTGCAAAGAGGGCAAAAATAATAAAATCATAAAATTCCAATACGCCGCCCAGGCTGGACAGTATTAATAACTTGCGTTGATCATTTAGCAATTTTGAATTCCTTCTGCTTTAATTCCTTTAAAAGCTGGCGGCGAAAAGTCTGATAGTCCACTTCCAGGGCATGGCGGACACTATCTTTGTAGCGGTTACGAGAATGTTTTATCTCTTGTTGTATTTTGCCTGCTAAGTTTGCTGGACGTTTCAATTTCCCGGCAATGATTTTTGCGGCTATTTGCGCCTGATAGTCTGCTAGAGGCCAAATACATCCTTGAGGTTGCACCAAACCAATAAAATATAAGTTAGTGAAGTCTGGATGCATCATTTTTCGATATAAAGGAATGTTTGTGGCTTTACTGAATTCAATTAAGTTTTTATCAAAAAAGGGAAAGCTTGTTTGGTATCCCGTTGCAAAAATAACCGTATCGAATTCATCACTGCTGCCATCGGCAAAAAAAACACGATTTTCCTCGAATCGCTCGATACCTTGTCGTGGTGAAATTTTTCCATGCCTAATAAAATAGAGCAGTTCCGAATTAATGGTGGGATGAGTTTCCAACGGTTTGCATGTTGGTTTTTGCAAGCGGTACTTGGGGTATCTCCCCTGCCACAGACGAATAAAATGCTTTGCCAAAAACTGCTTTAACCATAAAGGGACCCATCTGAGTTTTGCAAAAAGGATATCTGTGGGTTTACCAAAGATAAATTTGGGAAAAATATGTTGCCCTCTACGCATACTAATGCAGGTTTTAGGAGAGATTCGTGATATTTCCACGGCTATATCGCAAGCTGAATTGCCACCACCTACAACTAATACTCGTTTGCCCTTAAAAGAAGACGCTTTTTTATACTGGTGAGCATGGAGGATTTCTCCATTGAATTGACCTCTATAATCAGGAATAAAGGGATCCCAATGATGGCCATTGGCTACTAAAAGATAATCATAAACGTCTTGATGAACACCAAGTTCATTACGATAACATACCAGCCATTGGTTGTCTTTAGTAGGAGAAACCTGTTCCACTGTGGTATTAAACTTTATAAAGGCCTCAATTTGAAAATGTTTTGCATAAGATTCAAAGTAATTAAGAATTTGCTGATGTGACGGATAATCTGGATAATCCGCCGGCATGGGGAAGTCTTCAAATTGTGAAAGGCGCTTCGAGCTAATAATATGGGTTGTTTCATAAATACTTGAATGGGTATTATGTTCATCAAAAACCCAATTTCCACCTAAGCTGTGGTTTTTTTCATACATGGTGAAATTGTTCAAACCTTGCTGTAGCAAATTTTTTGCTGCAGCAAGGCCACAAGGTCCTGCTCCTACAATGCAAATTCTAGGTGAGGTAATTGATGATTGATTCATGATAAAACTACAATTCGAGTAAATTACACATGCTCTCTCTTGGTATTGTTAATCACTGCCAGCACATTATCGAGCATAATTTTTTGAATTTCTTTATTTTTGTCAATAGTAAAATGGTTGACATAAATATTTTTAAGTTTGGATACATCGAAATTGTTAATATAAGTGAATTCCGGGTCTTCCGCTTTGATTTTAAGTCCACTAAACATAGGAACATAAGCAGGTTTATAAAGATTTAATACGTATTTAACGTTTGGTGGTACCTTTACCGGTGCCACAGCATCTACAGTGATTAGCAAGTCGACAGGAATATGTGCCTTGTAAAGATTCTGCGCGACCTTAATTTGTTCATTAGCACCTAGAGAATGGCCAATCAAAACAATTGGACCATCGATCTCTTTGGACTTTCGATGCTCAATAATATAATTACTTAAGGTATTAGCCTTATACCAGATAGTGCTCGCTGTACGAATGTTATATTCATTATCGAGGGTATTTTCCAGACGATTCATACCTGTGCTAAAAACCCCCCCCAAACCGCGCATGGTATAAACTTGTCCTTTTTTATAAGTGACACCTTGCTTATTTTTTACGGGAGTTTGTGAAGCAAGATCCATGCAACTAGAAGTAAAAACACAGATTACTAATAAAGCAAAAGAGCGGATAAGTTGCTGCCATCGCAGGGGAGTTAGATATTGCATAATAGGATACTCTTTTTCTTTGTTATTTTTGATTCTACATAAAATTTTTCATAGGGTAAATAAAACCTGAAATGCCAAAAATTAACAGCACAAAACCAGTGTTTGGATTTTGATCTTATTGTTATACTCAAAGAAATTATAATTAATAATTTGTAAAAAGAATGCCAAAAATTCTAATTGCAATCGGTATTATTTTAGTAATTACTGGATTATTTTGGCCATGGATTAAAAAATTAGGGTTTGGCCAATTGCCAGGTGATATTGTCATTCGAAAAGGAAATTTTGTATTTTACTTTCCTATTACAACATGCATTATTATTAGTCTTATTGTTATGATTATATGGTGGTTATTAAATCGGTAGTTTAGGTAGAGAAAGGGCCGATGCAGCATTCGACCCACAACCTTTCTTATTGAAACGTGTTACTTGCTTTGGTATCTACTACTGGGTCTTTATTTCCTTCATCTATAAAACCGCTACTAATCTCTGTAAGTCCCTTTTGAGTCGAAGTTGAAGAATCCTCAATGGAAGGAATAGACTTTTGTTCTAAGTCTAATTGCTTTTCCTTGGAAACTGTGTAGATAGAAGTGTCTGTTTTCGTTGAGCTATCATTGGGTTTGATTCCTAGTTTGAATATTTTGCCATCAGTACCTCCACCCACTTCATGTTTAATCCTGTTGCTCTCAAATTGTTGAAACTCCTGTTCAAGGATTTTATTTTCCTGAGTAACCTCCGCTTTTGCCTGTGTATTTTTATAGGGGTTAACTACAGCTACGATAGCGGCTATAGGAAAAATAATAGTACCTATAATAGCCCCAATAACACCAAGGGGACTAGATTTCATACGCGACCACCATGAAACAGGATGACCTTCCCATGCGTCAACCATTTGGCTGGGCAAATCTTTATGCGCTTGCATGCTGCCCGCTTTGGTTTGTTGCAAGTTAGGCAATACCCTGGCTTTTTCCTCACCGTAGTTTCTGGAAGCATAAAAGGGGTGGCCTGGTTTGGCTTCTATTTTGGCTGGACCTCCTTGGTCAATTAAACTGACAATAGATGCTGCTGTTTGTAACCCCAATTGATTATAAGCTGTATCGATTGCTAATTTTAATTCGTCAGCCGCACGAATAACATCTGATGCCGTTTCAGTTTTTGACAATTTAATTAAGGCTTCATAAATGGCTTTACCTTCATTTGATAAATTTTCTGGAGGTGTGTGCTGGACAGCATCCAAAATAGCCACACGGCCATTGATTGCCTGGGCCCGCTCGTTTCCACTTTTACACCCACTAATAGAAGCTTCTTCAATAAAAACTGATAGGGATTGAATCAGTTTGGCATAGTCATGACTAAAGTGAAGGTTATTCGCAATCAGTTTTTTTAAGCTAGATTGGACATCACTAAACAGGTCAGGTGCTGCTTCATGAGGCTCTTCTTTTTGCCAACCCTTTTTGATTGCCTCAATGGCTTTAATCGCCTCTTTTCCTTCATTGGACTGAGAAAAATAATCGCCCCCTTTCCTATGCCGCAAAAAGTGGTTGTATTTCTCAAACACTTTTTTGATATTTTCTTGTTGTTCAGCAGATGTACTATAAAGAGTATGGAGTAAAGCCATCTCCGTCATTAAGGTTGACTCTATAGTCAAATCATCGCCCGAATAGCCAAGATGATCACCAAAACCATTCACAGAAATATTCTGTACCAAACAATAAACCGCATTCCCTTCTGCTAATTGTTTAGCATTGTATTCGTGAGCGCCTTTAAGGATATGGCGGGCGCTTTGAGTTTGAAGGTTACCGTTTATATCACCAAGAGAATCATTAATTGCTGTGTAGCGATTATAAATAAAAGCCTTCGGCATCCCCTCATGGGATGATAACTTTTCTTTTAAAGAATACTCGTGAGTAATCTCGTCTAATTTAATGGCGACATCACTTATATATTCCTCTTCACTCAAACCTTCTTTTACCACAGGAGAGGGGGTACGAATTTGTATACGGGGGTGTGAATGGGGAATAATGCCATCTTTAGTTAGGGGGTGAGTAATAAGTTGTCGATGAGCAAATTCCCTGCCTTGAACTCGATGATGGGCTGTATTTTCAGATCCTTTGATGAGGGTTGCCAAATGTTGATGGTTATCGGTGTGTAACACATCATTGGCGGTAGCTGTGGTTGCTTCAGCTGTATGTTTTAATTCCGACTTGTTGAGTTTGGTAAGTATTACACCGGTATGACGTACAATTTCTCGTCTCAGGATTGTATGTGCTTGAGGGGTTATACTTTTTCGCGCTTTATCCAACGCTTGGTTTAATTGTTTGACATTTAATTCACCTTTGCTGTTGACCGCTTTTTCTAACGCTTTGGCATAAGCTTCTAAGACTAGTTTATTAACTTCATTTACCGCGGCTTCATGGGCAGCCTGCATTTCCTTTTCTTTACCTTTGAATTTTTTATTTGTCTTTTGATAAACACGGGCAGCTAGACCTAAATGAAAATGAAATTCTTGTTGGAGTGCAATAATGCTGCCTTTCGGTTCTTTATCCAGGGTATCAACAATCCTGGAAGTCCTGTTGGGTAATACCCCTATCCTTGTTAATGCTTCTTCTAATGTATGTTTAAATTTTTCTTTTAAATCAGGATGGCCTGTTATATCTAAGCTAACGGTTGTTGTATCGGTTGTTCTTCTAAGCTCTTTTTGTAAATTCACATCAGATAGTTCTGTGTTCAGCGTGGCATTCACTTTTTGAGCTATTGTAATCCAATCGTTCCCATCAAGTGTTACATCGACCAATACGCGTCCTTGAGGGTCAAAGGCTAGGGCATTTGTCTGTGCTCGTGTTTGTGCCCTTTCTTGTGCCTTTTCAAGCAAGTGTTGCATATAAATGGCTTGCGCTTTTGCTTGTTGTTCTAGATTTAACATGTTTATCTCACTTATTGATATAAGCCCAGTATAAGAAAAAATCATTAAAATAAAATTAACAGCGTTAAATCTATTTTTTATTACTCTTTGAATCGTTATAGGCATTTCTTTGTAATTGCTGTAAAATTTTTTGCCCAACTGTAGGTTTTCTTAATGTTTAACTAATGTAAGTTTGTTATTTTAAAGTTAAATGCAGTATTTATAGGCTATAAATAAAATAATTGGCTTAAGGAAATTAAACCAGGAAACAGAAGTTTCAAGTGGTAGGAGTTTTAAATGATCACTGCTGATATAATTCAGAGGTGGGTAAATACAATTGGTAATTACGAATTAGAAGTTGACAGTCCGGCTGAGCAGCTTGCTGCTAATTTTGATATCAATTACTTTCTAACCCCAGAAGCTCAAGAAAAACTCTATGAAGGTGCTCATCCTGCAGATAGCCCGGAACCCACTGTCGCCAGGAAACATTTTTTACGTTTTCTAGGTCGTAAATTTCAAGATATTAGCTGGCAAGCCAATCGTGCTAATAAAACTGTTAATCTGGCTGATTTTCTGCAAGATGATGAAGAAGATGGTTTTGCACTTTATAAAGCAGCTATTGAAGAAGAAAGTAAAAGCAGAGCATTTAGGAATGCCGTATTTTTTCGCTGTTTAAAACATTTTCCTGGTAATAAATGGGCTGAAATAATCGTACTCTGGGTGGGTGGACCTTCAAGCTCCGGAAAAACTTATGCGGCAAAAGGCGTGCTTGAAAAAATGGATCTCGAGCTTTTGCAAAAAACAGATCAACCTGGCGGTAATAATGTGGTCTCAGTAGATGGAAGTTATGAGCGCGAAACTTCGCAAATGCGACAGATGGTTCTGCAGTTTGCTCTTGCTGCAGGCTATAAAGGGATAGAAGATTTACATGAAAACAGTAAAAAAGAATTAGCAGTAAAAACTTGTATTAGGGATGCTGCCCTGGAAGATGGACGTTTAAGTTTGGTAGTGCCTGATACCTTTGTACGTAGCCCCCTAGAGGTCAACAATGAATGTAAAGCTTATGCTAAAAAGAAGATTACCCAGGCTTTTGCAGAGGTGAAAGGAGAAAAAGGGTTTGGGGATCGTTTTCAAACGTCTGTAAAAAAGATGGGTGATGCGCGTGCATGGAATAATAAAAAGTTTACCGCAGCAAATATTAAAATGAACAACCGTAACATCGGTTGTGAATCTAAAGTGTACGAAGGTGAGTATTTTAAATTCGGCCTTCTTGGAACGAAAGTTTTTAAGAAATTTTTTAAATCATTTACTCATAATAAGTTAACGCTGACTGTCACTAATGATCTTGTTTATCTTGTAAAAAAAGAAGGCATTTGGAAAGAGTGCGAATACGAAGACAACCTTGATGGTAAGCAAGAGGGAAGGGATTTTATTCGCATGACCGCAAGAGCCTATAATTATTGGCGGGATAATAATATCAGTGAACCCTTGGAAACTTGGTTCGATACGAAAGGTAAACATATAAAAACGTTAACTGAACAAGTAATCACGCATAAAACAAACACGAAATATTTTGAACATCATGCCTTTTTTAATCTCCTACGAACGAATAAATGGCAAAGACGCTCTCAAAATAGCGCCGAAAAAGAAAAACGAAAAATTCGTCACTTGATTGCAGTTAATGACGAAACCATTGCAAGTTTAGAAGCTAAGATTCAGACAAGTGATGTGGATATAGAATTGTTAACTAAAAAATTAACGCAGTGTAAGTTATTGCAAGCTACTCTAAAAGAAAAACTGGCAGAACTTGAGGGGAAAAAGGAAGTGGTGGAAAGTTCTACCCAATTTTTACCTTATTTGCATGGTTACATAGATATTCCCGTGGAAGATAAAAATACATTACTGGGCCAAGCTGTTCCTGGAGCCAAACCAGCAACTTCCTTATCGGCCAACGATGATGCTCATGGTGAATTTATAGCGCCGCAATTAAAGGATAATTTTTGCAGGGTTCACTATGCCGAAAATACGTCTGATCCTTCTTCGCAAGCCATGTTTATCCAAGAAAAAACAGAAGAGGGTATGAAACTTACAGCAGTAAGAGAGTCAATGGGTAAGGATCCTGTTTCGCTTATGGAAAGCGCATTGACTATGGCAAATTGCATGTTACTGGCATTGAACGAGCCTCCCTCACCAAAGAATAAACTTGCCATCTACGGTGCTGATCCGGTGCTCATTAATTATTTATGGACAGCGTTGGTTGTCTTAGGTGAAAAATCATCAAGTCGAAAGTTTGGCAAAGAGTCCATAGCAGTCATCGCAGGTGTTTTTAGTGTTGCTGAACAAATGAAAAGTTCCAACAAATTTTCTCCACAGTCCTTACACGAAACAGTTTTTAAGGACCATGAAGCATTTATAGATATAAAAGTAAAGGAGTTAGAGCGTCTGCTTGAGCTGAAAGCCAATCCTGAAAACTTGTTAGGCAAGACACTGCTAGAAACAACGGATCATGTTGCATCAAAGAGCGGTCGTTCATAATTGATTAGAGGGGTGTTACTTGCCTATACCTTGGTATTCCGCCGTAAAGGCTTTGGCAATATCTCGGGTAAGGGACGTTAAATTTTTATTCATACTCACGACAAGTGCTTCGATTGTGGTCGGGACTACTTTCACACAATAGTAAGCATCACCTTTTTTTAGAAGTGCATCTTCATGATAAATAAGGTACTCCGCTCGTAATATGCTATTTCCATTGATATCTATTTCAAATTGAGAGATATCAATTTGTAAATGAAAATTAGGTTTGAATTTTATATTCCAAGGTGAGCTTTCAACGATAGAACCTGGTAATAAGGTAGAAAGATCGGTTTCAACGACTCGTGTTATGTTTTTATCCAATGCTTCAGCCCACTGGTGATATTCTTCCAACTTCAGTTGATGAGGACTGCAATGGATCATTAACTGCGGTTTTTCAATATAAGAAGGCGTATTGATTTCATCGATTCCGATTTGTAAATGCTTGTAAGGTTTGCTCGCAGTTTTCATTGGCGGTAAGGGATTTAATAGATACATTTGAGTATCTTTACTGCGGCTACAAGCAATCATAAATACAACGAGTAAACTTAAGATGCATAGTCGAATAGCTTTCACTTTTTACCTCGCAATAATGATTCGGGGTAGCGTGACAAATAATCCGTTAAATTTTTTGTAGAATAAGCGGCATTGGCAATTTCTTTCAGGCTCTGATTCAAATAGGCCACGACGGAAGGAACATTTTGATTTAAATTACCTGCCAATCGTTCAAGACTTTCAGCCATTAATCGTGCTGACTCGATGGTGTCACGCACTTCTTTCGACCGCACAAGCTCACTAATATCTTCCAGTGTTTTCTTAGCCGCATTAAGCGCTTCATCAATACTGGTAAATTTCTCAGTGGTATTTCTGGTTGGGAAAATTGGGTACCCGTGATAATAACTCTGTTTGAATTTGCGGGTTGAATCTGATTTTATCAACTCGATGTCAGCAACCCCAGTGATTAAATTAGGTTTGGAAATATTAGCCACATAACCATTATTGATGAGAAGGCGTATAGGATCTTGACTAAACCCGAATGTTTTCTCCACAAAAAATTGCACATAAACAGGAATTCTAACTCTATTTCGTGCTTTATTTTCTGTGACTTCAATTAACCGAACTTCACCGATTTTTACACCACGATAGGTAACAGGAGCGGTAGGGATTAACCCTCTTAAAGAGCCCTTAAAAAACATCACGAAGGTTTGTACTTGTGCGCGTTTGTGTTCTTCATAAAAAAAAGCCGCACCAAGAAGCATTAAACAAAGTGCTCCAAACACAAAAAAACCAACTAATGTATAAAAACGCTCGTGACGCATGCCTGTCCTTAGATTATAAATGTAATATACATACTGGTTAATATCAGCCAAAAAGAGCCGCGAGTCATAATGCGGGAAACGGCTTTTCTTAAGGATATATGTCTAACTGCTGCTTCATAATAATAATAGCCCGCGGCCAAACTCACAATGGCGGATAAAGTTAAAGTCTTAAAAGCGGAATAAATCAAGTCATAAATGGAGTTACGACTGGTAACAAAGGTTAAATATTCATAAGTTGTCATACTGGATAAATAATGAAAAGTCATATAGAAACTAATAAATACGATCACAATAATATAAGTGAATAATAATAAAGAAGTAATATTAAGCCCGACAATAATGGGCCAAACATGTTCCAGTATAACTTCTTCAGGACTTTGACGAAGTCGTTTGAGACGAGTGTTAATTAAATGTAATGCAGCCTGTATGCACATAATGAAACCGATAAAAACAGGAAGGATTTCATGGGTAAGAATATTTTGAGAGATAGCCAAAGCCTTATGGCCTAAGTGAAAGGAGTTGAAAAGAAGAAAGATCGTTTTGGCCTCAGAAAAAGTAATTAGATAGCAAATAAACATAAGCGGGATAACAAGTCTGGCCCCTGAATAATAAAGAATTTCTACCATGTTAAACCATGAAATAGATAATCCCCCAAATAAAACGTCTTTTAAACTATGAAATAAGTGACCAAAAAACCGAAAAATAAGTATTAATGAGTGAAAAAATTTTACTACATGAAAGCCAAAACGTCGGAAGACATACATAACTTATCCTTGCGAAGTTTTTTGATAATTAAAATCATCTTCTTCTTCCGGCATTAATCCGTTTAGCAAATAGTTAATTTAAGATGAATAATTACAGAATATCACGATGGTGTTTGAATTTATAGAATTATGCACTCGATAAAAAATTCTCTACTCGCTATAGGTAATAAACTAACAAACTGGATAAATATTACAATATTTCAACCCGTTAATAATATCTTAAGTTTTTAATGGCAATATGCTGGCATTTCATACCAAAGTTGGTTTAGATATGAAATCTCTTGATATTGCTGATTTGTTGATTCCAGGATACACACTACTCTCCGAAGAAGTCAGGGCCGATTTTGAAAAGTCTCCAGCGGGAAAATTGTTTGTCAATACTACTGATAAAATCTCTCAATCACTGTCTGCTTTTCAAGAGTCCATTTCCTGGTGGCATTACTTAGTTAGTGATATCGAGAACAAAGGGAAATTAAAACAACAAGAAATTGAGTTAGAGAAAGCGCAACTCTTGCAGCGAATTGAGAGAGAGGAAGACTATAAAAAGCTTACTACGGCAATCATTCTTGAACTTCTTCCAGAGGTTTTTCCTGACATTGCTTTTTTAAGTCAGGAAGAGCAAAAAAGACTAGCGCAATCGCAATTTTCACAAGAGTTACTTTCGCTGGTTAAGCTGGATCGAAAAATTTACAAAGCCCATGAACAATTTTTCTTTACAGAGGCTTGGCATAAAATTACACAGTTAGACTTGCTTGAAAAGAAGCTCCATTCACTTAATCAGAAAAAAACGGCACTCATTCAACATTGGCTGGAACAATTTGAACAGCTTGACGAAGTAAGATTACTGAGAGAGAGCATTGCCTACGAAAAAGAGCGACAACGCCTTGAAGAAATTGCAAATCAATTTGCTATTGTTGAAGAGCGAATGAATGCGTTAGCCCAGTTCTTTATCTGGCTAAACGAAGATCAAAATGTTATAGCGGAATTAACACAACAATATCTTTATTCCTTGCACACGGATAGTGTTGATTTTTCATCCATTGAAGAAAAGGTGTTGACCATCATCATTTTTAACCACCTGCAACAAGTTACCAATGCATCATTTGACTATGTGAATCTTCATTATTTTAATTTGGAACAGGCGAGATTATTAGCAAACACAGTGCTCAGGTCATTCAATTTTAGTAAAAATTTGCAGTTGCAAGATTGGTTTACCAATTATCAAAGGGGGCTGGAGAAAAAACTGCAGAATAATTTATTGCTAATTAATCAAAAACAATGGATGTCTACTACTTCATCTCAAGAGGAATTACTCGGTTCATTATCTTCTCTTTTTTGGCAGAGCAAGACGGTTGAAAAAACAAAAGAATTTCTAAATAAGCTGGCAGATGCCCATGCATTTATTCAAGCGACTGGATTCTCCACACAGAATGAAAGTTCGTTTTTGGCAATTCTCGATATTTATAATTATGGACGTACTGCTGAGCAAATTGCTGAAACTAGAAGGATAATCTCCAGTTTACTGAATCCTTTTTTATCGCTTTATAGAGAGTATCGTGATATTGCTTTTTATGAAAAAAGTGGATACCGAAAAATTTTAAGAACGGTAATGCCTTTGTTAGTGGTTGCTGCATTTGTTACTTTGGTTGCTGCCTTATTGGCTCCTTTGGCAATTCCTGAATTGGCTTTTACCATTATATTAATTCCAACGTTATTTTTGGGAATGGTGTTAGCAACAAAATATGTAGAGATAAAAGATAAGGTTTACAAGATCCTGCGGGAAGTTTATTACGGTAGTCCTTTCCAGATTCCTGAATTTCAGGTGAATGCCCGGATGGTAGCGGTTTTTGGTACCGAAGAAAAGGCACAGGTAGTGCGTGATTTTTATGTCCAGGAATTACAGGTTTGTGATGAGACTGAAGCTTTCTACCAAGCTAGTGGTGAGAGTGGGATATTGCGCCAAGAGGAACTCGAGAATAGAAAAGAAAATCTTATCAGGCGCCATAGTTTATGTTTGGAATGGTATGACATTCATAGCAATGTGAATTTAGGGTATGAAAAAGTGCCTCAGCTGGTATTAAATCGCTTAACAGAAACAGGCGGCCGGGAATATGAAGCACTAAAATTAGCCCTGCAGCAAGAGTTTCCAATAATTCAAAGACATATTAATTTGGTAGTACAAAAACTAACAACTTCATTGAATGCTGATTCAGATAAAGAGAACGCTCCCACCATGGAGACAGCCGATAGTGTGGGTGATGCTAAAAATCATTCACCGTTGTTCTTTAAACCTATCCAAACCCTAACCCATCGAAATCAAGCGCAAAAAATTGATGCGATAGCTACAATGGTTAAAACCTGTTAATTAACACCTTCTCAGGTGAAGAAACCTTTTTCACAAAAGATATTTGTGACCATATGTTTAACAAATTAACACAACCCTTTGCTTCCAGAAGCTTAGGGAAATCGATGTGGAGCAATAAGTTAGGGGCATAGAGGCATTAACAATGAGTCTTCTTCGAGAGCTTCTTCTATCTTACGAGGTATTTGATTCGGTGGTAGCTCATTGATTTCCGGTATAATAGTGTTCTCTAAATTTAACTGAGGTGTTAATTGAGACAAGGCAGGGGACACGGGTGATAGCTCGGCTAACTGGATACGATCATATTCCTTTTCTACTGCTTTTAATTGTTTTTGTAAGGCATTTCTTGTTCTTTTATCATTTTGTTTTAAGGCGAAATGTTTAAGGCCGTATAAAATTCCAATACCTGTCAAGGCACCTAATGTAACCATTAAACCGCCAGGAATAAAACACCATGCTGCCATGACTCCCACTAATAAAACCGATGTAGCAAGATTGATTAATAAAACGTTTCGGTGTTTGTTAAATCCATGAGTCTGTCGCAGATACGTTTGGTGAGCAAGTAAATCTGAGGGGTTTTGAATGGCAGGAAGGTTCTGAAATTTGACATATTCCTGTACCAAACTGGCAACTTCTTTCACCACATTTACAATAGAAGCACCCACAAATAAACCAGCCACAAGTGGCGTCATTGGTGTTGCTGCTGCTATCCAAAAACTGTAAGCCATTATATTGATTAAGGTGTTTGCAAGTAAGAAAAAATTATCATATAACCGAGAAAATAAATCTTTTTTTGCATCTGTTTGAGTTTGATAAACAAAATAAAAAGTACTCGAAAGATTATAAATCAATCCTAAAATGGGCAAACCAATAACCGAAGTGAGTAAGGCTTCGAGCGACAATAAAACCCCTTGCATCTGTGGAGATGCGATAAGGGACATGAACGCAATCCCTACCCCTATCCCTAAAAAAATCCTAAATTGACTGGGTGGTTGTTTTTCATCCAGCAATTTCAACAGATAAGCGATTTGAGGATGTGATTCCCGGTGGAGCTTTAATAGAAAATTGTAGACAGTAAGGTTTAAATATTCTTTCCATTGATAAGAAGGAATTTTTAAATTTTTAAGGAGATTTTTAACATTATTTTCAACGACTGGAATAGTATTAATAACGGTTTGGTGGTAATTGATTTTGAGTTCATCCAAACGTTTATCATAGTACTGCAAATAACGTTTTAATTCCGAAGTGTCGCCACCTTTCAGATAAATTTCAAAATGAGCCAAATCATGAACTAAGTTATGCAATTTTTTAAAATTTTTAATGTTTTGCAAACAGTATAAAAGGAAAAACTTAATAAAATATTAAGCATTTTATAAATTTTTGTCTAATAAGTCTTTATTAACCCCGCTTACATAAGCAACACTTAATCTTCTACAGTTATAATGACTTTAAAAGTATCTTTTATCTTTAGAAGAGAAGATCGTATGTCAGTTGTAAATAAAAAATTATTGGCAAAAGAATATTCTTTTAATTTGCCACAAAAACCTATTCGAAAACTTGCTTTAAGAGGAGGGGGAGCCAAGGGAGTTGTTTATGGTGGTGCTATTCAGGTTTTGGAAGAAAAAGGGATTTTAAGGGAAGTCGATACTATAGCAGGCTCTTCAGCGGGTGCTCTAACGGCCCTGATGGTTGCAATAGGGATGACTGCAAAAGAAATCACCCAAGTAATAAATAATACAGATTTTAATCAATTTAAAGATTATGCATTTTCGAAGGCCTTTTCGGAAAGAGGGTTGTGTACAGGCGATAAGTTATCAGCCTATATTCAAAAGGTCATTAAAGACTATTTGCCGAATAAAATTGATACAGCCCAATCAATATTAAAGACGAGTATTCAGTATCATTTACAGCTACTCAAAGAAGACAAAGACACTAATTCCGCTTTCCAAGGAGATATCGCTAAATTTTTAGAGGGTATGGAGAAGGAAGCAACGGTTAATGACAGCGTCAAAGCTATAAATCAATGGTTGAGGTCTGGATTTAAGATTAATGAAAAACTTCAACCCCCTGAATTTCCTTTAGAAAGGCTCACTGAACAATTTGAAAAATTACAAGAGATCAACATTGATGCAGTTAGTTTTATGGATCTAGAGCTTCTTAATACTTGCCTGGGTAATGCGGGAGTCAAACGTTTAATTATTACAGGAACTAATTTAACCAAAAAAAAATTAGAGTTATTCTCCGATGAAACAACACCCTTTATGCCAATTTGGCTGGCAGCCAGAATTTCCGCTTCTTTCCCGCTAGTATTTCAAACGGTTAAATTCAAAAATGAAACGACGGGTGAAATCAATGAATACATTGATGGTGGGGTAGGGGATAATCTTCCTGTAAGGCATTTGCTTCATCTAAGAAAAGATGCCTTACTGGGAAAGGAAGAAAAAATTAACCAAACGTTAAGTTTTGCATTTGCTCAGCAAAAAAATAGACAATCAGGCATCTTGGCAACAATTATCAATTTTATTAAATACTTGGCAAGTGGTCGTATTGATGTTGCAGCCAATACTGAAGAATTACTCGATGCATTAAAACATGATTTTAGCGAGCGGGTAATCAGTTTACCTGTGGATATCACAACCTTGGACTTCAATATTGATTTGGATAAAAAGCTTGCGTTACAACAAGAAGCCAGAATTGCTACGCAAAATACACCTGCCATTACAAAAAATGTAAAAATTGAAGGTGACATATTAGAGTGTTTTCTCATGATGTCGGCAGATCAATTGGAAAAAATAAATCCTGAGGAATATGAGGAAGAAGACAAAGAATTTATTAAAAAATTGAAAGAAAAATTATTAATTGAAAAGAGTAAAGAGAAAGAAGTTTTTATTAATTTATTGACTAATATAAGATTTATCAATACAACCCTTGTCTCTGACTCTATCCTTGCTGAGGAAGTATTAGATCTTAAAAATCATTATAAGGCGCTCCTTGATGAGATAGATAAGCTGCTTATCAATTCTATTGAATTGGATAGTGAGAATAGTTTGCAATTGGAAGAAAAGCATAAAGAAAAAATTTATGAAAAAATTAAGGATGTATGGTTTCTGGAATTTACCCAGCTGTCAGCCAACATCACTACCATTATGGCGGGGGATAACTACTCATTGAAGGAAATCTTTAGTAGTGATAATAGGCATCGTGAATTTTTTACTAACCTTCAGCTGGATGTCATAAAAAAAGAGGCGATAACCGTACTCATTAAAGCTAAAGTCAAACCTTTTCAGTTGGAGAGTAATGTCCACTTGCTTGAAGATGCTGTAGAGAAGTTAAGAAAAGCCCACAGCCGAGAGGAGATGAAAGAAATTTTAATCAATGTGCAACAAGATTATTATCGTCGAAATTTATTTTCTATCATTCCTGGCACTAATCGATTTTTTAAAGGATCACCTGATACCAGCACTGCAAAAGCATTAACAAGTTTTATTCATAAAATTGACAAAATTGAGCCAGAATTATCTACGGATCAAACAGGGGAAACTGCAGTTACAGGACTTAGGTGAATTAATAGATTAGTTGAAGTTTATACGTGGGTTTTCTCTTACAAATTGCATTAACTCTTTGGACGGTAAGGCTTTAGTCACGTAAAATCCTTGTATTTCATCACAATGATGTTTTTTTAGAAATTCAATTTGTGCTTTTGTCTCAACACCTTCAGCCAGCACTTTAATTTTCAAACTATGGGCGATACTAATCATCGCTATGATAATCGCTTCACTATAAAAGTCTTGTCCTATGCCGATGATAAAAGAACGATCAATTTTAATCTTATCTACATTAAAGCGTTTTAAATAATTTAAAGAAGCGTAACCCGTACCAAAGTCGTCAATAGACAAAGTAATTCCTAACTGTTTAAGCTGATTTAAGATACTGATAGGAATAGGAGTATCAGGTATTAAAATACTTTCAGTAATTTCAAACTCCAGACAAGAGGGGTTAATATTTATTTCTTGAAGTAATGTTTGCACCACATGAATTATTTTATTTTCTTTCAACTGAATGGCTGACAAATTAATAGCGATACTGTTTAAATGAATCCCTTCTTTAAGCCATTGTTGATAATCTTTACAGGCCGTTCGTAAAACCCATTCTCCTAAAGAGTCTATTAAACCCATAGATTCAGCTAAAGGTACAAACTTCGTAGGAGAAACAAAGGTATCTTTAGAACACTCCCATCGTAGCAGGGCTTCTACACCATAGATGAGACCTGTTTTTAGTTCTGCTTGAGGTTGATAATAAACTTCTAGCTTATTATTGATAAAAGCATCATAAAATTCTTTTTCCAGGTTGAGACGTTCTTTTGTTCTTATAGCCATCTCTTCCGTACAAATTTGTATGGTATTACGACCTAATTCTTTTGCTTGGTGCAAAGCAATCGCTGCATTCATTAATAGTGTTTTTTCATTATCGCCATGTTGCGGATAAATGCTGATTCCAACACTTGCAGTAAGTTTGACGTCTTGATCGACACATATAAATTTTTTTTCGAAGCCACCTAAAATGTATTTAGCTTTGGCTATAATGGCCTCAACATTTTCTTGAATCAGGACAATAACAAATTCATCACTTCCGATTCTGGCTACTGTGCCTTCATCCTGGATATTTTTTTCGAGCTGTTTAGCGATCACTTGCAGCAAATGATCCCCCATATCATAGCCTAAGGTATCATTAATTTTGTTAAAGCGATCAAGATTGACCAGAAGTATGCCGACCTTTTCCTTGTTTTTTTTTGCTGTTTGTATCGCTTTAGTGATAAATTTAGTTAATAAATTTCTATTCGCCAATCCCGTTAAAATGTCATGAGAAATTAAAAATTGTAGGCGCTCCTCGGCATGCATACGTTGAATGATATTTTTTTTTAATTCTGAAATATCAGTAACAATAAGTGAGATGTATTCTTCTCCACTGTCTAAATGAATGAGATGAGGCGATAAGTAAACCGTTTTTTGTACATGCGCTGAATTTAAAATGAATTCTCTGGTATTAGGTTTGGAATTGAGCTTCTTAAGTAAGTCCCTTATCTCGGCTTGTTCACCTTTATTAAAATAATGATAGAATTTTTTACCAATAATTTTGGAGTACTCTTTTCCAATCATCTTGGTAAAACAGGTATTACAGTAAACAATAGTGCCATCTGTTGTAAGCGTTAAAGCACCTTCGCCCATCGCTTCAACTAAAGCTTGATAGGGTTGATCGGCGTCTTTTAGCGTTAAAATGCGTTGCTTTTTATTATTCTCAATGACAAAAGCATCGATTTCTCCACTGCGAATAGCAGCCAATATTTCCTCGGCTTCCTGGAGTTTATTTTTTAATTCGGTAATTTCTTCAATAGAATAGTGTTTATTTTTCATGGTAGCGTAGCTCGAGACCGGAAATTATACGCTCTTTATTTGATAAATCGCCAATCGCTTTTCTTATTGGTTGGGGTAATTTCCGAATTAAAGTAGGGATAGCCAAGATTTGATGTTCTTTAGCAAGCGCAGGCTGTTTTAGAAGGTCAATAATCTCTATAGTATATTGACCAGGCAAGTACTCATCGCATATTTTTTTTAAATTGGATAGTGCAGCAATACATCTGGGTGTGTGGCCTGCAATGTATAACACCATGATCCATTTATATTTTTTGCCCGTTGCACGTATGTCCATACACTACCCTTTTTTCTGTGCTGCAATGTTAAGTTTGTCCGCCATTCGCGAACTTGACATTTTTTTCTGCTCATTTTTATTTAATTTTTCTAGTTTATTGCTGCGGATAATAGCATGTTGTATGTCATCTTTTGTCATTGCTAATTCTAATTGTAAAGCACTGATTTGCGCTTCAATGGTTTTTACTTTATAAAGGTTTTCGCACTGCTTATGTTTTATTTCATAGTTCTGATTGATTTCCTGTTGAGATTCTATCGCTTGTTGTGTGATACGTGCTGAACCAGTTAAAACTTTCCCTTTACCGAGATATACATCGGTAAAATCAATACCGTTATTTGTTATTAGCATTTCTCTGATCTGATTTGAATGCTTCATGCCTCGGGATTTTAGGACACTAATAATTCGATTATTTTCACCATTCGCATGCACACTTTGCAACAGTATCCAAGTATCCATAAGGGAAGAAACGGCTTCTTCAAACTCATTTCGGTCAATAAAAATATGCTCAATAGCTAATTTTTTTTCATCAATAAGTTTTTGTAAATTAAAATCAAGGGAGGATGCATTGGTTATTAATTCACATTCAGTTTCTTCAAAGGAGACAAAAAGACCTGGCTCATTAAATTGCATTGCTCCGTTGACAAGAAATTGGGTTGCCATCAATGTTTTCCCACAACCAGGGCTACCACATAATAGTGTCGGTCTTCCTTCAGGTAACCCACCAAAAGTGATTTCATCAATACCATTAATTCCTGTGGGTTTTTTGAGTAAAGATAAATTACTTGAAGTCACAGTTTTTTTGCCCATTTTTAGGGATCCTCCCAGGCTGCCCTATTAAGTATATTAGCAATACTCTCAATATCTCTTTAGTTTAGACTATAGGATTTTTTTAGCGTTAGAATATAACTAAACCTTCGGGCCTTAAGAAAATTATACGTTAGGTTCAGGGTAATAAATCCGCATGGGCCGTTTATCTCTATCAACAACAGCAAAGGATGTTAAGTGGTGTGTTTGCACAGTAGTCTCATTTAGAATATGAAAAACGCGAAAATGTCTGATAATTTCTGCATCTGCAATTAATGAGCGATGACAGCGCCAGGGGACTGCTTCTGCACACATAATAGCCACCCGCTCGTTCGCAGTCATCGCATTTAAGTCTTTTAATGCAGAAAAAAATTCTTTAGTTTGCATATAATCGGCATAAGCTCGAAAGCTCAAATTATGCCAGCCAAGATTAATGGAATCCGCTTTGGGGGAGCGTAGACCACCTAAGGCTGGCACATGTTGATATTGAACAGATATTTCTTTTAGAGAATCAGCAAGCGATTCCTTATTAAACCAGGGAACATAACGTGATTTGGGAATGGTACGTACATCGACTAACTTGCTGATTTTATAATGCGTGAGTAAATCAAGAAAGTCTTGAAGTTTCCGATTTGAATGCCCAATCGTATAAAGCGCTGTCATTTATTTGTGCCTCATACAGAGGGTGTTTTATCAGGTTGAGAGACTGCCAGGTTTAATGAGGGCTTTTTCCGTGCATAAAGCCCCAGATTTGGCAACTTGGCGGCAGAATTAGTCCATAGATCCAGATTTTCCAAACGACTAACCTGCGTTTCCTGGCGGTGAAGCAATTGTTCGTAGCGTTCATTACTGCGTTTTAATTCCTCTTTTACCTCGGCCAGCTCTCTTTCTGCTTTACAAATACGCTCAGCCACACTGGCAAAGCTCACCTTTTCATCCCTTAGAAATGATTCCAATCGTTGTTGAAAGGCTATCCGTTGGTCGCCATCAGTAATGACTGTATCGGATAACGTGTTAACTGTCCCTTGAAGCGCTGCTGCAATTTTTTTGGCTTTCTGAACTTCAAGTCCTAGTGAGGCACGCACCTCTGCTAACTCACCTATTTTTTCACTTAAGTGTATTTTGTTTTGTTCGTAATCTTTTTTAAGTTGTGAGAGTTCTTCCTGGTTCGCTTTTAATAATCCCTCATTGTCCTCGACTGTTTTTTGCAATTTTGCGGTTGCTTTTTCCAATGTTTCTTTTTGCTCTTTGAGTAATTCTGCCGTAGCAGTTAATACTTCGACTTGATTGGTAAGTGATTCCATTTGATCATTGAAGCTATCGAGCGTTTTAGCAAGTCTGTCATTTTCAGAGCGGAAGCGATCAATTTCTTTGGCTAAGTTTTCACGAATTTTATCAAGGGCTTTAATAGTGATTTCGAGGATATCCGCCAAACTATAAATACCCTGCTTTAATCTGTCGGCAATGTTCTTATTACAGCTGTGGTGATCATCCAATACAATTCCACTTGCAGTATAAGCAACTACGGTAACGCCGCTAATGGCTAATAAAATCCCAATATGCGCAGCAATACCGGCTGCTAAAGTAGGCACTGTCAAAACAATGCCCCCTAAAATTTTTTGCCACAAGGGAAGATTACCCCAAAACGTGGCCGCTCGAGAAAATAGACTGTCATTTTGCTGCATGGTATCAATGATTGCCCCCAAACTTTGCTTAATTTGGGTAAGTTGTTCTTGAGTAATAGCAATTTTGGCGAGCTCATCTTGTGGGGAAAGGGGGACAGTAAGGTTACTTAACTCAATCTCCTGCTTTTCTGAAGTAACTTTTTTTTGTTCGATGTGAGGCATTGGCAGCTCCTTCTGTGCATTATATTTCCTTATATAACTATTAATAATCACAAAAAACTCAAGAAAGCAAGCAAAAAGAGTTCTAAGTAAACAACTAATGGCTAATTGGTGTGGAATTAAAGCAGAAAATGGAAGACAAACTCCTCTTAAGAGAAGTTTGTCTTTTTCATTAAGCAAGCATGAGGGGGCTTTCAGTGGAAGACAATACTGAAGAAGTAATTTTTTCTAGGGCTTGTAGGGTTCTGCGGGAATGGCCAGCCTGCAGCTTTTTGTTAAATTCCATTATTACCCCTATCGCCTGGAGACCCATTAAATCGGGTTGCTCGATTTCATTAGCAATTTGTTTGAGTTCTTTCACAAATTGATGAATAGTCTCGCTGTGTTTTCCCTTAAACCAAGAAATGGCGGCGCGATGGTGTAATTCTTCTTTGGTAGCGAACTCACTAGCAATTGTTTTAATGGCAGTGGCTAATTCCTCTGGATTTAAATTCGTTATATTCTTTAAATTTTTGATTACTGGGTCTTGCGAATCAGTGGTCCTAAATAAAACCCTTTCAACTATGCCTGCGGGTGTTGGCAAGTATTTTTTCTGGTCTTCAGATAAAGTGTTGAGGTAATCAAGAATATGCATGTTGCAAATGCGAAACAGTTGTTGATCGTTAACTTGAGAAAAATCTTTATTCAATAATTGCGGCAAAACTTCCCTTAAAAAGGCAGCGTTATGCGTTGATAGCAGAGCAACAACGAACACCGCTTTTTCTTCCGAAGAAAGGGGAGGCTCTGAGGTGAAACGAGTACCATGATGGCGATTGAAACTATTGATTATTTCTGCAAGGACGACAGGGTTTGCAAATGTTCCAAGTTCCTGGCTATGAAGTGCTTTTAAATAGCGTCCGACTTTCTTCTTGTTTTCTTCGATAATATCTCTTGAAAACGCCATGAAAAATTCTTTTTGACACGCTTCTAAAGCCAACCTTTCTTTTAATGATTCATCTGCATTTTCTGGAATTAATTTTGTATAGGTATCCTTGAGCGAGTCCGCATTAAGAGTTTGATGCGTTTCAGGACTTTTCGCTTTGGCAAGGGCTACTAATTCTTCGAACGTATTACAAGCATAAATCTCTGCATAAAGCTCATTTTGTAAAAAGGCGGTCACAAAACCACTACCGGTTTGATAGTGAGGAAGATAACGTCTATCTCCATGGTGGAAAATGGTGATGTTCTCATGCGAATTCATGACATTACCGCGTTCGCCTCGCGGCGTGGGAAAACGGGAACGCAGGTGAGGGTTGACAGGTAAATGGGCAACTTGCTCACACAAGTCAGGGAACACTAATGTAGCAATAGTACGGGTATAAGCGGTTACAGCCTTCTCGTAGTCTTTTTTATCTTTCATGCTGCTCATTTGAGCGGGTATTTCTGGTCCAATATATAAAATATCGTTGGCATAAAAAACGCGGATGCGTGGGGGTCTTACAAGACTCCAACCAAATTGTTTTAACGGTTCTTGCCAATTTGTACTATCCAGGGAACGTTGAGCGTCACGCAATTGATCGCACGTTATTTGGTTGGTAATGATGAAAGTTGTAGTTCCATGCAGTGGCGTGACGGTTGTATTTTTAATGTCATCGGTGGCCTCTGGCATAAAATATTGAGCTTTCTCTGGATAAATTATTTCTTGCTGCTTCTCATTATCCATTAAAGCGCCAGTGGCGACATGAATTTTTATTTCTCCATGAGTAGCAATATTATTCTTTTTTAATACGTTTTTAACGTCTTCTGCTATTACTTCATTACTGTCCAGACGAATAGTTTGAGGGATGAGTTTGGGCTTTTTATTTGCCGCAAATAAGGTTTTAAGGAATGCGATTTGTAAATCACGTATCTGTATTTGAGTAAAATCCTTAGCAGAGAAAACTGTATCATCTCCATGCTGGAATCCTGTTTTAACATCAAACTGGCGTTGATGGATGATCCCTTCCAAATTAACACCCTCATCAAGCAATTTTTGAGTGACATCTTCATTTTCAAAACGAAAAATATTAGCACGAGCTGTTGTTCTATCAATTTTATCTTCAGTTTCGGGTGTTAAGCGCTTATCGATAAAAATAAACTCGGCATTAGGGTCAAGTTTTCTAATTTTAATCGCACGATGGAGGTTTGCAGGGCCCACACCAACAAATACATGAACAGTCATAATAGTTCTCATTATTGAAGTTAAACCAGCGCGAATCCGTGCAGAAAATAGTAATCATTATAAAAATGATTAAATAATTGTCATTCTGTATGTATAGTAACAAATAAAACTTAAGGGCTTGTTAAGTTGTAAATTTGGTTATGTAAAGAAATTGTTAAATTAAGGGTAGTTATTGTAAATAAACAAATTGACCTAAATTTAATCATGGTGAATATTGAATCTGCAAAAATGAATTTAAAAGCTATATTTATAAGAAAAGCGAAGGAAATAGCACATGGAACTGAAGGCATTTCAATATTTAGAAGGGAGTGGTTGGACTATAGACTCCTTCCCGGATCTGGATTCTGAGCAAACGATGATACTTGTATTTGCAGCGCCAGAGTTTATTCATCTACAGGAGCCAATCCAGCAATTAAGCAAATTTTATAAAAAATCCAGGATGATTGGCTGTTCAAGCGCAGGAGAAATCTTTGGACCGCATATTTTTGATAAAAGTCTTTCTGTTGCCATTATTAAATTTAGAGCGACAGCAGTTAAAATTGCTAAAGCGCAAGTGAATACTATTGACGATTCATTTGCAGCCGGCGAGTCAATCAGCAACCAATTACAATCTCCTGATTTAAAAAGTATTTTTGTACTCTCTGAAGGATTAAATGTGAATGGATCTGAATTGGTGGATGGCCTTAATATACCCGTTAATGGGGTTAAGCCGCTTATTACAGGTGGACTAGCTGCTGATGCCAGTCATTTTAAAAAAACCTGGACTCTTGTTAACGGTGAAATCCTTCATAACCATATCGTGGCTGTAGGCTTTTATGGTGATTCTATTCGTATTGGTCATGCGTCTAAAGGAGGTTGGGATATTTTTGGGCCGGCACGAAGGATTACCCGCTCCGCAGGCAATATTCTTTATGAACTGGATAACCAGCCCGCATTGACGCTTTACAAGGAATATCTGGGGGAAAGGGCAGCGGAATTACCTGCCTCCGGATTACTTTATCCCCTAGCCATTCAAGATGCTAACTCGACAGAATCGACTCCTTTAGTACGTACCATTTTAGGGGTGGATGAGAAAAATCAGGCATTAATTTTCGCAGGGGATATGCCAGTTGGTTATTATGCCCAGTTAATGCACGCAAATTTTGATCGACTTATCACAAGTGCTAATGAAGCTGGGGAGTTAGCCATTGAAAAAATAATAGAGCCCCATGGCCCCATTTTAAACGTAAGTATTAGTTGTGTGGGTCGACGTTTATTGTTAGGCGAAAGGACTGAAGAAGAAACAGAGTCAACGCTGGAGGCATTGCCTGCGCAGTCAACTCAAGTGGGATTTTATTCTTATGGTGAATTATCACCTGCTGGTCTTGGTGATTGCAAGTTACATAATCAAACAATGACTTTAACCACAATATATGAATCTTGATGGAATGAAAATAAGACTATGGAATTACATAAATTATTACTACGACAATTAAATCGGGCTCAAATTGAAGTAGATAATTTACCCAGTGATCTTAAGCAATGGCAAGAGTTTATTTCGCGTGTCAATAAAACCTACCAGGAGACTGACCAAGAGCGTTATTTACTTGAACGCTCTATGAACATTTCATCGCGTGAAATGATGTTATTAAACGAGAAACTTGAGAGGGCGCAACACATTGCTCGGCTTTGTTACTGGCATTATGATGCAGATACTGATCGTATTAGTTGGTCAAAAGAGCTTTATAATTTACTGGATCTAAATCCAAATGCGCTTCAAACGCTTAAGGAATTTCTAGATGTGGTTCATCCGGAAGACAGCGCACAATTAAAAAGCTTGGTTTCTACTGCTTTGGACAAGCGAGTTAATTACACATTTGAACTGCGGCTGAAGAATGGTCAAGGTCAATATCAATGGTATCGAACTATTGCTGATTGTCAGGGTCAAAAAAATGAGCTTTCTGGAATTCTGATTGACATTGATAGAGATAAAAAAAATGAAGAAGAAATTAAGGAGTTAAGTCAAAAATTGCTTGAGACAGCTCGTCGGGCGGGAATGTCAGAAATTGCAACCTCTATCCTTCACAACATTGGTAATGTGTTAAACAGTTCAAATGTGTCTATCAATTTAATAAAAGAAAATTTTTCGCAACCTTTCTATCAAAAGTTATTTAAAATTATTGCCATGTTAAAAGAACATCAAAGGGACATTGAAAATTATTTAACACAAGATGAAAAAGGTAAATTAATTCCTGAATATCTCATTGCTTTAGGCGATATTCTTATCAAAGCACAGCAAGATAATCTCACTGAATTAACCAATCTGGAGGAAGATATACAGCATTTAAAAGCTATTGTTGCCATGCAACAGGCGTTTAGTGGTGTATCCAGTATTGCTGAAAAAATTTATATTCCTGAATTAATAGAAACAGCTTTACAAATGTCAGCAAACTCTTTGAAAGACAAAGCTATCACCGTGAATAAACAATATGGTGATTCTAGTTTCGTATTTGCAGACAAATCTAAATTGCTACAGATTCTGATTAACTTGATTCAAAATGCAAAAGAAGCGGTTTCCAATAATTCCCCTAACAAAAAGAAGCAAATAGATTTCTCCGTTAAGCACGCTAATAAAAAACTGCAAATTGTGGTTACGGATAACGGTGAGGGTATTTTACCTGATAACTTAGATCGTATTTTTTCTTTTGGTTTTACAACAAAGCCCAATGGACATGGCTTTGGTTTGCATAGTTGCGCATTGTCTGCCCAAGATATGGGGGGTGCATTAAAAGTTAAAAGTCCAGGACCAGGAAAAGGCGCTATTTTTACGTTGACATTACCTGTAACGCATAGCGAAAAACAGAGGAGTGTTCGATGAGCGATATAGAGCTTCGTATCATGGTTATCGATGATAACCCTGCTATCCATGAAGACTTTATTAAGGTTTTGGCAACAACAAAAGAACAATCAACAGCTTTCAATGTATTGGATAAGGAGTTATTTGGGGAAGAAAATACCTTGGAAAGCGAAGAAAGCTTGTTACCAGAATTTCAGATCGATACAGCAGAGCAAGGTCGAGAAGGGGTCGAAAAAATTAAGCAAGCATTTGAAGCAGGAAAACCTTATGCACTTGCGTTTGTTGATATACGCATGCCACCGGGATGGGATGGTCTTGAGACTATAAAACGGATGTGGAAGATTGATAGGGATATTCAAGTCGTTATTTGTACCGCTTATTCTGACTATTCTTGGGAAGAAACAGTTCAAAAATTAGGCGTAAGCGATAACTTATTGGTGCTAAAAAAACCATTTGATAAGGTAGCAGTCAGGCAATTGGCTTGTGCATTAACCAGAAAATGGTTATTGGCTAAGGACGCCAAAAAATATACCGAATCGTTACAAAAAATTGTTGATGAGCGTACTGAATCATTACAACAATCGCTTTCATTACTGCGAGCAACGATTGAGTCTTCCACCGATGGCATTTTAGTGGTCGATTTGAAAGGAAAGCTGATTGATTGCAATCAGCAGTTTATAAAAATTTGGGGGATCCCTGATGCATTGATTAAGCAAAAAAGGGAAGATTTAGTATTGGAATATATCGTTAATAAATTACGAAAACCGGAGGAATTTCTTGAGAAGGTTAATCATTTACATCAACACATTGATGATACCTCTTTACAAGTGGTTAAATTTAAAGAAGAGAAAATTGTCGAATGCTATTCACAACCTCATCGAATCAACAAAGTTACTGTAGGACGGGTCTGGAGTTTCCGTGACATTACAGAAAGAGCCTTCCTGGAAGAGGAGTTAGAACGTCAAGCCACTCACGATTCTTTGACTGATCTGCCAAACCGGGTGCTGCTAAACGACAGGATTCAACAAGCAATTGCAGTTGCTGCACGCGAGAAAACATGCTTTGCAATTTTATTTTTTGATTTAGATCGCTTTAAATTGGTAAATGATAGCTTGGGGCATGAGTTCGGCGATGAAGTTCTTTGTGAAGTAAGCAAACGGCTAACTTCCTTATTAAGAGCAGAGGACACATTGGCAAGACTTGGAGGAGACGAATTCGTAATTGTAGTGCCTGAATTGAAAAAAGGTGAAGAAGTCGTTTCAGTTGTCAAAAAAATTCTTAATTCATTTAATCAACCTCTTTATATTGCAGGCCATGAGTTTGTTTTAACTACCAGTATAGGGATTAGTCTTTATCCTGAAGACGGAACCAGTGTGAATACCTTGTTAAAAAATGCAGACCTGGCGATGTACCAGGCAAAGGAACAAGGCGGAAACCAGTTTAGATTTTATACTCCCCAATTGAATAAAATTACCAATCAACAGCTAGAACGAGAGTCAGAATTACGTAATGCAATGAAAAATAATGAATTTTTCATTGTTTATCAACCTCAATATGATGCAAAAAACCGTCGGCTGTTAGGCCTTGAGGCATTAATCCGCTGGCAACACCCGCAAAAAGGTGTCATTTTGCCTTTGCAATTTATTCCTACCGCGGAGGAATCTGGGCTTATTGTTCCTTTAGGTGAGTGGGTTATACGCGAGGTATGTAATCAAATAAAAGAATGGAAAAAGCAAGGCATCCCTAAGATAAGGGTTGCTGTAAACGTTGCAACACAACAATTAAAGCAGGTAAATTTTGCCGAAACCGTCAAAAGTATTTTGGAAGAATACAAGGTTGACCCGGAAACATTTGAAATAGAAATCACCGAAAATGTAATAATTACCAACCTTGAAGTGCAACGTATGATCAATAAACTTAAGCAGATCGGTGTAAAAATTGTTTTGGATGATTTTGGAACGGGTAGTTCCAGCTTAAATTACTTAAAACAACTTCATATTGATCGTTTAAAAATCGATCAATCTTTCGTAAAAAATATTTCGCGATCCCGAAGTGATGAAGTAATTATTGAGGCTATTATTGCTATGGCGCGCAGCCTAAACTTTTCCGTGTTGGCTGAAGGGGTTGAAAATCCAAATCAAATTAAATTCTTAAAGAATCAAAACTGTGATGAAGTACAAGGATTTTTCTTGAGTAAACCGTTATCTTCTGCGTCAATCACGCAAATTTTGCTAACCGCTTTGCCTAAGAAAGGCAAAATTAAAAAAAGTGGTCGATCTTAAGCTTAAAGTAAAGGTTCAATTATTAAACGTACCTATTAAAAAAATCGTAGGTGGGGTCATTTTTCGAATCAGCGCTGGATATTTATTGCAACTCAAACGAGGCAACACTACTGGAGGAAATGCTTTCATCGGTTGCCCTATCTAAACTATTTTGGGGGAAATTGAGAACTTCCAATCCATTCTCTAGTTTTTTCATCCAGGCCCGCATGGATTTACAGGTTTCTGGGGTATGTATAATAAAGTCATTCTCTGAAAAGCCTGCGTTTGCTATTAGTTCATTTTTGATGTGCATAATTCCTGCTAAAAGACAGCGTTTTGCACTGGCAGCGCAATTCGCATGGATAAAGCTATAGTTTTTCTTCTGCTCAGCTTGCATGGCCTCTAGCACTAACTCTTCATCAACACAAAAAGGCAAGCCACTATCTGTGGTAGGTAATTTTAATGTATGTTCGGCAGGTTTGCCTTCTGTGGTATTGTTTTTTTGTTGGTGCATAGTTTTTCTATGTAAAGCGTCCACATTCATTTTATGAAGCGCTTTTAAGCCTGCTACCTTGCTTATTGTCTGTCCTTGAATGATGTCTTCTTCCAATGTTTTTAATTTGTCTTGTAACCTGTTAATTTCTAACATTAAAATTTGCAAGTTGGTCTGCAAATTCTGTAAATCGCTTTGATATTGCTCGTTTGCAGTCTGCAAGAATTGGTCAGTCGCTTCAATTTCCAATTCAATTGCCGATTTTTGTTGCCTAAGAGTAAATAATCGTTCGTGCACTTCAAGGTGTTCATGAACAGTTTTTTCATCAAAGTTTTCCATTTTTTCCAAATAGCTAAGTTTGCGTAAAAGAAAACTTTCCTGTTGCTGTAATTTTTTATACTCGGCAGTGAGCTCGGATTGTTGTTCGATTGCTTCAGGCTGCTTCATATTGACGATTTGTCCTGATAAGTTTTCTTTTCTGGACGTTAAATCCTGTAATTTCTGCTGCAACTTTTCCTTTTCTTCAAGAGCCACTTCTAAATCATTAACTTTTGTTGCCAATTCTTGATTGTTTATTTTTCTTTTTTGTAAAGAAGATAAAACGTGCTTTTTCTTACCATTGAAGCCTAGATGCACGTGATGTTTAATATCAAGATTATCTTTTACTGAAGCTTCTCTTTTCATATCCTCTTCATGGCTTGCAATTTCAGAGGGAACGCCTGTAGCCCGGGGTGCTAAATGCATGAGATGTAAAATATCTTCCAAAACGCTTTTTTTACTTTGTGTTGCTGGCCAAAAACTGTGGGTTACCGAGTTAATTCTGACTTGCTTGGGCTGCCAAAATTTCAATGTTCCTGCAGGTGAAAAACCTAACACGCTCCTTTCTGGAGAAGACTGTCCTATTAACGCCATACTTTTAACCACGTTAAGTTCATAGTGGTTAGCTTCCAATTTTTGAAAGGCTGAAGTTTCTTCCGGTACTGTCAGCACAAAATTTACATGACCGGCATTTTCATTAAATGTTGCAGAAAAAAATGAACCGAGGGCACTTTTGATTCTTTTACCAAAAAACTTTGTGGTTGGCATCCAAACGTTTACTTCAATCATCTCTAAAACATCGCTTACAAATTTAATATACACAGTATCTGATGAACCTTAAGAGAATATTAAATATATGGGTAAAATGTGCCAAATTTATTAGAAATGTACAAGTGAAGTACAAGTTAAAATTTGACAAGTTTACTGCCAACCGTTACAAAGGAAGAAGAATATTTTTATTAGTTAAGCTATGGAATACAAAGACTATTATCAAATTATGGGACTTGAGCGGGAGGCTAGTGCGGAGGATATCAAGCGGGCATACCGAAAGTTGGCACGAAAATATCATCCTGATGTAAGTAAAGAAGCCAATGCAGAGGCAAAATTCAAGGAATTAGGCGAAGCTTACGAAGTTTTAAAAGATCCTGAAAAAAGGGCCAAGTATGATCGCTATGGGCAATACTGGAAAGAACAAGGACAACAGGGATATGGCGCTCAGGCTGGTGGACAGCAACAATATTATCGTCATTTTGACGAAGCTGAAATGTCAGGATTTGAAGACTTTCTAAATAGCATTTTCAAGGAGCGATTTCACCAGGAACAAGCCTCTTTTTATGATCAGAGTCAGGATATTCATGCCAAACTCAATATTACGCTTGAAGACAGTTTTCACGGGGCTGAAAAAAATTTACAGCTACAAACCCCTGTTGTTGATCAACATGGTCGTGTTAGCTACGAAACGCGCTCAATTAAAGTGAAAATTCCCAAGGGAATTGGTAATAAACAACAAATTCGTTTAAAAGGACAAGGGGGAAAAGGGCCCGGCAAGCAGGCAGGGGATTTATACATTGAAATTAACTTCAATCATCATCCTCTTTTTCATCTTCATAAAAAGGATATTCATCTAAATTTGCCGGTAGCTCCCTGGGAAGCTGCTTTAGGTGCTTCAGTAAAAGTGCCTACATTAGGGGGTGCTGTCAATTTAAAAATTCCAAAACTTTCTCAGGCCGGTAAAAAAATGCGACTTAAAGGACGAGGGCTACCTGGTAATCCACCGGGTGACCAATACGTTATTCTGCAGATAGTCATTCCCCAGGTTGAAAATGAACAAGCGAATAAATTATATGAGCAGCTTGCCAACACCCTATCTTTTAACCCGCGGGAACAGTTAGGAGTAAGTTAATGGCTAAAAAAAATAAAGAGTCAGGTGCTTTGGAATGCGAGGAGTGGTTTTATTTGTCGCTACACGAAGTGTCTTATTCTTATGGTGTATCAAAAGAAATTATTATCGAAATCATCGATGAAGGCATTGTAACACCGCAAAAAGATGCGAAAGAGGAACTGATGTTTGACAGCGAAGCCGTTAAAAATATTGGTACTGTTTTACGACTAAACCGGGATCTGGGCGTGAATTTGGCAGGAGCCGGTTTAGCATTAGAGTTATTACAAGAGATCGAACATTTAAAAATGCTCCTAAATCAAAACCTATAACAAGTTAATACTGAATTGACGTGGTGGTGATGCATAGAATTTGTAAGATAGTCATACTAAAATGTACAAATTGACGGGGCCGAGTGAGGAGAAATGATGAGAAAATACTGTCGTATCGCATTGATGTGTATAAGTTTCATGGCTATGAGTGGTTGTCAAATGCTAAGTGGTGGAAACATTTTCGCCCCACGCCTTTCAGACGAGGCCATTACCTCTTCCGTTAAGCAGGCTATGATGAATAATAATAATTTAATGAATGTCCCTATTCAGGTAGAAACCCACCAAGGGAATGTCATGTTAAGTGGTT
This sequence comes from Legionella jamestowniensis, assembly GCF_001467745.1. Lineage (GTDB taxonomy): Bacteria > Pseudomonadota > Gammaproteobacteria > Legionellales > Legionellaceae > Tatlockia > Tatlockia jamestowniensis. The sequence goes on from NZ_LNYG01000001.1 coordinate 98,498, forward strand.
ATGTAAAAACCATTCGTCAAAGCGATACTGCAGGGGATGTGGCCTCAAAAGTCCCTGGGGTGAAGTCCGTACAAAATAATTTAATCGTGCGTAAATGGTAAGCGAATAAAATTGCTTACCCAGCGAAGTAATGACAATCGCAGCCTGGGTGAAACGAAGTGAAGCCCGGGTTTCGGTCTTCCCCATTTCCCCTCTCTCGAAATGATAGGATGAGGCTCTTCGCGGGAGAAAGCAGGGGAGAGGGAAGATTTCTGATATAAAAAACGTCAGAACATTACCTATTTAAAGTAAGCAAATTTCCGCTAAAGATGTATCTAAATTCTTTTCTTGCAACAATTCTTCAAACTCGGCCACGCTATGTGGTTGTGACCAAAAATGCACAACATTTCTTCTCTGCGCACAAACGTTCCGTATAGCTTCGATATATCGTTGTTGAATGTGTGGGGTTAATTGATCTTCTTTATCCAGTTTTTCTTGAATTTGATTTAACAAATTTGTTTTCCATTGGCTATAGGTGTTTGTTTTGCGATCGTTGGCTTGATTGGCTATATTCATTTTAAGCCTTTCTATGATGTTTAATAATTTAACGTGGTTTTCTTCGAAATCAATTTTAGAGGGGATCTCCTCTTCAACTTCGATAATCATCTCTTGCTGAAGATTTAAATGGGTAATTAATTGTTCTGCAGTGACTGATGCCCACTCAATGGTAAAAAGCTTAGGCTTATGTCTTAGTATTAATTCAATTAATTCGCCATTGGCTTGTTGCCAATTGGCTAGCCCATCTTCGGTTTCATCAAAACTTGATCTGTTCGTTATTAAACCTTTAATTTGTTGCACGGTCACAGGCTTAAGTTTTTCAACAATACTCTCTGTAGGTATTGAATATTCACTGACTTGCGCAGTAAAGGTAAGTTGTGGGTTGAAAAAATAAACCTGGCAACCTTTCACGCCATTGGTGTGAAGTTTTTGAGCCAGATAGGCTACTATTTCTTTGGGATTTGTCGTAGATGATAAATCACCTGTCAGTGAGTCATAGCTATAATAAGTGTTTTTTCGTTTCACTAATGAAATAGTATGGCCTTCCATACGAATAGTTATACCTTGAGGAGCATTTAATCGATTAACCAGCTCTTCGAATTGCTCATAAAGGGAGGGTTGATTATCTTTAGGTAGTAATTTCAACAACTCCTCCTCAGTAATCGTCGACCAATCGATACTAACCTCTGGGATTTTTCTTCTGATTGCTCCAATGGCGTCAAAATTGAACGCATAAAATTCTTCATTGAGAATACCCTCTTCAAAATAATTATTACGGTTAGCTAACAAATGTCTCACTTCGAGGGCACTGATTGGTACAAAGACTTCAATAGAGTCTGGCAATTGAAAGGAGTCAGAAAAATATTGCTGATAAACGGTGGTTTCCAATAAACCCTCACCATCGTCCCAAACGGAAAATCGTTTTTTATATTCATTTTGAGCCCAGTCTTGTGTTCTGATAATTTCTACAGGCATTGCAGATTCATTTTGGGCAGTTAGTATTGCTTTGATAACGCCTATGCTTATTAACGTGCAAGCGTTTACAGTTTGTGGATTGGTGAGGTGGACTATTTTCATTTCATATACTCGGCAAGGTTGGTATTTGTAGCAATTATACGGATGAAAGATTAAAGAAATATTAAATGGTAATTCCCGAAGATTAAAGGCTTTGCACAGGACAAAGATTTAGAGTCGCGTCGTTGCGAGCGCCAGCGAAGCAATCAGTGTGATTTAAACATAATTCTTTTTTGATTTGCTAACTTAACTCTGTTCGCAACGATGACAGATCAAAATTCATCCTGTACTAAGGTTAGACGCAAGTATAATCGGGAAGAATTAGCAGAAAGCAAAAAGAAAATGAGGCCAAATCTTTCAAAAAAGCCAGAATAATATCAGGGAAAGTTAATTGCATGCCAGTATGCTCTTAGAATTATGGTTTGTGAGAGTATCAGGACTTCTTTTTTGCCACTATTTTAAAAGTTACCTTAACCTCATCTTTAATTTCCTCGGTGCTTGCCCACTCTCCCTGGCCAACGCCGAAAGTACTACGTTTTATCGTGGTTTCTCCTTCAACTAACGCTGTTCCTGGAGAAACCTCATTAGCGGTAAATACTAATTTTACAGGTGCAGATTTATCACGAATGGTTAATGTGCCATTCGCTTCATAGGTTTTATCACTTGTTTTATTAAAATTGCTGGATTTAAATTCAGCAGTTGGGAAAAGTTTAATATTAAACCAATCGGAGGTAATTAGGGTGTCTTTTAAATCGCTATAAGAAGCTGAAAGTGAAGTCATATCCACAAAAATAGTTACACTGCTTGCTTTATAATTTTCGGGGTCTATTAAAATGTTGCCTGAAAATTTTTTAAATTCACCGGAAGCGGGGGCATTATTTTGTGTTGCAGTAAAACGGAGTTTACTTTCATCTGGAATAATCTCCCATTCACTGACAGCAGCATGGATAAACGTTGCTGTTAGTGCAAAAAGTAAACCCACGAGAAGTCTTAATGAGTTGATTTTCATGGAATCATTCTCCGCAGGATGTCGTCTTTGTCAATAAAATGATGTTTTAAGGCAGCAGCTGTATGCAGAAGGATAAAGGCAATGAGCCCATAAGCCAACCATTCGTGGATTTCCTCAAAAAGAGGTCTTAATTCTTCATTGGGCGCTATTAAATCAGGTAACGTTATCAAACCAAAAAAAGAGGCAGGAAGACCTGCTGCTGAAGTGATTAACCAACCTGTAATTGGCAAGGCAAACATAAACCCATAAAAAATCCAATGAACAGCACGCGCAGCAAATTTTTCCCACCAAGGTAATAGCAGGATGGGCGAGGTATTAATCCAGCGCCAAAGTAACCTTAAAATGGTCAGTCCTAGTACCAGGAAGCCAAACTCTTTATGCCAGCCATAAAGCTTAAGCTTCTGCAGGCTGATAGGCAGTCTTACCATATAAAGCCCCAGGATGATAAGCCCAATCATTAAAATGGCTATTAGCCAGTGAAAAAAAATACTGACAAGTCCGTATGCACTCTCACTGTTTTTTACCCGCATCATTATTTTCCTGATGAGCTGTTGGTGTTTTAGAGGCTTCATCGGCTTTGTAAGCTTCCGCCTCAATCGTAATTTTAACCTCATCACCTACTTTTGGAATAAAAGCGTTTATACCAAAATCGGATCGTTTGAGGGTGGTGGTAGCACTAAATCCAGCGGTCATTTTCTCATTGATGGGGTTTTTGCCAACTTTATTTAACGTCACGTCTAAAATCACTGGTTTGGTAACGCCATGTAAGGTTAAGGTACCATACACTTTTGCCGAGTTATCAGAAAGCACCTCCACCTTATTACTAACAAAAGTGGCAGTTGGAAAACGTTGTACATCAAAGAAAAGTTTTGCTTTTAAATGTTTATCCAACTCAGGGATGCCAGTAATCATATCAGCGATTTTAACCGTGGCTTCTACTTTACTGTTTTCAGGTTTTTCTTTATCCAGAACAAGTGTTCCCTTGACATACCATTTACCAGATTGGGTAGAAAAGCCCAAGTGCTTGACTTGCCAAAGTACATAACTATGTTGATCATCCAATATTAATTTTTCTGCACAGAACGCAGGGAAAGAGATTGGTAATAGCAGCATAAAATGCCAAAAGCCACGTATAAAATTCCTTATCATCACAACACACTCCCTTTATGTTGTATCAATTAGAAGAATCTGGTTTATCTTCTGCTGTCAAACGGCCACCAACAAGTCGCTCACAGATTCCTTTGGGAAGAAAAATATAAGCGTCAGCCTGATTATCCTTAGTGGAGGAACCGGCACAAGACGCGGTGGCTGTTGCGCAATCATTCATACCTGCTTTTACTATGCCATAACATTTTTCAGTAGTTTGTTTTGATTGATCACTAGCAATGGCTGCATCAGCAGTCAGGGTTAGAAAAGCAGTAATAGCGGAAGCAACAAGCAATTCTTTTTGTTTCATGATAACTCCTGTTTAAGTTTAATTTCCGATAACAATTCCGATTGTATCCAGCCTTTCAAGAGGGAGGCTGCGTGCATGCCAACCTGTTCCTCACGATGCCATTCACATAATCCGGCACAAATTTCACCGAAATTAGACCCATGAATCATTGCTTTCATCGCCCAGTTTTCATCTGCAGTTAAAGAAGAAAAACGACTGATGTAACTGCTGCGCCATATTGCCCAAGCGGTGGCTTCCAGTTGTTTTATTGGTTCTGGAGGTGTTTGCTCATTAGTGATAGCTTGCCATATAGGTACTATATTCCAATAAAAGAGTTTTTGTTGCAAGGAAGGATGAGGAATAAAGGTCATTGTCGCCCAACACTCTGGATTAACAGTAGTCACGTTTTCAATAGTAACAATTGGCGCATCCGGTGCATCGAAAGCTAAAGCGAGACTCCATTCAAACTGAGCCAATTCAGCCAGACAATCTTCCCCTATGCTTTTTAAATAAACGCTAAAATTATCACCAAACCAACGAATTGAACGATAGGAAGAAGGATTTTTTTCTAAATAGGCAAGTCCCATTTTTTGAAAAGCTGCAAGACCTATGTAGCGTTTTAATATAGGGTAATTATTTGCAAGGCATTCCAATAATCGAATGCGATAGGCATCACGGTAAATGGCAAGACGCTTTGTTGCTGATACCTTTTCTGAGCCCATTATAACTTGTTCTATGGTTGAAGACCCAGAAAGCAAATAATTTTGAAACATTTCCTGCAGGTGGAGTAAATTATTCATTGGCTTATCTCATCCACTGATTGGGCTATTTTTTTAGCTTCTTCCAGCTCTAATAATAATTCTGCCAGGGGAGGTATATTATCATCCCGTTCAATCATAGTGGATATTGGTCCGAAGCGTTTGATGGCTTCAGCATACAAATCCCAAACAGGTTGAATAACGGGAGCATCATGGGTATCAATAATGTAATCACCAAAATTGGAATGCCCGGCCAGGTGGATTTGAGCAACCCGTTGTGCGGGAATACCGTCTAAATAATCCAGCGCGTTAAATTGATGATTAATGGAACTGACGTAAATATTATTGACATCACATAGCAGGTAGCAATCTGCACGATTCGCAATTTCGGCAATAAATTCCCACTCCTTCATTTCCGATTCTTTGTAGCTAAGATAACTGGAAACGTTTTCAATGAGTATCTGGCGTCCGAAATACTCTTGGATTTGATGAATGCGCAAAACAATATGTTCAATGGCATCCAGAGTATAAGGAATGGGCAATAAATCATGCAAATTTAAACCATTAATTCCCGTCCAACACAAATGATCAGAAATCCATTGCGGTTCAATACGCGCTGCCAACTCTTTGACTTGTTTAAGATACTCCCAGTCAAGAGCATCAGTGCTGCCAATAGATAGGGAGACGCCATGCATGACAATAGGATAGTGTTCTCGAATTTTATCTAAAAAATAAAGCGGCTTTCCGCCAGGAATTAAATAATTCTCAGTAATTATTTCAAACCAATCAATGGTCGGCATAGTTTGCAATACTTCTTCATAATGTTCAGGACGCAATCCAAGACCAAAACCAAGGTAAGGTATTTTTCGCTGTATAGGAGAAATCATAAGACACTGTATGCGATAATTAAGCTCAGGCGGTTTTTAAAACCACCTGGCTTATAACTATTATTAAGAAGAAGAGGAGTCACTGGAGTTGTTATTGTTTGACGATGAATCAACCACAGTACCACCCGCTTTTTCACATTCCTCTTTAGTCATCAGGGTAATGCCTTGACCTTTACAGGAATTTTCACCTTTACAAGAGTTAGTAGCGGTTTTGCAAGCGCTCTGACCTTTGCAAGAATTAACGCCTTTACACTGAATTTGTGCACTAGAAGCATCAGAGTTCGAAGAGGCGAACACTGGGGCGATAGAGAACATTGCTGCTGCACCAACAGCTAACGCTGCACCGGTTAATTTCATTTTATCCATAACAATTCCTTCGTTAATAATACCCTTAAAACCAATAACTTAACAGTTAATGGCCGCCATTAGCAGAAATAGTGTAGAGAGGTCAAATTAAGACTGTCAAGAATTTACCAAAAAAAAATAACCTTACCAATGAAGTGAGAAAAATACTAGGGCGCATGTTTACAATTTATCCTACGGTTTTATAGATAATGCATAAGTCGTAGGATAAATCTATAAATAAGCCCTAAAAGCTGCTAGATGAAATAACTCGTTGGTTCATTATTATTAGACAATTCATTTTCTGAAGGCTTTCTTTTTTCTGTATTAAAAAAGAAGTTAAAATCCCTTGGTGAGGGAAAGTCATCGGAAAGAGTCCTGGGTGTTTCAGCTGTTGAAGCCCGGTCGGTCCTTGGACTTCCTGCCATGGATGATGTTTCTTCAGAAATGGTTCCTCTTCTCCCAAAGAGTTCAAGCATCCTGGAGGCGCTATTATGTCTTGAGGGTCTGGCAATGTTAAAAGCAGACGGAGGCATTTCTTCAACTGCCTTACTTTCTTTTTTTTCAGTTAAAACTAACCTCGTGTTGGAGTTCAGTGTAAGTTCTGGAACCAGGAGATTAAGTTGAGAAAATCCAAATTTTGATAGCTTTTTTCGAGGCTTTTCTCTTTTCTCGAGTGCTTTGATTTCCTGATCAGTTGCTGACTCCTCCTTAAATGCGGTAGCTTCGCTGACGGTACAGTCAGATGATAGACAGGAGGAGCTCTGCTCTTCAACATCAATACTTAACTCATTTAAGTGAGGTGTTGTCGTAAATTTTACGACTGTTACTATTTCAAAGATGAGCTTAAGAAGTGGGTCGGTAACCAATGTATAATACTTTTCACGAGTTTCAGTTTTTTGGACTAATGTTGCTGGTTTCATACTCATATCATATAAAAGTTGTAAGTCGGTGAGAGTATCAAGTGACATCAAATTATTGCTTAATAGTACTTCATTAATAAATGATGTGAGATAAGCAAAGTAATTTGTGAATTCAGGGATAGTCGCCTCTAGCGTTTTAAAGATCTTTTTTTGTGTATGAATGAAAGAATAACTCTCAATGAAAGCCGCATGATAATATCTTGCATATTTCCCTGATTCTAAAAGGCTTGCATTACGTTGAAGCCCGGTAACTATCATTTCCACTTCACTAAGAACCTTTTGAGTGTCTAAGTTTTTTGACGATTTTTTTATCGCCAGTAACTCAGTGGGAAGATTATTTCCAAGCCGGTTAATATGTTTAAAAAAAACTGTAACAAGTTCTCCAAAATGGAATAAAGAAGATTGAAATTTACTAAAGATAGAAAACGTTAACTTAATATCTTCTTCATCGAGGCTGCTTTTATTGATTTTAATAACAATTTTTTTAAATTCTGTGATTACTTTATTTGCAGATAAAGATTGTTCATTAGTTAATGAAATCTCCATTTTACTCCACAAGGAGAGAAGTTCATTTAACTTTATACTAATTACTTGGACAATAAGATTTTGCGTTAGATTTATTTTGGGTTTGCTGCTTTTTTCATTGTAAATATTATATAAAAATCCATTAAGTTCAATGGTGAAATTTTTTATATTTTCTATAAATACATCGATTTTTTTATTGCGTTCAATCATGTCAATTGTTGCTAAAATGGACATAAATTGAGTGAATTGTTCTTCCAGTTTATTGTGGACAATGTTTTGATTAAGAAAATTAATAATAGGTGACGCAATGTCCCTGATCGCATAGATTAGTCTAGTTATTATTTTTTCAAAATCAATTTTTTTTATTTTGGCAGAAGCAGCTGTGGTTTTGAGCGTTCTTAGAGGTTTATTTCTTATGATTTTAGGTTGATCCGATTTTAAAGAAGCTTGTTTAATAATGACATCAATGATTTCTTTATAGGGTCTGATTTTTTCATCCTTAAAAGTTTCTATTAATTTATTGGTGAGGGTAATCGTATTAAAAAGTCTTTCGACAAATTCAGAGTTATCCTCAGCAAATATTTCAGGTTTTAGCGTATCATATCTTTCTTGTATTTTTTTTAGTTCCAGAAGAATAGCTTCAACGGCATCAGCCTGATTTATAAAAACTTCATTATTTTTCGATGTATTATCCGCTATATTTGTATTAGCTTCGATGTTATCGAAGACATAATTTTTCCAGGGACTGCTAAGAAAAATTTCAGCATTTGTTGCTTGATATTCTTTGTTTACCTTAAGATTTGTAGAATAAAACGCACTTGCCATTGTTTTGTATTTTTTTAATAATAATTTTAAGTAAAATGCATCTTGACTTACTTTAATAATCTCTAAATAGGCATTTGAAAGACGTAGTTGCAAATCTAAAAATTTAAAGGTTATTTGGAATTCTCTTTTTGTTTTTATGGTTGGAGCATTGGTATTGCTTTCAGCGAGTAATCGAAACATATTTACTTCCTTTTATCTGACAATTCGATATTAACAAAAATTGATTATATTTATTAAAAGATAAAAAATTTTGTAATGTGTTAACATTTTGGGTGCTGTAATAAAGAAAGAAAATAGGTAAATTTACCCATCCATTTCTAGTAGTCAGGAGGGTATTTAAAGACTAACTTCGAAGTTTAGTAATTATAAAAATTGAAACAGTTATTCATAAGCAGCAAGTGCTGCTTTGATTTGCGTGCGTTGCCCAAGGTGTTAATACCACTCGGCTAAATGTTAATCGAATAACTTTTTAGATAGCATGCGGTTGAATCCAACCCATACTGAATGCCAAAAATAAAAATAAAAACAACATTAACGATAATCCAATACGCCAGGTTAATGCTTTGACAGTGCGTTTGGTTTTGCCTTCATCCCGGACCAGAAAGACCAGACTACTTCCTAATGCGATTAAAATAATCAGCATCACAATAAGGATGATAGCTTTAGTGAACATTTGTTATACTCCACATTTTTGAGTTCGTCTGTGAACTTATTACTGACTGAAGATAAAAATGTTGAGTTTAACCTGTTTTAAGCATCGTTTCACGCCAAATTGGAAAATGGCTGTTTTAACCTGTATTGGGATATTGTTTTTTAGCCGCTTGGGATTTTGGCAGTTACATCGAGCTGAAGAAAAAAAACAAATGTTGGCAATGCAATCTAAATTTGCCACAGAGTCCCCTATTCATTGGCAACCTGATTTGTCTTTACCAAAGCAATATCAGCGAATAATAATGAAAGGGAAGTTTTTACCAAAAACAATTTTATTAGATAATCAACATTATCAACATCAATTTGGTTATGACATTCTCTCGCCCTTATTGTTGCCGTCGGGTTCTGTTGTATTGGTTGATCGAGGATGGATGGCCGGGGATCTTTCACGGCAAACATTTCCCTCACCCCAAGTACCGGATGAAATTTTGAATATTGTAGGCAGTGCCTATTACCCTTCTAAAACTTTACTTATAGGGGCTGCGTTTGAAAAAAAGGCAAATGCTATTCTGATAGAGCGTATTGATACTGATTTGATCAGTCAACTTTTGCATAAACCGCTCTATCCGTTTATCATTCGCCTCGACAAAGCAGAAAAGCATGGGTATGTGCGGGAGTGGGCTATTGTTGCGATGCCTCCAGAGCGTCACTATGCCTATGCAGTACAATGGTTCGCTTTGGCTTTTGTATGTCTTGTTTTATTTGTGGTACTAAATTTTAAAAAAATGAATGAAAATGACCAAACGTAAGTCTTTAATTTTACTAATGCTAGTAGTGGTATTTGCAGCACCTGGCATAGCTGCCTACTTATTTTTTACTCATCCCCAGTGGCTTGGAACTTCAACCACCAATCGAGGGATGCTATTGACTCCAGCGGTTCAATTTGTCGATATGGAGGAAAAAAATAAATGGCGCCTTATTCTTTGGAGCCCTGACACATGTAGCAAACGTTGCCATGAACAGCTTGACAAGCTGGCAAGAATTCGTCTCGCTTTGGGGCGACATTTGTATCAAGTGGAGCTATGGTTAATTACAGGAGAGCAAACCTCTCTTCCTGCCTCTTTACTCAATTTATTAAAAGACGAAGATATTAAGATACGCCAGTTATCTTCTCATGAGCAACAACAGTTCAAAATTTTACAATCAGAACCGCAAGTGTTTATTGCCAATCCCGCGGATTATCTTATTCTAACCTATGCGTTGAATGCCAAATCTGAGGCAATATTTCATGATATTAAACACTTATTAAGCGTGGAAAAAACGAATGGTTGAGCAAAAACAAATTAGATTCATCCGATGGGCTGCAACGCTAGCTGTAGTTTTGGCACTGTTTGTAGTAATGCTTGGTGCCTATACTCGCCTCACTGATGCTGGTTTAGGATGCCCTGATTGGCCTGGATGTTATGGCCATCTCGTTTTGCCGAAGAGCCAACATGCGCTGGCTTCGGCCCAGGATCAATATCCACAGATACCCATTGAAAGCAAAAAAGCCTGGACGGAGATGGCCCACCGCTATGCCGCAGGTACTCTGGGGATGTTGATTTTTTTTATCGCAGGCGGCGTTTTGATAAGGCGCATCCAAGGATTAAAATTACCCTGGGAATTGCCAGCAATTTTAGTCCTTTTGGTTTTATTTCAAGCCGCCCTGGGGATGTGGACTGTCACTTTAAAATTGTTACCTGTCGTTGTGATGGGACATTTATTGGGTGGTATCGTCATTTTTTCCTGTTTAAGCCGTTTTCGTTTACAACTAAGTGCTGTAAAAACAGCAATGCTTCCTCGATGGGGTTTTTGGATGGGGCTTGGCGTTGCCGTAGTATTTTTTCAAATAGCCTTAGGGGGGTGGGTAAGTTCAAACTATGCAGGTATCGCGTGTATTGGTTTTCCCCAATGTAATGGACAGTGGTTACCGCCCTTACATCTTACAGAGGGTTTTAATTTATTTGCACAGGTGGGTGAGAATTACCAGGGTGGTCTTCTTGATAATGAGGTAAGGATGACCATTCAATACATCCATCGATTGGGGGCAATCATTACCGCAATTTATGTGCTGGTGTTATCATTACTCTGTCTTGCAAAAACTTCAGAAAAAACGCTACACCGTTGTGCATTACTCGCTATTTTACTGTTGCTTGTGCAATTTTGCCTTGGTATTGCCAATGTAATTTATTTGTTGCCTTTATGGGTTGCTGTAGCTCATAACGGTGTGGCAGCCTTATTACTGGCAACCATGCTCATGATGCTATATCTTACTCAAGGGAGACCTGTCAATGCGCACTAAATGTGATTCAAGGTTAAGTGTAAATTGGCGTGACTATATAGAGCTTTGCAAGCCACGCGTAGTAGCACTCATGTTACTTACCGTGATTGTAGGCATGTATTTGGCGTCTCCCGGTTGGATCCCTCTCTCAACGCTGATTACTTCTCTTTTGGGCATAGCCTGTTGCGCCGGCAGTGCTGCGGCTATTAATCATTTAGTCGATAAACGCATCGACGCAATAATGGCTCGAACGAGTAAAAGACCAGTTGCGCAGGGACGTGTTTCTGTAAAACAAGCCCTTTCTTTTGCATTTATATTAGGTTCATTGGGGCTGATGATTTTAATAGTATTTGTGAACAGTCTTACAGCACTACTCACTTTTGTAACACTAATTGGATATGCAGGTGTTTATACTGGTTATTTAAAGCGAGCTACGCCGCAAAATATTGTTATTGGAGGCTTAGCGGGCGCTGCACCACCTCTATTAGGGTGGACAGCAGTAACTAATCACTTAGATCCACAAGCCCTGTTGTTGGTATTGATTATCTTCACCTGGACACCTCCTCATTTTTGGGCTTTGGCTATTTATCGATTCGAGGAATATAAAAATGCAGAAATTCCTATGTTACCGGTCACGCATGGTGTGGCGTTTACTAAACTAAATGTCCTTTTGTATACTATTTTGCTGCTGGTAGTCAGTGTTTTGCCTTTTATCGTAGGGATGAGCAGTTGGTTATATTTGACGGGTGCTTTATTGCTGGGATTGCGTTTTTTATACTGGGCTGTTGTTTTATTCAGAAGTGACAAGGCAGTAGTAGCTATGCGGACTTTTCGCTTTTCTATTGTTTATTTAATGATGTTATTTGTCTTTTTACTCGTTGACCATTATATCTAAGGGGATAAAATGTCTGCAAAAGTTAATTCCAGAGTTCTGGTAGGGGCGATTTTTCTTGCTTTCATTGCCATTCTTGGGGGTATGTTTGCTGCTCAGTACTTAAATACGGGCAAAAAAATTAATACCGAACAATTTAATGGTACCTATCTAGAAACCCCTCGAGAAATCAACCAATTTACACTGACAGGTGTTGATAACCAACCTTTTAATAATCAAAGCTTAAAAGGTCAATGGACAATGATTTTTTTTGGTTTTACCAATTGTGGTTATTTATGTCCGACTACAATGGCAGAGTTAGCCAAGATGTATCGCACACTTGAAGAAGAAGGTGTGCAACCCTTGCCGCGCGTCGTGATGGTTTCTATTGATCCAGATAGGGACAATCTGGAGAAGCTTAATCAGTATGTTAAAGCGTTTGATCCTCATTTTTATGGAGCCAGGGGTTCTGATGAAATCGTTAAACAAATGACACGCGAAATGGGAATAGCCTATGCCAAGATAGCGATTCCCAATGATAATGATCCTCATAATTATGATGTTCAACACAGTGGAGCGGTAATGGTGTTCAATCCAAACGGTGAGCTTAATGCATTTTTCACTACTCCCCATCAAGCCAATCTTTTGGCAAAAGATTATCAACTTCTGGTGTCCTAACGTTAACTCATTGAATTTCATCATCACGTTATACCCGAAAGTATGTCGGGTATAACAATACCTGCAGTCAGGCATTAAATTCTCTGGGAAGTTATATGCTAAGGTTCAAATTTTGAGCTAGGCTTTTCTTATCATCACAAAAAATAATAATGTAAAGGAAGTTTGATCCATGAAAATTGCGATTTTATCCACTAACGCTCAGCTTTATTCACACCAGCGATTAAAAGCAGCTGGTGAGGAGGCAGGTCATGAGATCAGCATCATTAATCCACTTTACTGTTACATGAATGTGGCTACTTCAAATCCGAAAGTGCATTATCGCGGAGGCGAGGCATTGCCAAAATTTGATGCAGTTATACCTCGAATAGGTGCTTCTTTGACTTTTTATGGTACGGCTTTATTGCGTCACATGGAAACCATGGGGATGTATACGCTCAATGAGTCAATCGCCATTTCACGATCACGGGATAAATTCAGGGCATTACAACTTCTGGCACGGAAAGGCATCCCTTTGCCACGCACAACGTTTGCCTTATCCCCAGATGATACCGATGATTTGATTCGTATGGTTGGAGGCGCTCCTGTAGTTATTAAATTATTAGAAGGAACGCAGGGTAAAGGTGTAATTTTGGCGGACAGTCACCAATCAGCAGTCAGCATCATCAATGCATTTAAAGAAATGTCAACCAACATCCTTGTCCAAGAATTTATCGAGGAATCAAAAGGGACGGATATTCGTTGCTTTGTGATTGGGGATAAAGTAGTTGCAGCGATAAAACGCCAGGCTAAGGAAGGGGAGTTTAGGGCAAATGTACATCAGGGTGGAAAAGCATTAAAAATAAAACTATCGCCACAAGAACGCTCTATCGCTGTTGCTGCAGCTAAAACTATGGGATTGAAGGTAGCCGGGGTCGATTTAATTCGTTCAAGTCATGGGCCTTTAGTCCTGGAGATTAATTCATCTCCAGGCTTGGAGGGTATCGAAAAAGCTACCCACGTCAATATTGCAGGTAAAATTATTCAATACATCGAAAAAAATGCAAAGCCTAAGAGTGTTAATCAAAGGTTCCAAGGATGAAGATAAGAGCGCCAATTATTGTTGCTGACGAAGCAATCAAGGCAGGACAATCCCGCTGTGTCAAACTTTCATTGACTATGCTTTATACGTCTACGCCCATTGAAATTCCCGTTTATGTATTTCATGGAAAAAAAGAAGGCCCCATTCTGTTTGTCACTGCAGCTATTCATGGTGATGAAATTAATGGCGTTGAAATCATCAGGAGACTACACCATGCACCACAACTAAAACGTTTGCGAGGGACGCTGATAACCATTCCTATCGTGAATGCCTATGGTTTTTTTCTACATTCACGATATTTGCCTGACAGACGTGATTTGAATCGTCAATTTCCTGGGCGAGAAAAAGGTTCAATGGCATCCAAGTTAGCCAATCTCATCATGACTGAAATCGTTGAACATTCTACACACGGTATTGATTTACACACCGGGGCAATTCATCGTTCAAATTATCCGCAGACACGTTTCAGTCATCAATGTCAGCAATCCGCCATCCTGGCTGAGGCATTTGGGGCTCCTATTATGGTTGCTGCTAATATGCGCGACGGGTCTTTACGTGAGGCCACAGATAGTCTTGGTATTCCAATGATTATCTATGAAGGAGGGGAGGCACTACGTTTTGATGAGTTAGCGATAAGAATAGGGGTCAGAGGCATTTTGAATGTCATGACTTACTTGCAAATGTTTTCTCCTTCACAAAGAAAGCTGCGAAAAAGGAAAGGGATGTTTTCTGCTATTGCCGAGTCAACATTTTGGGTTCGTGCATCAGAAAGTGGGATGATGATCAAATGCAAATCACTGGGTGCGAAAGTCGATAAAAATGAATTGCTGTGTACTATTGTTGACCCATTTGGTGATAATGAGATTAAAATTAAATGTCCCTGTGCGGGAGTTATCATTGGCAAAACCAATATTCCTTTAGTAAACGAGGGTGATGCAATTTTTCACATTGCGGTATTTGAAGACTTAAGCAATCTTCAGTTACCAGAAGAAGATATTGAGGATTGGGATTGAAACTTATTACTCATGTATGGGAAATATGCTCCGCGAGGTGACTAAAAAGGCTTTTCGCCGCAAGCTCGGAAAGGCAAGGTAAATCCTAACTTCGTTATGCCCGTTTTTTTTGCTCACTCTTGCCGATTAACCAGTCAGCATTAACCTCCAATTCATCCGCAATCACATTTAAAAGTTTTTGATCAGGGAGGGCAACCCCATTTATAAAGGCTTCTGCCTTAAATTTGGGGGTTTTTACAAGTTTGGCAAAAGCCTCGATCCTGTCTTCACTGCGAGACGGCATGCCAATAGCATCAAGCTCTTTATTTAGACGCTCTGCAAACAATCTGTAGGGCATAGTTCCTCTCGAAATAAAGTTGATATTGTAACTCTATAGCATAAAAAGAACTTTTTGCAACTTTTTGTAAAATCAATGACTTAATAAATCAGGAAGACTACTTACCCAAAGCTCATTATCGTTGACACAGGGAAGGAGAGTGAAATGGGAACCGCCCAGTTGCTGCCACTGCGCTTTAGCTCGAATTCCTATTTCTTCCAGTGTTTCAAGACAATCGGTGATAAATGAAGGACAGGCAATAGCGAGTCGCTTTATGCCATTTTTTGCTAACTCAGGAAGCATGGCATCAGTATAGGGTTTTATCCAGGGAGTTTTTCCTAAACGTGACTGAAACGAAGTCCCATATTGTTGTTCTGTTAATCCCAGCTGCAGGGCTAATGCATTGCTGGTCGTATAACACTGCGCTTTATAACAAGCCTGGTTAATTTCCGTAACGGCTGGACAAGCATTCACACAGATAGTCTGACAGTTGGCTTGCTTGAGGTGGCGCTCAGGGATACCATGATAGCTGAACAAAATAAAATCATGAGTTTCGAGGTGCGGTTGAATTAGGGTTGCTTGCGCCTTTATAAAAGATGGATGTTTATAGAAGTCACGAATAACTTTCAAGGAAGGTAAAACTTTTTTAGGGGATAGCAATTGCAACACTTTTTCAATGGAGGAACCTGTCGCTGCAGAAGAAAATTGTGGGTATAAAGGCAGAATAGTAATGCGCTCACAGTTTTGCAGTTCTTTAAGAGCCGTATGCAATGAAGGCTTTCCATAGCGCATTCCTAGGGCTACTTTCCATTGATCACCAAGCTGCTGTTGTAACTTGGTTTGTAAATTGCGACTATAAAGAAGCAAGGGCGAGCCTTCCTTTGTCCAAATTGCTTGATAAGCATGTGCAGACTGTCGTGGTCTAAAAGGTAAAATCACAAGATAGAGAATTAAGTATCGAAGCGGTGCTGGCAAATCAATGACTCGTTTATCAGCGAGAAACTCTCGTAAATAATGCCTTACAGCATGAGGCTCAGGATTATCTGGGGTACCCAGATTAATTAATAACAAACCATTTTTCATAACTACTACAACTAAGTGAGATAGGGTTAACACAGCAGCTAAAGCTGCTGTATTACTTATAGTTTAGACACCAGTTTCTTCAGCTACCAGGGCAATAACATTTGAAGCATGCAAGCCTCGCTCGCCTTTTTCTAGATCATAACTTACTTGCTGTCCTGGAACCAGCGTCTTATAGCCTGTGCCATGAATTGCAGAAAAATGTACAAAAATGTCTTCACCACCACCTTCTGGAACAATAAAACCCCATCCTTTGGCATTATTGAACCATTTGACTTCGCCTATAGCCATAAATCCTCCTTTTGCTAAAGCTATCAATCGTCAACCGCCTAAGCCGTTGAGCAATTGCATTCATCCTTAAATGACAATTGTTAAAGCCACATCTTAATGTGGGTTATTTCAACATAGCTTAAAATGGACCTAAGTCTCAATAGTTTTTAGAAAAAATTGTGTAATTAACACAAAAAAAGGTTAATTCCAAATAATTTTGTCTAAATAATGTGCGACTAATAAAAAAGATTAGCTTTTTGAAAATTGCTTAATAGTTAAAAAAATGAGTCTCACGCAAAGTAGCTATAAATCGTTGTGCATCTGGACTAAGTTTGTGGCCTTTGCGATAAATAATAAAGTAGGGTACGTGCAATGCTTCATGCTCATAAATGGTAGTTAATTCTTTATCAATAATATTTTTAGGAATAAAACACCATCCCAAACTTAATTTAGCCAATTTTAATAGAGCATAAATCGGCTCAGCCTCATGTCGGACAGTGATAGTGAGGTTTTTTCTAAATACATATTCTTCTAAAACTTGCCTGGGTGGCGCATATTTGGGCATTACAATCCCAGGATATTCTAAAATTTTACGCAGATTTAAATTTTTTTCTTTAAATAAAGGATGGGAGCGTGAAACCTTAATCACGTAGGGCAAGGTGAATAAAGGTATTAATTCAAATTCATGAGCTATTTTGCTGCTAATGCAGTTAAGACAAATTTCTATTTCACGATTCCGTAAGGCTTTGAAGCTCATTAAGGGAGAAAGATAGCTCACTGAAAAATTTAAATTACTGTGTTCTTTACTAAAAGAAGCAAGCAAATCAGGAAGCATAAAACTGCCTATAAGAAAGTCCACGCCCACTTTCAAAGGATTTTTCTCTTTATCAAGAAATTGACGAACCGCTGACACGCCAGATTGAATAGTTTGTAATGCTTCAATGACATGAGGAAGAAAAATTTTTCCTGCCTCCGTCAAAATAAGACGATTATGTTCGCGAATAAATAAAGGAGCCTTAATTTCATTTTCAAGTGTGGCAATTCGTTTGCTAATAGCTGATTGAGTAATGTAGAGATAATCAGCTGCCAGGGTAAATGATTGAAAATCGGCTGCAGCAATAAAAGCTCTGATTTGATTTATATCCATTTTTAAGAATTGGCTGGGATCCTACTGTAAGTATAAGCAGGCTTTGTTAGAAAAATCCAAATAGTTTGTTATCTCTTGCTAAGGAAACGCGCAGAATGATGAAAAACACTGGCTGCCCATGCAATTACTTTAAAGAGCAGCTATTATGCTTTCCTGAGCTTTGCATTCATCTGGAACAGAAGAGGATATATGAATTTTGAGGTTGACAATAGAATTCGTGTTGGTTCATTCCGGCTCGGTAACTGGCCATTGTCGTCTATTTATTTAAAGGATAATGCCGATTTCCCCTGGGTAATTTTGATCCCCCAGGAACCCAATATCCAGGAAATATATCAATTATCTACAAACAATCGGGCTCAATTAATGAATGAAATTACCGCTTTGTCAAAAGTAATGGACGATTTCTTTAAACCCGATAAATTAAACATGGGTGCTTTAGGAAATATAGTACCGCAGCTTCATATCCATATTGTAGCGCGTTATCGCGATGATAAATGCTGGCCCCATAGTATTTGGCAACCTGATGTCCCTTTATCAACCTACCGTCCTGAACATGCCGAGAAATTAATTCAAACATTGAAAGAGCAGCTAGCGAATATTTTCATACTCCGGTAAGGGTTTTTGGTTTGGAAATATTTCTTCAAGTGAAACGGAAAAGCCATCTTCCCTAACGATACGGGCGTGTTTTCGTTTGAGTTGTCGTGGTTCTTCGACACCACAAGAATGGCAAAGAATTGCAACTTCATGCGCCATATTGTTTGCATAATGGTATACACGCTCTGCTTTATCCTCCACTACAAGCCCACGCTGTAAGCGTGCATTATGGGTAGTGACTCCTGTTGGACAGGTGTTTTTGTGACATTGCATTGCTTGAATACAACCCAAAGCCAACATAAAGCCACGCGCTGAGTTTACAAAATCTGCTCCAGCACAAAGAGCCCAGGTAACTCCAGAAGGAGTAATCAGTTTACCGCTGGCTATGACTTTAATTCGCTCACGCAAATTATAAAGGACAAGGATATCAACCAACCTTGGGAGGGATTCTTGAATAGGAATGCCCATGTAATCCATCAAACCTTGTGGTGATGCGCCCGTGCCGCCATCTGCACTATCAAGCGTAATAAAATCGGGGGCGAATTTAATGCCTTTTTTATGAATAGCCTTACATAAATCATGCACCCATTCGTAACTGCCTAGTACAAATTTGCAACCAACAGGTTTGCCTGTGATTTCTCGAATATGTTCGATATTATCCAATAATTCATCCACATTACTAATATCAATATGGCGATTAGGGCTAATGGAATCCACATGAGGTAGAATTCCCCTGATTTCGGCAACTTCTTCCGTTACCTTGACCGCAGGAAGAATTCCTCCTTTCCCAGGTTTGGCACCTTGGCTTAGTTTAATTTCAAACATCTTAATACAATCTATTGCAGCCAGTTCACGCAAGCGTTTATCGGAGAGATTTCCTTCTTTATCCCTAAATCCATATTTCGCCGTCCCTATCTGGGCAACAACATCACAGCCTGACTCCAGATGATAAGGAGAAACACCGCCTTCCCCTGTGTTTAACCAACAGCCGGCTTTTTTAGCCCCCCGTGCCAGAGCTTGGATGGCTGGCTTGGAGATAGCACCATAACTCATCGCTGAAATATTAAAAATATGACTGGAGGTATAGGGGTATTTACAGTAAGGGCCAATGGTTACTGGACGAATGGTTGCTTTGTCTGTGGCGAGGGGAGGAAACGGCGCACTCACAAAATAAACAGTTCCAATATCATGTAAGGGTCTGGTGGAACCGAAACCAATGGTTGTATCCACATTTTTTGCCGCACGGTAAACCCAGGAGCGTTCAGCCCTGTTAAATGGCATTTCCTCCCTGTCGTTAGCAAAAATGTATTGACGGAAGAATTCACCTAAAAACTCAAGGAAGTAACGAAAATGACCCAAAACCGGATAATTGCGCAAAATGGCATGACGCTTCTGGCGTCTGTCCCAGAAATAGACAGTAACCAGCACAGCAATAAGGCCGATAACAAGCAGAAGCAAAATTAATTCATTTAATTCCAGTGCGCGCAGGAAAAAAATATCTTTTTTAGAGAGTTGAAGACTTTCCACGTTAATACTTCCTTCTACTAAATCTAGAATAAACCTCTACAATTTAAAATTTATTCCTTCTAACTCTAAGTGGTATTGCAGAGATAGTCTATAGAAAAATTTTTTTGGAGAGTATTGTCTTAATTTTTAGTACATATTTGTAAAATAGCAAAAATTTAGGCTCGTCTTTAACCCAGTGAATGCATTTTATTTAGTGTATACTTATAATAAATCAAATCGCAATTCAGGGGGTGTGCCATGAAAATAACTTCTTCATTGGCGAACCACCTATTGATTGCGATGCCGTCGTTAACGGATCCCAATTTTGATCATGCAGTTATTTACATTTGCGAACATCATGTTCAAGGTACGGTAGGTTTAATAATTAATCGCCCGATGCAATACCCTCTTAGCTTGGTTTTTGAACAAATGCAGATTGAACCTTCTAAAGTTGAAAGTAATCAAAAACCCTTACTTTTTGGCGGACCCATACAGCCTGAGCGAGGTTTTGTCATTCACCGTCCTATTGGTGGATGGCGCTCAAGTTTGTCTTTAAGGGACGACGTGACCGTTACTACCTCTAATGATATTATCCGTGCTATCGCTGAGGATAAAGGCCCTAAAGATGCGTTAGTGACTTTGGGCTATTCTGGCTGGGGTGAGAATCAATTAGAAGAGGAAGTTCTCAACAACACATGGCTAGTGTGCCCTTTTACGCCTGAACTAATGTATGAAGTGCCTTTTTCTGAACGGTGGGAATACGCAGGCTCCCTTATTGGCGTTAAAATGAACCAATTAACTTCCATCGTAGGTCATGCATAATCATTTTTTATAGAGGTGTTTTAATGCCTGAAGGTGTTTATTTAGGGTTTGACTTTGGCTATAAACGGATTGGTGTTGCCGTTGGACAACGAATTACTTTAACTGCCAGACCACTGACTACACTCGATGCAAAACAAGGTATTCCTAATTGGGATGAGATACAAAAAATTATTTCCGAATGGCGGCCAGACGCTTTAATTGTAGGTCTGCCTACTTGTATTGATGATAGTGAGCAATATACAACTGCAGCTGCTCGTGTTTTTGCAAACGAATTGGAGAAGCGATTCGTACTACCTGTTCATTTAGTCGATGAACGCCTTTCTACTGTGGAAGCACGTTCACAGTTGTTTGCAGAAGGGGGATACCGTAAAATTAAGCAATCCAAAGTCGATAGCTTTGCTGCCTGTATTATTCTTCAGCAGTGGCTACAATTCCCGAATAAGACATGAAAAATTTTCTAGAAATCAGCCAATTAACCCGTCAGGAAATCAATATACTATTAGAGCGAGCGCTTTTTTTTAAAAACAGTCAACGCTATCCTAATTACTCCCATCATACTGTAGCTACTCTATTTTATGAAAACAGCACGCGTACTCGAGTAAGTTTTGAATTGGCGGCCAAGAGACTGGCAATGACAGTGATTGATTTAAACTTACAAACATCTTCCGAGGCGAAAGGTGAAACGATTGAAGATACTATTAGTACACTGTCTGCTATGGGAATTAATTTATTTGTAATCCGTCATAGACAAAATGGCTTGCCGCAAATCTTAGCCGATCGATTTAAAGACAAAGTGAAAATTATCAATGCTGGTGACGGTCAGCATGCTCACCCAAGCCAGGCTCTATTGGATTTTATGACTATTTGTGAACAAAAACCCAATTTCAGCGCGCTTAAAATTGCAGTCGTTGGCGATATACGTCATTCGCGCGTAGCAAATTCATTGCAATGTCTTTGTTCAAGCCTAGGTGTTAAAGAGCTGGCTTTGGTGGCTCCTGAAATTTGGCAACCGCAGCGTGTTCATTTTGGTTATGTAACGAATTCCCTACCTAAAGGTTTGGACGGTGCTGATGTGGTTATCTGTTTGCGAGTTCAACATGAACGACTTCAGGAAGATGAGCATCTGGATTTGCAGTCCTATCGTCAAAATTTTGCACTTACTGACAAGACACTTCGATATGCAAAAGCTGATGCGATGGTCATGCATCCTGGCCCTATAAATCGAGGGGTTGAAATTGATAGTGATGTTGCAGATGGCACTCAATCATTTATTCTGCAACAAGTGACTAATGGGGTCTTTATGCGTATGGCTATTTTGGAAGCGCTGACCAAAATTTAATGAGGGCTTACTGACATCCCATTTAAAACTCCTAAGTGTCTCTGTCTCTTAATCACATCTCTGCCTACACCCCGCAGCGTGTCCGCGGGGTGTAGGCAGAGATGTATAGAAGATTCAGAAAGTGTCTGCTGTGTGTGTCGGACTATGGGCAATTACCAAAATAGACCTAGTCTTTCCCCTGTTTATTTAGGTAACTGCAAATTTTGTCTAAATGATAAAGCTTGTTGCAAAGCACTTAAATTCACCGTCTCGAAATTATTGATATCAGCTATAGTTCTGGCTACTTTTAAAAGACGATGATAGGCACGTGCCGATAGTTTGAGACGGTTCATTACCTCACTTAAAAAATGTTGTTCTGCTTTGCCCAGTTTACAAAATTCTTCACACTCCCTAGCGCTAAGTTGGGCATTAACACAATTTTGTCGGCTTAGTTGACGTGCTCTCACTTGTTCAACAGTTTGTCTGATTCGTGCACTTTCTCTTGAAACTGTCGGGTTTGGTTTAATTAATTCCTCTTGTGTCAATGCTTGTAACGTGATTTGCATATCAATCCTGTCAAGTAAAGGAGCTGATAATTTTCCTAAATAACGGGTAATGCGATCAGGGCTACAAAGGCAATTCGCTTGAGGATTTCCCCATTGGCCACAAGGGCAGGGATTCATCGCGGCAACAAGTTGAAATTGTGCTGGGAATTCGATTTGAGAAGCTGCGCGTGAAATCCAAATATTACCAGATTCCAAGGGTTCTCGTAAGGTTTCCAGTACTTGTTTATGGAATTCGGGCAATTCATCAAGAAACAACACACCATTATGTGCTAATGAAATTTCTCCTGGCTTTGGTGGGTTGCCACCACCTACCAGTGCAACTTGAGATGCGGTATGGTGTGGCGAGCGAAAAGGGGGGGAGCGCCAATTATTAAAATTGGGTAGTCGTCCGCGGATGGAGTTAATAGCAGCACATTCAAGAGCCTGAGTTTCGCTAAGTTCAGGAAGAAGGGTAGCGAAACGTTTGGCTAACATTGTCTTACCACTTCCGGGTGGTCCGCTTAATAAAATACTGTGTCCTCCACAAGCCGCAATTTCCATGGCTCGTTTAGCGTGGTACTGGCCTTTTACATCAGACCAATCCAGCTTATCATCGACAAAACTAACTTCAGGACGCCTAGGTAAAGATTTAAGCGGTATATTTTGGCATAGATAGCTGGATACTTCGCGCAAGTTGTAGGCGCTAAACACACCATCATAACCGGCTAGTGAGGCTTCCTCAGCATTAGCGGCAGCAATAATTAATTTTTGATTATCCCGACGCACCGCCAGGACAGCAGGAATGATAGCTGATATTCCGCGTAAATGGCCACTTAAAGCAAGCTCGCTGATAAATTCATGTGAAGCCAGCTTGTCAGCAGGTAATTGGCCTGAGGCAGCAAGAATACCCAGGGCAATGGGTAAATCAAAGCCACTTCCTGATTTAGGTAAATCGGCAGGTGCAAGATTGACAGTAATTTTGCGACAGGGAAACTCAAATTGACTGTTAATAATGGCACTACGTACTCGGTCTTTGCTTTCCTTAACAGCAGTTTCGGCAAGCCCTACAATAGTAAAACTGGGTAAGCCATTGGATAAATGGACTTCGACAGAAACAGATTGCGCATGTATACCCAAGGTACTACGCGTTTTGCTAATAGCGAGATTCATGATTATCTTCCTGATTTTAAAAGCTGGACTTTGCTAATCGCTATGTATTCTATCGTGTTCTTGCCAAGAATGGCGAGAAGAAATTGCTATTTATCTACTTTGTTTTTTGATTGAAGTGTTTCAAGTTGCCGTTGTAAATCATCAAGTTTTTCACGTGTTCTTGCTAATACCTTGGTTTGAACGTCAAACTCTTCTCTAGTCACTAAGTCTAAACGTGCAAAGGCAGTTTGTAATACTTCTTTGAATTTTTGTTGAATATCTTTTTCAAAATTTTGTAAACTGGTTGGTAAACTGGCAAATAGGCTTTTTGCTAAATCGTCAAGGTTTTTTGAATCAAACATGCATATCTCCTGCGTGTTTTTTTCTGTCTCTTGATCACATCTCTGCCTACACCCACAGCTTGTCCCTGGGGTTCAGTGTGTTAGCCAGCCTTTCTGGATCCAGCGGACAAGTCGCGGGACGTCGGAAAGTAGGGCTGGACAGCGTTTTCAGAGATGTGTAGAAGATCCAGGTTTTTTGGTGGGCTACAGTCTAGCAAAACTTGCGGCTGTTAGTCATGTATTATTGATGCGTTGTTATGAGGGATTCTATGAAAATGCTCACAGCGATTGTGAAACCGTTTAAACTTGATGACGTGCACGAGGCTTTAATGGAAATTGGCGTCCCTGGGGTTACGATTTCCGAGATCCGTGGCTTTGGCCGACAGAAAGGACATACAGAGCTTTATAGGGGGGCTGAGTATGTCGTTGATTTTTTACCGAAGATTAAAATTGAACTTGCTCTACCTGATGACATGGTTGAAGCAGCCATTGATGCTATCTGTAAAGCAGCTTATACGGGAAAAATTGGTGATGGAAAAATTTTTGTTTATGAGTTACAGCAGGTTGTGCGCATTCGCACCGGCGAAGTAGGCAACGATGCGCTTTAGAGCAATATTTTAAAGCGCGGTCCCTTGCAAGTGAAGAATTGTTCATTTTCAAGGCTTTAAAAACTTAATAATAAAATCCCACTCTTCCTTGCTTACCGGTAAAACAGACAAGCGATTGCCTTTGCGCAAAAGAAGCATTTTTTCAAGCTCCGGATATTGTCTTAGGGTATCTAAAGAAATGAGATGTTTGAATTTTTCTTTAAAGCGTATATCCACCATGTACCAACGTGGCTTATCGGGTGTGCTTTTAGGATCAGGATGCTCACTTTCAGGATCAAATGCTGTATGGTCGGGATAGGCATTACTCATTACCTCGGCAGTCCCGATAATCCCTGGCGGATTACAATTAGAATGATAGAAAAATACTTGATCCCCTATCTTCATCTCATTATGAATAAAGTTACGGGCCTGATAGTTACGTACCCCATCCCAATGTGTTGTCTGATTAGGCGCATTACGTAAATCATCAATGCTAAAACAATCAGGCTCTGATTTCATTAACCAATAACGGGTCATGGTTTACTCCAATAAATTGCACGTGGTGTAACTATTGCTGTCAAAGGAACATCCCAGGGCTGAGCTTCAATATGAAGTTGATGTTGAAACTCATAAGCCACACCAATAAGCAGAGGAGGGTTTTCATTGGCCAAGGTACGATCATAGTAACCGGCCCCCATCCCTAAACGTGTTCCTTTTTCATCAAAAGCCACTAAAGGCATAAAAATAATATCCAGTTCTTGTACTGGAATAGCGGTTTTCCTATCGACGTCCGGTTCTGGGATGCCATATTTGTTGTTAACAAAAGTGGTTGCTGGGGTTGCTGGTAAAAATGAAAGGGTTTTATCATTATTGAGTACAGGATAATAACAGAACTTCCCTTGTAATGGAGCGGAGTCCCATAGAGTCTTCAGACTAATTTCGCCGCCTACGGGTTTATAAAGCGCAATACGTTTAGCGTAACGATAATATTTCATCGAGCGAATCCGGGAGCAAACCTGGTTGGAGGCGGTTTGCTGGTAAGAGGTAGGCAGCGTTTCGCGAATTTGTCGACAACTGTTTCTTAGGGCAAGTTTAAAGCGGTCGGCCATATTAACTATCTCTTTTAAAATTTACCACGCAGAATGCCTATACTATTCCAAGTCTTAAACTTAATGAAGAAAAAATTTTTTATAAAACTCTATGCATGATTAAAAAAATAAGGTATATAGCTGTCGAATTTACTGGTGCTTGGTAGCTATATCCACTACTAAGCGGATAGCGAGTAAGCTTTGAGAGAATGACATGAGTGACATGTTTGATGATGATTTAGATGATGAAGTTGATCCCTTCATAAATCCTGAAGAGGAACTAATTAATACCGATACACTTGTAGACTCAACACTCGATGCGCGTCGACGTCTTGAAAATATGCTGGAAGAAAAACGTTTGCGTGATGAACTTGATGATTTTGTTGATTATTAGTTAATGTCTACGCTCATCTTTCTGAATAAAAATGGGAAGAATGCTCCTTTCCCAATGGATGACCGTGTGTTCTTGGGAGAGGGGCTTTTTGAAACACTTCGTATTGTTCACGGCAAACCTTGTTATGCTAACCTTCATTGGCAGCGCCTTCAACAGGCTGCAGCATTGTTGGGTATTCCTTTTGACGTCTCTTATGAGCTTTGGTTGGCAACGTTATTGCGCTGCATTCAAGCAGTATCAATGCAGCACGGTGGCATTAAAGTAATTCTTAGTGGGGGAAGTGCTCCCAGAGGATTAACGGAAAAAGCCACGGAATCCCGTCTAATTTTCGATCCTTTTCATTATACAAAAAAAATTGAGGCTCTTAAATTAATTAGTGCCCCATGGGTTCGCGCCAGTAATAACCCATTTTATCAAATCAAATCAATTAACTATCTTGAGGCTATTATTGCACGCCGGCAAGCCGAAGAGGCTGGGGGAGAAGATGTTTTGTTTTTTAATGAGAAGCAGCAGGCTACTGAAACTTCTGTAGCCAATTTTTTTATTATTAAAAATGACAAAGTATTTACTCCGGAGTTGAAGAGTGGCATTTTAGCCGGAATAATCCGCCAGCGGTTATTGGCAATATGTAAAGCAAATGCCATTGCTTGTTTTGAAGAGGCGCTTGATAAAAAAACGCTTATGAAAGCTGACGCAATGTTTACCTGCAATGTTTTACAGGGGATACGTGCTGTTTCAATGTTAGATCATGTTCCTTTTACAACTAATCATCCTTTGATGGTGTTACTAGGAGATCTTTTGGTAAGAGACTACAGTTTTTAATGCGCTGTTGCTGATAATATCTAATAATTTTTACACCGCAAAATAATAACCCCAAAATAATTAAAATAAAAATACTGGAATTTTTATAAAA
This sequence comes from Legionella jamestowniensis, assembly GCF_001467745.1. Lineage (GTDB taxonomy): Bacteria > Pseudomonadota > Gammaproteobacteria > Legionellales > Legionellaceae > Tatlockia > Tatlockia jamestowniensis. The sequence continues at coordinate 125,434 of NZ_LNYG01000001.1, forward strand.
AGGTATGTGTTGGGTTAAAACTTCCATTCCAGCATAACCACAATAAGTATAAACAATTTCAGCTGGCATTAGAAAAATAAAGGTCGTCATCACATAATGGCTGAATTTAATCTGAGTAAGTCCTAAGCCATAATTCACCAGATTGAAAGGAATGACAGGTACTAAACGCAGTAGGGCAACGAATTGCCAACCATTTTTTTCAACACCGGCAATTAGTTTGCTAACGCGGGTATTTTTTTTCCTGGCAAACCAATTGTTTGCCCAATGCCGGCTAATATAAAAAGCACATGCAGCGCCTAATGTAGCGCCTAAAAGATTTAATAATGTACCAAACAAAGGACCAAATAATGCCCCACCAGCAAGCGTCAGCACCATGGTTGGTAACAATAATAGAGTGGCAAAACAATACAGCAGCAAAAACAAAACAGGGGCAAGCCAGCCCAGGTTTTTGATGCTTTGCAGGATTATCGGTGCATTCTGCTGGAAAAAATAAGCACTAGCAATAAATCCTAGCAATGCCAATACTGTGCAGAATACTCTCATTCGTAATTGTGTCTATACCGCATGGCCACCACTTTATTACAGACTGCCCATTTGAGCAAGTTTCGTAAGTAAGCGAGAATCCATTGGTGAGCAAAGATAGTGTAGGATACGTTTATAATTCATGGTTTTGTGATTTTACCTCAGAGGGTATATCAGAAGACTGCTTTGAATCTTCAGCTGTACGGAAGAACGCGATTTCGTTGTTTGATGGACGAGAGGTGGCTAAATCTATAAGTTTTTCATACCATAAAACATACTGTTCTTTGGATACATAAGGCTTTAGATCGTCTTTTAAAAGTTCTATTGCTGCTGTTACAGCTTCTTTTTTTGTAAGGGTTTTAGTCGTATCAGTCAATAGAGACGAAAAATTACTCACTGCCAGACGTGCATAAAGTTGGGCAGCTGCAAAATCAATGTGCTCTCCTTTACACGCTAAATTTACCTTGGAGCACAAGGTGCTGATACGATTAAATGGGTTTTTATCCTTGTTAAGGACAGAGGCAATTTCTGGATTTTCTGTTAATAACAAGTCCAACTCGGATGACTCAAAAAGGGCGCCTTTGGCATTGAAACGTAATAATTCGTTGTGGTGTTTTTTAATTTGCTGCTGCCAGTGTTGGAAAAGTTCACCGGTAATACAATGTGCTTTGAAGTAAGGTAAAAATTTATTATAGATGACATCTAATTGCTTTGTATTTAACTGGCAATGATTAATCAAATAATAAAAGACAGGTAAAACTTGAGTGTTAACTTTGTTTTCATTATCAATATCTGGGGCTTTTTGACTTTCTTTAATCCCATTTTCAATCGTCCCTATGAGGGCTTCAGGGGAATGGCCAGAAAAAGAAGCTTTCTCCCAGGTAGATAAATACTGAGAGGAAAAAATTTGTAATCTTTTTAAAAGGGGTTCTAATTGTGGTATGAGATGCGGATACGCCGAGTGAACCCGGTACAAAATCCAATCCTTTTCCTGTGGCGATAACTGATGTTCACAACATAGTTTTCTTGCAGTGTTAAGACTATTCCCTGTGAAAAAACTTCCAGAGACAAGAATAGCAACCGCATGCTTTTCAGCAGCCCGATAGGTTGGATGGATACCAGAAGAATAGTTATATGGGGCTAACAGCGCGTTATTATCCTCAATCGAATCGATCTCAAATTTAGCGGGTAACGTTCCTAAAATTTTTTCAGCGAAAAATTTTAAGGTCAGGTAATTGAAATGCCCAGGCAACCATTCCCTTCGTTTTTCTTCAATCACATTATAATGAGTGCGGATAAATACTTCGACGATTAATCGGGTAACCTGCATAAGCAACGGGTGTGGTTTAGGTTTAATGTGTTGATATAAGTCTTCCATTACTTTTGACTGTGTTTGGTAAGAATCATAGTTAAATCGCTCAGGGGAAATATGTTGTTCGAGCGCTGTTAAAATTTGCTCTTTAACCTCCAGGTAAACGCCTTCTCTTGCTGCAGTAAAAGAGGGTTCAGAGAGCATTTTTTCTATGGGATCAATTTTGGTGTTGCCATTTAAAACACTTAAAATAAGAACTAATTCCTGCGCAGCAAAAATAAAAGGGTGAGACTCAATGTTCGAGGGAATTTCTTTTTCGGGTGAAATATACAATCTCACGAATGTTTCAGCCATCAGGTAACATTCGATGAAATCATGCTCAGTAAGGACGTCGAATGAGTTTTCTTTACGATAAAGCGCATAATAGTAAGTGAGGCATTCCTGGGGAGCCTGTTCAAATAATTGCGTTAAAGCGTGGTGATAATCGTGGGGTGACAGCCTTAATTTCAAGGCTTCCAATCGTTCAATTACACGTCCTTTTTCTGTGGGGCTTGCTGCATTTGTTAGTTGTCTAGAGCGGTTGTGAAAATCTTGAAAGGCTTTTTGAGGTTCAGAGAAAAGGGCCGTTTCAAATTGCAAGTCATCTAACTGAAGTGCTTCAGTTGAACTAGCATCTGCGGTGATTAACTCAGTATTAATTTCTGGGGGGGTTAATAATGCATCGCGTAATCTTGAGCCCGGTTGTGGATTAATTGTAAACCGTCCAAACGATATAAAAGACAGGAAGTTCCATAACCAATTAAAGTTGGCAGTCCAACTCCAACCTTGCTGGTGTTCCTCACTTAATAATTCCCTTCTTTTGTCGGAAAAACGCGACAATCGAAGGTATGTACTTTTTTCAGCATCAAGGATATTAAGTAATTCAGTTTTTAATGACTCTCTATTTGTTTTAATCGTCGCAAGTTTTTGTCGCCACGCAAATAGCAGAGCTTCTTCTGAGTTATATTTACGCATGGTATGCATTTTTTTAGATTAAATTTTATGCATTAATAATAACTCAAATAAACCACTGTAAATGTTAAGTTATTGTAAGGTTTTGCATCAAAAGATGATATGCCTTATTTGTCTTGCAGGTATTTTACATATTTTACTTGTGCTTCCGGGCAAATTCAGGCAACTTAATAAGAAAGGTTATATTTTTTGTCATTCTGTTAATCTTAAGCCATTTTGCTAAAAAAATTTAAATGACTTAATAAAGCCTTAATCTTCACTTGATATGATGTAGTTATGAATTATCACGGAGGTTGTGATGGCAAATAGCACAAAATACATGTTGGTTCGAATGGAAAAGACCTCGTCCGATAAATCCGCTACAGAAGCTGCCCCGGTTATTTCAACAAGTAACGCCAAGGCGTCTGCAAAAGAATCTTCAATGCAAAAACTGGTACAAGAATGTTTAATTAAAAAAGACCAGCTTAGTAACACACCATATTCCTAATAAGCTAAACCGCTACCCCCTGCTAAACCTATCAGTTTTCCCAAGATAAAGTTATCATTGCAATTATTACAATATGAAGGGAATCATAAATGAATCATATCAAGCAAAGGGAAGGTATGAGCTGGGGGCGATTCGCGGCAATGATCGCTACTTCAACCTTTATTATGTTCTTCCTTATGTATCAACTCATCTACTCGTTTGACCATGCAGTGTTTAGTGTTAATCGCCTGATTGCCTCATTAGTGATGGGGTGTGTTATGACTATAGTAATGCTGGGCTTCATGTGGTCGATGTATAAAGGAGTGGGGACAAAAATTGGAATCCTTATTCTGGCCGTGATAGGTGGCGTTATCCTACTGTTTGTGAATAGAAGTCAGATTTTGATTGAAGACATCAACTTTATGAAGTCAATGATTCCCCATCATTCAATTGCTATCAATAATGCTCGTAAGGCCAGCATTAGCGATCCACGCGTCCGTAAACTTGCAGATCAAATCATTGAGGCTCAAGTGCGGGAAATAGCGGTGATGGAGCTACTCATTGAAGATATCGAACTCCGTGGGAAACGAGGTACAAACGAACTCCCTGCACGCAGCACTGAAGTGACCCCTGAAATGGAAGTTAAGATTAAGGAAGCAGTTCGCTAAAGATAAGAGTATTGATAAATTAATATGTTACCACTAGTGCTCTATAGACTATCTTTATTGCTTGAATTCTCACTGCCGAACGATATACTGTTAATATAGAAGTCAAGTGGTAAGAGGATTATATGGCTGGTGGTTTTGCTGAAACAGCCCATTGGCGTGACTCAGCAAGAAGTACTCGTTTTTTTATGGTCGATGCAAGAGCAGCATTTCCTATTTTTCTTTTTTTAATGCATATTCGAATCTGGACGGGTATTTTGGTTCTTATTTCTGCCCTTATTTTTGGCATTATTGAGCATTATGGTTTCACAGTGCCGGTTTTTTTACGGTGGCTGAGACAGTTTCTGGCAGGATCCATTAAAAGTTCACAACCTTGGTGGCGCCACTAATGGAAACGGATATAAAAAAAAGTATGGCCTTGATTGCTAGTAGTATGAACGCCAAATTTTATTTGAATGATCGCTTTGTGAGTTTTGAAGAAGTTTTTTCTGAAACAGGTTTACTACCAGCGATTGCCCGCAGAGCAGACCAATTATGTTCGCTTTGTCTTGGCTATGGGTTAGGCGTTACCTTTGATGAGGCTGAGAATGCCTTATTGGGGATAAGGGTTGTTTTTGATGAAGTAACGCCGAATGCATTACGCCTGCTTTGTATGACGGATGTTTTAAATGAGTTAATTCAAGGAGGTCCGAGCAGGGATTATACCCCTTTAGATGAATTAATGTATGACTGATGGTTTATAAAAAAATTTTAATTGTAAAAAAAGCGAAAGTTTAGAATGAGTTAAGTTTTTCTTAAGGATACAAATGCTACTCTAAACTTAAGTAAGCAGTAGGAGTAAATGAAATGCCAGCACCTGATGATAACAAAAACAAAGTCTTTAAGGCATTACACAGCTATAGTTTGATGGGTAAATTTTCCGTTAAAAATGAAAACGAGAAAATTAAAGCCGATGTGCAGAAACTTATTTCTGATCTGCATAAAAAAGCCGAAGGACCCTTGAATACTGTGACTTCTATTAAAAAAGATGAAAATAATAATTCTGCAAAAGCATTTCTGCAAAGACTCCAGAGTCGAATACTCCAGGTGGTTGATTCTACTGCGGCCGCTAAGTTAAAAGAAGAGGATTTAAACACTCAATCTAAAGAAAAAGACGAAACTCCCTCAATGCCTTCAACCCCAGGTATGGGCTAATAACCTAATACAAATAACATATACTAATAGTATGCAGCGTTTTTACTGAATGCTGTTATACTGTTCATATTGTTTAAATTACTCGTGCAGATTGGCACTATATATTTTTTCATGAAAGACGAATTAACACCAGAACAAGCTCAAGCTATCTTAGAGGCATTGGATGAAACCATTCAAAAGGGTCCTTGGGATGAGTCTAATTTTTTACGGGTTATTGGTAAGAATTTACGTGAAATCCGGCAAAATTTTGCGAATCAAATTGGCAGTACAACAGAGGCCCCCAAAAGTAATGCTTCTACCCAAAAAGAAGCCATGTTGTTACAGTCCGGTCAGCAGGAAATTTTTATAAGTCTTTATACAACAGAAGGCAATAACGTGCAGGCATGGGAACGTATTCTTGCCAATTTGCCACGGCAAATAATATCCAGGCCAGTTTATACGAATGAGCAGGATGTTAAAAACCTTATAAAATCCAAGCAAAATAAGATTAATGAAGCTTATGTCGTTGCCCATGTTAATCAAAGTGATATCCTGCAAATGTCTGCAGATAAAGCACCAGCCGATCGTTTTGGACGACCTTTGCTAACCTTGAAAGACCGTTCCTTAAATCTCGATAATATTGTTCGCTTTGTTCATCTATCTGGGGTTTATCGTTATATAAAAGGGCGCTTGGTAAAAAATTTCTCCCCAGAATAAACTAGAGTGGTCGCGCCATCGCCAAAGAGAGTATATACTTTCTTGTAATTACTATTTTTTATTCTGATAAAGCGGATGGCTCAACAACCACAGCAACAAGGCGGCGGTGACAATTCAATGGCGCCAGTATGGATTATGGTACTGGTGTTTTTAACCCTTTTTCTTGTCTGGAAAATGGGGCATCAATACATTGTTTCTTTTGTATTCCACTTAAATATTTTGCAAGCAAAATTAATAAGTTTTTTTATTAGTAATGCGCAGCTGGAAAATGACGTGTATTTAATGCAAACCATTGATCCTGCGACTGTAGGCTGGGAACAGTTTGTTGATTTAACTAAAAGCGTTGGTGATTATATTCGTTATCCAGTGGTAGTCATCCTTATTGTCCTGGGAGTTTTTCTCTATAAATCAAATATCACACTTAAGTTTCGCAGAGCACACAATATGAAAACGTTACGTGCACAGGAGCAGCATAACTGGAAGGCAATTATGCCTGTTGTTAAAGAAGATTTAGTAAGCGCTGATATTAACAAAGGGCCCTGGGCAATGGCTCTTACTCCGATGGAATTTGCCCGCAAATATAAATTACTTAAAAAAGATGATGCACTTTTAGATAATCCTGACCCTGGGCAGGAAATGACTGCTGGCGTACGTAAAGGTGATGCCAAACGCGTATTTACGCTGCAATTGGGACCTTATTGGGACGGCTTTGAACGTTGCCCCCCACAAGCCTCGGCTCTGGCAGCAGTGTTCCTTGCCCGTATGAATAGAGATAGAAATTCTGCCAGTAGTATTTTAGAAGCACTCGATAAATCTTATGCCACAGGCAAAATTGATTTTTCTGTAGCAAAGCCTATATTAAAGAAGTATCAGAATACTGAAATTGTTCAGGAGATAGTAGCAAAACATGCTTATCTGCTGACTGTAATGGCCTCGTTGTTGGAGGCTGCCCGCGAAGATGGTGTAGTCCCGACTTCAGAGTTTTTATGGTTAAAGCCTATCGATCGTCGATTATGGTATATGCTTAATTGTGTAGGACGGCAAACCCCTTTTGCAGAAGTAGCTGGCCCATTTGCACATTGGCGTGCTGAAAAAGTGATGAGCCGTCGCTCGCTTGTACCAATGATAGATGAAGCCATTAAGGCGCTGGAAGTTGCAGTGAAAGAAGTGAAATTAACACCAAAAGAGTTGCAGGAGTTAGAACCATGATGCGAGGTATTGATTCACGTCATGAAATAGATCCCACCCAGCTGTTGAGAGATACGCGTACGCTTGGTCAGCGTATCGCTGATTTTTTCTCCGATCCCACTAATGTGTCCATCGTTTTGGTGTCCTTGGCGGCTACGGCTTATTATTTATCACAAGTGTCCAGTCTTATGCTCTTTCTGGGGGCTGGCTTTTTTCTGTATGCATTTTCTCGTAAACAAAAACTTCCGTTTCGATTACCCAAAATTGCAAGGGTTAAAGATTACAATGACCTAAAACCGGGTATCGGAACTCCGAATATAGCGAGGGGGATTGCGTTTTTTGGGAATGATAGAAAGACAAAAGAAGAACTCTGGTTTGCAAACGATGATTTAAGAACCCACGCCCTTATCTTTGGCTCCACCGGTAGTGGTAAAACAGAAACCTTAGTTTCCCTGGCTTATAATGCTTTGGTGCAGGCAAGTGGATTTATTTATGTTGATGGGAAAGGCGATAATTCACTCTATGCAAAAGTATTCTCCATGGTCCGCAGCATGGGGCGGGAAGATGATTTATTGTTGATTAATTTTATGACTGGTGCTCGCGATATTGTAGGCCCCCAGGAAAGACGCTTATCCAATACTCTTAACCCCTTTTGTCAAGGCTCTTCAAGTATGTTAACGCAGCTCGTCGTTAGTTTAATGGGCTCTTCAGGTCAATCCTCAGACGGTGATATGTGGAAAGGCCGGGCTATCAGTTTCGTGGAAGCGTTAATGAAACTGCTCGTCTATATGCGTGACGAAGGTGCAATCTTACTTGATGCAAATACTATTCGTAACTATTTTGATTTAGGAAGGTTGGAATCTATCGTTATTGATAAAGTTTTTCCACGTGATGAGCAGGAAAGCATTAATATTGAATCGGTTCCCAAATTAATTACGGACCCGTTACGCAACTATGTCTTTAACCTACCAGGTTACAATAAAGAGAAAAAGGGAAAGCAAGTCTCTCAAGTACTGGAGCAACATGGTTTTATTACCATGCAGTTGGTTCGTGTGTTTTCTTCATTGGCGGATACCTATGGACATATTATTCGTACTAACTTGGCAGAGGTAGATTTTAAAGACGTCGTACTTAATCGTCGTATTCTTGTAGTACTGTTACCTGCTTTGGAAAAATCACCCGATGAATTATCCAACTTAGGCAAGGTAATTGTCTCTTCATTAAAAGCGATGATGGCTGCAGGTTTGGGAGATCAAGTCGAAGGGGATTATCGAGATGTGATTGAAAGAAAACCCACTAATTCCCCCACACCGTATATGTGCATTCTAGATGAATATGGGTATTACGCCGTGCAAGGTTTTGCTGTCGTACCAGCCCAGGCTCGTTCGTTAGGATTCTCTGCAATTTTTGCCGGACAAGATTTACCAGCGTTCCAGAAAGCCTCCAAGGAAGAGGCCGCATCTATTGGTGCAAACACCAACATTAAAATTTGTATGAAGCTTGAGGATCCTACTGAAACTTGGGATTTCTTTACTAAAACAGCGGGTGAAGCCTACGTTACAAAAGTTGATTCCTTTCAAACAAAAGAAACCAGTATGGCTAACAGCTATCTGGACACTAAAAGTTCTTCTTTCGAGAAACGGGCTCGTATTGATTTATTAGATCTGAAAGAGCAAACCGAAGGTGAGGCCCATATTTTCTTTAAATCAAAAATTGTTCGGGCTCGGATGTTTTATGCCAATCCCAAGCCGGTAAAACAATTGAAACTTAATCAATTCTTGAAGGTAGAGCCGCCACCTGATGAATACTTAGTAAAATTACAAAAGCAACTTTCTGGTTTTCAAAAGATACTTGAGAGTGGTGATTTAAGTATTAATAAAGAAGTAGAAACAGAAGAAATCACTTTAATTACCAAAGCACTAAGAGAGTCTACTGTTACTGAACCTATTGAACGAGGTGTAGCTGCATTATTGGCCTTTCATGGTCAGAATGAACCTGCTCCAATTGAAGAAATTGTTGAAGAAGAGGAAGAAGGAATATTAACTATTTTCAGTAAGCTTCGTCGTGCAGCGAATGCCCAGCCTCTTCTAGTGAAGGACGTGGAGCAATTTTCAAAGTCCTTATTAGCAATTAATGAAACGAGAAATTATCTTTCTATCATCGAACGTATTAGTGGTGCGAAGGATAAATATGCGGGTACTGTGGCAAATGAGTTAATTAAGGACTTTCAAATGGCTACTACTTATCCTCCTCAGGAGCGAGATGATGTTAGCGCTTCAGATTTGTCACAATTAGTGAATATGCTTTCTGAGAAGATAGTTAGTGAACGTGAAAAAGCAAACGCCAAAGCTTCAGAAGAGCTCTAAAATTCCAGATTGGCTCCACGTACAAACACAGAATGCTTTTTTCTTAGGCACTTCATTACTTAATTTGCAACAATGGCTTGTAACGCAATGATTTGTATGTTTTTATTTGATGAAATGAGAAATCTAATAAGTGAGAGGGTATAAGGTGAGACAATTGCATGTTGGCTTCAGGGGGTTTGCAACATGGCATGCCACTTTGCTCGTATCTCTACTATTATTTGGCTGTCATAGGGGCGGTGTTTTGGTAATGGATGGGCCTAAGTTGCCCAGAAAAGTAGCTGGTGCTTCTGATAAAGAAGTAATACTTATGCAAAAACGGTTAGCGAAATGTGGGGTTAAAGTAATAACTATTGGCTCTGAATATTTAATTAGTATACCTTCAGCCGCGTTATTTGCGGATCAATCGCCACGGTTAACCTGGCCGTCTTACGGTTTATTAAATAATGTCGCCAGTTTTTTAAAACAGTTTCGGAAAGTAGCCATTACTGTTACCAGTTACAGCAGTAAATACGTTTCTGCGAAACGTGAGCACGCCTTGACGTTAGCCCGCTCCAGAGCGGTAGCGGATTATTTATGGTCACAGGGCGTTGATAGCCGTTTTATTTTTACAATAGGCGCGGGAAGTGATAAACCTATCATGGCTTACACTCAAGGGGGCGATCAGTCACCCAACTCGCGTATTGAAATTACTTTCCGAGATGCAATTATATAGGTGAGGGTAGAGTGGGTCGAGAAACGTGGGATACGATAAAACGTTCTAAAGCATTTTATATTCGTACCTATCGGAAGGGTGGAACATTTGTTATTGTATCGCTGATTATAAATATTTTATTGAGTGTTTTAATTTATTATATTCATTTTAATCAGCCGGAACCTGATTTTTATGCAACCAGTGGGATTACGCCGCCTGTGCAGCTAACTTCACGTGATACACCGAATGATTCGAGTACGCCCTTACTTGAACCTGATCCCGTTAATGAAGATGAAACGAGGGTCATACCGCAATAACCGAGGTAACTATGGCTGAAGATGCTTTAACAACTGTTGCGATGAGAAATACATTTTACCGTGATGGCCAACGCAAGATAATGGTAGCTCTTTTAATTTCTATTCTCGTAAACTGTATTTTAGGCTCACTTGCGTTTTATTTATTAACCCATCCTCCTGCGCCTAAATACTTTGCAACCAGTATTAATGGACGAATAACCCCCTTATTTCCTTTAAATGAGCCGAACCAATCGGATTCTGCCGTTTTACAATGGGCAAACCAGGCGGCTATTGCAGCATTTACTTACAATTTTGTAAATTATAGGGAGGAGCTTCAAGCTTCATCAGGCTTTTTTACGTCAGAAGGTTGGACTCAGTTTTTAAATGCTTTGCAAGAATCGAATAACTTGGATGCGGTAAAAGCAAAGAAATTGATTGTTTCAGCAGTTGCTACCCGTGCTCCAATCATATTACAAAAGGGAATATTGAATGGAAGGTATTCTTGGCGAGTACAGATGCCAATTTTGGTAACTTACCAAAGTGCTAGCGAATTTTCTCAGCAAAACAATGTGGTAACTATGTTGATAACACGCGTGTCAACATTGAACTCTCCACGTGGTATTGGTATATCACAGTTTGTTGTAGGGCCGGCTAGTGGTGGAATAACTCAATGAAAAATAAAAAAACGATTCGGTGTATCGGTATAGCTACCGTCCTAATTCTTGGTTCCACACATTTAAGTTATGGGGCTGAGCAATCAGATTCTGCTCAACAGGCATTACAGCAGCTTCGGCTATTGCAGCAGAAACTTTCACAAACCAGTAGTGCTGTGTCACCCATAGCCCAACCGAATCAAGCGCAACAGCCAGCGGGTACCGCTGCTACCCCTACAGCTGCCCCTGCGGCCACAGGGCAGAGGCCTCCTAATCAACCAGCACCTCCACCTCCACCCCAACAACAGGCACAGGCTAATACGAGTCCGGCCTCTATGGCAGCGGATAACGAACTCATTGATACTCAGGCTTTTGAAGGGGTAACTCGTCAATTATTTCCTCTAACGCCAGAGCAGATTGTTAGATTAAAACAAATATATAATGCTTCTGAATATGCCCAGGCTGCGACTGCAGGTACACCACCAAAACCCACCGCAACATCACAATTTGTGAATTTATCACCTGGTTCAACCCCTCCTGTCATTCGCTTATCCCAAGGATTTGTCTCTTCACTTGTTTTTTTAGACTCGACTGGTTCTCCTTGGCCCATTAGTGCTTATGATCTTGGTGATCCTGCGTCTTTTAATATCCAATGGGATAAAACAGGGAATACCTTAATGATTCAATCATTAAAATTATATACTTATGGTAACCTTGCTGTAAGGTTGCGTGGCCTTAATACACCAGTTATGCTGACTTTAATTCCAGGCCAAAAGGCTGTTGACTACCGAGTGGATTTGCGGGTACAAGGTATTGGTCCGAATGCGAAAGCCATGCCTATGGAAGAAGGCATTCCTCCGAGTGCTAATGACCTCTTGTTACATGTATTAGATGGTGTACCTCCTCCAGGCAGTCAGCGTTTGACTGTAAGTGGCGGCGATGCTCGAGCTTGGCTTTTGAATGAAAGAATGTATGTCAGAACCAACCTCACCATCCTGTCTCCCGGTTGGATAGCCAGTATGACTAGCGCGGATGGCATGCATGCTTATGAAATGCAAAAATCTCCTGTATTACTTGTTTCCTGGCACGGAAAAGTCATGCAACTTAAGGTAGAAGGGTTATAATAAATGGCAGGAAAAAAAGAAAATCTAAAAGCACTGTTTACCAATACCCGGACTCGGGTAATTATTATTTTCACTGTACTCTTGCTCATTATTGCTGTTGCCGTGGGTGTTATACGATTAAGGGGGACTGGGGATATCAATGGAGGTACCTCTACTGTAGCCACTGTCCCTGGTATTCAGTCCATACCCGGCGCCATCGATCCCACTGTACAATATGCAAAATTGCAACAGGAACAAAATGTCTCCCAGGCTCAACAGGCGATGAAAACGGGAGGCAGTGCTATTCCAACTATTATTCGTTCTCAAGCCCTTGGAGAGGGTGTCCAAGCTGTAGGTCCACAGCAAGGAGAAGGGGGTGTGGGATTTGCAACACTTGCTCGTGAGGATGAAGCTGGGCCTCAACGTAGTTTATGGATTCAATCACTCCAGAATAGTAATTGTAGTAAAGCGGCTGTCACCAATGTTGTAAATCAGGGTGCAACAATTACTGATTTAAAGGCTGGCTGTAGTTGTACGCAGTTAAAAGACGTCGGTTATCAGATTACCGATTTGGAACAGGTTTGCTCATGTAAAGAATTGCGAGCAGCAGGGTTCAACGCCCGCCAATTGAAAGATGCTGGATTTGATGCCGGAAGATTGCGACTTTGTGGTTTTAATGCTTGCGAATTAAGAGATGCAGGGTTTACTGCCCAACAAATGAAAGATGGTGGTTTTACCGATGGTGAGTTAAAGGGAGCGGGCTTTTCTGATAATGAAATCGCTAAGGCAAGTGGTTTGCCTGATGGTATAACAGCTGCCGATGTACGTAACGCAGGTTGCCAGGTAGATGCTTTAAGACGTTTACGTGCTGCAGGAGTAACTGCTGCAGCGATTCGGCGAATTAGTGGTTGTAGTGCGGCTCAATTAAAGGCTGCCGGCTATACTGCTGCTGAATTAAGGAATGCTGGCTTTAGCGCAGCTGATTTAAAAAATGCAGGGTTTACAGCCGCACAATTAAGACAAGCAGGGTTCAGTGCTAGAGATCTGCTTAATGCGGGTTTTACTCCTGATGAATTAAGTAATGCTGGCTATACTCCCGGAGAGATTGCTGCCGCCGAAGCGGAATTGCCTCCTGGTATTACCCCTGCTGATATTAAAAGTGCAGGTTGCGATATTGAAACGTTAAAAAAGGAACGTCTTGCAGGAGTAAGTGCCAAGCTTATCAGACAATATGCAGGCTGCAGTGCTGAGGCATTAAAAGCGGCTGGATTCACGGATGCTGATTTGGCGAATGCCGGTTTTACCCCTGCCCAGATTGCTGCTGCAGGCCCAGTGGGTGATGATGCAATTCGTGCTGCAGGTTGTGATCCCGATAAATTAAAAATTCTTTTATCAAAAGGTGTTTCAGCTAAACGAATACGTGAACTGAATGGTTGTAGTGCCTCCGCACTTAGAGCTGCCGGCTATAGTGCCCAAGCTTTAAAGGACGCTGGCTTTTCTGATGCCGATCTAGCTAATGCCGGATTTACTCCCGCTGAAATTGCAGCTGCCAGTCCCGTTGATGACGCTGCCATTCGCGCTGCAGGTTGCGATCCAAATAAGTTAAGGGCTCTCCTCGTACAAGGTGTCTCTGCGAAACGAATTCGAGATTTAAATGGTTGTAGTCTTGATGCATTAAAAGCAGCTGGGTTTGATGCCAAATCACTGGCGGATGCAGGATTTACTCCACAACAACTTTTAGCAGCTGGATTCACACCGGATCAAATCCAAGCAGCAACAGGTCTTTCTGACGCTACAATCCGTGCTGCGGGTTGTGACCCGGCGAAATTAAGGTATTTGTTTAATCAAGGTGTTTCTGCAAGAAGAATTCGTGAGTTGAATGGATGTAGTGCAGAAGCATTAAAAAATGCCGGGTATGGTGCCAAGGCGTTATCCGCTGCAGGATTTACTCCCGCAGAGCTCCTATCGGCAGGTTTTACGCCCGAGCAATTACGTCAAGCGGGTGTGGGTACTGCTGCAGCAATTGCTGCTGGAAGAAACGCGGATTGCAGCGTTGCATCATTGCGGGCAGCAAGAGCTGCGGGTGTGTCAGCTGCTACTATTAGGCAAACTCTGGGATGCAGTGCCGCTGCGATGAAAGCGGCAGGGTATACTGCTGCTGAATTAAGGGCCGCAGGCTTTACAGCCGCTGAATTAAAAAATGCCGGATTCAGTGCTGCAGACTTAAAAAATGCAGGTTTTTCTGCCAGAGAGTTACGGGCAGCAGGCTTTAGCGCAGCTGATCTAAAAAATGCTGGTTTCTCTGCAGGTGAACTAAAAGATGCAGGTTTTAGCGCAGCTGATCTTAAGAATGCTGGTTTTTCTGCAAGCCAGCTAAAAGCAGCTGGTTTCAGTGCTAAAGATTTAAAGGATGCAGGTTTTAGTGCAACTGATCTTAAGAATGCAGGATATACGGCCAAAGATTTAAAAGATGCTGGGTTTACTGCTGATGAATTAAAAAGCGCAGGGTTTAGTGACGCAGAATTACAGGCAGCGGGTTTTCCTGGTTCTGAAGTTGCAGGGTTGGCTGCTGTGACTCAGGAAGGGGCTCCTTCTGCCGTTCCTGGTGTTCCTGGAGGAATACCCAGTATTGCGGGTCCAGGGACACAACCAACGGCTGCAGCCGAGGCAGCTAACGCTCAACAACTGCAAGCTATTTTAAATAGACAAAGTCAGCAACTTGCAGATCAACGTTTCCAGCAAAAAATCCAACAACGAATGTCACAGATGTTGGGTACTGCAAACCAATCTTTACAAGCATGGCAGAAAGTATCAGTGCAATCCTATAATGCTACTTCAGAGCCGGAAGCTGCAAAAGCTGCAGCTGCTCAAACCACTGCTGGTGTATCTGGGCAAGTCGCTGACCAAACTCAGACGATAAGTCCAGGGGGTGGTCCTGGTTCTACCAGTCAAAGAGCCATCATTAAAACCGGTGATGTTATGTTTGCTGTATTGGATACATCCGTAAACAGTGATCAACCTGGACCAATTCTAGCCACGATTGTTTCTGGAAGATTTAAGGGGGCTAAATTAATAGGTAGTTTTAATCTGCCAAGTAATGCAGATAAAATGGTTATTAGTTTTAACACCATGTCTGTACCAGGTGCTCCAAGAACTACCTCGATTAGTGCTTATGCTATTGATCCCAACACGGCTCGAACAGCAATTTCCAGCAAGGTTAACCACCATTATCTTTTACGTTATGGATCATTGTTCGCTTCTTCTTTTATTGAAGGATTTGGTAATGCATTTCAATCAGCCAATACCACGGTAACTATTGGTGGTACTGGTGGTGGCGATAACATCACCGTACAGAACGGTATTGGTCGTTCTGCTTTAGAAAATGCCATCATTGGTTTGGCAACTGTTGGAAAAAGTTGGGGACAAGTGGCACAGCAGCAATTTAGCACGCCAACAACGGTAGAAGTTTATTCAGGTACTGGCTTGGGTATATTATTTACTCAAGATGTAACCTCACTTTAACTTGATGAGTAGGTAAGACATGGTAGACGACGACGATAAGAATGAATACAGTGATGAGTATCAATTTTCTGATTTAGATGTAATCAGTCCTGATACAAATGAAGAAACCACCTCAAGTGATGCCGTAAAAAAAGAGTCTAATACTAATATCAGGCGCAATGCATTGGTTGCTGTCATTGTTATCATTATTGCCATGTTAGCTTATAAGTTTTTAGGTCCTCTTTTTACTAAAAAGCCTCAATCCGCTGACACCGTACCGTCATTGGCGACTACATCTACATCCCAGCCTGCAACCCTAGCGCCGCAGCAGCCACAGGTTCAAACCGTTACTCCTTCTGAACTTCCCCCGCCTGTAGAAACAACTCCGCCAGTGACTCAGCCAACTCCTACAGTTGATACTACTGAAATTACTCAACGGTTATCAGCACTCGAAGTTAATCAGCAGAATCTTCGTTCTGAAATGGATTCGTTGAACAGTCAACTGGCAACTATAAATACAAACCTTAATGCCCTGGCTACAAAAATAGCACAACTAAACCAGACCCTCACTGTTATTGTG
This sequence comes from Legionella jamestowniensis, assembly GCF_001467745.1. Taxonomy (GTDB): domain Bacteria; phylum Pseudomonadota; class Gammaproteobacteria; order Legionellales; family Legionellaceae; genus Tatlockia; species Tatlockia jamestowniensis. The sequence continues at coordinate 141,678 of NZ_LNYG01000001.1, forward strand.
ACGCGAGTGGAAGAACAATCAAAAGAGATCTCTGTTTTAACAATACGGACTAAGCCAAAACCTGTTCGCAAAGTTGTGATAAAAGCGCCTCCACCACCTTCTTATTTTATTCAAGCTATAATACCGGGGAGAGCGTGGTTAATTGCGCAAAATGGGTCTACAATTACCGTTAGAGAAGGAACGCAAGTAGCAGGTTATGGTGTAATTAAGCTGATTGATTCCAGGCAAGGAAGAGTGCTCACAAGTTCTGGTAGGGTGATAAGGTTTAGTCAGCAAGATAGTTGAGGCAATTTCTATGTCTACTGGAAATAATACTGGTAGTTCTGTTATCAATTGGCTAAATAATCAAGCCGATATATTGAATAATATTGCAAATAATTTAATCCCGGTAGAACGATTGGTTACCGGTGCAGCTTATTTACTAGGTCTGGCATTTGCATTTAAAGCAATATATAGTTTAAAAGCATATGGTGAGGCTCGAACCATGATGTCTAGCAGTACCAGTATTAAAGAACCTTTAATGTATTTGTTAGTTGCCGGCATGTTAATTTATTTTCCGACAGGTTTGGCTATTTTGTTGCAAACGTCCTTTGGTTCGTCCAGTATTTTGCAATATGCCCCTGTAGATAGTAACAATCAGGCGATATCAGCAGTATTTGGTACTGGCAGTGTTATAGGTAGACCGATAGCAATTATTATTCAAGTTATCGGCGTAATAGCTTTTGTTAGAGGATGGGTTCTTATCGCCCGTTCCGCATCTCAGGGACAGCCACCAGGCGGGACTGGAAAAGGACTGATTCATGTTTTTGGTGGTATGTTGGCAATGAACATTGTAGCAACGCTACAAATCATTAATAATACGATTTATGGCACGAGTTAATAGTTTTTTACAGAGGAGAAAGTAAGTGGAAAAACCATTAAATTTAAAGAGCAATTTAACACAACTGCTTATATTTACTGTCTGCGTCTGTTTGATGATGCTGGCGGGAGGGGAGGCGGTTGCAAGTCAGAAAACCTTGGGGAATATGGCATCCAGTATTACAGGTTCTTTCACTAGTGTAGCTAAGCTAATTACTGCGGGTTCCTATTTGGCTGGGCTTGGTTTCTCCATTGGTGCAATTATGAAATTTAAACAGCACAAGGATAACCCGACACAAATTCCAATTGGTACTCCCATTGCGCTGGTTTTTATTGCTGCGGCTTTGTTATTCCTCCCATCTATTCTGGGTGTAACTGGTCAGACGATGTTTGGTGAAGCCGGTTCTGTGGCTGGTCCTACTGGAACAATCTTCACGGGTTCTGGCGGTTAATATCACTACAAAAATCAGGAAGCCAAGTTAATTGACTTCCTGATTTTTTATTATCTTAAATATTGTGAGTATTAAATGGCGGCTATCCAGGAACGTACTAATTTAAAACTTGTAGCAAGTGCTGGTTCTTGGCGTCTTTATTCAGCCAGGAAAGCTGATGAACGTTTTAAAGCTTATGAACTAAAAGTGTTTCAGCGAGATCGTTATACTTGTCAATTTTGCGGCTTCCAAGCAAAACTTTTCCAAGAAGTTGTGAATCTTGATCATGATTTTACCAATAATCGCCTATCCAATTTAGTTACAGCTTGTTGCTTCTGTGCTCAATGTTTTTTTATTGAATCTGTAGGGGTAGGTGGATATGGAGGCGGTACTTTGATTTACCTTCCTGAGCTTAGCCAACCTGAACTAAATAGCTTATGTCATGTGTTGTTTTGCGCGATTACAAATGATACAGGTTATAAAAGTAGTGCTCAAAATATTTATCGAAGTTTTAAGTTCCGCTCGCAAATCGTTGAAGAAAAATACGGTGAAGGGACAAGTGACCCAGCAATTTTTGGACAGCTCATTATTGATTCAGGCGTGACACCGGAAGTGGCAGACAATTTATTTAAAAATATTCGGTTGCTACCATCGCGTGCTAAATTCCGCAAACAAATTGAGCGATGGGCAGCGAGTGCTTTGGAAGAAATTACAGAAAGTAAATAATACTATAATAGTTTGACGTAAGTGGTATATTGCTTCCGTTGAACTCACGTTAAGTAGGAAATGACATGGGGAAATGGGCAGAATCATTTTTTGAGGGTGTTGATACCTTTTTTTCCTGGTTAAGTACATCGTTAAAACAAACAACTGAGTCTTATTGTGATCTGGAGACAGCTGATAGCCCCACTGTTTTAGTCAATCACGATGGCACTCTATTATCAATTTTAAAAATTGAAGGAATTACAGCGCTTGCGGGTGCTGAAGAATTTGAGCGCTTGGTAGAAGGCTTAAGTAATGCATTTCAGGCTGCTATGGGACGTCCTGGCCACGCACTCCAAGTTTATTTTAGTCACGATAAGCAAAATATAAAAAAAGTAATCCAAGATATTTATGATCCGGCCGAAGCGACTGCCAGACGATTAGAATTAAGTCTAGATGATTTATTCACGGAACGAGTAAATTTTTTAGCCCAGTATTGTGCTGAAGAACGCGTCTATTTTGCTTTGTATACTCGACCCTACAATTTGGCACAAGAACAAGTAAAAACCGCCAATAAAACAAAATTGAAGATGCTTAAGGATATGAAAGCACCTCCATTTAAAAATACACAAACGGTTTATGCAGCGATTCCAGAATTGCGGGATACCCACGAAGCTTATGTCCGAGCAATCATCAATGATTTGGATGCTTTAAATATTTTTGCCAGGCTCATGGAGGTGCATGATGCGGTTCATGCTATCCGTATGACGGCAGATCCTGATTTTACCGCTGATGATTGGAAGGCAACGTTACCCGGCGATACTATCATGCCGCGGGAAATTAATGGTTTCAATGGTGATCCTTCTGATCTATTATGGCCTTCTTTAGCAAAACAAGTGATACCCCGGGATGCTGAGAATCTTGATTTAAGAACTGTTAGAGTCGGAAATAAACTATACTCCTCCGTGTTCATTGATCTTTTTCCCAAAGACATTCGTCCTTTTATTAATTTATTTTCACGTATCCTGCCTGCCCACATCCCATGGCGAATTGCTTTTTTAGTAGAAAGTGAAGGTTTAAATACGTTGAAGCTTAAGGGACTGCTTGCTGCGATTTTAAGCTTTTCTTCCGCTCAAAATCGCTTAATTAGTGATTCTGTAAATTTATTAAAATACCTGCAACTTAACACTGATGATACTATTGTCCGTTTACGCGTGGTTGCCACTACCTGGGCGCCAGAAGATCAATTGCCTCTGTTAAGACGACGTAGCTCTGAATTAGTTAAAGCGATTCAGGGGTGGGGTTCAACGGATGTTTCAGAAATTTGTGGTGATCCTTTTGCAGGTTTTGTATCCAGTATGTTGGCAACGACCTTAAATAGTGCAGCCGTCCCTTCGGTTGCACCTTTATCCCATGTGATAACCATGTTGCCTATTACAAGACCCGCTTCCCCCTGGGAAACGGGTGCATTGCTGTTTCGTACCCCCGATGGTAAACCCTGGCCATTCCAGCCTGGTTCTACCCAGCAAACAACCTGGATTGATTTGGTGTATGCAAGGCCAGGTTCTGGTAAATCTGTATTATCCAATGCATTAAATCTGGCACTTTGTTTGTCTGGAGGTTTAACACGATTACCTCGTATTGCGATTATTGATATTGGTCCTTCCAGTAGTGGGTTAATTTCTTTACTGAAAGAGGCGCTTCCTGCTTCTCAACGCCATCTTGTTGCTTATCATCGATTGCGAATGACACCTGATTATTCCATCAACCCTTTTGATACTCAATTAGGTTGCCGTTATCCAACAGCATTGGAACGTTCTTTTTTAGTTAACTTTTTAACCCTGTTAACTACACCTTTAGGAGCTACAAAACCCTATGATGGTATGGCTGACTTGGCTGGAATGATTGTTGATGAACTCTATAAAAGCCTTGCCGATGAATTTAATCCCACCCCCTATGCACAAGGTGTTGAAGAGTTTATTGACAGTATTCTTGAAGAAATTGGGTTTGTAAAAGATTCAAAATCGACCTGGTGGGAAGTCACCGATGCGCTTTATTCGGCAGGGTTTGTACATGAAGCAATGTTAGCACAGCGTTATGCTATGCCATTACTTGCTGATGCGGCTTCCATTTGTCGAACTCCTTCTATTGAAGATTTATATGAAAAAGTCACTGCCCCTACAGGGGAGTCGTTGATTAATGCGTTTTCCCGAATGATTTCAGGCGCAGTACGTGAATATCCCATTTTATCGAGGGTGACGAGTTTTGATATCGGTGATGCCCGTGTTGTCTCTCTTGACCTGGATGAAGTGGCTAAAAGCGGCGGGGATGCAGCCGATAGGCAAACTGCTGTAATGTACATGCTGGCTCGTTATGTGTTGGCACGCCATTATTATTTAACGGAAGAAAGTTTGAATAATATTCCTGAACAGTACCAGGAATATCACAAGGAGAGGGTTTTGGAAATTCGAGAAGATCCAAAACGCATCGTCTATGACGAATTCCATCGAACCTCCAAATCAGCTGCTGTACGCGATCAAGTCATTATTGATATGCGGGAAGGGCGTAAGTGGAAAGTGCAAATTGCATTACTCTCTCAATCCGTAGAAGACTTTGATCCCATTATGATTGATTTTAGTACGGCAATTTATGTAATGGATGCTGGTCCCTCCCAAGCTGTAGAAAAAACAAGCCAGATCTTTGGGCTGTCAAATACCGCAAAGACTGCCTTGCGTACGCGTGTGCATGGACCTCGTCAAGGAGGGGCAACCTTTCTGGTTCAATATGCGACTAAAAGCGGTGTTAACGTGCAATTGCTAACACTTACTTTGGGTCCTGTTGAGTTGTGGGCATTTAGTACAACAGCTGAAGATGCCAGCGTGCGAAATCAGCTGTACCGTCATTTAGGTCCTGCTGAAGCAAGGCGTTTATTAGCGGCCTTATTCCCCAATGGTTCTGTGGCTCGAGAAATTGAAGTGCGGTTGGCTTCAATGAGGGAAGAAACAGGCCTTATTGAAGAGGACGCAAAAGCCAGTGTTATTGAGCAATTGGTCCATGATATTCTTGATGCGTATGCGAAAGATCCTAACGTAAAAATGCTGCCAAAAAATCATTAAACTGATGTGATCAACAGGTTCATGCAATCCAGAGCATCCAGAAGCCTGCCCGTAATCACGTAGCTATGGAAGTGCTCAATAAAGTGTCTTCTGATAAACTCTTCAGCAAAAAATTTGCTGAGAGTTTTTTTTGGAAAATAGGAGTAATTCAATCATTTAAATACTGAATCATATGCCAGTGAAGGAGCCCGACATTTCCTTGTAACTAAACTGGAGGCACTGCTCTTGTCTGTTCTTCCTCTTAATCCAACCAGAATTAGTGAACAATGATAAATTGTTTTCTTGAGTAAACTTTACACAGGGATTGGGTATTGTTATCATGAGATAATGAAAATAACAATTCGCCTGTTTTATTATGTCATCATTGCCAGCCTGGTTTTATTTTCGATAAAACCATTGCTTCGCCATGGGATTTCCCCGCAATCGTTAGCTACAATGCAATACAGTACGGTAAGTAAGTGTTCAGGAGGTGTGAACACTGCATTATCATCTTGCCAAACGTCAACAAATTATACCCTGGCTGAATGGGGAATAAGTGCTGATTTATATTCCTTGATTTTTGCTGGGCTACTTTTTTTTGTTTATAAAAAAATCCGTTGTTTCCCACCTTATTTTAGATTATTCAAACCGCCCATTTTATCCTGCTAGTCAGGTGCGCTTAATAGAGTATTGTACTTTAATCGCCCTGCAAATCAGTAACAATTTGATTATTTACTAATTACTAATACTTGATTAACAGGATCAACTATGAACAATTTAAAACGTTATGCAGGCGTTTTGACGCTTATGCTTATTTCACACGCTGTCTGGTCTTTTTCACCAGGATTTGAAAGTTCAAATCCATTAACAATAATGCACTTTATCCAAAATCACAGTGCCTTGGTTTATTTAAGTGTATTTTTTGGTCTTGGCATTTTGTTAGCTTTTACTCCCTGCGTGCTGCCGATGGTACCCATTTTATCAGGGATCATCGTAGGGCAACGTTCTTTATCGACTGCTAAAGCGGTTAAACTGTCCTCTAGTTATGTTTTAGGTATGGCTATAACCTATGCAGCTGCAGGCGTTCTGGCAGGTTATATGGGAAGCACTTTACAAACCTGGATGCAAAGACCTGTAGTCATTATTCTTTTTAGTCTTGTTTTTGTATTGATGGCTTTGTCAATGTTCGGTTTATTTGAACTGCGATTACCTGAAAAAATCACTACTCATCTGACCTCATTAAGCAAAAAGAGTGGTCACGCCAATGTGGTCTCAGTGATATTCATGGGCATAATCTCTACCTTGGTTGTTTCTCCTTGTGTAACTGCACCATTGATAGGCGTATTAACTTACATTGGGCAAAGTGGAGAAGCCTGGATGGGAGGCGTAATCCTGTTTGTAATGGCCTTGGGAATGGGTATTCCTTTAATGTTGGTAGGGGCTGGTCAAGGCGCCTTATTGCCAAGGACAGGCTCATGGATGCTAAAGGTTAAACAGCTTTTTGGGTTTTTGATGCTGGCCATGACGGTTTGGATGTTAGGGCGATTATTGCCTGATACATGGGTAAAACTCGCTTGGGCTGCTTTATTGATTGTAGGCAGTATTAGTATGGGCAGTTTGCGCACCCAAACCAGTCAATGGGGAAAACTGATTCAGGGGGTCGGGGTTATAATCTTGATGGGCGGTGGGATTCTTGCTTATTCAACCATCTCGACTATTGTTGCCTCCCAAGAATCAAGGACCATTCACACAATCAAAGCCCCCTTTATACATGTAGATAATTTGGCAGCGATAAACAAACATTTAGCCGAAGCCCAGCAAACTCATAAAGCAGTCTTTTTAGAGTTTTATGCGTCCTGGTGCAGTGATTGTCAGGAAATGGATACAAAGGTTTTTAATCAACCTGAAGTGTCCAAAGCAATGTCAGGCTTGATTAATTTGAAAGTCAATCTCAGTGATACCGCCAATCCTGAAGTGAAGAAAATCAAGGAAACTTTTGCTATTTATGGCACTCCGACAATGCTGTTTTTCGATACTGATGGTAAACCTTTGGATAAACTTAATGCAGTGGGTTTTATCGATAAGCAAGCGTTGATAGTTTTGTTAGAACAGGTGCATAAATCACGGCACGTTGGATAAGGACGCAACTGCAAGAATGTCACATTAAGCGACACCTAATTATCAAAATAGCTAGATTCCGCGCTTTATGCGCGGAATCTAGCTTTTGTGATTTGGTGGCGAGATCTATGGATATTGTGCATCAAGCACGTTGGAGATGGAAAAGATTGCATCGTCAAGTAACTTCTTTTTTCAAAACAAATCCCGTTAGAATTCCTGGGCTAAAAGGATTGATTTGATTTTGTGTTTTCAACAAATAACGGCCGGAATTGCCATTCACTTCAAACAGGATTTGTAAACTTGCACTGTCTTCGCTATCTACGAGAACGTTAACTTTCTGCAGCATTTTAAAGAATGCCCAAGGTCCAATTTCTTCAAGCTCATAATGATTGCCTTCGATAGAGTCCAGGCTTAATTTAGCATCACTCTGTGGCCAGCTGAACTGAGTGAAGGAGTCGCTGCCTTGGTTATCAGTAAGCGTAGTTTTACCAATGGTTAACTGAAGATTGGCTATGACAGGATCCAGATTGATTTTTTGCAGACTGAATTCAATTTTACTGGTTCCATTATCCGGTAAAAAGAACATGTTGGTAATTACATTGGCACGAATCAGCTCATTCGTAATATCATTCGAAATGGGCATCACATAACCATTCACTTCTTTAGGTTGCCATTGAGGAGAGGATGTATCCAGGAATGGTTTTAAGTAGTTACTGAAAAAGTTATTTAAGGTACCATGTGGAGAGAAGAAATGGTCGAAATCAGCAAGTGATACTTCTTCTGTGCGTGAAGGATCGAGTGGGTAGCGGTTTGCGATCGTGAGCTGATATTCATTATAAACGTGTTGCTCCCACAGGCGATTAAGATAAGCTTTACTTTCACTGATAAAAATAAACCAGGTATCATCAGCGATTTGTTTTGTCCATGTCGCAACTGGTTCCGGTAGTTGCCTGGTTTTATTATAAAGGTTACTCAATGGATCAGCAGCAGTGCCTCCTTGAAAACGGTTTTTGGTTAACTCAAAAGTAGTACGCCCATTGTCATTAACCAGAGATAGTGTCGTTAGAAATTTTTCCAATTCATTGATGTTCAGCGTTAAATCATTAATGGCAGAGTTACTCATTAAATTTAAATTGGTAAATTCATTGGCAATTTTTTGATTAAACAGAACTGCATTGTCATTGGCATCGGGTGCAGTTTGTTGCTGTATCAGCTTAACGAGTTTCTCTAATGCATTATTTCGATATAGCGTCTGCGTAAGCTGCCTTGCTTGTTGGTAATCCTGATAATGCAAAGGCCTGGTGCGACGAATAAAATTTTGCCACCAGGTAACGTATTCAAAACAATACGCTTGTTCAAGTTGGGCGGGCAAGTTATTTAAATCCTGACGAGCCAATACCCAGTTTTCACGTTGTAGTTGTGCAGCAATTTTAGGGAGTGCCGCTATAATTTCAAGAAATCCAGCTTTAGTATAAGAATAGGGCAACTCTTTACTCGCCAGTTCAAAGCCCTCGACAGCAATAGATTGACTGGAAGCAGGGAAGCTATTTTTTGCCAGGGTGTAATAGAGATAAGTAGCGGGTAACGCATTAAGGTAATTGCGAACATCGCTGACTAACTGTTTGTTAATGGCGACTGGTTGCACTGGTTTTCTTAAAGCATGCTGCAGTAAGGTTAACTTTTTGTGCAATCCACTTTGCTGATGGGTTGTTTGCCAGTAATCGCTAAACCATTGGGTAACCTCTTTTTCTACGTAATGTTCTGGTTCTCCGAGCATTAAGTATATTTTTAAAGCCTGATAGCGTGCTGTTTGAGTTTGTGCAGGATCCAATATAATACGTTCAATGCCAGCCAGAAGGTCAGGAAGAAAATCATCATGCAGGCGATGTTTGGCATTGTTATGAAGTTGATTTTTTAATTGTTCGATGGCAGTAACAGATAATATATTGGTTGGTATTTGCTGCAATTTGGCCGCGGCTATTGATAAGTGATAAAGCGCTGACGTCTTATCGTTGGTTTGTCCCAGAAAAGTCTCATAGGTAATGAGTTCCTTGCTAGCCTCATCTAGAAGACGAGATGTTTTGAAATGTTGTTGGACAACCCAGACTAAGGATAGACTGACGATACTTGCCGCAAGTCCAATTAGACACTTCTGTGTGTTATTCAATTGAGCTGTATAGCGTTTTGTTTGTTCTTGAAAAGCCCTTATAGCGCCCTCAATAAAATAAGCACGATAATTGTTTGATTGCGGATATTTATCCTGGACAGTTAACGCATATTCATGCTGAATTTTTTTATTTAATTTATCAATACTTAAGCCACCTTGTTCCGCACTAGTAAAATAAATCGCTTGTAAGCGGAAAAGTTGCAATGGTAAATTTTGTATTAAGGATTGCACCGGTATTCGCAGGCTTGCCAATTGCAATGGAAATTCGCGAATCAAAGTACGTTTGACGCTCGAACGGGCAGGGTGTAATTTATTGATAATTTGATGACTTAACAATTCAATCATTTGATCGAATTGCTGACGATAATGATCAAGTAAACCTCTTCTTTGTTTGACAATATTTAATGAAAAACCAAGGGGCTTGATTAGATCATTAGCATGATCAGTTTGAAAAAAATCACAAAATCCTGCCAAAGCATCCAGTTTTGTCAGGATAATCGCTGCATCAACCGTATACCCTAAACCATGGGCAAAACGTTCTAACAATTGTGTATGGGCTTTACAATGCTCTGAAAGTTGTACAGGCTCGGTAAGTAATAATTCATTGCTATCCACGCATAAAACAATGCCTGTGACTTTCACACTACTGTGGCAGCGATTTAATTGTTTCAAGGTGTAGGCAAGCAAATTTTCACTCTGATTAAGCCATGACTCACCCAGTTCAAGGATGATTCCGTGTTGGTTGTAAAAGAAGTTCGCACTGCTGTCTGTTTCAACAGGGTAATAGGTTAAATTACTTTGGCGCAATAAAGTGGTTTTACCCTGATTAACTTTCCCTGTGAGTATCAAGAATGAAATAGCAGTATTTTGTGGTTTTAAAAAACTCAGAATCTTTTTGAGCGCGTCACAAAGTTCAGTTAACGATTTATCCATCAGTCATCCAGTTTAGCTGCTACAGTATGTCCGAACTGGACAAATTTAGCCTGGTTTTCAAGTAAAAAATGACTTACTAAATAGCCACCTGCCAATACGCTTAAAGCCAGGATAGTGCTAATGATAAGCGGTTTATAATTTTTGGGAAAATTATCAATATGCCTCTGTTCTTTAAATAATTGGTGTGATTTGTTGACACGATGTTGTTTAATGAGCTGATATAACTCTTCAATTAAATCATCTAAAACCTGTCTTCCATCCGTGCGGCCATGTTGTTCACCTTCAAAACCTGTAATTAAACAATAATAGGCTAATTCAATTAAATCCAAATATTGATTAGGCCTTTCTTTAATATATCTGACAATGGTAAAAAACCGTTGTTCCGGTCCGATATTATCGTGGGAAGAGGGTGTGAATGCTTTAAATTCAGCAATTTTACCGTACAGGCGCAAATAGTTTTTCCCTAGTAATTCATCGATGGTTGCGCATAACAGGTAATGGGCAATAGCATCAAATTCTTCCGTATACGTTTTGCCACTTAGACGGCTATGAAATGCCCGTAATTCATGGTCAATATTTTCACGAATACTAGTAATGGATGGTAGGGTAGGCGTGATGTATAGTCGTTCGAGAAGAGAGAGCAAGGGACCTGCTGCTGCAACCAGCGGATTGGTTGTAAAAGGCGCAATAAACAATTTAGAGCGATAATAGCCTTGAGGCATTTGTTGGGCGCCAGGTAATGACAGTCGGTTCACAATAGAGGCCGAAAAGCGTTCGGCTGTCATGGCTTCACTCCGAAAAAGTAATGAGGTCTATTCACTCGGCAGTCTCAATAGTTGACAAAATTAGCTTTGTTTACGAGATTGTCGAGTTAAAGATAATACGTTATCTGAACTCCGTTGACAATTGCTTTCATACAGCATAAAAACTCAATTATTCGTTAAGAAGCATACTGAAATGCCGTTCAATCCATTCTGGGCCAATCAATTCATAAGCATCGCTAAGAAAGTCAGCAAGTTCTTCTGGACTGAGTTCATGTTCAGAGCCAAGGGGTTCGATGTCATGGTGGAAGTAGGCGTTGAAATAACGCTCACAAAAGGTTACATAATCTCGTGTATGCAAAATAAAAACATGCCAGATTTTATCCAGTGTTAGTAACGGGCCAAACAGGTAAGTCGGTTTGTTAATGGTTTTACGAGAAGCATTTAACCACAGCCAAGCCAGAAAATCGGAGAACAGTTGTCGGCCTTTTTCATAGGAGAATGCAGCATGGTAATGACAGAAGTAACGAACCACTTGCTCATTTTCATAAGCAAGCAGCTCTTGGAGAGAAGGTAATTTCACCGACAACACGTTTTTTGTAACGAGTGTTGAGTTATCGTACGAACAAGGCGACAAATTATTTCTTCTTTGGACATAGAATTTCTCCATGGTAAGAATAGTGTATTTAAACACCAAACTAGTTAGGAATCAATCAAAATTAGACTGGGATAGTGCAAGAGCATGGCCGTCATTTTAATGTGCAAAAGAAAACCTGGTTGTCGCTAATGCGCTAACCAGGTTTGATGAGAACTAAGCTGCAGCTAAGAAAGAGAAAGAGAACTTTTTTCTTCTATCTCTTTGATAGCCTCATCAATTGTTCTAACACTTGCTGTCCTACCCCATGCCCCACTAAAAACCGAGTTATTGCGATGTTCACAGAATAAAGGTAGTTTTTTTGCTGTTTCCAGCATGTCAAGTTGCTTGTCAGCATTGTCACAGCAATTCACTTCAGCCTCTAAAGCTTTCAAAGCAAGCCCTCTGAATATTGATAGTGTCTTACGCCATGAGGTTGTATTTTTTAGGCCAAAGAAACTATCTAAACGAGGGTTGCGGTGCTCATTTAACGCTTCAATGTTTTTAATTTTCATGTAAAGGGAGTTAAATTCCTCTACAGAAAATTGTCTCTTGTTAACTTCTTCAAGCAAGATTTCCTGTTTTCTGAATTTTGTTTGTCCCTCGTCAATGGCAGCAAGGATACCAGAAATTTTATCTATCGTTGGCATTTTTACTTCACTTTCCCTTAAGGTTGATAACTTTGGTTCAGAAGGTACTTCTTCGACTTTGGGGTCAGGACTTTTAGTTGCAGGCGTTAAAGGACTTTCCTTTGATAGGCTTGGACTAACTTTGACTCTCAATCCTGCTTCAGTCACTTCAAAAGGAACATCAAACGTAGAAATAACTTCGGTTAGTTTAGCAAGCTGCTGTGACTCACTCTGTAAGAGTTTAGGATCCCCCAGTTTAGCTAAAAACTCCTTGGCTAATCCTTTTGTCTGCAGGGTGAAAAGCAAGGATGCAAAGGTATTTTTCTCTGCAAATGCTGCTTTTTGATACCATGGAAATACACGTTGCACAATTAAAGCCAAGTCATTGACGTCAATCACACCGTAAGATGTGGAGCTTGCTTGCAATCTATTAGCCTGAAAATCATATAAATCGTGATAAAGACTTAACATTGGAATCAAACAATCAACAAGGACTTGCTCATCCGTAGGATCGACAGGTGCAAACTCAGCGCCGGTAGTCCCTGTTAATAATAATTTGGGACCATACATAACCATCACAGCAGGCTTACCCACTTGATATGTATTCCTGTTAAGGAATTCAATGAGCTCATCCTGGAGTGGTTGAGGCAACTTATTAACCGCTTTTTCGATACTCCTGACAAACAAACGAGTATGCTCATCGTAAACGCCGTTTTCAGAGATGGTTTGTTGTTTGGTCTGAGCATTTGTTTCTGTCTTAAATAAATGACAACGTAGCATTTGTGCAACGCGTGTTTTAGCAAGAATAACCGTTTCTTGAGAATTTTCTAAAACCGCAATTTCTGGAATGGCTTTCGCTAGCTTTTGACGATAGCGATGATAGGCTTCACTACTGGCTTTTTCGCCCAATTGTTCTTGCGCTACTTCTAATAACGTTTCGTAAAGCAAATTAATCTTAATGTGAATTTCTGGACTAAAGCCACCAGTAATACTGGCAAAAGAATCAAGCGGTGCCGCACCAAAAATATCATAACAGTGATGAATAAAGATGAGCTTGGCTTTCTCTGAATCTTGCGCGTAAGCTTCGAAAAATAAATCCAGCCCTTTTTTAACACCGATAAATGGTATCTCTCCCTGAACAATTTGTGCGATGTTTGTTTCATTGCATAGAGAAATTAATTCATCACACACGGCAAATGTTTCTTTATCGTTTACTTCAGTGGAGGGACCTCCCCAGATTAAAAACTCAGTCAGGGAACATTGTTTTAGCCTTGCTCCTGCTGTTGCATACACTTCAAGTGCTGTATCGTGATCAACATGTTCTGTTGCCGCTAAAAAATCTTCCCTATGAACTTCTTGCAAAGCATTAGGTTCTAGTTGGTAATATTTATCTTCAATAGCAATAAAATAATTACCCTTTTCATTCATCCTGACCGCATTTTTAATCACATCTCCTTTACCCGCATCGTGATTCTTAATCACATCTCCTTTACCCGCATCGTGTATAGCAAGATGGAAGAGAAAAGCTTGTCGATAAGAAGGTTTTTGATCACGTAAACTTAATAAGGCTTTGTACTGCTCGGTCATGCCATAAATACCGCGCGGGAATGGGATAGTCAGATGGCCACTAAGTGCTGCGATGGCATATAACATGCTGTTCCCGGTACGCTTAAACTCAATGCCAAGTGTGCCTCTTTCTTTAAGCAATTCCCTTACCCTATCGGTGTATAAACTCATCAGCCGCAATTCATTCATTAATGCGGTTGTTAATGGTGAAAATTTCTTCTCGGGGGAAACTTGCAGCAAGGCTTTTTGCAAATTGGCTACCATGGGTTCGGTTAGCTCAAATTTCATTTTTTGCAGGGATTCGGCTAACTCTTTAATCCATTTCAGTAACTCTTCACTCAACATGGATTTATCATTTAATTGTTCGCCCCAGGTGATGAGGGTGCTTATGAAATGGTGAAAACCTTTCGCTTGCTGTGTAGTAAATTTAGCTATCGAGAACCCCGTATTTTCTGTACCTAAAATATATTGAATGTCTTCGCTTAGCAGTTCATCTTCCATCATTAAAGCGAGCTGGTTTTGTAACTCTTTAAGGCTGGTCAGCGTCCAAAGTGCTTTAATTTCTTGTTCAAGTGCTTGTAATACCGCAGGCTCGCTGTCAGCAGTTTGCTTTAATTCAAAAAGTCGTGCTTTCAACTGCAAAATAGTTTTATAACTGGCTTGTAATGAAGTGAATGCTTTTTTATTCTCAACGGGCAAGGCTTCTATTGCTAAAAAATGAAGCAGGGAAGTAAAGAAAATGGGATCCAGTTCTTTGCCGTAAGTAAAAAATTGGCCTTCGGTACCCAACTTGATATCGTTTTCTTCTGTAGCCACGGTAGAATCGATGACTACTCCTGTGGTTCCCACCATCCGGAAACTTAGCTGTTGGGCCAGGGCGTTTTCAACGCTGGTGAAAAGCATTTCTTTTTTCAGTTTCGGTAATTCAAGTTTTTCCCACTGCCCATGTTCAAGCAACACCGCCAACGTGCTAACCACGTCATGAGGCCAAAATCCATGGTATTTAGAATGTTTTAAGAATGCTACCATTGCAGACAATAACGATTCGGAATATTGTCCTGTATGGAGAGGATACGCACGGGCCATAATTTCTGAAAAGCTCGCTAACCAATTATTTTGATCATATTTGGGGAGGGTGCGGGTGGTTTCTGACACGACATGAAAACCATTGAGTTTCAGTATATTGATTATTGCTTCAGAGGCTTTATGCGGATCAGTAATGCGGGCATTATAAGGGAAATGCTTACTCGCTGTTCTTAATTCATAGTCTGCATCGGAATATGGTTTGTTATAACCCATCGTTGTCAGGCTGAAATTTTGCTGCTGCTCAGAGGGAATTGCAGCAATGAAATCACTTACGGCATCAAACCCTGCAATGCTAACCAATGTTGCGCCATCAGGAGTAGCGTGCTGTAGTTTTTCAACCCATACACTGGAATCTTTTAAGCCACACCCAGACCTATCGATGTCTGATTTAGAATAGTATTGTTCTATTTCTTCACCAGGATAAAAAGCAAAACTGTCTGTTTCTTGATGGTAAAATTTTTGTTTTTCTTGATCAAAGGAATAATAGGTTGTTTGAGGTCCCACAAGAATGGTTGGATAAGCTTCAGGAGGTAATTTTAATTGTTGCTGAAGCTTGGCAAGCTGCATGGTGAGATAAAGTGCCCGTAAGCCATATTGTCCTTCAGGATGCTGAATTCCTTTGTCGTCACAGGGTATTTCATCGGTAGTGACCAAATGAATGGGGGTATCCATTGGGATAATACCTGCTGATTTTGCTTGTAAAATACTGTGAATAGTCGCTAATAAATCATCGCCATCTTTGCCTGCATCCGTAAAAAAAACAATGGGCTTCACTACCTTCTCCTTAAATTTTTAAAAATAAAAGTGGCCATTTTTACCATACGGAATTTTAAAAATAAACAAAAAGTTTTAAGTTTACACTTCAATAATCAATTATTTCTATTGATATTATAAAAACATTCAATTTTACATATCAAATATCGCAAGCTACATTAAAGAGGACAATAAATAGTTAGGAGAATAAAATGATTAAGGTAGGGCAAAAATTTCCAGAATTTCATTTAAAGGCCACCGTTAGTAATGATGTGCATGATGCTTTTAAAGTTATTTCCAATGAAACCTATCAAGGCAAATGGTTGGTAGTATTCTTCTGGCCAAAAGATTTTACCTTTGTATGTCCAACCGAAATAGCAGAATTTGGCACACTAAATAGTGAATTTCATGATCGAGATGCACAAATCCTAGGTGCCAGCATCGATAGTGAATTTGTTCATTTAGCCTGGCGCAAACAGCACCCTGATCTGCATGATTTGCCTTTTCCAATGTTAGCTGACATAAAACGCGAGCTAAGTCAGGGTTTAGGCATTCTTGATGAAGAGGAGGGGGTCTCACAACGCGCTACTTTTATCGTTGATCCCGAAGGAGTCACTCGCTTTGTCATGGTCACTGATTTAAATGTGGGACGTAATCCACAAGAAGTGCTACGTGTGCTTGATGCATTACAAACGGATGAGCTTTGCCCTTGCAATTGGAAGAAAGGGGAAGAAACAATTCATATTGAATAATTGGTGAAGAGCGGTTTTGGCGCTATTGGCGTCAAGACCCCCAATAAAGGATAAAATTATGCTTGAGACAATTAAACAGCAATTACCAGAGTTTGCAAAAGACATGCGCATTAATTTAGGTAAGGTCCTTGATTTAACGCAAACGGATGGCTTGAGTGAAGAACAGGTTGTAGGTAGTGCGCTTGCTGTGGCTTATCATTTAGGAAAGAAGCAATTAGTGGACGAGTTACTGACTTTGCCCCACGCAGAGTCAATGAGTGAGAGCGCTAAACTTGCTGCAAGTTTAATGGCAATGACCAATGTCTATTACCGTTTTGTTCATTTAAGTGAGCAGCCTGAACTGGCGCAAATCCCTGCTGGATTACGTATGCAGGGCATGATGAATCCAGGGGTTGATCGGGCGACTTTCGAAGTGTTGTCGTTGGCGGTATCCATATTGAATGGTTGTGGTGCCTGTATTAGTGCCCATACTCGTCAACTTAGGGAGCATGGTCTTTCCGCACAGGCCCTTTCTCGCATTGGTCGCATTAGCGCTGTTATCCATAGTACTGTGGTAAGTCTTGACCTATAGATGAGAGGAGTATCCAATAGATATCAGCCTACTCCATAATTTAGATATACTTTTCTACGTCCGCGACCCTTGCCATAGAGCTCGCCACAAATCCCAAAAGCTAGATTCCGCGCATAAAGCGCGGAAGGTAGACACTTAAAGTAGAGAGGTAGGCATTTTGAGTAATTATGGGCCTGCTTGAATGTAATATCTATGGTGTATCTCTTGCCCACGTACCGTGCTTTATGCACCCACATCGGCTAGTTTGCGGAATTCAAAAAATTTACCCTCTATTTAATTGGCCCACAAGCGATTCGATCACCGCCACCGCCTAAGGGTGGATTATCACTGTAATTATCACCACCTGCATGGACCATCACGGACAACCCTTTAAGATCGCTTGTTTTTAATCGTGGAGCTAGAACAGGGGTAGTTGCACGTCCATCAGTTGCTACATATAACACCGGTAAATCACCTAAATGTCCGTTGCCATAAGGACCTTGATGGCTGTCGGTCTTTTTCGGATCATAGTGGCCACCTGCATGCTTTCCTTTATCACCACAATCGGCATGTTGATGTAGATGAAATCCATGCAGGCCAGGCGGCAATGCATCGAGGCTTGGGATAATCAATAAACCGTAATCGGTATCTTTAAACAGTACCTTACCGATTTCTTTATTGCCATTTGCTGTTGAATAAAGGATAGCCTCAGCCTGGCCGGCAAAACTAGAAACGCTCAAAAGAGAAGCGAGAAAAAAAGTAGGTAATTTATGCATTAGTGCTCCCTGCATTATTATTTTAAAAAATAAGATAGTAAACTATTAAAAGGGAGCAAACAAATGTTTGCTATTTGCTCTTTTTTTGCTCGCTCTTGCGATTAGTTTCTTTCTTATGGACGTCACAAACATCCTTTGTTTGCTCTGTATTGGGTGACACATCACAAATATTTTTTATGTCTTTGATTTCGGGGTGATCCTTTTTTTCGTGATTTTTCATAACTTATCTCCTGTCTGCACTTTAAGTATATTATACTTTAAGTTTAATTGTTTTTAGTGAGTACTCAATGGAATTGAAAATTGATAACACCCCTTTTAAATCGTTATTTCAGCCGCTTGATTTAGGTTTTACCCAGTTAAAAAATCGATTGCTTATGGGGTCAATGCATACAGGCCTGGAGGAAGATAAGGAAAACTTGCTACGTTTGGCCACGTTTTATAAAGAAAGAGCATTAGGAGGCGCTGGCTTAATTGTGACAGGAGGTTTTGCACCTAATCGTGCAGGTCGCTTAGCGCCTTTTGCCGCTAAACTAACGTCAACGAAAGAACAGCAGCGCCATGAACTCATCACCCAGACGGTGCACGATGCTGGAGGTAAAATCGCTTTACAAATTTTGCACGCAGGGCGTTATGGTTATCACCCGTTTGTGGTAGCACCAAGTAATTTGAAATCGCCTATTAGCCCTTTCAAACCCTGGGTCATGAGTAAGCGCCGCATTGTAAAAACCATCCAGCATTTTGCTCGATGCGCGCGTCTTGCCAAACAGGCGGGTTATGATGGTGTGGAAATCATGGGTAGCGAGGGCTATCTCATTAATCAGTTTATTGTGGCCCATACTAATCAACGTACTGATGAATGGGGTGGTTCTTTTACTAATCGTATGCGTTTCCCTGTTGAAATTGTACGCCGTGTTCGTGAGGCGGTTGGGGAAAAATTCATTATTATATATCGTTTATCAATGCTTGATTTGATTAATGAAGGCAGTAGTTGGGAAGAAGTTGTTCAATTGGCAAAAGCCATTGAAGAGGCAGGCGCCACATTAATTAATACCGGTATTGGCTGGCATGAAGCACGCATTCCTACCATTGCCACCCTGGTGCCCCCTGCGGCGTTTACCCCAATTACCAAAAAGCTTAAACCAGAAATATCAATCCCTGTGATTACTTCAAATCGTATTAACACCCCAGAGCTTGCTAACCGACTTCTTGAAGAAGGGATGGCTGATATGATTTCAATGGCAAGACCTTTCCTGGCTGACCCACAGTTTCCCCAAAAAGCAAAAGCGGGTGATACAAAAGCAATTAATATATGCATCGCTTGTAATCAGGCTTGCCTGGATCGGGTCTTTGTCAATAAAACCGCTTCCTGTTTGGTCAATCCTCGCGCCTGTAACGAAACCGAGTTGGTTTATGAAACAGTGGACCAACCCAAACAGATTGCGGTAGTAGGTGCAGGCCCTGCGGGATTGGCATTTGCTGCTGTTGCAGCGGAGCGTGGTCATAAAGTGACACTCTTTGAAAAAGGTGAGGTGCTGGGAGGACAATTTAATTTGGCCAAAAAAATTCCCGGCAAAGAGGAATTTCAGCACACCATTAATTATTTTACCCATCAATTGGAAAATTTTCAGGTTGAGGTGCGCTTAAAAACCCAAGCTACCAAAGAGTTGCTGGCAAGTTTTGATGAAATTATTCTGGCAACCGGTATTGCCCCTCGCATTCCCGATATTGAAGGAATTAACCATGACAAAGTCATGAGTTATATTGAGTTGATTCAGGGGAGAAAAGCACCAGGAGAACGAGTAGCAATAATTGGTGCAGGTGGTATTGGTTTTGATGTGGCTGAATTATTAACGCATAGTGGCAAGGAGCATGAAAAACAATTCTACGATGAATGGGGGATTGACATTCAGATGGAACATCGAGGCGGATTAAAAACCCCGCAAAAAACACCAAGCTCGCGCCAGATTTATTTATTGCAGCGCAAGAAAGAAAAACACGGTAAAAATTTGGGTAAAACAACGGGCTGGATTCATCGCCTGAGTTTAAAACATCGCGATGTTAAAATGCTTTCAGGTGTCCAATATGAACGAATAGATGACGAAGGTCTGCATTTACATAGGAATGAAAAGAAAGAATTGCTTCATGTCGATTCAGTTATTGTTTGTGCCGGGCAAAAGGAATTACGAGAGCTCTATGAACCATTAAAACAGGAAGGTAAATCGGTCCATTTAATCGGCGGGGCATTTAAAGCATTGGAATTGGACGCAAGACATGCCATTAATCAGGCTTGTCGGCTGGCAGCTATTTTATAATATTAGTCATTAATACAGGGCGATAACAGGCTTACTCTTAAGTCCCACATTCAGGAGATCCTTCAAGCGACTATGTCGCTTTCAGGATGACGTGTTTGACCTGTGGAGAAATCTTGTCGTCAATTCATGACGAAATGTAACATTCCCAAAGACTTCGATACGTTAAGGTGGATTGACGTGTTTGAGGTGTGGTGCTATTTTACATTTCGTCAATTTTTGTAAATGATCTGTGGAGAAATCTTGTCGTCAATTCATGACGCAATGTAAACATTCCTAAAGACTTCGATACGTCATCCTCAAAGCGACATAGTCGCTTGAAGGATCTCCTGAATGTGGCACTAGAACTTCCGTGTAGATTCTTTTCCAATATTTGCTCCGATGAGGGCTGGGCACTCGCAAAGATGAGATTTTGTCCTGTGCATAAACTAGGGAGTGATTAATTGCTCGTATTGAATAACTGCTTCTAATCCCTTATATTTTGTCTCTCCTCATGTAAGAAATGGATTTTTCATGTCACGTTTTCCTAAACTATCTTTTTTGAGCCTTTCATTATTATTTGCCAGCTCTCAAGTGCAGGCTGAGTTTCATCCCAGCCTTTTTCCCTTTATGCCTCGAGTGTTAGGCGAGGGTTTTTTTGGTGACGAAACACTGGGGGAAGCGGACGCGCTGGTTCCTCTTTTCGGAAACCATGGCGGAATCTTCTACATTGATGGCCTGGGCAAGACAGGCGATGATGATGGTTATTTAGGAAGTATTGGTGGCGGTTATCGGGGTATTTATGATGACCGTTTTTTATGGGGTGCCTATGTATTTGGCGATTTTAACCGTGTCGCGCGAGGACCTCATTTTCCGGTAGTAAATCCTGGTTTGGAGTTAATGACCAATTACTGGGATATTCATGTGAACGGGTATTTCCCCACTTCTCCTAAACAAAAAGTTGAAGGAAGATTTTTAGGGGAGCAATTAGGTACGACGCAATACATCAGTTTTACAGGTCATAATCAATTTGATAATTTAATTAACCTGGTAGAAGAAGTAGGAAACGGGGTAGATGGTGAAGTAGGTCTCACATTGCCTGTCTTTAGAAACCTTCGCTTTTATACCGGTGGTTATCATTTTTCTTTTAAAGAAGCACGGGATATTAACGGCATTATTGGTGGTGTTGAAATGCCACTGAACAATTATTTTACCGTGTCGCTGCGCGATAGTTACGACAGGGTTCAAAGAAATACCGCACAACTGGGCATTCGTCTCACACTTGGGGCAATGGAAAAAGGCGAACAGCCTAAGGTAGAGGATCGCTTGCTTGATCCGATTCGACGCCATTTAGGTACCTGGAATACTGGCTCTGGTATCCCTAGTCAACAGGCTTACGTCAATACTGGGGTTCGCGTACTGACTCGCGATAATATCTGGTTTTTCAGTAGCGCAGGCACTCCCTTTGTGGCAGCCAATGGGTTTAGCAATTGTACTTATGAGAATAATTGTTTGGATACGTCCTTTAGCCAAACCACGGTAGATGCAATTGATGCAATTTCACCCGCTGCAAATCTTTATCTGGGCCCAGGTAATTACGGCACGTTCAGCGGCACCTCTTTTTCATCCTCCGCTGTGGTGCAACAGGCCGATTTCCTGACCAGATTAGCATTAAACCCAAGACAGTCTGTGTATGGACGCAATGGCGACTTTACTCTGACGCAATTAAGGGCAATAAGTGGTGGTTTTACCCTTTCCGGAGGTAATACCTATGACTCTATGCTCCTCCTGAATGATAATAGTGAATTTACGGATGGAATTCGTATTACGGGGGGTGATGTAACGATTTCAAATTCAGTAATTGGCACCAACAGTAATGCGCTTGGTTTTAGAAACGCGGTGATAATGAGCGCTGAAGCGAACTCAAGCATATCCAATGTTACTATTGAAAATAGCCGCCTGGAGGCTTTTGTAGATAATACGAACGATGTCAATGTTACCGCCTCGGGTGTGATTATTTTCAGTGGAAGTGGTGTCAGACTCGTCAATAACATCATCAATGTAAATGCAACCCAGCGAACAGCAAATACGGTAACAGGTCGAGGTGTAGTATTATCAGGAGGTGAAGAGAAAGAACTGAATAATGTACAGGTAAATGTTAACGTACGAAATTTAGCGGGAGGGGATGCGAATGCTCAAGGGATTTCTATTGCTAGCATGAATCTCACGAACCCTGTTAACATAAGAAATTCTACATTAAATACGAATGTCATTAGTACTGGTAATGGAGTAAATAGTACGGCCACAGCAGCAGGAATTACTGTTAATAGCGGTAGCCCCGTTATTATTAATTCAACACTAACTGTTGATAGTTTGAACCAAACAACAAACGGAATCAGTCTTTCAACTGGAATAGATGCAACAGCAGGGTTTGTAAATGCTGCAGGAATAGAAATTACAAGTAGTGCTAACTCAGCTAATATTGCAACCTCTAATGGAATAAACACATCAGCAGCTACTGTAAATTTTGCAGGAATGGATATTACAAGCATTGCTACCTCGACTAATACAGCAACCTCTAAGGCGTTAACGGCCTTCGATACTTTTATTAATGAGGTTACAAGTAGAAATGGAACCTTCTTGCCATCAACATTTACTGCGCAGGCAAATGGTACTCAGGTAGCGCTTGCTAAAGGGGTAGAATTAAGTGATAGCCACTTTGACAATAATATTACCAGCAATAGGCGTATTGGTACGCACATGACTTATAATGTCGCAGCTACAGGAAACAATGCAAGGGCTGTCGGCGTTGAGGCTGTTAATTCTAGCTCTGCTGTTTTATTTAACTCAGCACTGAGTGTGACCTCCAATAACACACCCGGAATTAATTTTTTAAGTTCAGAGAATAGTGTGATTCGAGATTGTTCCTTTTTTGGTTTAGCTCTCACCGGAACTTGTCCTGTAGTCGGGAAGTAGGAAATTTAAAAGGATGTAATGAATGAAATTTGATGTCTTGGTGCTTGGTGGTGGGATTATCGGCGTATCAGTGGCTGTGCATTTACAATTGCGTGGTCGCTCCGTCGCCTTGGTTGATGTAAAAACCCCGGGTAGTGAAACCTCCTTTGGCAATGCGGGGTTAATTCAGCGGGAGGGCGTTTATCCCTATGGGTTTCCAAGAGAACTTTCCTCATTAATTAAATATGCCTTTAATCGCTCGCCTGAAGTAAGATATCATCCGCGTACGTTAGTGAAATTAGCCCCTTTTCTATGGAAGTATTGGTTCAATTCACACCCTTTGCGACATGCTGAGATTGCGAGTTCCTATGCCAATTTAATTGCGCACAGTGTAAGCGAGCACCATAAGCTCGCAGAGTTAGCCGGAGTAAGTCATCTAATAAGGGCAGGGGGATGGTTTAAGGTTTTTCGTTCTGCAAAAATACAGGATACAGAAACTAAGTTTGCGGAAAAATGCCGAGAGGAACACGGCATCAAGTTTGAAATTCTTAATCCCACTTCATTACGGAAGCTTGAACCAGCGCTTGATAACTCTCTGCTAGGAGCACTTCATTATACGCAGTCTGAAGCGGTAATTGATCCTGGTGCTTTGGTTAAAGCCTATGCTAATTACTTTGAACACCTTGGCGGGCGTTTCTTCTTTGGAAATGCAAATACCTTGGCGAACCAGTGGGCAGTCGACACAGAGCAAGGCATCGTGAAGGCAGATACAGCAGTCATTACCTTAGGCCCTTGGTCAGATAGTCTTCTCTCTCGTCTGGGTTATCGTTTCCCGCTCGCGGTGAAACGGGGTTATCACATGCATTATGAAGCAAAAGATGGTGCAAAATTGACTCATCCTGTTCTGGATATAGAAAATGGTTACGTGATAGCCCCAATGACACGCGGCATTCGACTGACTACCGGTGCTGAATTTGCGGCAAGAGATTCCAGAAAAACACCGGTGCAACTTAATAGTGTAGAACCCATTGCACGTACACTATTTCCTATCACCAAGCGCCTTGATGAATTGCCCTGGATGGGATGTCGGCCTTGTACGCCTGATATGCTGCCTATCATTGGACAAGCCCCTCGCCATACTTCCCTCTGGTTTGCTTTTGGTCATGCACATCATGGTTTGACGTTAGGACCGGTGACTGGTCGTTTACTTGCTGAAATGATGACCGGTGAGGATTTAATTGCGGATCCCTTGCCATTTAGTCCTAACCGTTTTCATTCCTATAAAAGCAGGCGTATACCGCAAAGGATGGCACATTCTAAAAAAAATTTTAATTAATAGATATATGTATCTGCAAGACAAAACCTGGCAGCGCGTCATTGCGAGCGTCAGCGAAGCAATATAGTACGATTTTTGAACAAAAATCTGTTCTGGAATTGCTTCACCTTGTCCGCAATGACGGCATAAAATTTGATTTTTGTGCAAGATAGTAATTTCATTTAAAATAACTCGTTTTAAACTATCTGCTGCGGCCTTATCCTAGACATCTTGTCATCATTCCAATTGGTTTTTTAACATTGCCAAAGTTTCGTGCTGAAAGCCTTTTCTATTAAGCCTTACTTAACAAACCGAATGTTACTATTGCCATGTTTAATTAATGCGCAAATTGCATTTTGTTTGGAGCTTTTCATGTTACCTGTTAATCAAATTCAAGAGTCACTCACTGAGCACAAAGCGATTCAAGAAATGTTAGATACCGAAAAAACCTATAATGAATCCTTGGCTCGTTTACTTGAAATACCGGCAGCGCGAATGCCTGATAATGAGCTTTTCGCCAAACTGGGGGTTTATCTTCCGCAATTAAAAAACGTGTCTGACATGTTATTACTCAATGTAACGATGTCTTTGAAAGACGATGTTGATTCATCTTCCCTTAATCAATTAAAAATTCAGCGAATTCAATTGCTCAAGGCTTTTTTCACTTTATATCGGGAGTATGCAAGCTGGTATGAAATCTATGTGAAAGAAACGTCAGGCAACCCTGCCGAATTTGATGAATTAAGTATTTATCTTTCGGAGAGTTATCCGGGCAAGCTTGGTCTGGCTGATTACCTTATCCAACCGCTGCAGCGTGGTCCTCGTTATAATCTTTTGGTGACTGCAGCCATTGACTATAACAATAAATTAGCAAATGAAGATCCAGCTAAACTTTCTGAGGTAAGTATTGCTGATTTGGTAAAGGCAAAAGAACTGATTAAAGAATACTTACTGGCAGCCAATTCTTCCATGTCAGCCGCTTCCTCTTCCTCATCGACTGCTGCTAAACCTTACCAATTTGGTGATTATACGCGTGCAGCGTTCGCCTTGCTTGGCGAATACATGGAAAATAAAGAAAGCACTGAGGCGAAAGAGGGGGCAAAAGCTTCAAAAAGTAGCAGCCGTAGTGCTGGTATTTGGTGTTCAATATGGCCAAGTAAACCTAAACCGCAATCTGAAGTAACTACTTCCTCGACAGCAACCCTTGAAAACGAGATTGATTCGGAAGCGGATGAATTTGTTTTTATGTAATAGAAGATCAATAGCAAACTGCCACCTTAGACAGTTTGCTATTGATTTTTAATAAACTTAAATGGAAGGGGGTGAAAATCGCGTCACATCAAAGGCGAGTAATTTGAAGTAATCGTATGACATATAAAACTCACCGTAATCACCCACAGAATCACCCCAGGAATTACGTAAGGTTAACAACCCTTTATGTTTTTTTCCTTTGTCGTCAACAGCCACCGCATTATCATCATATCCTGTAATAATCATTTCATGTGCATCTTCTACGTTGTCGACATCCTTTGCTATTTCAGGGGTTAAAACCCAACTGTCTTTGGCAAACCAGGTATTATGCTTACCCACTGCACCTACAACACCCAGATCAGTCCTTGGAAGCAGGACTGCAAAAACCAACCTATCTCCTGACTCAAGCGCTCCTTTAACGTCATTTAAAGTCTTAACAGGATCATTTTTTTGATATACATCAGACCAATTGACAACACTGCCGAAAATAAGTTCACTCATTGAGCGATATTTCTCAGGTTCAATAAACGAATTGGGGTTGTGGGATGAATAAGTAGGGTATTCTTTTAGGCCACCACACCCTTTTGTTTTTTGATTTTTTTTGTTAACTACCCCATATTGTTCCATTTGATTAATGACAGAAATCGCATAGCTGCCATCCCATCCACTTAAACCATAACCATGTTTCTCTAGATAACTACCGAGCTGGAGATTACAGACCTGACTAATGTAATCCCCTTT
The DNA here is from genome assembly GCF_001467745.1 of Legionella jamestowniensis. Classification (GTDB taxonomy): domain Bacteria; phylum Pseudomonadota; class Gammaproteobacteria; order Legionellales; family Legionellaceae; genus Tatlockia; species Tatlockia jamestowniensis. The sequence goes on from NZ_LNYG01000001.1 coordinate 168,039, forward strand.
GTTCATTATTGCATCAAGAGCACCCGTCACGGCAAAAGTCACACAGGTTCCATGTATACCTTGGTCAAGCACGGGAACTTTATTCATTCCCAGTTGTACTTTGCTGGGTGGGTTTACTGCGTGCATTGAAAACTGGCGAGTATGCTGCAAAGCTTCTTTCGCACGATTTTTTAAACGAATTTTTTCTTGCTCTGATAATTGAACCTGTAGTAATTGAATTCTTTTAGCGATAGCGTTATCAGATGCACTATTTAAGGATACGTTCGGTTTTGTTTGTTTTAATAGATGTTCCTTTGAGCCAATAATAGTAATATTCTCCGCCCAAGCACTGCTGATAATAAATAGGGCCACAAAGGTTGTAGTCAGTCTTTTAAGTCGCATGAGATTTCTCTTAAATAGTCAGAATGAGTGGAAAATTATCAACCATTTTTGTTTTTTATGTCAAAAACTATTTTTTATAAATAAGAAGGGATATTAGGTTTCCTGCAAAATTAAACGAATCACTTATGTTTCCATCGAACAGAATACAAATCATGACGCCTGTCTTTAAGATTAAGAACAGTACCTTGATTGCGTACAATCTCTAAATTATGCATGCTTAGATCGGCAAAACAAACCATTTCAACATTCGGCGTGGTATCGGCAGCAATGCCATCCCGCGAAAATGGAAAATCGCAAGGTGTAAAAATACTGCTTTGTGCATACTGAATGGCCATGTTGGCGACGCCAGGCAGATTGCCTACATTGCCTGCCATAAGAACATAACATTGATTTTCAATGGCTCTCGCCTGGGCACAATAGCGAACGCGCATATAAGCTTGTCTCTCATCCGTACAAAACGGCACAAACAGCAGCTTGGCCCCTTGATTGATAACATGTCTGGCTAATTCTGGGAATTCACAATCATAGCAAATTAATACAGCAATAGGGCCACAATCTGTCATAATCGTAGTTAATTGATCGCCCCCATGAATATTCCACCAATAGCGTTCATTAGGGGTAGGATGAATTTTATATTGTTCGTGGACTTGTCCGTCTCGTAAGAAAACATAAGCCACGTTATAAATCATATCTTCCGTTTTGGTAGGGTGGCTTCCCCCGATAATATTAATATTGTATTTAACAGCAAGCGAAGACATTAATTCTAAATAAGGTTCTGTATATTCAGTCAGTTGTAAAATAGCTTTATCCGGACTTAAGTCAACATTTTGGATGGATAATAATTGCATGGTAAATAGTTCGGGGAAAAGAACAAAATCGGCATAATAATCGGCAACCACATCAACAAAATATTCAACGTGTTGAGAAAACTCCTCAAAAGACTTGACTGGCCGTTGCATGTATTGCACCACACTTAGTCTAACTTTATCAACGATTGGTTCGGGTGTGATTTTTTGTTTGGACTGTTCTGTAATCATGGCAATGGGTGTATACCAGACTAAGTGAGCAGCGTAGCCCATCGATTGTCTGTCATTAGGAAGGTAGTTGGGGAGTACACTAATGAGTTGAAAGTCATTACGCAACTGAAATGACAATACAGGATCCCTGACTTCCTTGTTGATGACAGCACTGACATAATCATTCACATTAGGATATTTTTTATGCTGTTTATAGTAGCGGGGAATTCGACCCCCAAAAACAATACCTTTTAAACCTTCAAGCTGGCATAATTTTTTGCGGGCCGTGTACAATCTATTACCAATCCGTAACCCACGATACTCTGGATGAACGCAAACCTCCATCCCGTACAAAAAATCGCCATTGGGGTCGTGGCGAGAAGCAAAACCGCCACCCGTAATCTCATTCCAGGTATGGGGCTGAAGGGCTATATCACCACTAATCTTAAATGTTGCGCAATAGCCTACGATTTGGTCTTCATATTCAACAACAAACTGGCCTTTGGGAAAATGATGAATTTGTCCGCGAAGTGCATCGGGCGAATAAGTCTCCATATTATCTGGATAAGCCCGCGCAACTAACTTGCGTATACTTGGAATGTCACTAATGTTAGCATTACGGACTACTACAAGAGGTCGCTTTATTACATGTTCAGTCATTAGACCTGTTCATCCTGAATCTTAGTTTAGTATTTGTTCTAATGTAAGTATATCAAAAATGTCTCATTATTTTACAAATAGATTGAGTTTTCGCCTCAAAGGTCTTATAATAGTCACTCGTAGCGTAATGATTTACGGGTGGCGCAAGTAATCACAATGGGTGAAGAAGAATAATTTCGTGCATCATCTTGTTTATTTTGCTATTATACTGCGCTAATTTTTTTCACAAATTTAGCACGCCACATTGACTCTTTTTTGGATTTTCTATGACACAAGAATTATTAAACTTTACTGCCCTCAATCTATCCGATACATTACTAAAAGCACTTGAGGACATGAAGTTTAAAACGCCCTCACCGGTACAGGCACAAACGATCCCTTTACTTCTTCAAGGACGGGATGTAATTGCCCAGGCCCAAACGGGTACAGGTAAGACGGCAGCGTTTGCACTACCTATTTTACAGCGCATCTCTGTCAATTCGCAGGCAACCCAGGCTTTAATTCTGGCACCTACACGCGAACTAGCCATTCAGGTTGCAGAGCAATTTGAGCTGTTAAGTACCCGTATGAACCACGTATCCGTTGCCGTTCTTTGTGGTGGGCAAGACTATCGAAGACAATTAAAGCAATTACGGGATGGCGCTCAAATTGTCGTTGGGACTCCAGGACGTATCCTTGATCATCTCGACCGCACTACATTACAACTAGGCAATTTAAAAACTTTTGTGCTTGATGAAGCAGATGAAATGCTAAGAATGGGCTTTATTGAGGATGTGGAAACAATCCTGGCTAAATTACCAACAGAAAAACAAATCGCTTTATTTTCAGCAACAATGCCTACACCAATTCGCAAAATAGCAAATAGTTACTTAAATAATCCTGCATCGGTAGAAATTCGTTCAGAAACCGCGACTGTAAAAGCAATCGAACAGCGATTTTTGTTTGCCTCAGTGGCTCAAAAACCTGATGCCTTGTTACGCGTATTAGCTGTCGAGGATTATCAAGGGGTTATCGTATTTGTGCGTACTAAGAGCAGTACGGAAGAAGTAGCTCAGTTGCTGCAGCAGCAAGGACATCGCGCCATGGCCATTCATGGTGATATAACCCAGAGTTTACGTGAGAAAGTGATTGCTCAGTTTAGACAGGGTAGCATTGATATTTTGGTAGCGACTGATGTGGCTGCACGAGGTTTGGATGTGGAGCGTGTGACTCATGTTATCAACTATGATGTTCCTTTTGATTGTGAGACTTATGTTCACCGTATCGGAAGAACGGGTCGTGCCGGGCGTAGCGGCGTTACTATCCTATTTATTACCCCTAAAGAAGGGCGCATGTTAAATACTATTGAGCGTCATACCCGACAACGTATTGAAAAAATTATTGTGCCCAATGATTATATGATTCAGGTGGCAAAACAAGAACGTTTTATGGCTAATATTGCAACGCGCCTGCAGCATGAGTATTTGCCGTCTTACAAACATATTATTGAAGAATTTTTAAAACAAAACCAAGCTTCCGCCGTGGATGTTGCAGCTGCATTGGCTCTTCTACTGAATCAGGATAAAGCCTGGAAAACTGAATTGCCCAAACCTGTGCGTGCGGCTAAGGAAACTCGTCATTTTGAAAAAGAGAGGGATTTTAAATCTAACAATCGTAGTAAATCTGATAGGAAAAGTAGACAGTCCCGTGAAGATTACCCGCAGGAGTTGTTTCGTTTAGATGTAGGACGCATTCATGGAGTAAAACCAGGTAATATTGTAGGTGCGATTGCTAATGAAGCGGGCTTGGAAAGTCGTTATATTACTGGTCTTAAGATTCATGACGATCATTCCACAGTACGATTACCACAAGGCATGAATAAAAAAGTCTTCCAAGATTTGAACAGCGCACGGGTGTGTGGTCGTCAACTTAAACTTACCTCTTTGGGTAGTGCCTAACCTGATAACAATCCTTCGCTTTGCTCCCAAAGACGTACGTCATGTCGAACGAAGTGAGACATCTCCTGACACAAAGGGGATCCCTCACTTCGTTCGGGAGGACGGAAAATTGCTCAGAATTCAGGACGAATCATCTTTACAGTAATTGCAGTGATAACTGCAGCAGCAGCCATGCCCCCGAATAAAGCATAGCGATTGTTTAAGAGTGATCCTGTTTGAGAAAGTTGGTGTAGTTCTTGGTTAATTCTTTGCTCAACTTTCTCAAAAGGCTTACTTGGATCCACCTGTGCAATGAGTTTAGGAATACGTCTATTTTTAAGTAAATCGATACAGGATTGATTGAATTGCAGCGTTTCTTCATTGTCAGCATAAAATGCTAATGTTGTTTCCCTTAAAGCTTCTGCTACTGCTGCACTAAAAAGACGCGCATCGACATTAGTCCACTTACCAAGCCCCAATGATAAACAAGCATAACGTTGGGGGTTTTGGTCGTTCTGCTCAAAATCGGCCTGTGCTTTTAACAAATGTTCCTTGTCTTTAAGAAGTGCTAATAATTTTGTATAAAAAATTAAAAAAAATTGGCGTTGAGGCTCTGTCATAAAAAATCCTTTTTAAAATTGATGGCTTATGTAGGGGAAAAACTATTGTAATAATTTTGAATGCCTCATGTCTTCAATAAAAGCGTGATGTAAAAATTGCTAATTTACGCATTTCTCTATATAATCCGACATTTTTCTATGGAAAATCAACTGATTAGGTGGCAGATGAAAACCTTATTTACCTTTTTTATCCTTCTTTTTTCAGGATTGGTAGCTGCAAAACCTTTAAATAACATAGTTGTATTTGGTGATAGTTTATCGGATAACGGCAATCTCTATGAATACATGCATCAAAAATTGCCCCAGTCTCCACCTTATTATCAAGGACGTTTCACGAACGGGTTAGTGTGGGTTGAACATCTAGCTGCTTCCTATTTCTCCAATTCTTCCAGCCATTTTTTTGATTATGCTTTTGGCGGTGCGGGTATCTCCGAAGATCCTGATGACGATGTGTTATTTACTTTAAGGAAAGAAATTGATACTTATTTTCTGGCCCATCAAAATAAAGCGGATGCAGATAGCTTGTTCATCATTTGGATAGGGGCTAATAATTATTTGGGCATTCCGGATGATATGGAAAAAGCGCTTAACGAAGTAAACCAGGGGATTACCCATGACTTGCAGCGTTTGGCAAAAGCGGGGGCAAAGCATATTTTAATTGTAAATTTACCCGATTTGGGAAAAACACCCATCGCTCTTGCATTTGATTCAACAGAGAAACTCTCCTATCTGGCTAATCGACATAATGAATTACTGGCTGCGAGTATCAACAACCTCAAACAAGAATTTCCAGAGATTCAGTGGCTTCTCTTCGATGTCAATCAAACACTAAGTGAGTTAGTGGTTTATCCTGAAAAATATGGATTTACGAATATTACTGACACCTGTTATGAAGCAATGGTAGAAAAGCCATCCCATCGAGCTATTCTTCATATGGCAGCAAAAATTAAAGCCAAAAAGGAATTGGATGCTTGCGATGGATTTTTATTTTTTGACCCGGTGCATCCAACCGGACCAGCTCACAAAATTATGGCTGAACATGCCAAAGCCTTTTTAGACGCTGAAGGCATAGAATTTACTGAGTAATATTCCTCAACTAGCCTGATTAATCAGGCTAGTTCTCTATTTTTGCTTTCTCACCGCCACTAATAAAAAAACCATAGAGTAGGCAGGAAATTTGCTTAGCTTACAAAACATCAAACATAGAGATAAGGGCTATGCAATTACTCCTAGGCTTTTGTTTGTTGTTTTTTTTAAATTTTGCCGAAGTTGAGGCGGCAAGTTTGGATATTCTTGTCAATCAGCAAAAAATTGTACTGCCTTATTGGCATTATAAAGGAAAAAAACAACGTGGCGCTGTTGTGCTTATTAATGGCGAACAAGACAGTGAAGGTTCCGTTCTGGCAAACAGCTTAAGTAAGGAATTGGCAAAACATGGTTGGTCAGTGGCATTGCTCAATACAAGTTTACACATTCCTGTGCCTTGGACTGAGCAGTTGCCGGAAACGCTTTCAGCCCTTCGTCAAAAGAACAATAAGCGAATAGTAGTAATACATTATGGTTCACAGCTAGAAAAATCTGTCAATTATTTTACAACACCACAATCCAAACGAGTCAGTGGTTTGATTTTACTGTCGGCATTTGACCAACCTGAAAATAAAGGATTAATAGATTTAATCCAAAAAATACCCTTTCCTTTATTGGATATAACTGGACAATTTGATTATACCCCCGTATTGGAACAGGCTTCATTACGCCAATTTTCTATAAAAAATGAGCGATATTTGTATCGGCAACTCCCGGGGGCAAGCCATGACTACGCTTATAGTAAAAAGACTCTGGTGACTAACCTCAACGGTTGGATGAAAAAATTAAGGACTGAAAGGCCTGTGAAGGCCCCTATCATTCTGGATAAATCAATTCCCAATTCACATCGATAAGCATACAGGTTTTAATAATTTGTTAAGAACTTTTTTCTATAATAATAGAATAATCAGTAGGCGAGCGCAGAAGCATGGCTACATTTACAACCTTTTGTTTCGGGACAGGTGAATCCCGACGCATGCCGCTTAAAAATATTATTTCCCAATTCTCTGAAGCCTGCGAGGGTGATTTTGCTGTATTTGATGGACCGTCAGCATTGGGAAAAGAAGTTGAATCAAACAGTATTGAAGCAACGCGGCAAGTCCTTAAATGGTTAGAGAACCAAACTACCACCGATAATAATTTGAATTTAGCGGGTTTTAGCCGTGGCTCGGTGACTTGTATTAGAATTGCTAACGAATTAAAAAAGTTAGAACTTTATCTTGAGCACTACTCAGACACTTTAAATGATCGCCAGCGTCTATTATTGGATAAATTAAAAGGATTAAAAATTAATATCTTTGCCAATGATCCCGTAGCCGGCCTTAGTGATAAATCAGTGATTGAGTCTAGAGTTATTCCAAGTAATGTCAAAAATTATGTCGCAATTTTGCAACGTGATGAAATGAGAAAGGACTTTAAACCTCAAGACATGTCCAGAGCTATTGTAGCTTCCGAGCAAACCAAGGTTTCCATGTTGCCTATGTATGGAAACCACAGTGATAATACCAAGCATAAATCCGACAAACTGGGAAGTGGGCCTAAAATAATTTGGCAAAGTCTTTTCAGTTTTCTGACGCAACATGGAACGCAATTTAAACGAGGTGCCATTCCTCAAATAAGCAGGAATGAGGGACCTTATATTGATATAAAACCTGTAAAAGATAGTGCCCAACTTCTAAGTGGCTTTGAAGAGCATCATGCTCAAAGAAACGATTACTTAAAATCTGGCCAAGTGGTTAAATTACTTGATGGTATACCTGTTCCTAGAAAAAAGCGCTCACTAAACAATCATCTTGAATTTTATGTGAGGGATTCTAATTTTTTTATAAATCAATTAGAAAGAGAGGTATTTAAGGTCACCTATCCACAGGTGTTTAATTATTTGTTTGAACAAAACCAAAATGATCCCAGGTTCCCAAAGAGAGCTAGCGATGAAAGCGAGCACCGCCTCGAAGTAATAGAGGAGCTCAGAAGTATAAGGGAAAAGCATCCTAAGCTTTTTGCGCGTTTGGCTTCACGGGGCGTAGCTGTCGATAGGGAAAATAACATCATTCTAGGACAGCCGCATGGAAAGTATATGCTTGAAAGTTGTCAAACACTGCAACAAATGTTTCCTGGTATGGTTCCTGATACCATCAGAGAGCAAAACCATATTTTTGGCCCATTGGAGCGTCTTGAAAAAGACGTTTATCGCATGGTGTTTCGATACTTGAGGGAAAAATCAGAATTTTCCCCTTTTTCCGCCCGTTCGCGTTCTACTCTAGCGATTGAAATTAGAGAGCATATACAAACGATAGTAAATGAGCCAATAAAAGACCAAGATAATTATTCAGCAGAACAAATTGCTCAAATAAAGCAAGAACAGATATTAGATTATCTTGAAAAAGAATATATCGAGCTGGTTAAATCGAATAGCATGTCAGAACTTTGCCCAATGTTAAAAAAATTGCTACATCGCTATGGCCAAGACTATGTAATACAAGAGCAAAAATCCATCCTTCGTTCAGCGGCGGCTTCTGCATCTTATATTGCCTTTAGTCTAGTTAAAGAGGCGGTTGGCCTTGTACTGAACCTTGGTTATATTGGGGGCGGAATGCTCAGCGTTATAGGTACGTTGCTTCAAGATATGGGTAAGCGCCTCTCTCATATAGTAGGAGGTTTCGGTTCCAATATTGCCTTAAATATTGTTAAAGCCCCATTCTTGGCGATTTCAGCCCTTTTACAAGGCGTTGGCTTTGTTATTAGACAATCGTTTGGTCTTAAACCCTTGGCTAAGTTAGCAGATGATGGCATTCGTTTTTTAAGGGACCAAACCTCTGCTGCGATTTTGGGAACTGAAGTGATTAAAACAGAGAGTAGTTCACCACATAAAACGAACCAAAGTAATGAGTCTCCTGAGTCTGCAAAAGTAGGTAAAATCAAGTTTTCCGAATTTAAAGAAAAGTTTAACAAAGTGAATGAAGAAAAGAAGGATCCCCTCCTAGATACTGGTACATCAGACGAAATAATTCCAACCACTTAAACCTGGTGTAGTTCGTTGTCCTTTTCTTTTGTACATGAAAATGTATCCCACGTCCTACCAGGTGGAATCCATTGTCAACATAAGAACTTCTTGCTTTTAAAGGCTATATGGATTTTGCCTAGTGGTTAAGCCTGAAGTTTAATTCTAAGCTCAAATACATCTGCATTAATACGAACCCGTCCTGTGGTAAAAGGAAGCTGTAAGCCATTCATAAATAAATAATTTCCGATTAATGTTTTGGAAAATACATGGCCATACAAGAACTCCAATGTTGTTAACTTAGAAAGATGATAATCAGTTGCCAATCCAAGAAAATATTGGGTGTCGGAAGGGAAGTTGATCGTACGAAGATGGTCGCGTTCAGGACCATTATCAAGCAGTCCAATCAATGTCAGCCCTAAATTTTCACTATATTGCTGCCGTACGGCTGCTGAATAAGCCCAGGAAGGATTGTATTTCATGGTGAACGTAAAATTTGGTCCGGCGGGCGGGGGGGCTGCTGTATTTCGGATGCGCGCAAATTGATTGGCATTCCACTCAGAACAAAAAACCTGAAGGCTTGCAAGCCATTTTTGATTAAAAAGATGCGTGTAGTGCAATATTGTAGTTGCAGGCATGCGGAAATTAAAGCTTAAGTCCGTGCTGACATTACCGTTTAAAATACTTTCACCACGCGTTTTTTGTTTAATCGCAGAATAATAGGTTGCACCTAAAAAATTATTGGAGTTGGCCATAAAATAGACTCCTGCGTTATAGCCAATTCCAAATCCTGAAGTGCGATTAATAAACATGGCATAATTTGTTTGACTGACAGGTAAAGCCCAGTTGGTTTCATTGTCCTTAAGAAAGTTAAAATTTAAACCGGCCCCGATATTGAGTCGAGGTACAATGTTATAAGAAAAGCGTGGGCTGACATCAACATCCGTCATTAAGGTTTCTGTGGCTGCATAGCGGGTAAACGCATCCAATCCATAAATTAAATTTGAATGGAAGGGTTGAGTCACATCGACACCCCATACAAGCTTTTGGTTAATTCGTGAAGCAATACGACCATAAGGTAAGAAACTAAACCTTCTTGAGGCACTTACACCACTGTCATATTGAAATGTATTTAAATTTAAAACACTGCCTGCAAACCGCACATCGCCATAGAATCCTGTACCCCCAATTAAAAACTCATTTTTTTTTACTTTAAAAAGTTCTGCAGGATTGCTATAGCTTATCCCTGCAAAATATTGGAGAACATTCGCATAACTACCAAGGCTTGAGATACTTAAAATAATAACTAAAGGATAGCGCATAATTCATTCTACTTAGGTGGGATACAAGCGATCTTACTTGCATCCCGATTTAATTAAATTACTGCGGTTGTACCGTAGTTGTGGTTGAAGGCGATATGGTACCACTATCCGGCATTACCTGGGGTGAGGTTGCAGGGGCATTGACATTGCGGGGCATGGCTATCATTTGCATGATACCCAAATCACCAGAAACTTTGCGGCCCACGACTAAATTTACAGTGAGAGGTTGCGTCAGCTTTTCTTTATTATTTTGGTAAACTACTTGCACAGGCAAGCTAATTTTCCATTGGTTTTCTTTCACTTCCGTAATTTGTCCTGGACCACTAATCATACTACTTACCATTAATTGCTGAGACTTAATGGCATTAAGATTTCCTGATTTTTGCAAAGCATCATTAAAGCCCTGCCAACCCAAATCTGTATAGCAGAGTTTAAGCGCCGCAAGCTGTGAATCCATCGTGTTATAGTCAAAATCAAAGGACTGGACGGTTGCTTTTTCTGCCCATTTTAATACCAGTGCTTGATCTACCGTTGCGACAGAGGGAGGAATGCGATAATTACAATCAAGAGGGTCTGTCGTTTTAACCGCCCCAGGCTGTGCATTTTGTGGGGTTGGATGAGTGACCGTTGTTGTGGTCGTTGTTGTTTGGGTAGCAGCAGGTACTGGTTGAGTATTTACAACATTACCCGTTGTAGTTGTAGTTTGACTCGTTGAGTCCTGGGTTTGAGTTGTTGACACGGCACCTTGAGAGCTTGATGTGTCTGTAGCTGGAGTTGGTTCTTGAGTAGGTGAGGGTGTATTTTGTGGTGTTGGCACGCCTTGCGGATTGGGCACTTCCGGACCTTGCGGATTTGGAACTTGAACGCCACTACTCGTTGGAGCAACGGTTTGGGAGGCCAATCTTTGTTTCTGTATAGTATTTGTTTCAGTAACAGCATCATGCATAGGCATACTATCTTGTATGGCAGCTACCAGATTCTCACGGGTTTGCTCAGGGCTTTCAGCATATACCGAAGTACATAAAATACTTATTAATCCTGCATACAGCATGGATTTATTCATTGAAACACTCCTTATTAATAATAATCCAATAATTCTGCAACTAAATTTGCAGAAAGGCGTATTGTTTTCTGCTCGCTGTCGAGTGGCGGCGAAAGTTCAGCTACATCAAAACTTACAACTTTGCCAGTTTGTAAGATGTATTTCAACAGGGGGAGTGCCTGCCATGGGGTTAAACCCATGGGTTGAGGTGCACTAACCCCTGGGGCAAAACATTCAGCAAATACATCAAGGCAGACTGTTAAATAAATCGCATCATGATTTAATAAAAAAGAATCAAGAAACGCTGTTTGCCAGGCGGTATTTTCCGTCTGAATTTGTTCTGCAGTAAGAAAAGAAACATTTAACGTATCTGCAGCCTCAAAAAGGCTCTTCGTATTGGCCAGTGCCTGGATACCCAAACAACAATAATTAAAAGGCAATTGATTCTGCTCGCAAAACTGGGCAATCTGGCGAAAGGGAGTACCGGATGTTCCATAATTTTCTTTTACTAAGGGTCGTAAATCAAAATGGGCATCAAAATTGATTATTCCAAGCTTGGGGTAGGAGGAAACCAGTCCTAAGAAGTGTCCCCAGGCAATTTCATGGCCGCCACCCAAAACAATCGTTTTGTATTGTTTCTTTTGTAGATAAGAAACTAACTTTGCAAGCTGCGCTTGAGCTTCTTCTAATTGATGATCATTGCAAACAATATTACCCACATCAAACAACTGCTTGCTGGTATGACAGGGTAGTTTGGCAAATTGCTCCCGTAGTTTTAAAGGACCAAATTGCGCCCCTATACGTCCTTCATTACGTTTTATGCCTTCATCACTGCAAAATCCAAGAATCGCGATATCATTTTGTCCATCACTTAACTGTTGCAACGACAAATCGATCAGATTAACTCGTTGAAAAAAGCGTTCGCCTGGCAGACTATCCTTACGTCCCTGCCAAAGTGAAAAATCTGGCGGATTATAATGTAAAAGATCAAGTGGCATTAGATCCCGACTCTAAGATGATATTCTTGTCAATTAAACATTCTATAAAAAAAAAGTTTAAAAAAACAGAAAATTCATCAATAAGCCTTTGTACAGACATTTTTACAGGGCGATTGTGAGGCGAAGCAATTCAATAGAATCTATTGAATTGCTTCGCCTCAACTCTCTACACAGTTATGAATTGCACCAATGTTGTTATTGTAATTCCATGACACTTTGGGTTGATGGGGAGGGTTCCCCTTTTTTCTCCTTGGTGGCCTGGTTAAACAACCTGAAACTTTCACCGACCGGTCCTGGTTTTTCAAATTGCGATTCTTCCTGTAGCGATTTTAAATTTGTGGCTGTATCAAGCTTATTGTTAGTTACAGTCTCTGTAGTCATTGGTTGGGCCGGATGCGAGTCGCTTAATGATTTTTCTTCAGGTATTGTTGGTAAGTTTAGCTGTTTTGGAGCTAATTTTTGTGTAATTTTTAGGCTTTTTGGTGTGTGATCATTTGTTGTGCCTGTATTCACTGCTTGAGCTTGGTGTGAGTCATGTAATGAATTATCTTCAGGCACTCTCCCCTCTAACTCGGGTCTTTTTTGAAATATACTTTGAAGCACGCGACGGCCACTGTTACTTTGCATCAACACCGCTGATAAATTTGTTTTTTCTTGTGTTTTTCTACAGATAACAGGCCTGAGCAATTCTGTATTTGAAATTTGTTTAACAAGTGCTTCATTTTGCCGAATTAATGTTGCTAAAATTTTTAGCCCTTCCTCACCACTACATGCTAACCAATATAAGCAACAAGCACCAGTTTCTTTCTCTATATCAATAACCTTCATCCAGGCAGTGGCTGGAATTTCTTTGATATAGTTTGGGTTTGCCAGCAATAATTCGGTCAATGCGGGAATGCCATACTTTGCATGACAGAGATATTGTAGAATTGTAGTGGAATGATTGAATATTGGAGGCCCCATTTTTATGATTAAGTCTTTGGTAGGAAAAAATTTTACAAAGGAACGGTCTTGTCGTAATTTTTCGCACAATAGCAATCGCCCTTCATAGGACAGTAGCAGAGCGTACTTAGGCCCTAATGAGAACTGCGAATTTGGAAGGGCTACATTAATATCTGAAAACACCATTAAGATGCGACTCATACAATTATCAAGGATCCCTGGGTACTTTGAGAATATCTGAGATAGTTTTTGTAAACCATTTCTGCTACGGCTAAAACCATCTAAAATACACTGTGGAATTGCTTCTATTCTTGCGTAGGTCTTAATAGTTAATAAGTGTGACGAAAGATTTTTTTCCATCTCCGGGGTTAGAAACTTATCTAGCAAGTCACTTAGTCCATAGTGATAAACCAGCCAATACAAAGGTGACGTATTTACAAGCATTGGAGGAGACTTGTCGCTTAATAGTTGTGTTAATTGAGCGTAGGAAACTTCTGTTGGTAACTTGGGATTACTTTCCATAAGTTGGTTTAAAATTTTATGTCCTAAAAGATCAGAGGTTAGATAATAAAATGGAGTGGTATAAGCATATTTTTCAGCTTCTTCTGGGCGTAGGCGTAATAAGTCTGAAGAACGAAGTCCCTTCCTAAGGGCTTTATTTAAATCCAGTAATGTAACAAGCAACTGCCGACCATCAGGACAAGTGGTTAACCAGTAAAAAGGCGTTGAATTGACACCTGATTTAATGGCACTTGCACTGGTTATTGGACGAACAAAATCCTCTAGTTTTAAATCAGTGGCGAGTTTTTTATTTAAGTCAAATAGGTTCTTTAATACGAGTCGGCCTTCAGCGCTAAAACTCAGCCAATAGAGCGGGGAGTCGTCTTCGTCCTTAACGTTTAATCCTAAATCATGGGCCGAAATATAATTTGCAATGTCAGGTTTTAATTTCAAAAGCTCATTTAACCAGGTGCATCCTTCAGCCATTTTAGATAAAGAGTACAATGCACAAGCCCCGCTTTTATTTAGGGTCAGTGCATACGCTAATTTTTCTGCCGGGATTTTAGCAATGACATCAGGTTTAAGTTCTAATATTCTTTTAAAGACCGATAAATACTCCCTGTCCATCGTCAGCCAATAGAAAGCCATATCGAGCTCTGGCGAAGTGATAGAAAACAAGGCCTCCATTAACTCTTCAGCTGATAGCTGTGTTATCAGCTCTGGACTTACATCCATCCATTCACCTAATAGCCTGGGTGAATAAAAGCATAACCAGAAAAAAGGCGAGGTATTTTTAAAATCACCCTTGTCGACGGGTTTCATCAAGACAGGCGACAGCTCTGTAATTAATTTCGGATTGTTTTTTAATATCAATCGCAATAAGTGAATGTCATCGGAATTATAATTGTCCGAGAGAAGTTGAGCTGTAATTAAATGCATTAGCGCAAAATTATCTTTCGCCATATAACTGGCAGTCATATCTAAAAAAGATAGATTCAGCAGGGTGGGATTTTTTTTGAACAAAATCGATAAAATTTCATGACCTTCGGGCCTTTGGGTCAAGTCTAGAAAAATGGTGCTTTCTTCTTCACCGTATGAATAGTTTTGTGTCAAAAATTTCGGTAATAGGTACCTGGCTATTGCGGGGATATATTTGATCAAATTATGCAGCCTCTCCCGTTTAAACAACTCCAGAAAAAGAGGGCGGCCATTAAAATCACCCATTAAACCATCCGCTATCATCTTGATGTATTTTTGATTTTCTATGACAGACAGTAATAGTTTTTCATGCTGTTCCAGCTCTAGTGATTTTTTATGTTGCGCTGGCAAGGACGCTAATAACTTTTTATGTAGTTCTAACGTAGATAGCGAGAATAACTCAGGGTGTTTTAAAACGGATTCCAACAGTTTTTTATGTGACTCTATTAATGTTCTGTATTTTTCTGGAATATGGGCTATTTTTTTATGTTGTTCTAGTGACACTAACCATTTTTTAAATTGTTCGAGTGCAGAGGTGAACACTTCTTCGGGTTGTTCTAACACAGAAGCTAATAACCTTACGTTATCTTCTTTGGCAATAAAATCGATAAAAGGACAGGAATCACCTTTAGGTTGAAAAAAATAGTCATTAATGAGCGGGCTATTAAGTAATTTTGCGAGTAATTTTCTTGAAAAATTAGCTGGGAACTTAAATTCAACCCCTGGAGCCCCATGCTTTCCTTTGGCTGGTAGTGATTGGAGATTGGTTTTTTTATTTTTTAGGGCTTCATGATTTGTGGAAGAGGACTTCATGCTTTGTTTCACAGGTTTAACATTTTCTTGAAGCTTCTCCATCTCAATTCTTTTAGCAATTTCCTCATTGCCGTGTTGGCGTTGTTTATCCGCTTCTTTACGCCAATCGATTTGAGAATCTTCTGTAAGTTCAACGTGTAATGGCGTGTTCTGATTAACCGTGGCGTTTTGTAATACATTGCTAAGCTGCAATATTCGTTTAGTATCCTGTACGATAATCAAATTCTTTTTGGTTCTGGTAAATGCCGTAAATATTTTGTTCCATAAAGGCCCGATACTTGAATTTCTTTGACCTTGCTTAGCGCGGTGTGTTGGTGCAACCAGAGTGCCTTCCTTCACTTTATCCTTAAGCTGCGTATTAGCTTGTTTAAACTCCTCTTTGTCAAATAAGCGAAATGCAACAACAGTTGTGTACTCAAGTCCTTTAATTTGTTCAGGCGTAAACACAAGAGGAGTTTGGAAGAGTTTGATTGCTTCGTCTTTAAATTCCTCATAAGTAACCACGACAAGTTCTTTCTGACGTAAATTTAGTAGTTCTTCGGTTGCGGAATAATCAAGCCACTGTACAAATCCCGTTTCAGTTTGCGAAGCACAGGCAGATGAAATTGTTGTAAATTCTTTTTTATCGGCGATACCACCAGTCAAGCTATTTTTGATTTCAATCACTTTATTGGCCAATGTAACAATGGCAGGAGGACAGCGATAAGTAGCACTTAATGGCAAATGTTGTGCTTTATAATGACGTTCACTCAACATTTGCAGCAGATAATCGCGTTTAGCTTGCTCATCTTCCAGGCTTTGATGCGTATCCATACACGCGGCCAATTGGCTCTCTTTGGCTAAATCGCGTAAATTTTTCAGCTGACAATGTGACAAATCCTGGGCTTCATCGACAACAATACGTGAATAAATAGGGTTTATTGGCAATTGATAAAGTGCAGGATCAAGATGTTTTGTTTCTTTAAGGTGGTGTAAATAGGCATTTGCTATCTCTAACATCCACTGCTTTTCATTGGCATCATAAATCAATGATTGACGCTCACCGAGCTTTAAGTAGTTTTCAGGTGTATAAGCTGTAAGAATTCGTAATTCACGGTAAATGAGAGATGTTTGTTTTAAGAAAGTCTCATATCCTGAAATCGTTTTTTTACGCTGTTTTTGTTTAACATTGTATTGCTTAAACCACGTTTGAAAATACGACTCCCCAACCGCTTCTTGCTCTATATTTAATTTATTTAAAAGCTCTATATACGTACAAAATTGCACTGAATTAGGTGGTAAATTTTGAGCGACAGGTAATTCATGCCAGGCTGTTTCGAGTAGCTTTTTTAAAGGCTCTGATTGAGTAACATACAAAATAGGTGCATCATTATGGGCTTGTTGATTAACTGCCTGTTCTAAAAGTGAAAGGGCAACACAGGATTTTCCTGAACCAGGTGGACCACTAATCACGGCCGGAAGTGTCGCCCCTCTCGCGATTTGTTGCTCATCATTGAACTCAATATACATTTGGTTGTAGTAATTAATGGGGGTAAATTGCAATGAAGGCGCTGAATCCGCAGCTTCTTGGTTAAGCAATGGAACGTCATTGATATCAATGAAATTATTGTTATCGATTTGCCGGTGAATGTCGTCGGCATTTTTCACCAAATAATTTTTAAGTACAGAGGGATTAAAAAAAGCACATTTTCTGTAATCGTGGTTTAATACCACGTCCAACAAAAGTAGGTAGGATTTGCCTTCTTTCTCAAATGTGGTAAATATTAAGCGATCACTTTTATTAACACGCACACTGTAAACACGGTGGCCATCAAGTTGTTTTAAATCCAAATCAGCGGCTTTGTAATTCCCCTGAATCAGCTTATTGATTGTTGCCTGATAAGGCGCAAATAAGTCGGCATCCCCTAAGATACCTTGCCAATAATAAACCTTAATTTTGCCCATCGTCCTCAATGCCTATAATTTTTTATTTGGACAATAATAACCCAATAAGCTCAAAAAAAGGATGGGTACATTTACCCAAGTGAATTATGAGCAATATTTAAGCTGGCTCAACCCTTTTGGTTTCTATAAAAAATATAAATCAACTAGTTAAATTCAATTTTAGGCGTCCTCGTAATAACTGTGGTGGATATTTAGTCTGTTAACACTAGGAATAAACGCAAAGCTATGGAATAATTATTAACCACTTTTGGTAATATTTGTCTATCTGTATGAAAGTAAAAACAATTTTATTAATGATCTCTATCTTATTTCCTGTGGCCTTATTTGCTGATACTGCGGCTTGTCCTTTATCCAATGGCATTAATGTACTCACCACAAAGCGGATTTTAAATATTTGTAGGCACGGCACTGTCATTAAGACCTTTAAAGTAGCGCTCGGATACAAAGGTGTTGGGAAAAAAAAAGCCGGTGATAATAAAACACCCATCGGTTTATACAGGCTAGCCCATCCAAGGAAATCTACTCAATTTAAAGTCTTTATTCCAATTCTCTATCCGACTTCAAAGCAATTAGCTGCAGGATACTCTGGTAGAGATGTAGGGATTCATGGGCCAACGCAGTCATCTAGCTTGTTGGGTTGGTTAAACAACTTACCAAGTTCAACGCGTGGATGCATTGCTGTCGGCAAAAATAACTATATTGAATATGTGGCTAATTGGGTAAAGGCCAATCCTGGGGCTAAAGTTTTAATTACTTAATGTAGACGAAAATTTAATCCCGCTTATTCCTTTATTTATTCAAATTATGCCAATTCAATAGAATGTCTGTTATTATCGGGCGCGAAAATTATCGGAATCCTTGATAACCCTGAAGCAGATTATAAATTATAGCATTGAAATATATTTGTTAGCACAAGGCAAATTTTTTATAGGGTCGTGTAAACAACGTAAAGCAATCAAGAACAGGTTCTTGTTTAAAAGTCGTCTAGATTGTCACTGCCATGATTCAATTTTAAAATTTCGTCCTGTGCAGAGATATGTTATCAACTCAGGATTAAAGGTTGAGTTGCTATTAGGAGTATTATTGTGTTTGTAATCACTGGAGGTGGCAGTGGAATTGGACGTGCATTGGCAAAAAATCTGGCCATGCAAGGTAAAAAAATATTAATTGTGGGAAGACGTGAAAAAGTGCTTGCAAAGACTGCTTCCTTTTCACCACTCATTTCTTACCTTGCGGCAGATGTGGCTACTAAAGAGGGAAGGGAGCAAATTGCAACAGCGCTACAGTCAACTGCTTCAATTGAAGGATTAGTGCATAATGCAGGGACAATTGAGCCAATTGCTCCTATTGCTGAGATTGATGAACTTTCATGGCAACAAACATTAGCTACCAATCTAAATGCCCCCTTGTTTCTAACGCAGTTACTGTTACCTAAACTGAAAGGACGTGTTTTAAATATAGGCTCCGGTGCTGCCTATTTTCCTGTCACAGGGTGGGCTGCCTATTGTGTTTCAAAAGCAGGTTTATCCATGTTAACCCGTTGCTGGCAACTGGAAAGCCACGGGACTGCTTTTGCTTCTGTGATGCCAGGAATTATTGATACAGATATGCAAGCTTTAATCCGTCAGGCGCAATGCATGGATATAGAAAAACAAAACTTTTTTCATATCCTTAAGGCTGAGCAACGTTTATTAACCACGGAAACTGTTGCGCTTTTTCTAAGTTGGTTGCTTCTTAAGGTAAGCCGGGATGAATTTGTTGCCAGGGAATGGGACATTTATGATAAAAGCCATCATCAATGTTGGCTTATTCCCCCGCACCAGGTTCCGGAGTGGGAGGAGTAATGACACGTTGTGAACGCTTATTGCTAAATGTCACGACAATTAATCCGGCCGGTGAGGAATGTCAACAGCAAGCCATTGCTATTGCAAATGAACATATTCTCTGGTGTGGCAGCATGGCTGAACTGCCAAGTGATTATAAACACCATGCAATAGCAATTCATGAATGCGATGGCCAATTGGTGACGCCCGGTCTTATCGACTGCCATACTCACTTGGTGTATGCCGGAAATCGTGCTGATGAATTTAAACAGCGTCTTTTAGGGAAAACCTATGCCGAAATAGCAAAAGCGGGCGGTGGTATTTTATCGACGGTTCAATCCACAAGGGCTGCAACTGAAGAAGAGTTAATAGAACAATCATTGCCTCGAATTTTAGCCATGCGTGCCGAGGGCGTTACCACCGTTGAAATTAAATCAGGTTACGGTCTTGATCTAAAAAATGAAATAAAAATGCTTAAAGTGGCCAGACAATTAGGCACAATGAGTGGTATTCGAGTGAAAACAACGTTTTTAGGAGCCCATGCAGTACCTCCCGAATTTCACAACAATGCACAAGGCTATGTGGATTTTTTATGTGCTGAGATGTTACCGGCAATAGCAGAAGCAGGTTTGGCCGATGCAGTGGATGTTTTTTGTGAGTCAATTGGTTTTAGTTTGACGCAAACAGAACAACTCTTTATAAAAGCGAATGCACTAGGATTACCCATTAAATGCCATGCAGAACAACTATCAAACCTTGGTGCTTCCAAATTGGCTGCGCAATTTGACGCTTTATCGTGTGATCATCTGGAGTATTTGGATAATTCAGGCATTGCGGCAATGGCCAATAGCGGTACTGTAGCTGTCTTATTGCCTGGCGCCTATTATTTCCTGCGCGAAAAAAAGAAACCGCCGGTGGAAAGTTTACGCAGCATGAAAGTTGGTATGGCTATAGCTACCGATTCAAACCCTGGTTCATCCCCAACTACTTCATTGACACTCATGCTAAATATGGCTTGTCAGTTATTTCATTTAACGGTTGCTGAGGCCTTGGCAGGTGTAACGTTTTATGCAGCAAAAGCGCTTGGCTTGGAGGAAGAAATAGGTACAATTGCGATAGGATTAAAAGCCGATTTAGTGCGCTGGTCAACAAACGACAGTGCAGCACTTTGTTATCATTTTGGTTATCCACTGGAACATAGCACAATGATCGCTGGAAACTGGTTAAGTATCTAAGGGAGGGCAAATCATGAAAAAATTGCTGGGTGGGTTGATGTTAGTTGTTGCTTTGGCAACGAACCTTACTTGGGCCGAGTCGCCCACAACGGTAAAGATTAAAAAAGAAAATGCCACGTTTGATTTGGACATTAAATATCCCCAGGGTTTTGCCAATAAAAATATTGATAAAACAGTAAAAAACTTTATTGATGAAACGCAACGTGCTGATTTCAATCCCGATACAGATGAAGCAAGTGATGCCCCGGGAAAGAATAGTTTATATATTGATTATAAACTTGAGTTCCAGAATCAAAATGCGGTTAGTTTATTATTTACCATCTCTGTTAACAATCGTGGTGCAGCTCATCCTAATAACTCCATCAAGACCTTCAATTTTATTGATGGAAAAGAGGTCACTTTAGCGGATTTGTTTAAGTCGGATACCAATTATTTGCCTGAAATTGCTAAATTTAGTCGCATGACTCTTCTTGAGAAAAAAATCTCCGATGAAGAATGGGTCGCTAAAGGGACAGAGCCTACCGAAGAAAATTATCGTAACTGGCATTTTGTCAAAGACGGGGTGGCAATTGTATTTGATACCTATCAAGTAGCAGCCTATGTCTATGGGCCGCAAACTGTAATAATTTCCAAATCAAAGCTTGCAAATTGGTTGCGCCCAGAAGTAGCCAAAGCATTATGGGGTAATCAATGAGTAAACCTGCTCCGTTTATAGCAGCGGATAAAAAAATTGCAGAATTAACATTTCGTGTGGTTATTCTTGCCGTTATTCTCACTGTGTTATTGGCGCTATCAAATGCTTATCTGGCTCTAAAATTAGGTATTTTAACTTCAGCATCCATACCTGCTGCCATTATTTCAATGGGGATTCTGCGTTTTTTTAAAAATGCCACAATTCTTGAGAACAACGCTGTGCAAACTGCTGCCTCTGCTGGGGAGGCAGTTGCAGGAGGGATTGTTTATACGATTCCAGCTTTAATTATTATCCAATACTGGGATGGGTTTGATTATCTCACCAATTTTTTAATTGCGGTAACGGGGGGAATTTTAGGGGTATTGTTTTCTATCCCTTTGCGTAGAGTCTTGGTTAATGAGCCTATTTTAAAGTTTCCCGAGGGACGGGCTATTGCAGAAGTTTTAAAATCTTCTGCCGAAAAAGCGGGCGTCCGCGATATTTTTTTAGGGGGTGCGGTTGGAGGTTTTATTGAGCTTTTACAAACTGGATTTAAAGTAATTGCTAACAATTGGAACTACTGGTTTGTTGCGAGACGTTCCCTGTTTGGTTTTGGTGCCGGATTTTCAGCAACCATGATAGGTGCTGGTTATTTAGTAGGGCATGAAATGGCGATTAGTATATTTTTGGGCGCCATTATTTCCTGGCTAATAGCCATGCCTATTGTAAGCCAATTTTATCCTCAGTTTTTAGAACAATACCCTGCTGATCAAGCAGCTGGGTTTTTATGGAATAGCGAAATGAGGTATTTGGGAATTGGGGCAATGCTTTTTGCAGGTACCTGGACATTTTTAAAATTAATAAAGCCATTGTTAAAAAGTATGCAGGTCTCCTATAGGGCTTTTATGGCTAAAAGCCATTCAGACGCCCAGTTACTACGCACCGACAAAGATATACCCATGCCCTTTATTATCATTGGTGTCCTTTTTATCGCAGCGGTATTGTTTCTATTTTTTCAAATGGTTTTTCCTCTAGAAGAAGCTGGTTTTGATGGTGATTTCGGCCCAAGTATGGTGTTTGGCGCTGTGCTTTATATTTTAGTCATTGGTCTTTTATTTTCAGTCATCACTGGGTATTTTTCAGGAATGGTTGGGGTCACTGCAAGCCCTGGTAGTTCCGTGGTTATTGCCGGCATGTTATTTGCCGCCTGGATATTATTAACAGTAATGAATCATTTTTTTTCTTTGCCACTCACCAATAACCAAATTAGAGCAGCCGAAGCAATTACTATTATTATTGGTTCGGTGGTGACTGGGATTGCTGCGATTGCCAATGATAATACGCAGGATCTAAAAGTTGGCCAGTTGGTGGGCGCTACCCCCTGGAAACAACAGGTCATGCTATTACTAGGAGTTGTGATTTCTTCACTGGTAATACCTCCTGTAATGCAGCTTTTGTTTGATGTCTATGGCATAGCAGGAGTGATGCCCCATGATGGTATGGATCCAAGCCAGACTTTGCCAGCACCTACCGCTGCATTAATGGCGGCCATCACAGAAGCGGTTTTTCGTAACACACTTCCCTGGACAATGATGTTTGTTGGTGCAGCCATCATTTTATCGATAATTATTCTAAATCGAGTACTTGGATTAGCGCGCTACATCAGATTGTCTATTTTAGGCGTAGCTATTGGCATGTATTTGCCTTTGGCATCTTCATTTCCCTTATTTTTAGGTGGTATGATAGCAATGATTGTGCAATGGCGTTTAAGCAAACAAGCTTTGGCGGAAGAGGAAATGCGCCAGCGCAAACAAAAGGGTGTTTTGATTGCCTGTGGTCTTGTGGCGGGTTCAGCTTTGGTTGATGTTCTATTAGCCATTCCTTTTTCCATTTTTCATACCCCAGATGCGTTGACTCTCGTTGGTCCAGGGTGGAATAATTATGGTACCCTGCTAGGGGTATTTTCAACGTTATTGCTTGCAGGTTGGATTGGTCATCGTGTTTGTGGTAAGGTCTAAGGGGTGATTAGCAAGTGATCGTCTATGAAGTTAATTTGGAAATTAAGGTTGCTATTTTTGATGCCTACATTAGTTGGTTAAAACCTCATATTAAAGATTTGCTGGCACTGGATGGATTTATCAAAGCTGATTTATTATTTGATGTTGATAGCAAAGATGATAAAGAAACTAGAAAAATTACCGTTGCTTATTATCTCAAAGATTATGACACCTATAGTCACTATGTGACTAATCATGCAAACCAAATGCGTGAAGATGCTCTCAAACGTTTTAACGGGCAATTTAACGCTTCCAGGCGAGTACTAAAGCTGGAAGACACGTACTTTCTGTGATAGAGCCTTTTCCTATTACGAATGGCTGAATTATTCGGTCTGTTTGTTAACCGAAAAAATAACCTGTTTCCTGAAGGTTTATAACCAAACTGTAATCCGTTACATTCATTTGATAATAAAAAGGATTGATATTTATAACTTGTATACTAAGGAGAGGATCAATGTTAGAGACAATTAACTCAAGAAATAAAAAAATTTTTTCACTTATTACTATCAGTTTTCTTTTGCAAACCCAAATTAGTTTTGGTGCCACGCAGCTTGGGCAGGGAATTTATTATGATGAACAGCAAATTGCAAAACTTGCTCAAAAATATCCGGGTCGTGTTTCGAAGGATGCTGGTTATCCATTGATTAATAACTATTCCACTTTGAAATCAATATTTCGTGGCAGTCAATTTGGCCTTAACAATAAACCTACCACTACCGGCGTATGGTGGACACCTTTACTGGCGGTGGATAAGCCGGCTTCACAAATACAAGACAGTGACTATCTTTCTCCCCTATTACTTATTCCTAATCCTCTGACTGTGCGATTAACGGAGCGGGGCGTTTCTTTAGGAATCCCCTTGCAAACAGCCAAGGTTGATAATGTGCATGTTGACAGGGGATACGATAATACACTCGATGTTACTCTCACAACGGGAGATTTGAGTGGAACTGCACCTCTGGTCGCCGATTACTCGGATTGGATGGTTAAAGCAGAATGGGCTCGAAATAACACACCGTTATTTGCTGCCAGTGTCATAGAAGGCTCCCCTTTCGTTTTTCTTGAAAGAAAAAATAATCAAACGGCTTCCTATCTTCAATTCAATAACTCACAGGAAGTCAAATTATTAAGTCAGGGTGCCGGGTTAAGTGTATTTAAAACAAAAAATGCTTCCGATTCAGGTTATCGTTATTATGCTTACTTTACCAATCCTGACTCGCCAACCAATCCTTGGAAAACAGGTTCTGGCAGTGTCATCGTTCCGGTCAATCAAGGGGGGAGTGGGGCAATTGTACCTGGAACGTCAATCAATACTGCAGAAACCAATCGCTATTTTTCCTTGGCGGTTATCCCTGCGTCCTCCGACTCAACCGCCATTGACATCGCCAATCAATTTAAACCTTATGCTTATACGTTTATTACCAATACGTCGATTAGTTATGAGTATGATAAGAATAAAGCAGAGGTGATTACTCATTTTAATTTTGATGCTGAAACGGTTTATCAACATTCGTCGTTGAAAAAGCAGCCACTGGTTATGCTGTATCCCTGGCATATTAAAAACATGAGTAGCGATTCAAAAGCAAGTTGTCTTTTTCAGGATGATTGTGCTAGCAATAGAGGGACTATACAAACACTTAAAGGAACAATGCATGCCTTTATTGTGCCTCTCAATTCAACATCGTCTGGAAAATCGTCTTTTACCACTGAAGTAGCATTTCGTGGCCTCCTCCCGGCACTGCCCAATCGCCTTAACCAGGCTGAGCTTGATAAAATTGCAGGTTATTCGTTTAGTTTGCCTCCCGATCCACATTTGGATGCAAAAAATCCCTGGACGGATACTTATGCCACAGGAAAATTATTAAGCAGGGAATCGCAACTTATAAAAATTGCTAACATCCTGATGGGCTCCTCAAGTAATCCTGATGCGAAGTATAAAAAGGTGCGTGATGATTTATTAGCGAATCTAAAAAAACAGATGACCAGCTTTTTGACAGGTTTAAATTATACCGACCCTTGTCCAGACGGCACCTCTGATTGTCCACGTGCTGAGGGAAGTTGGTTTTACACGTATAACAGTGAATGGCATACGATGATGGGCTTTCCAAGTGGTTTTTTTACCGCCACGATGCTCACTGATCACCCATTTCATTGGGGTTATCTCGTTGATGGGGCTGCAACCATTGCGCAATTTGATAAAACCTGGGCACGCCAGTATGGTGCGATGGTTAATTTACTTATTCGCGATATTTGCAATTACAAGTATCCGCAGGGAAGTGCGGAGCCTACAATATTCCCTCACTTTAGAAGTTTTGATCCCTATTCTGGCTTATCTTCTGTTTTGGGAATGCCGTATAGTCCTGACAATGTCAATGAAGAGGACAGTGCTGAATTTATGAATCTAGCGCAAGCTATTGCTTTATGGGGATTAAATACACAGGGAATTACGTTTGAAGGGGATGATACCTTACCACAAACCTTGGTAGAAACCGGTTTATACTTATACACCACCGAAGAGCAAGGATTAAATCATTATCATTTTAATCAAAATCCGGCGTCAGGTGTTTTCCCTACGGGCTGGGCCAATAGTTCCACTGGACAAAATTATTTATTAGTCGGCAATGTCTGGGGTGGTAAACTGGATAGGTCCACCTATTTCTGTGCAAGACAGCCTTGCTATTATCAAAATCTTGCATCAAATACCTTACCAGTTAGCGCAGGTTCTTTCTATCTAGGCTTTGAACCGGATTTTGTGAACAGAGCATACATTGAGGATGCTAAAAATCCATGTTCAGGGGATTCATCAAATTCTGCTTATTGCGGAACATTATTAAAATACTTAGCCCTTGGTGATGCCACAAAAGCGTCCCAATATTATACACGTTACTTTGATGAACAAGCCAACACGCCTGATCCTGGAGAATCCAAACCTAGTATTTACTATTGGATTCACAATCTCAAAGCATTGGGGCATTTAAATAAAACAATCAATGCTGATACACCTGCTTATGCTGCTTTTGGTGCAGGGGAGAGTCTTTATGTCGCGGCTTACAATAATGAAGCTTCACCAAAAGCTGTCAATTTCTACCGAGAAGGAAGTCTTGTTTGTCGTTTGGAAAATATACAGCCTGGGGAAGTGAAAGGAAGTATTTGTGGCGAGGATGAGCCCCCACCGCCAGCAACCCAGTTTTCTTATATGGTTTATGTCGGTTATCCTTTTAAACCCGTATCGATTAATAATAGTGTCACTTGTCCTGATCCAGTCACCAAGAATCCAGCTTGTTTGGTTAAAAATATTGCAGGTCCCTCGGTAATGACTATAACTGGAAGTAATAGTAACCTGTGTACCTTGGCAATCAGTAAGGAAGGTGGTGTCGCCGTGAATGGTGAAAAATCAAAGGGTTGCTACATTAACTCAACGCCAGCAACGCCGGATAAAGCCGGTAGTATTAATTTGCCGGGAGGTTTTTAAAGAGAAACGCTTGATTATATGGGCTTGTTCTTTCTGTTAAAAAACAAACTGATAAAGCCAGTTTCCACTGGCTTTATCAAGATTAATAATCAACTATGGGTAAAATCAGGAGTGGAACTGCATGAAAATTCAGTCTCACGTCGATTACATTGGCGAAATAAACCAAATGTGCCTAGAGGGCTATTTACCGCAGCAGCGTCATTTGCCATCACTGGATTATTAACTGTGCTACATACGGCCGTGTATTTACCCATGGGTTCCAAAGGAAACTTCCCTAATATGTTATCGAGATTTCGAACATTGGCACTTGCGACGAATTCACTACTGTCGTGCCCATGAACGTAACTCACAAAATAACCTTTATGCTGAGCGTCCCGGTTAATTTTTGTATAGCTTCTATTCCACATTAGAAAAAGTAGTGGATTTTCCTTTTTGCTAATTTTGCCATTGGGTTCCGCAGCTTTGGTCAAGTCTTGTCCATTGTATAATTCGTGGATTCTGTTTCTGCAAGCATATTGTTGGTGATAGTGTTGATTAATGCGATCAATTGATTCAGCCAATGCTTGTGGCGTGCTGTCGTTATAATCAATTCCCCAGGACACTGCTAAATTTTCTACCACTTCGATATCAATAGGGGCATGGCTATACAGAGTAATTCCATTGTTTTCCTTATCCAGAGTATAAGAAAGAACACAGGACATCGAAGGGTATACACTCTTATAGAGTTCTACCATCTCTTTCCAATCTACTCTCTTCTCATCAATAGCCCATTTAAGAGTTAGCATTGACTTTTGAGCAGAAAAGCCTAAAAAGCGCTCAGGGAGAAAATCGTTTTTTCCAGCGAATGGTGGAGTTGGAGCCTCTTCCTCTTCTTCGTCCATCGAGTGTTGAGAAGAGGGTAGGGCATCCTCCTCCTTAAGTTTTTTTAACTCTCTCTCCAAACTTTCTATGAATTCTATACTGTGGTTAGACAATAAAATTTGAACAGGAACTTTTTCTTCATGTAATTTTTTGAGTACTAGCAATGTCAAGAAATCGTTACTGCCTCTATCAGCAAGCTCATCACCGATTAACCTGATTAATAGGGTGTTACGGATGGTGTCATCGATGAATTCCATGCTATCTAATAATTCAGCAAAGCGCTGGAAATCTTCTTTGTTATGCGTATCCTTGTTATAGATCTCAGAAAGTGCCAGGTAATTTTCTTCTGGGATGCGTGCAATACCGTGAAACACCAACATAAACAGAAGTTTCATGGTATTGGCATGAAGATCACCTAGGGTAATTTCACTGCCTTGTTTTAGCTGATAACGTTCGTTGGTTTTAGGACATTCATAAATATTGACACCCTCAATTTCAACAGTATCTTTAAAGACTGAGTCGGTGTGTGGATTGGGTGGTACAATTGACTTTTGCCGTTTCTGTTTTCTTTTTTGCCAATATTCTTCGAAAGTTATCAGATTCTTTTTTTGCTGGGATTGTTCAATGGTTTTTCCGGGGAATTGTTTAAAGTAGGGATGAGTTGATTCCTCTTCGAGGCTGGGACTAATTCTATCCTTTTCTTCAAAACATTCCTGTTCGAGAAATTTTAACAAACTAGCCGCTTCTTCCTTTGGATTTGGTTGGTAAGTTGAACTGGCAACGATATTTTTTGGTATATTTTCTTCTGTATACCACTCCCCATTGATGCACATACAACGGAAACACAGAATTTTATGCGTGCCTTGGATAAAATCTTTCCGTGACACAGTAATCATTCTACTGTCTGAACTTTCGCGAATAAGCCAGCTTCCTACTTTTTTGTTTTCTAATGCGGAATCGCCATTTTTATTAAAAACAAGTTTTATTTCTGGATGATGTGTTCTAGATAATGGGACATGAGTGGTTGGACTAGGATTTTTCTCTGGTTCTTCATTCAACCCAGCAATAGCAGTTAATATTTTATGACTAAGGTTTTGGCTTGCTTCATGGGCTTTAGGTAATAATAAATCCGTACGATTAAATCTAGCATGGATGAAATCAAGCAGTTTTTGAGAATCTCCATCATGCGTTTTTATATCTTGAGGATTAACTTCGTGCGGTAAATGCCACCCGCCATTTGCAAAACAAATACGAGTATGCAATAAACCTTGCTTTTTATCATAATAAGAAACTGTTAAAAAGTTGGGATCACTGCTTTCTCTTACTAAATAAGCATCACTAGTGTCCTTAAGATCTTTATAAGAACAATTTCCTTTAAATACTATGGGTTTTTTCATTTTTAAGCTCCAATTCAATCAAAAAAGCTACTGAGAACAATTAGCTTTAAGCGTTAAATAAGAGACAAAAAAAGATGGGGGAACTTTTAAGCTTGGTGATAACACTTCGCTGAATTAAAGTTAACGAACAGTACAATAATTCGATTATTGACTTCATCTTCTTTGCCTCAGCGACAAACCCGTTTAGTCATTAAAACTAAGTGTTTTTCACCAGTCCTCCAATTATCCTTGTGGAGAAGATAGGTCGCATCTAAACCATTAATGATTTAGATGTGCAAAATTTTAACAAAAAAACCTTAAGAAAATATGAAGGTGGTTTGGATGATTTACTAAACCTTTGGATAGAATTAACAAGCTGCAAAACGCCATTTGCTAAACTTAATCCTATAGCAAGGAATACGGAGGAAAGGTAAAATGAGTACAAAGGAAGAATCCAAGGATTCTGGTAAGCAAAAGGATATTACCCAGTCTTACAATAAGTTTAAAGAATTTGAAGGAAAACGTTATACAGGAATGAAGGTTGGACGTAGCCATTCCTGGATTTATGATGCAGGACCGTGGAAAGAAACCAAACTAACACCGGATAAATGGGAAATTCATTATTCAGTCACTAAACGAAGAAAAGGTAGGGCACCTAAAGGTTCTGGGGTTCCTGTAGGAACCAAGTACCATTGGTATATCCTCGCCCATCAGATTGTCGAGAAATTAAATGCCAACGATTATTCAACAGAAATGAGTGGTATAAAATATAAAGTCGCCCATCAGCGAGCCAACAAAGACGACTGGAATATTTCTGAATTAACTCAAAAAAAGCGTTTGGTGAAAGTTTTAAAAGAACTAACCACTACACTGGAAGAAGAGATTGAAGAGGCAACTGAGAAGAGAAAAACAAAACCCAGGAAAGAAAATGTGGCTGCTACTAAAAGAAAATCTGCTTCAGCGCCTAGAAAAGGAAAAGTCGCCAAGGAAGAAACGGTTGCAAAAAAGAAAAAAGCTGCACCTGTTAAACATCTTCACAAAAAAATGCCTGCTAAAAATGAGCCTTATCATGAAGAGAAAAAATCCAGCAAAAGCGGCCATCGCTAATGGCGGGCAGGCAACAAATCTATAAAATTTGCTGAGTAAAAAACCATGGATAGTCTTTAATGAGAGTATCCAAGCTTAATGATTAACTTATATGCATAACCTTGATTACACGCTATAAGGCTATATCTGGTTAGCACGTAATCAAGGTTTTCATTTACTTTTAAAGAGACTCAACTGTTTTCTTATGATGCAGCAACTTATCCTTGGTAAGCAAGGCCTGGGCAAGTTTTTCTTGTTCTTTGGCAATAATATCTGCAGGAGCATTGTTGGTAAATTTGGGGTTTCCCAGTTTACTTTCAGCCAGCGAAATATCTTTGTCTAATTTAGCAAGCTCTTTATGAAGACGTGCCAGCTCAGCATTTTTATCAATTAATCCCGCCATAGGAATTAATAACTCCAATTCCCCCACCACGGCTGAGGCAGAAACAGGGGTTTTTTCATCATCGTCCATACAATGAATGTGAGTGAGTTTGCTTAGAGACAGTAGGGTGGTTTGATATTTGTCCACACGTTCTTTGATAGCAGGTGTTACATTTTTTAGATACAAGGGAATAAGTTTTGCTGGGGAAATAGTCATTTCACTGCGAATAGTACGTATCGACTGGATGACTGTTTTTAGCCAATCGATTTCTTCCTCTACCATAGGGTTAATAAAATCTTCATTAACCTTTGGAAAAGGGCTTAACATGATGGTTTCCCCATTAATACTGGTTAACTTACTGGTTCGTTGCCAAATTTCTTCCGTAATAAAGGGCATAATGGGGTGTAATAATTTTAAAATCTGATCAAGCACATGAATTAAGGTACGACGCGTACCTCGTTTCATAGCACCTAAGGCTTGCTGATCATAGAGTACCGACTTTGATAATTCGAGATACCAATCGCAGTATTCATGCCAAACAAATTCATAGAGTGTATTGGCCAGTAAATCAAAACGATAGGTTTCAAAATAATGATGACATTGTGCTATGGTGTGTTGTAAACGGGATAAAATCCACTCATCAGCCGGGCTGTATTGAAAAGCGCCGTCACCGAAATCGATTTGTTCTTCATCCGTATTGAGCAAAACGTAGCGAGAAGCATTCCATAATTTATTACAGAAATTACGATACCCTTCAACACGTCCCATATCAAAGCGTACATTGCGCCCTGTGGATGCCAGGGAACAGAATGTAAACCGTAAAGCATCAGTACCAAAGGCAGTAATCCCCTCGGGAAATTCTTTACGTGTTGTTTTAGCAATTTTGTTGCGAACCGAGGTTAGCATGAGATTGGAGGTTCTTTTTTCAACCAAACTTTCAAGATCAATGCCATCGATCATATCGATTGGATCCAGTACATTACCCTTGGATTTCGACATTTTATGGCCTTCGCTATCGCGAATAAGGCCGGTAATAATGACCTCTTTGAAAGGTACTTTCCCGGTAAACTTAAGACCCATCATGATCATTCGGGCAACCCAGAAGAAGATGATGTCAAAGCCAGTTACTAACACTGACGTTGGGTAAAATTGTTCGAATTCAGGGGTACGCTCTGGCCAGCCCAAGGTAGAGAAGGGCCAAAGGGCAGAGGAAAACCAGGTGTCTAAAACATCTTCATCCTGTTTTAAGGGAATCGAATCATCGAGTTTATATTTAAAACGTACGTCGTTTTCACTATAGCCGACATAAACGTGGCCGTGACTGTCATACCATGCAGGAATGCGATGTCCCCACCACAATTGTCGGCTAATACACCAGTCTTCAATATTTTCCATCCATTGAAAATAGGTTTTAGTCCAATTTTCCGGAACAAAACGAATCTCTCCTTTTTTAACCGCTTCAACAGCAGGTTCGGCTAAAGGTTTGATTTTCACATACCATTGATCCGTTAAAAGGGGCTCAATGATTACCCCGGATTTTTCTCCGCGTGGAACTTTTAATTTATGGGGTTCGGTCTTCACCAATAACCCTTCTTTATCCAGATCCTGAACAATTTGTTCCCGCGCTACAAAACGATCCATCCCTTGGTAGTTAAGAGGTGCGTTCTTATTAATAGTACCTTTCTTGGTTAAAATATTTATTAACGGCAAATCATGGCGTTTTCCAATTTCATGATCATTAAAATCATGCGCTGGAGTAATTTTTACGCAGCCACTGCCAAAATCTTGCTCAACATAATCATCAGCGATAATGGGAATAATTCTTTCGCTAAGAGGAAGTTGAATTTGCTTACCAATAAGATGCTTATAACGTTCGTCATCAGGATGGACAGCCACCGCTGTATCCCCAAGCATGGTTTCAGGGCGTGTGGTTGCAATAACAAGTGATTCCTGTGAGTCAACGATAGGGTAACGAATATGCCATAAAAAGCCATCTTCTTCTTCAGAAAGTACTTCAAGATCCGAAACTGCTGTACCCAATTTAGGATCCCAGTTTACCAGACGTGTACCCCGATAAATTAATCCTTCATCATACAATTGCACGAACACTTTCTGCACTGCCGCAGATAAACCTTCGTCCATTGTAAAGCGTTCGCGGGACCAGTCAGCAGAAGAACCAATGCGGCGCATTTGTCGGGTAATTTGGCTACCGGATTCTTCTTTCCACTGCCAAACGCGATCTAGAAATTGCTCGCGCGACATGTCTTTGCGCGAAAGACCTTCTGCTTCTAGTTGCCGTTCAACCACTAATTGGGTGGATATACCCGCATGGTCAGTACCAGGCTGCCACAGTGTTTTATAGCCTTGCATTCGATGGTAACGTATTAATGCATCCATTAAGGTATGCTGAAAGCCATGCCCCATGTGTAAGCTGCCAGTTACATTAGGAGGAGGCAGCATGATGCAGTAGCTCTTACCATCACCACGCGGTGCAAAATAATGATGATTTTCCCATTTTTCATAACAAGCTTGTTCAATCGCATGAGGAGCGTAAGTCTTATCCATCGTTTAACCCGTACAAATCAAAGTTGCGAATATTAACATATACCACAAGCATAAATCATCGTTAATTAAGAAGAGACTCAAACCTATGTTCTCAGGGCTTGAGCCAGCACAATTACCAGAATCATAGAGATTTTGATGGGTCATTTATTAACTCTTCATTTAAACTGGCTTGTTTTTCTTTAGCCAAATCATGGCGATGATCAGCAGCAAGGTATGTATACATTGTAGGTACAACAAAAAGTGTAAATCCAGTGCCCACCAATAATCCCATGGCAATGACAAGCCCGATATCAAATCGACTCACAGCACCTGCACCTGTGGCAATCAACAAAGGGATAACTCCAAATACCATAGCCGCAGTAGTCATTAAAATAGGACGTAAGCGAATGCCGGCCGCTTCCTCAACGGCAGCCCTGCGATCAAGGCCTTTTTCGCGTTGTAATTGATTGGCAAAATCTACAATCAAAATTCCATGCTTACTGATTAAGCCAATTAACGTAATTAAACCTACCTGTGTATAAATATTAATGCTTGCCGCACCTAAGTTAAGTGGGATAAGGGCTCCACAAATGGACATAGGCACGCTGATAAGAATAATTAAAGGATCCCTGAAACTTTCATATTGCGCTGACAGTACCAGGAAAATAACAATAATCGCCATAAAAAAAGCAAGGATTAGCGCGCTTCCTTCCTGAATAAATTGCCTTGATTGACCTCCGTAATCATAGGTAAATCCCTTAGGTAAGACTTCTTTGGCCGCTTCAGCAAGGAAGGCCAACCCTTGGCCTAACGTTTGTCCAGGCATCATTACCCCTTGGATTGTGGCTGAATTAAGCTGCTGGAAATGCGTAACGGCGTTAGGTTGTACTATTTCCTTCCCTGTAACGACGGTTGATAAAGGTACCATCGTGTCATTGGCAGTACGGACATAAATCTCACCTAACTGCTGGGGATTAAGACGATATTTTCTATCCAGTTGAGGTATAACTTGATAACTTCGACCTTGTAGATTGAAATAATTAACATAATTGCCCGATAATGCGCTGGTTAAACTGCTACCAATGGCTTGCATGTCCAACCCTAAATCGGACGCTTTTGAACGGTTAATTTGAAATTCTACTTCCGGCTGATTGAATTTCAAACTGTTATCCAGATAAATAAAAAGACCGCTTTTTTGTGCTTTATCCATTAATTTATTAGAAACGTCAAATAACGTTTGGAAATCATTCGTCGTTTTAATAACAAATTGTATAGGTGTTCCACTACCACCTCCCGGCAAAGGTGGGGGAATCACGGCAAATGACTTTAATCCCGCCACTTCATCCAATTTTTGCTGCAGGGGCTCTTTTAGTTGAAATTGCGTTTTATCGCGCTTATCCCAGGCTTTTAAAACCATCCCGGAAATGGGTGCACTCATGTTAACGGTAAAATAATGCTCAGCCTCTGGAAAACTTTTATAGATTTCATCGAAAGGCTTGGTAAACGCTTCGATGTAATTAATGGTTGCATACTGCGGGGCGGTACCCACGACAAAGAAAAAACCTTGGTCTTCTTCAGGTGCTGTTTCATCGGGTGTATGGGTATAAAGATAAGGGAGCATTAATAAAACGGTTGCGGCGAATAGCAATATGATGGCTCTTGTATCCAATAAACTATGGAGCATGCGCTGATAGCGGACTTTCAATCGGTTAAACTTATCATCGAGAAAATGAACGAAGCGCCCACTGCTAATATCGGCAGAAAGAATTTTGGAACACATCATAGGTGTTAAGGTAAGAGCGATGATTCCAGAAATGATCACGGCACTCGCTAAAGTAAATGCAAATTCCTTAAATAAAGCACCTGTTAAGCCCCCCATAAAACCAATGGGTGCATAAACGGCAGCCAACGTAATGGTCATGGCAATAACCGGTGTTGCAATTTCACGTGCACCAATAAGGGATGCTTGTAGTGGTGTTCGCCCCTCTTCGATATGACGGTGCACATTTTCGACCACGACAATGGCATCGTCAACGACAAGTCCAATTGCCAATACAAAAGCAAGCAATGTCAGTAGGTTGACCGAATAGCCAAGAAACAACATGAACGTGCAGACACCGATAAGGGATAACGGTATGGTAACGACAGGTATAATAACGGAACGCACAGATCCTAAGAATAGAAAAATGACTACGATAACAATTAACGCTGCTTCAAGAATAGTGTGTACTACTTCTTCAATGGACGCGCGAATAAAATCCGTTGCATCGTAAACGATGGTTCCCTTCAATGATGGAGGAAATTCGTGCTGGATAGAAGGCATAATTTTACGCACATTCGTGATGACCGTAAGAGGGTTTGCCGTAGGGGTTGGCGTAATGGCAATGAA
Organism: Legionella jamestowniensis; assembly: GCF_001467745.1. Lineage (GTDB taxonomy): Bacteria > Pseudomonadota > Gammaproteobacteria > Legionellales > Legionellaceae > Tatlockia > Tatlockia jamestowniensis. The sequence continues at coordinate 203,157 of NZ_LNYG01000001.1, forward strand.
AACAGCTTTTTTGCCATCGAATCGAACAGACGTATTATAATCTTGGGAACCTAATTCGACCTGGGCAATATCTCGTAGTCGAATAATAGAATTATTATTCGAACGGACAATCAATTGGCCAAATTCCTCAGCATTATTAAGGTCAGTTTTTGCTGTCATATTAATGGCAACGTATTCACCTTTTGTACTGCCTGCTGCTGTTAAAAAATTATTGCGCGCAAGAACATTGGAAACATCGGCTGGAGAGACATTCAAGGCTGCCATTTTGACAGGATCAAGAAAAATCCTCATGGAATAAGTGGCTCCCCCAAGAATTTCCGCTTTTGCCACACCGTCGACAGTTTCAAGCTGTGGTTGGACGACGCGCGTTGCATAATCCGTGATTTGTTGTGGTGTCATATCAGTACTATCGAGGCTGATATACATTAACGGCGTTGAAGTATCAGAGCTTTTGACAATAACAGGTTGTTGGGATTCGGGTGGCAACTGATTTAAGGTTTGCTGCACTTTACTCATGACATCAGTAAAGGCAACCTGGGGGTCAAAGTTAAGCTTGATTGTTAAGGTGATAGTACTAACACCCTGCGTACTTGAAGAGGTCATGTAATCAATCCCTTCAGCACTGGCCACGGCTGCTTCAAGAGGGGTGGTTATAAAACCTGCGATTAGGTTGGCATCAGCTCCAGGATAGGCTGTTGTTATGGTAATCACCGTGTTATCCATCCGTGGATACTGACGTATTTGCATCGTCAAAATTGAATTTAAGCCAAATAAAAAAATCAAAAGGCTTATAACAGAAGCCAGAACAGGGCGTTTGATAAAAATATCTGTGAATTTCATGATTATCCTGATAAAACTTAATTCTCAATACCTGCGTAAGAATGTAGTTGCTTTAAGATAAACCAATGACACATTGCCATTGGTTTAAACAAGCCTTACGATGTTTATTGACCTAATTGATCTGGATCCGTGATATCTTGCAATTTCACGCTATTATTAATGACCACACGCGTTCCATTTTGCAGTTTCAACTCACCAGAACTCACCACTTGTTGCCCAGGTTTAATTCCTTTTTTAATAACTGTAAAATTACCTTCCTGCTCACCAGTGCTAACAAAGACGCGTCTTACACGCAGAATATCCTTGCCTTCACTATCCTTTTTACCAGTTTTATCTTTCTCTATAATAAAGACGGAATTGCCATACAGGCTGTAGGAAATTGCTGTGGAAGGTAAAACCACCGTATCAGGAATGGGTGGTTGTTCAACAGAAATTGAGGCGAACATTCCAGGAATAAACGCAAACTGGGTAGTATGATTTTTCGCATTTGTATTACTATCACATTGAACAACAACGGGTTGATTGTCTTTTTGATTTTTTTGAGCATTGCTATTTTTCAACTGCGGATTAACTGCTGAACAATTAGGGACCGTTGCTTGTACCAGAACGTTATGCGTATTCGTGTCCACTTTGGCATTGATAGCGGTTATTTTTCCTTCAAATATACGATTAGGAAATCCCTCAACGTTAAATTGAATCCGTTGCTCAAGGTGTAGGCGCTTTAACATTTGCTCGGGCAGGTAAAACTGGAGAAACAGTGGATCCATGGATTGTAAGGTAACAATGGATGTTTGCCCTGGGGTTACGTATTGACCCAGGTTAACCTGGCGAATCCCAAGTTGGCCTGAGAAAGGTGCGGTAATATGTTTTTGCTTTATTTCCGCTTCTGTTTTTTCGACATTGGCTTGTGCCTGCTGTAAGCTTGCAAGCGCCTCATCAACATTCGAGCTTGGCGTGGCTCCACGTTTAAATAAATCAGCTTGACGCCTGTAACTTAATTCTTTTAATGCCAGATCCGCTTTATTAAATTTTAGGGTTGCTTGATCCACGCTATCGTCAATGTCTATAAGCGGTTGATCTTTTTCGAGATATTGGCCGGACTCAAAATGGATTTTTATAACATTCCCTGACGCTTGTGAGTTTACATCAACGCCGTTTATGGCTACAAAGTTACCAACCGCAGCAATGGTGGGTTCCCACTTTTTTTTGATAGCTGTAACCGATGAGACACTGACGGCAGGAGGTTCATAGCTCGCAAAAAATCGCTTAATCATAAAGCTCTTAAAGAGGTTAAACGCAATAATTCCCCCGAATACAACCACAAGAGCAATTATCATGATAGTCATGCGTTTTTTCATTTTAAATCCTCAAACAGATGCGCGATCAATTAAGCGGCATTTACTATATCATAAATACTTTAATCATAAATTTTTTATTGGAGTGGATTGCGGGTGAATACCCGCACAAGTTGATAAATGTGATTGTATAGAGGTTAGTCGCAATCAAATTGCACAGCTTGTTCATTATGATTCACTATTTCTAAAACAGCCTGAGGGGCTAATTCAAATGAAAATCTATCATTGGCACTCATAAAGGGTATGACCAAAATAGTGCCCTCCTTAACGAGGATGTCATTAACAATGCTGTTATTTTTAACTGAAATAAAATTAAGAACATTATCTTGTTCTTGAGTGTTAGATTCTATTTTACAGACTAACTTTTTGGGTGATTCCAAATTCCCATGAAGAGAAATTTCGTCATTTGAAAGAAGGGTAAATGAGCAACTTTCAGAATAAGCGATTCCTGATAAGCAATAAATCATCAGGAAAGTTAATAAATTTATTTTTTTATTATTCATAAATTACTCCTCTACTTATACTTCTTTCTTCCACATGAGCTTTTTAATGAAGTTTCACCAGTTTGTACGGACTAATTTGTTACAAGTACCGTTGTTAACGTCATTAAATGCCAACAAAGGCTAACAAATAGAAGCCTTTTACGTCAAATAAGACTCATTATGATTTTAAAAATAGCCGGGAAGATCTTTTGAAATCTAAGGTTAAAGAAAGAGGGGATTTATTCTCTGGTACGCAATTTAAAGGGTACATTTGATTTTTTTGAATGATTTAATCTTCTCCTCCGTTTTTTGTAATTGAAAAGGAAAAAAGCCTAGAGTGTTTTGATGACAACTGTCCGCCTTCAGAAAAGAAAGAATATGACCTGCTATATCATTGGGCAATTTATAATGCTTTTGTATTGCAGGCATAGTAACGAGTGCTCTCGCCAAATCAGACTCGCCATTTCCAGTTAGGTTAAATCGCGTCCTTTCACTACCCAACGCTTTAAGGATAGCATCCTTTTGTGTGCCAGTTTTGCCCATAAATAAATCATTATAGCTTAAATCAATTGTTTTTACGGTGAGTGGAATGGCAGCAAAGATTTGAATTAGCTCCTTCTGGGTAAATTGCCCAAGATTATTTCCACGTAAGCGCAGTGAAGTTATGTTTCGGGGAATCAGCCGTAATAAAGCAGTCAGGGTGGTAGCCATTAAGGTATTCAAATTATTATTGCTTAAATCCAGGGACATCTCGTGTTCTGGTAGAGTTGTGAAGAGCTTGGTTAGTCCTGTTTCCAATTCAAGGGCAGAATTGTTATTTAGAATCAGTAAGGTGATATTTTGGGGTAGTTTTTTAAAAGCTTCAACAGGCATACGATAAATTTGAATGGCACTTAAATTGAGGCAAGTTACCGTGCTTGGTACAGCTTGAAAAATTTTGACTACAACATCGTGCGTTAAATCATAAAATTTATTGTCACTTAAATCCAGGATAGCTACATTGGGATGGATTAACCCCAAACTGTTGGCTAAAACAACACCTGAATCGCTCTTAAGTTCATTCGAACTTAAATTCAATAACATTAAATCAGCCGGAAGAGATTGAAAAAATTCCATTTGCTTTATTGAGCTATCTTTTAATAAACCATTTTTGCTTAAATTAAGTGTTCGTATATTGTCGGAGAGGGCGTTAACGATTAGTTGCAAAGAGATAGCTGGTAGTAAATGGAGAACATTGCTACTGAAATCCAACGCAATGACGTGGTTTGGAATCGCTTCAAAGAGTGGTAGCAGTTTGGTAAGGTTAGTTTTGCCAAAATTATTTTCTCTAAGTTGCAACGAGGAAACAGTTTTAGACAGTGCTCTTAACGCTTGAGTCAATTTTTCAGGTGCATTGGAAAAATTAGCGCTTAAATCAAGTGAGTCTACAGAAAGCGCCGTAAAAGCCTCTACTAATTCTTTTTCTGGTCGTTCATAAAGCGCATTGCCTTTTAAACTTAAGAATCTAACTGTTTTTGGAATACTTTTTATAACGTCGACAAATTTGTTCCCCTGGATATCACTAAGGTGATTTTCGTCTAAGTACAAAGCTGTGATGTTCTTTGGAAGTGATTTAAATGCAAGTATCAATTCTGCCGCTGATTTGATACCCAAATTGTTTGCGTTTAGTTTCAGTGTCTTAACGTGGAAGGGAATCGCATTAAAGATCTGTGCCAGTTCTTCGCCAGTTTTTCCACTTAATTTATTATGGGTTAAGATTAGTGAATCGACGTTTTGTGAAATAGACTGAAGGGCTTTTTTTATAAGCGCATTAGATACTAGATTAAAATCATAGAAGCTTATTTCAAGTGAGGTGCATGCAATGGGAATTGCAGCAACAGCTTTTGAAAAGTTACCTTCTACATTTACGCAATAGAACATGTTGATCCCTCAGGATGTCCTTTTTTACGGCCTTTTAAAATTACTGTTACTTTATCTTTGTTGGATGAAGTGAAACATAGGTAAATTTACCCAATTTAGACTTTTAAAAAATTCATAACAGGGCTAAATTCCATTCTCACGTTGCGAATAATTTTGAAAATCTTAACAATAATGCAATACAATTTTACGAAAAATAGATATTGAATAATTTTCGCTTAATAAAAAAATGCTACATTCCTTACATAAGGTAAAAATTTAAGTTTTTCTAACTTTGCAGTATGTGAGATTTTATAATGCCAACAGTTGTTCCAGTATCCCCCGCTGAAATGAATCAAGTCCAGATTGAGATTTTCAATAATTTAGGCCAATTGAAAAAAGACTATTCGCGTTTATTTGAACAGATAAAAGAACTGAGTGTGTTGTTACTTATCAGTGAACTAGATAAAAACCCACAAAAAAAAGAAGAAGTGGGGAGCGAGTATCAGGCTTTACGGCAAAAAGTGGATAAAGAAGAGAAATTAACTACACAGGAAGAGCACAGACTGGCTTTTTTGGACAAGTTATTTGCTAGATACTCAAAAGAAGACCGGAAAAAACTGGGATTGGGTGAGCTCTCAAAGCAAATCGATAATTTAGTGATAGAATTTGGTGAAAAGGTAGTTTCTGGGTTTAGCTTAATGCAACGAAAAGCACAAGCAGTAGGAATGGAGCTAGATAATTTACCTGATTTCATCAAGGCAGAAGATATTAAACTGATTATGCAAGTACTCAAATCTTCACTACACTTGTTTGCCCTTTCTGACACTTGGTTACGACGCTTCCTTGAAGTAAAAAAAGATACACCCCCCCAAGAGCTTAAAGAAAAACTACAAGCATTTATAAAAGCAGAGATTTCAGTAAGAGACGACAAGGATCAATTGTTAGTGGCGCTACAAAGATTTGAAAGAGGTGTATTAAAAGAATTTAATACGTACTCACGGGAATTAAAACTTGCTAAAAAACTCATTAAATCATTTGAGGAGTATAGTGATCCTGCTGGTAATCCTTTTCGGGTGGCTGTGCATACTGTTTTAAATCGATTGAACATTATCTCAAATACAATGGTGGATCAGGAAAGTGCAAAATTTCAAAGAACTGAGTTCTATAAAAATATACCCCTTGAAAGGGATAAAAGAAATGCTCTCATTGCGCATATGAAAAAATTTGAGGAATTCTTACCAGTCGAACAAAAGATACAATTTATTGAGAGAGTACTAAACAGTCAGAAGCGTGCTCAATTCACTGGTGAAGATATCGAAAGTCAAAAAAGACAGTATAAGGAAGACAAAGCGGCATTTGCACCTCTATTTAAAAATAAACAGTTTATACAGAAATTGTCAGAGCTACATACAGTGTTTAAAGCAATTGAATCTGCAAAAGTAGCCTATCTGGAAGCAGAAGAGAATGCCAACGCTAATGATAAATCTCATCAACAAGAACATAAAATTGATTATCGGTGTGCAAAATATCGCGAGCAAATTCTGAAAGTCCCTACAGAAGACGAGAACCCTAATATTAAGTACATACAACGTAAATCGGTAAAATCCAGAATGAGTGTTATACCTGTGTTTGCTTCCGAGCAACCCCAGGTGTCTGACGAAAATTCAGAGAAAGAGAAGGTTGCTAGTACGCCATCTCGTAAGCGCACTCTTTTCGTCATGAAAGAAAACGAGGTTGGTTGTCAATTTGAAAGAGGTAAAAGAGTTAAAACTAGAGTGAACATTGCTAGCTTTTTCTCCTCACAGCAATCAGACAACGACTCTAGACAAGAGAAGAAAGAAGTGGCTGCCCCTTCGCGTAAGCGAACTCTAGAACAGCCAGAGGATCGTGGTAATCATGGATGTATAAGGCAAAAACGGAAAAAAGCAAAAGCTGATATTTCTTCTTTTTTCTCTGGACAGCCCTCTATGTCCGATAAAACACCTGCACAAGAAGAGAGTAAGGTCTTTAACTCAAAAACAAAACTCACTTAATATACGTGCAGTTTTACAGCTAAGCCTGGTTGTCGCAAATGCGACAACCAGGCTACACAGTTTATGCAGCCTCAAGAGTTTTCGCTGTCATCCTCATTTGTAGGATGACTCGGATAAACATCCTCACCAGGAATTTTCCGGGTTTCGCTAGCCCACTCACCTAAATCAATCAATTTACAACGCTCAGAACAAAAAGGTTTAAACGTGTTTTCAGGCGTCCAGGTGTTTGGTTTGCCACAGATGGGGCAATTAATTTTCTGTTGTTTTTTCATACGTCTAATGTATCAAAATTAAGGTAATAATGCGCTTTGAATGTCGTGAGCTTCGTAATGGTAGTCAAATGGCCATAAGGAGCTAATATCGCAAACATTAAATCGGGTAGAGTTTTTATAATCTTTGAGTGCCATCGGAGTAATACCAAGGATATCTGATGGCGAAAAACTGCAACCAATAAGGGTCCATAAACAACGATGAGAAGAGGCGTTAAAAGAAATTTGCTCTATACGATCATAAAGGGCACTTTCAGATAGTTCACGGCTTGATACCAGGTGTTTGGGAATTTTTACGCACACCAAAAGCTGGGGACAATGAAATTTATGTTGATTATTAATTTCAACCATTTTTTCTTGAGTTAAGGCAGCAGGAATAGTCGTTTTGGAACAGATATTGTTTAATACGCTAACAAGATGTTCAAGCTCAACCCTTGGAAGTTCTCCGTTTGCAAGCTTAGGCAAACTAAGGATATCTGGATAGTTAGAATTTTCCCTTTTCTCGCCAAAAGGGATACTAAGATAATATTTCCCAGTCGTTTCTTGCTCAAAAAAGCCTGTATAGTTTTGTTTCTCCCGGAGAAAGCAATTTAAGGAATATCTGGTGCGGTAGGAACTTAACTTTTCCTCGGAATCAACAGTTTCATAAGCTAACTGTATCTGACGTATCTCGGCCTCGGGGCTGATTGCTGGAAGGTTTGATTCTTGTAAATGAGTTTCGAGGCTGCGAGCAAAATAGGCATTTTTTATTGTTTGCAAATCAGCGTTTGGTTCTACTTTTAATAAGTTGAAAATATCTAACGGTGCTTTCATAAAACATTCCTGTTTTCTTTTTTTTGCCTGATTGTAGTCAACTTTAGGAAATAACTAAAGAGTAAAAAATTTCCATGAGATTAATAAAAAGTGCAGTGAGTGTGATTTGAGGACTGAGCACTTTATTTCATGGGCACAAAAAAAACCTATTGACTAAATTAAATCCTTTGTTAACATTTGGCTTCCACTAATGATAGGGGTTTATAATAATGAAACTTAAGTCACTGCTTTTTGTTTGCTGTCTGAGTTTGCTAACATCAGCTTTTGCTGACAATCGCCATTTTCATCCACAAGCAAATAATCCTAATGCAAAAGCTACAGATGCTAAATCTGCTGCAAAAAGTGCTAAGTTACCAGGCTACTGTGAAATAGAAATTATTAACAGCAGTTATGACAATGTACGCGTTTACGGTGTTTTTGATGATGGTTCCAGCCTAACGCCTTTTAACATTTACCGCTACGAAGGCCCCCATTATGTTGACCTGTTTTACTACGGCTATTGCCATTCAGGTATGAACCTGTACATTGATACCTTCAGCGGTTATCGAGTGTACTCAGGGTATACTTATGTCAATAGCACAGTACACGTGGTGCCTTATTTGACCAACAAAGCCAAAGTAGAAATTACTGCTAAATAATTATTAAAATACCTTTATCCAAGGCACGATGATTCGTGCCTTTCTTTTATCTGTATCCTTGAGGTTTACTATGAAACGCTTCCTTGCTTTATTAATTTTATTACCTTTGAGTGCATGTACAATTGAAAATGACTATTACGATAGTAATTATCATTCACATCCAAGTACCCATTATCATTCCCACTCTGGAGCGCGCGTTGAGGTGCCCTATGGTTATTCTTACAGAGCGCCCAACACCCATTATCATTACAGTGAGAGAATGGCTTACAAACATTCTAACCAACATACACATAGGAATAATGTCCCTCGTCATCAACCTTATTCTTACCGAAAGGCCCCTAATGCACATGGCCACCCCAATGAAGTGATAACAAGAAACGGTCATCCAGAGAACAAACCAGATTCCAATACGCATGGTCATGCCAGTAAAAATCCCTCAAATCAGGGTCACAATTCAATTCATCGCCATGAAACGGAAGAAGTGATTAATACCCACGGTCATGACTCCTAAGAAAGGGTGTGGTATCTTTCCTTTTTTTGTTGAAGGGAAATAGCATGTTAAAAATAATCAAACTGTTCATTAGTTCGTTATTGATAACCTTCATTGTTGCATGCACGGCGACGCCTACCCGTGAAAGTACCGGACAATACCTTGATAGTGCTGCAATTACAGCAAAGGTTAAAGCGGAATTAATTGATAAATTAGGTGCCAAGGGATTTTCAATCAAGGTAAAGACATATAAAGATCTTGTACAATTAAGTGGCTTTGTAAACAGTGCTGTAATCAAACAGCGTGCTGGCATAATCGCTGGTAGAGTGGATGGTGTAAAGCGCGTTCGTAATGATTTAATTGTTAAATAGTTAGACTCGGGCATAAAAGATAGTAAGTCATTTATGCCGCTTATCAAACGGACTCATGTTCCATTGAGTATTCCTGTTTTGTGAATGTTTACTATATAGAGTGAAATTATCTTAAATGTTTGCGTGACAGTATCAGGTGAGCAGTACTATAATTGTTCAATTATTAAAAGATAAGGATTGCAAATGTTTGATAAAAGCTACACGATTGCAGATTTTGATATGGAGCTTTGGCAAGCCATTGAGGCTGAGCGTGAGCGTCAGGAAGATCATATTGAGCTTATTGCTTCTGAAAATTATGCAAGTCCCCGGGTACTGGAAGCCCAGGGTTCAGTTTTGACTAATAAATACGCAGAAGGCTACCCTAGTAAACGCTATTACGGTGGTTGTGAGCATGTGGATATCGCCGAATCATTAGCCATAGCAAGGGCTAAAAAACTGTTTGCAGCTGATTACGTTAATGTTCAACCCCATTCTGGCTCACAAGCGAATGCAGCGGTAATGATGGCCCTTCTTTCACCGGGTGATGTAATTCTTGGGATGGCCCTGCCTCATGGTGGTCATTTAACACACGGTTCAAAAGTTAATTTTTCAGGTAAGCTCTATCATGCCGTAGAATACGGTGTTAATGCAGATACGGGATTAATTGATTATGATTCCTTAGAAGCTTTGGCTGTTGAGCATCGACCCAAAATGATTATTGCAGGCTTTTCGGCTTACTCACAAATTCTTGACTGGCCACGATTCAGGGCAATTGCTGATAAAGTAGGGGCCTATTTAATGGCTGACGTTGCCCATGTGGCTGGCTTAATTGCCGTTGGTTTATACCCCTCCCCAATTCCCTATGCGGATGTGGTGACCTCAACAACACATAAAACCCTGCGAGGTCCTAGAGGAGGGTTAATACTGGCCAGGGCAAATGAAGAAATCGAAAAAAAATTGAATTCATCCGTATTTCCCGGTATGCAGGGTGGGCCTCTCATGCATGTTATCGCTGCAAAAGCGGTTGCTTTCGCTGAAGCCTTACAACCTGAATTTAAAGAATATCAACATCAAGTTTTATTGAATGCAAAAGTGATGGCTGAAACACTGAAAGAACGGGGTTATCCTATTGTTTCTGGTGGCACAGAAAATCACCTGATGTTGGTAAACCTGATTTCAAAAAATATCACGGGTAAAGAAGCAGATGCAGCGCTTGGGAAGGCACATATTACTGTCAATAAAAATACCGTTCCTAATGATCCTCGTTCTCCTTTCGTAACAAGCGGTCTTCGTTTAGGGACTCCTGCAATTACCACGCGCGGCTTTAAAGAAAAAGAGGTAAGCATGTTAAGCAATTGGATAGCTGATGTGCTTGATAATATTGATGACGAAGCAACCATTTCCAACGTTAGAGCACAAGTGTTGCAGTTATGTCGAGAATTTCCGGTGTATCGTTAACATGCATTGTCCTTTTTGTCATGCCGAAGATACCAAAGTCGTTGATTCACGCCTTGTCGCAGAAGGAGCCCAGGTACGAAGAAGACGACAATGTCTTATCTGTAATGAGCGTTTCACAACATTCGAAACGGCTGAGCTAATAATGCCGTCTATTATTAAGCGAGATGGGCGCAGGGAACCTTTTAATATTCAAAACTTACGCGCAGGAATGTTACGCGCCCTTGAAAAAAGGCCTGTCAGTGTTGATGCGTTGGAGGAGGCGATTGTGACGATTATGCAACAAATTCGCCGTGGCGGTGAGCGAGAAATTGACTCGCGTGAGGTAGGTGAGCTAGTAATGAAGCAATTATATCGCCTTGATCATGTCGCTTATGTACGTTTTGCTTCTGTCTATAAGCGATTTAAAGACGTGAGTGATTTCAGGCAAGCGATTGATGAAATGAAAGATGATAGAAATTCATGAGGTAATTTGTGGAAAAACAAGAAATTAGTGGCAAAAGACGGGCCAGGAAATTAGCGCTGCAAGCACTATATCAATGGCATATGTCTGGTCAAGAGTTGTACGAAATTGAAGCCCAATTTCGCGTAAATAATAATATGGAAAAAGTAGATGGGGGTTATTTTTCCCGCCTTCTTCATGGGGTTCCTGCGCAAAAGGAAAAATTGGAGGAAAGCTTTACCCCTTTTTTAGACAGGCCCATTGAAAGTTTAAACCCTATTGAATTAACTGTATTGCGGTTAGGTGCCTTTGAACTTCTTTATTGCCTTGAAATACCTTATCGTGTAGTTCTGGATGAAGCTATTTCTCTCACCCGAGAGTTTGGTTCTCAAGATGGATATCGTTATGTTAATGGGGTACTAAATAATTTAGCGCAGCAAGCTAGAAAAATTGAAATTAGTCATGAATGAATTCTCCTTGATCGAGACCTTTTTTAAATTTCCCATTCACCCTCGTGAAGACGTACTTTATGGGATTGGCGACGATGCTGCCTGTGTAACCATTCCAGCAGGTCACGAACTATTGATTAGTACAGACACACTTGTGTCAGGAGTTCATTTTTTAAACACATGGGATGCCTATGACATTGCTTACAAAGCCGTTATGGTCAATGTCAGTGATATGGCGGCTATGGGAGCCACCCCATGCTGGCTAAGTCTCGGATTAACATTACCTGAATCAAATGCCATTTGGTTAAAGCGTTTTTCACAGGGACTGCATGAGGTTTTAAACCAATTTAATATTGCCTTAATCGGTGGGGATACCACCCGAGGCCCTTTAAGCATGACGTTGACCATTCATGGCGTAGCGCCTGCAGGCAAGGCGGTGCGTCGTAGTGGTGCAAAAGCTGGCGATAAAATTTATGTAAGTGGTGAGCTAGGAGCAGCCGCACTTGCTGTCTATTTTTTACATCATCATGATATGAATGAGGAGGATAGACAAGTTTTGATGGAAAAATTACAACACCCTAAGCCTCGTGTTGATTTAAATGCGATTCTGCAGGAGTACGCTTCTGCTGCTATCGACATTTCTGATGGATTAAGTGCAGATTTGAATCATATTTGCGTCTCTAGTGGCGTGGGGGCTTGTCTGATAGGGGAAAGCATTCCTGTTCATCCCCTGGTAAAAAAATATCAACAAGACAAGGCCATTCAGTTTTCACTAACTGGTGGTGATGATTATGAACTCTGTTTCACAGTACCTCCGATGAAAGAGCAGGAATTAATTGCTGCTCTTAATAAACTGGGCTTGGAATGTTACTTCATTGGAACGATAGAAGAGCAACCAGGATTAAGAATAACAATGGCAGCTACATCAGAGGTTTTTATGCCACGCGGATACAGTCATTTTTAAAACGTTAAGCCATTGGAAGTTATACTGCGCTTCTTATGCAGTTTATTGGAGAAATAATGAATGCAGTAAAATTAGAGAATAAAGTCTGGCAAGATCCCATCTATTTTATCGCCTTTGGTTTTGGTAGCGGGTTAATGCCGTTCGCTCCTGGAACTTGGGGAACCCTTGCTGCAATTCCTGTTTATTTACTATTAGCAGGACAACCGTTAGCGGTCTATTTTACCGTCACTGTATTGGCATTCGCCTTAGGTGTGTGGGTTAGCGAAAAAGTATCAAGGGATTTGGGTGTTCATGATTATTCAGGGATCGTCTGGGATGAAGTTGTTGGCTATTTGCTAACCATGATAATGGCTCCCCAAGGTATAGGGTGGATGGTTACAGGTTTTATACTTTTCCGCATTTTTGATATATGGAAACCACAACCTATTCGATTCATTGATAGACATGTACGAGGTGGGGTAGGCATCATGCTGGATGATGTTTTGGCGGCTATTCCTGCTTGGTTTATCCTACAATTGTTAGGCTGGGGTTTGGCATTATGAATGACAATCACAAGGAATTGATCAGTATCGGTTTAACGATTGGTATCATCCTATTTGCACTGTTTATTGTGCATCGATTCATTCCTTCAATGATCTGGGCTACTATTATCGGTATTGCTACCTATCCTCTATACTTGCGCTGGCGCTACTTTTTTGGCAATCATCATAATCTTTCAGCGTTGCTATTTACTTCGATTCTCGCTTTACTGTTTTTACTTCCTTTAAGTTGGTTAGCAACGATTTTAATTAAAGAATTACAATTGTTTATTAACTATCTACAAACAATAAATCGTCAAGGTGGACAGGCGCCTTCTTTATTGCAACAGTTTCCTGTGATTGGTAATGATTTGGTTACTTATTGGGATAATAATATAGGCCAGCCTGGTATGGTAAGGAGCCTATTGTCTAATCTGCATCTGTCACTAACCCCAGCAAGTTATTATATCAAGCAAATAGGTGTTAATCTGGCTCATCGAGGATTTCAATTGGGTTTTACTCTATTAGCTTTATTCTTCTTTTTTCGCGACGGTGATAAATTAATTCAACAAGTGAATCATATCGGTGAGTTTTGCTTAGGCCAACGATGGTTTCGCTATGCAGACAGGCTTCCTTCTGCTTTACGAGCCACAGTGAATGGTACGATAGTCGTTGGGTTGGGGGTTGGGTTTTTAATGGGTGTTTGTTATATGCTTGTTGGTTTTCCTGCTCCCACACTAACAGGTTTTATAACCGCATTTGCAGCGATGATTCCGTTTGTAGTTCCGGTGGTATTTGTTATCGTAGCACTTATTTTATTGTCAATGGGATCAATGATCAGTGCAATCATTGTCGTTATTTGGGGAACAATAGTGATGTTTGTGGCTGATCATTTTATTAAACCTGTTTTAATTGGTGGCGCCATTAAATTGCCCTTCCTAGCGGTGCTTTTCGGTATTTTAGGAGGGGTAGAGACACTAGGGTTATTAGGTTTATTTGTCGGGCCTATAATTATGGTTTTATTTGTTACCCTTTGGCAGGAGCCTCAAGGGAATGTTAAGCCAGCTTTGGTAAGAAAAGAAGTGTAAGTTGTTGCTAAAAATATTTTTAGATGTCTTGGAATTTATAACTTTAACCCCATATTATCATATAATCTTCCAAAGGCCCAACAGTAGTAGGGGGGTAGTTAATGAATAAAAACTGGCCAACAAGAGATCAGGACATGTATACGGCGCAACGCATCATGGAAGAATATGCAAAAGAACAAAATACAGACTCTTTGGGATTGTTTGAACTTGTTGTTAATGAAGAAGAAAAACGTATGGATTTTCGTTTGTCTTCCTGGGTTTTACTCTTGGCGGAACACTTCAAGTCCCTTTATGGTGCAAGTCAAGGTGATTTTGTAACCAGACAAGTAATCAGCCGCTGTATCACTAAGGATGAAACGTTACATTGATCTTGCATAGGCTTGATGGCGCAGCAAGCGTCATCAGTTAATCCTTCAATAAATACATTGTAGTGAAGAACATGATGTACCTAAAAATGGGCAATGTATTTCTCAAACTCGCGTTTAAACGCTTTGCTATTTTGGAATTTTATCAAAGCTTGATTAATCTGGTTTAATAACTCTGCATTATTGCGACTGACAGCAATGCCAAGGCCAAAACCATAATTAAAAGGTTCCCCTAATGCCTTTAATAACCCGGAGGATTGCGCTTGCCAATACATGGCAGAAGGATTATCCAGCAACGCCAAATCTATTTTTCCAGCTTGCAGGGCGTCAATGAGGTTTGGAGCTTCACCAAAAGTAACAATTTTCGCATCTCTTATCCCTAAGGAGTTTATTACAGCTGGAAAAATAGTCCCCTCTTCGATGCCAATCCTTCTATTGTGTAAAAGTTGCAAGGTAAAAGGGGTATTCGCTAATTCTTTTCGACTTAAAAAGCGAGCATGGCTTAACAGATAGGGTAATGAAAAAAGAATACGATTGGAGCGTTCGGGAGTAATGGTGAGGGCGCTCACTGCAACATCAACTCGCCCTGTTTCAAGAGATGTAAAAATTGTATCGAATTGCATAGGAACAAAAACACAGGTGCGCTGAATTTCCTGACAAATATATTTCATCATGGAAATATCAAACCCAAAAAGTTGTGAGTTTGCTCCTTCCATAATGAAAGGTGGGGTAAACGTATCTACAGCGATTCTAAGTGGTAAAGGCGCAGGTTGAGGAGCACCTTGAGTTGCATGTAGGGAGGTTATGAAAAAAAAGAAGAGAATGAAAATATTAGTAATGAAGCGTTTCATAAATTTAATCGTTTAGAGTTGTAATAATTAAGGATATAACTTGCTAACCCTTTTTACAAAGGTAAGTCTCAAGATAAATGCATCGACCCCTATTATTCATTGAGTTTTCTTTTACTCTCCGCTAGGCTTAAGTATTGTTATTAGCAAAGCTTACAGATGGAAGTCCCTTCCCTTTTACAATCAAAAACTGCTTTTTATCAAAAAAATTTTACTGCATTTCAAACTGATGAAGCCGTGGAAAAACTGTTGCTTATTAGTGACTATGCTTCTCGGCATGTCAATCTCTTGCAAGAATTAATACTGGAAGGTTATCAGCTGCCTTTGGTATTAAAAGATTACGCTTATTTACTAGCACAAATAAAAGAAGAGCCTTTCGATTTATTCGCACGGGCATTACGATTATTCAGGCATAAACAGTTACTGCGTTTATTACTTAGAGAGTTAAAAGGGTTTGCTACTACAGAGGAAAGTATGAGCCAGTGGTCGGATTGCGCCGATGCAATTATCTTAAGGGCGATGCATTTCTGTGAAAAGGAAGTGGCCAAACGCTATGGAAATCCGTGTAACGCGCAGGCAAAACCTACCAAATTATATATTCTTGCGATGGGAAAATTGGGGGGGCGTGAACTTAATTATTCTTCGGACATTGATTTGATTTGTGCTTTTTCTGAAGCGGGCTATACCCAGGGAGAGACTTCCATAACCAATCAGCAATATTACACTAAGGTGGTGCAATTGTTTATTCAATTGCTGCAAACTGTCACCACTGAAGGGTTTATTTTTCGAGTCGATTTACGTTTGCGCCCTAATGGTGATAGTGGTGCTCTTGTCTCCAGTTTAGCGGCGATGGAGACCTACTATCAGGAACAGGGACGAGACTGGGAGCGCTATGCTATGGTTAAAGCGCGCTTGATAGGGGAAGATACCATAAATCCCTATCACTGGTTTCACCGTTTAATTACCCCTTTTACATATAGACGCTACGTTGATTTTAGTGTCATTGAATCGTTGCGTAGTATGAAGGCGATGATAGAGCGGGAAGTTCAGCTAAATCCTATGCTTGATGATATTAAGCGCGGATTAGGGGGTATTCGTGAAGTTGAATTTATTATTCAAAATATGCAGCTCATTCGCGGGGGGCGTTTACCTCAATTACAACAGCAAAATACAATCGCCGCACTAAGGGCTTTACAGCAGGAAAATTTGTTATCGCATGCGGCTGCTTTGAAACAAGCTTACCTTTTTTTGCGGAAATTAGAAAACGCCCTTCAAAGCCATAATGATCAGCAAACGCATTCCCTACCTCAACATGAAATTATGCAAGCTCAGATTGCTTTGGCTATGGGATATGAAAATTGGCATACCCTAGTAAAAAAGCTTCACCAATATCAACGGATTATTAGTAATATTTTTCGTGCCATATTAGCAAAACCAGACCCATATGAAGACGAGAAGCGGCTGTTAGCCAATCAATTAATGAGTATATGGCAGGGACATGTCGAAACAACAATGGCTATTAATTTGTTGGCAAGTTTGGGCTTTCAAGACGCTGGGCGCTGTTATCAAATGCTCAATACATTTCGCCATGCACCTCGTTGTAGAAGACTAACCCAAACAGCAAGGCTAAGACTCGACCGATTAATGGTATTATTATTGTCTGAACTGGTGAATGTGACAGATACTGATACAGTTCTCGCGCAAATATTGCATTTACTGGATAACATTGTTGGGCGCAGTTCTTATCTCGCATTAATTACAGAGAATCCGCAAGTTTTAAAGGAGTTATTATACTGGTTTTCGCATAGTTCATTTATAACTACCCTAATTGTTAACCAACCTTTTTTACTCGAAGTATTATTATATCCGCCACACCTGCGCTTGTATTCTAGAAAAGAACTGACGCAATCCTTGGAAAATCAATTGGTAAATTGTCCTGAAATTGAACAAAAAGAGGATGCCTTACGACAATTTAAACTCGTCCATTGGCTCTCAGCCGCTCGTGCAGAGCGCTATGGTCGCTATCACGCAATACGTATTAGCAATTTTCTCGCGGACGTCGCCCAGGTGATTGTGCAACAGGTTTTTCTATTGGCTTATGAGCAATTAAGTCAGCGCTATCCACGCATGCAAAAAATTAGATCACATTTTGCAATTATTGCCTATGGTAAATTGGGAAGCCGTGAAATGAATTATAACTCTGATCTCGATTTAGTATTTATACATGCAGCTGCTCCTGAGGAGGAGGCCCTTGTAACACGGTTGACGCAAAAAATTCTGCATATGCTTACTACTCGTTCACAGGCAGGTATTTTATATACCGTTGACACTCGTTTACGACCTTCTGGGGAAGCTGGATTACTAGTAAGTCATATGGATGCCTTTATCGAATATCAATTGCACCATGCCTGGATTTGGGAACACCAGGCTTTAATCAGGGCAAGAGCTATTGTAAGTGATAAACGTTTATCGCAGGTATTTAGTCAATTACGAAAATCTATTTTCAAACGTTCGCGAAACTCCCGACGAATCCGCAGCGAAATTCTTAGCATGCGTGAAAAAATTTTCAAACATGCAAAAAATGAGGAGAAGAAAATTAAGCATGAACCCGGCGGACTTATAGATATAGAATTTCTGGTACAATTTCTGGTATTAACCCATCCTGAGCAAAATTTTTATCGCTATACAAACACGCTTAGTTTGTTAAGAAAACTATTCGCAGAACAACTTTTAACACGACAGCAATTTGAAAAACTGATTAAAGCCTACAAATGTTACCATCAATTGCTACATCAGAATTTACTTAATCCTGTGCTTAAAGAGACATATCGCCAACAAAAAGATGTGTTGGAGGTTTGTCAGGAAAACTATGGTGACTTGAGTGATGGTTAAAGACATACCTAGTTAGTTTTGATTTTGTTTTTGTAGCCAATCAATAATAGCCTGCCTGGTTGCGTCTAAAATTTGTATTAATTGATAATAGAGCTTTTCTAGGAGTGGGGTCGAAGCAGTTTTTTTGTAGCCCTCTAAATACTGGCAAGCGTATCGCAACCGTATGGTGCCGCAATAAAGTGCACTGCTTTTCATTTTTAGCGCGAGTTTTTCAACGGTGGGCCAATCCTTGATGGCAAATGCTTCTTGAATTTTGGCTTTATCATCAGGAACGTCTTCCTTCACCATTAGGGTCAATAGCTCTTTTAATAAATCAACACTTCCAAGATTATCCAAACCTTGTTCGATATCTAGCAAAGGGTACTTTGTCAGGTTAAAAAGTTTTTCTTCGTCCAAAGGGGTTTCTTCATCAAACAAATTAGCACTTGATTCAAGTTTGTTCATTGGTATAAGCGCTGAGACAATGCCTTGCATGGTGGGTAAATTAATCGGTTTTGCAAAAACTTTATTCATTCCAGCCTCGAGACATTCATCTACAGAACTTCCCAGAGAATGTGCTGTTAAACCAACAATGGGAATTGGCTTTTTATTTAAAGCTTGTTCCCAGTGACGAATATAGATGGTTAACTCAATACCCGACATGCCGGGTAAACCGATATCTGTAATAATTAGGTCATAATCATTTTTTTTAACCAGTTCAAAGGCGTCTTCAGCATCCATCGTGGATGTGAATTGACAGCCGACTTGTTTGCAAACTGACTCAAGTAAACGCAAAGCGATGGTATTATCTTCAATCAAAAGTAAATGTGGCAATTCAATCGCAGCCTCTTTCAGCCTTTTAGTATGGCTAAAGCGTTTGGGGTTAGGAATAGGGGCTTTCTCGGGGATATTTTCTTCTTCTAACTCATTCAAATTGAAAAAAGTTTTCGCAGAGTCTTCCCTACTCGATTTCACTGATAATTTAAAGGCGAAAATACTTCCTTTACCGACCATACTTTTTAACCTTATTTCACCGCCCAATAAAGCGACGTATTTTTTAACGATATGTAAACCCAATCCATATCCCTTATAAACACCTTTGTAGGAAGGAGCTATACGGAAAAAACGATCAAAAACCCGCTCCTGCTGATTATCGGCAATTCCAATCCCTGTGTCTTCAACACAAAACTCAAGCTCCACGGTTTCCTCGGATGAAGAAAGGAATCTAACTGCTAAAATTATATGTCCCTTTTCAGTAAATTTTATCGCATTTCCTAGTAAATTTAATAGGATTTGATGAAACTTGATGCGATCGCTGAATATAAAGTCAGGAACTGATTCTTCTATCTCAACAGTAAATTCAAGATTTTTAACTTTAATTGCTGGCAATTCAAGTTTGCAAATTGTTAAAAGTTCTTCTCTTAAAGAAAACCATTCCCGATTAATCTCTAATTCTTTCAGATTTTCAAGGGAAATCAATTCCAAAACATTGTTTAATAAATCAAGTAATTGTTCTCCGCTTTGATTTATCCATCGGGCATACTCTTTTTCTGTATCAGTTTGGGCTTCGCCTTCTAATAACTTGGAAAGACCAACAATACCGCTTAACGGGGTGCGTATATCGTGACTCATATTGGCAATAAATTCTGATTTTGCCTTATTTGCAATTTCAGCAGCTTCCTTGGCTTTTTTTAAATCTTCAGTTTGTTTAAGCTCATCGGTAACATCGGTAGCAACGCCTGTAACACCGTAGCATAGGCCTCGATGATCAATAAGTGGGAAGCCTTTATCAATTATCCAGCGTATCTCTCCATTAGGCCTTATAATACGGTATTGTTCTGAATAGCGCGCTTTTTCTCCAAGGCGCTTTATCTGCTCAGCCATATGATGAATTGGGTGATGATTTTCAACATCCTCGGGGTGTAAAAAAGTTATCCAAATTTCGGGGTTAGCATAGAGTTGTTCGCGTGAGCGTCCCCAGATGCGTTCATAAGAAGGGCTGATGTACTGAATTTTTGAGAAATCAGGACTGCTGATCCAGTAGACCTGATCACTATGCTCCGATAGTTTGGCTAAAAAATCACCTACTTCGTCAAGTGTAAATCGAAATCTGGTTTTTTTTTCTTGCATTGTCAAGTTTTCTATATCGAAGGTATAATTAAAATATTAGCAAACAACAAAATATTTGTTCAGTATACAAGGAAATAAACCATGTTTACTCCAGAGGGTCAACTTGCTGATAAAATTGACAAAATTATGTTACTTGCCCTATGGGTAAAGGCTTTACGCAAAGAAAGAGCTCAAATCAAGGATTCTTTGCAAAAGCTTCAAACTATAATTACCGTAGGCATGGGGCAGCCAACTTATCCTATAAGTGTTCATACTATAGACTTTTTTTTAGCTTATTGGAAACATTTGGAAGAATTGGTTAAAGGGGCCCTGAATAACCTTGATGAAATGAAGGAAGCGGCTGCCATTGATTATGGTCATCCACAAGGTGATGAAGAGGCAAGAGTGCTTATGGCTGATGCCATGACAGCCTGGTATAAAAAAAACATTAAGCCTGAGCATATTTTATTTACGACTGGGGGTGCAGGCGGTTTACGCGTTGTTTTTGAAGCATTGCATGAGCGTTATAAAGATATCCCCTTACATCGAGTAATTACACCATTTCCGCATTACGGACTATACGGAGACTATCAAAAGCACCGTTTACATCCGATTGATGTGATGAAAGAACCTGGGTTTCGACTTACTGCCGAAGCACTTGAAAAAAGTATTATTGAGGCTTACGAGTTAGCTAAGATCGATGGGGGCACCCCAAAAGCGGTGCTTATTTGTAATCCTAGTAATCCCTTAGGCACAGTCATAAGTGAAGCAGAATTCCAAAAAATTGCTGACGTTTTAAGAAAATATCCAGATTTACATCTCATTTTTGATGAAGCTTACACTGAAATGACATATGTTGATGTACCGTCGTTTTTACAAATTGCACCTGATTTGCAAAGGAGAACGGTAATAATGCGCTCAGCCACGAAAGGTTTGTCCATGGCTGGTGAACGTATGGCAATGCTTTTAGCGTTCGATCCAAAGTTAATGAATGAACTGCTGGCTATTAATATTAACATTAGTGGCCATGCACCACGCTCTTTACAAATGGCTTATGCTCATACAATGAGCAACATCACCGAAAATGAAAAAAAGGATCTTAAAAATTTTTATAAAGAGAAAGTGGACTATGTCACTAATCGCTTGAAAAAAATGGGAGCAGAGATATCGGATCCTGATTATAACGTAGAAGGAACTTTTTATGTGCTGGCAGATTTTAGTGATATGTTTGGTTTGGAGATACCAGAAGAGGCTATAAGGGCTTTGGGGAAAAGAGGGCAGATTACAACCGATGAAGAGTTAACTTATTATCTTCTATTTCAAGATTCGATAATGATTGCACCTCTGTCTTATTATGGGGTCTCAGAAAAAGCAGGTTTAATGCGAATAACCTGTAGCAAAAATTTAAAAGAATTGGAAGAGTTAATGGATAGACTCGAATCTCGTTTGCTTGAAGCAAGACAGGTTAGGAAGACAGAGTTATTAACGAGCATTGACCAGCAACTACAAAGAATTAATGATCCAGCCATTTACGCAGAAATTAATAGCAAGCTTAATCAGGTTATCAACAAAACCGGCGATTGTTTAAACTATAAATCACAGCTGCAAGAATTAAACAGTATTCATAATCTCGTGAAGACATTGTTATCCGAATCTTCTGAATCAAACATTTTTCCTGAAGAAAGAGAGAAGGAGAGACTATTATCACCTCGTTTCTTTAGCAATGGAGAAGTATCTTGCATAAAGAAACAAGTGGAAAAAGAATGGGAAGAGTTTTTAGATAAAACGTTTGGTAAAGAGGGTACGGTAAGAAAAATGATGGCAGGACTTTCAGAGGATGAACGTTTGGAAATTGTGCCCTGGCGTGAATATTTGGCAAGTAGGCCTGCTTTAGCTTGATGTCTAGCCAGAGTTTATTGCTCTGGCATTTGCAAGACGTTAGTTTACTTTATTGAGTATCTCACCATACAAATCATAATCATCACTGGATGTAATGGAAACTTCCACCTTATCACCTGTATGGATACCTTCAACAGGGGCGAGATAGACTAAACCATCAATTTCAGGAGCATCACTTTTGCTGCGGGCAATTATTTGTTCTTCGCCAATATGGTCGACCAATACCGTTTGTACGGAACCAATTTTTTGTTGCAATTTTTTGCGGCTAATCGCAGCTTGAACTTGCATAAATCGATGATAGCGCTCTTCTTTAATGTGTTCAGGAACAGGATTTGCCAACTCATTTGCTTTCGCCCCTTCCACCGGTGAATACTGAAAACAACCTACCCTGTCTAACTCGGCATTTTGTAAAAAGTTCAATAATTCTTCAAACTCAGCCTCGGTTTCACCAGGAAATCCGACAATAAAGGTCGAACGCAACGTCAGCTCAGGACAGATAGCACGCCATTGGGTAATTCTTTCCAGGGTATTTTCGCTACTTGCAGGCCGTTTCATTGCTTTTAACACGCGTGAGCTAGCATGCTGAAGAGGAATATCAAGGTAAGGTAAAATCAAGCCATCGCGCATTAAAGGGATAATTTCATCCACATGAGGGTAGGGATAAACATAATGTAAGCGCACCCAGATGCCCAATTCGCCTAATTGTTCACATAAATCATAAAATTTAGTGTTGATGGTTTTTCCTTGCCAATCGACTGTTTGGTAACGCGTATCAACGCCATAAGCACTTGTATCCTGGGAAATGACCAATAATTCTTGAACACCTGCTTCTTTTAAGCGTTTTGCCTCCGAGAGTACTTGAATTATAGGGTAGCTTTGCAATTTACCTCGCATGGTAGGAATGATGCAAAAAGTACATTTTTGGTTACAGCCTTCAGATATTTTTAGATAAGCATAGTGTCGTGGTGTTAACTTAATGCCTTGAGGAGGAATTAATTGAGTAAAAGGATCTGCAGGGGGGGGAAGATGATGGTGCACGGCTTGAACTACTTCTTCATAAGCATGGGCTCCACTGATATGAAGCACATCAGGACAAGCTTCCCGAATGACGTCAGCTTTAGCACCAAGGCATCCTGTGACAATGACTCGACCATTTTCAGCCATGGCTTCTTTAATCGTATCCAAGGATTCAGTGACCGCTGCATCAATAAAGCCACAGGTGTTTACTACAACCACGCCTGCATCCTGATAACTGGAAACCAGTTCATACCCTTGAGCCCGAAGCTGTGTAATGATTCGCTCTGAGTCCACTAACGCTTTTGGACAACCTAAACTGACAAAGCCTACCTTATGATTCATAATTTTCATCTGTAAAAAAAATGGGCGAATTATAGCGTCTCTAGAGTAATTTTGTCTAATTGATTAATCAATCAAGGGCTGAGGCTTGCATTAATTGCTTTAAAAATTGACTTGCTGAAGTTTCGCCTACAAGACGTAGCTTGCTTTGCTCGTAACCCTTTTTGTTAAAAAATAAAAAGGTAGGTGGAGCGACAACGCCATATTGTCGTAGTAATGCTTTATCTTGTGCATTATTCGCGGTGATATCTACTTTTAAAACAATAAAGTTTTTTAACGCTGCTTCGACTTGTGGATCTTTAAAAGTAGTAGATTCCATAATTTGACAGGAAGTGCACCAATCAGCATAAAAATCAAGCATCACAGGCTTTCCTTTTGCTTTCGCAATGGCTTGCTGTACCTCAGAGACAGTACTGACCGTTTCAACAGAAAAATTAGAGTTTGCATTTGCAGTAGCCTGAAGCCCTGTCAGCGGCTGTAAGGGATTGGTATTGCCCATACTCGCACCGATTAATATTAATAAGCCGTAAACCAAGCTCATGAGACCAAAGCCTTGTTGTAACTTGGCAAAATTTGAGAGAGCTTTATTGAAGGCCCCGGAATAAATTCCCACGAAAATTAACAAGCTTGACCATAGGAGCATAACGACAGCTCCCGGCAGGATACGACTTGCCAAATAAATAGCGACGGCAAGAAGCAAGACACCAAAAAAGGTTTTGACGCCATTCATCCAGTGTCCGGCTTTAGGCAACCATTTACCTGCAGATATTCCAATTAATAGCAAAGGGGTGCCCATACCTAACCCTAAAAAAAATAAAGTCAGGCTACCAAATATTACATTGTTGCTATGTGCGATATAGCTTAATGCCCCAATTAAAGGGGCAGTAACACAAGGGGACAAGATAAGGGTTGAGAAACAACCCATGACAGCAGCACCCAGGTAATGGCCATTCGCTTGATTTTTACTTGCTCCTGCAATTTTTGCTTGCCAGGAGATTGGCAAGCGTAATTCATAATATCCGAACATGGAAAGGGCTAATAAGACAAAAACCATACTAAATAATCCGATAACCCAGGGCGATTGCATGGCAATTTGCAGATTACTGCCTAATAAAGCGACTACAGCACCGACGAAAGCATAGGTAACTGACATACTTAGAACATAACTTAAAGAAAGAAAAAATGCTTTACGCGTAGAAATATTTTTTCCATGTCCAACAATAATGCCTGAAAGTACGGGTACCATGGGTAAGACGCAGGGAGTAAACGATAAAAGCAGTCCAAAACCAAAGAAAATTAAAATAACCATGCTCCAATGGTGTTGGGTAAAAACTTCTTCAATGTCATCAGTCGCCGAGGTGGCCCCACTTTTTTCCTCTTGTTGATAGGGAATATTTTCCATATTGACCTGCGTTAAGGCCAGCTCATTATCAATGGTTAATCTAATTTGTCGTATTTCTGGAGGGTAGCAAAACCCATCGTCTGCACAGCCTTGAAAACTTAAATTAAGTAAGGTTTCTCCTGGTTGTTCGCCTAAGATAGGTACGGGAAGCGATAATTCATTGCGGTAAATGGGATAGCTTTTTCCCTGTTTATCCATTTTTGTCAAAGGAGTTGGGAAGCGTAAACTGCCTAAGTGAACATTACTATGGGGTTGAGTGGTGACTTTAATGCGATCAGCATAAAGGAAATAGCCGGGTTTAATTTGCCAAATAAGAGAGAAGGTATTTGGATCAATCTGTTTTGCATTAACTTGAAAAACCTCCGCTGCAGGAAGAGGGGTTGCATAATTAACAAATGAGATAAAACAGAGTAATGAAAACAATAACCACTTTTTCATTGATACCTTATAGCTAGCCAAATAGTAATTCATTGTAGTAGCAGTATTAAAAAAAACCAAAAAAAATTTTAACGTACCCCTTGAAAGCTATTGGAGGAATCCCCATATGGCAGTCATCAGCGAAGTACAATGAATGAAACATTATGTATCGGCATTGTGTAACGCTAAAAAATCAGAGCTTACTCTGAAAATTATAGGTGATAATCAAAAAAACCAGGAGAAAACAAGTATGAAAATTCGTCCTTTACACGATCGTGTTGTTGTTCGTCGTATGGAAGAAGAGCGCACTACAGCCGGCGGTATCGTTATTCCAGATAGCGCTACTGAAAAGCCCATGCGTGGCGAGGTTATCGCTGTTGGTGCAGGTAAGGTATTAGATAATGGTGATGTCCGCGCCTTGGCTGTGAAAATTGGAGATATAGTTCTCTTTGGCAAATATTCTGGTACAGAAGTTAAAGTAGCAGGCCAAGAATTGGTTGTGATGCGTGAAGACGACATCATGGGTGTTATTGAGAAGTAAATCGACTATCTAGGATTTAAAGGAGACTATTATAATGGCTAAAGAAGTACGTTCTGGTGACGATGCACGTCAAAAAATGATTTCCGGTGTAAATATTTTAGCAAATGCCGTACGCGTAACGATGGGTCCTCGTGGACGCAACGTTGTATTGGAAAGATCTTTTGGTGCTCCTACAGTCACCAAAGATGGTGTGTCTGTTGCTAAAGAAATTGAATTGGAAGATCGCTTTGAAAATATGGGCGCTCAGATGGTTAAAGAAGTTGCTTCTAAAACGTCTGATGCAGCCGGTGATGGTACAACTACTGCTACCGTATTGGCTCGCGCTATTATGGTTGAAGGTAACAAAGCGGTTGCTGCTGGTATGAATCCAATGGATTTAAAGCGCGGTATCGACAAAGCCGTTACAGCAGTGACTAAGAAACTACAAGAAATGTCTAAACCTTGCAAAGATGGCAAAGCCATTGCTCAAGTTGGTACAATTTCTGCAAACTCTGATCAATCTATCGGTGATATTATTGCTGAAGCAATGGAAAAAGTGGGTAAAGAAGGCGTAATTACTGTTGAAGACGGTAACAGCCTGGAAAATGAATTATCTGTAGTTGAAGGTATGCAGTTTGACCGTGGCTACATTTCTCCCTACTTCATTAACAACCAACAAAACATGAGTGCTGAGCTTGAGCATCCATTTATTCTTTTGGTTGATAAGAAGATTGCTAATATTCGCGATATGCTTTCTGTATTGGAAGGTGTTGCCAAGTCCGGTCGTCCTTTGTTAATCGTTGCAGAAGATGTTGAAGGCGAAGCATTGGCTACATTGGTTGTTAACAACATGCGTGGTATCGTTAAAGTATGTGCGGTGAAAGCGCCTGGCTTTGGTGATCGTCGCAAGGCAATGTTGCAGGATATCGCTATTCTGACTAACGGCCAAGTGATCTCTGAAGAAGTGGGCAAGAGCCTTGAAGGTGCCTCATTAGAGGACTTAGGTACTGCAAAACGCGTTGTAGTGACTAAAGAAAATACCACTATTATTGATGGTGAAGGTAAAGAATCTGAAATCAATGCACGTATTACTCAAATTCGCGCACAGATGGAAGAAACTACTTCTGATTATGATCGTGAGAAGTTACAAGAGCGCGTTGCCAAACTAGCCGGTGGTGTTGCCGTGATTAAAGTTGGTGCAGCTACTGAAGTAGAAATGAAAGAGAAAAAAGCTCGCGTAGAAGATGCTCTGCATGCAACTCGTGCTGCTGTTGAAGAAGGTATCGTTGCAGGTGGTGGTGTTGCCTTGATTCGTGCACAAAAAGCACTGGATGGTTTAAAAGGTGAAAATGCTGATCAAGACATGGGTATTAACATTCTGCGTCGTGCTATTGAATCACCATTGCGTCAAATCGTTGCTAATGCTGGTTACGAATCCTCCGTAATTGTTAACAAAGTTGCTGATAACAAAGACAATTTTGGATTTAACGCAGCCAGTGGTGAATATGGTGACATGGTTGAAATGGGTATCCTGGATCCAACCAAAGTGACTCGTACTGCTCTGCAAAATGCTGCTTCTGTAGCCAGCTTGATGCTCACTACCGAGTGCATGATTGCTGACCTTCCTAAAAAAGAAGAGCCAGTAGGCGCCGGTGATATGGGCGGCATGGGTGGAATGGGTGGCATGGGCATGATGTAAGCCTGGTTACTATTCCTTAAAAACCCGCTTTTAAGCGGGTTTTTTTTTAGATATTCTCAATAGTGGTACAAATAAGTTGGTCTAAACTAAATAACGAAGGTAAAGTAAATTTACTTTTGAAAATATCCTTAGTTAGTAAGGAGATAACTATGGTAAGCCAACGAAGTGTGGTAAAAGCCAGTGAAGTGACCGGTGTTGATGTAAAAAATATGGAAGGGGAAAGCTTAGGTACTATTCGTGAAGTGGTCATTGATAAAGCTTTCGGCAAAGTCAATTATTTGGTGCTAGAATTTGGTGGTATTTTGGGTTTTGGTAACAAGTTTTTTGCACTTCCATGGCATTTATTTAAATACAATAAAACTGAAGATTGTTTTTTAATTGATTTAGATAGAGAGCGTTTACAAAATGCACCCGGTTTCGATAAGGATCATTGGCCAGATTTTGCTGCACCGGATTTTGCTTCGAAAATTCATAAGTATTATGAATAAATAATTCATTATCAATTATAAGGAAATATCATGAATAAAAGTCCTGCAAAACCAAGTGGTGAGAAAAAAAGTACAAAATCTTCTCAAATGAAAGAGCACTTAACAGCCGATTCGGTGTCTACAGCCAAAAAAAGAGCTCGAGGCGCGCAAAGCCGTGATACTCAAAAAGAAAGAATTGAGGAGCATTATCAGCAATTGAAAGATAACACTAATGCATGGGTAGAAGAAGGCATAAAAAAATTCGAAGAGACTCAGGAAAGTTTTAAAGAGTACACCGATGAGCTTGCGAAAAATGTAAGGAATAACCCACTTAAAGCGGTTCTAATTGCCGGTGGCATTGGGTTTATTTTATCCTCACTTTTTAGAAAGTGATTTATGATAAATTTTATTGAGCATTTGGAAGGGATAATCACCAGTAAAATAGCGACAGCGAAGGGGATGTACACATTATTCAAGCTGGAGGCTCAGCTGGCAGGATTAAATATAGTGCCCTTGTTGATAAGCTTAGGTGCGTTGGTAGCACTTTGTTTTTCAGGCTGGCTAACCTTTATAGTATTAATTG
The DNA here is from genome assembly GCF_001467745.1 of Legionella jamestowniensis. GTDB lineage: Bacteria > Pseudomonadota > Gammaproteobacteria > Legionellales > Legionellaceae > Tatlockia > Tatlockia jamestowniensis. The sequence continues at coordinate 231,778 of NZ_LNYG01000001.1, forward strand.
GCTACTTATTGATGTTTTTGATAAGTCCCTTGCTAGCTATTATTATTGTTTTTATCCTTAATATCATTGCCCTAATTATTACAGCTAAAAGGATAGCTTCCTGCATTAGACAAATGAGTTTTGAAAAAACAAGGGCTTTGCTAACCAATCAGCCTAAGGAATCTCATGAGCTCGCGAAAACAACTACAGCACTCCATAAATCAGCTAGAAACTAAGCTTAAAATGGAGAATGCCAGATTAACAGAACATAAACGCTATTTTAGTCACTTGCTTAAGGAGCATCGCTATCTTTTTTTAGCCTTGTTAATTCCTACTTTTTTAGTAGGATGGCAAGAAGGGAAGCGTGTAAGAAGTGGACGGGGTGGTAGTTTGAAACGCTTTGCCAAATTTATGTTTAGCACCTCCTTTGCGACCCTTAATACTAAAAATTTATTTAAGTAACGCTGATACCATCAAGCAGATGGTATCAGTTTCAAGTTTATTTTCTGTGATCACGGGGACTTTCTGAGCCACGATATTGGTTGTCCATGGGTTTGCGGTCTGAAAAATGTTTACCCGCCTTATCATTCTGATCACGCTCGTCTCGACTGGAGTGACGAGGGTTGGAATCTGGATTGTGTGAATAAGATTTATCTCGATTTGGTGCCTGATTAGAATGACGTCCTTGTTGATCATGATGGCCAGGTTTGTTGTTTTCACTTCTTTGAGTCATGATTAATATCCTTATTGTTAATGAATTTTCCAATTACAGCAAATTTAATAGTAGAAGCTGAATTTAAAAAATTCCAATGGTTATAAAAAATTATTTTTTAATGATAATAAGACCGTATCTAATCTCATTACCAGCTAAGGTTATAGATATTGACTGGTTAAGCCTGCAACGAGAGAGTCTACACCAATAGCAATGCTAATTTTTTCTTTATGTTTCCAGGCAGTACTAAAAAATGAAGTCAAATAGCTCTCTTTTACCTCAGTTTCAGCAGCGTTGTTTTTATTCACCGAGTTGGAATCAACATGGTGTCGCAAATGGTAGAGTAACTCAGGTAGTTCTCCCAACCCAACCCAATGCATGGCGTAGTACTTTTAACAAAGGCTGACAATAAATCAAATTGAGCGCCAAGAATTAATTGGCCGTCTTCCATTGTAATCTGTTCAAAAATACTAGAAGGGCTTAGCATGACACTCTCGAAGCAAAAAATAGGCAACTAGTAACCAATAAAGCTTAAGTCCAAATTAAGACAAGTGAGAGTATAAGAATACACTTTGGGCGGTATAAAAAATTTGATAAGACAAGCAGTGGTAATAAAAATGCCTAACCGCCAGTCCTTTTATTACATATCTTTTTATACTCTTTTTCTAAGACTAACAATTCTTCATCAGTTAATTTATTCAAATCGATGGATTGATTATTGGCAGATTTATGTGATTTGATTAATTCATCGAGCTTTAAATTTAAAATAACTGTATCGCGATTTTGGGTGTGTTGAATTAAAAATACCATGAGAAAAGTAATAATAGTGGTGCCTGTATTAATAATTAACTGCCAAGTGTCGGAAAAATGAAATAACGGACCTGTAACAGTCCAAATGACAATAGCAAGCAACGCGAGTAAAAAACTCCATACGGTCCCAACAGCATCAGAAATAACTTTGGCAAAACGAGCAAAGTAATTGTTTGGTTTTTTTTTGTTTTTTTTCATTGATGCTCCTGATATCAATTAAAGGCATGATTACATAGTTAAAGACTAATGTAATATTTGTTTATCAGCAAGTAGGCCAAATCATCGGTAACGGAAAAGTAATTTGCCGGTGTATTTATTTCAATTAACGTTAAGTTTCATTGGAGATTCTGTAAGAATTTGCCTATGATTAAGCTTAGCTACGGTGCATGTTATAGATAAATTCTATTAATATAATATAAATAATTTATTTTATAAATGATAAATTTTTGGCTATGTTTAGAATAGAGAACAATAAAAGGAGTTTTAAATGAAAGACATTATTAAAAAACTATCGGTCCTCATGGCAGACACTTATGCCATTTATTTAAAAACGCAAAATTATCATTGGCATGTAAAGGGACCTCAATTCAAGGCTATGCACGAGTTGTTTGAAATGCAATATCAAGAGTTAGCAGAAGCTGTAGATGCAGTTGCAGAACGAATTCTTACATTAGGACATAATACGCCCGCCACTTTTAAAGAGTTTGAAAGTTTAAAACGTATAAAAGATGGTGATTCCAACAAAGATGCAAATGCTATGGTGATTGATTTGGCACATGATCATGATACGCTGGTGAAGGATTTAAATCAGGCCCTAACGCTGGCTCAGGAAAATAAAGATGAGGGAACAGCTAATCTGTTAGGGGATAGAATTGCTGCGCATGAGAAGGCGCGCTGGATGCTCAATGCTTCGCGAGACAATGCCTAGGGCTGCAAAGGCAACTATGCGGGTACGATAAAAGTACGTAGACCGGTTGCTTGCAACTGTCTCTTAATCACATCTCTCTGCCGACGCCCCGCGGCTTTGTCCGCGGGGTCCAGTGATTTAACGCAGTGCTTCTGGATCCCGCGGGACGTCGGAAAGTAGAGCTGGACTGTGTTTTCAGAGATGTGTATAAGATTCAGTTACTTGCAACCTGGATCGACTATGGAGATTATCTGAGGTAGCAAACAGATTTCATACCTTGGCTGTTCCTAAGACATTCCCGGCTACAAGCAGCTATCTCTTGGTCACAGCTCTGCCGAAACCCCGCGGCTTGCGAGGTCCAGTGTTTTAGCGCAGAGCCTCTGGATCCCGCGGTCAAGCCGCGGGACTTCGGAAAGTAGAACTGGACTGGGTTTTCAGAGATGTGTATAAGATTCAGCTGCAAGCAGCCGGGCTACAATGGACGGATACCATAAAAGTGCGTAGCCCGGTTGCTTGCAACCGCGATCGTCAATGGAGATTACTGAGAGGGTAGTCAAACGGATTTAGGGTTCGCTAATGCAATTTCTTTTTTCAGTCGGTCTTTTTTTAAGTGCAAGTCTGTTATTTGTTATCCAGCCCATGGTGGCAAAAATTTTACTCCCTGTGTATGGCGGCACACCTGCAGTATGGACAGTGTGCATGCTATTTTTTCAATCGCTTTTGCTGGTGGCCTATGGTTATGCCTGGTTACTTAGCAGGTTTGTGACAGTGTGGGAGTGGCGCCTTGCCCATATTCTTTTAGTTTTAATCAGTTTGTTTAGCTTACCTTTTATGCTTACCATTTTGCCAGAAAAAGGCACCCCCGAATTCATAATCTTGCGACACCTGATTTACCAACTGGGTTTACCCTTATTAGTCATCGCCGCTTCAGCGCCACTTTTGCAATTTGCCTATAGCCAGACACAAGGTAAGAAAGCCAATGATCCCTATTTTTTATACGTGGCAAGTAATATAGGTAGCTTATTAGCTCTACTGACATACCCCTGGGTTATAGAAAGGTTTATAGGTTTAAAAACACAATTTTATTTGTGGACGATAGGATATATTGTTTATCTAATTGCTTTAGGGGGTATTTTTTTTGGTATTTCTTATCAACCTTTACTAAAACAAAATATAAAAACCCTTTCCTTGCCTTGGCGGCTTAAATTTCAATGGATTGGATATAGCTTTGTTCCCTGTAGTTTGCTTTTAGGTGTTACTTTTTATATTACTACTGATATTGCAGCAACACCGATATTTTGGGTGTTGCCCTTAGCACTTTATTTATTGTCATTTATCATCACCTTTGCGGAAAAACCGCTGATTTCTTTTTCCTGGGTAGAAAGGAATGCCTTATTCTTTTTTATTTTCCCTGTAGTTGGATTTATCCTGGGTAATGTATTACCCGCCTGGCAATTCATTTTTTTTCATTTGCTTAATTTTTTTGTATTTGCTTTGTTGTGTCACGGACGATTAATCCAAAGCCGCCCTCCTGCGAGTCAACTGACAAGTTTTTATCTTTGCCTGGCTTTTGGGGGAATGTTGGCTGGTGTTTTTAATAGCCTGCTTGCACCGCGAATTTTTAATGATGCTTATGAGTACCCTTTGGTTTTAGCCCTAGGAATACTTTGCATTCCTACAAGTGGTACGAAAACCTGGAATTTCACGCCACTGGTGGTCTTGTTGCTGCTACTAATTGATTATTATTTGCCCAGTATAGGGTGGTTTGTGTTGGTAAAAAAATACCACGTGGCCGAATTTTTGTCTTTATGCATTATTGTTTGTTGGCCCGGTAACAGGATTAGTTTTTTTGTAAGTATAGGTATTCTATTTCTTTTTTTATTTTATCCTGGGTTAAAACACAGTACAATTTTATCGCAGCACCGTAACTTTTATGGGGTTAAAAAAGTGTCTGCCATACCGGGTTCAAATGTTTTAATTAGTCAAAATACAGTGCATGGCTTTCAATTAACGCAGGTAGAAAAAGTAGATCGTGGTGCTTTAGGTTATTATGGGCCATCGGCCCAAGTAGTGAAATTAATGCATCAGCGAAAGAAATCATTAAATGCGTTTATCCTGGGTTTAGGCACAGGTATGATGGCTTGCCAATATGAAAAAAACGATCAATTAAAAATTGTGGATATCGATAAACAAGTCATCGACATTGCCAAAAATCCACAATTTTTTACATACTTAAGGGATTGTCCACCTCAAGTCTCTGTCGAAGAGGGAGACGGACGTCTGGTATTGCATAACATTCCTAATCGTAGTACTGATATACTGGTAATTGATGCTTTTTCATCAGATTCGATTCCCATTCATTTATTAACGCTGGAAGCTTTTCAACTGTATTTAAACAAAGTTGCACCGGATGGTGTGATTATTGTGCATATAAGCAACCGTCACTTAAACCTATTGCCGGTGTTAGCGGCAATTGGGCGTCAACTCGATTTAATCGTTCTACATAAACTGCAGCCTGCTGACGCAAAAAAAGGGCAATTGGCCTCTGAATGGGGTTTACTTACAGCCAACCAACCATTCGCTGTTTCTCTGATGCGAACTGCGGGCTGGCGTTTTGTGAGTGAGAATGAAGAGCGCTTATGGACAGATGATTATTCAAATGTGATACCGTTGTTAAAATGGTAATAGGCAGACATCCTGGCTATAGATTATTAGATTTCAGCTAAATTTCCTTTTGTCTCTAACCAGGCCTTACGATCGGCTGCTCTTTTTTTAGCAAGCATCATATCCATAAGTGCTAATGTCGTTTCTTCCTCTTCCAGCGTAAGCTGTATCAAGCGTCGTGTATTGGGATCCATGGTGGTTTCACGTAATTGCAGGGGATTCATTTCGCCAAGTCCTTTAAAACGTTGAACATTAATTTTTGCTCTACTGGTTTTGCTTAATTTTTCTACGATTTTTTGTTTTTCTTCATCATCGAGCGCGTAATGTATTTCCTTCCCGGCATCAATACGGTAAAGAGGTGGCATGGCAACAAATACGTGTCCTGCCTGAACTAAAGGTTTGAAGTGACGCAGAAACAGCGCACATAACAAGGTAGCAATATGGGCGCCATCTGAATCGGCGTCGGCAAGGATACACAGTTTCCCATAACGAAGACCTGAGAGATCTTGCGAGCCTGGGTCAACACCAATAGCCACCGAAATGTCATGTATTTCCTGGGAAGCAAGGACTTCCGAGGAGTCTACTTCCCAAGAATTCAGGATTTTTCCACGTAACGGTAAAATAGCCTGATAATCTTTATTGCGTGCCTGTTTTGCAGAGCCTCCTGCTGAATCGCCTTCCACCAGAAATAATTCTGCCTGACTTAAATCCTGCTGCAAGCAGTCAGCCAGCTTGCCTGGAAGGGCAGGGCCTTGACTAATTCGTTTGCGCGCTACTTGCTTGGCTTGTCGCAGGCGTTTTTGCGCACGCTCAATGGCAAATGCAGCAATCATTTCACCGTGGTTTCGGTGTTGGTTTAACCACAAGGCAAATGCATCTTTGACAACATTGCCTACAAAGCTTGCTATTTGACGCGAGCTGAGGCGTTCTTTGGTTTGGCCTGCGAATTGAGGTTCTTTCATTTTTACAGAAAGCACATATTGACAGGGTTCCCATAAATCATCCGCTGTCAATTTTACGCCCCTTGGTAATAAATTTCGCAATTCGCAAAATTCAGACAAAGCATCATAAAGTCCTGAGCGCAATCCATTGACATGCGTTCCACCTTGAGCGGTAGGAATTAAATTGACATAGCTTTCACTTAAGCCACTATTAGTTGTGGATGACCATGCCAGTGCCCAATCGACAGTCGCTTCTTCGCTGGCAAATTCCCCAACAAAAGGTTCATCAGGAAAATAATCGGAAGGGAGTGATTGTTTTAGATAATCAGCCAAGCCTTTCTCAAAACACCAGTGGAGCTCTTCATTGGTCGCTTTATTAATAAAAGTCATGGCGAGGCCAGGACATAAAACGGCTTTAGCCCGCAGCACATGGGTGAGGTGTTTTACAGAAAGTTTGGTGGTATCAAAATACTTCGCATTAGGCCAAAAGCGTATGATTGTACCGGTATCACGCTTCTTGGTAATACCTGTTTCATTAAGCTCTTGAATTTTATCGCCATTGGCAAAAGCCATGTTGTAAATAATACCATTGCGTTTAATGGTCACCTCAACACGCTCTGAGAGGGCGTTTACAACAGAAACCCCCACGCCATGCAAGCCCCCAGAGAAGCTGTAGTTTCTATCAGAAAATTTTCCGCCAGCGTGCAGACGCGTCATAATGACTTCTACACCACTTAAACCGAGTTGTGGATGAAGATCGACAGGCATCCCACGACCGTTGTCTTCTACTTCAACAGAGCCATCTTCATGTAAAATAACAGTAATTTGGCTAGCAAAGCCTGCAATTACTTCATCAACACTGTTATCAATTACTTCCTGGGCTAAGTGATTGGGTCTGGTCGTGTCAGTATACATTCCGGGACGGCGTTGTACGGGTTCAAGGCCACTTAATACCTCTATCGCTTCAGCTGTGTAATTTTCAGACATTGATTGTTATTACCTTGGTAAATAGCCATAGTGTAGCATGAAAATAATCGTGTAGAGTCAAGATCCAGACTAAAATCAGTTGAGCTGTAAATTACTCAATTGCAATTTCTCCGAATCGGTCTGCATAATTAAGAGGCTTTTTGGCTAATGTTATTGCAGCTTGCATTGCCGTCTTCATAAAAATTTTCGCCAATTCATCGTCTTGAGTTGCCGTAGGGTTTCCTTCATCACACTGCATTTGAATGCGCCTATTCAGTGGAAGTTGCCCAAGTAGAGGCACTGAAAATGTTTGACTTAAAATTTCACCTCCACCATGTCCAAAAATAGCTTCCTGATGGCCACACTGACTGCAAACATGTAGTGACATATTTTCTACCAAGCCAAGGACATCAATATTGGTTCGAGCAAACATTTTTATGGCTTTTTGAGCATCCAAGGTAGCTACATTTTGCGGTGTAGTAACGACAATTGCTCCCGTTAACGGAATTTTTTGTACCAGACTTAACTGGATGTCCCCGGTACCTGGAGGTAAATCAATTAATAAATAATCAAGCTCGTCCCATTTTGTTATATCAAGCATTTGTATCAACGATTTGGCAAGCATGGGACCACGCCATATCAAGGCTTCTTGATGATCAGTAAGATAGCCAATGGACATGGCTTGAACGCCATGGGCAGAAATAGGTAGATAATGTTCCTCATTGACCTGCACTGGCTTAGTATTGCCTAACATCAGTGGGATACTAGGGCCATAGATGTCGGCGTCAAGAATTCCCACCCTAGCTCCTGCTCGTGACAAAGCGATTGCTAAATTAATGGCTACGGTTGATTTACCAACCCCTCCTTTACCTGAACCAATGGCTATTAAATTTTTAGCACCTTTTAAACCTTTTCCAACAAGCTGAGTACGATGGGCTTTTATAAAAAAATCCAGGACTACTTTAATTTCATAATCAGGCAAAGCTTTTGCAAGGTAGTTTTTTAAAGCAGGTAATAAACTTTCTTCCAAAGGAAGGGTAGGGAAGCCTGCATTGAGCGTAAGTTCTATTTGCTTGTCGTTTAGCTTAACAACAGGTTTTAATCCCATCTGTTGTGGGGTCAGGTCAAGCCATTTGTCCTTGACAGTGCTAAGCAGTTGGGTAATGGTATTTTCAATAGACATATAACAATCCAGGGGCTTGGGATAAAATGAAACATGATAGCAGATAACATGAATAATTCTGTAGATTTAAATCGTAGCTGATTGTTTCTCCTTTCTCAAAAAATTTTCATTCTTGAACAGAGTGAAATCTCAATGTGGATCGGGCTTTGCTTGCAGGAGATGAGCGATGTTAAAAAAATATTTTTAGACATAGTTGATCTCCTGAATAGGGCACTAAGAACTATTCTCCTGATGTTGCCTCAATGGGATTAGAGGCTCGCTTAATGGTATCAGACAGTATCTTAGAAGAGGGAAGGTTTCTCAGTTTCCTTACTTTCTTCCATCATCACTTCATTTTCTTTTCCATGAAGTTTCTCCATGGCCTTGATTAAAGATGGATTTTTTGAAAGTAGTTTCCCTTTTTCATTAATCCACCCTAATTGGGTAATGACTTCTCGTGTGCGTTTACCGTCATCTTGTAAAGCATGTTTTAGAATAGCTTCTAAAGTAAGATTTTTGGACGTGTAGGTGATGTTTGAATGTCTAAAAAATCCAAACCAGCCATTCATGTCATCTTCCCATCTCTGGCCGTAATTTTCACGAAATTGGGTTAAAAGTGATTCATGCGGAGCTGAGAAATGGTATTTTTCACTAAATTCGTCATAGAACTTTTCCGCTAAAATTTTATGGACATGTGTAGTGGGGTGCTTATCATCCCAAAACATATAACCAGGGGCGGGTGAAGTTTTATCAGGATTAATTTTGAAATCATCTGATTCGATATAGGGAGAATGAATTTTTGCAGGGTCAAGGTGATACTTTTGGGGATTGCAGTAAGCGTCTGTAAAGATTTTATTAATGTCAAAAATATTAATAGTGCAATCCGGATATTTATCGGCTAACTCTTTGACTTTCTGCTGCAACAGTTGGTTAAAGTAGTTACACACTTTTCGTGCATTGGCCTGCTCTTTTTCACCAAGTCGATAAAAATGAGGGGTTAGTGACAAATCGGGTAAATTAAATAAGGCGAAATGGTAATACCCATTTTTGATTAATTCTTCGACATTATTAATTCTTGCCAGAACTGCTTTTTCTGCCGCTTCTTCAGTGGGCCTACTATTGGCAGTGATTAAATCATTGGCGCCAGACCATTCAGTAACCAGCGTTTTCTTTTTATGCTGGGCAGAAACGGTACGCGCTTTATCATCTGCTAAAAGTAAGCGGCGTTTTTCATCAAGATTAGAAATAATGTGTTCTGTAGCTAGAAGTTTAATATTGGTTGTGATTCTTCCTGAGTAGTCGTAAGACGTTAAGCCTCCTTCATCATAGTAGCGGATAAAATCTCGTCCTTCGAAATTAATACGCCTGTAATCATCAAGATCCAGATTGTGGAGTGAGTTTTCTATGGATGGATCATGAACAATCACGTTATCGGCAATTTCGGTTGAATCTTCCCCTTTACGCTTAAGCTTGCGAATGATGCTTTCTTCGACATAGTCAGCCCCAAAAGCAGTATCCCATACGTAGCCATTGGTAAATGCCCCCTTAGGCGATTTACCTTTTAATCCGCTTAGGCCGTCCATCGGAATAATGCCGCCCAGTTTCTTATGATCCATTTCACCCGGATCAGAAAGACTATCACCTATTGAGATTATATGTTCAATGATTGGTTCAGGCATGGTTTACCCCGGAGATAATAAAATTGACGTCCATTATAAAATTACACACTTAAGATAATATTAAATAACATAAAGTAAGATGATTGAGCAAAAAGAATTAACTTTTTTTTTAGAATAATTCTTAAATTGGGTTCATACTTATTAATAATGGAACGCTAAGATTGCTTGTTTGTATAATTGATGGAGACAAGGAAGTAGTATGAAATTTGTTGTGCAATACCTGAAAGTTCTGGGTTTTTTAGTAATTTGTAGTCTTTTTGCAGCACCAAGCTTTGCTGCTCCCGATACGATTCCCACGGTAGCCCGTCTAAGTTACATGAAAGGTGTAATTAGTTTCGCCCCTGCAGGCCTTAAAAAATGGATTAAGGTGAGCGTAAATCGTCCGTTGGTGATTGGTGATCAGTTGTGGTCTGATAAGGGGGGCTTGGTTGAATTACAATTAGGTACAGCAGTTGTTCGTATTGGGGATTACACCAGCCTGAAAATTTTAAATCTCAATAATACAATAGCCCAGTTTCAACAGACAAATGGAATGCTAGGATTGAGTGTTAGACCTGAAAATAAGAACAGACGCTATGAAATTGATACTCCTAACCTTGCTTTTACCACAACCGTTTCTGGTTATTATCGCATCGATGTTGATAGTAAAAAAAATGTAACTATTGTCACTGTACGTAAAGGTAGAGGTGATGTTTACGGCAAAAATGCTTCCTTTAAAATTAAGGAAGGACAATCTTGCCGGTTTACAGGTAAGGACCTGAAAGGTTATCAATGTAGTGCTGTGGGCCCTGTTGATGATTTTGATCGCTTTAATTTAGAGCGAGATCGCCGCTCCGTTAAAACAGTGATTAAATATGTTGCTCCAGAAATGATAGGTTATGAGGATTTGGAACACTATGGTACGTGGAAAGTCATTAAAACCTACGGTCGCGTATGGGTTCCCCAAATTACAGTGACCAACTGGGCCCCTTATCGCATGGGCCGATGGATATGGCTTAATCGTTGGGGTTGGACTTGGGTTGATGAGCAACCTTGGGGTTTTGCACCTTTCCACTATGGTCGTTGGACTCGATGGCAAAATCAATGGGTATGGGTTCCTGGACCAAGACATATAGCACCAGTTTATGCGCCTGCGCTGGTTGCTTTTGTCGGTGGAAGGCAGTTTAATTTACGGGTAGGAGGGGCGCCAGGAATTGCCTGGTTTCCACTTGCACCGGGTGAAATTTATATCCCTCCCTATCGGGTAAATCAACATTATTTTACGCAAGTCAATATCAGCAATACAGTGATTAACCAAACTTATATTAATCAAATTTATAATGCACCAACCGTCAATATTAACTATCAAAATATTAATATCCTCAATGCCATTACTGCGGTACCAACAACAGCCTTTGTGCAATCAACTCCTGTTAATGCAGAAGCGGTGGAAATTTCACCAGAGACTTTGAAGGCTGCCCCTGTAACGCCTGTGGCTGAGGTGGTTCCTGAACCCATTAGTGTCCAAGGGGGAAATGCTCCTTCCAGTGCTGTTCCCAGCAGTGAAATAGTGAATGAAGAGGCGATAACGCAAACAGAGCCTCCTCCAGAGCCTATACCGTTTACTCAAGAACAACCTTTATTGGCTAATGAGCCTGGTAAGCCTTTAACAGAAGAGCAGATTGAACAACTCTCTCCACAGACGCCATCCCAGGAACAACAAACAGTAACTCCAGAGCAACAGGCCCCTGAAGTGCAACAGGCCCCTGAAGTGCAACAGGCCCCTGAAGTGCAACAGGCC
>NZ_LNYG01000002.1 GCF_001467745.1 Legionella jamestowniensis
ATAAAAAGTGTGCGATTGAGTGGATCCCTAACTTCACTTAACGAGAGTTGATGAGTTTCACCCTTCACTGTTGCGAGAGTGCGCAAACTACCTTCAGCATTTGAACGTTTTTCATTTTGTAATTCTCTGCGAGCTGCCAAATGCTTTGCTAGTGGTCCCAATTCGTCCTTACCAAGGCGAGCATAATTGCGAGCTGTTAGTGCATCAACGGCTTGAGAGACAAGTGCCGTAAACTGTTCATCAGTTAAAATGTGCTTTGAATCTTCTTGATCAAAATTCAATAATTCACTCCATTTCTTTTGCTCGGCAACAGCTATAGCCACCGCCACTTGTGCGTGAATAAGGGATGTTGCCTTAATCTCAACAAGACGAAGGGTATCCCTAATACCCTTCGCTGCATCAAGTTGTTCTTGGAGTTGCATTATTTCAGCATGAATATTTTCATCGTCTTCCTCTTCTGCCAGATTAGTAAGATCATCTTGATATTCATGAAGTTGTTTTTCTATCACAGGGATTTGACGAACTTCTTCAGGAAGCGCACTCCAAACCCATTGCTCAAAGAGTCGGTCAATGGTAGTTAGTTTACATTCATGAAAATAGAGTTCTAATTGTCTATCTTGCTCCTCTTTTGCGTCTAAATAT
>NZ_LNYG01000003.1 GCF_001467745.1 Legionella jamestowniensis
AAGGGTTGCGTTTTGCAATTCGTGAAGGTGGTCGCACAGTTGGGGCCGGTGTAGTCGCAAAAATCATTGAATAAATGATAAAGGTGTGAAGCTGAAAGGCTTCACACAAATATGCTAATGTTAGGCCAGTAGCTCAATTGGCAGAGCGGCGGTCTCCAAAACCGCAGGTTGGGGGTTCGATTCCCTCCTGGCCTGCCAACAATTAGATAAATATGAAAAATTCAAGTGATTCTAAATTGAACTTTAAAGAAATTACATTGTGGCTTGGTGTGTTACTGGTCACAATTTTTGCCTTTTTAGGAACCTATTATTTTGATGTAACGGCCCCTATTAAAGCTATTATCTGGATTGGATGGCTTATTTTAGTTGCTGTTTTGGGATTTTTTACTTCCAAAGGAAAACAGGTATTTGCATTTGCAAAGGAAGCTAAAATCGAGTTACAAAAAGTAGTCTGGCCAACACGCCAGGAAACTGTTCAAACCACATCTATTGTTATGGTCATGGTTGCAGTAACAGGATTTGTTCTTTGGGGTGTAGACTCTGCAATGATGTGGGCAATCGCTAAATTAACACATTTAGGTTGAAAATACGGTGGAAGAACATAAAACGAAACAATGGTATGTGGTTCATGCCTATTCAGGTTATGAGAATTTTGTCATGCGCGAAATTAAATCACGCGCAGAACGCCATCAACTACAAGAAAAAATTGGTGAAGTAGTTGTTCCATCAGAAGAAGTTGTTGAAATGCGTGCTGGTCAAAAGAGGAAAAGTACGCGAAAGTTTTTTCCTGGATATGTGTTGGTTCATATGATAATGGATGATGAAACATGGCATATGATTCGGGCTATCCCGCGTGTTTTAGGCTTTATAGGCGGAACAAGCCAAACACCAACACCAATCACGGATAAAGAGGCAGGAGCAATTTTACAGCGGGTCGAAGAAGGTGTAACGAAGCCCAAACCTAAAATACTGTTTGAACCTGGTGAAGTTGTTCGTGTTAAAGAAGGACCCTTTGTTGACTTCAATGGCGTTGTTGAAGAAGTTAACTATGAGAAAAGTCGCCTAAGAGTGGCGGTTCTAATATTCGGGCGCTCAACTCCGGTTGAACTCGAATTCAGCCAAGTCGAGAAGACTTAATTTATGTGTGTAATTGGGAAGCTATAGTAATTAGGTACTTATGTACTAACAGTGAAATAGCGCTATACCCTTAAGGAGTAATTATGGCTAAAAAAGTAGAAGCATATATTAAACTACAAATACCAGCTGGAAAGGCAAATCCAAGTCCTCCTGTCGGTCCTGCTCTAGGACAACGTGGTGTGAATATTATGGAGTTTTGCAAGGCATTTAATGCTGCCACCCAAAATATAGAACCAGGTTTGGTTACGCCAGTAGTAATTACTGTCTATTCAGACCGTAGTTTTACGTTTGTAACTAAAACACCTCCTGCTTCTGTGCTTTTGAAAAAGGCTGCTGGTATTCAAAGTGGAAGTGGCACCCCAAATACTAAAAAAGTTGCTAAGTTAAAACGTGCTCAGCTTGAAGATATTGCCAAAATGAAACAACCTGATTTAACTGCAGGTAGTTTGGAGGCAGCAGTCCGCAGTATTGCAGGAACTGCTCGCAGTATGGGTATCGAAGTTGAGGATTTGCAATAAGGGGTTACCAATGGCTATTAGTAAGAAACAAAAGAAAATACGTGAAAAGGTGAAAGTAAATCATCTTTATAATGCATCAGAAGCAATTGCTATATTAAAGGAATTTGCTAGCAAAAATTTTGAGGAAAGTGTTGACATTAGTGTAAATCTTGGTGTTGATCCGCGTAAATCAGACCAAGTTGTTCGTTCATCAACAAATTTGCCAAAAGGTACAGGTAAAAAAGTACGCGTTGCCGTATTTGCACAAGGCGATAATGCTACAAAAGCTAAAAATGCCGGTGCCGATGTAGTGGGCTTTGAAGATTTGGCCGAACAAATCAAAGCTGGCCAAATGGACTTCGATGTGGTTATTGCTACACCAGACGCAATGCGAATTGTAGGGCAGCTGGGACAAATACTTGGCCCTCGTGGTTTAATGCCTAATCCAAAGGTGGGTACTGTAACAACAAACGTAGAAGCAGCTGTGAATGATGCTAAATCAGGTCAGGTGCGGTATAGAACTGACAAAAATGGTATTATACATTGTACAGTTGGAAAAGTTAGTTTCAACGCCGAAGATTTGATTGAAAACATTGCTGCATTGATGGTTGACTTGCGAAAGGCAAAACCAACCTCAGCAAAAGGTGTATATTTTAAGAAAATATCCTTATCTACAACAATGGGGCCAGGCTTGCCTATTGATATTGCTACAATACCTGTGTAATATATATCGCCCTTAAAACAGCTTTCACGGCATAGACATGGTTCGATGCCGTCGAAGACCGCAGGTGCCATAGGCTTAATATCCTGCGCAGACGGTGAACCGACTCTGAATTTCTGAGACGGCCACCATAACTGTCAAATCATATATGATTTGCGCAACTTAGGAGGTCAGTAACGTGACATTAACATTAGCTGCAAAAAAAGCCGTTGTAGAAGAGGTAACAACTGTTGCTTCTAAGGCTATTTCGGCAGTCGTTGCTGATTATCGTGGTTTAACTGTGAATCAAATGACCCAACTGCGTAGTGAAGCACGCAAAGCTGGTGTTTATTTACGAGTAGTGCCCAATACATTAACTCGTCGCGCGTTTGAAAACACTGAATTTGCTTGCTTAAGTGAAAAGCTTGTTGGTCCTTTATTTATTGCTTTATCTCTCGAAGCTCCGAGTGATGCAGCAAGAATGTTAAAGGAGTTTGTTAAAACATTTGATAAGCTGGAAATCAAAGCATTAGCTGTGAGTGGAAAAGTATATAGTCCAGATCAACTTGAAGCTGTGGCTAGCTTGCCTACTCGTGATGAGGCCTTAGCTAAACTAATGTATGTGATGAAGGCACCAATTGAAAAGTTTGTTCGTACGCTCGCAGAACCTCATGCCAAACTGGTAAGAACTGTAGCTGCAATCAAAGACACAAAGCAGTAATAAACCACATAATCTTTATAATTTTTAACTTAGGAGCTAGAAATGGCTGTATCAAAAAATGAGATTCTTGAAACAATCTCTAACATGACTGTAATGGAAGTTGTTGAACTTATCGAAGCAATGGAAGAGAAATTCAATGTCTCTGCTGCCGCTGCTGCTGTAGCTGTTGCTGCACCTGCTGCAGGTGGTGCTGCTGCTGCCGAAGAAAAAACTGAATTCAACGTTGTAATGAGCAGTTTTGGTTCAAACAAAGTAGGTGTTATTAAAGCAATTCGTGAAATTACTGGATTAGGTTTGAAAGAAGCCAAAGATCTAGTAGAAGGTGCTCCTTCAACTGTTAAAGAAGGTGTATCTAAAGACGAGGCCGCTGAAATTAAGAAGAAGCTTGAAGAAGCTGGCGCGACTGTCGAAGTTAAGTAATACCGTTGTCGATAAGTTTAAGAACCCAGCCATGTTTATCATGGCTGGGTTTGTGTGTTTGATGATATCAATAATTTTATAGAGGAACCACCATGGCAATTGCAGAAGCTAAACCTCAATATTCACATGCTGAGAAAAAACGATTTCGCAAAAGCTTTGGTAGGCAGGCAGATAAGATGGAAATTCCAAATCTGCTTGAAATCCAGCTAAAATCGTATCGAGATTTTTTAGAAATTGACCCTAATGGAAACGGACAGAAAACAGGTTTGCATGCTGCGTTCTCATCTGTATTCCCGATCGAAAGCTTTTCAGGGAATGCAAGACTTGAATATGTAAGTTATAAACTTGGTGAACCAGCTTTTGATGTACGTGAGTGCAAACTCAGAGGACTCACCTACTCAGCGCCACTACGCGTAAAAATTCGCTTGGTTGTTCTAGATAAAGATGCAACTGGTGAACCAAAACCAATTAAAGATATTCGTGAGCAAGATGTTTTTATGGGCGAAATCCCTTTAATGACTGATGTAGGGACTTTCGTCGTTAATGGTACAGAACGTGTTGTAGTCTCTCAATTACATCGTTCCCCAGGAGTAATTTTTGAACATGATCGCGGTAAAACGCATTCTTCAGGAAAGCTTCTATATTCAGCCCGTATTATTCCTTATCGTGGATCATGGCTTGATTTTGAATTTGATCCAAAAGACTGCGTATTTGTAAGAATTGACAGACGCCGCAAGTTACCAGTGACCATTTTATTACGATCTCTAGGGTATGAAACTGAAGATATCCTGGCTGAATTTTTTGAAACAACATTATGCCAATTAAGAAATGGTGAGTTTCATATTAAACTGATTCCAGCAAGACTACGCGGTGAAATCGCCTCTTTCGATATCGCAGTCCCTGAAACTGGAGAATTAATTGTTGAACAAGGTCGTCGAATCACAGCTCGCCATATTAAATTAATGGAAAAGAGTAACATGCAAGATCTTGTTGTACCTAGAGACTATTTGATAGGTAAAGTTCTTGCAAAAAATATTGTTAATACTGAGACTGGAGAGGTATTAGCACAAGCAAATGATGAAGTAAGTAATGAATTACTGGATCAGCTAGCTGATAATGGCATCTTAAGCTTTGAAACAATTTATACTAATGATCTTGATCATGGTTCCTATATTTCTGACACACTTAGAATTGACCCAACGACTAGTCAATTGGAAGCGTTAGTTGAGATATATCGAATGATGCGTCCTGGTGAACCTCCTACTAAAGAAGCTGCAGAAGCATTATTTAAAAATCTATTTTTTGCTGAAGACCGTTATGATCTTTCTGCTGTTGGGCGTATGAAATTTAATCGTCGTGTTGGCAGAAAAGAAGATACAGGTTCAGGTACCTTAACTAAAGAAGATATCCTTGCGGTCATTAAAACTTTGATTGACATACGTAATGGTATTGGCATGGTGGATGACATCGATCATTTAGGTAACCGACGCGTAAGAAGTGTTGGTGAAATGGCAGAAAACCAATTCCGTGTTGGTCTTGTACGTGTTGAGCGGGCCGTTAAAGAACGCTTAAGTCTCGTTGAGTCTGAAAATTTGATGCCGCAAGATCTAATTAATGCAAAACCAGTTTCTGCCGCAGTAAAAGAATTTTTTGGTTCCAGTCAATTATCACAGTTTATGGACCAGGTTAATCCTCTCTCGGGAGTGACTCATAAACGTCGAGTCTCTGCACTTGGCCCAGGTGGTTTAACAAGAGAGCGCGCAGGTTTTGAAGTACGTGACGTACACACCACTCACTATGGCCGAGTATGTCCCATTGAAACCCCTGAAGGTCCAAACATTGGATTAATTAACTCTCTGTCTGTTTATGCGCGAACAAATGATTATGGATTTATTGAAACCCCGTGTCGCAAAGTTATTGATGGCCATGTGACAGATGAGATTGAATACCTCTCAGCGATTGAAGAAGTAGATCAATATATCGCACAATCGAATGTACCTGTTGACAAGAAGGGTAAAATTCTCGCGGACTTGGTTCCATGTAGACACCAGAATGAATTTTCATTAACGACTCCTGATAAAATCAATTATATGGACGTTTCTCCCAAGCAGATCGTTTCTGTAGCAGCTTCTTTAATTCCCTTTCTAGAGCACGACGATGCTAACCGTGCACTTATGGGTTCAAACATGCAACGCCAGGCTGTGCCTACATTACGTTCTGAGAAACCTCTTGTTGGAACTGGGATGGAACGAACTGTGGCATCAGACTCTGGAGTTTCAGTAGTTGCCAAGCGGGGTGGCATAATTGATTTGGTTGATGCTTCACGTATCGTTGTTCGCGTAAATGACGATGAGACAACTGCTGGCGAGGCCGGGGTTGATATTTACAACCTTACCAAATATTTCCGCTCAAATCAGGATACCTGCATTAACCAGCGTCCTATTGTGGCTACTGGTGACAGAATTCAACGGGGAGATATCCTTGCTGATGGTCCTTGTACGGATATGGGTGAGCTTGCATTAGGCCAAAATCTCTTGGTAGCCTTCATGCCCTGGAATGGTTATAACTTCGAGGACTCTATTTTAATTTCAGAACGTATTGTTCAAGAAGATAGATTTACGACTATTCATATTGAAGAATTAACCTGTATTGCTCGAGATACTAAACTGGGTACTGAAGAAATCACTGCTGATATCCCTAATGTTGGTGAGTCAGCGTTAGCCAGTCTTGATGAATCTGGTGTTGTATATATTGGTGCCGAGGTTAGTGCCGGTGATATTTTAGTTGGTAAAGTAACACCGAAGGGAGAAACCCAATTAACACCTGAAGAGAAATTGCTTAGAGCAATTTTTGGTGAGAAAGCATCAGATGTTAAAGATTCTTCTTTACGTGTGCCCTCTGGAATGAATGGAACAGTAATTGATGTTCAGATTTTTACTCGTGATGGCCTTGAGAAAGATGCACGTGCCAAAAGTATTGAGGAAGAACATCTGGCTCGTGTACGTAAAGATTTAATTGATGAAAGACGTATCCGTGAAGAAGATATCTACCATCGTGTAAGCAATCTATTGCTTGATAAAGTTGCTACTGGTGGCCCAAGCAGTATTAAACCAGGTTCTAAAATTACTGAAGACTATTTAAACAAAGTAGGCAGAGAGAAATGGTTTGATATTCGAGTTGATGACGAGACAATAAGCCAGCAGCTAGAGAAGTTATCTAAGCAAATGGAATTACTCGGCAAAGAGATCGAAAAGCGTTTTAATGATAGTCGTAAGAAAATCGTTCAAGGGGATGATCTTGCACCTGGTGTTCTTAAAATTGTTAAAGTCTATTTGGCCGTGAAACGTCGAATTCAACCAGGTGATAAAATGGCAGGTCGACATGGAAATAAAGGGGTTATTTCTATTGTTGTGCCGGTCGAAGATATGCCTCATATGGCAGATGGCACCGCTGTAGATATTGTTTTAAACCCACTCGGGGTGCCTTCACGTATGAATATCGGCCAAGTGTTGGAAACACACTTGGGATTAGCTGCCAAGGGTCTAGGGCAACGAATTGCCAATCTTATTGATAGCCGACACTCTGTGGCTGAAGTAAGAGCCTATCTGGACAAAATTTATAATCATGATAAGCAAAAGCGCGTTCATTTAGATAGTTTGGACGATAATGAGCTCATGATTCTGGCTGATAATTTGCGTGCGGGAGTACCTATGGCAACGCCTGTCTTCGATGGAGCCAGTGAAAACGAAATTAAAGAAATGCTGGAATTGGCGGGTCTGCGTCCAGATGGTAAAACCATTCTGTACGATGGAAGAACAGGTAAGCAATTTGATAATCCGGTTACAGTCGGCTATATGTATATGCTTAAGCTTAATCATCTAGTAGACGATAAGATGCACGCCCGTTCTACAGGCTCTTATAGCTTGGTAACGCAACAACCGCTGGGTGGTAAAGCTCAGTTTGGGGGACAGCGCTTCGGTGAAATGGAAGTATGGGCATTGGAAGCGTATGGTGCTGCCTATACGTTGCAAGAGATGTTAACAGTTAAATCAGATGATGTCGGAGGACGCACGAAGATATATAAAAATATAGTTGATGGTGACCACCGTATGGATCCTGGTATGCCTGAGTCTTTCAATGTTTTACTGAAAGAAATAAGGGCTTTGGGTATCGATATCGAACTGGAACATGACTAATCATTCGAGCGATATTTCTGACAACTACTTTTTGGAGGCATAGACTTGGCTAATCTCGAACCAATGAGAAAACCACCTGTGATGAGTGATTTGCTTGGCATCCTCAAACAACAAGGTCAAAGTGAAGAGTTTGATGCGATAAAAATTGCACTTGCTTCACCCGATTTAATTCGTTCATGGTCTTATGGTGAAGTTAAAAAACCTGAGACTATTAACTATAGAACTTTTAAGCCTGAGCGTGATGGTTTGTTTTGTGCTAAAACGTTTGGTCCTGTTAAAGATTATGAATGCTTATGTGGCAAATATAAACGTCTCAAACATCGCGGTGTTATTTGTGAAAAATGCGGTGTTGAGCTTGCACTTGCTAAAGTTCGCCGTGAAAGAATGGGACATATTGAACTGGCCAGCCCAGTTGCGCACATATGGTTCCTCAAGTCGTTGCCTTCCCGTATCGGCTTACTTTTGGATATGACTTTGCGTGATATCGAGCGTGTTCTCTATTTTGAAGCATTTGTTGTTGTGGATCCAGGTATGACAGAATTAGAACGTGGGCAATTGCTCAATGATGAAGTCTATCTGGATGCCATGGAGCAATACGGTGACGAGTTTGATGCGCGTATGGGTGCAGAAGCAATTCGTGATCTGCTGCGACAAATTGATTTGGACGAAGAAATTAAGTCGCTTCGTGAAGAGTTACCAACAACGAACTCAGAGACTAAGATCAAGAAAATTACGAAACGATTAAAATTGCTCGAAGCGTTTCAGGAATCAGGCAATAAACCTGAATGGATGATCATGGATGTCTTACCAGTTTTACCACCGGATTTGCGTCCCTTGGTGCCATTAGATGGTGGACGTTTTGCTACATCTGATTTAAATGATCTCTACCGTCGCGTTATTAATCGTAATAACCGATTAAAAAGACTTCTTGATTTAAATGCGCCTGATATTATCGTGCGCAATGAAAAGCGGATGTTGCAAGAGTCAGTCGACGCACTTCTTGATAACGGTCGTCGTGGCCGTGCTATTACGGGTACTAACAAACGTCCGTTGAAATCTTTAGCAGATATGATTAAAGGTAAACAGGGTCGTTTTAGACAGAATCTTTTGGGTAAGCGTGTTGATTATTCAGGCCGTTCTGTAATTGTCGTTGGTCCTACATTACGCTTGCATCAATGTGGTTTACCCAAAAAAATGGCATTAGAACTTTTCAAGCCATTTATTTTTAGCAAGCTGGAATTCCGTGGTTTGGCAACTACTATTAAAGCTGCCAAGAAAATGGTTGAGCGAGAAGACCCTGTTGTTTGGGATATTCTGGATGATGTAATTCGTGAACATCCTATCTTATTGAACCGCGCACCAACACTGCACCGATTAGGTATTCAGGCATTTGAGCCAGTACTCATTGAAGGCAAGGCTATACAGTTACATCCGTTGGTTTGTACGGCTTACAATGCGGACTTCGACGGTGACCAAATGGCTGTGCATGTGCCATTAACGCTTGAGGCGCAGTTAGAAGCCCGTTCACTGATGATGTCAACAAATAATATTTTATCACCTGCGAGTGGTGAGCCAATTATTGTTCCCAGTCAGGACGTAGTACTTGGACTATATTATCTGACTAGAGAGCGCGTCAATGCACAAGGCGAAGGTAAAATTTTTGCTAGCCCTCAAGAAGCCCAGAATTTTTATGAAGCAGGTTATGTTGATATTCATGCAAAAGTAAAAATTAGGATGCCTCGTGAAGATTCAGAAGGTTATTACTTGGTTGAAACGACAGTTGGTCGTGCCATTCTTTCTGATATTTTACCCCAGGGAATGTCATTTACTTTGATTAACAGGGCGATGACCAAAAAAGCAATATCAAAAGTTGTTGATACTTGTTATAGAAAATTTGGTTTGAAAGAAACGGTTATTTTTGCTGATCAGTTAATGTATACAGGCTTTAAATTTGCTACTCGAGCAGGTGCTTCTATTGGTATTGAAGATATGGAAATACCTGACGATAAGGCAGCAATTATAGAACAAGCCGATAATGAAGTTCGTGAAATTGAAGCTCAATACCGTTCAGGTTTAGTGACGAATGGTGAACGCTATAACAAAGTTATTGATATCTGGTCACGTACCAATGAAATGGTTGCCAAGTCGATGATGGCTAAGATTGCCACTGAAGAAGTTAAAACAAAAGAAGGCAAGAGTGTACGCCAGGAATCCTTTAACCCCATCTTTATGATGGCCGACTCTGGCGCTAGAGGTTCCGCAGCTCAGATTAGACAGCTTGCTGGTATGCGGGGATTGATGGCCGCCCCTGATGGCTCAATTATTGAAACGCCAATTACTGCGAATTTCCGTGAAGGTCTTAATGTATTCCAATACTTTATTTCTACTCACGGGGCACGTAAAGGTCTTGCTGATACTGCTTTAAAAACAGCGAACTCAGGTTACTTGACTCGTCGTTTGGTAGACGTTGCGCAAGACGTAGTGATTACAGAGGATGATTGTGGTACGGAAAATGGTATCCTGATGCAGCCGCTGATTGAAGGTGGGGATATTGTGGAGCCATTACACGAGCGAGTGTTAGGCCGTGTTGTAGCCACAGATGTTTATATCCCTAATCAGGCTGAACCAATAGTCACAGCTGGCACTCTTCTTGATGAAGATTGGGTCGAAAAACTTGAGAAATTTGGTGTTGATCAGGTTCTGGTTCGCTCGCCGATTGCTTGCGAAACTCGTTTTGGACTTTGTTCTAAGTGTTATGGCCGTGACTTGGCTAGAGGACATCTGGTTAATACTGGTGAAGCAGTTGGTATTATTGCGGCACAATCCATCGGTGAACCTGGAACACAGTTAACCATGCGTACTTTCCATATCGGAGGTGCGGCATCAAGAGCTACAGCTGCAAATAATATACAAATTAAAAATAAAGGGGTTATTCGTTTACATAATATTAAGACGGTATCCCACGAAAACAGCAATCTAGTAGCGGTATCACGTTCTGGAGAGGTATCTATTGTTGATGACTTTGGTCGTGAGCGTGAACGTTATAAGCTGCCTTATGGTGCAGTTTTAACAGTTCATGACAACATGTCAGCAGAGGCCGGGCAAGTTATTGCAACTTGGGATCCACATACGCATCCAGTTATCTCAGAGGTAAGTGGTAAATTAAAATTTGTAGATCTTATTGAAGGTTTGACAATGAATCGTCAAACAGATGAGTTAACAGGTTTAAGCAATATTGTGGTTACCGATGCCAAACAACGTACTGCTGCTGGTAAAGATTTGCGACCAATGGTCAAGCTTGTTTCTGATGATGGCGAGGATATTTACCTGGCTGGTACTAACGTACCCGCGCAATATTATTTGCCTGTGGACGCTATTATTAACTTCGAAGATGGTAGCAGGGTTGGTATTGGTGACGTAATTGCTCGTATTCCTCAAGAGCGATCTAAAACTCGCGATATTACCGGAGGTTTACCTAGAGTAGCAGATCTTTTTGAAGCTAGAAAACCAAAAGATGCTGCTGTTATGGCGGAAGTATCTGGTCTGGTCAATTTTGGTAAAGAGACTAAAGGTAAACGACGCTTGGTAATTACAGCATCAGAACAATATTCTCATGAGGAATTAATTCCTAAATGGCGCCACATATCAGTCTTTGAGGGCGAACATGTGGAGCGAGGTGAAGTGATTGCTGATGGCCCACTTAACCCCCATGATATCTTACGTCTATTAGGTGTGGGTGCACTTGCCAATTACATCGTGAATGAAGTTCAGGATGTATATCGATTGCAAGGGGTTAAAATCAATGACAAACACATTGAAGTGATTGTTCGACAAATGCTACGCAAACGTGTGATTACTCATTCAGGTGATTCAAAATTCCTGGTAGGTGAGCAAGTCGAAGAAAGTGTAATGTTGCAAGAAAATGACAAGTTAGTCGCAGAAGGCAAAGAGGCAGCCCAAGGGATACCTATTTTATTGGGTATTACGAAGGCATCTTTGGCAACAGAATCCTTCATATCAGCAGCTTCATTCCAAGAGACAACTCGTGTCTTGACTGAAGCGGCTGTGAGTGGAAAAGTTGATGATCTGCGCGGCTTGAAAGAAAATGTGATGGTTGGTCGCTTGATCCCAGCAGGAACAGGTTACGCCTATCACCAAAGCCGCAAGGCAAAACGCGCAAAAACTGTTGCCACAGGAAGTGAGCAAGGCACGCATACGGTGACTGCAAGTGATGTAGAGCACGCATTGAGTGAAGCACTTAATGCTGATCATCATGATCAATAGAGCAGGATCTATTAACGCTAGCAGGTTTGAACTTGACAAACCTGCTAGACCTATATAGAATCCGGCCTCCTTATGCATTCGAAATATATACAAAAGTGAAAGTTCGGAGTTAAGAATAAATGGCTACTATTAATCAGTTAGTAAGAAAGCCTCGCGTGGATGCTAAAAAGAAGAGTAACGTCCCCGCTTTGGAATCCTGTCCACAACGACGTGGTGTGTGTACACGTGTGTACACAACAACACCTAAAAAGCCTAACTCAGCTATGCGTAAGGTTGCTCGTGTTCGTTTGACCAATGGTTTCGAGGTAACATCCTATATCGGCGGTGAAGGCCACAATTTGCAGGAGCACTCTGTTGTGCTGATTCGCGGTGGTCGTGTGAAAGATTTACCTGGTGTGCGTTATCACACCGTTCGCGGTAGCTTGGATACCTCCGGGGTGAATGATCGTAAACAAGGTCGTTCTAAGTATGGAACCAAAAAGCCAAAAGATAAGAAATAATCTGATTGTAGGAACTAGACATGCCAAGAAGAAGAGAAGTCCCCAAACGCGAAATTTTACCTGATCCAAAGCATCATAGTGAACTACTCGCGAAATTTATTAACGTACTGATGGTTAGTGGAAAAAAATCCATTGCTGAAAAAGTTACGTATGGTGCTCTGGAATTATTAAATGAGCGCGTAAAGAAGACGAAGAAAAGCGACGAAGAAGGTACTGATGAGACTGGTTCAGGTGCGGCCGGTAGTGTACTTCGCTATTTTGAGCAAGCACTTGATAATGTTCGTCCTAGCGTTGAAGTAAGATCACGCCGTGTAGGTGGTGCAACATACCAGGTTCCTGTTGAAGTGCGTACAGACAGAAGCATCGCGTTAGGAATGCGTTGGATTGTGCAAGCTGCCCGTTCTCGCGGTGAAAAAGGTATGATGTTGCGCCTTGCTGGCGAGTTGATGGACGCGTTTGAGAATAAAGGTTCTGCAGTTAAAAAACGTGAAGATACTCATAAAATGGCAAAAGCAAACCAAGCATTTGCACATTTTAGATGGAATTAATAGAGAGGTAAGTCGTGTCTACTCCATTAGAACTATACAGAAATATCGGCATTGCTGCACACGTTGATGCCGGAAAAACTACAACTACCGAGCGTGTACTTTTCTACACTGGAATGTCGCACAAAATCGGTGAAGTGCATGACGGTGCTGCAACGATGGACTGGATGGTTCAAGAGCAGGAGCGGGGTATTACAATTACTTCCGCAGCAACAACCTGTTACTGGTCTGGTATGGATAAAAATTATCAACGTCATCGTATTAATATCATTGATACCCCAGGCCACGTAGACTTCATGATTGAAGTAGAGCGTTCATTGCGCGTGCTCGACGGGGCAATAGTTGTATTTGACTCAGTTTCTGGGGTAGAGCCACAGTCTGAGACTGTATGGCGCCAATCAGACAAATATGGTGTTCCTCGCATTGTTTTCGTCAATAAAATGGACAGAATGGGAGCTAATTTTTTGCGTGTGGTTACGCAAATTAAGCAACGTCTGGGTTCAAATCCTGTGGTTGTCCAGTTACCTATCGGTGCGGAAGATTCTTTTAAAGGTGTAATTGATCTTATCAAAATGAAAGCGATTCATTGGGATGAAGAATCTAAAGGTATGTCTTTTGAGTACAAAGAAATTCCAGCAGATATGTTGGGTCAATGTGAAGAGTATCGTGCTAAAATTGTCGAAGCGGCGGCCGAAGTATCTGAAGAGTTAATGGAGAAGTATCTTGAAGGTGAGGAGTTCACCGAGCAAGAAATTAAAACCGCACTGCGTAAGCGTACTATTAATAATGAAATTGTCCCGGTTTTTTGTGGTTCTGCATTTAAAAATAAAGGCGTTCAAGCTGTACTGGATGGAGTGATTGAATATTTACCAGCTCCTCTTGATGTTCCAGCTATTCGTGGTGTAGATGAAGATGGTAATGAAATTCATCGTAAAACATCTTATGATGAACCTTTTTCTGCTCTGGCATTCAAAATTGCTACTGATCCGTTCGTTGGTACGCTCACCTATTTCCGTGCCTACTCAGGGATTGTTAAGAGTGGGGATACAGTTTATAACCCTGTTAAAGGTAAAAAAGAGCGAATTGGTCGATTACTGCAAATGCATGCTAACTCTCGAGAAGAGATTAAAGAAGTTAGAGCAGGAGATATTGCTGCAGCAGTAGGACTAAAAACTGTAACTACAGGTGATACTCTTTGTGATGTTGATCATATTGTAACTTTAGAGCGTATGGACTTCCCTGATCCTGTAATTGCCGTTGCGGTTGAGCCTAAAACGAAGGCTGATCAGGAGAAAATGGGTATCGCTTTAGGCAAGTTAGCTCAAGAAGATCCTTCATTCCGCGTTCATACTGATGAAGAATCAGGTCAAACAATTATTCAGGGAATGGGTGAGCTTCACTTGGAAATTATTGTTGATCGCATGAAGCGTGAATTTAATGTTGAAGCAAACGTTGGTAAACCTCAAGTTGCCTACCGTGAAACAATTAAAAATGCTGTTGAGCAGGAAGGTAAATTTGTTCGTCAATCAGGTGGTCGTGGTCAATACGGTCACGTTTGGTTGAAAATTGAACCTCAAGAACCAGGTACTGGTTATGAGTTCATAAATGCTATCGTTGGTGGTGTGATTCCCAAAGAATACATACCTGCGGTTGATAAAGGTGTACAAGAACAGCTTCAAAATGGTGTTCTCGCTGGATATCCAGTCGTTGATGTTAAGGTGACTTTATTTGATGGTTCATTCCACGAAGTCGATTCAAGCGAAATGGCATTTAAGATTGCTGGTTCCCAATGCTTTAAGCAAGGTGCGCTGAAGGCTAAACCAGTTTTACTTGAACCAATTATGCAAGTAGAAGTTGTAACCCCTGAAGATTACATGGGTGATGTAATGGGTGATCTCAACCGTCGAAGAGGTATGGTTCAAGGTATGGAAGACTCCCCTGCTGGAAAAGTTGTTCGAGCAGAGGTTCCTCTTGCTGAAATGTTTGGCTACGCGACAGATCTTCGTTCTGCAACTCAAGGTCGTGCAACGTACTCTATGGAATTTTCTAGATATGCAGAAGCGCCCACAAACATTGCTGAAGCGATTATTAAGAAACAATAAAAGTTAATGAGGTATTTGAAATGGCGAAGGAAAAGTTTGAGCGTAAGAAGCCGCACGTAAACGTGGGAACGATTGGTCACGTAG
>NZ_LNYG01000004.1:0-72757 GCF_001467745.1 Legionella jamestowniensis
AGTGGTGGGCCGTATAGGATTCGAACCTATGACACAGAGGTTAAAAGCCTCCTGCTCTACCGACTGAGCTAACGGCCCTTACAGGTAAACAAAATTTTAGTTCACACCACGTAAAATTACTACTTTAGTGGTGGGCCGTATAGGATTCGAACCTATGACACAGAGGTTAAAAGCCTCCTGCTCTACCGACTGAGCTAACGGCCCTAAAGAGGCTGGAATGATACCGGATTAAGGTAAAATTTCAAGTGTTTTCTGTCTTTTATTTTTCATTAGTGCTCGACCTATGTATAAATCATCACTGCTCGCCAAAATCGTCCAGCCTTCGGCAATTAAACTGCTAACTTTGGGCTTTAACACACGCTTCGGTACAATCAGAAGTAAAACATCCGCGCCTAAGGCACCACAGCCTTTAACGGCCAAAACATCTTCCTGCTTTCTAAGGGCTTGAATATGCTGCAAACTATGCGGTGCAACAAGATTGCAATTTATCAACATTTGCTGGTAATAATTAATTGCTTCAACCAAGGCATGGCTGTTTGCTTGTTCAAACGCTTGTTTGGCCTGCTCTGTAATCGCAGAGAGTTCATTAATGGAATCTGGCAATGTCATTTGCTGCAGATGATAATGAGTTGCCAATTTTTGCCCGCTATGCAGTAATAAAAAGCCCACATCTTCAAAAACCCAATCATAGGTTTCCATACTATGGGTTTGGCGATTAATATAAACACAGCGATTTTGTACCTGGGCCAGTACATCATAACCACTTGGCCGTAATCCTTCTCCTTTCCAGGCAAATTCGTAATAAGCATCCAGCAAAGCTTCAAGATTTGGTTTGATGTGCAATAGATGGCAACTTGCAAGATATGCTCCTACAAATTGAGCACTGGAAGCCCCTAATCCCCCCTTTCCTTCATAAGGGTCGTGCCACAACAATCCTTGCAGGGGGATACGATGATGTAACCACCATTGCCCTGCAGGCGACTCAGGATGAATACCATGCATTAAACTGTCATCGGCAATGGCTAATTCAAAACAGGGAGCGGTTGTTAATACGATGGCAGAACCCCCAGCAACTGCCGCATATTCGCCCACCAAAAACGTTTTAGCCGGAATACACCATCTCATGATGGCATCCCCGCCTGTCTAATTTCAGTCAAAAGTTCATAAGCATTATTGACACTTACTCGTTTATTGGTCACTAACCATCGTTGCAAACGCTCTTTTAAAACTGGCATTTCATGATCTTTAGCCCCGGCCACTAACAGCAAATTATCAATGTGCAATTTCATGTGGCCTTGAATAATGCCTTCTGTACATAAGGCTCGAATAGCCCCTAAATTTTGTACCAAGCCTACTGCTGCCAATATACGGGATAGATGATTGGCAGATTGAATACTCATCATACGCAAGCAAAGTTTTGCCGTAGGATGCAATGCGGTAACGCCACCTACAGTGCCAACAATAATCGGTGCTGTTAATTCACCAACCAGCAATCCTTCCTGGTAGCGCCAGCGTGTAATTGCCTGGTAGTGGCCAGAACGAGAAGCATACGCATGAACCCCTGCTTCTACGGCTCGCCAATCATTACCAGTGGCAATTAACACCGGATCAATTCCATTCATTACGCCTTTGTTATGAGTAGCAGCCCGGTAGGGGTCAATCTCTGCAAACAAAGAAGCTTCTTGCAGACGCATGCCCAATTCTGGCTCGACACCACGTATAGTTACTTTAGCCGTAGTTAATTTCTCATCATTTAGATTTGATAAAATACACATGGTGACTTGTTCACCGGTAATATTTTCTATTGGTGTTTTTAAAAATTCGAGAACCTGGTTGATGATATTAGCCCCCATCGCATCGCAGGTATTCATCATCACATGAATTACCGCCATATCGCCTCCATCGTAGCGAGGAATGTGGCGTAATTGCAAATCCATAACACCCCCACCTCTTTTCACCATGGTGGATGCGACTTCTTCATTGGCTTTTTCAATTAAAAACTGCTTATTTTCGCTAAAAATACTGGATAATCTGGCAAAATCACTGACGTTGGCCATTTGAATCTGGCCAAGAATGCATTCACCTGTGACCCATGTTTTAATTTCCCCATGTTGCCTAATCCATTTGGCAGTTTTAGACAAAGCAGCAATAATGGAGGTTTCCTCAACTGCTAAAGGAATGACGTAATCGTCTCCATCGATGCAAAAATTAGTGGCGACTCCTAAAGGAAGTTGAAAATAACCAATCACATTTTCAATGAGTTTATCCGCAAGAATAGTCTCTTTTACCCCGCCTTTCTGCAGATATTGAATATCATCAGTAGTTAAAGCACCCAGCTCCAATAAACGCTGAAAACGTTCTTCGCGTGTTAACTTGGAAAAACCCTGAAATAATTGATCGGCTTTATTGCTTAAGGGCATGCCTTCTCCTTAAGTTCAGTGAGTTCTCGGCTACCAGTGCAAAACATAGCAACCTTTAATTCATATTCAATTGCTGTCATTAGAGCAAAGACATCCTCTACACTCTGCAACGCTACATCGAGCATTGGTTTTGCAAACCCTACAGTGCTTGCACCTAAGGCAAATAATTTTGCAGCATCCAGCCCATGACGTACACCACCTGACCCCCAAACCTCAAAGGATGGAGACAATGAAACAGCATTTCTAACACTTTGTACCGTATCAATACCCCAGTTACGAAAAGTAATGGCAGCGCGTTGCTGGAAACTGCCTTCAGCAGCACGGTGTCCTTCGATTCGTCCCCAATGTGTTCCACCCAAACCACTGACATCAACTGCACTCACACCAATTTCATTTAAACGTCTAAGGGTAGGAAATGAAAAGCCACAACCTGTTTCCTTAACAACAACTGGGATTGATAATTTTTCTACTAATTGTTCAAGAGCATTCCAGCATCCTTTAAAAGAAGGCGTGCCCTCTGGCTGTATTGCCTCTTGTAAAGGATTACAATGAACAATTAATGCCTGAGCTTGCAAAGCCTCGATTAAACGTCGGAGTTTAGCTATCGGCGTATCGATTATTTGAGCAACACCCAGATTACTCAACAAGGTAACGTCAGGAAAATGTTTGCGTAATTCTTTCCATTCCCTCCCTGCATCTAAATCGGTCAATTCACGACGCTGAGATCCAACACCCATAGCCCATTTACTTTCAGCACAAGCAGCAATCAAATTACGGTTAATATTAATTGCATCTCGATGTCCCGCCGTCATCGAGCTGACTAAGAAAGGTTTATCAACAGTTTGTCCAAACCGCTGACTGCAAATGGTAATATCAGCAAAATTTAGATCAGGTAATGCCTCATGAATGAGAGAAAGCCCATCAAAAGCGTTTAATTCGCTAGCTTGGTTGGTTTCCATTAACGCAAGAGTGATGTGATCTTGTTTACGTTTTTCAAATTGGCTGTAGTTGTCTTGCATGCCTAATATTACACGATAAAAATGGTATATATTTTAGCACAATTTTATACCTTCTAGGAACAATACCTTTAATCACTTATTTGCAGCAATAACGAATGGGATTCTTGCAAACGGGTGTTAAGACGAGCAAAAAAATACATCAAATTATAAAAGCCAAGTGTTCTATCGTTTAAGGCGGCAAAGCGTTGTGGATGCATTGCAATTGCTTTATTAAGAATATCCAGCAAATTCTGCGCAGAAATCATGTCATTTGATTTAACATTGCTTAACAGTTTAATCAAACTATGGATGTTATGCTGGGTGGTATGGACAGCAATAGCAATGTTTTTCTTGTCCTCTTTACTTAAGGTAGAACATAACCACTGATACGCTTCAATCAAATTAGCAATATATTGTGTGCAAAATAAGATGTGTGTAAGAAGAAAATTAAAATCGTGCATATTCATGCGATGAAAAAACACTTCATAACGTATTGACAGGGCTTGTTTACGTATTTTTTGAAATTCCATGAATAAGTCTTGCTTGATTACCAGTTGCTCTTGTGATGATTTGCCAAGAATGGAGCCTATACTTTTATCCATTTTTTCCAGGTAATCAATGAAAATTTCTTTTATATTGGTTCTGACCGGTAAGAAAAAAAAGCCGACTAACACTGCGATTAAAGCCCCTAAAGCAGTTTCTTCAATTCGTTGTGTCAGTAACAAGAAATTCCAATCATCTAGTAAAGCAAAGAAAAAAACAACAAAGCCCGTTAAAGTAAAAACTGCAACCAGATTGTTAATGGTAATCAAATAAACGGTTAAAAAAATAAAAAACAACAGAATGATCATCGTGAGAATTTCACTGGGGGGGAGAACAAAGTATAAAAAAGTTCCGCAGACTCCCCCTAAAATCGTCATAAGGACACGTTCAATAGAGCGCTTTACGCTTTCCCCCCAAGTTTGTGCTGTTAATGCCATCGCTGTTAAGGTAGCCCAATAGCCATGGTCCATATTAAATTGTCTGTTAATCAATTCTGTTATGGTAATGGCTATAGCCGCTTGAAATGCCATTCGAGTCGTATTCCTAATTTTCATGCTTACAACCTAACAACTTGTCAAATTGTTGAACCATAAATCTTAAACTTAAATTTAAATTTAAGATGGTCATGACTAAATCGGGTTCGGTAATTTTTTCTTTACTGACCGTATGTAGAAATTTTTCAAAAGAAATTTCAATCCGTTTAGCACTGACTCTATAGGTTTTATCCATTTTAGCCGAAGCAAACCATTGGGAAAGCTGGTTAGTGATTACACTTAACCTTAGTCTGATTTCTTTTGATAAAAAATGGGGATGGGTTATCAGATTGCGATAGGCATCTATCATTATAGTATAAGCCTGAGCCAATGCGTATTTACTAAGCATTAGCTCACTGATTAAATTCTCCTGCTGCTCATCGAATATGTCACTTTGATCAATACTCTGATTACTATCCAATAAACGATTTAAGCTCTCCTTGGTTCGAACAAAAGGATAGTGGTAAAAATTTAAGGAATGTTTGGGCAATAAAAGATAACGCCTCATTTCATTTAAACCCTCGGCCAAACTATTAAAAAACCGATTGGAATTATCGATATACAAGCGTCGATAATTTTCTGGAAAAATACCCAGCATTATCACCGCTGAAACAATTAAACCTATGATTAAACCATGAATATGATTCCATGCTTCAGCCGACGAATTAAACGGTAAAATGGTTGCCATGAAACACAAAAGCCAAATCATTAAGGGTGCCACACTGGTTTGTAATCCAAAACGGCGACTATAGTTCACAGTAAATCCTAACACTACTAAAGCGACTGCCTTTAAATTGGCAGAATCACGAATGACAAGCCCTAAACTAAATGAAGCAAAATAAAAAATGTCGAATAAAACAACCTGCCCGACTCGCCAGAGATAGTTTTTAGCAAATGAACCTTGCATGGACACAGCACAAGAGATGCACGCCATCGCTTTTGTCACTAGTGATTCATTTCGCACAAGTAAAAGAGTGATTAAGATGGCCACAATTGTTTTTGTAGCATGCTTTAATCGAAAATAGCCAGGATCGATTTCCCAAAAAAAAGCGTTTAGTTGTTTTAAATCCAGCACGTTCTCTAAGTATTTTGCGGCAGATGTAAATTCGTATTATGCTAGGTTATTTTTTAAGAAGATAGTAAATTTATGACTAAGGCAACTCCTTCAGCCCAATTAACTTTTGATGAGGAAAAAAATACCTATCAATGCGAAGGATCCTGGTCCGTTCTTCATTTGAATGGTTTATTACAACGTTTTCATGAAGAAAAACTCCCTACCGCCAATCAACTTGCCTTCAATGGGGAGAAACTTGTGAATTTTGATAGTGCTGGAGCACTAAGCCTCTTGCAATGTATTAATACCTTGAAAGCAAAAGGCAAAGAGATTCATCTGACTAACTTCCACGAAGAACACCAAGCCTTGCTAAATCTTGTTGAAAAGAAGCAGGATACTCTGGATTACAAACCACCGCCGCCGCCTAAAAAGAATTTTTTTGCACGTGTTGGTGAGGAAACCATCCATAAATTAAAACAGCTTGATGGCTTTATTATTCTTATCGGCGATTTGAGTTCAAAAATTTTTGAAGCCTTCGGTTACTGGCGCCGTTTTCAATTACCCAGTATTGTTTCAAATATTGACTCTGCCGGAATCCAGGCTTTACCTATTGTAGGCTTACTCGCCTTTCTGATTGGTATTGTTTTGGCTTATCAGATGGGATTGCAGTTACAAACTTATGGCGCCAATATTTTTATTGCCTACTTGTCTGGCCTGGCTATTTTTCGGGAATTTGGTCCTCTAATTACTGCTATTATTGTTGCTGGACGCACGAGCTCCGCCTTTACCGCTCAAATTGGCAGCATGAAAATAAATGAGGAAGTCGATGCGCTTAAAACCATGGGCCTATCACCAACAGAACTGCTGGTTATGCCTAAAGTGCTTGCCCTGCTGTTTGTATTTCCTTTGCTCATTTTTTGGGCTGATCTCTTTAGTATTTTAGGTGCTTTATATATGTCCAAATGGATGCTCAATGTCAGCTATTCTGACTTTTTGTTACGTTTGAAAGATACCGTTGGTCTTGATCAATTAATGTTGGGCTTGTATAAAGCACCGGCTTTCGCCTTATTAATCTCATTGGTAGGCTGTTTTCAAGGATTTCGGGTGGAAGCAGATACAATAGGTAGCCAGACCACCAAAAGCGTGGTGCAAGCCTTGTTTTTGATTATTATCGCTGATGCAATCTATTCCATTATCTACAGCTGGTTGAATTTATAGTCATGAGCGAGCCAATTATTGAAATTACTGGGTTAAAAAATTATCTGGGTGGCCAATGGGTACATTCCGATGTAAATCTTACTGTAGAAAAGGGAGAAATTTTAGCAATTATTGGAGGCAGCGGCAGCGGGAAAACAACGATTTTACGCAGTCTTCTCATGCTATTAAAACCTACCGCCGGCTGCTTGAAAATCTTTGGTCAAGACATATCAACCCTTGATAGTAATCAGGCAAATGCCTTAAGAAGGCGTTGGGGGATGTTGTTCCAACATAGTGCTCTTTTTTCAGCAATGACTGTATTGGAAAATATAACCTTCCCTATGCGAGAATTTACCACGCTTGATAAAAATTTTATGGAAGAGCTTGCTATGTTAAAAATTTCTTTAGTAGGGCTACCTAAAGAAGCTGCTGGCAAATTTCCATCTGAATTAAGTGGGGGTATGCAAAGGCGTGCTGCAGCAGCCAGGGCTCTTGCTATGGATCCAGAACTATTATTTTTGGATGAGCCCACAACAGGGCTTGACCCCCGTAGTGCAAGACAATTTGATGAACTTATTCTTTTTTTAAGAGATACATTAAACTTGACGATTGTCATGATTAGCCATGATATTGAATCATTAAAACGGACCACTGACCGAATTGCCTTCGTCGGTGAGGGCAAAATACTTGATATTGGGCCACTTGATAATCTCATAAAAAATAAACATCCTTTAATTGCTGAATACTTCAGTAAACTTTAAACTGAAGCAATATAAACTGGGGAGTGTGATTTTTGGAAGCAAAAACCAACTATACGGTCGTAGGTATTATTGTTCTAATTTTAATAGCTGGACTGCTTGCAGCAGGTTTATGGCTATCTGTTGGCTTTGAACAAAAAAAATACCATACCTACGAAGTATTCATGCACGAAGCAGTGTCGGGATTAACGAATGAAGCGGTCGTTAAATTTAATGGTGTCCAGGTAGGATTCGTTAAACAGATCGAGCTTAGCCAAAAAGACCCCCAACAAGTCAGACTTTTGCTTAGTATTGAAGAAGGAACACCGATTACAACCAGCACCAGTGCCACATTAATTTCACAAGGGATTACAGGAACTACTTACGTGGGGCTCTCGGCAAGTTCTTCCGATTTAACACCATTAAGAAAAGCACCTAACCACCGTTACCCTATTATTCCATCAAAACCGTCGCTATTTCACCAACTTGACAGCGTTCTTAAAGAGGTATCTGAAAATGTTAATAAAGTCAGTGTTGAAGTAAGTAGAATATTTGACAAGGAAAATGCGGAATACATTAAAAAAACACTTGCCAATTTTAAGACCGTTACAGATGTTCTTGCGAAAGACAGTGAACATATCCACCAAAGCTTGCAAAGTGCAGATGTTTTTTTAAAAAACGCTGCCAAAGTGAGCCGCCAATTTCCCGCTGTCGTAGCTGATCTAAAAACGGGGGTGCGCAAATTTAACACCATGGCGGACTCAGTCAGTGAAGCCGGCGAGGAGATAACTAGTACGATGGAAGCCGGAAAGCTGGCTATCAATAAAATCTCGCAACAAGCATTACCACCAGCAGTGGTATTACTACGGCGGCTTGATGCCATTGCAGCCAATCTTGAAAAAATTAGCATGCAAATGCGACAAAACCCATCTGTTTTAATTCGTGGTACCAAGCCCCCAAAACCTGGGCCAGGAGAGTAAACTGTGAAAAAATATAGTGCAATAATTTCAATCCTTTTTCTCTTGGCAGGCTGTGCAGTAAAACCTCTTGTAACCAACCAGTACAAGCTGGGTGCTTTTAGTAAAAAGCAACTTACCAAAAACCCCTCCAGGCATTCAATTTTTGTGAATGTGCCAGATGCAATGGCGGGTTATCAGGGGGAAGAAATGTTATATACGGTGAAGGCTTATGAGTTAACTCCGTTTGTTCATAGCGCTTGGATTGATCAACCAGCAGAGATGTTATTGCCTTTAATTGTGCAAAGTTTACAACGCAGTGGTTATTTTCATGTGGTCGCTTCGAGCCCTGGCGCGGGAGTTACTGAGTATCGTATTGATACTCAATTAATTGAACTGCAGCAAAATTTTTTAACAAAACCCAGCACCCTTCATTTTGTGGTTAAATCTGTGTTGGTTCGAGTAGAAGACAACCATGTGATTGCATCACGCATCTTCAGCCATGTTGTTCCATGCCCGGCGGATACTCCATATGGGGGAGTATTGGCTGCAAACCAGGCAACCCATTTATTCACTGCGGCACTCACCAACTTTGTAATAAATCACGTCAGGAGCGCCGGCTAGTGAGCTTTTCATTTAAATGCATTCGAGACGATAGCGAAACAGTGAAAACAATTGTACAATGAGCCGCCATTGTGGCGATTTAACTATTAGTAATTCGAATAAGAAGAAGGAGAATAAAAGGATGAAAGCCAGATCGTTTTTTAAGTTGGGACTTGTTGCCGCCAGCGTGGTGCTGCTCGCATCCTGTTCAAGAACCCCTGGCAGTGCTGATGGTGTGGGCGCTGATGGTGGAGCATCCGCTCATGGCCTGGGACAATTAAGCCGATTTGCAGGTCAGGAACCTGGGGAATCTTATACCACACAGGCTCCTCACAATCAGATTTACTTATTCTCTTATGATGATAGTTCTTTTAATCCTAAATACACTGCTTCTCTTAATGCACAATCCGAATATTTAAAAACTCATCCTGGTGCACGCGTTTTATTAGCTGGTCATACTGACGAGCGTGGTAGCCGCGAGTACAACATCGCCCTTGGCGAGCGTCGTGCTAATACCGTTGCTGAATTAATGCGCATGGCCGGTGTTGGTCGAAATCAGATTCGTGTTGTAAGTTATGGTAAGGAGCGTCCTGCTAACTTCGGTCATGACGAAGCTTCTCATATGCAAAATCGTCGTGTCGAGCTAACGTATGAGGCTACGCGATGATTAAATCCCATCGACTTTTACTTTGCTTATGCTTCTCCTGGATTTTTGCTTTTCAGGTTTTTGCCGAAGCACCTGTAGTTGATGATAGCGAAAATTTTGCGATTTTGGATGATCAACAGGCTGCCATCGAGCAGCCTGTTGCCAAAGCTCAGCTAGATGATATTGATAATGAGGAAGAGATAGCTCTTGCGCAAGATAATAGCGATAGTAACAATGCCAATGCAGGGTTACTCGATAAATTGCACGGATTGCAACAGGAACTTCAGGAACTGCGAGGGCAGCTGGAAGTACAAGCTCATGATTTAAAATTGTTGCAACAGCAGCAATTGGCTTTTTATAAAGACTTAGATGCCCGTTTACGAAATACAAACCCTGGCAAATCTGCCCAGGCTTTACCTCTAACAAAGGAAGATAAGCCTACCGAATTATCTCTGGGTCTGTCTGAAACCCAAGCACCAACTTCAACAGAAACCCCAACAAAACCTAAAACCCAAACAGATAATCTTGTTGCGGCCCCACTAAACTCTACTTCTCGTGGTAATCCTGCAGATGAACAAATTAGCTATATGGCTGCTTACGATCTCGTAAAAGGTAAGCGTTTTGATGAAGCGTTAACAGCAATGCAGCGTTTTGTAGTCCAATACCCTCAAGGGGGCTATACAGCAAATGCGCAATATTGGCTGGGAGAGCTATATTTAGTTAAGAACAATTATACAAAAGCCATTGAGCATTTTGAAATTGTATTAAAGAAATTTCCTTCTTCCAGTAAAGCGGCAGCCAGTACCTTGAAAATTGGTTATGCATTAGCCGCCTCAGGTAAAATTGAAGATGCAAGGATGCGCCTGCAAGAAGTTTTGAGAAATTATCCAGATACCCCTACTGCTCAATTAGCGGCAACAAAACTGGAGACTTTAGGCGTTTCATGAAACATAGTAGTACACAATTACGTATCACAGAAATTTTTCATTCCTTACAAGGCGAATCAGTCACCGTGGGCTTGCCCACGGTATTTATTCGCTTAACAGGCTGTCCCTTGCGTTGTCAATATTGCGACACAACCTATGCCTTCAGCGGGGGGAAAATAACTCCAATAAGCACTATTTTGGAGAAGGTAGCCTCTTATCAATGCAGTTATGTTTGTGTGACAGGTGGAGAACCATTGGCACAACCGGGTTGCATTTCTCTACTCAAAGAATTGTGTGACGCTGGGTACAATGTTTCTTTAGAAACCAGTGGCGCACGTGATCTTAGTGAGGTAGATAAACGCGTCATGATTGTAATGGACTTAAAAACACCTGACTCAGGCGAAGCAGATAAAAATTTATTTGACAATTTGGTCTTTTTAAAACCTACTGATCAAATTAAATTTGTGCTATGTAGTCACGACGATTATCAATGGGCATGTCAAATCATAGACGAATATAATTTATCAAAAAAAGCACAAATCTTATTTTCTCCAAGCTGGCATCAGTTAAATCCGACAGAACTTGCAAATTGGATCGTAGAAGACAAATTACCTGTCAGATTTCAGTTGCAACTTCACAAGATTTTGTGGAATGATGCCCCAGGCTACTAAAGCACTTGGCTTTGAAACTTCTGGATGCCGCGAACAAGTTGCGAAATGTAGTGGAAAGTTTGAATAAAGATTAAAAACGCTTGTCAGAGATTTAGGGTGCCAGAATAGCTTAAATATAAAGCAATAAATCCTATTCCTGCGTACTGCGGCTTGACCGCAGTATCCATGAAGAGGCTATTTTGATTTTGCACTTATAGATATGATTTGGATATTAGGTTAGAGGAGATAATAATTATGCAGTGGTTCTCACAAGCACCATCTAATATTGCATTGATTAAGTACATGGGAAAAAAAGATGAAGCCAATAACATACCCGATAATCCCTCCTTATCCTATACCCTGAATCAACTCTTAAGTAGTGTAGTTCTTGAGACTACCCAGGGGAAAAAAGATTTCTGGGAACCCCTGGAAATTCCCGGAGCAGGAGGATTTACCTTATCCCAGGCTGCTCAGCTTCGCTTTTTAGATCATCTAGCTCGCCTTAAAGCTCATTTTCATTATTCTGGCGCTTTTATTGTTCGCTCGTCTAACAATTTTCCCCATAGCAGTGGATTGGCAAGTTCCGCATCGAGTTTTGCCGCTCTTACAAAATGTGCAGTGTTAGCACTTAGTGAGTTGACGAATGAACCCTTACCTTCAATAGAAACACAAGCTCAATTAAGCCGCTTAGGCTCTGGCTCTTCATGCCGCTCCTTCTTTGCGCCCTGGGCACTTTGGCAAGAAGATGAGGTTTCCTCTATTCAATTACCTTATCAAGAGCTGGAACACCAGGTGATTATCATTAGTCATGATGAAAAAAAAGTGTCTTCAAAAGAGGCTCATCGTCGAATAAAAACAAGTACCCATTACCCTACGCGTCCTCAACGCGCCAAAGAAAATTTAAAAGTTTTGCTTACAGCCCTTGAGGCTAAAGACTGGGAAAGCGCTTACCAAGTTTGTTGGCGAGAGTTTCATGATATGCACCAATTATTCATGACTTGCAAAGAACCGTTCTCCTATATGACTGAAAATACGCATAAAGCCCTACACAGCATTCAAGATTTATGGCAACGTGAAGGTGATGGCCCTATCACTACCATGGATGCTGGACCTAATATCCACTTACTTTATCGTCCTGAACAAGTCGAAATGGCAATGCAGTTTAAACGTGACCATCTAGTTGGTAATTACGATGTCCTATGAATTTCAAACTACTACACATGGAAAATGGATTCTAGCGGGAGAGCACACGGTACTTCGAGGGCATGGTGCGCTTGTATTTCCGATTCTTGGGAAGAAATTAACGTTAAATTATAAAAAAACAACTTCCGGACTTAGCGCTGATTATTCAGGACAGAACAGTCCTGACATGCATTTACTCTTCTGGAGTGTTCTAGAACAAGGTCAACAATTACTGGGTAAATCGTTAAATACCCTAAGTGGCCATTTTCATTTATATAATGACATTCCAATCGGTGTAGGTATGGGAGCATCGGCAGCACTTTGCGTGGCAATGGCTCGCTGGTTTGCAGCGCAACAAATGTTGGACAGCCAATCTATTCCTGATTTTGCCAAAAGTCTCGAAAACTTATTTCATGGCAAAAGTAGCGGTCTTGATATCGCAGGAGTTGCAGCGAATTCCGGTATTTATTTTAAGCAAGGCGTTATTACACCTATTCAACAGAAGTGGACGCCTCATTGGACTCTTTCTTCTAGCGGACAAATTGGCATTACTTCACATTGCATTCATCAGGTACAAACGCTATGGGAGAGCAATGCTGCGAAAGCAATGGAAATTGACAATCGCATGAAAAGCAGTGTTACACAAGCGAAGGCTGCTTTGGAACAAGACTCTCCAGTTTCTCTGAGACTTTTAGCAACTGCGATGAAAGAAGCAGCTGACTGCTTTAAAGCTTGGGGGCTTGTCAATGAGAATCTACAACAACATATGCAGCAATTATTGGATGCTGGCGCTTTGGCAGTGAAACCTACAGGCTCAGGAGGAGGAGGCTATGTTTTGAGTTTATGGGAAAACCCGCCCCCCACCACAGAAATTGACTTTATTAAAGTTTAGCTATGTCTGGACCCGTGATTAATTCAAACTGCATCGATTAAACGGGTTGACCAATAGGATAGGTAACCTCTTCATCGAGTTTCTCACCCTTAGGCGGCGCAAAAAAAACACCAACCGCTACAGTCGTCCCAAATGTAAATCCACCTGCTGCTGCAGTGGCCATGGCAGTTGCACCAGTTAATCCCGTGATTAACCCGGCAACTCCCAAACTCCCTATCGTTAAGGCGACTAAACCTGCAGACATTAAAATTATCAATGCAGCTGTTTTAAATGATTCGCTAGTAACTATATCGAGAAATAAATTGGCTGATAATCCCGAAGCGGGCTGGTAATTCAAATGGTTTTCAAGGACTTCTAAAAATAAATTTTTACCTTGGTGCTCAACAACAAATCGAGCATAGTGAAGCCGTGCTAAATCTTTAACTTTTTCCCCATCTTCATTCTCATCCTGAATTCTAAAATCGCCTACATTAGCTATATAGTCATCCAAAGACATCTCTGGAGATTTAGCAATTTGCGATAATAAATCGACGGGATTGATTTGTATCTGTTTTAAATAGTCGTGTACAAACTGATGAGGATTTTCTATTTGAGATAGTAACCACGCGGTCATACCCGCATAGAGGGGGTTTCCTCGCTTAAGGAAACTAGAGCTTAACCCTAAATTTTCAGCTATTCTTGAGCCTCCTTCATACGACGTTTGAAGTAAACCAAACAAATGAAGTAAATCGTTTTGAGATAACTTATTCTTTAATTTTGTAAAAGCGTTTATAAACAAATTGACTTCCATTATCTCGGCTAGGAAACAAAGAAGGGAGTCTCTATTAACTCTTCCTGTATCAAAAGTAACGGTTAGTAGTGTTTCAACTGAAAGTTTACTAATCCCATCATTTATTATATTCCTTAGAGGTTCTATTACAGTTTGGCTTTTGGTAAACTCCTCTTCCGAAGGTTTTTGCTTACTTACTGAAAGGTATACACAGTAACTTTTTGCAGACAACAGATCCATCGCTATTCTTTCGAGAGGGTGTTGGTAATTCCTATAATCCGGATTATCTTCTGCAAATACCTCATCCCCCAAACTTGTATAACCTTGCTTCAGATTTATTTCTGCCTGTTGATAAGTCCTCGGATTTTCAAATTTAGCCTGCATCGTGATTCCTACAGTTCGAAAAAAAATTTATTGATTATATTTTGAACACAAAGTAATTTAAATGGGTAACTTTACCCATGAATGGCTAATCTATTTGAAAAAAATAATTGCGGATATTAGGTATCACTCCAAAGAGCTACTTCTAATCAACAAATTGATAATAAATCTCACCCTCTTTTATCATACCGAGTTCATAGCGAGCCTGTTCTTCCAAAGCCTGATCGCCACTTTTTAATTCAAGAATATCAGCTTCCATGGCACGATTGCGAGCGAGAAGCTTATCATTTTCTTCCGCCTGAATTTCTAGTTTCTTCTCGAGGTTAATCCATTGCGATACACTGCCATCCCCTAACCACAATTTGTATTGGAGACCAATTAACGCCAAAAGCAAAATGACAATGATGGTGCGCATGAAATAAATAGGTGAGTTTTTCTCCCATTATATACGTAAGAAACTTCAAAATGCGATATTTTGGTCACCAATCAGGGGCTATATTTTTTTTACAAATTCAGATTTTAATTTCATTGCACCGATACCATCAATCTTGCAATCGATATCATGATCACCCTCAATCAAGCGAATATTTTTTACTTTAGTACCTACTTTAATCACTAAAGAAGAGCCCTTTACTTTTAAATCTTTAATCACTGTCACCGTATCACCGTCTTGCAAGATATTGCCATTGGCATCTTGTATGGTTCGGCTTTCACCCTCTGTGCTTTCTACTGCATGTTGCGACCACTCATGCGCACATTCTGGACAGATAAAGAAGTCGCCATCTGCATAGGTATATTCTGAGCTACATTGAGGACATTTGGGTAAATTATTCATGGTTATCCTGTTGATACTTAGAAGGTAATTATTCGGATACAAACCACCCTCTATTAAGTAATAGTTTCGAGTACATTGCCGCTTTTATATCAAAAAGACTTATTTCAGAAATGATTTAAAAGCATCTTTGCCTGCATAAGGCAGTAAAGCCATTTCATTAATGCGCAACAACTGATTGTATTTCGCTACTCTGTCAGTGCGGCATAAAGAACCCGTCTTAATCTGCCCACAACCGGTAGCTACGGCAAGATCAGCAATAAAGGTATCTTCTGTTT
This sequence comes from Legionella jamestowniensis, assembly GCF_001467745.1. Classification (GTDB taxonomy): domain Bacteria; phylum Pseudomonadota; class Gammaproteobacteria; order Legionellales; family Legionellaceae; genus Tatlockia; species Tatlockia jamestowniensis. The sequence goes on from NZ_LNYG01000004.1 coordinate 15,598, forward strand.
CACCGGAGCGATGAGACATAACACAATGATAACCATTGGCATGGGCAAGACGAATTGCTTCTCTGGTTTCGGTTAAAGTACCTATTTGATTGGGTTTAATCAAGATGGCATTAGCCATCTTATGCGCAATCCCTTCTTGTAAAATATGCGAATTTGTAACAAATAAATCATCACCGACCAACTGTGTTTGCTTGCCGAGCGCCTCGGTTAACTGCTTCCAACCGTCCCAATCATTTTCATCCAACCCGTCTTCAATGCTTACAATTGGATAATTGGCCAATAATTCACGATAGTAAGCAATCATCTCCTCACTACTCAATGTTTTGTTTTCTGATGTTAAACGATATACACCATCTTGAAATAATTCAGAAGCAGCAACATCAAGCGCAAATACTACCTCTGAGCCTAATGTATAACCGGCCTGTTCAACAGCTTGAACAAGTATATCCAGAGCTTGTTGATTAGAGTTTAAATTCGGTGCAAACCCTCCTTCGTCCCCTACCGCAGTACTTAGGTTTTGTTTTTTTAGCACGGCTTTTAGAACGTGGAAAATTTCTGCTCCCATTTGTAGCGCTGTCGGAAAATCTAAAGCGCCTATGGGCAGTAACATAAATTCCTGAATATCCACATTATTATCGGCATGAGCGCCACCATTGAGCACATTCATCATGGGGACCGGCATCGACATGAGTTGCCCTTGATTCAAAGCGACGAATAAAGGTTTTTTAATGGCATTGGCATAAGCTCGGGCGCTAGCAAGTGAAACTGCCAAAATTGCATTGGCTCCAAGTTGTGCTTTATTAACACTACCGTCAATTTCACACAAGCGTGCATCAAGTTTATCTTGTTCAATAACCGAGAAGCCTTTTAAGGATTGATTAATTTCTTCATTAATATGAGTAACTGCCTGTCTTACCCCTTTACCCGCATAACGCGCTTCCCCCTTATCGCGTAACTCACAAGCCTCTCGACTACCCGTAGATGCCCCTGAAGGCACACTAGCTCTACCCATTTCGCCATTCGTAAGAATAACTTCAGCTTCAACAGTTGGATTACCACGTGAATCAAGAATTTCACGTCCTTTGATATTGGCAATTTGCATGATGGTCCTCTGGTATCTCACCGCACTTGAATAAAGTACAGGATAATAATTATAGTCAGCTATTGTTTTGCCAGAGAGACCGGTTGTCAAGTTTTTGAAATCATTAACAGCTTTACTATAGATAATCCCAAAGTATTTTACTTGGGAATACCTGAGGTTGCTTTTTTAACGACATTCACTTTTATGTAGAGCGTAGAATTTTGAGAAAACTGATCCCCTGCGCGGATCACCTCAGTAGTAGAATCAGCTGGTGCATCTCCCTGGGGACTGGCCAATGATACCCACTGGTTAAGAGGTACCAATACTGTCGTCATGACTTGTTGCTCGTCAAATTGCTGGTTACTCACGCGACTATCTTGTTCCCGAACGCGGCGTACCGTTAATTTTACTTTTTGTCCCTGCAACATGGGTTCTACCAATAAACCGTTTTGCACCAAACGACGGTCATAAGTGATCCCAGGACCCCACCAGCCTATACCGACTGAACTGATAACAGGTTGATCCTGGCCCGTGCTTATAAAAGCAGACTCACCATTCATTACCTGCACGGATTGACGGCGCTGCTGATTCTGCTGAGAAGAGGTACTTATTACAATGGTATTGTCATTTTGCGTACTTAACCAATCAGGATCACCTTGAAAGACGGTAATTTCAAAAGTAACCGGTGGTTGATCAATTTTTTGTAGCAAAACCCGCAATTGAGTGAGTGTCTGGGGAGTTACCTTAACAACAAGCGTTTGTCCTGTGCCAGTAATCTGTTCACCATCTTTTAACAACGGCTGCACCAGTTGAACTACTGTGTCAGCATTTTGATAGTTCAGTTGAATAACCTTTGTCATTAAAGGGGGTAAAGCCAAGGCATTTGTAACTACAAAAAGCAAACACAGGACCCATTTTTTCATGTTAACACTCCTTGTTAGTATTTTCAGTGTAGCATTTATTTGCGTATTCTAAACACTCTCTTTTTATCTTCTTTAATTATCCATTAAATACAACTTGTACAAACTTAAGTTTGGTTTATAATCTCCCAATCTTTTTCAAAGATTAACGGATATGGGCAGCATATTTAACATGTTTGGGCCTTCGCCTATACGGCCTATTGAGCAACATATGCGAAAGGCACACCAATGTGCTAAACAGCTACATCCATTTTTTGAAGCTGTGTTGCAACAAGACTGGAAAATTGCTGAAGCTGTTCAAGAAAAAATCTCGAGCATTGAAAAAGAAGCAGATTTAATTAAACGCGACCTACGTCTTCATTTACCCACGGGATTATTTTTGCCTGTATCACGCACTGATTTACTTGAATTGTTAAGTGCGCAAGATCGCATTGCTAACAAAGCCCAAGATATTGCCGGGTTAATTGTTAGCCGCAGGATGATTATCCCCGCAGCACTTGTTTCTGTTTTTATGCCTTTTCTTGACCGTTGTTTGGATGCATCCAAACAGGCATGTAAAGCAATTAATGAGTTGGATGAGTTACTTGAAAGCGGTTTTCGTGGTAGTGAAGTAAAAATTGTTGAGGAAATGATTGTTACCCTTGATGAAATTGAACACGACAGCGATGATAAACTTGCTGACATCAGGCATCGTATTTTTGAGTTGGAAAAGGAGTTACCGGCTATCGAAGTCGTTTTTCTTTATAAATTAGTTCAATGGATTGGTGACTTGGCCGATCACGCCCAAACTGTAGGTGGTCGACTCCAGATTCTCATTGCCCGGTAGTAAATTCCTATGGATTATCCTTTTTTATTGTTTATCCTTGCTGTTGCTTTTTGTTTCCTGATGACTTGGGGTGTAGGTGCTAATGATTTAGCCAATGTCATGAGTACCACCATGGGTTCAAAAGCAATTACCGTCCGTCAGGCCATGCTTATCGCCATTGTATTTGAATTTGCAGGCGCTTTCCTTGGCGGCAGTGATGTTACAGAAACCATGCGTGACAGAATCATTGATAGCAGCCAATTGTCCAATCAACCTTTAATTCTTATAGAGGGGATGTTAGGCGTTTTAATGGCCTGTACAGTGTGGATGAATTTGGCAAGCTATCTCGGCGTCCCAGTTTCAATTACCAATGCGCTGGTAGGCTCCATGGTAGGTTTTGGTTCCGTTGTCTTAGGAACAAATGCTATTCACTGGCAGCAAGTTTATTATATTGCTATTGGCTGGGTTACGTCGCCACTCATTGCCGGAATTACAGGCTACGCTTTATTTCTAAGTATTCAGCAAACCATTTTTATTAAAAGTGATCCTTTAGAGAAAGCGAAGTGGTATATCCCTGTTTACCTCTTCCTCGTAGGAACCGTTTTATCATTTATTACTGTCTTTAAAGGGTTAAATCACTTCGATATTCACTTAAATTTGAAACAGGATTTGGCCGTCACCTTGGCTTCTAGTATCAGTCTTACCATTATTGGTATGATTATTATTAAACATATCCCTGAGATGCCACGAATCCGACGCCGCGAACGTTTCCTTCAGGTAGAAAAATATTTCGCTGTGTTAATGGGCTTAACAGCATGTGCGATGGTTTTTGCCCATGGCTCAAACGACGTGGCATTGGCAGTGGGCCCTTTAACGATAATTTATAGTCTTATTATGCATGCCGACCAACCACTGGTAACAGCCAGCTATCCGGGCTGGATTATTTTCCTCGGTTGTGCAGGAGTTGTTATTGGCTTCCTCATGTATGGACGTAAAGTCATTGAAACCGTAGGCAGCTCGATCACCGCTTTAACACCTAGCCGCGCTTTTGCGGCAACATTGGCTGCAGCAACTACGGTTGTCGTTGCTACCAGTACAGGTATTCCTGTTTCTGCTACTCAAACGTTGGTAGGTGCTGTTTTGGGCGTGGGTTTAGCGCGAGGTATCGGTGCTTTAAACTTAATTGTAATCCGTAATATTTTCACTTCCTGGATATTAACCTTACCTGCAGCCTCAATACTCACTATTCTGGCTTATAAAATCTTGCATGCACTTATGGGTTAACTGATATATTAAGCAATTGAAGCCATCCCTGCTGAAGAGGCAGGGTTATCTGCTGGGGCTCTCTGATCCTCCGCATCTTCTGCCCCCGACTCTTTGAATAACCCCTGGTTTTGCAAAATAGCTGATACTTTCTGAGATGTCACTTCTCTCCATGGGAATTGTTTCGTCTTTAGTGCGGCTGGTGTTTTCATAGGTTGGCGTTTATCCCAAGCGGACGGCCATTCGGGTTTTTCCCAAAAAGGAGCTATAGATTGGAGGTGGTAGCTGTCTGGCTCAAAGGAGTCGGGAAGTAATTTTACGAATTTAATTGTCTCCTTAATAACCGCTTTAAATTCAGGATTCGTTTCAAAAGTCGACATTTTAAAACTACGACGCAATTCTTCATCCGTAATATAAGTTCCTAGCATAGGATGGCTTTCTGCAACACTTTTGATATTTAATGACACAGAGTAACCAGGAAATTCCGCTTCTACACAAAATAGTAGTGGAATAATGGGTTCATTGTTTTGTTTACGTTTTAAATTATTAACACATAAGCTGGTAATAAGCGTTTTACACTCACGGGCAAAAAGAATAGTCTTTTCACGCTCCATGTATTCTTGATATTCATTACTGTTTAAATCTTGATTAGCATTAGGAACATGAGATTCGCTGTCAAATGCTAACATCTCAAATTCATTTTTAAAGCTATCCTTAATCATTGCTTTGATTTGTAAGGCATTTAAAGCACGAGCAACATAACCATACTGGCAGTTACTAAATCCATACACTAAAACCTCTTTTGAGTCTCCTAAAATGGCTTTGACTGAACTGGATGATAACTTCATTTTCCCCTCTACGAACTCTATAAAGTCTAACTCAACGAAGAAATTCATTTTAACACAATTTGTTTAATATTTAAACAATAATGTGAAGCGCTAATACTTAAGGAAAAATAAAAATTGATATCGGTTTGCATTCCGAATTCGTGTTTTGATGCAATAGGGATGCTAGAAACCCGGTTGCAGCAAGGTCTCGACCTCGCTGTCAACTGGATTTAATGGTGAAATTAGAAAAAGAATTAACAATTTTAAGCATGAAGACGAATAAGCCTACTTAAAGTATCTGCTAAAGGCCTTTTTTGAAGTCTTACGTATAATCTTTAAAAGGTTAGAAACCTTCCCAGAGCTCATCTTCTTTACCTGCTGGATTAGGATTATCACGGAGATAGGCAATGCGTTGATGCTTTTTAATTTCTTTTAACTGTGATGCAGATTTCTCATGAGTCGCATCAAACTCAAACAAAAATTTGTCATAGGGGCTGACGTAAAATTTATCAATATCTTCATTACTCATGAATAATCCTGCTTTACGTATTATACTAAAAGGTGTAATTTTAGCGGGTTTTGCGACAAGTTGCCATCCAGAATTAGTATAGCAGAGAAAGGATACACTTATGGCCATTAAAAAAGCGGAGCTACATACCCATTTGGAAGGCACCATTACCCCAGAATTAGCCAAGAAATTGGCCGACCGCAACCAACTTTCCTTGCCCGATTCACTTATGGCAGTGGACGGCCAAAGTTATCATTTTAAAGATTTTCCGGATTTCCTAAAGACCTATGATATTGTTGCCGGAGTTATTAAATGTCCTGCAGATTATTATGATATTACCTTTAACTATTTAAAGATGAACGCATTGGAAGATACACTCTATGTGGAGATGATGTACTCACCAGATCATGCTGAAAAATCAAGTAACATACCGTCGCTCGAACACTTAAAGGCGATTCAACAAGCTATTGATGACGCAGAAGAAAAATACACAATTATCGGTCGAATTATTGTAACTGCTGTGCGTCATTTCGGCGCTGACGCCGCTGTTAGAGTTGCCAAACAAGCCATTAAAGAAAATATGCCCTGTGTAGTTGGATTTGGTTTAGGGGGTGATGAAATTAATTTTCCGCCACGATTATTTACTGAAGCTTACAATATTGCTGCTAAAGGTGGATTACAGTGCACCGTGCATGCCGGTGAATTTGCCCCGGCTGACGGCATGTTAGAAGCAATTCAATACCTTCCAGTTAAACGCATCGGGCATGGGGTACAAGCTATACACTCACCAGAAACTATCTCGCAACTTATTGATAAGAACATTGCGTTGGAAATTTGTCCTTCCAGTAATATCGCTTTAGGTCTTTTTCCAAATTTATCCAGCCATCCTTTACCACACTTGCTGAAAGCAGGTATTTCCATCAGCCTTGGCTCTGATGATCCACCCTTTTTTCGTACCAGTTTGGCCAATGAATACCAGCGCGTGCAGCAAGGATATAATTATAGCGATGAGCAAATGAAGCTCTTTACGGTAATGGCTATTGATGCTTCTTTTGCTGATCAAGAAACTAAGCTGAAGCTTAAAAAAAGGCTGGAAAATCTGCAGTAATGCATAGTAAAGGTAGTAAACGTAGCCCGGTTGCTTGCAGCCGGGGAGACTTCTATTTAACTTTCCTAAACTTTTAAAGTAGTTAAAGACAAATTAAAGCAGTTCACCATTTAGATTGGCAATTTATCCCGGTTGCAAGCAACCGGGCTACTGCTACAGAGCATGAGAAAAGAGGAGGTTATCGAACTGTCCTACGCTTCAGCTTCCATATATTGACGAAGTTTTTTCATCGCATTTTTTTCCAATTGGCGAACACGCTCGGCAGACACACCATATTTGTCGGCTAAATCGTGCAAAGTTGCCTTGTCTTCTGCTAACCAACGTTGCTGCAAGATATCCTGACTGCGCTCATCCAACTGCTCCAGGGCAAAAAATAATTGTTCTCTCCCGCGTTCGCCACTGGTTTCCTGTTCGATTAATTGAGCAGGATCACTATTATCATCATGAAGATAATTCGCTGGTGATTTAAATGCTTCATCCTCATCATCTGAAATAGGTGAATCGTAAGAAGTATCCATCGCATTAAGGCGTTGCTCCATAAGCAATACGTCTTCACGACTGACACCCAAATCCTTGGCCACGGCATCAACTTCTTCACGACTAAACCAACCCAAGCGATTTTTCATGTGGCGAAGATTAAAAAATAACTTACGCTGCGCTTTGGTAGTAGCAATTTTAACAATACGCCAATTGCGAAGGACAAACTCATGAATTTCGGCTTTAATCCAATGGACAGCGAAAGACACAAGGCGCACACCCATTTTGGGGTCAAAGCGCTTAACTGCCTTCATAAGGCCAATATTACCCTCTTGTATTAAATCATTAAGGGGCAAACCATAACCTAAATAGCCACGCGCAACGCGCACGACATAGCGTAAATGAGCTAATACTAAACGGCGAGCGGCCTCCAAATCACCTTCAACCTGGAAGCGTTCAGCACAATCATACTCTTCTTCAGCAGATAGCATTGGTATTTGATTGACTCGATGAATATAAGCATCGAGACTACCAATTGGAAAGTTTAATGACGCTAACTGTAACTGCTGATTCATACATCCTCCATTACCAACATCATATATACTTGAAAGTGCATTAAAAGAAGCTTGGTAAATTCATCCCTTATTATAACTAATTATAGGGCTCAATTGAAGCAAGTTGACGATTTACTGACAATCTAGCCCCTAACCAGCCTAATAAGGTTGAAACTAAAACTAGTAAATAGGCCTGCCTTACTGATAAGCCCATGATAGGGTAATTCATTTGGTAGGCTGAAGCCAATTGTTTAATAGCCACCGCAAAGCTGAGCATAAAAATATTTACAAAAAGCACTGCTAATATTGCTCCCGCCAAGCTAAACCATATTCCTGAATACAAAAATGGACGCGCGATAAATGAATCAGTAGCACCAATTAATTTAAGTACCTGAATCTCCTCATGACGATTATGAATAGCTAGCCGTAGCGTATTACCAATAATCAATACCACCGCCGAGGCTAAGAGAGCCATTACTGCATGGGCCGCTTTATTAGCAAAACCAAGAATGGCATGAAGACGTGTTATCCATTCCATGTCTAATTTAGCTTGTTCAACCTGCGGTAAGACTTTCAAACGATTAAATAATTGTTCTATCTGAAAAGGTTGATTAACGGCAAGCGCTGGAATCACTTCAATAGTAGCAGGTAAAGGGTTTTCAGGGAGATAGCGCATAATGTCATGCATGCCTTCTTGCTGCTGCAACTCCTGTAAACCGTCCGCAGGAGTTTTCAAACTGGCTTTACCTACTCCTGCCAAAGCTTGTACTTGTTCAAGAGTATTTTTTTCTTCCGCAGAAGACAATGCAGGTTTGAGATAAAGCGAAATATGTCCACTTTTTTGCCAATTTTTGGTTATTTTTTCTAAATTATCACTGAAAACCCAAAAAAGGGCGGGCAACGTTAATGTGATTGCGATAACAATGACAGTCATCATGGTTGCCATAGGTTTTCGGCAAAGCAGATTTAAGCTGTTGCTGGCAGCTTGTAAATGATAGGATGCAAGCGAGCGAATAGTATTTAACACATCCTCCCTCCTTTTAACATAACAATGCGATGTTTCATTCCAGCAATCAATGCCAAATCATGCGTAGCAATAAGGATGCTAACACCCACTTGATTAAACTGAGCAAATAACTTCATAATTTCAGAGGACAAACTTGGATCTAGATTCCCTGTTGGTTCATCTGCTAAAAGAAGAGCAGGCTTGTGCACCACGGCTCGAGCGATACCTACCCTTTGCTGCTCACCACCCGACAGGTGAATGGGTAACATTTTTTCTTTATTGAGTAAACTCACCATATCCAGGGCTGCATGCACACGCTTGGTAATCATAGGGGGAGCAAGGCCTTGAATCTGTAACGGCATGGCAACATTATCAAAAACAGTTCGATCGTTTAATAAATTAGGGGATTGGAAAGTAATTCCCAAACTACTACGGTAAGCTGCGATATCTTTTTTTTTCAGGTGATTTAAACGTATTCCATTCACCTCAACTTGCCCTGATGAGGGATTCTCAAGCATGGCAACGAGTTTAAGCAGTGTACTTTTCCCAGCACCAGAGTGCCCTGTCAGAAAAACCATTTCACCTCTCTGGAGCGAAAAATTAATTTGGCTTAATGCTTCAAACCCACCTGGATAACGCTTGGTAACTTGGTCAAATTTGATCATCATTAAAAATTGCTCTAACAAATTGAGATGCATTAAAGGGACGAAGATCATCTATCCCTTCCCCCATTCCTAGATAACGAAAAGGAATGCCTAACTCACTAGCAATTGCAAACAATATCCCGCCCTTTGCAGTCCCATCCAGTTTTGTCATCATTATGCCAGTTAAGCCAACAGCTTCATGGAACTGCCTGGCTTGATTAAGTGCATTTTGTCCTATGCCAGCATCCAAAACAAGTAACACTTCGTGAGGTGCATGCGGATCTAATTTTTGCATTACACGCTTCACTTTTTTAAGCTCTTCCATCAAATTGCTCTGGGTATGTAAACGCCCCGCCGTATCAGCAATTAAAATATCAATCCCACGCGCCCGGGCTGCTTGTAAAGCATCATAAATAACAGAGGCACTATCAGCCCCTGTATGTTGCGCAATCACAGGGATTTGATTGCGCTCACCCCAAACTTGCAATTGCTCTACCGCAGCGGCACGAAAAGTATCGCCTGCGGCCAACATTACTTTTTTACCTTGTTGCTGGAATTGTTTTGCCATTTTGCCAATGGACGTTGTTTTACCAGCCCCATTAACGCCAACGGTCAAAATAACAAAAGGTGATTTGTCAGGCGTTTCGAGGTTTAATGGTTTTTCACAAGGGAGCAGTATCTCTTCCAAACGCTGCTTCAATGCCTGAAAAACAGCATTACCGTCCGTTAATTGTTTTCTGGCCAAAGCGTCGATTAATTGTTTTAAAATAAGTTGTGATGTTTCAATCCCTAAATCAGCACTTAGCAAGAGTGTTTCAAGATCTTCAAGAATAGAGGTATCGATTTCTTTTTTGCCCAACAATAAACGACCGACACTATCTCCAAACTGCTGCCTTGTCTTACTTAATCCTTTCTTGAAACGCGCAAAAAATCCTTCCTTTGTAGAAGGTATGGCTGTTTGACTATCGGCCTGTTCCCGTTCTTCGACGGGTAGGGATATTTCTTCAGAGGCCTTGGAAACTGGGGCAGCTTCTTCTTGATTTCGTTTAAACCATTTAATCATAAGTATACAAAACAAAGGAAATATGAAATTCTATCACTTTTTTTGCTTCGGAGTTAATCCATGCGCATCGCTTTAATGATTTTCTTAACGGCGCTTTCCTGTCAGGCTGTGAGTCAAGTGCGAGAATTTATGTTGGAGAATGGCCTTAAGGTACTCGTAAAGGAAGATCACCGGGCTCCTGTAGCCGTTTCAATGATTTGGTATAACGTAGGTTCAGCCGATGAGCCCGGTGGATTAACAGGGGTTTCCCACGCCTTGGAACATATGATGTTTAAAGGGACTCCCACCCATCCTTTGGGCATTTTTTCAAAAACCATTGCAGCGGTTGGTGGGCAGGAAAATGCCTTTACTAACTTTGATTATACCGCTTATTTTGAAAAAGTAGCCGCTTCGAAATTACCTATTGCCTTTGAATTAGAGGCCGACCGCATGCAAAACCTTTTGCTGGATAAAGAAGAATTTGGCAAGGAGATCAAAGTAATTCGCGAAGAACGACGCTTACGCACCGATGATAACCCGCAGGCACTTGCTTTTGAACGTCATTTAGCCGCAGCCCATCTAACTACCCCTTATCATCATCCCGTTATCGGCTGGATGAGCGACCTACACCAAATGAGTATTGATGATCTTAGATATTGGTATCAGCGGTTTTATGCCCCCAACAATGCAACGTTGGTTGTAGTCGGTGATGTTGATGCAGAAAAAGTGCATCAAATGGCTATTCAGTATTTTGGCAACATAAGCAAACGAACTGATTACGTCCGACGTTTGCAAATAGAGCCTCCAGCACTTGGCCAAAAATCCGTGGAAGTCTATGCACCGGCAAAATTACCTCTACTGATGTTTGGTTATACAGTTCCCAGTGTAAAAACCGCTAAAAACAGTTGGGAACCTTATGCCCTTGAATTGATTACAGGGATTTTAGATGCTGGAGATAGCGCACGATTCTCTAAAAATTTGATTCGTGGTAGTCATGTAGCGAGTGGTTTGGACACTTATTATAACCTCTATGCCAGATTTCAAACCCAGTTTATTCTATTTGGCACTCCCTCCCAGAATCATACAGTCAATGAACTTAAGACAGCGATGCTCAAAGAACTAACTCGTTTAAAAGAGGAATTAGTCAGTCCGGAAGAATTAAAACGAATTAAGACGCAGCTGATAGCCCAGAAAACTTTTGAGAAGGATTCAATTTTTGGCCAAGCTATGGAATTAGGCCTGGTAGAAACGATAGGTTTGGGCTGGCAAACAGCACAAGCCTATGTCGACAGAATTAACGAGATTACGCCTGAGCAAATACAAGAAGTAGCCCGACATTATTTTAAAGATATTGCAGAAACTGAAACGTTATTAATTCCTGTACCGCAAGAGGAACAAGCATGAAACGATTAACCCTAGTCACAACAGCCTTAATTTTTTGCTTGTCGCAATCATTACTGGCAAGCTCTTTTAAGCTACAAAAATGGCAAACTGCAAATGGAGCGCAAGTGGTATTTTATCAAGCCCTTGAAGTGCCAATGCTGGATATTAACATTGCATTTAGAGCAGGCTCAGCCTATGACGGCAAGCATTACGGTTTAAGTGCATTAACAAGCGATTTATTAAGCCAGGGGAATGCCGGTTTGGATGCCACGACAATTGCAGAAAAATTCGCCAATATAGGCGCTCAATACAGCGCCGACAGTAGTCGTGACATGATTGTTTTAAAATTGAAAACATTAACCACGCAAGAAGCCCTTCAACAAGCGCTTGAAACGTTTCATTTAATTTTAAACAAGCCAGATTTTCCACAGGATGCTTTTCACCGAGAGAAAAGCCAACAATTGCTTGCCATCGCTCAAAATCAAGAGTCCCCCGATGATGTTGCTAATCTTGTCTTTTTTAAAAATTTATATCAAAACCATCCTTATGCCCATCCAGTCATTGGTACAGAAGACAGTGTCAATGCCATTCAAGTTCGCGATGTGCACGACTTCTACAAGCGTTACTTTGTTGGTTCCAATGCGGTTATTGTAATGGTGGGCGCCATTGATGAGAAAAAAGCCCATGAATTAGCAGACGAACTCCTTCAGCAGTTACCCAAAGGTCAAGCGGCTCCAGAAGTGCCTATAGCACCACAACTGACTACCAGTGAAAAAAAAGACATTGATTTTCCTTCATCCCAAACCGTTATTCGGTTGGGGCAAATTGGCATTAATCACCATTCCCCGGATTACTTTCCACTAACCGTAGGCAATTATATCTTAGGGGGCGGTGCCCTGGTTTCTCGATTGGCCAATGAGGTGCGTGAAAAGCGTGGCTTAACGTATGGCGTAAGCAGTCAATTTATTCCGATGCCAGGAAATGGGCCTTTCCTAATTAGCCTGGCGACACAAAACAAACAGGCAACTACTGCTTTGAAATTAACAGAAGACACTTTGGCCAAATTTATGGCCGAAGGGCCAGAAGAAGCGGAATTAATTGCCGCTAAACAATATTTAACAGGCAGTTTCCCCTTATCACTGGCAAGTAATAGCAGTATTGCCAGTATGCTTCTTCGTCTTGTTTTTTATCGTTTGCCTGATAATTATTTAGATACTTATATAGACAAAATTAATGCAGTAAGCGCCTCTCAAATTAAAGAAGCCTTTCAAAAACAAGTGCATCTTAATAAAATGCTTGTCGTTTCAGTGGGGAAATTGTGAAACAAACTGTTCGGATTATTGGTGGAAAATATCGCGGTAAGAAACTTTATTTCCCCGAGTCAGAAGGATTGCGCCCAACCCCAGATCGGGTTAAGGAAACACTTTTTAACTGGTTGATGCATGATATTCAGGGCGCGCGTTGTCTTGATGCCTTTGCTGGCAGTGGCGCCTTGGGCTTTGAAGCTTACTCACGGGGTGCCAGCCGCGTGGTGCTGGTTGAATCGTCCCCCAATGCCTGTGCTAACCTAAAAAAAATAGCCTCTTCATTTAATTCACCCATCCTTTCTGTGGTGCAATGCGATGCATTTGCCTATTTTGCAAAAAGCACAGAACATTTTGATATTATTTTTCTTGATCCCCCCTTTGCCAAAGATTACCTTTCAGAGTGTCTTAGAATATTGGCACACGCTGATTTACTTGTTTCAGGAGGCTTGGTTTATCTTGAATCCCCTGATAAAATTTCGCCTGATACCACCTATTGGACTGAAAAAAAATCCAAACAAGCAGGACAAGTCATCTATGGCCTTTATGAAAAGAACTAACAGCTTGGCTCAAGACGTCTTTTCCTTGACAAGGCGCCATGCTCCTGTTTCAATCATTGCAGTGCATATCGTTTATAAAGTCAAAAAAATGATCAACAAGCTCGTTGTGTTTATTATTTCCGCCATGTTGTTAGTTGGATGCCGTGGTGGCGTGATTTACATGAAACCGCCGCTTAATGCGCCGAGCGATGATGCGACCATTAAACTTGCACAAGCGGCATCGTCTGTCAGTGATTCAATGTTGGAAATGCAACGTGTTGAAAAAGTTATTCTTCCAAAGAATAAAGATAATACCCTAACCATTCCCAATGCTTATAACCTGCAGGCACGTGCTTCCGTGGATTGGTCAGGTCCTATTGAGGAATTAACTTTACGTATTGCTAGAGCTGCGCATTTTCGTTTACGTGTGCTGGGGAAGGAACCCGCTGTTCCTGTTTTAATTAGTCTTAATGCTAAAGATATGAGCTTGGCTGAAATTCTGCGTGATATTGATTATCAGGCAGGAAAGAAAGCTACTATCTATGTTTACCCTAACAGTCAGGTTGTTGAATTGCGCTATGCGAAACTTTATTCTTAGTCTTTGTGTTTTATTTACTATTTTATTAGCTGCCTGTCATCGCACAGTAATCGTGGCAGATACAGGTTCTCTTGCGGGTTTAAAAGCATTGGCCAACACCAAAAGTGCAAAAACCCGCAGTAAAGCGACTATCGGTAAAATTCGGGAAATGGCGCTTAAAGAAACCGCGTTAAGTTTAGGAGCTCAGGCCGGACTAGCCTGGCGTGCTAAAATAATCGATGAACAATTAACGAAACAGGCACGAAATTTAGACGCTATTTTTGATTTCAATTCACTGGTTCTTGAACACAATATTTTGCCTCCAGTCTTACTTGAAGGCCGTAACACTTTAAATTTGGCCGACACACAAACCATTCGTATTTCAGATCGCACTTACAAGATAGCCAAGCAAGCCCGCTTCATTACCACACCACCTAATTGGCGACAGTACTTGTGGATGGACTACCGAAAACCTGATTGCCCTAATGTAACTTTATTACCTAAAACTAAACAAGAAAGAATGCTTTGGTGCCGTTATATAGAACAAGGCTGGCAAAATGGGATTGAACAGGCAGGTATTATTCTTGAAGAAAGTGTCGCAAGAATTAAAGAAGACTTTGCCGGCATGATCCTCTATCGCAAATTATTAGCGATGAACATGGTATCACCACCTTTTGTTTCGCATACTGATTTGGGTGTAACTGGTGATGGCTCAGAAATTCACATCGACGATAGAGTGCTGCGAATTACAGCCCTACCTGCTTTAAATATTGATAGCAAAGAGTGGATAGCGGCCGTTTCAAAAGATGAAGGCGCACTCGCGCAGCTCAGAAACATGGAAAAATTGGCACAAAGCACTAAAATTACTATAACCAGTAAGGCATGGCAGCCTGTCATTGCCCCCATTAATGATAAACCTGTTAGTTAATAAATATGAGCAGTAGTAATTCTAATATTCATTTGATGCCAGACGAGCCCACCCGCTTTACGCCGGTCTTTATGGATAAAATGTTAGAACATGCAGAAAGTCTTTCTGCCTCTGACATTACCATTCAAACGGGTGAGCCCATCTTTGCGGAAGTATACGGTCGATTATACAAAATTACCAATCGCCGCTTGTCTAATACCGAGCTAGGCGATTTAATTAATTCCATTTATGGTCCTAATGCGACAACACAGTTATTATCCGGCAAGGATATTGATACCCATTATGAATTTCGCCCTAATCGAGGCGTGCGTTACCGTTACCGTGTCAATGCCACGTCCTGCTTAGTTGAAGGTCATGACGCCATTCAAATTACTTTACGAACTATTCCTACTACCCCACCGAAACTGGAAACAATGGGACTCCCGGATAATATCCTAGAAGCAATTGCACCACAGGAAGGTATTGTATTTATTACCGGGGCAACAGGATCAGGTAAATCAACACTATTAGCCTCAATTATTCGTGAATTAATTGAAAAAGAAGAGTCTAATAGAAAAGTCTTAACATATGAGGCACCAATAGAATTCGTTTATGATGAGATTGAAACGGTCTCAGCTGTAGTAAGTCAGTCTGAAATTCCGCGACATTTACCTGACTTTGCTGACGGCGTTAGAAATGCCTTACGTCGAAAACCTCGCTTGATCATGGTTGGAGAGTGCCGAGATGCGGAGACCATCAGTGCGGCTCTTGAAGCTGCTTTAACAGGACATCCCGTTTATACAACGCTACATACTTCCGGTGTTGCAGAAACTATGCGACGACTGGTAACCTCATTCGCTGGAGAGGAACGCTTAGGGCGCACCATCGATATTCTAGAAACTATTCGCCTTTGTATTTGGCAAAAACTTGTTCCTACAGTTGATGGCACACGCGTTGCCTTACGTGAATATCTTGTTTTTGATGAGGAAGCGCGAGATATTTTACTAGAAGGTGATCCTAACGAAGTTACCTCTACTACACGTAAACTTGTGCGTCAACGCGGGCAATTGATGACAGTTGATGCCAAGAATAAATTTGAGCAAGGTTTGATTAGTGAGCGAACTTATAAAATAATTATCGCTGGTACTAAAGAATATCAACGATAATTTTTCTTTATAGACGAGATTCTGGACGTCTTAGCTCCATTGAATACACATGGGAAAAAACCTCACAATGAAAGTCCTAGTGCACATTCAGGAGATTCTTCCCTACGCTCAGAATGACGTTTTTAAGGATGGTCTAAGCCAATGCTTATCACGTTAGAAAGCAGCGCAAGCTGCTTGGGAAAATTTTCCGATATACATCCCTTTAAGCAACTATGTTAACCTTCAGAATGACGTGCTGGAAACCTTCGTGGCTTAGTGCAGGACAAAATTTTTATATGTTGTCGATAGAGGCTTTCGTGAATTCCCTACATCTCGTTTTTGAATGCAGCAAAGCTGCATTCAAAATCTCCTGTAAGCAGAGCCCAATCCATTATTGAGGTTCTTCAGTCTGTCGATTTGTAGCAACAAACATCTTTTATTCATGATCCCATTAACATTGATACGGTATTATTTTGAGCATATTGGGTATTAATGTCTACACCATAGATATCTTGTCCAAATTGTCTTAGTGACTCCCAAGAATTTGGAAAGTGATAGGGGTCAAAATAATGGAAAAAACGATACAACCTCGAACCGTAGCTAACCACATTTCCTGTGGCATCGGTTGTTACATCAAAATGAAGTTGTAACGGTTTTTTAAATTGCCCTACTCGCGCTAAAAAATTTTCTAAGGAGCCGGCTTCTTTAACATAAGCAACGAGGGCATTTTTTAAATTTTTCCAATCGTTTTGTTTTTGTAGTATCCTTGCACTAATTAATTGAGCCTCAAACGTATTAGGATTGAGCTCTTCTGTTTTAACAAAAGATCCTTCCTTTCTCGTAGCCAATTTTTCAATTTTTCTTACATTGGGTAATCCTGAATAAGACAGAGGCTTCTCTCCAGATAATACGCGTTCCAGATTTCTAAATTGATGAAACCTTTGGTGTAACCTTGTTTGTCTTTCCTTCGTTTCATAAGTAATATATTCTAAAAATTCATGCTCATTTTGATACGTCTTAATTAAATAAGCATCAGTACTATAGCTATAGCGGTCAATTACTTTATCTGCAATTTTTCTTAGATACTCAGCAGCGGTAAGCTCCATGCTTGTTTTTTCTTTAGTTCCATCTGATTTTTCTTTCGTCAAGACAAACATTGCTTTTGAATTAGGATTAGTCCCGTTTGTAATCAGAGCTTGAATTATTTCAAGATGTGTATCCATTGAGTAGAAAAGATCATCTAGACTGCGCGTCAGGTTTTCGATGTAGAAATGCAGTAAAGAGATGTTTTGCGCGAATACCTCTCCTTTTTCACTATGAGAAGTAGCGCCAAAAGGAGACACCGCATACTTGTAATCAATGACCTTATCAAACTCTACCCCTTTCCTTTTAAGTTGTGGCAAAAGTGCTGGAGTATCTAATGGACTTAACCGATTGCGATGTCTATCCAATAACTGAAACACCAGATAATTTGGTTTGAAGTATGCTCTTTGATTAAATGTATCTGCATCTGCATGCTCTAAAAAGAAGTCAAATAGTGTTTTATAACCCTTGTCCATAGCTGCCATCAAAGGAATCTCACCACTATTAGGATTAATTACATTAAGAGTCGCACCGTGTTTGAGTAGTAGCTGTACTAAATTAAATACCGTCCCTTCTTTAACTTTCCTTCCCTCGCTCTTTGAGAGATATAAAACTCCCGCACAGAGAACTTGCATTATCGCTGGCAAATTATAGGTATCCGGTGTCTGAGTACTGGCACCCTGCCTCAATAAAAACGTTAACATTTCAAGAGAATCTTTTTTCCCTTTAAGAACAGCTAGAATAGCTGGATTAAGAACACTCATCCGGCAGATATCACCTGCTGCTTGAAGGTTTCCTGCAGCGCTAATTACTTGTCGAACTAAATCCATCCGTCCAGCTTCAATCGCTACATGGATAGGTAGCTCATCGGTATATTCTTTTTAGGAATCAGACCTGCATTCTTAAATTCTTCAAATAACGACTTGTTAGTTTTTAATTTACGGTTATCCTTCCAGAGTCGACTCAAATCGATTATCCGTCTGAGGGTGAGCATAAAAACAATATGCCTGTTTTAGCGAGAACAGTAAGAACACCTACCGATAGTAAAAATCTAGTTATTGACTTACACAGCTTTCAAGCTAAACAAGCAAATAATATTTATCACTTTTTTGCTAGTCAGGAAGTAGAACACGACAATTTAACGACCTATGCAGCCTGGCCTTTGTATGCTTACGAGGCAATTGCTTATCAAGTTCCTGCTACAGCAATAGTAGCGGCAATTAAATGTTCGCGTAAACCACTTAATAATCAATTAAAAGTGAGTTGCGACTATATAGACAACAGACCAAAACCTCACTAGACAGGAGCTTTACCTTAGACGAAAAAATTATCCTTAATCCAAATTTTTCAGTAGCCTATAATTTATGGACTGGTAAACAACCGTCTAATATTACAAGTCTGGCTTTATCTTTAGAAAAAGATAAAGCAATAGAATTATTTGAAGAGGCGGCATCCAAAGCATTGGAAACACCTAATATTCATTATGGCCTTGGGGGTAAAGCTTTATAGCATGAAATAAACCAAGAAAAGAAAGTGGGGTAAGGGGATCCCCACTAACCATTAGCCCCCTTTACTCGGCTTAGAATCGCCAGCATCACTGGAAAGACCCACTTGAGGACCAGAGCCTTTGAGGGCACCAGTGGCTTTCATGTAGGCTTTTTTACCATAACCAGTCAATGCAGAATCAATCTGCTGAGCAGCTTTCGTTGTAGCACCCTCAGCTTTGCCTACTTGGCCTTTGGCTTCTTCGCCCCACTGAGCAGCTTCTTGACCAACGCTTTCTGGTTGCCCTCCAATCCAACGCAAGACTTTATCAGGCAAGACCACAATGAGAGTAAATGCCTTCTGTACCACAATTAAATACATCGTGGTATAGATTAAGATAGAGAAGAAGAAACCATAGATGCCCGCCCAACCGGTGTAGCCTTGGGTGGTATTAATGTGTGAAGCCTGTTGAACAAGGCTTTCCGCTGAACCGCTGAACTGCCAGGTTGATCCAGATGAACTGCCCTGAATAAAGGACATGGCATTCGCAAACCCGGCATTGATTATCCAAACCGAAACGTAGGTCAACGCGATAGCCGCGATATAACCAATAATCATCATCGTGGGTCGTAAGAAGACATTAAGCAGAATCATAATGGCTTGTTCACCCTTACCGAAAGCATCATGTCCTTCTGGATGCGTTACGCCAAGCGCTACAATAGGTGCTGCAACCATCGCTTCTATAACAACCATCAACCAGGCAATGGAACCGAAGGTAAAGATCATATAAGGCAAGAAGGGAATATAGTAGGCTGTCACAAAACCAATACTCAACATCACTGCCATCCATGCAAACAACAATGGGAAGACCATAGATATCAGTGCAAAGATGAAAATACCAAATAATGGGATTAAAGAAGTAGTGATTGCTGTAGTCAGCAAAATTATCCATAATTCGTTGGCAAAATTAATATAGTTTACCCCCATATTCGCCAGCGCAATGACCGGGTTGACCGTAGGCTGCTGAATAATAGCTACCCCTGATTGGAAAATTGCCCCCATACCAAGCAATGGAACGGAAAGAAAGGCCATCACCACCATGTTGATAACTTGGGCAACGATATTCAAGAAGAAGTTGAATATTGTTTTTATAATCAAATTATAAAAAATGTTCCCCATCAGTCTACCTATACATAAAGTCATTATACTTCCACAGGGAAAACTCTGATCAGGCAAGCTGAATTTTGAAAGATCAAAGTTCATATTAAACTTCATCGTAAACTGCGGTGGCGTTTGACCTGGTTGTTTAGCCAAATTCACCATCAAGGAATTCATGAGAAACCCATAGACTGTAGAAGAGTAGGCTCCCGTTTCTGGCTTGGTTGTTGAATCCCCACCCACTATATTGCTAATGCCACCACCTGAAGGCAATGAAGGTTTCGCACTCGTCGACGAAACATTGGAGCCATCAATTAACCCAATCACTTGATTTACAGCCGTGGCATCACCGTTCATCCATTCACAAAGAAGACCATAGGGAGGGCCTGCACATTGTCCAGATGATTGACCAAACGCATTTTGCATATTTTGAGTGGTAAACTTAGATTCCCCTAGCCCTGAATCTGAATCAGTCTGTTCCCCTGATTTTTTCATATTCGATGCTGAATTTAACTTTGCCAAATCAAAAAAGTAACTTCCTGCCAAAATCCAACCATAATTGTTGGCATCTGTAATAAACTTACGTTCTGACGCTGCATCACTTCCCTTTTTAGCTTCTGCCACCAAATTTAACGCGGGTGCTAAGATACCGTTATAATCAGCCACGGCACCTTGAAATTCCGTACCATTAAAAAGTGGGGACGAATCATTCGTACTGGTCGGGTCAGCACCCCAGAGTTTACAAGTGCCAGATTTAACATCCGATGATGAACACACACTCCGACCAGTTTCATTCAATGGGACGCCAAATTGTTGAACGGCGTTGGCCGAAAAATTAAGCTCTAAAGGTTGATTATTATTGTTGTTGGTATTTGGCGGATTTAATAAAGGATCATTATTAACCATAATTTGCGCTACCATGGCAAGATCCGTGTACATCTGCTGGATAGCGATCGCTCGCGAGAATTGAGTTGTTTGCAACTCACTCTTTGAAATTACGACACCACTCGAATTATTGGGGTCCGTAAGGTTATTCGCGCCAGAAAATACATTCCAAGCAATGGAACCGCAAATACCATTTAATGCAGAATATGGCGCATCAGTAAAATTAGGCATGGGAACTGTGAAGTTAGGACTGGTGGGACTAGGAGTATTGCTATTTTGAACAGAAACAACATTGACAGTACTTAAAAAATCCGGAACGGCCGTATTACAAAAATTCTGCATGGTTTGTGAAGGTGTACCTGCGCATGGACCTGATCCATTCTGTTTGCTATTAAGGTAATTTTGACGTTGATTCTCCAAAGCAGCTTGCAAGCCCAACATACAGACTTGACCAGAAAGAATCTTACCTGCACCTGATGCGATATCATTGCTACTACCAGCCTCTATTGACTTGGTGGGATCCATTTGGGTTTGAATAATTAAACCACCGCGATTTAAATAACTTAATGCAGCTTCCCAAACCTTATCAGCGGCCCCTACCCCCTGAACAACAATCCACATTACAAAGATTTGCATTAAACAATAACCTGAACCTTTGGGTATTAATAATGCAAAACCAAGAGTAGCACGCATGGGTACCCATATGGATGACCATTTTTGGCCAAGCATTTGACCTTCATGGGCCGTATTCATGGTGGATACTAATAAGGTGTACATGATAATAATGCCACCTAAAGCGAGTACCGCCGAGTTAAATACACCGAACATAGTACCCATAATCTGACTACCGGTACCGTGTAAAACACCATCAACAATGCCAAAAATATTGCCCAAAAAGATTACAGAGTAATCTTGTGGTGGTGGAGAAAAATTAAAATATGGATTACTAAAAGACCCATCAGAAGCAAGAGCCAAAGCTGGGGCTAGCAGGCCCAGTAATATCAACATCATTCTATTCATCGCTTATCACCTTTCAGGCCTTCTCTGTACCACTCTCTTATTGAGCATCCCAGCTTTCGTTCCTTGATTTGAAAATACCAGAAGTGATAACGAAAGGCTAAGACCAAAGCCACCAACACTAAAACCAGGCTAACAATTACCGCTCGATAGCTACCATAATACAAATGGTAAATTGAATAGGCAAAAATACCCACTGCAACCAAACACATGAGTAAACTTAAACGGTATAATGCAATTTGTTTGGCCTGCAATTCCTGTTCGCTTAAATTCATTCTTGCCACCGCAGCCTCAAAAGATTCTCCCGCTTCGGTCTGTTGCGGGATAAACATCTTTTGAAAGCCAGCGGCTAAATAGGCTGTAAACGCTCTAACTCGATCGAAATCAATCCATGCACGGACATTAAAAATACGTTTGATAATGCCTACTAATCGGGTGCTTTTTTTGATTTTCATAAATTTTACTTTTCGGTAATGGACTTTTACTCTTCATACTATACTATAGTAGTTACATAAAGCGCAGTCCATTCACGAAGTTATACCGTAAAAAAAGAGTAAAAAATGCCCGATCTCAGTCTTGAAGAATCTTCTAAATATTGGTTTGAGTATGTTGACCCCATGATTTACCGGGTTATCACATTTATGGAAAGTGTAGAAGACTGGACTCTGGATGGAAATCCGGATTTAGAAGAAGCAATAAATCGACTCGGTAAAGAATTGGATGATATTGAAAAGATTGACATGAGCACGCTTGCTCAGGAAGATATTTTTATTCGTCTCGTAGGCAATATTAAATCAGGCAGAGGTCTTCGTCTTTTACAGGCGATTGATACTGTACATCCTGGTAGTGCCTCGAGAATTTTAATTCATGCAGAGGAAACAAGTACAGGCAGCCATGATCCTGCCGGTTTTTTTCTGAAGCGAAATATTGTTTTTGAACGTTTGCGTTTGCTTGCTCGCGTTTTTTCTGAGTATCGTTTAAAACTTGTAGCTCGTGCTCTTGAAGGGGAAGAATAAATGAAATTACTTAGTCGTCGCGTTGCTTTATCTGGTGTTCTATTGTTTGCCGCTGCCACATCATCCAGCTTTGCTTCGGTCAATAGTGTCAATCCCTTAGACCCCATTAATGACACAATGGATAAAATATCCAAGTATTTGCTTAATCTTGGACAATATTTAGGTTATAACCTCGATGATACGCCTTCCTCTGAGCTGAATGATACCATACTTCAGATAACCGGCACGGCGTTACAAAATATATTGCTGCCCACGGTAAAAACTTTTTATGGAGCACTCCCAGTAAATACTACGGGAATTAGTGCTGTTGCATCAACAGACGCTGCACCACCTTATTTTGTTCCCGGTAATAATGCTTTTTCAATATTAAACAATTCAGGTAACAGCACCTTCCTTACTTCACGTTTTTCCGATCCCTCCAACAATATTTCCATTTCCCCTTTAATTGACCAGCCAACGAGTTCAGGTACGGGGGCTGGGCAAACACAGTATCAATATCAAAATGATCCGGTAAGCCAAGCTCTCGCAAATATATTAATGACACCAGATTATAGTTTTTGTTTGGACAACCAAGGGCAGAATTGGGTTGGCTGTGACACGAATCAAGCCTGGTTAAATGACGGCCAGGTGATGCAAAATGTCATTGGAACAATTCCTGGAACAGCAGATTTTTACAAAGGCACTTTTAACTTGCCGGCCATCATGCAGCTCAATAGCAATAGTCTCATTGCCCCATTGATGTACACAACACAGGCTGCAGGCGCCTTACCCCAGCAAGAAGTAAATACAGGACCTCAGCCGTTGCGAGCGGCAGGACCTTTAGTAGCACAAACCCCAGCTCAACAAGCGATTAATTTTATTCGTTATGCTACTTCCGCCGTGACTCCAGTACCTTTGGCAGCTCGTAATTTTTATGACAAACTCTATCAACAATACTCGGATCCTAAAGGCACTGTATTGTCTAAATTCCAAGCAGGTTATGCCCTGACGAACTATCTTTTAAATCTTAGAGTTTTTGCCGCACAAAATTCTGTAGGCATTAGCAATCTCTATTACATTTTATCAAAAAGAATGCAACAACCTGTTGTAAATACTTCCGGTCAAGCAGAAATTCCACCTACTAGCCAATCTTTAAGTGAATACCAAATGGCAACCTGGCGACTTTTTGATCCGAAGCAAGCTAATAATAACCAGGGAAATACCGGAAGTCCTGGGAATACCGAGTGGTTAGCTGGCCTTAACACGGCTTCAGCCGCAACCGTGCAAAAAGAAATTGCCGTTTTGCTTGCCGAGATCAATTATCAATTGTACCTTAATCGTCAACAGGAAGAGCGTATTCTGTTAACCAACAGTATCTTGCTACTACAAAATGCAAAGGTTATGGAAATGAATGGATTCTTGCGCGCATCTGGTGATACATCTACCTCCGATGCTGCTCAATAATATTTTAATATAAAGAACAGGTGGCACATGCCCTTTATACAGGAAATTTTTATATGTCGCCGTTGCGAACAAAGTGGAGCAATCCAGAACAGATTTGTTCAAAGATTGCATGGCTTGCTTCGCTAGCGCTCGCAACGACGGGATTCTAAATTTTTGTCCTGTGCAGAGACACATACCCCCCTGTTCTTTTTTAATAATTTCTTTAAAACAGCAGCTTTTTATGAAAAAATAAAAAATTCGTCTCTTCATTAAATACGTCTCACCAGTGTATTTAAAACCGCGAATAATATTTTTCAGTGCATTCGCTAAGGAAAAGCAATGCTAAAACGTGATATTTCTCGAACAAATGTATTAATCGCTGCTGCTGGGGGCATGGTGGGTTCTGGTTGGTTATTTAGTCCATTCATCAGTGCTCAAATGGCAGGAAGCAATGCCCTGATTAGTTGGATTATTGCCGCTTTGTTTATGCTGTTTATAGCATTGCCCTTATGTGAATTAGGCGCTATGTTTCCTATTTCCGGAGGCATGACCAATTATCCTAGTTTTACTCATGGGAAGGATGTGGGATTCTTGTTTGCCTGGACATCCTGGCTCTCTTATGTAGTGATGACACCTATTGAAATCCAAGCTATTTTACAATATTCCAGTCATTTTTTCCCTTCACTGGTTGTTAAAGACGCTGCGTCTTTTAGCTTATCTAGTATAGGTTACGCAGTAGCAATTGGTATTATGTTATTTGTAGTATTTTTAAACTCTTATGGAATTAAGTTACTGGCAGAATGTAATAAATTTGCCAGTATTATAAAATTTCTGGTTCCTGGCCTTGCTATTGTTGCTTTGCTTTCGAGTGCCCCTTCCATGGGAAATATTAATATACAACTGAGCACCAAAGAGGCTTGGATACAAATTTTTACTGCGCTTTCAGCAAGTGGGATTGCGTTTGCATTTACCGGTTTTCAGAATGGTCTAATGCTTGCTGGCGAAGTACAAAATCCGCAAAAAAATATTCCTATTGCGATTTTGGGTGCTGTATTGGTAGGGTTTGTCCTTTATTTTATGTTGCAACTTAGTTTTCTCGCCGCTATTCCAAAATCCTACTTAGCCCAAGGGTGGCATAATCTGAGTTTTCCTGGTGACAGTGGTCCTTTAGTAGGCTTAACATTACTGTTAGGCCTAGGTTTTGTCGCTATGCTACTCATGTTTGATGCAGCTTTTTCTCCTTTTGGCACCACGTTAGTTTACACGGCCGCCACCTCACGCATTGTATATGGGATGTCACAAAACAAACATTTGCCTGAATTTTTTTTAAAGTTAAACAAACATAAAATTCCCTATATTACGTTATATGCTAACTTTCTTGTGGGGATTTTATCTTTCCTCCCTTTCCCGGGTTGGCAAAAAATGGTAGCGTTCCTTTCATCCTGTAGCATTTTATCTTATGGAATTGGCCCTATTTGCTTGTTAGCGATGCGCCAGCTCCAACCGGCTCGAGAACGCCCTTTTAAACTCCGAGGAAGCTTGTTTTTTTGTCATATAGCCTTTTATGTGTGTAATTTAATGCTTTATTGGTGTGGTTTTGACATTTTATGGAAATTAAGTTTAGCGCTGTTGGTAGGCTTTATTATTAACATGGCTTATCAAAAGCGTCGATTAAGCGACTGTGGCCCAAGCCTTTATTGGTTTGCTTTTTACCTAGTCTCTTTATTAGTTGTCTCTTATTTTGGTGCTTTCGGAGGGACGGGATTTTTACAATTCCCTTTAGATATTTTATTGCTACTTCCCCTTAGTATTTTTATTCTGCAGATGTCCCTACGCGTTCTTATTGATAGTGGCGTCCATGAGCAATTAACGGCCAATATAGAATCTGCATAAGAAGGAAAGGTTTCGAATGCCCCGAGACAAGGCATTCGAACATCTAGTACTGGTTATCATCATCAATCACATAGGCTTAGAAAATTGTTTAATCCAGTAATGGGCAATATCAATACGTCGCGTTATCCAAACATCAGGAAACTGCTGTAAGTAATCAATAAATTGTTTTACGGCCATGCAACGCCCTGGATGACCACTGATTCTGGCATGCAATCCAATTGTCATTATTGCGGGTCTTTGTTCTCTGTATAGATAATCCAAGGTGTTTTTTAAATGCATAAAAAACATATCACCGTGGCTAAATCCTGGTGAGGTGCTAAAGCGAAAATCATTGCAATCCAGTGTATAAGGTATAATGAGGTGTTTTCCTTCGAAATAGGGCAAATCATCAGCATAACTATCTGAGTCATAAAGAAAACCACCGATTTCAAGCAATAAATCTCTTGTATTCTCACTGCGTCTACCGGAATACCATCCTTGAATGGGCTTCCCCGTCAATTTTTTTATAGTTTTGCAACAATTTAAAATGTGTTCTTTTTCTTCTTCTTTGGGGATTAGCGCATAATCAATCCATCGCCATCCATGGCCTACAAGATCGTGTGAGGATGTTTTAAGATAACGACTTAATTCAGGATTTAACGTTAACGCCAATCCGGTGATGAAAAAAGTTAAAGGAATATTTTCTGCATTAAATAGACGAATTAACCGCCACAAACCTGCCCTGCTTCCGTATTCAAACAATGACTCCATGCTACGATTACGCATACCAGCAGGTTTTTTCGCCAGAGGAAACTCTCCGCCATACTCTTCTGAGAATTTGTCACCGTTGACAGGAGAAAGTTCGGCACCCTCCTCATAATTGAGAACAAAATTAATTGCGATTTTCGCCTGATTAGGCCATAAAATCTGCGGAGGATTAGCTCCATAGCCAACCATTTGCCGTTGCATGATTTATCCCAGCTCAAAAGTAGTAATACCGTAAATTTGCTCCATTGGCAAACGCGGCTCTCCTTTTAAATACATTCTTGCTGTTTCAAACACTTTGTTTAATTGATAGCGTTTTACCAATTCCTGCGCATGTGGATTATTTTCCGGGATATCTAAATAAAAGACGTGGCCCTTTGCATGAGAGACTAAATTTAAAAACAATTCTTCCGCAATTTCTGGTGAATCGGCAAATAAAGGTCCGATTTTAAAGCCGCTTCGACATGCCCTAATAACACCATAACCTAAAAGTCTTCCAGAATGCATATAGCCAAGGCTTGCTCCTTCTGGTTGGTTTATCCAGCATTTTAAAAAAGTGGGACGTAATGCTGGGAAATGCAATCGGTCATACTCAAGTAAGCAAGTAAAATCAACGGTTGCTAATGGAACAATCGCAGGATTATTTTTTTCGAGAGCAGGATAAGAACTCCCTGTATAACGACTATTGTTATGTGCAATTTTATAACCTAGATTTGCATACTTATCTACCATGTTAATCACACCGTCCAACCCAGCGTTGCGATTTCCAATATAAGCTAAACGAGCTTTGGTTAATGCCAAGCCGTACCCTTTTCCGCGAAATCCTTTATCAACAATATAAAAACCACAAAACGCAAACTGTTCGTCATAAATGACGGCTGAACCTATGGCAATAATTTTACCGTCCAGTTTTCCAACAAAAAAACCTTGTGGGTCCGTTTGATAAAAACAAATCGCATCATGAAGCCCTGGATTCCACCCCTCTTTGGCTGCCCATTCTACGGCATCATTAACTTCAGCTTCTGTCATGTGACCTATTGTATAGTTACTCATGAGGAGCTCCCTAGCTTAAATCTCCATTTACTATACTGTAAGTATAAAGTCTTTCAATAAAACTGATAGATGATAGAAGAAAAGCTAGGCTAATATCATGAAAATTTTTTCAACCAGCTTAAGGTGAAAAGGAGAGTTGCCATGGCCAGTCTACCTAACAAAAAGATAAGTGCAATTATCAGCAGCGAAATCGTTTTAGAAAGAGTTATTGCCAAACTCACTGAAAAAACAGTGGCTCGTCATGATATCAGTGTGCAAGGTTCACCCGAAAAAATTGCCGAAAAATATGGTAAACCTTATGTGAAACCTGATGAAATTCAAGAAAGTATCACCCCCCCAAAAACAGAACATTTTTTAAGGGATGATTTTGGATGGGTAATTGGATTTTCCTTTGCCATTCCTGTATTTATTTTTGTCACTATTGGTGTTTTTTTGATAGGCGATGTGCGTTCCCCTTCAGACAATTTATTCTATGGCGTTTTAGGTGCAATTATTGGTGCTATCGCTGGGGCATTGTTAGCCAAATTTATCAGTCAGCGTCAGAACAAACAAATAAGGCGACAAGAAAGAAAAGGAGGGTTTGTGCTTTGGATTACAGTGACTTCTGAAAAACAAATCAAAGAAGCGTTGTCTATTTTAAAAGGCTATCATGCCCGTGAAATTACTGTTAGCTAAAAAATAAATTTATCCAATTGCATGACTATTAAAAGTGCCATCACCAGAAATAAGATCGCCGCACTGATACGAATGATATTGATAGGAAGCTTTTCTGCAAGTTTTTCTCCAAGAAATACTGCAGGGACATCCGCCAACAACATTCCCAAGGTAGTTCCAAGAATCACCCTTAGAGGGGCATGATAATGAGCAGTTAATGCAACGGTTGCTATTTGGGTTTTGTCTCCCATTTCCGCCAAGAAGAAGCTTATCAGCGTTGTGGTAAAAACACCCAGGTTTGGGGTTATTTTTGTTTCATTGGCATCTCCCTTATCTGGAATTAACACCCAAATGGCCATCAAAATAAAGAAAATACCCAATAACCAATGAAGTACTTTCGGATTTAACGTGGCGGTTATCCATAATCCTATAACACCGGCAAATGCGTGGTTAGCCAAGGTGGCAACCAGAATTGCGAATATAATGGGCAAGGGGCGCTTAAATCGTGTTGCCAATATAAATGCAAGCAATTGCGTTTTATCCCCAAATTCAGCCAGGGCAACCAATCCTGCTGAAAAAAACAAAGGTTCCAAAAAGATCCCTTATGTTGTGTTAATTGACTATTATTAAATGCGACACTGGCATTTCTGCTAATTGTACAGGATTTTCTTTTACATAAAAAAAGCATTGCCTTATGTGAGAAAATGATTCACGTACCGATGTTTTGGCAATGACTGTTTTATTTTGCCTAGGGATTAAACTGTCAAGACCTTTCGCCTCTTCTACTAGTAAATTATGCAACTGCGGATGCAATCTTTCGTGCTTCTGTAGATAAGCCTCACATGCTTTATCAAAATCGCTACTGTATTCGCATTTTAAAGTATTTAATTTATTTTGTATGTCACGCACTTTGGCCACTAAACATGCAGTTTCAGTCCTAAAAAAAGAAAAAAACGTTGCCAAAAAATTAGAAAGCTTTACCCAAAAATTATCATGCAATTGTAAAAAATCATCGATTTGTTCATGGAGTCCATGAATTTCTTGTAAAGTTTTCTGCCTGCTATTCGCATATAAAAGTAGATTTTTGTACATTGCCAAACTTTCCATCATTGTTTGGCTAGACGCTACGATTTGCTCGATTACTTCAATCGGAATGTCTTTAATAAATTGTTCATACCGCTGATCTGCAGCAAATTTTTCAGTCAATAGTTGCATTTCATTTTCCGTTGCAACCAACTTTTCCTTTAAATCTTTTGCAATTATCTCAATTAAACATTTCAAGTCATTCTTGCATTGACTGTCCAAGGTGTCCGGAATAACACCGACCACATAATTCTGCCAATCCTGAGGAACGGTAAGACGAAATGCAGAGGCAGGCAAGGCTGTGGCCCAACTGGCACTGTATTGTAATGACGCATAAAATTTTTGGATATGAGTAGGATTTTTCAATTGTTCTACTTTATCCAAAAATGCAGTTCTTTGCTCTGAATTTAGACAGTTCATTAGGTCTTGAAAGGATTTATCATTTTCTTTAATTAAATCCAGAAAATATTTTCTTCCTATAATATACTTCCCATTGTCTTCTATTAAACTTAAAAATGATTGGGCATTTTGAAGATTTTTTTTAAATTCATAGTTTCTCTTGAGAAGTAAGCCCATTGTTTTAGCCTCAATAACCATGGTCTCAAGCAGAGATATTTTTGCTAACAGCACATCATAATGATTAGCCGGATTGCTTGCCACGAGTTCCAAATATTTTTTATCAAAAAGTTCTGCCAAATTTTGAGGGGCACAGGGTTTGTCCTGATTGAGAATTGTATTAAGTTGGTTAAATCTTTCCTCTGTTTTTACAAGCAAGCTCTCTATTTCATTGACTAATAGATCAAGATTAATAAATGGTTTAGCTAACTGTTTACTCCAGCCACCCAAACTTTTAAGAAAAATCTCCAGTACTTTTAAGAGCAGGTACAAAACACAACATAATGATTGAATTTGAGAAACATCTTCTCGGTTTTGAGTATAGTTATCGAGCCAAAAATGACAACTCTCGGTAAGTGCATTTAATTTTGCTTGGGTATCAACACGGCCTTGTTCATAAAGCCCATCAATCTTCTTTACAATGACGCTTAACAATTCTTGCTCTTCTTCATTCGCATGTTCAAAGTAATCCTGAATGATGAATTTACAATAGAGTAAAACACCAAATTCCCTTTTCCCATAACGATTCAACTCGTTATATTTGAGAGACGTATGATCATAGAAATCACTTTTAATGCCTTTTAAATGAAACGCTGCCCTCATATAGGCATCAATATGCAGTATCGTCAGCAATACAGCTTCTTCATTTTTTGCCTTATCCTGCCGCCAACGATAAAAGCGTTCTCGAAAATACTGCTCTCTCTCCGTCACTCTCATTCTCCATTAATATTCCAAGTTGATTACTTTTCTTAATCTTGCATTTATTTTTATTCTTTCCATTTAGAATCGCAATGAATTATTCCACAGCAAGGCGCTGGTTAATAATATTGAGTTACTTATCACTGACACAGCAAGGTCATTTAGGCAATCTGTCCAAGATTTATTTTTAAGAGGGGTGAACGGTTTAGGATGAGTAGATAGTATTCTTGCCTCGGTTCTGTTTTACAAAATGGACGCCTCTTAAGATGCTTTAGGCTTCTTAACTCAATAAGCTTGCTCACCACATCTTTAATCTGGCCCCTAAAGAAATCCTGTTAGCCGGACAAGACATACTATCTATGCTTTAAAAATAATCTACTTGGCAAATAAAGGCAACTTTTGAATTGTTAATAATTTGAAAAATTACCATGTGTAGGTAAAACTTTAGAAGGTTATCGTAAATACAGCAATTAACAGGATAGCTTTTGCGCGATGATAACAAATTATGATTCGGAATTGTTCATAGAAAGGGGCTTCGACCCATACAGATTCAGGAGCTGATGATGCCATTGAATAAATCTGATTTGGAATTTTTTGACCTGTTGCCACAGGAAGTCCCGCAAGCATTAACTCTTGAGCAAATAAGGCAAGCTGCCAAGAGCTTGAGTCAATTTGTAGGTCATCCTGCCAACATCGCTTTTCACGACGGTACAATCCAAAACCGTGATGGCTTATCAATTCGCTATCGATTTTATGCAGAATCCGATAAAAAGAAACCTTTAATTATATACTTTCCTGGTACTGGCTTTATTCATCAATTGTTTGAGGAAAACCATACCATCATCAGTAGAATCGCTAAATACTCCAATTGTCACGCCCTAATGGTTGACTACCGTTTGGCACCTGAAAACCCTTATCCAAAACCCCTAGAGGATGCCATAGATGCCTTCAATGAGGTGATTAAGCATCCGGAACAATTTCGTGCAGATCTGTCCAAGCTAATATTAGCAGGATGGAGCTCCGGTGCTAATTTGGCAGCAGTATTAACTAATCTGTCAAGATCAAATCCTAACATTAGAATTTTTCATCAATTACTAATAAGTGGGGGCTTTGACTATACCAACTCTGTTCATGAGTTCGATGACTATGCTTTACAAGATAAGATGCTTGATCCTGTTGCTGCGCAATTTAGTTTTGATTGTTATTGTAAAGAATCACAACGAACAGATCCTAGGTGTTCCCCTTATTGGGAATCTGATTTATCTGGATTACCGCCCACAACGATTCTCTGTGGTGAATATGACGGAGGCAGAAGTCAAAGTGAAGCGTATGCCAAAAAACTTATCCAAGCCGGTAATTCCGTCAACAAAATTATTATGCCCGGCCAAACACATATGACTATTCTATTGAGAAAAATTTGTTCTGATGGGGATGACCCGGCCGAAATAGCTGGGAAAACAATAGCTAACGCATTATCCTAATATTTTATCATGTCATTTTTCATAGAAATTTATCAGGGTACTGCACAATAAAACTGTGATTTTACTTTGCTATTGCCAGCTCTAATTTCGCCAATACCGTATCAACCTGGATCAATTTCATTGCCTCAGTCCCATGGACCTTTTCTCCCCAAATTTTCTCGGTATTACCTTTTTTGAGGATAGTTTTTACTGCTTGCGGATAACAGTCTACTACCAAATGCCTAAACGTATAAGGGCCTGACACTTGGGAATTGGTTACTGCATGCAATGCAACGACGGGCGTTCCTACAGCCGCCGCCATATGAGACGGCCCTGTATCCGGACACAGTAAAACATCTGCTTGCTGTATAAGTGCTAATAATTGTTTTGGCTTAGTTTTACCCACCAAGTCAATACATTGAACTTGTTTTAGGATTGCGTCGGCTAACTCTCTATCGAAATTTCCAGGCCCTCCTGTCAAAACTATTTGTGCTTGCCAACGACGCTGCGCTTCTTTTATAACAGCCACGTATCGCTCGACCACCCAGCTTCTTTCCAATTTACTGGCGGCAGGATTAACTAACAAAACAGGACCGTTCGACGGTAAATGCTCACGAGCCC
The DNA here is from genome assembly GCF_001467745.1 of Legionella jamestowniensis. Classification (GTDB taxonomy): domain Bacteria; phylum Pseudomonadota; class Gammaproteobacteria; order Legionellales; family Legionellaceae; genus Tatlockia; species Tatlockia jamestowniensis. The sequence continues at coordinate 48,576 of NZ_LNYG01000004.1, forward strand.
ATGCATAATCGTCCTGAGTAATGGGTAAATCCCAACGCACCTCATGGTTTTCTATCCCTAAAGCAGTGGCAAACTGTAGAAACCCCTCTAAAGTATGTCCGTTAGTTGCATTTATTCTTTCATTGATAAACCATTTATGGCCATCTTTAGCTCGATAAACATCATAGCCAATTTTTCGCGGGGCACGAATTAGCGGGTATAAAAGATTGGCACGAAAACTTGACTGCGCGGCTAAAAGTACATCAAATGAACGACCTTTTAACTGTTTTTTGAATTGCCAATAATCCTTAAGGCCATCAGGTTTATCAATAACAATAAATTCAACACCATCCATACCCTCAACTAAATCATAAGCCGGGCGAGAAATTACCCAAGTTATAGTGGCATTAGGTAAGTAGGTTTGTAAAGTGCGGATTAAAGGAACCAGCATTAGTACATCGCCTAATGCCGACAAACGTACAATACAAATGGAATTAATCATCTTTTAAAACGAAATGAGAACTACAATAGGGACAAACTTCCGAGCCGGTTTTTTCAATGGGTAAATAAACTTTGGGATGGGCATTCCATAATTCCATTTCATCCGTTGGGCAACTCAAAGGCAAATCATGTGGATGCACAATATACTGCTTTTTAGTACTTGCTGGTTTTTTTTTAGTTTTAGACATCGTATTCCTCAAAAAAACTTTTACACGGTCTTAAAATTATGAATCCTATTATCCATGATTTCCTTAACAAGTGCCATGATTTCACGTCGTGTTGTGGCAGGATTCTGGCAATTAAAAAATACACCCTTAGGCCATGAGCGTAACCATGTTAACTGTCTTTTAGCCAATTGTCTTGTAGCAACAATACCTTTATGCCGTAAAGTTTCATAATCATAATCCCCTGCCAAATAATTAATGACTTGGCGATAACCTACACAACGCATGGAAGGGCTCGTAGGTGGTAATTGCCATTTTTGTAAAAGCTGTGCGACTTCACCAACAAAGTCTTGATTTAACATTTGCTCAAATCTTAGAGCAATCCGCTCGTGTAACCAAGTTCTTTGTTCAGGAAATAAGATCAGATTCACAAAATGGTATTTTCCTGCTCCTTTCTGCTCAGACCAAAAAAATGAGAGGGGTTTACCGGTTAACTGATAAACTTCTAGTGCTCTTTGAATACGCTGCGTATCATTAGGATGAATTCGCTCAGCCGATAGGGGGTCAACCTGCTCTAGTTGCCGGTGTAAATAAGACCAGCCATGATGTTCTGCCTGTCGCAATAAATCCAGCCGTATTGTTTCATCCGCCTGGGGCAAAACGGATAGGCCCTGCTGCAGTGCATTAAAATACATCATCGTTCCCCCCACTAACAAAGGGTATTTACCGCGTTGAAAAATAGCCTCAATCAACTCCACAGCATCCTCACAAAATTGCGCTGCTGAATAATTTTCAATGGGATCTAAAATGTCGATTAAATGATGCGGTGCATGCTTAAGCTCTTCCATACTAGGTTTGGCAGTGCCAACATTCATTTCGCGATAAATCATGGCGGAATCCACACTAATGATTTCAAACGGAAACGCTTTCACCAGCTCAAAAGCAAGCGCAGTTTTACCTGAAGCAGTCGGCCCCATTAAGCAAACAATTGTCTTAGCCATTTAATAAATCCCTGCAAAGTTTTACCGACAATTGTCTTTGCCACGCGCTATGTTCATTACTATTCTCATGGTGTAAGCTCTGCATGTGGGCAATTAGTGTGTCCTTTTCTGCCTGTGAGGCATTACTTAGGGCAAAAATTTGATGTTTTATCAACAGTTCCATTAATTCCGATTTTGTAAAAGGGTATTCTTTAAATATAGCATTTAGCAATTGTTTAAAATCCAAATGGGGAAGAGTTATAGGTAAGCTTCTAATACATAATACATTCTCCCCTAGAAGGCTTATTTCCATGCCTACCTGTTCCAAATGTTTTTTAATGTCGGTAAAGTACTGTAAGTTTATTTTTTCAACAGTATGACTTACTGGCACTAATAACGGCCGGTTTGCTAAAGGAAAATTTTCTTTACTTAGGAATGCTCGCAACCAATGACGATGTAAAGAGACTATATCAATTAAATAAGGCTCTTCTTGCACAAAAACTAAGGCAAAATGCTGATTTAAATCAATCCATTTGCTTTCATTAGTCATTTTTTTTGATTCATCAACCCTTATTGCTTGAGCACGATAAGAAGAAGGCTCACTAACTTGCCAGGATTCCGTGTTTTCATTGAGTTGATATTGCTCAAGTGTTTTTGGACGCCTCAATACACCTTGAATTTGTGCGCTTATAAAATCGTGAACAAGTCGTGGTTGTTGAAAGCGAACTTCATGTTTTGTTGGATGTACATTAACATCCACCTGGTCAGCAGGAACAGATAAGTACAAAAGACAAGATGGATAACGCCCGGGATGCAATAACTGTTCATAAGCTTGCTTAATGGCATGGCTAAGCAATTTATCCTTTACCATGCGCATATTGATATAAATCCATTGCTTGTCATTTTGGCTTCGCTGATAATTTTCGCTTCCTATCCAACCAGAGAGGTGCATGCCTGCGTGCTCAACATCGATATAATAGGATTGTTCAACAAACAGTTTCCCTAATATTTTACGAATTCGCGCCAACCTGCTTTTCTCACAGTGTGCGGCAGGCAAACTCAATATTTTTTTGTCATTATGGGACAAATTGATTGTTATTGTTGGTGCACTTAATGCAAAACGCTTAACGACCATTTCTATTGCCTGAAACTCCATGCGCTCATTTTTTAAAAATTTTTTTCGTACAGGGGTATTAAAAAAAATATCTCGCACCTCAACTGTCGTTCCCTGACTTCTTGCACAGGCCTCCAGGCGAATTTCCTGACCATCATTAATCAATTTCATTGCATGAGTCTGATCTTTAGGTTTAGAGCTTATTGTTAAGCGTGAAACAGATGCGATACTGGCTAAAGCCTCTCCACGAAAGCCCATACTTAGAATTGCATACAAGTCACTAAGTTGACTAATTTTACTTGTCGCATGCGGGGCAATGGCTAACGGTAAATCATCAGCAACAATACCAATACCATTATCGCTAATTTTAACCTGGTTTAATCCTCCATAAGCAATCTCTATATTAATAAGAGTTGCCTTGGCATCCAGCGAATTTTCCAATAATTCTTTAACGATTGAAGCTGGACGCTCAATTACTTCTCCTGCAGCGATTTGATTGGCCAATGCTATTGGCAGTTGCTGAATTCTCATACGGTAGGAATAACAAGTCGTTGACCGGCTTTTATTTTTGTTTCTGACAGATGATTAGCGCTTTGCAATGCAGCTACCGAAATATGATATTTTGAGGCAATCTGTGGTAATGATTCCCCACTTCGAACCAAATGAATATTACTATTTCCAGCCAAAGCCTCTATTCGTGTCCCATGAGGCGGGTAATCCCAAAAATAGCGCTTTAGTCCATCAAAAATAGCTTGAGTTAATCGTTGTTGATAGGCCGGGCTTGTTAAGTTACGTTCCTCTTGCGGATTAGAAATAAAACCGGTTTCAATTAAAATGGAGGGAATATCTGGTGATTTTAAAACCATAAATCGTGCCTGCTCAACTTTGCGATTATGCAGGCGGGTAATTCTGTCTAAATTGCGTAATACGCGTTCTCCCATATGAAGACTAGCACCAATCGTTGCCGTTTGGGACAAATCGATGAGTACTGTTCTCACCAAACCACTTTGATCATCCAATTCTGATAAATTAACTCCCCCTAACTCAGAATAGTTTTCCTTCTCTGCAAGCCATCTGGCAGCTTCACTAGTAGCACCTGATTGGGACAAGGCAAATACAGAGGCGCCGCTGGATTGTTGATTGATAAAAGCATCTGCATGAATTGAAATAAAAACATCAGCATTATATTTTCTGGCAATTCTTAATCGTTCGCGCAATTCAATATAATAATCACCATTACGGGTTAGCACAGCCCTCATGCCCGGTTGTCTATCGATAATTTGTTTTAGTCTCTTTGCTATAGCCAACGTCACATTTTTTTCAGCTGTCCTTCTTGGTCCACTCGCACCAGGATCCTTACCACCATGGCCTGGATCTAAAACCACGACCACATCACGCAATGTTTTTTTAGGAACGTGCTTTACGGGTACAGACGTTTTTGTGATTTTTTTCTGTACCTTTTGAGACATAGAGGAAGGTGGCTCATAATAATGGGGGACTGGATTATATTCAGTAGGTTTTGATCCATTTGCCGCAGAAATTTGACCATTTGTCCTTAAATTAAGAGAAAACCCATGCTGATCCGTGGAGTGTTGTAATGGTTTTGTTTGAGTCATTACCACCTGATTCACTTCGAAAACCAAACGCAGTGTGCGTGGATTTGGCCGACCACTGCGAATATATCGAATCAATTGATGTCCCAAATTAATTTGATTCAAGTTAACCGCCAGATCCGTATCGTCAAAATCAATCACCACACGATTGGGATTAGTAAGCGTAAACACTTTATGAGCAACTGCTTTATCCAGTGTAAAAAGTACAGTCCGATTGTTTCCTTGTGGTTTGACTTCGACAGAAAGTAACTTTGCTGCAGCCATCACCATTGAGCAACTTGTCACTAATAAAAATAATGCGAAGAGGCGTCTAATCATTCCTTACCCGCAAATTGAGACAGCAGTTTATCTCCCACAGGGCTTGCAGCCTTTATTGACAGCAAACGCCCATGACCTTTGACAGCAAAGCTAAAACTCATATCTACCTTATTCAAGAAGTGTCCGGCATGTTCTGGCCATTCAATACAACATATCGAATCTTCACGAAAATAATCTCTAAACCCAATATACTCTAGCTCAGACTCATCATGAATGCGATAGAGATCAAAGTGATGTAGCTGAAAATGCTTACATTGATAACTTTCAACCAACGAAAAGGTTGGGCTTTTAATTGCACCGGTTATCCCCAAAGTCCGCAACAGCGCTCGAATAAAGGTTGTTTTCCCTGCACCAATTTCCCCACTGAAACTTAAAATTAAAGGCGGCGTTATTGTCGGTGCCAACTTTGCCGCCAGAATTTCGCTACTGTGTTCATCAGGGAGAACCATGTCGGTTTCTATCATTCATTCACCCATTCACCGAGGTTGATACAACGTTGACTTGCTGACGTATATAGGGCATTAAATCACTGGCTAAAAGACCGCGCTCGCCCTTTGCAAGGGTTGCAGCATCCGCCGCTGTAGCATGAAGCCACACACCTAATTTCGCAGCCTCAGTAAGTGATAATCCTTGAGCAAACAACCCTGCAATAAGACCATTTAAAGCATCGCCCATTCCGGCACTAGCCATACCCGGATTTCCTGCAGCACATAAATAGGTTTCTGATTCATCGGTAGCAATTAAAGTGCCTACACCCTTAAGAATGACATTACCACCATATTGTCTTTGAATCTCATTTACAGCCTCTAACCGGTTTTTCTGAATCTCAGCGGTAGAACAGTTCAGCAAACTGCTGGCTTCACCGGGATGTGGGGTTAAAACCCAATTGTCATCATGTTGATGATTAGACGCCAAAATACGTAAAGCAGAAGCATCAATCACCATGGGTAATTGAGAAGTAAGCGCTTTGGTAAATAAGACATGAGCCCACTCATCCTCGCCTAATCCTGGGCCAATAACACAGATTGTTGCTCGACTTATTAAAGAAGTAAGCTCGTTTGCTTCTTCTATACCATAAATCATTGCTTCAGGTAAACCAGGTAAGACATGGCCCGCATGCTCCGGGCGTGTTGCTATAGTGACAACCCCTGCTCCAACACGTAATGCAGCGCTTGCCGTGAGAAACACAGAGCCAGGCATACCCTGACCACCACCAATTATAAGGACATGGCCATAATGGCCTTTATGAGAATTTTTTAATCGTGGTGCCAAAAGCGCATTACGCAAGCTTTCGTCTAAGACGTGCACTGCAGATTGAATGGTTGATAAGAGGCGATCAAGTCCGAGACTATCACAAATAATTTTACCGCAATAATCAGGCCCGTCGAGAGTGAATAATCCTAACTTGCGGGCAATAAAAGTAATTGTTGCCGTTGCACGTACGCAAGTTCCGAGCACAGCGCCAGTATCAGCATCCAGACCCGAGGGAATATCAATCGCTAACACCGGAAGACCGCTATCATTAATTTGAGTAATTGCTGCGACTAACGGATCTTTTACATGACCTTGTACCCCAATGCCCAATAAAGCATCCACGATTAATTCCACTTCGCTGTCAATAACGTCTTCCAGTGATTGACAGGGAACTCCAGCAGCAATAGCAGTTAATGCTGCATGGCGAGCTGCGGGTGGTAAGTCTTCTATCGTTTTATATTGATGAATGACTACGGAATAACCTTGCTCATGAGCTAAGCGCGCTAAAATATATCCATCACCGGCATTATTTCCACTCCCGCAAAATACCGCAATATTGCGAATGTCGGGATAAAGTCTGGCTAAGGCAGAAAAGGCGCTGGAGCCTGCACGTGCCATCAATTCATCTTCAGATAAGCCTAAATCTGTTGTGGCTGATTGTTCACACGAACGAATGTGCTTGACTTGATACAGAGAAATCTTTGTAGTAGCCATGCCTTTCTATGCTCCATTTAACAATAACCCTTGATAGAGTTAACGCCACCATGCACCTTCAAGTCCTGCATTAATCCGCTAATGTGGCTTAAAGCAGTTCTTGATGCTTAACTTTATTCTTTTTTTACAAGTGTTAGGGCAGGTTTGCGTCCTTTGGTCTCTGAACCTATGGTAGTCGGTGGAGGTTCATGAGCTTCTTCAGGGAACTCCATTCCCTGACCATTCTCTTTGGCATAAATTGCAAGAACTGCAGCAGGGACAATAAAAATCTGCATGCTCTGCCCTGAAAAACGTGCAGTAAAGATAATTCTATCATTTTCAAGATGTAATCCACGGCATGCTTTAGGGGAAATATTTAATACAATGCGGCCATTATTAACGTACTCTTGTGGAACTTGAACGCCAGGAAAATTGGAGTTGACTAGAATATAAGGTGTCAAGTCATTGTCTACAATCCAATCATAGATAGCACGTAGTAAATAAGGCTTATTGGAAGTCATTTTCATCATTAGGCCGCTCTTAATTGCCTCTCAGCTTCTGTCAAACTTGATTGAAAAGAATCACGTTTGAAAAGACGTTGCATGTAAACTTGCAGTCCTTTGGATTTTTCTGGAATTTCTATACCTAATTGCGGTAAACGCCATAATAAAGGGGCCAGCGCACAATCCAATAAGGAAAACTCGTCACTTAGAAAATAAGGCTTATCTGCAAAAATCGGCTCGAGACTTACCAGGCTTTCAAGTAAGTATGCACGGGATTGTTCGATGTCATGTCCAGCCCTGATATTTTGCAACAAACAATACCAATCCTGTTCGATGCGATGCATCATTTTGCGTGCTTCTGCACGCGCGACTGGATATACGGGCAAAAGCGGGGGATGAGGAAAACGCTCATCCAAATATTCCATAATAATGCGTGCTTCATAGAGAACCAACTCTCTATCCAAAAGTGTAGGAACTGTTCCATAGGGGTTTACTGTGAGCAAGTCATTAGGGGCTTCACCTTGTTTGGCTTGCAGAATCTCCACATTTACCCCTTTTTCAGCCAAAACTATGCGGACCTGATGACTATAAATATCATCATTGTCAGAATATAAAGACATAATGGTGCGCTTTGCCACAATAGCCATCAGCAAACTCCTCAATCAAACGTTTAATTCATACTTTTGTATGTCAAAGGGCATTATTTTACCACAAAATTTAGCTTATGATGATAAAATCAGATAATTTTCCAAGGCAAGATTATACCATTTTGAGTTAATTTAACACTGCCCTCTTGCGCAAACCATCCTTGTCTGCAAAATACCGTCATCCAGAACACAGAAATCTCTTTGCATCCATTTTGCTTAACCTAATGAATTTTTTTCCAATAAGTTCGTTTAAGCAGATAGGCAATCAACAAAAAAACACATAAAAACAAAATAACAAAAACCCCTAGTCGGTAGCGAACCAATTTGACCGGCTCAGCAACATAAGTCAGGAAAGTTATCAAATCTTCTAACATGCTATCAAATTGGCGTGGATTCATTTCTCCTGGCTGAACAAGAACCAGATGCGGGCCGGAAGACTCTGCACCCTGGTTTTCACGAACCGCAATAACTCGCCCTATCAAAGGCTCTAAAATATTTGGCATTGCAACATCGGGAACTAGCAAATTATTGGTCCCAAATGGTTTTTTCTTGTCTTCATAAAAACTTTTTAAATATGTATAAATCCATTCAGGACTACGTTCTCTTGCGGTTAGCGATAAATCTGGCGGAACAATACCAAACCATTGTCTTGCATCGGCAGGTGCCATGCTAATTTTTATCGGGTCATGAATTTTAGCAGAAGTAAAGATTAAATTATTAAATAACAGATCCTTATCTATTTCCCCAGTGAATGTTGTCAATCCTAGATCTTCTGCCATACGATTGTAGCGCATATAGCGCAGAGCATGACAACCGGAGCAATAATTCATAAATATTTTTGCGCCACGTTGTAACTTCGCCGAATCATGAACATCGATATTGACAGGAAGCATTTCAATTGAGGTCGAGGCATGCACCAGCGTAGCAATAAGCAATCCTAGCAACCCAGTTAATAGAGGCTTTCTACTCATACAGGTATCCTCTCAGGTACTTGTTTGCAATGCTCATATCGCGTGTAAATCGGCATGAATAAGAAATAAGCAAAATAAACGGCAGTAAAGAAACGCGTTAAAACTTGTTTTACGGGTGTCACAATAACTGTACCTAAATAACCCAACATGATAAAACTAATAATAAAAGCTGCTAAAGCAATCTTGGAATATATTCCTTTATAACGCATCGAGCGTACAGGGCTTCTATCCAGCCAAGGAATAAAAAATAAGATCAATATGGATGCTCCCATAGTTACTACACCCAATAATTTATCGGGAATTGCTCTTAGCATGGCGTAAAAGGGCGTTAAATACCACACAGGAGCAATATGCTCAGGCGTTACCATTGGATTAGCAGGGATAAAATTAGCATACTCTAAAAAATATCCCCCCATTTCAGGGATAAAAAAGACAATGGCAAAAAAAGCAATGAAAAAAACAATAGCTCCAACAAAATCCTTGACTGTATAATAAGGATGAAAAGGAATGCCATCCAGCGGTTTTCCATTTGCATCCACATACTTTTTAATTTCTATTCCCTCAGGATTGTTTGACCCAACCTTGTGTAAAGCCACTATATGTAAAAAGACAAGGAGCAAAAGCAAAAGCGGAACACCTACCACATGTAATGCGAAAAAGCGTTGTAAAGTGGCATTAGCCACATTGAAATCACCTCGAATCCAGGTGGCAACGCTTTCTCCAACCCAGGGAATCGCGCCAAACAAAGAGGTAATTACTTGCGCCCCCCAATAAGACATTTGTCCCCAAGGTAGTAAATATCCAAAAAAGGCTTCCGCCATTAATAATAGGAAAATGACCATGCCTATAAGCCAAATCAGCTCTCGTGGCTTTTGGTAGGAACCATAAAGAAGCCCTCGAAACATATGCAAATAAATGACAATAAAAAATGCAGAAGCGCCGGTTGAATGCATATAACGCAATAACCAACCGAAATTCACATCGCGCATAATATACTCAACGGAATTAAATGCTTGCTCAGCGGTGGGGGTATAGAACATAGTGAGCCATAACCCTGTTACCAACTGATTTACCAGAACTAGCAGTGCAAGTGAGCCAAAATAATAGTAAAAATTAAAATTTTTAGGCGCATAATATTCACTTAAATGTTCTTTCCACGTTTTATACAACGGAAAACGCGCATCTATCCAATGTATCAGTCGACTCATCTTGGATTATCCTTGTTTCTTGTCTTCGCCAATTACAATCACATGCTCACTTAAAAAATAATAAGGGGGCACCTCTAGATTAATTGGCGCAGGCACTCCTTTAAACACCCTTCCAGCTAAATCAAAGGTAGAACCATGACATGGGCAGTAAAACCCACCGACCCAATGAGGTCCAAGTTCATTAACAATAGGGAAATATTTTGGTGAACAACCCAGATGGGTACAAATTCCAACTAAAACCAAATATTCTGGATTGATTGAGCGGTACTGGTTTTGAGCATAAACTGGTTGCTGTTCAACCAATGACTTAGGATCTCGCAACTGTTCTTCAGCTCCCTTTAAGGTTTCCAGCATTTCTTTAGTACGCCTTATTATCCATACAGGTTTGCCCCGCCACTCTACTGTAACCTGTTGTCCTGGTTCCAATTTACTTAAATCCACTTGTACTGGCGCTCCAGCAGCCTCTGCTTGTGCACTGGGCAGCCATGACGAAACAAACGGGGTAAGCGCGCAAGCCACACCGACACCGCCCAAAATACCTGTCGATGTGAGTAGAAATTGACGCCTTTGCTCATCTATTTCTTCTTCTGTAGGGCTATTATTGTCGTTGGGATCATTGCTATTAATCACCTTTATATCATCCTGGTTCATCCCTCAGTCCCATTTCCACTAGCTACTAGAATTTAGTTCAGTTATAACAAAGAATTAGGCATTTGAAAACGATAGGTTATTCTTTCTTCAGGGTAAAACCATACTTTATCTAAAATATAAACAAAACGGTGCTATCCCGAGCAAAGCACAAATTTTCTCTGAAACGCAGTCCGCTATTTCTCGACGTCCCACGGGTTTGGGCTGCTGGATCCATAAATACTGTGCTGAAACGCTGACCCTCACGGACAAGCCACGGAGCCCTAGGCAGAGATGTCATCAAGAGATAAAGCAAAAAAATGCCGGTAATTTGTGCAAAAAGGGAGGCTAAATTAATTCTAATGGGTGTAATATTGCCCTGATTTTTCTTGAAAAATATCAAAAAATTGAAAGGAAGGCAGGATAATGGGCATCAATAAAAAACCCCGCATTGCGGGGTTTTGAGCTAACTGGATTAGCGTTTTGAATATTGAGTTGCACGACGAGCTTTGTGCAAACCAAATTTCTTTCTTTCGACACGTCTTGAATCACGAGTCAGCAAACCACGAGCACGTAACTTTCTGCGAAACGAGTCTAAGCTAGGTTCAGCACCTTCAACCAAATCAGACTCATCATAAGAAACTAATGCACGAGCGATACCCAAACGCACAGCACCGGCTTGGCCAGAAATTCCACCACCAACCACGGTAGCATAGATATCAAATTTACCAATAACGTCAACTGTTTCTAACGGCTGACGCACGATCATGCATGATGTTTCACGACCAAAATATTCTTCCAGAGCGCGATTGTTAATTTTAATTTCGCCTTTACCAGGACGTAAGAACACTCTAGCCGTTGAACTTTTTCTACGGCCAGTGCCATAGTATTGCTGTCTATCAGCCATAATACTTATTCCTCAATCTCAAGTTGCTTGGGTTGCTGAGCGGTATGCGGATGCTCACTACCGGCATAAACTTTCAGCTTACGATACATTTCTCGACCTAAAGGATTCTTGGGAAGCATTCCTTTCACAGCGAGCTCGATAATACGTATAGGATTCTTTTGTTGCAACTTATCAAAAGATGTTGCCTTGATACCCCCTGGAAAACCAGAGTGATGATAATACATCTTTTCTTTAAACTTACGGCCAGTAACAGTTACTTTCTCCGCGTTTGTTACGATAATGTAATCACCTGTATCAACATGTGGTGTATACTCAGCTTTATGCTTGCCACGTAAACGACGAGCAATCTCAGTAGCAAGTCGACCTAAAACTTTGTCGCTAGCATCGATCACATACCAGTCACGTTTGACTTCGTGTGTCTTGGCGCTAAATGTTTTCATTAATAACTCCGTACCGCCTTTATTGGTAATCTTTCAATCAGACGGGCGATTTTAACCAAAACCTGAAGATCCTACAAGTGCAATCCTAGAAATTCTTGCAAGCTTTTTAGATTCTTCGCTATTTTTTATAGGAAAGCTAAAAAAATCAGGCCTTAGAGAATATTCCAAAAGCTGTTTTTAACCTTAAATTAATTAATAAATTCCTAAATAACCAGGTATTTTATGCAATCAACCAGAGATTAGCAAATGTTTCACCTCTTCACCTGCTAGCAAATGGCGGTTTATTATTTCATCGATATCAGCTGTAGTTTGGTAAGTATACCACACACCTTCCGGATAAATAACCACACAAGGACCTTCACTGCAACGGCCAAGACACCCTGACTTACTGATGCGTATCTTGCCTGGCCCATGTAGCCCGAGCTCCAGTAATCGAGTTTTCATATGCTCAAAAAACGGTTCTCCACCCTCATTGGCACAACATTGTTTTCCGGCTATCTTTTGATTCGTGCATAAAAAAATATGCTTAACATAATGCGCCAATGAATTATTTACTCCGCTCTTCTATTTTCGTTTTTAATTTAAGTCCAGGCTTAAAAGTCACTACACGTCTTGCCACAACAGGGATAGCCTGACCTGTTTTAGGATTCCTACCTGGCCGTTGGGGTTTATCGCGCAGGGTAAAATTACCAAATCCTGACAATTTAACATTCTGGCCGTTTTCCAAAGCATCCTTTAAGGTTTCGAAAAACTGCTCTACCATATCTTTGGCATCGGATTTTCCCAGCCCCAATTCGCTACATAAAGTTTCTGCAATCATTGCTTTGCTTAGTGCGTTCACGATTAGTCCCTCAATATAATGGCAAATTCCTCATTTAGTTTCTTGATTATAGCACTGATTATTGTATTGATCTCTGAATCAATCATCGTTCGCTTATCATCCTGTAAAGTCAAGGCAATAGCCAAACTTTTTTTACCTTCGGGTATGTGTTCACCTGTATATACATCGAATACATCGAATGATCTAAGATATTCAGCTCCTGCAACCTCATATACCGCACTTTCAATTTGAGCAGCTGTAATTTCATTGTTTACCAACATGGATAAATCCCTGCGGATTTGTGGAAATTTTGAAATTTGCCGATAACGAGGTGTTGCTTCTTTTACCAATGCATTTAGCCGTAACTCAAATAATATAACCTCTTCATGAATATCTAGCGCGTCTGCGATTCTTGGGTGCAATACTCCACACCATCCTGCATCCTGGTTTTCAATGGTAATTCGAGCAGATTTACCGGGATGTAAGGCTGGATGCTTTTCTGCTTCAAACTTAACATCATCAATGTGCAAGAAAGCAAAAAGAGCCTGAAGATCCCCTTTTAAATCATAAAAATCGAATTTTCCTGATTTTTCACCCCAATTTAATGCTCCATATTCCCCTGTCAACAATCCTGCAATGCAAGGATGCTCATGTAATACTTCCTTTCTAAGCTCGAAAATGACCCCTAGCTCAAAAAATTTAATAGCCGTTTGCTGACGATGAATATTATAAATCATTGAGGCTAATAACCCAGGCCACATGCCAGCACGCATGTGTGACAACTCCGAAGAAATTGGATTGAGCAACTGCATCGTGGGTTGTTGAGGATACAGTTCTTCTTGTAATTCCGGATCCACAAAGCTATAACTAATTGTTTCGTGATACCCTCGTGAAACGAAGAGTTGGGAAATACGGGTAGCCAGTGATTCTACAGGATTTATTTGGCCTACTTGTACTGCTGCAAGCATTGTACTGCCTGAAAGCTTATCATAGCCATTTAAACGAGCAATTTCCTCTACTAAATCCACATCAAGGCTGATGTCAAAGCGATGGGAAGGTATTTTAACTTTCCAGGGAGAGACGTTTTTATCTACTTTCATCTCCAGGCGTTCAAGCATAGCAGCCATTTCCGTTTCGCTAATTTTCAAACCGGTAATTTGTTTAACCCTTAATGGATTAAATAACACGGTATTGTTAGAAGGTAGCGCCTCTGGTTGCATAGCGGAACACACAGGCCCTGCTACACCACCAACAATATCAAGCAATAAAGCAGTGGCTTTTTCTAAAGCTAGTAATTGCAATTCTGAATCTACACCACGCTCAAATCGTTGAGATGAATCAGTACATAATCCATAATTTCTTGCGACTCCTGCGATGGTTACGGGATTAAAAAAAGCACTTTCAAGAAAAACAGCCGCTGTAGACTCCTGAACAGCACTCTCTTCTCCGCCCATAATACCCGCTATTGCTAACGGTTTTTGGCTGTCAGCAATAATCAAGACGTGCTCATGCAGATTAATTTCTTGCCCATCTAGTAAAATCAACGTTTCCCCTGCTTTTGCTTTACGAACAACAATATCACCTTGCAGGGTCTTCAAATCAAAAGCATGCATGGGTTGACCAAGCTCAAGCATGACATAGTTCGTCACATCAACAACCGGATGTATTGAGCGAACACCTGCCCGTCGCAAACGTTCTACCATCCAAACCGGGGTCGGTGTCTGTGGATTAATATCACGAATTACACGGCCAAAATATTGCGGGCAAGCGTCTACTGCTTGTAATTTAATGGTAATTATTTCATCAGTGGATGGTTGCACAACCTCTTTGGGTCTTGCCTTAAGTGTCATCTGCGTTAAAGCAGCTACTTCACGCGCTACCCCTAATACACTAAAACAATCTGCTCGATTGGGTGTTAAATCAATATCAAATACCCAATCATTCAAGCTGAGGTAGCTTCTTAAATCGGCTCCTATGGGTGCATCCTCATTGAGTTCCCAAATACCATCAGATTGTTCTGATAACCCTAATTCAGTGGTTGAGCACAACATCCCCTGAGATAATTCGCCACGAAGCATTGACTCTTTTATTATTAAATCACCAGGTAGATGCGCTCCAATTTGCGCTAGCGCTACTTTTAATCCGGCACGAACATTGGGGGCGCCGCAAACTACTTTTAAGGGTTGGCCAACGCCTGTATTCACTTCACACAACGTTAACTTATCTGCTTGAGGATGCACTTTAGTGCTTATAACTTCTGCGACAATAACACCATCAAACTCGCCTGCAACAGGGCTTACTGCGTCTACTTCCAAACCTGCCATGGTTAAGAGTGCAGCCAACTGCTGCTTGTCTAAAGAAGGGTTTACCCATTCACGTAACCATAATTCACTAACTTTCATTGTAAATATCCATCTAGTACTGGTCTTAAAGACACTTCGTTGTAGCGTTTATCTTCTACCCTTCAGTACTTTATTGTACTGATCACCTGGAATAGACTCTCGCGTGCTCTGATTGCTGCTCACTGCGATGGTTTGCATGGATAAGAAAGCAGCTGCCTAAAATTGTTTTAAAAATGTTACATCATTTTCAAACATCATACGTAAATCATCAATGCCGAAGTAAAGCATTGCAAGTCTGTCCATTCCCATACCAAACGCCCATCCCTGATATTCTTCAGGAGCAATATTAACCGCTTTTAATACATTCGGATGAACCATGCCACAACCCAATACCTCTAGCCATCCGGTAAATTTACAAGAACGGCATCCCTTACCAAAACATTGGGTACACTCAATATCCACCTCGGCAGAAGGCTCCGTAAATGGAAAGTAGGAAGGTCTAAAACGCAAAGCCAAATGGCGACCAAAAAAATAAGCAAAAAAATCTTGTAACAGTCCCTTTAAATCAGAAAGGGTTGATTGCTTATCTATTAATAAGCCTTCTACCTGGTGGAACATAGGGGTATGGGTTACATCTGAATCACAGCGATAAACGCGCCCAGGTGCAATTAACCGGAAAGGTGGGGTGCGATTTTCCATCACCCTAATCTGTACAGGAGAAGTATGAGTGCGCAATAAACGGCCATTACCGAAATAAAAAGTATCGTGCATAGCTCGAGCAGGATGATGATCTGGAATGTTTAACGCTTCAAAATTATAAAATTCAGTTTCAATCTCAGGTCCTGTCACAATATCAAAACCCAATCGACTAAAATAATCAGTTATTCGTTGTTTCACTTGGGTAACAGGATGTAGCGAGCCACTTTTGCTATCTCGGCCAGGTAAAGTTACATCAATCCTTTCAGCATCGAGCTTCCGCTGCAGTTGCGCTTCTTTGAGCTGTAACATTTTTTCTTCAATAAGCGTACTTATTTCGCGTTTGGCCTGATTGACCAGTTGCCCAACTTTAGGCTTTTCCTCCGGTGATAAACTCGCCAAACCTTTAAGAATTTCAGTTAATTGCCCTTTTTTCCCTAAATAATCCACACGGATTGCTTCTAATACAGAAATCTCTTGCGCTTTTGCAATCGCTTCAGCCGCTTGTTGCTGTAACAGAATGATATCTTGCATGATTAAAACCTACATGTAAAAAAGGAGGCTACAGCCTCCTTGTGAGCCGCCACAAACTATTGCTCTATTTTTGGAATTTCTAATTATTAAACACTTAATTAGAAATTTTACCAGCAATCTTATGCAATTGTTTGTGAAAGCTCTTAGTTATCACGATATTTGCTTGTTATGCAAGTGCTGCTTTTGCCTTTTCAGCGATTGCTGCGAAAGCGGGTTTATCATATACAGCCATATCAGCTAATACTTTACGGTCTAGCTCAATGGCAGCTTTTTTCAAGCCAGCAATTAAGCGACTGTACGACAATCCACACTCACGTGCTTGAGCATTAATACGGGTAATCCACAAGGCACGAAATTGACGCTTTCTTTGACGTCGATCGCGATAAGCGTATTGACCTGCTTTAATAACCGCTTGTTTGGCAACACGATAGGTACGACTACGGGCACCGTAATAACCTTTGGCTTGATCTAAAATTTTCTTATGACGTGCTTTAGCAGTCACACCACGTTTAACTCTTGGCATTTCTGAATCCTCCCCTTAACTACCATGCAACATACGTTTAGCTAAACGTGCATCGCATTCTTTCAACATACAAGAACCAACCCGAAGATGGCGTTTTTGTTTAGTTGATTTTTTGGTGAGGATATGGTTTCTATAAGCACCACGGCGCTTGACCGAACCACTCGCTCTCTTACGGAAGCGCTTGTGGGCGCCACTATGTGTCTTCAATTTAGGCATAACATACTACTCCGCATTTGCTTTGCTACTGATAAAAAATGTAGCTATCTATTGGCTAATCCAATGATTACAACTACTCTTGGATCTTTGATCAATCACTTAATTTTCAAGTAATGATAGACCTACTTCTTCTTAGGTGCCAATACCATCAATAACTGGCGGCCTTCACGTTTGGCTTGTTGCTCAACAACAGCATGTTCTGCGGTGTCTTGCAGTAAGCGCTCCATGAGCTTCATACCAATTTCTTGATGGGCCATTTCCCGTCCGCGAAAACGCAACGTTACTTTGACTTTGTCACCATGATTAAGGAAACGAATCAGGTTGCGTAGCTTGACCTGATAATCTCCATCTTCCGTCGTTGGACGAAACTTTAGCTCTTTAACTTGAATTTGCTTCTGCTTTTTCTTGGCTTCAGCTTGTTTTTTACTCAATTCAAAGAGAAATTTACCATAATCCATAATGCGGCAAACAGGGGGTTTGGCAGTCGGCGAAATTTCAACCAAGTCATAGCCACCTTCTTCTGCTGCTCTTAAAGCTTCTCGCGTTGATACAATTCCCACCTGATTGCCTTCGACATCAATTAAGCGTACCTCAGGTACATTGATCTGTTCATTAACTCGCGCGCGATCGCTATCACGCTTATTTGATGCACTAATAGTTTAATCCTCCAAATGGTTAATACCTTTTGCTGTGATTTCACGTTGTAAGGTATCACAAATTGTATCAATATTCATTGTTCCCAAGTCCGCACCCTCACGTGTGCGCACTGATACTGCCTTATTTTCGACTTCTTTATCGCCGATAACCAGCAAATAAGGAATTTTTTGCAAAGTATGCTCGCGAATTTTAAAGCCAATTTTTTCATTTCTCAAGTCAAAATTTGCGCGAACACCTTGTTTTTGTAAAATTTCGGTTACTTTTCGGGCAAAATCATCCTGTTTTTCGCTAATAGTTAGAACCATTGCTTGCACAGGTGACAACCATAAGGGAAAACGACCAGCATAATGCTCAATCAAGATACCCATAAATCGTTCAAATGACCCTAAGATCGCGCGATGCAACATTACTGGTGTTTTACGACTGCCATCTTCAGCAACATATTGAGCTTCCAGTCTTTCCGGCATAGAAAAATCCACCTGAATAGTGCCGCATTGCCAAATTCGACCAAGACTGTCGGCTAAAGAGCACTCTATTTTGGGCCCGTAAAAAGCACCTTCTCCAGGCGCATCAACCCATTCAATCCCTCTACCCAGCATAGCATGTTTTAAAGCATTTTCAGCCTTATCCCACACAGCATCGCCACCCACACGTTTCTCTGGTCGCAATGCCAATCGATACTTTATCTGTGTAAAACCAAAATCAGCATAAACAGATTGTACGAGTTCAAGCATCATGGCTACTTCAGATTGAATTTGTTCTTCAGTACAAAAAATATGGGCATCGTCCTGCACCATATTACGCACCCGCATCAAGCCATGTAAAGAACCCGAAGGTTCACAGCGATGACAGTTACCAAATTCAGACAAGCGCATAGGTAAATCACGATAACTTCTCAACCCTTGGTTAAACACCTGAATATGACAGGGACAATTCATAGGTTTTACGGCATATTCACGATTTTCCGTTTCGGTGACAAACATTTCTTCACGAAAATTGGCCCAATGCCCTGATTTTTCCCACAACACTTTATCCACCAATTGAGGTGTTTTAATTTCCTGATAGCCAAAATCAGAGAGCCTTCTGCGCATGTATTGCTCAAGAATTTGATAAATGATCCAACCCTTTGGGTGCCAAAATACCATACCTGGTGCAATATCTTGAAAATGGAAAAGATCAAGAGCCTTACCTAACTTACGATGATCACGCTTTTCAGCCTCTTCCATACGATGCAAATAATCATTTAGGGATTTTTTGTCCGTCCATGCTGTGCCATAAATACGCTGTAACATTTCATTACGCGAATCACCACGCCAATAGGCACCTGCCAGTTTAGTTAATTTGAATGCCTTTAAATGTCCAGTGGAGGGAACGTGCGGCCCTCGACAGAGATCTTCAAAATCTCCCTGCTTATACAAGGAAAGAATTTCTCCTTCAGGAATATCGGCAATAATTTTAGCCTTATATTCTTCCCCAAGGCTGCGAAAATAGGCAATGGCTTCATCTCGAGGCAGTTCTCGTCGCGTAATGGCATAATCTGCCTTGGCCAATTCATACATTTTGGCCTCAATTTGCTGCAAATCATCCGGTGTAAATGATCTGGCAAAGGCAAAATCATAGTAGAAACCATCTTCAATAACAGGTCCGATTGTAACCTGAGCACTAGGAAATAATTGTTTAACAGCCTGGGCCAATAGATGAGCCGTAGAATGGCGTATGACTTCAAGACTTTCAGGTTCTTGCTTTTCTGTAATAATAACCAAATCACAGTCATCCTGAATAGGGTAACTGGTGTCTACCAATTTGCCATTAACTTTGCCGGCTAATGCAGCTTTGGCCAACCCTGAACTGATACTTTGGGCAACGTCATAAACTGAAACTGGATGTTCAAAGTGTTTGACATTTCCATCAGGCAATTTAATGTTTGGCATTTTATGTCCATCCCTCAGGCAGATAAAAATTTCTAATCATAGTGGCAATGGCTCTTGATATCTAGCCCTAATTATAGAAAGAATTAATTGTCGTTGCGGCAAAAAAAAACCCTGTCTTGCAGGGCTATTTTTTTGGTAGGCACGAGTGGGATCGAACCACCGACCACCACCATGTCAAGGTGGTGCTCTACCACTGAGCTACGTGCCTATTATTCGTTCTTTCTAGCGAATAGGCGTTGATTATATAAAAGCTGCAACTACAAAGCAATGCTTAAATGATTCTGGTGGTTGAATTCTAATGATATCGTGGCTAAGGCAGGAGATTCCTCGCTGTACACGAAATGACGGCTTATCTTTATACAGAATGAATTTAGAATCGCGTCGTGTAAGCATCAGCACAGCAACTCGGTATGCTCTTTACACAAAAAATGCTCTGGATTGCTTTGCTGACGCTCGCAACGACTATTTAAAAAATTTTGTCCTATGCAGAGATAGCTTATCTTAAATGAACGCTAAAAAATTATTTACTCTTCAATTTGATGAATTGATTTTTGTTGTCTATGCTTAAAAACCAAGCCATGGAATTAGGCTAACAGATGCTCAAGGAGGAGAAGTATGGATAAATTAATTACAGTTAAGCTTGTCTTGGCAGTTGCTTGCATTAGTTTGACGTTAGTTGCTTTTGCTAATAAAAATCAACAAACAAACTGGCAAATTACCTCTGTCAATTTTGTTACAGCAAGTGCAAAGGAAATATCTTATCAATTGCTGTCTGTTAATAAACCTGTTTTAAAAAATACTCTCTAGTCGCGCTGGAAAATAATTTTGAATACTATTAAATCCATTCCAGAAGTCGACAAGCTAAGCGATGGTATTACAGTAACTAAACAATAACCGTGTCTGGATTGATATCACTAAGAATAGCCTGGGAATGACTTTTCTGATCAAGGATATGGCAATAATTTTGACGTTTGAGAGGATCTTTTTCTTTAGCGCATAACTCTTGGAATGCATCCAACGTCTTATCACCCTCTGCAGGAGCAGCAAATGATAATAAAGGCATTAGACAACCTATTACTATTGCTATTTTTTTCATTAAAAGACCCTTCTGTTAGTTTGGACTTAAAATCATTTAAAGCAACATACTAAGGCTTACAGTAGTGTGCACTAAAATTTTCAAAATTGAAATACTGAATATAATTTTTCTTTAAATGATTAATTCGCCTAGCAAAATAATATTGTTTAAATTGTTTATCTTGCTTTCTATTCGGCTTTGGATTATACACAGTTAATTTTTTTTCTCAAACTCGAAGCTTATTCCATTGCAAATAAAATAAGGGCAATAACCGCGAAAATCATTCCTGCAACTTGCTTCAGGGTAAGCCCTTGTTTAAGAAAAAGCATACACAGCATTAAGGTTATCATAGGATACATTGAAGTCATTAAAACTACTGGCATGACTGGCCCTTTGCGTAAAGCCATAATAAAAAAAATACAAGCTATTCCATTTGCCAAACCATTAAGAAATCCATAAGTACTGCCCTTGATAGATAATTCAAGTTTAAAATCTAACAAAAACAACGCGACTATACCTGAAATCAAAACGCCTAGACTGGAATAAAAGGTAATAGAAAGTGGATTTATAAAAGTGGACGCTCTTGTTCCCCAATATCCCCAAGCGCCATAAAGAAATAAAGCCGTCAAAGAAGGGTAATACCAAGCGCTAAAATTCATGAAAATTCTCAGGAGAGTTTATTTCAAAGCAAGACAAATTCAAAATAAATCCTTATAAACATAGTATGCTAGCACAAGCGCCAGAAATCAGAGCTTTGACCCGTTAGAAAGAAATGTCAAGAAACTTAAAATTTTTCTTTAATAAGCGAAATCTTATCAGCACTTTCTTTAAACATCTCTCGTAGAGCTTCTATTTTTTCCTGATTCATTTCATTAAATTCGCTGGCTGAAAACTCATCCGCAACTGCCAAGTTAACTAACCTTTGTATTCCCTGAATTGCTTTTTTTACTTCATCGGAAAGAATCATTAATTGTTTTTTACGCTCACTCGAAGCTGCATCTGTTAGTGATGCCATCCCATCAATTTTTGCACTGATTTCTGCTTGTAATCCTTTAAGTTTCTGATCTAAACGAAGTATATTATTTCTCGTATCATTATCAACCGCTTCGATAAATGTATGCTCATGATGTTCATTACTCATCTAAATTTCCTTCTACTTCTAAACATGATGTCCTAATAATACTATAAGCCTAGCGTAATCACGCTATTTCGCCAACCCAATAAACAATGGTATTATTGCATTTTTTTAGAGCAATACACCATTATGTTGTTACATTATCTCTTTATCATGGGCATTTGTGTAGAAGCAATTACTGGCGCTATTGCCGCGGGTAGAAAAAAAATGGACTTTTTTGGTGTAATGCTCATTGCCTGTATTACAGCACTCGGCGGAGGAACAGTCAGAGACGTGCTTTTCGATACGCACCCCCTGACATGGGTCGCTCATCCTGAATATATTCTTTATACTGCCGGCTTTGCGTTTGTAACAATTTTCATTGCTCACTCCTTAGTCCGCATCATGAAAGTTTTTCTTATTCTCGATGCCTTGGGTTTATCCGCTTTTGTAATTATTGGCGCGCAAAAAGTGTTAACAAATGGCTACTCACCCGGTATGGCAATTATAAGCGGTATGATTACCGGCATTTGTGGCGGAATGCTAAGAGACATCCTTTGTAATGATATTCCACTGGTATTACGTAAAGAACTCTATGCCACCATTGCATTGGTCGGTGCTATCTTATTTATTGTCCTAGCGCATTTTAATGTTCCCAAAAGTATCAATATTATTATTACCTTGGTTACTATTTTTACTGTGCGAGTAATAGCTATTATTTATCACATTGAAATGCCAAAGTTTGACTATTCAAAAAGCTTACGGAAACGACATCGAAGGCAATAAGGGCAGTCAAAAAATACTTAAGTTATAGGCAAGAGAACTTGGTACTTATAGTACCGCTAGTACCGCGCGAACAAGTCGCGCGGTAGGTAGAAATAGTAAGTAGATGTATAGCAAGAGGAGAGGCATCCTTGTGGATCCTGCGGACTCGCCGCAGTACTTGAAGGTTGCTAATCAAGTTGTTGGAAGACAGAACATGTCAACCCATCTATTAAACTTCACGGATTTCATGAATAACTACTTCTTCCACAGGCACGTCAGCATGCCCCATCCGCTGACCTGTTTTTACTTTTACTATGGCATCAACCACATCCATTCCTTCAACGACTTCTCCAAATACACAATATCCATAACCTTGTGCGTGTTCACCCGTGAAATTCAGAAAGGCATTGTCCGCAACATTGATAAAAAATTGTGAAGTAGCCGAGTGTGGGTCCATGGTCCTTGCCATGGCAATAGTACCTCTTTTATTGGGTTTAGCAGATTTTGCTTCGTTTTTTATTGCAGGCTCCGTTGATTTTTGCGTCATATCAGCCGTCAATCCACCGCCCTGAATCATAAATCCATCAATAACACGATGAAAAATAGTGTTATTATAGAAACCACTACGTACATAATTAAGAAAATTCTGTGCAGTGGTTGGTGTGTTTTCTTCATCCAACTGTATGCGAATATCGCCTTTTGAAGTGGCAATTACAATCATTAAAATCTCCTGTCTCTCAAAATTAAGCCATAATTACGTCGCGCATTTTAGCACAAACATCATGCATTACATGGATATTATGAATACTTGCCAATGCGGTAAACAAATTAGCCTTTTGCTTGCTCAAATGGTGCAAGAAGGCACGGGAATAATGGTTACAAGTATAGCAAGAACAGTTTGCCATAATGGGTTGCAGGTCTTTTGCAAAGCAGGCTTTCTTAATTTGGATGCGTTCATTTTCGTAAGGACTTTCAAATTTCAACCAATTACCTGCTTGCACGATTTCACCACAATACAGTGCCCCATGACGGGCATTACGGGTCGGCGCAACACAATCAAACATATCAATGCCTTCTGCCACCACATCCAGCAAATCCTGCGGCGACATACCTACCCCCATCGTATAGCGCGGCTTATTCTCTGGCAAAAACTCTCGAACCCAACGGATGACTTCCACCGTGGTTTTCATATTAAAGCCAATTGTTTCACCACCAATAGCAAGGCCATCCGTGCTCATAGAGGCAATAAATTCCGCACTTTCACGACGTAAATCTTCATAGATGCCACCCTGGATAATACCAAAGAGTGCCTGCATTGCCCCGTAACGGGAAGTGGGGAATTGTTGATGATAGGCAATGGATTGTTTGAGCCACCGATGGGTGCGTGTCATAATTTGTTGTACTTCCTCACGGGTGCAATTATCAGGGGTGCATTGATCAAACGCCATGATGATATCTGCCCCAATAATTTTCTGCGTTTCAAGTGACATTTCCGGAGTCATATGAATCAAGCGTTCCGAAGCCGGTAATTTAAAATGTGCACCCTCTTCATCGATCACACAAATTTCTTTATTTTTAGACAAGCTAAAT
>NZ_LNYG01000004.1:72825-98564 GCF_001467745.1 Legionella jamestowniensis
TATCAGTCAGCATGGGACCATGCCAACCCATAAAAGCATGCATTCCCCCTGCTTCCTCTATTACTTTCATCCCAGGGGCGCACAGCATATGATAAGTGTTACCCCCCAAAATAATTTGACTACCCGCCTGCAACAACTCATTTGGCATCATATTATTCACGCCTGCGCGGGTTCCTACCGGCATGAAAGAGGGTGTAACAAAATCCCCATGGGGCGTGCTAACACGAGTAACCCGAGCCTGGGTATGAGTATGGCGCTTTAAGACTTCGCAACTAAATTGATTTGTCATAACTTGACTGGCAAAAAACAGTAGGAGGTGATAATAGCCAAGTGGTTCTTTATTTGCCAGTAAATTGTATGCAAATGATCTCTTAAACCAGCGTCGAGAGTGATTTGTCTTGTACGCGCGATTGCCAAAAAATCCAAGCCCCTGAAACTACCATGAACAAAAAATACAAGGCCGTCCATCCTGGCATCGTTAATCCAAGCCATTTCCAGGAGACTTCCGCACAATCACCAGCTCCCCAAAAAAGGGCATGGAGAACATCACTCCAGGGAAAATAGCGGATGAGAACATCAAGCTCAGGCATACATGCTGGCGTTTGATCGCTAGGTAATGACTGCAACCATAACTGTCGACTCGCAAAAAATAATCCAGCAAAAGCGATTACCACCTGCATAATTGCCAAAAATTTACTCGCCTTTAAATACCGAAGTGTAAGACCCAAAAAGGTGACAACCACGAGCAAAAAAGTGCATAAGCGTTGCATTAAGCATAAAGGACAAGGCTCAAGGCCTTCTACATATTGAAAATAAAAGGAACTTGCCAATAGGGTTAAACTCAGTAAAAACAGGAACAATTCCCAACGTTTATAGATAAACTTTGTCATGATTGAGGCAACATATATTGAACTGCATTTTTAATTTCTTCATCGCTGCACTCCATACAAGTTCCTTTGGGCGGCATGGCATTAATACCTTTAATTGCCGTAGCCGTTAACTCCTCCAGCTTTTTAGCATCTAGGCGTGTTTTCCAATCCGCTGCAACGCGAAATTTAGGAGCACCAGCCACCCCATCGCGATGGCAGACACTGCAATACTTTTCATATGTTGCCTGCCCGGGCGCTTCCTTTTTAGTAGCCGCTGTTTCGGTTTCAACAGGTTGTGTTGTGGCTACAGGAGCGGTAGTTTTCTGTTCCTGTAATCTGACTTTACCTACAGGTTGAATACGTTGTTCAATTTGCTGACGATCAAAATCTTCAGTCGCATAAACACTTGCAGAGCTGACAAACACCAACATGAATACACTAAGTCGCATGATTTAACCTTTTTTCTTTTAATTTAAAATCATACCGATAAGCAACTCGCATTTCCAGTTTGAGAATTGCATAATTTTCATACATTATCTTCTAGTTAATTGATTTTGCTAATAAAAATCAAGATTGACGATAATCATCGAGCTTGTTATAACCATAAATAATGAAAAATTACTGTCCCGATTTTGGATTATATCGGTCACACCCAGGATTAACCACTTGATGGCAGAGTATAATAAAGAGTCTATGTTCCACCCTGTGCAAAAAATTGCCGCTAAACAGCATGATTTCCCTCCTTTCATTCAGCATGCCATGGAGCAATATTTTGAAGGCAGAGTACAGCAATCCTGGCAGGGACAACATATTCTTAAAGGTAAAACACCAGCAAAGAATGCTTTGATGCTTACTAGTAATGACTATTTGCATATTAGCCGCCATCCTGAACTGATCAATGCCCAAATAAGGGCAATGATGACCTATGGAAATGGTCAAATGCAGTCCCCTGTTTTTTTAACCGATGACAGCTTGCTTGCGGCCTGTGAACAACAGTTTGCAAATTTTACGGGCTATCCGGCTTGTTTATTAGCCCAATCAGGCTGGTGTGCCAATATCGGATTAATCCAGGCTTTGGCTTCACGTGATTTACCCATTTATTTAGATTTCTACGCGCATATGTCTTTTTGGGAAGGTGTTAAAGCAGCCAGCGCCAAACCCATCCCGTTTCAACATAATTCGATAGCTTCACTTGAAAAGCGCTTGCAACGATACGGCTCCGGCATTATCGCCATCGATTCCGTCTACAGCACTACAGGAACAATCAGCCCTATAAAAGACTATGTGGCATTGGCAAAAAAATACAATTGCTTGTTGATTGTTGACGAGTCGCATTCTTTAGGCACGCATGGACCCCAAGGAAGCGGATTGGTAGCCGCTTTAGGTCTGACAAATGAAGTCGATATTATCACCGCGAGTTTAGCTAAAGCATTATCAGGTCGAGGAGGTGTAATCCTTGCCAATCACAGTTTAATTGAATTAATTCGTTACACAGCTTTACCCACTATCTTTAGCTCCACTCTTTTACCACATGATTTAGCTGGGTTTAAGGCATCAATCAGCATTATTACCAAGGAAGAATGGCGACGTGAAAAATTACACAGCAATGCAATTTTTTTGCGAACGTCTTTAGAGCAGGCAGGATTTTATTTGGGTGGAAGTAACTCTCAAATTATCCCCCTCCATGCAGGAACAGAAGCCAATACCATTTGGCTGCGTAACGCGCTTGAAAAGGCTGATATTCATGGCGCAGTTTTCTGCGCCCCCGCAACCCCCAAAAATAATGCCCTCATCCGTTTATCAGTAAATACCAATCATCAACAGGGTGAATTACTGAAAGTAGTTGATTGCCTGTTGGCTATTAAAAAAAGTGGCCCTGTTCTCCCTGTATTTCGTACCGTTGAAATGTAAGGCCTACGGAAAGGGACAAACCAATCTTAAGTGTTAAGTCAATAACAACTCTTCAGCATCAATTTCCTCTAAATGATGATGGTAGGATACTATTTTATTTTGATGCACATCGAATAATGCAGAACCTGACACATAAGCATACAAGTAAATCTCTTCCGACACAAAACGATGAGCAGGAACTAAACAGGCAGCCCAATCATTCCATTCGGGAGGCTTCGTCGTTGCCTGCCAGAAGCAAGGAATTTTTTCTCCACTGGCAAGTTGGTCAAGAACCTCATCGCTGGCTCCATTATCTAAGGCAAGATCATAATGTAATCGCATGTCTGCTTCATTTTTGACAATAAGAAAATTGGCATTCGCATCATCATCAAGCAACAAAAAACTGCCTGAATTGTCTGCCAGATAGTATTCAACAATTCCTTTTTCCTGACGAAGTTGACGGAAGAATTCAGCAAATTTCTTATCATGCAAACAGCTTGGAGATGTCACGGATAGCATGCGCACTATCATATCGGACATTACTTGGAAATATTGCAGCTGTAAGTCATAGATACTCTTCGTAATAATTTCAGCAACATTAGGATCACTTTTTTGAATATAACGATGAATTAATCCTTCATTAAACGCCTCAATGGCCAGTTTCTCATCCGCTTGGCCAGTTAGCAGGATTTTTTTAATGTTTGTATTACCAATCCTGCGGCAAAATTCTATTCCGTCCATCCCCGGCATTGCATAATCAACAACCACTACCGAGATTTCAGAAAATCGCTTCGGATTATAAATTTCCGCATGAATAGCATTTAAATTAAGGTTTATCGTGTGATTTGTGAGAGGACAGTTATTAGCTTCCGTATATTCGCTTAAACAGCGCTGGCTTAGCATCACTAACTCACATTTTTTTTTGTTAATATAATCCAGCGCATCAAAGGGAGAATCAAAAACGCGGTAGGCAAGCCCTTCATCTAACTGGAGCACAAAGTTTAATAAGAAATCACGGCTGTCATCAATAAACAGAGCCGTGCTTGGAAAATAGCACGTTGGAATTGAAAAATATTGCATAGCTCCTCCTGAGCAGCGTTTCCTTCATAGCAAATAACAATTTTAGGCTTTCATTATTAGAGGTCTGTTGACTTTCGTTTTCATAAGCCCGCAGTGTCTACGTGCCGCGACTTATCCCACTATCAACACACCCTAGTGCAGTACTACTTTTCCTACACAAAGCGGAAAGCCGCGTGGGTATAGGCAGAGATGTGCTCAACAGACAGGCTTTATCCACGATCTCCACAATATCGCCGGATACTGCAGAGAGGCCGCAGTCTCAGGACTATCAGCAAAGTGTCAAAAAAACCTGAATAAATAATAAACCCTCAAATTTATTGAGTATAAAATAACATGAGTGCTTAATTTTCCCAAATAAAACACGCCTTATTTAAGTCACTGGGAATAAGAGCGAGAATCGTGTGTAATTTCCTTCCTCTGCTTCGCAGCGAATATCTCCGCCGAAACGGTTCATTACTAATTTACAAAACGACAACCCCAAGCCCGTGCCCATAAAAGTAGTTGTATAGAAGTGATTGAACAATTTTGAAAGTTGCTGAGAAGACATTCCTTTAGCCGAGTCTTTAAAATAAAGGGTATTGTATTTTTCTCCTTCCTCCGTCCAAATAATAATCTCTCCTTTTTGCGCTGTTGCAATAACATACAGAGCATTTTTTAAAAGATTAAAAAGCACATGTTGCATTAGCAATTTTGAGCCAATGAAAGCAAAGTCCCCCTGGAAATTTACTAAAGAACGTTCCTGTGGCGATTTAAACGGGTAACGTATAAGCGCTTCATTTAAACAATCCGCCATTGAACAGACTTCTAATGTACAGTTTTCTAATGAATTTTCACGTCCCGCTTTTATTAATAACATATCAATGATGGTGTTAGCATAATCAATTTCACTGATGATCCGCTCACCAACTTCCTCTAACTGTTGCAATCGTGTTTCTCGAATAGAAGAATCCAGTAACCCATGACGCTTGGCTAGATAATAAGCTTGAAACAAGTGAGGTAAGTAATAGGCCATTGCCCTTGCACCACTTTTAATCCCTAAGAGCGGCGTGCGTAATTCATGCGCAATCATACCCGCAGCGGCAGCCATACCTGCCAAGCGTTGTTGCTGCAACATGGCCGTCTTATAGTTGACTGTAGAACCAGCAATAATGACAAACAATAAGACAATTGCCATCTCAAGATGTTCTTTACCAAAATACAGCTGGGATGAGGTCAAATAATAGCAGAGTAGTGCAAGGCTCCAACCCAGCAGTAAGAGTACCGTAAGACTAAACAAATCAACCAAGAGTACTAATAAAAAAACACTACACAGCAATGACATTGCCGATATATCGCTGGCTTGATTCATTAAAAATGAATAGGTGAAAAAAAATGACAGGGTGTAGAGAATAGTTAAAAACCAATACGCAGGTAAATAGGGTTTCCATGAGACAGGCCAATAGGGGGTTAGCATGAGCCCTAACCCCAGCATACTTCCTATCAGTCGTAAACTAATCGTTTCATAATATTGTGGAAACAATACTGCCCAAATCCAGTAAAATAATGGAAATCCCAAAAAAGCGATGGCTCCTACTGCAACAAGCTGATGCGCGGAATTCGATAAACTCCGCTGCATAGAGCTATCAAGATAGCTTATCATTTTTTTGACATTCTTCATGATTGTTTTTGATTAATCCCAACTCTTTTCTCTATATAACCATACAAAAAAATAGCTTCACTCATAAAAAAGTCTTATTTTTTTATTATAAATAAATGTTCTATTGGTACTACTTTACTTATTTTGATACAATTTAATCCACCTTGATTTCAAAACCATATGTTTGGCTTTAATCTAGATTTGTCCCTTCGCTTCTCTTAGAAGGCATTAATTATATTTAATAAAATTACAATAGAGATTAAAAAAATTCCATTAAATTAAAAACTCTATAAAATTTTTAACTTTTCAATAAAGAAGATAAATTATGCCATTAGAATTTTTAATTCCACATGAAAACAACCCTCCTATTCGTTCCCTTGAGCTTAACGGTAGCGGAGTTGATGATAACAGTTTGCGTCTATTGAGTGAGGAATTGAAAACGAACAAAACTGTCACCTCAATCGACCTGTCACTCAATGATTTTAGTTCCGAAGGTGTCAGGAGTTTCAGTGATACGTTAAAAACGGATAAAATGCTTACTGATGTTAATCTTTCCGACAATAAGATTGGTCCTGATGGCGCCAAATACCTCAGCCAAGCCCTCAAATTTAACTTCACTCTTTTAAAGCTTAATATTTCAAACAGCGATAGCTATCTTGCCCTAGGTGTGCTTGGCATCCAATATTTATGCGAACTGATTAAAACTAACCACAGTCTTGCGCGAGTTGACTTTTCATATAACGATATACAACCACCCAGTACCAAAGTCTTAAGTGAAGCTCTGAAAATAAACTATGGTTTAACTAATATTGCGCTTAAAGGCAACCCGCTTGGCCCTAAGGGTATTCAGGATATATGTGAAGCGCTCAAAATTAACCATGGTATCTCTATCATTAATCTTGCAAATACTGGGATGGAAGATGCGGGCAGCGAATTTGTAAGCGAGATAATAAAGGGCAACAAAAGCCTTACTGATATTGAACTTGGATGTAACCAGATTAGTTTTAAAGGTGCTAAAACCTTAAGTGAAGCACTTAGGTCTAATACGACTCTCCTCAAACTTTCTCTGCGATCAAATCCATTAGGTCCTGTTGGTGCCCACCATTTAAGTAAAGCAATCGCAAGTAACAATACGCTTACTGAGCTTAATCTTTCGACTACTGATCTTGGTGATATCGGTGTTAAAGATATCGCTGAAGCACTTGTACTTAACCAGTCACTAACTGTGGTTAGTCTTGTATACAATGAAATTAGCGACGCAGGGGTTCAATACTTGTGCGAGGCACTTAAGATAAATAAATCCCTTAAAACCCTTAATCTTTCATACAACAACATTAGCGATAAAGGAATCAAGTCGCTATGTGAGGTGCTTAAAGTCAACAATACATTGACTACAATTCATCTTGATCTCAACCCCAACATTACTCAAGATGGTATTAAAGCATTAAAAGAAGCTCTTAAAACCAACTATACTTTACTGGAAGTGACTGGTATAGATGACCCAGTTATTAAACAATATCTTAAAAGAAACAACGCCATTGCCACTTGTTTCAAAAACTTTACTACGCATCTCACTGAAGGATTACAGTCTGAAGATCTTGAAAAAAACTTAAGCCTTTTAGAAGAGTCAATTCAACCCAACATGCCAACGGATCATTATCTAAGAGAGTGTTACAGGCTCTTAACTGCTTTGGGTCATTTGACCAATGTAGGGAGTGAAATTGCTGCCTTAACTAATTTACTTCCTCCGTATACTCATCCTTTCCTACAGACAACTGCCAATTTAGCCCTAAGTCTTTTATTATGTACTGACCTCTCTCAGCAACTTGATCAATTAGGCCTTCAGGAAAAACGCTGCCAACTCCTATTACATGGTTTTAACGATGTACTGCAAAGACCCGAACTCAATAACTTTTGCTACATTGCACTTTTCCATCTTGTTTATCCAAATCAATCGATTATTCAATCGGAATTCGACTCCTTTAAAAAAAATACTGCCTTACTTAATCAAGACCTATTTAAAAATATAATTCAAGAAGCCTTAGTTGTTTGTCAAAAAAGTAATTCCCCCCCAGAAGAAATCAATTTTTTAAAAGCAGCGCTAGCACAGCTAAACTATCCTGTTGAAGTAGCCGCTCGTTTAACCCAATCTCCCGCATTTTTGCTAGCTCTGCGCAATAAGCACCCTGAAGCAACTTATTTTACATTAGTGGAGCACGCCATTCCCGCTCATGATAGCCAAACATTGTTGATCCCCATTAATCAGATTTTTCCAGCGATTACACAGCAAACAACTGAGAAGTTAGAGGATCTTGTTAAGCCAACCTCGACTTATCGAACCGATATCAAGGCGAAAATACATCGATTAAAGCAAACACTTTTTGCCATGTTCGAAAAAAAATCTACAACACGAATAGTGCAATCGAATTTATCCTTTTTTGCTGACAATGGTTCTCATTCTCAGGCAAATTCATCTAAATCAAATCTTTCCAAAGAACAATTACAGCAAATCAAAGAATTAATAAGTTCATTACAGAAAGAAATCTCTAGTTTTTGGCCTTATCCAAATAAGGATATAAAACAAATTAAAGTAAACGCACTTGATAGTTTAATTAAAAAAACAGAAACCATGACTATTTCAGAAGCCATTGATGAAATTGACAGTGAATATCCTCAAGCTCGCTCTGGTCAAATTAGCACGCGTACAGCTGATTTATTCAATAATCTGCGTAATACACACGATAAAATTCCAGGTAGCTTTTAAGCTAACAATTTTACCGTCCATACGAAAAATTAGAGGGGGAAGGTGGGGCTATCACTATGCCCACTCACATGCTAATAGCCATAATCCTTTGTAAATAAAATATAAGTTAACGTGTGCAATTTATCGTTTCTTGCAGCAGGAGAAATAAAAACCGTTATCCAAAACTTATAATTCAAATTGAAGTATCACTTCTCTTCCTGAATAATAATAGGTTTGCAACATATTCATGGAATAAATATGGACACTTTACGTATTGCTACCAGAAAAAGCCCTTTGGCTTTATGGCAGGCAAATTTTATAGCCGAAAAAATTAAAGAATTACATCCCATACGAGTAGAACTTATTCCCATGCTCACCTCAGGAGATAAGTTTCAAAAAGATAAATTGCAGGCTGTAGGCGGTAAAGGGCTTTTTGTCAAAGAGCTTGAGCAAGCAATCCTTGATAAACGAGCAGACATCGCTGTTCATTCTATGAAAGATGTACCCGCTACCTTTCCACAAGGTCTTTGCTTGCCGATAATCAGCAAACGCAATAACCCCGCTGATGTGCTTATCAGCCGAAATCGTTGTTCATTGCAACAATTGCCTGCGAAAGCAGTAGTAGGCACAACCAGTTTAAGACGCCAGTCGCAACTGCTGGCTATTCGGCCGGATTTAATCGTAAAGCCCTTGCGAGGCAATGTGAATACACGTTTGAAAAAATTAAACGAGGGTGAATACGATGCCATTATTCTTGCTTATGCCGGACTTGAGCGTTTAGGTATGAGCGAACATATTAATGAAACTTTAAGTGATGATGTCATGTTACCTGCCTGTGGACAGGGTGCACTTGGTATTGAGTGTCGTCTTGATGACGGCTCGCTGCAACAACTTTTAAGTACTTTAAACGATCCTATTTCAGCACTTTGTGTACAAGCAGAACGGCATGTAAATGCCTTATTGGGAGGTAATTGTCATGTTCCTTTTGCCGTTTATTGCAAACCTCTGCCTAATGAGCAATTGCTATTAAGGGCTCGAGTAATGAATATGGATGGTACCATTATACTCGAAGATAGTCAGCGAGGCCCTCAATCTGAAGCCATGCGTTTAGCTGATAACTGTGCCCACGCGCTCTTGGCGAATGGGGCAGCAAAATTACTCTGCCAAACATCATGAGCTACTTTTTGCAAGGGTTATCAGTTCTGAATACCCGTCCCCTGACACAGGGAAAAGCACTAAGCGATGCGATAATACAAGCAGGAGGTACTGCTATTGAGTGCCCGGCTTTAGCCATTGAAGCAGTGCAATTTTCACTCCCTGCGCTTCATCAAGCAAATTTTGCCATTTTTATCAGTGCTAATGCAGTCAATTATCTATTAACTGAATTAGACAAACACAACATTCAGTGGCCTGAAACACTGAAAGTCATTGCTGTAGGTCACGCTACGGCCGCAATGTTAAAGCAACATGACATTCGAGTAGATTTTATTCCACAAGAGTCCACCAGCGAATCATTGCTCAAACTGGATTGCTTGCAAGATGTTCATGACGCATTCATACTCTTGTTTAAAGGGGGGGAGGGACGCCCAGATATTGCCAACACATTAGTTTCAAGGGGCGCTAATCTAACCACCGTTGACGTCTACAAACGTGTGATCCCTGAGTATAATCAGCAATATATTGATTCATTGTGGCAGGAAAATGCTGTGGATATTATACTATTTACAAGCCAGCAAGCGATGCAAAATATTTTTACTATGTTTGGCAATGAGGCTCATAGTTGGCTTTGCCATACACCTTGTCTGGTAATTAGTGAGCGGTTGGCAAAAGCCGCTGCCTCATTAGGAATTCAGCAAATTATAATAAGTAAGCCAGAAACTGTTTTACAAAGTCTGCATCAATTTAATCAAGGATTAGTTCATGGTAAATAACAAAGAGGAACAGACTAAAAAACCGTCATCAAAATCTCGGCCCGATGACACAAAAAAAGCAACAGTCTCGAAGGTAAAGCAGGTTTCAATAATAGATTCTTCCAGATTAGTACTGGGAATTGTTATTTTATCTGTCCTATTGGCAATAATAGCACTCATTTTTTCTGTTTATTCATTGCATAGAGATAAACAGTTTGCGATGAAAGCTGAGCAGGAAAAACAAACCGTCATCGCACAACTTCACAATTTGAAACAACAGCAAGTAAAGACACAATCGATTAATGACAGTGTTGAAACCTTAGATAAAACGCAAACGGAATTTAAAAATCATCTGCAAGCCATCGAACAGGAATTACATACAGCAATGCAACAACGTCTGTATCAAAAGGAGGACTGGACCTTATTAAAGGCGCGCTACTATCTGGAGCTAGCACAAGTCAATGCACATTGGAGTAATGATCCACAAACCAGCATTGCTTTGTTAAAACAAGCCGATACTTTACTGTCAGCGTTGTCAGAACAACCAATCTTTGCTATCCGACAAGCAATTGCACAGGAAATCGCTCAATTACAAGCCGCCCCTAAAGTAGATATAGCAGGTTTACTCAGCCAACTTGATGCGGCTGAAAACAATTTATCCAATTTATCTCTAAAGCAACCTCTTGCTAACATGCAAGGGAAGACAAATGTGATGAAGAAAACCTCCCCATGGCGTGAACAATTACGTGAAAGCTTAAATTCACTTAGTGATTTAATTGTTATCCGACGCCATGATGAAGCAATTGAACCCCTGTTGTCTCCACAGCAACAAAGCATGCTGGAGGAAATCATTCGTATGAATCTTGAAGAAGCGCAGTGGGCTCTATTACAAGGTAATCCAGAGATTTACCAACTTGCCTTGTCGAAGGCCATTAAAACGATAAAGCGCGCTTTTGATGAAAATACCCCAGCAACACAGGCTTTACTTCAACAACTACAAAGCCTACAGCAACAAAAACTAGAAGTGGCTAAACCTACTTTGGATAAAGCACTTCCTCTGCTGAATCAGTTAATTGAAAATAAAAACAGAGAATTGAGCACACCTGCTCTCAAGAAAGGAGAGCTCTCACAATGATACGGATATTAATTATTTTTTTGGTTTTGCTTGTCTCGGTATGGATAGGGGTACAGTTAAATCGGGATCCCGGCTATTTATTAATTGCTATTAACCACTGGACTGTAGAAACTAATTTGTGGGTGGCCATTTTAGGTTTAATCCTCGCCTTTTTTTTGCTGCATACCCTTCTACTTTTGGTGAGTAAGATCACTACTATTCCAGAAGCGTATCGCAATTGGCAAAACAAACGTCGCCAACAAAAAGCCCAAGCTAAAACGCAAAAGGGCTTCATTGAATTTAGTGAAGGTCATTGGGCCCAAGCGAGGAACCACTTAATTAAAGCCCTTCCTGACACAGACTCGCCTTTGTTAAATTATTTAACTGCGGCGCGTGCTGCGCAGGAAATGGGGGATCACAGTTTACGTGATGATTATTTACGCGAGGCTCAGCAATCAATGCCTGATGCTAAAATCGCAGTCGAACTCACTCAAGCTCAATTACAGTTGGCAAATAAGCAATGGGAGCAGGCATTAGCTACGCTTCGACATTTGCAGGATTTAGCGCCCAATCATCCCTATGTTCTTAAATTATTAGTGCGACTTTATAAAGAAGTGAAAGACTGGCAACCATTAATTGCTTTATTACCTGCTTTGAAGAAAAATCATGTTTTTTCAGAAAAAGCCTTTCATTTATTACGTACCCAAGCATACCTGGGAGCCATGACAGACCTGGCAAAATCGGCCGAGCTTGAACCTTTAAAAAAAATAATGGCTACTTTGCCTAAAGATTTACGCCAAGATCCAGAACTTATAGCAATTTACTGCTCTATTTTACTCGAACGACATGAAGATGCCCAAGCCGAACCAATTCTTCGTAATGCGCTGCGAAAGACGTTTGATGAAAAATTAGTTAACTTGTACGGCAAGTTAAGACTGGGAGACAAGCCTTTACTTTTTGCCGAATCACTGGTTAAGAAGAATCCTGATTCTGCAAAATTGTACCTCTGTTTGGGCCGTTTGAGCATGAGCAATAATTTGTGGGGTAAAGCCCGCCATTATTTTGAAAAAAGCATTAGTATTACACCCTGTTCAGAAACCTATGCCGAACTGGGCAAGTTACTTGAATGCCTCAATGATCAGGCTGGCGCCTGCGAAGCTTACCGTCAAGGATTACTGTTATCAGTTAAATAGTAAAATTCTTCCTTTCGTCTAAAATGCTGTCACTTTCTGTGGTACTTAAGATGGGAACTAACAACAGTAATTTCCATTTGTTCTATAATAATTTTATTAGGGATAAATACCCGCATTTCATTTAATAAACCAGGAAATTTACCATGCTTTATACCACCATACTTAATTTGATTAGACTTAAATTAATTCAGCTCATTATAAGACGCGTTTTAACATCCAGGGCTGCAAAAGGAAAAAGTGTTAAAACCATGAGTCTGGTTGCCTATTTACTGGAACTGGGGCTTACTTTTTTATTCGATAGCAAAACCAAAAAGACCCCAAAATCAAAATAGCAGACTTCGCTTATTGTTTCCTGAAAGACTACCAGGAGAAATAATTCGTCATCCCAACATTGACCCAATAGTTCCCGCTGCATTCAATGTTGAACTGCAGAAAATATTGGCGGGAAATTTAAGCACCGTCGGAGCTTTTGGCGTGAATATTTCTGAAGGTAGGGCCTCTGTGCAAGGAATCCATTTGAATGTGGATGGCATTGATATGAATGGTAATGGTTTCGTTACAGCGTCAGGTTATGAGGTAGGCCCTGGCATTCTAGGTCTCTCCCCCAGTGTGAATACCATTCGAGCAACCACAGTTGATAGCACAGCAACCCTCGATGCTATGGGCATCAACGTCCACCCTGGTGGAAGGATAACTCTTGGCTATGACGTTAGACAATTTTTTATTGTCACTGAAAATGGACAACGGGTTTTTCCTCCAATCCGTATTATTTCCTAAGAGACATAAAGATTGGGCCTTATTAGCCCAATCGATATTTCCTATAATTGCAGTTAGCAAAATCTTCTCTATATGGTGGCACCGTTCACTGAATACTTCACAATTTTAAATTTATAGTGTTCTCCGCATTCAATAATTTATCAACCTCGGAGCGGGTCGTGGTTTTTCCAACCGGGATTCCCCTTTGAAAATTAATAATACTGTTCAAGCCTTTAATCGCATCTCCTACACTTGCTATTCTATCTTCAGAAGGGAGGTTTCCTAAAACACTAACATAAGCTCTTTTAAGATTTTTAATCTCGTCTAATTGTTTAGGTGAATACTTAAAGCAGGAAAAAAAGAAACCACTTTTACTATCAGGGTAGGCGGGTGCTTTTTGAATAGTGTTAAACTTCTCACTGATTTCTTGA
This sequence comes from Legionella jamestowniensis, assembly GCF_001467745.1. Taxonomy (GTDB): domain Bacteria; phylum Pseudomonadota; class Gammaproteobacteria; order Legionellales; family Legionellaceae; genus Tatlockia; species Tatlockia jamestowniensis. Next base: position 86,448 of record NZ_LNYG01000004.1, read on the forward strand.
AGTAACTCCTTATGCTGATCATCATTTAATTTTAAATTATTCAAATTTGTTAAAGATATACTACCTGATGCTATTTGAGAGACAATATGTGTTTTACTCCATAGCTTTGTCTCATTATAACTTTCAAGCTGATAGTCACCTCTTCTTGAAATATCTCTAACCAGGGTTGTTTTTACATTAATGGCAATTGGTTTATCACAAACCTTCTCAATGAAATATTTTTGTGCAGCCAGCATTTCATCAAGGCATTCATGCTTATCATCTAAATATTCTATGTCAATGACATCCCCTGCTTGGGCATTCTCAGTGAGTTTACGAAGTGTATGTAATGACATTAAAAATTTTTCAGTGTGCTCAAAGGGTCCAGCCTCTTTAGCCATATCATAAATTTTTTGACTGGTTTTAACATGTTCATGGTCATTGACATTCTTAGCCAAAAATGCGTGGAATCGATCCTTAAGCTCCCCAATATTTTCTGTGGATTGAATTAACATTAACTCCATAACATGTTTTATTTTAGGCTCTGCAACAGTATCATTTACTCGCTCTGCCAGCGCCTCAAGCAATTCTCTTGCTTGTTGATATTCTTTAGTTTGAATAGCTCGGTTAATGTTCTCGATTGCCTGACTAATTTCTTCAGCGTGCTCCGGCGCATGCAGTTTGACCAAACCTTTTAGTGGCTCAAAGCTATTTGCAGTAAATGCTCCGATATCGCCTCCTTTATTTTTTAATAAAAGACCAATGATGCCATCTAGACGGGTCAGATAAAGTTCGTCAAGAATGAATTGGTTATACTTATTATCGGTTTCCAAAGCTTTGAAATTAACGCGGTACTCTTCTCTAATCAGGTTTTCTTCATATTTATTATACGTAGGCTCATGAAGGGAAGTGTAACTCATACCGATGTCTACATCGGCAAGCGCATCATGAGGCGTCATGACTTTTATATCTGGACGCTGTACACCAGCCTCGATGCATACTTCCTGTAGTTTTTTTAATCCAGCAGTACGAGTAACTAATTCAGACTCTCCCCTATTATCTCTTGCGCGCTTTAGTTCTTCAAAATGAATATTCTCAAGTACATCTTGTTTTAAATTAGAAGAATCCATACTGGTAAAAATAACAACTTCAGCCCCTTCCTTAGCTTGAGTTGCAATACGCGCTAAAGTGGGTTTTATCCAGCGGGTATTACCAAAGGCATCCATACCACTTAAAGTCTTATCAAAATCAACTAACAGTACTCTTTTTTTCATGGGATTTCTCTTATTTAAAAATCGACTTATCCTCAGTATATAAGACAAACATTAAAGCTAAATTAAGAAGGCCAGAGCTCGCAAAGAATCTAGGGCAAATAGATTGTGGGCAAAGTCATGCAAATCCAAAAGAGTCACGGGCAATTCGTGATTCTATGTGATTTAGAATATTAATTTTATCTTAAGGAATATTGGTTATAATATTGTCATACTGACTATTCTGAGAGTAAACCATGCCTACTATTCAAGAACTTAGGGCTGCAAAAAATAAAACGACTTATCTATTAGAGCAAGAGATAGATAGTGGATTTTACAGCGAATTATCTAATTCCTTAGACAAAAATGAACGGATAAAACTAGCCAAAGAGATTGTTAGACACCGTGATTCATCTTTTCCAACGTTAATAACGAAGCTTAGTGAAGCATGTTTTAAGGATAAAGGACCTGAATTCATTCGCAAAGGTGCTTCTGATTTTTTAGCAAATATCCTGATTGAATTAGTCAAAGAAGCTGAGCTTAAAAAAGATGAAAGGCAGCAGTTTGTGAAGCTTTTTACCCAAAATAAAGAAGCGTCTTATCCTGAAAATTATCAGTTCCCCCCAGAAGTTGCTTATATTTTTTCCAAAATACACAAGGTAGCAACTAGTTTTGATAAGAAGAATGGTAAAGAGCGCTTAGTCTCATCATCTGATTTAGGAGAAGTAAGCGAAGATAAGACAGATCAAGAAGACGCATACTCAGCAAAATTGGCGAGTAACTTGGCTAATAAAGTTTTCAATGTTATGGTGCTCGATGCTACGCCTGAAGAAGATCTCCAGAGAATTTCACTAAAACTACAAGGTGCTGTTGCCAGTGAAGAAAAATTAAGCACATACTTTAGAGAGCATATTCCCGCATACCCTCCCTCATTTGCTGATGGATATTATTTGCAAAGAATGCTCAAATATGACACTGCCATTGACCAAATCGAAGAAAAGATTGCAAATTCCGCATGGAAATTAGGAGGTTTCGATTTCGGTTTCGGTTTCTTTCAGGGCGGCGTTAAGCTAGATGGAGTCCAAAATCGAGTTCCTCATCGCGTAGCTAAAATGTATCAATTAATTTCGGAGTTTCGAGATAAGAAAGGTCAATATAGCGAGCAAGACACTTATCAATTATATGTTGATATACAAAAATGCGCTCAAGAAGCCTTAGAAAATCCCCGTCGAGGTCAAAAACAGTCTACCAAAGAGTTTTATAATGATGTTTTGAACGATGTTTATTTAGGGACAGGGGAATTCGAAGTAGAAGACGACGAGCGGGCACGTTTAGTTTATTAATAATAGCGCTAGCCCATTAATTAAGAATGGGCTTACACGCATCTTCACAAAAACTTAAATTTCGTTCTACCTGAATGGTTGCATGATGGATTTGATGTTTATCATGCAACATTTTAACAAGAACTTGTCTTGCTTCATCACTTAAGGGCGCATCGGGCATGTAAAGATGTACTGACATGGCATTTTCTTTCGTACTTAACGCCCAAATATGTAAATCATGCACTTCCTTCACCCCGGGCTCAGCTTGCAGTGAATCACGTACATCCATCCAGGAGATTCCACGAGGAACCGCATCGATTATTAAATGAAAACTGTCAGTAAATAATGACCAGGTTCCCTTAATAATGAGGATAGCAATCAGCAAACCAACAACAGGGTCAATCCACAGCCAATTGGTAAAATAAAGAATAACCGCTGAAATGACCACCCCTACCGAAATTAAGGCATCATAGAGCAAATGTAAAAAAGCACCCCGAATATTTAAATCATCCGTACCACGTAAAAATAAGACTGCAGTAGCACCATTAACCAGAATACCGATGCTGGCCACAATAATGACAGAAACAGCATGAATTTCAGTGGGGGAAAACAGTTTATACATGGCTTCCGTAGCAATAATACCGCAGGTAAATACCAGAAGTACTCCATTTGCCAACGCGGCTAGAATTGAGGTTTTTTTCATACCATAGGTAGTGCGATTGGTGGGCAAGCGCTTTAAAAGTCCATTGGCTATCCAGGCCAAAATGAGGCTAAGAACATCACCCAAATTATGAACCGCATCTGCCAACAAACTGGTGGAATTGGCTAGATAGGCAAAAATAATCTGGCAGACAACAAACAATCCATTTGCAATAATTGCAATTATAAAAGCGCTATTAAACTCTGAAACAACATGAACGTGGCCATGATTATGGTTATGGCTATGATCATGGCCTTCATTATCATGCTGATGAAAAATCATTCTTTCTCCTGACTTTCAAAGGGCTCTGACCTATTTTCATCATTACCGTAATAACTTAGGCCTATTCTAATTCTTTCCCGTTCATTTTTTTTACGCCAGAGATTCGTATCGCGTAGCGAATACACACAACCACAATACTCCTGCTTGTAAAAATTTTCACGCTTGGCGATTTGATACATGCGCTCTGAACCACCATTTTTACGCCAGTTATAAGTCCAATAGATCATATTGGGGTAGCGGCTGGCGGCACGCGTGCCGGCATCGTTAATTTGATTCATATCTTTCCAGCGAGAAATCCCTAACGAACTGCTGATTACCGTAAACCCATGCTCATACGCATAAAGTGCCGTTCGTTCAAACCGCATGTCAAAACAAGCAGTACAGCGTTTTCCTCGCTCAGGCTCCCACTCTAAACCTTTCACACGGGCAAACCAATTGTCTTTATCATAATCCGCATCAATGAAAGGAATATGATGCTTTTTGGCAAAGGCTATATTTTCCTGTTTTCTGATTTCATATTCTTGTACAGGATGAATATTAGGATTGTAAAAGAATATAGAAAAATCGATTTTTGAAGCCAACAACGCTTCCATTACTTCACCTGAACAAGGTGCACAGCATGAATGAAGCAATAATTTATCAGCGCTGTTGGGCAATACTAATTGTTCACGTTCTATCATGTTCACTACCCGGTATATTAATAAAATGTTGACGATAGTAAGCTAATTCCACAATAGAATCCTTAATATCATCAAGCGCTAAATGTTTAGATTCTTTGGTCACGCCATTCATAAGTTGCGGTCGCCACCTTTTAACCAATTCTTTTAAAGTACTGACATCAAGGTTGCGGTAGTGAAAATAAGCCGCTAATTCAGGCATGTATTTATATAAGAATCGCCTATCCTGGCAAATACTGTTGCCGCACATCGGTGATTTTCCTTTATCCACATAACTTTTAAGAAAAGCAATGGTTCGTTGTTGTGCTTGAGCTTCATCAACTGTTGACTCTCTAACTCGTTTCACCAATCCTGATTGATGATGTTGTTTAGTATTCCATTCATCCATACCAGCGATTAAAGTTTCATCCTGGTGGACTGCCAGTACAGGCCCTTCAGCCAAAATAGTTAACTGCGGATCAGTTACTATAGTAGCAATTTCAATAATCCTATCTTTTTCTGGATCAAGCCCGGTCATTTCCAAGTCAATCCAGATTAAATTATCATTATTTTTCATAGTGTGGTTCCAATTGTTCAGCACAGGCAACGCGCTGTTGATGCAGGGCGTGTTTTATGGCCTCGCCTTGATACCCCTGTGCTATAAATGTTTGTGGTGATATTTTCGCACATTCTTTCAGTAAATAATGCCAATTTTTAGCCTGGGGATAGTCTTTTTTCCCTGGGCCCCGTCCTTTTGCATCCGCCTCACAGACGAGTAACAGTTTTTTAAACAATTCGGGCCGCCGAAATGCATCGGTTTGTTCAAGAATTTTAATTTTTGTGCGTGGCTTAAGTTCAAAAAAACGATGGATGTTTAAATGAAATCGTGACACCATTTCAGCAAACTTGCGATAATCAGCAGGAATACGCAAACGAGCACACAAGTCTCGAATAATAGCCACCCCTCTTATTTCATGTTGCACCTGCCTTGGCCATTCTACCATTGGCGTTGCTCCCTTTCCTAAATCATGAACAAGGGCTGCAAATCGTACCATGGAATCAGTAGATAATTTTACGGCTTTTTTAAGCACCATCAATGTGTGAACACCACTATCCACTTCCGCATGATATTTCTTATTATTAGGTACACCAAAAAGCGCATCCAGCTCAGGCAAAATGACTTTCAATGCCCCACATGCCCTTAAAGTACTAATAAATATCTGTGGGTTTTGTTCTGCAAAACTACGTAACCATTCTTGCCAAACACGTTCCGCAACCAGATGATTTAGTTCACCACGTTTTACCATAAGATACATCAGTGCCCTCGTTTCATCGGCCAAGCGGAATCCTAGATGATAATAACGTGCAGCAAAGCGAGCAACTCGCAACACCCGAACTGGATCCTCAATAAAAGCAGGAGATACATGCCTTAACAATTTTGCTTTTAAATCAACCTCTCCATGATAAGGATCAATTAAATGGCCATTGGTATCCATAGCCATAGCATTAATGGTTAAATCCCTTCGCAATAAATCATCTTCCAAACTCACATTTGGATTAAAATCACACTGAAATCCGTAATAACCTGGCGCTGATTTGCGTTCCATTCTTGCCAAAGCATATTCTTCTTTCGTTTCAGGATGTAAAAATACAGGAAAATCTCGCCCTACTTGTTGATAGCCCAATTGCTGCATCTGCTTAGGCGTTGCACCAACAACAACCCAGTCTCGCTCTTTTACAGGATAACCCAATAGTTGATCTCGAACTGCGCCACCCACCAGATATATTTTCATGTAAAATTACGCCTTACTAATCATTTGGAAACTCTTTTTTATACTAGCAGAAGTAAATAAAAAATTCGGTTTTCTTGGCTCACTCCCTGCTCCTTAATCATATCTTTGTCGATGCCTCACGGCTTCCTGTATTTTCCCTGGATCTCATGTACAAGCCATCAGTAAAGTAAAGCTGGACTGGGTTTTAAGAGATGTGAAGAAGATTAAAGGCTTGACCTCGGACACCAAAATTATTGTAAATTAATCCTATAAAAAAATACTGTAGTCCACTAATAGCAAGAATTATAAAAGAATTTCGCCTTCTATGATAAAATTATACAAAGAAATACAAAAAAGTCTGAACCTTCGCAATTATAGATTATTTAAAATTATGAGTAAAAGGCGAGTTAACAAACAACAGTCAGCCCGTATTAAAAAAATACAAGCAAACTACCGCTCCAGCACGGAAACAAGTGAAACCTCTCTTCCTGGCCTTGTTCTAACGCGTTTTAGTCGACATGCAGAAATTGAAGATAACGCAGGAAATCGCATTCATTGTTCTATTCGCCCAAACATTGATTCTTTAGTAGCCGGTGACCGTGTTATCTGGCAACCAGAAGGTATTAGACAAGGCGTTATCGTGAGTCGCTTTCCGCGTGACTCCATGCTTGGCCGTCCTGATAAAAGGGGCGAATTCAAACCTGTTGCAGCCAACATTACACAAATTATGGCAGTGGTTGCGGCAAAACCAGCGTTATCCTGGGCTTTGCTTGATAGCTACATAGTAATGGCTGAGTCTTTAAAATTAAGGATTTGTATTATTCTTAATAAATTTGATTTGGATTGTGGGACAATACGCGAGGACTTAGAGACATTTTATCAGCCCCTTGGTTATCCGTTATTATTCACCAGTAAAGAAGATCCACAAACATATCTACAATTAAAAGAGGCGCTTAATCATCATGTTAGCGTTTTTGTTGGTCAATCAGGGGTAGGAAAATCTTCATTGATCGCAGGCATCTTACCCCATGAAGTTAATATACAAACTGCTGAAATATCGTTAAACACAGAGTTAGGCTGTCATACCACAAGCAATTCACGTCTATACCACCTACCTGATGGTGGAGCATTGATTGATTCTCCCGGGGTAAGGGAGTTAGGCCTGTGGCATATGCCTTTGAGTGAGATCGTTGACGGTTATCGTGAATTTCAACCATTTAGTAATCAGTGTAAATTTCGGAATTGTAATCATCAGGATACACCTGATTGCGCAATCATTTCGGCCGTGAAATCCGGGCATATATCAGCGAGACGTTACGAAAGTTTTATTAAAATTACTAATCAATTTTTAAAATGATCCCTAAGCTCTTAAGGAAATAGGCTCCATTTGTATAGGATCTTCCCCAACATGCAGGGATGGAATGGACTTGGTTAAAGACTCTAAATACTTGATCATAGCAATATTGCGATCATTAATTATTCCCTTTACCTCGGTTTTAAATTGCGAAATTAACTCGGTAATAGCTGTTTCCTTTTTTAGACTGAAATCAAAAGAAGAAAAATGCTGCTCAAGATTCTTTTTAGCCTCACTGTATTGTGTATTAAATTTTCCAGGATTGGTGTTAAACATACCGTGTTGTTTTGCAGAGGCTACAGAAACCCTAGCCAGCCGTCGCGTAATAAAATGAGCGACCTTTTCATTTAAATCACTGCTATTGCTTACATCTCTATTTTTTCTTAATTCATGGAGTATGAAATCACGAGTTCTTAACGGTAACGCTTTATTATTTAATAATTTATTAAATTCAACATTAATACGTACCCATTGCTGATATTGATTTTCAGGTTGCATCTTTGTTTTTACAAGTTCATCTAGAAAATGTTCGACGAGTATACATGTTTTTGTGTTGAATTTATCGGTTAAAGATGTAAGAACGGATAATAACAAATCTGGCTCAAAACAAACCTGATTTTTAAGTTCAAACATGGATTCATCTTTAATTGACTCTAACCAATCCAGAGTGTCTTTATAACGTGTATATTTTTTTATAATATCTTTCTGCGCTAATGCTCTTTTAACGATATTGCGCATCGTATAAGTATAAATGAAACGAATTTTACTGAAATCCCCGTTGTCGAGTGCATATTCCAGTGCATTGAAAAGTTCCTTGCCTGTGGCGGTTATCATATTTTTTTTCTGATCCCAAAACTGCAAGGAAGTTCCTGTACCCCAAACACAACTAAAATTATGCGTAATTAATGAAACCAGAATTGTTAAAGCACGTCGAGTTGCTTCCTTGTCATCCAAAGAATCCCATTCACGAAATACCAGTTGGGCAGAACATAAACGTATTTCATCAAGTGCCGCTAAAGAAATCTTCTCAATCGCCGCATCAAATTTTTCCTGTGGTGCATAATCTGCGACTATTTTCGCAAAAAATTGCCCAGCAAAGGCAATACATTCGCGTTGCTTAGGGGGAATCTCCTTGGCAACAGTTGGCTCCTTCAGCGAGTGCTCTTCCTGAGTAGCAGGAGATTCTTTTTCACCTGATTGAACTCTAATTACATTTTGTTCTTGGGGCGTACCGATAGTTTGAGCAGCAGAATTGTTATCTATTTTCAAGGTTTCATTTGGTGATATTTCCTTGGTAAAACCAGGTCCCTCTAACAAATCCTCTTTCTGAGTATCGATGGATTTTTTTTCACCTAATTGATCTTTACTTATATTTGCTTTGCTGGATACATCAGTCGTTTGAGCCGCAGAACTTTTATCTACTTTGGGGGTCTCATTGAGTTGCACTTCTGCCAGAATTTCATGAACATTTCTTTTTTGTCCACGCCAAATTACAGCATGGGTATAAAGTCTGTTTAATTCATCCTCAGGCAAGTTATTCACAAACTCAAAGAATTTAAAATAAGCTTCCTCCGCAACTTGTTCTTGCTCTGCTGTGATGTTGTGCCCAAGGCGCAAAGCGTATGGATTTAAGGTACCATTTACAAGTTCTTTTATAGCCATTACTGTTGATTTTTTTAGGGGTAGACTTTCTTCTTCAATAGCAACGACTTGAGCATAATACTCATAGAATTGCAGTTCTGCAAAGGGGAGTCTTTCCAGTTCTTTGGCAGCCAACTTGCGATACCGTCCCTCTGAGAAGTGATAAAATGTACCATTAGCTCGATGTTGAGCCACACAATTTGGTAAATAAATTAATTCCTTTTCATCTTCTGAGAGAATACATTGAGATAAAGGATAGTTAGTCGGTAGATCTAGGGAAATGGAATCAATATCTTGAGTTAACGTTGGAATTAACAATTTGTAATAATTTGCCTCAATATAACCAGCACCAGCTAGGTACTGAGCTAATCTAATCCAGGAGCGATTTTCTCCTTTTTGCTTCCGCAGATAATCATCCGGACTATCTTTGATAGTTTGCCAACGAAATGCATAGAGTTTCTTTATTTCAGCAATAATCTCTTTGGAAATTTCTCCTGTAGCTGGAATTTTTTCTAAAAAAACTTGTATTTGAGGTTTAATTTCAGCAGTATCTGCATCAAGTTTGTTTATTAATTGACGTAAATGTATTATGTCAAAGTATTCTCCAACCTTTAATATCTTGTAAATAGGTATTAAATTTTCACATTTACTTATCATAGTAGGATCAAAACGACAAATCCATCTGGCCACATCTGTCAATTTTTCTTCTAGGTCAGGGGTTTCTGTAAAACAATCGAGCAAAATATTAACAAGATAGCGATTTTGATTTCGACCAAAAATCTCTATACCATAAAAATGATTAATATCATCTAAAGAACAGGCTGCCAAGCTTTGAGTAAAACTCTTTAGTTTTTGATGAAAGCCTTCCAAAGTTTGATTCCTTGCTTTTGCATTAAAATAACTTTCAATGACTTCAAGCAAATTAGGCAATAAATGTTCAGGACACTTTCCTTTTTGCTGCCAGGTAGGAGCAATACGACGTATAATGTAATCCCATAAATTAGCATAAGTTTCATTATCAATTTCTTTAGCTAATTCATCTCCCTTTTTTGACCGAATCCTGAACATTTCCGATAGGGTCAATGCCCTTGGCATAATCTTTTTTAAATCATAAGTCGAAAATACCGCAGATGGCTGTTGCAACCGCTCAAGCAAGCCTTGAACTCTATGCCACGTCCTAGCATCATCGGAAAGATAAATAGATCGAGGGTCTTGGTCTTCTTCCAAACGAGAAAATAGTTCTGGATCGATTGGTTCAAGTTTGGGTATTAATATCATTAAATAGGGTCTCTTGACTACTTTTGCCAATTCTCTGGCGAAAGTAATCCAGGGAATATTATTGCCTTTGGGATCAAAAGTATAATCTGCAGGGGTATCCGCTATATTGTTCCAACGTTGGGCAAAAACATCTTGAATCCACAAAAGATCTTCGTTGTTAAGGGTCAAATCAAAATTTTCAGATAAATTGGAAGTTATCGCTGAATCAAAAAGAGGATACTTTTCTTTAAAGGCTCGCAGTAATTCTTTGTCACTATTTTCTAAATTATGCTCAATACCTGTTAAGGCCTTGATAAATTCATAAAGTTGACTAACTAACATACTGCTCTACTTCCTTGTAATGATAAATAATTTTACTGCATTTGTTTTAAACTTACGAGAAGAATATTTTGATTTTAGCGAACGACTTCTGAAAAAAACGTAATCATATCATAAATCTCAATTTTGAGAATGGTTCTTATTCAAATTTGCATACATTGATAAATCAAATATGGTTTAATCTAAATGTTTGTAGGCGTTTAATTTGGTTTTAAGGAAGAACCTGGAAAAATTTTAGCTTATTATCCGGATTATATTTTGATTAAATCCTAAATTTTTGTGTCTTTTAGATGCATTAATTTATTGGTTTTTTAAATGGAATAGAAGTGTATATAAAAATTTTTGATAATCTCATACAAATAAGCAATTTTTATTTCAGCTAATAAGAAATTAAAATATTTTCATTTTGAATTATTTTAATTCACTCTTATAGACCTATCCCATGAAGCAAAAAGTAGAAAGCAGAAAACAGGCTAAAAGGAAATTTATTAACCCTATTAGACCCTCTCTATTTAGAACAAAAAAATCGAATGAAGCTGCAACGTTTGAGGATTTTCTTAGAGAAAATATCAACAACTCCATTAATGCTAAATTCCTATTGGGAAAAACAGAATTTTATAATCTAGAAGCATTTCAAAACAGATTTAGCCGTGATCTACCTTTGTTAAAAGAAATTATTGTTTCTGAAGTTAATCGTCCGGAAGGAACATTCGCTTTGTATCATGGAAGCTCTAATGCAGTAAAATTTTTTCGGATGGTGATAAGTGCTATTTATCGAATGGATAATTTACATACAGAACAAGCTTGTTTAAAAACCAACATGGTATTAGGATGTATGAAACAACGATCCTTTTCACCATCAAGATTTTTTAATAAAACTTCAGCGAGGATGAGATCTCGCCACCCCTTAAATTCCAGTTCTGATTTCTCAGCAGGAAAAGAATTCGATCATGAAGACCATATACGTAAACATCTTTTATGTGCGTCTATGTTGTTGCACGATGGTTATTATGGTGAAACAAGCTGGCTTTTCTTTCAAAATAATAAAAGTATTTCAGTAAGAAACGAGGAGAAATTTCTTGAAGTTGTTTTAAATGAATTCTGTAAGAAACAAAGATTAGATAACTTTCCTGTAGAAGAATTGATTAAATTATACTCCGGTTATAAGCAAATTTTACAAGCTCAACTCTTGCAGATTTTTATTAATCAAAATGATTTTAATGAATTAGGTTATTACTGCTATGCAGGTGGAGCACCTCTAGTAAGGGATAGTGGTTCTTTTATGAATGAATTATTTGCCGAATTAACAAGCCAAAACTCAGACAATTGGCAAAGAATAGTCACTGAAAAAATCAATAACGCTTTTAAAGCAAATAAGCTTCATCCTCTAATCGATAAAGAACCCTCTAGTCAGCTCATGGATGAATGGCTAAATTTTTTACAAGTTCGTTTTATAACCACAAACCCAGAGTTTTATAATACAGACAAAGTAACTATTAACGAATATTATCGGAGTGACGAAGCTTACTCTATAACTAAAGACCTTAAGAAGGAGCTAAGAATTC
>NZ_LNYG01000005.1 GCF_001467745.1 Legionella jamestowniensis
ACATCAGGATGACGTTACTACATCAGGATGACGTTACTACATCAGGATGGCGTTACTACATCAGTTGGCGTTTAATACCGTACGTCATCCTGAAAGCAGCGCAGCTGCTTGAAGGATCTTTTTCAGGCGAAATACGATAACAGTGAGCCAGATCCTTCAAGCGGCTTAAACCATTTTCTGGATAACATGCTAGGCGAGTTGTCCGTATCTCGCTATTTTTTTGCTTAAAAATTGAGCTATGCTTAATAAGCATTCGTTTTGTTATAGGACAAAATCATGAAAGAATCCAAAACAACTTCTAAAGTCAGCACAAACAAGCTTACCAAAAATAAACTGAAAAATGTCTCTGGTGGCATGACGGATGAATACAGGGATAAACGAGAAAAAGAACAGAATGAAGTACTCAAAGGGCAGGGGCCAAAACCCAAAGATATATAAAGTTAATTCGAGATCAGTCACAGGGAGTCAACTCAAGAACGATACCAGAGAAAAATCACAAACAAAAGGCGTCATTTTGAGCCGCTAGCCTTTGGGGGGGCAAACATCAGGCAAGACTGACGTCATCCCGAACAAAGTGAGGGATCTCCTGGCACATGGAGATGTCTCACTTCGTTCGACATGACGTATGTTTGAGGGCATCTCCACCACACTGCGGCAAATATCAATTTTCTTAATATCTCTGAAAACGCGATTCAGTCCTACTTCATGAAATCTTAGGCATATAATCAATTATTTTGAATAATTTTTGCCTCAGCTTCTTTTTTCATGACGATAATCGTAATACGGCGATTACCTGGATTAAGTGGATTTTTCTTATCCAATAAGACAGTGGAAGCATAGCCTATCACCTCCATTACCTTATCCTCAGGCATACCTGCTTTAACCAATGCCCTACGGGCCGTATTTGCACGTTGGGTCGAGAGTTCCCAGTTACTTTGGTTTAAATCCTCAGGATTATGATAAGGATGGGCATCTGTATGCCCCTGAATGCTAATTTTGTTCGGAACGTTATTTAATATTTTTGCTATCTTATCAAGTAATTGTAACATTTCTGGATCAATTTCATCACTGCCAATTCCAAACATCGGTTTGTTTTTATTATCAATTAGTTGAATTCGCAGCCCCTCGGAGACTACATCCATTAACAGTCGATGCTTCAAATCAGCTAAAGCGGGATCACTGGTTATTGTGGTAATTAATTGTCCTTTCAACTGCTCCAGTTTTTGAATTTCCTTTTTTTGTTCAAGAGATTGATTGCCTGAGCTGACTTGTCCCTCCTTCTGTTGGAGATCGGTACCCCCGCCATTAATTGTTTTCTTACGGGCCCCCATACTGTCCCCACCAATCAAGGCAATACGTAAGGGTTGCTTAAAGTATTCCGCTAAGCCATCTTTTTGTGCTTTGTTAAGAGAGGCTATTAACCACATCAATAGAAAAAAAGCCATCATTGCTGTGACAAAATCGGCATAAGCGATTTTCCATGAACCGCCATGATGGTGTTTTTGGTGTTTATTAGCCTTCTTTAAAATAATTAAATGGTTTTCATTATTTCCGGACATAGTGCTCTCTAGGCTACTGCTTCTTCGGACGCATCCTGCTTGACGGGTTTAATTTCTTCGTTTAACTCGTTGAAGGAAGGTCTAGCTGTTGAAAATAAAACCTTGCGACCAAATTCAGTAGCAATAATAGGAGGATAATTATGGGCACTGGCTAATAGGGTAACCTTAATACAATTTAGCATAAGAATCATATCATTAGTTCTCTGCTCCATGGCTGTAGCAAGTGGTCCAATAAACCCGTAACCCAGCAAAATCCCCAAAAAGGTGCCTACTAATGCTTGCGCAACGAGGACACCAAGTTCAGAAGGTGGTAAGTTAATAGATTCCATGGAATGCACAACCCCTAAAACCGCTGCCACAATACCAAAAGCAGGCATAGCATCCGCTAATTTGGTGATAGCATTCGCAGGAATCGAATCTTCTTGATGATAAGTTTCGATTTCACTTTCCATTAATGATTCCAGCTGGTAGGGTTGCATATTAGACGTTATCATTAACCGTAAATAATCACAAAGAAACTCAATAATGTAAGGTCTAGCCATTAAACGTGGATAGCTGGTAAAAATTGGACTATTCGCTGGATCATCCACATCGTTTTCCAAAGACATAAAGCCTTCTTGCCTTCCTTTATTCATCAGTGCATACAATAAACCTAACAGATCTTTGTAGAGCGTTTTTGCAGATTTAGGACTGATAAACAAACTTGGTAACGCTTTTCCAATGGACTTTAAGACACTAGTACTGTTACCAACCACTAATGAACCGAGGGCTGCACCTGCAATAATCAGGAATTCCACGGGCTGTATGATAGCGGCCAAATGCCCCCCAGCTAAGGAAAAGCCACCAAATACGGACAGTAAAATTATAAGATAACCAATCAAAATGAGCATTATATTCCCTATATGGCTAATTTTTAAAAGGGATTAAATGATAATCCCTTAAATTATTCACTCATCTTATTTCAAATAGTCATAAACAACGCGCCCATAAGGTAATGTTAAATCTGAAACAAAATGCATCCCACTAATAACTTTTTTTACAGGTAATCTAGCCACAGGTGCTAAAGCATGGTGAAAAAGCTCCAATTGTGCAGGACCTGTCCATGCCCCTTTTATCGTTACATCTTCAAGATGGTACTCAACGAGCTCACAAATACGGGTACTGCCATCGACATGAGGAATAATTTTTAACAGATAGGATGGACTAACCATTGCTTGAGTGACCTTTTTCAGATCAAGTGTTTGATATTTATACCCCATGGTAGCGGTTGCAATTCGATTATGGCCGTAGTCCAAAGTTCCTAAAAGCGTTTCTTTTTCAACACTCAGGCATGGTTGGGCAAGCTTTTTAGGAAAGCCCCAAATTTCTCGTCCTCCGGCAATAGGTGGGTGATCATCCAAATACATAGCATGAGTATACCCACCTTCTTTTCCCTGGAAACGCACAGGGATAACTTGACCTGATTCTGTATAATCACCAAAACCGGTAGAATCAGGCATGCGAATGACTTCAAATTTTACCAAAGGTTCTGTTACTTCCAAGGGGGCTGGAACAATCTCCCGCAACACATCCATATCGGTTTCATAAGTAATTATAAGATATTCGCGGTTAATAAATCGGTAGGGTCCGCGAGGATAGGATGGACTGGCAAAAGGCATTGCAAATGCATTTTCCCTAATCTTGGATTCATTCATTATTAACTCCTGTATTTTTTATCCTTTAAGTAAACGATGGAATTTTATTCCATGCACCAGCCATGACTAACGATTAACGATTGTCCTGTTAAGGCATTCGAATCAAAGGAGGCAAAAAACAAGGCGGTTTGAGCAACATCATCGGTCGTAGTAAATTCCCCATCTACCGTGTCTTTAAGCATTACTTTTTTAATCACGTCTTCTTCGCTCATATGGAGCTCTTTGGCTTGTTCAGGGATTTGCTTGTCTACTAAGGGGGTACGGACAAACCCTGGGCAAATTACATTAGCACGTACTCCATGGGAAGCTCCTTCCTTGGCAACGACTTTGCATAAACCAATCAAGCCATGCTTAGCAGTGACATAGGGTGCTTTTAATAAGGAAGCTTCTTTCGAATGGACTGAGCCCATGTAGATAATGCTGCCGCCTTTTTTTCCAGAGTACATATGTTTCAGACAGGCTTTCGTTGTTAAAAACGCACCGTCTAAATGAATGGCAAGCATTTTTTTCCAATCGGAAAATGGTAACTTATCGACAGCTTCAATGATTTGAATACCAGCGTTACTAACAAGAATATCAACCCCGCCATAATTACTAGCTACGGAATCAACCCCAGCGTTTACCTGACCTTCGTCAGTAACATTCATGGCCACAGCCATGGCTTTTCCGCCCATAGACTGTATTTCATCTGCAGTTTGTTGTGCCTGATTGAGGTTTAGGTCAGCAATCGCTACTTTTGCTCCTTCCTTCGCGTACACAATAGCAATTTCTTTTCCAATACCGCTGGCTGCACCTGTGACGATAGCTACTTTGTCTTTTAATCGCATAATTAACATTCCTTGTAATGGTTTTTAGGTATCAGTATAACAGTGAGTTTACCATTTTGCCTTAACAGCTTTATAGTGTAGCAGGGACCTATAAATAAGACAAAATGGACATGAGAGGTTAGAAATTATTACCAAGCAGTTTAGTAATAATAGTAGTAGCCGTTTCTGTAATACCAGTTTCTTCTGTCTTGCTCTCGACCAATTGAATGACCGACCAATGCACCTGCACCTGCACCGATGGCTGTTCCCCATCCGCTTCCACCGCTTACAGCATATCCTATACCAGCTCCTGCTGCGGCACCAGTTGCTGTACCTACTTGAGTGGCGGTACAAGAAACTAATCCTGTGGTCGATAACCCCAAGAAAAACATAACATATATTAGTCTTTTCATGGTTAAGCTCCTCTTGTACGTAGATCCTTCACTAGAGATATTAGTACAAAAAAAGATCATTTGCTTAAAAATAAGTCATTTAGAAACGAGGGAAGAATTTTTACCTTGAGCCAAGTGAAATAAAATTTTAGAGCAAATCATAAGTACAGGACGGGTATATTTGACCCTATCATTGTTCTCGCACTAGTGCTAAATGATTGAGAAATTTTTATTTTAGAGAAGGGCCTCTTTGCTTTATTAGCAAAATAGTTTCCTTTTATTCTATAATTTAAAAGGAAATACAAGGAAGTAACAATTAGCAGCAGGGAAAGCTATGAAAGGACAATATCACGGAATAGAATTTGAATATTCCTCTCAACCTATTAATGGGAAATATGCAGGCGAATATCTTCTTATCTTTCACCATGAGCAATACACTTATATTATAAAAAAATCAGTAGGCAAAATGTTTGCTACCCCAAGGGAAGCTGAAATAAAAGCCATGGAGTTTGCAAAGAATCAGATAGAAAGAGGACTATTCTAAAACCTTAAATTACACGTGTATACCTTAAGGGTTCAAAATAAGATTCGCAGCTCTTAAAAAATCAGCTGTAAGTTTCTCGTTGCGCTTGAGAAATTATTGCTCCCCCAGTAGTATTGGGAAATCAGTCTTAATAAAAGAGAGCACTATGTTTCATGGTAGTATTGTGGCCTTAGCCACCCCCCTGAAGGATGATGCAGTTGATCTTAAATGTTTGCGTGAATTGGTTGAATTTCATATCTCTGCAGGGACTCACGCTATTGTCGCTGCAGGCACTACTGGCGAGGCAGGGACCCTTTCTCATCAAGAAAAAATTCTAGTTATCAAAACTGTCATTGATCAGGCAAGAGAACGCATTCCTGTCATTGCTGGTACAGCAATGAATGCAACCAAAGATTGTATTGCATTGACAGAGGAAGCTATGGAGTGTGGTGCCCATGCCGCATTGATTATGACGCCAGCCTATATTAAACCTACTCAAGAAGGACTCTATCAGCACTATAGTGCCATTGCCAAAGCAGTGGCTATTCCAATTATTCTCTACAATGTACCAGGTAGAACTGCCTGTGATTTATTACCGGAAACAGTGGCCAGGCTTGGAAAGATCTCAAACATTATTGGTATTAAAGAAGCGACCGGTCAAATGACTCGTTTGCAGCAAATCTTGCGCTTATGCGAGGGGATTGATGTTTATAGCGGCGATGACCCGACGGCTGCGCAATGGATTTTAGCCGGGGCAAAAGGAGTTATCTCCGTTACAGCAAACGTGGCAGCCAGACAAATGGCTAAACTAGCCGATGCTGCCTTTGATAACGATCCAGCTGGTTGTCTTAAAATTAACGAACAATTGATGCCCCTTCATCAACTTTTATTTGTCGAAGCGAATCCCATCCCGGTAAAATGGGCTTTAAGTAAGATGGGGTTAATGAACGATGAATTACGGCTGCCTTTGACCTCTTTATCCGAAGAACACTATCAAGCACTAGAGCAAGTTCTGAAAAACTTGCAGCTTATTTAATAAGGAACAACGTTGTGAAGAAATTTGGTTTTATCATTCTTTCGGTTTTAGTTTTATCCGCCTGTTCCAACTATGCCAGTAATGGTGAGGCTTTGTATTTACGCAGTAAAAATGGCCAAAAACTGGTAGTTCCTCCACCATTAACCGATAATAATATTAGTCACTTTTATGATTTACCAGCGCAAAATCAAAATGCAATGGTGAATATTGCACCTCCATCTGATCCTTCGATTGTGGCAGATGCAACTTAAACTATAAGTAAAAGGTTACACTTATGGCAACTGAATCAGATGAATTACGGGTTATCCAGGAGTTATCCAGTCGCCTCGTAGAAGCGCAGCGCAAGATACGAATTTTAGATAGCATTAAATGGGATGATACGATTAAGCAGGATTTTTTTGCTAAAAAAACACAGGCTTTGCCCAAAATTGATAGGGATTACTATCTCAATAAACCCTTACCTTTCGAAGCGACTGAGAAGCAAGAAGAGTTTCGTTTAATTGTACGTGATGCGCAAAATCAGCTTGGGCAATATTCACCCGTGACGCGCTTAATTAAGCGACAATGTGAGGAATACGCGCGCGCGGTACAAATGCTGAATGCCAGGGGTACGCCAGCGTTTTGTGAGTTAGCCATGGAGCTCTATGGCAGCCCGGATGATGCATTTTATTCAGGTGGCCCTCGCTTGTCTGAATTAGGTACGCTTTTATTTGATGTATTAACAGCTTTAGAGGTTCAGCTTAAATCAGAGGCAGATGAAAAAAGGCATACCCCGCAAAAAGCGCAGGAATTATTGCAGGAGCGTCTTAGTCAGTTTTTTGATCAACATCCCGGTAAAGTAACGGTAATGGTTAGTGATGATATGGTGGCTGATGCTTCGGCAGGGGCAGATACGATTAAACTAAGCCAGCAAGCGATGTTCAGTGATCGTGATTTGAAATACCTTGAAGTGCATGAAGGTTGGGTTCATGTGGGTACGACCTTAAATGGTGCTACACAGCCTTATTGTTTTTTCCTGGGTAAAGGCTCTCCTTCAAGCAGTGTTATTCAGGAGGGGCTTGCAGTCATTACTGAAATTGTTACGTTTTCTTCATATCCCGGCCGTGTGCGAAAAATTACAAATCGGGTTATTGCGCTGGAGAAAGTGCGACAAGGAGCCAATTTTATTGATATTTATCGCTATTTTATTGAGTGTGGTTTAACGGAAGACGATAGTTATAATCATACCGTTAGGGTGTTTCGAGGGAGTACGCCCGAAGGCGGGCCCTTTACCAAAGATTTATCCTATGCAAAAGGATTTCTTTTAATCTACAATTATATGCGTTTTGCAATTAGTCAGCGGCGCATTGATTCCATTCCTTTGCTTTTCACCGGTAAATTAGTTCTTGATGATTTACCCTTGTTAGGGGAATTAAAAGAAAGAGGCATTCTAACTCCCCCAGTGTACTTGCCTCCGCCTTTTAAGGATTTGGCGGCACTAAGCGCCTGGATGAGTTTCTCTTTATTTTTGAATAAATTCAGTTTGAATGAAATTCAAAAGAATTTTCGCTTCTTACTGGTGTAATTTAGTAAAAAATTTTCTTTACTATAATCTCATCTATATTCAAGATACATTCAAGCTTAGGGAGAAGAAGAATGGGCTTATTAATTGATGGACACTGGCATGAGCAGTGGTATGACACGTCCAAAACCGGTGGCGCATTTAAACGAGAGCCTACTCAATTTAGAAATGCTATTAAGAATGAAGCCAATGCACGTTTTTCGCCAGAAAAAGGACGTTATCATTTGTATGTATCTTTGGCTTGTCCTTGGGCACATCGCACTTTAATCTTTAGAAAGCTTAAAAAACTTGAGCATTACATCGATATTTCCATTGTGCATCCCCATATGCTTGAAAATGGTTGGGAATTTAAAGTAGGTCTGGGAGCTACCGGAGATAATCTTTACGGTTTAAATTATTTATATGAGATTTATACAAAAGCAGATAGTCAATACACTGGCAGAGTTACTGTTCCTGTGCTGTGGGATAAAAAAGAAAAAACAATAGTTAGTAATGAGTCTGCTGAGATTATCCGTCAATTTAACCACGCTTTTAATGATTTAACAGGTGATAAACAGGATTTTTATCCAGAGTTTTTACATACAGAAATTGATGCGGTCAATGATAAAATTTATCACACCGTGAATAACGGCGTTTATAAATGTGGATTTGCCACTACGCAAGAAGCTTACGAAAAAGCCTACAATGAATTATTTGCAACACTGGATGAGCTTGAACATCATTTGAGTAACCATGAGTATTTGGTAGAAGATATTTTAACCGAAGCCGATTGGCGCTTGTTTACGACCCTTATTCGCTTTGATGCGGTTTACTATAGCCACTTTAAGGCGAACCAGCAGCGTATTTGTGATTATCCGGCGCTATCGACTTATTTAAAAAAACTCTACCATCATCCTGGTATCAGCGACACGGTTAATTTTTTACATATTAAGCAGCATTATTATTTTAGCCATAAAACGATTAATCCAACCCAGATTGTACCGGTGGGGCCAAGGTTGACTTTCGATTGAATGGCTTAAAAAAATCAGCTACAACAAGCTCGCTATCTGTAAGAAAACAGTTTATCACTCGTTTTTTTTACCATAAAATCTATCGGAAGGGTTGATGCGTTTTCACTGAGCATGAACTTCGTTTATATATAATTGAAAATTTATATCCTAAAACTTTATGATATTTATATTTCAACTAAATGCTTTTTTCGAATAAAG
The DNA here is from genome assembly GCF_001467745.1 of Legionella jamestowniensis. Taxonomy (GTDB): domain Bacteria; phylum Pseudomonadota; class Gammaproteobacteria; order Legionellales; family Legionellaceae; genus Tatlockia; species Tatlockia jamestowniensis. Next base: position 8,780 of record NZ_LNYG01000005.1, read on the forward strand.
AAAGTAAATCTTCGTTAATTCAAGCGTGCTCATAGAAAAATAAGAAGAATTAACAAATCTTATACTCAACATGCCAACTATTGTAAGCTGCTGGTATGTTAGAGTAAATATATCTAGGGGCTTAGGGAGTGTGGAAATGTCTTCGCATAAATCAACATCCTTGCGTCGCATCTATGAGCTGTAAAACCTGTTGCATGCAGGTAAGCAATCATCTTCTTCTTTACTAATATTTAGCAGTAGCATCGCTCGCAGGAAAGGTATCTTTTAGTCGATTATCGAGTTTCCTATCTTGATTTTTTCTTTGAATTTCTTGCAGTTTTTTTCTTAATACTTTGGTATTTTTTCTTCCAATGGGTTTTTCATAATTCATACTCTCTCCTTTTTATATCCTTATATTTATAGTATAGGACTTGTTCTGATGAAGTAGGACTTCTTGTTACAACATATCAATAGCTTGTTTGTTATAAATCGGAACATTTAATTGAGCGCTCATCCATCCAAATGTTTTGATAAGAAGAAAACGGGTAGAAGTTGAGCTTAGCTGCGGGAAGTAGACCGCGCTCTATTCTAAATTTAAAAACCTGCTAAGATGTAAATCTACCTACCTTTCAGTCCTATTTTTTGGCATATTTATGCCCATTTTAGTAAAGATAAGTTTCTCGCAGAGTGCTCTATAACTGTCGTTTCACTGGAGGATTTGGTATGCAGCAAAAAAGAGAGATTAAAGATACAACGCGTTTATTTGCTAAAGTTGATGCTCTAGTTGACCCTGTGCTTCAAACCATCCCCGAGACTCCCACCTTTTCTTAATAGCGGTAAACAATTGCGATTATTTGATAAAGATACGTTAGCGGGCATGAGAGCTTCTGCCCGGG
>NZ_LNYG01000006.1 GCF_001467745.1 Legionella jamestowniensis
GTAGCAGAGCAAACGCTGGCCTCAAACTTAGCTTCGCTGAAAGAGTTGCAAGAACAGTTCCAAGCACTTAAACGAAGCAACGAAGCATTAACTGAAGAATTGTCCAGTGCCAAGGCTTCAGCAGAGGGTCAGGAATTAAAGAACACCGAATTAGTTGATGAAATCCAACGCCTAACCGAAGCACTGCAAAGTAAGGCGGAAGCGTTAGATTCTTTATCCTCTGAATTGAAGAAACAACAAGAAACGGTTTCCGATTTACAACAAAGTTTATCAACGACACAAAAATCGTTTGAAGAAGCAGAGCGTCGCTCAAGTGCATTAGAAAAGCAGTTAGAACAACTTAAGGCGGCGCATATCAGTGAGCAGGAAACGTATACGAGAGAGAAAAAGCGCCTGGAAGAAGAACTATCTTCGGCGAAAGCCACTGTG
>NZ_LNYG01000007.1:0-25533 GCF_001467745.1 Legionella jamestowniensis
ATTGGATAAAGCACCAGGGACTCCACTCGGGGTAGAACCAACATTACGTTTTTCTTCCATTTTCTGTTCACTTCGTAAGGATTGTGAATCAGGGTTATACATTTCTTGAGTTTGTTCAAATGCCGTAAAATCAACATCTGCTGAAACTTTTGCCTTAACTCGTCCGAATCCTAAAAGAGGGGTTAAGATATCCTGAATTTTTTGCACATATTGATGCTCTAGAGTTTGTCGATACTCCATATAGCGTTCAGTATGTGAAAATAATGTTTGTCCTGCCCCTTCACTCAGCAGTTGACCATTTTGATCGACCACGGTTACTTTACTGGCAGAAAGACTGGGGATACTTGATGCCACTAGATTAATTATGGAGGCAATCGTCTGCTTTTTGATTTCGACGCCGGGATAGACATCGATAAAAACTGATGCACTTGGTTCACGATTATCTCTTACGAAAGCAGATTCACGAGGAATCGCCAAATGGACACGAGCTGACTTTATATCATGGAATTGGCTGATGGTGCGCGCCAGCTCATTTTCCAGAGCTTGTTTATAACGGGCGTTTTCCATAAACTGACTGCTATTAAAGGCATTCTTATCTGCAAATAGCTCATAACCCGCACCATTTCCTCGCGGTAGTCCTTCTGCAGCCAGTTTAAGACGAGCATTCTGTGCTTCATCAGTGGGTACTAATATAGTCCCTTGTCGTTGATCAACCTTAAAGGCAATACCATTTCGCTGTAGCGAGTCAACAATGTTCGCAGCATCGCGTGTACTAATCTCGTTATATAAAGGCATATAGCTTGGTTCACGTGACCATAAAACAACAGCCACCCCAATTGCAACGCTAGCTGCAAGCCCAAGCATTAACCCTATTTGTCTTGGGATCGATAAATTTGCGAATTTTGCCGCAGCAGTTGAAGCATTGTCCGCCAACGTCATGATGTAACTCCTGTCCCTTTATGAGAAAACTCTTCAACCCTGTTAAATAGGCATATTCATGATGTCTTGGTATGCTTGTACCATTTTATTTCTCACCCGCAAAGTAGCCTCAAACGCCAAATTTGATTTTTGAGCAGCCACCATTACTTCACCAATACCCACCTTTTGATCACCCATCTCATATCGAGTTTTAAGAGCATCAGCATTCTGCTGCAATTGATTGGTTGCATCCAATGCATTTTGTAACACAGCACCAAAAGGTACAGTCGCTGAACCAAACTCGACAGTACCAGCCTCAGCCTTAGCAGCCATTAGCCTTAGTTGATTTAACAAAGATACTGTATTTATTTCACTCATCTTAAGCCTCCGTGGCCCGAAGCAATCGTTTTTCCTACTGTTTTACCTTATTTTCAGCAACTAATATCATTGTAATTTTAAGTTATACAGAATAACCTTCTTCACGCATTTTCGCCAATTTATAACGTAAAGTACGCTCACTAACACCTAAAATGGCAGCAACTTGCTGTCGATTTCCATTGTTTTCTTTCAAAGTCCGTAAAATCAACTCAAATTCATGATTTTGTAAACTTTTTGCCTCGGTTTTTTGTATCTCTTCCGTATTGGTTGAAACATTCTCCTCTGTCTGTTGTGGAAGCTGCAGATGAGGTACTTCTATTACTCCATGGGTTTGTAAAACCAAAGCGCGCTGTATCACATTATCCAATTCACGCGCATTACCTGGCCAGCTATATTCTAAAAGGGATTGTTGCGCTTCTGCACTAAACACCGGAATGACAGGTTGATTATTTTGACAATGACGACGAATTAAATAATTCGCCAAAGGAATAATGTCACATACGCGCTCTCTCAATGGCAACCAATGCAGGGGAAAGACATTAAGCCGATAATATAAATCTTCACGAAAACGCCCTGCTTTTACTTCATCGAGTAATTTTCTGTTACTAGTAGCCAGTACTCTCACATCAAGCTGAATAAGCTTATTAGCACCTATCCTTTCCACCTCTTTTTCTTGAAGCACCCTCAATAACTTCGCTTGCAAGCTTAAACTCATTTCACTGACTTCATCAAGAAGCAAGGTTCCTCCCTGCGCTTGTTCAAATTTACCCGGAGTGGATTTATAAGCACCCGTAAAAGCACCCTTCTCATAACCAAAGAGAGTAGCCTCTAACATTTGCTCAGGAATTGCCGCACAGTTGATGGCAATAAATGGGTGTTGCTTGCGAGGTGAATGGTCGTGAATAAAATGCGCCAAAACTTCCTTCCCTGTGCCACTTTCCCCGCTAATCATTACGCCAACATCCGATTGTGCTACGCGCAATGCCATCGACAGCAACGCCTGACTTTTGGGATCCTGGGCAACAGGCTTATCATCATCTGCAGAGAAAGGTTTAATATAGCGATTAATTTTCTCAGTGAGGGCATGGGCACTAAAGGGTTTTTGCAGATAATCAACCGCACCATGACGCATTGCAGCGACAGCATCTTCAACGGAACCATGTGCAGTCATCAAAATGACAGGGACGCCGGGATTTCGACGTTGAATTTCTGCAAGCAGTTGTTGACCATCAAGCTTATCCATGCGTATATCACTAAGAACAATCGCAGGGCTATGACGTTCAAGCATGGCTAATGCTTCCTTGCCATCTTTAGCTGCAAGATAAGAATGCCCTGCCAGATTCATTGTTTCTGCCAACGCTTCACGTAAAACAGGATCATCTTCAACTATTAAAACATCGCTCATGGTAAAATCCTTTGTTTAAAGTACCATTATCCTGGTAGATTAATCGTTATACAACTCCCTTGTCCTGACAAAGAATCCAATATTACCTCTCCGCCATGGGCACTAACCACTGCATTTACTACAGCAAGCCCCAGACCTGTCCCCTGTGCTTTTGTTGTAAAAAAAGGGGCAAACGCTTGTGATTTAACATCTTCTGACATTCCTGTACCATTGTCGGTTAATTTTATTTGTACCTTGTCGCCATTAATTTCTTGAATATTAACCCTAATAAAACTCGCTTTTGCCTGCAAGGCATTAATGATCAAATTCAACATTGCACCCGTCAATGATTCGATGTGTAAAGACAGCCTTTTATTTTGCAGATGATTGTTAATTGTTAATTTGGCAGACTGGGCTTCAATGAGCGGTTGCGCTCTTTCTATTAATTGATTTAACCAGTCTTGAATATCAACTGATGAAAGTTCAATCGTTTCTCCTCGAGCAAATAAGAGCAAATCCTGAATTTGTTGTTCAATACTTGCATGGCATTCCTGCAACCGCATAATCCATTGTAAACAGCGACTGTCTATATCCGGATGTGCAGCCAAATGTTCAGTATATAAAATGGCGGAAGACAAGGGGGTTCTTATTTGATGGGCCAATTGGGCAGTCATTCTACCAATTGCCATTAATCGGTGTTGGTTAGCCTTGGCTTGTTCATACACTCGAGTCGCGGTTAAATCAGTTAATGTAACCAGTTGCCCTGGCAAATTGTCCAGGGAAGAAATAGCCACACGTACCCTGCGTCCATCAACCAAAGAGACTTCATGCCCATCATCCTCGCGAGGAGCAAAAGAGTGCTGAATAACCTCACGCCATGAGGAACCTTGTAAATCAGGGCCTAGCAATGCCTCCGCAGCAGTATTTAACCAAATAATTTTACCGCTTGCATTAAGGATCAAAAGACCACAAGGTAAACAAGCCAAAATATCTTGTTCTGGCAGATTAAGGATTTCTTTTTCACAAAAGGTTTTTTTTATCATCACTATCTGTTTACTGGTTGATAGTTCTTCTATTTACGACTTTAACAAAATTTATATCAAAATAAAAATATATCTAAAAATCAGTGAATTAACTATATATGCAAAAACTTGAAAGTGCGTCATTGGAAGCATCTAGCAAAGAAATCTAGTTAAGGTGCTTCTGTTAAGATATTAAGCACGCATAACGTATTTTGGATGCGGAAATAAAATCCCCGGCTGCGAGCAGCCGGGCTACATTTAGTTTAATGCCATAGCATGTAGCCCGGGTTGCTTGCAACCGGGAATATCGGTGGAAGAAGCTGCTTGAGAGGAATAAGAGCAAAGATTGACTTCAAAAAAGAGTAGGGGTCGCGCCCAACGGCTCATGCACGGGTTGTAATGATCAATGTATGGTTTTGCTCTGAGCACCAGATTAATTATTTTGCAATTTTTAGGCGCTGTCTTCATAATTACTAAAAAGCGTACTTACGCCGCCTGATCACAGTAGAAAGAAATAAAAATGGAACAATTACACCCCTTATTGCATTATATTTTACACATTGATTCTTATCTCCTTTCTTTTGTGTCTACCTACGGTACCTGGACCTATTTAGTTTTATTTACCATTATTTTTTGCGAAACAGGTTTGGTTATATTGCCTTTTCTTCCTGGGGATTCTTTGCTTTTTGCCAGCGGAAGCATAGCCGCTCATGTAGACTCTTCCTTAAATATTTTTTTATTGTTTGCTCTATTGGTTCTAGCTTCTATTGCAGGTAACCAACTTAACTACTTAATTGGAAGAAAAGTGGGACCCCAAGTATTTTCCAGCAACAGTTCACGCCTTCTTAATAAGAAACACTTACAAAAGACTCACCGCTTTTATGAAAAACATGGTGGAAAAACAATCATTATGGCGCGATTTATTCCCATTATTCGTACTTTTGCTCCTTTTGTTGCAGGAATAGGATACATGAGCCATTCTCAATTTTTTATCTATAATTTGGCCAGTGCCGCACTGTGGATAGGAAGTCTGACAGGACTGGGCTATTTTGTCGGTGGACTACCCATTGTAAAAAACAATTTTACCTTGGTTATTTATGGCATCATTGTTCTTTCCCTTCTTCCACCGGTCTTCACTTTCTTCTATCGTAAATGGTTTGGCATTTATCAAAAGACACGAGGTTAACCCCCATTATTACAAACGCTGTGAAATAATTTTATTTTTTCCCGTTTTTTTTGCTTGGTAAAGAATCTTATCGGCAGTTGAAATTATTTCATCTAAGTCTTCTGAAAAGGATGGAGGAATACATAATATACCGATACTAATAGTCACATGCTTTTGACGGTTATTTTTTTGAAAATGCTCTTTCATACTAGAGCACAAATGGATTGCCTCCTCTAGAGAGGTATTTGTGAAGATTGCCGCAAATTCATCGCCCCCTAAACGAAAAGCAGTATCGTGAACTCGCTGTGTCGAATTTTTGATTGCATTGGCCAAATCTTTTAAAAAGATATCACCATAAGGATGGCCAAAACTGTCATTTATAATTTTAAAATTATCCACATCAATAAATACAAGATTCAGAGGGTGTTTATTTTTTTTAGCACGATGCGATTCATCTTTTAATTTAACTTCAAAATATCTTCTATTATAAAGGCCTGTTAAAGCATCGGTTACAGAGAGTTTTCTAATTGTTCCCAAAGCCTTTTGTTGTTTTTGATTGGCTTTTTTAAGTCTTAGAATTAAATTATCCTTTTCGATTGTCAATACAATGGTTTCATGAAGCAACCTTGAAGTTATTTTTGCCGTTACTATTAGCATAATCACAAACAAAACAAATGTAGTGGCAAGAATGATACGTTCAAACTCCATGGTGTAGAAATTGTAGACAATAACTGGGAGAAACATAGGGAGCAAATATGCATAATAGGCGGGCATATACACTGATAAGGAAGCTAGAGCCCCAGAAGCCAACCCTCCTAACACAAGAATGATTATTATTTCATTTAACTGGCTTAAGTATGAGAAAAACAGGAAATAACCTACTCCCCACATTACCCCCATTAATGACGTTAAAAAAACAAAGACCTGCTGTAACTTGTCCTGGTTTACGAAATGCATTTTTTTTTGCAATAAATGATAGCTGTAATACCATCGTATTGAACATATCAAAAAGATGGCCAAGAACCAGATCAGACTGTAGAAGAGCATAACGCCACTATACCAAAAATAAAAACTAATAATGGCTGCTAAAATAATATTGAACGGTATTGATTTTAAAGAATTTTGAAGCAAAAGTTCAAAACACTCCCTGTGTATTTTTTTGCTCATAACACTAATTGATAATCCATTACTTCTTTTAAGTATAGCCAAGAGAGCCAATCTTATTGTCTTTTAAATAATTAGAATGTCATTCATTTAAATAGTTTTGTAACAATATCCTCAATAACAACAAAAAATATTGTCTATGCGCAAAATAGGCTCTAAAGTATCCCCTCTTTTTAACAAGGAGTTAACTCATGACGTTTACATCTTTTTTTACTAGCCCTTCCAAAAAACTTTTTGATCACCACACTACATTGATAAGTCATATCAGCAAGAGTGTTACATTTAATCCAAATGATTTGGGTCATACTACTTTAGTTAAAGAGGCCACCGCTCTTGTTACAGAAAAATTACACGCTTTGCAATCTCTGGATACAAAGATTGCAGCCAGTTTTTCTATAGGGACTTTAGCGTGGGGATTGTCGTTTATTCTTCCTGTGGGGTTTTTTGCTGCTGGATGCTTTGCCTATGGGGCTTATCAGTTAGGACAACGTAAAGCGGCTTATGCCGAATACACCAGTGCACTTGAGAATTTGTCGATGTGCTGCACCTGGACCTTAGGTAATGTTGAAACCCGCAAAATGGAGACTTTCAAAAACATTGAAGTACTCAATGGAATGATTACTACCCTAGCACCTATAACCAGTGCACAGCAATTACGGGATTTCATTGACGATAAAATTGAAGATCATTTTGTAGAACATGCCAAAGCAGTTAAAGAGCATATAACCCTCTTTGACCGTGAACTTAACCCGGAAGAGAATAAACTCTACTTTAAAATTTATGGCTATAAGCAAGGTAATTTTTTAGATATTTTACAAGGTATTGCTTTTGCGATTAAAAATAGCTTTAGGGCTGTTGGACAGATTTTTTCGAGAGATTCTGCAGAAGAATCATCCTATACCCCTGTATAGCCTTTATTGCTTTGAGCCGCCTTTGTTTCAAGGCGGCAGTTCTTTTTTCTTAATCAGTTAGAGTAATTTATGGTTAACAACATCGATTCTAAAGTTAGCCCCGGACCAAACGCACAGCTAAATATGTTTCTTCCATGATCATCCTTTTTCAGGCTGTCCCAAATTCTTTTCAGTACAAAAAGAACGGTTGCTGAGGACATATTGCCAAATTGATTTAATACCTCATAAGAATACTTATTTTTTTCTTGAGAAAGGTTCAATGCCTCTTCACAGGCTTGTAAAATCTTAAGGCCCCCGGGATGAATGGCATAATAATCAATATCATCAAATGTCCAATTGACAGTCTGCAAAATATGCTGGGCAAATTTACCTATACCTGATTTAATCATTTCAGATACATAAGCACTTAATACAATATCAAAGCCATAATCTGCAATCTGCCATGCCATTTGCTCGTTGGTTTGTGGAACTAAATCACAATGAAACGAAGCCAGTTCCAAAGAAAATGGTTGTATTGGTTTTCCCTGGATAAGTACTGCGGCCGCCCCATCAGCAAAAATCGCATTTGAAATTATATTTTCAGGGGACTGTTCCCGTTGAAAATGTATCGTGCATAATTCTACACAGACCACCAAAACATTTGCACAAGGATCAGCGCGACAAATCGTGTCAGCAACACGTATCCCATTAAAAGCACCATAGCATCCCATAAAGTTAATGGCTGTTCGCTTGGTAGTTGGCTGCAATCCTAAATGTTGGACAAGTTCTATATCAAGTCCTGGGGCATACATGCCTGTGCAACTCACAGTAATTAGATGCGTTATTTCTCGCTTATTAAAATTTTGTAAATTTACCAAGCAATTACCAATGGCTTGTAGAGCCAATGCCAATGCATGTGCTTTGTAAATTTGCATTCGCGTTGCTGTGGTTGGTAAAGCTTCGTCCGGGGTATTAGGAAAAAAATCGAATTCCCCACAAGACTTGCAGTAGTCACTAAGTACACTGTGCCTTTGTTTAATTCCTGATGCATTGTAAATTGCCTTCACCATCCTTTTTTGAGAAGTGGTCAAATTAAACCCCTCACAAATCAGTGTCGCTATTTCTTGTTGAGAGCGTTTATAAGGAGGGTTGGCAGTACCTATGGCAGTAATTGCTGATTGCATCTCAAATCCCTTTGCATTATTTAAACGTTACTTCTTTGTAGCCTCTTTATCCAATGCTTTTAAAAAAGCCAACTTCTCAGCAATCTTTATTTCCAACCCTCTTGAAACGGGCTTATACCACCCTGGTTCTTTCATACCTTCAGGAAGATAAGTTTCACCAGCAGCATAGGCATGAGGCTCATTATGGGCATAACGATATTCATGACCATAACCAAGCTGCTTCATTAGACGAGTTGGTGCATTGCGCAAATGAAGAGGAACTTCCCGTGACTTGTCTTTTTTTACAAAAGCCATCGCCTCATTAAACGCGTTATAACCTGCATTGCTTTTAGGCGCAATGGCAAGGTAGATAACTGCTTGCGCTAAGGCAAGCTCTCCTTCGGGAGATCCTAGACGCTCATAAGTAGCAGCAGCCTCATTGACCAATTGCATTGCGCGTAAATCAGCCAACCCGATGTCCTCCCAAGCCATGCGTATAATACGACGGGCCAGGTATAAAGGGTCTACACCACCATCTAACATACGACACAACCAGTAAAGTGCGGCATCAGGATGAGAACCACGAACCGATTTATGCAACGCTGAAATTTGATCGTAAAAATTTTCACCGCCTTTATCAAAACGCCGGTTGGCGGGACTTAATGCATCTTGAATAAGTGTCAGGGTAACTTCCGTGGTTTGCTGATTTTGAGCTGCAGTACTTACTTGTTCAACTAAATTTAAAAGGCGGCGCGCATCACCATCTGCGTAGTCAATTAAGCTAGCTATAGCGTCTTCAGTGAATTGCAGCTCTGGAAATACGCTATTTTGGGCTCGTTGTAATAGTTCGCGTAAATTGGCGGCTGTTAATGGTTTTAATACATAGACCTGTGCACGTGATAAAAGTGCTGATATAACTTCAAATGAGGGATTTTCCGTTGTAGCCCCAATAATAGTAATTAACCCTGACTCCGTAAATGGTAATAAGGCATCTTGCTGCGATTTATTAAAGCGATGAATTTCATCAATAAACAGAACGGTGCGACGATTTTCTTCCAGGTAATGCTTCGCCTCATCAATGGCTGCACGAATATCTTTGACCCCAGAGAAAACAGCTGACAAGGCAATCCACTCACAATCAAACGCTTTGGCACTTAATCTCGCCAAAGTCGTTTTACCCACACCCGGTGGCCCCCATAAAATCATGGAATGAGGCACCCCGGAATCGAAAGCCACCCTTAAAGGTTTACCTGGACCTAATAAATGCTCTTGCCCGATAACTTCATCCCAATGGGTAGGTCTTAATAACTCAGCAAGCGGGGCTTTGGGTTGCATAATTTATAACTCATTGTTGAACCACATCGGTTCCTTTTGGCGGTTTAAATTTAAACAGATTGGCGGCAAGTTTCGGATTGGTTTTAATATTTTTTAAACTAACTATCGTGTGTTGCCCTAATTGGTCATACATTTCAATACCACTTAAGACATCACCCATAAAAATTAATTTAACACGTTGGAAGTTCGCTTTGTTTGATTTTGAGTGTAAATCGTATACTTGCTTTTTCCCTTTAGCGGTTTCTGTCACATCGAAATCACGGGCAACAGTATCATCATAACCGCTTAAAAACAAAGCAGCGGTGCCCCCAACCCCTTTTTCCTGTTTTTTCACGGTAACTTGTTCTAAATCGACATCGTAAACCCATAGTTTCTCGCCATCCGCCACCACTAATTGTTCCATGGGATCTTTTGTTTCCCAACGAAATCGTCCAGGGCGTTCGAGCGCCATTTTTCCTGAAGAAGAAGACAGTTCTCTTTCTTTCGCTTTTACGACCTGACTAAAATTGGCACTCAAGCTACGAATGCTATTTAATTTTTTTTGTAAATTTTCCGCTGAATCGCTAAATACATTGGTATTTAACAATAACAGCATCCCTAGAAAAATTATTTTTTTCATGAATTAATCCTCAGTTACGGTAGAAACCAAGACATCCCTGAATCCTCCATCCAATGGCCCCACAATTCCAGTGCGCTCCATTTCTTCTACTAACCTCGCAGCTCGGTTATAACCTATTTTAAAACGGCGCTGCACCGCAGAAATACTAGCCTTGCGTGTTTGAATAACGAATTCAACAGCCTGATCATAAAGTGGGTCAGCTTCTTCTGTCTCTTGACCTTCTTCCGCAAAACCTCCCTCTGAAGTTTCACCAATTTGTGTAATTTCATCAATGTATTCAGGTTCACCGCGAGCTCTCCAATCATCGGCGATACGATGGACTTCTTTATCATCTACAAATGCACCATGGACACGTAAGGGAGCGCCACTACCTGGTGCCAAATACAACATATCGCCATGGCCTAATAATTGCTCTGCACCTTGCTGATCAAGAATAGTGCGGGAGTCTATTTTTGAAGAAACTTGGAATGACATGCGCGTTGGAATATTTGATTTAATTAATCCAGTTAACACATCGACAGAAGGTCTTTGAGTTGCCAAAATTAAATGAATCCCCGCGGCACGTGCCTTTTGAGCAATACGAGCTATCAGTTGTTCTACTTTCTTTCCAACCACCATCATCATATCGGCCAATTCATCAATCATGACCACAATGTAAGGCAATGCTTGTAAGACCGGAGCGGTTTCATCCATGGAGCTTCCTGGTTTCCATAGAGGATCTGTCAATGGCTCTCCCTTTGCCTCGGCTTCGGCCAACTTGTTATTAAATCCGGCTAAGTTACGAACACCTAGAGCGGCCATTAAGCGATAGCGACGCTCCATTTCACCCACACACCAGCGCAAAGCACTTGCTGCTTCTTTCATATCGGTGACGACTGGCGTTAACAAATGCGGGATCCCGTCGTAAACAGATAATTCAAGCATTTTGGGATCCACCATGATTAAACGCACTTGCTCTGGTGTTGATTTAAACAATAGACTTAAAATCATCGCATTAATGCCCACTGATTTACCAGAACCTGTCGTTCCAGCCACTAATAAATGGGGCATTTTCGCAAGATCAACAACCATGGGATGTCCAGCAATATCGACTCCCAAAGCCAACGTTAAGGGAGAGTGCGCTTGCTGATAAACATCCGCAGATAATACCTCTGACAGGCGCACCATATCTCGGTGTTGATTAGGTAACTCAAGTCCTACCACTGTTTTGCCTGGAATGACTTCAACAACTCGCACACTGATTACCGAAAGCGAACGGGCCAAATCTTTAGCCAGAGCGGATAATTTACTGACTTTAATGCCAGCTGCGAGTTGCAATTCAAAACGGGTAATTACGGGTCCTGGATGTACAGCAACCACATCCGCCTGGATTCCAAAATCCAGAAGATGTTGTTCCACTTCACGGGATAAATTCTCTAACTCCTGATGTGTATATCCCCCCATATGTTTTCCTTGCTGTCCTTTATCCAGCAAGCTTAGTGATGGAAGGCTACCACTGATTTGGCTAGATTGAACTGGCTTGTTTGCTAGACGTGCAGGCTCTTTCGGTTTTACCGGGGTCGGAGTTGGTGTAGGCGAAAGGGAAGGTAACACGGAAGAGGGGCCTACCGAAGGTAACGGTTCTAAAGAAGGTATTACAAGCGGCGTAGGAGCAGCTTTTTCTTTTTTCCTGGTAAGCAATTTACGTTCCGGTTTTGTAACAAATGCTTCTTTTTCATGTTTGGCATTTATTTGTTTAAGCCGAGCCCTAATTATACGTGTGGCAGCCAATGCGCCACCGATAAAACGATTGGCTGCAATAGTGGTGTACTCGCCAACTAATTCAATCGCATAAATCCAGGAAAGTCCTGTTAACAATGTGACGCCTGTTAGAAAGATAGCTGATAAGAGTAAGGCCGCCCCTTGCATATTAAGTGCATAATTAAACCCATCCGCAATAAAAGCGCCTAGAATCCCCCCTGCACTGTGCTTAGCATCGAGTGCTAACTCTGGGTTTAAACTTAAAAGGGAACATCCACCCAGCATCATAAAAATAAAACCACTACCCCGCAATAACATGGCAGGCCTGTTAATGGCATGGAAAGCTCGATAATCTTTTAAAACACTCCAGGCAACATAAGCAAACATTAGTGGAATACAAAAAGAGAAATAACCGAAAACAAAGTAAAGCGCATCCGCAATATATGCCCCTACTTGTCCGCCGGCATTACTGATTTCATTACTACCCTTACTTATATGCGACCAACTTGGATCACCTAAATCGTAGGTACTTAAGGAAAGTAAAACAAATAAAGCGAAGGTTGCCACCAAAATAAAACCACCTTCACTTAGCCTTCTGGTTAAAAAATGTGGTAAGGCCTGCTTACGGTTACCAGTCTGATTGCTCGCTTGTTGTTTTGCCATAGGTATTTCATTGTTTGTTATTTTGTCATACTATTTGCCATCTTAACATAATAATTGGGAAGGCAGATATGATAAGTGATAGCAATCACCATCGCCTCATAATTCTTGGTTCAGGGCCTGCAGGTTATACCGCTGCTGTATATGCTGCCCGTGCAAATTTAAAACCTGTTCTAATCACTGGTATGGAGCCAGGGGGACAGTTAACCACAACGACGGATGTAGATAACTGGCCTGGGGATATAGAAGGTTTACAAGGTCCTGCACTAATGGAGCGCATGCAAAAACATGCAGAGCGCTTTGAAACAAAAATTGTGTTTGATCATATTGTAAAAGCTGACTTACAACAACGTCCTTTTCTATTAAAAGGTGACAGTGAAACTTATACCTGTGACGCGCTAATTATTGCGACAGGCGCTTCTGCACGCTATTTAGGCCTCGAATCTGAAAAAGCCTATCAAGGCCGCGGTGTTTCAGCGTGTGCCACTTGTGACGGATTCTTTTACCGCAATAAAGAAGTCTGTGTTATAGGTGGAGGTAATACAGCAGTAGAAGAGGCACTTTATCTGTCAAATATAGCAGCATCGGTAACCCTTATCCATCGTCGTGACACGCTGCGTGCTGAGAAAATTCTACAAGACAAGTTATTTGAAAAAGCGCGTACGGGAAATATTAAACTGTTGTGGCATTCTACCCTGGAAGAAGTATTGGGTGATGAGATGAAAGTGACTGGCATTCGTGTCAGAAATGTTATCAACGATACACAGCAAGAATTAAAACTCGATGGGGTTTTTATTGCAATAGGCCATGATCCAAATACAGCCATTTTCAAGGATCAATTGTCCATGAGAGATGGGTATATAATTATTCGCACTGGTTTGGATGGTATGGCAACATCAACCACGGTCCCTGGAGTCTTTGCGTGTGGTGACGTAGCCGATCACGTTTATCGCCAGGCGATTACTTCCGCAGGTTTTGGCTGTATGGCTGCTTTGGATGCAGAAAAATATTTGGACATGTTGGAGAAGTAACGATTGCGCCTATAACGCTGCTGACAAACGATAGTCTGGAATTTCCAGACCCTGAAAACAGTGACGCGCAAGGGTTGCTTGCAGTCGGTGGTGATTTATCACCACCGCGTTTGTTAGAAGCGTATCGTCATGGTATTTTTCCCTGGTTTGAGCCAGGGTATCTTCCACTTTGGTGGTCCCCTGATCCGCGTTTAATTTTAAAGCCAGATTCTTTTAAGTTATCCCGCAGTTTAAAACAATCTTTAAAAAAGCCTCATCGCTTTACTGTTGATACAGCGTTCCCAGAAGTAATCAGCGCCTGTGCATCCAGTGAGGGTCGAGTTAATAGAACCTGGATCACAAACGAGATGCAACAGGCTTATATTGCCTTGCACAAGATGGGATATGCGCATTCTTTTGAAATATGGCAAGAAAATCATTTGGTAGGTGGTTTATATGGCCTTAGCCTGGGCCATGCTTTTTTTGGTGAATCGATGTTTCATCGAACACGTGACAGCTCAAAATTAGCCATGTATTATCTTTGTCAGACCTTGCAAAATTGGCAATTTGATTTTATTGATTGTCAGTTACCGACAGAGCATTTGCAAAGTTTGGGAGCAATAATTATCAGTCGTCGTGAGTTTCTTAGCTTATTGCAAAAAACGCTAATGTATCCTACTTATCAAGGTCAATGGACGAGTGGTAATAATATTGATAAATAGCGAGGCGTGCATAAGCACGCACGTAGACGAAATGGCGCAATTTCCTGTCAAAAGCAAGATGCGTTTATTCTGATAGATGAGTATTAATGCTGTGCAGTATTACGGAAAATTGGTAAACTCATTGCCATTTTTCTTAATTTAGTGCACTATTTGCGCCTTTAATTGTTTCATACATTGAAATGGGAGCCCCATGGCAAAAGAAGATCATATTGAGATGCTTGGTACCGTCATTGATACTTTACCAAACACGATGTTTCGCGTAGAGCTTGAAAATGGCCATATTGTAACCGCTCATATCTCAGGACGTATGCGTAAAAACTACATTCGCATATTAACCGGTGATAAAGTCAAGGTAGAATTAACTCCTTATGATCTAACCAAAGGCCGAATTATCTTCCGCGATAAAAACTAATTTATTATGGTAACGGTGAGGTCCCGTCCCATAGCCGCCAGATCGCTACTTAATTATTAAACAAATCGTAGTTGTTGGGTCGTTTTCGACCCAACAATACAGGCAATCTTGCATGAACTTAATAGGCCTAGCGCTTTAGAATAAAAATAGAGACTATTTTCTAATACATCATTAAGTTTGCCCAATGATTCCTAACGACATTAATGTATTTGTAAATTCTGTAAAATCACTCGGGGATCGTACCCTATCCATACAATGTGTCTTATTGCTTTGATCTCATGTTTAATATTAGAAGTCTTATAATTTTATCTTAACTTTATTGAGTCTATTTTAGGGATTAATCAGATTTAATTTATTTTTTACCTATCTATGAGGAGCAGTGAATTCACCTAAAAATGAGATTGCTTTTTTCGCGTCAGCAAAAGCTGCATGATGGGTTTATAACTAAATTGAACTCCTCTGGTACCATAACTGACGGAATAGCCATAGCCAAATATTTCTTAAGATCATAGAAATTTTTTGCAGCAAAATCACGATTGGAATTAGGTGACTACTTTTTTAAGAACTGTTAAACCAAATAGTTCTTCCTTCTGCCAACAGATTTTATCTTCACAGGTTTGCAACTGGAGATGCATAAAATTTAAGCTCACTCTCCAGCCACCATCATTTCTTCAATCAATACTGAACCGCAGCGAGTAGAATAATTAGGGTTAATATCTGTACCAACCGCCACAATGGCCTTAAACATCTCTTTAAGATTACCAGCAATGGTTATTTCCTCAACAGGATACTGGATTTTTCCATTTTCCACCCAAAAGCCTGACGCCCCCCTTGAATAATCCCCTGTCAAACCATTGACTCCTTGTCCCATGAGCTCTGTTACCAATAGACCTTTATCCATCCTCTTTAATAAATCCTGCAAATCCCCAGCGGTAGCGTCAATTGTTAGATTATGAACACCACCACTATTCGCTGTGGTTTGCAAACCCAATCGGCGTGCTGAATAACTTCCCAACACGTATTGCTGCAGTATGCCATTTTCAATAAACACATTATTTCGTGTCGGCACGCCTTCACTATCGAAAGGCGAACTCCCCAGCCCTCTTAATAAATAGGGTTGCTCATAAATTTTTAAATTCGTTGGAAAAATTTGCTTGCCCAGTGAGTCCAGCAAGAAGGAGTTTTTTCGATAAAGATTTCCACCACTAATAGCATTAATAAAGCTGGAGAAAAGGCCACTGGAAATCCGAGAAGAAAATAATATCGGTACTTTTTGCGTTTTTAGCTGTTTTGCCCCCAAACGGCCTGTTGCCCGCTCAACTGCAGTTTTTGCAATTTGTTCTAAAGATTGCAAACCCTCAGCATACCTTGCCGTGGTATATTCATAATCCCTTTGCATTGCTTCAGCTTCTTTTGCAATTAAAGAGCAACTTACACCATGACGAGTACTGCGAATAATCCCTTCCCCTCCTTTTGTATTCGCAAAACCATTACAAAATGCATGTGTAGATAAATTCACGCCATCAGAATTGCTAATACGTTTATCCAGAGAAAGTGCTTTACTTTCACAAGCCAATGCCATTTCAATAGCCTCGGGGGGAGTAATTGCCCAAGGATGGTATAAATCCAGATCAGGAAATTCAGTCGTCATTAATTCACGATCCGCTAATCCAAAGCAAGGATCTTCTGCACTGACTTTGGCAATTTCACAGGCAGCAGTCACTAAAGAATCCAATGCCTTAGGAGACGTGTCAGTGCTGCTGGCAGCACCTTTGCGCTTTCCTATATACACAACAAGGCTTATTCCCTTGTCTTCATTAAATGCCACTGTTTCTACTTCGCCCATCCGTACATCCACAGAGAACCCGCTATCATGATTCACTGAAACCATGGCATCAGTCGCTCCTTGTGCCTTGGCTTTGTTAAGAACTTCATGCATTAATTCTGACAAATTGCTGGTTGACTTACCTGCTACTCTATTGTTATTTTTCGGTAATGTTCGCATGGTGGTTCCGCCGCTATAAAAAGTTGTTAACAAGGATACAAGATTAATATGTCCAGGCAAACCATTACTTCAGCAAAATGGCTAACTCGAGCGATTACATTATTTACCCTGTTAATATTATTCGTCTTCGCCAGTCAAGTCTTGAATGCTAATGGGTGGCGCAAACTGGCACCTGGTATTGAATATCAAGATCTTGATGGCAATCTCTTAACACCCTGGTCACACATTCATGCATTTCGCATCAATCTAAAAGAAAACCGTTTTTCCTTGATCACAGCAGCTGATTTATCACGTGAACATGCCTCCGTGAATGAGTATGCGCAACACACACAAGCTTTGCTTACTATCAATGGTGGCTTTTTTGATAGTAACTATAAACCGTTGGGATTAAGAATTCATAATAAGCGTCAAAAATCCCCGTTGAAGCAAATTAGCTGGTGGGGCATCTTCTACATTAGAAACCAAAAACCCTATTTAACCAGTGCCTATCAATTTCGGCCTAATAATCAAATTGATTTTGCTATCCAAAGTGGACCGCGACTCCTCATTAACAGTCGCATCCCTCCATTAAAACCTGGCCGGGCCGAACGTTCAGCACTAGGAATTACCCATGATGATCGTGTCATTATTCTTGTGACTGACAACCTTCCCCTTTCAACCACCGAGCTAGCTCAATTGATGAAAGCCCCTCCATTGAACTGCCAAAATGCCCTTAATCTTGATGGAGGCAGTTCAAGTCAGTTAAAAGCTCAACTCGACTCATTCCAATTGGAAGTTCACGGTTTCTCGAATGTGAGTGATGCGATTGTGGTCAAACCAAGATACTAATCTTTCTTCAGAAAAAACAGTAATGTTAAAAAAGTAACCGTAGCAATTAAAACAAGATAAAAGGCAGGCATGAGTAAAATCCCCGTTACATGAATTAATGACGTTGCAACAGCAGCACTGGTACCCCCAAATAATGCATTTGCCAAATTATAGGAGAGTGATAATCCTGTATAACGAAAGGCTATAGGAAATAATTCTAATAGGATGGCAGGGATAGGCGAATAACTTAAAGCCACCATACAAGCAAATACCATCTGGCAAAGGAGAATAGCCGTTATATTTTTTTCTTGCAAAAGAAGATATAAAGGAACCGATAGAATAATAAAAGAAGCAGCACCTACCATTAAAATGTGTCGTTTACCAATTTTATCTGCCAAGACCCCAATTGCTGGACAAACCAGAATGAGTAAGGATAAAGTAAGCGTATTCACTAACATGGCATAGGGTAAAGCAACGGTAAGAAAATGATTAAGATAAGTTGTCAAATATAAAAATGAGAGGTAAAAGCCAGTAGAAGGCAAAATAACTAATGCCGTAGCTTTTAGCATCAATAAAAAATGATTTCTTACTACTTCTTTTAATGGATTTACTGTTAGCTGCTGGTTTTTTTTAAGGACTTCAAAAACAGGTGATTCTGGCATGTGTAAACGAAGATACAAGCCCAATGCCCCCAAAGTAATACTTAATAAAAAAGGAATGCGCCATGCCCAAGATACTGCAAATAATCCTACAATAGTGGCGGCTGCTGAACCTAA
Organism: Legionella jamestowniensis; assembly: GCF_001467745.1. Lineage (GTDB taxonomy): Bacteria > Pseudomonadota > Gammaproteobacteria > Legionellales > Legionellaceae > Tatlockia > Tatlockia jamestowniensis. The sequence continues at coordinate 18,171 of NZ_LNYG01000007.1, forward strand.
TAATAAGCCACCAAAAGCAGATGACATGGCCAATGAACCATAGAAACCTCGCTTAGCTACAGGCGCATGTTCCAGTAAATAAACCATTGAGCCTGTAAACTCCCCACCTACCGCTAATCCCTGTAATAATCGACAGACAATAAGCAAACTTGGGGCAATAGTTCCAATTTGTGAGTAATCAGGTAACATTCCAATCAGTGTGGTTGGAATCGCCATTAATATTATTGCGTAAGATAAGGCTTTTTTTCGACCAAAGCGATCCCCTATGTAGCCAAAAAATATAGCGCCTAGCGGTCGCATTAAAAAACCAATTGCAAAAACGGTAAACGTTAAAACTAAAGCAAGGTTTTTATTTTGAGCAGGGAAAAACAAAGGGGTTAGTGTAGCGGCAAAATAACCGTACAGGGCAAAATCATACCACTCAAGAACATTACCCAACAAACCTGGAATCACAATTCGCTGTAGAGAGGGTGAAGAAACCATAACCATCTTTTTCGTTTTGCCATTGGCTTTAAAAGCAATTTTTTTGCCAAAACTAAGCCTTAATTTCATCATGGATATAATGAATAAAACGATATTCCTTTTTGATTTTTGCACTGTGAGATATCAATCTCATTATTTCCAAGGAAAGTCACCATCTCTGCATAATTATCAAAATAAGTCACGGTCCAGGCACCCGATGCGCCTGCAAAATAATAAAAATGCGTGTTATCCTGACGGATAAATTTTCCTGGGGCGCAAACAAAATCCCTAGGTTGTGCAGTGTAATAGGCATCACGTTGCTTCGCATAATGTGTGCTTATTTTTTTCACCTGAAAGTGCACATATAGTAACGGGAGTAAGCTGATTAAAGGAATAAGTAACATAACTAAGGAACCGGCAGAATCCTCTGCCAATCGTCTGTGTCGAGATAGGTAAAGTGTTGCAAAAACGATGAGGGGGTATAACCAGATGTAGTAACTCCAAACTTTTATATAGAATGAATTACGCCTCACCTCTTCCGCCACTATCCCGCCGCAAAGTCCCGCATAACAAAGATAGGAAAAGAATGCATAAGGAGCAACCAACAAGGATAGCCAAACTATAACCAATAAAATCGTTCGACAAAAATGATACATACTCCCTTCTTACATGAGTTAGTTGAAATATCCTCTGTGCAGGACAAATTTAGAATCGCGTCATTGCGAGCGTCAGCGAAACAATCTAATGCGATCTTTGAACAAAATTGGTTCTTTATTGTTTTCACTTTGTTCGCAACGACTATATAAAATAATTTTGTCTTACATAGAAAAAATATCGATTGCCCATGACTATAAATAGTTATTTAATTTTAGCTTATTTATCCTCATCGTTTAAAAGATCGACAGCTATAAAGGAAAAATTAAAACGTTAACATTTTATCCACAGCTTATACCCACTTTATTCTCTTGACCTTTTTTGAAAAACACAATATATAGTTATTGTGTTTTATAAAACAACCAGATATTGTGTTTTTAGGGTTGTGCTTTAGGATAAATTATTCTATATTTTTAGTAATGGGGCTCCGTTAGTTTCAGGGATTAGAAAGCTAATAAAGTCTACTACACAATACCTTCCGTGGAGAAAACATGTCAGAAATTCTTGAGCCGGTAAAAGATGTGCCGCAAATAAGTCAATTGGAATTGGCTGCCAATGCTCCAGGTTTATTAAAAACCATTAAACGCAACGGCAAAGTCGTTCAATATGATGATAATAAAATAAAAGTTGCCATCACCAAGGCATTCATTGCTGTTGAGGGTAGTAATGCTGCCGCCTCTAATCGTATTTATCAGCAAGTTAATGGCATCACGCAACAGGTAACTCATGCGTTTAAACGTCGATTACCTAGTGGTGGGGCAGTCCACATTGAAGACATTCAGGATCAGGTGGAGCTTGCCTTGATGCGCAGTAGCCATTACGAAGTTGCCCGCGCCTATGTGCTTTACCGTGAAGAACATCGTAGAGCTCGTGAAACTGTACTAAAAGAGCAAGCACGTGACGCTAAAGTGCCATTAATTACCATGCCCAATGGCGAGCTTAAGCCTTTGGACTTGGCCCGCGTAACGACTATTGTTGAAGAAGCCTGTCGAGAGCTTGAAAATGTCAAAGCGGAACCAGTGATTAAGGATGCTCTGCGAAATCTTTATAATCAAGCCAAACTGGAAGATGTCCATAAGGTATTGATTATGGCTGCTCGCGCCTTAGTAGAACGAGAGCCTAATTACACGTATGTTAGTGCTCGCTTATTACTGGATAGTTTAAGAACAGAAGCCCTTAACAAATTGGAGATGCAATCTGAAGCTACGTTTGATGAAATGGCAGCGCTTTATCCAGTTTATTTCAAAGCCTACATTGCCCAAGGGATTAATCAGGGTCTTCTGGATCATAGACTAAGTGAATTTGATCTGGATGCATTAGGTAAAGCCTTGATCCCCTCTCGTGACATGAAATTTACTTACTTAAGCTTGCAAACGCTTTATGACCGCTATTTCCTTCATGAAGATGGCGTTCGCTACGAATTACCCCAGGCCTTTTTCATGCGGGTTGCAATGGGACTTGCCATTCGTGAAGAATATAAAACAGAAAAAGCAATCGAATTCTATTTGCTGCTTTCTTCCTTTGATTACATGTCTTCTACCCCTACCCTTTTTAATTCAGGAACCGTAAGACCTCAATTATCAAGTTGTTATTTAACCACGGTACCTGATGATTTGGATGGTATTTATAGCGCCATTAAAGATAATGCCTTACTCTCAAAATTTGCAGGAGGCCTTGGGAATGACTGGACGCCTGTTAGGGCTATGGGTGCACATATCCAGGGTACAAATGGCAAGTCACAAGGTGTGGTTCCTTTCTTAAACGTCGCTGATGCAACGGCAGTTGCGGTTAATCAGGGAGGTAAACGTAAGGGTGCCGTCTGTGCTTATCTAGAATGTTGGCATCGTGATGTCGAAGAGTTCCTTGAGTTACGTAAAAATACAGGCGATGACCGACGCCGTACACACGACATGAATACAGCGCTTTGGATTCCTGATTTATTCATGAAACGAGTACATGAAGACGGGGAATGGACTTTATTTTCTCCCGATGAAGTACCTGAGTTGCATGATGAATATGGTAAAGTCTTTGAAGCCCTGTATACACGCTGTGAAGAAAAAGCCCATCGTGGTGAAATTAGAAATGTGAAAACTGTTTCAGCAGTGAAGCTATGGCGTAAGATGCTTTCCATGTTATTTGAAACAGGACATCCCTGGTTAACCTTCAAAGATCCCTGTAACCTGCGTTCACCGCAACAACATGCTGGTGTTATTCATAGTTCCAATTTATGTACAGAGATTACTCTAAATACCTCTCAGGAAGAAATTGCTGTTTGTAATTTAGGCAGTATTAATCTTCCAGCGCATATTATTAATGGTCAACTGGATACAGAAAAACTTAGACGTACAATTACTACGGCAGTACGTATGTTGGATAACGTGATTGACATTAATTATTATTCAGTGCCCCAAGCACGTCATTCCAATCTGCAACATCGTCCCGTTGGTTTAGGTTTAATGGGTTTTCAAGATGCATTGTACGAGTTAAAAATTAATTATGCGTCTCAGGAGGCAGTTGAATTTGCTGACACTTCAATGGAATTAATCAGTTATTTTGCCATCGAAGCTTCTTGTGAGTTGGCAAAAGAGCGTGGTAACTATTCCAGTTATGAAGGTTCATTATGGAGCAAAGGTATCCTACCTATTGATTCCATTAATTTATTGCAACAAACTCGCAATAAATACCTCGAGCAAGACCGTTCACAACGCCTTGACTGGGAAAGCTTGCGCGTTAAAGTTCGAACTCAGGGTATGCGTAACTCCAATGTGATGGCGATTGCTCCTACGGCAACCATTTCCAACATATGTGGCGTTTCACAATCCATTGAGCCTACTTATCAAAACCTCTACGTGAAGTCGAATTTGTCAGGCGAATTCACAGTTATCAATCCCTATCTGGTTGCTGATTTGAAAGCATTGAATCTTTGGGATGAGGTTATGGTTAATGATCTAAAATACTTCAATGGTAGTGTACAACCTATAAGTCGCATTCCGAATGAGTTAAAGGCGCGCTACGCCACAGCATTTGAACTTGATCCTACCTGGCTGGTTGAAGCTGCTTCAAGACGCCAAAAATGGATTGATCAAGCCCAATCATTAAATATTTATATGGCAAAACCATCAGGGAAAAAACTTGATCAGCTCTACAAACTTGCATGGGTACGTGGTTTAAAAACCACCTATTATTTGCGTAGTCTGGGTGCTAGTAATGCTGAAAAATCAACAATTACTGATGGCGCATTGAATGCGGTAAAAATAGAAGAAGAGCCTAAAGTTTGTTCTATTTTGGATCCCGATTGCGAAGCGTGCCAATAAGAGGAGAATTGCATGTCAAATCTAGAATCAATTTCAACAGCACCCAAACAAATGGGTGCTACTGGCCTGGAATTACTGGAGATGGGGGCTGGCCGCATCCATGTTGATGATAAACAAATCATTAATTGTCGCGCAGACTTAAACCAACTGGTTCCATTTAAATATAAGTGGGCATGGGATAAATATTTGGCTGCCTGTGCTAACCACTGGATGCCGAATGAAATTAACATGAGTGCTGATGTTGCTTTATGGAAAAATCCCAATGGATTAACAGCAGATGAGCGTTTAATTGTTTTACGTAATTTAGGTTTCTTTTCAACAGCTGATTCATTAGTAGCTAATAACCTAGTATTAGCAGTTTACCGGCATATTACCAATCCGGAATGTCGTCAGTACTTACTGCGTCAGGCCTTCGAAGAAGCCCTACATACTCATGCTTATCAATATATTATTGAGAGCTTAGGCTTGGATGAGGCTGCCGTATTTAACATGTATCGGGAAATTCCCTCTGTAGCAACAAAGGCATCTTGGGCCTTGCCTTTCACGCAAAGTTTGGGCGACCCTAATTTCCATACAGGCACGATGGAAGATGATCAACGTCTACTACGCGACTTAATTGCTTTCTATGTCGTTTTTGAAGGTATTTTCTTCTATGTTGGGTTTACTCAAATTTTATCCATGGGTAGACGGAATAAAATGGTAGGTACTTCTGAACAATTCCAGTACATATTGCGTGATGAATCAATGCATATGAATTTTGGTATTGATGTCATTAATCAAATTAAAATTGAAAATCCGCATTTATGGACCCCTGAATTTAAAGAAGAAATCATTCAACTCATCAGGGAAGGCGTTGAATTGGAATATCAATATGCTCAAGACACCATGCCTCATGGTATTTTAGGTATGAATGCCGAAATGTTTGAAGAATATCTCCATTTCATCGCTAACCGGCGTCTTAACCAGATTGGTCTGCCTGAGCAATATCCTGGCGCAGAGAATCCTTTTCCCTGGATGAGTGAAATGATGGATCTGAAAAAAGAGAAGAATTTCTTTGAAACCCGAGTTATTGAATATCAAGCAGGTGGCACACTGAGCTGGGAAGACGAAGACTAACTGTCCACTAAATCTCTACCTACCGCGGTTTATCCGCGGTATACAAAAATTAGTCAATATTACAGCCAAAAAAGATTCACATAGAGATACAACAATGACATGCCAATCACAGGAACAATAACAAATCCCAGGAAAACATGAATCTGCGTTTTATTTTCCGAGGAGGCATTATAAAATTTTTTTAATCGCTGCCAAATGGACATGCTTTTTCCAACGATAAATAACGAATGCTATCAGTATAGTCAAAAAAATATTGGCGAGTATATACAGTGATCACCTAATTAAATCATTCACTTACAGAAACTGACAAGTTGTTCATCTGCATTTGTGCAATGCGTTTTAAAAGTTTTAAGTTAGTGGATGCCAGGTTGTAAATTTCACTAATGGTCTCATTTTTTATATCTTCAAAAATAAGTTTTATTTTTTCAATTGCAGCTTCATCTAAAAGTGGCATTTCTGTCTTAGCGATTAGCCGTCTCATTTCATTTAAATTGATGCTTGCAAACCTATAAAATCGATTACTCTGATATAAAAAGGCAGGAAACACTTGACGATTTGAAATATCCTGGAGATTTACAGAAAAAATTTCATCTGCCACTGCATTTGGGGTGGTGTTTTTAATAAAATTTATTTGATTTAAGAAAAAAAATTCTTGAGAGATGCCCCTGATACTTCTGTCTACAATCGAACAATTAATAACAGGAAGACCTAAGCCTATGTAATTTAAAAATAACATATCAAACAAATTTTTGATATAAGTTTCAAAAGCAACTTCTTTACCATTTAAAATGGTGCTTAAAATATAATTAAAATCCAAACCTCTTCCACAATGACCATGGCCTCTATGCGAATACCAAATGACATAAAAATACCCTTCCCAAGGAGAAGAGAGGTATTTGTCTACTATAGAGTTCTGTAAATTTCGAATTTCGTTGGCTAGCGTGGGAGTTATTACTTCGGCTAAACGAGGTTTAAGACAAACTGAAACTCCCTTAGAGTTAATTTCCTTGATAACTAGTAACTCTAACATATGGACTCCTATGCCACTCACTATTAATTTTATTCTACGGCATCCAAGCCACATATCTATCCTGAAACAATATGTTTCTAAAGGTAATATAATGTAAAGGCTACGAATTGTTTAATTTTTAGCCAGGTAATTTACAGAATAGAATCTATCTGAGGAAAAAACAAATAAAAATTCCTTTTTTTTCCCAATTCCTTTGTTTATTTTAGATTTTCTTGCAGGGACATTAGTCAATGTGTTGCCAGAATCCATATTTAGGAGATCAACTATGTCTAAAAATATTTTTTTAACAAAGTTGATCTCCTGGACAAAGCACAAACGTGTGAGATTTCTTCACTGCGTTTAGAATGACGTATGTTCGATTTTTGTAGTTTTCTTACTGCTCCGTCATCCAGAATGCGGCAAAGCCGCATGAAGGATCTTCTGCAAGCAGAACCGATCCATATCGAGGAATTCTTCACCCTGTTTCAATGACGCTCTTAATTGTTATTTTAATAAAGTGCTTAAGGAGAGCCATCTGCGGTGCCTCGAATGTCCGAAGCAAATTTTAAAGAATAAAATTAAAGACAATTTTTGATTTTAACTAATCAACAAAGTATGATAATTAATATTTTTTTAAATAACTTATAAGATGCTGGTGTAGGATTGAACCATCAATTAGATAGCAAAAAAGACTTGCTTATAGCATCCAATGACAGAAACATAGTCCTCAGCACTCAGAATCGGCTTTTCCTTTATTTCCATCTTTCTCCATTGGATTGTGTCTCTTTTCTCTATCCTAGGTGTGCTC
>NZ_LNYG01000007.1:25543-35477 GCF_001467745.1 Legionella jamestowniensis
GAAAAGAAGGGTTAATTGGGCAGCATCAAATCTTTCAAATCCGTGGTTACTTAAATCTAAAATACTAATTCGTTTGGGAAGATGGACTAAAATTTCAAATAATCGTCTCATGGTTGCTTTGTTAAATTGAAGCCATTGCTTCTCAAACTAACCGAGTAAACTCGCTGAGGAATTTTATCATATACAGCTTTAATAAGGTCAGTTTGCTATCGAGATGCCCATATAAGTGCCACATTTTAACTTTTAAAACGAATTTGGTCAAAATTTAATGAAAGAAAAAATTTAATAAACTATAAATTAAGAGGCTCTAATTAAAGCAGGGCGTATCACCGCAGAAGGTACGGATATCAATTATCAGGATGAAATGATGAATATAATACCGCAATTCATTGTATTAATTTTTTACACAGAAAAGCGAGTTATACAATAATCTGAGTATGCAAATCCTACAGATTAGTGTTATTTTTGAATTTTTGTCCGAAATATATGGGCATAGCTTCGAACATTAAGTTTCTTCCTACTTCTACCTTAGAATTATAATTCAATTATCTGATAGCTAAAATTTTCTCGCCAATGTTTAATCCAGCTTATATCGTGAGAAATAATAACACAGATTCCGTTTTTTCTTTCAAGGTGATTTGTGAGTACTTTGTACATTTCAGTCATGGAATGCTGATCAAGCCCATTTATAGGCTCATCTAACAAGAGGTATTGAGGGGAGGCAAGCACTCCTGATACAAACAGAAATTTTTTCTTTGTTCCATAAGACATAGATGCAAAGGAGGTATTAAGCTGTCCTTTAAGATTGAATGTTTCAATCAATTCAGAAGGCCACTCTGCATTTTTAGTCTGACAAATAAACTTCAAAAACTCACTCCCAGTCAAAAATGGATAAATAGGAGCAAGAGCAGGAACGTAACCAATACTCTTTTTAATTTGGCGACTTTTTTTGTTAAAAATATCAACTCCTGAATAGGAGATAATTCCTTCATCTGGGGGAAGGGAGCCAGCCATCATATTCAAAAGAGTTGATTTTCCTGAACCATTTTCACCACAAATGTGTAAGATGCCTTGCTCAACCTCACAAGAGATATTATTGATAATTTGTTTTCCAGATAATTTTTTCGATACCTTGATAAGGTTTAACATAGATTCTTAACTGTGAAAAATTGAACTATATACAAGACCAGTACAACAAAAAACAATTTGACCGTGGTATTACGTAATTGTTTTAAATAGATATAACAGGTCACTGCGTTGATGATAGTAATGGAAAATATTATATACATGAACATCCAAAGGCTTAAATCAGAACTCAATAAAGCAAAAATTGTACATGGAAACAAGATTAAAGTGGTTAGGATTAGGTTAAATATCTGATTTTTTTTAAACCAGTAATGTTTTTCAATGGGTAGACTTAAAAAAAAGTAGGACATTTTTTTTGATTCAGTTGCCAGTAGCCGTGAAAATGAACTCATAATGCAGATTGTGGCGTAGTTTAATAACATTATGATATATATCAAGTTATGGTTTTCATCCATATGGATTACAATAATCGCCGACAGAGATTGGAGAGCAATACTTAAAGCAATTTTTGTGAGCAAAAGGCTGCGATAATTTTTTAACATAGCTAACTGAATTAACAAAACAGGACCTGTCAATAAAAAGCTTATACGGCTTTGTTTATTCCTCTTAATACCAAAATTTATATTTTTAATATCAATAAGAGCAACCACTGAAATAATAAAAAGTAACAAAGCCGTGGTTACATTGAACCAGTGTATTGAAAGATGAATTTTTGCTAAGACAAATATCAAATTAATTGAACATAACAAAAAAAGTTTGCTTACATTTCGTTCATATAAACAAAATTGCATAATCAATAGACTAGATATCAGATATACAGTTTCAAAAACAACCATTAAGGAAGGCTGTGAGATAAGAGCCGGATATGCTCCTAAGAGGAGAATAATCCACAAAAAATTATTGCTGATAAACAAGACAAAAATAGAAGAAATACGATCAAACGCTTTACTAACCGGTAATGTTTGAATAAAAGACTCAAATTCCTGACTAAATACCATTTTTCTTTGGCAGGCAAAAACGAGAATAAAAATAAGATTTAAAACAAATAAATATAAACTGGTTGACTTAAACGAAAGGTTATTACCTAAAAGAAGGGTGACAGGCTTTGAAATTAATGTGAGATCAAAAACACCGAAAATAAAAATGCTGCCAAAAATGAGTAGTGCAACACTATATTCATATAGTGTTTTCATTAAATTATTTCCATACCATTTTAGTTTAAGTGCAATTAAATGATTTACCATAAGGTTGGGTCTACTTTAGCAATTATTTAAAATAAAAAGCACTCAACTCAAGAAGCTCAATAGATATAGACGTTTTTTCAAGGTCGCTATTCCTGATTAAGCCTTTAAAATAATGGTGAATATATTCACACACCCTATTTTTTGTTTCAGGAGTTCTGCCTGGTAAAATTTTTAATGTTAAATGCAAGAATAAATTTTTTTCGAACTCATTACCAATAAAATAGTTGTCATATATTCTGACTCGACTTTTGCAGCTGGTAATTTGTGTTGGTAAATTATCAGCCAGATATTGATGTAAGTGGTTAAATATTGAATTAAAGTTGATGTTCAAAGCGATTTTCTCGCTACATTCAAGTATTAAATGGGGCATAAATTCCTACTCTTTTCTCACATTTTGGAACGTGAAAGATTTTGAATTTTAGTAAAAATAGCACCAGGAATTCAACTTTGTACGGAGATAACTTTTGAAAGTACAATTCCATTAGATCGGAAATAAGACGGGGGGTTTTGTTAACTGCTTCTGAGGCGACATAGACGGTTTGTTTCCAAACCTAAACTTATAGTGACTTGTTAATTCGATGGATTTGAACATTTAGTTTTTTCGAAATCATTGCAGGTTAATGGACTGCTTTTCAACATTTCAAAGAATTTGCAAGGTGAGCTTAAAAATTCAGTAATGGTTTCGCAATTGATATCGATGATGAAGTGAACGCACATGCATCTTCCTTTGAGTGAAATTGAACTATTCTTACAAAGTACCTTACTTGTTATAGGATAAAATCATGAAAAAGTCTTCTTCAGGTTCTTCAAAAAAACAAACTAAACCAAAAATCAAAAAGGATGATTTAAAAAATATTTCTGGTGGTAATCGGAGAACAATTGAATTATCAGAGCGAGAGAAAGATGAATTAAGAGAGAATTTTAAAAATGCAATAAAATTAATAAATGGAGAATGATAAGCGATTTGCATGAAATGTAGTTGAAGACCTAGAATGAATACAACTACTTGGAGAAAGGCATGCCCATTTAGAGCATGTGTATAATTACTATGTTACTACTTCCCCTAGGACTCAGCTCCTAGAGCACAGAGCCTTTTCGGAGGCTCTTTTTTTTTTAGATATACATTATTTGCTTTATTGCCGTGGCCCGGTTAAATAAACAATATAGGTTAAGAGTTAGAGTGCTGTGTGGATGAGTAAAGTGCCCCCGGATTTGGGGAAGACCCGGGAAGACCCGCTAAAATGTGCCTTGAAGAAGGTAAGATAACTTATTGATTTCATGGTGGCCAGAGGCAGAATCGAACTGCCGACACGAGGATTTTCAGTCCTCTGCTCTACCGACTGAGCTATCTGGCCGAAGAGGTTGCTATTAAACTCCGAGAATGGGTTTGAGTCAAGTAGGGTTTGTGGTTTTTTTTGCAAAAAAAATCGCTTAGATAATTTCTCTGGGTAACTACTTAGCTTAACGGTTTATTTTTGCACTAAAGATAATTTTCTCTAATTTGAAATCGCCACTAATAAGTGATTAATTCATTAGCTGTTGATAGGCAATTGCTATTTCAGCACCTAGTATGGCGTTATTTTTAATTAACTCAATATTGGCCTGGATACTTTGTCCTGCGGTTAATTCGCCAATGCGTTGCAGTAAAAAAGGAGTAATGGCTTTGCCATCAATATGATTCGCTTCATCAAGTGCTTGCTTAATAACAGGCAGTATTTTTTCATCAGGAATTTCAACTGCCTTGGGAATAGGGTTGGCGATAACGATCCCATTACTGAGTTTTAATTTGTGCTGGTAAGTCATTAAGTTGGCAATCTCTTTTGCAGAATCCAGGCGATGCAAAAGAGGGATTCCACTTGAATGGCTATAGAATGCAGGAAATTCATCGGTCTGATAGCCAATAACAGGAACGCCGTGGGTTTCCAGCACCTCCAATGTTTTTGGTAGATCCAGAATGGATTTCGCACCAGAACAGACAACAGTGACTGGCGTGGAAGCCAGTTCAATCAAATCTGCCGAAATATCGAAACTTTCTTCTACACGGTGATGGACGCCACCAATGCCGCCAGTCACAAAAAGTGGAAGATTGGCTAAATGAGAGCAATACATGGTTGCAGCGACGGTGGTGCTTGCTGTTTTCTTAGTGCTTAAAATAAAGGCAATGTCACGTCGAGACGCTTTAATGACATCGTTACTTGCCGCTAGATGCTCCATGAGCTCTCGATTGATCCCCACATGAATTTTTCCCTGATGAAGGGCGATAGTTGCTGGCACAGCATTATTTTCACGGATTATTTGCTCGACCATTTGGGCTGTCGCTAAATTCTTTGGATATGACATACCATGAGAAATGATGGTCGATTCTAGAACCACAATAGGTTGCTTGTTGTGTATGGCGTTTTTAACTTCTTCATTAAGCACGAGCAGCTCATGAAACATGTTATATTCCTTTATTCTTCAGGGACAAAACCCGCAGGTTTTTCAGAGCCTTCACCAAAAAAATATTTTTTCATTTCAGTATTAAGAAATTCGCGGGCTTTGGGGTCAATCAAACTCAAACGATACTCATTAATTAACATAGTCTGATGGGCAAGCCACATTTGCCAGGCTTGTTTTGATATATGGTTAAAAATTTTTTCACCCAAAGGACCGGGAAAAGGGGGCGTCGCCAGACCTTCTGCTTCTTGGTTTAATTTTTCACAGTAAACATGTCTTGCCATACTTTATCCTAACTAAAATGATAATCGCTGATTATGCGGCAATAGCGGATGATCAGCAATGGCAATGTTATTGAATTAGTCAGCTCTACATTTAGATTGGGCAAGCATAATGTGCTGGGAAAGTAATTGTTCTTGTTCTGTATCTAATTCTTCAAATTGTACTGCCGTGCGATACTGATTCTCATTATGAAATTGACTGTAGACTACAACGGCATCAAGAACAATCGGTAACATTTTGGGCTTGGTGTAGATAACTATCTTCATGGGGGTTTTTTCCTTAATCCTATCTTTCGTCTTAAATGACATACCACCAAGGCTGATGTTCACTTTACGTAAATGAATTTTATCTCCGATTAAAAGATTTCGCGCAAGATGATCGATTTTTGCATTTAATAGATTAAGGTAATGTGCAAGGGCAGGCTCTCGTAAGGCGAGTGATTGCGTGAGTTCAGACAGTTCGTAATCAAGACTTTGAAAATATTGGGTTGTTTCAAGATATCTTTTCCCACTTTGGCCTAATAAATCCTCTGTAAGCGATTTATCAGAACAAAACTCTTCAGTGTGGATAATTTTATAATCAAAATAAATTTGATCCTCGATGCGGAAATGCTGACGTCGTTCGTGTACTGGCATGATCACTCCATAAAGTCCATTTATCAGAAGTTTAATGTTTAGATATCAGCCCTATTGCTTTTTTAAATTACTACTGTTCCCTTTCGCTATAAGCTTCTTATTCATAATATAGACAGAAATTTAATGAATGGTGAAAAAAAACCAAAAATAGCCGTTTTTTTATGAATTCTTTTGCTTTTAGGTAAAAAAATTAGCTATCAGAAACCGATTTCCTCCAAATCGAACACTGCTCACTTACTACCTTGAGAAGAAAACCGCTTTCTTTAAAAAGTTCCCTGAGCAAAACTGCATCATTCCGCTTGTTAGTCACATCGTCAATCAAACGGGTGATATAAGGCTCATTGTTCAGGTTCTCTATATGGACTTCCATCGTTTTAATGGTGGTGAGAATATCTTCGACCAAGGTGGTTTCTTTAAGTGTGTAAGGATTGACAAAGAAACCCTCAAGACCATAGCGACTCGCTTGAAAGCGGTTATGGGTATAGAGATAGTATAAATCCCTGTTAATACTCAATGGTCTTTCTTTAAGTAGATAAATCCCTAACGCCTGAATATAAGCAGCTAAATCGACTGCTTTATTGATGGTTAGCGGGGTATCACAAACTCTTATTTCCACAGTACCGTATTCAGGTTTGGGGCGAATGTCCCAATAAAAATCTTTCATGCTAACAATAATGCCCAATTTGCGCATTTTGTAATAATACTCGGAAAATTCAGTCCAACTAAGTAAGTAGGGAATATGGCCACTTTGTGGAAATGAATTAAATATATTCGAGCGTGATGAAGCATAGCCTGTATCAGCACCCTGATAAAAGGGAGAAGAAGCAGTAATCGCAATAAAATGAGGGATGTAACGGGCCATGGCGTGTGTCAGATAAAGTGCATCCTCCGCATTACCACACCCTATGTGGATATGTTGACCAAATACCGTAGAACGTTTGGATAAGTATCTGAATTTTTGTGCAATTTTTTTATAGCGTGGTGTCGGAAATATTTTTTGACGGCTCCATTTAAGATACGGGTGTGTCCCACCCCCACATATGGCAATATCTAATTGGTCTGCCTGTTTAAGTAAAAAAGATTTAAGTTGAAAAAGTTCTTCTGAGAGTTCTTTGATTGAATAATGGATGGATGAGTTGATTTCGATCATACTCTGGGTAATCTCAGGCTTAATAATTTCTTTATAGATACTTTCTCTAATATTACGAATAAGCTCTTTAGAGCGAGAAATCAGGTAGAATGATTGAGGATCAATAAGTTGTAATTCAAGTTCGACACCCACAGAGCCAATGTTTGATTTGGCAAACGATAATTTTTTCATCCTATCTCCTGATGCCATGAAATCAGGACCAATTCCCTAATATCAATAATTAGTATAACTGATGTTTGCAAAGTCGCTGCCAGTTAAATCCATGAACTCACCAACCAGAAGACGGTTAAATGGGTAGGATAATAGATATAAAAAAAGTAAGGAATGCGAGGAAACTTTAATTGTATCTGGGTAGCTAGCACGATCAATGGCAAGCTAGCCCAAGCCCAATGATTTTCATTAAGCCCATCAAGTAAAACATAAGAAAAAAGACAAGCAATTAATGATAAAAGGGATGCATTTCGACAAAAAAACCAGCAACTTAAACAGAATAGTAAACCTTGCCAACTGTACTCAACGAAGGCACCACCGAACAGAAATAGAAAAATAGCAAGAAAAATAGTAAAGGGATTTTTTTTCTCCAGCAGTAAAAATAGAACCGCAGCCAGAAAAAGCATAAACAGAATATTTAAAGGCCACACCTGTTGTAAATGCCGCATCGCCATATACGCTGGGGTTGCTAGCACACCAAAAAAAATAAGACGTTTAAAAACACGAGTGTAAATACCCCGTGCAAAGGCATCAGGACGTGCCAAATTGTAGGCAAAAATGAAAGCAAAAAGCGGCATGGCTAATCTGCCGGCGCAGTAGGCTGGGTAACTATTGGCATTAAAAAAGAAACGATTAAAATGATCGATGGTCATTGATACCATGGCCAGCCATTTTAATGCCTCAAGGGTGCCGCTACTTATGACAATGGGATACAAGGTATTGAATTTTTCGAATTTGGCAGCATTATCCAACCTAGATCCCTCTGATTTTTCTAAAAAACAGAAATTTTAACAGCAGGTTGAATAATAATAAAAGCATTTAATCTGATAAGTTTTAGGTAAGTTTTACCGATGACAGAGCAAAGCCCAAAAAATCCCAATTTATTAAGTTAAAATTTTCTTTTATTAGTATCAATAAAAGAGGTTGAAGGCAGTGGGGTTTCAACACTTTTACCTTTGCTGTCAATAAATCCTTTATATTTTGTACTCATGTCTGATTGCAATTTTCTACCATACCTTCGGTCAATGTCTTGTGTATTTTCTAACGTGTCATAATTATTAATGGTTGCACGCTGACCTGTTCTTTGATTAATCGTCTCATCTTGCTTTAATGGTTTTACTGTAGAAAATACACGGGTTTTAATAAGTTCAGAAACTGGATAAGAACAATATGGTGACGAGCAATAACTTTTATATATATACAAAGCTCCCTGACTTATTTTATACAGAATTTTAATAACATTAAGCATTTCTTCGTCAGTTGGACGATAATGACCACTATTATTAGTTACTACTACAAGCATGCCATTATCGAATCTTAAAGTGCCTACTGCCAAAGCTTTTTTGCCATTAGCGAGTGAAGAATGATGTAAATCTCGATCGCAAAGTAATTGGGGTTCTTCTTCACAAGTTAAAACGAAATTATACTCACCATTTAGAATCCCTTGTTTTGCATCCTCAAAATAACCTTCTTCTGATATTTTAATCGCATATTGTGCTTGCATTTCTTTGCTTAAATAATGGTTTTCTGGATGGGATTCAGGCAATGTTCGCATTGCTTTGCGTTCTAATTTAAATTCTTGTTTCATTGAAATACGCGTATCTATTTTTTTGTTATGAAAAAACAGGATAGTTGGGTATTCGCCTTTACTCATGATTTTGCTCTAGGTTTAAATCGATATAGTTTATCGCTATAAGATTAAAACAATCTTAACAAATGGTCATAATGAGCAAAAAACATACTAACATATGGTGATGAAGGTGACTGAAGCTTAAATTATAAACAGTCTAAGACATCAATTTACTAGTCGCTGTCGCGAAATGTTTGGGGCACGTTTGATGGATAAAAATTGAAGGTACTTTTTGATTTTACCTAATCAACAAAGTATGATAATTAATATTTTTTTAAATAACTTATAAGATGCTGGTGTAGGATTGAACCATCAATTAGATAGCAAAAAAGGCTTGCTTATAGCCAATGACAGAAACATAGTCCTCAGCACTCAGAATCGACTTTTCCTTTATTTCCATCTTTCTCCATTGGATTGTGTCTCTTTTCTCTATCCTAGGTGTGCTCGTGCATTTATTCAATGCCAATCGATTGCCGCTGAGGGCTTATGATTTTTACTTAACGACTCGTTTTTATTTTGCAAGGAGTGCTTATGAAGTATCGTTTATTTCTTTCTATTGCAACAGCCGGTGTGTTAGGAAGTACAGCCTTTGCGGGCACCATGGGCCCTGTTATGCCCTCCAAAGACTGGACCTGGGTTGGCTCGGTAGCCGCGGGGCCTGTTTGGGCTCGGGGCGGTGAGACACAGACTTTTTATTTGACGCCAGACATTGAGAAGACTTATGTGGCTAGAAAGTCCACCAAGGCTATGGCCTCGGGTGAGCTGTTTGTAGGCCTACAAAAATCGTTGACTTCCCAATGGCTGGGGCAATTGGGATTGGCAGTCGCCACCACTGGCAATGCGAAACTTCAGGGCGTGATATGGGATGATGCAGACCCTCAATTTGATAATTACAGTTACCAGTACAAAGTACGAAACACTCGCTTAGCAGTTAGAGGTAAATTGTTGTTTGATAAAGGCTACTGGGTCATGCCCTGGGTGAGCGCAAGTGTAGGTGTGGGTTTTAATCGTGCTTATGATTTTACCAATACGCCCTTGATTTTCGAAGCATTGCCTAATCCTAATTTTACAGACCACACGAAAACCGCTTTTACCTATACCTTAGGCGCAGGCGTGCAAAAAGCACTCAACGACCACTGGCAGATAGGAGTGGGTTATGAGTTTGCTGATTGGGGTAAAAGTGAACTGGGACGCGCTTTTGGGCAGACCATGAATTCAGGATTAGCGCTCAATCATCTTTATACCCATGGGGTTTTGTTTA
>NZ_LNYG01000007.1:35487-92465 GCF_001467745.1 Legionella jamestowniensis
TGCTCAATGACCACTGGCAGATAGGAGTGGGTTATGAGTTTGCTGATTGGGGTAAAAGTAAACTGGGACGCGCCTTTGGGCAGACCATGAATTCAGGATTAGCGCTCAATCATCTTTATACCCATGGGGTTTTGTTTAACCTAACTTATGTAGCTTAAGGACGGATCATGCATAGATTTAGTACTGCTATCACAGCCCTTTTCTGCAGTTTAATGCTGTTAAACGTACAAGCAGCTAAACCCTTATGGCTCTTCGACCCCCAAACGTCAACCTCCATTACTGTTGCCAAAGGACGTAGCGACCAGATTATCTATACCATATATAATCAATCCTCCAAACCAAAGATTCTCTCCATGAAAAGAATTGCGGGGATTAGTCAAACTGCACCCTGCCGACTTCCCGCTAAAGGAAGTTGCACATTGACAGTTAATGTGAATGGCTCAGCGTTGCAAGGAAATGTCATTGGAGGTCCGTTATTATGTCAACAGGGTATTGGGAGAATATTTTACGCATTCGTCTGACACAGCAGCCTCCCGTGCAGCAATTCGAGGATTTATCTGACGACGGCTTTACTGACTGGTACATGCCGGCTATTTGCGAATTGGGACGATTTATAGGTTTAGGTGATGATGCTGGATGTGGCAATACTAACCCCAACTTATACACAACCTTGTTTGCGAGTCATTAGGCGGGTTACTAATGAGAACTACTGGAGTTCTACCGAGGTTTTGGGTGACGCTAATACTGCCGCCTGGCTCCAGGACTTCAACGATGGCCTCCAGGGCAGCGGCGGCAAGAGTATCACTATTCGGCTTAGGTGTGTTCGGGCTTTTACCCCTTGAACGACACCCGCTGTGGAGAAAGCTATTTTAGAGGCAGGATAATCTGCTGTGCATTAGTAGGTGCCGTGCTGCCCATTCGCTCCTGGTAACGGGAAATGTAAAGTATCTATAATGGAGCCAGCGTGAAATTACAGGCAAGCATCGTGAGATGCTGCCTGAACTGTCAACATCAGACAGTGAGGACTAAGAGGGTTAAGTAATATAGTAAACCACTGCCAGATATATCCAACCCGCCTGTATCGACAGATAAGTAATATCCGATATCTAAGCTCGATTTGGCGAACTAGGGAAAATCATGGTTCAGGACATTTAGAAAAGACTGGTTTTCTATGTTTGCTATTCGCCGTTATTTATAAGACTTATTAAGATAATTTGCCTTGATAGATAAACTCACTAGGTATTTTTTCTTCCTTGGGAACGATTTAACAGCTCATCAAAACGCTCATCTAATAAGTTTTCAATATTATCAAGCTGTGACATGAGTTCATCCATCTTGTATTCTATGCTACGCAGGAGTTTTTCAATCTCCTCTAATCGATTATCGGTGTCCATTATTTTTCTCCCTTGTATAAAGTTATTATAGATAAGGAGCAAGGAAACAATGGCTATAAGTTAAAAAAAAGCAGCTTAAAAGCTGCTTTAAAACATCAATTTTGTCGCAAATGTGGGAATAGAATGACATCGCGAATAGAAGGGGAATTAGTAAATAACATGACTAGGCGATCAATACCTATCCCCTCCCCTGCAGTAGGAGGCATACCATATTCCAATGCTTCGATGTAATCACTATCGAAATGCATGGCTTCCAAATCCCCAGCATCCTTTTCTTCTACCTGTTTTTGAAACCGTTCGGCTTGATCCTGCGCATCATTAAGCTCCGAGAAACCATTGGCAATTTCACGCCCTGCAATAAAAAATTCAAAACGATCAGTCACCTCAGAATTCATATCATTACGTCTTGCCAAAGGGGATACTTCTGTGGGATAAGCAGTAATAAATGTGGGTTGAATGAGCAAATGTTCAACAGTTTCTTCAAACACCAACATTTGCAACTTCCCTATGCCATCCGTAGGCTTATAAATGATGCCTAATTGCTCAAGTAAAGCGCGACAACCCTCAACAGAATCCAGCTGACCATGCGCTAATTCTTTATGATAGTGTAAAATGGCCTCTTTAACTGTCATTCTTTCAAAGGGCTTGGAAAAATCGATTAACTGTCCCTGGTATTCAATCTGCTGCTTTTCTAATACCGTATCACACAAATAGCGTAGCAATTTCTCGGTAAAATCCATTAAATCACTATAATCTGCATAGGCTTGATAGAATTCAACCATAGTAAATTCTGGATTATGCCGTGTAGAGATGCCTTCGTTACGAAAATTCCGGTTAATTTCGTAAACACGCTCAAACCCTCCTACAACCAAACGCTTTAAATAAAGCTCAGGTGCAATGCGAAGAAACATCTGCATGTCCAGTGTATTGTGATGCGTGATAAATGGGCGTGCTATAGCACCCCCAGGAATCGGATGCATCATAGGTGTTTCAACCTCAAGGAACTGATGGCTGTCCATAAACTGACGAAAGGCCGTAATGAGTTTGGAACGTATCAAAAAAGTATGCCGACTTTCTTCATTCGCTATTAAATCCACATAGCGTTTACGGTAACGTAACTCCTGATCAGCCAGTCCATGGAATTTATCCGGCAAAGGCCGTAATGACTTTGTTAATAACTCTATATGCTGTGCATTAACCGTCAATTCGCCAGTGTTGGTTTTAAATAACTCACCGCTAACTCCGACGATGTCTCCTAAATCCCAATGTTTAAACTGTTCATAAAGTTCAGGCAAATCATTCTGGCGGATATAAACTTGAATGCGACCTGAAACATCTTGGATATGAAAAAAACTTGCTTTACCCATAATACGACGCAAGACAATACGTCCAGCTACCACCACTTTAATGAGTTGTTCAGCCAACTGTTCTTTTTCAAGATGGGCGTACTTATTAAGCAAATCGAGTGCTACATCATGGCGGCGAAATTTATTGGGGAAATTAAATCCACTCTCACGCAAATCAGCCAGTTTTTGTTTACGAATTTGATAAACTTCACTTTCGTCTAAATGTTCTTCTGTCATTGTTCCCCTACTCCCGCCTTTAAACTGGCTTCAATAAATTGATCGAGATCCCCGTCTAAAACTGCTTGCGTGTTACTTGTTTCTACGCCTGTTCGTAAATCCTTTATTCGAGATTGATCAAGGACATAGGAGCGAATTTGCGACCCCCATCCAATATCAGATTTCGATGCCTCCAGCACTTGCTGCGCAGCATTCTTTTTCTGCATTTCCATCTCATAGAGCTTAGCACGTAACTGCTTCATTGCCTGATCTTTGTTTTTGTGCTGGCTCCTGTCTGTTTGACATTGAACGACAATACCACTGGGTACGTGCGTAATACGGACAGCAGAATCAGTTCGGTTTACGTGCTGTCCTCCTGCACCTGACGCTCGATAAGTATCGATGCGTAAATCCGCCGGGTTAATTTCAATTTCAATATCATCATCAATTTCAGGAGAGATAAAAACAGCCGCAAAGGAGGTATGACGGCGATTTCCAGAGTCAAACGGTGATTTTCTGACTAGTCGATGCACCCCCGTCTCAGTCCGCAACCACCCGTAAGCATGTTCACCGGTAAAATAGATAGTGGCACTTTTAATCCCGGCAACTTCCCCTGCGGAACACTCTATCAATTCAGTACCGAAGCCGTGGTGCTCCCCCCAGCGTAAATACATGCGAAGCAACATTTCTGCCCAATCCTGCGCTTCTGTTCCACCGGAGCCAGCCTGAATATCTAAATAGGCATTGGCACTGTCCATTTCGCCTGAAAACATGCGGCGAAACTCAAGCTCAGAAACACGCTGTTCTACAACAGCCGTTTCACCAGCAACTTCCTGAATCATCGTCTCATCATCTTCGGTGCGAGCTAACTCAAAAAGTTCAGTCAAATCGACAAGGGATTTACTCAATTGCTCTAACTGATGAACGACAGCTTCAAGTTGTGATCGCTCTCGACCTAACGCTTGTGCATGTTCAGGATTATTCCAAACTTCTGAAGATTCTAATTCGCGCGTGACCTCTTCCAGGCGTTCACGTTTATTATCAAAGTCAAAGGTACCCCCTAAGCGCTGTAATTCGCTTATCCAAATCAGCCAAAGTCAGAGTGATTTGATTTACTTCTAGCATGAGTATCCTTCAGGTTTTAAAACAAGGGCATTATTGTACAACTAAAGCTAATTTCTGACCATAGGAGCATTGAGATGTTTCAAGGCAAAATCATACCATGTGGAGTCAACTTAATCCCGTCAGCTTGCATGAAATTATTATCTGCATAATCAAAATGCAGCCTACAAAATATTTTTTAATAATGTAGTAAGTTGAGGTGTTTTCCGTCAATAAGCCACTTCTTTAACATTGATATTTTTTTCTTTTTCCCAATGCCTTAGAGGGGATAATTCTGGATTTACCATACTGTCTACTGGCAAATAAAAGGTTTGTTCCAATAGAAATTGGCCGCTTAAGGCAGCATGGGAAACTTGATCAGTAAACACTATCCAAGTGCTTTGTGCCGGAAATTCAACACGTTGCTTCTTCACTTTCTGTTGATAACCATCATCCAATTTCATGCTGTTATGCAAATTTAATTGATAATGATCATAAGCTGAACGTACGGTTTTAGTAGCCCTAATCACGTGTAGTAGTTTGGCTATCATGCGGTTATAAGGAGGAATGCTGGAGGAGAAACGTGCCAATACCTGGGCGAAAGGCTCTCCCAAATGCCAAACACGTGGCTCACCATAAGGGTTTACATTCGTAAAAACACGCAAGATTCGCTTCCCATAGACAGGACTTGAAGGGAACGAATCGACATGTAAACGTTTGTCATCTTTTCGTCTTGAACTGACGCGTCCTTTAATCTCAGCAGGACGATAGCTGGTTCGTCCCCAAAGGATTGCTTTCTCATATTCAGGTAATAGCGTAGTTACCAAATTCTTGGCAAATTCAGCGTAACGCGTCATAAATGGTTGTAAAAGAGCTACCGTTGCATGGTGAGGATTGGAATCTATACCCCCTAAACGTCTCTTTTGATAGTCAAAGCTCAAATTCTTATGTTTACCATCCAAAAAATTATCTGACAAAAGCTGATCTTGCTCCAAGGTATTCAGATGAAAAGGATAATGAGGCAAATAAATCACCTTTCCTGCTTCCAGCGAAAGAAGTGACTTATATTTGGCATCAGTGGTCAGAGTATTTAGACTATCGATTTCTAAAGTATGAAGCAATTGGTCCATTTATGGCCTCAGATAGTTAAGTAGTTAACCTTTTTCATTAACTATTGTTTAATTAAAATTAGCGACGTTATTGTATTCCTGTTCGACTAAAAGATCATCTTTTGCAAATTCATTTTTTACTCCCGATCTTACTTCTTTCCTCAAAAATTTATAGCCTATTTTTTCATTTTCCATCGCAGCAAGTGACTCATCATGCTTTGAGCTGCCTGAACGATAAAATTTGAAAGCAGCGCTGGTATATTTATCCATGGAGTCATACAAGGATTGGTAGGAGGTTAGTGTTTCCTGTATTAAACCCACCTCAAAAACTGAAGAATCGAATTTCTTATATTCAATCAAAGCTGCTTTCAATTCTTTTAGAGAATCAGCATAATCATGTCGACGACCGTTACTGAAGTAGGGCAGATGCTCCTCAATGCATTGAATAATCGTATCAATGCTTTCACGGCTTCTCATTCTATCTAGTAAATCTCTAAAACTATTTCTCCTTCCATAATAGTCAGCTCCAGTATAACTACCGAAAAACTTTAAAAATGAAGAGGTTTCTCCAGCACGTTTTGATAAGTAGCGATTAATTTTTGTTAAACTATTGAGCAATCGTTGAGGATTGGGTTTTTCGGAGAGGTTAAGTTCAGGGACATGGGCCTTCCCAATGTTTTTCTCATATTGCTCTTTAAACTCAGCGACACTTCTTCCATACTTTACATAAGGAAAGTCATCATCACGATTAACTTTTATTTTGCAATTCTCTCCTAAAACCCCTCGCTTGTTTAATTCAGCTACGACGCGATACAAACTATGACCACCCGGTTGATAATGGCCACTTAAGTTAGTAATTAGGGTAACTTCGCCATTTTCTATGACAAGGCTTCCTGCAGATGCGACAGGGTTACCCTGCGTAAATGAGGAGTGTCCAATGCGTTTTCCCTCGCGATAAGCACCCTCCGGACTGATGAATAAATTACCCTCCAGATCCATCACAAAAATATATTCTTTCTTTTGAGTGTCTACCGGTTTATTGTCTGACCAACACAGTTGCTTTTGCTCATTGGTTGTAACTAAATAATCCAAAGCCTCCGTTGCGTCTAAATAGTAATTAAAACTGTTAAACCAACGTGCATCATCCGCTGCAAGTTCTTCCCAATGCTCTTTGATCATGGCTGGGTCAAACAGTTTTTCTTTTTGTTGCAGCGCTTCATCAAAAGCCACTTCAACGGTTAAATCTTCTTCTTTGTCCCCATTCACCCAAGCATCATGGACAGGTTTTAGAGCATGTCGAATTGCAGGGTACATGGTACCCCATGCGCGATGTTTTGGATCGAGTGCTTCTCGTTGTAAACGCGGCGGTAGTGGCACACCTTCACCGCGAAGAACAAATCCTTTATCTTTTTCGGAGGTATTATCATCGTCAGCCGCTTCTACATAACCTTTCGCTTTAGAAGGCCAGGATTCCGAAACATTTCTTGAAATCACATGAGGTATAGAATAAAGACTTTGCTCTGGCACAACGCTAGCCGCCCAGCGTTTAAAATGACGATTAATTTTTAATTGTTGCCCTGCTGCCAATTTTAAATTAACTAATTCTTTATGTATTCCATTCTGGTTTTTATAGAGAAGTGCAAGTGTTGCGGAAGTCTTAAAAATTTCAAGAAGGTATTGTTGTTGCCTCTGAAAAGTTTGAAAGATTTCTACAATGGCTGCAGTTTTTGAAAGCGCTGGAGGGGAAAGTTTTTCATTTAATGAGGCAATTTCTTGATTATATCGAAGAATTTTTACTTCTAGATCTTTTAATTCAAAGGGAGAATCATCTTGAATGTTGTTTGGTTTGTGAAGTGGTTTTATTATTGCAGAAAAATTTTTGGTTTTGATAAGATGAATAAAATCGAACAATTTTTCACCATTTTAGTCTTTAAAAAAGACAACTTTATCATAAAATTATTAAGTGAAAATTAAATTATCTACTTATCATAAAAGTGACCCTCTCTATAGGATAATATTTTTTATGTCGTCGTTGGAAACACGCCTATCCCTTGGGTCAAACATCAAAAACTAACGAAAGAGTTCTTAGTGCCGACATGCGGGAATCCTTGGATTGATTCCTTTCATCAATCATTTCCGCTGGATCTTTTAAGTAGTTATGACTTCTCTCTATTTTTTCTATCCCCGTAAGGTCGGGTAATAATTTCCATTAAATGCCCATCCGGGTCTTCAAAATAGACTCCCCTTCCCCCGTCCCAGTGGTTAATCTCCCCAAGCTTTGATTGCTCTGGGTCAGCCCAATAGCTAAGATTTTTATCTTTAATTCGTTTAAAGCTCTCATCAAATTCAGCCTCGCTGACTAAAAATGCATAATGTTGTGGGTGAATGGTTCCAGTCATTTTTTTATAATCGAGGCTGACGTCATTACTCGTTTGTACCATGACAAAAGGTCCCCAATGTTTAGGGGTAGGGAGATTTAAGATTTCGGCTAAAAAATCGGCTGAGGCTTGGTTATCATGTGCAGCTACAATGGTATGGTTAAGAAAAACGGCCATAATTTTTCTCCTTCTGTATTTATTGAGGGATGGTTTAGTTAACCATTACTCATATGAGGATTCGTTTTTATAACGGTGCGATAAGCATGTAAATTCATTAATAATTCCGCTTCCGCATTCGATAGGTGGCAACTGGTAATGATTTCTTCTTTATCACCACCCATTTCTAAAATACGCAATGCATGTTGATAACCCCCATCATTGTCGCGCTTATTTTCCAAGGCTTGCAGTTGGTTATCCATGCTAACAAATAAACGGTTAATTTCTGCAATTTGTTTGGCAAAGCTTAAATCCGCATTCACTAAAACTGTATGGCTACGCTGAAGTTGCTTTAATTCTTGCGATAGTGCCTTGAGTTGTTCATTCACTCTTTTCGTCACTTTCTTGAAACGGAAAGTGGCTCTCATAAAAAATAAACTCAAAATTACAGTGATACTTGCAGCAATAATCATAATGCTTCCTTATTTACAGGTTCAGTATTATTTGTTTTGGTTTTCTTATTGATCGTTAAGTCCTCTTCCTCTTCATCCGCTACAAGTTTGGGGGCTTTCATAATAATGGCTGGGTTTAACAAGCGAGGAACAGTTTTATCCTTGGCAATAATCATATTTACTCGTCTGTTTTTAGAACGTCCCTCTTCGGTGGTATTATCGGCGATGGGATATTGCTCGCCAAAACCTGTTACAGTAATGCGACTTTGCCCCACGCCAAACATTGTTAACATACGAGCCACTGACGCAGCCCGAGCGGCTGATAACTCCCAGTTTGATGGATATTGACTGGTATAAATTGGAACGTTATCGGTATAACCTTCCAAAGCAATAGGATAAGGAAGCTTTTTAATAACGTCTGCTATTTGCATTAATTTCACAAACGCAATCGGTCTTAATTCAGCACTGCCGCTTTCAAATAAAGCCCCTGCTTTAATGTCAAGTTCAATCCATCCATCCTGTGGATTCATTTGATAATCCGAATCTTGAAGCTCGGCTAGAGATTTCACAAGTTCACCAAACGGATCTTTAGGAT
The DNA here is from genome assembly GCF_001467745.1 of Legionella jamestowniensis. Taxonomy (GTDB): domain Bacteria; phylum Pseudomonadota; class Gammaproteobacteria; order Legionellales; family Legionellaceae; genus Tatlockia; species Tatlockia jamestowniensis. The sequence continues at coordinate 44,235 of NZ_LNYG01000007.1, forward strand.
TTGAGGTCGCCTCAGGACTATTGGGGTCTTTTAACTTAGGCGGCTCATCCAGGGGTTTTTTATCCCCTTTTTTTGCAAAAGCAGAGTGCATGCCTTGCGCCAAAGATTTATATTTTGAAACGTTCACCGAAGAGATCGCATACATTACTACGAAAAACGCAAAAAGTAATGTAATGAAATCTGCATAAGATACCACCCACCGGTGGGCATCTTCATGGCTGTCCGCTTTCTTTTTTCTTCCTTGCATGCTGATGGTGTTGTCCGTAGTTATTTAATTTCAAGTTTAGCATATTAGGGCTTTCACCACTTGCCATTGAGACTAAGCCTTCCACAATCATTTCATCATGTTGCATTTGATTGGCAATGCAGCTTTTTATTTTATTGGCTATGGGCAAAAACATTAAATTTGCAAACCCTACACCATAAATAGTAGCTACGAAAGCAACTGCAATTCCTACACCGAGTTCATTGGGATCAGCTAGATTTCGCATAACCTGTATCAAGCCTAACACGGCGCCTAAAATACCAATAGTCGGACTATACCCGCCCATGCTTTCAAAGACATGTGCCGCACGCATATCCCGATCTTCAGAGCGTATCACTTCTGCTTCCAGTACTTGCCTTATGGTTTGTTTATCTACGCCGACGACTAATAATTCCAACCCTTGGCGCATGAGCTGACTTTTCTCGCGCTCGATATGCTCCTCTAAAGAAAGTAAACCAAATTGTCGGGCTCTGCGCGATAAATCAATTAGCTGATCGCGACTTCTTTCAAAGGGTAATTCAGGGGGCTTCAAAATCCAGGGTAAAACTTTGAAAGCCCTTATAAACGTACGAAATGGCGTTTGTATCATCACTGCGCCAATCGTCCCTCCAAGAACGATAAACAAGGCCGGAAAGTTAAGAAGGGAATGAATTTCCCCACCTTCAAACATTTGTCCGACAATGATTGAAGCAAAAGCAGTAATTAACCCAAGTAATGTCAATCCATCCATAATGATATCACTCCGGTAAGCGTGATTTAATGCGAAGCGTTGCCTGGCTATGAATCTGTGAAACACGAGACTCACTGACACCGAGTACTTCACCAATTTCTTTTAAATTCAGATCCTGCTCGTAATACAACGATAGCACCAAGCGTTCTTTTTCAGGCAAGCTCCCTATAATTTGTGAAAGCTGATTAATCATATCTTCCTGTAATACTTTAATGTGGGGTTCAGTAGATGCATTATCGCTATCTATTTTTAAAATATCATCGGTAACGCCTAAATCATCAAACCCATAAAGTTGGCTACCTGCAGAATCCTTTAACAGTTGATAATATTCATCAAGGCTTATCTTTAGCTCTTTTGCCACTTCATGATCTTTTGCATCCCGACCCAATCGATTTTCTACACTTCTAACCGCTTCAGAGATCATGCGGGCATTACGATACACTGATCGTGGCACCCAATCATTGCGTCGAACCTCATCTAACATATGCCCACGAATGCGAATACCTGCATAAGTCTCAAAGGAAGCACCCTTTGTTGAATCATAATGCCTTACTGCTTCTAATAAACCAAGCATGCCCGCTTGTACTAAATCATCCAGTTGGACAGAATGGGGTAAACGCCCCAATAAATGATGCGCTATCCGCTTCACCATTAATGCATGAGTTTTTACCAACATTTCCTGTGTCTGTTGATTTACTTTGCCGTACGCAGCCAAAGCATCCACGATTTCTCCTTAGTCTTTTTGTCCAAAAGATTTAATGTGTTGAATTAAATCTCCGGTAAGACAAGCTTTAAACTCCCCTAGTGTTCACCTGTAACTAGACGTTCAAGAAAAAAGCTGGTATTCCCTCCTAAAGCATGTTTATGTGGCCAACCCTCCACTCTTTCAGCTAATTGTAAAACTGCTTTCGCCGCTTGCGAGTCAGGGTAAGCTAATAATACAGGTTTTTGTTTTTTAACGGCTTGGTGGACGCGCTCGTCAAATGGAATTGCACCTATATAATCCAGTCGTATATTCAAAAAATGCTCGGCGACACGATCCAGTTTGTTAAATAATTCGCGTCCTTCTTTACTACTGCGCACCATGTTGGCTAAAACATGAAAATGACTCCACTCATAGCGTTTGGTCATAACCTTGATGAAGGCATAGGCATCGGTGAGTGAGGTCGGTTCATCACAAACAATGACAATGAGTTCTTGCGCAGAGCGGGCAAAACTTAAGACTGTATCTGAAATTCCAGCAGCAGTATCGATAATCATGTAATCGACATCATCCGTAATTTCATTAAATGCATCAATAATACCGGCGTGTTCGGTAGCACTGAGTTGAGTCATATAATCAGTTCCTGAGGAAGCGGGTATCACCCGTATACCTTGAGGCCCTTGCAGCATAATATCGCTTAAGTGACAAAGCCCTTGGACAACATGAGAAAGATTATATTTTGTATGCAAGCCTAGCATAATATCGACATTAGCCAGGCCTAAATCAGCATCAAGAAGCAGGACTTTCCTATTTTTTTGTCCCAAAGCTACCGCTAAATTGACAGAAATATTGCTTTTCCCTACCCCCCCTTTTCCAGCAGCTACTGCAATCACTTTCACGGGTTTTGAGCGAGATAGATTGCGAAGTCCTGAGGCTTGATCAGTGATATTACTAGTCTTCGACATACCCCCCCCTTGCCATCTCCAGAGGACTACCTTCACTGTCATGAAGCAATTTTTCTTGTTCGGAAAATTGTTCAATCAATTGATGGCTCGTTGCTATTTTAATATCTTCAGGCACTCGTTGCCCATGCGTTAAATAACTAAGTTCCAAACCTGTTTCTGCTATTGCACTCAACACACCACCCAACGTCATAGCTTCATCCAGTTTGGTAATAATGCATTGCTCGAGGCGTTCTATCTGATAAAGTTTGATTGCATTGAGCAATACGTGATAGTGACTAGTGGCAGGTAATACTAAAACCGTAGAAATTGAATGCAATCGTGAATTTAATAAATCCATTTGTATAGAAACACGGGTATCTGCAGGATTCATCCCCGCTGTATCAATAAGAATTAACTTCTTATCATTAAGTTGCCTAATAACACGACCGAGTGATACCTCATCCTGGGCAACACAAACTGGGACACCCAAAATTTTACCGTAAAGCACTAATTGTTCCTGGGCTGCGACCCGATAAGTATCCATCGTCACCAAACCGAGTTTCTCTGCACCAAAACGCAAAGCAAATCGTGCAGCAATTTTTGCCAATGTTGTTGTCTTACCAACCCCGGTAGGGCCCACAAACGCGTAAATCCCCCCTTCCTCTACCCGCTGAAAGTTACGTATTGGCAAAATGTCAGAAAAATGACTTAAGATTTGTTGCCATGCTTGTTGTTGATTGAGCTTGGGATTAACTCGATTGACCAAGCTTGAAGCAGTAACTGCACTTACGCTCAAGTCGATTAATTTTTGGGTTAACAAGGCATGTAGCGGTTGTTTGCCATAACCGGTATGTCCACGCATCTGGACTTCCAGCATCCCTCGCAATGTCTGAATTTCTTGACGCATATCATCTAACGGGGACAAAGGCTGGGATGGCTTATCGCTGATTTGCCTGGCTGGCTCAGCACTGGCAATTGCTGCATTGGCTGTTAATACGGTTTCGTCAAAGTCGACTGCAGCTACAATCTCCACCCCATTATCAACGCGGCTACTTGATAAAATTACCGCATCCGGGCCAAAAGTCGCTTTGATTTGTTGCATCGCACTTCGTGTATCTGGTGCGACAAAGCGTTTTAATTTCATAGGTCTCCCATCTTATTAGCCAACAGTACCAATAATCCGTATTTGTTTATTATCAGGAATTTCCTGATACGATAAAACATGTAAGTTACTTGAAATGTTACGCACAAAACGTGCCAGAACAGATCGAATACCAGGTTGTACTACTAAAACAGCCAACTCCTGTTTGGCCTGTTGCTGTGCTGCTAACTGAACCAACGATTGCTGAATTTTATCCGCCATTCCTGGTTCAAAACTTACTCCCTGTCCACCACTACTTTGAATTGTATTTTGCAATAATTGTTCCAACTCCGGTTTTAAGGTAATGATAGGTAACTCTTGATTCAAGCCGCTAATTTTTTGTGTAATTAATCGAGACAAGGCAACACGTACCTGGCTAATTAAATAATCCGTATCTTTTGATTTGACAGACGCTTCTGCTAGCGTTTCAACAATGGTTCTAATATCCGTTAGTGGAATGTGTTCTACTAATAAACCTTGAAGTACTTTGCTGACCGCTCCCAGTGAAAGTGCCTCTGGCACAAGTTCTTTCACTAATTTTGGTGAGGAGCTTGCTAGTTTATCCAATAGTTGTTGGGTTTCTTCATAACCTAAAAGTTGATAACTGTTTTCTTCAAGTATTTGACTTAAATGGGTTGCCACGACTGTAGAAGCATCCACTACTGTATAACCAAACGTATGTGCATGCTCTTTTTGATTTTCATTAATCCAGACAGCATCTAAACCAAATGCAGGGTCTTTGGTTGCCTGCCCATCAAGCTCACCAAAAACCTGTCCTGGATTAATTGCCAACCATTTGTCATTAAAAATTGCCGCCTCTCCCATAACAACACCTGCAAGACTAATTCGATAGTGGTTAGGTTTTAAATCCAAATTATCGCGAATATGGACGGTAGGAATAAGAAACCCTAATTCCTGGGATATTTTTTTGCGTACCCCTTTAATACGTGACAACAATACGCCGCCTTGAGTACTGTCTACCAAAGGAATAAGCCTGTAGCCCACTTCTAATCCAATGACATCCACTGGATTGACGTCATCCCAGGAAAGTTCACCCCCTACTGGCTCGTTTGCTGCACTCGCTGTAGATTCGGCAGTTTTTTCAGCTTTCATTTTCTGTTTCTGTTGCTTATTCAGCATATAAGCCATACCGCCTAACCCTGCCGCGAGAATTAAAAAAGCGATGTGTGGCATCCCAGGAATAATACCAATAATACCAATAATCGTGGCTGCAATAATAAGAGAACGTGGATTGCCAAATACTTGATTGACGACGGCATTGCTCATGTCTTGTGAACTCGAAACGCGGGTTACCATAATTGCCGCAGCCGTGGACAAAACCAGGGAAGGTACCTGGGCTACTAGTCCATCACCAATGGTTAAGAGGATATAATTGTGTAGCGCGTCTGCAAAACTCATTCCATGCTGAACTACCCCTATCACCAGGCCACCAATAATATTAATCAATAAGATTAAAATACCGGCAATAGCATCCCCACGTACGAACTTGCTGGCACCATCCATGGAACCGTAGAAATCAGCCTCTTGTGCTACCTCGGCGCGCCGATTAATGGCTTGCTCTTGCGTAATTAATCCTGCATTCAAATCAGCATCAATGGCCATCTGCTTGCCGGGTAATGAATCAAGGGTAAACCGGGCGCTCACCTCCGACACACGTCCAGCACCTTTCGTAACAACAACAAAGTTGATAACGACAAGGATAATAAAAACAACCAAACCTACCGTATAATTTCCCCCAATAACCACTTCACCGAAGGACTGAATTACCTGGCCTGCAGCATCGGTACCCGTGTGTCCATGAAGTAATACTACGCGAGTAGAAGCAACGTTTAAGGCTAACCGTAACAAGGTTGCAATTAAAATCACGGTAGGGAAAACAGCAAAATCCAACGGCCTGTCACTATAGATAACCGCCAGTAATACAATCAAAGACAAAGCAATGTTAAACGTAAAAAGAATGTCCAGGCAAAACGCTGGTAAAGGCAAAATCATCATACTCAGCATGATGATGAGCATTAAAGGTGTGCCCAAACCTTGCTGAATCCATTGACGCATGACTTGTAATACCGCATTCATGATGCGCACTCCTATGTCTTCGTTTTAACAGGATTTACGAAAAATCCCAGTCCCTTTAATTAGCCTGTATTAACTTATGGTTTTAGATTTTTTAGTCCTGTTAAACTCATCGGGTATCGGTAAATTTTGTAAAAATTCAGGATTCTTATCATAATATTTTTTGTCTTTTAGTTGGAAAATGTATGCCAGTACCTGTGCCACAGCGACATAAAGCCCTCTTGGAATTTCGGCATTGAGTTCTGTCGAAAAATAAATTGCCCTTGTTAGAGCAGGAACAGCGAGAGAGGGAACATTATTAGCTTGAGCAACCCGGTTAATTTGCAAAGCAATTAAATCCTTTCCTTTAGCAACCACAACGGGAGCTTTTTTGCCTTGCTGCTTATAGTTTAAAGCCACTGCATAATGAGTTGGGTTTGTTAAAACCACATCTGCTTTTGGCACCTCGCTCATCATTCTTTTCCGCGCCATTTCTTGTTGCATTTTACGAATATGGCTTTTAACTTCTGGCTTCCCTTCAGTTTCTTTGTATTCGTCTTTTAATTCTTGTTTGGTCATTTTTAATTGTTTATTGTGTTCGTGCCATTGGAATGGCACATCTACTGCCGCAATTAAAATTAGACTGGCACTAATTAACAAAAAACATTGAGCTACCGTTGTTAAACCGCTGGAAATGGCGTTACTTAATGAAAAATCAGCAAGACTCAACAAAAATGTGATTTTCCATCGTAAAACGACAATAGCTACAGTGACAACCAATAAAAATTTCACCAGTGCTTTGGCCATTTCAACCGCACCTTTTAAAGAAAACATACGCTTAAACCCTTTGAGTGGGTTCAAACGAGATAATTTTGGTTGTAAAACCTCCGCACTAAAAACCCAGCCTCCCATTAACAAGGGCGCACACGCTGACAATACTAAAATCAAAAGCAGCAAAGGTAAGATAGCCCAGAATCCCTCTCGAATTATTAAATAGAGTTGTCCTAACAAAACAAGAGGTGTTTTTAAAATCTGATTATTGAAGTCAAAAGCTTGACGCATCATTTGCATGAGCTGCTCTGCAATGTAACTGCCAAAGAGAAAAATGCCACTTCCGGAAGAGAGCAGTATCAAGGTTGCATTAAAATCTTTTGAGCGAGCAACCTGCCCTTTTTCTCTGGCCTCTTTAAGTCGCTTGGGCGAGGGTTGTTCGGTTTTTTCCTGTGATTGTTCTTCATCAGCCATTAGTGTAAAAGTCCTATAATAAGACGCATTCCCTGTTCAATACTATCTGCTATTTGCGAAGAAACACCAGGCAAGCTAATGTGGATAATCACCATTCCCATTAACAGAGTTAATGGGAATCCCATCGAAAAAATATTAAGTTGCGGTGCTATACGCGTCATAACACCAAAAGCTAGATTAACGATAAGCAAGGCCAAGATAGCTGGAAGAGCGACTAACACTGCTTCTTTAAACATCCACCCCGAAAATGTCAAAATGCTCCCTAATACTGACAAACTAATGTCTACCTGGCCTATAGGCATCTCCCTGAAACTACTAAGCAAGGCATTCAATACAGCCAGATGGCCGTTTAAACTTAGAAAAAGCAAACTGATCATCATTAAATAAAATTGACTTACCAGTGGGACACTTGCTTTACTGGCCGGATCCACCATTACAGCAAATCCAAGTCCTGCTTGCATGGCAATAATTTGTCCACCCAGGATAAACACTTGAAAAACCAATTGCAAAATAAAACCCATTAAGATTCCAATCAATATTTCATAACCTATAAATCCAATATAGCGTCCATCGAAATGAAGAAGGGATAGATTATCTGCAATGGCAGGTGCACACAAAAAAGCCAGTACCATAGAAAAAATAATCCGAATACGCGCAGGAACCATGACTGAGGAAATTAATGGCATGGTTAAAAATAAACTGCTAATACGTGGCAACGGCCAGACTACTTTACTGAACAGGTTAATCATTTCAGGGTAATTAATATTCATCGATTACCCTATTAAATAAGGAATGTTGCTAATTAATGAATCGGTATAATTGATAATGGTTTTCAATAACCACGGACCCGCTATCACCATGACCAAAAACGTAACAAATAATTTGGGTATGAAACTTAAACTCATTTCGTTAATTTGGGTTGCGGCTTGAAACATGGCTACCAGCAAACCGACAATTAACCCTGGAATAATCAGCACAATCAACATAAGAATCATGACATAGACGCCCTCGCTGAATACTGATAAAACTGTTTCCGGTGTCATTGCCCTCTCCCTAGGTAGCGAAACTTGACGCCAATGAGCCTAATACCAGCGTCCACCCATCAACCATCACAAATAACATAATCTTAAAGGGTAAGGAAATGATTAAAGGCGATAACATCATCATTCCCATCGCCATAAGCACACTGGCAACCACCAAATCAATAATCAAGAAAGGCAAAAATAAAATAAAACCAATTTGAAACGCTGTTTTTAATTCACTGGTTACAAAAGCAGGGATGAGAACACTAATGGGTACCTCGTTAAGATTGCTAGGGGTGTTGTTACTAAATTTTTCAAACAGCAATAGATCATTTTTCCGCGTTTGATTGAGCATAAAATTACGCAAAGGTTCTTGAGCATTTTGTAGGGCTTGCGAGAATTCAATTTGATCTGCCAGGTAAGGTTGTAATGCTTGTTGATTAATTTGAGTAAAGATAGGTGACATCACGAAAAATGTTAAAAAAAGAGCTATACCAATTAAAATTTGATTGGTTGGGGTTTGTGCCATACCGATAGCTTGTCGCAGAATCGATAAGACAATAATAATCCGGGTGAATGCAGTCACGGCCATAAGCAAGCCAGGCAAAACACTCAGTAAGGTCATAAAAATGAGAATTTGCAAATTGACACTGTAAGTTTGACCGCCATTCGGAGCACCAGAGACTGTTACTGCGGGTAAAGAGACTGTTGCAGCATCAGCAAACCAGGGAATACCAATTAAAATTAATGCAATTAATATAATTTTTTTCATTTCTTATGATTTTCCGAGAGCTGTTTTAAGAAACTCACTAAATGACGTTTTAGTATCTGATAAAAAGCCCACGGGTAATTCTTCCCCAAAATCATGAAGCGTATTGATACTTCCTGATGTAACCCCTAACAGTAAAAAACGGTTTCCAGTATTAATTAACATTATTTTTTCTCTAGTCCCTAAACTCATACTTGCAATCACTTTAAATCCATTTGAATTACCTAATCCAGCATTATTAAGACGACGTAACAACCATGACAAAAAAACAATGACACCCACTACGAGTAATAATCCGGACATTACCCGTAGAAGTTCGCTGTTACTAATTGAAGATGCCTTGCTGGCATTGTTTGCCCATGCTGTAACCGGAAAGAAAACCCACAACCATCTTCTCATCGTAAACGTTTAATCCTTTCTGTTTTACTGACTATATCTGTTAATCGTATGCCAAACTTATCATTGACTACCACTACTTCTCCATGGGCTACCAATGTCCCATTCACCAAAACATCCAAAGGTTCACTCGCTAGACGATCCAATGCAATAATTCCACCCTGATTCAATTGCAACAGATTGCGAATTGTCATTTTCGTGCGTCCAATCTCCACCGTTATTGCTACAGGAATATCCAAAATTAATTCCATTTTTTCTACATCAGCATCCTGCGCGGTATTGGCAGGTGCTACCGCTTCATTATTTGTTGGTGCTGGCTCCGCTTGATTAGTCATTAAACCCCCTAGTAGCTTATTTTTTTAATAATCTTAACCGCTCTTTTATCATTGGCACTACCCATTGTCGCAGTAAACCCTGGAGTACCTTCAATATCTAAAGTGACTTCTTCATTTCTTTCCATAGGGATAAAATCACCCACTTGCCATTCCATAACTTTTCCCAGTGTGCTATTGGTTTGTGCCATCACTGAACTTACAGTAAGTTCAACATCCATCAATTCTTCTTTTAAAGACATCACCCAATTTGGATCAATTTCATCATCCGGACGTGCAGCACCTAACTCCAGCTGCTGTTTAATAGGTTCCACCATAGAATAGGGAATAACAAAAGAAAAAGAGCCTGATTCTTTACCAAAATCCAGATTAAACCGGCTAACTAACAGTAATTCATTGGGTTCACCAATATGCACAAGTTGGGGGTTTGTTTCATCCCCTACTTTTATTGCTTCCAGCTTAATGATAGGTGCCCATGCCTGTTCTATATTACGCACCAATTTTTCAATAATAATTTCCATGACTCGAAGTTCAGTGGCGGTAAAATCAGTACGGGTTTTCTGTGATAAAAATTGGGTGCTTCCACCAAAATAGTAATCAACCAAATCGTAAACGAAAACATTATCGAATAAAATTAGAGCTTTTCCTCTTAGCGGTTTAAAACGACGAATAGTCATGAGTGTGGGGTTAGGGAGACTGCTCATAAATTCGCGGTGCTTAACTATTCCTAAGGCTTCTTGCTTAATCTGCAAATCTTTGGCCATGAGCTGATAGATATCATTAGCGAAAAAACGGGCTGCTCTGTCGTGAATTTTATCAAGTACCGGAAGCTCCCCTCGTACTACCCTTTCCTGACTTGAAAAATTGAGTACTTCAACATGTTCTTCACCTGAGTCCATCGATACACGCTCAGCCGAGCCCGCAATATCCTTATCATCTTGAGAGGTGGAGTCCTTCTCAACAGTATTCAATAATGCATCAATTTCTTCCTGGGATAAAACTTCTTTTTCCGCCATAACGTTCCTGTAAGCGTTTTAGATTACTGCTTGAACTATACTATTATTCAACGCATGCATAAGCAAATGATATGCCAAAATATTTAAATTTTTCAAATAGATGTACTTACTGTCAAACAAGCCGTGCTTGAAGTCAATAGTTTATTATTAAAGTAAGAATATTTCGTTTGTGAAAGAAACATGCCACACTTAAGATTAAAGAAGGAAGTAATCGATGCTCGGTCGAACAAAAAAACTCTCAAATTTCAGTAACTCAGTCAGGACAAACGCGCTTTGTTTACGACCTGACAATGAAGCACAGGTGGCTGAGGTATTCACTCATTCCTCCGGTTTGTTAGCCCGTGGCCAAGGTTCAAGTTACGGTGATTGCTGCGTAAACCATGAGGGGATTATTGTTGATACAACGCGTCTAAATCATCTTATTTCCTTTGATGAATCATCAGGTATTTTAATTGCCCAGGGAGGGGTAAGATTTGCGGATTTATTTTCCATAAGCCAGCATTATATTCCTCCAGTTATTCCTGGTACGCTGAGAGCAACTCTTGCTGGTGGTATTGCCAATGATGTACACGGCAAAAATAATCATTCTGCCGGCAGTTTTGGACAGCACCTGGCTTGGGTAGAATTACAGTTAGGGAATGACACTTTTATTTGTAGCCCACACAAAAACAGCGATCTCTTCTATGCAACGATAGGTGGTTTAGGTTTAACAGGGATTATCAAGCGTGTTGCAATAAAGATGCGCAAGACTAACCCTTTTGTGGTATGCGAAACCGAAAAATATAATGAATTGGCTCCATTACTAAAACGCATGCAGTCTTATGGCGTTCAATATGATTACCAGGTTGCCTGGCTTGATTTGCTGAATCAAGAGCGTTGCGCCCTGCTATCCCTTGCAAAGCATACAAAAGAGACGAAAGCAAAATCCCGTCATCATTTAATCATTCCTAAAATACCCTTTCGTTTGATTAATCACTGGAATATGAAATTATTCAATCGGTTTTATTTCAGCTATTCTCCAACCAAAAAACGAATTTTACCACTTTATTATTTTAATAATCCCCTCGATGCGATTCGCAACTGGAATCATTTGTATGGTAAAAATGGGTTATTACAGTTTCAGGCTGTTTTTGACACTGAATCAGCCCACAATACTATCGACCACTTGCTTACTATCATTAATACTACCAAGGCAACACCGACTCTGGCTGTTCTTAAATATTTTACACAAGAAGGCCCTGGACTGTTATCATTTACTCAACCAGGGTTTACTCTGGCTATTGATTTTATCAATAATTCTCAGGCACATGCAGCCATGCGAACAATGAATGAATACGTTACAGAGATTGGTGGGAAAAGCTATTTGGCAAAAGATTTGTTCTTGACCTCCGAACAATTTCGCCGCCAGTACCCTCATTATGAGGAATTTATTGACGTCCTTACTCATTACAAAAGTCCTATGTGCTCTGACTTAAGCAGGCGTTTAGGTATTACTTCATGATAACAAGAACCTGGGTTATTTTAGGGGCCACATCCATTATTGCTGAAGAATTTGCACAGTTAGTAGCGCGAGAAAAGCAAAATTTGCTCCTGGTTGGTCGTAATTTGAAACAACTCGAGATTGTAGCTGCCAATATTCGTATACGACATAAGGTTCAGTGTGATTTGTTGTTTACTGATTTTGCTAAAGATATAAGCAATTTGTTAGAATTATTACAACGCAAATCCCATTTTGAATTTGATTTATTGATTGCTCACAGTGCGATGCTACAAAATCATGAACTTAATCTAACAACGATTGAAGATATGGTTCATACAAATATGTTAAGCACGTTTCAATTAATCCATGCTTATTTGCAACGCTCACAATCCAGCTATCGCGTGCTGTTTTTAAGTTCTGTGGCAGCTTGTAGGGGCAGGGGCAAGAATAGTGCCTATGGAGGCACGAAAGCAGCTGTTGAAATCTACCTTGAGGGCTTGCAACAATCTACCAAAAATTTGCGTGTAACCGTTGCGAGGTTAGGCTTTATTGACACTGTACAAACCTATGGAAGCCCTGGAGTTTTTTATGCCTCTTCCCCAAAAGCATGTGCCAAAGCCTGTTGGCGCGCTTTGAAAGCGGGAAGACGCCAAATTTACCATCCTTTTTTTTGGCGCTTTATCATGACTATTATTAGGCATTTGCCCTTTTTTATTTATAAAAGGATGAAGATTTAATCACGCTGCTTCATCGGAAAAGCCTGATGGGTGGCAATACAGTATGAATTATGCCAAAAAATTGCAGCACATAGATGATTAAAATAATTAAAACCACCAAATTTAGCAGCGTCTTGATAGCATAAGGCATTGGTATCAAGACATTGATCAGCCACATGGCTACCCCAAAGACAATAATAATAGCCAATAGATTTAATAAATCATTCATGATATTCCCTGTCAGTAGCTTCCTTATTAGTGTAGTACATCTTCGTCATCCTGAAAGCGACATGACTCGCTTGAAGGATTTCTGTCTGAATACAGCACAATTTATGATATTTATTTCAACAAAAAAGCAATAATTTGTATTTTTTGTACTATATTGTTCTACTGTAGTATTGAAAAAAGGAAATCAATAATTTTTCGGAGGGAACAATAATGAAAAAACATATTTTAATAACGCTGGTTCTTAGTGCTTTCACGTTTGGTTTAACCAGTTGCGGTCTTGGCGGTGTAACCCGCACAGGAACAGCTGTTGTAGGCACCGGGGTAGACTATGTAGGCACTGGCGTAGGCTATGTAGGTGCAACCGGTACGAGAGTTGTAAAAACTGTCGGCACTGGTGTTGGTAATTGGGTAGGCCGTGTTGCTACCGATCGTGATGTAGTTGTCTATCGCAAAAGAGGCGTAGTTTATCACGATGGTCATGCCTATCGCATTCACAACGGTCGATACGTGCTTGTTCGATAATACATAGTGCCCCAACCCTTCATCATTCGATGAAGGGTTTTTTATGTAAAAATTATTGCTCTCATGCATTTCTTCTATCAAACGGGAGGAGGAAAAAGCGGTTGTCTTCCGCAATTAATGGGATAATATTATTTTAGAGTATTAATATCTACTGCACGAGCATCCCCGTTACCGTCGTTCCAGCAAATACACTAATACGATTTCAATTTCGAAACCTGGATTTAGTGACCCCAAATGCGTACCATGACTGGATTCACTGCGATCGACAAATAGAAAACCACCTAGCAGATAAGAGCCAAAAAAATACCTATCTTTTAATAACTTAGCCGAGTCAATCATTTTGTTATAATAAAATGCCACAAGATAGGATATCCCCTCAGCTTAACCACCCAGCGCGCTATTATGTTATTTTAACTGCGCCTACCAAATCGCTGCTTCTGAGTATTTTTTGAACTGACAGCTGCTTTCTTCCTTTGAGGAAAGATTTTTTTAGTTTGAGCAGGTGATGTGCCCTGGGGGACATGATGATTGGGCTCAAAATCTTCAATTTCGACTCTATCTAATTTACGTTTAATCAATCGTTCAATGGCATTTAATTGTCCCGCCTCATCTGCACTTACTAAAGAAATTGCCTGCCCTGAGGCACCCGCTCGACCCGTTCTGCCAATACGATGCACATAATCTTCTGCAACCTGGGGAAGATCAAAATTGATTACACAGGGAAGTTGGTCAATATCAATCCCCCGGGCTGCAATGTCTGTTGCAACTAAAATATGTAGATCGCCAGATTTAAATTCAGCCAAAGCTTTGGTGCGCTGCGACTGTGATTTATTACCATGGATGGCTGCGGCATGAATATTGTCTTGGGCTAATTGCTTTACTAACTTGTTTGCACCGTGTTTGGTTCGAGAAAACACCAGTGTTTGTCCCAATTTATTTTTATGGATTAAATGGCTTAGTAAAGCAGATTTGCGGCTTTTATCCACTGGATGAACCGTCTGTTTTACGGCAACCGCAGTAGTATTGCGTGGGGTGACGTCAATTTCTAAGGGTTGCTTTAATATGCCCTTAACAAGGGTTCTAATTTCTTCAGAGAAAGTCGCAGAGAACATGAGGGTTTGCCGATTTGCAGGCAATAACGTCATAATCCGCTTTATGTCATGAATAAATCCCATATCTAACATACGATCTGCTTCGTCTAAAACTAGCATCTCTACATCATCAAGCAGGATGGCTCGCTGTTGGTGCAAATCCAATAAGCGTCCCGGAGTTGCTACTAATATTTCTACGCCTCCACGCAATTTCATCATCTGCGGGTTAATTTTTACCCCCCCAAAAACTACAGCAGAACGCAGGGTCAAATGACATCCATATTGCACAATGCAGTCGTGAACTTGAGCCGCTAATTCGCGTGTTGGAGTAACTATCAAAACTCGTGTTCGGTTATTTCTAGCACGTGGTTTATCTTTTAATTTGTGTAGGATGGGCAGCACAAAACTAGCAGTTTTACCCGTTCCTGTCTGGGCTGAGGCCAGCACATCCTTACCGTGTAAAATAGCAGGGATAGCTTGGATTTGAATGGGCGTGGGTTCAAGATAGCCTAACTCGTTAACGGCACGAGCCAAGGGCTCTATTAAACCCAGTGATGTAAAATTCATGTTTGATTCCTATAAATAATTGCTCTGAATGATGGTTCAGTATTTGTTGTTCTACTCGTGATAGATGAAGACTTTGGAGGTATAAAAACAAAATACCGTGGGTAATTCAATGAAGTGTAAATGCAAGTATACCATGAATTTTAATGTTCGATGAGATTCCATGTGATTTAAGAGAGATTAAATGCTCAGGAATTTGCAATAGCCCCAAATTTTTACGAATTCAGGTATTTTTACTATTATTCACATAGGAGAATATAATCCAAGGAGGGGAAAAATGAATTAAGCAGTATTTTTTTAGGGTTTGTTATAGCCTTTTTTGTAAATCTAAATCTTTTATTTGCTGCTCATCCGACCGAGCGACATCGGCCCGCCATGAAAGAAAATCTACCAGTTTTTGGAGCAAATATGCCACCGGGATTACAACAGCATGGTATGCCTAAGGGATTGGGAAAAACACCTTATGGCTGGACAAAAGGTGAAAAAATAGGTTGGAATCAGAAGAATATTTCTAATAAGCACGGTTTAGGTACGGTAAAAAATCAAAAGAAAAAGTAATTGCTTGAGTGTTCATTTAAATTGAAAACACATTAAATCTTCTTCAATGCATGCTAGTGGCAGTGCAGGTTTAATCTCTACAGTCTGGTTATCCTGTTCGTTTATTACGATCGTACCTATTTTTGTATCTTCCCTGTTTCGTTCCAGCTTGACATAAAACAGTCCCTCTTGCTGAACTAGAACCGGCTTTTTTGCACCGTCAGCAATAATTAATTGCATGTCAATTTTAACATTATTCTTTCTAATAAAATTAAACAGCTCTCCCTGAATACTGTCATAGCAAATTTCAATGCCAATTTTGATACCAAAATCTTTCACCGAGGATTCTTTTTCATTGGCTTTAAAGTATCGACGACGAAAATCCAATGGATTTAAAAAACCTTCATCAACAAAGTCAAAATCAAAAGTTGTGTGTGGATTTTTTTTAATATATTTTTGAATCCGCCCCTGATAGAAAAAATAGGCTGTATTACGATAGTAATTTTCCTGATTTACTTTCGCTTTTTTGTACCAGCAAATCGTACCCGGCACTAAAAGCATATTCGTATCAAGAGATAGTTCTGTTAATTTCCTCTTAAAAGTCTTTTTTTGTTGTTGACTGTAATACCGTTTATAGCAAAGCTCAGAAAAATCTTTAAATAAATATTCTGGCGCTACAAAAATTGCTGAAGGTTGGGGCATCGATGTTGGCTTGCATTTCTCTTGCACTACCTGACTTAAATTTTTTTTAAAAAATTTCGTTCTTGTCATAGCGAAACGTGGTTTTGCCTGTTTTTTATCCAGCCAGGCAGTTTCAGTTTTGCCGGCATTTTCATTCAAACTTTTTTTAGCTAGCTGAATCCGCTCCTCCAAGATTTGTAGCCGCTTTTCGAATGGATAAAAGTAAAATGCTTCCTCAGGTTGAAAAGTAAACACCTTTATATTTCCTCGATTGCCGGCTTGATTTACTGTCTCTGAAAAGACATACGATCTAAACATTAAAAATCCTTCAACTTGAACTATTTTTATACTTGTCTAGTTTTATCAGAAATCCGGATATATTCCAACTTTTTGCAGGGTAAAATCATACTTTGTTAAAAAAGGTATGATCTAGCCCTGCTACTTTTTGAAGATATTTGCTTTGTATGGCTTAATACTCTCAAACCAACATGGTAACCCTGCTTTGAAGCTTAAACAGGAATTGATCTTTTTTTATCAACATTGCTTGCTCACTGCTCTAAAAACTGATAAAAATACTGAAATTTTTTTTAGCAAAGCACTATGAAATACATTTTTGAAAATACCTTTGAAGCCTTATTTGAATTTCCACCCAAAGAACTTACTTCAGAATTCACGGAGTTTGCTTTTAGTGCAAGCAAGTTGCCCATTGTGCAACTGATAAATCTACTTAAAAAATTGCCATCTTACATCCAACATATTGACTTATCCGCACAGCAACTCGAAAAAATTCCTCTTCAAGATTTAAAAATAATTTTTGAAGCGCTACCCCATACCATTAAGACTATTGATTTGTCAGGTAATAAATTTAACGAGCAAGAAAAAGAGCATCTATTGTTCCTGCTCCCCCCCTGGATTCAGGCTTTAAGCCTCCAAGAAGATAATAAACTTGAGCTGGATACCTATTGGGCTTCACCAGAAGCATCCTATTCTTGCTTCATTCGATTTAGCAGCCTTGAAACCAGCTACTACCAAAAAGAAGAGATCATTCGAGCTCGTCTTGCCGCACAAGTTCGCGAAATTATGGAAAATACGCAATCTGAGGAACCTGATTTCACAAGCATTCGGTTGTTTAACTTGTTAAACGAAGAGAGTCAGTATTATTTAATAGCAGGTCTGCGTAATCATTATAAAGAACCCTGGCATGCTTTTATCCTAGCATTAATACATGATGGTTATTTGGGGGAGATTAAGAATAAATCTTCTTATAGAAATTTTGACAAAGAATGCGCCAAATTTAGCAGTACTTACTACCCGCTTGTAGAAGAAACTTCCGCTAAAAATTTTTCTATTGCGCGCCTTAAGAATTTGCAAGCCACAACGCCCTATATTGCAGTGGCACTAAAACTGCGTTCAATTCCAGAAATCAATGAGACAGGCAACGCCTCTACACTATCATCCCGATTGCTTGAATTAAAAACCAAGGCAAGCGGGGTGATCCAAGCTTATTCTGACTACAATAAAAAATGCTACTTTTCTATCTTCCATCGTCACGGGGCGACAGGAAGGAAACGTGCTGAACACTTAAAACAAACATTAGAATCGGCAACTACTATCGAACATTTCAATACAACTTTATTAGCTTTCTTAAATGATCCTAGACAAGGGAATACAAATCCCCATTCCTTGCGCACCCTTTTATTAACCTATTTTTTACAGGAATTGGATGTACCTGGTAGACAATTTCTAACACCAACAAGAGCTCCCGTATCTACAGCCAATTTTGATCAACAGTTGCAATTATTAATTGATTATTTGCCTCACGAGCAGCTGCCAGACTATGAAATAGAAAGAAGTTGCTGCTGGTAAACTGCTTGAAGATATATTCGAGTAACGTTGATTTTCGAGCTCCGTTGCCCCATACATGTGGGTAACGGAGCTCAGAAAGCAATCTCAACAGCCTTAATCCCACTCCATGTAGTTTTCTATCTTATCAGGGTTAACCCACCCATGATCATTATCAGGATTAACCCATTTACGATTTGGGTGCGGATGAGGTTTCGATTGAAAAATTCGTGGCTTTGCTTTTTTCGCCATTTGTTTTGGATTTTCTTCAAATCCTTTCATTGGATTTTCACCAGAAGTTCTTAATGCCTCTTCGAGACTTATAAAAGTAAAACCATTTTGCTTATAAAGATTAATAATATCTGACAACACATAAGCATTAAGCAAATTTGCGTGGATTAGCAAAATTTGCGCTTGATCAGGTTTATGGGCTAAACGATTGTGTTCTTCAGCTTTTAATGTTTGTTGCCAAATAAAATTAATGTAGCAATCTTTTAGTGTTTTTAAGAAACCACGCCTTTCTTTTTCTGGGACTGCATAAAGAATCTGGTTAAATAAAAAATCTTTACTATCCACAGTGATGGGCGCAATTTGATAATTCTTTGCAGATAAAAAGTGCAATACCCTATCCTTTTTATCACCTTGACTCATCGCTAGGTAGGGGTAACGGAAGTATTTAGGCTCCGTTAAAATAGGGGCTAAAATTTTATCGGCAGCATCTATCTCATGGATATAGGCTTCTGTTTTAACCTGGTTTAAATTTAAATGTGAATAGGTGTGATTACCAAGTCCTAAACCTGCATCATGAAATTTTTGCAGCATTTTCCAATTTTCAGGCGTTACTTCTTTGGCAATAACAAAACCGGTGGCTGGTATCTCATTGGCTTTTAGCGTCTCAATAATCATATTCAAATGAAAATTTTTACTCTCGCCAACGAAAGGCAAATCATCAATGGTAATAGCAATTTCTTTTTTTTGTGCAAAAACTGAAAATGCGGTTAAGAAAAAAAGTACAAATAAAAACTGTTTTTTAATCAATGAAATTCTCATCAGATGTCAAATGTTGAACTTACTTATTTTAACAAAAACTAAAGTAAGGATTAAATTTGCACAAATAATATCATATTTAACAAAATTTACCCACATACTACTTAATCTTTATTTTTTACTCCCGCACGTAATAAGTCTCTGATTTCAATTAAAATAGCTTCTTCTTTAGTCAGAGTCTCAGGTGCTTCTTCACGTTTGCTTTGTAACATATTAATAAATTTAAGGACAATAAAAATAGAAAAGGCAATAATGGTAAAATCTATAACAGTTTGTAAAAATTCTCCCCATTTCAACCCCACTGCCCCGATTTTGAACGATTTATCGCTAATATCGATTCCACCCATTAATAAACCAAGCAAAGGCATAATAATGCCATCTACCAACGAGGAAACAATTTTACCAAAAGCGGCGCCAATAACGACAGCCACGGCAAGATCCATTACATTACCGCGCATGGCAAATTGTTTAAACTCCTTTAGAAAACTCATGGTTTCTCCCTAACCATTTGTATTGATCTGCTTCCTCTTCAGTCAGTTATTCAAATTCCCCAAAGCAGCAACAGCTTCAGCATCTGTTTGTACTGAAATCATGCGGGACTCATCATGGCTATCACTCTCCAGATGAAAGACGCTGTGTAGAGCCCTTACTCCCTCATCAAGTAACATTGTATCTATTAGTACGGAAATCTTGATTTCTGAAGTAGCAATCAGTTGTATATTAATTCCTTTTGTAGCCAACGTCTTAAACATAATTGACGCGACTTCTGGATGACTTTTAAGTCCGGCGCCCACTAAGGACAGTTTTGCCAAATTGGTTATTCCAATTACCTCATCGGCTCTTAAATTTTTAGCCACTTTTTGCAATTGCTGTAATGTTTTTTGATATTCATCACGATGTACTGTAAACGTAAAATCGGTTTTATTATGCGCGGATAAATGCTGCACTATCATGTCAACATTAACACCAATATTACTTATTTCAGCCAAAATACCGGAAGCAATACCAGGCGCATCGGGAACACCGGAAAGGGTCACCTTCGCTTCATTACGACTAAAAGCAATACCTGTTACAAGCGGTGCTTCCATACTGTTTTTTTGTTGATAGGTAATTAGCGTGCCGGGACCATCTTGTGAAGAAGATAATACGCGTAAAGGAATATTGTATTTGCCAGCAAATTCCACAGCACGAATTTGCAAAACTTTTGCGCCTAAACTTGATAATTCGAGCATTTCTTCAAAGGTGATTTGTTTAAGCCGCTTGGCATCTGGAACAATTCTTGGGTCAGTGGTATACACACCATCCACATCGGTATAAATTTGGCACTCATCGGCATTTAACGCTGCGGCAATTGCCACTGCGGTGGTATCTGAACCTCCTCGGCCAAGCGTTGTAATGTTGCCATCCTTGTCTATCCCCTGGAATCCAGCAATAACCACTACGACATCTTGCTCAATATCTTTCAAAATAGGCTGTGTATCAATCGCTTGGATACGTGCTTTTTTAAACTGGTTGCAAGTTTGAATTCTAGCTTGTCCGCCCGTATAAGAACGCGCCTTAATTCCTCGATCAATCAAAGCCATGGCCATTAATGCCATAGATACCTGTTCACCGGTCGACACCAAGGCTGCATATTCCCGTTCATCGGGAAATTCGCTGATATTATTTGCAAATCCTATCAGTTTATCAGTTTCACCACTCATAGCTGATACTATAACGACCACACTATGTCCGGCTTGCTTTGCTTTTGCTACGATATCAGCCGCATGGTTGATGTGTTCGAGCGTAGCCAGCGACGTTCCCCCGAATTTTTGCACTAATAATGCCATTTTCAGCGCCCCGTCTTGTTCTTGTTAACCCGCGTGCTCAACGATCATTGTTCTTATTTGTGAAATCCTTTTTTCTAGATCCTCCGGAACACGTCCTCCACCTTGAGCCATATCTTCTCTACCACCACCTTTACCGCACAAATGCTTAACAAAATCAGCTGCATTAGGTACCCGACCTAAAAGCGCCTTGCTTACCCCAGCAACAACATTCATCTTGCCTTCATCAATAGCAAATAACACAATTACTGCATTATCCAAGCTAGATTTCAGCTGATCCAACGTTGTTCTAAGTGCCTGACTATCCTTATTATCTATCTGCTTAACAAGCAAATTTATATCATTCACTAACTGCACTTCTGATAACAAATCATTACTTGATTTTACAGTTAATTTTGCCTGTAAGCGCCCTAATTCTTTTTCTTGTTGTTTTGCATCATGCAAAAATTGTGACAATTTTTCAGACACATTCATTACAGAGGTTTTAAGTTTAGTAGCCACAGTTTCCAGATTGTCTAATTGTTGATTTATCCAATCCAATGCATAAGCTCCTGTCACTAACTCAATACGCCTGATACCACTAGCAATCCCATATTCAGCGATAATTTTAAAAAGGCCGATATCCCCTGTACGCGCAGCATGGGTCCCACCGCACAATTCTTTTGAAAAATCGCCCATGGATAAAACCCGCACAGATTCGCTGTACTTTTCTCCGAATAAGGCTACAGCCCCACTTTTCTTTGCCGACTCAATGTCCATTAACTCAGTTTTCACCTGATCATTAGCACGGATTCTATCATTGACCAACGTTTCTATTTGACGTAATTGCCCGGCCGTCAAAGCTTCAAAATGGGAGAAATCAAAGCGTGCCCTTTCAGCATCCACTAAAGAACCTTTTTGTTGAACATGGCTACCAACAACCACCTTTAATGCTGCATGCAATAAATGGGTGGCGGTATGGTTTAACCGAATTGCCTGTCGGCGAGAAGCATCAACCTGGGCATCAACCTTTGCATTAACCTGTAATTTACCTGTTAACATTTCCCCATAATGAACAATAGCTTGTCCAACACGCTGGGTATCGTCAACTCGAAATACAGCGTTTTCACTTACCAACTGCCCCCGATCACCGACTTGGCCACCGCTTTCAGCGTAGAAAGGGGTATTATCCAGAATAATTGCCCCTTTTTCTCCAACAGATAAATGATCTGTTTTCACACCCTCACGCATCATTGCGGTTACATTAGCCTGCAACTGGACATTCTCATAACCATGAAAGACAGAAGATTCCGTCAGTTGAGCAGGCGTTGAATAGTCGGTTGTAAACTGGCTTGCTGACTGTGATAGCTGACGCTGTTGCTGCATGCATTGCTCAAACCCATCCATGTCAACCACAAGATTTTGCTCGCGTGCAATGTCAGCGGTTAAATCCAGGGGAAAACCATAGGTATCATAGAGTTTAAAGGCGACATCCCCAGGAATTTCATCGGTTGTTAGATTTTGGATCTGTTCCTGTAATAAACGTAATCCTTGTTCGAGTGTTCGTGCAAATTGGGTCTCTTCCTGCGTTAAAATTCGCTCTATCTGGGTCCGAGTATTGATAAGCTCAGGATAAGCATCCCCCATGACATCAATTAGAGGTTTAACAAGCTTGTAAAAAAACGGTGAAGATAAACCAAGCTTATTCCCATGGCGCACGGCACGGCGAATAATGCGCCGCAACACATAGCCTCTGCCCTCATTACCAGGAATAACACCATCGGCAATTAAAAAAGAACAGGCACGGATGTGATCGGCAATGACTTTCAAAGAGGCATGGTTTCTATCAACTGTGGGAGCAAGTTTTACAATGGCTTCGATTAGATGCTGGAAACTATCAATGTCATAGTTATTGTGCACACCTTGAACAACTGCAGCAATGCGCTCTAATCCCATGCCAGTATCCACAGAAGGTTTTGGCAAAGGATGCAATTGACCGTTTTTATCGCGGTTAAATTGCATAAAAACTAAATTCCAAATTTCTATATAACGATCCCCATCTGCCTCTATACTCCCTGGAGGGCCACCGGCAATATCTGGCCCATGATCGTAAAAAATTTCCGTGCAAGGTCCACAAGGCCCTGTATCGCCCATCGACCAAAAATTATCTTTTTCACCACAGCGTGAAAAGCGCGCTGCAGAAACACCTATTTCCTTCAACCAAATATCGGCTGCTTCATCATCCTCAGTATAAACAGTGACCCATAGACGATCAGCGGGTAGTTTTAATACCTGGGTTAAAAATTCCCAGGCATAACGAATTGCTTCGCGTTTAAAATAATCACCAAAGCTGAAATTACCAAGCATTTCAAAAAAGGTATGGTGTCTTGCGGTGTAACCTACATTTTCCAAATCATTGTGTTTGCCCCCGGCGCGAACACAACGCTGTGAACTTACTGCACGCGTATAGGAACGTGTTTCCACGCCAAGAAAAACGTCTTTAAATTGCACCATTCCAGCATTGGTAAACAACAAGGTGGGATCATTTCCAGGAATTAAAGAGCTGGAATCAACAACCTCATGTTTTTTTTCAGCAAAATAATTAATAAATGCTTGTCTAATTTCTGAACTTTTCATGATTTATTATTTATCACTTCTCATCGAGTAACATCAATTTCTTTCACAACTTTTGCAATCACATCGGTCGGGAAGCCGCGATAGAGCAGAAAACGTTGCGCCTTTTGTAATTCTATATAGGACAGTTTACGCTGTTTTTTATATTTCTTATCCCATACAGTCTGTGCATAATGCAACCAATTATCTTGTTCCTGGCCAAGAATATTATCAATCAATTCACGAGCAATTTGTTTTGCCTGTAATTCCTGAAGGATTTTTAAAGGGCCACAACCTTGACGAATACGTAAGGCACAAAGGGCTTCTACAAAGCGTACATCACTTTGAAACCCAAGACTTTGACATCTAGCAATTGCCTCATCAATGTCTGTCTGGCTAAACCCCCTTTGCACTAATTTTGTAGCCAACTCACATGCCCCATGCTCGCGCCTGGCTAGCAGGCGCACTGCACAGTCAAAGGCTTTAGGCATCTGTATCCTCTAATACCTCATCCATTTCAGCCTTGGCTGGTAATTTTTTTTCAAGTAGCTCCGCACGAATCTGCTGTTCCAGTGTTTGAGCTATTTGTGGATTTTCTTTGAGGTATAAGCGAACATTGTCTTTACCCTGGCCAATTTTCTCTTGATTATAGCTGTACCAGGCACCTGCTTTTTCAATCAGACCTAATTGTGTACCCAGATTAATAATTTCACTTTCCCGAGAAATACCTTCATTATAAAGAATATCAAAATCTGTTGTTTTAAAGGGTGGTGCAACTTTATTTTTAACCACTTTGACGCGTGTTTCACTACCTAGAATCTCTTCACCCTTCTTAATTGAACCTACACGGCGAATATCCAAACGAACAGAAGCATAGAATTTCAGTGCGTTACCGCCCGTGGTGGTTTCAGGATTACCAAACATTACACCAATCTTCATACGAATTTGGTTAATAAATATTACTAATGTATTAGAGCGTTTAATATTTGCCGTTAATTTACGCAGCGCCTGCGACATTAATCGTGCCTGCAAGCCCACATGAGTATCACCCATCTCCCCTTCTATCTCAGCTTTAGGTGTCAGTGCTGCAACAGAGTCAACAATAATCACATCCACTGCAGCAGAACGAACCAACATATCGGTAATTTCAAGAGCCTGTTCACCGGTGTCAGGCTGTGAAACCAGTAACTCGTCTACATTGACTCCAAGTTTGGCCGCATAGCTTGGATCCAGCGCATGCTCAGCATCCACGAAGGCTGCCGTACCGCCTTTTTTCTGACATTCAGCAATAACTTGTAAAGTAAGTGTCGTTTTACCTGAAGATTCAGGGCCATAAATCTCAACAACTCTTCCTCGAGGTAAACCACCAATACCTAATGCAATATCAAGTCCTAAAGAACCTGTTGAAATCGCTTCAATATCACGCACTGCTTGGTTGTCGCCCATGCGCATTACAGAGCCTTTACCAAACTGGCGTTCAATCTGAGCGAGGGCCGCACTTAACGCTTTTTGTTTATTGTCTTCCATTTTTCACCCGTGTATTTTGCAAAGGGCAAATTATCACACAGATAGGAGTCTGCAGTAAACTCATCCGGGCCTGTCAAAAATTCAACGTCTTCGACCCAAAGCTTAGCTCTCATCATCAATTTTATGATTTATGTAGGAAAGGAAGAAGATTTCAGCAACGCTAAAACACCTTCAAGGGCGCGTGCACAAGCGAATTGGCGTACTTTTTCGCGAGATACATTGGCAAAATGACTTCGTGCAGACACAACAGGTAAGTCCCGCATTGCCCAGGCAAAACAAACCGTTCCGACAGGTTTTTCTTCACTTCCCCCTTCAGGACCAGCAATTCCTGTGACCGCTAAGGAGATATCTGCCATGCTATATTCCAATGCCCCTGATGCCATTGCCTCTGCGACAGGCTCACTTACTGCACCATGGGATTGAATTAACTCTGGTTTAATGCCTAACATCTCTTCTTTTGCCAAATTACTATAAGTAACAAATCCTCGCTCAAACCACTGAGAACTACCAGGCAAATCTGTTAGTAGGCCAGCAATTAGCCCACCCGTACAGGATTCAGCAGTAGCAATTTGTAGATGCAAGGCTCGCAAATTGCCTGTCACATCACGTACCAAGCGCGTCAAATCATTCATAATTTGTTGACTTAAGTTAAAAAAAACCCCGCAATATGGCGGGGTTAAAAGAAAGCTTGAATTACTGAGCTGGTGTTTGTTCAGTCTTATTAGCGTCAGTAGTATCTGTAGCTTTGTTGTGATCTTGTTGCTCCATAGTAGTTGTAGCATTATTTTCAGCTTTCTTTTCCGCGTTGTCACCACAAGCAGATAGTATTACTGCCAAAAATGCGGTTACAGCTAAAAGAGCCAGACGTTTCATAATCATTCTCCGTAGTTGATCATAGGTTATTAACTTCCCTTCATTAGTCTAGCAAAAATTTACCTTAAGTGAAGGACTTATGAAATATTGATGCAAATAAATTTTTCACATGATCAATTTCAGCCCGCCGAAACTATTTTTTTGGCAAAAAGGTTCTTAAGCGAGAACACCCCTAAATTCACCTTTGAATACCTGACCATAATCTATATAATCTTTATTCAAGCGTAAATTAAGGGTTAAGTAAGACCCAAACCAGAATAAGGATATTATGTTTCAAGCAGCTTTAATCATTGCCCTAATGTCTTTTAGCCTTATTACCCAAGCAGCCTTACCCTCTGATCCAATCCAGCGCTGTTTAGATATTAGAAGACTTGTGGACATTACTACCAAACAGAAAATGGCCGCTAAGGAACCAGGGGTATTACGCTTTAAATTTCATAAAATTTCAGCATCTGACCTGCCTTTGGATAACTCAGTAGGCAATATGGAGGAAGTTATCCAAGCATTAAATAATCAGATTGAAAACTGCAGTAAAAATTATAGTGAATTTAAGACAGTGTCTATTGCTGGTCAAACGTACAAGCGTAAGGAATGGTGTCTTAATACCAATATAAAAATGCTCAATCTTGCAAAAGCTGCCCATGGTGATTTTCAAAAATTTTTATCGATGCTCAAAAACGAATTTGATTGGTATAAAAGCGAGGGCTGGCCTGAAAATCATGCAGGGTTTAAAAAAGGTGAATTCCAATTTACAGCCTATTATGCACCAGCAGCTTTAGAAGCCCGCACCAAACGTGGTGGAGAATTTCTGTACCCCATTTATAGTAACCCAGGCGTTGTAAATGTAGCTTTGGAGTCCAAAAAATTTAATTTAAAGACTCCTCTTTGCGGCGTTGACCCACTTAGCAAAATGGTGCGGGGATTTTGCCTGAAAAATGCCAATGGCACCTATTCTATAGTGCCAGACCGAGAGGAAATTTCTCGTGGGGCTTTAAATCAAAAGTACATCATCGGCTATGTGAAAGACCCTAATGATCCCGCTTTTTTAATGCTTCAGGGTTCTGGTTCATTAATTCTTGATGGCCAGGTATTTCGCATCAATTATGATGGTGCTAATGGCAGGCCGCGCACCATGCTTGGTCGCATTGTTCAATGTGCACAAGATCCAACCTGTGGTGGTAACCTTGAAACAATGGAACGTTGTGCAAAAGATCCTAAATGCCATGATGAAGCAAAGCTACACTGTAACCTGTCAAAGAAAATTAGACAGACCGGTGCATCAGAAAAGCTCATTCGCCAATATCTAAATAGCCTTTCTAGCCCCGATAAAGCCAATAACTTACGAAACCGTGACCAAAGTTTCGTGTTTTTCGCTAAAGAAGCTGGGGGGCCTTATGGGTCAGAAAATATTCCTCTAACGCCGCATGTATCCTGTGCCACTGATCACAGGGTAATCCCTATTGGAATGAATTTTATTTACAATTGCAAAAAATCTACTTCATGGTGTGTGGCTCAAGACGCGGGTGGCGCTATTGTGGGAGCACACGTTGACGTCTACAAAGGCGAGGGTGACAAAGCTGGCATAGAGGCTAATGCGCTAAATCATCCAGGCTCATTGTTTGTAGCACTCCCAAAGCGAGAATAAGTTTAGGTGGTTGCAACTGGAGTTAATTGATATAGCTGCTATAATTCGCCATTATTCTAGAAACTTTCCAAAACAAATATGGCTCAAAGAACAGGGAGCGCTAATCTACCCCTGCATTATGGTCGTGTCCCTTCATGGTTAGCAACTCACATGGCAAAATTAGGTGCAGTCATGAGCCAGGCCATTATACATCATTACGGCCGAGATGAATTTCTGCGGCGTTTGGCTCATCCCTTCTGGTTTCAATCCTTTGGTGCGGTTATGGGTATGGATTGGCATTCATCCGGTATTACTACTAGTGTGATTGGTGCGCTTAAACGGGGGTTAGCGCCACTATCAAAGGAGCTTGGCATTCATGTTTGTGGAGGAAGGGGTAAATATTCACGCCAAACCCCACACGAACTTATAACCATCGGAGCCAAAGTAGGTTTTGATGGTCAACTACTCGCACAATCCAGTCGCCTAGTAGCCAAGGTGGATAGTGCAGCTGTCCAAGATGGATTCGACCTTTACTTACATGGCTTTATTGTTACTGATGAAGGCAAATGGACTGTCATTCAACAAGGAATGAATACCACTAACAAACAGGCTCGGCGATATCATTGGTTATCGGAAGGATTGGACAGTTTTGTTGATGCACCTCATGCCGCCATCGAAGGACCTCATCAAGGTAATATTATCAACCTTACCGATCAAAGAGCTCAAATATCACGCTCAAAGCAAATCGACCTTCTGAAAACGTTCTCTCCCGAGCGCATACTTGCAGAAGTATCAAAAGGTGAACATGCAAAACCAGCCATTATAAAAATGGAGCAACTTTCGTTACCTCATCTCGAAATGCCGGCACATCATGATGTAAGGGCTGAAAATATTTCCTTACGACGTTTGCACGGGAACATTGCGGCTGCTATCGAGCGCGGCCCCGAAGATTTCTCAGAACTTCTATTAACACCCGGTGTAGGCGCGAGAACCATTCTTGCACTAGCCTTAGTAGCTGAAGTAATTCACGGAGCTCCTTATCGATTCTCTGATCCGGCTCGTTTTTCATTGGCTCATGGAGGCAAAGACCGCCATCCCTTCCCTGTGCCAGTGAAAGTATATGATGAAACCATTCATGTTTTGAAAGTGGCGGTTCACAAGGCAAAACTTGGACAAAGTGAAAAATTAGAGGCGATTAAACAGCTCGATAAACAAGCAAGAAAACTTGAACATCACATTACCAGTGGTCCAACCCTAGAAGAAATCCTTGTTCATGAAAACAGTGTTTCATCCCAATATGGCGGCAGAAGCGTGTTTGGATTAGAGTGACTCAACGCGTTTTCTTTAAGGATTGATTGACCATTGCAACATAATCTTTAGGTACAATAACAACAACCTACAAATGTATTCTGATAACCTACAGTGACATTTTACATCGTTTTAAAATTCTTTCGTTTGATAATCCTCTGATACCCTTGTTAAGTACGATGAATTTAAAAAATTATTGCTAATGAGGCAAATATTTATCCCGTAAAAAGAAAGACTGTAAACCGATTTTTCTCGAAAGCAATGATCTACCTAACAATGGCAGGATATTAAACTTCTACAAGAATGCTTTAGTGATTAGAGTGGTGGTTGGGTAATACTACCCATACATTTATTATTCTGGTTGTTTTAAACTAATGCAAATTAGATATTTTTAAAACAAATAGATAGTCATCATGCTTTGCACAATTGAAGTAACGCCAGCCAATTCCTTGATCCATGAGGTCAAAAAGCTACCTGATAATGCAACCTCTGTCATTTTCACACCCACTTGGACGCTTTATGGGAAGTATACCTTGGGAGATAAAGCAGAGAAAGAAGTGTCCGAAGCATTTAAACATTTACCTAAAACGGTAAGAAAAGTAAACTGTAAAGGTAATGAACTGGGGCATCGATCTTTAGCCTATCTAAAAGGTATTTTTTCCGTATTGGATAATTCCATTACCTATCTTAATCTAAGTCATAATAAGCTTCATGTTGTTTTTGCTCATCCTGGACTTCGAGGAGATCTTTCCTTACTAGAAAGTCTGCCTTTTTCACTGAATACACTTGATTTAAGCCACAATAACTTTGAGGTTAATTCATTGCAACATGGCATCGCCCATCTTTGTAGGAATGTGATTAACCTGAATCTATCCCACAATAAACTGGAGTACGACGGAGTAATTAAAATACTCGATTGGCTTAAAACTAAATCAGTAAAACAGCTCGATATTACTCACAACTCCTTGATAATCCCCACAGATAGAGAATGGATTAATTTATGGAAAAAATTACCTCCAAGTATTGAGCAACTTTTGTTAGGCCAAGAGCCAATGATGGACATCACTTGTACTGTAACACCAGTTAATAAACCCATCTTTTCAAATCTTAAACATCTTAAGGTAATTAACATTAATCCCTTTAACGCATTTAACCTTACGAAGTGGATTCCGTATTTGCCACAAAATTTAACTAGCCTGAACTTAAAATTTAGTCTAGCTCATCTCGATGCCACCTCACTCTCAAAATCATTCGAAACTCTTCCAAAAAGCTTACGCCGGTTGAGCATAGGAAGTAATAATTTAGGGAATTATTCTTCGGATAAACTAGCGGAAGCCTTTTCCAAGTTTCCTCAGAATATTGTCGAGCTCAATTTAAGGTGTACTGGTATTTTCTATAACAAATCAGGCACAGAACTTCAAAAAATATTCTCACCTCTTCAACAAGTACGAATACTTCATTTAAACGGTTTTGAGACCTTCTCATCTAAAGATATTAAGCAACTCAGAGGTATTTTCCCTAACCTGCAAACACTTTATCTGGATGAGTCTGACCTAGAGCTATTCGGAGTGGATAAAGAACAACTCGATGCACTTCACCAAGCCTTTTCTCATGTTCCTAATGTTATTATCACACCGTCCGCTTCCTCATCTATTAACACGAACGACAAACGAGCCATGGCAAATTTGACCAGAAAGTATGGATTTAAGGCTTCCGTTGCCAGCCTTATTGATTTTACTGCATTTTTTATTGCATCACGTCCCCAAATTAAGACGGTGGATGACAAAAACCGGAAACTTCTTACCTCCGAAATGGATGAGTTAGTTGAAAGTATAAAAAGCAGCTTATAGGTTGCTTTTCAGTCAAGGTAACTTTGATTCTGCGAGTGCTTCCTATAAGTTGTAGGTTTACCTTCTAGATTCTATCGAACAGTTAAATAGTACCTGTTTACTGACTTGGCTAAGTACATTTGTTAGAATTCTTAAAATTTATCGCTTTTGAAATCTCCATGTCTGTAACTCATACTCCTATGATGCAGCAGTATTTGCGCATCAAATCAGAATACCCCGATATGCTGCTCTTCTATCGAATGGGCGATTTTTATGAACTTTTTTATGAGGATGCCAAACGAGCAGCCCAACTGCTTGATTTAACTTTAACGCATCGTGGACAATCTGCTGACAAACCCATTCCTATGGCGGGTGTGCCTTATCATGCGGTAGAAAACTATTTGGCGCGATTATTAAAAAAAGGGGAATCGGTTGCAATTTGCGAACAGATTGGTGATCCAGCAACAAGCAAGGGGCCGGTTGAGCGACAAGTGACCCGCATCATTACTCCTGGTACTGTCACAGATGAAGCTTTATTAGATGCCAAACGTGATACTATCCTTTTGGCTATTCATCAGGAACGTAAGCATTTCGGTCTAGCTTGGGTCGATTTAAGTGGCGGACGATTCCATTTGCTGCAACTTAGCGATGAGGTGCAATTAAGCGCAGAGGTCAATCGTTTAAAACCCGCTGAAATTTTATTACCCTCTTCTTTTCCACCTGCGCTACGGGATAAGTATACAATAAAAATTCGCCCTGACTGGGAATTCGAAGTGCAACATGCCAAGCAATTATTACGAGAGCAATTTGAGGTTAGCCATTTGGAAGGATTGGGCGAAAAAAACTACGGTATTGCCTTCTCAGCAGCAGGCTGCTTGTTAAGCTATTTACAAACCACCCAACGACAAGCCTTGCCTCATTTAACGCAAATTACTCTGGAACAAAGCACTGATTATTTACAACTGGACGCAGCGACGCAAAGGCATTTGGAATTATTTGAAAATTATCAGGGCGGCCGTGAAAACAGTTTACTGGCAGTGCTTGATTACACAGCTTGCGCCATGGGAAGCCGCCTTTTAAAACGCTGGCTTGGCAGACCCCTCAATCAACACAAACTTATTGAACAAAGGCAAGAGGCTGTTTCTGAATTGGTTGAGAACGACAAGGATAACCAACTGCACGCTTTATTACAGCAAACATGTGACATTGAACGTATTGCCTCACGTATTGCTTTAAAGTCGGCAAGACCCCGTGATTTAGTTCGGCTTCGTGAAACCTTAGTACTTTTACCTGCATTTAGTGCAGCCCTCAGCAGCAATCAGGCACCCTTAATCAAAGAAATAGCCACTAACCTTGAGCCTCAGCCTGTTTTATATAAACTGTTGGCCGCAGCGATTGTTGATAACCCCCCGATGCTTATTCGCGATGGTGGTGTCATCGCAACGGGCTTTGATGAGGAACTTGATGAATTAAGAACCCTTAGTGACAATGCGACCGAGAAACTTATCGAACTTGAAAATGCTGAAAAACAACGCTCAGGATTATCGTCTTTAAAATTTGGCTATAACCGCGTGCAAGGCTATTACATTGAATTATCTCGTACACAAGCTGAAAAAGCACCTGCCAATTATCAGCGCAAGCAAACTTTAAAGAATGTAGAGCGCTATATCACGCCTGAATTAAAATTGTTTGAAGAAAAAGTGTTATCCGCGCAAGTCAAAGCCTTAGCCCGGGAAAAATGGCTCTATGACCATTTATTGGAAGAGATTTTACAATTTATTCCTTTACTGACACAGCTCGCACAGGCTATTGCCGAACTGGATGTATTGACAACGTTTGCCGAACGCGCCCAGTGTTTGAATTGGTGTCGTCCACAATTGGTATCCACCCCTGGTATTTCCATTAAAGCAGGTCGTCATCCTGTCGTTGAGCAGGTTTTGCAAGAACAATTTATAGCCAATGATCTTACTTTAGACAGAACACAAAACATCCTTTTAATTACTGGACCTAATATGGGGGGCAAATCAACCTACATGCGCCAAAATGCGTTGATTGTTCTCTTGGCGCATATCGGCAGTTATGTTCCTGCCGAGCAAGCTCTTATTGGTCCTATTGATAAAATCTTTACTCGCATTGGCGCCAGCGATGATCTGGCCTCGGGCCGCTCAACCTTTATGGTAGAAATGACTGAGACCGCACAAATTTTGCGGCAAGCTACCAACAAAAGCCTCGTGCTAATTGACGAGATAGGCCGGGGTACAAGTACCTATGATGGCATGTCGCTCGCCTATGCAACCTGTGCCTATCTTGCGAATACCATTAAAGCTTATACGTTATTTTCAACCCACTACTTTGAATTAACCCATCTACCAACGCAGTTTAATTGCATCAGGAATATTCATTTACAAGCCACTCTAACGTCTGGACGTATTGTTTTTTTATACCGTGTTGAAGAAGGTGCAACAAATCGCAGTTATGGTTTGGAAGTAGCGCAACTTGCAGGAATCCCCAAGGAAGTGTTAGCCATCGCTTCCGAGCAGCTAAATCGTTTACAACAACAAACAGCGCCCTCAGAAAACCCCAAACTAAAACCTACCTTACAAGCGCCAGTTCTTAAAGCATTAGAAGCTATTGACGTGGACAATTTATCACCACGAGAAGCATTGGAATTGGTTTATCGATTGAAAGATTTAGAAACAAGTCCAGTGGGCAGGTAGTCCCTATGGCTTGGTATGGATTCAAAGCAAAAGTTAGTAGTATCAGTGATGCCTTACCTGTGGTTAGAGTATTTAGTTTAGTAAAACAGCATAAACGTTTTCTGCGGTTTTTCGCGCTAGTCAGTAGTTTAGCTTTGCTTGTTGCAGCAACTACACCGACCATTAAAATTACAGGCGTTAAGAAAAAAATTGCTGCCAATATCGAAGCACGACTAACAGAACTGGCAAAAGATAAACCTCTGAATCATTTATCCGATGAAGCGCTAAGTCTTCAGATCACCAAAGCGATAGAACCCTATGGTTATTTTAAGCCGGAAATTACCATTTTAAGTCATCAACCTTTACGTATCGCCATTACCCCAGGTACACAGGTAGTAATTTCAGATATTCGCGTGGAAATTAAAGGTGAAGGCGCAAACAATGACGTGATTAAACGCGTTTTGGAACCTCTGCCTCTTAAACAAGGCGATGCACTCAATACAGTAAAATATGAGGAACTTAAACAAACATTATTAAATGCAGCAGAACACCAGGGTTTCATGCGGGCAACGTTTGAAAAATCGGAAATTCTTATACACCCTAATAACACAGCCTCTGTATATTTGATTTTAAATACCGGGCCTCAATTTTATTTTGGTCAAGTTCGTTTCGACCCTACCTTTATTTCTCCAGACCTATTAAAACGCTATATTCCCTTTCACTACGGGCAGCCCTATTCTACTGAACAAATTCTTGCTTTAAATAATCAATTGGCATTTAGCGGCTATTTCAAGAACGTTTCAGTAAAACCACAGATTGATAGCTTGCGCCACATTCCTGTGGATGTCCACTTAGAACCTGCCGCACGATTTAGCTACTCCTTCGGCCTTGGCTATGGAACGGATACTGGTGTACGCGGTCGTCTAGGGTATCATGTGGTTCCGCTTAATTCCTCGGGGCATAAATTTAATGCAGCAGCATTAGGATCCTTTAAGGAGAATGGCCTACAAGCTCAATATGTCATTCCTGGAGCCAATCCCGTTACTGATCAATACAATATTACTGCCAATCTTGCACATTTGGATTATAATAGTGGTGCTAGTAATTTAGTTTTAACCTCTATTGCTCAACAACATACCACAGCACGCTTTCAACGAACCCTCGCATTAAATGGCTTATACGAACGTTATACCTATACAGACCAACCCCGGGAAGAAAAAAATACTTTATTCCCTAAAGCAAGTTTTACGTGGCTTAAAACCACAGATAAACTTTTTTCACCCTCTGGTTATAACATCACGCTTACTGGTCTAGGCGCCAGTAAAACACTGTTATCAGACGTTAGTTTTGCACAAGCATCCGTTAATATTAAAGCGGCATTAACACTGGATTCTGTTCGCACGCGCCTCTATTTTCATTCAATTCAAGGCATTACTGAGATTAATGACATTAATCAAATGCCCTTATCGCTCGCGTTCTTATTAGGCGGCTCAGATAACTTAAAAGGTTATAGTTATAATTCCCTCGGTCCAGGAAAAATCCTGACTTATAATGGTTTTGAAATTCAAAAAGAGACAGTCGATCATTGGTATTTTGTTGTTTTTTTTGACAGCGGCGATGTTTACATGCCAATATCTAAGGTTTGGAAAAATGATGCAGGTATTGGTTTAATGTGGGTGTCCCCCGTAGGCCCTATCAAGGTAGGGATTGCCCAACCTATGGATAATCATTTTAATAGAAATGACCAGAAACCGAGACTCGTTATTAACATGGGTCCTGATTTATAAATGCGCGTGCTTTTTAAACTACTTAAATCAGCAATTTATAATTTGCTTATTGTTTTTTTAATCCTGGGTAGCCTGTTGCTTTTTTTAATTGCAACTACACCAGGTTTAATGTTGACTTTGAAATTAGCCCATTATTTTTTGCCGGGACATTTAAGCGTTGAGTCTGTACATGGACGACTACTTAATCATTGCTCATTTGGCTATTTAAATTATCATGATTCAGAAATTGATATAACACTGAAAAATGCGGATTTTAAATGGCATCTTTTAGGACTTTTTCAACATAAGCTCGATATAAAAGGACTGACCAGTCAACAAGCCAGTATCACTATAAATTCACAGAATGCCACACAACCTGATTCCACACCGTTTACTTTTCCGAAACTCCCCTTTGAAATCATACTCCATGATGTTTTCTTTCAAGACATAAAGTTTAATCAAAACAGTACAATACATTCGTTTAAAGGAGTTAAATTACAAGCTCAGATATCGAACAAGCAATGGGAAATCACCCAACTAAATTTAGACTTTGGGAACCTTCGTTTAAAAACAACGGGAACAATTCAGCCTGTCATACCCTATGCTATCGCGGCAACACTCACATTAAACAATCTCGAAAAAAATTTCCCAGTGAAAGGGTTCTTTAAACTGGGTGGGGATTTGTCTCTTTACCATTGGGAAGGGCGTATAAAAAATCCAACCCATAGTGTCCACCCCATGGTATTAAATCTTCACGGCACTTTAAAACAAGGCCAGGAATTAACCACTAAAGCCCAATGGGACAATTTTATTTGGCCGCTTACTGCCCAACCCACATTAACGAGCAGTGGGGGACAATTTGAAGCAACAGGACGTCTACCGAAAATAACCCTAGCGTTGCACTCGATGGTTAATACCCCGGTTCAGTCTGAAGTTACCATAAACGCCCATACACAGGCAAAAGGTCTAGATGCACAAGGGCTGATTAAATTAGCCGAAGGTCAAGTTAACTTTAATTTAAATTATAGCGATGAGGAGGTCCCCAAATTAAAGGGAAATTTACAGGCCTCCACCCTGCCAGATAAAAAAGAGCTGACGCTTGAAAATGTAAAGCTTAATGCCGACTTTATGGGCGATTCTTTAGTAAATCTCACACTCAATACACATTTAACTGCCAATTATTTGAATACCCCACTAAAAGCGAATCTACTTTATCAAAATCAACACCTGCACGCCCGAATGACTCTGGGAGTTAACCGTTTGGAAATCAATGGCACTTATCCCTATCAATGGCACGCCAAAGCCACTTTACCGAAACCGCAACTTTTGTCACCCTCCCTTACGGGATTAGAAACAAGTATTATTGCCACAGCCTCTTTATCTCAATTTATGACAGGACAAGCGCATCTATCCATTAAACCCGGACACTATCAATTTGATGAAGGGAACCTCTCGAAATTACAGTTTTCTGGCGGACAGTTAGACGTCTCTTTAACACCAAAAAATCTGGCCTTAAGCGGTAAACTAATCATCGACAAAGAGAAAAATTTGGCGATGACATTAAAGTTACCCAATTTCCAATTGGATAACCATTTAATAGCGAAACAAACCATTGAAGGCAATTTACGTTTATACGTGAACTCTTTAAATTTTCTTCAAACACTAAGCCCTGCAATTAATAAAGCACAAGGACGATTAAAGGCCGTTCTTAAAGCCACAGGTACTATAGGAAAGCCATCCATTGAGGGCAAAATTGACTTAACAAAGGGACAAATTTCCCTACCCGATTGGGGACTTGATTTTCATACCATCCAGATGCACTTGCAAAGTCAAAATAAACATTGGAAAACAGAAGGATCCCTACTTTCCAATGGCAAGCCTCTGACTCTTTATGGTAAAGGCATTTTTGACCCCAAAGTTACTGGTACCCTTCATCTTGAGGGCGATGATATAACCTTGATTAATACACCAGAGTACCTCATCAACGTTTCCCCCCAATTACTTCTTGAAATAAAGCCTGCGATGTTTAGTGTGAAAGGAACCATTCTCATTCCCAAAGCACAACTTAAACCCCAGTCATTTAATAACTCGGTGAGTCTATCAGAGGATGTAGTATTTGAAGGCAATGAAAAAACTGTTAATCCTTTGCATATTAATACTGATGTTAATCTTAAAATGGGTGATGATGTTTCTTTAAATGTAAAAGGATTAAAAGGTTTTCTAACAGGCGCTATTCGCTTGCACCAATTGCCGCAAGAACCTCTTAATGCAACGGGAGAACTGACTATAAAAGAAGGTAAGTACCAGGCTTATGGGCAAGATTTAACCGTTGACCAAGGACAACTTATTTTTACTGGGGGATCGGTACTAAATCCTGGCCTTCGAGTACGGGCAATTCGCCAATTTAACAATACTTCCACTCTATTTTCTGGATCAAATCAATTATTGGATTTTAACACCTCTAATTTGCAAACCATGAATGTTGGCAGCAAAACCACGGTTGGGATTGAAGTCACGGGTCGTTTAACCTCTCCTAAAGTAGAACTTTTCTCGATTCCCAGTTCACTTTCCCAAGCAGACATTTTGTCAATGCTTTTACTTGGAAGACCAGCCAATCAAGCAAATAAAGCCGGCGGACAACTGCTATTAGCAGCTATGTCTTCCATGAATTTAGGCTCAGGTGCAAATGGCACCCAATTGGTGGAGCAGTTAAAACAAACGCTAGGCGTAGACGTTAACCTGGAAAGTAATCCACAATTTGATCCTAAAAGTAACCAGATGACAGAAAAGACATCGGTAGTGGTTGGAAAATCGCTGTCTAAGCGCTTGTATATCAGTTATAACTACGGTTTGGCAAAAACAGACAGCAATGTAGTCACCTTAACCTATTTATTGAATAAATTTTTTAGCTTACAGGTCAATTCCAGTCTTGCCGGTAGTGGCATTGACCTACTTTATACCCATCGCAAGGATTAACTATGACTGATTACAATCTCCCTCTACGACTAAAACGTTTACGTCAAACTCCAGCAGTAAGACATATGGTACAAGAAACACGTTTACACGCTGCGCAATTTATTGCTCCCTTATTTATTAATGAGATATTAACGAAGAAACGTGAAATAAGAAGTATGCCTGGCCAATTTCAATTAAGTATAAATGATTTGCCAGCAGAAATAGAAGAGCTATCCATGTTGGGTATTCCTGCCGTTTTACTTTTTGGGATTCCCGCTCATAAAGATGATCATGGCAGTGCTTCATTACATCCCGAAGGGATTATTCAACAAGCCATACGCAAAATACGTGCAATTAATCCAAACATGTTAGTGATTAGTGATGTTTGCTTTTGCGAATATACAAGTCACGGCCATTGCGGCCTATTAAAAGGCGAGCAAATTGATAATGACAAAACTTTGGAAGCACTTGCTCAACAAGCCGTAAGTCATGCTGAAGCTGGAGCCAACTGGGTAGCGCCTAGCAGTATGACGGATGGAATGGTAAAAGCAATCCGTCAGGCATTGGATAAGGCCGGTTATACGGATACTGCCATCTTAAGTTATGCCATTAAATATAGCTCCAGCTTTTATGGTCCTTTTAGAGAGGCGGCACAAGGCGCTCCGCAGTTTGGTGACAGAAAAACTTATCAAATGGATCCCGCTAACAGCAATGAGGCATTAAGAGAGGCATCCCTCGATTTGGCGGAAGGAGCAGACATGCTCATGGTGAAACCAGCGATGAATTATCTGGACATTATTTTTAAAGTGAAACAACAATTTCCTGAAATGCCCCTAGGCGCTTATCAAGTTAGTGGCGAATATTCAATGCTTAAAAATGCTGCTATTCAAGGACTGATTAATGAAGAGCAAGGGATGTATGAGAGTTTACTAGCCATCAAGCGTGCTGGAGCTGATTTTATAATCAGCTATTTTGCCAAAGATATTGCAAAGCTTTTGAATGAAAAATAAAAGTGTTGTCTCTCGTAGGCCATTCCCCTATAGTAAATACTCGTTGGAATAGGTTGTATTGCACGCTCAGTAATTCCAACTTTTTTAATTATGGGGGCGCGATTTAAAGTGTGGTTTTAAATTTAAAGTTTTATTCTTATAATCTTCGACGCCCCGCGGCTTTACCGCGGGACCCAGCGATCTGATTCATGGACCCCGCGTTCAAGCCGCGGGGCGTCGGTCAAGAAACCACACTTTAAATCGCGCCCTAATTATGGAGAGAAATTTATATGAATCAATTGTTTAAAAGCCTGACTGCCTCTGCTTTGGCCTTCGCTGCAACAACCGCCTTGGCAAGTCCCGCCTATTTAGTAACTCATAATAAAACCAATGTAGAATCAAATGCCTATGTAGCAGGCAAAGCCTCTCCCCACCCCACTGCCCCCAAAAGTGATGGCAAGGTTTCGTGGTATGTAGTTAGAATGGCTTGTTTTGGACATACCGACAAAAATATATGTAAAGCAGTTATAAAAATGGCTACAGATACACCAAACCCAGTAGATATAGGGGAGGTTTCATTAAACGTTGAAACGGGTGAAATTAGCCCTACTTCATTGAGTAGAAATGGTTATACCATAACCGTTAATGGCCCAGGCGAAGCAACATTAACAAAAAACTGATGTAAGTTTGCTATTATCATCGCAGTAATACGTTGTATTTTTCTGGATGCTAAAAAAAAGCCACGCTTAGCGTGGCTTTTTACTTTACTTCGTTGGAACGGGAACAGGTTGATCGATAGCCCAAGTAAGCTGAACACCCACCAGATGGGCATGAGCGTTGCCACGAGCTTGAATCGTATTAGTACTGGTACCAAGCACTTCAGTTCTATTGATAATAGGATCTTCATCAGTAAACAGATAGGTATATCCTGCGTCAACACCAATGTTAGGTCTCCACTGATAATGCCCACCGATAGCGACAGCCCAACGGCTTGCATCAGGGATACGAACGCTTCTGTGAATATCATTGGTTGGTGTCTCATCATAACCACCACCCACACGAAGCATCAATTGATCAGTAAAGCGGTAGTTGGCACCAATCGCAAAACGCCAGGCATCACTGTAATTTTCAGTAGAAACAGAATTAACCAATACCTGACCCGCTGCTGGGGCAAAAGCAACCGCATTATCAAGCTCAATCGTCTTAACGGTTGACCATCCAGTCCATATTACAGAGGCCAAAAGAGCCAGTTTTTCATTCACATCATGATAACCACTTAATGTCACGATATCTGGAAAACTGATATTATTGCTCGATAAGGTATCCGTTCGAACGACCGCATTTGGATTAGCTGCCAATATCGAGAAAGGATCGGTAACATCAATTCCTGGAGAAGCCAATCGCCCAGTTAAACGGCTAAAACCATGAAACTTATGCCTCATCTCGGATTGGTAATTTAAACCAATGCGTGTATGGTTATTATTAAACATCCCCAATACACCCGCATGGAAACCAACACCAAAAGAGTCCCCTTTATTGTAGCTTTCTGAATCCAGAATATTAGGGGTAACTGGCGCACCAAAGAGGGCTAAAGCTTGCATTAAAGCAGGAGAACCAAGCATCCGGTTAAATTTAACTCGCGCGTATTGAAAATCAATACCAGCTCCTAACGCAATGTTATCGTTTATCTTACCACCAATTTCAGGAGAGGCATTAATCGTTTGCAGCTCGCTTAATGTAGCAGCATAACGAACTGGGCTTCTTTCACTCCATAAGGTTTTTAACCCAAAAGGAGAGACAACACTAAAACCGAAAGTGGCGCTTTCACCTAAAGGTAATGCATAGTGCAAGGACGGTACTAAAGCGTTTTTAGCGCCATCCAGATCGCTAAACGTTTGGACATAAGGAAAAGGAATACCAGTGGTTCTAAAAGTACTTGTTCCACTTAATTCAGAAACCGGAAATACCCCTACACCGCCAAATACGAATTGTTGCTCACGTATTAACGCAAGTCCTGCTGGGTTGTACCAACCTGTAGATGCATCTGCAGCTTCAGCAGCGATACCGGCAGCAAAGTTGCCCACGGCAGATCCATTACTTTCTGTGTAAAGGGAAAAGCTCCCTGCGCTGGCGGAACCCGCCATCAACGCAACAACAGCTGCGCTGACTAATGTTCTAATGGGTTTTTGCATACTCATCACACTCCTTACGTTAAATGCATCCCAATACATTGCAAACCAAATGATAATAAATGAATTAGAGATGATTTCAAACGCCTACAGCAAAAAAATTCTCCATATAATCAAAAAGTAGCTATTAGAAATTCAACATGAACACTAAGAGAGCATGATGACAATTTATTATCTTTTGTTTACATTCATATTACGATGAAAACAGCATTTGGAATGTGGCACTAAAACTTCCCCTAAGGGTCAAACCGCCTGGATTATAGGCATTTACCTTGGATTAAAACACAATCAATCTGTATTTTTTTAGATGGTGATGTTTACTTTCTTTCACTGGAATTTAAGCGCCCATAAGATAGTTATTACCTTATAGAAATACTGGCTTGTAAAAACTAACCACTCCATGATAATGTGTTCTTTTTTTGCACGGATATAGCTATGCAACAAGTCGTTACCAAATTTGGTGGAACCAGTGTTTCTTCTTTGCAAACATGGGAAAATATTGCAGCAATTACAAAACAGCATATCGCTGATAATGTGCAACCTGTTCTTGTCTGTTCAGCATTAACCCAAATCTCTAATAAATTGGAAAAAGCGATCGAAGCAGCCCTTATTAATCAACATCAAAGCATTGAAACTGATATTCGTGAAAGTTACCAAGAATTAGCAAAAGCCTTGCAGGTTTCTTCTGAACTTATTGATGCTGAAATAATACAATTGCAGCAATGGCTTACGGGGATTGCCCTTCTAAAAGAAGCCTCCCCCAAAACACGCGCCCAGATACTAAGCCTGGGTGAGATAATGATGACCCGACTGGGGTATGCGTTTTTGTGCAACCAAGGGATTAAATGTCTATGGTTTGACGTTCGTGAAGCCTTAGTTTCCACTCCTTTTGTCAGTGGGGATGCCATTAATTATTTGGCAGCACGGTGCAACAGTGAGCCTAATATCGAACTGAGCAATAAATTAGCAGCAAGTGGTGCTCAGGCAATTATTACGCAAGGTTTTTTTGCTGCCAACCCTCAGGGAGAAACTGTCTTGCTAGGTCGCGGCGGCTCTGACACCTCAGCAGCCCTGTTAGCTGCAATTTTACAAGCAAAGGTTTGTGAAATTTGGACAGATGTACCAGGTATCTATACAGCAAATCCCCACTTATTACCTCATGCCCGTCTATTAAAGCAGCTTAATTATGACGAAGCACAAGAAATTGCCTCAATGGGTGCTAAAGTATTGCATCCCAATTGTTTACCACCTGTTCGTAAAGCGAGCATTCCTATGATAGTTAAATTTACGCGCATGCCCGCGCATTCTGGGACGCGTATTTCCCAGGAAAGTGATGACAAAGCCCCCCCTATTAAATCGATTCAGGTGAAGCACAGCATCATTTTAATTTCTATAGACACGATTCATATGTGGCAGCAAGTCGGTTTCCTGGCGGATGTTTTTGCTGCGTTCAAGCAGCATGGGTTTTCGGTGGACTTACTCTCTTCTTCAGAGACGAATATCACTCTCTCGCTGGATAGCAATGCTAAATTGCATGACAGGCAAGCCCTTGAAGCATTACTTGCCGATTTAAATCGCTTTGGACGTGCAAAATTGATTGAGCCTTGTAGCGCTGTAAGTCTAGTTGGCCATCATATCCGTACAGTTCTTCCGCAGCTAGGTCCAACCCTGGAAGTGTTTGACGCTCAGCAGGTTTACTTAATGTCGCTTGCATCCAACGATTTGAATTTAACATTCGTAGTTGACGAATCGAAAGCCGATCAACTGTGTCAAAAGCTTCATAATGTGTTGATTGATAATAATCCCCAAAGCTTTTATTACTCTAAAAGCTGGCAGGAGGAATTCGGCAACCCAGGTTTAAAAAATACACCTTGGTGGGAGAAGGAGAAAGACAAACTATTAGATTTGGCAGCAACGCAATCACCTTGCTATGTGTATCATTTGGAAACACAATCGCGAAAAGCCGATGAGTTATTGGCGTTAAAATCGGTTGATCAAGTCTATTATGCCATGAAGGCAAACCCTCATCCTGATATTTTAAATAACCTGTATCGAAAAGGAATAGGCTTTGAATGTGTATCGATTGAAGAATTACAACAGGTACTAACCCAGTTTCCTGATATTGATAGACAACGTGTACTATTTACACCGAATTTTGCAGCAAAAAAAGAATATGAATTTGCTTTATCTACTGGTTGTTACCTTACAATTGATAATCTCTACCCTTTAGAAAATTGGCCTGAACTTTTTAAAAATCAATCCATTTTATTGCGTATTGATTCTGGCTGCGGTGCGGGTCATCACAAGTATGTTTGCACGGGTGGCAATGAATCCAAATTTGGCATCCCCCAAGCCGATTTGCCTCAAGTGAAAGAACTTATAGAAAAACATCAAATAAAAGTCATCGGTTTACATGCCCATTCCGGCAGCGGCATTCTGACACCAGAACTTTGGCAACAAACCGCTTTAATGCTCACAGCA
Source organism: Legionella jamestowniensis (assembly GCF_001467745.1). GTDB lineage: Bacteria > Pseudomonadota > Gammaproteobacteria > Legionellales > Legionellaceae > Tatlockia > Tatlockia jamestowniensis. The sequence continues at coordinate 88,234 of NZ_LNYG01000007.1, forward strand.
CTTATCAGTCAATTTTCTGATGTCCACATTATCAATTTGGGAGGCGGTTTGGGGGTAGTCGAAAAACCCGGGCAACAACCCTTGGATTTAACCACTCTGGATGAATCATTATCAGCTGTTAAATCAAGCTATCCTCAAGTGTCACTTTGGATAGAACCGGGGCGTTTTTTTGTTGCCGAAAGTGGTGTTATTCTTGCCAAAGTCACCCAGTGCAAAGAGAAAGGAAAAGTACGCTTTATCGGTATTGAAACAGGTATGAATTCTTTGCTACGCCCTTCACTTTACGGTGCCTACCATGAGATTGTTAATTTAAGTCGGTTAAATCATGAGAAAACTGGCTTTGCACATGTCGTGGGGCCTATTTGTGAATCAGGGGACACGTTAGGTTATGATCGCTTATTTCCTGAAACCTATGAAAATGATGTGATTTTGATAGCCAGCACTGGCGCCTATGGCCATTGTATGAGTTCCCATTACAACCTTAGGGCGCCAGCACAAGAAATTACGATGGATTAAACGATGCTTCAAGATAGTCAACAACGACTACAGGCAACTGATCCCTGCAGGTCATTTATTGTTCAAGCACCTGCAGGATCTGGGAAAACAGAAATACTTACACAACGTTATTTGAGGTTATTGAGTGTTGTTTCTGCACCAGAACAAATTGTAGCGTTAACATTTACGCGCAAAGCAGCTAATGAAATGCGGGAACGTATTTTATTGGCATTAAAGAATGCCGCTATGGAAAAAGTCCCAGGGTCATCTCACCAACAGGAAACTTTCCTCTATGCAAGAGAGGCCTTGGCACGAAGTCAGCAATTGAATTGGCGCATACTGCAACAACCAAACCGCTTGCGCATCATGACCATTGATTCGTTATGCCAAGCAATTTGCCAAGCCATTCCTCTGTTAGAAAAACAGATCCCTTATGCACAAGTGACCGAAAATCCACAAATGCATTATGAGGCGGCAGCACGGGCTTGTTTGGCCTATGCCCTGGCTGATAATCGGTTGCATCTTCCTCTTAAGAAATTATTGAAACATCTTGATAACCGCCAGGATAAGCTGTTGAATTTATTTAGCGGCTTATTGGCAAATCGCGATCAATGGCTCTCCACTTTATACATCGCACGAGAACAAGACCAGTCTTCTTTTGAAGACATGCTAAAACTCATTGAGCAACACGAACTCATGCGGTTTAAAGAGTCGGTGCCCCTGACATGCCGCAGTCAATTATGTACCCTCGCCCGTCAATTGGCGACAATTGAAAATGATTGTAAGTCGCCTCGTTTTGTCTTGCAGAATTGGCATAAATACGAAGAGCTCGATCGAGAAATTGCTCTCGGTTTAACAGCGTTGTTACTAACCTCCCAAAACACCTTGCGCCAGGGCTTTGATCATCACGTCGGCCTTAAGCGTGGTGTTTGTGACGATAAACAATATGATGATTTAAAAACTGCAAGTAGAGCCCTGCTAGTCGAATTAAGCATGGAGTCAGAATTTCTGGAAGCATTGGTGCGTATTAAAGATTTACCACCTCCTCATTACGATGCCGAACAATGGCAAGTTTTGCAGGCTTTATTTACCCTACTGCCTTTACTGGTTGGGCATCTGCAGTTAATCTTCTCAGAAAACAATGAAGTAGATTTTAGTGCAATTTCCCAACAGGCTTTGTTTGCTTTAGGTGATGAAGACCAACCTACTGATCTAAGCTTGTATTTTGATAATGTGATTCATCATTTTTTAATTGATGAATTTCAAGACACTTCCATCCAGCAATTTCATTTACTGATAAAATTGCTAAATGGTTGGCAATCTGGCGATGGTAAAACCCTTTTTGTGGTTGGCGATCCCATGCAATCCATTTATCGTTTCCGCCAGGCAGAAGTAGGTCTTTTCTTAAAAGCAAAACAAGAAGGCATTGGGCCAGTACCATTAGAATCGTTGGAATTGTGCAGTAATTTCCGCTCAACACCCATTATTGTTAACTGGGTAAATCAGCAATTTCAATCCATTTTTCCCAAGCTGGATGATATTGAATCCGGAGCAATTTCTTTTCATCCTGCTTCACCTGTGATTTCTACGGATGAGGAAAGTTTTATCAAAGCCTATCAATTTTCTAACCGCATAAAAGAAGCCGAAGCGGTAGTTAATTGTGTTAGTGCCGAACTGCAAAAGAACACGGAACAAGATATTGCGATTCTCGTACGTTCTCGCAATCAGCTTAGCGATATTACCCGTTTATTGCGTGAAAGGAACCTTCCTTTCCAGGGGGTTGAAATCGATTGTCTATCACAACTTCCACACCTTCGTGATCTATGGACCCTTACCCAAGTTTTGCTACTACCTGCAAATAGACTAGCGTGGCTAGCTTTGTTAAGAAGCCCTTTTTGTGGCTTACCTCTTGAAGAATTACATTTCATTGCAAATCGGGATAAAAATAAATCCATTTATGAACTTCTTTCACATGTTGACGAGTTACCCTTTGAGAAAAATACCTGTGCCAGACTCAAATTTGTGTATCAGGTTATCAAGAATGCTCTTTACTCACGACAGCAAGACACTCTGGTGGATTGGATTAGCTCAACATTCAAGCAGCTGCATGGCCAACATATTCTAAGTGGAAAAGAACAAGAAGATCTTGAACAATTTTGGCAGCTACTGGAACGCTTTACTGCGAAAGAACAATTTCCCAACTTAGAGCAGTTTAAAGTGGAATTTAATAAATTATATTCGCAACGTACAACCACTTCCCGTTTGCAGGTTATGACTATTCATAAATCGAAAGGTTTAGAGTTTGATTGTGTTATTTTACCAGGATTAAGTGCCAAAGCACCTAACAGGGATCAACCTTTATTTCGTTGGTTCAAACTGCCAAGTTCAGAGAGGGATGATTTGTTATTGGTTTCACCTATCAAAGCAGCTTACCGAGAAGAATGCCCCCTTTATAGCTATCTTGGCAAGCTGGACGCTGAAAAAGACGGTTACGAATTACAACGTTTACTGTATGTTGCTGCTACCCGCGCTAAAAAACGTCTTTATCTGTTTGATAACCGCGAAAAAGATACGAAGGGTACATTTCGTTATCTTCTGAAGAATCAGGAGTTTGTAACCAATGAAGCAGAGTCAATAAAACCTCAAGAATCCCCGCTTCCTTTGCGCCAGCAGTTACCTCTCTGGTTTTATGAAAATTTACCAACCTCCCCGCTGCAAGAAGGGAAAACTACAGTCATTCATTATGCAACCGAGGCACGTCAAATCGGAATTGTAGCCCATGAATTATTACAATGGATTTGTAGTTATCACCCATCAACTTTTGAAGAATTACCTTGGGATTTGGTAGTTCGTCGTTTTAAATCAATGGGTTTTACAGACGAAGAATTACATACAACCTGTGAAAATTTAAAACACCAGCTAAAACAATTATTTGCAGATCCCATCGGACAATGGTTAATAAAGGCTCATAAAGATGAAGCGAATGAATATGAGCTACTTATCTCTGAGTATCCCACCCACACTGTGGCAAACATCAAAAAAGACAACCGTCATCCCGAACGTAATGAGGGATCTCCTTTGTATGAGGAGATGTCTCACTACGTTCGACATGACGTACGTCTTAGGGAGCAGACGGCAATCACCCGCATTATCGACCGTACTTTTGTGGACAATGGTACGCGTTGGGTTATTGATTTTAAAACGGGAAGTGACGATAAATCCGTACATACAAAACACCACCTGCAAGTCAATGAATACGCGCGTCTTTTATCCCAACAATCGAATCACCCCGTTCACTGTGGAATCTATTATCTTGCCACTGGTAATTGGATAACATGGGCGTATTCGGATGAATTGTCATTACTTCCATCTGCCCCTTAAAATCTCTACCAGAATATCAGACATATCCAATGAAACTTAAGATAACAATCTGAGTATCGCGCACATTATTCTCACATTGACCAATAAAAAATCCAACCCGATATCTCAAGGATTTTGCTGAATTTCTGAAGTGGATTGAATTTCGGGATTCTGTTGCATCTCTGGTGCTTGCTGCAAATGAGGCGTTTGCTGAATTTCAGGGGTTTCAGGCGCTTGTGGTGCCGCTTGAAGTTGAGGGGCTTGTTGCACTTCAGGCGCTTGTTGCACTTCAGGGGCCTGTTGCACTTCAGGAGCCTGTTGCACTTCAGGAGCCTGTTGCACTTCAGGGGCCTGTTGCACTTCAGGAGCCTGTTGCA
>NZ_LNYG01000008.1:0-27549 GCF_001467745.1 Legionella jamestowniensis
CTGAAGTTTTCAACAAAGGTTATAATGATTTGGTTAGTCGTATCCAACTAAATGAGCCTATTCCGATTGATCCTTACGCAGTTACATCCCCAGCTGAGTTTTTTGCTGTATTTTCTGAATTATTTTTCGAAAAACCGCAAATAATCAGACATTATTATCCTGAGATTTATGATTTACTCGTTAAATTTTATCGCCAAGACCCACTCAAAATTAAGTAGTGGATCTATTTTTAGGGAGGAGATCACGCCTTATTAGTAGATGTTAACAGGGATTAATCCGCTTCAATGTCATCCAGGAGATATCATTACTTTGCAGCGGATAATATTTATAGTGTCAATGTTTCTAAGTCAGTCGCAATTTCTCTGCATGTTGATGGGAAAATTTTAAACTATCACGAGTCGACATAAATTACGATCCTGTGAATGATAATAGAAGCATCATTGTTGATGTTAATTAAATGAAAAAGCGCCATTCAAAATGGCGCATAAGGTTAATTACAGATTCCATTTAACACACAATTTTTAAGTTCAGTAGCAAACTTAAAGTTATTGTTTTGATCATAGGTTATTTCCCAGTTAAATACCCCACCAATTGTCCCATAGGCACGGGGAGGAACATAGGTATCACAGCTTATGCTACTTTTTGTAGCGGTTCTTAAACATTGAATCGCTCGTTTAATGATGGAGGTCGGTTTTACAGGTGAACCATCACTGTTGCCGTTTGCATCGGGAGCGGGGTAGCCTAAGACGACTTGGCTTGGTTGTAAATGGCTGATGTAGGGTTGAAAACCCGTTGCCTGGCCGTTCACCGTTGCAGGCCAGTCTTCTAATAAATCAGTCGCCATGGCTACACTGAAATTCGGTGTATTGGGTGTGTCAGAATGACATACTAAATCAATACCAAACGCACACCCGGTATTGTATAACTGAATTCCGACCCAAGCTATAGAGTGATGAGTCTGCAGAATTAATGACGCGTAATTCCCCCAAGTTTGATCAAATCCAGAAGTGGCGGCAATATTCGCTACTTGAGGTGTGAGAGTAATTAATAAATTAGGATTTTGTTGATGCATAGTGTTGATAATATTTGCTAAAACAGCAATATCACCTTGAGGCTGAGAGAAAGTACCACTCCCATTAATTCCATGCTCGATATCAATGTCAAATCCATCAAAACCATACTGAGTGATTAATCCAGTGAGTGAATTAATGAAGGTTTGTTGGAAGGCTGCTGGAGAACTTGCAGCACTTAAGACTTGATGAAAATCGACAGTAGTATCAGGAATACTAGTTAAGGCTCCACCTAATGACAGTAGGACTTTGATACCAGCATTGCGTAGCGATTGAATATATTCTTTGGTGACTGTGTCAAATGCAGAAGCTATTACACCCGGTGTTGTGGTGCTGAACACACCAAAAGCAACCATCACATGAGTATATCCTGCATTCGCTAAAGATTGTGCAGAAGGAGGTGTTTTCCACCCTGGAATATACGTAATGATTCGTTCTTTGGCTTCTGTAATTTGAGTTAAGGTGATTGTTTCCACTGCATTCGCTGTAGCAGTGAATGGTTGAGGCGAGAAACTAACGGTATAACCTGGAACATTTTCAGCTGAAATCGTATAAATGACTCCTTCAGTTAAATTGATAACCGCTGAACCAGAACCATTACTTAAATGAATGGTTTGTACAACAGGTGCAGTATTATCATTCGGTGTTAGAGTTACCCTTAATGAAGTCAAAGTCGTAGGTGCCCCTAGTAAATTAAAGGTTGTGGCTGTTTGTGCAACTTGCTGACAACTGTAGGTTAAATTAACTACAGGTGTAGTCGTTGCACTCGCAACAACGTTAGCGGGTATCAATGTGGGATTACATTTAACATTATTATAATTGATGACCGCTGTTGTCAGACTATAAGTACTATCATCTTTTAAATTAGAAACGGTCGTTATACTATCCCAAGTAACGGCTTTAGACGTACTCGCGCCTGTGCCGCTTTGAGTCAGCACTACTGTAGGATCGCTAGTGTATCCTGTAAGCTCATTTGGTAATGCTTGTGTCTGAATATCGATTTTGCCGGTATTAGGTATCGCGGTATAAGTAATGACCGAATTCACCGTTTGATTTTCCGATACTTGCACGGTTTGAGGAACAGCAGAGCCTTGGAATGTGGTTCCTGCAGTATCATTTACACTTTCTGGAGAAATAGTGTATGTGCCTGTTGCAAGCCCATTAACAGTCAACGTCGCTCCCCAGTCTAATTGCACATCCTGGATGGGTTGTCCATCTATTGTAAGGTGGATGAGTGCATAATTTTGAGTCACGTTTGCTGGTTTTGAACTGTTGTTTTTTAAGTTAAGAATGCCTGTACTCGGGGTTGAGGCTAAATAAACTTTCGTACTGTCGTCGACGTAATCATCGGCAGGGGCACCATACATAACGGTAATGGATTTTCCTGAGGGAAGCATCGTTGTGGATCCGACCCAACTGGGAAAATGTAAATTCAATGTGGCTAAAAAGTGGTTCCCAGACGGTTGTGAACTGATTGTTAATACATTATCAGGATAGGGAAGCGGATCAAAATTACCCCAAAATGAAGTATTTAGATTGGTTGTATTATTAAAGGTAATTGTAGCATTCTGAAAATCGACGGGTTGGCCACAATTATTGGTTAATTTTAGACTAATGTCTTTCCAATGTGCATTTCCTGTCGCAGTAAATTGACTACCTATACATGCTGTAGGTTGAGCTATAGCGGGTGCAGCAGCAGAAGTATCCATTGATACTGATGCCAAAATAGAACAGGCACTAAGACCTATAAAGTATTTTTTCATTAGAACTCCTTTCTTTTGTTATTTTAAAAATGTGAAGACTAAAACTATCGAAAGTGAATCGACGTAAAAAAACTCATCAGTAGAGGAATATAGTTAACGAATAAGACAATTACGTTTATTGTTTGAATGCGCGCTAATAAACGATATTAAATCTAATTACCGTAATAATGATACTTAATATTGGCTCAAGATTGCTATCATACACTAGACTATACGCTCATCACCCCTCAGATTGCTGTTACGCTTAATTTCCCAACGCACTGTTTTTGAGCCATCTCTCTACTAAAATACTATTTCCTTTAAGTTCTTTAGGAATGCCAGAGAAGCAGCAGGGGTTCAATATTTAAACAAAAAATTGTTCTGAATTTCTTGCTTTTTGTTCTCAACGATACAAAAAATTTTGTTCTGTGCAAAAATGGATTTTAGATTATAGTTGAAATAGAAGTGCTTTTTGAGGTGCTGATGGTTATCATTTTCACCAGTTGCAAATTTATCTCGTCAACTTGCAATATGAAAGGGGAAAATAGTGATGCATTCAATGAGTGAATGGTGGATGTGGGTCGTTTTTTTTCTCTTTATTGGTTTAATGTTAGCCATTGATATGTTTGTCTTTGGGGGCAAAAAGGCGCATCGTGTTTCCACCAAAGAAGCGTTAACGTGGGTAATAGTCTGGGTAACTTTGGCATTGTCATTTAATCTGCTCTTATGGTTTTATCTACTAAATACTACAGATGCGGCTACTGCTCATCGACAAGCGTTAGAATTTTTTACAGGCTACCTTATAGAAGAATCACTTTCCATAGACAATATGTTTATCTTTGTGATGATCTTTAAATACTTTGCCGTGCCAATGGAATATCAAAGACGCGTTCTATTGTTTGGGGTGATAGGTGCCATTGTCATGCGTCTTTTGCTTATATTATTAGGGCTGTGGCTGGTTAATAAATTTCATTGGATACTCTATGTATTTGGAGCATTTCTGCTCTTTAGTGGTATTAAGCTTTTTTGGGTGGCTGAGAAAGAACCTAGTCTTGAAAAAAATTGGTTATTATTTTGGATGCGAAAACATTTAAGGATCACCGATAATTTTCACCAGGAATATTTTTTTGTAAAAAAAGACAATCTGTTTTATATTACACCACTATTTTTAGTATTAGTGCTTATTGAGGCAAGCGATTTAATTTTTGCTTTGGACAGTATTCCAGCAATTTTTGCGATCACTGATGATCCATTTATTATATTTACCTCCAATATTTTTGCAATTTTGGGCTTGCGGGCGATGTACTTTTTACTTGCCAACATGGCAGACCGTTTTCATCTCTTGAAATATGGTATTGCACTTATTTTAACGTTTGTTGGTTTTAAAATGTTAATTGCCTATTGGGTTAAAATACCTATTTTTATTTCTTTGGGATTTATCGTAGCTACTCTTCTCATGAGTGTTTTGGGCAGTTTGGTTAGTAAAAAAAATAATAAAGACGTATAAGGGGTGTTAATGTCAGATTTTAAGCAAAAACTAGCATGGGCTCATGGTGAGCCCATTAGTACTGGAAAAATAAAATCTATTCCTGAAGATTTCAAAGTCAATGAAATACTTGGTTTTGAACTTACGGGGGAGGGTGAGCACCTATACCTGCAAATTGAAAAGAAAGGGTTAAATACAGAGGAGCTAGTGCGATCATTAGCCCGGATGTTATCGAAATCGGAAAAAGCGATTTCCTATGCAGGTTTAAAAGACAAGGAGGCAGTGACTACCCAGTGGTTTTCGGCTCATTGTCCGGGTGAAACTGTTAATGTCGAGGATTTAAAGGGCGAAGGCTGGCGCCTGTTACAAGCGAAACGGCATGCTAAAAAATTAAGAACGGGGGCTTTGGCTGCTAATGAATTTATTCTAGTTGTCCGCAATCTTACTAGTCCTCAAAAGATAGAAGAGCGCTTAGGGCAAATTTCAATTAATGGTGTGCCTAATTATTTTGGTCCCCAACGCTTTGGTTATAGTAATAATAATTTAGTAAAAGCCGAACAGCTGCTTTTAGCCGGTGTAAGAGTCAAAAATCATTTTCTTCGAGGCCTCTATTATTCAGCAGCGCGTGCTTTTTTATTTAATCAGATTTTAAGCGAACGGGTGCAAACTAAAACCTGGAATAGAGCAGTTGCAGGGGATGTAATGCAATTAACTGGCTCAAACAGTATTTTTTCCATTGAAGAAAGTGATGCAGTTATTGAAAAAAGGATTGCTGAATTGGATATTTCCCCTGCTGCTCCATTATGGGGAAAAGGAGAAGAACGACTTACATTGCAGGCTTTGGCATTTCAGCAAAAAGCATTGTCACCTTATGGAGCTTGGTGTAAAGCATTAGAACAACATGGATTGGAGCGTGCTTACCGCTCGTTAAGATTGGTAGTTGAACACATGAAATGGCACTGGCAGGATGATAATTTACATTTATCTTTTCAATTAACAGCAGGGAGTTATGCAACTGCAATAATGAGGGAACTAATCGTAATGGATTAAAAATAGACTTCCTTCCGTCTAAACATAGCAACGTCATTCTGACCCTGAGGAACCGTCATAAAATTTAAAAAATGGAAGAAAAGCGAGATGTTCGCAAGTAGATTGGTTGTTAAGATCTAATAAGAATCTATCAACATTCCCAATGCAATAAAAAAGGGTAAGTTGGGTCGTTTTCGACCCAACGGAGCATGCATGAATTCAATGTCTGGTCAAAAAATAACCATTCGGACGCGGTTTAAATAGTTATTGTCGAGGCGCTACTTTTATCGCAATCTTCTACAACACTTTCTTTTTCACCCGTATAAGAAGCAAGCACAGCTAAACTGTCATCCCCATTAATCTGCATAAGCTTTCGTTCTTTCTCTACTTGGGTGGCAAAGAGCTTTTTTAACTCTTCCAGATAAATCGGCTTCTTTTCTTCATCTAGTGGGACAATAGCAGTTTGCTCACCATTAACCGTTACTTTTAATGTCTTTTCCTGAATTTCAAAATCAACCGGACAAAGCTGATAATTAGAGGGAAGTTGAGAAGATAGAGTATTCATATCAACAAATTTTAATTCAACACCATTAATGACACGGTGCCCATTGACTAATAAAATACCATTTAGATTTTCGGGATTACTGTGCCCTGAGTAAAGTTGAGCGAGCAACATGCCAGTTTTATAAATTAATTTCCATCCCATGTCAGCAGAGAATCCCGCGACCAAGCCAAGGCCTTGTCCGGCTATGTTACCTGCTGTTCCTAATACCAAAGCTAAATTTACGCCACAATAGGTATTTAGAATACGACCGGCATACGTTGGGACCAGCAGTGAGGCACCCAAACCCGCCGATGGTCCCATACACATGACCAGCCCACTGCCCAAAACAGCAGTTAATTTATAGTGTACTGGAAGTAATTTAGAGGATTTGCCAAGCATTTCCCCCAATAAGAAGCCCATGGTATAGCCTGTAAGCTCTAAAGGCTTACCCATTAAGGGCATCATTACTTTTGTTATTGGAAAGTTTGTTTTATCTTTTCCATGCAAAGCATCACAACTTTTTGTGACAAAATGTAAAAAATCATCCCACTGCTTTTCGGTAAATTTCTGTGATAACTGGGCATTAACTACTTCAAAGCGTCCTCTTTCTAATAGATAGCGTTTTGTTGCCAATAAACAACAGGCCTTGGTTTCTTCATCCAAATAATTCGTTGAAGTGATGCCCATCGCTTCATGCATTAATTGCTCCAAAACAGCATTTTCACCCGAGCGCACGGGATAGGTTTCATCAATTTGTGATTTAATACTAAGGCAAACCGTTACAAGCACACATAAGGCAGTATGATATTTCTCGATACGCTCCTTTAATGATTGCAAATCAGTCAGATTTTGTTTGATTTCATCGCCTGGTTCATTTTCTGACAATTCCTCTTTGATCAAACGTTGTATATCAGACTCAGTGATTTTATCAACGGCAAGATCAGTTGCCAAAGCATCAAGCCATTTTTCAATCAAATTAATTTGTTTATTGCGAGCTTTAATGTCTTTTGCACCAAAGAAGCGACTTATCCGATAGGGTTGCTTTGTCTCATCGAGCGTAATGTTAGCGCGATTCTGATAATCAATGCGTATAGTATTTAATTTGGTTATAAAGTCATCAGATAATACGAAGAGCATTATTGCACCTCACATCCTGTTAAAATATCGTCCTAATTTTTTATATTACGGATTCTTTGATTAAATGCAATCTTAAGTGGTTAAATTTTACTTGGCAGTATGAATTGATAGGAAGGGAAGCGTTGAAATAATTAACCAATTGAAGAACTGATGATATAGTGACAGTTATATTTGTAAAAAAGTATTATTTTTCAGGGCTGGTATGACATCAATAAAACATTTTATCAAGTTACTGAGATTATCCCATTGGACTAAAGCTGCTTTTGTTTTACTTGGTGTCCTCTATGCTGGTTCACTTGAATATCTTCCCGATGCTCTCTTGGCTGCACTTGCTTTTTGCTTAATTGCTAGCGCAGTATATATTTACAATGATTTTCAAGATCGCGAAGAAGATCGCCTGCATCCTCAAAAATGTGAAAGACCTTTGGCGTCAGGTGAAGTATCTGTCGATTTTGCAGTCGGTATGTTAGCTTTTCTTTTAATTGGAGGGCTGTTACTAGCCTGGTCTATTTCAAGCAATTTGGCAGCATTGCTTGGGATCTATTTACTAATAAATTTAGCCTACAATCATTTGTTAAAAAATGTACCTATTCTGGATGTTTTGTGTATTGCTAGCGGCTTTTTATTAAGAGTTTTGGCGGGAACTATCGGAATAGGATTACCTATTTCCTGGTGGTTGGCTTTCACAGCTACTCTAATCAGTTTATTTATTGCCCTGTGTAAGCGTCGTCTGGAAAAACAGTTAGGGCTGCATTACTCGACGCGTGCGGTTTTGAAAAAATACTCTTCCCGTTTACTTGATATTTTAATAGTGTTTACTGCTATAGCGAGTGTTGCCGCTTATTTTTTCTACACAATTTACGCTCGTGATGAATCATTTTATTTTCTATTAACCTTACCCTTTGCTGCGATAGGCATATGGCGTTTCGCCTGGTTAACGACAAGAAATGCAGAAAACGACGATCCGGTTTCACTTTTTTTTAATGATAACTTGTCTCGTTTTAATTTACTTTGTTTTCTAGTATTGACCTTTATTGCTCTAGTCAAATGATAAAAAAAGTCAGTCTGTATACCCTTTTAGTCCTTGGGCTGGGCTACTTATTGGTATTACAAATCAAAGCAATTTGGCCTTTCACCATTGACGATATGTATATTTCACTTCGTTATGCCAAACACTGGGTTGAGGGGTATGGCTTACTATGGAATATTGCTGAAGAACCTGTGGAAGGGTATTCAAACTTTAGCTTCGTTGTCATTGCAGCACTTGCGCTTAAATTAAGTATTGACCCAATTATTGCCCTTAAAAGTGCAGGCGTTTTTGGGCTTCTCTTAAGCACAATAAGCCTTTATTTTCTTTCCCGTTTTTGGTTTACGCCCTGGATTGCCTGTATTCCATGTGCGTGGTTATTGCTTTATAAGGGAGAAATTCTCTGGAGTGTAAGTGGATTGGAAACAACAGTGTATCAGGCACTGATTTGTTCTTCGCTTGTTATGTTGTTTCGCGGGATGGGTTATCAATTATTTCCTAAAAAAAGAAGCCAATCAAACGCATTTTATGGCATCTTAGCTGGTATCGTGTTGGCACTGGCAGGTATGACCAGACCCGAAGCACCAGCATTAATGCTCACTTTTTATGGACTGGCTCTCGTTGATAAACCTGAAAAAGGCGTTCGACATTACTATTATGGGTTGTTATGGAGTGGCCTTAGTCTTGTGTTATTATTTTTACCTTATTTTTTTTGGCGATGGCAATATTATGGACACCTATTCCCAAACGCAGTTTATTGTAAAGGATTTAGAGAATTCTCTTTTTCACTGATTTTGCAATACATCGAGCTTGTCTGGCCTTTTTTATTGATTGCCTTGCCAGCCCTATTAAAAACAAATGACAAACGACATTATTTCTTATGGGTACCTTCACTTGTATATTCAGGGCTTTTGTGGGGGGCTGACCCAATTGTGGCTTTTGCCAATCGTCTATTTTTGCCGGTTTTTATTTTGTTATTACCACTTACCCTGCAGGGGATGAGGTATTCAATTTTATATTTTATACCAAAGAATGACACTTTTTGTTCAGTTTACCTCACTATTGCTGCTTTGTTATTTGCTTTTTTGTTTATTCCTAAAATGACTTTAGCCAGTTATCGGTATTTTGCTATCAATCCCCAGGCAGGGATAAGACTCAGGCAGGAAGTAGTTGCATGGTTAGATAAGTATATCCAACGAGGTAGCCGAGTTGTTTTAGCGGATAGTGGTTTGATTCCGTATGCCAGTTCTTTGAATTTTATAGACTCCTACTGTTTAAATAATAAGAAAATGACTGAGATATCGACAGAAAATAGGTATTTGTGGCTATGTGATGAGGTTATTAAAAGTAAGCCCGAAGTCATTATTTTAACTTCTTTAAAAATAAACGGTAAAATTATTTATACGCCAGCTGATCGTTGTCTAAAGCAAGCATTAGAAGCCAATAAATGGTATAAATCCAGTGCATATTTTAAGTCAGATAGCCAAAATTCTTCTTATCGTTATGAAATTTATACCCTATTAAACTGAAGCTGTAGTAATATAAGGCAACATATCTATCTGGATTTGAGTCTTGCTCAGTTAAAGGATTTGTTTAAACATGCAGAGTTTTTCTATTTTTTTTAAAAAATTATATAAAAAATTTCCAGTTATTGCGTTTGATATGCTGGCTATTCCACTAGCCTGGTATTTTGCATACTGGTTGCGCTATAACTTGCAGCCTTTTCCAAGTGACCTGACAAACTCCTATTCATTGATATCTTTATTAATTCTAACGTTAATCCAAACGGGATGTTATTACTACTTCAAAGTTTATCGCGGATTGTGGTGTTTTTCTTCATTAAACGATGTAGCAAGAATTATCAAAGCCACTGCTTTTGCTACCGTACTCTCTGTTCTGGCGCTATATTTTACATCGTTGTTGCAACATATTCCGCGTTCTGTGTTTCCTTTGTACGACTTGACACTGATTACTTTTTTGTGTGGCGGAAGGCTCCTTTTGCGTTCTTATTGGGACTGGAAGGAAAAAGGGCAGTCGACAGAAAGCAAACGGGTTTTAATTATCGGCGCGGGAAGGGCGGGAGAGAGTCTTGTTCGTGATTTAAAACGTGCTAAATCTTATTATCCAGTTGGCCTTATTGATGATAACGTAGGAAAAAGAGGCCTGGAGGTTCATGGTGTCCCGGTTTTAGGCACTACGCGAGATTTGCTTGATTTGGTGGTTGAACTCAATATCGAGCTTATTTTTATTGCTATACCTTCCGCTCGTTCAGCTGCGATGCGCCGTATTGTTAATTATTGTGAAGAATGTAAAATTCCTTTTCGTACATTACCTAGTATTTCTGCATTAGTTGCAGGTCGGGTCGAAGTGGATGCGTTGAGAGAGGTAAACATCGAGGATTTACTGGGAAGGGATCAAGTTCAACTGGATTGGCAAAAAATAGCCTCGAGTATTAAAGACAAACGTATTGTAGTGACGGGGGGTGGAGGTTCAATTGGTTCTGAATTATGCCGCCAAATTATGCTGCTGAAGCCTAAGAAGTTATTAATTATTGATAACTCAGAGTTTAACCTCTACAAAATCGAACTTGAGTTAAGTAAAAAATTTCCGGAGATAGCGCTTGAGCTAGCATTAATTTCCATCACTGATATAACGGCCGTTGATTTTCTGTTTCATCAGTTTAAACCCCAAGTCATTTTTCACGCCGCAGCATATAAGCATGTTCCTATGTTAGAAGAACAGGTCCGTGTTGCTGTGCAAAATAATGTTATTGGCACACAGGTCGTTGCAGAAGCAAGTGTGGCTGTTGGTGTTGAGAAATTTATTTTAATTTCAACAGATAAGGCGGTTAATCCAACAAATGTAATGGGGACAACCAAGCGAGTCGCCGAAATTTATTGCCAAAATTTAAACGAGCGTGTGGATACGCAGTTTATTACTGTACGTTTTGGCAATGTACTGGGTTCTGCTGGAAGTGTGGTTCCACTATTTCAAAAACAAATACAGGCAGGTGGTCCTATCACAGTAACGCATCCAGATATCCAGCGTTATTTTATGACCATTCCTGAGGCTTGCCAATTAATTTTACAGGCCATGGTTAATGGTATAGGTGGAGAAATTTTTGTTCTTGATATGGGTGAGCCTATAAAAATTTGTTATCTTGCTGAACAGATGATTCGCTTATCGGGCAAAGAACCCGGCAAGGATATCGCTATCGAATACACGGGATTAAGACCAGGCGAGAAATTATATGAAGAGTTATTTCATGCGTCTGAGCAGTTGGTGCAAACCTCTCATGAAAAATTGTTTAAAGCCAAATTTCGTCATTTGGAATGGACTGAATTAACACAGACAATTCGATTATTAAATACGGCCTGTACCATGCATAATAATCCGGAGCTTTATATTTTATTGAAAAGTTTAGTTCCTGAATTTAATTGCCAAACTGAACAAAGCGCAGTTGTGAATATACTTGAATAGAATAGGTTATTTATTACAGCGTAGGAAACATTGTAAACTCTTAAGTAAAATGGGGTAGTGCATGACTTTTGCCTATACTCTTATAGATTTAACGCATATATTAACCGCTGAGATTCCTTGTTGGGAAGGTGATTGCGGGTTTCAACATTATAATGTACACGATTATGAAGCAGGTTTAGAGACTTCATTTCGTGTGCAGCGTCTTAAAATGGATGCTGGTATAGGAACGCACATGGATGCTCCTGCGCATTGTATTTCGGGAGGAAAAACCATAGCCGATTTCGATTTGAATGCGTTGTTGTCTCCCTGTGTTCTTATCGACGTTTCTAATGTCGCCAATGCTAATTACACAGTAAAGCCTAATGATATTTTAGAGTTTGAAGCCTCTCATGGTGAAATAATGAAAGGATCTTTTGTCATTATTAGAACCGGGTGGGATAACTATTGGGAAAACCCTGTCAAATATCGTAATCACTATTGCTTCCCTTCTCTCGAAGAATCTACAGCGAAGCTACTTTTGCAGCGCGGAATAACAGGACTCGGTATAGACACACTTTCTCCAGACAGGCCAGATACAGGGTATCCAGTTCATCGAACTTTTTTAGGTGCTGGAAAATATATTGTTGAGAATATAGCCAATGCAAGCTCACTACCGCCTTTAGGAAGTTATATTTTAGTGCTGCCTATTAAGATAAAAGAAGGGACGGAAGCCCCTGTGCGCTTAGTCGCTTTACTTAAAAAGAATGTTGCTGTGTGATCATCGGGTAGATGGCAACAGTTTAGTTGATTAAGCAATGGAGTCATTGGAGTAAAAAAGACTTCTTATTGGTAAGTGAAGAAAATCCTTGCTATGCTCCCAAAACTGCTCTTTGAACAGAGTAAAAAACACAAATACGGATCGAGCTTTGTTTGGCAACACTAATATTGCATTCCCAATGACATACGGAGTGAGACATCTCCATGATGCGAGGAGATCCCTCACTTCGTTCGGGATGACGTAAGTCTTTCCTGATATTTGCCCCTGAGGGGCTAGGCGGCTCAGGATTACGGTTTTTAGCTATGTCCAAAAGCTTCATACACGTCATCCTGAAAGCGACATAGTCGCTTGAAGGATCTCCTGAATGTGGGTAACTTGCTTATAATTTGATATTTTAAATGACTGGTGTGACTGCGTTGCCCTTGGTTTTTTCCTTGTTTTCCTGCGTATCCTCATGAATGATTGTACTCCCATATTCCTGCGTATCCTCATGAATGACTGTGCTTCCATATTTCTCAGAAGATTCCGATTTATCTTTGGTTTTTTCTTCTTGAGTAATTGTCTTATTTTTCGTCGCAACCACCCTAGAGGCAGAATTCTCCGACTTTTTCTCTGGGCTCTTATTTTTAGGTTTATCTTTCACTGGGGGTATTTCTTGCAGTTTTTTTAGCTTTTGATATGAATCAGAAGAGTCGTCATAAAAAGATAACAATGGCGTCAATAAATCATCACCATTCAATAATTTTTTACTTGAACTTGTTGAAAGATTGGATAAAAGAAAATGCGTTATTTTAAGATCAGGATGCGTTTCCAAGTCTGTTCGTGTAATTCTGTTTGGAATAGATTTTATATGTAGCCAAGCCAAGACCTTTTCAAAAAACCAAGCTTGATTGTAATTATGGGAAGAAATGTTCGCTTTTAAATAACCGAAACTAGCATTCTTAAATTCAGCAAAACTTGTTTTTAGTCGTTGAGGTTTCTTTTCAAAAGAGGACTCCAAATATTTTTTTAAATATCCTACAATCTCGTTTAACTCTTTTTCATGTTTTGCCGTTAGGGTTTGTGCTTTCCACGCCGTGGTAAGTTTTCTAATGCGAATAGTTTCCAGATAAGGTTCGTAATTTTTTTCAACCTGATTGATAGTTTTATGCAACAGTCTTGCTGCGAGGGTGTCTTTACTTTGCTGAGCTAAGAGATGGTTTCCTTCTTCAATGGCTTGATAAATACTGGCGATGCGTTCTTCGTCCGTGGAGTCATCTGCTGATAATGCGTGAAGGGTACTGATTCTGTCGGCATATTCACAATAAGAGATAGCATCAACTGTTTTGACTTTAAATAGTTGCAGCAACAGAGCTTCAACATCGTGATCCAAAAATTCCAATGCCTTACCAAAGGGTTTAAGTAAACCGTCTAAAGCGGTTTGCTCAATATTTTCTGATTGCATTAAATTTTTAATTTTTTGATTCACAGCAAAGGGATCAAAGCCTGCGGTTGCTTCGAGTTCTTTTAGAAACGCTTCTGTAGGTAACATCAGTTGTTCAGGAGCTAACAGGGTATGAAATACATCTAGGCCAATGCGTTTAGTAGGTATATTTCTGGTTAAAGCATCACTTAAGATAACCAAATTTCCATAAGCAATATCATTTGCTGAATTAAAAGTCGATAAATTCACCCGAACAAGATTATCACGTGTCCGCCCATTCAGTAAAAAAGATTTTAAGGCTAGCCCTATTTGAAATGACATAAAAGGAATGGCATCCAACTCTGTCTTGGCTGCGCGAGAACTAATTCGCGTTTGGCTACTATTTACAAATTTTACAAACTCAGGAGGTGAAAATAAGATACTTGTTCGCAAGCTGCTTGCTAACAATTTTTGATTATTGGTTATGGCTTTGCGATCACTAATGAGCAGTTTGTCGTTATCCACTAAAAAGTTGGATAACTTAATATCAGGATGATAAAAGCCTAGTTGCATTAGTTCTACACAAAACGCACTAAGCTGAGAAAAATAGAGCTGTGCTTTTTCAGCAATGACTTTAGGCTCTTTGGCAATATTTTTCGCAACCTGTTTTAAATTTCCCTGTCTGGCAAATTGGCTGATTGCGACAGGGTTATAGATGGAAAACCCTTCACGATTACTTTGTTGCTTGGTAAAAGTCGCATAATCATCGATAAAAAATCGGGCTATTACATTTGATTGGAGCCACTGTTCATTGGCCGCGTTATTGCGATCTTCTTGACGAATGACTAATTGAATGGCTTTTTCTCCTGTTTCAGTAGAGTCTTTTTTAATCTCAGCAGAAGACGCTTTCTTCTTTTCAGTGAAAAGAGTAAACAGCAGATTTTCATTGTTGACTTGTCCTCGAAGTGATTCGAAATCATATTCGTCAAAATTTTGTTCGAATTTTTCTTGTATAAGATCAATGGCTGTATAAGAAAGAGTAAATAAGTTCATTTGCTCTATGATGTATTCATTCAGCTCATACGAGGTGTCAACGAGGGTAAATAGATCATTATGAATTTCCCATAGTTCTTGGCAAAGCTCCGCTAGTTGAGTATCAACACCATCTTCATTTTTTATCAGCCGTGCTAAAAGCAGATAACGCTTGGTTAAAAGTTCATAGAGTGCGCTTCTGTCTTTTTCAAACTTTTCTATTGAATACTGCGCTTCAGTAAAATTTTGGCTTGATTTTTTTTCAGCTTTCTCAGGATTAAGCTGTTGGTAAGCAGTTGCGTATTGAACAGCTTTAAGTAAAATAGATGCATCTGCATGGATACCGTAACTTTGCAGGACTTGCTGTAATCCTTTTTCTTCGGAGCGAGGCTTTCCTTCAGGATGGAACATGTCCTGATTGCGCCAAGCGTATATTGCTTCTTTCAATCCATAATTGGGTAGTTTTGAAGGTTGTTTAAAAAATTCTTTTTCACAATTATCGACAATTGCTTTAGAGTACATATCAATTTGTTGTAAGTACATGAGTTTCATCAACTCATCTTGTGTTGCATTAAATTGATCGATCAAGGTTGATAGTTTTAAGTACTCGGCTTTTTGAGCAATCGCTTCAGAAGCAGTAGGTTTAAGAAGCATAACACCACATAAGAAATAAACAATTTGTACATAATATCACTTTGATTAAATTTGTACAATGCGACAATAGAATGAACTTTATAACGGTTTTGTATAAATGGTGTGTTTTTTTAATTAATAAAAATATAAACAGATTTCTTTTCAAACTGTTAAAGCTGTGAAAGGATGATTATTTTTGAATAGCATGAATGCAAAGTCTTATTTAGAAACCTCTCGTTATCCATTATTTCGTTTATTAAACTATATGAAGGGCGACCGCAGCGCTTACCTCGCTGCAACCCTGTTTTCAATATTAAATAAATTGTTTGATATTTTTCCCGAAGTTTTAATTGGGGGAGCAGTAGATGTTGTTGTTAATCGTGAGCATTCATGGTTGGCCAAGCTTACAGGTTATCCTAACATGTTGCTTCAATTAGTTCTTCTCGGTGCCCTTACTTTTATTGCCTGGAGTTTGGAGTCTGTTTTTCAATATCTCTATAGTGTTAAATGGAGAAATTTAGCACAAGCAGTAGAACATCGATTAAGAATGGAAACCTATCAACATATCCAATCGGCACGTATGGAAGATATTGATAAAACTGCGATTGGTCAATTGATAGCGACAATCAATGACGACATTAATCAGCTGGAACGTTTTTTAGAAGATGGTATCAATCAGATTATTCAAATTGTTTCATCAACAATATTAATTGGAATCATTTTCCTTTTGTGCTCTCCACTGATCACTGTATTTTCTATCTTGCCCATCCCTTTTATTTTACTAGGCGCTTTTTATTTTCAGCATAAGTTGGAACCTAAGTTTTTAAAAGTGCGCGAAAAGGCAGCTAATATTTCGGCTGCTTTGGCTAATAATTTAACGGGTCTTCTCACCATAAAAAGTTACACGGCAGAAAAATTTGAGGCACGGCGTATCGAAGAATTAAGTCGCAATTATCAGCAGGCTAACCGTGAAACTATTTTGATTAGTTCAATGGTTACCCCTGTCATTCGTATTATGATTTTGACAGGTTTTTTATTTACTTTATTGATAGGGGGGTACCAAACGATTCATGGTGAAATGAATGTAGGGGTATTTAGCTTATTGGTTTTTTTATCGCAGCGGCTCTTATGGCCATTTTCCTATTTGGCTGATGTCACCGTTAATTTCCAAAGGGCAATGGCGTCAACAACCAGGGCTTTAAATTTATTAACCTGGGAAAAGGAAGTGAATAAAAAGGATAAAACAGCCGGACAGTCCACTACAAAGGAAGGCTTGCTAATAACTCATTTGTCATTTACTTACCCAGAAACAAATCAGGCCGTATTCGAAGATTTTAATATTGCTATTAAAAAAAATCAGACAGTAGCTTTTGTTGGCGAGTCAGGTTCAGGCAAAAGCACACTCATTAAATTATTATGCCGCTTTTATCATCCTCAACAAGGGGCTATTTATTGGGATGGTCAAAGTATAGATAGTTATGAGCTTTCCGCTTGGCGTCAGCAAATCGCATTAGTTAGCCAGGATATTTTTCTTTTTGAAGGCACAATTGCCCAAAATATTGCCTATGCGAAAGTGGGGGCAAAGCTTGAGGATATCCGGCATGCCGCCCGCATCGCCGGGGCTGAAAAATTTATTGAGAAGTTGCCACAAGGGTATGACTCCTATGTAGGGCAACGAGGAAGTTACTTATCTGGGGGACAAAGGCAACGAATAGCCATTGCGCGAGCAGTGTTGAAAAATGCGCCACTACTTATTTTGGATGAAGCCACCTCTGCAGTAGACAATGACACTGAGCTAGCAATTCAACAAGCTTTGGCAACAATTTCCCACAATAAAACCACCATAATCATTGCCCATCGTCTTTCTACCGTCACTGGGGCTGATGTGATTTATGTGCTTGATAAAGGCAAAATTATTGAGCAGGGCAACCATCAACAGTTGATTGCCGAGCCTACCTATTATCATTATTTGTGGAATATCCAAACAGGGGACGTTAATACCTCTATTCAGAAAAAGAACTAATGCTTACTCTTCTTTTCTAAGTTGAGCTAATTTTAATTTTTTTAAAAGACAAATATAAAACCAACCTATATCAAATTCATTTTTTCTGTAAGAAAATTTTGCCGAAGCAGGGTCATGATGATGATTATTGTGTAATTCTTCTCCTGAGATAAGAATACCCCAGCGTGTTAGATTATGAGAATTATCTTGGGTTTTAAAATTACGATAGCCGCAATGATGACCTAATCCATTAATAAAGGCTGTTTGAGCCAAAATTTGAAAAATCATCTGCAGATTCCACAGGACTACCCCCCACACACCAAAGAGGATAATTTCCAGGAGTAAAAAATAAAAGGGGCCCATCCTGGATTTATAAAGATAGGTTTCCAGCAAATCGTTGTCATTGACATAGCCGTATTTTTCAATTGTTTCGGGTATTTTTGCTTGGTTATAAATTTCTGCTCCCTTCAAAAACATGTTAATTAAACCATGATTTAAAGGGCTATGAGGATCTGAAGCTTGATCGGGAGCCTGATGATGAGCACGGTGTATAGCCACCCATTCTGATCTCACAATTCCCGTGGTTAAAAAAAGCCAAAAACGGAAAAAATGTCTTATCCAGGGATGAAATTCCACTGCTCGGTGAGTTTGACTTCGATGTAAATAGATGGAGATGGCTATCATTGTAAAATGGCAACTTATAATGAAAAACACAAGTTTACCAATCCAGCCTAGAGGGACTAAACCTTCAATAAAAAAAGTGGGAGCCCAAAAGAAGCAATAAATCCAATAAACAGTGACTACAGATAATATCAACATGGCTTGTTGACTATGAAGTTTTGTTTTTAAAAATGAAAATTTGAGCATGAGGTACACCTTAAATCATTTGATGAGAATGGATTAAGTCCTTTTAAAGAAGTTAAAGAGGTAAATAAAAGGATAGTACAAAAATTATTCAAAAGAGTGGTTTGCCTGATTTTTTTATACCGAATCAGTGACTTCTTTTACTTTTTGTAGAAACAATTTTTTTTTTCTGAGACACTTAATTTTTTATAAGAAGTGATTGATTTGGGAGAAATGCATGAAAATAATAGTGATAGGGGCATCTGGAACAATAGGTCAAGCCATTGTTAATGAATTGCAGCCTCGCCACGAAATCATCACTGCTGGTTTTAGTACCGGCGACATTCATGTAGACATTACTGATAAAACGTCAATCGAAATCATGTTTAAAAAAATTCAGCATGTGGACGCAGTGGTTCTTGCCACAGGCAGTGTACATTTTGATGATTTTATGCAGATGCATGAAGAGGAGTTTAATATAGGTCTGAAAAGTAAATTAATGGGGCAAGTGAATACTGTCTTAATTGGTCGTCATTACATCAATGATGGAGGCTCCTTTACTTTAACCAGTGGTATTTTAAGCCATGACCCTATCCGTTCAGGGGCGTCTGCTTCGATGGTTAATGGTGCTTTGGATTCTTTCGTCATTGCTGCTGCGATAGAAATGCCCAGAAAGCAACGAATTAATTGCATAAGTCCAACTGTAATTACAGAATCAATGGAAAAATATGCGCCTTACTTTCGCGGTTATGAATCTGTCAGTGCTGCCTGTGTTGCCTTGGCTTACAGCAAAAGCGTGGAAGGTTTACAAACTGGAAAAATCTATCAGGTTAAATAAAAAATAGCCTTAAACATTATTTTAGATTATGAAATATGAATATTTGGATTGATGGGGATGCCTGCCCTAAGGTAATTAAGCAAATTTTATTTCGTGCAGCTGTGAAGCGTCGGGTATTGGTCATCATTGTGGCGAATCACTTAGCGATCACTCCTTCTTCACCTTTCATTAAGAAAGTGCAAGTAGAATCAGGATTTGACAAGGCAGATAAATACATTGTCTCGCATATAAAGACTGGCGATTTAGTGATTACAGCGGATATTATTTTGGCTGACGAGGTGATTACAAAAGACGCGCTTGCACTTAGTCCACGAGGTATGTTGTTTACTCCTAACAATATCAAGCCAATCCTAACGATGCGGCATTTGAATGAATCACTGAGAGAGACCGGCCTCATACGCGGAGGATTAGAGACTATCAGTGCAAAAGAAGTTCAAAATTTTTCAAATCATTTAGATAGAATTATTACTTCTTCACAAAATTAGGTTAATAGCTGTTGTATTAAAATTTGTTTTTTCTTTTAAACTCTACGGAGAGCAGATTGTATATAATAAGTGGAAGCACTTTTAGACTAGACTGTACTAATTAAAACTTAGAATTTATTTGTAACCAACTTCTATAAACCCTTGTCCAATCTCTCATTGTATTCTAACTCAATAAAATGTAAAATATATTACCATTAAGTGCTTTATTTTTCCTTTTAATGTCTTTTATATTTAATAATTTTCCAAGCCCCCGCCTATTTTCTCAGCAACACTTTCGTGTTTCTTATTCTCTTTTACCTGCAATTCGAAGACTATTATCAAATTGTATCTCTACTGATTCATTTAACGTACTTAGCGTGGCCTGTGGTACTGCCTTAGAAGTGTCTACTCTCGAATTATTGGCCAGATCTAGAGACTGGAAATTTAATTATGTGGGCTGTGATATCAACAAAAGTGATTTAAAGTTCAACTCTCATCTTTTGAAGAAAACAGCCCCCAATGTACATCAACATTACATTCATTCTGATATGGCTAGTGCTCCTCCAATCCCATTGATTTCAGGGGCTAGTTGTATTCTTTGGCGCCATCCAGAATTTTTAAGTGATCATCCTGAAGTGCCTAGAACATTGATCCTGGATATGTGCCAAATTTTGTGGAATATTCTAAAAAATAAAGAGCGCCATGTTCCTATCTTAATTACTTGTTATGATCCGCATGAGATGATGCTAGTTTTAGAACTCGTGCAACAATTCTGTGAAGATGACCTTCAATATAGTTTAACGATTGATGAACAAAATGGACGAGCATCTTGGCAAAACCCAATTATTGACCCTAAAGATCTAGACCCTTTGTTCAATATAAATCATCAAGATCAATGTCAATTGGTAATTACTCAGTGTCAGTCTAAAAGCCTTAACGTTAATCGGGATCTCTTTATTACAGCCTTAGCGAAGGCCTTCGAAAGTATTCTGCCAAAACTACAAAACCAGCCATCAATTCTTTTAAAACATTTAGAAATGCCGACTCTTGAAGTGTTGAGGGACGCTGTTGTGTATTTGAATAATCAAATCCGAGATTCGTTAAATCCCTTTATTAGGAGAGGGGGGCTATGTTCGGTTCTTATTGACGACTATCAACAATCTAACCAAATTCAGCCATTAAGCTATTAGGTATTACTTATTATTCCATACGGCTTAAGGTTAGTCGATCGATGCAAGATAATCATCATTAAACACATAAAAAATTGTACTATATTTAAATTAAGCGGTCACAAAGAGAGCGATATGCCTACAGTAATTAGTCCTTCCCAGGCATTGCTATTATTGATTGATAAATATTCGAATAGCCCTTTAATCTTAGAACAATTAAAAAAATGGTATATTGGAGGTATCAAACCTGCAGATCACTCTCAATTTGCCGATTATCTTAAAGATCCACTGTTTAGCAAATATCAGGTTTCAATGGATTCTCGAGTGATAAATGATGATACTACGCGACGATACTTTGAAACTCACTTAGCTTATCGAACAATTAAAGATCAAATAGATAAAATCTCAATTAAAAGCTTGCAAAAACACTTTAAAAATTTAAAAGAAAGTTTACCAAAAGTGGAGGAGCACCCAGATAACAAAAAATTAATAGCTTCATTGATTGCATTAGAAGGAGAAATTCCTGATTTTGAAGACGATACAGTCAAAGAATATGCTACCTATATTAAGAGAATAAATAATGGGGAGCTTTTCAATATTGATACTCAGACGGATACATTGAGAAAAGAATATTTTTCCGATCCGACACTGCAGAAACTTCAGCATTTCTTCGATGATGAAAACAAAGATAGGACTTTTACGCCGCAGCAAAGAGATAAGATAAAACTCATAGTGCAAATCGCTTTTCTTGGCGTCATCAGTGCTTGGAATAGACAGGACCTGCCACTTAATATTTATCACCATGGCATATTTGCCAATGAAAATAGAGGTAAAGTTCCTAAGGTAGACCCTGAGAGAAGAAAAGATAATAAGCAAAGCTCCACCAGAAATTCAGCATTGGGGTTATTACGGGGAGAGAATCCTATTCCTAGGGATGACATAGCCTTTGCAATGACGGGAGATGCCCCTTCCTATTTAAAACCCTCTGATCAGGCTGCATTTGATGAAGAGGCACAGTGGGTACAAAGTAATTATGAGTTGCTGGTTCATCCCTTCTCTAATGCCATATCGGGTACTATGTTATGCCAATTGAGAAACTTAGTTGATTTGAGAAACAAAGGCTGGGGGATATTCACATCCTCACGTGAAGAATTTAATCAATTTAGTCGCTTATTCACTGTCGTGATGCTATATGGAAGTGGTGGCCACAGTTTGCTTGAATTTATTGCCCCACTTGATGTACAGGAAGTAAAAGATGAATTTCCAGCCTTATTAATAAGTGATAAACCAATTACTTTAGAATCAATGTTTTATACTGAAAACCAAAATGCTTTTAATGCAGCCTTAAATGAGACAATCCACTATAACAAAGAAATTTTAAAACGAAGAGAAATGCTACAAGAGATTGATAGGAATATTGATGGACACAAACTTGAAAGAGATAAAGAGAAACTTTTTCATGAATGTATGGAGAGTCGAGTAAAAAAACTCTTCTTTGCATTAAGTAAGCAACAAGTTGCAATGAGTTTTTTTGAGGGCATTGAAAATGATTTGAAAGAGAAAAAAGCCGATATACTTCGTTCTATTCAGCTCGAAGATTATAATAATCTACGTCCACTTATTATGGCATCAATCGATGTGGTAATTTCTGCAGCAGAAAAAAATATTATTAAAATCATTACGGATAAAAGAATAAATGAGTTTGATGTTATTGCAAGTGAAAAATTAGCTGAGCTTCGTCCAGAAATATCTGAAACAACTATTGATCGAATTAAATCTGATTTACAAAGACAAAGAGATAAGATGCTTAATGGCACCCCACTTATAGATGAGGATAAATTTCATCCTCAAGTGGAGGAATGTATCAATAAAACAGTGTATATCTCTTGTGAAATTGAAAGTATCCACAAAGAACTGGAGAAATTAGAAGCACACATTAATAGGAATCCTAGTTTTTTGAATTCTAGGGTAAGATCTATGGGTACAAGTAAACTAAAAGAAATTATGCAAAAACAGGAAAAAATAAAAGAAATAAAGGCTTTATTAAGCAATCCACACGAAAGTAATCCAGCAATCCGATTGGCTGATGCTAAAGCAGAATTTACCAGAAGCGAAGCTATGTTAGCCAAGCATTCTGGTAAATCCATCGATCTATTATTTCTCAAATTCAAAAGCATCATTAAAACTGATGAAGAAAAACAATTTTCTGAAATAAAAGAAAAATTTCAAGGTGCAAGGCTTTAGCCGGTGTACTAGAAAGTTATTTTCTGCTAGTTAAGCGAATATGAATATCATCGGTCTAAGCGTAGCAATAACTGATTTTTTTTAGTGAGAACAATTGGTATTTTCTTTCGAATTATTTACCAGTTTATCAGAAGAATTTTTTTTCTTTGATAAGAATCCGAACCAACTATTTTGGAATGACGATAATTTACTAAATGGGTTGTAAGTTGCATCCCAAGGATAAAAACAAGTCATGTCATTGAAGTAACACAGTTGAGGTTCGGCTAACTTCATGGGCATAGTAATTGAATTAATTACTGAGCTAATGTTTTGTTTAATTTCGTTTTCAAGTTGATCCGCTACGGCCTCGGATATTTCTTTATTGGGCCGTAAGTAAGCTAATGTCATATGAAAGACATAGGGTACTTTTTTTTCAAGGTTGAGTGTTTTTGCTACGTCCCTAATTTGCTTTTCTTGTTCCTCTGGCAATACAAAATGAATAGATAAACTCCAGGCTATATTTATTTTCATTTTTTCTATTGATGGGCATATTCGATTTGTTTGCAGTTCTTGTATTATTTTTCTATTTTCGGATAAATTTTGTGAAATAAATTCATTCCATGAATCGCCAATTCCTTCTTTAGTCTGCAAATCCATCA
Organism: Legionella jamestowniensis; assembly: GCF_001467745.1. Lineage (GTDB taxonomy): Bacteria > Pseudomonadota > Gammaproteobacteria > Legionellales > Legionellaceae > Tatlockia > Tatlockia jamestowniensis. Next base: position 23,538 of record NZ_LNYG01000008.1, read on the forward strand.
TAGTCATGTGATAACTTTCAGCCGGAAGAAGAGAAAAATATTCTTTAATTAAAGAGCTGCCTTCTAAAGCAGCATGAATGGCAGAACAAAGCTCCCTATGGGTAGGGTAAAGGGATGACACTACAGTTATCCCCGGAAAATATCCAAAATTTCCTGCTTCATCGATTTTGCAGAGTGGTCTCGCGCTAGAATTAGGGTTTTTAGATTTGAACATTGTATTCTGTTGCATAAAATATATTGCGCAATTTTAGCACAAACCAATTGAGAATTAAATAGTAATGGCCTTTTTACCTGTTTAGAGTCGATTTATCCCTATATGTAATATATAAAAAAGTATGCCTATAACTAAACAGTATTCATAATAATGAATAGTTGTTTTAGAATTAGAAGTTAAAGCATAAGGATAAGTTAAAATTAAGGGATTAGATGGATATAAACAATTTACATTTTATTTTAACTATTATACAAAAAAGTGTATCTTTATGCGGAGTCTTAGTCATTTTAACCGGTGTATTAATCGCTCTAGGACGTTACATCCATTATACAATCTCATCACTATCCAGTATTGGCTCCCCTCTTAGTATCAATACCATCAGGTTAAGTTTAGGCCGTGTATTAATTCTTGGATTGGAGTTTATTGTTGCAGCTGATTTAATAGGTACCACCACTGCACCCGATTACTATACAGTAGGCATCGTTGCTATCATTGTGGTCATTCGAATTATATTGAGTTACGCCTTAAACAGAGAAATTAATTCTATAGACCAGAAGGAAAATGACAAAATTAGCTAGCGTATTACTTAATAGTCAAGAAGGGGTGGAAAATCGAATAGGGTAAAGATGGCTTGAAAAATGAGATACTCAGCCACTTCCCACAGGAGAGAAGTGGAATAAGTTGATTTACAACAATACCTATCAAGTTAAGTTAGATTTGCTTTTTTACGCTCAGGGAAAATATCCTTAAATTGCAAATGTTGACTCGCCTCCAAGGCTATATTTCGTCGTTTTGCAAATCCTCCAAGTTTATAAATTAAAATTGGTCCTACAAAGCTAATAAGGCCCATAGCAAATGCAATTTTATAGGTCGGGTCATTATTTAAAACCAGAAAAATTAAACAGATTAACATCAAAGTGATGGCAACAATTCCTGTATAAGGAGAGCCTGGCGTTTTATAACTTAAGTCATCAACAGTATAACCTGCTTTATACAAACGTTTTCGGAAGTTTATTTGTGCCCAACAGAGGGATATCCATGCGGTAGCACCAGTAAATCCTGAAACAAGTAATAAGGCGATGTAGAGCATCGATTGGCCAAAGAAATAGCCTGCTGCCAATAATACCCAGATGGCAAGTAATGTTACAATGCCGGCATTTTGTGGAACAGCATTGCGATTGAGTTTACTAAGTTTATGTGGCGCCATGCCATTGCGTGCCAAGGCATTCAACGAACGCACAATCCCATAGACCCCGGAGTTTGAACATGAAAGTGTGGCTGTTAAAGTGACAAAACTGGTCGCAGCCCCTGCCCATTTCAAGCCATAATAATTCAGTGCATCCGCAAAAACGGAATTGGCAAGGCCTGCTTTTTGCCAAGGAAAAATAAGAACAAGACAAAAAACAGGAATAATATAAATGAATAGAATTCGAAATGTTACTGTGCGAATGGCTCGTGGTATCATCCGTGCAGGATTAATGGACTCTCCGGCTGCAAGGCCAATAATCTCCGAACCTTGATAATTCACGAGTAATAACACCATGGCAGTGAGTAACACTGTAGGACCGTTGGGGAAGAGGCCTCCCTGGTCAAAAATGTACTTTCCGCCAATAATACCACCTGGTTGGGGGCCATGAATGATCCCGAAGAAGATCAAAATAGAGAGAGCCACAAACCCCATGAGTGCCATAATCTTGATAATGGCTAACCAAAACTCAATTTCACCAAAGGTCCCTACCTTAGCAATATTAATGTAGGTAATGATTAAGCCAAAACCTACGGCCCATATATAACCATTAATGCCTGTAAAATGTTGCATGATTATCCCACCAGCAATACATTCCGCAGGTATATAGGCAACCCAACTAATCCAATAGGACCAGCCAACACCGCATGCGATGGTGGGTGAAATAAAATCAGCAGTGTAGGTTATAAAAGAACCTGAGATGGGGATGGCAACGGCTAATTCACCCATGCAAAGCATGGTGAGATAAATAATTAACCCCCCTAAAATATAGGCAATAAAGACAGACGGACCTACTTGATTGACCACTTCACCAGTTCCAAGAAAGTAACCGGAACCTATGATTCCGCCCAGAGCAATTAATTGAACGTGACGGTCTTTAAGTCCGCGTCGGTAGCCGCCATCACTGATTGGAACGGCATCATCTTTTTTGTGCTTAGTCACTGACTGTTTGATCTCTCAAAAAATAAAGCATTAATGGGTGAAAAATTGTATAATATTTTTGTATTTTGTCTATTAATTTCTATATGAAATTGAAACAAAGTGAGATTTTTATAAGAAAAAAGATAAGAACGCAAGATTTATTTTTGAGAGAAAGTAGTAATCATTAAAAATTCTCAAATTACTCAAATTATTACGTGTTTTATACAGTGATTTTACTGCTATTTCTGGCATTAAAACTAGCATTTTAACCATTGAAAAATTTGTTTCCAGGATAAAGATGAAGATAATAGAGAGCAAACGTCTAATCATTCGTGAGTGGCTCGAGACTGATTATCCATTGTTTATTGAGATGAACGCTGATGCTCAGGTTATGCAGTATTTTCCTGCTATTCTAAGTGAAAAAGAAACAATGGCCATGCTTGCCCGCATTCATGCTCATATCCAGCAGCATGGATTTGGGCTGTGGGCTGCAGAATTGAAAGAAACCGCTGAATTTATAGGGTTTATAGGTCTGAATATACCTTCTTTTTCTGCTCATTTTTCTCCTTGTGTTGAAATTGGTTGGCGTTTGTCTCCTCGTTTTTGGGGAAAAGGTTTGGCCATTGAGGGCGCAAAGGCTGTACTCGCTTATGGTTTTAAACAATTAGGATTAAAAGAAATCGTTTCCTTTACGACTATCACGAATGTGCGCTCTCAGCGGGTAATGCAAAAAATAGGGATGACTTGTGACGGAAAAGATAATTTTTGCCATCCAAATCTTCCGTTGAAGCATCCTTTATCACCACATGTCCTCTATCGCATTACCTCAAAATTTTCCAATACATAAGGTTGGTAAGGTTGTATTTTCGAGTAAGAACCTGGGACAAACTTATTTTGTGCTACCAGACGTTTAATCAAATCAGAGGTTTTAAGCAAACTTAGTTGTTAATTTAGACTGAAATGGGCCCCGCGGTCTTCGCCGCGGGGATTCGGGAAAGGTCTTTTTTTTATAAAGTCGAGGTTAGTAATCTGTTTCTTAACTTCTTGAATAATTGACTCTACGATCTCATTTCTAAAAAGGAATGCAGCAGTACAAGAGAGAATGTAGTATAAGACTGTACTAGACTTTATGGAAAAATACTATCGAATCCCCGCGGCGAAGACCGCGGGGTCCATTCACTGAACTATTTCGTGGTATAAATCTTTCCATTCTGGATTATTTTTTTGAATAAGATCGATTTTCCATTGTCGTTTCCATTCCTTTAATCTCTTTTCTCGAGCAGCAGACAACGAGATATCATTAAACATTTCGTAATACACAAGGTTGGTAACGTTGTATTTTTGAGTAAAACCTGGGACAAACTTATTTTTGTGCTCCCAGACACGTCTGATCAAATCAGAGGTTAATCCAATATACAATGTACCATTGTACTTGCTCGCGAGAATATACACATAACTCTCCTTCATTTGAACTTGCCTCTATTCCATTACAAGGGTTTACTCTATTGAAAAACAGCGATACTGTAAACTCATTATCGATGGACCCCGCGGTCTTCGCCGCGGGGATTCGGAAAAGTTTTCGCCGCGGGGATTCGGAAAAGTTTTCGCCGCGGGGATTCGGAAAAGTTTTC
>NZ_LNYG01000008.1:27697-87601 GCF_001467745.1 Legionella jamestowniensis
AAATTTTTCACAAAGTTGAGGTTAGGGTACCTGTTTCTTAGCTTCTTGAATAATTGATTCTACAATCTCGTTTTTAAAAAGCACATGCTCAGGTAGACCAATTGCTACAATGGATGGCGCTAAATCCATTAAGGTGCGTATCGCTTGATGTTTGTCTTCAGGCGAAGCACTCGCGCTTTCGAGTAATTCAATATTCGCAATAAAGGCCGCTACGGTGGCTTTTCTTACTTGAACTCCTTTAAATTGAGCATAGTCTGCCCCATCAGCCAAAATGCTTTCAGGGGAGATGGATTTTTGAGTCATAGTGGTTTATTTCAATAGAAGCGTGTTCATCTTTATATCGTACATTATGAAATTAAACAATGCGCCAGCTTTTGACATTCTTTCTAAAATAATTAATTCTAGTTGACTATTTACTTACCTGTCGCTATTTTTCTTTTGCAAATATTTAACTCTGCGTCATACGAAGTAGGGACAAGCATGGATGGAATGACTCAATGAAGATTTTAAAAATAAAAGAATACCTTGATAGTTACGATGCCAACAAAGGCTATGGGCGCTCATTAAAGGAGGAGCCTCATATTGCTGAGCTGCGTCAGTTTTATCTTGAAAGGGTTAAAAAGGCTGGAGATGAGTTAACCCCCGAAGAGTTACGTCAATTAGTTAAAATTTGTTTGGGCAAAAAAAACTGGAATGGTTCAGAAAGTAGTAATACCTTTGATGCGCTTCTTAAAGAGCTTGGTGGAAGGAATGCGTTACAAAGACTAAAAGAAAATAAGCAGTTATCAGTCACCAATGTTGGTCTGCTGGAGAAACATAAGGAATATGCAGAAAATTTATCATTATTAATTGAGGTATTAAAAGGTTATAGATTAGATGCATCACTTACAGAATTTGCCCATGAACTTCATTTGCCTCAATTACATGAAAAATTGAAAGACATTGCATCTCTAAAAGAAGCAAAAGTTTTGACAAAACAAACATTATTACTGACTGCCAATAGCCCAGCACCTTGCACAATGACCAAATGTATTTTGTTGTTACAAGAACATGGGATTACTGGCGAAGCGATAAATTGTTTGTCTTCTTCAACTCTTATGAGTTCCACGTATACTATTTTAACGTTATTAGTTTCTATCAACCCCAAATTAATTAGTCCCAATCTTTCAGCAATCTGTAAGCTTGGACAACATACGTTGGATTTTCTTGATATTCTTAAAGAGTTGGCCCAAGCCAAAGAGGCCGTCACTCAAAAGCACATTGAAATTTGTGTAAATCCTCACCTATTAAACGCAAGAGAGCGGATAACAAGTATATTAATCTTATTTCGCGAAGCGGGTTGGAATAGCGAAGCGAATTTATTCAGGCTGCTTGAAAGCGTTATTAAGAATGAGCATTTAAAAATCGGACTTGCGGTTGTAACACTACCAAAAAATAAATTAAAACCGGAACAGGCACAATTTATTCTGGATGCGCTTTTTAACTATCCTCAATTCTATAACAGCTTAACAAACGCAGTAATTATCCTTACCCAGCATGAGCTATTAACTGATGAAAATTTAGCAATTATCATTCGCGAACCCCAGTATGCTGATAAGATTGCTGAAGGGATAAACACTTTAAATGCAATATCTTTGGATAATAGTGACAATAAAAATGCCATTAGTAAAATACCTGAGCATGCAGCTTCAATGGCATCGTTGTTTAAACAACTGGTTAAAGCTAAGCAATTCTCTCCTGTAACTCGAGAGCTTGCCCTCAAACAACCGCATAATGCTGAAATAGCTGCAGGTATTTTAAGATTGTTACGCCTGGAGGCGATTAAGCTTGATGATGATGGTGAAAAAATTAATTTTTGTGAAGAATTGTTTAATAAAAATTTGATGACCTCAGAATTTTCTAATCTACTATCCACCTTGGATTATGTTGATCTCCTCAATGCGACTAATATTAGAAAATTAATCAATCATTCGCAGTTAATTCGCACTATAGCCAGTGCGTGTTGCTGTCTGGACAATAACAATCAGCTTAAGCAAGACAAATTTGATTTACTTTTTGAACATCCTAATCGAGCTCTCGCCGTTGCTCTCGCCCTTGATGGTCGTTTAAGACCGGTATTAAACGAGGGAAGTCATCAACCGCTCGATAATGGGGGTGAAGATTTTTTAGCGATTAGAAGAGCAGCAATACTTTTGGCGCAGGGGAGTAGAGGACAGGCTTTTTTTAAACCTGTAAAAATCAATATGAAACAACTTCAACAATTAGACAAATTGACTAAAATCGATTTAAGTGTTTTTGATCCTGAAATTCAAAATCATCAACAGCAGGAGCTTTTAATAAAAATCGCGCAGCAGTGTGGTAATGGCTATTTAGAAGAAGACACGGCCTATCATGTGGCTGCTGATGTATTGACAATGTAAGGGGAGTAGGGGTTAAGCTCCTATTGCAAATTAATTCATAGTGAATGCCCATGCTAGGAATTAATTATTTTTTTCTAACCAGATCTTAATTGTTTTTTTTGTATCCTCCACGACTGATATTAATTGATGAAATAGTTTATCAAGTAATTCATTGTGTCCAGTTTTTTGATAGCGCTCTAGGTGTTGGCAGGCGTAATGCATCCTTACTGCACTACAATAAATAGCACCACTTTTCATGGTATGAGCCAGATTTCTAACTTCATCCCAATTATTTTGCTTATAGGCTTCTTGAATTTTAACTTCTTCTACGGGCAAGGTTTCATTAATCATCGTGGTTAAAAGCTCCTGTAGAATATTCATATTCCCAAGCGTAGCCAACCCCTTTTCAATATCCAATAAGGGTAAGTGCCTTATTTTAAAAAGTTCGTCCTCCCCATTCTCAACGTGGGCATCCAAAGCCTTATTGGGCTGGATTTGTTGATTTGTGATTTTACATTGGAAAGCATCTAACATAATTTGTAAATTCTTATTGGTAATTGGCTTAGTAAATAACCCATTCATCCCTGCACGTAAAGATTGCGCTTCGGCTGTCTGTACAGCATGGCCGGTTAAACCATAGATAAGCACAGGAGTAATTTTCGGATTTTCTTTTTCAAGTGCACGAATTTGTTGTGTCATTTCATTCCCTGAAATGCCTGGTAACCCAATGTCTGTGATGATTAAATCAAAATGCTCATTTGTAGCAAGTTCTAAACCTTCTTCACCAGAAATTGCAGACTTATAGGGGCAACCTGCTTTAGCAACAATGGCTTCCAGAACCTTCAGCGCCACCATATTATCTTCCACAAGCAAAATAGTTGGCATATGGCCCGAGGGAGTGATAGACGTAGGGGTAGTTGACTTTGCATGCGCAATTTTTTTAGGGGGAGGAGGAAAGTCGTTTACTTTAAGTGGGATGGTAAAGAAAAAACTGGTTCCTTTTCCTTCCTCACTTTCAAGTTGAATCGTTCCACCTAATATGTGGATGTATTTTTCGACAATATGCAGTCCCACACCATGTCCATGGTGATCATCTTTATAAGAAGGAGAAACACGATAAAATCGTTCGAATACTTTATTTTGTGCCTTTTTGGGGATGCCTTTTCCTGTGTCTGAAACTTTAAAAACCAAAAATTTTTGCTGATTAGAAGTCTGCAAATCTACCGATAATCGAATAGTGCCGTGATCGGTAAATTTAATAGCATTACCTAACAAATTTAACAGAATGCGACTTAGCTTAAAGCGATCGGTGGTAATAATAGAAGGAATATCTGATGAAATGTTCAAATCAAAATGAATTCCTTTTTGTCGCATTGCGGGTTGTTCCAATTGGCTTAAATCCTCAAGACATGCTTGCAAACAAAATGATTCCTGGTGGAGGTCATCTTCATTCATGTGCTCGGCCGATACGACATCCAATACACCGTTTAAAAATTTTAATAGTTGCTCGCCACTGTCATTTACCCAGCTTGCATACTGTTTTTCTTCCGGAGTTTTAAGCGTTTCTTCCAGCATTTTTGACATCCCAATAATGCCAGTGAGGGGGGTTCGAATATCATGACTCATATTGGCTAAAAATTCCGTTTTGGCTTGACTGGCTTCTTCAGCGATTTCCTTGGCTATTTTTAAGTCGGCCTGTGTTTTTTTAAGCTCGGTAATATCGAGGGAATTACCTAAAATGCCAATGATATTTCCTTCATCATCTAAAAGAGGCATTTTAATTACGGTAAAGTACATTATTTTTCCATCGCGAGTAACCGTTTCTTCGAAAAAGATAGGTTTTTTTACCTTGATAACTTGTTCATCATGCCTTTTTAGCTCGTCTGCATGCTCAGGCCATAAATCATAATCGGTTTTTCCCACGATATCTTTCATAGACTTAAAACCAAGCGTTTTAAGCAAAATTTCATTACAGCCTAGGTATTCCTCATCTTTATTTTTCCAATAAAAATTACCAGGCACGCATGCTGAAATTTTTTTAATTTGTTCAAACATAGTCACGCTTTGCAAAGCAAGACGTTTTTTATCAGTAATGTCTTTACCTAAGATAATTAAATTTAGTTGATCAGCAGAGCGCTTGAATTTCCAAATAATATATTGTTTTGTATTATGATGATAAAAAACTCGCTCATAGTCTTCGAGTTTCCCTTGACGGATGGCTTTAACTTTCGATAAAGAAAAGGGGCGCCTGTAACTAGGATTTGAATAAATTGATTCCAAAGGCTTACCCAATAAATCAGGTTTTTTCCAATCCAATAGTGCTTCTGTCACAGCATTGAAATCAATAATATGAAAATTTGCATCTAAAATAATAATACTATCATCTGATAATGAAAGTAGGGTTTCCAATTGGAAAAGAGAGGTGGATATTGTCGACGGGGATTGCTTTTCCATTATCAGAGCTACCTACTAGTGTCTTACTTTTTCATTAAAAATCCCTTTTGTTCCAGGAAACTAAAATATATATCCAGTAACTGTGAATTTACTAAGGGAAATTCCATATTATTTTCTCTAAAAGCATAGTGTGTATTTTGATTATTTGCATGTGAAATTTTGTTTAAGGCTTTCATCCAGTCATTATCATTTTGATTTATATACAAAGTCAAAAGGGAATAAAGCGTATTTTGAGAGTCTATTTCTTTTGAAAGCTTTGCACGCCATTCATTGGGGGGTAATAATGATAATTCATAACCGCGGTTTAAGAGGTAAGCCATTAACTCTTTCCACAACAATTTATTCGGATTCGCCAGATTAAAGACATGATAAGGAATATTTTGATTTAATGAGCTTTTAACAATCATCTGACTTACAACATTAACGGGTAGAATATCTAGCGAAATATCCCAGGCTGGCGCATAGCCTAACTGAAGACATCCTTTAACCAGCATTAATAAGTGATTTTGTTCTGCAGCAATAAAACCAGAAATTGAATCGCCCAAGATCCATCCAGGCCTGTATATTTTCACGGGCAATTGTTGTTGATGGGCTTTTGCAAGCAATTCTTCCGCCACTAATTTGGTTTGACTGTAACCATCAGCCGGGGGTGGATTGGGATGTGTATAAATAAAATCTTCGATGATTGTATTTAGCGGGTTAGTATAGTTTCCTGCAGCAGACAGGGTTGAGACATAATGTACTGGTATTTGTTTTTTGATAGTCGCAAGCTTCAAGATCTCTTTAACGCTTAATACATTGGCAGCGCGTAACATATCATAGCTGTATAAATGATGAACTGCTGCACCATTGTGGTAGATAATATCAATTTTCTCAGACAGCATCATAAACTCTTCAATGGCCAGCCCTAAATAAGATTTTTCCAAATCACCAACCAATAGATGTATTCGCTTGCTACCCACTAATTCAGGGTACTGTTGCAGTGCATTATCGAGTTTTTTGATGGCTTCTTCAGAGTCATTTGCTCTCACCAAACAATAAATCTCGGCTGCAGTAAGGGTGTGAAGTTGGTAAAGGAGGTTTGCACCTAGAAAACCTGTTGCCCCCGTTAATAGCACGCTTTGTGGTTTATCTTTGTACAATTGAAGTTCTCTGGGGTAAGAAGGCAAGCTTAATTCCGTATCAAACTGCCAATGCGCCATAAATGAGGATTGCTCCGTCTCAGAATGTATATTGGCTTCTATCAATTGCGCTAGATAAGCGATGGTTGGTTTTTCAAGGAATTGTTGCAAGGGCAAATCATAGTGTAATTGATCTTTCATCTTTAAAACCATTTGGGTTACCATTAAAGAATGACCGCCCAAATCAAAAAAGGAATCATGAATACCGACCTGGTCAAGCCCAAACAATTCACACCAGATTCTTTCAATCTCTTTTTCAATGGGTGTGTGAGGCGCGACGTATTCTGCGCGCAAGGCGTGCATTGAAAAGTCAGGGGCAGGTAGTTTTTCGAAATTTACTTTTCCATTTAGCGTTAAAGGGATTGTGTCAATGGTAATAAAAAAACTTGGAATCATATATGCAGGCAGCTGTGTAGCCATATATTGTTGAATATTTGCAATAGGTGTTTCAAATTTAAGAACAATATAAGCAATGATGAATTTTTGATGTTTTTCATTTTCATAAACACGAACAGCACATTGATCAATGGCTTCATAGTGCGACAAAATGGAGTTGATAGCTTCTAGCTCTACGCGAAAGCCACGTATTTTTACCTGATTATCTTGGCGACTAAGATAATCAATATTACCATCCGGTAGCCAGCGTACCATATCGCCAGTTTTATATAGCAGGGTTTGATTTGTTTCATCAAAGGGATTCGGGATGAAGCGGGAGGCTGTAATTTCAGGGCGGTTTAGATAGCCAAGCGCGACCCCTGCACCCCCAGTATACAATTCTCCGGGCGCCCCAATCGGAGTGGGTTGAAGATGTGTGTCAAGAATATACACAGTGGTATTGGCAATGGGCTTTCCAATGGGGATGGATTGGTAAGCTTCTTTTTTGGCTTCAATGGGATAAGTCGTGGTGAAGGTTGTATTTTCCGTAGGTCCATAACCGTTTAGAACGCTTTGTGGGGCTCCCTTTGCGCATCGTACCACCTTCATTATCTGCTCTGTATTTAATACATCGCCTCCCACTAACAAATACGAAAGCGTACTAAACATCGAAGGATTAATTGACGCATATTGATTGAATAACGCCGAAGTCAGCCATAGGATGGTAATTTCTTTTTTGGCTAAAAAGCGGGCGAAATGTGAAACATTTAGTAGTATTTCATGAGGCACGGCAACAAGTGTTGCCCCATTTAATAAAGCCCCCCAGATTTCAAACGTTGCAGCATCAAAACTAATACTTGCGGCTTGTGCGATGCGATCATTGGGTGTTATTTGGATGTAGTTGGTTGTTTTAACCAGTCGGTTAATGCCTCGATGAGGAATCATAACCCCTTTAGGCTTTCCTGTTGTTCCTGAGGTGTAAATAATATAGGCTAAATGATTCGGCTCTACCTGGGTAAAATTTAAATTATCACTGTTTTCATGGGCAGCTTCTTTCGTTAGGTTGTCAAAAACGAGTAAAGGAACATTCTGATTATCACAACAAACTTGCATTTTATCTTTTACAGAATTGGAAGATAAGGCCAAAGTGGCATTACTATCGCTTAAAATAAATTGTATATGAGAGGAAGGATAATTGGTGTCGATAGGAATATAGGCAGCCCCCGATTTTAAGATAGCCAGTAAGCCTACTATTAAATGAATTTCCTGATCCGTACAAATGGCCACATGGGCGCCAGGCTGCACTCCTTGTTTCTGTAATAACCGTGCAAATTGATTAGATCGCTCATTTAAGGCCTGATAGGTGAGCGATTGTTTTTCATAAGCAAGTGCAAGTTGTGAAGGTGTTTTTTGTACTTGCTCTAAGAAAACCTCAATTACGTTTTTATTCTTTCCATAAGGAGTTTGGGTATCATTCCAATTAATCAGCAGCTGCTTTAATTCTTTTTCAGTCAGAAGTGGCAACTTGGAAATAGGCGTTGCTGGTTGTTTAAACATTGCATTAATAAGGACAGAGAGATGCTGTATACTATTCTGAATGACTGCTTTTAAATTATCGTTTTTTTCGTGACTATACCATTGAACTTTGTAGGTATTGGAAATAGTGATAATGACGGCGGCAGGAATAGTTTCTATTTGAGTTGCTAATCCTTGTTCATGGCCTATAAGAACCGCTATAGGGTAAAAACTTGGGCTTGATGACAAATCTGGATAACGGTAAAAAATATCTTTCGAAAAACTTAAATGTTTATCTAGTTTTAGTATCTGATTAAAAAATTTATTGAGGGCTTTTTCTACGGTGTAATCCTCTTCGAATTCAATTGAAAAAGGTACTACTTGGGCGAATAGGGGGATAAGGGGTTCAGAGAGTTGCTGTAATTTAGAATGAGAAAAACCTACCCCCAATTTTTCCTTATTCCCTAAACGATAAAGATAAATTAACAAAGCTCCAAATAATAAGTTGCAAGGATTATTAGGATATTCATTCGTAGGAAACGAAAATAAAGACGAGGCATCCAGGCTTGCAATACATTCCAGTGAATGGTTGGGGAGGTTAGCTGAAAGCGTTTGAAAAGGAAGGAAGGCGGGATTAAAATGTTTTTTCTGTCTTACCCAAAACAGCTCATGGATAGAGTAAATCTCATAAAGGTATTCATATTCAAGTAATACTTTTTCCAATTCAGATGGCAGTATAGTACCTTTCTTCAAATGCAAAGCTTTGGCAATATCTGCCAGGTTAGACGAGCTACCATCTAATGCAATGACTTGCTCTAATTGGATAATTTTAGTTCTTGTAGCAATTTTCCAGTAGTTAGATGAAACCTCCAACAAGGTACCAGGCGGGTTAGTGCTGTGTTCATCAAGCATATGCAGTTGAGTAATAAGAAAAAAATGTTTCCCAATGTTGAATTTAGGTAAGCCCAATCTGTTATTGTAATGATGACCTAAACTCAATGCCCGGCATACCCTATCAATGCTCTCTCCGGCATCATTCCAGTTGATCCAGCCACCATGCCGCGGCTTTTTATAATAATCAAAGTAGGTGCGATGTGCTAAATCCTGGGGAGTTGAGCGGACACATTGAAAGCTTAAATCATAAACCAATTCCTTAAAGGTATTAATTGCTTCCTTGTAACACTTAACCCCCAGGCTTAATCCCGTTTCATTCGATTCTATTTCAATTAACGCTTGCTTTAGGATGTCACCGGCGTCAATTTCTTCTACCATCTGGTGCCAGGTTACCCCATGCACAGTTTCACTATGTAGAATTGCCCACGATGGAGCATGAAGACCTGCATATTTAGGCAGAGGGGCATTATGGTAATTAATTGCCATGCATTTTGCTCGTTTCAGCAAAGAAAGGGGAAGAATGGAGCCATTAATGACACTAAATAAATAATCAAATGAAGTGATTGATAAAACAGGCATTGCGTCTGCAAGTTTTCTAAAATAAGGTATCTTTCTCGCGAGGGAGAAATCCTCTGCACTTGCAAGAGGGGAAATAATACCGAGTATAGAATGATGGTGTGATAAAAGAATCTCGGCACATTCAAGCAAGAGATGATCTTCGCCAATCAAATAACAAGTAAATAGTTTCTTTTCCAAGAAAAAATCCATATTTTTTTATGACCATTAGTGGCTATTTTAGCGCGTTAAGGCAAAAAAATACACAGTCTATATTTTTAATAACTTGTTGCGTTCTTAAATGAGCAATATCAAGCCTGAGCAGCCATAAAAAATTAATTGAAACGAAATTTATTTTTTAGCGGGGAGTCTAATTGTAAAAATCCCATAAGTACTTTCTTTTAAAAAGTATTTTAAATCCCAATTTTTCATATAGCGACAAACTTGATTCAGCTGCCTCCAAAAAGCAATACTCGACTCCCAATTTTTTAAGTTTGTCTAAAGCAAAATTTAACAGGTAACTTCCGTACCCCTTTCGTTGATGGGCGGGAAGGGTGCCAAAATCATCAATTCTTGCTAGTTTGCCCTGAAGGGATAGGGTTAATGAAGAGATGGGCTTTTCATTAAGATAAAGCGTAAGATGGTGCAGTTGGCTTTTCTTTACAAGTGCATGTTCATGGGTTTTTTGATACAAAGCAGTTAGTTCAACCGTTGATTGAAATGCTTCTATGAGCGGCGTTCTCCAATCAGCTAATTTAGTGTCTGTGGCTTTTATAAGTAATGCTTCGTTTGAATGAAAAGGAGGTATTTGATTTAAAGGAATACACATGGAGGTAGCATTTTCGCTTTCTGCGAAATGGATACTCTCTAAACCATTTTCCAAAGCGTGTATTGGGTCGCATAGGGAAAAAGCGGCTGCCCAAGGTAAACTTTTGCCCATGAAAAACTGATTAATGTTATTTAAAAAAAGCCCTAAATCCTTAATAGGATGAGGTATAACCACCACATTTAAACTGGCTACGGGAACGGCTGTAATATAAATTCTTGTTTGATGACTATAATTAAAGCTTTCTTTGCTAATTGCACGAAAAAAATAATCTTCGCATTCATAAAAGTATTTGATGAGTTCAGATGTCATAAATTCGGTGGAGATTAAATGATTTGGCGGAGAGAGAGGGATTCGAACCCTCGATACGTTGCCGTATACACACTTTCCAGGCGTGCGCCTTCGACCGCTCGGCCATCTCTCCTCAAGCGCGAAGAATATACCGATATAGGGTGGAAATCAACCATAAGATACGCGGTGATAGAGCAAGGTTATGATTTGATTGATAATATCTATTGGTTTGATTTTTACATCAGATGCTTTAACAACTATAGACAATAGTTAACCGTATTACGAGCATTTTAATAAATGGGAAATTTTTGATTATACTTAAAGTATATTTTTTGATCATGTGGGTTGCTATGATTATAAAATCGTTTTTATCCCTAAGTGGTTTATTAATTGCAGTGCCTGTCTTTGCATTTCCTTGTTTCTTAACCGTGGCCAAAGATACCTGCTGGACAAATTACGATGTGCAAGTAGTTGCTATTGATGCAAAAACGAATGACAAAATAGTCACTGTCGATATTCCAAAAGGTAAATCCTGGGGGAGGGCTTCTTTCACATGTAGCCCGGCGCAGCGCTTTTTCTATCAGGCAACCTATAAACCTGTTTTTTGGCAAAGTGAAGTAGGTAAAGTTTATATGTCAATGCGCTATTGGTCATTGCCTGGCGCTATAGGGCCAGGGGATACAGCCTGGAATATACCAATTTGTTTCCCAGCCAATTTTGCAGCCGTTCCTTTTCCACCCGATGCACAAGGCAATTGCAAATGCGACTGGACAAATGTTCCGGCGATACCTCCACAATAACAACATTCTATTACAATAGTCTTTTCTTGAGCTTTGTGAACTTGTATTATCGTTTCCTTCTGAATGAGAAGGCACGACAAGATGACCATTTTACGACAGCAAATTGCTCAAATGCTAATCATGGGTTTTTCGGACACGGTGATTAGTGAAAAAAGCCCAATAAAAGAATGGTTAAAGGATAATAGTCTTGGGGGCGTTTTGCTGTTTGATTACGACCTTATCCATCAACGCCAAGGAAAAAATCTTGTTAATCGTGCTCAAATTAAACATTTAATAGACCAACTCCATCAAGCGAATAACGCCTTAGGTAAAGGGACTCCGCCGCTTTTTATTGCAGTTGATTATGAAGGTGGGGCTGTAGACCGTTTAAAATATATTGAGAACTGCACAAAGACAGTGACCCCGGCAGAATTAGCCAAATTTTCGTCCATAAATTTTCAAGCCGAAGTACACCAGATGGCAAATACCCTGCATGAGCTTGGCTTTAATTTGAATTTTGCCCCTGTTATTGATCTTGATTTAAACCAGGAAGAGGGAATCATCGGGAAATTAAAGCGAAGCTTTTCTGCTTATCCAGAACAAGTCGTAAACTTGGCAACCCAGTTTGTTGAAATGTTTTCAAACTATCAAATTACCTGTTGCTATAAACATTTTCCTGGTCATGGAAGTGCGGTTGGTGATACTCATGAGGGATTTGTTGATGTTACGGAGACATTTCAATTAAGTGAATTGGAGCCTTACCGCATTATTTTTAGTAAAGAGAATATTCCAACTATGGTCATGACAGCCCATGTTATTAATCGTCAATTGGATTCAAGCGGTCTGCCTGCTACCTTATCCAAAACTATATTAACAGACCTTTTGCGACAAGAACTTGGTTTCAGTGGCGTTATAATTAGTGATGATTTGCAAATGCATGCGATTGCCAAACATTATGCAATGGATGATGCATTGTGTTTAACGATTAATGCCGGCGCCGATATGATTATTTTTGGAAATCAATTGGATGATGTAACACCTTATGAAGTGATTGATAAAATCGAAAAATTAGTGCATGAAAACAAAATTTCAAAAGATCGGATTGAAGAAGCTTATGACAGGATAATAGGTTTAAAGAAAGCTCGGTTAAATTTTCACACGGAGAGGTCTTGACCTGAATCTCAGTTGTGTTAAAATATGCACTCAATGTACAAAAAAATACCTAAAATGGTGACTATGAACGACACTTTACAGCACACTTACGCAGCTTTCCATACAGGTTCTTTCTCTGCTTACTACTACCGCTGTTGCTGTTGTTGTTAATTTCACACTCCTCGTAAAAGTCTCATTAACTATTTTAAGGTATTTCTCCCATGTGCGCCCAACACTCTTCTTCCCCAAAAAAACAATGGCTTTCTACACCTTTTTTATACGCCATTATGATCGTCCTCGGCATCCTAAGTGGTTATTCAGACATTACTGTATTGAAAGTCTTTGGCTTATTCATTGCGGATGTCTTTATTAAAATTTTCAAATGCATAAGTCTACCTATTATTGCTTTGTCGATTATCGTCACTTTATCGAATTATCGTGCAGATGGGGTGATGCGCAAAATCTGGGGTCGTGCCATGTCTTATACATTAGGCACGACACTGGTGGCAGCAGCCATCAGTTGTGTACTCTATATCCTTATTCACCCCGGCATGGTGGGCGTTATTAAGCAGCATGCTGCTGCTGCTGCGCCAGAAACAAGTCAACTTGGTTATTTTCAACATATAGCTAATTTAGTTCCTTCCTCTATTTTGTCGCCTTTTCTTGAGCATCAAGTCATGGGTGTATTACTGATGGGTATTGTGATTGGAATTGCCATTCGCTTTATACCAGAAGTACAAGCACGACAAACGATTACCCAATTTTTTCGTGGTGCCCATGGTTTATTTATGGTGATTACAGGTTGGGTTATTGCTATTATTCCTCTCGGTTTGTACGGATTTATTACAACAACTGTAGTGCAATTACGAGAAGGTATGGCAATTAAGGGAATAGGGGAATACCTACTTATTATTATTTTAGCAAATTTGATACAAGGGTTTGTTATTTTGCCTCTATGGCTAAAATCACAGGGCGTGAAGCCCTTTGCCGCTTTTAAGGGAATGCTTCCTGCATTATCCGTGGCTTTTTTCTCCAAATCTTCCGTAGGCACTTTGCCAATAACCATGGAAACTGCTGAGAAAAACTTAAAAGTTAAACCCGAAATTAGCCGTTTTGTGCTACCGCTTTGCACAAGTTTGAATATGAATGGTTGTGCCGCATTTATTTTTGCCACGGTTATTTATCTGATGCAAAATCATGGCATTGAAATTTCCTTACCCATGATGGGATTGTGGATTGTAATTTCAACCATCGCGGCAATAGGTAATGCTGGCGTTCCAATGGGGTGCTTTTTCTTAAGTGCAAGCTTATTGGCCAGTATGAATGTCCCTATCACTTTGCTAGGTATTATTTTACCTTTTTATAGCTTGATAGACATGCTTGAGACCTCGCTAAATGTTTGGTCTGATTCTTGTGTTGCCAAGGTGGTTAACGAAAAAGCCAAAGCGGATGAAGAGGCCATTCATGATGCCCAAGTGATCACGGGTTAAATGCATTGCGAGTATCTTAAATAAAGTTCTGGTTATCGGCTAGTCGTTAACCAGAACAAGACTGGTATTGTTGGAATCATAAAGAAAAACGAAAATTTGCTTGGTGTTCTTTTAGTTGTTTCTTATCCAGTTGCTTTGTATTTGAAAAAAATTTTAAAAGACTATTAAATTCAGTTTTTGCTGAAGCGCCAAAAATTATTTCATCATCAGTACCTACCACTACTGGATCACTTAAATCTTTATAAATAGTTGTTACGGATGAGGTAGCTTTTCAAGATGCCAATTTAATTTGCTATGGCAGGATGGGCAAACCTCGATAGGTATTCCAAGCGATACAATTTTTTCTTTTTGTGCATCTGTTAAAAAAATACAATGGCCTAGTCGCACTTTACCATGTAAAGGGTTTGCGCCTTGAGTAAACCGTGAAGATTGCCATTCTTCAAGCGCTGATAAAATTATGTCAGTATCCTGTTTTTCTATCTCGTTCTCTGCTTCACCCATATGTATCGCTATGGCAATACCACTATTTAGGGCTAAGTGAATAACTTCTCTTAACTGATTCCCTGTTAACGTTCTTTTTCCCAAGGGGTTGCCTGAAATATCTAAGCCAACTAATAATTTATTGGGGCATTCGATTATGCGACGAATGAAGTGCCTGGCGTTTTCCAAAGTGTGCACTGTTCTATCCAAACTTAATAAACCCACCGCTTCTTTGCCATGTAATGTTTGTTTGGCTTGCGATAGACCATCCACAAAGGCATTTATATAGTCATCTTCTGTTTTTCCTGCCATGGATTTGGGTGTCGTTCTAATTTCGAGATATTTTGCGGTTGAATTTTGAACTACATCAAGAACGCCTTCAGTGATGTCATCCATATTTTGAACAATCTTATGAATTAGTCCAAATTGTTTCCAAATTAACGCTATCAATTCACTAGAATAACCTGTTTCAGGTTGAGAGCTGGTGCGCTGTAAATAATCTCCTCTAATGCTTACTAACTGTTCATAAATATCAAGGCAATTGTTTTTTTTAGCTATTTTTTTTAGAAATTCAAGGGTTAGACTTCCATTAAGGTGATTATGTAAGTCCCCGGTATTTTTTTTTGTCATTGCTCTCTATCCAAAATTAATACTTAAGCTTTCAGTAAAATCTCTTCACAAATCAGTTCATAAATTAGTACCAAATTTTCTAAATCGGCTAAAGAAACACACTCATTCACCTGATGAATGGTGGCATTAATTGGCCCCAATTCAATGGTTTCTACCCCATATGGAGCAATAAAACGCCCATCAGAGGTGCCGCCACTCGTTGATAATTCCGGTGTTCTGTCAGTAACTTTCTGAATGGCTTTGATACAACTATTCAATAATTGACCTTTTGCGGTTAAAAAAGGTTCACCATTTAGTTGCCAACGAATCTCGGGCTTTAACCCATAATGGTTAAAGCAATCTTCTACTGCTTTTTTTAAACCATTCGCTGTCTGCTCTGTTG
The DNA here is from genome assembly GCF_001467745.1 of Legionella jamestowniensis. Classification (GTDB taxonomy): domain Bacteria; phylum Pseudomonadota; class Gammaproteobacteria; order Legionellales; family Legionellaceae; genus Tatlockia; species Tatlockia jamestowniensis. Next base: position 43,101 of record NZ_LNYG01000008.1, read on the forward strand.
AGAACCGGAAATTAAACTGCAGCGTTAGTTCCCCTGGAATAATATTACCAGCCTGTCCACCAGCATTAATATGCGTGATTTGGAGTGAGGTTGGAGGAAAATGTTCATTACCATTATCCCAAGCTCTTCCTGTTAATTCTGCCAACACAGGGCTAATCGTATGAATAGGATTTTCTGCAAGGTGGGGGTAGGCCACATGGCCTTGTTTGCCTTGTAATTTTAGTCTGCCGGTTAAAGAACCGCGGCGGCCAATTTTAATGACATCACCAAGGTGGGTGCTGCTGGAAGGTTCGCCTACAATACAAAACGTTGGTTTAATAGAACGTTTTGCAAGTTCCGACATGACATAAGGCGTACCGAGGGCAAAATCATCTCCTTCTTCAGCGCTGGTAATTAAAAAACCGAGACTTCCTGAAAAAATTGGGTATTTGTTTACAAAACGCTCAGCCATTATCATCATCGCAGCCAAACTGCCTTTCATATCGGCAGTTCCACGCCCGTAGAGCATTCCACCGCTTTCTTGCATGATGAATGGGTCGGTAACCCATCGGTTGGTTTCACCGACGGGAACCACATCCGTATGTCCAGCAAAAATCAGTAAAGGCTCGGCGTTTCCACGGTAAGCAAAAAAATTGGCTACAGGGGGATTATTAAAACGGTGGCAAGTAAAGCCAAGTTGTTCAAAAAAATGAATCATATAATCTTGGCAACCCATGTCATGTGGCGTAACGGATGGAAAGCCTACGAGTTTGGCAAGAAGCGACTTCACCGTATGCATGTTATTTAATGTCTCTCAATAATTCATTAATACTGACTTTGGCCCGCGTTTTTTCATCAACTTGCTTAACAATTACCGCACAATAAAGGCTATAGCGTCCATTTTCACTGGGCATGTTGCCAGGAACAACGACTGAGCCCGCAGGGATGCGCCCGTAACTTACTGCGCCAGTTAAGCGATTATAAATTTTGGTGCTTTGTCCTAAAAAAACACCCATTGATAATACTGAATCACGCTCAACAATAACGCCTTCAACAACCTCCGAACGGGCACCAATAAAACAATTATCTTCAATGATGGTGGGATTCGCTTGCAAAGGTTCTAATACGCCGCCAATTCCGGCGCCACCTGATAGATGCACATTTTTTCCAATTTGTGCACAAGAACCTACAGTTGCCCAGGTATCAACCATAACACCTTCATCAATATAGGCGCCGATATTCACATAAGAGGGCATTAAAACGGTATTTTTCCCTATAAAAGCACCCCGCCTTACCATGGCATGAGGAACTACCCGAGCCGCAGTTTGTTCAAATTCCTGGGGTTGATAGGTGGAGAACTTAAGCGGCACCTTATCATAAAATTTGCAAAATCCAGCGTCTATGACTTGGTTGGCGTTCAATTTGAAAGAAAGAAGAACGGCCTTTTTAAGCCATTGATGGACGACCCACTGATTATTGATTTTTTCAGCGACACGATAATGCCCTTGATCCAGTCCTTCAATCACGTCATTAACAGCTTCAATAATTTCCTTGGAAGCGGTGTCAGGTGATAATTCCTGTCGTTGCTCAAAGCCAAGCTCGATGGTGGTTTGTAGTGAGTTCATAGTTTTATCGTTTGCAATAAATTGGCAAACTAGTATAGCGAATCAAAAGCTTGATAGAAATGGGGCGGGGGGTAACAGGAAAATTATGTTTTATTCCAATTCCCCGTCATCCTGAGCAAAGCGAAGGATCTCCCCGTTTGAAGATCGAGACTTATCTGCTGGAGATCCTTCGCTTTGCTCAGGATGACGGTGGTTTTGCTCAGGATATCGGTAATCAAGTTTAATGCAAAGTGTTATGAACTTATCCATTGTCAATCTTCCACTTATGTGGAATCCAGGCGCCTGTTTTTTGACCTAAGAGTGGATGGATGCTATGCACGGAATATGACAAGTAGGCCAAAATAAAGCAATTTCTCGTTCAAATTAAATATTTTCACTTGCGGCAGGTTCTTAGTCTTTGAGTTTTCATCGAGTCTTATAGCGAGTATACTTCTCCGGAATTTTAAGAGTGGTGATCAATTATGCGTTTGCTAATTACAGGTGCTGCAGGTTTTATAGGTTTTCATCTGGCAAAGTTTCGATTGGAACGCGGTGATACGGTGATTGCTGTCGATAATCTCAATGATTATTATGATGTCCGTTTAAAACAAGCACGTCTTGAATTGTTGCAGACCTATTCTAATTTTCAATTTTATCAAGTTGATATTGCTGATGTAGCAGCTATCAATGAGCTATTTATTAAGCATGCTCCAAAACGCATTGTCAATTTGGCAGCACAGGCTGGCGTGCGTTACTCTCTAACTAATCCTCATGCTTATGTGCAATCTAATGTAATTGGGTTTACCAATATTATTGAAGCATGTCGGCATCATGAGATTGAACATTTGGTTTATGCCTCTACAAGCTCTGTTTATGGAGCAAATGGTATTCAACCTTATAAAGAAACGGATGGAGTGAATCACCCGTTAACGATTTATGCAGCTACTAAAAAAGCAAACGAACTCATTGCCCACTCTTATTCAAACCTATATCAACTGCCGACCACAGGGCTGCGATTTTTTACAGTGTATGGGCCGTGGGGAAGACCTGATATGGCCTTTTTTTCCTTTACACGCGATATTTTGGCTGGCAATCCCATTAAAGTTTACAACCATGGTCAAATGCAACGTGATTTTACCTACATTGATGATATCGTTGCAGGTATTTCTTTGGCCATTGATAATCCGGCTGCTGCGAATGAATCATGGTCTGCTGATGCCCCTTGTGCGGCGAGTAGTTATGCCCCTTATAAAATATACAACATTGGATGCGGCAAGCCAGTCAATTTAATTGACTATATTGAAGCTATCGAAGAAGCTACGGGCAAAAAAGCAATTAAAGAATTCTTACCGATGCAGGCAGGGGATGTTTTATCTACCCATGCCGATACCCAGCTCCTGAGCAATGAATTGGGTTATTTACCTACAACGGATTTTCGTGAAGGTGTCTCTCGTTTTGTGCAATGGTATTTACACTTTTATTGTTAAATTTTTCTTAATTAATCTTGATGATTAGTACGAAAAAGTTCTTTGATAGAGGTCGCTCTCATCACCCTATAATTAATAAAACTTTAATCATATTGTTGTCTATAATTACAATTTATTGACATCAAAAGATTTAGCTATGGGTGAAAAAGCAGAAACAACGCGATTAATGTTGGAGAAACTAGGTATTAAAGAGAAGGCTCAAATTGGTGAAGAGTCCAACTTCCTTGTTTTTGAAGAAGATCCTGGTAATTACTCCATTGAAGTTACTCAACAAGATATGGTTAGTATTAACAAGTTAATTCGTGAGTCAGCACCATCTGCACAAGTATTAAGAAAAAATGCGACCTATGTAGAACTCCCAAGTCCTAAATATACTCTACTCATTGTTGAATCGGGTATTTATTTAATAGGGGATGGAAAAAGGAAGGATAAAAAAAATGCTTTCCTAGGTTCGGGTACAAATTTCGGAAGTACTGTAAAGGTATGCGTTAAATTAGAAGAAGAAAACGGTGAATATCATTTAACACATAAACTCTATGCGGTAAAGAAATATAATAAAGTTCTTCCCGAAATGGAAAAAGAAATTGGGTTAATGAAAAAAATTTATGGTTTCGGTGAAATTCTTTTTGATGACAAGAAAGATAAAACCTATTTATTAATGCCTAAAATTCCAGGGGTTGAACTTGCCAACGTTAATTTCCAGGAAGTCAATGAAAGGGAACTAATGGATATTGTAGCAAATATAATAAAAGAGCTAGTGACTATAAATAAGCAAAAGATACTTCACGGGGATGTTAATCCAAAGAATATTTTTTATGATAGAGGCTCTGGAAGAGTTTATTTTACAGATTTTGGTTCTAGTAAAGAAGTTGAAGAAGTCAATTTAAAGTCTGATTTTGATGACTTGGCGTTCTCCCTGTTTGACTTATTTGCAAATTATCTTACAAAACATGTCAATAGCTTTGATTTAGATGCGAATGCTGAGCGATTACAGGAGGAGTTTTCTTTGGCATTAGCCGAAAATTTAATTTCTGTTGTACTTGAAGCGTTAAAAAATCCTATGTCAGATAATATAAAGGAGCTCATTTTTACTCATCTAGAAGACGCATTACTCCCACTTGAATTAGACCTTAGCGAGGATAAATTAAGTCAACTTACTTCCACCGAAGTTGTAAGCTTAATGAAAAAATGCATTCATCTTGAAGATACAAAGACATTTAAGAAATTAAGCACACATTGCGAGAAATCTATTTTAGAAGACCATGGAAAAGAGTTACTTACGTTAGCTCATAACAGTGGAAAAGAAAAAATGGTTGAGCAATTAAAAGACGCTGGCGTGGTGGCTTTTTCTTCATTCGGAAAAGAATTTTAGCAATGCAATAACCTGGTCTTATGATCCCATCAACTCACTATGAAGTTTATACGTTTATGGTAGAATTTTTTCTTTTTAAGGAAAAAATCATGAGCCAAAGAAACACATTTTGCTGGATTGACATTCCAGTGGTTAACTTAGATAGGGCAATCGCTTTTTATAGCCGACTTTTAGACACTCCTGTGCAAAAAATAACTGAACATGGGTTTGAATTCGGATTATTACCTCACCAGGAAGATAATGTATCTGGTTGTTTATGTGTTATGGAAGATAGAAAGCCCTCACAAAGCGGCCCATTAGTTTATTTAAATGTGGATGGCCATATAGATGCAGCCATTGAGGCGGCATCAACGCATGGTGGTCAAGTGCTCAAAAATAAAGAGCAAATTGGACCTTATGGTTTTAGAGCTATTATTCTTGATACAGAAGGAAATGCAATTGCTCTGTATGCTAAAGAGGCTTAAAGCGCCGAGAGTGTTTAATGGTACACACCTTCTCTATGTCCCACGGCTTGTCCTTTCACAATTTACATGCCGCGATTTTATTCGCGGCATTCAATCTTGTAAAATAGACTCTAATATCTGAGAAGCTTAAGCTTTTAAGCTAGCAATTAACTTATCTTTTTCTTGCCAACTGCTATTTAGCCAGTGTCTAAACTCTTCTTGCACGCTTTCATTTTCAACTAAAGAAGAATTAATAAATTGCTTGGGAATAGGAAGTTGTCTAACATGTACTTTGATTGCATTAATTCTGCGACATAAGAAATCCCAAAGAGAACATTTAGTATTGGAATAAACAATGGTAACATCCAGTAAACTGGTAAATTGTTGTCCCATTGCGCTGATTACAAAACTAATACCACCTGCTTTCGGCTTTAACAAGAACTGGTAGGGGGATTGCTGTTGTTTACTTTTTTGTGAAGTGAAGCGTGTTCCCTCAACAAAGCTCATAACTGCAGCCGGTGTATGTTTAAACAATTCCGTGGCTTTACGGGTGGCCTGTAAATCCTTGCCTTTTTTATGTGGTTTTCTTTCTAGATAATCCTTCGAATATCGTTTCATAAAGGGGCATCCCATAGCCCACCAGGCAAACCCTAATAAGGGCACCCATTTTAATTGATCTTTAATAAAAAATTTTAGTACAGGGACTTTACGATTAAAAAGCCGTTGCAATACTACAATGTCAAGCCAACTTTGATGGTTAGCAATGATTAAATACCAGTTTTTACGACTAAGATTTTCCAGACCATTGACTTCCCAGGTAATTTTTTGCATGCGATTGATATAGGTATTGTTAATCGCGTTCCATAGGCTGGCAATTGAATCTACCCATTTTGTACAGAGAATCTTCCAGTGCCGATTCGGAAAAAGCTTTAATATTCCAATAAAGAGAATGGGAATAAAACACAGGACGGTAGTGAGAACCAGTACAAATATGGTGGCAATTCCATGAAGCTGGCCTCCAGAGGCTTTTGTATTCTTCACTATTTTCTCCATTAAAAACTAATAATTTTCAAGTTAACAAATTATTTTGTGTCAGCTTAAAGGTTTTACGATTTTAATGCATAGGTTAAGTCTGCTATTAAATCATCAATGTATTCAATCCCAACAGAAAGCCTGATAAACCCATCTTCTATCCCTAACGTTTTTCGAGTTTCCGGTGGCACGGAAGCATGGGTCATGATGGCAGGATGCTCAATCAAACTTTCTACACCGCCTAAGCTTTCTGCCAGTGTGAATAATTCGCAGCGTGATAAGAACCGTGTGGCTGTTTCCAAGTTTCCTTTTAGGACCATTGAAATCATTCCGCCAAAATCATGCATTTGCTCTTGGGCCAATGTGTGTTGAGGATGGCTCGTCAAACCTGGATAAATGACTTTTGAAATTTTGGGGTTTCTTTCAAGCCATTGGGCTAGGGCATTGGCATTTTCACAATGACGCTGCATTCTTAAAGAGAGGGTTTTTAGACTTCTTAATACCAGGAAACTGTCAAATGGCCCAGCTATCCCTCCACAGGAATTCTGCAAAAAAGCCAGCTTTTCGCTTAAAGCCGGACTATCACCAACAACAACTATACCTCCCACAACATCAGAATGACCATTTAAATATTTGGTCGCTGAATGCAAAACAATGTCAAAGCCGAGTTCAATGGGGCGCTGAATCCAGGGAGTAGCAAACGTATTATCTGCCACTGAAATAAGGTTATGACGCTTAGCAATTGCTGAAATTTCGCGTAAATTGGCTAACTTTAACATCGGATTGGAGGGCGTTTCTACCCAAATCATTTTGGTATTGGGACGAATTGCGGCTTCTATGGTTTTCGCATCTTTCATGTCTACAAAAGAAAACGATAAATTGGAAGTACGGGTTTTTACTTTATCGAATAATCTGAAGGTACCGCCATAAAGGTCATCTGTGGCAATGACATGATCCCCTGCATTTAAAAGATCAATTACAGTATTAATGGCCGCCATACCAGAGGCGAAGGCAAAACCTTTTTGACCACATTCAAGGCTGGCAACACAATCTTCATAAGCTTTACGAGTAGGATTATGCGTCCTCGAATACTCATAACCTTGATGCACGCCGGGTGCTGTTTGGCGATAAGTTGAAGTGGCATAAATAGGGGTCATTACTGCACCAGTGCCTGGATCAGCGGATTGACCAGCATGAATCGCACGTGTGTCAAAATGTGTTTTGTCCATGATTTCCCTCTTTAAAGTTGCATAGCCGGCAAAAATTACAAGAGCAGTATATAATATTCTAATAAAATGCGTTGAATATTTTTATTTGTATAGGTTTTAATAAAAAGCGCTATGAAAGCGTCATTCTAGAGAGGGATTAATGCGTAGGCAAGAAATTAGTTATGAAAAAGTTGCCTCTGCGGCTGAATCTGTAAGACAGCAGGGGAAGGAACCCTCCTTAACCAATGTTTGTGAAGAGTTGGGGATTATTTCTCTAACCCCAGAATTGTCTTCGCTCCTTGAAAAGTGGTACCACAATCAACCAGAGTTCCAACGTTCAGTCAATGCCCCGCTGTCTAATAATATTAAAATACAAACCAGTGAAATACTGGAAAAAAACATTGAGCTTGAAAAATCACTTTCGCTATTACGTGCGACTTTGGAGTCTACTGCTGATGGGATCATGATGGTCAATGGTAAAGGCCAGGTCGTGGATTGGAACCAAAAATTTGTTGAAATGTGGCGCATCCCTTCTTACATGCTTGAATCCGGTACAGAAAGCATAGGGTTTGAATACATTCTGGAACAGTTAAGTAACCCTGCTGCAGTCATTGCGGATGTCCAATATCTTTATGAAAATCCTGAGTGGCAAGGAGAGCTTCCCTTGCTTCATTTCAAAGATGGCCGCATCTTTGAGCGTTATACGCAACCGCAACGCGTTGGTTCTGAAATTGTAGGCCGGGTATATAGCTTTCGCGATGTAACCCAAAAAATGATGGCAGATGATGAATTGCGTATTCGCGAGAGGGCGATTGAGGCAAGTACCCATGGTGTAGCGATTATTGATATTACTAAAGCATCCCAACCCATTATTTACGTGAACAAGGCTTTTGAGCGCATCACGGGCTACAATGATAAACAAATTATCGGCCAGAATATTTCGCAAATTATAGGCACTAAAATCGACCAGGTTAATCAAAAGCGGGTTGAATTGGCAATACGAGAACAGCGTGAAGAAACGGTTGAACTAGAAAGTTATCGACGCAACGGCGAAATGTATTGGTCAGAATTAAGCGTAGCGCCGGTCAGTGACTCTTTTGGTAAAATTAGACATTTTATTGGCATCATCAATGACATTACCCAACGTCGCGAAATGGAAAAGCAGTTGGTGAGACAAGCTACACATGACTCGCTGACAGAGCTACCCAATCGTGTGCTATTAATGGATAGGGTCGAGCAGGCAATTTTGCAAGCCAAAAAGAAAAAATCCATACTTGCTTTTCTCTTTCTCGATTTAGACCGATTCAAAATGACTAACGACACCTTAGGCCATAGTATCGGCGACAAATTACTACAGGCTGTCGCAAATCGTTTATTAATTGCTACTAATGATTATGATACGGTAGCTCGGTTAGGGGGCGATGAATTTGTAATTCTTTTACCGGAGCTCAGTACAGAGGTACAGGCTCAACAAATGGCTCAGGAAGTCCTGCATCTTATTGAAAAGCCGTTCCAGATTGACCAACATAGTTTAAAAATAACGGGCAGTATAGGAATTAGTTATTATCCGAAGGATGGACTTGACTATGAGTCCCTCATGAAGAATGCTGATTTATCAATGTATCATGCCAAAGATAGTGGTAGAAATAGCTATCGTATTTTTGAACAAGAAATGAACAAGCGTGTTATCAATCATATGCAATTGGATAACGCTTTACATGATGCAATGAAAAAAAACGAGCTTTATCTGGTTTATCAACCCTTAATTAATTTGAAAAAACAGAAAGTCGTTGGATTCGAGGCTTTGCTTCGCTGGAATAGTCATTTGCTGGGGCAAGTTTCTCCTGCGGACTTTATTGGAATGGCAGAGGAAAATGGCTTAATCATCGATATTGGTCAATGGGTTCTGGAACAAGCTTGTACACAAACGCTAGCATGGCATCGGCAGGGATTTAAGAATTTATCGATTGCAGTTAATATTTCAGGCCGACAGTTTAGACAAAGTCAATTGCCAGAAGTTATTAGTGGCGTTCTGGAAAAAACAGGTTTATCCGCAAAATATTTAGAACTTGAGCTCACTGAGAGTCTTTTGGTGGATGACATTGATAAGGCTGTAGAAACAATGTATCAATTAAAAGATATGGGAATGAAGCTTGTCATTGATGATTTTGGTACAGGCTATTCCAGTTTATCCTACCTCAAGCAATTTCCTGTCGATAAATTAAAGATTGACCGCTCTTTTATTAGCGAATTGGTCAATAAAGAAAACGATGCTGCTATTGCAAGGGCTATTATTAATCTCGGTCACAGTTTAAATTTGGAGGTGCTGGCCGAGGGAGTAGAAACAGAGCTTCAAAAAGATTTTGTGATTCAACATGGTTGCGATTACGCTCAAGGTTATTATTTCAAACCTCCTGCAACACCTGATGCTTTAAAAGAATTTTTAGAGCATTATCCGAAATATAATTAACTTTTATATTAAATTTTCTACAAACCCTTAATCCTCTATGCTCTAGTTAGCAGCGGAATTCAGTGATCTTGACAAATTTTTGGATCTCCCATACGAAGCGGAGACGTAGAAGATAGTTACTGATAACGTTAACTTTTATTGATGTGCGGAGACTCGCAATAAGTCCGGTATGATTTTTGCTGGGATTAATACATGGTTCTAATTTTCAAAGGAAAAGAACATTTTTCATTTTGGAGTATGTTTATGCATTAGTTCACGCCAAAGTCGATGTTTTTAGTACTAGTTTATCACTTTGCCTGTATAAGTGATGGAAAAATTATGGAGAGCAAATCTTGGGATAGATGAGGCTGAGAATAACTGGTTTCATTGACTGAGATGGCAATGGAGAGAGTATGAAAAGCGTGACCATTATTGGCTCTGGTTTAGCTGGGACATTGGTGTCACTCTATCTGGCCAGACGAGGTTATGAAGTCGAGGTTTTTGAGGCAAGACCTGATATTCGAATAGAGAAACCGGATCGAGGCCGTTCAATCAACCTTGCTTTATCATGCCGTGGCATTACTGGATTAGCCGGTGTGGATTTAATGCCTGAAGTTGAGAAAATAATGGTACCCATGCGAGCAAGGGCGATTCATGAAGCCGATGGCGAAATAAAATTTCAGGCGTTCGGACGTCGCAGTAGTGAATATATTAATGCTATTCATCGTAGTGAATTAAACGCGCTATTGCTTAATGCTGCTGAAAAGAATAGAAGAATTCGTGTGCATTTTGACATGAAATTAGTAAACCTTGATATAAATAATAGAGCGTTAACGTTTTCCAATAAAAACCAGCAACCTATAAATAAATCCTATGAGGTATTAATTGGTGCCGATGGGGCAGGCTCTTATGTTCGTGAGGCACTGATAAAAAGAAATCTGGTGCAGGCTTCAAGGCGTTTTCTACCACATGGCTATAAGGAGTTGTCAATTTCACGCAGCCATTCCTCTGAGTTTGTACCTGAGCATTTACATCTTTGGCCTAGAGATTCGTTTATGCTACTTGGCAATCCTAACCGTGATTTATCCATTACAGGTACGCTATTTTTACCCCTGCAAGGCAAACACAGTTTTGCAGCGCTTGATGATGAAATTTCTATTCGCTCTTTTTTTAAAACACAATTTTCCGATGCGTATCCAGCAATGCCTGATCCAGTTGGAGAATTCTTTAATCATCCCACGGGTAATTTAAGCACCGTTAAATGCTCACCCTGGTATGTTGGTGATCATTGTTTATTAATAGGTGATGCAGCACACGGGATAGTCCCTTTTTTTGGACAAGGGATGAATAGTGCCTTTGAGGATTGCCGAATTTTAAATGAGCTTTTAGACAGTTATGAGGATAACTGGCAGCAGGTAATGCCGGCTTTTTTTACAGCTCGCAAGGTGAATACAGATGCGGTAGCGGAAATGTCAATGGATAATTATCACGAGATACAAACGGATATACGAGATGAACAATTTAATTTAAAAAAACAGCTTGAACAAGAATTAATGCATCGTTATCCAGAGCGTTATATTTCAAAACATGTGTTGGTCATGTTTACCAATACGCCTTATGCCACTGCAAAGGCATGTGGGGAAATCCAACAGGCGTTATTAAATAAAATTTGTGAAAAAGCGAGGTCGATAAATGAGATAGATTGGGGAAAAGTGAATACATTAATGGAGCAATATGACAAAAATTTGGCGAATTTAAACTCAAAACTAGAATAAGCGTTATCATAAAGGATTAAATTGGCCAAAAAATTGTCATATTGCCTGTTTTCGGAGGCATTTTTTTGTCGCTTTCCGAGGTTTACCCCTGCCTAAAAGAAAAAAAGAAGGTTTTTTTGCGCTTTTTTGCCTCAAAAAGAAAAAAATATTGGCATGATGGGTGCAATACCCAAGATGAGTAAAAATTTATTATGCCTCGGAGGCAACGATTATGAAAACTATACAATCCTATATTGACTCCAAACAACAAGAATTCATGAATCATCCCTTTTTCGATGTCTTGGCTCAATTAGATAATTTAGAGGAAATCAGTTATTTTGTCCCTGAATTGACTTTCTGGGCAATGACCTTCCAGGATATTTTACGTTTAAATGAAGAAAGAGTTACAGACCCTTATTTGAAAAAGGTAGCACGTCACCATCGATTGGAAGACGCTGGCCATGAGAAATGGTTCCTACATGATAAAAAATATCTAGGTAGGGTTTCTCACAACGATTCATGCAATAAAGATGATGTAGCATGGCTATATAGCAAAGAATCTCAGTTAACCCGCGATGCAGCCTATGCGATTATGTCTGAAATTTATAAAGCGGACGATGAAATTATCAATATTGCTTTACTGTTGACATTAGAGTCTTCTGGTCATGTTTTCTTCGAAAAAGTAGTAAAGCAAGTGAAGAAAACAGGTGCGGACAAAAATCTTAAATACTTCTCAAGTTCACATCTTGAAGTCGAAATGGCCCATGCAATTTTTGAAGCAGAAATGGAACGTAAACTGTTTGAGTGGCCTGTACCCGTGAACGTACGTCGTGAAGCATTAAAAATGATTGATCGCTGCTATGATGCCTTCAATAAAATGTTCGATGGATTAATTCTTGCATGTAACAAACGACTGCAATTGGCTAAAGAAAGGAATAAAAATGCAGCAAATGCTTTGGAATATGCATCAGATAAAGCAGTGTGAGAAAGAAACAGGAGAAGCGATGCTCAGTGATGAGCATTCGCTTTCTTTTTTTGCACAAGATTTTGGTAGGCTTACCCACTCTTCTCCAATTGCAGCTTGTACTCCGTCCTCCTTGGAAAAATTACAACGTTTGCTAAATTTTGCTCATCAACACTCTCTCCCTCTAACACTTCGAGGAAATGGTTTAAGTCAATGTGGTCAATCGCTTCCCTTAGAGGGCGGCTTAGCCGTGCATCTGAAAAAATTAAATAACATTGGTGAACATGAAAACGATTCTATCTGGGTAGATGCGAATGCAACCTGGGCTGATTTACTGGCTAAATCCTTACAGAAGTCTCAAAGTCCTTATGTAATTCCCTATAATTGTAACTTGTCGGTAGGGGGGGTTCTCTCAGCGGGGGGAATAGGGGCATCGTCTTTTAAATTTGGCAGCATCACCTCTCACGTGAAAACACTGGAAGTACTTACAACAGACGGGAACGTTAAAATTGTGGATCCTGACGATGATCTTTTCGGAGCTTGTCTTTCAGGGCAAGGTCGTTTCGCTGTGATAACCAAGGCCTGTATTAATTTGCGACACTGTGCAAAAAATGTCAGAACCTTTTTTTTAGTTTACCTTGATAAAGATCAATGGTTACAAGATATACAAAAAGCTGAAAAGGAAGCTGATTATTTGGAAACTTTTTGCTCTCCCGCTGTCCAGGGAGCGAAATTAACGGACTCAGGGCGACGCGTACCTTTTGCGCACTGGCTTTATGCTTTGCATATCTGCAAAGAATTTGATAACCAAGCACCAACACTTGATGATATTAACCCAACCTTAAAACCCTGGAAAACTCTTCATACGCAGGATGAATCCATCATGTCTTATTTTCATCGACATGATTCTCGCTTCGAAGCCATGAAAATGACCGGCCAATGGGAACTGTTGCATCCTTGGTATGAGTGCTTTGTTTCCGAACAATTACTAAAAACTACGCTGGATGAAATTCTGCCGCAGTTGCCCCTTTTTTATGCTACTGTGTTGCAGATTGTACCCATTGCAAATCAGCCTGACACAGGCTTTTTAATACTTCCCAGGGGTGGGAAAATTTATGCGGTAATGATTTTAACCCCAGGGGTGAATGATAAATTACTTCCAGCTTGTCTGCAGACGATAAAACTTTTGGACTCTTTATTTCTTGAAAAAGGGGGAAAGCGGTATCTTTCAGGCTATTTGGGTGATGGATTGGAACAACAATATTGGAAAGCCCACTTTGGCTCTTCTTATGATGCCTGGCTTAATCTTAAGAAAAAATATGATCCACGCGGTATCTTGAAATCCTATTTACATCCGCTTTAGCTTATTACAACGATATTAGCCGCCTAACTGAGGCTTGTTAGTATGAGTTGACTCATCCTGTTCATTTTCTATCGGTGTATCACTTGGACCCTGGTTTGTAGTTTGGATATCAAACTCTTCTTTTGTATCAACAGGGCTGCCATTGTAAGTGTCCAGAAAAAGCTTTTTAATTCGAGTTGCATTATCTACAGGAGTATACTTCTCATCAATTTCAGATTGTTTTTTTATCTCGTGCCATTTAGATTTAGGTAATTCTTTAGACATAATAATTCTTCAAAAAAATACACATAGTATAATTATACAGCAAATGGATTTAAAGGTGAATAGTTTTTTAAGTTGCCATACCCTCATTCACGTCATTAAACATTATTTATTTTTCAGGTCTAAATTTCATTAATGTAAAGAGTGAATTTGTTTTATAACTGTCCTGGTAAACGAAACCTGCAGGTTCAATGGATTTTTGCCATTCAGTCAAACTTCGCTGCCTGCCTCCCAATAAGACCATCATGACAATATCCATTGTTTTATTGGGATGAGGGGATTTGGTGTCAGGAAGAACCTGTTCTGCAATGAAAAGTATTGCATCTTTGGGCATTTGCTCATGTAAATTTTTTAAAATTTGTTGCATTAAACTATCGTTGAAATCGTGCAGAACACCTTTAAATAGATAGGCGTCGGCGGGAGGGATAGATTTTAGAAAATCCCCGGCAATGAGTTCAACCTGAGCAGGAAAATCACTATTGTCCAGTTGATTAATGACAGGTGGCGTATCGAATAGTGTCAGTTTTAGCTGCGGATGTTTTTGACAGATTGCTTTAACTAGTCCACCGCGACCTCCGCCCATATCTATTAAATGTGAAAACGAAGAAAAATCAAACGCATTGGCGATTGCGCTATCATCATAAGTAGATAATTTAGCCATTCCCTTGTCAAAATTTCTTTGTTTTTCGGGGTGTTTGCCTAGGAAACTAAAAAAATCTTCTCCGTGTTGATGAAAGAAGGCGGAGTCCCCTGTTTTTAAACTCGTTTCTAGACAAGAAAAAGCCTGCCACCAATTCTCATCGACCATGCATAAAACATCGCGAATAGAGTGGGGGTCATCATCGCGAAGAGGTAGCGACAATTCAGTAAGCGCACAAGTATCGCCCTCACAATTAAAAATTTTATAGGCGCTAAGAAACCGTAGGATTCTTTCCAATAATTCAGGTACAGTATCTGTTAGTTTTGCCAGCGTTTCAATTTTTACAGGTTGTAACGACATGTGATTGGCTATCCCAAGTTTTGCCATAACATGAATAGCCCGAGAAACCACATACCAGCGGGACATGGTTGCTAGTTGTACAAAAGGTGGCTCTTGATTTATTTCCATTGTCAAATTCCTTTAGTCGTTAGCGGGTGCGTCTAAACTATAAAACCATCGTTTAATCACTCCCTTATTAGCTACGAAACTTGCAATATCCCTTAATTTTCTGTGATGATAGAACGTTTGATGAGTAAATACAGGCAAAAATCGTGCTAAGTTGCAACAATTTATGAAAAATACTAAATTTTCTCTTGCGTATATTGATCACAAATTGCTAATGGCGGTATTTTTATTTTTTCTGACCTTCTTTTTATTTTTGTGGGAAATTATTAATTTTTTTCAATCGACTAAACAAGTAACTGTTACTACAATTTACAGAAAGCAGCCGGTACAAGAAACGTTACATAGCCGTTCCCCTATCTTCACTACGCCCTTATTCGGTGATTATCTGCCCGCTAATCTGGCAGAAGCCGATATCAAACAGTCAATGCTTGATGCTGAAATAGTTGGTATTATGTTTGATGATAATGAAGAGTACTCTCAAGTGATTATTAAAGTTGGAGGAGGGCCTGAAAAAGTTTATTCTATTGGAGATTCATTGCCTGGTGGTGCCATTATTAAACGGATTTCACCTGATGCCATCGTTGTATTGCATAATGGGGCGCTTGAGAGTTTAAGTTTACCGAAAAATGAATTAATCTTCGAAGCTCCAGCAAAGCCGCTCATTGAGGAATAAATCATGCGTTTTTCCCTCCGCATAGCCCTGATAATTGTATTAGCTCTCGCTGAGTTTGCTTGTGTAGCTCGCTCGAATTTAATAGAGGGCATCAAAAGTTTTCGCGTACAAGACTATCGACAAGCATTCGTTCGTTTAAAGCCTGAAGCAAAAAAAGGAAACCGGGATGCACAATATGCCGTAGGGTATATGTATTACTACGGGCAGGGTGTTACTGAAAACCGCAAAAAAGCATGGTACTGGATTAATAAAGCAGCTCAGGCGGGGCAACCTGAGGCTGTTGCTGCCCTGACTATCCTGCAGCAGCAACCACAAAGTATCTGGCCATAGTTAATTTCACTTGGAAAGAATCGACAGATCTTTTTGTGTGGGAAAAAAATTTAGAATTGCGTTGTCCTGCATAGACTTCTGTGCGAGACAAAAATTTAGAATCGCGTCGTTGCGAGCGTCAGCGAAGCAATCTAATTCAATCTTTGAACAAAGATCTGCTCTGGATACTTCACTTTGTTCGCAACGACAAAAAAAATTTTGCTCTAGACAGCATTAGATTTTATATCATTGCATTGATAATCAAAGAAAATATATAACAGCAATAGATTAAAACCAGGATGCCCCCATGCCATCGTGCCATTCTTTTTTTATTGCGGTAATTCATCCACAAAAGAATAAACACAGTTATAAACATGACAGGAATATCGCGCCATAACAAAGTAGTGCTTACAGGCGCTGGGTGAATAATTCCCGGAAAAATCATGATTGTGAGCAGATTAAATACATTAGCCCCTAAAATATTGCCAATAGCAATATCGTCTGCCCCTTTTGTAACTGCCACAATCGAAGTGACTAACTCTGGCAAGCTTGTCCCTATAGAAATCAGGGTTAATCCAATGATCAAATCGCTTACTCCAAGCATATGTCCAAGCTCAGTGCTGCTGTTAATTAAATACTTTGCACTGATTGGAAGTACGATTAAACCAAGCAACAGGCTGAGAATGTGAGATTTCATAGAATGCTTCCTCAGTGCTGCCTGTTGAAATGCCAAGGTCAATTGTTTTTGTGGACGTTGTTGCCGAGTAGTTACAATAAAATAGCTAATAATTACCAAACACATTATTAACAACAGGCAGCCATCCAGGATGCCTAAATAACCATCGAGAATTAGGGAATAAGAAAAAAGCATTACCAAAAACAATAAAGGGTACTCTCTTCGCATTAAAGTCGATTGTACTCGGATGGGCTTTATTAATGTCGTTAATCCCAAGACCAAACCAACATTCGCTATATTTGTACCAATGGCATTCCCTAGGGTTATATCGGTAAAACCTTCTATCGATGCAGTAATTGCAATCATTATTTCTGGAGCGGAAGTGCCTAAAGCAACAAGAGTGAAACCTATCAATAGCGGGGACAAGCGGTAGTATGCCGCTATTCCAGCTGCTCCTGTGACCAATTGATTTGCGGCCCACAATAAAGCAATAAAACTAATTAATAGAAGTAAAATGATCATATTTGCTCTCAAGAAGATTAAGAACTCATGTTATGCAGTGTTTTCTCCTTTGCACAGGATAAAATTTTTTATGTCGTCGTTGCGAATGGATTGCTTCGCTGACGCTCGCAAAAACGCGACTCCAATTTATTGTCCAGTGCAAAGGTCTTTTCCTTTGCAAACCTACTAAAAGATGCCGTGCTGAATAGTATGAGTTAAGCATTGATAATACTGTATTTATCGATGAAAACAACATACTTTTTTGTTCAAAAACTTTTCATATTGCTGGCAATATGGTATGATTTGCAGTTCTCTGACTCTATCATCAAGTGCAGCAAGATAGAAGTCAGGAGAAGCTGTAAAGGAAGCGAGTTAATTTCTCTTGTATCACAATAAGGTTTCTGGCACTAGAGCAACATTCTTTGCCAGCTACGTTCAAAAGACAAAATATTATGTTGAGCAAACAACGCCATCTTTTTAAAAACGCCGCTTTTAGGCATTTTACGCTAAGCTGTATGTTAGCCATGTTCGGTAATGGCTTAACTTACATCGTCATGGTATGGGCACTGATAAGATTTGATACGTCGGTGGTTTCCACGGCTATTCTTATGACCTGTTTTTGGCTTCCTAATGTTTTATTAGGACCATTCATGGGGGTTCTTGCTGATCGTTACAATCGAAAATGGGTGCTTTTATCGACAGTGGGCTTGCGCGCGCTCTGTTTGTTTGGTTTTGCACTAATTGCCTACAATAATTATATTAATCCTTTTGCTATTTATTTCCTGGCAACGTTAATAGGAACGTTGCTTGCTGCCTATATTCCTGCAGCCATGGCTTTTATCCGTGAAATCATTGTAGAGGAAGAGGATTTGCTTTACGCCAATGCCATGCTGGATACTGCTTACGAAGTGGGAGCCGCGTTAGGAATGGGGAGTGCTGGTTTGATTCTGGCATACACTTCTTTTGCCACTTGCTTTGCCATAAACGGTGCTTGCTATTTATTGGCAGCGTTCTTTCTTCTGGCAATCCCTTATCACAGACAAAGGAAAGCGAAAGAACTAATAGAGTCTTTTTTAACGCAGTTTGTCGAAGGAGGCCGCTATATTCTTCAACGTACACCCGTGTTGTTTATTTATTTGGTTCAGGGGTTATTTTTTATTTCATACATGACTGCCCCGGTTTTATTGGCACCCTTTGCAAAATCAATTTTGCACAGTAATGTTGCTCAATTTGGTTGGCTTGAAGCTGCTTTATCAGGCGGGATCATTTTTGGCGGTTTTATGAGTCCCTGGCTTGCCACGCTTTTTTCATTGGGTAAGGTTATTTTTGGCCAGGTACTGTTGGGAATTGTATCCTTTTATTTTTTTAGCCATACCCAGAATACAGAGCTAGCAATCTTGTATCATTTTTTTATTGGCTTTTCTTTTTCTTCATGGGCTTTATTGACCACTCTGGCTCAAGAAATAACGGATCTTGATTATCAGGGAAGAGTACAGTCGTTATTTAATAGTTTGTCGGGGGCTATTATCATTTTCTTTTATTATGCTTTAGTGCATTGGAAAGATATCCCGGTAACAAAACTGTATTCTGCTGAAATTATTCTGCTGAGTCTTGCTGGTGTTATTTTAATCATAATGGCAATAAGCAAGCGTCAAACTGTTGAGCCGAGCATTTCCTGAAAATGTTTAATAATGGTTGTAACCGGCTTTGCTAGCCCAAGATGAACAACCTCATTTGGGCTAAACCATTTTCCAGTCGACTCATAAACACTATATTCTTGCGCTCTCGTATAGACACTGAGAGCTCTGATATGTAAATGGAAATGACTAAAGGAGTGTTTGAGATGAAGCAATTCTTTAACGTTTAAACACTCAAACTGATAATTTTGTTTAATAAATGCTTCAGGACAACTGTCCATACTTATACTAGGTATGCACCATAATCCTCCCCATAGACCCACTGGCGGTCTTTTTTCAAGAAAAATTTTATTGTCTTCATTGTGTAGTAATAAAAACTGTTCTTCTTTATGGGGTAAAATTTTTTTTATTTTCTTATGTGGAAATTGGCTGACTTGATCTTGAAGTTTGGCAAGACAAGTTGTTTGTAATGGGCAATGGGTACAATCAGGGTTTTTAGTGGTACAGCAGATGGCCCCTAAATCCATAATGGCTTGCGTGTAATCTGCACAACGGTAGGTGGGCATACATTGATTTGCGAGCCGCCAAAGTGTTTTTTTGGTGGTTGTTTGCTCCAGGAAGCCGCCAACCATAAAATAGCGACATAAAACGCGTTTTACATTGCCATCTAAAATTGCAGTCGCTAGGTTAAATGCTTGTGAAGCAATGGCTGCAGCGGTTGATTCGCCTATACCCGGTAGAGCAATTAATTCCTCCAGCTGGTATGGGAAAACTCCCTGATGCTGTTCGCAAATAATTTTGGCGGTTTTATGTAAATTACGTGCGCGACCATAGTAACCTAATCCTGACCACAGGGCTAATACCTCATCCTCTGTCGCATTGGCCAGATGCCACAACTCAGGAAAATTCTCCATAAAACGAACAAAATAAGGAATGACTGTCTTAACCTGAGTCTGTTGCAGCATAATTTCAGAAACCCAGACCCGATAGGGTGTTCGAGGATTTTGCCAAGGCAAATCCTTACGCCCGAACCGATCAAACCAGGCTAATAGTGGTTGGCTAAACTGTTCATGAAGTTGACTAATTATTCTCATTGGTTAAAAGGGTTTTAAGTTGTTTATGAAAGACTTTTACAGGCTTTGTCAGTGTTTCTTTCAACCAAAATCGAGTTAGGATAGGATTAATAATTTTTAAATCGGGTAAAACAGCAGGGGCTCTTAAATTACCTTTTACTAAAAGTGGAAAGTTTCCGCCTAACAATTGTTGAATTTTATCCACTTCAGGATCAGTCAGGCTTACCTTCGCTTGCAAATGGCTATCTAAGTTAGTGTCTTTTAAATTTAATTCGCCGTCCCCTTTAAGTTGTAATTTGTCTGTTTGTAAGACCAGGGAGTTACTTAATAATTTTTCATTCTGAAGCGTATACTCGATCGTAAGCAATTTAAAATTAGTATGGCCTTTAAAGAAAGCAGGATCATCAAATTGACTGAGTTGCAGGACATCAGTTACTTCATTTTTTTTGCCGCTCAGTAGTTGATTGATTTTATTGCTGGTTTTATCAATAACTTTATTTAAATTAACAGATTCAACCACCCCATCTTTGATGGTGAGATTTCCATTGCCCGATGCAGTTTCAAGCCAATTTTTATCCATATTGGCCAAAGCATGAATGGAGAAATCAACATTCCCTCTGAATAATTTTTTCTCTACCAAATCATAAATAAGTTTACTGCCATTTAAGTTAGTTGCTGTTTGATTTAAGACAAGCTTGTTTGTGGCAAATTCATAACTCAAATCACCGACCGACTCGCCGTGATACATATTTAAGGTTAATGGGTTAAGTAACAGGGTACCGGCTTTTGTTTTTACAGTAGAACGGATTTTATTTACCTTAAACTGATTCAACTTAAAATCTTGAATTATAAGTTGACCTGCTAACGGTGTATTTTGGAAAGCTGCTAGTGGATTATCAAACAGTTTCATGGATAAAGCAGTACTTCCTTTAAAATTAATATGGGCCCTAACAGAGGGTTTGCCATCGGCGGTAATTGTTAGTTGGGATTTGAATTGGAGAGGGAAGGATTGTTTTTGTAAATTAAAACGTTCGGCACCTATTTGAAGATTGGAAAATTGGATAATTCTTTTATCTTTTTTAAACAGCATTTCACCATGGGTTAAAAGAATGTTTTCTATTGCAAATTGTTCTGCAATACTATCCTTTTGAGGAGAGAAGAGTGCTGTTTTTTTAGCAACTGGCTGCTTTATATCCGAATTAATAGTAAGTTGAAAACCATTTACATTAAGCTCGCTAAAAACCAGCTTCCCACGTAAAAGAGGGGTTATTTTTAAATTAAAAAGTAAATTTTCCAATTTTACTGAATAATCATTTTGCTTGTTGTCATTGCCAATTGTTACTCGAGTAATTTTAATTCCAGGCCGTGGAAACAATTGCCATGAAATATCGCCTTCTACTTGGCTTTGCTGCTTGGTCAAGAGGGTTAATTGAGCGCTTACATAGTCTTTGACTACAGCCGGACTAATGGATTTGGCCAGAGTCCATAAAATCACTGTAGCGACTATTAGGGTGACCGCGAAGAAAATAAATAGTTTTTTGAAAAATTTCATCTTTGGATTAAAAGGAAAAAGGCAAACATATAGTATAGACATGAATAAGTATGTCAAGCTTGGTGTATAGACAGAAATGAACGCATCTAATCGACAAAATTTCTTTTCCTATACCTCCGCCCTGCTTTATGCACGGACATCCATACGATCTTGTACCAAGCAAGTGCTGGATTCCGCGCATGAAGAGCTGAAGGTAGTCACTAGATGCCTTTACACGGTATAGCTAGGACAAACAGGCATTTAGTTAAAACATAGGCATTCTTGATGATTAATCGGCATACCAACATGCGCACTACAAAAAAATAAATTTTTCTCTTGTTATTATTTTTTCTTTGAACTAATCTGATAGTCTTCCCTGAAGAAAAGTGGGGAGAAAAAGACGTTGATTTTGCTTTTTAGCTGTACTCAGGATGAGTCGATAAAATCAAGGAGAGCGTCATGCAACCAAGTAAATGGGAAATTATAATTCTCAAGCCTACTCCAGTATTCTTATCATTCCTTGCTTCACAATTACCCGAGATTGAGTTACCAGAATTACGTTTGTTACAGACTGATAACACAGCTTATGTTATTGAAAAGAAAAGAAATGATGAAGAGACTTTAAATGAAATAGAGCGTCATTTTACCACAATGTTCCGACACGAAATATGTCGTTGGCTTGGTGAGAATGCACGAAATGAAATCGAAGGGAGTTTCCTTGATTTCTTATGCTGTTTTAAATTTGAACTGCATTCGCACATTGTTCTTATGGAGCCTTCTATTGAAGAAGGAAAACAATTACTTCGAGTAAGACCACGTTCCGTGCTATTGAAATGGATGAAGGCTGCCGTCGAAGAGCAGAATGATTTAATCAGTGTATTGGAAAAAGTGAATTTATCTCATTTGGCCGAAAATGCGACTGTTGTTGTGAAAAATTTTAGCAAATTAAGCCAGATAAAACCTTTTCTTCAACATTACTATGAACCCATTTTTGAAGCCGAAATGATGCGTATGTGTAATAACGTTGAAGAATGGCCAGTAATTGATTCCTACCAGGCATTCAGTCGTTATTTCGCTATAGACATACATACTCAATTGATTCATTTGTCCTAAGGAGGATTGGCTATGGAACCTGTAACTATAGCTATCATTTGTGTGACTGCTTTTGGCGTTGTTGCTGTTTTGGCTGCTTTTATACGACAGCTATTATTAAGTCGGGATAAAAATTTAAATGATCAGGCACAGCAAATAGCTCTCGCTCAAGAAGTAAAAGAATTGGAAAACCTGCGAAATCAGATGGCAAACAATAAACGCTTTGACTCTCATTACCAGGTTCTAGGTTCAAATAAAGAGGCTATTCAATATCTTGATCAAAAAATTGAAGATATCCTCAAAAAGAAAACAGATTTAATAGAACGTTATTCTCAAATTGCAGTAAAAGAGTCAACGGCTATTATTGGAGGGGAGCAGTCTGCAGAGCGAAAAGCCACCTGCGATAAACTTAAACAAGAAATTGATAATGAACTGGAATTCTATAATAACGAGCTCGAGCAACTGCAAAAACGACGTGATTCGTTATGGGATACTCATTCGGAATTAAAAGAGTATCTTCTAGAGCAGGAAAGAAAGCGTAATAAACATCTTGATGCCATTTATCAACGTCACTCTGGTTTATTAGAAAAAATTTATCTGCGGCATAACAAGAATAGTGAGACCATTGCGGTCAAGTCAATCGAAGCGGGGACGCAAACCTTTAAGGCGTTAATTTTGACTCCTATTACCATGTTAATGCAGTATTTTAAACCATCCAGCAATATTGATGATGAAAAAGCTAAAGATGAAATTGATGCAAGAGAAGATGTTTCTGATGCGGAAGACGATATTAATGGTAAAGATGATGACATTGATAATGCTCCAACCGATGAAGAAAATACAAACAACAGCAATTCAAAACCAGAATTTGCTGTATGAAAATAGAGTTTTTTGATTCAGGACAAAATCATACTTAATCTAAATATAAATAAACGGCGTCATCTACACGGATGACGACGTTAAGCAGACTATTTCTAGTGTTGAAAATTTATACTCGAAAACTTCGTCTTACTTCTTCAAATAAGCCTGCAGAATTATAGGGCGGATCACTATTTATTATGCCATTTCGTTTTAAATTTTATTTGATTTGTCTAATTCCCTGCTAAATGCACTCATAAAACTTTAGTTTCATGGAGGATTTAGCTTGAAATTTCTTAATTTATTCCTATCTTGTTAAGCGGCTATTTACAGTACAAATGCTTTTTTATTTGTCTAACTACACTAAAATAAGGCATAATTGGCAAAATTTAAAAATTAAAGAAAAATCCTGTGGGTCCACATTATTATTCGCGTCAGTATTCGCAAAACAGTTGTATGGAGCAATAGGTATGGAGTTAGATTATGAAATTTAGAGGGTTGGTTTTATTATTTTTTTGTATGGCTACAATGGTTTTACCTTCCTACAGTACTACGTTGGATGAATTACTACCTAATGAAAGAAATACTGTAGAGATTTTTCAAAAATTTTCCCCAAAGGTAGTCTATGTACACCGTTTGGCAACAGTAGTTAACCATTCTTATGAAAGGATGCAGGTTCTTGCTGGAGCCGGGTCAGGCATTATTTGGGATGCCCAAGGTCATATTGTCACCAATTTCCATGTCATTAACGGTGCTGATAATTTAACCGTTAGTATTGGCAAACTTACGGTTCCTGCCAAAGTAATCGGGGCAGAGCCTCGAAAGGATATTGCAGTGCTGGCGGTTAAATCCCCTAAGGCATTGGAATTGTTAAAAACGTATACTCCTTTTGAATTGGCGCCTACCAATGAGCTGTTAGTTGGCCAAAAAACTATCGCAATTGGTAACCCATTTGGGTTGGATCATAGCTTGACTGTAGGGGTAATTTCAGCCTTAGGACGACAAGTGCCCGGCGCTGGTGGTGTTACCATTCGCGATATGATTCAAACAGATACTTCGATTAATCCAGGAAATTCCGGTGGTCCTTTATTAGATAGCAAGGGACGTCTTATTGGTTTAAATACAGCAATTTATTCGAACTCCGGTTCTTCCGCCGGTGTTGGGTTTGCTGTTCCTGCTGATGACATCGCTCGTATTGTTCCCCAGTTGATTAAGAATGGGCGTGTTGTTTTATCAGGGATTGGTATTCAAGTTGTTGAACCTCATATAGCCAAGCGTTTAGGAATTGAAAAAGGCTTACTGGTTGCAGACGTTTTGCCCAATACACCTGCTGCCCATGCAAAATTGCGTGGTACTTTACGTGACAGTTGGGGACGTATTCACCTTGGTGATGTAATTGTTGCGATTAACGGTCATCCTGTAAAAAATTACGATGCTTTTTATAACATCCTTGTGGATATTAAAGTTGGTAACCAAATCACCTTAACCGTTTTAAGGCATGGCAAGGAACTCCACTTTAAGATGAAAACAATTGATATTGCCGCTTATTAATTAAAAATTATTATCCTCTTATGCGAGCATTTGATCACTCGCATAAGAGAAGACTTATCAATTACAACCATATTCACGTTGGTAGGCCATTAAACGTTCCACTTGTTCACATTGCCCATTTGTCTGCAGATAGTCTATCAAGTCAAAAAAGGTAATGATTGAAAAGACTTCAATCCCTTGTGCTTTAATCTCTGCCAGAGTAGATTGCGTATCTAGTCCACGTTCACAGCGATCAAGCGCAATAATTACACCTGTCAACTTACCCCCATGTTGATGAATTAGTGTTTGAGCCTCACGAAAAGCTGTACCGGCAGTAATGACATCATCCACAATAATGGTTTTACCTTGTAATGGGGCACCAATAAGTTGTCCTCCTTCCCCATGATCCTTTATTTCTTTACGGTTAAATGTCACGGTGACATCCGTTCCTGATTCAGCCAAGGCAATAGCAGTAGCAGTAGCCAAAGGAAGTCCCTTGTAGGCGGGTCCAAAAAGATGTTGAAAATCGACTTGATGATGGAGCAGTGTCTTTGCATAGAATTGACCTAGTTGATGTAAGGCTTCCCCCTGATAAAATAATCCTGCATTAAAAAAATAAGGGCTTCGCCTGCCAGACTTGAGTATAAAGTCACCAAATTTTAGTACTTGACAATCAAGTGCCAAACGAATGAAAGATTCTTTAAATTGATCCATAGATATCCTGCATATTGAAAAAAATGGGATATTTTACAAATTTTTGAAACGAATAGACTCTATTTACGCCAGTTTTAAATGTTTTTTAAAAAAATCGTTAACAATCAATAAAAAACTGCTATTCTAGGCAAATGTTAGTTTGTACTAACGTAAAAGCATTCATTCTAGCTCAAAATCCAGTTTTTTGCAGTATTGATTGCATATTGTCTGAAATTTGATCTAGATGTGTGCTGACTGTTTCAATCTACTGAGAGTAGATATGTTTTAGACGAAAGGGGATAGTGAATGTCGCAAAGAGAAAATGGCCACGTTAAGTGGTTCAATGAAAAAAAGGGATTTGGATTTATCGTCAACGAACAAGGTGATGACATATTTGTCCATTACAAAGATATTCAAGGTGTTGGATTTAAAACATTACACGAAAATGATCCAGTAACCTATGTACTTGATAAAGGTCCGAAAGGATTTAAAGCTCAGGAAGTCGTTGTTGTTACTGAAGAATAACTGAGTTAATAATTGTATAGAACTATGCGGATAGCCTAAGGCATTAAAACCCACTCCTCGTTCGCGAAAGCATAGAATATTCAAGTAACTTCACTCGAATCATTGCTTAGACTTTCGCGAGTGAACATCATCAAGGATGCCTCTTTGGGGTATAGTACCGCAAAGTATGATTTTGTTCTGTTCGAAATGACAGTTATTCTTGACCTGGACCTGGTAGAATCGTTATTATCCCATCAAATAAAAATTTCTTGTTTAAAATAAGAACACTCGGTGTAACGTTTTAAACGAGATACCAGAATTTATTAATGTGTAATAATCTAACTACTATTTACCTATGTCACTTCAGGAGAGATTGGAATGGAGTCTAATCAAAAGGTTGCAGTGATTACTGGCGCGGCAAGCGGAATAGGTCTCGCTTTGGCTCAGGCTTGTATACAGCGTGGTATGCATGTAGTTATGGCTGATAATGCCGTTACTACTTTATGCGATCAAGTCGAACAGCTAAGCAATTTAGGACAAGCGGAAGTTTTAGGCGTCGTTTGTGATGTAACCAAGGTTGAAAGCTTGCGTCATCTTGCCAAGCAGACTTTTGAATATTTTAATCGTGTAGATTGGGTATTTAATAATGCAGGTATTAGCGGTCATTTAGCACCGGTATGGGAGTTAACCCCTGAGCATATTCGTAAAGTAATGGATGTTAATTTACATGGCGTAGTTCATGGTGTGCAGGCTTTCTTGCCTTTCATGTTTAAACAAACACATCGTGCCCACATCATCAATATGGCCAGCCTTTATGGTTTATGCAGTGGTTCACAAATGTCTGCCTATGCCATGTCTAAACATGCGATTGTCGCTTTATCAGAATCCCTGTATTTTGATCTTAAACGTTTAAATAAACCAGTTGACGTTTCTGTTGTATGTCCTTCATTTGCTAACACACAGCTACTTAAAAATTCTACCCCCTTACATACAGATGCATTGCATGATATGGTCGCTGAACTAGTTGCACGAAGCAGGCCTGCCGAGGATGTGGCTGCCCACATTTTAAGGGAGGTGGAAAACAAGACTTTCTATATTCTTCCGGATAAAGAGGTTAAAGACTATTGTGAACAACGCACCCAGGCGATTGTTAACCAAACTGATCCTTATCCTCACAGTCTCGAGAAAATTATTGCTTCACTCAGTAAAAGAGCGATGGCTGATGCTAAAATTGAATAATATTGGGGTGCTGTAACTCGAAAGGAGCACAAGGATGAAAACTTATATTATCGTCTTGATATTGACTTGTTTTACAGCAGTTGGATGGACTGCCGAGTATAAGGTATTCTGGCGATGCGGTGATAAGCATTTGGAAGCATTAGATCCCCACATCAATAATGATCAAAAGGTAAATTTATTTCTTAATTATTTTAATGAAGGAACGAACAAACTTCTCTCTTCGCCCATTAATTTAAAAAGTTTGGTTCAACTGCCAGGGGAGTTTAATTCTAGTAACTTTTTAGCCTTGAGTAAGGGGCAACAAATTTTTATGAATTGCATAGGGCAGGTAACCTTGCGCCCGCATGATATCCAAGGTAAAGTGGTTTTTGATGTATTGAGAAATTCCTATGGTTGCCCATTTATCCCTAAACGTTGTAGCGGTTAGTATTTAAGGAGGCGGCCTTGAATAACATAGCCATAATTTTAAATAATCGGGCTAAAAATGCCAAGTTGATAGATAATTATCTTGCTGCCTTTAACAAGGAAAAAATTGATTACCATTGTTATCAGGTAGCCCCTGAAAATTTAGAAACGCAAATAAAGAATTGTCTAACAGACTACTCACTATTGTTAGTGGGAGGGGGAGATGGCACCATTCGTAGTGCCGCTCAGTGGTGCGCAAACAGTTCTACTACGCTGGGTGTTTTACCACTTGGCACCATGAATCACTTCGCGAAAGAATTACATCTTCCGTTAACAGAGGATGATCTAGTAGCTGCATTAAAACAACCAAAATTTATAAAAATTGATCTTGCTGAAGTAAATGGTAAAGTATTTGTTAATAATTCTTCGATTGGATTTTATCCGAAGCTTGCCAGGAAAAGAGATTTTTATGCAAAACATTATCCAAAATGGTTGAGCTATATACCAAGTTTTTTGGAAGCCCTTCGTTATCATGAAAAGTTCTCCATCACAATAAAAAATGAAGAAGAGAATTTTTCAATCAATACCTCATTTTTGATGGTTTCAAATAATTTATATTCTTACCAATTTCCAGTAACCATTGGTCGAGATAGCTTCAACCAAAAAGTATTGGGCATTTATTTTTTAAAACGTGGTAAGTTAAGTTTAATAAAGGTCATTGACCATTTATTTCGGAAGTCGAATAATTTTGAAATAAGAGCATCAAAAACACCTATTAATGTAGATATTAAAAAGAAAGCGAGGATCAATATTTCTTTAGATGGGGATACTACTATTATGGATACCCCCTTAATCTATCGTTGCCTTCCAAATTCACTAAAACTATTAACATTAAAATGAAAATAGTCCATATCTCGGATTTGCATATTGGTATGCATCAACCCCTAATACTCGATGCTTTTTTAAAAGATGTAGTTCAGTTACAACCTCAATTAACCCTCATTTCAGGTGATCTGACTCAACGGGCAAAGAGTCATCAGTTTGAGCTTTTGCAATCGTTTCTTGATCAGTTACCAGGCACTGTTCTCGTGGTTCCTGGTAATCACGATGTACCGCTATATAATTTCCTTACACGCCTGATGAATCCTTTTAAAGCGTATGATCATTATGTGAAGGAGCGATTTAAAGCGGAGTTTGTTAATGATGAAGTTGCAATTTTAGGTGTAAACAGTGTTAATCCTTTTAAGGTGAAAGAAGGGAAGATAAAATCAAACACGTTAGAAATAATTAATAATTTTTTCACTGTAGAAGGTAAAAATTTAAATATATTATTTTTTCATCATAATTTTGATCATATTGCAGGTTTACACAAGCCTCTAAAAAATGAAGAGCAGTTTTTACGATATTTAAAAACAAGCAATGTGGATATTGTGTGTACAGGACATCTTCATTACGCCAATGTAGGAATAATCAAGAAAAATAATGACAAGGTCTGTTCAGTTTTGCATGCTGGCACTTTGTCATGCAGTAGACGAAAAGATAAGATGAATAGTTATTTTGTAATTGATGTGAATGCAAAAGCATGCTCTGTGGATTGGCGTGTGTTTAAAGAGAATCAATTTGAGCTTCATAGAACTTATACCATGAAGCTCGATGATAAGAGATTAAACTGGAATAAGAGTGAAACACCTCAAGCAAAGAAATTTACTGACTAATCCAGTCACGGGCAGGTAAAAAGTCTGTATAAAGCTTCTCTTCGGGGCTTCCCTTTTCAGGATGCCAATTATAGTGCCAGTGCACTTCCGGAGGAAGGGACATCAAGATGGATTCTGTTCGACCTCCCGATTGCAAACCAAATAAAGTGCCACGGTCGTAAACGAGATTAAATTCTACGTAGCGGCCACGTCGATAAAGTTGGAATGCTTTTTCTCTTGGGCCGTACGCCATTTCTTTTCTTTTTTTGACGATAGGCTCGTAAGCTTTAATGAAGTGGTCACCAATACTTTTCATAAGCGCAAAGCTGTTATCAAAACCACCTTCATTAAAATCATCAAAAAATAATCCCCCGATACCTCTTGCTTCATGCCGATGCTTAAGATAGAAGTATTGGTCACACCAGGCCTTAAATTTAGGGTAAATTTCTGCTCCAAAGGGTTGGCATGCATTAAAAGCCATCTGATGCCAGTGTTTGCAATCTTCAATAAATCCATAGTAGGGCGTTAAGTCAAAACCACCACCAAACCACCATACTGGTTCACAGTTCTCTTTTTCAGCGATAAAAAAACGGACGTTAGCATGAGAAGTTGGAACATAAGGATTATCAGGATGAATCACCAATGAAACTCCCAGGGCATGAAATTGACAACCCGCTAATTCCTCACGATGTGCTGTCGCAGAAGCAGGAAGCTTATCACCAGATACATGGGAAAAATTAACCCCAGCTTTTGCAAAGACTTTCCCTCCGGCAAGAACTCGCGTAATACCACCGCCTCCTTGGGGTCTAACCCAACTATCTTCTAAAAATCGGTTTTGACTATCCAACTCTTCGAGTGATTTGCAAATCGAATTCTGTAGAGACAAAAGATAGGACTTAACTAATTCAATTGCATTGGCGGGTAATTCATTGATTTTTTTCATCATGTACTCCTTATACGTGAAGCAATCGAGCATGTTGCCTCAGCGATGCAGTGATTTTACTGCCTCAAGGGAGCTAAATACAGAGAGATTAAGTTAAAAACCCCCTATTTTACAGCATAATTTTCATTAAATTTAAAATTATTGGCATGCGATTTGCTTTATTGCAGTTGATAGTAAAAAGGGAGTTTTGATATGGCCTTTGATTTAGATAATTACCTTGGAGTTCATGCCAAGGCACTCGTGCTCCGTGAGCAGCGTGCTACACAACTTGCTATGAATATGGCAAATGTAAATACCCCCAACTACAAAGCGAAAGATATTGATTTTAAAAATGCTTTGTCGAAAGCAATGGCTGGCGCATCTCAAGAAATGACGGTCGATAAACCGAATCATATTCTTGGCCAGGATGATTTTGAGGGACAACTTAAGTACCGCAATCCAAGCCATGTAACTCTCGACGGTAATACGGTGGACAAAAATTTGGAAGCGACTGAGTTTTCACGAAACGCATTGTCTTATCAAGCCAGTTTAACCTTTCTGGATAGCAAGATTAAGTCCATGATCACGGCGCTAAAAGGGGAGTAGTGATGTCTTTAAATAATATATTTGATATTGCAGGTTCTGCGCTTGTTGCTGAAACATCCCGTTTAACGACAAGCACCAGTAATATGAGTAATGCAAATGTGGTTACGGGTAATCCTGACGACACGTATAAAGCACAATATCCAGTTTTCAGAACGGTTCAGGATGAAGCGCAGTTGTGGATGGATAATCAGGTTAAAGCCGGAGTAGAAGTAAGCGCTATTTATGAAAGTGAGGCTGAAGCAATTAAACAATACGATCCTAACAATCCGCTTGCCGATGCGGATGGGTATGTTTATGCACCCAATATCAATTATGTGGCTGAAATAGCGAACATTATTTCTGCCTCTAAAGCCTATCAGATGGATTTGGAAATATTAGGTACGTCAAAACAACTCATTCAACGCACCTTACAACTTGGACAGTAAGAGGTAATCAATAATGACAATGAATTCAGTAAATGGAGCAAACTCTTTGATGGGGCCAGCAGCAACCGCACCGAAGAAAAGTCTGGGACAAAGTGATTTCTTACGGCTAATGATTGCGCAAGTTCAGAACCAAGACCCCTTGGAGCCGCAAACCAATGGGGAGTTTCTCTCTCAATTAGCACAATTTAGCACCAATGACGGGATTACCAAAATGCAAGAATCCATTCAAAATCTGGCGTCTTCCCTGCAATCTAACCAGGCTCTTCAAGCCTCAGCGTTAGTGGGACGTAAAGTATTGGTCAATAGTAATGTTATGAATCTTGGTCAAGAGGGTGAGGCAAAGGTTGCCGTAGATGTTCCAGCAAGTGTCGATAACCTGGCAGCCGCGATTTACTCCGAGTCAGGTGAATTAATTCGAACCATTCCTTTAGGTCAACGTAGTGTAGGACTTTTTGAGTTTAATTGGGATGGACTTGATCAAAAAGGGGAGAGGGTTGCTGCTGGAAAATATACGGTTAAAGTCAATGGTATTTATTCCGGTAAGGAAGTGGCTTTAAAAACAATGACAGCAGCTAATGTGGATAGTGTTAGCCTTGGACAAAACGGCGAAGGTGTAAAACTTAATGTCGCTGGTATTGGTTCGGTATCATTAAACGATGTTAAACAGATTACTGCGTAGTTAATGATCACTAAACATGAAAAATTGATTAAAATATAAATAATGTCAGAATTTGTAATCTGCCATTAACTCAAGCTGAAATTGCAAACTTGAGGATTACTGCAGGAGGCAATCATGGTATTTGGAACAGCACTTAGTGGTATTCAGGCGGCCAGTAAAGATTTGGATGTCATTGGCAACAACATTGCAAATTCACCAACAATAGGATTTAAAAGTTCACGCGCCGAGTTTGCAGATGTATATGCCACAGGAACCTATGGTGGTGGGGGCAATGCTGTTGGAAGCGGTGTGCGTCTTTCCCGGGTACAACAAAATTTTGGACAGGGTAATTTTACTTTTACCAATAATAGTCTTGACCTTGCAGTCAGTGGCTCTGGTTTCTTCGTTTTAAATGATCAAGGTTCAAATCTATATACCAGGGCTGGTTCGTTTGGATTAAATACTGAAGGTTTTATCGTTAATGCTAATGGGCAAAATCTAACAGGGCTTCTTGCCGATGCAAACGGTAATATCACCAATGTATCCGGCAATCTGCAAATTAGTACAGCAAATATCAATCCCAATGCTACTACTACAGTAGCAAGTGGTGTCAATTTATATTCCAAAAGCACACCACCTACAGTCGATTGGTCGGGTGGGGCAACACCGGCTCAAGATACTTATAATAATTCAACCTCAACAACAATTTATGACAGTTTGGGGAACTCTCATGTACTGTCCATGTATTTTATTCACGCCGATGCATCGGCTGCAGCGGGTGCCCCTAACGCATCTACGCCGCCTGGTACGCAAAATCAATGGTATGTTGCGTTTCAACTTGATAAT
The DNA here is from genome assembly GCF_001467745.1 of Legionella jamestowniensis. Classification (GTDB taxonomy): domain Bacteria; phylum Pseudomonadota; class Gammaproteobacteria; order Legionellales; family Legionellaceae; genus Tatlockia; species Tatlockia jamestowniensis. The sequence continues at coordinate 75,994 of NZ_LNYG01000008.1, forward strand.
CAAAATTTACCAGCAGGTGCAGGTGCTAACACAGCCACTTTATATCGTGTAAATTTTAATAGTGATGGCTCGTTTAACAGTGCGTTGGACACGGCTAACAACCCTTTACCCAATAATTTGATCCCACTTTCTATGGCACTATCCAATGGTGCTGATCCGCTAAATTTTAATGTCGACTTTTCCAACAGCACACAATTTGGGAGTCCTTTTGCTGTCCAATCCAATGTTCAGAATGGATATACAACCGGGCGTTTAGATGGTTTGGACATTGACGAAGAAGGGGTTTTGTTTGGACGTTATACCAATGGCCAATCCAGGGTTATGGGGCAAATACAGCTTGCCAATTTTGCTAATCCTGATGGTTTGCAATCAATGGGCAATACGAACTGGGCTGAAACGTCTGCCTCTGGCCAGGCATTAGTTAGTAATCCAGGCACAGCAAGCCTTGGTCTTATACAATCAGGTGCTTTGGAAGAGTCCAATGTTGATTTAACCGGAGAACTTGTTAATTTAATTGGTGCCCAAAGGAATTTTCAGGCGAATGCGCAAACTATTCGCACAGCGGATGCAGTGACCCAAACAATTATTAATATTCGGTAATTGTTATCAAATACCCTGAGCGAATACCCATCACTTTATCCTGAAAGCGCAGCGACTTGAGGGATCTTGGAGATGAAGCAACTGACAAGTGGGGAGATTCTTCGCTGCGTTCAGAATGACGTTATTACGTTCAGAATTTTGTAGTATCAAAAGAGGTGAAACAATGGAACCTGTACTTTACAATGCTATGCATGGCTCGCAAACTGATTTTAAAAAACAAGCGGTTAGTTCTAACAATTTAGCCAATATAAATACACCAGGATTTAAAGCAGATATAGCCCAGTTTGAATCCATGTATGTGACTGGCTCGGTGGAGACTGCGGAAGCTTTTGTTGTTGAAGGCGAGAATGGAACTAATTTTACCGATGGCGAATTAATAGCCACTGGAAGGGATTTGGATGTTGCTGTACAGGGAGGTGGTTGGTTTGCAGTTCAGGGTGCCGATGGGAAAGAGGCTTATACGCGTGCAGGGGATTTTCATTTGACTGAAAATGGGATGTTAGTTACGGCCGGAAACAAACCGGTTCTAGGAGATGGAGGACCTATCTCTATTCCGCCAGCGCAGCGTATTGAAATCGGTAATGATGGGACAATTTCTATCGTTCCTTTAGATGGTGACCCTAATGCTTTGGCTGTCATTGAGCGACTGAAATTGGTAAAACCAGATTCTAAGAATTTAATAAAAGGTGTTGACGGCTTAATGAGGTTGAGACAAGGAGGAGTTGCCCCCACTGATGCTTCCGTTGTAATTATAAAGGGAACGCTGGAGGGAAGTAATGTCAATGCCGTGGAACAAATGGTTGGTTTAATTTCCACTGGCAGGGAATTTGATGCACAAATGAAGGTTATCCAAGTAGCGGATGAAAATTCACAAAAGTTGGCACAACTATTGCAGTTGTGATTTTGAGAGCCTAATAAAAATAATAACAAGGAAAGGCTATGGAACCAGCATTATGGGTTAGTAAAACCGGTCTTGATGCACAAGATAAAAATATTGCGAACATCGCAAATAACCTGGCTAACGTCAACACTACTGGCTTTAAAAAAGGAAGGGCGGTATTTGAGGATTTAATCTATCAAAACTTGCGACAAGCGGGAGCCCAGTCTACCCAAAACACCGAAATACCTACTGGGATTAACATGGGTACAGGGGTACATATGGTGGCTACCCAGAAAATTTTTAATCAAGGTAGCATTCAGAATACCCAAAATCCTTTGGACGTCGCTATCCAAGGGCGTGGTTTCATAAGAGTATTATTGCCTGATGGTACTGAAGCTTTTACCAGAGACGGTACATTACAAAGTGATGCCCAGGGACAACTTGTCACGGCTAACGGGTATGTTATACAACCACCCATTACAATTCCTGAACAAACTTTAAGTGTCACTATTGGTACTGATGGAACAGTATCGGCTTTGATAGCTGGTAATAATATACCCACTCAGATTGGAACATTGGAATTAACTGACTTTATTAATCCCGCAGGTTTACAACCAATCGGTCAGAATCTTTTTGTAGAAACCGTTGCGAGTGGTCCAGCTCAGACAGACATTCCTGGTAATTCGGGATTGGGAACTCTTTTACAAGGCTCATTAGAAGCTTCAAATGTAAATGTTGTTGAAGAGCTAGTAAATATGATACAAGCACAACGAGGTTATGAAATCACCGCGAAAAGCATTCAAACCGTAGATAATATGTTGCAATATTTAGTACAAACTGTGTAGCAGGAAGCGGACAATGAAGGTTCGACGATTTTTACTGGGGGTGGGGATTATTTGCCAATTAGCAGGGTGTGAGGCTTTATTTCCTCCTTACCCAGGTACTCAACCTGATTATGCACCTACTTACCCCACCGGTCCTGATCCAAAACAAACACGTCATATCAATGGTGCTATCTATAACGCGGAAACGGCACTACCATTGTTTGAAACACCTCGTGCAAGACATCCAGGGGATATTGTGACTGTGATGTTGATTGAAAAAACAGATGCCCAAAAACGTGCCATTACTCGTCAACGAAAAAATGACAAAGTCGAAATATTTAACGCCAGCTTTGCAGGAAGACCTATTGCTTTAGGTGGCGGCTATAGCATGGATTTTGATCTTGATGCCAAACGTAGATTTGAAGGCGAGGGACAATCTGTACAAAATAATAAATTGGCTGGAAGTATTTCAGTAACAGTAGCTAAGGTTCTTTCTAACGGTAATATGGTTGTTCAGGGGGAAAAATGGATTCATATTAATCAGGGTAGTGAGTTTGTTAGACTATCAGGAATAATTCGTCCCCAAGATATTCGACCTGACAATACCATTACTTCAGACCGAATTGCCAATGCAAGAATTGCTTATGGTGGTACGGGGCAGATTAATAATACAAATGCTCAAGGTTGGTTTTCACGCTTTATTTGGGGACCTTTATTTCCTGTTTGAAAGTTATGAGGATGGTTTAAATCGATGCGTAAAGGTATCGCAGTTTTTTTACTCGTGTTTACTTCCTATTTGGCAGGAACCTTTTGCTATGCCGAACGCATTAAAGACATTGCAACCCTGGCTGGCGTAAGGACAAACCAATTGGTTGGTTATGGGCTTGTGGTGGGGCTCGATGGAACAGGGGATCGTACCGGAACACGCTTTACTGAACAAAGTTTTACCAATATGCTGGTGCAGCTAGGTATTAATATTCCGCCCGGGACAAAACTGAATTCTAAAAATATTGCTGCGGTTATGGTGACTGCCAATTTAAGTACTTTCATGAAAAAAGGGCAAACTCTGGATGTGAATGTTTCTTCTATTGGAGACTCCAAAAGCCTTCGAGGGGGCACTTTGTTGATGACGCCTTTAAAAGGGGCTGATGGCCGTGTCTATGCGATGGCCCAGGGCAATATTACAGTGGTTGCTTTGGCTGTCAGTGGTGAGGATGGTTCAAGTGTCACAGTCAATGTTCCCAGTGGTGGGCGTATTGCGAATGGGGCGACGGTGGAAGTGGATATTCCCAACCCGTTTTATTTTTCAAGAACATTAACTTATAACCTCCATAGTCCGGATTTTACTACATCCAAACGCATGAGTGACGCCATTAATGAACTTATGGGTCCAGGAACCGCGCACCCCATTGATGCTGCGTCTGTGGAAGTAACGGCACCCAAATCAGCTGCCCATCGTGTTGATTATGTGTCTGTGCTTGAAAATATAGAATTTACACCAGGAGAGGCCGAAGCAAAAATTATTATTAACCCACGCACAGGGACTGTGGTTATTGGCCAAAAAGTGCTTGTCAAACCGTCTGCTGTCTCTCATGGCAATTTAGTAGTAACCATTAGCGAGAATCCTATTGTTAGCCAACCCAATCCTTTTGCGACCGGTCGAACTGTCGTTGTACCCGATACGCAAATTAATGTGGAGCAAAAAAATAACCGTACTTTCCTGTTTGCTCCAGGGGCATCCCTGAAAGATCTTGTTAAAGCAATAAACGCAGTTGGTGCTACTCCAGCCGATTTGGTAGCAATCCTGGAGGCTTTAAAGCAAGTTGGCGCACTAAATGCAACGATAATCATTATTTAACCAGGATGGTTGATATGGCAATTGATGGCATCGCTGTAGGTGATTTTAAAAATTTGCAACATTTAAAACAACAAGCTCAAGCTGATGGGCAAAAGGCGTTGCCGGCAGTCGCCAAGCAATTTGAGGCAATTTTTTTACAAGCCATGCTTAAGAGTATGCGAATGGGAGGGCAATATTTTCTGGATGACTCAAGTCCATTTAAAAGCGATACGGCCTCTACCTTTCAAGACATGCTTGATGGACAGTATGCCAGCAACATTGCCAATGGTCAGGGTATAGGTCTTGCTGCCATTCTGGCAAAGCAGTTAGGACAAACCCAGGCTCCAGCTGATACTCCTAAAAAATCAGTTGAGCAGTCACTATTAGCCTCCCGTATTACTCCCCTAGATAATCACAACGGGCGAGAAGATACTCCAAGAACAGCAGCAACTATCGATGAGTTTGTAAAATCTATTTGGCCCTATGCCCGACAAGCGGCTAATTTATTAGGGCTCGATCCTAAGATACTAATGGCACAAGCAGCATTAGAAACGGGTTGGGGACAATTTGTAACTCGAGGTAGTGATGGCATTAGCAGTAATAATTTATTTAATATTAAAGCAACCTCTAATACTGAAAATACGGTTGAAACTAAAACAACGGAATATATTGCCGATACACCTATTAGGATGAATGCCAGTTTTCGAAGGTATCCATCGATTGCACATAGTTTCAGTGATTACGTAGCGTTAATTCAAGGCAATAGTCGCTATGAGGCTGCTTTGGCAAATACGAAAGACCCTCAGCGTTATGTCGATGAATTACACCGTGCAGGTTATGCCACTGATCCTAATTATGCCTCTAAAATTATGGCAATTTACCATGGTGATGAATTGCAACAGGCACTAGAGCGAAATGGGTTTTTAATGGAGTAAGCGCTTAAATTACATTTTCGCATGGAAAATATTGGAAGGGAGTATGAAGCATGTCAGGGATTTTAAACATTGCAGCATCAAGCCTTAGTGCATTCCAACGGGCACTTGAGGTGGTTGGTAATAACATTGCCAATGTGAATACGAGAGGTTACTCAAGACAAACCGCCCAATTTACTCCAACCCCTTCTCACCGTTACGCAGGTTCTTTTATTGGAACTGGTGTTACGGTATCTGGAATTAAACGCAATAATGATCAATTTGCTACCCGTCAGGTCAGAGAGACGTTGACTACTAAAACAGAATATGACACGTTTTATCAGCAAGCCTTGCAAATTGATAAGCTTTTATCTCAGGAAGGAACAAGCATTTCAACAAGCATGCAACAGTTTTTTAATGCTTTGGCGCAATTGAATGAGGCTCCTGACAGTATCGCGTCAAGGGGAGTGACGTTAAAACAAAGTGAACTATTAGTTGATCAATTCAATTCACTACAATACCGTCTGGATGAGTACCAACAAAACAATACACTACAGATAAAAGAAGCAATTGATAGCATCAATCAAATTACTGCTAATATTGCCCAAGTTAATCAACAATTGGCTGGAATGCGTGATTCACCAGAGTTACTCGACAAACGGGATGAGTTGTTGCGGGAATTATCCCAATATGTCGAAGTTACGGTTGTTAATCAAGGTGATACAGGCATCAGCGTTGCAATTGGTAGTGGTGAAATGCTGGTAATGGGTACAGAGTATCGCGAACTTACCATTGAAAATAACACCACAGGTCAAAATGGAACCATAATTACTGTAGATAACGGTGCGGGCCCAACAGAAGTTACTAAAAATCTACAGTCGGGAATGTTGGGCGGATATTTAAGTTTTGAAGAGGATATTCTTGGGCAAGCAAGCCAGCTATTGGGGCAAATGGCGATAGGACTTGCCGCACGATTTAATGCACAACATCATTTAGGTATGGACATGAATAGTCAAATTGGTAAAGACTTCTTTACTGATTTCAATTCCTCGGCTTTACAATTGGCACGCTCAATACCTTCCTCTGATAATACAGGCTCTGCAGTTCTATCTGTTGCCATATCCGATGTTGCCCAGACGAAACTAAGTGATTATGAACTTTTAGTCACCGATGCAGGCACTAATGAAATAAGATTGATTCGAAAATCAGATGGTCAGTCAACGACGTTAAATTGGACCGATACACCGCCAACACCACCAGCAGGACAAATCATGATTGATGGCATGACAATTACTGTTGATAACGTGGGTAACTTAAACAACGATGACCGGTTTACACTAATGCCGACTCGGGGGGCTGCTCGTGATCTTAAGTTGGCTCTTAATGATGTTCGTGAAATTGCGTTTGCATCCCCGGTACGTATACAAACTTCCTTGGCGAATACAGGAAATGGTCGTATTGCCTTAGGAGAAATAGTTAATACTACAGCAGTAGAGAAAGAATTTCGTATCGATTTCATTTCAGACACCCAGTACAACCTTGTTAATGTAACAGACAGTGTCACGACAGGTCCTTTTGTTTTTATCCCAAATACTGACAACACCGTTTTAATTCCGGATGCCGTTACACCTTCTTATTCGATTGTGCTGTCCGGGATTCCAAAGTCAGGGGACAGTTTTTCTTCCTCTTTTAATAGTGGCGGAATAGGGGACAATAGAAATGGTTTGCAATTAAATGCGCTACAGCGAGATAAAATATTTGAAGGGAATACGGAAAGTTTGTTTGATAGATATTCTAATTTAATCGCACAAGTAGGCGGGAAAACTTACCAATCTAAACTTCGCAGCGATGCTGCCGATATACTACATCAACAGGCTGTTGAGTTTCGCGAAAGTAAAAGTGGTGTGAATTTGGATGAAGAGGCTACAAATTTATTACGATTTCAACAAGCGTACCAGGCTGCAAGTCAAGTTATGGCGATTTCAGGTCAAATGATGGATATCTTATTTGCTGCAATGAGGTGATTATGCGCATTTCAACCAATCAAATTTTTATGCGAGGCCTCAATAATATGTTGGCCCAACAAATGGAAACCTTAAAATTACAGCAACAAATGTCATCGCAAAAAAAATTACAATCTCCTTCTGATGATCCTATCACTGCTTCTAAAATTGATTTAATGAAGCAACGCATTAACAGTACAGAGCGGCTGCAAAAGAATCGTGATGCGGCTCTGGGGGCTATAAGCTATGAAGAAAGTACGCTGAGCAATATGATTAATGTGCTGCAGCGTGTTCGCGAAATTCAGGTGCAGGCAGGAAATACTTCTTTGTCAGAGGCTGATCGCAAAGCGTTAGGTGAGGAAGCAGAAAGCTTGTTAGGCCAATTGCAAGGCCTAGCCAATACTCAGGATAGCAATGGATATTATTTATTTAGTGGTGGAAAAACATCCACACAAGCAATAACCCGGGATGTGGGTGGTCAATTCGTTTATAACGGCGATGAAACACAACGATTCCAGGCGATAAGTGGTGGATTGAATGTGGCGGTTAATGATAACGGTTCAGATTTATTCATGCGTATCCCCAATGGGAATGGTTACTTCACTGTAAGCCAAACAGTAACCCCCAATACGGGTAGTGGGACTGTGAACTCTGGAACAGTGGTGGATGTTGCTGCTTATATCCCCGATGACTATACCCTGCAATTTGTTTTAAATTCCACGAATGAGTTGGTAGTATTGATAAGTGGCGTGAACAGTGGGCCGGTTATTCCTCCCACAGGCCTTCCCGATGATGCTCCTTTGTATCAGGCGGGAAATACAGTCACATTCAATGGTATCCAGGTAACAATTACCGGAAATCCCGACGTGGGTGATGCGTTTAGCATTCAACCCTCACAAAATGAATCAGTTTTTTCAACCGTGGACAGGATGGTGGTTAACTTAAAGCGGCCATTTTTGACTGCTGCGGATAAAGCAGTGGTGGAGACTGAAAATCATCAACTTCTTGATCAGCTGGATGCCGCGCTTGACAACATTCTGGCTTTCCAGTCACAAGTTGGGGCTCGTTTAAATCAATTAGATGTTGCGGAACAAGTCAATGGTGATGTGTTACAAACAAGTCAGGAGACATTGTCCTCACTGGAAGATATCAATCTTGCTGAGGTAGCTGTAAAACTTGAACTTCAACAAGTTTATTTGCAGGCAGCCCAACAAACCTTTGCAAAAATTCAAGGATTGAGTTTGTTTGACTATATTTGATGAAAGTCATTCACCTAGATTAATGTAAACGTCCTGAAAAATGATTTGTTATTTTTCAATGATAACGCTAGACTTGCTAACGAGAAGTCCCGGTGGCACAGCTGGATAGCGCAGCCCCCTCCTAAGGGGCAGGTCGGAGGTTCAAATCCTCTCCGGGACGCCAATTAAATAAGGCCTATTCCGAAGACATCGGTTACAAATTATATCGGAAACGTCGATAACACGTTAGGCCTAAAAGGATTGGATAAAGGCTCCAATTTACATGTTTGCTCCTCAAATAACCTAAAGCAAGTAGCTGGTTGCTTGCCACCGGAATAATCGTAACCTAATTATGAACTCTCCTAGCCTGTCATCATCTATTTTGCAAAGTTTAGGAGAGTTAAAAAGAAGTCTTCCCGGCTGCAAGCAGCTGTCTCTTGATCACATCTTTGCCTACGCTTCGCGGCTTGTCCCTGTCTCTTGAACACATCTCTCTGCCGACGCTTTGTCCGCGGGGTCCAGTGATTTAGCGCAGTGCTTCTGGATCCCGCGGACAAAGCCGCGGGACGTCGGAAAGCAAAGCTGAACCAGGTTTTCAGAGATGTGTATAAGATTCAGCTGCAAGCAGCAAGTAGCCCGGTTGCTTGCAACCGGGGGAAGTCGTTCCCATAAAGCAGCCTTTCAGAATCTATTTTGCAGGATTTATCAGTTAAATAGAAGTCTTCCCGGCTGCAAGCAGCCGGGCTACGGGTTACGTTATATGAACATTAATTAATCAGTTCTTGTTATAATCTGGTATAATTAACAAAAGATTGAATAGGAATGCAAGCTTTATATTGAGGCGTTAAGTTAAAGTGGAGTTTTTATGCAAGAATACCCAGGAGATACCTCTGAAGATAGAGCGCTAAAATTTGAAATACAGACTTTTTCACACAATATTAATAGTATTTTAAACGCTTTGCAGACTCATATAGAAGAGCAACTGAAGCGTTATAAAGATAAAAATGAACGCTATGAATTAAACAGTATTGATAAAGTTACTCAATACACGGCGTTAAAAAACGAGTTACAAAATCTAAGCGAAAAGTTACAGCCTATAAGGATTATCCATCAAGATGAACAAGAAGAATGGCTATCAGATGTAGTCAATTTACTAAATAAAACGGCTGAAGTTTCCCAGATACGTCGTAACAGTTTTTGGGACAAAATTAAACAAATGATGACGGGCGAAAAAGTTGAAGTAAAATCCTGGAGTAGCTTCAAAGAACGTTTTCAAAAACTAAAAAAAGATATTGAGCATGAAAAGTTAAAAGAGGCTGTTGAAGGCGCAGTCAAACATGAAACAGAATCTAATAATAATTCATCTCTTAAATTATAATGAGCAAAAGCCTAACCTAATTCACCTAATTGCTCGTAGTCGAATCAATATATTTTGCTATTCTGCGAATGCATTTTTTAATGCTTCAACCTTATCAATAGCAATGGGTTTATTTCGATTAATATCCACGCACACCACAGTATTTATCCCGCGGCACATGAGTGCGCCTGCTGAGTTGTAAAGCGACTGCGTAAAAATTAATTTTAATCGACCTTCTTTCGCTATTGTTGACGTGACTTTAAAACGTTCAAATGCCCGCAATGGTTTTAAATACTGCAAATTGGCCTGTGACAAAACAAGGTTTATTCCCTTATTGCTTAATTGAATCCAGTCAGCCCCGAGGGCATGTAAATGTAATGTTCTAACATGATCAAAGTAACATAAATAATGAGAGTTATTTACTATTCCTTGCGCATCAATTTCATGAGCTCTCACCTCACTTTCCCAGATAAAATTTATCATTCATATCTCGTAAATCTATTAATGGCTTATAGCCTTTTTTTAAATGTTCCTTATGAAATTTGCAACAGGGACTACGTTTGTACTGATTTTTATTGTGTAAGTGATTTAGGATGTGTGCAGCACAAAATTAGAATCGTGTCATTGCAAACGACTATGAAAAAATTTTGTCCTACACAGAGAAATTTGAGCACGTGCTATGAATTTAATATTATTTTAATAATTTATTAATACAATTGTATTAAATTTTATCTACGGAATTGTTATGAAAAAATCACACTCAACAAAACCTACTCCGCAAGAAATTTCTGCAGCTGTTAAAACCGGAATGAGCGCTTGCATGAGTTTTTATGAGACTATTGCAAAAGAAATACCTTGGGATGTCCGTTGCCATTCGGATTACCGTGATGTCAATCGTGAGACTGCAGAAAAATCCGTGATAGAGAACGTTTCTAGGGTGCTTTTCAGAAATTCTTCAAGAGATGGACATCTGGCTGTCACTACATTAAATAATAAAAAAGAGCCTAAACACTTTCTTTTATCTAATCAAGAACTTAATGAGAGAACAGCGGGATGTAAATACTACAAGGTAAATATGGGTGATGTCATTGTAGAGTTAACCCAGATGTTTGTCTCAACAGCGCGGACAAAATATCAGGATTTTATTTTGCGGGGAATAGATCAACGAATAGAAGCAGTTAAAGAAGAGCTTCGTCAACAACAGAAAAAATTGGTAGAGAAATTTATTGTTGAAGATGATGATGAAAATAACGCTTATGAAATGAAGTGATTAAGTTAAGTAATCAGAAGCTATTTTTAACTCATCCTGTAAAGGAAAAAGTTGTATTCTGGTATGAATTAGAAGCCACCCATACAGATGGAAATTTTTGTTAGCAATATAAACTACTTGGGCTGTCTATTTCTTAAGGAATCTTCGACTTCAGAGGAAGGAACTGTAAGCGTTCCATATTGTTTCTTCCAGTCTTCAATAAGGCGAGCCGTTCTCGGAGCATCATCAGGATTTTGATTTTGTTCGGATTTAAATACCAAACGATGTTGATTGATGGTCTTTTGATTTTTTCCATTCTCATCGGTTAGCCAAGATTCAATCAACTTGTTAATATTTTCACCTTCATTCTCTTGTAGTTTGTTCTTTAGTGCTTGCAGAGCAGCAACTTTTGCTTGTGGACTGCGCATGAATGGATTCCGGCTTGAATTTAGGCTATCAATATGTTTTTGAATGTCTTCCAGAAGATCAGAGATTGTTTTTTCTTTTGTTCTTGCATTCTGCAATTGGGCTCTCATATCCTGTGTTACCTTAGGAGACATAATAGTGGGTTTAGCATTATAGGTTTGCGTGCTAGTATGCTTAACAGTTTGTGGCTGAGTTGGGGTGCTTTGAACAGAAACTTGGGATTCTTTCAGTTGATGTTTTTCTGACTGAGGCCTGGGTAGTGAGGAATTACTAGCCTGAAGTT
>NZ_LNYG01000008.1:87611-179898 GCF_001467745.1 Legionella jamestowniensis
GATCCTTAGCGGGGGTGAGATTTTCCCACGAAGAATCGTGTTGTGTCATTGACTTTGGAGTGTCAATTTTTGGGGTGCTTTGAGATTCTTTCAGTTGATGTTTTTCTGACTGAGGCCTGGGTAGTGAGGAATTACTAGCCTGAAGTTGGGAATACTGGTTAGACGTTAGTGAAACTATTGTGATTGGATTGCCTTCCTTGTCCTGGCCTGATTGCATGGAGAAGGGTTGTTGATTCAAATTTTTACTCAAATTGTTACTAAAATTCGTAGCGCGTGGTTGAGTAAAATAAAAATGATAAAGATCGTTTTTTGAATCATAGAACATTTCCTTGAAAGGTATTTGAGTTGCTAAACGCCCCTCAGAGAAGAGGATGGCTCTGTGGAAGTCCTTAGCGGGGGTGAGATTCTCCCACGAAGAATTGTATAGCGTCATTGACTTTTGTTGATCCAATTTAAACTTAGCGGCGAAGGCTTCACCCACAGCAATTTGCAAGCTAGGACTGGCATTGATGAGTGAGTTTGGATCAGTGACTCTCAAGCCACATCCATCAATGTTTGAATCATAAACATACGATCTCGTGGAATGCTTATTGTATACGGATAAGAATTTGGACACCTCTTGCCATTCATTGGGGTAGGTAAAGATGTCTTTAAGTCTCTCGTTAAATTGTTTCTGGGAAGAAGAAATGACATCCCCAGTTATCACAGCCGAGCTAAACGCATCGAATTCAAAGGAGCTTTTCTCACCAGACATTTGAGGAAATATTTGAGGTAACACCTCATCTTTTAGAAGAGGAACTAACGCATCTGCATTAAAAATTTTTTTGTTAATAATTTCATCGGGTATCACGATACGCAATTTTCCCCCTTCGCTTTGGCTTGCATGAAAGCTCATTCCCTCTGTATTTTGGAGACCTAATTTTTCTTTTAGTTGATTCATTACACTAATTGCAGTTGTCACATCGAAAGTAGGAGAAAGCAGGCTATTATCCGTAACTCGCCAATTAGCGAGATTAATTTTTCCGCCATCTGCAAGCCTAGGCTCTAACGATGCCAATATGGGCATAGCTATGTGTCTTTTTGCAGACTGTGATAATTCAGGGTGAGGCATACTAATAGGCAGAAATAAAAGCGATAATTATAATTTAGCAGATATTTGTTATAACGTTTGAAAAATAATCAGTTCATTCCTTTAGCTGGATGGTTTATCTCTGTGTAGGAGTGGCGGTTTTCTTAGAGGTCAATATCTCTTTTAAATTTGCGCCGCGACGAATGCAGCATAAGGAAAGATAATTTCAATATATACCTGGTTGGCACAAACGCGCCAACCAGGGGGCCTAATTAAAGCAGAGTAGGAGTGGTTGATGTGTGTGCAACCTGGGTAGGACTTAGAGGTGTAAACATACCATGTTGCAGTGCTGCATCTACTGTACCAGGCAACAAAGTTGAGACGACTGTATTTTTGGTAAGTGACTTTTTATCGTCCAATAACGTTTGCCCATGACCATCTGTGATGGTTAAATGCAGCGTTTCATTATTCTTACACTGTTTCGGTGCTAAAGGAGTAAATTGACCAGACATATCATACGAACAAACATATTCTTCTGACTTAGTCTCTGCACTAGATTTGCCAGTAATATCGAGCCGACAAGTAAACAATTCTCTGGCTGCGGCCCATTCTTGCAATTTACCTTTTTCAGACAAAGCCGCCGCAAAATCAGGCGTATCTGTCTCTATAATTGGAGAATTAAATGCTTTAGCCAGTTGCGCCAAAATCTCAGGTTGAGAGGTGTGGTAACTGATAATGAAAAATTTATTTCGGGCAGGAATTAAAGGGGAGCCTTGCTGCAAGGTTGCGATCATTTTTTCCAATGCTTCCAGGCTGTAATTTTGATTCAATCCTTCATCTTGGCCATCAGTGAATAACAATACATTATTGTGTTGCGTTGATTGCATTATAAAAGACAATTGTTTGAGGGCGGTTGTAAAAAGTTCAGTCCCTCCGTAAGCTTTTAAACTATTCACCTCACTACTTAGCTGCTCAAAATTATCTTTTCGGTAACTGCCCAATTTTTTTGTATTGTTAGCAAATTGCGTAACATGAACGACAGCTTGGGGTTGAAATTGAAACAAGGCCTCAGCGAATTGAATGACGCTCTTTTGTACTTTAGGTAGTTCTCCCTCCATACTGCCACTAGTATCCAGCACAAAATGATATGTAGGCGGAGTAAGCGCGTTAGGAACAAAAAAGTAAGGAGTAACTTCCACGGTCTCCTCGTCTAACTTCTTTTGTGCATAGAAAATTTTTTTATTTTCAAATAAGTTGGAGTGGGCTAATACTAATGGGTACTTTCCATCAATGAAAATAAGTTCTTGTTTATGCTCTTTGAGAAATTCTTTGATATTGAACCTTATTTTTCCCTCTTCAATGCTCATATATTTGTAAGTCAGGGAGCTAAATAAAGGCCCATAGGCGGGAGATGGAAGTTGAATTTCAAGGTATTCTTCTTCGATTGCATAATCAATGCCTGCCATTTGCAAAACATTAAACACCGCAAGACAGGATTTGCGATGTGTTTCGAGCATTGAACTGTCAGAACAGGTTGCATTGGCAATATTATCGATAATTAATTCCGCAAGTGTTACACGATTTATTGCAGGTTGCACGGAATTATTTTCTAAAAGCGCTTGTAAATCTTTTATCAGATTGTCAGCCTCTTTTGAAGTTACTCCTTTAAAAATGACACGTTCATCTATACAGTTAACCTGGTTCATAACCAGGTTAAGTCCCATTGCTTGCAACAATTCAATCATATTCTTTGTACGTAAGGCATTATTGACCAGATGCTTCATAAAAACCCCTTCTTATTAAAATAACTGCAGATTAGCGCAGAATAATACACATAAATGCAAGGAGAAAATATAGACTCGCAAACAATTGTGTAATCTTGACAGTGTTACTGTAAAAACCATTTACCCTCTCTCTATCTTATTAATTGTCTACAATTTTTTATTTGAGAATAAAGACTTAGCTTGATATAGTAACGGCGAGAAAAACACATTGGATGTGAGTACAATAATGATACGGACGTTTATTACCGCTTTACTATTCTTAAGTTCTTCAGTACTACTTGCACAACCTGTTGTACAACTGATAAAAGAGGTAGATCCTTCCTCAATATCTATAAACAACCAGCGTCTTATTCAGGCCAAACATTATCGTATTGTTGAGATTGACATCAATCGCCTCTATTCAGAATTAGAGCAGGTTCCTCATCGAGACAGCTTAACCTCAGGCACACCTCTTTTCATCGAATTACCCCATCCAGATGGGACAATGCACCAATATGAGGTGTTAGAAAATAGCACCATGGCACCGGAATTGGCAGCCCAGTATCCAGAAATTAAAACCTTCGATGCTTATGGGGTAGGGGAAAAAGAGGAGTTTGTAAAATTTGATATTACTCCTCAGGGATTCCATGCCATGATTATGCTGCCTGATGCTACTATTTTTATTGATCCCCTGGAAAAGGATAATACACAATATTATATGGTCTATTATCAAAAGCATTTTACTACGTCAAAAACATTTAAATGCGGCGTCTCTGGTCAAACTCCGCTGGTTAATAATTTTAGCCACGTCAAGCATTTCGTTAACTTTGCTTCCTGCGAACTAAGAAGATATCGTCTTGCCATGGCGGCTACAGCAGAATACACGGCTTTTCATGGAGGCACTGTCCCTATGGCGCTTGCGGCTATAGTGACGACAGTGAATCGTGTTAATGGCATTTATGAACGAGACATTGCGATAACGATGCAACTGATTGCCAATGAAGTTGCTATTATTTATACAAATCCTTCCACGGATCCCTATACCCATGGGAATCCAGAGGCCTTAACTGAAGAGAATCAAACCAATCTTGATAATGTAATTGGGACAGCAAATTATGATATTGGCCATGTCGTTGATTCGGCAGGTAGTGGTTTGGCCAGCGTTGGCAGCGTATGTGATGCGGCTGAAAAAGCCAAAGGCGCTACCGGACAACCGCGTCCTGTAGGGGATCCTTTTGATGTGGACTATGTAGCGCATGAAATAGGGCATCAATTTGGAGCCAATCACGTCCAAAATAACGACTGTCAACGCAATGATGCGACAGCTGTGGAACCTGGTAGTGGTAGTACTATAATGGGGTATGCCGGTATTTGCCCCCCCAATGTGCAGGCTCATTCGGATGCCTACTTTAATGGCATTAGCCTGCAAGAAATAGGGACGTTTATTTCTGGGGCTTCACATTCCTGTCCGGTGAAAACGCCAGTTTCCTCCGCTCCCAAGATTACAGTGACAAATGAGGTCATCTATATCCCTATAAGTACCCCTTTTATTTTGACTGCTTCAGCGAATAACGCGGCAGGAAGTGTATTGACCTATACTTGGGAGCAAATGAATAACGAAGTTTCTCCCCAGCCCCCTAAAAGTACCTCCAGAGGAGGGCCTAACTTTAGAAGTTTCAGCCCCACTGCGCAGGCTTCGCGCTTTTTACCTAATCTTAAGGCCTTGGCAAATAATGGTCCATTTACCTGGGAAGTATTGCCTTCAGTATCGCGGAATTTAAAATTTAGAGTTACGGTAAGGGCAAATACGCCGGGTGGCTCATGTAATGCTTTTAAAAATGTTACAGTGGTAACCGTCAATCGAGCAGGTCCCTTTGTAGTGAGTTATCCTACCACCACCGGAATAACCTGGCCAGCAGGGGTTTTAAGAACTGTGAGATGGCAGGTGGCCAATACGAATCTGGCACCCATTAATGCCCATTCAGTAGATATTCTTTTATCAACAGATGGAGGTCTAACTTATCCTCATGTTCTTGTGCGTGGCGTGCCCAATGTTGGCTTTGCAAATGTTATTGTCCCAAGTTTGTCTACCTCGAAGGCCCGTATTATGGTGCGTGCCTCAAGCGGTACCTTCTTTGCAATTTCTACAAAAAACTTCTCAATTGTCGCTCACTTATTCTTAACTCAGGCAGATCGTAATCCAATGAATCTAAAAGAGGCCTACCTTAGTTATACAGGATTGGATAAGCAATTTGTTACTCACTATATCCTCAACGGTTTATCGGGTGCGTCATTGGTGTTAGATGAAGCGAATCAACGCTTTATAGTTAAAAATATTACTACTCCTCGTAAAGTTGATATCTCTGTCACTTTAGTGAGGCAGGGTAACGGTGTCAATGAAACCTCCAACGTCATCACCATTCCCAGTATTTTATAAAATGAGGTTAAACATGAATAATTATTGTGTACTTGTTGTTGGCCTAAGTTTATTGTCATTTAATGCTAATGCAAGTTGGTATGGTGGTATTAACCTTGGGGTTAATACTGTAAATGTTGACAAGAAAATCACCTATCCTCTTGGGGACCTCTTGATAACTTCCCAAGATTTCAATAGTGGATATACGGGTTTCCATGGTCAATTAATGGCAGGTTATACTTTCTTATTTACTGAACAACTAGGCTTAAGTGTTGAAGGCAATGCGGATTTATTTACTGGGGAAGCTGACCATACAATTGATAATTGGTTTTTTTCCACTGCTGCACAAACTGAAGAAAAATTAAAGTATGGTTTTAGTCTATTCGCCTTGCCTGAATATTACTACAATGAAAAAGTGCATTTTTTTGTAGGTCCTGGCATTTCAAGCAGTAAGTTTGAAATTAATTCTGGTAATACTGCTGGCAATGTGGGGGTTACTGGTAATTATGATAAATGGCTTACTGGTTGGGGACTAAAAGCAGGGGTTGCTACGGCACTTACTTCCAATGCTGAAATTTTGTTGACTTACCAGTTTACCCAGTACGAAGGAGTTAGTTGGACAAATGTTGAACCTCTATCGGGGGAGTTGGTGAGTGGACGATACAAGCCACAGGCTAATCTATTCATGGTCGGTTTAAAGATGAGTTTTCCTGAATTTCAAAAGGTTCAAGAAAAATAGCTCCTAGAACGTCTAAGGGTTACCCCGCTTTATCTCAAATCAAGGATGTAAATGAACAAAAGGATTGGATTAGCATTAGCAATGTTAGTTTGCTGTCATGCACATGCGTTACAGGTCACTCTTTACGGAGGTATAAGCAGAACTGCGGTGGATTTAGGTACTTTACATATCTCAAATGAAGAGGCGGATAGTTTACATACTAAGAATGAAAATGAAGGAACCATTGGGGCAGGGTTAAGTTGGCAGCTGGATTGTAATCAAAAAAACGGTTTCTGGCTCATAAGTAGCCTTCTTATCGGCCTTAATTATTTTCACTTTGATACAGAGCCTGAAGGGGTAGTATGGCTTTATGGTCTGCCTCAATTTGCCAATTATCAGTACCAGTTGTCACTAAAAACAGATCGATTATTGTTAAATGGACAGGTAGAATTATTTCCCTTCTGGAAAACGATTCATCCTTATGTGGAAGCGGGTATTGGGGCCAGTGCTATTCGGAGCCAATATTGGGAGCAACCTATGGTTGAAGCGGGTGTATTTGATGGAAATTTAATTTTTTCGAGTCGCACGAACCATCAGTTTGTTTATTCTTTGGGGGCTGGTATTAAAAAACAGTTGTCACCGAATTGGGTAGTGTCATTTTCCTATAATTTTACTGATTTTGGAACAATTCACGCTGGGCCTTATGACAATGATCTTGTCATTCAACAACCACTTCCTATTGATCTCAGACTACATACTGCACTATTTGGTATTGGGTATCAATGGATGTAACAGGGAAGAAATAGCATGAAAGTTTTTACCGCAATAGGCAGCTTAATTGGTCTTTTTCTTACTAGCGCTTGGGCAATGGCGAATACGTCTCTATTCATTGCAACTTATCCACAAAAATACAAAATTAGTTATGGTGCCACCCATCACTTATTACAATTGCAATATACAATCGTCAGTAATTTACCTGGTAAATCGCAAACCTTAAGTAAATTTGCTTTCAGTTCTGCCAAACCCAACAATCGTATCCTTCTTAAAAACCTCACTAATACGTGTCGTGGTGTCTTGCCGCCGCAAGGCCCAAGCGGTGTTTGTACCGTAAATGCACTTCTTGAAGTGACAGGAATCCAATATCCGAGCCATGCAGCTTTGCCTGAGACTGCTTATCATTTATCCTTTACCTATGGGAATGGCCGTGGGACTGGCATGAACAGTGCACCAATGGTTTTTAGCTTTGCGACCGGAGCAAGTATTCCTACCGCTTTCAGGACGTTTACGTTTAAAAATTATTGCAATTACAATGTTTGGTTAGGAGTTTCGGGTGGAGCAACTGATAGTATTAAACCTGCCATTGCGAAAGATTTGCAAAGTTGCAAAGACACGATTCACTCTTCGGATTGTTACCCGGGCTCAATATGTGTCGCGGTTGGAGGAGGCGTTAACCATTGTTTTTGGAAGAACCCTGTACCCAATGGGGGTACCTATGAATTAGCCAAAAATAGTAGTGCGACAGTAATTTTCCCGGTCTATGATAATGGTATTGACGCCCAATGGAGTGGGGGGGTGGCTGGGCGTACCAATTGCACAAGTACTTCTTGTGATACTGGGGACTGCAATGGAGGTGCAACCAGTGGCCATAATGGTGTTTGTAAGGTTGCTACTGGTTTTAATGCCCCAGTTTCTACGGCTGAATTTACTTTGTTGGGTGCACTGCCACTCGTGTACAGTAATACACCTCAAGGTAATTCAGATGCTGACACCTACGATGTTACTATCATTAATGGGATTTCTACCCCAATTAGTATGACCCCTGTGAATGGTGTTTGGGGAGGACGACAAAAACCCTACACTTGTGGAGTCCCTGGAGCTGCCACTAATACAAAATCTTCCGCAGCTTGTGATTGGAATAGTTTTAATCCCCCAGACATTAAAGCCTACAGATGGGTGAAGTATACAAATGGGGCAATGGAGAATGAATGTCTTAACACCAATTGCCCTTCAAATAAGCAATGTGGGGCGGCTTTTAACCCTGGGAGTGGGGGGCATGTCATCAAAAACGTATGCGGAGCAGCGCTAGGTTATTGGACGGCAGATGCTTTTTGTGCCAAAGACGCTTCCTTTGAGGATAGTAGGATAAGTATTGATTGTAGTGCGCATCTAGCCTCACCCGATGGTCAATATACACAAGCGCAGTTGTATGGTTGTTCCACAGGTATCTTTAAGAATTCTTGTTATTCTGTAGGTGCTGTTTCCGGTGCTTGTTGTGGTTGTGTGGATTGGAACACACTGGGTATTAATGTTCCTGCACCACCCATAACCCAGTCCTGTAAAGGAATAAAAACAGACAACTGGGTAATCGTTTCACAACCTAAGTTAGAGTGGCTTAAAGAATCCTGTTCGAATACTTATGTTTATCCTTACGATGATGCGAGCAGTACATTTACTTGTCAAAAACTGAATAGCCAAACTATTAATCAAGTCAATTATATGATTAGTTTTTGTCCGCAAGCGTAGTAAACGGGTTTAATTACAATTTAGAATTAAAAAGTATATGTTTTATTATGGTAAAAAAGGCAATGATGGTTTTGAAAAGGACAATAGCATTGACATGTAATATCGTTAAATGTGATATATGAGGCAAGTTAAAGGAAAAGAGTAGGGTAAATAAGCTCTGAGTTGTTATTGAGAATTATTTAAGCCCTTCTTTTTGTTAACTAATTGTTTGTGCAGCGCTGGTATGCGGGTAAGTGCATACTGAGCAGCTTTAGCCAAAACTTGTGTACGGTTACCCTTAAAATGTTTTGTTTCAGTATAAACCACCAAGTGTTTTGACTGTTTAAATCCCCAGCCAAAACAAATGGTACCTTTAGGAATTCCGTCAATTGATTCTGGGCCCGCAATGCCTGTAGTGGCTACTACTACATTGGCCACACTATCTTTTAAAGCTCCCTCAACCATTTCTTTAGCCACTTCTTCGCTTGTTAAAGTAAAACGATCAATGGTTTGTTGTTTTACGCCAAGTAATCTTTTTTTAGCCTCGACTGAATAAACCACATAGCCGGCATCAAGACATTCGCCGCTTCCTGAAATTTTAGCGAGCAAATGGATAATTCTTCCTGCGGTGCAAGACTCAGCAGTAGTTAAAATTAAATCCTGTTCCTTTAAGAAGGCCAAAATATTGCTTATTTTCTTCATTTAATTTCTTTGTGAGTAGGTTTGCTATTCCTGAGTATCCCAACCACACTGTGACAAATATCAAAAAACGACCGTCATTCCGGAACGTAATGAGGGATCCTTTGTATCAGGAGCTCACTACGTTCGACATGACGTACGTCTCTAGAGGATAATCGGCATTAACCCAGTAATAAGAGCAGAACTAAATTTTTATAAATTAATAACCCCTGTGTATTTTCTGTTTTTTAGGAAGAATCCCATAATTTTTTATTGTAATTTAATGATTATTTTGTTTTTTTAACCAATATAGCAGCAATTCATCTTCATCTAAAGCGTTAATATGTGCTTGATTTTTAATAACCCATGGGTGCAATAATCCCTGTTGCCACCAGTGTAATATTTGAGGATGGATATAGTTTTTTTGACAAACAGCGGGCGTATGCCCCAATAAGGTGGCCACTTTTTTAAGGACTTTATTGAGTAATTTTGCAGAGGGTTTGGCTTTCTTTTTAGTTAAATTGATTAAACGACAAAACGTTTCCCGGCAGGCAAACCATGTTCGAAAGTCTTTGGCGGTGAAAGGTTGCTTGGTTAAAGATTGTAAATAACCATTTATTTCTTGCGACGTTATCACTTTAAGACTTCCATTTTCATCGCGATATTTGAATATTTCATAACCAGGTATTTCTTCGCATTTTTTAAGCACCTTAACAATTTTTTTATCTTTTAAGTCAATATGCCACAACGTCGAATTTTTGCCTTCAAAATCCAGCGATGCTTGATTTTTTGCAATGGATAGATGTTTTTTACGTAAAGTTGTTAAACCATAGGACTTATTTTTTTTAGCATAAACAGTGTTTCCAATCCGCATGCAGGATTTATCCAGTAAGTAAATAATCGCACAAATAATTTGTGACTTGTCTAGCGATGCAGGTTTGTTAAGCACTTGATTAATATGCGCTCTTATGACTGGAAGTGCTTTACCAAAAGCTAGCATCATGTAAAATTTCTGTTGCTGACGTATTTTTTGCCAAAGAGGATGGTAACGGTATTGTTTTCGATTTTTATTGTCTCGAGCAGTCGCTTGGATGTGACCATTAGAAAAAGGACAAATCCATACATCATGGTAAGCGGGAGGAATCGCTAACGCGCGTATACGTTCCAGTTCGTTCTGCTCAATGATCCGTTTTCCATTTGGATAATAATAACTGAATCCTTTGCCAGAACGCTTGCGGGAAATTCCAGGTTGAGAATCATTTACGTAGCGTAAAGAAGCTTCCCTTGCAATTCTTTCACATTCTTCCGCAGAATATAAAGATACGTCCATTGAATAACTCATTCATTCAATGTACTGTTTTTTAGGCAACTCTTATAACCTAAAAAACCACCGATGCAACTGGATAAAGCGCCTAAAAAAAATAAAATAAAGGTTAACATTGCATTTAATGTCAATACCTTTTGGGTTGTTTCAATGTTAAAACTCAACGGTGATTTTTTTGTAAGATGGGCTGTCGTTTCTGTTAACATAGGAGAACTGTGGGTGAGTTTAATACTCACCAGATTAGCCGTAAAATTGGAATGAAATGCCAGGAATTGAATCATGTTAGTTATAAGGATGACTGTAATTATCAGTAATAATGACCAGGCTAAAAAACCATAAAAAGCACCCCAAAGTTTTCCTTGAAGAAAGGGAGGAGAAAGCCTGCCAGCAAACCAGCCAGTAAAAAACATGGCAACAATGGATGAAATACAAAAGCAAATAAATCCTGCAAAAGAAAGACTTGTTTTTCCTTGCATGTCAATAGAGAAGCTCGAGATGCCAAGGCCAAGTGATAATAAATTCAATAGAAAATTTAATCCGACGCCGATGATTGCTGCTGAGAAGATAGCAGTCCATGAAAGAAATTGACATGGTGTTTTTTTATTTTCCATCCTTTGACCTAAAAGTAAAACGCAAAGATAAGTAAAAGAATAAAGCCAATAACGGCAATAGAACCATGGCCGATGGCTAAAAATTTAGGAATTTCTTTTCCTGTGATATCCCGGTAAAAGAGATATAATCCACCTAACGCGGCTAAGATAAATACTAAAAGACTTGCTACTGGCGTTTGGTAAAGTAGGGAATAAATAATTAGCAATACCAAGCCCACACTAGCGGCTGCGCCGTGAATAAGGGCGACCCCTTTGGGTGTGTTTTTCTCTGTTAATACATAACTTAATAGATAAATGCCTAAAATAGCAGCCAAACTGAAAAAAATGATAGCCAAGAGCAATAACATGAAATCTCCTTAAATTTTACTTCCCTGGAAGCTCTTTTTTCTTCAAATTGCAAGTTGCAGGCCCTTCAAGTACTTCACCGTTGGGTGCAAAACGGCTACCATGACATGGGCAATCCCAGGTTTGTTCGGCATTATTCCAGTTTACAATACATTTCATATGGGTACAAACTGCAGACACAGCTTGCAATTTGCTCGACTTATCTCTCGATACAGCCCATTTTTCACGATTAATTTCTACAATTTTACCTTCCCCGATTTGCAGGTTTTCAAAGTTATCTTTAATACCTAAAGGAAGGTCTTTGGCATATTGCGTTAACACATTTAAGTTTTCTTTAGTGATGAAAGCAATTGAAGAAAGTGGGGTAAAACGATTTGCGTTATAGGTTGCTGAAAAAGGATTTGTTTTATTTAAAATGAGGTAAGCAACAAGCAGACCTGCCAGAGTCCCATAGGTTAAGCCGTCTGCAAAATAGCCGGTAGCCATATAAATATTTTTAGTCGAGCGATTTGCAAGCCCGATATACGGGAGTTTATCGGCGGATGGAAAATGTTGAGCAGACCAATGAAATGCTATTTCTGACACCTTGAAATGATCACGCAAAAAACTTTCCAATTTAGAAAAATGCTTTTTCATATCTTTTCCTTGTCCGGTTTTATGATGATTGCCGGATATAAGAAGAATTTCGGGGTGAGATTCTTTCAAGGCGTGTGTACTTAAAATAGGAGAAGGACTGTCCAATTTCCATAAATGCCCTTCGGGATAATGACCATTTTCCAGATAAGCTCCAACGACATAGCTACGATAAGGTGCAGTGAACATATGTGTGGGGTTAATATCCAATGGTGTGTGTGTTGCCATAAACACTTCCCCGGCAGATATTTCTGCCTGGTTTGTCAATACATGGCATTTGTCCGTTTCCTTTATTCCAATAACCTGGGTATTTTCGAAGATAAAACATCCTTTTTCAGCCAAAACTTTTGCCAATGCTTGGACATATTGCAGCGGATTAAAACGAGCTTGATTGGGTACTACAGCAGCTTTTTTAAATTTCAAATCAAAAGGTATGTTGGATGTGTAATCTATTTCTACACCAATTTGCTTTAGTGTTTCGACCTCTTTCTGCAGTAGCGGTTGTTTTTCCTCAGAAGTGGTATATGCATACCAAGGCCGACGATGAAATTGGCAATCGATAGTGTAGTGAAGTACATTTTTTTCTATATAATCAATGGCAAATTGACGTGAGTCAGCTACTTGTTTTGCTGTAGCTAAATCAAAATTTGAAACAATCGTGTGATAATAAGGTTGAACTGGAATATACAGATTTCCTGTTGAATTACGCGTAGTCATTCCGCCAATTCGATGCGCTTCCAAAAGGGCAACTTTTTTCCCCGCCTGTAATAAAATGGCAGCAGCAGTGATACCCGTAATCCCCCCACCAATAATCGCAACATCTACTTCAGTATTTTTTGAAAGAGTAGGGTAATTGGTGTCCTGAGAGCTAATTTTTTCCCATAGCGAGCTTCCTTTCATACATTATCCTTAAGGCTATTTACCGCGCAAAAGCTACAGGAGGTAACTTTTGCGCGCGAATGTGTTAACCGGCCCTTGTTAACATTAAGACAATGACAATGATTAATATCAAGCCTACTAATCCACTAGGGTAGTAACCCCAGCCACTACTATATGGCCATGTCGGCAAGACTGCTAATAGAATAATTATTAATAATATTAAACCTAGTGTGCTCATGATAATTCCTTTTTAACTGAGTTAGATTTTAATCGCCCATTCATTACTAGCAGCGAGTGTGTTTCATTGTTAATTATGGCATAAATGTTTAAAAAATGGCTAATCGCAAGAGAACAACCACATGTCTACGTTTATGCGCGGAAATCTAAGCGTGTTTATTGATTAATGCCTTTTAATTAACTTTTTTAAATCATGCCAATGATAGGTATTAATTACGTTTTCTTTCTCAATCCAGCCTCTACGCGCTTGAAAGATGCCAAATTGCATATAACTTAATTCGCGTATACTGTGTGCATCGCTGGAAATGGCAATTTTTACTCCCATATCTTTCGCTAATTTGCAATAAATGTCATTAATATCAAGGCGATAAGGTTGAGCATTTAGTTCAACAATACAATTTCTATCCTTGGCTTCATTAAATATTTTTTTTATATCAACAGGATAAGGGGGTCTTGATTTGATTAGACGCCCTGTAGCATGCCCAAGAATATTAAAGTAGGGATTATCCATTGCCCTTAAAATACGTTCTGTTTGTTTTTCTTTAGGTATTTTAAATTGGGAATGGATAGAACAAACCACAATATCCAATTCTTTTAACACCTCATTGGATAAATCAAGCGAGCCATCTTCCAAGATATCCACCTCAATGGATTTTAAAACCCGGAAATCATCTAGTTTGGAATTTAAACGATCAATTTCTTTAATTTGTTTCAACAAGCGTTTCTCATCAAGCCCATTCGTTATTGCTAACCGTTTGGAGTGATCGGTAATAGCAAGATATTCATAGCCTTTGTCGATGGCCGCTTTAACCATAGTTTCCAGTCTTTCCTTTCCATCAGTCTCATTGGTATGAGAATGTAAGTCACCCTTAATGTCGTCTAAAGTAATCAGTTTTGGTAATGCATTATGGCTTGCTGCCTCGATTTCTCCTTGCGCTTCCCGAAGCTCAGGGGCTATAAATGATAATTTTAATTGCTGATAGATTTCGTTTTCGCTTCTGCTAGCAATACATTCACTGTTTTTATAAACTCCCTCTTTCGTTAAATGAAACTGATGCGAAGTAGCTCTTTCAGCCAAAGCTGTAAAATGTTCATTACTTCCAGTATGGTAGAGTAGTGCTGCACCGAAATGGTTTTCTTCGACAATAAATAAGTTAACTTTAATCCCAGTCCATACGTTGACACTAATGTAATATTCATTGCGTGATATTACATCCACGACTTCATTAAATTGAATAAATTGATGAATAATTTGCGAAGAATTTGTTGTTGCTGCGAGTATATCAATTTGGTCAAGAATTTCCCTTTTTCTGCGAAAGTCGCCACTACATTCTACTCGAATAATTTCTGGAATTTGCTGTAATTTTTTAATTAAAACTTCTACTATTGGGTAAGCATGATGTAAACGAATAAATTTTCTTGATTTTGGCGCATTAATTTCTTTTTTTAAATGTTCTTCAAATTGAGGTGTTACCCATTTTAAAAGGTGGAGTTTTTTGGCATCAATTGCATTTAACAGCTCTTTTTTTGTAAAAATATTTAATTTTTCTAGTTGGGCTATTCTTTTTTTTCCAAGACCATGAATCTCGTTTAACTGATTAAAGACTTTATCATTCTTGTCTTTAATTGGGGGGAGTTCGCCTGTTTTTATAATATATAAAATTGTAGAAGCAATACCCTTGCCTATCCAAGGAAGTGTCATCATATCAAAATCAGTTTGAAGGAGTGTTGTAACTTCCTTGTCTAAATTTGTAAGTGTTCGTGCAGCTCTTCGATATGCTCTTGCTCTATAAGGATTATGTCCGCCAGCTTCTAAAATGTCAGCAAGTTTATAAAGGCAATCAGCAATAAAAGTATTAGTTTTTTTCATACTGTTTTATAGATTATTTCCTTACTATTAGTATAAGAATTTTTGAGGTAAAAATTTAATCTATTGAGTGTGGTATTAAGCACTACTTATATTCTATGAAGATTAGGATGCTCCCAAGACGCCCGTCATATCGAACGTAGTGAGACATCTGATACAAAGGAGAGCAACTTACAATCCCTCACTATGTTTGGGATGGCGGTCGTCTTGATGTTTGCCACAATGTGGTTGGGATACTAAGGAAGACAAGGATTAAATGGGTTCTTTAAAGAACCCATTTTTAACTGCTTAAAAGAGGAGAGAAGCCAATTACCCGATTTGTCTTTGAATAAGCTGAGCTTGTTGTAGGTGATGAGCAACATGGGTTCTGGTTATTTCAAGTTGTCTTCTCAACAGTGGGTTTGTAGCCTCATTAAGTAACTTGTGATCAATCAATTGTAATGCAGCTTTATGATCTTTAATCATTGCAGAGATATAGGCCCTTTCAAAAGCAACACCGTTTAAACGATTTAGCATCGCTAACTCTTGTCTGCCCTTTTGCTTAAGCATCATAGCAACATTTCCATTGACTGGAGCCACCCCAATTCTGCGGCTTAAGTTTTGAGTTTCCTGTAAATTTTGACTATGCGCTTTATTCATCCAGGAAGCATAATTTTTAACAGCTGGATTGGCAGCTTTTCGTTGTGCTTCTGTCGCCGCTGCAATTTCATTTTGGTTCAGAACGATTAAACCACCTAAAATTTTAGCATCAACTTTTGCCTGTGCAGGTGTAACAACCACATTAGTAGGTGGATTGTTGAAATCATTCATTGAGTTAGAGTTCAATGAGCATCCGGAAGCTAGCAGGATAGCACTGCAGGTTACTGATAAAATAAATTTTGAGTTCATAATATGTCCTTATTTAGTTGTCTCCGAGACAAATTAGAATACAACAGAAGTAAATAAAAAAATACTCTGTGACGATAATCTTTTAATTCATTTGGTTAGGGAAGAATGATGAAATTTATCATTTGATGAACAGCCAATATTGGCCTATTTATTAAAGTATAACGCCAATAAATGGTAGGAATAAGGAATCCAGGGAATCATCACAAACAATTAATTTCTTGCTGTTTGTGTTACTACAATCTACACCAATAAACCGTATTCCCAGCAAAAATTATTTCTAGCAGTTAAACATTGGCGCAGATTAAAGAGTCTATTTGGTAATCATATAAGGAGGGTAGCACTATGCCAAGAGGGGATAAGTCTGATTACACTGATAAACAAAAACGTCAAGCTCATCACATAGAAGAAAAATACCGTAAAGAAGGTGTTTCAAAAGATGAAGCCGAAGAAAGAGCATGGCGGACCGTAAACAAACAAGATAAGGGAGGGAAAAAAGAATAACCTATAACGGTTAATTTGCTGTCTAATAATAATAAAAATTGACAGCATTACAAAAAAATGGGACGA
Source organism: Legionella jamestowniensis (assembly GCF_001467745.1). Classification (GTDB taxonomy): domain Bacteria; phylum Pseudomonadota; class Gammaproteobacteria; order Legionellales; family Legionellaceae; genus Tatlockia; species Tatlockia jamestowniensis. The sequence continues at coordinate 104,109 of NZ_LNYG01000008.1, forward strand.
AAGAAGACCCAGGGCGCATATACAGTTTAAACATTAAAATAAAGATAAAGATGTGTTGTTTTATTCGTAGTAAAATGTTCGTATTTATCAGGATATACCCCAATTAAAAAATCACTAAGTCCGTACGAAAAAGCCTCTTCCTCTAAAAAAACTGTTTTTTTCTGATTAACAAAAGGTAACAGAAGCAGATCACCCTCGTAGATGATTTTTACAGCAATATCTATTTGATCATAAGTAAGAAGTATTTGAATCTCTCTTTCTGCCAGTTGGCTGTTATAAAGATGTTGCAAGATTGAATGGGTTGTTTGAGCAATTCTTTCCATCAGGGCTGTATTAATTTGCCAGCGTTTTGCAGTCTTCATAATGAATTCGCTTAACTTTTCTCTGGAGAGTTTTTTTCCATTAGACAAGGTAAGCGTGGCTTGTTTTTGAATCCCAATTCGAAATAACAAGTGTAGCAATAAAGCAATAATCACTGATAAAGAAAGGGATGTGCCAGTCATTGTCTGTAAAAATTGCGGTAAGGTGGAATAAAATGTCGGATAAATTTCTTTACTTAACCCAAATAATAAGGCTAAGCCAACCACGTAAGTCATTCGAGTATCAATATTACGTGAGGTCATGATACTAATTCCGCCCACAATCATAAAACTACCTGTAAACATTAAGGCGGGTCCTATAACAGCGATAGGCATAATGAGCAGCAGTGAAGCAAATTTTGGAAAAAAAGATAATAAAAACAAAAGAGTGGCGGTGGAAAATGCAATATAGCGACTTGTAGCGCCGGTAGCTTTTGAGACGCCAACAAGACTAGGTCCTGTACTAATACCAGGTATGCCACAAAGACCTGCTGTAATCGCTGCGAGACCATCGGCAAAAACCCCACCTTTTATGGACTTAAGACTAGGGTTTTTCCATGAGGTATCATTGATTTTCTGGCAGGTTGTGACCACACCTACGGTTCGTAGCGCAGCTGCCACGCTTGCTACAAAAAATGGCAGGATAAAAGAAAAAGAAAAATCATAGGAAATAAAATGGATGTGAGGTAGGGCAAAAAATGGGGTCGCTTCAAATTGAGCTACTTTGTCGGCATCGACACTTCCTAAAAAATAAGCTGCTGTAAAACCTACTACTAAGCCCAGAAAAGAACAAATAAGTTTAACGATACCACGCCACCAAATGCTGATAGTAATCATGGTTCCTAAGGTAAGCAGTCCAATGAAGATATGGCGTTCAAAATTGGCGACGTCCGAACGGGCAACCCCTAAAAATTGGCTAAGTCCCTCCAATCCTAATTCAATCCCAACGATTGCAATGATAAAACCCGAAATCCCAGGAGGAAAAATTACCCGTAATTGATAAACCAGACGTGAAAAAATTACTTCGACAAGTCCGGCAAAAATCGTCATTCCTAATACAAGAGGGAGGCCGCCTGCATCAGCTGCTAACAAGGAAGCTTTTAAGTAGATAGCTGAAACCACGGGAGGCGCTAAATAGCCTGAACCATAAGGTGGGTGTAGCGCTTGTAAAATTGTGGCGATCCCTAAGGCAATCATTCCCATTCTTACAGCGTCAAAGGCAACCTCATCGGAGAGGTGTGCCGCGCGAACTACGATAATAACCAGCACCAAATAGACAGACATTAGAACCACATACTGCAGACCTAATAGTACAAGCTTGATAAAGGGTGGCTTATCATTTACCGCATAAATTAATTCATCATTATCGATTGAGTCAGCCATCTTTTTTTATTAATGAGAACTTCTTTTTAACTTACACTGATTTTAAAAATTCTAAAACCATAATTTGGGAATGCCCTGAAGTTTTTATTTTTTAATCGCTAAATTAAATTTATATGGACAGAAAATTGATGTAAAGCATGTGTGTTGACTAGTAATGAAGAGAGTTCGCGAGCAATTGAAAGTTAGGATCTTGCAACGGTTCGTTGCTCAAGTGGACGTCACAAAAAATACTTTAGGCGTCTTAGTCTTGCTAAGCTGGCTCACCGTATTTTTATTAGACCTCAATAAATTATTTGTTAGCCGTGCAAGATTTCCTAACCACAATTTAATAATAACAATGTCAAAAAAATGAAACAATGCGAATCGTGGCATTTATTGTTAAGAAAATGCAAAAAATAAAATGCGTCAATTTTCTGGTGGTAAGCCCTTCATAAGGAAGGGCATTCAGTTACATCTCTATATAATTTGGACCACCACTGCCTTCAGGCGCCTGCCAAACTATATTTTGACGAGGATCTTTAATGTCGCAGGTTTTACAATGAATGCAATTTTGGGCATTAATTAGTAATTTAGGATCATTGTCCTCTTGAATGATTTCATAAACGGCCGCAGGACAATAGCGAGTCTCAGGGGAAGCGTAAAGTTTGTAGTTAACTTCGATGGCTAATTTAGGATTACGTAATTTTAAATGACTTGGTTGATTTTCTTCATGGTAAGTATTTGCAAGATAAACGGATGATAATTTGTCAAACGTTAAAACCCCATCAGGCTTTGGATAGTCTATTTTTTTAGCTTTTCCCGCAGGAATTAATGTGGTGTGGTCTGCATGATGTTTCATAGTCCAGGGGGAGCGGCCAGAAGTAATATAGGTTTCAAAAGCGGCATTGATCAAACCAAACCAGAAGCCATAACGGAATCCAGGGCGAATATTTCTAACTTGGTATAGTTCCTTTTCAAGCCATGATTGTTTTATTTTTTCAAGATAGGTTTTTAACTCAACTTGAACGTCACTTTTTTGTTCGCTTAATCCGTCAAAACATGCCTCAGCTGCAAGCATAGCTGACTTCATAGCTGTGTGGATACCTTTAATTTTGGGGACATTTAGAAAGCCTGCAGCATCGCCAATGAGGGCACCACCCGGGAAAGTGAGCTTAGGGATAGCTTGCCACCCGCCTTCATTAAGAGCCCGGGAGCCATAACTGATCCGCTCGCCTTTTTCCAACAACGCTCGAACCATCGGGTGGGTTTTAAAACGTTGTAATTCGCCAAAGGGATTAAGCCATGGATTTTTATAATCCAAACCAATGACAAAACCAAGCGCAACTCGATTTTTGGACAAATGATAAATAAAAGAGCCGCCATAGGTGGTATTATCAAGAGGCCAACCTACAGTATGAATTACTCTTCCTAATTGATGTTTTTCAGGAGCAATTTGCCATACTTCTTTAATACCAATTCCATAGGTTTGAGGTTGAACATCATCGCGTAAGTGAAAACGCCGCATTAAATTTTGACTAAGTTGGCCGCGACATCCCTCTGCAAAAAGTGTTTGTTTGGCATGTAGATGCATTCCAGGTTGGTAATTAGCCGTTTTATTCCCCGCTTTATCGATGCCCACATCACCGGTAGCTACGCCGATGACTTGGCCATGGGTGTTGTAAAGGATTTCTGCAGCTGCAAAGCCTGGATAGATTTCACATCCCAAAATTTCAGCTTGCGTTGCCAAAAACTGACAAAGCTCACCTAAGCTAATGATGTAATTGCCATGATTTTGCATCGGTTTTGGCGTAGGAAGGCGAAAGGATCTTTTATGGGTAAGAAAATAAAAATCATCTTGTGCCACAGGCGTGTCCAAAGGGGCTTCTTGCCAACTGTCAGGCAATAATTCTTTTAGGCTGCTTGGTTCTAATACCGCCCCAGAAAGAATATGGGCACCTACCTGGGCTCCTTTTTCAAGAATACAAACGCTAATTTCTTTATTGTCTTTTGCGGCGAGTTGCTTAAGTTTTATAGCAGCAGACAAACCAGCAGGACCTGCACCAACAATGACTACATCATATTCCATTGTTTCGTGTTGCACACGGACTCCTTACACTCAAAAGGAAAAATGATCGCTTTAATTGCATTTAAGATCAAGTTGGTTTTTTACATTACCCCTACAGTGGTGGGTATTCTTACTCATGGGGAAGTAAAAGGAATTTAAAAGTTCTCCCTCTTTCAATCAGTGCAAGGAAGTCAAATAATTTAAAATATGGTGTCGTGTCATCATTTTAATGTAAAGGTGATGAAATTTGGCTTTCTTCTTGTATAATGTTCACCCTATTTGTCTTTGAAATTATCGATATGCCTCTACGAAAAATTCTTACTGCTGTTTTTTATCGTAAAGCGAATGGTATTGAACCTGTTCGTGAATGGCTAAAATTATTAACCAAGTCAGATAAAAAAATTATTGGCAAAGACATCAGTGAGGTAGAGTGTAACTGGCCTGTAGGGTTGCCTAAAGTAAAGCATTTAGAAAAAAAACTCTGGGAAGTACGCTCCAATGTGACTGAGAATAAATCAGCTAGAATTTTTTTTACTACGGATAAAAGTAATATGATTTTATTGCACGGTTTTTTTAAAAAAAGCCGCAGAACTCCTCCGCACGAGTTGGGCATAGCCCATGAACGCAAGAATGATTTTTTTAAGTAATGGAGGAATTCAGGTTTATGCCGGGCTTTCAGATTGATGCACCCAACCTTATCATGGATGGTTGGGAATCAAGAGATTTGTTTATATTACGTCATTTTGACGCAATATTAAACCAAGAGTAAACTAATACATCTATCTTTTTTTTTTGATTATTAACAATGCCTGCTACTAAAAAGCTAATTAGAGAACGTTCCTTAAAAAAGAAATCAAAAAATGATTCTCAAGAAGATATAACGTCTAGTCTTTTTATAAATTTCGCTGAGACATTGTTTAATGATGAACAAATGCAGGAATTTTTGTCCCCTAAACGCCGTCCAGATGGCCGTTATGTAACCAGTGAAGCGAATCTTGATAAATACATTGACCTTCGGATTTTTCGTGAAACACAAATAAAGCGTTTTTTGCGCTGGCTTACCACAACACCTCCCTTACTTAATAAATTGTTCACCTGGATTTTTGTTAGCCAATTAGGAATGAAGCTGGCTTATTTTGATCAACAAGAAAATAAGGACCCAAAGAAAATTTATAAAGAAGATGGGCAGCATACTATCAGTGGGGAAGTGGACGATGGATTCACTATTCACAATTTAGGCCATGCCACTCAATTAATTCAAACCTCAGGAATGAATATACTGACGGATCCTGTGTTTGGGAATTTAGCCCCTATTGTTTATCCAGCCATGACAAAGAGCTTAGCCCGGGATGTGACAGCAAATGAATTACCGCGCATCGATGTCATCCTTATCTCCCACAACCATCGGGATCACGTGGATGTTGATTCGCTAAAAAAATTACTAAAGGATCAACCGACATTACTCGTTCCAGTTGGTGATGACGTTTTTTTTAGATCATTAGGATTTACTAATGTACACAGTTTTGAATGGCATGAGCAAACTACACTCACTTCTGATAAAGGTAAGAAAGTAACTTTTTGCAGTGTTCCGGCTGATCATCGCTCTGGACGCCATGGTCATGATGCCCATCAATCGCTAGTGACTGGCTGGGCTGTCAGCCCCAAAGATCGTCAAGAAATTCTTTTGTTTGCAGGGGACACGGCAAGAATTAATAATGTACGCATGAAAGGGTTAGCGCTCGATCTTTATCAACTTTATCAACATAAAAAGAATTTAAAGCCAGAAGAGCTTCCTCGCATTATTAATATGGAACCGGGAGGGCCTAATTATACCAGAAAGGATATGCTACCGACCCATCAATCTGCGGTAGACAGTATTATTTCCTCTTTCCGATTGGCCTTTGCACTGGCAGAAATAAGTGTCCATGATGAGGATGCTGAAAAAAAAGTTTCAGCGTTAGAATGGTTACTTACCACTGCTACCATTTTTATGCATCAAAATAAATTTGAGTTGGGACCTGATCGTTTTAACGAGAATTATTTTATCTTTAAACGTTTATGCAGTTATTTACAAATGACTGATCAACAACTTGCCCTCCATAAGCAAAAGCAAGAAAACAAAAGCGCTTCATGGAGTTTATTCCATCGACGAAAAGATTTTATCATTGACGGTGTGAAAGAATTAAAAGAAATGGCAAAAAAATTGTGGCCCGAAGAAACAGAACAAAACCAGTGCCTTAAAATAATTGATTTTATTGAAGCTCGTACGCACTTTCCTTTAATCAGAGAAAAGTTGACTTCTGAGGATTCCTACAGTTGTCCTTTGGGGGAGAAATCAAGTATTGCCCCTAACACCTGGGATGAGGAAAAAGGAAAATACAAAGGACAGAAAATGAAATGATAGATTTAGGCTCAGGTTCTTTGCCTACCCCTTTTTTAAAATTAGGAAATACCACAGAGGTGCCTCTTCTACCCTAATCTTTCTTGCAGGGTCAGATGCTCTCGTGCAAGCACACAGTAAGTCAAAAATAAAGAATGAGCACTTAATATTCTAATAACGTCCAAATAGTATCTAACTTGCTATTATTAATTAATTTTTTGTACGATCTATAACTTAAAGTTAAAGGCAAGGATATATTGCTTATACCTTTTAGCACATATTTTGTACACGCGTGCTCTTTAAATAGTCTATATTTCATGAATTGAATAAAGAATTGTTATTCAAGATAATGAAAATAGGATCTCATGCTATGAGAGTAGACGATGTTGATGTGACCTTAATAAATTTCCTGAAATATCGTGCCGAAACTGAACCCAATCAAATTGTCTATACTTTCTTAAGTGATAAGGAGCAAAGTACATTAACCAATGCCGAGCTTTTGCAAAAAGTATCGCAAATCGCATCACAGTTATTATTAATAACCTCCAGCGGTTCAAGAGCCGTTTTATTATTACAACCTAGTCTTGATTATATCATTGCCTTTTTAGGTTGTTTAATGGCAGGAGTCGTTGCTGTCCCTGCCTATCCTCCATCCAACACCCGCCATAGCCATCGTTTGTTTTCCGTGATAAAGGATGCGCAGGCTGAGGCAATGATTACTACTTCGCAGATTTCTGAACAGTATTCCTTTGAAAACCTACGAATACTTCTAGTCGACCAATTAGAACTAATGGGTATAGATGAAACAAAATTTCCAAAAGTGACTCAAAACCAACTTGCCTTTTTACAGTATACGTCTGGTTCAACTGGTAATCCCAAAGGAGTAATGGTTAGTCATGGGAATATTCTTGCCAACACGAAAGTAATTAGCCAGCTTTTAAAAAGGGATATTAAAAAGGTGTGCTCCTGGTTGCCTCCATTTCATGACATGGGGTTAATTGGAGGTATTTTGTACCCGCTTACTGTTAAGGCGCATACTATTTTAATGCCGCCTGCACGGTTTTTAAGAAAACCTTTTCTCTGGTTAAAAACAATTAGTGATTATGCCGTTGATATTTCACCTGCTCCTAATTTTGCCTATGAATTATGCATTAATACTGTCACAAATGAAGAAAAAACGCAGTTAGACTTAACCCACTGGCAGACAGCATTAAATGGTGCAGAACCTGTCAATGCCAAAACACTTGAAAAATTTGCCCAGGTTTTCGCAGACTGCGGTTTCAAACTGGAAAGCTGTTATCCTGCTTATGGTATGGCAGAAACCACGCTTATGGTTTCAGGTAAAAAATCAGGGGATAAAACAGTTATTTTACACGTTGACAAAAATGCCTTAAAGCTTCATCGAATTAAAAAGGTGCACTCTTCACATCCAGATAAAGCCAGTTTAGTCAGTTGTGGGCGTGCTGATTTAAATCATGAAGTTAAAATTGTTAACCCAGAAACAAATGAAATACTGGGTAATTATGAAGTGGGTGAGATTATTATTGCGGGCCCTAGCGTTGCGCAGGGTTATTGGAATAAACCTGACGTAACAGAACAACAGTTTAGATTCACGCTGCATGGAGATGGGACGCACTTTTTAAAAACCGGTGATTTAGGTTTTATGGATGAAAACGGTGAGTTGTTTATTACTGGCCGATTAAAAGATTTAATTATTATTCGTGGTCAAAACATTTATCCCCAAGATATTGAGGCGGTTGTTGCCGAAGCTCACCCACAATTAATTCCGGCCGGCACTGCCGCATTTGCATTAGAGGGTGAAAAGGATTATGAGTTAGTTATTGTACAAGAGGTTCACCGGCATGCCAAAAATTTTGAGGAGATTTTCTCTGCCATTTTAAAGTCTTGCTCTGAAGAGTTTTCAATCTTACCTACACAAATTGTTTTGATCCAACAATCAACATTGTCCAAAACTTCCAGTGGTAAAGTCCAGCGAAATTTTTGTAAACAGGCTTTACAAAATCAGACGTTAAAAACTGTTGCGCAATGGCTAAGAGGTAAAGAGAATGTTTCACAAAAGGACGTTTCTGAGCAAAGCGATGATTTACAATTATGGATGAAACATTGGCTTGCCTCGGAGTTAAAGATTAATGAATATCAGATTAAATCAGACGTTAATTTTGCACACTATGGGATTGATTCATTAAGGGCTGTGCGCTTCTGTGCTGCTCTTGAGGAAAAACTTAACCAAACAATCAATCCAAGCTTACTTTGGACTTATTCAACCGTAGAACAATTTGCCAATCATCTCATGGGAAATGTTTGTGAAACAAAGGCCACGCAGTTTCAAGAACATTTATTTGAACCGATTGCCATTGTTGGGATGAGCTGTCGTTTTCCAGGCCAGGCTGATAACCCTGAAGCGTTTTGGCAATTATTGGAAAATGCCAAGGACGGTATTACCGAAGTTCCCCCTGACCGCTGGAACATTGATGATTACTATGATTCTCGCCCAACAACACCTGGAAAAATAATAAGTCGCAAGGGAGGGTTTGTTGCTAATATTGATCAATTCGATGCTGCCTTGTTTGACATTAGCCCAAGTGAGGCAGCAGCGATGGATCCCCAACATCGATTGCTTCTTGAGTTAACCTGGGAAGCATTGGAGTACGGTGGTATACCCCCTTTATCACTCCACAATACCAACAGTGGCGTGTTTATTGGTATTTCTTCTAATGACTATAGCCATCTCAGTTCGCATCCTTCGCCGGATGAAGCAAATGGCTTTTATGGTTTAGGCAATGCCCATAGTGCAGCCGCAGGTAGAATTGCTTACTTTTTTGGTACTCGAGGTCAGACACTGGCTGTAGATACCGCATGTTCTTCTTCATTAGTGGCTGTTTTCAATGCCTGCCAGGATTTACAAACCAAAGATTGTGATTTAGCCATTGCTGGCGGGGTAAATCTTATTCTTGATCCCTCGTTAAGTATTAGTTTTTCCCAAGCGGGGATGCTTTCACCCGAGGGTCAATGCCGGGTATTTGATGAAAAGGCAAATGGTTACGTCCGTGGTGAAGGAGGGGGGATTATTATTCTCAAGCGCTTAAGTGATGCAGAGCAAGATGGGAATAGAATTCTGGCTGTCATCAAAAGTGCGGTGGTTAATAGCGATGGTCATAGTAATGGAATTACTGCCCCCAGTCCTTTTGCCCAAAAAGAATTACTAGCAAAAGCACTTCATTCGGCAGGATTAACTGCAGATGTAATTGGTTATGTTGAAGCCCATGGTACAGGTACCCGCTTAGGGGATCCCATTGAATTTAATGCGTTAAAAGATGTTTTTGCTACCCGCTCACGGAAAGAACCCCTGTATATAGGTTCGGTCAAAACTAACCTTGGTCATCTTGAGGCTGCAGCCGGAATAGCCGGACTCATTAAAACCATTTTAATGCTGCAACATAAAAAAATTCCTGCCAATTTACATTTTAAGCAAGCAAATCCACTTATCCAGCTAAACGATATTCCTGCACAGGTCCCTATACGTTTAGAACCTTGGGAAACTTTTGACAATAACCTTGTACGTTATGCAGGGATTAGTTCTTTTGGATTCACAGGAACCAATGCACATGTAATACTGGCAGATGCACCCATGCCAGAAAAAGCATCTGCAGTTGAGACTATAGGGCGGCCAGTCCATATTTTAACGCTTTCCGCGCATACCCCTGAGGCTTTAAATGCCCAACGTCATAAATTATTAAGGTTTATTGAACAGGAGGAAACGCTTGATCTGGCAAGCTTTTGTCATAGCTTAAATACAGAAAGAAGTAAATTGGACTATAAGCTGGCAGTATGCTGTAGAACAGTAGAAGAATTAAAAAATCAATTGGAAACAGCCTCCATTGAACCCATGAGGCCTTATGATTTTAAAAAAATTGTTTTCCTGTTCACAGGAATGGGATCGCAATATTCGCAAATGGGTAGTGAGCTTTACTACACTCATCCTCTGTTTAAAGCTGAAATTGATTATTGTTGTCAAATGGTTAGCAAATTGTTACCAGAACCTTTACAAGAGGTCATGTTTAATCCAGAGAAAAAAGAATTGCTTAAGGAGACTCAATACGCCCAACCTGCATTATTTATTCTTGAATATGCTTTAGCGCAATTATGGATAAGTTGGGGAATTAAACCCACTGCAGTCATTGGCCATAGTTTAGGCGAGTATGTAGCTGCAACAGTTGCAGGCATGATGAGCCTGGAAGATGGGCTAAAATTAATCGTCTGGCGGGCAAAACTTATGCAAATGCAGGCCCACGGTTCAATGTTGGCTGTTGGAGTCAATCATGGCAAAGCAAAAACTTTATTAGCCACAATTCAGGAAGAAATGCCAGACAAAATTTTAGCAATAGCAGCGATCAATAGTCCAACGCAAGTGGTTTTTTCCGGGGAAGCAAGCGCAATTGAGCATTTGGAAATCCTTTGTCTATCGCAGCAGATAAAGATAACCAAACTTGATGTGGCTCATGCGTTCCATTCAGAACTCCTGCAACCGATGATTGAACAGTTTACCAACATGGCAGACTCAATCACCTACCACAAGCCAACGATGTTGGTGATTTCCAATGTAACGGGAAAAGCGCTTGCATCTGTCGATGCCACTTATTGGGCGAAGCATGTTTTTGCTACCGTGAATTTTAGTGCAGGGATTAATTACTTACTGAAAAAAGAGCATCACATTTTCTTTGAAATGGGGGCTCAACCTGTACTGCTAAGTTTTGCGATGGCCCATCATCCTCATCCCAATGAGGCACTTTGGTTTGCTTCTTTAAAAAGGCAACAGCATGACTGGATGGTTCTTACTGAAACCTTGATGTCGATTTATTTGTTAGGAGGCCCTATTGAGTGGAATTTCTTCGACAAGCCTTACGCGATTAAGTCTTACCCCAAAGTTTTACCAAGTTATTCTTTCCAGCGGGAAAAATATTGGTTAGCCATAGAGGAGAAGCCTAAAGAAGAGGATTACCTGTTAGAACGTGCTATTTACCAGATTGGTTGGGAAAAATTGCCACTCATGCCGATTAAAACCGGGATGGTATCAGGGAACTGGTTAATTTTTGCTAATGATCAAAGTATGGGCTTTGCCAATACACTTAGGCGTTGCTTCGAAAATGTAATAATAATTAAACCAGGTACAGTCTATGATCATACCCCCCAAATGGTTACTTTAAATCCTAAAGACCCCACACATCTCACACGTCTTTTTAGTAAGGTGGATTGTCCTGTAAACGTTATCTATTCATGGGGGGTTCAAAAAAAACCTTTCAATAGCGATAAAGAACTGTTTACGTTGATTCAACAGGCCTGCGCCGGTTTACTCTATTTGGTACAAGCAATAGGAAGTAAAAAAAATATCGATAAAATTCTGATAGTTACGAATTCTGCTCTTTCTCCGTTTAGCAAAGAGCGCAATCCTTTATCGGCACCGCTGGTTGGCATGTGCAAAACATTATGTGTTGAATACCCGGAATTTGCCTGTCAATTAGTCGATTTCGAAACAGCTGCTCCAGATAATGAAGTCACCACGCATTTGCTGCAATTAATAGAAAGTTATGTCGAAGAGACAATAATTGCTGTTTCTCAGGGTAACTATTACGGCCAACGCCTTGAAACCTCTTCTCTCAAAAAGCATGCCCCCTGTGAAATCGAAGCCGATGCTACCTATCTCATTACGGGCGGGTTGGGGGGGATTGGGTTTATTTTAAGTCAATGGTTAATTAAACGTGGAGCACGTCATATTGCATTGCTGGGACGTCGAGAAATGGCCCAGGTTAAAGGACAATTCGAAATTCTGGACCAGGAAGGGGCTACCATCGCTTATTTCCAAACAGATGTTAGTCAGTGTGACCAGTTAAAAAATACATTATTGACCATCCAGCAGACAATGCCTCCCCTGAAGGGTATTTTTCATACGGCTGGAATATTGGCGGATGGTTTATGGATGAGTTTAACCTGGCAGCAGTTTACGGATGTTTTTCAGGCAAAAGTGCTTGGATCGTGGCATTTACATCGTTTAAGTATCGAGCTTGATCTTAAACTGCAGCATTTCATCTTATTTTCTTCAATCAGTTCTCTGTTGGGTTCGGCAGGACAAACTAATTATGCAGCCGCCAATGCCTTTCTTGATGGATTGGCACACTATCGCCACCAACTGAATCTGCCTGCATTGGCAATTAATTTTGGCCCCTGGGAACAAACAGGAATGACAGTGCATCAAACACAATGCTGGTTGGATGCTGGTATCCTAAATATTACCTCTCAAGCAGGTATGGCAGCCCTGGAGGTGATGATGATGTCTTCTTCAGCCGCACAGCTTTGTTTGTTACCGCATCGTATTTCCAGAGACAATATCGTCGCATTTCCTTTGATCCATAAAAAACTATTGGCCCGAATCGTACAAGCTGATGTTCCAGAAAAAGAGGAAAAACAAAAGCATTGGCAAAAGTTAAAAGACTTAGGAAAAGAAGCGCAAAAACTTCATATTCAAGAGATATTACAGAATACCGTAAAAAAAGTGTTGCGATTAGAAAGGCCAATACAGGATAAGGATACCTTGTTATCGTTGGGAATGGATTCGTTATTAGCTGTGGATTTATTACATCAGTTAAAACCCCACTTTCCACCAGAAATAACTCTAACGGCACAAGTCCTGCTGTTTGAAAATCATTCCTTCCAAGAATTAGTGACACTAATCCACCAACAGTTGATTAAGCTGAAAGATAGTGATAGGCAGCTAAAAGAGAGTGATGGGCAACTAGTAGAAAAGAATGTAATGCTGTCAGCCAATAATCAACCGATACCACTTTCTGTTCAGCAAGTACGTATTTGGCATCATCTACAACAACAACCGAATAATCCTGCTTATGTCGTCACGTGTTTCCTTGAGCTCCATGGTTCTGTTGATGCTGACAATTTAGAAAAAAGTATACAAGCCGTTATTAACCGTCATGATATGTTGCGTTGTAGTTTTCATACGTATTTGGGAAATGTTGTTCAATATTGTCATAAAGAAGTTCCCTTCAGCCTGATACGTTTAGATGTCAGCCGTTTATCTTCTACCCAAAGGGATGTGTTTATTGATGAGGAATTAAGACGTGCAAGTGAACAACAGTTTGATGTGGCACAAGCACCTTTACTTCAAAGCGCTTTGATTAAATGCACGGATGAACGAACCATTTGGACAATGAGTATCAGTCATTTGCTTACTGACGGGATGAGTAGTCTTATCATCTTGCAAGACATATTGCATTTATACCAATTGAATAAAAAACAAAGCCATGAAGAAATTCCACCAGCGGTTTCCTATCAAGCCTTTATTAATTGGCAATTGGAAGGGCTTGTGAATGATAATTACTCTTGCAATGCTAATTTTTGGTCCAAGAAATTGAAAAATTATGAAGCGCCTTGCTTACCTGTTGATAAGCCACGACTTAATATGGCGGCAAGAACAGGTAAAAGAGAAGTTATTCCTGTGACGATAGAGCAACTTCATGTTCTACAGGAAATAGCAAAACAAAATCAAACTACGATTGCCACCATATTATTGACTATTTATGCACTCTTACTCGCCAACATGGCAAAAACTAATCATGCTTTTATTACCGTTTTAACCTCGGGTCGAGATTTAGAGGAATATAAAACAACTGTAGGTAATATTGCCAATGAAGTACCCATCATCCTTCATTACAGTTCTGAATGTCGCTTTATTGAACTTCTACATCAATTACAAAATGATTTTACTCAATCCCTTCAATATCAATATTTTCAGCCTGAACAAATGGCTGAACTTGGTTTGCCGACACCCGATACGTCGTTCGATTTTCAGGTTTTAAAACTGCAACAGTTCGATGTTGGCTTTACTATAAAACCAATTTCTTTGAAACAATCGGTCTTACCCCTTTGGGGGAGCAATCCACGTAAGTTATCCATGAAATGGACTTATGATGGCACTTTAAGCGGATATATAAAATACCGCAGTGATTTATACAAGCCAGAGACTGTCATCGATTTTGTCCAACAGTTTCTAAGAGTACTTGACGAAGTCATTAAAAAACCAACGATAACTTGCAAAGAACTTATTACTCAAATGGAGGAAATAAGGGTATGGAAAAGTTAGAAGTGATTAAAACAGCTTCGCGGGATATTTTCAGGGATTATGATATTCGTGGTGTTATTGGTGCTCATTTAAATAAAAACACTTATTTTACCTTAGGGTTGGTAATAGCTACGGAATTGCAGGAATTGTATAGGCAAAACTGTATTCTAGTTTGCCGGGATAGTCGAGAGAGTAGCGAAGGATTTTTACAAGCCTTATCCTATGGATTATCTTCAGCTGGAGTGCGCGTTATAAATATCGGTTGTTTACCTACTCCCTTACTGCATTTCGCAATGAACTTTCTTGGTTGTTCCTCGGGACTGATGGTCACGGCAAGTCATAATCCAATTGATTATAATGGATTAAAAATTGTTCTTTCAGGGACTAATTACCACGGGGGGCTGCTTGAAAATTTATATCACCGAATCGTTCAAGAGCGCTATCTCATTCAAAGCAAACCTAATGAAATAACAAACTATCATTCTGATGAAATGATTGTCCATTACATTGAAGCGGTGAAGAAAGACGTTCACTTATCAAAAAAATTGCGGGTAGTGGTTGATTGCGGCAATGCTGTAGCAGGTAAAGTGGTGCCGCAATTATTGGAGGCCTTAGGCTGTGAGGTGATTCCTTTGTATTGCGATGTAAAAACAACGTTTATTAACCATCACCCTGATCCTGCACTAGAGGAAAATTTACAAGATTTATCAAGTGTTGTCCAAGAAAGAAAGGCTGATTTGGGGGTTGCTTTTGATGGGGATGGTGATCGTTTAGGGATTGTTGATAACCGAGGAAGAATGATTAATGCTGATAAAGTATTATTGGCATTTGCTGCAACGTTATTAAGTCAGCGCACCGATGTAGCTGTAGTATTTGATATTAAATGCAGCCAGCAGTTGTCTGATTATATTACAGCGCATCATGGTAAAGCTGTTATGACTAAAACTGGTATGGCACATATTATAGAAAGCATGGTCATGCATAAGGCAATGCTTGGGGGGGAGTTTTGCGGGCATTTTTATTTTTATGATCGTTGGTTTGAACACGATGATGGAATTTATGCAGCTGCGCGTACTTTGGAAATATTAAGTCAACAACTTGATGATGCATACACATTTTATAACCAATTTCCCTCTTTAGTTTCCACAGGGGAATTAAAAATAGCCATAGCCGAGCATAAAAAACATGCCTTTATGGAGCAGCTTCTAGAGCAGGCGCCGTTTGTCGGAGGAGAAGTTATTTATATTGATGGTTTACGGGTTAAATTTTCAAATGGCTGGGGACTAATAAGGGCATCTAATACTACACCCTTCCTTACAGCCCGCTTTGAAGCAGATACTGAAAAGAATTTGCAGTTAATTCAATTACTATTTCGTGAGTTAATTTTAAGTATTGATCCTAGGCTTAAAGTCCCGTTTTAATAGAATTTTGAAATCTAGGCTATCTTGTATTATGTGAATAATATGGGATAAGGCTATAGTCTCAGGGCTTTTGCCCGAACCTAGGTATAGTTTGGGTTTGAATGATGATAAAAAAAACCATTGCTATTTTTGATTTTGATGGCACATTAACTATCGGTAGGTCGAGCCGCTTATTGTTTTTTAAATATTTAGTTGGCTCTTCGAAGCTTTTAAGAGGACTTTTCCTGGAATATTGTCAACATGGTTTGAGTAAAATAAGGCTTTTGCAAAAAAATCCGCGAGGATTTTATCTAGATAATTTGTTGCTTACCGGATTTACCCAGGATGAATTACAAAGGCAGGCGGAAAATTTCATTGCTAAGACGTTAATAAATTACCTTCGTCAAGAAGCACTTGAACGTTTATTTTTTCATCAACAGGAAGGTCATAATTGCATGATCGTTAGCGGTGCCCTGGATGTTTACCTTAAACCCTGGGCCAAACAGTACAATATAAATGAAGTCAT
Source organism: Legionella jamestowniensis (assembly GCF_001467745.1). Classification (GTDB taxonomy): domain Bacteria; phylum Pseudomonadota; class Gammaproteobacteria; order Legionellales; family Legionellaceae; genus Tatlockia; species Tatlockia jamestowniensis. The sequence continues at coordinate 120,350 of NZ_LNYG01000008.1, forward strand.
TTGTACAGAGCTAGAGTTTGATCCCCTCACAAAAAAATGTACCGGCCGTATGTTAAATCCCTATTGTCTAGGCCAGGAAAAAGTCAAACAATTTAAAAAATTATATATGAATCGTAATGATTATATTATTTACGCCTATGGTGATAGTATTCATGATCTGGAACTATTGCAGTATGCCGACCATGCATTTTACAAGCGATTCAGTTAAGTTAATTTTACAGGTTGAATCAAGCATAATAGTCAAAATTTATAAAGTTAGTAAAACTGCTTGAGCCTCTGGAAAAAATTTTACAAATACCGTATAAAGAGGCTTATCTCGTAGCATCGATGGTTTTAATTCTTATAGAGGATGAGCGCATGACACGTAGAATGCGAATAATCGCGCTGGGGTGTATTCTATCACTTAATGCCTCGGCAGGAGAAAGTTATTTACCAGCCATCTCCCTTGAGGAAACGCAAGGCAATCGCTGGTCTATTATGGCGAGCCTGGGCTACGGGCAGTATCAACACATCTATAGTGACGATGGTCAAACACCATTAGGACGCTTAGCTGTAGGAGCAGAGTTACTAACTACTTCACAAACTGCATTCGGATTGGAAGTAGGGGTTCAGAATGGCAATCGCATGCGTGTTGCTGTTCCTGTTAACACCCTGAATATTTTAGGTGGTGTCGTTAAAACGACAGTCAAACCGATGTTGGATTTGCTTTTGACAGCAAACACTACCCCTATTAGTGAGAGTTTACTTTTTACGCAAATTAAAGGGGGTATCGCTTATCGTCAATGGCAGATGGAAACCTATTCTGTTAGTAATAAGACAGAATTGGCAGGGGAGGTGCAAGCGGGATTTGGTTATCCATTGACTGAAGTAACCAGCTTAAATCTTCTTTACCAAGGTGTTTTTGGCGGCAATCCAAAATTTCGCCAAGGTTCTTTAAATGATAACTGGCATTTTTCAAGTATTCCTGTGCAGCATGGGATATTGTTTGGTTTTTCGGTGATCGCGTAATACCTAAAAGTTATGAGATTAAATTATCCTGCGAGACTTTTAAAAATATCGCAGGATAATCAAGTTATGCTTTTTTCCAGATTACCACTTTTTGATCGTTAAGCGGCAGTGGTACATTTAAGAATGGAGGCGAAAAGAAGAGACGTAAAAACAGGACGGACACACTGCCGCCGCTACCACCAAAAATATAGCTACCTTTAACATCTAGTCCATTCGAAAATAGGTCAAAAGCTATGCCGGAGCTGGTAAATAGATTAGTTACCTTATTCCAGTCTTGGGCTTGACGTTGATAAACCATAATTCCGCCTTGCGCAATCTGACCCTCAGGTCCGGTACGAACAGGATCAGCAACCAGGGCGGTCTTTTTATTTAGAGCAACAGTAATACCTGTTAATAAGGCTTCAGGAGCATCTGAAACAATTTTTTTCTTAAAGATCAATTGTTTTCCTTGGCCTGCAACATGTGCTAGTTTATAAAGATAGGCCGCCCCCTTGATAGAGCCTGAGCCTAAATGTTCAAAAGGTGATCCTATAATAGCCCAGTTACCATTAAAGGCGATGGCAGAACCAAAGTTGTCGGCTAATAAAATATTCCCACCAAAGGAATTGGAAAAAACAGGCAAAGCCGTGGTTTGATTGCCTTGAATTTTTTGTATAAATTCCCACAGGCCATGTTTAAAACGATATAAGTAAACACTTGAATTTTGGTTTAAATGTGGAACGTTTAAAAAGGCATTGCTAATAAGCGCATATTTTCCAGAAATTTTTATAGTGCCGCCGAAAGTATCATTGGCTGATACTTCTTCAGGGTTATGGATGGTTTGAAATAATTTCCACTCACCATTTGTATATCTGAACGCATACACTACCCCAGAATTGATAAGTGGGGTATTTTCTGTACCAGTATTTTGTTGTGTGACAGCGCCAATCAAAAGAAGTTTGCCATTCTTTGTCACATCAAAGCCAATTCCTAAACCCCCTCCTTGTTCAGCAGTATATACGACTGGAGGAGCAGGAGAGACTACTGCTGGATCTGCTATAGAAAGATTTTCCAAACCAGGTGTATGTTTATCAATTGCTTGATGAAACTCATATATTCCTGAGGGATTTCTTTTATAAATTTGAAGCGATCCTGTAAAATCTTGGTTCTGTAGTATGTCATCAGAGATAGGACCGATTGGAGTTCCTGACGCTGAGAAAAATAACCAGTCATCTATTGCTTTTATAGTATTAGCACCGAGATGATCACTCGTTCCTTCAGTGATAATAGTTTGGATATAATTCCAGTTATCCCCATCTTTTTTATAAATATAGATAGCGCCTGAAGCGGTTTTTCCAGCTGGCCGCGCGATTGGTGCCGCTACAAATAGGTAGTTGTTATTATAATGAATTACATTGCCATAATCATCTTTCAATGCTGGGCTGCCTGCAATTGTAGGATTTAATGTGGCTAGCTCTTGGAAGGTTTGCGAATAACCGGATAAGGGATTGCTGAGCAACAACATAATTGACAAAACTGTCAAAAATTTTTTCATTATTTTTCTCCTTTTGAAATTTTTAAAGATCTGGTTCCTCCATGTTTACTTCAAATTTTTTTTTACACTACTTTTCTCACGATGAAAAGGAAAAATTAACGTTGGTTCCATTTTAAAAGAAAAAGAACAGACAGCAAGTGGGTTGACAGTCAATAATTTGATGTAGCAATGGGATTGAAAAATCAGCTCTTAGACTAGGCAATGTCCCTAAAGTTTTATTGAACATCATTTAATCTCGGATTGAGCGCAGCTTTTTAATTTCATCTCGATGTGCCCCCTCTCCCGCGCTAGGAGCTTTGATAGTATGATGATGTTTTTCGGGGGAGTGGGTTGGGGAGAGGGATGTCACGGATAGTCACTGATGATGAGATGTGGTCTCGATTAGAACAATTGCTTCCCCAACCTAAAGGCTGCCATGGTAAAGATGATGGGTTATTTATGGAGGCAATATGTTGAGTGCTTCGCACTGGTGCTGCATGGAGAGACCTGCCGCTGGATTCTTCAGGGGACGCTGCCTAGGTCGCCAGTAATTTTAATAGCAATTGTCATATTCAAGTTGTAGAGAAGTGAACCATTTGTATTAGAAACTTCAAGGTAATCGCTTCCATTGCCTTCTAAGAAACGAATGATATCTTCAGAAGCATTAAGATCTATTTTTAATCCATTATTTAACTCTAAGGAGACAATTTGATTTGCCGTAATTGCTTGTTTAATTCTATCAGATAATGCATTCATGGTTACTCCCTGGAGATCTATCGAAATCCCTGTGTAGTTAAATTATAGATTAGGTAAATCCTGTGAAGTGCCAGGTAATAGGTACAATTCAATAGGTCTCACTGCATTTAAGCATTGTAGACAGGTATTAAATTAAGCATCCAAAAACACAAATTTTGCTAATGTCTTGATAATAAAAGGGTTATTTTTTTATTAAGAATAAACCTTTAAGGGTAAAACTAACGCAATAAGATCAGCATGAATACAATGCGATAGTTTGATATAATCTCTTTTTTACCATCCAATAGTAGGTCGGTGTTTACAATTCATTCCACACACTACCTGCTTCGACTTGTTTGCTGGCAGGATGCTCATAAGATGGGGGCACTTTAATGAGGGAAAATGAGTTTTATGCAGGAGGGCTAGAACTGGATTTTTTTCATAGTCCTGAATTTGAAAACGTTGATGCTATAAGCGAGGATTCGGATAAAGCTGCAGCCATTGCCAGAAATGCGCTACGGATTTTAATGATGGGATGGCGCGATAATTGGCGTGAAATTCTGTCGGTTAAAGTTCTTAAAGCAATACTTATTCGTAGGGACAGGGAATTAATGCGCGGAATGCGTCTGGCGTTTCAAGAGGGTTTCTCCTATGTGTATGAACAATTAAACGCGAAAAATGAATTATCAATTGAGCAACACAGACAAGCGGAGCTCTATATTAGTAACTGCCTCACATTACTGCCCTTTAGCGATATCAATCCGTTTGAATCTATTGCTATCCCTCAGTGGATAGATAATAGATGGCATTTTGTTGATTATAAAGTTATCCCTATTGAATTGACTCCAACAAAGGGAATTAAAAAATTATTCATTCGGGATGAGGACCGAGTATTTGCCTACGCTTTAGAACCTATCACCAATAAAAAGGCGGAACCTCATCTGATATTTATGGGAACAACCTATCCGGCAGGACAGGGTTTTTCTGAGCAGATCAATACTGATTTAAAAGGATTTGATACGGTTGGCAATAAGCTATATCGGAGCGGTCGTGACCGTTTGCTGACCTGGCTTGCTACCCAAAACCAAAAGGTCCGAGTATGTGGGACCAGTTTGGGAGGCTCCTTATCATTGCTTTTAGCCATCGATCAAGGGGATAAGTTGTCTCGCGTTTATCCTTTAAATCCTGCAGGACTGTATGATTCTTGGTTTAAGAAGCATTTTGATAATTGGGATCGACTCGTTAACAAGCCGCACGTGCTTATTCAAAAGCAGGGTAATGATCCTGTTTCTCGATTTGGTGTATGGAAATCTGATTGGGATGTGGTTCGTGTAATTCCTCCCCTAGATAAGCAAGGACCCAATGAATTAGTTGATCATGCCCTTAATTATGCGGGGTTTTCTGCAACCCAATTTATCGGAGTGGATACAGAGAAAGATAATGAGGAGCATCAATATCGTAATTTTTGGCTTTATACCCTTGGCCGCGGAATTGTCTACTATTTAGGCTTACTACCTTATCATTATATTGTTCGTCCTTGCATGTATTATGCAGTGACGCATAAACTTGAGCTCTCTTTAGCCGCAGCATCAATTTTATTATTTACTTTCTCAGCTATCTTTCTACCAAGTATTATACTCCCGGCAGCCTTTTTGCTGACAATTGGCCTTCTTCCTCTGGTAATTGATACAATATTCACGTTAGGTAAAATGATTGCCACTATCTTTGATACTAAAAAAATACCGCCGGCTGCTTGTCATGACCCCAAATTAGCTCGAAATCAGGCATTAGATATTTATAACAATCACATTGAATCAACATTTACCTTGAAAGAGTTAGGAACTTATTACGATGCCAAACGTGTTCTGGTAAAAAATAAACCATTTATTCCCGAATTAGAGAAGGAAGATAAAAAAGACAAGTTTGGTGGCTTTTCTAAAAAAGAGTTACTTCAACAAAGTTTACAAAAAAATAATGAGCAAATGTTGATAACCGTCAAAAACACCAAGGCAAAAATTTACGACATGCGGCAAACTGTACGTCTAATGAATCACATTGGTTTTCGTTCCAAAGACATGTTAGTAGCTACTTTAAAAGAGAATCATGAACATTATCTGAGTGGTAAACCTAGTACCTTTCTTTTTAAATAATAACTAGTAAAACAAAACGATAAGTGACCTGTAATCGCATGCGCAATGACTACATGGATTGCTTTAAAATTTATTCATGTGTACAATATTTGAGTATTTATTCTTAATAACGTAATCATGGTTCAATATACATCTTTTCGTGACTATCTTGATAAGTATCTGCCTGGCTTTTTTACTATTCAATTAAAACAGTTTTTTAGCTTTTTACCGTTCATAAAGCCTGTAAATCCTCAACTGATTGAGTTAAGAAGGTTGGTGGAGCGGGCTAAAAGCACGCCAAATTTCTATGATTATGTAAATTATTTTAATAAATCAATCACTCATTCAGGAATTTTTTCCGGATTTGACTCTTTTATTTATTCACAAGAAGAGTTTGCTGCCTTGGAATCTGGAAAAGTTCCCTCAGCGGCTACGGTTGGCTCTAGTCTTAAAATTTTGCCTATAGTCTCAGTGAGTTCAGCCGAAAAAATAGATTATGTTAAACAAGTAGTAGACCTTTTAGAGAAACAACCTTGGCAGGTTACTCTTAATCACTTTCTTTCTTCAATTGAAGAAAAGGAAGTGATAACGCTTATTAAAAATTTTCTTTCACAATATCCTATGTTAGGACATGAACAGAAAGGGAGTTGTATTCTCTTTTTGGTTAATTATTTAAACCTGGATAAAAAAAATCTAATAAGTCAAGTATTTAATGGATTAAATAAGGAAAAGGATATTCTGCACTACCGTCAGCTATTACAAATTAAGAGTACGGTATATGTGGGTGAATTACTGGCGTCAATTGATTTATTGGGGCGACACCCTTTACATGAAAAACAAAAATATGCAGTTCAGCGTGATTTCTTGCAATTAAAGTATAAATTGCGAGACCTACGTGACGGAAAGGCAATTTATGAAATACCAGAAATATTGGCCCATTTAGAAAAAGCGTTCCGTGAATGGGAAAAAGGACATTCCATCAATGATGAAAAAACTCAGAATGTAATCGATGAAATTTATAATGCTTTACAAAATTTGAAAGACATCATTGATGATTTTGAAACAATACCAGGTTTGAAAGAAAGCTTTTTCAAGGATGAAAAAAGTGCTAGAGCAAACCTTTTACTCATGGAAGAGCGGCAAGAGTTTGCCCAAAAAATGCGGCGTGGTGAAATTGCGGTTGTGTCTATACAAAGACTCAAAGAATTGTATCCTAATGAAGAAAGCTATCAACAAGTACTCAAACAATGTCACAAATTCGGTATATCGGTTTTTGATGCGTTAGATTTAGAGCAAAAAAAACAGGCTTTACGAGAGCATAATGCCATGAAATATCTATCCTCTCAACTATGAGCTTTCCCAGGATTAGGTGAGGAAGAAAGGTTTGTAAATTGTTTTAACGTCGTAATATCTTGAATCACTTCAGTACATTGCTGTCCGCAACAAACGTAGGCACAGCATTCACCTTTTACTTCTTTTAAGGCTAAACCTTCGGGAAGTTTTCCTGCATTTTTGGGAATGGCATAGGTATGGTTATGAATATCTTGAACAATACCTTGCCAGGTTTTGATTGCTTCATTTTTACCGCGGATTACAATAATTTCTGGTGGGTTTAAATAATCATTTAAGCCAAGTAACAAGGAACAATGTTCTGCCGGGTAGCGGATTAATAAATTCCATGCCGCTTTTAAAGTTTGTTCAGCTGCATTAATGTAGCGCTTCTCACCCAGTAAATGTCCGAGAGTAAGAAGGGCACGGACTAAAATTCCATTTCCAGCGGGGATGGCATCATCGGTCATTGTTTTGGGTCGATATAATAATTTTTCATGCTGTTCAGCTGTAAAAAAGAAGCCACCGGCTATTTCATCAGGAAAATCAGTTAAAACGGTTTCAGCCAGTTCAATGGCAAATAATAAATGTTCAGTATTCCATGCTATTTCTAATGAAGTCAGTAAAGCATCCAGTAGAAACGCATAGTCATCAAGGTAGGCCGACAGATAAGCTTTCCCATTTTTATAACTAGCAAATAACTGGCGATTATTCCATAGGGTTGTTTGGATGAAGTGAAGGGTTTTTTGTGCGGAGATAATATACTTTTCTTCATTTAAACAGTGTCCTGCTAATAACATACCCTTAATCATTAGAGCATTCCAGGAGACCAAAACTTTTTCATCACGAAAAGGATGTACACGTTTATTGCGTGCTAGTAATAATTTATTGGTAGCGGAATCAATTAGCGCATTAACCTTGGAAAGGGGAATTTTCAGTAGTTTACTGATAGCCTGTGGGGATTCGTTTACATAAAAATGCCAATGGTTTTCAAAATTTGGAGCGTTGTTCAAACCATAATGTAACGAAATAACGGCATATTCGTCCTGAGTGAGTAACGATTGAACTTCTTTTTTATCCCATCGATAAAATTTACCTTCTTCTCCATCAGAGTCAGCATCGAGGCTTGCGTAATAACCTCCTTCGGGGGCTTGCATAGCCATTATTACCCAATCTGCAGTTTTTTTTACAATGGCTTTAAAAGTAGGGTCATCATACGTTTTTATGGCAAAAGAATAAATGCTTAATAGCTGACCATTGTCATAGAGCATTTTTTCAAAATGGGGAATGCGCCATTTGCGATCTACCGCATAACGGTAAAAACCACCGTCAAGTTGATCATAAATGCCTCCAGATACGATGTTTTTCAAAGTGGGTAGCACGAAAGCTGCATTATTTCTTAGCAAAAACTCAAGCTTGCTTGCTTGTGGAAATTTAGGCGCGTCTCCAAAACCGCCATATTGCCTATCATAGTTTTGCTCCAGTTGCTCCAAAGCAAAACGTAGTGGGTGGTTATTCAATGAAAGAGAAAATGTCTTATTTTGTTGTTGCAAAATACGTTTTAATTCCATACTTTGTTTTTTAATATCTTCTTGTTGCGTGTGGTATAAGTTTGCAATGACCTTTAATACAGTTTTAAAACTGGGCATTTGATAACGCTCTATAGGGGGGAAATAGGTTCCACTAAAAAATGGAATGAGATCAGGCGTTAAAAAAATAGTCAGTGGCCAACCGCCACTTTGTTGACTTAGATAATAATGTGAGGTTTGATAAATTTTATCTAAGTCAGGGCGTTCTTCTTTATCAACTTTGATATTTACAAACAGTTGATTCATCAAAGTAGCCGTTTCCTGATCCTCAAATGATTCATGGGCCATCACGTGGCACCAATGGCAAGCGGCATAACCAATAGAAAGCAAAATCGGTTTATTTTCTCGTTGAGCTTTTTTGATTGCTTTTTCCCCCCAAGGATACCATTCAACTGGATTATAGGCATGTTGTTGAAGGTAAGGACTCGGTTCTTGAAGTAAGTGATTTGCTGAAAGAGCCATAATAATCGCTTTTTAGGAAGGCTATATTGTTTACTATAGCAAACGCATTACTTGAGCCGGGATAAACAAAGGTTAAAGCTTGATCAAGCTTTAACCTTTGTTACATTACTGGTTTGGTGTTGTTGAAACTGGAGCTGAAGTTCTGCTGGGAGATGTAGTTGTCGTAGCTGAAGTTGTGTCAGCAGAAGGAGCACTTACTAAATATTTTTTTGCAAAATCGGTTCCAATGCATTCGCCAATCTTGCGCCCCCAAGTGTTGGCTGCTTCGCTGTCAATACTTGAAGGTAAGTTGGTATAATATTCAGATTGGCATTTGTCAAAGCTCGGTGCAATTAAGGTGATGCACTTTGCATTATCTATATTACGATCATCAAGCTTTTTCTTAATGGATGCATCATCGAAAAAACCCTGACAGATCATAGTAGGAGCCAACGATTTAAGCTGGGAAAACCAGGTCTCTTTAGACATATTTGCAGAGGAACTCGTTGTATTGCTGGCTGAAGAATCGGGGCTACCTGGAGGCGTCCCTACCAAATATTTTGTTGCAAAATCAGTTCCAATACATTCTCCAATTGTATGTCCCCATTTAGAGGCACTTTCTTTATTTATGGTTGCGGGCAAGCTTGAATAATATTGAGTTTGGCATTTATCGAAGCTTGCTGGAATCAAAGAGACGCACTTGGCATTATCGATTTTTAATTCTTCCATGCGGTTTTTTAAGGAAGCATCTTCAAAAAAACCTTGACAGATAACGGTAGGAGCGACTGATTTCAATTTTCCTAGCCAATCATCCTTGGTCATTTCAGTGGGGGATGCAGCTATGCTTTGTAAAGGTAATACTACTGCGCCAAAGCCTAGCGAAATAATGAGTTTGTATTTTGTTGACATTTTTATTATTCCCTTAATCGTCATCTACCACTACAAGAATAGACAAAAAATGCTATTTTTACTAAATATAAATTTATTTATTTCTCAAGACACTAAACATTTTTTATGTTTTGTTCTAAAATTTTTCATTATGTCTGTTTTTTCTGACATAAATCGATTGAGTTAATTCTATTTAAAACCTAAGTTTACAAAACGTTATTATCAAGGAAACACCATTCAAACATGCAAAAATTGCTGCGCAAATTTTATGATAGAGACACGGTTACTGTAGCTCAGGAGCTTTTGGGTAAATATTTGGTTCACCACATCGATGGTTTAAAACGCATTGGCAGAATTGTTGAGGTGGAAGCCTATTTGGGACAACAGGATCTTGCAGCACATTCCTCTAAAGGGATAACACCCCGTACAAAAACGATGTTTGGACCACCAGGGTATGCTTACGTTTATCTGATTTACGGTATCCATCACTGCGTTAATGCTGTTACTGAAAGAGAAGGCGAGGGTACAGCTGTTCTTTTACGTGCGTTAGAACCTGTTAGCAATATTACAGAGCGAACAAAAGGACCTGGCTTGCTTTGTAAGGCAATGCAAATTGATAAGCGTCTAAATGGCCATGATTTATTAAGTGATAATTTTTATATTGCGCAACCGCAGGATGCACACTCTTTTGTTATTCAAAAAAAACCAAGAATCGGAGTGGATTATGCCAAGCATTGGGCAGATAAACTGCTAAGGTTTTACATTAAGGATAATCCCTTTGTTTCCAAACCTTAATTGTTAGGAGGTAAGATGCAGCAAAGCGTTAATGGAACCGTTTTCATGAATCGCTTTAATTGCCTGGGCAAATAAAGTTGTGGCGTCGAGCACCACCACTTTCTTGTTTAACAACTGCTGTTGCACCCTGAATGGAGGAATACTATTCGTGATGATTATTTTTTCAAGGTAGGGGAGGGACAGTATTTTATTGGCATCTTTGACGAAAATACCGTGGGTAGCACACACTATAATTCGCTGTGCTCCATTTTTATGCAAGATCTCAGCAGCGAGCTTGATAGTAGTGCCAGAACTAATCATATCATCAACAATTATAACTACTCCTTTTTTAAGTTCACCAATAATTTCCTGACTGCTTGTAACGACTTCCAAATCCCTTTTTTTATCGATAAATGCTTTCCCTATTTCCCTGTGTAGTAAATTAGACAGCGTTGACCTTAATTGCTCTGCGCGCTTAAGCCCACCGGTGTCTGGAGAAACAATGGTAACTTCTTCATCTTTTATCAGGGTGGCAAGGTAGGGCGCAAAAAGGACATGGGCCTCCAAGTGTTCGGTAGGAATGCGAAAAGCATTTTGAAGGGCAGCCAGGTTATGAATATCCAACGTAAGGATGCGATCGGTACCTATCGCTTCAAGTAATTGTGCAACATATCGTAGGGTGACTGGGTCACGTGCCTGGGTTTTCCTGTCTTTGCGGGCAAAAGCAAAATAAGGAATAACGGTTGTAACCTGCTGCGCAGAAGCATCCTTTAAACTACCAATAAAAAATAAAAGGCGGCATAGTTTGTCGTGTACGCTTTGTTGATCTTCATCAAATAAAGACTGGATTAAAAAAACATCTCGCCCCCTTACATTTTCAAGAGAACGAATTTTATGTTCACCATCAGCAAATTCTATTTCTTCATGGGTAGAGAGAGGGAGTGCTAGATGCGCAGCTATTTTTTGACCCCAATCCAGTGAAGTGTTCAGTGCAAATAGTTTGATTTCCATATTTATTTGTCCTTAATGAGCACAGAATAAACTTTATTGGCTAATCCTCTTGCTGCGGCTAAAAATCTATATTTAACACGCGTTTCTCCTGCCTTATAATGCAATTTGTTTGTGCCTACGAATAAAAGTTTACCCCCCGCTTCTTGCAGGATAACTTCAGGGCCGCAAAGATCCCATAAGTGGCAATGGCCTGAAAAATTAAAATAAAGGTCAGCCTCTCCTTTAGCAATTTTTCCAAACTTTAAGCCTAGGGAACCATATTTGTAAATGTCGGTTATTCCCAATTGCTTGGCAATTTCATCGACCTTTGTACTCCAATGAGTCCTTGATTGTATCAAAGTGGCTTGCGAAGTATTTGAAATTGCCCTCACCCTAAGATTAAGTGTCTCATTTCTAGTAGTATAAAAAGCACCTTGATTCCTAATAGCATAGTAAAGTTCATCCGTATCGGGTTGATAAACAACCCCAAGCCAAGCCTCGTGGTGAATAGAAAGCCCAAGCATAATAGACCATTGAGCACTGCCGGCAACGAAATCTGCTGTGCCGTCAATTGGATCTACGAACCAGATACGATTTTTTGATTGTTGGTTTAAGGGGATAGGTTCCTCTTCAGAAATGACCAGATCAGCTGGGAAGGCGTTTCGCAAGTTGTTGAATAAAAATTGACTCGCCGCCTTATCGGCATCAGTTACTAACCCCAAATGCTTTCCTTTATCATAAACCGCATAACCTTGTGTTCGAATAGTCTGAACCAGCAAACCAGCCTCACGGACGAGAGTGATTGCAAATTCTAATTCTTTTTCTAATGAATTCATGGCTAAGCTCAATGCCGTTTTAGTATTATAGTTTTAACATAATTCATGCCATTTAAAATTTAAATGTTAAGGAATCTCAATGAAGGATTTTTTTTCTGGAATTCATTATTTTATCCTGGGATTTAAAAGTCTGACGCAACAAGGATTAAGAACGCTTATAATTTTACCCATTGTTTTTAATTTATTAATTTATACCGCTATTGCTTACATAGGTTATCATTATTTATCGCCTTTAGTTCATCATTATGTGGACAAGCTCCCGGATTGGCTTGGCTTTTTGAGTAGTCTTTTTACTATACTTTTCTTTGTTTTATTCTTTCTGTTTTTTTTAACTACTTTTTCTGTTTTAGCGAATATCTGTGCAGCGCCTTTTAATGGTTTATTGGCTGAGCGCGCTCAAAAATTAATAAAAAATGAATCTTTACCTGAGCGGAGATGGTTAGATCTTATAATCCAATCTATCAAACGACAAGGACAGTTTATTCTTTTCTACTTGCCCCGTTTCATCTTGATGTGTCTATTATTTTTTATTCCGCCCCTACATCCCTTATTACCTTTCTTATGGTTTTTGTTTAATTCCTGGGTTTTAAGTATCCAATATCAGGATTTTGTAATGGATAATAATTTAATTGATTTTAAAAAAATGCGTGAAATGATTAATCATAAAAAAGCTTTATCATTAGGATTTGGTATGACGATTAGCAGTTTAAGTTTTATTCCATTTTTTAATCTTATGGTATTGCCTGCGGCAGTAATAGGGGGTGTATATCTCTTTTCAAAAGAATATCGGTAATAATTTTTCTAAAATTAGACAAAATTCTAAAAATAGAATATAGTTAAAGATAGAATTGGCAAAAAGAGACTATCATGAAGACTTCTGCTCAAGTATCGTTGGCGGTTCCTAATGAGGTAGCATGGAAAGCTCTGAAAAATTTGATCGAAAGGTTTAATTTTACGAAGGAAGAAGCACTTTGTTTAATGGGGGATATGCCTGCCTCTTCTTATTACAAAGGGATCAGTAAGTTCGATGGTAATTTAACCCGAGATGAAAAAGAGCGTATTTCTTTATTATTAGGAATTTATAAAAATTTGCGAATTTTATTTACGGATAGCAACCAGGCTATGTCCTGGATTAATCGGGAAAACGCCTTACCTCCTTTTAATGGCATTACTCCTAGAAGCTATTTGATGGAGGGAAGCCTTATGAGGCTAGCCGAAATACGACGATTTTTGGATTTTTGGAGGGGTTATTAAAAGGATGTTTAAGCATACTGATTTTAAGGAAAAAACACACCGCCTTATCCCTTCACGCTACCCTCCAATAACATTATTTGATTGGGCTGAGTCACAAGAAGAGCTTGAGCAGATTGCCCATCTGGAAGGGTTAACCAATGACCGTTTGACGACGGAGTGTGGTCATATTTCCCTGGTAGCAAAAGAGGATTGGATAGGTGGGCCCGGCTCAACACCGTTAATGGCTGCTTTTACACACTTTGGTGTTTCACGATTTAGTGACGGGACGACCTATGGAATTTATTATGCAGGGGATTCAGTCAAAACAGCCATTGCAGAAACCAAGTTTCACCGCGAGCGCTTCTTGGCAGCATCAAAGGAGCCACCTTGCATTGTACAAATGAGAGAATACACAGCTTATGCCACAAAAACGCTGATAAATCTTTGTGATGATCGGTATCAGGAATACCTAAGTCCGGATATTAACTCTTATTTTAAAAGCCAGGAGCTTGGACGGGAAATAAAACGACAAAATGAATGGGGTGTGATTTATCCTAGTGTTAGAAATACCGCCCTGCAAGCGCGCTGTTTGGCAGTTTTTAGACCCCCAGCATTAACTATTCCTAGGCAAGCTGGTCATTACGATTACATTTGGGATGGTAATGCCATTTCAGAAGTAAAAAAATCCATTAATGTTAGATGAATATTTGCAAAAGCCTGCTATTCTTAATAAAGCAGTTTGGAACATTAAAACTGCTAAACTTTAATTAACATTTAATAGGAGTTTTTTGTCACGGTAGACATTTTGTAGTTGTCTATTGCCAGAAAACCTCACTGGAGATACGACGATGAAAGCGATAATGTTAAGTGTTTGTTCTTTCCTTCTTTTAATTCTTAGCATCCCTTCCTGGGCTGATAAAGTAGTCATTAGTGGTAGTCCCGTAGTCCTGGAACAACGCGGTGATGTTTATTACGTACCGGATACTTATTCTGCCAGTACAACTTACCACTATGTGACAGTAGGCGGGGTTAACAAAGTTTGCTATGCGGAAGCACAACCTAATTTGGCTTCATTAAATACCCAAATCATTGATGTTGAAGTAGGTGGTAGTAAAGTTCAATGGACTTGCTATCCTTATGATGAAACTTATTTTACTGTAAGCCCATAATATTAAACGAATAATAGCGGTTTTTCCGCTATTATTCGTTTATCCTCCACATTAGCTGTTCGCCCTGTTATTCGTATTGAAATCTTTAAATTGTAAATTTAACTACTCCATTGATTAAAAAATAAGTATATTAGTTTCAATAAGGAAGTATTTGTTAGTATTTGTAATCATGGAGAAAAAAAATGGCATTTACTATACCCCTCTTGGATGTATTAATTCTGCAATCCCAAAATTTGGATACCGCCTACAAAGAAGAGCGTTTGGCGATGGACAAAAAACGCTTTTTTTCCTCTTTACGAGGGTCTACGTCAAATCCGATGCGTCTGGATGATATTAAATTTATTACTACTTTCGGCGGAAATATTTCCAACAATCAATTTAATTATCAGATTCTTAGAAAAGCCCTAAAAAGTGAGAATCCTACTGTACAAGAGTATGGAATGTTTTTAAGAAATGCTTTGTCGGGTGCTTTTTTGTTACATCTTAGCAAGATTAATGACGGCTATCTGTTTGAAGAGTCAGTTAAAGATCGTTCTGCAATGGCTAAATTAACCTGCAATTTATTTAGTGTTGAAAAATTTAGTGACGTACCTAAAAAAGAATTGAGGATTTGTTTGGAAGCGTTGCAAACTTATCTCAGTACAGTAACGAATAGTAGCGGTTTAAGGCTAAAATGGCATCCCTCTAAAACAAACAGGGCTTTGTTAAGAGATATTGCTGAAGAAATGAATTTATTAGGATTAACAAAAGCTACACGCTCTGAATTAAGTGTATAACACTTAAAGTAGCCTGGGTAAATTGGAACTGAATCGTCTACATCCTCTAAAACACAGTCCGGTTCTACTTTCCGGCTTGTCCACGGGATCCAAAATGCTGCGCTAAAACACTGGATCTCGTTGACAAGCCGCGGGGCGTAGGTAGAAATGTTATCAAGAGAAAGGTGAACAGCAACCTGGGCTATATAGTCTTACAACTTTCAGTCTTGTGTCTCACCTGATAAGGAAAAGAGGGTGATATACTAATTGTATGGATGTAATGTAGTCAACTATCCATGTTAAGACAAGGATTGGCAACGTGAAAGGATTTGTCTCTGAAGAACTTACTGAATTTGCACAAATGATTTATCAGCAGGGCATTTCTGCAGATCTTAGCTCTCAAATTATCGAATTATTAATTGATAAAATTGGTCTCATTTTGGGGGGATCGTGTTTTTTCTCAAGTCAAGCCGTTTATAAGGCTACGACACAATTTGCTGCACCAGGTAATGCAAGGGTAGCTTATTATGGGGATAAACTTTCTCCTGAACAGGCGGCGTTTATAAATGCAAGTTTTGGCCATGCGCAAGATTTTGATGATACTCACCTTCAAGCCATTACTCATCCAGGCGGTGTCATTATTCCTGCTGCTTTTGCTATTGCTAACCAATCGGGTGCTACCCCACAACAAATTATTCGTGCTGTAGCCGTAGGCCTCGAAATTATGATTCGTATTGCGTGCTCTATACCAGCTTGTCATGCTAAAGGATTTCACACGCCCACTGTAGCAGGACCTTTTGCAGCAGCTATTACTGCCAGTTTGTTACTCAGTTTAAATCATCAGCAATGTCTTAATGCATTAAGTATTGCAGGGAGTTATGCCGGTGGGTTATGGGAGTATACACAAACCGGCGGTACAGCAAAACGCATGCACTGTGCAATTGCGGCTACTGCTGGCATTAAGGCAGCTTATCTGGCAGCCCAAGGAATTACGGGGCCTCATTCTATTTTGGATGGAAAATTTGGTGTATGTCATGTATTCGATAATGGATCGCATACTCAGCAGTTGAATACTGAATTGGGTGAAGAATATTTATTAAAAACAATTGCTATAAAAAACTATAATTGTCCTTTTAGCATTCATGCTGCTCTAGAAGCTTTATTAGAAGTTTGCCAGCTCTACAAAATTGAAATTGGTGAAATTGAAAAAATAGAAGTGGGGACTAGTCGTTTTACCCTTAACCATGTAGGAAAGATCCGACATCCAAAGAATGCAATGGAAGCTCAATTCAGTATGGTTTTTACATTAGCATTAGCTCTTGTAAAGCGTCCACCACAAATGCATGATTACAGCGAGGAAAATATAGACGATCCAGAAGTGCGTTTATTGTCCAGTAAAATCCATTTATATGAAGATGCGTTAGCAACCAGAGAACAAGGTGAGAATATGGGAAGTATTGTTAAAGTGATTGCTAAAGGTAAACAGCACTTTGAACGGCGTATCAAATATGCAAAAGGAACTCAGCAAAATCGATTATCAATAGCCGAAATCGAATCTAAATTTAAAAACTGCGTTTCACCGGTCATGGATGAGTCAAAATCTAATACTTTGTTGGAAAAAATAAAAAATTTCCCTCATTTAACAAATAGTGAAGAACTTACCGACTTATGGAATTTGCAAGAAGAGACTGCAAGTGTCTCCAGGGGTAAACTATGAATACTGGATTAATTGTAATTGATTTTATCAATGATATCGCACACTCCGATGGTAAAATAGCCACAGCGGCTCCCTTTATTAATAAAAATAAAACAATTCAACATGCAAATAAGCTCATTAATATCGCAAGGGAAAAGCAGTTTTTACTTTTATTTATAAAAGTAGGGTTTTCTACAGACTATCGAGAGTGCCCGGAAAATTCCCCTGTATTCGGAAAAGTAAAAGATTCACAAGCTCTTAAGCTTGGCACCTGGGGGACTGCATTCCATGAAGAATTGGCCGTATTGCCTCATGATATTGTGATTACCAAACACCGGGTAAGTGCCTTTTATGGCACCTCGTTAGACGTTTTTTTGCGTACTAACCAGATTAATACAATATTGCTTAGTGGTGTGGCCACCAATATGACAATTACTTCTACGGCCAGAGAAGCACATGATCGAGATTATAACGTATTGATTATTGAAGAGGCGTGTGCTGCTGCAACAGAGGAAATTCATAGAAATAGCCTCGAATTGCTCTCTCGCGTAGCAAACGTTATCCCCCTGAGTCAATTAGAAACAGAAATGTTGTATTAGACTATTCTTTATATAGAAGGTAATTTTAGGAAGGGAAAATGGATGGCTACAATGGTAGGAACCCAGGAAAAATTTGAAGATGCACTCTATGGGCTATGTGAGTTGGACTATGATGTGGTTGAAGCTTATAACACCGCTATCCATCGTCTTGACAATGCTACCTATAAAAATAGGTTTAGAGAGTTTAAAAAAAATCATCAACATCTCATCAACGAGATTACGGATTTATTTAAAGAACATCACATGGTTGCACCATCTGGACCGGATGCTAAAAAGTTATTAATTCAGGGGAAAGTAATTTTTGCTAATCTTTTTGGCGATGAGGCTATTCTTCAAGTGATGCTTTTCAATGAGAAAGATCTTAATACAGCTTTTGAGCGTTTAAATTGCCATGAAGCTAAATGGAAAGACGCCACCAATGTTCTTGAACAAGGTTTGGGAAATGAAAGAAAACATAAACATTGGCTTGAGGCGATGTTGGAATAAAGTACTTCTTAGACGTAATTATTTTTTGGCATAAATCACTATTGATAATAAAACTAACCCCATTCCTGTACACTGTAATGCGGTTAATTGCTCATTAAGAATAGCCCATGCCAGCAAAACAGTAGCTACAGGCATTATGGCGGTGGATAGGGAAGCCATAATACTGTCCACTAATTGATAGCCAAAATACCAAAAAACGTAAAATAAACCCGAGCTTAATCCTAGGATAAACAAAATTAACCAAGTGTTCAGGGTGGGTGTGGGGATGCCAACATAGTAATAAATCCCTACGGGTAATATTAAAAGAGCATTAATACCATTCATAACCGCAGAGGTAATAAAGACAGGCAAGCGATTGGGATGAATTTTACACAATACGTAATAAGTCGCTTCGGGTAAAAGGGAGAATAAAACAATAAAATCTCCTAAAAACGAATGAATTGCCTGATTCCCTTGCAATTTATCGTAAGCAATCACGACAAGCCCAAGGGTGGCAAAAACAATACAAAAACTTTGCTTGCCTGAAATTTTTTCCTTAAGAATAATCCAGGACATAATCGCAATAATGGCAGGTAGGGTGCTGGTGATAATACCTGCTACATTGGCGTCCGTGTAATGTAATCCTAAAAGCATTAAACAATTAAACAATACTCCGGCAGAGAGTGCCTGAGCAACAATAAATACCCAATCACGACGAGTAAGTAGTGAAAAATAATAACGCAATGATAATTTTTTTGCAGGACTTAACCAGTGTAAGGGAAATAGGATCAAGGTCGCTAAAGCAAAACGCATAGCTAATAGAAAAAATAGAGGTGTAGAGGACAATATAATTTTTGAAGAGACAATATTAACTCCCACCATAACCTGAGCAAGGATTAAAAATAATAAACCACTATGCCAATTGGCTCTTTTTTGCATCGTAAGCAAACCTCTGTGTTTCAAGTAAGAAGATTTTAACAAGTATTAATAAGAATTAGTTATCTAAAACACGCATCGATTTTGCTTTTATGTTCATCATTCGCCATTGAGTAGGCGAGATGCCATACATTTGGTGAAAGCGTCGGCTAAAGGCAGATAAATTTTCATATCCGACTTGGTAAGCAATCTCTTCAATACACAGGTTGCTATTAATAAGCAATTGCTGCGCGTATTCTAATTTTTTTAGCCGCCAATACTCTGCCAGAGTAAAACCGGTATTCAGCTTAAAACGGCGTTGAAGCTGGCTTTTACTCAAATAACAGTGTCTGGCTAACCGGTCAATGTCAACCGGTGTTGCCAAGTGCTTATCCATCCAGCTTTTTGCAAGAACCACAGAACGATCAGTTGTCCAATCAACGGGAAGAAGACTCATCAAAAGTTGATAAAGCGACAAATCTGCCAAATGATTTGAATAATTCTCCAAATAGCAATGGGCAAATTCAAGATACTTTTTTAAGGCGGGATTTAAATTTAAAAAAGAAGGTAGTTTGTGAGTCTTCCACTCTGTACAAGTGTCAGGAAGGTCAACAACCAGGAATAAATTATCTTCGCTGCTAGCAAAACAGTGCCTTGTGTCGGCTCGAACATAAGCAGCGGTCTCTTCATCAACAAGCCCAGCTTCTCCACCAGTTTCAAGTTCAAGCCGGCCTTTGAGAGGTAAAACTAATTGTGAAAAATCATGGGAATGGCTACACGTTTCTTTTGTATAAGATCGCAAGGAAAAAAGAACAGACATATTCTAGAATCACTTATTTAAGGACAGACAGTGTAACACAGGGTGTTTGCAAATAACTCAGGGGTTATTATACTTTTTGAATGGGATTTTTTCTGTTTTAAATTTGACAGTTTCTGTATATTTTCTATACTTAAAGTGTAGGTTGAATATTAGAGCCCACGTTGTTGGGAGCTAAGTTTAACCTCTCCACCTTCGGGTGGATTTTTTTTATCTGTTGTTATCTTTAAAAAGACAAAACTCCTTCCTTCTATCCTATTTCTTATCCCTTGGGTACTGTTACTAAACACCCTTCAATTGTTCAAGAAATCGTGGCGAAAAATCAGAGCAATATCAAACCATTTTGAATTAGTTTAACAGCGTCATCTTGCATAAATTACCGTGATTCTGAGCAAAGCGACCTTCTGAGGGACGAAAGGCAGTGTAAAATTTGGAATTCTTCACTATGTTCAGAATGACGTTTTTCTTACGTCCTGAAAGCAGCGCAGCTGCTTGACGAATCTCTAATAGATAAAATCCCGCTCTTAAACGAAGAGATCCTTGTTTCTAATTTAGAGAAAGTATGATTTTGCCTTAATTAAATTGAAATCAGCGACTAGATGTGTAATTGTGTTACAAAGATTGTTCAGTCTCATGGAGGAAGTATGGATTCCCATGATTTGCTAAAGGAAATAGATGCACTTGTTAGGAGTTATGACTGGACTAAAGAGGTGCGTTTTAATTGGCTACGCAATGTTGGAAAAACACTGGTTTTTTTTAAAAACCCTGAGTATGCATTGGAGTTTAATGCTTTAAATCAAGAGGAATCTTTATCCCCCAGAGGCATTCTGGCAATTAATTGTTTGCTTAACCAAAACTGTGCAAATGAAATAAAAATTGCTGGTATTAAAAAAATTTTGCGAGATAAAGGGTATAATGGAGAGGATGAAGAGAAGAGTGGCCTAAGAACAGATATCACGCATACAGTTTATGGGCAGTTGGCAAGAATGATTGCTAACTATGAAAAAAATGAAAGTTGCTATATCCCAATAAAGTTTTAGAACTATCTCAGCTCACAAGTGCCAGTGATGATACATTGCTTTAGTATGTATGGAATGGGAAAGGTATTAAAAGTCTCTAATTTTAGTACGGAGAATGTTTATGCAATATATTGATGTGAATGACGTAAAAAAGTATGCCCGGAATGTTGAGGAAGCCTGCGGGCGCACTGGTGTACCCGCAAAGTTTCCCGAAGAAACATGGGAAGGAAATGTAGCCTATGTTGAAGCAATGTATAATGATCTTCGCAAAACCACTTCGAAAAAAAATTTCGAAAAATATGCTCAAGCCATTTATTTGGCTGCCCACTGGCTAAATGGGGCTTCAACTGAAGAAAAGCAAGAAAAACAACCCTTTTTTACTCATCATATTGCAACGCTTAAACAAGGGGCTGAACACCTTCTTCACGTTCATATTCCTGCCCCACGTGTAGTTTATGAAGCAAGTGAAGCACGTACAACAGCAGCCACTATTTTTTTTCAGAGTCCAGTATTTAAAGAACTATTAGCTTATAGAGACTTTTTAAAGGACTATAGAGGTAACCATTTTTTTGGTTTACTTCATAACCGCAATGATTACCACATTTTAAATGAACTTATTCAAACTTTAAGTGCTCAAAAGTCAATGGAAGGGATTCAGGCTGTGTTTGAAGATTTTTACCATGAGAATAGTCAAGATGGCCATAGTCGTTATGACGCTATAAATCGAAGGCAAGATATTTTAAGCTATATTCTTTCTCTATTTGGAGTTAAAGAAAAAACCAGTACTGCGTTGCTTGATGAGATAAGTAAGTACGCTAAAAACCTCTATGAATGCAACTCTGTAGATGAAACACCGGTTTGGCCTACCTCCTCCAGTTATAGTCCGGGCTAGCAAAGCCCGAACTTTATTTCAGCAAGTTATGCAAATCCAGAGAGTACAATTTTACCTCTGGATTGATTGCTTTCCAGAAGCTCATGGGCTTTACGCAAATTGGTGGAATTAATAACACCAAAGCTTTGGTTAAAAGTAGTTTTAATAACGTCTTTGTCTACCAGATGTGCAATTTCATTTAAAATATGATGCTGCTTAATCATATCGGGAGTTTTAAACATGGAGCGTGTATACATCATTTCCCAGTGGACCGAGATACTTTTAAGCTTGAAAAGAAGAATATTAAGATGCTTCGGATCATCAATTAAGGCAAATTTTGATTGTGGTTTTAAGCATTTTATCAACTCTTCGGTATGCTCATCGCTATGGGTAAGGCTGATGACATAATCCACTTCAGAAATCTCTAACTGCTTTAGTTGCTCTTGCATTGGTTTACTATGATCAATGACATGATGTGCCCCCTGATTTAATATCCACTGTTTGGATTCTTCTCGTGATGCTGTCCCTATTATTGTTAAAGAGGTAAGTTGGCGAGCTAATTGCACTAAAATGGAGCCTACACCACCGGCAGCTCCCGTAACTAACACGCTGGATTTTTCACTGGCTGTAACACGCAAGCGATCAAAAAGGATTTCCCAAGCGGTAATTGCTGTTAGAGGCAGCGCGGCTGCTTTTTCAAAAGACAGGCTTTTAGGTTTTAAGCCAACAATGCGCTCATCTACCAAATGAAACTCACTATTACAACCTGGGCGAGTGATATCACCAGCGTACCAAACTTCATCACCAGGTTTAAAAAGGGTTACTTGTTCACCAACTGCTTTGATAATTCCTGCTGCATCCCAACCTAATACGCGATATTCTCCGGGCTGCGGTTCTTCTCGAAGTCTTACTTTACAATCTACCGGGTTTACTGCCACCGCTTTTATTTCCACTAATACATCTCGTCCGCTTGCCCTAGGTGTCGGGAGCTCTACATCTATTAATGAATCAGGATTTTCAATGGGCAGTGACTTTGAGTATCCAATGGCTTTCATAATTGTCCTTAATGTTTAGCCTGACTAGAGTTCATATCATATAGGAATTTATTCCTTTTCTAAATTGGTGTTCATTCGTTTAATAAACTGATTAAGTTGTTCCTTTTCTTCTTTACTAAAACCGGATAACGCAAGGTCATTTAAATCTGTTGCGCAGCGATTCATGGCTTTTTTAACATCGAGCGCTTTTTGAGTCAGATAGATTATAGAAATACGCCTGTCATTTTCAGCGGGTTTTCTGTAAATAAACCCATCACGTTCCATGCGATCCAGTGTCCTCACTGCAGTGGGTTGTTCAATACCTATCAATTTGCACATTTGAGCCTGCGTTAAGGCATCCTGTTTAAAAAGTTCCAGTAAAAAGAAGGTATACGCGTGTGTAATAGCATAAGGTTTTAATAATTCATTGGCTTTTTTTATAAGCAAACGATTGGCTTTTTTAATCAAACTGGACGTTAACATCGGTTCTTCCGGAGATATATCAATTGCTAATATATAGCATACTATGGTATAGTAAGCAATAATTCGTTGTGTTAAGGAAGTTAACTATGTCTAAACAACCTATGTACCAAGTTGATGCGTTTACTACGACATTGTTTGGAGGCAATCCTGCAGCAGTTTGTCCCTTGGAAGAATGGTTGGATGAGCAATTAATGCAATCCATTGCCACTGAGAATAACTTATCTGAAACAGCCTTCATTACAAAAGAAGGAGACCATTTTCATATTCGTTGGTTTACGCCCAATTCTGAAGTTGCTTTGTGTGGACATGCCACTTTAGCAAGCGCCTATGTGATCTTTGAAAAATTAGGCTATCCGGGTAATAGTTTGGTTTTTCAGAGCTTAAGTGGTGAGTTAAGAGTGGCAAGACAAGGCGCTGCGTTGCAATTAGATTTCCCTGCACTTCCCTATACCGAGATTAAACCCTCACCGGCTTTATTAGCTGCAATGAATATAGTTCCAAAAGCCGTTTATGAAAGTACTTTTGATTTGTTAGTCATTTGTGATGACGAAAAGGATGTCCAAAAGGCACAACTGGATTTGAATGCCATCAGCCAGTTGCAAAATAGGGGAGTAATTTTGTCAGCCCCTTCAACCCAATTTGATGTGTATTCCCGCTGTTTTTATCCTGGTTGTGATGTACCAGAAGATCCTGTAACAGGTTCAGCGCATTGCGTCATTGCCCCTTTCTGGAGTGAACGTCTAGGCAAGAAAACAATTCATGCGTTACAAGGCTTAAAGCGTCAGGGTGAGCTCATCTGCGAGGTTAAAAACGACAGGGTGCTGTTAACAGGAGAGTGTTGTTTATACCTAGAAGGGGCAATTACTTTAGCTTAAGCTGAATGGCAGCCGTTATGAGAGGAATTTAGTTTCCTCTCCCCTTATGCAAAGGTGTAACTTACTTGTGCAAAAATCCATAACATTTACTGTCAAAATCATTTAAAGGGTAAAACAATAAAGGAGCTTGTGGTATCTAAAAATTTAATTTGTCCTGCTAAATAATCTTTATCTTCAAGATTGCCTTTATAGATAGAATTGTGGCCACCATCCTTTTACAAAAATTACAAAAATTACAAAAAATCCCGAGGTGTGTGCAAATTGAAAAAAAAAATCTGTTGAATTGGCATTCACTTTTTTATAGTCAAGAACCGAACCCGGATTACCAAAAAATGAATCAACAACGCTAGGGTCATGATTCCAGTTAGTATTGGCAGTATTATGCCAGTATCTTATTCCAAGGGTGATTTCCAGGCAGAGGGTTGAAATAAATAATGATTTTAGGAAGAGGTGTGGGCTGAAGTATTTAGAACCAAAGCTCACAAATCTACGTAGTTAATAACCTTAATCTCATCACACATTCCTTGTAGTAATAGTGTATACCATTTTTTGCATGAAGCTTGATAAGTTGCCCTGTTAATCGAGTAGAGACCTCCACTTTGTTTTATAACATAAATCAGCCGAATCAAGTCGTTGTTGGGTGGCATCGATGTATTGCTCCCGTTGAGTATGGGCAAAAAAACAGGTGTTATTAAATGTTAGCTGTCCACTGCAATAGCCGGTTACTGCTTTTATAAGCATGGCTAAAAATGCTATTCCGAACGTTCCTATCCCTAATAAAATGTTGGCTACAATAGGTTTCCATATCTTTCGATGTGCCTGCATCTCTGCATCTTTGCTATGCAATTTAATTTTAAAATCCCTTTTAAACTCAGAAAAAATTTGCTCTTTTTTCTCATCGGAATCCGATGCCACAATATTATCATAAAATTCATTGATTGTTTGGTTTAACTCTTTGACGAGTTTAATGACTATCTCTCCTTTTTCGGTATCTTCCAGAGCAAGTTGTTTGCCATATTCCTTCAAAGGCTGAAGGAGGTTATGTAGGCTGGTATCTTCATCGATGATGTTCTTTATTAACATAATATCTGCATCAGGAAAAACAGTTATTCTTATCTCAAACAGCTTCGTAGAGTCTTGATTTGCACTCATACCTCTTAATGCAATAAGTCTATGAGACGGGGGTAATAACATAAAAAGTTTTGAAATTTTTCTTGTATGATACATTTCAAAAGCTCGTTGCAATATTTTTTGGTCATTTTCAACTTTTATTTGCATCATCTCGAGACGTTGTTCTTCAGGGCATGCCTCTAGCAGAATGACTAGTGATTCAGGATGCTTTAATAATGCTAGATTTACTATTTTTTGTGAGCTCACTATTTGTCTCAATTGTGGTGGTGACAAGAGACTAAGGACTACCTGTAGGGATTTTGGGTTCTTGATAAGGTTATCTAATACTGTTGGGCGATCGTTATTGTATTGCTTCAATAGGATGTCCATACGTTGTTTTTCTGAATAAAGTGCCAGAAGGCATTCTATAGACGTAGGATTACAAGTTGCTGCATGAAACACAGTTTGGTGCCGGTTATCTAATATTAGTAAGTCGGTTTTAACAGTTTCAATGTCTGGATAAAATGCTAAAACAGTTTTTAATGCCTTCTCGTTTTTTACGAAACGATGCAAAACAGTTTGTCCTGTTTCATCAGGAATTCTCATAATCTCAAGGAATTGCTGTTTTGAACAAAGAGTTAATAGAATTTCTAATAGTTCCAGATTATTTACTGCTCCATCAAATATCGTTTCCCCTGATTGATTAGTTTCCTTTAGGGATTTTATTTTTTCATCATCTGACCAGGAGGTTATGGTTTCATTGATTAGAACGAGGTCTTCTGTTTGCAGCAACCAATGGAAAAAAGGTTCTTGTAAGTTAAAGCGCAAATAGTGACTCGAGATAGCCTTAATGGTTGCCTGCCTTTGTGGTAGCGTGAAAAAACCAAGTCCGATAGCAATTGCCAGTTCTGCTAAATCATTTTGAGGATCGGGTAGAACAAGGCTTTGCCAAAGCCTATCATAAAATGAAGGTGGGAAATTAATAATTAGCGTTACCAGGTTCTCAGGCGTTAGAGTAATACCTTCAAGAGCTTGCTTAATCAATTGAAGGGGCAATGGCATTTTTAAGTCCTCTTTTTGGACATTAAGAACCGGACGAGAGGAAGGTTTAAACATATATTTTTTTTCTAGCCGGTTTAATTCCTCTTCACTCATTTTAGGAGATAAGTGTAATAATTTATTTTTGTCATTAACACGTAGGAAAGTTTGGAGGCAAAGAGCTGTCTCTTCCACACATTCGCCCTGTTTGATCTTGTTATTCAAAATGTAGTCTAATGTATGGTTAGCATCATATCTTAAAGCCTTTAATTCCTCTTGTATTTCTTGTGGCAATGCTTCAAGGTAGTTGAAAAATCGACTTACTGCTTCTGTCGCTTCTTTAGTGGCAATTTTACTGTCCGTAAATTTAGTACTTCCCAACCATAAACCTTGAATAAGTTGTTCAATGGCTTCTTTAGGTGTAATGCCTGCGCTGTTGAACAGAGAGAGATCAGCCTCCAAAGAGGCAAAATCTGTATTGTGGTCATAAAGCATTCTGCCCAAAGCCGGATTAAGTTGCTTGATTTTGCTCTGCAACTTGGAATGAGTTCGTAAAGGGAGGTTGGCTATATCTTGTAAATCCAGAATAACATTATCAACAATGACATAGCTGTTTAATTCTTTCAGGGTGGGGAAAACTGAAAATTTATGCAGGGAATTCTCTGTTTGTAATTGTGGCTCCCAACTCTTATGGTATTGTCTAAGTTCCTTTTTTGACATAGCACGCGGAAGTTCGTCAGGGATGGTCACTTGCAGATGAGTATTAACAGAGGGCAACAAAATACTTAACATTTCCTGCATTGTTTGGGGAGTAAAAAGAAGTTGAGCAATTTTCCAATATAATTCATTAGCGGGGCTTTCAGGTAAAATCTTGAATGAAAATGTTTCTTGGGTGTGTATCTCACGGAGGCTGCAGCGCACTTTAAATGCCTGCTCAAATGACTCTGGTGATTCAAGCATAGCATTTAATAATTTAATCTCCTTTTCTATTTCTATTTGGAGAGCAGCTTTTTTTAATCCGCTGTAGCTGTAAGGAAGGTCATTTTGAGCTATAGTTGCTGTAGCTTCTGTTAGATAACCTTGAATGGTTTCTCCTATAATTTCATTCATTATTGTTAGATTAACTCTTTTAAAAAAAGCCTTGATGATATCAAACCAAGTCGAAATATCCAAAAGGTAGTTGAATCCTTCTAGTGAGGGACTTAAAAGAAGGATTCAGGGCTTTTAAAATAGCACGTTAGAAATACGACTATGACGCAAACGAAACCCAATCATACTAACGAGGCAAGAACCTACTAAGGCACATGTAGGAATTAACATCAGGGAGTTATGATAAGAAGCTAGGGAGTAAAGGTGAAGTCCTTCATCATTTAAAGCCCCATTCCAGGAAACATCCATTATTCGACCTATAAGAGTATGAAAAAAAGACCCACCCAGCATATTAATGCAATTAAGAAATGCAATGGCTACACCTAATAGTTTAGCGTCGACTAAATCCGCTCCTGCCGCAAAAACAATGACTTGATAACAACACATCAAACCGAGCATAAAAAATAGGAATGCTAATCCATACCAATTATAAGTTGAAATTGAAAGTAGTAGCTTAAAAAGCAATGCCATACCTAACCCGCATAGAGCAATCACTGTATAATTACCCCAGTGCTTACTTAAAAAAGCCAGGCAAGGTCCTCCGAATAACATACCTACAAAAATAAATGAAATTAATTGCGCAGCGCTACTTTTATCCAGCGCGAACGCAGTGGCTAAATAAGAGACACCCCAAATATCAGCAAACCCTTCAAGAGAACCTACCATCAGAAGATTTGTTAGAGCTAGCAATAGTATTGTTGGGGAACTTAAAAGTGTCTTAAAGTAAGAAAATTTAAAGTGTTGTGCAGGTTCTGCGGTAGTTGCTTTTTCCTGAGGCGGTGAACGCAGAAAGCAATAACTCGCAAATCCTAATAGTATGGCTATCACTGCCAAAGTAAAGGCGATTTTTTGCCAGGGAAAGCTTGCGATTAGCAAGCTCACGGGTTTTCCGCCATAAATAGCCCCCAAAAGGCCGATAGAAAAGGAAAAACCAACCATTCTTGCGTATTTGGACTTAGGAAACCATTGAGAAATAACTTTTGATACTGAAAGAAAACCAACGGCAGAACCTGCTCCTACTAAAAATCGGCTCAAACAGGCAAGATACCAATTTGAAGTATAACTAAAGAGCAGTGTGGCCAGGCCGCAAATTAATGCAAAAAATAAAACTACATTGCGGACATTAAAGCGCTCAAGCATCACGGCCACAGGTATTTGCATGCCAGCATACCCGTAATAATAAAGGGCAGCGAGAACCCCAAAGTGACTGGCATCGATAGAAAATTGCGTCATAATCTGATGCATCATCAAACCGGGCCAAAGACGCAAAATAAATTGATAAGTAAAAAAGGAAAGCGGCAAAAACCACATAAAGGTAGGTAAAAAAGTCAAGTTTTTCTTAAACATATCAACCTCATTATTTAGGAGGGATGGGGACGTTATGGGCAAATTTTGGGCGTAAGTTATAATTCGGCTTTTCAGCCGATAATAATGTGAGCAATGATAGTGATGGTGTTGATGCGTTTAGACCACATTGGAGTATTGTTTAAAAAATATAGTGTTTATACAAAAAATCACTATATCAATATTTTATTGAAATAGCCAAGACCTATTAATAAAGTTTTCTGTACATGACAGGTTTTTTTGTAACTTACGGAGTAAAGGTTCTTGTTATTTGAAGCTTAGCTCTATTTGTCAAAGCGGGTCTCATAACATGGATACTCCTAATGTAATATGTAAATCAATCCAATGGTCTTTAAATTTTAACTGAGGACCTAACTGATATTTTTTCCTCACTTCAATAAGTGTAGGGGCGCTAACAGTAAGCACATAATAGCGTTTATGGCCAAGATCTCCTGAAACCACTTGTAACACTTTAAAGTGGTGCGTTTTCCCAAGCTCCTCTTGCATGTTTGCCGAGTTTTCTTCTGGATAGATAATGCTGATATGGGCTCCAGCAGATTTTTGTCCAAAGTAATCAGGCTTAATAATGACTGAAGAATAGTTTTTTAAAAAAGGATAGAGATCATGTATATAACTATCTGCTATGTCCAGATAGAGTAAGCCATCTTTGCTTTGCTTGATATCTCCCGATGTGGGTAAATTTAAAGCTGCATCTAGAAGATCAGGAATATCCAAGCGCTTTAATTTTAAGTAATTAGTAGTCATCTGTGCTGCAAAATTATAGAAAAGAATTGTCTTGCTTAAGGTTAGTCAATAGAATGCGCAAAGTCTTTAACAAACTCAACTATCTCCGGAATTAAATACGATGAATTGTTTTCAGCGGATAGGCAAATCCAGAGGGTGTTAAATACTTGACTATAGTATAATTAGAAAAAATCAATAATTGGAAAAAGATAATGAAAACATTATGGAGCAGTTTTTTATTAGCTTGTGCAACTTTCACACATGCCGACACTATGTCTTTAAATGTTAATCCGAGCCAAAATCAATTTGTAGTAACATTACCAGCTAATCCAACTACAGGATATCAATGGACTGTGGAAAAATATGACAAATCTTTTTTAAAACTTTTGTCTAGCAATTACACGGCATCAAAAACAAAATTAATAGGGGCTGGTGGTCAAATGCAGTTTACTTTTCAGTTAATAAAAGGGAAAACTTATCCTCAAAGTACCAGTATGCAATTCAAATATGCGAGACCATGGGAGCCCGAGACAGGAACTATGAAGCAGGTGACTGTAAATTTCAGCACGGATAAACCCAAGACTTCACAATAATTTTAAGAGCAATCAAAATTACTGCACCCGATAACTAAATCCAGGTGCAGTAATTATAATGAGTTAAGCAATTTCCACGTCTTCTGCTTGAGGACCTTTTTGTCCATGTCCTGCTTTGAATAACACAGCAGCACCTTCAGCTAAGGTTTTAAAACCGCTGCTTTGAATTGCACTGAAATGGACGAAATAATCCTTACCGTCGCTTTCAATAAAACCAAAGCCTTTTTTATCATTAAACCATTTTACTTTACCGCGAATTTTCTCTGACATAGTTACTCTTTTCCTATAATAAAAACCAGATTGTAGCATTCATTCTCAGATCTTTCTAAAGATTTTACAAGAGCAAATAGAATTAAAAATCATTTATAGTTGATAAAAAATTTACACTAATGCCAAGTATGTGTTTTTTTAGTGCGTAATTTATTCAAATAAGCTTATTATATTACCCTGTCCCTGTTTTTTGTAAATTACAAAACATCAATTAGGAAGAAAGAAAATTAAAAAATGGCATCATTTCTAATTAGCCAATAACTAATTTTTCTTTCAATATTTCTACAATTCTCTTGGCTGCACATTCTTCCGCTTCAGGGCAGTAACTGCGTGTCATTTTCAAATACAATTTGCCATCGGTTAATAGCTTACTGGTGACTTGAATGATATTGTTTGTTGAGGTCCCTACTAACCGTCCTATACCTTCTTTAATAAGTTGAGGTTTCTCATTACCAAGGATTAAAACTGGTTTATGTAATACCGGAGCTTCCTCCTGCATGGTGATAGAGTCTGTCAATAATAAGATTGCGCGCTGCATTAAATGCACAAACTCATCATATTTAACGGGAGGAAGAAGATATACTTGAGACTGATTGGAGAAAATATTTTTAAAATAGTGCTCTGACTCAGATGCCTCTGTTAAAGAAAATATGAAGTTTATATCATCAAATCGAGCGGCTAACTCCCTGACTGCGGTACAGATGTTTCTTAAATTCTTGCCCTTTTGTTGAGTGCTAATAATAATAAAGTTATAGAGGTGCCTGAATTCGTTTGTCTCGGGTCTGTTTTTTAGTATCCAATGTACAGCATCTGCTACAGTGCTTCCTGTGATGAATATTTTATCAGTATCAATTTGTTCCTTTATTAGATATTCTTTTTCCAGGAGGGAAGGAGCAAAATGCCAGTCCGATAAGGCTCTTGTCAAAACATGGTGTTTCTCTTGTAAAAAGGGTTCAAAAGCATTACTACGTAATCCTGCCTCCATATGGCCAAGAGGAATGTGGTGATAAAAACCGACTAAAGACGCTATAAATACAGAGGTGGTACCCCCCACTGTAAGTAATGCGTCAAAATATTGTCTTTTAAAAAAAGAATTGGACTTTAGAAAAACTCTGGCTGCAAAGTCATAAATCCTCTGTTGTTGGGTAACGGTATTTATCTGATAATCTAAGTGCAAATCAAATACAGACAACGCTTCATTAAGTGATTCTGCAGATTCCTCTGTTCCAACAATGCTGATTAATGACGTAGTTGCCCACGGTTTAGTGTTTAATTCAAAGATAACGGGTGCCATTTTAATAATTTCTGTCCGTGAGCCCACGATACACCCGATAGAATAAGTTTTTGATGGAGTCATCGCTAATTTTCCTTAAGCAGTGGGAGCACGATGACCACAGTACCTCCTGTTTTCTTTTGGGGGTCATATAATGTGACAAAATTCTCGTTCAGCCATTTCGCATCTTGTATAAACATACGAACACAGCCGTGGCTTGCGCGTTTGCCTGGAATATCATCGGAACCATGCAAAGCAAAGCCCTTGTGAAAAAACATGCAATATGGCATGCGGGCCCCACCACGGCCAGCGGGAAAAGCATTTGAAATACAATGTTTATCTTCCTTGCCAAAGATTTCAAAGATCCCTGTTAAAGTCAGGCAGGAATCATCACTGTCTGAACATTTGTTGCTGCCTGAAGAAATAGGGCCCCAATGAACTAAGTAACCATGTTGATCATAAGCTCCCCACGCCAATTTTTCCTGATCAACAATAATTTGTGTATTATCTGAAGGATTAATTTTTAAAGGGAATGGCGATAGATTAAATAACGTGGCTGTTGCCAGATTTTTAGGGACCGCCAGTACTTTTCCATTCCATAAGCGGTTATTGGTACGATTTAATCGTTGTACCAAGTCTCTTTGAACAGTATCGGGAAATAATTTTTCCCAGTTTTTCCCACGGGTTACTTTAATGCAAGTATAGTAGTCTTTATACTTACAAAGACTTGGCCCATAATAGTTGGCTTCATGAATCTCTGCTTTGGCTAACAAAAGCGTGGGTAAAAAGCAGAGTAATAAAATACAGCTTTTCATCGTATAATCTTCCCTCACAATCAAATAAAAGTCATGCATAAATTGTGCAAAAAATGATCATTGATGCGTGCGGTCAAATGTTTTCTGATATTTTTAAGAATGGATGCTGGAAATGACACATTTGGATATTCAATTTGATTAGTAAGTCTGTACCCTGCGGCTTATTAGAAGGATGCGAGTACAAAGGGAAAAAATTTATTACGCCCTTGTTTTATTAGAGATATTCAAGTGCTTAACAAGGGTTCCAAATTTGCCCAAATGTTGGATAGTATTCTGGCCTGGGCCTTATTGTTTGGATGCAAACCATCTTGCTGCATTAATTGCGAATTGCCTGCAACGCCTTCCAAAAACATGGGTATTAACCGTATTTGGTATTGGGTAGCCAATTCTTCATAAACAGTCGCAAATTTTTTGAGATAGGTAGGACCATAGTTAGGTGGTAGCTGTGTTGCTACCAGAAGTACCCTAGCATGGGCATTTTGACTTTCTCTAATGATTTTTTCGAGGTTTTCTTTCATTTTCGTGACCGATAATCCCCTTAAACCATCATTAGCGCCTAACTGTACAATCACGATGTCTGGTTGGTAACGTTGAAGCGCCTTTGGAAGTTTGGCCAGACCATTGCTCGTTGTATCTCCGCTTGTGCTAAGGTTTATTACTCGATAATCGTAATTATTTTCTTTTAACTTGGTATGAAGCAAATTGACCCATCCATCTTTGGCATTGATACCATAGGCAGCGCTTAAACTATCACCGAGAACAAGAATAGTTTTTGCTTGTACAGGTGTTATGATGAGAATGAGAAGTAGCGATAAAAGGATTTTATATTTCATGAATCACCTAGATGTTATCAGATTAAGC
This sequence comes from Legionella jamestowniensis, assembly GCF_001467745.1. Lineage (GTDB taxonomy): Bacteria > Pseudomonadota > Gammaproteobacteria > Legionellales > Legionellaceae > Tatlockia > Tatlockia jamestowniensis. The sequence continues at coordinate 153,710 of NZ_LNYG01000008.1, forward strand.
CATGTTAATTTTATGGTAAAAAGCGGGGTTTTTGATCTTCATATCCTGAAAGACATCAGTTTTGCAGTCAAGGGAGGCATAACAATTGCAATCACCGGTGCTTCAGGATCTGGAAAAACCTCACTTCTTAATATTATGGCAGGTTTGGAGTTACCGACCACTGGTAAAGTGTTTTATGGGAAGCAAGACATTACAACCTTAAGCGAGGATGAGCGTGCAAAACTTCGTGCCAGGCGGGTTGGTTTTATTTTTCAATCGTTTCAGTTACTTCCTAATTTAACTGCGTTGGAAAATGTCATGCTACCGCTGGAAATTAATCATTATGAGAAGCCCTTCGAATCGGCAAATGAATGGATAAATAAAGTGGGTTTAGAAGGCAGAACAAATCATTACCCACTTCAGTTGTCAGGTGGAGAACAGCAACGCGTTGCCATAGCAAGAGCCTTTGCTATTAAACCTGAAATTTTGTTTGCTGATGAGCCTACAGGAAATTTAGATAAAAAAACGGGGCAAACTGTAATAAATTTATTATTCACTTTAAATGAACAACACAAAACAACATTAGTGATTGTCACGCATGATGAGACACTGGCTGCCCGCTGCCAATTTCAATGGCGATTAGATGGCGGGAAACTCTTATGCTAAAGCTACCTTTAATGGTTAGGTCGCTTGTCCGTGATTGGCGAAGTGGTGAATTAACGCTGTTATTTCTTGCATTACTTACAGCAATGACCTGTATGAGTGCTTTAAGTATTTTTGCAGGACGAGTCAATGAACAATTAACAAGACAGGCTTCCCAGTTGCTAGGGGCGGATGTGGTAATCAGAAGCAGCTTTTCCATTAATGACGCCTGGATTAGAAAAGCACAAAGTCTAGGATTAAAACAATCATTATCGTTATCGTTTTTAAGTATGGTGGAGCATAATGACAATCTACAGCTTGCGCAAATTAAAGCGGTAAAAAATCCTTTTCCTTTATTAGGCGAATTGCGGGTTGCAGCACAGATAAATAAACCGGGTATTCGCTTGTCTTCAGCTCCAAAACCAGGAACGGTATGGCTGGCGCATAGGTTTTTTCCTCTTTTAAAACTTAAGGTCGGTCAGCAATTAATGATTGGTGCCGCTCCCTTGACAGTAGCTGGTGTATTAATTGAAGAACCCGGCCAAACAGGAGATTGGTTTAACATTTCCCCTCGCATCTTAATGAACTGGCAGGATGTACCCAGAACGCAAGTCGTGCAAATAGGTAGCAATGTAACTTATCGTTGGTTATTAACAGGCCCCAGAGATAAGTTAATGATCTTAAAGGCGTTTATATTGCCACAGTTAACTGAACAGCAAGAATTAACAGACAGCACCACTTCAAATCCTTCAATTCACCAAATTATTCAACGAACTTTAAATTATCTTAATTTAGGTACACTAATGAGTTTGGTCTTGGCTGGGGTCGCCATCAGTATGGCTAGTTTGCGATACAGTATGAGACACATGCAACAAGTGGCTGTTCTTCGGTGTTTTGGAGCATCCCAGTATCAAATTTTACAAATGTATTTAGGAAGTATTCTACTTTTAGGCATATTGGCTTGTCTAGTCGGTATAGGTCTTGGTTATGCGGTTCAACCATTGTTAACGCAATGGTTGCATGGATTGTTACCCCAGTTTGATAGCTCTCTACCATTAAAGCCAGCATTTTTTAGTCTGGCAATTGGTTTAATCGTGTTGTTGGTTTTTTCTTCGATCAATATTTTAAAGTTGCGTCATATTACCGCCGCTAACATTTTCCGAAGAGAGCGATTATCCGCCACTGCAGCGACCTGGCTAGGTTATAGTCTGGCTTTTTTGCTTCTGGGTGTGCTTGCCTATTTTTATACAAATTCCTGGCGTCTTAGTGTAGTTGTTTTATTAGGGTGTCTCTTTTTTATTGGGTTTGTCATCAGCTCCTTATGGTTGATTTTTAATAGTCTTTCAAAAGCTAAACATTATATTCATATTAACTGGCGTTTTGGTTTTGCCAACATTGCACGTAATTTTGCCAATAGTGCCTTGCAAGTGATTGGTATCGGCTTGGCATTAACCGCCATGCTAAGTTTATTTATTTTAAGGAATGATCTCTTGAAGAGCTGGCAGCAACAGAGAATGGAAAGCAGTGCTAATTATTTCATCATTAATATTGAACCTGTTCAAGTCAGGGATATTGCCAAATTTTTGACGGCTAATGCAATCAGAGTGTCTAATTTTTATCCAATGGTGAAAGGGCGTCTCATCGCGATTAATAATGAATCAGTACAAAAAATATTTGGCGAAAAAGTGGAGCAAATTAATGTTCTTCGCAGGGAGCTTAATCTCTCCTGGACCCCTATTATTCCTGCAGGAAATGAGATTAGCGAGGGAGTATGGATTCCACAAAATCATGCCGATTGGGTGTCAGTTGAGAAAGGAATGATGGAAAAGCTTAAACTAAAACTGGGGGATAAAATCAGTTTCAGAGTAGGCGAGAAAATTATTACTGCCACAATAACCAGTGTTCGCTCCGTTAACTGGGCCACTTTTAGTCCTAATTTTTTTACACTTTTTAGACCAGGCCTTTTAAACGAGTTACCACAAACCTACATTGCCAGTATGCATTTGCTACCCTCACAGCAAATGCTGCTAAATAGCCTTGTTGCTCAGTTTCCCAATGTTACTGTTATCGATATCGCCACTTTTCTTGAAAAGATACAGTCCATTTTTGCCAATACTGCAAAGGCGATTAATTTTATGAGCTTTTTTGGTTTGCTGGTTGGCCTCATTATTGTCGTACTGGCAATGCTGTCATTCGCTGGGGTAAAACAGCAAGAAACACATATTCTTAAAATTTTAGGTATGGGGAAAAGTCAATTAGTATGGATTCAGAGCAGTGAGTCATTACTTATTGGTTTTTATGCAGGCTTAATGGCAGTTCTTACAGCAAGCCTTATTAATAATTACCTGGCCAAAGTAGTATTGGAGCTTGGTTTTACTTTTCCCTGGAAATTAATACTTATTGTGCCTGTAGCAACTGCGTTGTTTACAATGTTAATAAACAGTTTGGTTTTAAGAAGTCAATATCAGAAAAAGGGATTAACTCGGGCAAACAGTTTAGGGTTTTAATGCTTGGGCATATGAAATTTTTTTGTTAAATAGTTATCGCTTGCAGGCAGAGCTATTTTTTCAGTTATAATAGGGACGATTTTATTAAAAAGGATCCTATTGTGCGTACATTCATTTTATCGTTGCTGATTGGTCTTCTTTCTTTTGGTTTAGTGGTTAATGAAGCTGCTGCCAAACGTTTTGGAGGTGGTCGTAGTTTTGGGGTACAACGCTCCCATCAGAGTCTTTTTGCTTCCAAACCTAAACCTACCTCAATGAATCAACAGACTAACAGAAGTAGATGGGGCGGTGTTTTAGGTGGTCTCTTGGCTGGTGGTCTTTTAGCCAGCCTTTTTATGGGGAACGGATTAGGAAGCGGATTGTTGTCCTGGCTAATTGTGGGTGCTTTATTATTGTTTATTGTTAATTTTTTGCGCCGTCGCATGCAACCTGGATTCCAAACCTCTAACGCATCCAGACAACCTTTTAATTGGCAAACTAATGCCCAAGCCAATACCATGAATTACCAAGCCTCAGACTCTTATCAAAGAAATTCTGCCAACTTTAACGAGGAAGAATTTTTACGGGATGCGAAAGTAAAATTTATCCGCTTGCAGACTGCCTATGATCAAAAAAATTTGCAGGATTTGCAGGATTTTACAGCGCCAGAAGTATTTGCTGAAATTAAAATGCAGCTGGATGAACGAGGTAATGAGCCTAATAAAACAGAAGTGGTTAATCTTAGCGCACAATTACTGGATGTCTCTGAGCAGGGCGATTCAACAATTGCCAGTGTGCGGTTTACAGGTTCGATTAAAGAAAACGATGACTCAGTAAGTGATTTGGATGAAATTTGGCATTTTCGTAAATTTTATGGTACGAGTACCTGGGTTGTTGGTGGGCTTCAGCAAGAAGTTTCTCAACCATTATAAATTAGCATAAAGGAAAGCAGGTTGAGTTTACCAACCTGCTTTTTATTGACATCATTCAGTTTTTCTAAATGGTAGATACCGCGGCTCCCAAAACATATCCTTAATGACCTGTTCCAAATCGGCGCCTTGATTAATTTGTGCCAGGTTTTCGTTAATTGCTGTACGCGCTACGGCAATAGCAATCTGTTTGGCAACTATTTGAGCATCATCCAGTGAGGGTAGTAAAGGCAAAAAGCTTTCTTTTTTGCTTGGTGCATACTCACTTAATGTGGACGCGGCAGCCCAAATCATCCCTTTAGATAATCTGGTTGCTTTCACTGCCAGAACACCTAATCCGATACCAGGAAACACCAGGGCATTATTGCATTGAGCAATTTGCAACAAGCGATTCTGGTATTCAACTGCAGGAAAGGCTGTTCCTGTAGCTATCAGGGCTTTTCCTTGACTCCAGATCATAATATCAGCAGGATGTGCTTCGCATTTTTCATCGGGATTGGAGAGAGGAAAAATAATAGGTCGTTCACAGGTGGCACTCATTGTTTCAATAATATCCTGTGAGAAGGCTCCAGGTTGTGCTGAACAACCAATTAAAATGGTTGGCTTAATTTGTCGGATAGTATCGGTTAAAGAGGGATAGGGTCTACCCAAATGTTCCCAATTGGCAAGCTCAGCCGTTTTGCGCGCATAAGGTTTTTGTGCTTCGGTTAATTCAAGATCAGAGTCCACGAGCAAACCTTGCCTGTCAACTAACCAGAAGCGATCATAGGCTTCTTCGCTACTTAATCCACGACGAATCATAGCATCCACAATTTGATCACTAATTCCTGTGCCGGCAGAGCCTGCACCGAAAACAAGAATACGATGCTCTTCAAGCCTCACGCCTGTTACATCACATGCTGCGAGCAAGGCTGAAAGGGTCACAGCGCCTGTTCCCTGGATATCATCATTGAAGGTGCATAATTTATCCTGGAACTTCTCAAGAATTCGTCTGGCATTGTTGCGCCCAAAATCTTCCCAGTGAAGAAAAGCATTGGGAAAATGTTTATGAATGGCATTCACGAAGGTAAGGATAAAATCATCATATTCTTCCGTATTAATACGCGGGTGTTGGCAGCCCAGATAAATTGGGTCATTTAGTAAATCCTGGTTATTAGTGCCAACGTCCAAAAATACTGGAAGTGTTCTTATTGGATCAATGCCGCCACATAATGAATAAACCATCAGTTTTGCGACAGGAATATCCATACCACCTATACCTTGATCGCCAATTCCAAGAACGCCTTCACCATCAGTGACAACGATTAAATCAATTTCAGGGTTCGTACGATTATTAATGATCTCTTCGATTTGATTCTTGTCTAAATGGGTGATGTAAAGTCCACGGGGTTGACGGTACTCATGGCTATAGCGCTTGACTGCTGTTCCTACAATAGGGGTATAGATAGTGGGTAACATCTCTCCCAAGTGCTTACTGATCAATTTATAAAAAAGTACCTGATTTTTATCATGCAGATTATTTAGATAAATATTCTGTTGTAGCCTGGAGCTATAACTTGAATATTGAAGATAGGCGCGTTTAACTTGCTCATCCAATGTTTCAACACGATGTGGTAATTTTCCCAGTAATCCAAATGCTCGACGTTCTTCCTGGGTAAAAGCAGTGCTCTTGTTTAATTGGGGTATGGTTAAGAGGGGTTTGCCGCAAATTGAGGTTTCCATAATGAGTTCCCCGGTTTCCTCATCACGGATTACTTTAAAATCTAGCATGGTTTTATCTTACAAAAGTAGGTGCGCTAACAATAACGAATCACTCTTATTTATTCAATGCGGCAGAGAACAAAAAAGCGTAAGTTTTTATGCGACGTACGCCTGTCCATACTAATACAAATTATTCTTTTGATTTAATTTCAACATTAGCGTTCATTGCGTACAAATGGTAACATCGAGGCCTTCTAACTAAATTGAGAGATTGCTTATGGGGAAGGCTTTTTTACTCCTGATTGGCGCATCCTTATTTTTGACCGCATGTACAGTTCAAGATGAAAGTTATTATCGTAGAAACCCACAAGTGTTGCAGCAGGCAATAAAAGATTGTCCTAATAAAAAGCCGCAACAAATGACTTGTGAACAATTAACCGTGCTTGCAAAAAGTATTAATCAATTAGCGTACCAGCTTCAAATGAATCCCCAGGGTTTTGGTAAAATAATATTGGCATTGCAGGAAACACTTGCAAAACAACAAGCTGAATTAAAAAATAATCCCAATCAACCTGGCCTTAGAGCTTCAATTGAAAAGACTAAAAGGGAGTTGGAAGAACGTTTGGCAATCGTACGATGGTTAGAATCTCCTGAGAGTTAGCAATGCGAATTTTAGTAAGTAATGATGACGGTGTTAATTCTCCGGGAATACGTGCTTTAGCCAATGAAATGTCGCTTATTGGGGAAACCATTGTTATTGCTCCTGATAGGAATCGAAGTGGGGCCAGTAACTCATTAACCTTAAGCAGACCTTTGCGCGTCAGGCAAATGGATAATGGCTATTACAGTGTTGAAGGAACACCCACGGATTGTGTTCATCTTGCTGTAACAGGATTTTTAAAGCCTGCAGTAGACATTGTTGTTTCCGGGATTAACGATGGTGCTAACCTGGGGGATGATATCCTGTATTCTGGGACGGTCGCTGCTGCAATAGAAGGTCGTTTTCTTGGTCTACCCGCCATTGCTTTCTCCATGGTCGGTGACAATATCCAAAATTATGATGCGGCTGCCGTTATCGCCCGTAAAATAGTATTAAAACTCACCGCAAATATGCTACCTTCCCAAACTATTCTTAATGTGAATATTCCTGACTTACCCTTAGATAAGATAAAGGGTCTCGAAGTGACCCGTTTGGGAACACGTCACGGTGCTGAACCAGTGATTAAAGAATATGATCCACGTGGCCGGCCAATTTATTGGATAGGGCCTCCTGGTATGGAGGCAGATGCGGGTCCTGGAACAGATTTTTATGCAATTAGTCAACACTATGTGTCAATTACACCCTTACAGCTTGATTTAACTCATTATAAGGTCTTTGACCAGCTTTCTGCGTGGGTTGAAAAAGTTAATCTGGAACTGTAAGCATCCTGTAGGCTTATAAATGATTTATGCATGGAACTAGGGAGTTCAATGTATGGTAAGTAGTGATTTCGGGAAATCAAAAATGTACCGACTATGCGTATTGTTGTTTTTTTTGCTATTGAGTGGGTGTGAGTCCAGAACTACCCTAGCACCTGTTGAAGAGTTAAAATGGCATCCTCGTAACCAATCGGCAGTCCATGTAGTGCGGCGTGGCGATACACTGTATTCTATCGCTTTTCGTTATGATACAGATTTTAGGGCGCTTGCAGCTTTTAACCGATTAAGAAGCCCTTACACATTAAGAGTGGGACAAGTTGTACGCATCGGCTCAGCCCCCAATCCTCAACACACTGTTTATCGTCGACAACATACTGCAAGAAAGCCCTTGTACGCGGCAAAAAGAACTACACTTAAAAAAACGAAATCAAAAATTACCCCTAAGACCAGATGGGCACCCTCAATAGCGAATCCAAATTGGGTTTGGCCTGTGAATGGTCGCGTAGCTACCAGGTTTATACCACAGCAAGGTAAAAAAGGCATAGATATTGCTGGAAGAAAAGGTGAGAAAATCAGAGCCGCCTCAAGTGGTGTTGTGGCTTACGCAGGAAATGGTCTATCGGGTTACGGAAATTTGATTATCGTTAAGCATAATAATCAGTTTCTTACAGCATACGGTAATAACCTGCGTAATTTAGTAAAAGAAGGACAAAAAGTTAAAGCTGGACAAATTATTGCCGAAATGGGAGTTATTGATAGACGATTTTGGGGTGTGCATTTCGAAATCAGAAGGGCAGGAAGGCCAGTAAACCCTCTGAATTATTTAGGAAGAGGTTAAGAACCTCACTGATGTTGCGGGATAGACCAACAAGGGTGTTTTTTTCTATAACGGATAAACACATAGGTGATATGATGCAACCAGATGATGAAACAATAAAAGCTGATCAAATCCCAGAAGAGGATTGGGAGGCGTCTCCGAATGATGAGACTCTATTAAATGAAGAGGAACTTGCTCAAGTAGAGGGCGATGATGACCTTACGCCTGATTTTACCGACGAAGAAGCATTCCCCAGTTTTCAGCGTGGTAGGCAAGCAGCAAAATTAATGGATGCTACTCAAATTTATTTAAGTGAAATCGGATTTTCACCATTATTGTCAGCTGAAGAAGAAGTCTATTATGCCAAACGAGCGCTTAAAGGCGACGCGGCTTCACGTAAAAAAATGATTGAATCAAATCTACGGTTGGTGGTGAAAATTGCCCGTCGCTACCTCAATCGTGGATTGCCGTTACTCGATCTTATTGAAGAAGGCAACTTGGGGCTAATGAAGTCCGTGGAAAAGTTTGATCCTGACAGAGGTTTTCGCTTCTCTACTTATGCGACCTGGTGGATTAGGCAAACGATAGAGCGTGCAATTATGAATCAGACAAGAACCATTCGTTTACCTATCCATGTGGTCAAAGAACTTAATGTTTACCTAAGAGCTGCGCGCCAGCTTACACAGAAGCTCGATCATGAGCCATCAGCAGAAGAAATTGCAGAAATGGTGGATAAACCGATTGAAGATGTTGAAAAACTATTGGGATTGAATGACAAGGTGGCTTCTGTAGATACTCCGATAGGTTATGACGAAAATAAATCCCTGTTGGATACGATTGCTGATGAAAACAGTATGAACCCGGCAGAATTACTGACCGATGAAAATTTACGTACCCATATCGAATCCCTCTTGGATAAATTAACGGAAAACCAACAACAAGTAATTGCACGACGCTTTGGATTGCGAGGATTTGAAAAAGCCACTCTTGAAGACGTTGGTAAAGAAATCAATCTGACACGTGAGAGAGTAAGGCAAATTCAAGTAGAAGCTTTAAAGACCCTTCGTGGATTACTTGAGCGTGTAGGGTTAACCCAGGAAGATTTATTTTAAGTAAGTCCGGATTGTTCAAATCCGGATTTGTTTATTCATATTTTAGACTAGAGAGCTGCAATAATCTCGAAGAATCTTGCAGGATGACGGATTTAACCAACGTCCCCAAAGGTTCCAGTACGTCACCCTAGTCCAGCACGTCATCCTTCAAGCGACATAGTCGCTTGAAGGATCTCCTGAATGTCGCCCTAAAACTACCTTATGTATGTTCTTATCAAATGTTTGTCCAAAGGACCAAGACGTTCACAATAATGTAATTCAAAAGTTTGCTTTGTGTAGAGTATATTCAATCTATTTAATTTAATTTAAATCCCTCGTTAAACTCAGGAGCTGATTTTTGAGCTACTACATCACTAGTCCAAAAGGGGGTAACTGCATTTTTTAATTTTTCGCGATAAGTTATTTTATACTCACTCATGCTCTTACCCGTTTGACTTTGAAATTGTTCTTTAAAATCGGGCGTGGCCGAAATCTGTTGGGCTATCTCATTAATATAAATGAATTGCTCGCTGAGGATAGCTTCATTTGCGCCGAAATTATTTTCTGTCATAAATTGAGCGATTTTTTCTCTGGCTAATTCAATAACTTCTTCGTCCTCATAAGGTAATTGTGTAGATAAGCTGGGATAATTTTTTTTAAAATCAGAACCATATAGTTTATCGATGGCTTCATTTTTAGTTTTTATAGAAACAGTGCCTATCTTTAAAACATCTTCAATAATCAGCGGTATTTGCTCGTTGGCTGACTCTGAAAATTTATCCACATGTGGTTTTAGTAATGAAGGGGGAAGATCAAGTTTTTTTGCTAAGCTATTTAATACGACGGTGAGTGATAAGCGATAGCTCTCTATAGTGAGTTCCTTCATAACCTGTGGACTCATCGCCTGAGGGGGCATGGTTTCCGATTGTTTCTTTACAAAATCAAATGCTACTTCAAACATACTTGTATTGACTTCACAAAGGAGGGCTTCATGAATAGTTTGTTCACTTACTTTTGGGGCAATGTCTTTATCTGATAAAAGAGATTTAACAAGTTCCTGCCGTTGTCTTTCCCATTTTCCAAATGTACTTACCTTAAATTTTCCCATAATATTCTCCCTAATTCCCGATGATGGGCGATACTACATCTTGATGTAAGAATCAATCCGAATTCTCTTTATCGGAGGCTAATCTACTCCTCATCTTCTGTGCTTGAAGAAGCTTCTTGCGAGCTGTTTGTTGAGGAAGTTTGATGTTGCTCTTGCATACTTACTGAACAAGAGGAAGCAATTTTTTTAATCTCATTGCTATATTCTTTATCAGTAAGATTATCTACAACCTTTAAAAGCGCTGCGAGTTTTGGTTCGGCGCAGTCACAATAACTAGCTGTTGTTCGTTTATCTTTATCATTCATAGTGGGGAAAACAAGAGTGAATCTGTCTTCACAATACTCATTAATTTCTTCACTCGCCGCCTTGTCCAAACCGACCTCATTTTCAAGAGAATCCATGGTGTCTTGCAGAAGTGTTTGTGATATACAAAGCTGCATGGTTTTGTTGATTGCCTCTTGGGTATCAAGTGGATGTTGTGAAGCGCACTCGCAATATTTTTCACCAAAATTTTTGTAATCCACTTTATCTCGTATGTTATCCAGCCGTTTCATCCACGAATCAATACATTGTGTCTGAAAGGAATTTTGTAAAGTACCCTCAGTCGTCGCAGTATTTCCGGTTAATGAAAAAGAACTTAAAATTATAACCGCTAGTGTAAATTTAGCGAAACTTGAACGCATCTAGATTCACTCCTTGAAAATAAAAAGATTTTTCACTGAACCGTATGATTTAATCTAGGATTCGTTAAAATTGCAAGGCAAATGTTGCCAGCACGCTGAATATTTTATTTCTCTTGAAGAATGGGATAACGCTTGCTCACTGACTAACCATGGATGCCTGGCTTCAAACATAAATGCCAATGTATTTTGATAGCGAGTTGGCTTGAGCTCCTCATGAATTACAGTCTTATACGTATCCGCATCCGGTCCATGGGCCGTCATGCAGTTATGAATACTAACCCCACCGGGTAAAAAGCCTTCCTTCTTGGCGTCATATTCTCCTTTAATAAGTCCCATCAGTTCACTCATGATATTTCGGTGAAAATAAGGAGGTCTGAACGTGTGCTCAGCTACCATCCAGCGAGGCGGAAAAATTACAAAATCCAGATTGGCAACACCTGGCGAATTACTTTCGGAAGTCAAAACAGTGAAAATGGAGGGATCGGGGTGATCAAAACTTACGGTATTTATAGTATTAAATAAAGCCAAATCATAGCTGTAAGGTGCGTAATTGCCATGCCATGCTACAACATTTAGAGGGGAATGATGTGATTGTGCACTCCAAAGCCTTTGTTGATACTTACATATCAGTTGAATCTCATCCTGAATATTTTCAAAAGCCGCCACTGGATATAAGAAATGTCGTGGATTGGCCAATCCATTTGAACCAATGGGCCCAAGTTGCGGTAAAACAAAAGGGCTTCCCATATTTTCACAGATATAACCTGCTGCGAAGTCTGAAACTAATTCCACCCTAAAATTTATACCACGTGGGATGACCGCTATTTTTCCGGGCTCAATGGCAAGTTGGCCAAATTCTGTATGAATGGTGAGTTCTCCCGAATAGGGAACTAGCAGCATTTCGCCATCGCTGTTGCTAAAATAGCGTTTTTTCATAGATTGGTTGCATTGATAAATAAATGCATTCGCTGATTTATTACCAGCCAGATAAAATAATCCATCTACAAAATCCTTGTGCCCAGAAGGATTGGGGAGGGGAGCCCAGCGCATAGGGTTTGGCGATTGTAAATGGGCGTAATTAATGGCTAGATCTTTTTCATGAAGTTGGTAATCCTCATGGACAACCGAAGGGAGCGTACGATACAACCAGCTGCGTAAGTTGATGTGCCTTGGTCGTGTAAAAGCACTCCCGCTGAGTTGTTCTGCGTAAAGGCCAAATGCGCATTGTTGAGGGGAGTTTTGGTCTGTGGGTAAGGCACCTGGAATAGCTTCCGTTTGATGGTAATTACCAAATCCTGCTAAATTCACCCCTGTCTCCCTGCAAAAATAAAACAGCTTAGCATAGCTTGAAAAAGTAAAAAATGTCGAGTCTCTTAGCATCAGTTCTTTTTAATGCCCAGACGATGTATACTTTGTAATTTAATCATCTGAAATTAAGGTACTGTTGAAATTTCGTTTTCAGGATCCTGTTAAAGTGCTCACGCGCCGCGGTGAGTAAGCTATAAAACAAATGTTAACAGACCCTAATATCGCTTTTCTTTTGAGGTATAGTCATGGCGGGACATAGTAAGTGGGCTAATATTAAGTTTCGTAAAGGGGCTCAAGATGCCAAGCGTGGAAAGATTTTTACAAAACTCATTCGTGAAATAACAGTCGCAGCTAGAATGGGCGGAGGGGAGGAGTCCTCAAACCCTCGGTTACGAGATGCAATTAGCAAGGCTTTAAAAGCGAATATGAAACGCGATACCATCGATAACGCCATTAAGCGCGGAGCTGGTGGTTTAGATGGCGCAAATATGATGGAAATGCGGTATGAAGGCTATGGTCCTGGTGGTGTGGCTATTCTCGTTGACTGTTTATCAGATAATAAAAACCGTACGGTATCCGACGTTCGACATGCGTTTACAAAACACGGGGGAAATTTAGGCACAGATGGTTCTGTGGCTTATTTATTTAACAAACAAGGTGAAATTCTCCTTGCTGCAGGACAACCTGAAGATCAGGCTATGGAAATAGCTATCGAAGCAGGTGCTGATGATGTAACTGTGGAAGAGAATCAAATTGAAATTATTACCGCAGCAGAGAATTACCATAATGTTCTGACCGCTATTCAAAAAGCAGGCTATGAAGTTGAGCAATCCCATCTAACAATGCGTGCACAAACAATGGTTCCTTTGGACAAGGAAACCGCAGAAAGCCTGATAAAGTTGATAGATATGCTTGAAGATTTGGATGATGTACAGGAAGTTCATAGTAATGCTGAACTGCCTGAGGCATTATTTGAAACTGCCTGATGAGTATTATTTTAGGGATTGACCCTGGTTCTCGGGTAACGGGTTACGGAATTATTAGGGAAGAAGGGCGCAAAATCCAATATATTGATAGCGGTTGTATTCGAACCTCGGAGGGAGAGTTAAGTCAGCGTTTGTTGCAAATTTTTGATGGAATTTGCCAATTAATGGATGACTATAATCCCGACGAAGTGGCAATAGAGCAGGTATTTTTGCATCAGAATCCTAATTCTGCCCTTAAATTAGGCCATGCAAGAGGAGCCGCCATGGTGGCTGCTGCATCGCATCGCATCAGGATTAGTGAATATTCCCCTCGTGAGATTAAACAATCGGTTGTTGGCTATGGTGCTGCGCAAAAAGAGCAGGTAAAACATATGGTAGTTAAATTGTTAATGCTCAATAATGCGCCTCAAAACGATGCTGCTGATGCTTTGGCCATAGCGATTTGTCATTGTCACATGCGACATAATTTAGCGCTAACCCGGCGCCCACAGCATTTTAGGAGACGTGCACGATGATAGGTTGGTTAAATGGACAGATTGTTGATAAGCATCAACCTGGAAAAATGGTTATTGATGTGAATGGGGTGGGTTATGATGTGGAGACGTCGTTACATACATTTTTTCAGCTTGAAACCCACCCTGGTCCAATAGGATTGCATATTCATACCGTAGTTCGCGAAGATGCCCTGCAATTATTTGGATTTTTGGATAAAGAGGAAAGGGCTTTATTCAGGGCACTGATCAAAGTAAATGGTATTGGACCAAAATTGGCTATAGCGATATTATCCAGCATTACCCCCATTGAGTTTATTCAATGCATCGAAGAACAAAATGCCCTGCTGCTAACCAAGCTTCCGGGAATAGGCAAAAAAACTGCAGAGCGATTGCTAGTTGAAATGAGAGATAGCATTAAGCAACTCTCTCCACACATGATGAGTAGCCCTGGCGTACAGAAACCTTTATTGCAGCAAGAACAAAGTGAAGCCATCAGTGCTTTGGAGGCTTTAGGATATAAGCAGCAAGAGGCAATGAAAGTGATTAAGAAAATTGACGATGGAAATAAAAGTTGCGAACAATTAATTCGTCAGGCGCTACAATTATTGGCTGGTCGATAAGAAAATCCTCTGTACACCGCTGTAGTGGTGTAGCATTGAAGCAGAGAAGCGTAATCAAAGTTCATTAAACGAAGCTACTCTATCAAGCAGAAGGTTGTTCTTCTTTAGTGGGGAAGAAAACACGCACTATAAGACCGGTTCCCTCGCGGGGAGAAGCAAGTTCAACTCTGCCACCATGAAGATCAGTAATTTGTCTAACAATGGCTAAGCCCAATCCACTGCCAGGGCTTTTATTACCTAAGACACGGAAAAATCGCTCAAATACCCGACCTTGAAGTTCATCAGGGATACCTGGGCCGTTGTCGCGTACTTCGAGAATTAATTCTTTATTCTGAGAGAATATACGTACGGAAACTTTACCATTTTCCTTACAGTAACGAATGGCATTGTCTACCAGGTTTCGAATCAAAATACTTAGTGCAGTTGGATTACCTGCGAAAAGGGGCAAATGATCATCATGCTCAAATTCCAGTTCAATCTGTTTTTCAACAGCACTGGGAGCAAGCATGGCAAGCACTTCACGGGTAATTTTAACAAGGTTAACTTCATCGATATCATTAATGTTCGCTGCCTCAGGGACTAATTTACTCATCGTTAATAGCTGTTGTACGATGTGAGTGCTGCGATTAACGCTGGCGATAAGCTTTTGCAAGGCTTGATTTTTTTCCTCAATATTATTGGTGTTGAGTGCAACTTGTGCCTGGGCTTTCAAGGCAGCCAGAGGGGTTCTCAATTCATGGGCGGCATCAGCTGCAAAGCGTTTTTCTCGTTCAAAGCCTTCTTTCAAGCGATAAAATAACTTATTCAGTTCATCAATAACCGGTTTAATTTCCTCAGGAACTTCTTGTAAATCTACAGGTTCAAGATGGGTTGGGGCTCGGTTTGCGACTTCTTGTGCTACTCTATCAAGACTATCTAAGCCTCGACCAATAATAATCCATATTAATAACCCTGACAGTGGAAAGGTTAACAACATAATGTAAAGATCATCTTGAGCAATACGATGACCAAGTTCGTTACGTGTATCATAGCGCTCGGCCAATACTGTACGAACTCCTGCCTGTTCATTGTAGGTGGTAAACACGCGCCATTTCTGATTAGAAACCAGTTTATCACTGAAACCATCGACTTCAGCTGTCAGCGGAATTTTAGGCGCGGTGGGGGAATGGAGTAAAAGTTTGCCTCCATTGGTCCATACCTGGAAATTAAATTTGTCTAAATAGTTTTTGGGAGGGAGATCGTTTAAAAAACGTCTCTGATAATAGTTATCAATTTTCTGGGGAATGACTTCAAGGGCATCCTGAATCTTTCCAAGAGGGCGCTGATGCAAGTCATCTCCCAGCAGCGCCTGATAGGATAATGCTGAAATGGCCATTAAAGTATCCAGATGCTCCTGGATATCTTTTTGGTCTAGATAGTAATTACCTATTGCAGTTAACGTAGTTGTTATTGTTATTGCTAATAATAAATTAATTAACAAAAACTTGCGTATAGATGATTTCACAATAGTTAATTACTCATTTTTCTCCGCCATGTACCCGACACCACGAATAGTGCGGATAAAGTTGGCGTTGAGTTTTTTGCGCAAGTTGTGGATATGTACCTCCAGGGCATTGGAATCCACATCCTCATCCCAACCGTAGATACTTTGCATCAGTTGTTCACGTGATAGAACTTGTCCACTGTTTTCAAGCAACTTTTGTAGTAGGGCGAATTCTCTACGCGGAACATTGACGATGACACCGTCAACATAAACAGAATGAGCAGCAGGGTCAAGGGTAATATTACGGTATTGAAGGACAGCATCAGCACGACCTGAAGAGCGTCTAACAAGGGCGCGTACCCTTGCGCTTAGCTCATTTAAATCAAAAGGCTTGGTGAGGTAATCGTCAGCCCCACTGTCTAAACCCTTCACTCTATCTTCCACTGATTCACGGGCGGTTAGTATTATCACGGGAGTCGCATTTCCATCATGGCGAATCGCTTGCAAGAAACCTAGGCCTGAAAGTTTGGGTAAACCCAAATCAAGAATAATTAATTCAAAAGACTCGGATTTTACTGCAGCACGTGCTGCTTCACCGTCTTTTAACCAATCAACAACATAGCCAAATTGAGTGAGACCAGCTTTAACTGCATCACCTAGTAACTCATCATCTTCAACCAGTAGCAATCTCATTCTTGCTCCTAAAATATGTTCCCTAATGGGAATCATTAGAGGGTTGTTGTTCTATTTCTTTTTCAATTAAATGCCTGGTTAAATAGATTGCCTGTAAAAACACAAATAGCAATGTAAAACCAGCCCCACCAAACAGCTTAAAGTTAACCCAAACATCTGTACTATAAAAATAAGCTACATACAGGTTAACACTACCCATTAAAACAAAAAATAGCGCCCAAGCATAATTTAAACGATACCAGATTTTAGTGGGCAAATTTATATTTCCATCCATCATTTTTTGAATAAGCGGTTTTTTTCCGACAAAAGAGGACAAAAGGAATACCACGGAAGTTAGCCAATAAATTCCCGTTGGTTTCCACTTTATAAACCAGGGATTATGGAAAAATAACGTTGCACCCCCTAAAACAAAAATGATTGCCAGGCTGATTAAATGAATTTTTTCATAACGTTGGTGTTTCAATCTATGAAAAATAACTTGGAATAAGGAGGCAGCCATAGCTACGGCAGTAGCATTATAAATGCCAAACAGTTTGTAACTAATAAAAAAAAGTAAAATTGGAAAAAAATCAAAGAGTAGTTTCATAGTTGTTATTGAAATTTAATACTTACTTAAGTATATCACACGATTTCAAACTCTCACGCAAGCTCTTATTAATTTGCATAATTTTGCTTGCGTGGTAAGTTAAGGCCAGATTTAGCCTATCACTAATTGTTGACCCGGCTGAAGTAATTTTTTGTTAATGCCTGGATTTAATTTAACCAGCATTGATACCTTGGTATTATTGCGTTTAGCAATGCTGCTTAAGTTATCCCCGCTTTTAACAATATAAACACCATACTTCACAGTGCGTTTCCATATGGTCAATTGCTGGCCGGGTTTTAATGGCTGCGTTGTACTTATCTGATTCCATTTTCTGATTTCCGAAGTGGATACGTTGTATTTTTTTTCCAGTATCTGATAAGTTTCACCACGCTGTACAATGTGCACTACTTTATAGCTTTGAATGCTTGCTGGCTGATCGTTAGCCGCCAACATGGCAGGTTTTGGCGCGGTAACAGGGGCATTTTTAGTACTCGGTATTAACACATATTGGCCCGTCTTAAGTTTATCGGATTTCAAGCGATTTAATTCGCGTAGCAGGTTTACTGTTGTGAAATTTCTACGGGCAATCGAATTTAAATCATCTCCGGGGCGCACCTGGTAACGACTCCAGCTGACTCGTTTTTCTTCGGGGATACTTGCCAGGTTCCGATTAAATTTTTCTACTTTATTAGCGGGTATCAATAATTTAAAAGGTTTATAGGGTGCTGTTGCCCAACGATTAAAACCTGGGTTTAACTTAATCAGATCTTTATAAGAAATACCGGCGAGCTTGGCGGCATGACTTAAATCGATTTGACTGCCAATATTTACTTCTTCGAAATAAGGGACGTGTGGAATGTCTGGAAGAGTAACTCTATAGCGTTGTGGGTATTTAATGATTTCAGCAAGCGCCAAAAGCCTTGGAACATAAGCTTTGGTTTCCGCAGGCAAGGGCAGGGACCAGAAACGTATATTTCGTGACTGACGGCTATTTTTAATAGCTCGGGACACCGTTCCTTCACCTGAGTCATAAGCGGCAATCGCTAAAATCCAATTACCACTAAAATATTTATTCAAATAGGTTAGGTAGTTCAGGGCTGCATCCGTAGAGGGGCGAATACTTCGACGACCGTCAAACCACCAGTCTTGCTTTAAACCGAGATTGTTCCCTGTACCTGGCATGAGTTGCCAAAGTCCTGCAGCACCAGCTCCTGAGTAAGCAAAAGGATCATAGGCGCTCTCAATCATTGGCAGGAGAGCGATTTCTCCAGGCATGTGCCTTTTTTTAATTTCAGTAACGATATGATACATGTAGGGCTCAGAACGAGCTAATTTATTGAGGTAACTGGGATGAGAAATAATCCAACGAAGCTGTGTTTGAACCTCAGGTTGGGTAACTTCGTGATTTAAACTGAACTGACTTCGCATGACGTCCCACACTGTCTGGGTGGCATGCGCTGTAGAATAAAATGCGTAAGAGATTGAAAATAAAAGGATTAAACTAAAAACTCTTGGTCTAAACTTCAATGTGACAGCCTATTACGAATTAAAAGGCTAAACAGTGTACTAAATAAAATTCAAGCGATAAACCCTTTTTGTATATATTCTGTTCTAAGGGGTTTAAATTGTATCTTATTGTTAAGAAAAACTATTCTTATCTGCGCGCAATTGTTTAAAAATTTGAAATGGATCGCGAGTTCCAACTCGGTTATCAGCATAATTTTTCAAATCAGGTTTATCTGTTCGTAGAAAAGGATTGATGTTTTTCTCTAACTCAATCGTTGATGGCAAGGAACAATGATCATTCTCGCTTAGTTCATTGGCATAACGGTTTGATATCTTATTGCCAGGTTCTACGGTATTAGCAAAACGAAGGTTCTGTCGAGTGTATTCATGGGCACAAAAAACTTTAGTAGCATCGGGCAATGTTTTTAATTTTTGTAATGACTCGTATAACTCCTCAATGGTTCCATCAAATACCCGCCCACAGCCTGCCGAAAAGAGAGTATCCCCACAAAATAGCCATTGATAATGAGGTTCATAAAGACTGATGTGTGTAGATGTATGTCCTGGGGTGTCTAAAATATGAAAATTACACGGTGGTAGGGTTAATACGGTCTCTGGCTTCAGGGTTTGCGTAATATAAGGAATACGCGAGTCTTCTGGGCCGTAGACAACAACATCAGGATAGTTAT
Source organism: Legionella jamestowniensis (assembly GCF_001467745.1). Lineage (GTDB taxonomy): Bacteria > Pseudomonadota > Gammaproteobacteria > Legionellales > Legionellaceae > Tatlockia > Tatlockia jamestowniensis. The sequence continues at coordinate 172,930 of NZ_LNYG01000008.1, forward strand.
TTATCAAGTCCAAAACCCCACCAATGTGATCATGATGATGATGGGTTAAGAGAATCGCTTTAAGTTGTAGAGATTGTTGTTTTAAAAAATCAAGAACAGGTTGAGCGTCACCAGGGTCAATACAAAAGGTGGTTGCCAATTTTTCATCAATAATCATCCAAATATAGTTATCAGCAAAAGCCGAAACAGGCAGCACCTTCATTTTTCCTCCTTGCTAACAGCAAATTCACTTTATTGTGGATTATAGTTAATTTGCTTAGCAGAAGCATCTGGATTTGATTGTTTATTTAATTTCTTGCGCAAAAATTTGAGCGGAGAAAAGGACGAGGAATGATCATTTTTTTTATGGGCATTAGGGACAGACTTAGGTAAAGACGATTCAATGTTAATATTCAATTCCGATTTAGCATTTTCTTGCTTTTCAATCATATTGTTTTCAATAGGTAACATTTTTTGTACTGGAAACTCAGTCAAGTGATTCGTTTTTTTAGGTTGAACTTTCTTTAACTGTGCCCCATTTCCTATAAACAACATTCTTCCATACCCGAAAGAGAAGAACAGTGGAATGGATTTCAATTCTGCAGAATCTGAAAAAACCGGTTGGGGTTGCTCCCTCTGATAAAAAGTCTTATTCCAATTATACGTTCTTGTATCTGACAAAACGAGTTGGGATTCATGTCTTACTAAGGCTTTTGCCATTGCCAAGCCGTCAGGATAGGCTAATAAAACGTCTGGAATTGCTTTGAGCAATAATGCATCAGGATTTTGAGAAAGTAAAAAATCCCTTACAGAAGAACTTTCTTCGGGTAACTGATAATTGCAACAAACTTCATACTGGGCGTAAATAAAACTACGTTCGATGTCATTCCATAAAAATTTAATTTCATGGACAATGTCGGTTTCACTATCGCCCACTTGCTTTGTTGCTACGCTTAAAATTTTACCCCCAAGAATTTGTGTTATTCTCAGTAAAATATCGGGGCAAACTTTGTATTTACCATCAGGGTATTTTTTACCTTGTACCTCATGGTATTTATGTGAATCGAAACCCGAAGTATACCCCAAAGGAACGGCAGAAAAATCATTGGTGTTACTGTAATAGTTTAAATTCCCGATATCTCCAAATTCATCTCGCCCAAAGCCTACTACAGATGTACAAGAAGGAAACAATAAGAAAACATGCGTGACATCAGCCCCACAAAAAGGGTAATAAACTGAGGAAACTGACTGAGCGGAATTCATTTTTAAGCTCATCTTTTTTAATTCAGTGCAACGTACATCGTGTAATCCTGATGCAAACAGTTTTGAATGATGTAATCGCTCCAATAATTCACTATTACTATATTCTGTCGTTGCATGTATGCAGGGAGTTTCCTGAGGATTGTTTTCTTCATAATCAGCTAGGATTTGGGAAACAAAAAAATCAGTGGACCCATCAGTTTTCATATTACATTCTCGTTAAAGGGAGTAAAACCAATTGTAATGATTCGAACTTAAGAAAAAATTAAATGATCATAATTTGCGCAGTTATGTGAAAGAGAGGGTTTAAAGGCCCTCCCATTGTAAAATGTGTATTTGCAAGGATGAGTTAAACACCTTGCATACTAAAAGAAGAAATACCAGGATTAAATACTGTTTTTAATTGCTCAAGGATGGTTTTCATTTCCGCTTCAAGGGTGTAAGGAGGATTGATAATCCATAAACCACATCCTGTCATACCTTCTACATTTATGGTCGTCCAATTAAACTCAAGGCGCATTGTATTCGAAGCGCCAATATTCTCCATCCCTCTCAGGAGTTGTTGCTGTAATCTGCTATCCACTAAAGGATACCAAAGACAAAAAATACCGGTAGAAAAACGTTGGTATGCCAGTTTAATTGCCTGGGGAATAGTTTTGTACTCCTCTTTAAGTTCATAAGAAGGATCGAGAAAAATAAGGCCGCGACGTTCAGGAGGAGGTAATAATGTTTGTAGGGCGGACACTCCGTCACTATGGCTAAAAAAAACACGCTTTCCAGTGTGTGGTAGTACCTTAAGTTGTTCAAATTCGCGAGGATGTAACTCGCAACAATACAAACGATCCTGGGGTCTTAACAGTTCGATTGCAAGTGCTGGTGAACCGGGATAGAAACGTAAATCAGAGGTGTTGAGCGCACTGATGCATTTTAAGTAAGGTGAAAAAAGAGGGGACAATTGATTCTTGTGTTTCCACAGTAGTTTAATACCTTGCTGCGATTCTCCCGTCTTGATGGCCTGAGAATCGTTTAAATCATAACGTCCCTTCCCCGAATGCGTTTCAAGATAAAACAAAGGTTTGTCTTTTTTTACGAGATAAGTAAGTATGCGACAAAGGGTAGCGTGTTTTACAACATCAGCAAAATTACCGGCATGATAGCCGTGTTGATAGCTAAGCATAAGAAAACTGTATTTAAAAAGCGAAGTATAAACATTTTCAGGAAGTAATCCAAATTATCAAAAAAAATCACCGGTAAATTTAAATGTAAATGATGCTTAGATGAGAGTAATGAATCCTCCCCTACGTACTGCGGCTTATCCGCAGTACCCAAGAAGATAATGTTGGTTTCTGGCTTCAAATTCTTGGATACCGCGAATGAGTCGCGATACGTAGGAAAGGGTTGAATAAGGATAATTCTTATTGCTTGGAATTTGATACTTTGTTTTATAATCCAGCCTTTATAATACGCTATACTTAGATTGTGTTTTTAAGGACCAATGGAGACAAATTATGGGCTTTCCTAGAGAATATGAAGAGACTAACTCCTTTTCAGATTACTCCTATGAGGAAGAGAATAGTGAAGATTTGGATCACAAAAAGCGAGTGCGCAAGATGCTTGAAGACAAGCTTGAGCGTAAACGTTTAAGAGAAGAGTTAGAAGATGAGCTGGATGGGGAATTTGATTGGGACGAACTGGATCGCTAATTATTCACCCTCAACTGCCTTGCTGCGAATAAAGTATTCTGCAGTAAGACGGCGATAGTCATGGGCCCAACGCCACCTGGAACAGGCGTAATCCAGCCTACTTTGTTTTTAGCGCTCTCAAAATCGATGTCACCCCTTAATTTTCCATTGGGTAATCGATGTATACCTACATCCACCACAACCTGGTGTGGATTTAACCAGGATACATCAATTACATCACGAATGCCTGTGGCCACTACTAAAATATCAGCAATACGCACATATTGTTCCAAATTTTCTGTAAAACGATGACACACCGTTACGGTCGCTGCGGCCAAAAGAAATTCCATGGCCATAGGGCGGCCTACAATATTTGATGCACCAATCACAACCGTATGTTTGCCTTCAAGTGGAATCTGGTAATAATCCAGCAGGTTGATGATTCCATAAGGGGTGCAGGGCCTTAATAACGGATTTCGCAGTGTTAAGCGTCCCATGTTGTAAGGGTGAAAACCATCAATATCTTTATGAGGGGAAATACATTCAATCACTTTATTCGGATCAATTGAGTCAGGCAAAGGAAGTTGCACCAATATACCATCTATTTCGGGAGAGTTGTTTAATCGGTCAATTAAGCTTAACAGCTCTTTTTCGGTTGTCGAGGCAGGCAAATCGTAGGCATAAGAATGAAAACCCACTTCAGAACATGCTTTGCGCTTGTTATTTACATAAATGTGAGAGGCAGGATCATTGCCTACAAGAATAACAGCAAGTCCGGGTGCAGCTTGCCCCTGGCTAATCATTTCAGCAACGGCAAGTTTAATTTCTTGTTTTAATTTGGAAGAAACCAAATTGCCATCTAAAAAAGTTGCAGTCATATTCAAGTACACCCTAAGTTTGTGCGGAAAATCATATTCTTCGAATAGGCAGCTAAAGTGCTTACTTGATTATTTTGTAATAGTCTTTGATCGTTCTCGTCATTCCCGCATAAGCGGGAATCCATCCAATCATCAAGGAGGAAAAGATGTCATGAAATAGATTCCCGCCTGCGCGGGGAATGACACACGCACAAATTACATTACATAAACAAATGTGGCTGCCTTTAAAATGTGTAGGATTATGAAATAGCCAACTCATTAATGCAATGATTCTAATGCAATAATACCTCTGTAATGTTGTCTTAATACCCTAGACAAACTTAGCCTGGTGTTATACATTGGCCGTTTTTAGCAGGAAATGCTCATGCGTATTGCCTTAGGGGTTGAATACGATGGTAGCCAATATCATGGCTGGCAAGCGCAAACAGGCCTGCATACGGTTCAGCAAGTTTTAGAAGATGCTTTGACAAAGGTCGCGGATAGCGACGTTAGTGTTATCTGCGCGGGTAGAACCGATACAGGCGTGCATGCTACAAACCAGATTATTCATTTTGATTGTGAAAAAGAGCGAACTATTCGCTCTTGGATTCATGGGGCTAATTCTTTCCTACCCAAAGATGTGTGTGTTAAGTGGGGAAGAGAAATGCCAGATAATTTTCATGCACGATATTCCGCTTTATCGCGACGGTATCGTTATATTATTTACAATGCGCCAATAAGGCCAGCGCTTTTGCGTAGCAGTGTCACCTGGCAATATCGCCAGCTTGATCATCATGCTATGCAGGAGGCTAGTCGATGCTTGTTGGGGGAAAATGACTATACTTCTTTTCGTTCAATAGAATGCCAGTCAAACACTCCAATGCGTAATGTCCATCATTTGCAAGTTACCCGCACTGGTGATTTGGTCATGATTGATATTACCGCCAATGCTTTTCTACACCATATGGTAAGAAATATTGCGGGCGTATTAATTGCCGTTGGCTCTGGCAAGAAACCGGTGACTTGGGTAAAAGAAGTTTTACAAGCGAAAGACAGGCGTTTGGGTGCCGAAACAGCGCCGCCTTATGGTTTATACTTGGTAGCAGTGACTTATCCAAAAGAATTCGGCGTAATACAGCTAAATCCAGGGCCTTTATTTTTATGGGAGCGTTAGTTGGTAAATCGGCTACGGGTAAAAATGTGTGGCATGACACGTGAACAGGATATCGCTTATGCAGCAGCATTAGGTGTTGATGCAGTTGGCTTGATATTCTATCCCAAGAGTCCGCGCTCTGTTTCGGTAGAGCAAGCAAAAAAGCTGATACAAGCTGTGCCCGCTTTTTTAGATATCGTGGCTGTGATGGTGAATCCAGATACTTCTTTTGTGAAGGTAATTGTGGAGGAGCTACCTGTTCACTATCTGCAATTTCATGGGGATGAATCGCCAAAATTTTGCACTCAATTTAAAAAGCCCTACATTAAGGCAATACAAGCCCACTCATCGGCTTTTATTAATGAAAAGTGTTCTGAGTATGCAGAGGCAGTGGCCATTTTATTAGATACACCCTCAACTTCCCATGGTGGTACCGGCAAGATTTTTGATTGGACTATTATTCCTGATACGTTAAGAAAACCTATCATTTTAGCCGGTGGTTTAACTGCAAAGAACATTGAAATGATAACCAACAAAAAATCATTGTACGCCGTTGATGTTTGTAGTGGGGTGGAGTCGTCTCCAGGTGTCAAAGATCATGATAAAATGAAACAATTTGTTAACGCATTGTGGGGTAATTATGAATGAAGTAGAACTCCCTGATAACCGCGGCCATTTTGGTCAATACGGTGGAATTTTTGTGGCGGATACTTTGATGCATGCGTTACAACAGTTACAGGATGCTTATCAGCAGTATAAGCAAGATCCAGTATTTATGGCAGAATTAACAGCAGAATTGCGTGAGTATGTAGGAAGACCAACCCCACTTTATCATGCCAAACATTTAAGTGCCCAAGTAGGTGGTGCGCAAATTTATTTAAAACGTGAAGACTTAAACCATACCGGTGCGCACAAAATTAATAATACGGTAGGGCAGGCTTTGCTTGCTAAGCGTATGGGAAAAACAAGGATCATTGCTGAAACAGGTGCAGGTCAGCACGGTGTTGCCTCTGCTACAGTGGCGGCCAAACTCGGTTTAAAATGTGTCGTTTATATGGGGTCTGAAGATATTAAAAGACAAGCCATCAATGTTTATCGTATGAAGTTGCTAGGTGCAGAGGTAATTCCTGTGACAGCAGGGTCTAAAACTTTAAAGGATGCTTTAAACGAAGCAATGCGTGATTGGGTGAGTAATGTAGATAATACATTTTATATTATTGGCACGGTGGCAGGTCCTCATCCTTACCCGCAAATGGTAAGGGATTTTCAAGCAATTATTGGTCAGGAAGCGCGTGAACAAATGCTTAAGGCGTGTGGGGAACTACCTGATGCTTTAGTGGCGTGCGTAGGTGGGGGCTCCAATGCGATTGGTCTTTTCCATGCTTTTTTAAAGGATAAAACGGTGGCAATTTATGGCGTTGAAGCTGGGGGAAAGGGCATCGAAACAGGTGAACATGCTGCTTCCTTAATAGCCGGAAAGCCAGGCGTTTTGCACGGGAATCGTACTTACTTACTCTGTGATGAACATGGCCAGATTAAAGATACACACTCTGTCTCTGCCGGTCTTGATTATCCCGGTGTAGGTCCTGAGCATGCTTATTTAAAAGACATTGGACGAGTTGAGTATGTAGCGATTAATGATACTGAAGCGCTCGATGCTTTTCGAATCTTAACGCAGATAGAAGGCATTATTCCGGCATTGGAGTCAAGTCACGCAGTAGCTTATGCAATGAAACTTGCTAAAAAAATGTCGCCATCGCAGAGGATTATCGTTAATTTGTCAGGGCGAGGGGACAAAGATATTCACACGGTAGCCAATATTGACGGCTTATCTTTGTAATGCGTTTATATTAAGCGCTTGCGTATAAGCAAAGACATACTTGTGTTAAGGTAAATTATGAATCGAATAGACAAGGTATTAGTACAATTGCGGGCTAGTGGTAAAAAAATGCTAAGTCCCTATATCACTGCCGGTGACCCCAAGTTAGATATTACCGTTTCTTTGATGCATGAATTAGTAGCGGCGGGTGCTAATATT
>NZ_LNYG01000008.1:180000-247521 GCF_001467745.1 Legionella jamestowniensis
CTGCAATGGAAAGAGCGTTGGTTCAAGGGGTGAGCTGCGATGATGTATTTTTTCTCATAGAGCAATTCCGTCAAAAGGATCAAGACACTCCTATTGTATTAATGGGCTATGTAAACCCGATTGAACAATACGGTTATGAACGTTTTGCCAGAAAGGCAAAAGAAACAGGTGTTGATGGCACAATTATGGTTGATTTACCGCCAGAGGAAAGTGAATTAATTGCTTCCCTGTGGCAGAAAAATGATTTGTATAGCATCTATCTTTGCTCCCCTACCACTTCTGATGAACGGATGGAGTTAATCAATACTTATGGTAAAGGTTATCTCTATTATGTTTCCTTGAAAGGGGTGACAGGATCCGATGATTTTGATTTAGAGCAGGTAAGGGAACGATACCAACAGCGGAAAGTTCAAACCGATTTGCCTCTTATGGTAGGCTTTGGTATTAAAACTCCTGCAATGGCAGCTAAAGTGGCAGAATTTGCGGATGGTGTAATTGTCGGTGCAGCATTAATTAATACTATTTATGAAGCTTTCAAGGCCGATCATAATGCTTGTGCTGCAGGTGCTTCTCTAATTACTGAGATGCGGCAAATGATTGATAAACATGAGTGAAAACATGAGTAACGTTAGTGAAAAAAGAACCCATTTCATCAGGCAATTAATTACTGAAGAATTAGCAAGTGGTAAACATCAAGAGATTATTACCCGTTTTCCACCGGAGCCGAATGGTTATTTACATATTGGTCATGCCAAATCAATTTGCTTGAATTTTGGCTTGGCTGAAGAGTTTAAGGGGAAATGTAACCTGCGATTTGATGATACGAACCCTATCAAAGAAGAGCAGGAATTTGTAGATGCCATTATTGATGATGTGAAATGGTTGGGGTTTAGCTGGGATGAGTTGACTCATTCCTCTGACTATTACCAGGAACTTCATGATTATGCGGTTTATTTGATTAAACAAGGTAAAGCTTACGTAGATAGTCTGACTATTGAGGAAATACGTGCCCATCGAGGGACGCTTCTTGAGCCAGGACGTGAAAGTCCTTATCGCAATCGAAGTATTGAAGAAAATTTGCAGCTATTTGAGCGTATGAAAGCGGGTGAGTTTGCTAATGGAGAGCACGTGTTGCGTGCTAAAATAGATATGCAATCCGGGAACGTTAACATGCGCGATCCCGTCATTTATCGCATACGACATGCTTCACATCAACGCACAGGTGATAAGTGGTGTATTTATCCCATGTACGATTACGCACACCCAGTTTCCGATGCTCTGGAAAAAATAACCCATTCCTTATGTACACTGGAGTTTCAAGATCATCGTCCTTTATATGATTGGTTTATTAATAACTTGCCAGTTCCAGCTAAACCTGTGCAAACTGAATTTGCCCGCCTAAATTTATCGCATACAGTCACATCAAAGCGAAAATTACGCGACTTGGTGGAGAAAAAGATTGTTACCGGCTGGGATGACCCTAGGTTGCCGACTTTACGCGGTATGCGTAAACGCGGCTATCCACCAGAAGCCATTAAACAATTTTGCGAGATTATAGGAATTTCACGTAGTGATTCTGTAATAGATATGTCCATTCTTGAAGAGGCTGTGCGTAATGAGTTGAATAAGACAGCAAAACGCGCGCTTTGCGTGCTGGACCCGCTAAAGGTAGTCATCGAGAACTACCCTCATGATCAAGTGGAGCAATTAGAAGGTAAATTCAATCCACAAAACCCCGAATCAGCAACGCGCATTTTACCATTCAGTCGCGAGATTTATATCGAGCGTAGTGATTTTATGGAAAACCCACCGAAGGATTATTTCCGTTTGGCTCCCGGTACAGAAGTCCGTTTAAGGCAGGCTTATGTGATTCGTTGTGTTGATGTGGTTCGTGATGCTGAAGGTAATATTACTGAGTTACGTTGTACTTACGACGAGAATACCCTGGGGAAAAATCCTGTTGATAGAAAAGTGAAAGGCGTTATTCATTGGGTATCTTGTAAGGAGGCACATCCAGTAACCATTTTACAGTACGATAGACTATTTACGGATCCTAATCCGGCACGCGAAGAGGATTTTCTGCAGTTCCTAAATACGAATTCTTTAGAAGCGAAGCAGGGGTTATGCGAACCTTCTTTAGCAACGCAACCACTTGGTGAAGTCTTTCAATTTGAACGCCTGGGCTACTATTGTGTGAATAAGATTGAAAACGGTAAAGTAAGTTGTTTTCATCGAGTCGTAGGTCTTAAAGATACTTGGGGAAAAATAAGCTAAAGGGGCTGTAATGTTACATCTTTATAATTCTTTAACACGAACCAAAGAACCATTTAAATCAATACATCCTGGTAAAATTGCCATGTATGTCTGTGGTATCACGGTTTATGATCGTTGTCACTTAGGGCATGCCCGTTCCATGGTTTGCTTTGACGTCATCGTGCGCTACTTGCGTTCACAAGGTTATAAAGTAACTTACGTTCGTAATATCACCGATATTGACGATAAAATTATTTCCCGGGCCAATGAGCGTGGTATTTCTATCGAAGAATTAACCTCGCACTATATCAAAGCTATGCATGATGATACCAAGGCTTTAAATATTTTGCCGCCAGACATAGAGCCTAGGGCAACAGCCCATATCGAGTCGATTACAAAGCTAATACAGCGGTTAATTGATAACGGCTATGCCTATGTCAGTGAAAATGGCGATGTTTGCTATCAGGTAGAAAATTTTAAGGGCTACGGTAAATTATCCCACAAAGATCTGGAAGGATTAATGGCGGGAGCTCGTGTTGAGGTGGTCAAAGAAAAGCGATCGCCTCTGGACTTTGTCTTATGGAAAATGGCAAAGCCAGGAGAACCTAGCTGGCCTTCACCCTGGGGTGAAGGACGTCCCGGATGGCACATTGAATGTTCTGCTATGGCAATGCATGAATTGGGCGAACAATTTGATATTCACGGTGGCGGGCTGGATTTGCAATTTCCTCATCATGAAAATGAAATTGCCCAAAGTGAGGCCGCCAGTGGTAAAACTTTTGCTAATTACTGGATGCATGTAGGGATGCTACAAGTCAACAATGAGAAGATGGCAAAATCAGTAGGTAATTTTTTTACCATTGAAGAGGTGCTTCAACAGTATAATGCCGAGATTATTCGTTATTTTCTGTTGAGCAGTCATTATCGCAGTGCATTAAATTATTCGGAAGAAAATTTATTAAACGCCGGTAAAGCGTTGATGAGATTGTATCAATCGTTAAAAGATGTGCCTGGTGCAAATAATGAAATTGATGAATATTGGGTTCAACAGTTCAATCAAGCCATGGATGATGATTTTAATACGCCAGTTGCGTTAGCTGTTCTATTTCAATTAAGTCATGAAATTAATAAAACTAACTCCCCAAAACTAGCAGGTACATTAAAGTATTTAGCGTCACTTCTTGGCTTGTTACAAAGTTCACCCGACGCCTTTTTGCAAGCAGGGCTTAATGATCATGAAAGAGATAAAATTGAACAGTTAATCCAGGAAAGACTTCAAGCAAGAACAGCTAAAAATTGGACTCGTGCTGATGAGATTCGTACTTTGTTAACCAATCAAGGGATTGAACTGGAGGATGGTCCTAATGGGACTACCTGGCGTCGACGTGCTGAATAAAATTACAAGGGTGATTGGAATATAGCTCTTTATTGCCCATTAAAGTGCTAAAGTCAGCACTTACCCTGAAATGTATCAAGGTGCTAAGCAATCTAATTGATGACCAATGGAGTGCACCATTTTTTGGCGCTGGGTTTCAGCAAAAAAGGCACTGCCAGTCGTTAGATATTTGGCGATTATAACCAGAAGGCCGATGCCTGTGGCTGCGATGGCGATATTGGCTAAAATAGGTTTCCATAAGCTACGGTGAGTATGCATTTCCTGATAACCTGACTCAAGGGCAATTTTAAATTCCTCCCTAATCGTTTGGAGCTGAGCATTACTATCGCTGTTTTTAGCCGCGATAAATTGTATAGCTAACCCTTCAAATTTTTCCGCAAGTTTTATTGCCTTTTGTCCTTCAAGATAATCAAGGCTTTCTGACTCCTTTCCTTCCTGTAAAGTACTGCCATGATGTTTTAATTGCTTAATTTGCCGATGAAACTCAACCAAAGAAGCAAGCTGCATGTTCTTAATTCGTACTAAGGGAATTTCAGACAGCACTACTAAAACAGTTTGCAGCGCTTCAATATGTATCAGGTTAACTTCAGTCGCAGTGTCAATTTTTTGAATTAAAAGGTAAACCAAATGATGTAAATAAAAGTTGTTGTGTTGATGAATATAACCGATGGTGTCAAACCAATCATCTTTGGGTAGTGCCTCTAAAAGATCAATAAATTGTGTTGGTCCCATAAGCTCATAAATTTTTTTCTTTTGTGTTTTTTCAAAGAGTTCAAGAATTGCTGATAACCGCTCCTCTTTAGGCAGTACTTCTAAAGCAGGTTTTAACATAACTAAACCTGCACTTTTTTCTAGCAAACTAGAACCATTTGGTGGCCTGCATTTTAGCGCAGCAAATCGATCTTCTTCAGGGAGAAGCTTCAGAAGAACAAGACTTTCTGCTGTGGCTAAAGACTGTAAAAAATTTTTACCCATTTTATTTTCTTGAAGCATTATCGAAAGGCGATCTTTCTTAGGAAATAAATTAAAAGTAGCTATCAAAGAGGCTAATGACCAACCGTCTGGGTTGAAAAAAGGAGTGCCTTCGCTATCTTTCATTTGAATAATCTCAAGGCGATTATTTTCTGAAAAAGATAATAAAAAATCAGCGAATAGATTAGGATTATGAATATAGGACACGTACCTGATTTTGCTGATAAACCAATAAAAAACGGTAAAGTCTTCGCATTCCCGACGAAGAAGGGAAAGACGAGCGTTTTCAGGTAGTAAGGATAAAATTTTTAATAAGTCATCAGAATTGTTTGCAACATTAAATAAGTTATCATTTTTATAAGTAAATACCTCTAGCCGACTTTCCTCGGGAAATATATCCAAAAGATCAGTTACCTGCTGCAGTTTAAGTCGCTCGATAACAGCCGAATTCTTGTTATCTTTACTATTAATGGCCTCCAACCTATCTTTTTCAGGCAGAAGTTTTAAAAGTCCTTTTAGAGTCCCTGTATCAACTCGATGCAAAAGGGTATCTCCCGCGTTATTTTTGTCAAGAATGACGGAAATACGCTTATTTTCAGGCAGTAATTCAAGTATCGTTAAGAGTGAGGCTGTACGATAACAAGCAGATTGTGCGAGATTGTCTCCGCGCGCATTTTTTATAGAAACGATTTCAAAACGCTCATTTTCAGGTACAGTTTCCAAACGGCGAGTTACATCTGAGGGGTAGTCAATTTCTTCTTCCAGCAGACAACGCGCTCTAAAAGTATTCAGAGATTTTTCAGCAGATTTCCAGACGGATAAAATAATCTCACAAGCTTTTTCGTCCTGATAGATGTTCCACAAGAGAGGAGTGTCCTCTTTAGAGAGTAAATGGAAATCTGTAAGTTGTCGTGGTTCTGAGATGGCAAGTAAAGACTCGAGTAAGTCGTAATTTTTAAGCTCTACTGCATAACTCAGGGCCGGAATAATACCAACTTTGTTTACATTATTCTTGATTGCTTCAACTAAAGCGTCCAACTGTTCTTTACTCAGGATGCCTGTTTTAAGCATTTCCAATAGTTTGATTGGAAACGTAGGCTTGCATTTAATTTGGGCAAATTTTAATAAGGAGTCATAATAACTGGGAGGAAAAGCAATCAATAGATCCAGGTAGTTAAATTCATCACTTATTTCAAGACGGCTTAATTGGGTACATAAATAATTGGCAGGTAAATTATTGGTGGAATCATTCCCTGTGAGAGGTAGCGAATTTTTTTCATATTGATTTTTAATGGCATCAATTTCTTCTTGAGAAAGATTCGGTTTAGTATTTAGTACTGAAAGGTTAACAGGATTGTCTAGAATCTCTCGTAATCGGCTTGCCCCTGTTTCGACACAATCTTCTTGATTGAGATCATCTAAAATTTCATTAAGAGTAAGATTATAAGATGTTTTCAAAGCCATGAAAGAGGCTTTAATGGGTGACGGGAAAGAGTTCAAATGGGAAAGAAAATCAGTATAGGCCACTTGGGCTTTCGTGCTGGCGTAGACATCCCCAGTAAAGCGTTCCCCACCCAGTGTTAACTCCTGAATTAAATGCTTTATTGCTTCGTAAAGTGACTGACCTTGATTATTGACGGTCAACAATTGCGTGTAGAGAGTTTGTAAGGAGGGGTTATGCTGATATAGTTTCTCTATCAAAGTTGATTTTTTATTCTGCAGTGTCTTCAATAAAGCTTGGTGGTGTACAAAGTTAAATTCAGCAAGTTCATTGATATCAAAAAGCCAGTTTTCAGCCATGATAAATTGTGTAAGACGTTTCATGTCAGGCGCTTCAGTCAACTCAGCAAATGGCTTTGCGCAAAGTTCAATGGATGCATGTTTTGAAGCAGCTATTAGTTGCTCACTGGTTGAATTGGGCGGTAAATCCAGATAAAACTCAGGATTGATTAAACTGGCACTGTCTGAAAGTAATAATTCAAACATTTCCCCTAGCGTTTTGGGTTTAAACAAACGCTCTGCAATTTGCCAGTAAAGGGTATTACAAGAACCTAAGGGGAGGGCAAAAAAGCTAAGACAGGTATTTTCATTACGTTTAGCACGTTCTTTGCATCGAGTTTTAAAGGCGTCTTCAAATTGGTCAGTTTTGTGTGCTAATAATTCACGCAGCGCTTCTAATTCATCCATTAATTCTTGATTAACAATCTGCGCTTTAAGACTTGCATAATCATGGGGGACAATGTTATCCATTAGTAAAGGCTCGATTTCTTTTAAAAGACTATCTAGGAATTCTTTGTCTTCAGGCGACATGACAGACTCACTCTAATGGCGCATTAGTGGCTACAAATTGTACATATGGTGCCTTTATTTTTCCATGGGTATAATTACCCATTTGTTTGAATTAGCTAGCATAAACGCTATGGCGTTGGCCTGATGGTAAAAAATATCTTTATTTTATTTCTCCCCAAGTTCTGATAAAAAAATATCAACTTTAATCTATAAATCTTAATAGTTTCATCTATACTGGGATTGTAACTGAACAAAAATTTAGCATTTTGGCAGTAATAAAACGAATGCGAAGGAGAGCGTTATGAAAAGAATAGTCTCAATTTTATTAGCAACATTTGGGGTCACGATGTTTGCAAATGCTAACGTAAATTCACTTAATCAAGATTCTCAACAACGAAGTTCCTCAGTAAATCAGGAGCAGGGAACGCTTAGAATTGCAAGTAGCGATGCCGGAACGACAACGGATACTACTTCGACCGATGAGAGCAGTCCAGCAGTAACCTCGACGGAAGATAGCCACCCTATGAGTGATCCATTTGATACAAGCCTCACTACGGATAGCCCTCTTACCGTTAATCATGAAGATATGTCAACTGCGACTGGTTCAACTTCTGTAGATGACGATACCAGCACGGTGGATCAAGGCACTACTACGGGTATGCCAACATCTACACCCAGTGATACCACTCCGGCTACAACTCCAGATAGTACTACTACCACACCAGGAACTATAGACAGTACTACTCCAAGCACTGATCCAACCACCCCAAGTGCAATACCTGCTGATGGAAATACTACGCCAACGGAACCCAGTACTACCGATACTACCCCAAGTACTGATACAACCACAGATACAGGTACAACCAATTCTGGTATTGGCACAAGTGGTACAACTACGGACGACAGCGATAACGATACAGGAACTACAACCAATACCTTAAGTAACTAAATTCACGACCTTGATGAAAAAAATAATAAAAAATATCAAGGTCACTATTATCTTTTGGGCTAGATAAGAATACATGTTGCCCAGGAGTCTACAAAGTCGGAAGCAATCATTTCATTGCTTCCTGCTTCTTGAAAGCCTTCCTCTAAATCCATTTCCTTCGTTTTAGTTCCCGGTACTGTAAAAGAACAGGTTAGTGAGTTTTTATAGGGAAACAAATTGTAATACTGATTAACCTGTTTGGTCTCAACCAGACCACAAGCAGGATCATAAATAATCCATGTCCCGTCTTCCCAAATATCACGAACAATAATGGCATGATCACACTGATTATAATTTTTTACACCTAACAAAGTAATTTTTGATTTTAATTTGCTCGCATAATTAACTGTATTGGCTTTTGAAAGCTCTGCAAGTGTTTTTTTATCAGAATAAAAATTATATAAGGCTAAGGTTTGAGCAATTGCAGAAACGCCGGTGCCTGCCCTTAGTTTTTTAAAGAATCCTTGTGAAGCAGAGTACGGAAGGGACTGTTGTTCCTTCTCCATTAAAGCAGCAATAAAAGTGCGTTGATTTGCCCCTACGTCAGCGGGGTGTGGTTTATACCCTTGTTTAAACTGTTGACTAGCTAGCCGCAGATAGGATTCCTCAATGGTTTGGCAGTTAGAGATTAGGCTCATCACTGTTGCGATGCACGCTATACCACATGAGCAGTGTTTATCTTGAATATAAATTAAATGTGATTTACCACGAGAGTCAAAGAAAACTTCAAAAGACATTGGCAGTATTAAGGTATTAACAATATGGAAAGTTTAACAGTGGCACATTAAGTGAACATTAAATACAAATAGCAATCAAAGAGAAATCAATGTAAGCATTTCTGAATGAGCAATAGAATTTGGTAAATGAAGATTTTTGAACTAAGGTTAAAAATAGGAGGTGGACAGAGGAAGTGTAATGAAAGATCCATTAATGGCATTAGAGGAATCTTTGGCTTACATGTTTGAGCTGCAAACGACGAGAAACACAGGAAAATATATCCATCCATCCGTACAAAAACTTAAACAAGCATTGGAAAATTATAAAAACGGTCCTTCTCTCTCGTTACGGGAATTAACTGCAGCTGTAAAACAAGCACTCCCCATTATTGAAAATTATGTTGATGGGTATGTCGTTAAGTTAAAAATGGAAGCACTTGCCCAGGCTAATGGTTCATATATTACCTGGGATTTACCAAGCACAAGAGGCAGGGGGTACCCGTATTTTCAATTTACAATTTTTACCCCTCGGCCCAGAAATGATTTTATTTCCTGGATCTCAGCTAGAGCAGGTATTGAGTTTGCTTCTCTTGGACCTGAAAAGCAAGTTGCTATAATACTAGATCAGATAAAAGAAATTGAGTTTATGACAAAGCTAGCTGAATATTTGCTAAAAAAACCCTATTTTCTTTGTAATCTGACCTTAACATCCCCAGATGTCTTCATGAAGATAATAAGTACTCGCCTTGGATTTCAATTGGAAAATCGGGATGTTGCAAAAGCAATTGTTTATCACTGTGATGCTATGATTGATGGAATTGAAGACTCTTTAGAAGGGATAAATGACTATTTTGACGTGTTGAACCTGCACTTGGCATGGACACTACGTTCTATTGATAAATTACTAAATGATCCTTTTTCCAAAACTGAGTTGGAAAAAAAAGAAATTTTTCAAAATTATCATGACCTAACAAACCGTCACGCTAGTCAGCCTCAGTATTTGCGGTAAATTGCACCTTAGTGTTGGCTAGTTACCCGCAGAATCTCCGCCAAAGAAGTATCACCTGCTAAAACCCTTTTAAAACCATCTTCACGGATGGTAGGGACATTTGGTCGCAAGTAATTATCAATAACTTGTAAATTTTCATTTCGATGAATCATGCCCCGAAGGGTTTCATCCATAGGAATTAACTCATAAATCCCTGTTCGACCCCGATATCCTGAATTATTACACAGTTCACATCCTCTAGGTTCACAAACTTTGGACATGTCTGAATCAGGTGAGAGGCGCATTAATTCGATTTCATCGTCGCGCAAATGATGTGGTTTTTTACAATGTGGACACAATTTACGGACGAGCCGCTGAGCAATTAATCCTACAATACTTGATGCTAATAAAAAGGATTCTACGCCCATGTCATGCAAGCGAGTGATAGCACCAAGAGCGCTATTAGTATGTAAAGTAGAAAGTACTAAATGTCCTGTTAGACTTGCCTGGACAGCAATTTCTGCTGTTTCTAAATCACGAATTTCTCCGATCATCACGACGTCTGGATCCTGACGTAAAATAGCTCGTAGCCCTTTGGCAAAAGTCATTTGCACCTTGGTATTTACTTGCGTTTGACCTACGCCAGGTAAATCATATTCAATAGGGTCTTCAATGGTTAAGATATTACGGCTAACTTCATTGAGCTCAGTCAGCATCGCATAAAGGGAGGTTGTTTTACCGGAGCCTGTCGGTCCTGTGACCAAAATAATTCCATGAGGTTCGGCAATCATTTTTCGCATGGCCTTTAAGGTGGACTGCGGCATCCCTAAAAGGCTTAAATCTAGTTGGGCTGCTTGCTTATCCAGAATGCGAAGGACGATACGCTCCCCATGGTTAGAGGGTAGTGTAGAAACACGCACGTCAATATTATGGCCTCCGATGCGCAACGCAATGCGTCCGTCTTGAGGAATGCGCTTTTCCGCAATATCCAATTTTGCCATTACTTTGACACGAGAAATCACTAAAGGGGCAATTGCCCGTTGAATTTCCAAAACCTCATTTAAAACACCATCAATCCGGTTACGCACAAGAACGCGGTTTTCATAAGTTTCAATATGTATATCAGAGGCCTTTTGCTTAATGGCTTGTGTAAATAAAGCGTTC
This sequence comes from Legionella jamestowniensis, assembly GCF_001467745.1. Classification (GTDB taxonomy): domain Bacteria; phylum Pseudomonadota; class Gammaproteobacteria; order Legionellales; family Legionellaceae; genus Tatlockia; species Tatlockia jamestowniensis. The sequence continues at coordinate 190,767 of NZ_LNYG01000008.1, forward strand.
AATAGTCGAATAATCGGTGCATCATCTTGGTTGTCCAGTAAATCTTCACTCACTGGTAATTGGTCGGCAAGTAATGATAAATCCATATCTTCTTCCATGATTTCGGCAGCATCGAAAACCGAGGATTGAGATTGGTAAATTTGTGCTAAATGCTGTTGGAACTCTGACTCATTGACTTCAGCGAATGTCAGTTCACATTGAAGCAAGCGTTTTACTTCAGCCAAAATAGGCAATGAAGGATTCGCAAGATGATAAACAACGATTGCGCCATTGTCTTGCAAGCTTGCAATAACCCTTTGTGTTTTAGCAAAGGCATAAGGAAGGCGTTTTAGTTTTTCCTGATTTTCCATACTTATTTGGTCATGAGGATGCGTTGTTTAGGTTGTTGTTTAAGTATAACAGTTTGTTGGGTAGATTGACTAAAAGGCCTCGGCAATGCTGCTTGGTTCATGGACGGTAGCAAGATATCATTGTTTTCAGGGTTATAAGGCTGTTCCCGTAAAAACTCTAATTGTTCTTGTCGAACATCTTTATATTTGCCACTTGATACAAACAGTGCATCATTACGACTTCTGAGTATGCAAGGCTTGATAAATACCATTAATACGCGCTTTTCACGGCTTTGAATATTATGCTGAAAAAGACGTCCCACTCCTGGCAAATCACCGATGATAGGAAGGCGGTTGTCATCATTTCCAATGCTATCTTGTGTTAAACCACCCAATACAACAATATCCCCGCTCTCTACATGGACAGAGGTAACAATACTTGAGATTTTAAAAACCGGATTATCGGTGTTTAATGTCGAGGAGGGGTCAATCGTATCATTGCCTTGATCAATTTGTAATTGAATGCCATTACCTTGGGTAATTTGTGGTCTTACATACAAATGCAGCGCCACATTAACACGATCAAAGGTGGTATATGGACTGGCTACCGTTGTACCGCCTGCATTATTAGGATAGCTTGTTGAAGCGACAGACACTTGTCGGCCTACAAGAATTTTAGCTTGTCGATTATCCAGTACTACCACCGAAGGCGTAGAAAGGATATTGGCCTTCCGATCGCGTGCCAATGCATAAATTTGAGCTTGAAAATCATCAATTCTGGTTTGTGAATTAATAATGGCAAAACCGGGTCTAAAATCAGCAGGATCGCCAGTTTGCCGATCACTTCCCCATTCTATCCCTAAGCTATTCAGATCATTTTCATCTATCTCGGCGACTAAGGCTTCAATCAGCAATTGGGCGGGTTTAATATCCAATTGACGAATGACTGATTTTAATGTGCGAATCAAACTGACTGGTGCATTCAGAATAATGGAGTTTGTGTTTGGTTCAGCAATAATTTGTACAGTGGGTTTGGTTGTTCCTTCAGTCTGTGTTGCGGCACCTGTAGTATTAGGCGTTGCAGCCGGATTAGTGGCAGCAGGCGGTGTTGTTTGTGCAGGCGTTTGATTACCACTGGAGGAGTTGCTTACAAGATTTGAAGCAGGATTGGTACTATCTAATTCAGGACGGGTGATTGTGCCAATAGTCGTTCCTACGTTGCCACTAAAATTCGCTTGGGCAATGCCTGCTAAAATGGGGACTAAATCTTCCGCCCTTAGGTAATTTAAATACACAACCTGGGTATTACCGTCTGTACCATAAGTGCTTCGGCGATCTAATTTTGCAATCAATAAACGTAATCGAATCCTGTCTGTCCTGCTCCCGCTTAATAATATGGCATTGCTGCGATCATCGGCAGCAATCATTGTTTGAGCGTGACTGCTAAGACCTGGTTGTGTTTTTATTAAATCCTTTAATGTGCTGGCCACATCCATCGCCAGGGCATGTTTTAAAGGAATCATATCAATGCCGTTAGCAGAAGAACTATCAACCTGCCTAATAATCCTTACCAATTGTTTAATATTGCTGGCACGGCCGGATAAAATAAGCATATTGGAAGGTGCATAAGCAGAAACACTACTCCATTGCGGCATTAATGGCCGTAAGACAGGGACAAGTTGTTCGGAAGGCACATAATGCACTGGTACTACGGCTACCATCATTTCATCGCCTTGAGGAGGGCTTTTTAACAAGCTTAATCCATAAGGCGACTGAGTTTTAGCATCAATATTGGGGACGATTTTAATTACATCCCCACTGGGTATAGCTGCATAACCTGAAATTTGCAGCATGGACAAGAATACTTGATACAGTTCTTTATCAGAAATCGGTGTACTTGAAACGATTGATATTTTTCCTTGGACACGTGGGTCAACAATAAAATTTCTACCCGTTACGCGCGAGACCTCCGCTATTACCGCACGGATGTCTGCATTACGTAAGTTCCACAATTTTTTGGCAGGAGGGTTTATCTCCTCTTCTTCGCCACTGTCATTGACAATAGTAACTGGAGATGCGATTGCTGGAGGTTTATTATTGGTAGCACTCGTATTTAATAGCGTTGTTTTACTTTGTGTTTCTTCAATTATTTTTTTTTGCAGTTCTTGAGCCAATTTTAAATCGTGAACAGGTCCGACTTTAACAACATAATTATTTGAGTTCGTGGGCTGTTCAATCGCTATGGGTTGTTTTAATGCGGAAGACAATTTAAATTTAAGCTGCAATGCATTGTTTTGATGTGCAAACCCTGTCACCTGAAGCATATAAGCCGATTGACCATCAATAGTAATCGACTTGATATGAACTTCTGTTGCACAAGTGACTGTCAAACAAAACAAAATCAGTATAGCAACTGCAATCTTTCGCATTAAACAACCATAAAATAATTGATAACACCATCATAACTAAATTTGAGAGGATACAATAGGTTTTTAGGAGAATTAGGGACAATTTTAATTGTGTTAAAGAGAGAATTTAAACTTATATTAGAAGGGGGCTTAAGGTTGAGATACGCACCTGGGTTTCATTTTATTACACCCACGCTTTTATTTAATGGTGGCTATGGGTGGACTCGAACCACCGACCTCAGCATTATGAGTGCCGCGCTCTAACCGGCTGAGCTACATAGCCACAAGAGGCCGTGATTTTGTCTCTTTAAGCGTTTGATGTCAATACCAAAAAGTGAATATTTTAACTTCTTTTAGATTACTCTACAAAAAATGTTCCATAAAAAATGTCATCCTATGGTTGAACTTTCGTTTGCAGAAGATCCTTCATGCGGCTTTACACCGCATTCAGGAGAGATAAGTGAAGGTAAATTGACTAAACGATAAGCAAATAAAGAGCACCAGGACCACGAAGAACCTGTACTAACAATTGCTTGTTTTGTTGCTGAGCAATCGTTTGTAGCGCCCTTACACTAGGTGTAGTTTGTTTATTTGCAGAAATAATGATGTCTCCGGGTCTTAATCCTGCTCGCCAGCCAGCACTGTTCTCAGCGGCACCAGAAACTTGAACACCTACGATGTGACCATGCAACGGAGAATCTTGTTCGAAGTTTTTCAAAGCAAGTCCATACAAGAAAGGATTGCTGGCTTGTAAATGCTGCTCGTGCTTTTTAACGTCAGTAACAACGGCGCTTAAGCTCATTTCTTTTCCATCACGCTGGATAGTAAGCTTTGCTTCACTACCAACACGTAATAAGCCAATGGTTGCTTTGACCTGAGTCGCCTGAGTTATCTTGGTATCATTAATTCTTGTAATGATATCACCAGGCTTAAGGCCTGCTTTTTCAGCAGGGGAGTCCTGATTGACCTGGGCAATAACTGCACCTTGAAAATCTTCGGGATAGCCCATAGCTTGAGCTAACTCAGGAGTAAGATGTTGCACAAAAATTCCCATTAACCCACGATGGATGGTACCAAATTTAATCAATTGCTGAGCAACGTCTTTGGCCATATTGATAGGAATGGCAAATCCGATGCCCACGTTACCACCATAGGGTGAGATAATGGCTGTGTTAATGCCAATTAATTCACCTTTGCTGTTTACCAGCGCGCCCCCTGAATTCCCTGGATTAATGGCCGCATCCGTTTGAATAAAGTTCTCTAAACCTTCGATATTTAAATCACTGCGTTTGGTTGCACTAATAATTCCAAAAGTAGCTGTTTGACTATTACCAAAGCTATTCAGTCCAAAGGGATTTCCAATGGCGACTACAAAATCACCTACTTCTGCGTTGTCAGAATTGCCTATGGGTAAGCTTTTGAGGTTTTTCGCATCAATTTTAAGCACGGCAATATCAGTATCACTGTCACCTCCAATTAACTTGGCTTTTAATCGACGTCCGTCATTTAAAGTAACAGTAATTAAAGATGCATTACGAATCACATGGTCATTGGTAATGATAACGCCACTTTGCGGGTCAACAATCACACCAGAACCAATGCTTTGAAATTTTCTTGGTTTTTCAGGAAGTTGTTGGGGGGTAGGCGTTTCCTGGTTGTCTTCATTGTCTTCAGACGTAGGGGGCATACTCGGCAGATAACCTTGTACAGCAACGTTCACAATAGCTGGCATAGCATTTTTTAAGACAGGAGCCCAGGTAGCCAACGGTTTTGCTTCTTCTGCCAATACGTTAAAAGAAAGAAGGGTAAGCAATATTGTTGTAATCGCTAAACGAATTTTATTAGTCATATCATTTATTCCGATTTGTTTTATTAAACCAAATAAGCGTAGCCATTCTACCTGTTTGTGACTCTCTGCGATAGGAATAAAAGTCATTTTTTTGCTCAAATGTGCATAATTCTGACTGATAAACGGCCAAAACGCCCGAATTGTTTAATACTTGTTCTGCAAGCTTGGGTAAATTGGCATGCCATTTACTACCTTGGGGTCGAAAGTATTGTAAAGAATCAGGATAGTGATGTTGGAAGATTTGTAACACCTCATGGCCTACTTCAAAACAGGATTGACAGATAGCTGGACCAATCCAAGCCATTAACCTTGAAGGGGAACTTTGCATTTTGTGAATCGTATTTTCAATGACTCCATTGACTAATCCACGCCATCCTGCATGCACCGCTGCAACTTCATCTCCTTCCAGGTTACAGAGTAAAATGGGTAGGCAATCTGCGGTTAGAATAGCCAGTGGCTGGGAGGGTAATCGTGTAATTGCTGCATCTGCCTTTCGATTAGACTCTTCTTCGACATGGACACAAAAATTACTATGAGTTTGTTCAAGCCAGGCTGGTTCAAGAGTAAGGTTGCAATCGTTTATTAGTTGTTGACGATTTAAAATGACATCATCGCTATTGTCACCAACATGTAGCGCCAAATTGTTTTGATGAAAGGGAGGCTTACTAAATCCACGGTCCCTCAAAGTAGTGAAGGCATTTACATTGCCTGGCGCGGGCCAATTAGCATAAATTTTATTCAAAATGAGTGTCCAATGCTTGTAAAAGGAATTGAAAATCATCCGGTAAAGGCGCTTCAAATGTCAATTCTTCCTTCGTTTCAGGATGAATAAACGATAGACGGGCGGCATGCAAGGCTTGTCGTTGGAATTGTCTAAATTTTTCCCTTAAGTCCTCAGTGGCTTGAGCGGGAAAACGCATCCTCCCGCCATAAAGGGGATCACCAACTACAGGATGATTAATATAAGCCATATGTACACGGATTTGATGGGTGCGACCTGTTAGAAGCTCTACATCAAGAAGGGTATAATCCTGATATTGCTTTCGAATGGAATAGAGAGTAATTGCTTCACGTCCTTGTGCGCAAACCGCCATTTTTAGGCGATTTTTAGGATGCCGGCCATAAAACGTATGAATTTCCCCTCCAGAAATCAAATGACCTTGTACTAAGGTAATATAGCAGCGATGGATTTCACGGGCCTGCATTTGCCGAATAAGACTAGTATGCGTACTTAAGGTTTTGGCAACAACCAATAGTCCTGTCGTCTCTTTGTCTAAACGATGAATTATACCTGCACGAGGCAAATTTGCCAGCTGGGGGGCATGATGGAGAAGTGCATTAACCAGTGTATGTTCGCGATTGCCAGCGCCAGGATGAACCACCAAACCCGCAGGTTTGTTAAGTACTAACAGGTGTTCATCTTCATGTACTATAGCGAGGGGGATATCTTCAGGTATGGAAACAACTTGTTGAACATGCGTAGAAAAATCAACCTGCATCACTATTTCGTCACCATCCATGACTTTCTCTTTCGGCTTGCAGGTTCGTCGATTCAAGGTAATGGCGCCTTGTTTTAACCAACTACTCAACTGGGAGCGAGAGTAATCGGGAAACAGCTGCGCCAACACGACATCAATTCGTTGTCCGTGAAATTCACGAGGAACAACAATATGTTGAGCAAGGATTTCACTCATGCAGAAACCAATTCATCTGCTTGAGTTATTCTACCCCGTAACGAATTGGGCAGTGCTTCGCTAATATGGACATTAATAAATTGACCAATTAACGTAGCTGGGCCATCAAAGTTTACGACGCGATTGCATTCGGTTCGACCAGCTAATTGCTGTGTATTCTTTTTGGAATTGCCAGTTACCAAAATACGTTGAATACTGCCTACCATTGATTGACTATAATTGGAGGCTTGCATGAGCAAACGATTTTGCAGTATTTGCAGACGTTGTTTTTTTACTTCCATTGGCGTTTCATCAGCCAGATTGGCCGCTGGTGTTCCTGGGCGAGGGCTGTAAATAAAACTAAAAGAAGTATCAAATCCTATGTCGTGGACTAAATCCATTGTTGCTTTGAAATCGTCATCCGTTTCGCCAGGAAAACCCACAATAATATCAGTTGATAAGCGAATATCAGGGCGGACTTTACGAAGCTTACGAATTTTGGATTTAAATTCCATGGCAGTGTAACCGCGTTTCATCATGCTAAGAATCTTGTCTGAGCCACTTTGAACAGGAAGATGTAAATGATTGGCAAGTTCCGGCACTTCCGCATAAGCATTAATTAAATTATCCGAAAAAGCTAGCGGATGAGAAGTGGTAAAACGAATTCGGCCAATGCCATCAATTGCGGCAAGATAATGGATTAATAACGCTAAATCAGCAGTATCTCCATTTTCCATACGTCCGCGGTAATCATTAACATTTTGCCCTAAAAGATTTATCTCCCGTACCCCCTGTGCTGCCAGCTGAAAGCACTCAGCAAGAACATCATCGAAGGGCCTGCTAATTTCTTCACCTCGCGTATAAGGGACAACACAGTAACTACAATATTTGCTGCAGCCCTCCATGATAGACACAAAAGCGACAGGACCCTCTGCACGAGGGGCAGGGAGGTGGTCAAATTTCTCAATTTCCGGGAAGCTGATGTCTACCACGGCTTTTTTAGTGTTTAAGCGCTCATTTAACAGTGTCGGTAAGCGATGCAAGGTTTGTGGGCCAAAGACTAAGTCAACAAAAGGGGCTCGTTTAATAATGTCAGCCCCTTCCTGGCTGGCGACACAACCACCTACGCCTATAACAACATGAGGGTTTTTTTGCTTATACTCACGCCACTGTCCCAATTGTGAAAAAACTTTTTCCTGCGCCTTTTCACGGATAGAACAGGTATTTAATAAAATAACGTCGGCTTCTTCGACATTATCTGTTTTTTCTAGGCCGTGAGAATGAAAAAGTACCTCTGCCATTTTTGATGAATCATATTCATTCATCTGGCAACCATTCGTTTTAATATAAAGTTTTTTTGTCATATTTAAATCTACTTTTAACTCTTGAGCGATTCATTTATTTGCCATACAGACTGACAATAAGTTTCTTTAACCCGGGGCAAAATTAATAATGAAATAAAAATGCCAACAGGTAGTAAAGCTAATGCCACATGATAAGCTTCCAAAGGATAAACACGAACTTTATCGATTACTTTCCCTTGCCACATCCTGTCAAGAATAAAGCCTATCGCAGGTTGAGCCAAGGCGATTCCAACCATGTTCATCATATTCATAAAACTTAATCCGGTTGCTACATAGCGCTTACTACATAGCTCCTTTGCTACTGCAAACGCAGGAAGAAAGCCTGCAGAAAAAATACCAAAGCTAAATAATAAAAGTTGCATTACCCAACCCGCTTCAATATTAACATAAATAAACAGTAAACTTGTTATTAATGCTCCAATAGAGCCAATATACATAGGAGGCTTTCTTCGCCCTATACGGTTCGAAAATAACCCCCATAAAGGACTTGCTATTGCCCAGCCCACAAAAACAAGAGAAATATAGTTGGCCGCAGTTGCTTTTGCGAGGTTCATTTTAAACATTAAAAACGGTACACCCCACAAGCCACAGAATACGGGAGTTGCCATATACATCAATCCACCATAAATAGCGACCAACCATAGTTGGCGATTTTTTACAATGGTTAGAAAACTGGGAAGCAAGGGTTCTTCTTCAATAGAGTGATTTTGATTTTTTTTATGCGGTGAATCCTTAACTACCAATAAAATTAGGACAGCTAGAACTAAGCCAACAGTCCCCATAATAATCATGCTTTCACGCCATCCGTAGTTATCGACCAGAAGCGCTAAAGGGGCTTCACCACCGATGGCTCCAAGCATTCCAATGGTGACCATCATTCCGGTTAGCAAGGCAAAGCGTTGTGCGGGAAACCAATTGGCAGCCAGCTTCATTGCACCTACTGCTGCAAAGGCAGAACCAAAACCAATCATAAGACGGGCTGTACAGGCCATAAAAAAATTACTGGTTAATCCAAAGGCAATAGTGCTAATCGCGCAAATAGCAGTCGCTATAGTTAACAAGCGTTGAGGACCAAAATGGTCCATTAAAACCCCGCCAGGTAGTTGCATGGCTGCATAGGAATAAAAATAAATACCCGATAAAATCCCCAAAGTTTGACTCGTCACGGCAAAATCGCGCATTAATTCATTGCTCATGACACTGGGGGATACTTGCAGCAAACACTCATAGAAATAAAACAGGCAACCCAAGCCCCACACTACCCAAGGTAATACAGTTTTTAAGGGGGAATGAGAGGGTAATGTGCTGCTGTAATCCATCGACTTTTTTACTCCTGTCCACGTTGTTGAACTATAATTATTACAACTCAATGAGTCATACAATAGGCAAAATTGAAAATATTATCACCCTGACTACTAATTGTCTATTCTGTATTCAGGAATGGTGGATTTTGGATTATAAGGAATAAATAAAATGGACTTTAACGCTAATTACTTCCCAATCAGTTATATTTGCGCCGAAACAGGCGTCAATCCTGTTACATTAAGAGCTTGGGAGCGCCGCTACGGCTTAATCCATCCTAAGCGGACTATAAAAGGGCATCGTCTTTACACTCACGATGATGTGATGTTAATTAAACAGATACTATTTCTAATGGGCAAGGGGCACTCTGTCTCAAAAATTAAGCCGTTGCTGTATGAAGGAGGGGGCAAAATATGGCATGCCGTTCCAGCCGATGGCTTGCAATCCAGTTTTCAGGGTATTATTCAAATGTTAGAGGAGCTTGATCAAAAAGGTTTAAGCAATGCATTAAATACCTTGTATTCTGTTTACTCAATGGAACAGTTTGCTGATTTGGTTTATCCACAACTGTTGGAGTATCTGGAAAATCAGGTTTGGTTAGGGCGGGCTTGTGTAAGTGCGCAGCGAGCCCTTCTTTTAGACTCGTTAGAGGCTAAACTTTATCAAAATCTTTATCAAACGAAAAAAAGAGCGCGAAAAAAACCTTATTTAGTAATGGGTTTTCTACCAACTACAGGGCAGCAAAAAATAGCTAACATTCATGGCTTAATGATAGCGAATATCCTGAAAGATTATGATCACAAAGTTGATTTTTTATCATCTATCGATACAGCGGCTGAGTTATTTAATTTAAGCAAACAATTTTCTTCTAAGACGCTGGTTATATTTACCACAGCAGAATCCTTTACCGTAAAAAATATCTTACATGACATTAAATTAAGGAACATTTCTAACATGGCCATCAGTCTGGTTTCTCCAAATAATGCTTTGGTTGAATCATTAGAGGTTTGGTCGCTATTGCCTAGCCGTTTTACAGAGATTTATGGTTCTTTGAACAGATTATGATTAAGATTGGTTGTTGCTAGCGTCCAGCAGCTTAGCGAAGCAGCCCTAGGCCTATAAATTCGACCTATTTATCATCCTTACAAGAGAATAGCAATATAAGAATTCAAATTAAACAGCTAGAATACAAATCCTTTTTATCAAATTAATTGGGTATAGCCGAATCTGTGGTATCCTAGGAACCTTATTATTTAAAGACTAATTTAATTTTTGTTATATAGATAGGGCATTAGGCTTATGCATACTGAGGCAGTATTTTATACCATTTTTTTAATTTTTGCTGGTGCAGCCATACTTTCCACGATAGTACTTTACACCAAACAGTCATTGCTCGTTGCCTATATTTTATTGGGTGCTATGCTGGGTCCCTGGGGGTTTAAGCTCGTTTCAGACGTAAGTGTCGTACAGCAAATTGGTGATATTGGTATTGTATTTTTGCTTTTTCTATTAGGACTACATCTTCAGCCTCAAAATTTAGTACATATGTTGAAGAAAATTACATGGATTGCCATTATAAGCTCTGTTCTGCTCGCCGTGATCGCCTATTCTATCGGTCGCTGGTTTGGTCTGGGAGTGACTGAATCTTGGATTCTAGGCGCTGCCATGATGTTTTCCAGTACAATTATTGGATTAAAATTATTACCCACAACCATTTTGCACCACCAGCATACGGGTGAAGTAATGATTAGTATTTTGTTGATGCAAGACGTCATTGCTATCGTGGTATTAATTTTAATTAATGGCGCTCAAGGTGGTGGTTTTGCCTGGAATGATCTTCTATTGGTGGGCATTTCCTTGCCGGTAATGACCTTTTTAGGATTTGTAATTGAACGTCATATTCTTGTTAAATTATTGGCTCGGTTTGATAGAACCCAAGAATATGTTTTTTTACTTTCCATTGGATGGTGCCTTGGCATGTCTTTTCTTGCGCAAAAGCTGGGGCTATCAGAAGATATTGGAGCATTTGTTGCAGGGGTAACGCTTGCCTCAAGTCCAATTTCACTTTATATCGCTGAAAGTTTAAAACCTTTGCGTGATTTTTTTCTCGTTATGTTTTTCTTTTCTATCGGTGCTACATTTAATTTTTCGTTTGCAGCCCAGGTGGTAATCCCTGCTTTCATTCTTGCTTTTTTAATGTTAATTATTAAACCATTGTTATTTAACTTTCTTTTAAGTAAATCAGGCGAAAAAAAATCGGTAGCACGTGAGGTAGGGGTGCGATTAGGCCAAGCGAGTGAATTTTCGCTCTTGGTGGCTAGTATTGCTCTCAGCACTAAACTGATTTCTGAAGTAGCAGCGAATTTAATTCAGGCTACTACGATTTTAACATTTATTGTGTCGTCTTATCTGGTGGTGTTGAAGTACCCAACACCAATTGCCCTGTCTGATAAAATGCGTAAGGATTAAAAATGAAATTATTTGTTATTGTCCTTTGTTTACTGAGTGAACGTTATCTCGTTCATACAGTCTCACACAATAGATTTTACTGGTTTTCTTCTTATTTTATTGGTATTAGCGAGAAATTACGTACTACCGATACTTCTTTATTTAGCCAGGCCTTAATCCTGCTTGCTGTGGTGTTACCTCCCATCGTATTACTCTGGATAATTTTTTATATATTTGGTCCTATTGTTTTTGGTTTAGTTGGTTTGCTGCTTAACCTTGTCATTTTTTATTATTGCTTAGGCCCAGAAAATCCTTTCTATCCTGTAAGGGCTGAGGATGAAACACAAGATAATGAAGGATTAGTTGGAAATTATTTTGCCAAAGTGAATGGACAATTATTTGCAGTAATTTTTTGGTATATTGTCACAGGACCCCTGGGGATAGTTTTTTATCGGCTGGTTTCTTTATGCAGGGCTCACCAATCTACAACCCAACTTGCCCAAGATATCACTGATGTTATGGATTGGATACCCGCACGATTGACCGCTCTGTTGTATTTACTCGTCGGTAATTTCCAAAAAGGGATTCATTTTTTTATGCAAATGTTTTTTTCAGTGCCTGAAAAAAACGATATTCTATTAAGCAATGGCGGTTTGTTGGCTGCCCGAACGAATGAAAATGACCCAGTGCCTATACCTTATGCAGAAAGTTTGGTCGAGCATGCCTTGGTTGTCTATTTAGTTTTTTTGGCATTGTTTACTCTTGTATCCTGGTTGTAAGTAAAACGAATAATAAACCCATAATAGACGAGTCAACTATGATAAAAGTTATTGTCGGTGCAATAGTGTGTTGTGTGTTGCTGGTTTCATGCAAGACACATGTGATATATACTACCAAAAGCAAAAGCCAGATTGCTGCATGTCAATTGGCGTGCGAATGTAAAGCAACTGCTTGTAAGCAAACTTGTCGAAACAACTGCCCACGTTGTTGTGCATCTTCGACGCAATCGACAGTAAAAACGTATAAACGTTATAAACATGAAGTGTGTGTAAAAGGTGATTTTCTCACGCTTCAGTTGAATTCCTTCCGTGATCCACTACAATGCCGCAAAACGACTTGTGATTGTCGTGCTGACTATCAAGTATGCATGCAAGCATGCAGTGGAATGGTTTTTAAGAGCTTGCGACCAGTATGTCCCTAGCTTTAGATTGATGAGGAACATTCATGTTATACCCAAATAGTAACGATATAGATCCAATTGAAACACGTGAATGGCTGGATGCCTTGCAAGCAGTACTCTCTGTTGATGGAAACGAACGTGCTGCCTTTCTTTTACAAGAGCTGCTTAATAAAGCAAATACCGAGGGAGTGAAACTTCGAAGCTCAATTAATACACCTTATCGAAATACGCTTAAACCCCATGAAGAAAAACTGATACCTCCTGACGAAGGGATTGGAAAACGAATTGCTGCATTAATTCGCTGGAATGCCGTTGCGATGGTGTTACGAGCAGGAAAGCATGCCCCCGAACTGGGAGGACATATTGCTTCTTATGCTTCTGCGGCAACGTTATATGAAGTCGGCTTCAACTATTTCTTTAAAGGTCCTAAAGGGGAAAATGGAGGGGATTTAATTTATATCCAGGGACACTCTTCACCAGGTATTTATGCGCGTGCTTTTCTGGAAGGCCGTTTGAGTGAGCAACAACTGGACAATTTTAGGCAGGAGGTCGAAGTTAATGGGCTTTCTTCTTATCCGCATCCCTGGCTAATGGATAATTTTTGGCAATTCCCTACTGTATCGATGGGGTTGGGGCCTTTACAGGCAATTTACCAGGCACGTTTTTTAAAATATCTTGAAAATCGCGGTTTAATTAAAGCAGAGGGGCGTAAAGTCTGGGCTTTTCTTGGCGATGGCGAAATGGATGAAGTTGAATCAGTTGGTGCCTTGTCCATTGCCGCCCGTGAAAAACTGGATAATCTGATTTTTGTAGTCAATTGTAATTTACAGCGACTGGATGGTCCTGTTCGTGGGAACGGTAAAATTATCCAAGAGTTGGAAGGGTTGTTCCGTGGGGCCGGGTGGAATGTGATTAAAGTCATTTGGGGCGGTCGTTGGGATCCCTTATTTGCCCGTGACGAAAAAGGCATTATGCAAAAACGAATGGAAGAGTGTGTGGATGGTGATTATCAGGCTTATAAAGCCAATGATGGTGCCTATGTCCGTAAACATTTTTTCGGCCAATACCCCGAACTTAAAAAAATGGTAGAGAATATGTCAGATGATGAAATCTGGCGTCTAAATCGTGGTGGGCACGACCCGCAAAAAGTCTATGCTGCTTATGCCCAGGCAGTTGATCATCATGGTAGCCCAACTGTTATTTTGGCTAAAACTATTAAAGGTTATGGAATGGGAGCTGCAGGTGAGGGGCAAAATATTACTCACCAGCAGAAAAAAATGACCATTGAACAACTTCGTGCTTTCAGGGATCGATTCAGCATTCCAGTGAGCGATGATCAAATAACAGAAATTCCATTCTACCGTCCAGACGAGAACAGCCCAGAGATCCAATATTTACGTAAACAGCGTGAAGCATTGGGAGGGTATTTACCCGCTAGAAGTAGCGACTTTGAACCTTTAAAGGCACCTGATTTGTCGGCTTTTTCTGCAGTGACTCAAGGTACCGGTGATCGTGAAATTTCTACGACGATGGCTTTTGTTCGTATTTTATCTGCTTTGCTTAAGGATAAAGAATTAGGTAAACGCATAGTCCCTATCGTTCCAGACGAGTGTCGAACTTTTGGGATGGAAGGTTTATTCCGTCAAATTGGTATTTATTCACCCGTGGGACAATTATATACCCCAGTCGATCATGAACAGGTCATGTATTATCGTGAGGCGAAAGACGGCCAAATTCTTGAGGAAGGTATTAATGAAGCAGGTGCATTTTGCTCGTGGATAGCTGCTGCGACCTCTTATAGTTCCAATAAATTAGCGATGATTCCATTTTATATTTATTATTCGATGTTTGGTTTTCAGCGCATCGGGGATTTGGCTTGGGCTGCAGGTGACATGCAAGCAAGAGGGTTTTTATTAGGGGGTACAGCTGGCAGAACCACCCTTGCCGGAGAGGGGTTGCAACATCAGGATGGCCATAGCCATATCCTTGCTTCGACTATTCCAAACTGCATCACTTATGATCCAACGTTTGCCTATGAATTAGCAGTTATTATCCAACATGGTTTATATCGAATGTATGAAAAACAGGATAATGTCTTTTATTACATTACAGTAATGAATGAAAATTACACTCATCCTGACATGCCTGCCGGCGTAGAGGAAGGTATTATTAAGGGGATGTATTTACTGGATGAGGCCAAAAAGCCGAGTAAAAAGCATGTTCAATTAATGGGTAGTGGTACTATCCTGCGTGAAGTAATTGCTGCGGCAAAAATGCTTCAGGATGATTTTGGGATTACCTCTGATATATGGAGCGTTACAAGCTTTAATGAATTAAGACGGGATGGTTTGGCTGTGGAGCGTTATAATCGTTTGCATCCTCAAGACAAACCGAAACGAAGTTATGTCAGTGAGAAACTAGAAGGTCGTAAAGGCCCTGTTATTGCTGCAACCGATTATATGCGCTTATATGCAGATCAAATTAGACCGTACATAAGCGCACCTTTTACTAGTTTGGGTACCGATGGTTATGGACGCAGTGACACTCGTCAACGCTTGCGTCATTTCTTCGAAGTAGATGCTAAATTCATTGTCATGACGGCCTTAGATGCTTTGGCACAGCAGGATATAGTGCCCAAATCAACCATTGTTGAGGCAATGAAAAAATATGGCATTGATAGTGAAAAACAGGATCCTGTAACTCACTAATTAATCACCTTTTAAACAGGTAGCCCGCCATAACTGGCGGAACCTGTGTTTGTTGAGGATAAATATGGCTGAGATTCAAATAAAAGTCCCTGATATCGGTGGCGCAACAGATGTTGATGTAATTGAAGTAATGGTTAAGCCTGGGGATGAAGTTAGTAAGGATACACCATTAATTACCCTGGAGTCTGATAAAGCAAGCATGGAAATCCCTTCACCTCACGCAGGGAAGGTCAAATCATTACAAGTTAAAGTGGGCGATAAAGTATCAGAAGGGGACCTCATTTTAATATTGGCAGCTGAGGAAGTTCAAGAGTCCCAAGTTGCATCCACGAAAGTAACAAAAGAAACTGGAGTTGAGGAAAAACCAAACGCAGAAGGGCCTAAAAAATCTACTACGGCTGGTAGCCGGCGTATGGAAGTTTGCATCCCTGATATTGGTGGTGCAACGGATGTTGATGTCATTGACATTATGGTGGCTGCTGGTCAATCTATCAAAAAAGATCAATCTATTATTACATTGGAAGGCGATAAGGCTACTATGGATATTCCTTCGCCGGCAGCAGGTGTTGTGGAAGCTGTCTCTGTAAAAGTAGGGGATAAAGTATCTCAAGGAAGCCTTATTCTAACTTTAAATGCTGAACAAGACACTGCCGGGGATGAAGTAGATTCTTCTGCAGTGAAAGAGGAAGCACAGCGAGAGCAAGAACAGAAAGCGCCAAAAGAAAAACAAACTCCTGTACAGGTGGCTTCTACGCATACACTTCCCGAGAGCACTGTGGGTACCAATATTCCTGCAGGTCCTGCGGTACGGCGTATGGCTCGTGAGTTTGGTATTAATTTGGCTGACGTTAAAGGTAGTGGGCGTAAGTCGAGAATTACAAAAGAAGATTTGCAAGTTTATGTTAAGACAAGACTAAGTGAAAGGCCGGTTGCGGGCGGCTTTGCGTTGCCTGCTGCCCCCACGGTTGACTTCAGTAAATTTGGCGATATTGATGTCAAACCGCTTAATAAAATCAAACGATTGACTGGCGCTAATGTTCATCGCTCCTGGATTACAATTCCGCATGTAACACAGTTTGATGAGGCTGATATTACTGAACTGGAAGCGTTCAGGAAAACAGCAGGGGATAATGCCGCCCTGAGTGGTCATAAGCTAACGATGTTGGCCTTTGTAACCAAAGTTGTTAGTAAAGCATTAGCCGTTTATCCACAGTTTAATGCCTCCCTAGATGCGTCTGGGGAAAATTTAATTTATAAAAAATATTTTAACATTGGTATTGCTGTTGAGACGCCAAATGGACTTGTAGTTCCTGTTATCCGCAATGTTGATAAGTTATCAGTTGCTGAAATTGCTATTGAAATGGGTGAGTTAAGTAAAAAAGCACGTGAAAAAGGCTTGATGCCTGCGGATATGAGTGGTGGTTGCTTTACCATTTCCAGCTTGGGAGGTATTGGCGGGACGGCCTTTACACCCATTGTGAACAGTCCAGAGGTCGCTATTCTTGGTCTTTCACGTTCAAGTATCAAACCGGTCTATGAACATGGCGAATTTAAGCCACGATTAATGCTGCCTTTGTCATTGTCCTATGACCATCGTGTGATTGATGGTGCAGAAGCAGCGCGTTTTTCCCGCTTTATTGCTGAATCTTTGGCGGATATTCGTCGGATTTTATTGTGATGGCATTTGATTAGTAGGTAACGTCCTATGGCTTGTCTGCAAGACTAAAGAAACTAACTAGTTTGTTGGATCCCGCACATAAAATGCGGGGCGTGGGCGAAAATAGGTTAAATAAGTAGTTTTATGATAATTAACGAGGCGTTGAGATGAGTGGAGTTAAAACAGATGTAGTGGTATTGGGAAGTGGTCCTGGTGGTTATACTGCGGCGTTTCGTGCTGCAGATTTGGGCAAGAAAGTAGTTCTCATTGAACGTTTCGACACCCTTGGAGGTGTTTGTTTAAATGTAGGATGTATTCCTTCAAAAGCATTACTGCATATTGCCAAGGTAGTCGATGAATCTCATGAAATGGCGGAGCAGGGTGTTACTTTTGGTAAGCCGAAATTCGATAACAAAAAACTTGTTGCCTGGAAAAATTCTGTTGTTAGCAAGTTAACCAGTGGATTAAAGGCGCTTTCTAAACAACGGAAAGTAGAGGTAATTACTGGAGTTGCCAAATTCTCAGGAACGCACCAAGTGACTGTGCAGGGAAAAGACGGCACTACCACGATAGTGGATTTTGAAAATGCCATTATTGCTGTTGGTAGTGAGTCTATTAACTTACCTTTTATTCCTGAGGACCCTCGTATTTTTAGTTCTACAGGTGCTTTAGAACTAGCGGACATTAAAGGAAGCATGCTCGTGTTAGGAGGGGGAATTATTGGCTTAGAAATGGCCACAGTTTATTCCGCACTGGGTGTAGAAGTCACTGTTGTTGAGTTTATGGATCAGTTAATCCCAGGTGCGGATGCTGATTTAGTGAATGTCTTACAAAAGAGAATGGCTAAAAAGGGCGTTAAGTTCTTGCTAAAAACTAAAGTCACTGCAGTTGAAGCAAAAAAGGATGGCATTTACGTTTCAATGGAAGGCCAACATGGTACTGAAAAACCTCTTTGTTTCCAGCAAGTTTTGGTGTCTGTAGGAAGAAAACCCAATGGCGGCACCATTGATGCAGAAAAAGCAGGGGTTAATGTTGATGAGCGCGGTTTCATTAAAGTCGACAAGCAATTGCGTACGAATGTTCCTCATATTTACGCAATTGGAGATGTCATAGGCCAACCGATGCTTGCACATAAAGCCATTCCTGAGGGAAGAGTGGCTGCTGAGGTTATCGCTGGAATGAAACATTATTTTGATCCTAAATGTATTGCCAGTGTTGCTTATACTGATCCAGAAATTGCTTGGGCAGGGCTAACTGAGAAAGAAGCAAAAGAAAAGAGTATTCCCTATGAGAAAGGGGTATTTCCCTGGGTTGCAAGCGGCCGTGCTTTGAGCATGGGACGTGAGGAAGGAATGACCAAACTTTTATTTTGTCCGGAAACGAGCCGCATTCTTGGTGCTGGTATTGTGGGTGTCAATGCTGGCGATTTAATTGCCGAAACTGCTTTGGCAATTGAAATGGGTTGTGATGTAGAAGATATCGCCTTAACCATTCATCCACATCCTACCTTGTCGGAATCAATTGCGCTGGCCTCAGAAGTATTTGAGGGAACTATTACGGATTTGTATATGCCTAAAAAGAAAAAAGATAAGTGATGTGTTTTCGCGTTCAATAATTCAGGTTTATAAGGGCTCTTCTTGTGCAAAACGGCAAGCCTTATTACCTCTATATCACTTATCGAATACCATTTATCCCTACATACCGTGCTAAGGCACGGTATCCAAAACTTCACATCACATGGACTGTCAATTTTTTTTAAAATACTTCCTCTTTTTTCAAATAAACAGCCATACTATTCTAGAATGTTTGTTTATTTAAAATGTACGAGGCAGGAGTAGCTATGGCATTCAAAGTACGCCCTATGCAGCAAAATGATATAGCTAGCGTGTATGAAATTGAAAAATCATCCCATCGTGCCCCCTGGAGTCGGGATATTCTAAGTGATTGTGTATTAGTAGGTTATGATTGTCGTGTATTGGAAGTGCCAACTACTTCGGGAGAACAAATAGTTGGATATATTATTTGCCGTAAAAGCTTCAATGTTTGCCATATTCTCAATTTATGTGTAGTAGTTTCTGAGCAAAGAAAAGGCTATGGTGAAAAATTACTGCAATCGGTATTAAATTCATTAGCTAATTCGAACTCTAATACCGTCATTCTTGAGGTTCGGCCAAGTAATAACGCAGCACTGAAGTTGTATGAAAAATATGGGTTTCAGAAAGATATCATCAAGGAAGGTTACTATCAGGATGAGCACGGTAAAGAGGATGCGATTTTATTAAAAAAAGTTATTTCTCAATCTAGCCATTCTTCTTAAGAAAAGCAAATTACAAGACTGGTATTCAGTTTGCTTATTGTAATGAATACCCAGTAAAGGGATATAGAAATGAACGAAGTAAGGCTTGTCTTAAAAAATATAATAATTTTATTCCTAAGCACCCTCTTAATTTCCTGCGAAAGACCATCCTCTTCTTCTGTAAAACTTCCTTTGGCTGAAGTTGATGTTGCATACCCCTTAAAAAAGAACATTATAGAGTGGGATGAATATACAGGGCGTTTTCAGGCTGTTGAAGAAGTGGATATCCGCTCTCGTGTTACTGGCTACCTGGATGCTATTAAATTTAAAGATGGGCAGTTGGTTAAGACTGGAGATATTTTATTTATTATTGACCCGCGTCCTTTTGAATATGCACTGGAGAGGGCCAAAGCGCAATATGAACTTACCAAAAAACAATATGAAAGGGCGATAAAACTAAAAAAAGAGAGTTTTATTGCCGCAGAAGAAATTGATCAACGATTTCAGGAAATGCGAGTAGCTGAAACGCGACTTGACGAGGCTAAATTAAACCTGGAGTTTACTAAAGTCAAATCCCCCATTAGTGGAAAAATTAGTCGTTATTATGTCAGTGTTGGTAATTTGATTCGTAGTAATGAAACTATATTAACCAAAGTAGTTTCGATAAACCCGATCTATTTTTATTTTGAAGTCAGTCAAAATGACTTATTGAAATACATTCGCCTGGCTGAAGCGGGGAAACGCCCCGACCAATATAGTGCTGCCCCCATTATTATTAAATTACAGGATGAAAAGGATTATCCACATAAGGGGACAATGAATTTTTTTGATAACGTGGTAGATAGGGATACAGGTACTATTCTGGGGCGAGCAACAGTGCCTAATCCAGAGGGGATAATATATCCTGGCTTGTTTGGACGAGCTAGATTGGTAGGTAGTGAAGAATACGAGGCACTGCTGTTACCTGATACAGCAATTAATACTGATCAGACTCGAAAATTTGTTTATGTTGTAGATAAAAACAACAAGGTACAGCGAGTATATGTGGAGCTAGGTCCCATTCGGGATAGTAGTTATTATATTATTCGCAATGGGCTTAAAGGGGATGAGCGGGTGGTTGTAAATGGGATACAACGCATTCGTGTTCCAGGTCAGGAAGTCAAGCCACTTATGGTTCAGTTGCAAGAATAGATTATCTTACAGGATGTAGGAATGAAAATAGCTCATTTTTTTATAGAAAGACCGATATTCGCTACGGTAATTTCTATTATTATCGTGCTTATTGGTGGTCTGTCTTACTTTAACCTTCCCATTGAGCAATATCCTCAGGTCGTTCCTCCAACGATACAAGTTACGGCCTCTTATCCCGGAGCAAATGCCAAAACTGTGGCTGAAACCGTTGCAACGCCTATTGAGCAGGAAGTTAATGGGGTAGAAGGCATGTTATACATGGATTCTCAATCCACTGACGATGGACAAATGCGTCTGACAATTACCTTCAAGCTCGGTATGGATTTAGATCTGGCTCAAGTATTGGTGCAAAACCGTGTGGCAATCGCCGAACCCCGATTACCTGAAGAAGTGCGTCGTATTGGTATAACGACAGTAAAAAATGCCCCTGACTTGATGTTGGTAGTTAATCTTTTCTCACCGGATGGCAGCTATGATCAAACCTATTTAGGCAACTATGCTGTTTTAAACATCCGAGACAAGTTAAGACGGATTGAAGGCGTTGGTAATGTACGTCTGGTGGGGGCAAGTGAATATGCGATGCGTATATGGCTTAATCCAGATTTAATTAATTCCTATGATTTAACAGCTAATGAAATAATAGATGCACTGCGTTCACAAAACGTGCAAATTGCCAGCGGTACTTTAAACAGTCAACCACAAAAAAATCAGTATGGCCTTCAATACAACATTGAAACGCAGGGACGACTTGTCAACCCACAAGAATTTGAAAATATTATCGTTAAATCAGGGGAAGATGGACGAATTGTACGTTTAAAGGATGTAGGCCGAGTTGAATTAGGTGCTCAGGATTATTTTACAAAAGGTTATCTCGGTAGCTTTCCAGCTGTAGCGTTACCGGTATTCCAGAGACCTGGTACGAATGCTCTGGATACAGCGAAGGAAATTATTGCAACAATGAAAGAAGTGGCCAAAGATTTCCCACCTGGAATTGAATATAAAATTGCCTATAACCCTACAGAGTTTATTGCAGAATCCATCAACGCTGTTTTCCATACTATCTTTGAAGCTATCGCATTAGTTGTTTTGGTCATTATTATTTTTTTGCAATCCTGGCGAGCGGCAATTATTCCTATTGTTGCCATTCCTGTTTCATTAATTGGCACATTTGCAGTAATGCAATTTATCGGCTTTTCGCTGAACTATCTAACGCTTTTTGGTTTGGTATTGGCAATCGGTATTGTAGTGGATGATGCTATTGTTGTCGTTGAGAATATGGAACGTAATATACGTGCAGGTATGTTACCGAAAGCTGCAGCAAGAAAGACAATGGATGAAGTAGGGGGAGCGCTGGTGGCGATGGGTCTTGTACTTGTCGCTGTATTTTTGCCCACATTATTTTTAGAGGGAATCTCCGGACGTTTTTACCAGCAATTCGGGACAACACTTGCTGTTGCAACTGTGATTTCTGTTTTTGTATCCTTAACGTTAAGTCCTGCATTGGCAACCATACTGCTAAAACCTCATAAAAAAGAAAAAAGAACAACAAATATTTTGGGGCGACCTTTATATGCTTTCTTAAATGGCTTTAATAACGGCTTTGAAAATAGTTCTCGTCGCTATGGCAAACTTGTGGCGAAGGTAACACGTCGTACAGCAGTCATGCTGATTATTTATGCACTATTGATTGTAACAACATTTTTCTTGTTCCGAATTGTGCCTACTGGTTTTATTCCCAGGCAAGATCAGGGCTATTTTATAATCTCTGTTCAATTACCACCCGGAGCATCTCTTGATAGAACTGATCAAGTTGTCAAGAAAGCCTTACGTAAAATATTGTCTATTCCTGGAATAAGTAATGCTGTAGGTTTTACAGGATTTGCCGGGGCGACATTTACTAACTCTTCGAATGCTGCTGCTATTTTCCCAGTGCTTGATTCCTTCGAGAAACGCCGTGAACAAGGATTAACCTATGAGTCTTTGTTGGGAAAATTAAGACAAGAAATGGCTAGTATTAAAGAGGCTATGGTTGTTGTAATTCCTCCACCACCTGTTCGTGGAATTGGGAATGCTGGCGGTTTTAAAATGATGATTCAAGACAGAGGGGGGCGTGGTACTAGTGTGCTTGCTGAAGCGGTAGCTAATTTGGCGCTTAAGGCAAATCAGACAGAGGCAACCACCTCAGTGTTCACTTTTTTTGAAAACAGTACACCGCGAGTTCATCTGGCGTTGAGTCGGGAAAAAGCGGAGCGACTTGGTGTACCTGTTGCAAGAGTGATTGAAGCGTTAGAAGTTTTTTTAGGTTCTGCTTTCATCAACGAATTTAATTACCTAGGTAGGACATTCCGGGTTATAGCTCAGGCCGATGCTGAATATCGCCATACCCCTGATGATATTTTGCGACTTAAAGTCCGAAATACGGAGGGCAATATGGTTCCTATTGGTTCAATAGCCACTATTGAAAACGACGTTGGACCTTCCCGTTTGCCACGGTATAACCTTTATCCTGCCATTGATCTTATCGGTGATGTGAAACCAGGTATTAGTACAGGAGAGGCATTAGCTACCATGGAAAGACTAGCGGCTGAGGTCTTACCAGATGGTATTGGGTATGAGTGGACTGAATTAGCTTATCAACAAAAAATGGTGGGAAATACAGCAATCATTGCTTTCATACTCGGCGTTGTATTTGTTTTTTTACTTTTGTCTGCCCAATATGAAAGCTGGATTTTGCCCATTGCTATCATTTTAATTGTTCCTATGTGCTTATTTTCCTCTCTGATAGGTATTAGAATTTTGGGCATGGAAAATAATGTAATGACGCAACTTGGATTCATTGTGCTCATCGGTCTGGCGTCAAAAAATGCCATTTTAATTGTTGAATTTGCTCGACAACTTGAAAATAGAGGTGCAAATCGTTGGAAAGCAGCTATTCAGGCGGCTCGACTGAGGCTAAGACCAATTCTAATGACCTCCTTTGCCTTCATTTTAGGAGTCTACCCACTAGTGATAGCATCCGGTGCAGGCGCTGAAATGCGTCGGGCATTGGGGGTTGCGGTATTTAGTGGAATGATAGGCGTGACTTTTTTTGGCTTGTTATTTACACCTGTTTTTTATGTGCTAATGAGTAATTTTTCTCATTATTTACAACGGAAAAAGGGAGAAAATTTTGAGATAAAGGACTAAATCATTCGCTGTAAAAACTCTTGTAAATGATTTTTCTCGGGTTGGTTTAACAAATAGGTACGCAAATTTTCTAGCTGCTTGCCATACTCTTCTTGATTTAATGCGCCGCGCATTAATTCAAAACGTAAATAAACACAGTAGGTATTTAAAACATCTGTTTCACAATAATCGCGAATTTTTTTTAAATTACCGTGCGAATATTCTTCCCATACTTTGGCGCCACTCATTCCCATTTTTCCGGGAAATCCAAGCATCGATGCTATTTCATCCAACGGGGCGAAAGCCTTGTTTTGATAAGCAGCAAGAACATCCATTAAATCAAGATGACGATAATGAAAACGATTAAGATAATTATTCCAGCGAAATTGTTGATGATTTTCGCCATTTTCCCAATAAGTGGGTGCCGAAATTCCATGTAAAAGGGAGCGGTAATGGAGTACGGGTAAGTCGAAACCGCAGCCATTCCAACTAACTAGTGTGGGGGTATATTTTTCTATACCTGAAAAGAATCGTTGAATTAAATCTTTTTCATCAGCTAATTGTTCATCACCCAACGACCAAACTTTCAGCTGTGAACCCTGGCTAAGTACTAGCGAAATCGCCACAATTTTTTGTAAATAAAGCGGAAGAAAATCATTGCCTGTTTTGATACGGCGCAAAGCGCTAAGCGCTAAAACAGTGTCTTCATCGGATAGATTTTGTAAGTCATATAATTTCCGGCCAGTCTCAATATCGGGAATTGTTTCAATATCAAATACAAGAATGCTCATTTTATCGATAAAGGCTAAATGTTTCGCAACAAACTAGCATAGCTTGAATCATTTGTGAATGATTACAGAATCTTTTAAAAAATGTTTAAATTCACCGGTATTTTTGCTACTAATATGCAGCCTATAAATCAAAATAATAAAAAAAATGACTCTAAAACAGTTTGGGTTAATTCTTTGTTCCATATTGCTTGTTTCTTGTGCTACTCACCCACCTCGTGATGTAAACCATATCTGTAATATTTTTCATCAATATCCCAAATGGTATCGCGATGCAGTTGATGTGGAGCGTCGCTGGAAGGTTCCTGTTTCAGTGCAAATGGCAATTATTCATCAAGAGTCAAAATTTAATGGAACAGCAAAACCACCCCGCACCAAATTATTGTGGATTATACCGTGGAAAAGGCCTTCGACTGCTTACGGCTACACACAAGCGCTTCGCTCTACCTGGGCTTTGTATAAACGTTCTGCAGGAGGAGGCGGTTTTTGGGCGTCACGCGATGTTTTTTCGGATGCGGTTGATTTTGTTGGTTGGTATGCAAATCAAGCAAATCGTATTGCTGGTATTCCGCGTAATGATGCTTATCGCTTGTATCTTGCCTATCATGAAGGAATAGGTGGGTATCAACGAAAAACTTATTTAAGAAAACCATGGTTGATCCAGGTTGCTCGTAAAGTGAAAGGAAGATCAGAGCTTTTTCAGGCTCAACTAAACCATTGCCGTGGGTCATTACCACGCCGGTCATGGTTTGGATTGTAGAGGACCAGGTGCGTGGCTCCTGTGTTTGCTTGACACAAGATCATATGGATGGCGTGCATAAAGCATGGCAGGTAGGTAAAAATGAAGATCTTAGTATTGAGCAAATGCTGACGTTCCGCGCTTTATGCGCGGAATCTAGTACTTACTTTGATGCAAGACTATATAGATTTCGTACATAAAGCATGCAGGTAGACAAGATAAAGTAAATTTTGTGTTTAAATTAGATGGTGTTACCTTGGTGTTATCGATTTACTAATGACTTTCAATCCTTGAAGAGGTAGGATGAAGGTTATTTTAAGTAGGAGTTAATTAATGCGTTTAATGCTATTGGGTGGTCCAGGTGCAGGCAAAGGAACTCAGGCGATAAAATTGGTTAATCATTTTAATATTCCTCAAATCTCGACAGGAGATATGCTTCGCTCGGCAATTGCCGCGGGCACTGAATTGGGTAAAAGTGCAAAAAAAGTAATGGATGCGGGTGAACTGGTTTCAGATGAGATTATTATTGAGCTTGTAAAAGAGCGCCTGCAGCAACCTGATTGTAAAAATGGTTTTTTATTTGATGGTTTTCCTCGCACCATCCCACAAGCGGATGCTTTAAAAAAAGCCCACATCAAGCTTGATCACGTCATTGAAATCGCTGTACCGGATGAGGAAATTATTAATCGTATAAGTGGACGCCTTGTGCATCTGCCGTCAGGACGAGTTTACCATGTTAAATCCCATCCTCCTAAAAAAGAGTTTGTGGACGATATTACTGGTGAACCATTAGTTCAGCGGGATGATGACAAAGAAGCAACAATTAAACAACGTCTGGCAGTTTATCATCAACAAACAGAGCCATTGATTAACTATTATCAGGAATGGGCTAAAACAGGGCATCTAGAGGCGCCTGAATTTCATCGCGTTGAAGGGATAGGTTCAGTAGATACTATCTTTCACAAAATTTTAGCCTGCATTAATAAGGAGAAATCTCATGCCACTTCATGAATTGAAAACGAAAGAATTTGAAAATTTTATTGAAAAAAATCCCCTCGTATTTATTGATTTTTGGGCTGAATGGTGCGCGCCTTGTAAGGAGTTCGCAAGAGTTTATCAAGTGGTTGCTGAACAATATCCAACAGTTCAGTTTGCCAAATTGAATATTGAAGATGAACCTGAACTTGCAGAGGTGTTTCAGATACGCTCAATTCCTCATCTTATGGTTTTTAAGGAAGGTATTGCAATTTACTCAGAAGCTGGGAGCATGCCTGAATCAGTATTGAAAGATTTGATAGAGCAAGCTATCAATGTTGATGTGAGTGAAATTCGCGCCCAAATAAACCAGGAAGAAAAGTAATCCATTTGCACCTGGAACATGGTTCATTGTTTTTTATGAAGTAAATATTCAGCGAGGGTATGCAGGCTTTGCGGGGAGAAATTTAAGCCAAGCTTCGTTCGTCGCCATAAGATATCTTCACAATGTTGAGCCCATTCCTCGCCACATAAATAATCCACCTCAATTTGATAAAGTCCATTGCCAAAATAATAACCAAGGTCGGTCATATTTTTGCAGTCTGCTAACAATTTCTCAGTTCGTGTGCCATAGTCGGCAAGATATCGTTCTTTAATATCATCCGCTAGCCAAAAGTATTTCTCTCTGGCGTAAAAAACATACTCTTTGTAAGACATATTATCTAACTTCGCGCCAGGAAGCGTGATATGTTCTGTTTGGGACGTTTCTAAATAGGGGAAGACAGCTTTTAATTTATTAACTGCTTCTAAAGATAACTGACGATATGTGGTAATTTTACCGCCATAAATTGTTACTGCCGGGGCAGGCGAATCCGTGTAAGAATAAGCATAATCACGACTTAGGGCTTTAAGTTCTCCTGAGGCGGCTAGTAAGGGTCTAACACCACTCCAAGTATTGATAATATCTTCTCGTTGAACTGACGTACGCAGGTAGTGGTTGACTAAAGCACATAAATAATCAACTTCGGCGTTTGATATACTGACTTCATCCAGCGATCCCTTAAATTCAACATCAGTAGTTCCAATCATGGTATAACCGTGATAGGGAACAATAAATACAATGCGTTTGTCTTCATGCTGCAACAGATAGGCGTGGTTTCCTTCATAGAGTTTGTGAACTACAAGATGGCTGCCCTTTACTAACGATAGTTTGAATTGATTAGGAATTCCAAGTAGAGCGTTGCATGATTCAACCCACGGGCCCGTGGCATTAATCACAGTTTTTGCTCTAAAAATTTTTTCCTCTCCTTGTTCTGTTTGAACAGTTAAAATCCAAATACGATTTTCTACCCTCGTGTGTACAACTTTCATGTAATTATAAATACTGGCACCATATTCCTTTGCAAGCAAGGCATTGGCAATGGTCAACCTGGAGTCATCGGTTGTACAATCATAAAATAAAAAACCTTTATCATATTGTATCTTCAGCGGAGAAAAATAAGGACCTTGTTTTCGCCGAATAAATTTGCTTTTTGGTAATTGATTACTTCGGCTTAAATTATCATAAAGAAACAATCCCGTTCGTAATAGCCATGTAGGTCGCATATTTTGCTGATAAGGCAAAACGAATAATTGAGGCCGAACAAGATGGGGTGCCAATGTTAATAAGCGTTGACGCTCGTCCAATGCTTTTTTTACAAGTCTAAAATCATAATACTCAAGATAACGTAAGCCACCATGGATGAGTTTGCTGCTACTGGAGGACGTTTTTGAGGCAAGATCGCCCTGCTCCAACAGAACAACGGATAAGCCGCGCAGCGCAGCATCTGCAGCCGTCCCACAACCATTAATTCCGCCCCCTATTACTACAACGTCAAAAACTTTCTCCATAGACTTGTCCTTATAAAAAGCCAGTATGCTATTGCCCCCGTATCCCACGAATTGTCTAGACGCATAGGTGTTAACTTAGGAGGAGTAGCCTTAATGAAGCAATAACGTGATCAAGGCTTCACTTCCAAAGTAAAGTAGGGTCGTTTGACTAAACAATCCCAATTAATTACTCTAAAATGTTTATCTCAACGATAGCATGAATTTAATCCCTCTGTGTTTCAAGTTGCTGCATCTTCCATAATATCGCGATAATAGTTTTAAAAGCTGAAAATTAATTATAAATTTACTAATAATTCTAGTATTTTCAAATGATATAGTTATTACACTATTTGATAAATCCAAATTATAGGGAAATAAAGCATGAGCTATCTTCTTGCGATTGATCAAGGTACGAGTAGCACCAGGGCAATAGTATATGACACCTTAGGTAAACCTATAGCAACCAGTCAGTACATACTTACCCAATTTTATCCTAATTCGGGTTGGGTAGAACATGATCCTGAGGAAATTTGGTCTAAAACCCTTAAAGCAATGCAAGATGTTGTCGCTCAAGTTAAATGTGAAAAAATCCTTGCTTGCGGTATCACCAACCAGCGAGAAACGACAGTAATTTGGGATAAAACAACGGGCCAATGTTTGGCTCCAGCCATCGTATGGCAAGACCGACGAACGGAAGCATTCTGTCAATCGCTATCTAAATATGCCACTTTATTGCAAGAAAAAACAGGCTTGTTGCCTGATCCCTATTTTTCGGCAAGTAAACTACACTGGCTTTTAGAGTCGATTCCTGAGGCACGAGCTTTAGCTGCCAAAAATCAACTTGCTTTTGGGACAATGGATACGTTTCTGCTTTGGCGCCTAACGAATGGCCAAGCGCATTTAACAGATGTAAGCAATGCTTCACGTACCTTGTTATTTAATATTATTGAGCAACAATGGGATGACGAACTGCTTGCATTATTTAAGATACCTATTTCTATCTTGCCTGAAGTATGTGCAAGTGATGCCCACTTTGGTGAAATTGACAAAGCTCATTTAGGTATCAGCATTCCCATCACAGGGATAGCTGGTGATCAGCAATCAGCCTTGATTGGGCAGCGCTGTTTTTATGATGGTATGACCAAGGCTACCTTTGGCACGGGTGGGTTCTTGCTAATGAACACGGGTGAGAAACCCGTAAAATCATCCCATAAATTATTAACAACGATTGCTTATCGTATAAAAGGAAAAACGGCTTACGGTTTGGAAGGTAGTCTCTACCATGCAGGTACCACCGTCAAATGGCTACGTGATGAGATGAAATTGATTAATACCGCAGCTGAAACTGAAACACTTGCAATGAGTCTGGAAAGTAACGAAGGCGTCTATTTGGTCCCTTCATTTACAGGTCTTGGTGCCCCCCACTGGATTTCTACACCGGGTGCTGCCATTGTTGGGCTAAGTCGAACGACTAATCGGGCTCATTTTGCGCGAGCCTCGTTAGAGGCTGTTTGTTATCAAACGCGAGATGTTCTTGATTGCATGAGACAAGACAGCAATCTCAATGTGACGTTATTACGCGTTGACGGTGGTATGGCCGCAAATCAGTGGTTCTTGCAATATTTGGCCTCCCAGTGTCAAGTAACAGTACAGCAACCTGTAAATATAGAAACAACTGCCCAGGGGGCAGCGATGCTTGCTGCTATTGGGTGTGGGGTAGTTAATTCATTAGATGATTTACAAAAGAATTGGCAATGTCAGAGAGAGTTTTTTAGCGAAAAAAGCAAAAATACTGAAAGTGATTATGCTGGTTGGAACAGGGCTTTAAGAATGGTGAAGACAAAATAGAATTAAACCGTCTCTTAAGCTTGGCCATGTTCTATTCGGTAAAATGCTAATGCATTCAGATAAAATATTTTTTCAGCTTGCATAGGTTCAAAGACATCAAGAATAAGTTGTATATCTTGGTCCATAAATGGCCGGAGAGCACGAGTTGATGGTAAATCGGTCCCAAACATTAAAGCATCAGGATTGGCAAGACTAATGTCTTTTAGTATTTGGGACACATTGAAATCAACTCGCCCAAATCCTGTTGCCTTAACTTTAACTCCTCGCTCAGCTAACGCCAAAAGGGTAGGTAAGCCCTCCCGGGATAAACCAAGATGATCAATACTGACGGCGGGTAGCTTGAGCAAAACAGAAGAAAGCTCTGCTAAATCGCCTGAGTCTATATATAATTCCACATGCCAATTAGCAAGTTCATAAACCCTTGTGGCAAAAGACTGCAGGAAGGTGACATTTTCCGAACCGCCGCGTTTAAGATTAAAACGAAGTCCACGAACACCAGCGCTCTTTAAATTTAAAATTTCATCGTCTGAAACAGAAGAAGGTAATTGAGTTATTCCTGCAAAATTAGGACCTAATTCTTGTAAACTTGTTAATAAGTAATGTTGATCAAATCCCTGGAACGAGCCAGAAACAACAATGCCTCCTAATACGTTAAAATGCGCAAGCCGTTTATAATAATCAACAATAGTAAAAGGTGGAGGCAGATAATTGTTGTTTGGGATTAGAGGGAATCGTGGATCAATGATATGGAAATGGCTATCGAAAAAAGAAATCCTTTGCATTTTGTCCCTCTCAATTCGGACGTCCGCGGCTTGTCCGCGGGATCTAGAAGTACTGCACTAAACACTGGATCCCGCGGGCAAATTTTTGTGCACATTTAAATCATTCAATACCTTAGTAACTAACTGTTATTTAACATCGCGCTCAGGTTCACCGGTGTAAAGTTGGCGAGGTCTGCCAATTTTTGACTTATTTTCGACCATTTCCATCCAATGAGACATCCATCCGACCGTTCTTGCAAGCGCAAAAATGACGGTATACATGTTGGTAGGAATACCAATGGCACTTAGTGTAATTCCGGAATAGAAGTCAACATTAGGGTATAATTTTTTCTCAATGAAGTAGTCATCTTCCAGGGCAATACGCTCCAGTTCCAAAGCCAGCTTAAATAAAGGAGCATCATGTGCACCCACCGCATTTAGTACTTCATAACAAGTTTTACGCATCACTTTTGCGCGTGGGTCATAGCTTTTATAAACGCGGTGTCCAAAACCCATTAAACGGAAGGGATCATCCTTATCTTTGGCTCGCTTAATGTAGTGGTTAATGTGCTTAACATCGCCAATTTCCTTTAACATATTTAAACAAGCTTCGTTCGCACCCCCATGGGCAGGCCCCCATAATGCACCGATTCCTGCAGAAATACAGGCATAAGGATTAGCTCCCGTCGACCCTGCAAGCCTTACGGTAGATGTTGAAGCGTTTTGTTCATGATCAGCATGGAGTGTAAAAATTGTATCCATTGCCTTGACGATGACCGGGTTCGGTAAGACATCTTCAGTAGGCACACCAAACATCATATGTAAGAAGTTTTCTGCATAAGACATTTTATTCTGTGGATACATATAGGGTTGCCCAATAGAATATTTATAACTCATGGCAGCAAGGGTAGGCATTTTTGCAATCAAGCGAATCGCTGAAATATAGCGATCTTTATGATTCGTTAAGTCAATAGAATCATGATAAAACGCAGATAAAGCACCTACAATTCCTACCATGATTGCCATGGGGTGGGCATCTCGACGAAAGCCGTTTAAAAAGTTATACATCTGTTGATGCACCATCGTATGGTTGTTAATCAGACCAACAAAATCCTTCTTTTCTTTTTCATCAGGAAGTTCGCCATTGAGTAGTAAATAGCTGACATCAAGAAAGTCTTTTTTTTCTGCTAATTGTTCAATTGGGTAACCTCTGTACAGTAATATTCCTTGTTCTCCATCAATATATGTAATTTTTGATTCACAGGAAGCTGTCGCTACAAAGCCTGGATCAAAAGTAAAATACCCTTGTGCAGCCAGCTTATTGATATCAATTACATCATTACCAAGTGTTGGGCTATATATCGGAAGCTCAATGGGATCATGGCCCTCTATATTAAGTTGTGCACCTCTTTGAGTCATCGCGTCTCCTAAGTTGTGGCTTCATAGCCTATCGCTTGCGTTAGTGCGCAGAACTATATAAAAATGGTTCTTTACAGTCAATTTATCTCTGTGCAAATTCAATTTTAACATGAGACAATTATAGCTTTTAATAGGGAATTAAGAATGATAAAGCCAGCGGAATTACCGTTCAACAAGCGCGGAGCCGTTTACCATCTGGATTTGCTAGAAGAAGAAATTGCTGATCTTATTATTACGGTAGGTGATCCGGGACGGGTCCAGCAAGTTAGTCAATATTTCGACAGATTAGAGTTTCAATGCTCACATAGAGAATTTATAACGCATACCGGCTATATTGGTTCACGTAGATTAAGTGTGATTTCAACTGGAATAGGTATGCCTAATATTGATATTGTCATGACTGAAATTGACGCTCTAGCCAATATCGACTTGTCCACACGAACGATACGAGACAAAACACGGTCATTAACTATCATTCGTCTTGGAACAACAGGAGGCATCAAACCGGATTGTAAGCCTGGTGATGTAATGATCAGTCGTTATGGAATTGGGTTTGACAGTTTTCTTAGTTATTACGATTATGAATTATCTTCGGATCTGGAAGACTTAGAAGCAGCGCTACGCAATCATTTAGGCACAGAAACGGGTCCTTTTTTTGTTGCTGAGGGAAATCAGCAATTGGTGGATAATTTTAAGAGTCTTGGTACGGTAGGTATTACGGCAACTTGTGGTGGCTTTTATGGCCCACAGGGTAGGGGGGTGCGTCTTCCCTTACGCTATCGAAATTTTTTAAATCGATTGAGTAAGTTTAATTTTGCGGGTTTAAATATAACCAACCTTGAAATGGAAACTGCTGCAATATTAGGTTTGGGAAGTTTACTGGGACACCGCTGTCTGTCAGTGAGTGTGGTCTTAGCCAATCGCATGACAGGTGATTTTCTGCATAATATTAAATTAAATGTTGATAAATTTATCATTAGTTTTTTGGAGCGTATCCCGTATTTACCTTCGACTTAAGCAGTTAAAATTTAGAAGTGGTGATTAAAATACTGTTTTCTGGCCACGGGATGTCCATACTTATTGGGAATAAACCCTAAATTTAAAAAAGCTTGGTTTTAAATCACCGCCAAATTTAGGATATTGATTCAATTGAAGCGCCCTGTGTGCTATCATTCTAACCTAATTTATTTGCAAATAACGCATAAGGATACGTCCTAGCATGGTTTATTTAGCCAAAGAGATCATACCCGTCAATATTGAAGACGAATTAAAACAATCTTACCTCGATTATGCGATGAGTGTCATTGTGGGTCGAGCCTTGCCAGATGTTCGAGACGGTTTAAAACCTGTACACAGGCGTGTGCTTTTTGCCATGAGCGAATTAGGCAATGATTGGAATAAGCCTTATAAAAAATCAGCTCGCGTGGTGGGGGATGTGATTGGTAAATACCATCCTCATGGGGATACGGCCGTGTACGACACGATTGTTCGTATGGCGCAACCTTTTTCGATGCGTTATATGCTGATTGATGGACAAGGGAACTTTGGATCCGTTGACGGTGATTATGCGGCTGCTATGCGTTATACCGAAGTGAGAATGTCAAAAATAGCACATTCTTTGCTTGCTGATCTGGAAAAAGAAACGGTTGACTTCAGTCCTAACTATGATGAAACCGAATTTGCTCCCGTTGTCTTACCGGCAAGA
Source organism: Legionella jamestowniensis (assembly GCF_001467745.1). Classification (GTDB taxonomy): domain Bacteria; phylum Pseudomonadota; class Gammaproteobacteria; order Legionellales; family Legionellaceae; genus Tatlockia; species Tatlockia jamestowniensis. Next base: position 224,441 of record NZ_LNYG01000008.1, read on the forward strand.
ATCCCTAACCTCTTAGTGAATGGGTCTTCGGGTATCGCAGTTGGGATGGCAACCAATATCCCACCTCATAATTTGACAGAAATTCTCAATGCTTGCGTGGCTTTGGTTGACACTCCTGATCTGTCAATCGATGATTTAATGGAGTATATCCCTGGCCCGGATTTTCCTACCGCTGCCATCATTAATGGGAAAGCTGGCATTATTCAGGCCTATCGAACCGGTCGTGGCCGAATTTATGTCCGTGCCCGAACTGAGATTGAGACGGAAAATCAAACTGGACGTCAAGCAATCATTATTACTGAATTACCTTACCAGGTGAATAAAGCTCGCCTGGTTGAAAAAATTGCAGATCTGGTACGAGAAAAACGAATTGAGGGTATTTCCGGGCTGCGGGACGAGTCGGATAAACAAGGGATGCGCGTTGTAATCGAACTAAAACGCGGTGAAGTGCCAGAAGTGATTCTGAATAATCTTTACGCCCATACTCAAATGCAAAATGTATTCGGCATTAATATGGTGGCTTTGGTTGATGGACAACCCCGTACCTTAAATCTAAAGGAAGTTCTAGACCATTTTATTAAGCATCGACGTGAAGTGGTAACCAGACGTACGATTTTTGAACTTAAAAAAGCAAGAAATCGTGCACATACTTTAGAAGGTTTGGGTATTGCACTAGCAAATATTGACGAAATGATTGAGTTAATCAAGAAGTCAGCAACACCGCAAGATGCAAAAGAAGCGTTGTTAGCACGTACATGGGAGCCTGGATTAGTAAAGGCAATGTTGAAAAATGCCGGTAGCGATGCTTCACGTCCTGATGGATTAGGTAGTGAGTATGGTTTAACGGATGATGGTTATCGTTTGTCAACTGAGCAAGCGCAAGCAATCCTTGAATTAAGGCTGCATCGTTTGACAGCCCTTGAACAAGATAAAATTATCAATGAGTTTGAGGAGTTGCTAAAGGTTATTAAAGAGTTGCTGGATATCCTGGCCTCTCCAGAGCGTCTTATGCAGGTCATCCGCGAAGAGTTATTGGAAGTTAAATCGCAATTTGGTGATGCCCGCCGTACAGAAATTATTGCCTCTCAGGAGGATTTAACCATTGAAGACCTCATTACTGAGGAAAATGTTGTGGTTACCTTATCCCATCAAGGCTATGTTAAATACCAACCTATTTCTGCTTATCAGGCTCAGCGTCGTGGTGGCAAAGGCAAATCGGCTACCAACGTTAAAGATGAAGATTTTGTCGAACGTTTGGTCATCGCCAGTACCCACGATACATTGTTGTGCTTTTCCGATTACGGAAAACTATATTGGTTAAAAGCATATCAGTTGCCACTCGCCAGTCGAATTTCTCGAGGCAAACCGATTGTGAATATCCTTCCTCTTGCAGAGGATGAATCCATTAACGCCATGTTGCCTGTCCGAGAATATACTGAAGGTTATTTTGTCTTCATGGCGACGAAGCATGGTACTGTGAAAAAAGTACCTCTTGAAGCATTTAGCCGCCCACGCTCAACGGGTATAATTGCTGTGGATTTGAATGAAAATGATCGTCTTGTAGGTGTTGATATTACAGATGGTAGCAAAGATATCATGTTGTTCACCGATGCTGGTAAAGTGGTGCGTTTTGATGAAAATCTTGTTCGTCCAATGGGTAGAACCGCTCGTGGCGTTCGCGGTATCCGTTTACAGGAAAATCAATCCGTCATTTCATTAGTTGTTGCTAAACCTCAAGGTACAATATTAACGGCTACCGAAAATGGCTACGGCAAACGCACCAATATCGAAGAGTATCGAGTTTCTGGCCGGGGTGGGCAGGGAGTAATTTCTATCCAGGTTAGTGAACGCAATGGTAAAGTCGTTCGTGCTTTACAAGTCGAAGAAAATGATGAAGCCATGTTAATCACTGATAAAGGTACCCTTGTACGTTTTAGAGTAGCTGAGTTATCCATTATCGGACGTAATACACAAGGTGTTCGCCTTATTAACGTAAGCGCTGGTGAACATGTGGTTGGTATGCAGCGTATAGAAGATATTGGTGATGAAAACGAGGAGTCTGATTTGCCTGAAGAAATGGATTCTCCCGATTCATTTTCTTCCGATGAAATGCCTGATGACAATAATGAGTAGGGCCTATAATTTTGGCGCAGGCCCTGCTATGTTACCTGAGCTAATTCTAAAAGAAACACAACAAGAACTCTTAAATTGGCAAAATACCGGGATGTCAATTATGGAAATTGGCCATAGAACTCCCGAATTCATAAATTTAATGACCCAGGCTGAGCAAGATTTACGTGACCTTCTCGTAATACCGGCTAATTATCATGTTCTGTTTTTGGGTGGAGCTGCACGTACACAGTTTAGCATGATACCGCTAAATTTTTTGGGAAATGGGCAGCAAGCAGGTTATTTAGTAACTGGCCTTTGGTCTTCGATAGCCTTTCAGGAAGCTTGTAAATTAAAAAAAGCCTATTGTGTTGCAACGGATGAGCAAAGTGGCTTTGTTAAAGTCCCTGATGTTTCAGAGTGGCAAATTAAAGAAAATACAAGTTATTTGTATTTCACCTCTAATGAAACCATCAACGGGGTGCGTCTTGCACAAAAACCTGCTGTCTCAGGCTTGCCACTTGTTGCGGATATGACTTCAAGTTTATTAAGTGAACCTATTGCTGTTCAGGACTTTGATTTAATTTTTGCTGGCGCCCAAAAGAATATTGCCAATGCTGGTCTAACGGTAGTTATTATAAAAAAAGAATGGCTTGATACTATCAATACAGAATCAATCCCTACAATGCTAGATTATCGTGTTCATGTTGCGGAAAAATCCATTTATGCTACACCCCCTACATTTAACTGTTATTTGGCAGCGAAAATGTTCCAATGGGTTAAAGCGCAAGGAGGCATAAATGCGCTATATACCGAAAATTGTAAAAAAGCAGCTAAACTTTATAGCTATATTGATTCATCTGCTTTTTATTATTGTAAAGTGGAGGCAGAGTATCGATCGTTGATGAATGTTTGTTTCAATTTAAAAACTCCGTCTCTCGAAACTTTATTTCTGCAACAGGCAAAACAGCGTAATTTGTTGGCCTTGAAAGGACATCGTGCTGTAGGTGGGTTGCGAGCCAGCCTTTACAATGCGATGCCTATGGAAGGGGTAACTGCTCTTATCGAATTCATGTACGATTTTGCTAAGGAATATGACCGATGAAACCGGTAGATTTTTTAAGTAGCCCTGTAAACACGTTACAAGGTGATATAACTGTTCCCGGTGATAAATCTATTTCTCACCGTGCCATTATTTTAGGTGCTATTGCAAAAGGCACAACTACTATCAGTGGTTTTCTTGATGGTGAAGATTGTTTAGCCACGTTAAAAGCTTTTCAAGCAATGGGTGTGGCAATAGAAGGACCGGTTGCGCAGCGTGTAGTTATCCAAGGTGTTGGTAAACATGGTTTACAAAAGCCAGCTGGAGTTATTGATTGTGGGAACTCTGGAACTTCCATGCGGCTCCTCGCTGGTCTTCTTGCCGCTCAAAACTTTGACAGTGAGCTAACAGGAGATGCCAGTTTATTAAAAAGACCAATGGAACGTGTAAGCCGGCCATTGGCACAAATGGGGGCAGAAATAAGAACAAACGATGGCAAACCCCCTTTGTACATTCATGGTGGCCATAAGCTGAATGGTATTACTTATGAAATGCCTGAAGCCAGCGCACAGGTAAAATCCTGTTTATTATTGGCCGGTATGTATGCTGAAGGGGAAACAAGAATCATTGAGCCCGGTTTTACTCGTGATCACACTGAAAGAATGCTTACGACGTTTTCTTATCCTATCCAAAAAGCCGAAGACGCAATCATTATTAACTCAGAAAGCGAATGTCTGGGAACAGATATTATTGTTCCCGGAGATATCTCATCTGCTGCATTTTTCATGGTGGCAGCAACGCTTACTCCCGGTTCCGAAATCGTGATACGCAATGTTGGTATTAATCCTACCAGGACAGGTATTATACAAATTCTGACCAGTATGGGGGCAGATATCAGTTTAAACAATAAACGGCTGTGTGGTGAAGAATTAGTAGCCGATCTTTGTGTTAAGCATGCTTTACTCGAAGGCATTGACATTCCTTCTGAATTGGTTCCTATTGCTATTGACGAATTCCCAATTATCTTCGTTGCAGCGGCTTGTGCAAAAGGACAGACATTATTACACGGGGCAAGAGAGTTGCGTTGCAAAGAAAGCGACAGAATTGGTGCGATGGTTGAGGGCTTACAAAAATTAGGGATTGAGTGCCAGGCGTTTGAAGATGGTTTATACATTAACGGTGGTGAGCTGCAGGGTGGCGAAGTCAATAGTTACTCTGACCATCGTATTGCAATGGCATTTGCAATTGCAGGTGCTGTTGCAAAAAATCCGGTTACAATAAAAAATTGTGCCAATGTAGCCACATCATTCCCAACATTTGTGCAAACAGCCAATAAAATTAATTTGGCTATTAAGGAAAGTTAATAATGAAGTCGTCAGATAATAATGTACCGGTAATCACGTTGGATGGCCCCAGTGGCACAGGGAAAGGGACCATATGCCATATGTTAGCAAATCATCTGCATTGGCATGTTTTGGATAGTGGTTCTATCTATCGGGTACTAGCCCTTGCCGCCAAAAGGAAAAATATAGCCTTTAGCAATCAAGAGGCACTGGTTGAACTGGCCCATCATTTAAATTTAAAGTTTGAAACTGATCCCGAGCAAAATGCACAAGTTCTTTTGGATGGAACAAATGTTGTTAATGACATTAGAAGCGAGGAATGTGGACAGGATGCCTCTAAAATTGCTGTTTTACCTGAGGTAAGGGAAGCTTTGCTTGCTCGACAGAGAGCATTTGCAATGCCTCCAGGCTTGGTAACTGATGGCCGTGATATGGGCACAGTGGTTTTTCCAAATGCAGCTTTAAAGATTTATTTATACGCTTCTCCCGAAGAAAGGGCATTTAGACGTTATTTACAGTTGAAAGAAAAGGGAATTGATGCTAGCCTCGCCGAAGTTGTTGATGAATTGGCTAAACGGGATGCAAGGGACACATCTCGGGTACATGCGCCATTAAAACCTGCAGAGGATGCGGTTTTTATTGATACGACTGGATTAACGATTGTACAAGTGTTCGATAATGTATTAAAATTGGTCGATGAAACACTTGTTTTTCGCTAACTAATTTGGGGGAAAGGCGAGAGGATCTCGTTCTTTCATTTTTTTACTAAAGAGTTTATTAATATGTCTGAAAGTTTCAAAGAATTATTTGAGCAAAGTATTGTTGGCGCACAGTTTTATCCTGGAGCAATTATCACAGCGAAAGTCATCGGAATCGATGATGATTATGTAACCTTAAATGCCGGTTTAAAGTCAGAAGGTATTGTTGCTGTTGAGGAATTTCAAGATAAAAATGGTCAATTGGAAATTCACTTAGGCGATACTGTCGAAGTAGCCCTGGATTCTGTAGAAGATGGCTATGGTGAAACACTGCTCTCCAGAGAAAAAGCAAAACGCCAAGAAGCATGGCGTAAATTATCTAAGTGCCATGAAAACAACGATACAGTTACTGGATTAATTTCTGGTAAAGTGAAAGGTGGTTTCACTGTTGAAATCGGCTCAATTCGTGCATTTTTGCCGGGTTCTTTGGTTGATGTCAGACCTGTTCGCGATCCTTCCTATCTTGAAGGTAAAGAATTAGAGTTTAAAGTCATTAAAATGGACTTGAAGCGTAATAACATTGTCGTTTCACGTCGTGCTGTAGTTGAAGAAGAAAGCAGTGCTGATAGACAAGCCCTTCTCGAATCATTACATGAAGGTCAAGTACTTAACGGTATTGTCAAAAACCTTACTGATTATGGTGCATTTATTGACTTGGGTGGTATCGATGGTTTGTTACACATTACGGATATTTCCTGGAAACGCGTTAAACATCCAAGTGAAGTACTCACTGTAGGTCAGGACGTTCGTGTTAAAGTATTGAGCTTTGATAGTGAGCGTAACCGTGTTTCATTAGGCATGAAACAATTAGGCAATGATCCTTGGGTTGATTTGGTTGAGCGTTATCCTGTCGGCAAAAAACTTCAAGGTAAAGTGACTAACATTACTGATTATGGTTGCTTTGTTGAAATTGAAGAGGGTGTGGAAGGTTTGGTTCACATGTCTGAGATGGATTGGACTAACAAGAACGTTCATCCAAGCAAAGTCGTCTCCATGGGTGACATGGTTGATGTTATGGTGCTTGAAATTGATGAAGAACGCCGTCGCATATCCCTTGGTATGAAACAATGCGTTGGCAATCCCTGGCACCAGTTTTCACAAACCCACAGCAAAGGCCAAAAAGTTAAAGGCAAAATTCGCTCAATCACTGACTTTGGAATCTTCATTGGTCTTGATGGCGACATCGATGGCTTGGTTCACTTGTCTGACATCTCCTGGAATACCCCAGGCGAAGAAGCCGTAAAACAGTTCAAGAAAGGTCAAGAGTTGGAAGCTGTTATTCTGGCTATTGACGCTGAACGTGAGCGTATTTCTTTAGGTCTTAAACAGTTGGAAGGTGATGCATTCACTACCTACGTCGAAGAAAATGCCAAAGGTGCTATTGTTAAAGGTAAGGTAACTGCCGTTGAATCCAAGACGGTGACTATCGAACTCGCCCCAGAAGTGGTTGGTACTATTCGTGCTAATGAACTCTCTGAAGAAAGAGTTGATGATGCAACTAACCTCTTTAAAGAAGGCGATGAGGTTGAAGCAAAAATTATCAATATCGATAAGAAAAACCGTACAATTGCACTTTCTGTTAAGGCGAAAGATGCTCAAGATCAAGCTGAAGCTATCAAAAAATACTCACGTAGTGGAGACGTAGCTTCAACGACACTGGGTGATTTGCTTAAAGAGAAAATGGCTAGTAAAGAAGGTGAATAATTTTTCGTCTTGATTAAGGGGTTGTTGCTTTTGGCGCAAAGAAGCTTGAAATACCAACGACCCCTCTAAAAAGCGTAGTTATCTACGCTTTTTTTTTACCTTTAAGCAACAATAAACTGGAAATGTGATGCCGTGCCACTTGTTTCTGAATCTATACATCTTTGAAAATGCAGTCCAGCTCTACTTTCCGACGTCCCGTGGATAAGTCGTGGGGCGTTGGCAGAGATGTAATCAAGAGACAGCGGCTTGTCACAAGGCCTAAAAATGGAGAAACCGGTTTGAATTCCCTGATTTTTAGGAATAAGTCGCACACGCTGGTGGTATTGTTAAATTTTTTGAGAATGGTAGAGTATTAAAGTCGCTTAGGTATTTGGCAAACCATTCATTGTAGGGATAATGCAATGCGCTTGTTTATGATGATATTTTATTTGCTGTTAATTCTATTAGGGGTATCGTTCGCAGCTTTGAATGCTTCTTCAGTCGCTGTTAATTTTTATTTCACCAAAGTAACAATGCCCATATCGGTTTTGATGACAATCATGCTTGGGATTGGTTTGCTACTTGGTTTTGTTTTGTTTTTATATCGATATTGGCGGCTTAAAGTAGATTATTTACGATTAAAAAATCAATTCAAAATGACAGAAAAAGAAATTAAAAACTTAAGGTCGATTCCCTTACAGGATCAACATTAGGCTTTGCACAGGACAACATTAATGTTCTCGTTGCGAATAAAGTAAAGCAATCCAGACGGATTTTTTTTGTTCAATGCTCGTATTAGATTGCTTCACTAGCGCTCGCAATGACGCGATTTCCAAGTTTCGTCTTATGTAGAGAAAGGAGCGCAGTTGACATTTCACAGTTGAATTTAAAAACTTTGCTTGCCAATACTCTACCGGGTACTTTACCCCATTGTGTAAACGACAAAGCATAGAAATCAAATTTCCGGAAGGAAGTAGAAGTAGCAACAGGGGCTCTGGTAATTCAGTTTAATCTTTTGTAAGTTAGAGAACTGCGATATTATCGGCATAGTTTAGCAAATGACCGCCATCAACTTTGGACAAACGAAAAATAATGGAGAGCTTTGATGATTAATTTATGGCCATTATTGTTACCTGCTGCCGCTTGGTCAGGTTGGTGGGTTGCTAGCCGTAATTATTCTGGCAAAGAAGCAGATCTTAATAACCGATTATCTCGTGAATATGTTGTTGGTTTAAATTATTTGTTAAATGAGCAACCTGATAAAGCAGTTGATGTTTTTATCAAACTTCTCGAAGTGGATAGTGAAACTGTTGAAACTCATCTTGCTTTAGGAAGCTTGTTTCGCCGTCGTGGTGAAGTAGACAGAGCTATTCGAATTCATCAGAATCTAATTGCTCGACCCCAACTAAGTTTAAGGGAAAGAAAAGAAGCTTTAATGGCTCTTGGCCAGGACTATATGAGTGCGGGAGTATTTGACCGTGCTGAGCGTATTTTTTTGGAGGTTGTTGAAATGGGTGGCGGTAATGAAACTTGCAGCTTGCAAGGGTTACTTGCTATCTATCAGCAGGAAAAAGCCTGGGAAAAAGCCTTGGACATCATTAAGAAAATTGAGCTGTCATTAGGGCAGAGTATGCATATCCAGGCTGCACATTATTATTGTGAAATTGCGAATCAAGCATTAAAAAATAATTTGGTTGAAAAAGCACAGCATGCTGTAAAACAGGCCTTAATGGTAGATAAAATGTGTGTTCGCGCAAGTTTAATGCAAGCTTCTTTGGACATGCAACAAGGAAAGTATAAGCAAGCTATTCGCTCATTAAGACGCGTTCCACAACAAGATCCTGAATTCCTTAGTGAAATAATACAGCCCTTAGTAACCTGTTATCGTGAACTTAATGAAATGCAGGAGTGTGTGTCGTATTTGCAAGATATACTAACTGAGCACCCACGTGCTTCTACTATTTTTGTGATTGCTGAATTTTTACGCCATGAGAAAGGAGTAGATGTTGCTATTGACTTCGTGTCGGATAAACTCAGCGTTCATCCTTCCATTAGAGGATTGAATCGTCTTATTTTTTGGCATCTTGAATCGGCACATGGCAAGGTTAAAGATAAATTGCAGATGCTCTATGATATTACAAGCAAATTTCTGGATAATAAGCCAATTTATCGCTGTGGCCATTGTGGATTTGGTGGAAAACATTTACATTGGCATTGCCCAAGCTGTAAACAGTGGGGTAGAATGAAGCCCGTTCATGGTCTGGAAGGGGATTAATTTCCTCTTAGCGAATTTTGAGAAAAAAATGCAATTTATTGATCTGAAAAAACAATATAAACTGATAGAAAGTGATATTTTACAGGGTATCCAGGCTGTCTTGGAGCATGGCCAGTACATCATGGGACCCGAAATCGTAAAATTAGAAGAGCATCTGGCAAAGTTTTTAGGTGTTAAGCATGCTATTGTTAATTCCAGTGGAACAGATGCATTACTCATGGCCCTAATGGCTTTAGAAATAGAGCCCGGTGATGAAGTCATTACGAGTCCATTTAGTTTTTTTGCCACCGCTGAAGTTATTGCGCTTTGTCAGGCAAAACCTGTATTTGTTGATATTGATCCCCTGACTTATAATATTGACCCTGCACAAATAGAATCAAAAATTACGTCAAGAACCAAAGCCATTATGCCGGTGAGCCTGTATGGGCAATGCGCTGACATGCACGTCATCAATGCAGTAGCCAAACGGCATGGGCTACCTGTAGTGGAAGATGCCGCGCAAAGTTTTGGTGCTACTTATCATGGCGTTTATTCTGGTGCGCTAACAACCATTGGTTGTACTAGCTTTTTCCCTTCCAAGCCTCTTGGGGGATATGGTGACTCTGGTGCATGCTTCACCGATGATGATATTTTGGCCGAAAGAATGCTTGAAATCCGCATCCACGGCCAGAATGCTAGATATTGCCACCGCAGGATAGGTATAAACGGACGTATGGATACGATTCAAGCAGCCATTTTACTCGAAAAAATGAAATTGTTCCCAGACGAGATTGTTATGCGGCAGAGAGTAGCAGAGCGCTATGAACAATTGCTATCAGGGATCGTCAATACGCCTTCTATTATGCCAGGAAATACGAGTGTTTTTGCTCAATATACGATTGAAGTTCCTAATCGCAATGAATTTCAGAAAAAAATACAGGAACTTGGTATCCCTACTGCTGTACATTATCCTGTTGCCATGCATCAACAAGAGGCGCTAGCTTATTTGGGGTATAAATTGGGTGATTTCCCACATGCCGAACGAGCCAGTAAGCATGTTGTCAGTTTACCTATGCATCCCTATATGAGTTTAGAGGAACAACAGAGGGTAGCTAATGCGGTTGAATCGTGTTTAGCGACTGAACTTGCAGGAGTATAGGTGCATCCAAAACTTATTATTGCTCTTGATTTTCACCGACAAGAAGAGGCATTAACACTGGTTAATCAGTTAAACCCCACTCAATGTGCCTTAAAAGTGGGTAGTGAAATGTTTACCTTATTCGGTGTAAATTTTATTCATCAATTAATCCAGAAAGAATTTAAAATTTTTCTGGATTTAAAATTTCATGATATTCCAAGTACTGTTGCTAGAGCTTGTAAAGCCTGCGCTGAACTTGGTGTATGGATGATTAATGTTCATGCTTCTGGCGGATTAGCAATGATGCAAGCAGCTAGAGAAGCCTTAACCAGTTATGGTTCAAAACGTCCTTTATTGATCGCGGTAACTATTTTAACCAGCATTAATCCGAGTGATCTATCGCAAATTGGGATAGATCATTCTTTAGAAGGCCAAGTGCAGAAATTGGCGAGGTTAGCTTATCAAGCTGAATTGGACGGTGTAGTGTGCTCAGCCCATGAGGTAGCGGTTATAAAGGAAACTTGTGGGAATTCGTTTCTTACAGTTACCCCTGGAATTCGATTGCCTGATAGTAAAAAAGATGATCAAAGTCGAACAGTAACACCTTCGCAAGCTATTGCTCTTGGTAGTGACTATTTAGTGGTGGGGCGTCCGATTACCGGTTCATCTGACCCTGTGAAAATTGTCAACGCTATAAATACTTCTATCAATCTTTAGTATCGCTACGTGCTCTCATTTCAAGCATGAGCTTAAGCCATAAAAATAATTCTGATATAACACCGGGTGCTTCTATTCTGGAACCAATCCAATATTGGTATTTATTTACTCATGGATTTATGTTAATTATAAAAGTAGTTAAATAATTTAACAAAAAATAAAAGGACTTAATTTTTAAATGACTTATTCAAAAAGATACGTGTCTCGGCCTGTCCTTGTCTCTTGCTCCTATCTTTGGCTACGCCCTGCGACTTGTCTCTGTCTCTTGCTCACATCTTTGCCGACGCCCGGCGGCTTGTCCGCGGGGTCCAGTGTTTTAGCGCACAGCATCTTGGATCCCGCGGACAAGCCACGGGACGTCGAAAAGTAGAGCGGAGTGGGTTTTCAGCGTGTTTAGAAAATTCAGAACTTGCCGGAGGTATTCAGAGTAATAGTTTAGATACTGCTGACAAGCAGTAGCGGTACTTAGGATTAGTCGTTTTAAAATTGTATATAGCTATATTATCCATTTTCACGAGCACAGGATTGTCGTGTAGGTAACTCGCAACTAAAGGAATAAGCTATGTCACGAGAGGAAGCATTAAGTGCATTGTTGCGTCAGGATATAGTGCTGTATCCGAATATTCTTTTATTAAAAAAACTTTTGCTTACTGTTCATCTGGGTTGGTTTCGTATCAATGGTTTATCCCCAGATAAAAAATATACCCTTTGTGATTATCTATTGGATGATGAGCGCCTCATTATTGATTTTACTCGGATGAGCGAGCCTACTCGCGAAAAATTTCTCAAGTGGTTTCTAAAGCCGCACCGTAGTGAAGCGAGTGAAGCTTTATTAAGTGGTGTTGCTACGAATAATTATCGAGGCTATACCGCTGAAGTTGGTCTTAGTAAATGGGGACGAATAATTAACTTCTTATTTCATCGTAAAAAATCTTATCACTGGGACTTAGCTTCTGAAGATAATTCAGATTGCCTTCTGTCAGGGATAGAGATCTGTCAGGATTCCCATGGCTTGCTAGTTAGTTTAAATCAACTTTTTCTCGAAGAAACGGCAACGAAATACCATCAATGCCATGATAACCAGAGTAAACCACTACGAAATTGTAAGCGTTTACTGTTAACTGACGACATGGTAAAGAAATTAATGGCTACTGATTTGGAGTCTTATGATTTGGATTCAGCCATTTCTCAACCACATCCCTTCTCAATTGGTGTGGTATCAGAAGCTAAAAGAATACAAGCGATGTTCGAATACCGGGAAACTCAGCGATTAATTAGAAAAAAAGCATGGTATAAGCGGTTATGGGATTGGTTTCAATCGCTATTTAAGGAGGTATCTCAAGACATTGAAATGACGGAGATATGTTCGGGAAGTAAGAAATATCGGTTATTGTTTACTGAAAATGATGTCCAAGTGTTTAAACGCGACAGTGATGGAAAAATTTTTGTAACAGAGAAACGCCCCGATTTAGACAGCATGGTGTTTTGTGGGGGAGGAGCAAAAATTTTTGCCCATGTGGGTGCACTAAAGGCATTTGAAGAGGTTGGACTTAAGCCCAGTAAGTATGCAGGAAGTTCAGCAGGTGCAATTATGGCGGCCCTATGTTATCTGGGATATTCTTCTGATGATATTTTGAATTTTTTTCAATGGTTTAAGCAAGATAATTTAATTCATTATGAGATTGATAGCTCAGGGCTTTCAGATGCGCGGGCTATGAAGGCTGCCCTTGATTATATGGTTACCAAACGGGTTGATGAAATCATTCGTAAATATGAAATTGATAAAACTGCTGAGGGTCGAAGATTTCTCAATGAAAAAATTATTAAACATGGAAAGATTACTTTCGAGTCTCTTCATCTTCTTAAAGAGCATTACCCGGATTGTGGTTTGGGTGAGAAATTAATTGTTACTGCCACTAATGTAAGAAGCAGAAAAACTCGCTATTTTTCCTATGCAAGTACCCCATGGATGGAAGTAAGTGAAGCTGTAAAAACTTCAGCCAGTTTTCCTGTTGTCTTTAAACCGACAATTGTTGAAGGTGAGACGCATAAAGATGGAGGAATCTTAAACAATTTTCCGACAGAAGTGTTTATGGGTGATTTATCTACCTTGTTGGAATCAGAACATGGGAATTGTCTAAGCATGGTCGCCTTCCAATTTGATAATGGCTATGAGCGAAGTTTATTAGATAAGCTGGTTGATAGGGTTTATCGTGAAAATTTCTTTTGGAACTGGCTGTATGGGCTTTTTACCGGTGTAAAAGACCCGGTGAGTGGGTGGGAGCGAGACCGCTTAAAGCTATTGCAACATAGTAACCAGGTTGTTCTTATTCCGGTAGGAAATGTGTCATCCACACAATTTGATCTGGATAAAAATGAACAAACAACTTTGGTTGGGAATGGTTACCAAGCGGCAAAAAACTATATTGATGCGCGCTATAGATTCACAAATCGAAATACGGCAAAGAATGATGAACTTATTTACTCCACATTCGAATCAATAGAAGAGTTACTTTATTTTTCTTGTTATAGAGGTCATGCGGAATGGTTTGAAAAGCTAGCGGTAGAAGCCCAGAAAGAAGGGATGGGCGAGCAAAAAATACAACAGTTACGGAACAATTATTTTCCTGCAAAACAAATAGAAGTCGCGCCTGTAACTTATGACAATCAATCGCCGTTGAAATTATCAGGAACTATTTTTGAAAGACAATGGGTTACCAAAAATATGCAATTGTTTGCAGCAATTTACCCTATTTTTCATAAATTGCCTTATAGCCTCCTGACCAATGCACATGATTTAAAGTTATTCAAACTCGCCAGACACTCCCTTTCTCTTCACAAGCCACTGGGCGGTTTACAATATTTGAAAGAAATTAAAGGAGAAACACATGTGCTTTTATTCATTTTTATTCAAATTTTAAGTGCGGCTCATTTGGAAAAAGTTGATCAATTGGTAGATAAGCTGAGTTTTTTTATGTCGTCGCTGCAAAATCTTGATCCAGAGAGGCTACAACATTCTTCCTTTTACAGTAGATGGGATTTATTGAATCGACAAAGCCACAGGATTTTAAAGTTATTTCATCAACAGAAATGGAATGATGCTGTTGAATTATGCTCCTCTTTAATGAAAGGGGAAGAACCTTTAGAAACTATAATAATAAAAGATACCTTGAAGGATGGAGAGGAAAATGACTACGCTAATCACTGGTTCTTCGAAGGGGATAGGTCATGCCTTGGCGTTTGAGTTTGCAAAGAATGCACATAATTTGGTACTTTGCGCTCGTGATAAGATTCTTTTAGAACAATTGGCCTCTCAAATTAAAGAAGCTTATTCTGTTGAAGTCGATATTATTTCTTTAGATTTGAGTCAGAGTGATAGTGCTTTTAAATTAATTGAATCGCTTGAAAAGAAAAATTATTTTATAGATTGTCTGGTAAATAATGCAGGTGTGGGTTACTTAGGCGATTTTATATCCATGGACCCGCAAGTGTTAAATCAAATGTTGCAACTTAATATGGTCACAGTGAGTGAGTTGACGCGTTATTTTGCTAAAAAATTTGCTCAACTAGGTAAGGGCAAGATACTTCAGGTTTCTTCGACAGCAGCTTTTCAGCCTGGTCCCTATATGGCTGCTTACTATGCATCCAAAGCCTATGTGAATTCCTTATCGGAAGCGTTGGCCTATGAGCTAAAAGATTCAGGTGTTACTATTTCCATTCTTTGTCCAGGCCCTACACAAACCAATTTTTTCCATGACGCGGGTATGGAGGAAAGTTTTCTTGCCAGAGGTGTTTTGGGGGTGATGGCAGCAGAAAAAGTAGCAAAATTAGCTTATCAAGGATTACAGCGTGGTAAATTATTTATTATTCCTGGTGTAGTTAATAAAATTCTAGCTTATAGCGCTTCGATGTCTCCGTTTAGAGTGTCGCGCCGAATTACGGCCTTTCTCCATGGAAAAAAAGCGATGCAATCGGAATAATTCTTCGCAATTCTAACTTAATTTGCCATAATTACGTGTTCACCAATTAATTTTTCCAATTTATGTCACATGCACTACATCAATATTACTTGCAAGCTATGGGGATAGATGTTTGGGTTTCGCGAGAAAAAAAATCTTCTTGCGAGAAAAATTTATCCCAATTGGCAAACGAGGTAGCCTCCTGTTCGCGTTGTGTTCTTCACAACACACGCACTCAAACGGTGTTTGCTCGAGGTAATCCACTTGCCAAATTAATGATTATTGGAGAAGCTCCTGGTTTCTATGAGGATAAACAAGGATTACCATTTGTTGGCAAAGCGGGCATGTTATTAAATCAAATGTTAAAAAGCGTTGGGTTAACTGAACAGGATGTTTATATAGCAAACGTTTTGAAATGTAGACCCCCTGATAATCGAGATCCGAAGCCGGAAGAAATTGTTCATTGCAGTGGTTATCTGGCAGAGCAGATTCAATTAGTAAATCCTCTCTTATTACTTGCCTTGGGGCGTTTTTCTGGTCAGTTTTTAGCAAATAAAATTGCGCCTCTTAACCAACTTCGGCAAAAATTCCACTCTTATAATAACATTCCTTTTTTAGTGAGCTATCATCCCGCTTATCTCTTGCGTAATCCTTTCGACAAAAAAAAGGCTTATGTTGATCTTTTGACAGTTAAAAAATTTCTAACGGAAAAATCAGTGTGAAACCAATACAGGGGATAACTTTACTAGAATTAGTCTGCTGTCTAGCGCTTGTTTGCCTTTTATTTTTTATGATTGTCCCTTCATATTTTACCATTATTCAACAAAATCAACTTAAAGTAATAGAAGATGAAATAAGTGATGCAATCCGTTATGCAAGAAAAATGGCACTACTGCATGGGGTCCGCTTAGCTTTAACGCCCTTAGCAGATTCTGACGACTGGTCAAAAGGGATGATTCTTTTTATTGATAATGAGCAACATAAGTATCAATCAGATGATAAATTATTACACCAATGGCAATGGCAGAAGCCCGGCTTGCAGATAAAATGGAGAGGTTTTTTGTCAAATTCCTATCTCTTATTTTCTAGCAACTTAAAACATGCTGCAACAAGTGGTCATTTTGATCTTCTTACTGCTGATACAAAACATACAAAGTTGATTATTAATCGTTTTGGGCGTGTTAATAAGTCTGTCAGCTAACAAGAAAAAAAACATATATTTTTTAATTTAATAGGTTAACTCTAGCTCCCTACTGCGAATCCTGGATTGCTTCGTCGCGACGCTCCTCGCAATGACGCCAGTTTAAACCTTTGTTCGTAGTGCAATCAAACTTAAAAGGAAAATCTCTTTCTTTCACGTTGTTCGAGGCAGGAGTGAGGATAATTTGTGGAATGATTAAAACTGCAGCAAATCTTGACTTGACGTCATTGCGAGGAGCGTCGCGATAAAGCATTCCAGGATTCGCAGCCAGGAACTGATTTTAAGCGCCTGTAACCCCCCCAAGTATTATCGACGAGGAGATATGGTATAATTCGCAAAATTTTTGCTGTTATTGCTCAATTATGCCCGATCAAACTGTAAATCCTCCAGAAAGGTTATTACCCTGGCTTACTCATCAACTTTCTTTAACCGATAAATTAAAAAAAGAAAGAGGAGAGGCTGTTCTGAGTATCCTTAAACAAGAATGGAAAGATTGCAGTTGGTGGGATAAATATGTTCTGGGGTTAAATATCAATCCAGTCATGCACAGAGAAATTATAATGACATCGCAAAACAATGCGTGCTGGTATGCGAGAACTATAATCCCTCATGATTGTTATGAGGTAAATACTTCGTTGTTTATACGATTAAAAGAGGAGTCATTAGGCGTTATAATTTTTGATACTCCCGAAATACAGCGTGAGCGAATAGTTCACTATTCAATTGATAGCACTTCACTGGAATATTATTGGTTGCCGCATCATTTACGAGAACGGCATTCTTTGTGGGTTAGATTATCCAAATTTGCATTGCCTCAAAGTACTTTTTTTTACCTTGTGGAAATTCTGTTACCTGAACTTCTAAGGATAAAAAAATGAGATTGCGCCATTATTTTCGCCTACTGCGTCTTCACAAGCCAATCGGTATATTACTCTTGTGGTGGCCGACAGCCTGGGCACTTTGGCTAGCCAGTGAAGGAAAGCCTCCATCGCTTTTAATACTTTTATTTTTATTAGGCACGGTATGTATGCGATCAGCTGGTTGCGTGATTAATGATATTGCTGACAGGCATGTTGATTTGCATGTAGAGCGCACAAAAACAAGACCATTGACTGCAGGCCACGTTACTTTAATGGAGGCTTTTGGTCTGCTGTTCCTGTTATTATTGCTGGCGTTGTTCGTTTTGCTACAATTACCAAGGCAGTGTTTTTATTATGCTTTGCTCGCCGTCGTTGTCACCCTGTTGTACCCTTTTTGCAAGCGATTTATTCAAAGCCCGCAATTAATTCTAGGAATTGCTTTTTCAATGGGAATACCCATGGCTTATGCTGCTTTAGATCACAATCTAGATAAAACCATGATGCTATTATTATTCATTAATTTTATGTGGGTGGTAACTTATGACACAGAATATGCCATGGTTGATAGAGACGATGATTTGCGTATTGGCGTTAAATCGACAGCCATCTTGTTTGCATCCTATGACAAACTGGTGATTGCCTTGCTGCAAATATCATTACATCTTTTATGGCTTCCCCTCGTCATCACATTAAACTCTTCTTTTTTTTGGGGTTGCTGGATCTATGCTGCATTAAATTTGGCCTATCAACAGAGACTTATCAGTAAACGCGAACCCGTGAATTGTTTAAATGCTTTTACCAGTAATAATTGGTATGGATTAACGATGTGGCTAGGCCTTATGGGGGCTATGTGGAATTAATTCTTTGGTTAGCTCATTTTCCTATTGCACATGTCGGTTTTTTTAAATACAATCAATACCTTGAATATACCCCCCGAAGAGCAAGATCATACCATTTTAATTAAATTTAATACCACCCTTTTCTTGCGCAAATTTACCGTCATCCTGACCCTAACCATGTGAGGGAAGGGGCGGAGCTCATTTAAAAGATCGGGATTGGTAAAGTATGATTTGCCCTGTATACCAAGGATTATAATGTTAAGGAAGACAACTGTTGGTGGACTAACTCTTATATTAGCAGCCACTCCCTGCTTTGCAGGATTCTATTTGGGTGCTAGTGTTGGACCTGAGGGAGCGAGTTTTACCCAATCCGCTTATGTAACAAGACCCAACACATTTAGTGTCGTCGATAGAAACCATTTTTCGGGTTTGGGTGTATTTGGTTCTCTTTTTGGTGGTTACGCTTGGCGTCACAAGCAATTTTATTTGGCCGGTGAGGTTAATGGAAATATCAGTTCTGTTGAATATCAATTAACCAATGACGAGTATCTCCATCAAAGCTTTTCCAAAACGTATTTTAACATTCGCCATAGCGAAGGTATTGGCTTATTGCCCGGTTACTTTTTGGCTGATACAACTGTATTTTATGGGCGAATCGGCTATGCAAATGGTCGGTTAAAAATTGTTGAATCTGATCCAACCATTCAAAGCATAACTAAAAATCGTAGCGGCATTCGTTATGGTTTAGGAATAAGGCATGCATTAACATCACGCTTCACTTTCATGATGGACTATAGCCAAATTACTTATCAGAGTGTAAAAAGTAGTGTGTTTGAACCCTTTGGAACAGTTACAAAACACACAAAAATAAGACCTAATACTGCACAAGTTGGTTTTGGAGTGATATATAATTTTGATCAGCCTGAGCCCATGTATGTTAAGTAGGCGATTATATAATTAATTATATAAAGTGCGCTCTTGATGTCTCATGAGAATCTTTAATTTCAGATTCTTTGCTCTGTTCAGATTCTAAATACTCTAAGTAATCAGGTTTGTCGAATAGTTGCATCATCATCAATTCTTTCGCATTTGGCAATTTTAAACGGTTGTCTGATTTTTCATAAAGAGACTTTATTTCTTCAGCTACTTGACTAATTAATGCCTCAGTATCTATCTGTAACATCAGATCTGCAAAAATAGTTGCGTTGTGCTCATAAGTTTCAATGAAAGCATAGGAATGAATATACTGGATTGTAAAAAATTTGCTGCTATCACTGTAGTAATTACAGATCTCGTGCTTCAGCGATATCTGAAAAAATTCATTCGTGGTATTAGTGGGCAGGAGGATTTACTAATTCATCCAGTAAACTACTAGCGCCAATACGAAACCAGGCTTTATTCACATTACTTTTAAGAACATGCTCAGCAAGACACATGTAAGTAAAGGCTTGAGCAGGCTGTTTAATGCCTCCTGAAACTTTCAAACCGCAATGGATATCGCTTGCCTCGATTGCTTTTAAAATTGCAAAAGTAGCAGAGGGGGTGGCACCTTGTTTGGTTTTACCGGTTGACGTTTTTATGAAATTACAACCATTATCAATCAGTTTGCAACTGACATCATAAATTGATTCTAATGTTGGAAAAGCGCTTGTTTCTAAAATCACCTTCAATGTAATTTTTTGTTGTTCACAAAGTGTATAGACTTGTTGACAATGCGTTAACGCTTCTTGCTCTCTACCTTGAAGATAATTTTGATACGGAAAAACATAATCAATTTCCTGAATGGGATAATTACTGAGTAATTGGTTGGTTTCGGAGAGCGTTTCTGCTAGAGAGTGGTTCCCTGTTGGAAAATTGACTACAGTTGCCAATTTAACGCCAGTCAGTTCTGTCATCGCTTTGACATGTTGCGGCAAGACACAAATGGCCGCAACATGATAAAGGTTTGCCTTTTTCATTAACGCATCTAATGCTTCGGAAGAGGCATTTTCATTGAGTAGCGTCAAATCAATTAATGAAACCGCTTCTGCCTTAAGGGTTTCAATATCCTTGGCATTTTCATTAATTTCGCCCACAGCAATTAAAAAGTCAGCTTCTAAATTCACGCCAGGCTCGCAATAAATTGCTTCACCAAACGATTTAACTTTTCTGCAGCTTTTGATGCCATCAATACCACTGCTTCGTGGCTGTGGCTCGTACAAGCAAGCCCGGTTGCATAATTGGTGATGGTAGCAATAACAGCGACTTTCATGCCGCAATGATTGGCAACCAGTACTTCAGGTACCGTAGACATACCTACTGCATCAGCACCTAGTATGCGAAATGCTCTGATTTCAGCTGCTGTTTCATAATTAGGGCCCAATACAGACACATAAACGCCTTGATTAAGAGATATGTCCTCTTTATGGGCGATTTGCAATAATTTATCGCGCATTTCTTTATCATAGGCATTATCTAGAGGGAAAAAACGAGGGCCAAATTCATCGTCATTAGGTCCTACCAAAGGGTTTCCTGGTTGCATATTAATATGATCAGTAATAAGCATTAATTCACCAGGCCCTACATCTTCTCGTAGCGATCCTGAGGCATTTGTCGCAAAAAAATAATGACAGCCAAGCAATTTTAATGTTCTAACGTAAGTTTTAACGACTTCATAATCAATGCCTTCGTAAGTGTGAGCGCGACCTTGCAAGCAAACCACGCCAACACCCGATAAGTAGCCTAAAACTACATTGCCCCCATGGCCATGCACCGTGAGCTTAGGGAATCCTGGTAATTGTTCATAGCTGATAGAGATGGCATCTTCCAGTTGGTCTGCAAAGCTGCCTAAGCCTGAGCCTAAAACAATACCCAAGGTGGGTTTAAAATTGGGAAGCTGCTCTTGTATTTGTTTTGCAGCTAAATGAGCCGATGTAAGGGTTGTTTTTGTCATACAGTTAATCCTGTCCTGTTAAGGCTTAAGTTTAAATGCTTCGGGCAAGAGCTCAGCAATTGTTAATGTTTTTATAATTGCTTGGTCATTGCATAGATGAATTGCGGTGTTCGGTTCTGAAAACTCTATAATTCGCTGGCGGCAAGCCCCGCAAGGGGGACAAGGGGTATTTTCACCATTGAGCACTACCATGCTTTTAATTTTTTGTTGTCCCGCTGTAATCATGTGGCAAATCGCAGCCGTTTCGGCACAAATTGATAAACCATATGAGGCATTTTCCACATTAACACCCGTATATAAGCTTCCATCTTCACTACAAACACAGGATGCCACTCTAAAGTTTGAATAGGGAGCATAGGCATGTGTCAAGGCTTGCCTTGCCTGATTTATCATTGATGTTTCCAAATTAACCATGAAAATACTCCTAAGCTGGTGGAAGACTATACTCATTATCTATTGGGCTTACAAGTCATCGCTTTATTATATATAGCTTGAACAATCAATGAGTACTAAAAAAACGAAATAGCATTGCCCTCTAATGTATTTGTATAATACGATGTGACTTTAATTTGTATAAATAGAGGTGTTTATGGCGTTTGTCTATATTGCTCTTCCTGACGGGTGGAATTTTGAAGGGAAAAAAGAACTACCTGAAGGAAAGAAAGATGTGTTGATTCATCATCAAGGAACACAGATTATTTGTTTACAGGATATCATTAAGGAATGCCTGCGGTGTAAAAAAAGAAACATTCCTTCCATGACGATTGAGTTAAAAAAACCCAGCCTTGAATCCATTACTATCTATTTTAAAAAACCGCCACACAACGATGAGCTTTACATTCAATATGAACCTCAAAATAATGCTAAATACCCTGCAGAAAAGGTGAATATTGCCAAGGGCGTAGAATTTGCAAATTCAAAAACAGTTCAGACTGTATATGGGCAGCGCTGGTATAATATGTTCCATTTCTCGGAAGAAAAAATGGCCGAAATTAAAGCTGCTGATAAGGAGCAGCGCGATAATCGACGCCATATTGGAGATAGTCCTTATGCAACCTAAAGCGTTAATCAGGGATGTGGCATGTATTTAGGCTGAGGATTAGGAACATGGTGAGAAGGAATAATCCAATTAGGTTGTAGCTTATGAGAAACATCCTTCTCAGTGCCTGTATCATCAACAGGGGTGGTATCCATATAGCCACTTTGATCAAAGCGTGTTGTTGATTTGTCATTTCCCGTGATGACATTATTTTGCGGAGGTCGGTTGAATGGACTCAATTCATGACCTTTTTGTAAATGAGGGTAGTAAAGATAGCTAGGATTCTGTGGACTTGTGCTATTCGGTTGAAATGCAAAGCTTATCGGGGCTAGGGATAGTAATAATAAAACGCCCAGAGTCCATTTCATTACAATTCTCCTGCTATCTTTCATACTATAATTATAGTCCTTAAGAATCCCACAGTAAAAAACAATCCGTAATGATCTAAATGGGGGGCAAAACTTGATGACGCGGTGCTTTATCAGCAAAGTATAGCGTAATGAAGCGGTTTACTATAATAGAATTATTCAAGGTTAATGGAAAATCTATGGATTTTAACACTATTCTTAATTTCTGGTTTAAGGAGCTAACACCAGAGCAATGGTGGAAAAAAGATGCGAAGCTTGATGAAACAATCAAGAACCAATTTTTAAAGATCCATCAGCAAGCAGCCGCTGGGGAGTTATTTTCATGGCGACATACCGCGTGTGGTTGCCTGGCTGAGGTAATAATTCTTGATCAATTTTCTCGTCATCTTTATCGTAAATCTCCATTAAGCTTCGCCTTCGATGGTATGGCTTTGGTGCTGGCCCAGGAAGCAATTCGCCGCAAGTTTAATCAGCAGATGACCGTATCACATCGCACATTTTTATATATGCCGTTTATGCATAGTGAGTCCCCTGCGATTCAGGATATATCATTAGAACTATTTTCTGAGCCAGGATTGGAAGAACAACGTTCTTATGCCCAACAGCATGCAGAAATTATTAAGCGTTTCGGCCGTTTTCCTCATCGCAATACAATATTAAACCTCGACTCAACGAAAGAGGAAATTGCCTTTCTACAGCATCATTCAGGTTTTTAATTTCTACATCGATGCTCCCGGTTGCAAGCAACCGGGCTACGTTGGAGATGCCTGGTGTTTTCGTAGCCCGGCTGCTTGCAGCCGGGGAGGTTTTCACTCAACGTCCAGCATGGTTACATCGAT
>NZ_LNYG01000009.1 GCF_001467745.1 Legionella jamestowniensis
TGGATCACCTCCTTAAAATTAAAGCACGACAATTCACCCGAAGTGCCCACACAGTTTGTTTTCAGAAGCAGGAACGAAGTACAGTCAACAAAGTTGTTGTCAGAGAGAAAATTTTTGCAAGGAATTTTACTTTAATCGAGGCATGTGGGTGAAAGAGCGAAGGGGCATACTTTTGTATGTGACTGAGCGAGAGAATCAACATAACGACGATTAAAGTAAAAGGCCGCAGTCAAAAATGGGTCTGTAGCTCAGCTGGTTAGAGCGCACCCCTGATAAGGGTGAGGCCGGTGGTTCAAGTCCACTCAGACCCACCAACGTTTCTGTAGGATGCATCAGATTAAAGTAATTTTTAGAGAGATTGCTTTAATCTGGTTAATCCGGACGTTCATTAACA
>NZ_LNYG01000010.1 GCF_001467745.1 Legionella jamestowniensis
TTTAATCTTCACCCCTGAACAAATTAAAGGCCTTGAATATGACACCATTCTTTTTTGGCGTCCCCTCGATGGGAAAGACGGTGCTGCAGCTTGCAGCAAACTGAAAGAAAAGCAGGGTACTGTCCATACCACAAGCCATTTGCCCAAAGCAGGGGAAGGGGATGAATCCTGCCTTCCTTATTTTAACCGCTTTATTACCGGGATTACCCGTGC
>NZ_LNYG01000011.1 GCF_001467745.1 Legionella jamestowniensis
AGTATTGCTAAATCCATCTGTGATACTGTCCGCTGCTGTGTCATCGAATACTGTCGACCACTGATACAATGGATTTGGCTCATCCGTCAATGCGGCCACTTTCCCACCGATACTTCCGGTATTGGAGGTGGAGTCATCGACTGAAAACAAAAAGCCGCCTTGATAAATACAGCCGTATCCTAATACCAGAACATTGATATCTGTGGAAGGCGCATTATCAGCACTGACTGTGACAACAGTTGGCACGGGTTCAGTTCCTGGCGATGAGGTACAGGCATTGGCAATGCTATTAGAGCTGGCCGTACCACCTGGGGTGATGGTAATGTCGCAGGTGGCGCCAGCATTGAGTGTACCCATACAGGTATTACTGGTTATTAAGGTGCCAGTTGGAAATCCGGAAGTACTGACCTGTACGTTGTTTGCGGATATTGA
>NZ_LNYG01000012.1:0-900 GCF_001467745.1 Legionella jamestowniensis
AGCTGAGGCAAGAAAACTACTACAGCAGGGAAATGAAACCCAGGCCCGCGATATCTTTCTTGGCGTACTTGGCCGTAACATGGAGCAGTTTAAAGCGTTTCAGAAGGTTACTACTACGCCGCTGCACAATCACCTACCCACAGATAAAAAGATTAACAAAGAAGAGGGGAATACAACTGAAAAAGGAGGGAATTCCCAGGAAGAGCCACAATCCCAAGGTCGAAAAAAGAAAAAAAAATTGCAGCCATCCTCTCCGCTGCAACATTTAATGAATAATTTTTCGGAAAAACAGTTGATTGCTACGTTATCAACGTGTCCATTTGAAGAAATATTATTACAGGCTACAGCAGTGCCCCATCAGGTACCGAAAAAATCTCAAACGTTACTGGAATTTATATTAAGTGATCGTAATCGCACTCAATTGTTTCTTAAGCAAATTGCTAATGATTACAAATTAACTGAAAATTTTATTCGTAGTTATGCAAAAATTTTGGATTTTTATAACAAGCTTCCTTCTTCAAAATTGTCTGGGAAGAAACTTTTTGACCAATTTTGTAGATTAATTCATAAAACTTTGAAGTTTGAAATAATTAATAATTCGAACTTAGTTCATCTCGCCGCATTACTAGGTGATATCGAACATTTCGACCTTCTGCATAAGTTAGGTGCTAACTTCGATATAGCAAATTCTTACGGGCTAACTCCTCTCTATGTGGCTGTTTCATACGGACATATAACTCTGATTGATAAATTTTACCAATATAAGGCTGACTTCAATAAAGCAACCAATGCTGGGGGTACCCCAGCCATCGCCGCTGCCTATAAAGGTAATGCCAATATGATTAAAAAACTGCATGAACGTGGAGCTAACCTTAACAAAGCAGATTCCGCTGGTATTAC
>NZ_LNYG01000012.1:1008-9427 GCF_001467745.1 Legionella jamestowniensis
AGGTGATCTTGATAAGGAAACATCTGACGGGACAACCGCTACTTACATTGCAGCCCAAAATGGTCGCCTTGACGCAATTATAAAACTTCATGAGTGTAAAGCCGATTTTCATAAAGCCAGAACCACTGGTGCGACTCCTCTTTTTATTGCAGTACAAAATGGTCATTTCCACGTGGCTGCCAAATTGTGTGAATACGGTGCTGATCCTAATGTATCACTAATCAGTAGCAGATTGACTCCTATCTATATCGCGGCTCAAAAGGGTCGCATTGACCTGATTAATAAGCTTGTTGAATATGGCGCTGACTTAAATATGCCTAACTTGAGGGGAGACACGCCAGCCTTTACTGCGGCGTATAATGGCCATGTCAACGTAATTGGTAAACTTTATGAATACGGGGCAGACCTTAATCAGTCAAATAATGATGGTGTCACACCCCTCTATGCTGCTGCCGAAAAAGGGAATGTGGATGTCATTATCAAACTTCATGAATGCAAGGCTGATTTACATAAAGCAAGGGCTACGGGTGCCACACCCGTGTATATCGCAGCACAAATGGGGCATGCTAAGGTAGTCAGCATACTTTGTGAGTACGGCGCTGATCCTAATAGGCCAATCATTACTGGTGCGACTCCGGTTTTTATCGCAGCAAAAAATGGTCATCTCGAGGTAATTAAACTATTTTCCCAATGGAATGGTGACCTCAATAAAGCGGATGACCAAGGAATAACACCTGCTTATGTTGCAGCTGAAAACGACCATGCCAATGTCGTTGAAATACTCTATCTCCTCGGCGCCGATCTTAATAAAGGAACAAAAAATGACACTACCCCTGCCTATATCGCTGCCGAAAAAGGACACGTTAATGTTCTTATAAAACTTCGTCAATATGGTGCTGACTTTAATAAACCCACTAAAATAGGTACCACACCAGCCTGTATTGCCGCCCAAAATGGCCATGTCGGAGCGCTTGAAGAGCTTTATAAAGGAGGGGCAGACTTTAATAAGGCAGATGCTAGAGGGGTAACTCCTGCTTACATTGCTGCATATCAAAGGGACATTGCCGTTCTTGAAAAACTGAATCAATATGGCGTTGATCTGAATAAGGCAAAAGCTGGCGGTTACACTCCTGTCTATGTTGCCGCAGAAAATGGACATGTTGACGTTCTTATAAAACTTCATGAATACAAGGCTGACTTTAATAAACCCAGTGTTACTGGTGCAACTCCTGCTTATGTTGCCGCGACATTAGGACGTGCCGAGGTTCTTGCAACGCTGTCTAAATGTGGTGCTGATTTTAATAAAGCAAACATTGACGGGACAACCCCAATTTTAATCGCCGCTCAAAAAGGGTACGCTGGAGCCATTGAACAACTTTGTCTAGGTGGGGCTAATCTTGATTTGCCAAATTCCCAAGGTTTAACACCTGTTCATTTAGCCGCAGCCTGTGGACATGCTGCTGCGGTTGAAATGCTGTATAAATTTGGATCAGATCTTGGCAAACCCAATGCAAAAGGCCTAACACCCATTATACTTGCGGCCAAAAATGGCCATGCCGCCGTCATTAAAAAATTCCATGAGTGTAAGTTTGATGTAAATGAATCGAATAAACAAGGAGTAACTCCTGCGTTCCTGGCGACCTATTTTGGTCATGTTGCCGTACTTGAACAACTCCATGAATGTGGTATTAATCTTGATAAAACCGCCCCTAAAGGAGTTCCACTGGCTATAACTGCCGCTACAAGAGGCCATGTCTCCATTATTGAGAAACTTCATGAGTACGGTGCAGATCTCAATAAAGCAGGTACTAACGGCCTAACCCCTGTTTTTGCGGCAGTACAACATGGTCACATCGATGTCATTAAAAAGCTTTATGATTGTGGCGCTAACTTTGAAAATTTAAATAGCAATAAAGAAACAGTCATCCATGTTGCCATTAAAAATAGGAAGCTCGATGTATTAACAACACTTCATGGACTCAATATTAATTGGGATAAGACTCTGAATGGGATTACGCCCGCTCATATTGCTATCCAACAGGGTAATATTGATTTCATTAAGTCCATGTTCGATAAAAATATAAAATTCAATATTCCTTATGTAACCAATAAAAGTGAATTGGAAAAATTGATTCAAAGTTGCATCAAAAAGAAAGATGCTACTCATCAGCAGACTACTTTGGCTAGATTGCAAGTCTTTATTGAGCGTCAGGAAAGTACTGAAGACAAATTATCCATTTCACCACTTGAACTGGCTAAAATTATAAATCGTCAAGATATTATAGAATTGTTAAAAAGGCACGAAACACAATATCATCAGTCCTACAGCTTCTTTGCACTAAAAGAAATGGTGAGCACGAATGAAATTTTTTCAAAGCTAGAACTCTGATATTAAGAGACATGTGCTAGTTAATTGTCGTAAGAATGCAGGGCCCTTAGTTTGGATTTAAATGCTTAAGAAATTGTTTTAAAAACAGTATTTATTCATTAGAAGCATTGATAGAATGCCCTCTCTTATTTTTAAAAGAATAGACAATGCCAAGAGATAGAAAAAAAATTTCAGTAATTCCACCGGAATTGCATGATCAATCCCCTAAATCCCTTTATGCTTCTTTTCGGCACCTTATCGAAAAAGAAGTTAAAGAATTTAGTAAATCACCAGATTTCATACAGGCATACAGTTTACGCCATTTGATTGGTAAATTTGAACGATTTCTTGAGGAAATAAAACACGATGTACATGCCATTGTAGGGTGGTTGGAATTAGGGGCTACCTTTTCTACTGTTGATTTTCGAACCTTCGTAATGGATGAATATTCAACAAAAGCGTATGTTAAATCAAAGCTATATTTTGAAAAGGCCTTAACATTACTTAATATGCCGCATTTTACTGAACTTCCACATCGCACAATAATTTTAAGTATAATAAAAAATGGAGAGTTTAGTTATGAATTAAATTCCAATTATATGAAATTTTTTAACCATCTAAGTGGTTTAGCCAATAAAAAAAATTCCCAAAATAAACAAAAAGATTTTTTACTTAAAGAAATTTCAGGGGAGCAGACTACAAAGGATTTAAAAGAGGCAGTCAATCGATTACTAAAAAACGATAAAAAAATTGCCATTCATTTTGCACTTAAAATAGTAGAGCTCTACAACAAATATTTCAATCAAGAAGAGTTCATTGTGCTTATGGATGAACAGAGTAAAATAGTAGTGGATCCTGTCTTACGTGAGAATGATCTGCGAGGTGTTTTAATATCAATAAATCTTCTTTCATTGATTGCAAATATCCAGGTTATTTTAGATAACTTTCAGTTGGTTATCGATGCTCATTACACTGATAATGAAGTTAATAAGCTTTCAAATACTATTCAAAATGATTCGGCAAAAAATGCTTTACACATATTCTCTTGTTATAAAACTGCCTTAAATTTCTTGATAAGTGTCCTTTCCCATCGTATTTCCGTACTTGATGAAGGTAGGACCCCTTCAGTTGAAAAGCAAGTAGCCGATAAAGTCGAAGAAATGTTAGGAATGAGCGTTACCGACGAACGAAAATTACTGGATGAGAATAGAAAAATTTTAATAAAAGAGTTGGAGAAAATATCTCCTTCATATTACAAGCTTAGTAATGCACAAACGCTCTATAATGAGCGAATAAAAAAATACACAAAAAATCTTATTCGAAAAGAAAAAATCAAGAAGAACCACTTTTCTAAAAAGGACAGCAGTATTGCTACTTTTGTCGATGAACTCTATGAAGACAATGCCGCCAATGCTAAGCCCGAGGAATCTGTTCAAACGCCACCAGAAAGCCCTCAACAAAAAAGTCCTTTCGATTTTTATATAGAAGGAGAGTATTTTAAAGCCATTCAGCTTTATACTAAGCAATTGCCTAAAGAAATAAACTCTGACAATGCTTTGGTTGCCATCAAAATTATGATGAGTATTGGGGATTGTTATAAAGCTCACTCTGAATGGGAAAGATCTTTAAAACATTTTAAATTCTCACAGCAGCTAAGAAGATCTGCACTAAAAAATTACCAGAAATCACTTGATTTATTAAATAAAGAAATTCCTAATTTAACGGTAGATAACCCTGAATATCATGAGTGGATTAGCCACCAAAAGTTTGCTAATGATGCGGTCAATCGACTTTCAGAGTTGCTTCATAAAGGAAGAAGTGCATCGAAAACTATGAACTCTTCTCCAGTGGAGTGTAAATCAGCAAAAAGTAAAGATGCCAAAAATAAAAAAACTATCACATCCTTTTTTCAACCAGCTACACACACCACAAAAGCATCCAATTTAAAGTCATCAACTATCCAAGAAACACAATCATCTGCACAACCAACATATCGACAAGTTAAGAAAACATTGCAAATTAATTCTGTTGTAGTAGAGGAAATAATTAAAAAGCATGCCGAAAAAAATCATCAGATCTACATTGTCGGTGGAGCTGTTCGCGATTTATTATTAGAAAGAATCCCAACTGATTATGATTTAATAAGCACAGCTACACCTGATGAGTCAAAAGCACTGATTAACCTGGAAGCAATCATTGTTGGAAAAACATCCTCTGTGCTTAAAATTATTGAGGATTCTGATGTACGGGTTGAGATATCACCGATGCGTGAAAAGATACCGACTGCCAATCAGATTAGTGTTATCCTTGACGATGGTACCCTAGTTACCTACACACCTACAGCAGACCTGTTAAAAGATGCAAAACATCGCGATTTTTCGATTAATACTTTAGTTTATGATCCTATCAATAGTACTGTCATTGATCCTACTGGATTAGGCTTAGATGATTTAGAAAAGGAGAGACTTGTCTGCATTGATAGTCCTCACGACTCATTTCGAGAAGATCCTATTCGTATGCTAAGAGCAGTTCGATACAACACACGATACAATTTTAAAATTGATCTTACTATCCTTGGGGCGATTAAAGAAAACGGATATCTTTTAGAAACCGTGCACCCAGGCCGATTATTAAAAGAGATAACAAAATTATTTTTTGAAGAAAATGCACAGAGAAACTTTGACGAACTACACGCTTTGAATTTATTGCATTACCTGTTCCCAGAAGCGGCTAAATGCATGAAGGACAGCAAAAACATAGTCTGCCAATTTCTGATTAAAAACATGCTCGCTGCATTGGATAATGACATGGGGGCATCTTTGCAGGATATTCCTCTTCTTCTTGCAGTTATGTATTGGCCAATTATCGCTGAAAGTTTGCTCAATAATAAATTTAATGCTTCCTATGAGACGTTTACAAACATTGTCAGAGTAGTGGATAACACGCTTCTAAGGCTAGAAAAACAATGGGGGCTACAAACTCAAGCTATGAATACCATCAAATTAATTTGGCATACTAATCTCTATAAATGCTTAAACCAGCCAGATCCTTATTTAGCAAATGCGTATTATTCTGTGGATGATCTTTTTATAGTTGAGCAATTTCATCAGTTAATGATTATGGCAACGAACAAAACAAATGAAACTCTTTTTTTTAGCACCATGTGGTCGCATAAAACGAATGAACAAGTAGATCGTGTTCTTCCTCTTGCTGATAACACCACGTCTTTTTATCGATGAAGTGATACAGGAGCGAAGCCTAATATGCATAGTGATAAAAACAGTAGAGTTACATACCAAGATACAATACCCCAGCGCATTTGCACGGCTTCTAGACCTTCATCAGTATTCATAAGACAAAGGGCGGTTTCTGTGGGTGCTACATTAAAACTACCGGGGAGAGGCTCGATTTGGTGAATGCCAAATTGCTTTTTAATCTTTGCGTAATCCGTATCAAGGGTAAAACGACCGCACATGAGTTAATCCTTGCATTTATAAATGAACTATATTTAATAGTACCTGTTTGTTATAGGACAAAATTATGAAAAAGTCTTCTTCTAGTACTTCAAGAAAACAGACTAAACCAAAAGTTAGAAAGGAGTATTTAAAAAATATTTCTGGAGGTAGAGGTAGAGGGGTTTTTATTCCCGAGGATTTACCGGATCCTGATGCGCTTCGTCGTATAGTTGATGAGCATTTCAAACGTCAATAGCATGTTTTTGATTAATCCCATCAATCAGTTTCATCACTTTCTCAGTCTCGATAATTTCCTCATCATTGGGTTGATGAAATAAATCAATTTGCCGGTATTGCTTATCAATTAAATCGGCTAGTAATACACCACATTCATGATTGAATGCCTTTACGGATAAATTTTTTTTAAACAAAATTTGGCTGCAGCTGTGAGATACCTGAAATCATCCGTGGGGTTAACCAGGCGAAAGCCAATGGAATTTGAGTATTGTGCTAAATCTTCACGAAGAGGATTTGAGCGAACAAAGATGGATAGATGCTGGGTAATTAATCCTTGTCTTCGCATTTAGCCCAGGCAGTTGCGCAATGATGACTTATGGCTTCTTGAATGAAGTTAAAATCGGATTGCAAACCACCAAAGGAGCAGGAGAATATAATGGATTGTTTGGGTGCTATTTCTTCCAATTCAAGACAAGGCTTGCCCGTTATCTAATACTGTTCGTTGCAAGACGACGTTAAAACGGTCTTTCACAAACCGTGGATTTAATTTAGAAAGTTCAAGGGCATTGGTGACACCAAATCCCATTAGTTTTTTAGTCCACTGACGACCGACACCCCAAATGTCAATGGGAAAGCCAGTGCTCTTCTTAGTTGGTGACATTAAAAACGGGAATTTTTAACTTCTGCAGGAGGAGGGGACTTTTGAAGAACTAAAATCAAAAGTCAAAGCAAAAGAAACCTTATTGTGCGCTAAAAATGCAGCGTTTGATAAAAAGGACTTACTAAAGTTAAGAAATTATCACTGGTCAGATGGAACAGGTCGATTGCCAAAATGTTGGTGGTCGATTATTCCCAATCACCAACTGACCGATGAAAAAACATGGTTAGACGAACAAATCTATTGTCGGGTCGGTGCTTCAGATGCCTTACGGCAAAGTGAAATCACAGCCTTTAAAAGGCATTCATTTCGAGCAGAGCAAGTTTGAATAAATCAGAGGGTTCTTTACGAGCCATTTTTAATTATTCGAATGATCTGACATTTTTGTTGAACCATATGAAGTAGAGTTTTATCCAAATTTCATTGAGAAAAACAATTCGCCTGATGGTCGTGAAGATCTTGGCAATGCTGGGCCATACGGCTAGAAAATCAGACCCTTTCTCGTGATTATCCAGGGTTTCTTCAATCTATAACATCCTCAAGAAGTGATTTTTTCAATGGAATAACGCGGACAAATGCGCTTCCTTGTTGCTGCGCATTGTCTGTATAAATCTCCCCATTCAGGTCATCAATAAGTTGTTTGATGACAAAAAGTCCTACCCCATGCCTTTATAAATCCCTTTATAAGAGAACAGAGTATCTGAGATT
The DNA here is from genome assembly GCF_001467745.1 of Legionella jamestowniensis. Classification (GTDB taxonomy): domain Bacteria; phylum Pseudomonadota; class Gammaproteobacteria; order Legionellales; family Legionellaceae; genus Tatlockia; species Tatlockia jamestowniensis. The sequence goes on from NZ_LNYG01000012.1 coordinate 8,435, forward strand.
AATAAATTAAGCTTCTAACGCAACTGACAAAGCCAACGCTACCTTTAGAAATAGGGTTCAGAACGCCCGTAACAATAGTTTCATTCCATATTCTGTTATCTGGATCAGAGGCATCCTCAGACGAACTAAGGTAAGCATGACCAACATCAAACCCTCCGAAGCCAACATTTATGAGATTAGTTTGAATGTTGGCTAGGCCAGCCGGGCATCCAGCAATCCCACCCTCCGGTCCTAGCTGACAGGCAGCCGGTAAATACCATTCACCGACTGAGGCACCACCCACAGTGCTCTGATTACAGATTACTGCTCCATAATTGTTGCTCGTACCCAAAGCAGTCACAATAGCATTGGTATTAGCTACGCCATCCGTCATATCCGTCCCTATAGTTTGCCCTATAGGGCCCCATCCATCAGAAGCGAATTGTTCCGTGTCAACTACCTGTACTGTTGTGGGTGATGATATCTCCCAGACCAAAAAACCTTGGACAGTAAAAGCCACGGCGGTTATAGGCGTATTACTAATATTATCACCAATCACGGCAAGGCCTCCTTGAGCAATATAAGGTGTTGGCGATGTGAACGTTAAAATACAAGTTCCATTATTTGGAGCAATCTCTGTACAACCACTGGCATCCTGTATCACATCAGTCCACCCTGAGGGTAAGCTGAGCGAAACATTCAATGCTGGATGCATAGTTCCGGTATTGGTTACTGTAATACTCCCAAAGCCACTACCTACAGGGATGGTATTTGTAGCACTTACAGACAAAGTGGTTACATTCTCCGTACAATTGACTGCGACATTTATTACATCGGAGCTACCCATTGTTCCACTACCATTAGTTACCATGCAAGTTTGAGTTACTGGTTGAGATGAAACCGTTACATTGTAAGGGCTACCCTCCGCTACCGGTGTTGAAAAAGTAAAGCTGCCGTTGGTAGTTCGCGTTAACGTATCACCACCATTATTTTGCAAGGAAACAGAACCGACAA
>NZ_LNYG01000012.1:9437-27333 GCF_001467745.1 Legionella jamestowniensis
GTTGTAAAAGTAAAACTGCCGTTGGTAGTTCGCGTTAACGTATCACCACCATTATTTTGCAAGGAAACAGAACCGACAAGCCCAGAAATCGTACCGCCCAGCATATGGGTATGAGTCGAGCAAACGACTTGCACATTGGTTACATTGGAACCGGTTACTGTACCTGTGCCATTGCTAACCGTACAGGTTTGAGTGGCCGGCTGTGAAGAGACTGTTACATTATAAGTGCTGCCGCTTGCTAGCGGAATTGTAAAAGTAAACCTGCCATCTGTCGCTTGTGTTAGTGAATCGCGACCATTATTTTGCAATGTTACTGAACCTGCAAGCCCCGTAATCCTACCGCCTACTGTATAGATAGACGTACTATTTACGGTTATCTCAGTTGGTGTTTGCCCATTCACCGCAAACAAACAATAACCATTAGCATCAGGTGTGCAACCTGTTGGCCTGTATCCAGGGGTTAGGATTTTAATCCCTACTGTAGGATAGACACGATTAATTGTTGTGCTAATTTGTATATTTTGAGCTGAAACATGAAATTTCTCACAGGACAGAGGCCCTTTTCCATTTAAACACAAAATAATATCTGCGGTAGCGGCACTACCTGATTCGACAACATTGAATAAGTTCCCCGTTTGCGCATAAGTTATCGAACTCAGTAGCAAAGCTACTATATGAAAAATTCGTTTCATAATTATTGTCCTTAATTTTTCTGCATCATTAACTACGCACGGAACACACTACTGCATTCGCATAGACTGTCCCTGTGTGCAAAGTATTGAGAAGCTGGTCCGTTTTTTTGGAAAAATGTCCCTCACCTAAATAGAAGAATCGATAACCACATTCCAAAGGTAGCTGACCAAAAATTTGAGCTAGCTGCACACCAACACCCGCAGTGGCGCTAAACGTTGTGGTAGTATGCCTTGCAAATGCATTATCAGGAATCGAGTTCCCATCTAATGGGTGCTCGTTGTATCGTCCTGCATGCATAAAATTAGGACCAATACCAGCATCAACAGTTAAGGGAAAACGAGCAAGAGGCATATCCGTCTTTGCTTTGACCACAGCATAAACAGGATAATGGGTCAGGTGATAGGTGTAAGCCAAGTTAGTAAATAGTGTTTCCTGGACTACAGTGCCAGATACATTGGTTTTAGGAAGATAAAACCCATTCACCCCATAGCTCCACTGAACCCGGCCTAAGTTTTGACCATCTATAAAATACCCCAAACCTACAAGGCCATTTGAATCATGGTGCTTCGTTACCGTATAATCATTTCCAATTAACCCATCAATATTGATGTGCTGCGCTTTACCCTGAGAACTCCAATAACCACCTACTTGAAATACAAGATGGCTTTGTTTGAATACTGAAAAGCTAGGCGTGAAATTGGCTTCTTTGGAATCAATCCCTGCATTGGCTGATTGACTGACTAAGGTTGAGGCTACACAACCCCAAAACAAACTGACTAGGATTCCTTTCATTAATGATCTCTTATCTAAAACTTCTTAGATTAGAACATATAATGTATGCACTAAACAATTCCTGTTTGCTCATGATAATTAAATCAATTTTAAAAAAGCAGACCTATAAATTGAAACCATTGGACCATGACGTGATCATTGTTACATCCCAGTTAAGCAACTTTCATTAAAAAATTACTCTGTTTTTCAAATTGATTTGGGTTTACATATCCTAAATAAGAATGCAACCGGTGTATCTCTTGTGCTAATGTTTAAATCGTGCATAAGCCGAAGAGTTTTTTCAATCCATTTGCAACCTGTGAAAACTACTGCTCATCAACTAGAGCAGTTTATCAGTTATTGTTTGAATCCAAGCCATTAAAAGAGCTTAAGTCTGATTAATCCTATCACCATGTTTATTATGTTCCCTTGCTTATCAATATTTAGATATCAAGTCTTAAAATAATCTCTGTAAAGAAAAATAGGATTTTTACCTTCATGTTAACACTTAAGGTTAGATAAAATTTCAAGGACTGTTTTAATTTTCGCCATGACAATAAATGTGCATTAATTAATCAAAAAAGAGAATTTATTGTTAATAAGATATTTGAAGTATAAATTTGAAATTCTTAATAGTTCTTATTCGATTTAATAACTAAGAACTTCTTTATTGTACCATTACTAATTTCTAGTAATATCGCAGCCATATTTTGATACAGCTCAATAAGGATGAAAGTCGTCACAGTCTAGCACGTACTGTATATCATGGTCGTCGAGGTGAAATTTATGAAAAATATCAAGAGGGCAAGAGGACCAACTCAACATGCTTGAGTTAGCGACCAATGCAATAGTGTTTTGGAATACAGTTTATATACAGTCTGCGTTAGGTTATTTGCGTGCACAAGGTAACGTGATAAAAGAAGAAGATGAAGCACGGTTATCGCCGTTGGGACGGAAACATATTAATTTTTTGGGACATTTTTCATTTATGTTGCCAAAAGTCGTAGCAGATGGTCAACTAGACCGCTAAATGCCGCTGAAGATCTAGAACTGGCCTAGGAATTTTTGCTTAAAGTACCTTTTCGTTCCAATGATTGTCACACCCCTATTTATAACTATCTCTCTAAATGTATTCACAGAGTGAAGTGATCAGGTGAGATTAATCTTTTATGAACACCTTTTGGATGTCTTATGATTTGACATTTGCTAGAACAAAAGTATCATAAATGATAACAATAAAGAAAATGAGTATTCAAAATTTAAAAAAAAGAGCTTTACAAAACCTGGAAGTGAAAGCTGAGTATGAGGGTCTTAATGAAGAATTTGCCTTAATTGATACATTGCTGACTATGCATAAGAAGTCAGGATTATCTCAGGAGGAAATTGCTCGTAAAGTGGGGACTCAGAAGAGTAATATCTCCAGATTGGAGAAGGGTGTCGTAAACTCCAGTTGGAAAACATTGCAAAAGTATGCGCATGCTTGCGGATTCGAAATTTCAATGAAAGTAAAGAATTTAAACTCAGAGCACCATAGGTAGCTTAAACTAATTTTGTTTACAGGAGCTATAAAAGCTTATATGACAAACTTTCTCATCAATTTGAAAATTCGTTTTGCCATTGTACTCCGTCATGTTTCACAATCAACAACCTCGTGCCTAATCGCCATGACAAAAGGCAATTTGGGTACCTTAACGCTTCATCACTGGGAAATCGCCATTACAACGGGGCTTGGTGCTGGACTTTTTGGGTTAATTTTTTCTTATGGTCACTGGGTAAAATTTCAAACTTCTCGCTATGGCATTGCTTTTGTTGCATTTATTGGAACAGTAATTGCTGATTATATAAGCCACAATGGTCAGTCATTAATGGAAGCACTTGTAACAGGAGCAGGAGCTGCACTTTTATCACTAATTGTTTCATTTACTCCACTTGATAATGTTTTAGCAAAGCTGGAGGAAAAGAAAAAATAGAATTCCTTACTTAGCGTTTGCATTTAATAGAGATATCCACGGTGCGCGTCCACCCACTAAGTCTGATTATCAAAATAATCAGACTTAGCATGCCCGATAGACAACCTATCCAGATTGCCTTCCGTTTCACCGATTACTTCTAATTGATTTTTGGCAAGGGACTTTTCCAGATCCCTCTCATGGGATAACGCGTAAAGAGAACAGCCATCACTACTCATCGTTAAGAATTGCTGTCGTTATCATCACCAACTGAGATTATCTCACTCTAAAAAGCAAAATCTATTTTTAAAATGCCGTCAATGACTAAAGAAGATTGTGTCGAATTCCGCAACAGGGTTGGCAATTGTCTAAATTTGCAAAACACTAATCACAACGGTTATGAATGGAACAGGTAAGACCATCAAACAATACTTCTCTGGGTGTGCCAAAGGTTAAAAATAGATATCGATCGCTATATTAAAATCAGCAACAAGGCATAGACTTACCCTTTTAGAAAATTTTAATAATGAAACAGCACGTTTAGTTTTTCAATTCATTCAGGTGAAAGTGATTTCACTACCGATTAAATTGCTGGTCGTCTATAATATTGCGTTTGGAGGAGACCCTGTCATGAATCAATACAAAGGTGCATGTTTATGCGGTGCTTGTCACTATATCATTACAGGGGAAAAGCCAAAAGCAATGTATTTATGTCATTGCAGTCGCTGCAGAAAAGAAACTGGTACAATTCATGGAGCCAATGTTTTCTTTAATAATGCTCAATTATCGTGGGAAAAAGGTCAAAATAATATTACCCATTTCCAATTAGAAGGGACAAGAAAGCAACGCGCATTCTGCAATATTTGTGGCAGCCCACTTCCTAGGCAGGAGGGGAATTCTCATGTGGTTTTACCAGCGGGAACGGTAGATGATGATACATTCCTAGAGCCAACGGCTCACATTTATTATGCCAGCCGCTCATCTTGGGAAGACAAAACACCCGCTTTGCAACGATTTGATGAGCTGCCAAACATGGATTGAAGTCTCGAGACAGCCCTGGTTATATCACCATCGACCAATAAAGAGCAATATAGTGGGAGGCCCCCTTCTGCAAATATCTACCCTACTCGCTTCTTCGAGTTAATTATTTTTCATTAAGTGCTTTCAATCAAGGTTATAAAAATTTAAGAATGTGGACATATTACAGTTTTAGCTAATAAGATAACGGTAATACGTTGGAGGCGTTTTAGAAATGAATAAGTTTTTTTTATGGGTAGTAAGTCTCAGTTTTTGCCACCTTCAGCTAATGTACGCCAATACTTCTCAACGTAGCTTACATAACTTTTCTACCGGTATTGGAACCCCTATTGTTACCTCGACTACTGACACCCTAGATAAAGGAAGTTGGTCAGTAAATGAGAGAACTGAGTATTATCGTACTCGCCCAATAGCTGATGCGGAATTATTAAAATCCGCAGAATATGAAAGTCAAACAGGATTGTTAATTAATTATTTGCTGATGAGCTACGGATTAATTGATAATTTCACCGCTGGTATAAGTATACCCATACAACGTAGTTATCATTTACGCGGATTAACCGAAATTGATGATAATATATTTCGTCTGATGAATCTTGGTGACATATCAGGGCTAGCTGATACAACCATTTTTGGAATGTGGCGAATCACTGAAGGCAATAACAAATTGCCACTCACAACAGCTCTTTTTATAGGACTTAATACGCCTACAGGAAAAACTACCGTAAAAACCACTACTGGTGAATTATTTGACGCGTCGGATCAACCAGGCACAGGAGCCTGGATGCCGGTTGCAGGCCTAATTTTTTCTAAAAACTTTGGCCACTTATCCATAAGTAACAATTATTTTTACACCCAAACAACAAAAGGAACTCAGGATACCCTGTTAGGTAGCTACTTTGATTATAATTTTGCTGTTACTTATCCTGCCTTTAAACATTCTGGCAAAACATACTATAGCGTTGATGCTATCCTGGAGTTAACAGGTGAATATTGGAAGAAAGATAAGGTTCAAGGCATTAAATCCCCCAATTCTGGAGGTAATAGTATCTATTTAAACCCAGGCTTTAGGGTTAATATAGGTGAAACCACGTCTTTCTACCTGGGGGCCGGATTTCCCATCTCGGAAAAATTAAATGGCACTCAGTCCCCTAGCCAGTATGCCCTATACGGCGGGATTGATATTTCCTTTGAATAGATAACTATATCAACATCATTTAAATAATGTCGCTTGATTAAATATCAATATATAACGATTCTTGTGACAATCGTGATTATAAACAAATCTCGAATAAATAGCTTACAGTTACAATTTTAATGATTGTCATTATTGCATGGAACAACAACGCAATTGAAAAAGAAAGATGCTTGCAATGACAAATAGGTAAAAGTAAAAAGAATCTGCAGTTAGCAGATTCTTTTTACTCATTTTTATTTTGCTGATACGATTTGAACTTGCAGATTTGCAATAACATCGCTATGAACATGAATTTCAACAGTGTAATCACCAATTGAATGGATTGGTCCTTCAGGCATAACAATTTCGCGTTTACTTACTTCAATTGATTTTCCTTTCAACGCATCTTTGATTTCGTTAGGGCCTACCGATCCATAAAGTTTGCCTTCGTCACTAGCCATTGCTGAAATTACAACGGTAATATCATTTAACTTGGCTGCACGTTGCTCGGCACTTGCCAGAGATTGCTGCGCTTTCTTTTCAAGCTCTGCCCGACGTTGTTCAAAACGCTCAATGTTCTCTCCGGTGGCAAATACAGCCTTATTTTGGGGGATAAGGTAATTGCGGCCATAACCAGCCCTTACATTAACCTTGTCGCCCAGATTTCCTAAGTTTCTAATTTTTTCTAATAGAATAACTTCCATCTTATGAACCCCTTATTTTGCTCAACCTGTCTTAACAGGCAAACGCAATCTAAAATTAAACAAACTATCTAAAGCACCTAAAACCACATAAATGGGAATTATGACAAATGGTAATAAAATTAAAGGAATTAATAATAAGATTAACCTACTCATCCCTTTTTTACCTTTGTACAATGCATTAAAGCCTATGCTTATTCCTGCACCTGCGTAATATACGACCAATACGGGCAAAACACTTATTGCCAGGGGATTTTCCTGATAAGCAGCGACAACAGCAATAACCAATAAAATCACCCCTAAAGAACTGGCACGAAAATTAAGCATTTCCTGCCGGTACCCACCTGGATAAAATAAGCCGGATTGGACTGACCGCGCCAACATTAGTGAAGCAATTGTAGATAAAACAATGCTTACCGCCTGAATGCCCATCACATAATTAGCAATAACAATCGGATTAACTGTATTCTGATTGTTTAGCAGGTCTGCAATAACATCATCACGCTCAAGCTGCTTTAATACTGCCTGGATAAATTGGTATTGCTCATTTATAAACTCAGGAGCCAACCAATGTATCAATAGGATGCCAATCAATGCCTGCAAGACAATAAAGGCTACGGCAAAACGCCAATTTGTGGTCGAATGCAATACCCCAGCAGCCAAATAGCAAGGCAAAAAAGCCATAACAGCAGTAATAAAAGCCAAAGACCAGGATGAAGAAAGTGATGACAGGAGCAATAATGCCAAAACTCCTACCGCCACTCCTTTAAATCCAGGCATCCATCCTTTGCGCAGCGTTAATAACGCTATAATTGCTGCAGACAACCAAGCAGCAAAAGGCACCAAGGCTAAAATTGCGATGTATGCTAGCGCATAAGTCTCGTTTTCTAAGAGAAAACGTCCTTGCTTACGCAATAATTCGCCAAACCGTGTCATTTTTATCGGTGGCTATCACAATAAGGTAATAATCCCAAGAAGCGCGCCCATTTAATGGCCTGCGCCAACTGACGCTGAGGCCGGGTTGGTGTACCCGTAATACGGCTTGGAACAATTTTACCCGTTTCAGTGATGTAATTTTTCAGCACATTAACATCTTTATAATCAATCTCACTAGAGCCTTCAGCACTGAAACGCATTTTTTTACGACGGAAATATGAAGTTGACATAGATTACTACTCCTTAAGCTGCTCTTTCATCTTTTTCTTTTTTCATTAACACGGATTGACCTGTAATCGCGTGTTTACGCTTGATGATTAAATTTCTTAGTATTGCATCGTTAAATTTGAATGCATTTTTTAATTCATCAAGGGCAGCTTGGTTACATTCTATATTCATCAGTATGTAATGAGCCTTATGAACATCTTTAATGGTATAGGCCAGCTGTCTGCGTCCCCAGTCTTCTTTACGATGGATGGTTCCACCGTGTTTGGTAATAATTCCTTCATAGCGCTCAACCATTGCAGGGACTTGCTCGCTTTGATCGGGATGCACAAGAAACACTACTTCATAATGTCTCACTGAGTTTCTCCTTATGGATAATAGCCTTCTTCAATTAAATAAAGTAAGGCAAGGTTAAAAAAACGCACAATCTTAACTGATTTTCTCAATTAGAGCAATTTATAGTTATTTAAGATTGTGGTGCAGGTTAAAAAATTTTAATCGCGTCATTACACCCTAATGAAACAATCAGTGCTTTTTAATTAGAAAAGTTCAAAAAGCGCAAATTTTGTAGCTTATTTGCAATTATATCACTCTTTTCCAGCAAAATTGAAATTTCAGACTACAATAAAAACAATAATCGCTGTGGGGAGGTATTTGATGGGTACCTTGGAGAAAAAAGACAATTCACCTGTTAAAGAAGCATTTAATGACCTTATCCAGGCTCAAAGTGCACGGGCCATGCACTATTTATTACTCCATGACCAAAATAATTATGACAATGAAATCAATAAATTGGCACAATCTTGTTCGAATGTTTTGCAACAGCCAACCATTACTTCAGATTTTGTAGTTAACCTCATGGAAAAATCCATGACATCCAGCTACTTAGAAGCATTGAAAAATATCCAGCATACAATCGAACAGTGCAAAGAAAAGAAGGATAAAATCGTTGTAAATAGCTTTTATGGTGAAAAAGAAGCAGCCTCTTTATCAAAACGTATCGCAGTCTTGGAGAAATCCAAAACAATTGCTCCACCAGTGATCATGGAACAAGTCGTTCGTGATGTATTGACGCAAGCTGTGGATAAATATAATTCAGTTATCGATCGCCCCCCCTATCCATAAAAACTTCTTATTTTCCCGCAACTTATCTTTGCAGGATCTCCTTCTTTTGACGCGCATATTTCGATAATCAAAAAAATGGAACGTCAAATTCAATTTTTACAAAATGGTCTCTCATTTTTTTCAATAATAATGGGAAAAAATGAAGCGAGTCCCTAGTCTCCGAGAAGCACTGGCCTAATAAGCTTGAACTTAAACATAGTAATGTTTTGGAATTGAAATAGGAAAATCAAGGTCATAGTGTAAGAAAACTTATCCTTATAGAAGCCCAGGCCAAACCAATGAATACCCTTCATCTCAAAAATCCAGATGCTGGGCTGTCCAAATCAATTAGAGCGCATCATTTCCATGTGTGTACTCTTCAGGCTTATTATTATTGAAAAAAATGAAGAGTATCACACGCACCACTTGTTATGCTGAGGGGGAAAAATTAACCCGAATGGTGTACTAGTCAGTTTGGCTCAAAGTCAAGTTGACGGTGGCTCTGCTCACAGCTGGGAAGCTCCTCGCTTTGCGGAGATGTCATCACTTTATTTGGGGGGGTGAAAAAATTTACGACAAAACCGGTATTCATGCCAAAAGGTATAACTGTAGCTTCTGACTGATTCTGTTCTTGAATAACTTCAATAGAAATTGATTCCTTGGAGTCGGCATGCTTCGCAAATGTACTTGCAACTATAAAAACATCTTCCTTAATCTCTTCTCTTACACCAAAGTTCTGAAAATAAGCCTCTGAGTCCTTATCGGAAATAATCCTTTCCATATTTTGGATAAAATCATTTATTTTCTCTGAGTCTAGCCATTGGCCATTACCAAACTGTTTTTTTGCTGGAGCGTGCCACTCTCTATCATTATTAAGCCAGTCTTGAAGGGTGTACCCTTGATCATAGGCTTGAAATATACGAAAAAAACTCTGATTATTTATATTTTCTTTTTGAATTATAAAATAATGGAAGACCCCGCCTCCTATTTTAATAAGCATCATTCCAGATGAGCTATCATGAAGAAATGAAAGTGACTTTAAATCTTGCTTTGAACTGATTTTATGTGAAGTTGCTTTAGAAGCATAGACTAACTTAGCTCTTTTATTGTACATTGGGGTTTGCAAAATGATATCCTGACAATCACTAAAATCATTTTGACTCATATAATCTAATTCTGGGGTGCTTTTAATTTTATATTTCATGGAACTTCCCCGAAATGATATGTTTAAAGATTAACTATTAGTTCAAAATTTTCTCACAAAAAGGAGTTAATTGCAAAAGTTAGGTTCTGCAGGGCAAGATCATAAGTGTCTTTAAATTAGCCTGATTTTGTGATCTCATACTCTTTGTTAGTACTACAGTGCTCATATGCAGCCGGTGATTGAAAAAGAATTGTTGCACTATGACTTGCTTTTTGCTCTTGATAAACAAGGATTATTAGATTCCAGCATATACACGGGCTCCTACTGCATTAAATGCTAATTATGATTTTTTACCTGATGGTTATAGTGACGTTTTGGTTATGACGGAAAGTTTAGATGAAATTATGGCTGATAAGTTAATTTCATTGATTAATACAACTCGCTATGTTCGCCATCGAGATATTTGGGATTTACGCTGGTTAAAGCAACGTGGCTCTTCCATTAATAAACAATTCATTTTGTCCAAAATTAAGGATTATAAAATTACGGATTACCCAACAAAACTTGATGATAGAATTGCTAAAATTGATGAAATTATCTACAGTAAAGCTTTTCAAGATGAATTGTCACGTTTTATTCCTAAGTGTTCATGAAAGAACATTGAAAAAGGATAAATTTAAAGATTTTTTGATTAATGAAACCAAGTCATTATTGACCGAGTTAAGAAAGTTAATTGACAATAAAACAACACAGAATGAATTTTATATTTAATAACTCTCATCATTGATGATCTTATTTTATTTATCATCTGTTCTCTTTGAGGTCTACTATCAATACGGCCTTCGGGAAAAAAATCATCAGGAAATATTCAACTTAACTCTGCAGTTTCCAGCATATGCTCAAGTATAAAATTAACAACCTGCTGCATCTGTTTCCGCAAACGCTCCACATCTTTCATGATATACCCTGCCGTTACCTCATTATTCATTTTATGATTAAGTAATCGTTTTAAAGCATAAGCAGGCAAAATTAACTATTTTTGATGATGCGTTTGCTCAATTTTAGGATTAATTGTAGCTATTGGGGTGATGTTATTGGTGCATCCTCTTTTTGCGATTATTTATTTAATCATGTTCTCGTTATTAACTAGCTATTTCATTTAATAAAAAGGATAAATGGATTTAGAAGCGATTTGGTGAAAACATTTATAAATGGGCTATTGCAGCGAAAAATGTGGTAGATACTGCAAGATTAATCATTGCATTTAACTAGGTCATGCGATATAACATATTAAAAAGTAAAGAGGTTTTTATGAATATTCTGACTATTCCCTTTGAAGAGCCACTCACTGTCAATATTAAAGGGACTATGGTTCAAATTGTGGCTTTTAAAACTTTAGAGCATGGTAATGTTAAATTTGGTGTAAACGCCCCTCGCTCCATCGAAGTTCACCGTGAGGAAATTTACCGTGCAATCAAACAAAAACAACATGACAATGATTCTGTATAATTTACCAAATGCCAAGAAATTTTCATTATTGTTCTGTTGCTTCTGCCTTTATTCTTGGTGTATTGGCATTAGTCGCTCTGAGTGTTAACTATTTCATTTATAAATTTCCGGGTAATAATTATTTTCCACCTGATACGTTATTAATTGCCATACTCCTTTTTCTAGGATTCCTGGGGAGTTATCTTCAGTTTGGAAGAAACAGTATTGCAGTGAAAATGACCAGAGAATTAATTTATTATTTTCTTGTCATGTCAACGATTGCTTTTGCGACTAACGCAGTCCAATACACACCTTTTGCCCCTATCGATGACACTTTAATAGAGATGGAAGCAAGACTAAACATTAATATAATATCTATTGTTGCCTGGGCACAACACTATCCCTGGTTAATTCAAATGTTGGTTTATATTTACGACAGCTTGCCTTACCAAATGAGCATCTTACCTCTGGTAGCCATAGGGATGAGACAATTTCCTTACTTGCGTGAATATTACTGTCTATTACTTATCAGTGCCGTTTTAGGCTTTACAATATATTATTTTTACCCCACTTTAGCCCCTGCAACCGCACTTAACAGTGATTTTTTTAGTCAGGCACAATATGCAACAGGCATTAAATTTCGAGAGATTCATCAACACATTCCTCCATCAACCATTGAAGGAGGAATGATTGCTTTTCCCTCTTTTCATGCGATTTGGGCCTGGCTTTGTCTTTACTTAATACGCTGGTCACGCTTTATTTTTCTTTTATTATTACCCATTAATATTTTGTTGATAGCCTCTTGTGTATTATTGGGTTGGCATTACCCTATTGATTTACTCGCCAGTGTAATAATTTTAGTAATTACTCACTACTTATGCCTGTACTGTGCAAAAAAATCAGCTAATTTTTTTAGGAACACCGCTGGGAGACTTTAATTCAGCCTGTATTTCATTTTTATTAATATTAGAAACAGCTATCTGTTTGAGTTGTGTCTCAACCAACGTTCTTAACTCCCCTCTTTTTTGTTCCGCCAGAGGAGGATGTATTTGAATATACAATTTTCCATTTAAATAGCCGAATTTAACGGGATTATTTAATACACGCACCGGTGTGCCTACTTTTACTAAATTGAAGAGATATTCAATATCTTCCGGCATCATTCTTATGCATCCAGCACTTACGCGGGTACCTACGCCATCTCTTCGGTTAGTACCGTGAATAAGATAAGTGGGCCAGCCTAAACGTAAAACATGTTTCCCAAGGGGGTTATCTTCCCCTGCAGGAAATTCATCAGGAATTTGAATCCCATGTTTCGCTGCATGTCTCAACAAATTGGTTGTTGGCCGCCATACAGGATTTTTTTCTTTACTGATTATTTTTGTCGCACCGACAGGCGTTGTCCAACCTTCGCGACCAATGCCCACAGGCATAGTTATTACGATGTTTTCATCAGGAGGAAAATAGTATAGGCGGTATTCGGCTAAATTAATTACTATTCCTTCATGAGGCACCGCCGGCAAAATGAATTGGGAAGGAATAAGTAGGGTTGTGTGTTCATCCAAGAGGCTCATGGGATTTATTTTTGGATTAGCCCTAACCATTTCATAATAGCCAATATCATAACGCATCCCAACTGCACTTAGCGTCTCGCCCATTTCAGGATTCACATATTGAACTTCGCCAATAATGTCATCTTTAGCAGGAAGAACAAAAGAAATAGCCCATAGAGGCTGCAATCCAAACAGACAGGCAATTAAGGCCATTCTTTGCAATTGCTTAAACATTTCATACCTTGTAATCTTGATTGAGCGCCTTAAATTTGAACAATTATTTCAGTAAAGTAAAACTTCATGTAATAAATTTTTCTCAAAATTAAGAAAATGGGTAGGGGCTATGTCAACGTGCATATTTTGAGCTGCCTAACCATCATTCACATGACGGCAAGGAGAGACCTTGCCGCCTGATAAAAACCACTCTTTATAGACTTACATCTGCTTTGAATCGCTCCCCGTATTGCGCTTCTAATTTTGCAAATAGCTCATTGAGCTTATCGTGACCAAAATGCTTAGCATAATTCATTGGGCCACCTCGGAATGGTGCAAAACCAGTCGCAAAGATCATTCCACCATCAAGCAAATCACTATCGGCAACAACATCTTCACGTAAACAAGTAGCAGCCTCATTGACCATCCTTAAAATTAAGCGGTTGGCAATATCTTTACTTGGCTTGGTGCTTGTTACTTTCTGCTTGATTGGTTTTCCATTTTTATAGCGATAGAAGCCTTCGCCAGTTTTACGTCCAAGCTTGCCTTCTTTAACCATGTCTCGTAATCGTTGGGGGACAGTTCCACCAAAATGTGCTGTTAAATTTTCTGCAACAGCCAAACAAACATCCATACCCACGGTATCAGCTAATTCAACAGGTCCCATTACCATACCGAAATCTTTAGCAGCTTTATCAATTTCCTCACCGCTATAGCCTTCTTCAAGTAATTGCACACACTCCATAAGGTATGGCATCAATACACGATTAATTAAAAATCCTGGACTCGATTTGACAGGTAAAGGTATGCGACCAATTTGATTAACAAAGGCGCAAGCATCCTTACCGACCTCTTTAGCGGTTTTAGAACTACTAACCACTTCCACAAGCTCCATTTTAGCGACTGGATTAAAGAAGTGAATACCAACCAAACGCTTGGGATTAGTCATTACTTCACTTATTTCATCCAAAGGAATACTGGATGTATTGGTTGCTATGATCGCAGTTTTTTTAGCCTTGGCCTCAACCTGTTTCATAATTGCTTGTTTTACTTCCAGATTTTCAAATACAGCCTCAATAATCACGTCAGCACGTGCAATTCCGTGGCCCTCTGGATCCGCAATTAATCTATCCATCGCTGCTTGTATTAAGCGTGGTTTACGTAATTTCTTTTTAAACAATGCATGTGCCCTGCCCATAGCAGGAGCAATTTGCAAATGGGATTTGTCTTGCAAGGTGACGTGTAATCCGCGTAAAGCACACCAGGCAGCAATATCACCACCCATTACACCAGCCCCAATAACATGAACATGTTGTGCTTTGAAATCACTGTCTTTGGCAAAAGCTTTCATACGTTCACGCAACAAAAATGCACGTATAAGATTACGTGCTGTGTCACCCTCAGTGACAAGTTGCTCAACGGAGTCAGCTTCCTTCAAATAAGCGCGCTCACCTACGCCACCCTCTTTCTCCCACAGATCAATGACGGTAAAAGGTGCTGGGTAGTGTTTTTTTGAGATGCGTTTAGCAACCTGACTACGTAAAAGTGGTGCTAATAATGCACGAACCCAGGAATAATTGGTTAATGACTGTAAGAAAGCTGGTTTATGTTTGGGGGGCTTATTTTTTATAAAATAAACAGCAGCTCGCTTTAATTGTCTTAGCGGAACGACCTCATCCACAATACCTAAACGTTTAGCTTTGTCAGCACTTAGTGCTGCACCTGTCAAAATTACTTTAGAGAGTGCATCAAATCCACCAATTAATTTTGGCAAGCGCACGGTTCCACCCCAACCAGGATGAATACCTAACATTACTTCAGGCAAACCAAGACGTGTGTCTTTATCATCATTGGCAATGCGATAGTCGCAGGCTAATGCTAACTCTAAACCGCCTCCCATACAAAAACCGTCAATCATTGCCACAGTGGGTATTGATAATGCTTCCAGCCGGGAAAAAACAGCCTGTCCTTTTCTTAAAAAATCAACAGCTTCAGCAGGTGTGGTGAATTGTGAAAAGGCATTAACATCAGCTCCTGCAATAAAACCTTTACTCTTTGTTGAATAAATGATTAAACCTTTTAAATTGGATCGTTGCCCTATTTCCTGCAAAAGACTATTTAATTCATCCAAGACTTCATTATTTATCGTATTAACGGCTGAATCTTGCCGATTAATCGCCAACCAGGCAATGTGGTCGGTGTCAGTTTGCAATTCCCAATGTTTATAATTACTCATGTCCTTTCACCTCTGTTACACGTTCCAGATACATTGCTCCGCCTTGACCACCACCGATACAGATAGCAGCCATACCTCGACTTCCATTATGGTGTTTAAGTGACTGAAGCACATGTAACACAATACGAGCCCCACTTGCACCTATCGGGTGACCCGCAGCTATCGCCCCACCATCCATGTTCAACCGACCCAATGAAGGTGCTCCTATTGCTTGTTTTAAACCTAATTGCGTACGACAATACTCTTCGTCATCCCATGCTGCCAGACAACCTAACACTTGAGCAGCAAACGCTTCGTTAATTTCCCAACAATCCAAATCAGTGGGTTTCAAATTATGGCGTTGTAGGATTGGCGTGGCCGCATGAACAGGCCCTAACCCCATTTGTGATGGGTCGAGGGCAGCCCATTGTGAATCCACAATGCGACCCATTACAGGTAAATTGTATTTTCTAACTGCCTCAGCACTCGCTAATATCAGCAGGCAGGCACCATCAGTCACTTGTGAACTATTACCTGCGGTTACCATACCGTATTTTTTATCAAAATAGGGTTTTAGTTTTGCTAATTTTTCTACGGTTGAATCTGCACGTATACCGTCATCTTGAGGATGAACTCTCCCTTTATTGTCAATGATTGGAACTACTTCTTCCATGCGACTTTCCGTATAAGCGGCGGCTAATCGTCGATGACTTTCACAAGCAAACGCATCCATTTGCTCACGGGTAATATTAAAACGATAGGCGACCTTTTCAGCGGTCTGCCCCATATTCAATCCAACAATAGGATCAGTTAAGCCACGTAGCAAGGCAATTACCGGAGCCAGAAATGAAGGTCTGAATTTAGTCATTAATACCGCACGTTGTCCTACACTTTTAGCGGCAAACCAATTGGCTAACCAGGAAGCCATTTTTTGATTAAATAATAAAGGGGCGTGGCTCATCGCCTCAGTACCCCCTGCAAGAACCAACTCACTACGACCGCTAGCAATTTGCATGGCTGCGTTGTCGAGTGCTTGCATACCGGAAGCACAATTTCTCATTACTGTAAACGCAGGAACTTTTTCGCCACAACCAAGTCGTAAAGCGATTACTCTGGCGATATTTGCCTCATCAGGTCCTGGCATGGCAGAACCGATGATAACTTCATCCAAGTCAGTTGGTAAGAAAGGCTGGCGATTTAACAATGGCATACCTGCCGCAACGGCCAAATCTGAGCCAGTAAAAGGACCTACTCCTTTTGCTTTGAGAAATGGCGTTCGACTGCCATCAACTACATATACATCTCTGCCGCTTAAATTCGATTTGAGCTTCATTACTCCTCCTGATAGTTGCCATGCAGCTGACAATCGTTAAAATTATCCTATAAAAGATAGCAGTTATCCTTAGCTTTTGTAAGCTTTTAGCGAATTGATAATAAAAAGATTTTTAAATAGAGTTGACGTGCCTCAAATACCTGCTATACTTCGCCTCCATTGAACGGAGAGATGGCCGAGAGGTCGAAGGCGCTCCCCTGCTAAGGGAGTATGGGAGAAATCCCATCGAGGGTTCGAATCCCTCTCTCTCCGCCACGTACACGCGCCCGTAGCTCAGTTGGATAGAGTATCTGGCTACGAACCAGGGGGTCGGAGGTTCGAATCCTTCCGGGCGCGCCATTTTAAACATTAAAATCAAGGACTTACGAAAACTTTGGTAGAGGCTCGTAAGTCACTGTGACCGAAATGTGACATAAAATCTCATCTCGTGGGCTTGCCTAAGAAGAAAATTCTAAACGGCTCCATAATAATTCATTACTCTATTTGGTTGATGATAAATTTTGCTTTGTACTCGTTCAGCCGCTCGTCTTAAATGTTCACTTGACAAGTGTGCGTAACGTAATACCATGTCAAAACTTGACCAACCACCTAGTTGCTGCAATTCCTGTAAACTTGTTCCATTCTGAACATGCCAACTAGCCCAAGTATGCCGTAAATCATGCCACCTGAAATCTTTAATACCAGCACGCCTTAACGCTTTACGCCAAGCATGATTATTACAGCGGGTGACAGGATGACCATTATAGGTAAAGACGTAAACAGGATGATTTCCCTTCCGCTTCAACAAAATTGCTATCGCGTCTTGGTTTAGCGGTACAGGAATCGCTCTACCCGATTTTGAGTCTTCAGGATGGACCAAAGCGTGCCTTCGAATTAAATCAATATTACACCACTTCAATTCAGTAACATTGGCTTGCCTTAATCCTGTTGCCAATGTAAAACTGACCATATCCTGTAAATGCTCAGGTAACTCTTTCAGCAAGCGTTCAGCTTCCTTATAAGTTATCCAGCGAATTCGCCGATTATTCTCTTTTCGCATACGAACTGCGGGAACAACTTGTAACCATCCCCATTCTTTATGCGCTTTTCGTAAAATCGCCCGAACTACTTCAAGCATTCTATTAACTGAGGCAGGTGAAACACCCGTTGCTTCTTTTTTCTTGGCAATATCATCAATCAAATCACTTGTAATATCAGACAAGAAAATATTCTTCAAAAAAGGGGCGACCCAGCGTAAATGAGCCTTGTCATCAGTTAAACTACGCTTATGACTAGACTCCTCTAACCACCGGTTAGCAGCGGCATACCACTCCTTTTTTGGAACTTTAAGAACTCGACTCGCTTCCCACAACTCAC
>NZ_LNYG01000012.1:27343-80985 GCF_001467745.1 Legionella jamestowniensis
CTCCATCATGGGTTATATCGATCCACCAAACACCATTTCGCTTTTTGAGTGCCATCTACAATTACTCCTATGACTGACACCCTGCGATGCATCATGATAAGGATACTTTGATCTCTAATATGTGACAAGATAAACAAATTTAAGAAATAGATTCCAGTTGGACTTGTGTTAATTTTCGAAATTATGCCACTCTTCATTAAGCACTTAGAGCCGTCGACCCAGTCTCATCTTTAAGTTATGATATTGATTATTCACGCTACTTAATACTTGTAATGAATTCCAATAAAACCCTAAATGTTAAAGCGACTGGGATTATCGCACTTGCAGTGATGTTTAGTCGCGTATTAGGTCTTATCCGGGAAGTCTTATTTAATACCTTATTTGGCACCGCTTCGATGGGGATTTTTCTGATTTCATTTCGAGCGCCCAACCTATTAAGAGATCTTTTTGCAGAAGGGGCATTATCAGTTTCTTTCATCACAATTTTTTCTAAAAAAATAGAAACAGAAGGTGATGACTCTGCGTGGAGACTGGCTGCTAAAATGCTCACGTTAACCAGCGTCGTAATGAGTATAATATCCCTAATTGGAATTATTTTTGCTAAATATATAATCCATGCTTTAGCACCAGGCTTTTCAATAGAAGATATTGGTATAACTATCCTTCTCACTCAAATAATGTATCCTTTTATTTTGTTGGTTTCTCTTGCCGCTATCATAATGGGGATTTTAAATTCCAAGAATGTCTTCGGTATACCCTCACTTGCTTCAAGCTTTTTTAATATTGGCTCAATTTTTGGTGGTGTTTTTTGTGGCTGGTTAATTGACCCTGCATTCGGTGAGCGAGCATTGACTGGTTTAGCTATTGGAACAATGGTGGGTGGACTTTTACAACTTATCATACAATTTCCTAGCTTATGGAGAGTTGGCTTTCGTTTTAAACCAGATTTCAAATGGAACGATCCAGGGATCCGTAGTATCTTGATCTTAACTTTTCCTGCAATCATTGCTGCTAGTTCAGTACAATTCAATGTATTTATCAATTCAGCATTTGCTTCCTATCTTGGAAAAGAGGCCGTCACATGGCTTAACAGTGCATTCAGACTAATGCAGTTTCCTCTTGGCGCATTGGGGGTAGCTATTGCCACGATCACCCTACCTGTAATTTCACGTATTGCAGCAAGTACCAGCCAAACTCAATTTGGACCAACATTAGGTCGCTCAATGCGCCTAGCCATATTTCTAACCATGCCAGCAGCAATTGGTCTTTGGTTTTTTGCTGAACCAATCATTTGCTTAATCTATGAGCATGGTAAATTTCACTCGGCCGACACATTACAAACTGCTTATGCTTTAAAGTTTTATGCACTTGGTTTGATCAGCTATGCTTGCATCAAAATATTATCCCCAGCCTTTTATGCTATTAATAAGAAATGGACACCCATGATGGTTAGCTTTTCTTCCATTGGTCTGAATATTTTCTTGAATTATTTTTTAATTTTTAAATTAGCTTTGGGACATGGAGGATTGGCGCTGTCAACGTCTATTTCAGCAACAAGTAATTTTTTAATTTTGTATATACTGATGAATCATTTGCATAACCTGCAGACTATGTATTTTATAAGCACATTTCTTCGTTGTACTTTAGCATCAGGTCTTCTAGGATTAATTTGTTGGATAATATCATCTCACTTTAGTAACTTCCTTTATCATCCTTCACTATTAATAAGCAGTATCTCCATAATTACTGCTATTTTTTTGGCTGGTTTAATATATTTATTGGCTTGTTTACTCCTTAAGATAGAGATAGCAAGAAGTATGCTATTAAATTTTCAAGAAAAACTAGAAAAATTTGCGCATGGAAGTGAGAGCCATAGTCGTCAAAAAATTAACTAATCTCTGATGCCAAACCATCTAATAAGTGTCTTTTCACCAAGATGGTCATAAATATAAGATAAATAATATGTTAGATGAGTGGTTAATTGTTCTTGTGAGGGAGCTATCTCATTGCTAAAAGGGGTATGGTGAATATATTTTTTAAAGTAAAAATTACAAAAATCCATATAACCTTTTGTAAATAATAGAAATGTATGCCACATATCATCAATTTCTTTCATCTCATGATGAATAACACATTGGAAATTTAATTCTTCTTGTTCAGGGTTAGTCATTTGATCATACTTATGTTTATTGCATAGCCATAAAAATTTTAAAAGCTCAGTAAAAGCCTCTTCTGGGCCAAGAGTATTATCAGGATATTCTTTTTTATAACGATTAATCACATCTGAATTTTGATATTGTAAAAGCTGGCTAAGTGGAACTATCATTTTTTTACCTATCTGTAAATTTGAGATAAGTAGTTAAGAGTACTCTTAACTACTTTGAAAAATTGCTCAAATGCTCACACACCACATTGGCCTGCGCAAGGGACAGGATGACAGCCATGTTTGCATTGCGCGCACTTTGAGTTCGCATTTTGCTGAATTTTTATTTCAATAATTTTTTTTATTAATTGGGATTTCATATTAACCTCTTAGTTGTTATTTGAGAAAAATCTACATCATTTCTATATAAAACGAAACGTGTTATTATTACAACATATCGTTTCAATCACGGCAAACATTTTAAATGTTTCGTACGCTATGATCGAAACTTATAAAATAACTTACCAATTAACTTAAAAATGAATGCCAAAAAAACCTCTTTAACTCATTTCATTCTTTCCACAGTGTGGCCTTATAAAATTTGGATCCCTATCATAGCCTTAGCAGGATTGATTTGGGCGTCCCTCAATACCTGCATACCTTATGTACTTAAACTTATTATTGATAAAGTTTTGGTTTTTCAAGGACATAAAGCCCAATTACCTAAAACTTTACAATCATATTTCTTTAGTTATATTGCACTTTGGATAGGACTTTGTGCCAGTATACGTCTTTTAGATTGGGCAAAGATGAAGTTTTTTCCTAGCGTGCGTGAAAATGTAATCAAAGAAATGTTCAATTATCTGAGTCAACATTCACACCAGTACTTTCAAAATAATTTTACTGGGAGTTTAATTAATAAAATTAATGATATGCAAAAAGGAATCATTGGCATTCTTTCTATAGTGGATGAGCTTTACGTTCAGTTGCTAGTCATATTCATGGCTATTATCACCATGCTATTTGTTCACCCAATTTTTGCAGCCATTCTATTTGGCTGGATTGTTTCTTTCCTATTCATCACCATGTTATTTTTGAAACCGATTCAAAGGCTTTCGCATGCTCTTTCAGAAAGTGTAACAACGTTAGTTGGTAAAAAAGTTGATAGCATCAGCAATATCATTAATGTGATACTTTTTGCCAGACATAAAAAGGAAAATCACTACATTCATCAAAGCATTCTCGATACGGTAGCTAAAGACCGTGCCATGCAAGCTAAGGTTATCAAAATGCGCCTATTTTGGGATTTTAGCATTTTAATTTTTACGGGATTAAATATTTATATTTTGCTTCTCATGTACAGTAAGGATCTTATTACTATTGGAGATTTTGCTTTTGTTATCAGTGTATCCATTAGTATCTTATGGAATTTATGGTTTATCGCGGGGCAAGTTGTAATTTTTTCTGAACAAGTAGGTAATTGTAAGCAAGCTTTATCGATTCTAGGTAAATCACACGATATCGTCGATGCGAAGGATGCAAAGCCACTGCTGGTAACTCGAGGCAAAATTGAATTTAAAGAAGTGACATTTCATTATAATGAAGGTACTTATCTGTTCAAGAATAAAAATATCATTATTTTACCTGGTCAAAAAGTAGGTCTTGTAGGATTTTCTGGAAGCGGAAAGAGTACCTTTGTTAATCTGATTTTGCGTCTTTTTGATGTTGAATCAGGCACAATTAAAATTGATGATCAAAGCATTAAAAACGTGACCCAACAATCACTAAGGGAACAAATAGCTCTCATCCCGCAGGACATAACCCTATTTCATCGTACGTTAATGGAGAATATACGCTTTGGTGACATGAATGCAAAAGATGAAGAAGTGATTGCCATCTCTAAGAAAGCCCATTGCCATGAATTTATCAGTCAACTTAAAGAAGGTTATCAAACAGTGGTCGGTGAGCGTGGTATTAAACTATCAGGTGGCCAGCGCCAACGAATTGCTATTGCGAGAGCAATGCTCAAAAATGCCCCGATTCTAATTTTGGATGAGGCAACCTCTGCATTGGATTCCCTTACTGAACAATATATTCAAGAAGCTTTAGATGAAATGATGCATAACAAAACCACTATTGTTATTGCTCATCGTTTAGCAACGCTATCAAAAATGGATAGAATATTAGTATTTGACAAAGGGAAAATTATTGAAGATGACTCTCATGAAGCGCTATTGAGGCTTGATGGTCATTATGCAAGGTTGTGGCAAATGCAAGCAGGTGGATTTTTGCCTAAAATTGCGAGTGACTGTAATCACAATTTGGCCTAGCGCTCCGGAACTTGCGCCCTGACGCAAAAATACTTATCTCATACTACTGAACAGCCTTCCTGATTTTTTGCTCCATTTCAGAAGTTATCTCAGTTGATCGAGGAGGAAGCTTTGTTGTCCCACGCAAGCCATTTTGTTCAATATCTTTAATAAGCAGATCCATCACGGCTATTTCGCGGACTTGAGCCTCTATTATCTGATCTGCCAATTTACGAACACGAGGGTCTTTAATTGTTGCTTTTCTGGAGTTATTTATAGCAATGGAGTGATGAGGGATCATTGATTTCATGAAGCTAATATCAGTAATAACGAACTGCCCTCGATTAATCACTAATAAAATAACCCCCATTATTGCCGCGATGCTGAGAATACTAACTTTAATTACTATTCCTTCATACATAGACCACATAAACCCTAGCATTACAATACTCATAACGCATCCCATTATCAAGGAAGCAATCAGCCGGTTTAGACTAAACATGGCATGGTCAAACGAATAAACAAGCTGGTACATCAAAAAAAACATAATAAAAGTAGAGACTGTAATCATCGCAACAAATCGTCCCCAACTCATACTTCCTCTTTGCTTTTGCTTATCCATGTTCACTCCTTTTTAAACATCACCCCTGATTTAAAAGATCGAAAATCTGTATCGGGTTAAATAATAAAATTTAAGCCAAAAAAAAGCGAGTTTTCGACTACTGCTTCTCCATTGCTTCGCCTGATATTTTTTAAGATACTGTGATATTTGGTATGTTCGTATTCTATAAAGGCAGAAATGCCTGGTGTAATTCTATAGTTTGGACGAATCACATATTGCGTCTCATTAAGACCACTACCAATTTCATCTTCTGTAATAGTTTTCGTTGCAGCAATAGCTCTAAAAAGGGTCCCTAAAAATAAATTATTGGTTAATTGAGTATTACGACCAAATTCAATATCTGCTTTAAAACTTTCTTTATGATAATAGAACCTGGAATTGTTAGTGATAAAATAATACATTAGTCCTTCAAAACCGATCCCAGGCTGCCAGTAAGGTGTTTTTGATGGGCGATAAAAATAATTTGCACCACCTTTTATCATCCAAAATTGGCTGATTTGTCGCCAATAGAATACATCAATATCCGCGTTGGAAATATTTCCCTTTTCCATTTCAGCATCATTAATATATAGCTGTAATTTGTTAAAATCAGGGCCATATAATCCATAATAAGTCAGGGTTTGTCGATTTTTGGAGAAATCACCTCCGAATTCAATAAAAGATGCTGCAAAAAATTTATTGGGTGTGTGCACAGGATGCTCTACCATCGGCAACGAAATAGGACGTAGTTCATCTACTCGAACAATTGGCCGGTTATAGTAGGATGTATGTTTAATGATATTTTTTGGCGGTTCTTTACCTTTCGCAATGTCAATAATAGAAGCATATTGAAATGTTCTGGCAAGACCAGAAGCCATGTGATTTAGCATATGACAATGGAAAAACCACTGGCCACTAGCATCGGTATCTAAATCAGCTGTAACTTCACTGCCCGGAGGGATATCAATAGTATGTAGCAAAGGATCGTGGTTTCCGTGACCGTTTCTTAGAATCAACCAGTGACCATGCAAGTGCATAGGATGATGCATCATGGAATTATTAATAAAAACTAATCGATATCGTTTTGCAGGCAATAGTTTAATGGGTTTAGCGTTGTATTCAGGAACACCATTAATAAACCATATAAAGCGATCCATGAAGCCGAACAATTGTAGATTAATCGTTTTATAGATGGGCTTTTTAGGATTATTGGTTTCATATTTTGCTCTTAAATGCTGGTATTTCGTACCTATTGTGACAGGTTTTTTTTGTTTATTGTGATGTTTTGCTTGCGTGTGGCTTTCGGTTGATATATTGCCTGTCTCAATCGTATTGATATGCGGCTGATGGTGAAGTTCACTCTGCATTCCCATGTGCGCCATCGGCTTTAAACCGCGTTTTTTTTCATTTTTCATTTTGCCACGAGTGGTAGGTTTTGGATCTGGAAAAGGCATAACCTCCTTATAAAGGACGGGCTGATCTGCGTTTGTAATTAAAGCTCCCAGTGCTTTTCCAACTTTATCAAAAGATTCTGCATAAATGATGTAGGGCTTGTTTTGTTCAATTTTTATTAATACATCATTCGTTTCTCCAGGGCCGATAAAAAAATCTTTTACCGGATAAGGTATAACATCATTACCTTGCACATGTACCATCTTCATGGTAACACCAGGTATTTTGACGCGAAAAAAAGTATTAGCGCCGGCTCCTATAAAACGCAGACGTACTACGTCACCCACCTTAACTTGACGTGTCCATGGGCGAGAGGTTGGATGACCATTCATCAAAAAAGTATCATAAGCAACGTCGCTTAGATCAAAGATGCCCATACGCATGTACTGCATCATTTTATAATCCATCCATATTTTTTTACCCTCTTCTTTTGAGGCTTTACTGTAGCTTTGAATAAATTGTTGAAGTGATGGTTGCAAAGGAAATCTTGCACCATAATATTCACCTGTTTTTTTTAAATTGGCTTGGATATGATCGGCTTTGGTATTTTTCCAGTCAGATAAAACTATTTCAAAGTCCTTATTGTATTTAAAAGCAGGTGGTGATTTTGGTTCGATAATATAAGCGCCATATAAGCCTTCTTGCTCCTGAAGACCTGCATGCGAGTGATACCAATAGGTACCAGATTGATGCAGGGTATAATGGTATTTAAAAGTAGCGCCTGGAGGAATACCTTTTTGTGTGATGTTCATGACACCATCCATTTGCCAAGGGAGAATAATCCCATGCCAATGAATGGCAGCTTCTTTATCTAAATGATTATGAACATTTATAGTGACCTCATCCCCTTCTTTAAATCGAAGCGTTGGAGCTGGAATCTGATGATTGATAGTAATTGCTCGTGCAGGGTATCCAGTAAAATTAAAGGTATCATAAGCAACAGTTAAATCGATGATATGATGTTTTGCCCATACATTTGCAGCGCAAATCATTAAAATTAATGGTAAATATCCTTTGTTCATTAAATAATCCTTAATGTATACGCCATTAACAAATGTTAGTAGCAGGCAGAGTGAAATGCCTTTTGGTTCCTATTTTTATTTAGTGGTTGATACTATCATCAGATTTAGATAAATTACAACATAAAAATAGAGGAATATAGCTATTAGAGTTCCGACTCTGGCTATTCTAGGAACTGGTGAAATGAGTGTGATCGATTTAACAATAAATGAATTTGATTTAACCCAAGAAGAAATTGGCTTTATAAGGACAAGGCATTCAAGTAGGCAATTAGCATTCGCTTTGCTATTTAAATACTACCAAAAAAGTCATCAATTCATAAGTGACCTAACAAAATTACCTGCTTATCTTATCAAGCAAGTTGCAAGCCAACTTAATATTCCGCCTGTTATTTGTGAAGTGCCTTCAAGAACATATGACAATTATATCTCACTGATTAGAAAATATTTTAATACTTCTTTCTCTAAAAAAACGCATTATAAAGAGCTTGAGGTATGGATAAAAAACGAACTACTACCCAATCATTATTTAGCTGACGAAGAAATCAAAAATCAGGCGATTCAGTATTTAAAAGAAAGAGGTATTGAGTTATTTAAAGAAAAAACGATGGCAAGAATTATTCTTGATGCTAGCAACGCGTTTGAGAATGAATTATTCGAAAAACTAAAAAACACATTGTCCCCAGAAGATGAGGCACAGTTAAATGGTTTGTTATTGCTTTATAAAGAAGGCTTGTCTTATTTAGGTTGGATAAATAAAGAAATTAACAACCCATCACTTGATTCTATATTGAGTTTAATGGAACAGCTATCCATTTTGAACCGATTTAATTTTGATTTAGTAGCCATTCACACCATTCCAAGAAAAAGAATCGTGCATTATTCAGAAGCGTTTACACGTTTAAACCCTAGTGATTTAAAACAAATGATTGATAATAAGCGATGCGCTCATTTACTTATGTATTGCCACACAAGAAAAGAAGAGATTATCGATAAAACAATCGACATGTTTAACCGCATTATCCGCAACGTCATTCATAAATCAGAAAGGCGTGTGGTTAAAAAACTTATTAATGATGTAAAAAAAGTCTACGGTAAAGATACGATCTTGTTTAATATAGCTGAGATAAGTTTAGAACAGCCAGATGGAACAATAAGAGATAAAATTTTTCCTATTATTGGCCAGGATAAGTTAAAAAATATCATCGATGAGTATAAGAAAAGAGGACCAAAGTACCAGAGCCTTTTGCATCAACAAATTAGAAGTTCTTATGCCAGTCATTACCGACGAATGATCCAACCATTATTAGAAAATGTAATTTTTTGTTCTAATAACTCCGAGTATCAGCCAATACTGGATGCATTAGCGCTGATTAAAAAATATTTCGATAGTAATAAAATTTATTTCCCAGACAATGAAGATGTCCCTATTGATTTCTTGCCTGATAAATGGAAAAAACGCATTGTTGATCCAGTAAGCGGTAAAATAAAGCGAATTTGTTATGAAGTGTATGTTTTAAAAAAACTTGCAGACAGGATTAGGTGTCGTGAAATAAGGGTTGAAGGCTCGTTTAAACATCGAAATCCAGATGAAGATTTGCCGAATAATTTTGAAGAAAACAAAGAAGTGTATTTTGAGGATCTTTCCTTGCCTCTTGATAGTGATGTCTTTATTGAACAACTAAAGCAACGCCTGACAAGCGCATTAGCCTCTTTAAATGACAATATACCCAACAATACAAAAGTTCAAATTAGTTCCAAAAATGGAGGTCGTATTATTGTAACACCCCTTACACCTCAAGCAGAGTCTAGTAGCATTGGAATTATAAAAAAACATTTACAGGAAAAATGGGAAGGAACCAATCTCATCGACATGATTAAAGAAGTCGATTTGGAAAACCAATTTACCCGTGATTTTATTTCATATGGCCACAAAATCTATTTAAAACCTCATGAAATTTCCGAAAGAATCTTACTTACTATTTATGGACTGGGAACAAACGTTGGGTTAAAACACATGTGTGCTGGAAACGGCCATGTTAGTGAGCATCAGCTTCGACACATTAAAAATTATTTTTTATCTACTGACAATTTAAAAAACGCTTTAAGCAAAGTAGCAAATGCATTATTTAAAGTCAGACTAGAAGAAATATGGGGTGGTATGCCTGTAGCTGTTGCCAGTGACTCAACTCAATTTTCCGCTTATTTTCAAAATTTGATATCAGAATACCACAATCGCTATGGGGGAAGAGGCGTGATGATTTACTGGCATGTTGAAAAAAATGCCTGCTGCATCCACTCACAATTAAAAAGCGTTTCAAGTTCTGAAGTTTCTGCCATGATTGAAGGTGTATTAAGACACTGCACCGAAATGTCGGTTCAAAAAAATTATGTTGATACTCATGGTCAAAGTGAAGTGGGATTTGCCTTTTCACACCTTTTAGGATTTTCTTTAATGCCACGACTTGCCAATTTGAATAAACAAAAGTTGGCACAATGTGAACTTGGAGATTATCAAAAATATACAAATCTACAAGCAGTGCTGACAGATACCATTAATTGGCAATTAATTAAAGAACAATACAGTCAAATTGTAAAATATACTGCTGCGATGAAGGCCGGTCACGCTGAGCCAGAGTCTATTCTCCGGCGTTTTAATCAAAACAATCTGAAACATCCAACGTACATAGCATTATCACAGTTAGGTAAGGTATTAAAAACCATATTCATCTGCAACTACTTAATGCATGAATCCATCAGGCAGGAAATCCAAGAAGGATTAAATGTAGTTGAACTTTGGAATGGTGTCAGCAAATTTATTTTTTATGGCCGATCTGGTGAAATTTCCTCTAACCATAAGAAAGCACAAACCTTATCTGTGTTGTCTTTACATCTTTTACAACTATCAATGGTGTATATCAATACCTTAATGATTCAGCGAATAATAGAAGAGTATGGGTTGCAAAATAAATTAACTAAGGAGGATAAAAGGGCATTAACTCCTCTTATTTATGAGCATGTTAACCCTTATGGTTTATTCCCATTGAATTTATCAACACGGTTGCCCCATCTTCACTATAAGGTGGCTGCATAATGGAACGAATATCAGCTAAAAAAATGGCGCAAAAAGTTTCAAGTTTGCTTAAAACACAGAATCCTAATTATGATTATCTTCGAGATGTATTCAGATTTGTGAGAGAAAATCTGAAAATCGAGGTTACAACAACACCCAAACGGTTACCTTATGTACCCACGGAAGATGAGATCAGGCTTTTTTATAAAGCAGTTTGGGAGTCTCACGATATTGTTCCAATGCTTATTGTTAAAGTTCTGCTTTATACTGGAATACGGGTTAGTGAATTAATTAATATTCAGTTAGCTGATGTTGATTTAACAAATTGTCGAATAAAAATAAATCAAGGGAAGGGTAAAAAAGATAGGGTTGTTCCCTTTTCACCGGCATTTAAAGAAGCCTTGGCTCTTCACATAAAACAATATAAAAATGAAAATAGGTTGTTTTTATTCGAGTCAGGCTTTCGTCGCCACTATACAGATCGTGGAATTAGAAAAATCCTTATGAGATATACTAAGCTTGCGGGTATTGAACGCTCTATCTCACCTCATAAGCTAAGGCATTTTTTATTTACCTGGCTTAAAAAGAAAAATATCGATGATGCTTTTATTCAACCCTACTCAGGACATGCGAAAAGAGACTCACTGGAAATTTATTCAAAATTAAGCTTAGCTGATGCACAAGATAAGTATAATGATGTTATAGGGGATTTTCCGATCTGATATTTTAGATTTTTGCGTCAGGGCGCAAGTTCCGGAGCGCTAGGCCAATTTACACACATTACCCCTAACACATATAGCAAATAGTTTGAGAATCTAAATAACAATTCTCAAGACATCCGTTGGGTGTGAAAATAACTGCCCTTCGCATACCACCTCAGCGCCATGTTTCTTATATAACCCGTTCAAACTTGGTTTTAAAGTATCCAATAAAATCAAATCAGAGCCTAATTCTGCTGCCAACCTCTTGGCTTTCTCTATTATTTGTTTACCAAAACCAAGTCCACGGCAATCTTTCTCTACATAGACATACATTAATTCACGTGCATGGGTTAGATTATCTGTTGTCTTCACTAAATCAGCATTAAAAGAATGATCTAATAAAGCAAACATCGCCACGGGTTGTCCCGCGAATGTACCAATATACACATTATCCTTAAGTGTTCGCATAACTTCTGCTCGGTAGTCTATTCCTTTATTACGGATATACCCCCACTCATCTTCAGCCCATTTAGCTGCAATGGGTACGTAGTCCATACAGTCACTCAATTTGGTAAAAGTAAGTTTGTGTTTCGTCAAAGCAGAACTGAAAAGTAACATGTTAATACCTCAATAATTAATAGTCATGGCTGATTGCGGGTTTATTGACCTTTTGCGGCTATACTCACAAACTAGTAAAGAAACCAGACCTATGATTGCTCCAAACATATAATACCAAGCTGGTGAAATAAAATTGCCAGTCTTGCTCACCAACCACATCATCACTAATGGCGTTGTGCCACCGAATAATGAAATACCAACATTAAAGGCAACACCAAAACCACTGTAACGGTACTGATGAGGAAATAAAGAAACCATATACGCATTTAAAGGTGCATAGGTAATTGCAATCAAAACAGACATGAAAACCAGTCCTATTGCAATTAAACCAATATTTCCTGTGGAGAGTAATGAAAAGATAGGGATGCTAAAAAATAACATAGCTGTCATACCGAATCGGATGATTCTTAAAAACCCTATTCTGTCTGCTAAGAGCGCAATAAATGGCTCAAGTGCGGCATCCACTGTCAAAGATAAAGTGATGATCAGTGTAGCGAAACCAAGCGGAACATGGAAATAACTGTGCAAATAAGTTGCTGTAAATACATAGGTACCAAAGGTCATAATACTGACTAGCCACGCTATCCCTATAATACCAATCACAGCTAAAGGAGTCTCATTTAGTGCAGTCAGAAATGGCAGGCGTGTTTTATCATACTGAGCTATCCTCTGATATTCAGGTGTTTCAGCAACATAAGTACGCAAATAAAAAATCAGAATACCAGCAATCAATGCTACCCCAAACCCTATCCGCCATCCCCACGAAGGCATAAATGAAGCAGTAAATAACGAAGCAGCTAGGCCCGCTAAAATCAAACCTGTGCTGTATGCTGAACTGGTTAAGCAACCATATAATGCTTTTTTCTCAGGCTTAGCATGTTCCACAAGAAAAATAGCGGATCCAGTAAATTCAGCACTTGCGACAAAACCTTGCATTACTCTTAATAGAGTGATTAGGAGAGGCGCTACAATCCCAATGAGTTGATAAGAAGGCACAATACTAATCATTGCTGTAGGAATCGCCATCGCTAAGATACTTAGTGACAATGCGCGTTTCCTACCAAAATGATCGCCAATATAACCAAAAAATAGTGACCCAAGTGGAGCTAACAAATAGCCTACAGCAAATACACCAAATGTGCTTAAAAGCGAAGCAAATCGATCATCGCTGGGAAAATAAGTTGCTGCAATAATTGGTACAAAATAGCCAAAAAGTGCAAAGTCATACCATTGTAATGCGGTGCCTGAAACACCAGCGAATAATGCTTTACTCGCGGGGGATATTCTCATTTGTTACTCCTTCTGCACAAATATGACCCAAATTTTTCGATTTTGCTTGAAATATTATCACCATAGGGTATCTTAAGGACGATTGTAAATAATATGGTCACAAATATGAATAGGGATATAGTACTCATTCCCGGAGCATTAGCAACCCCAAAGCTTTGGCATCAGCAAGTGGCTTTTTTTCAGGAAGGCAAACGATTTCATTACGTTGATGTGCTCAATAGCGACTCCATTACAGAGATGGCTTATCGCTTTGTTCCAAGTGCTCCTAAAAAATTTACTCTAATTGGATTCTCTATGGGAGGCTATATTGCGCTCGATTTATATCGCTATATCCCCGATAGCATAGAAAAGCTCATTCTAATTAATTCCGCTGCAAAATTGGTATCTGAAAAGGGGCAATTAGAGCGTGAACGTTCTCTCGATTTAATTAGTAAGGGGAAGTTTGATTTCTTAATTAAGCTGATCTTTAAAAACTCAATTTATGATAAAGAAAAACATAAAGCTCTGTTACCCCTGGCACAAGACATGGCACAAGAAGTAGGCGTTGAAAATTATAAAAAACAATTGAGTGCCATTCTTAATAAACCGGATCAT
This sequence comes from Legionella jamestowniensis, assembly GCF_001467745.1. Taxonomy (GTDB): domain Bacteria; phylum Pseudomonadota; class Gammaproteobacteria; order Legionellales; family Legionellaceae; genus Tatlockia; species Tatlockia jamestowniensis. The sequence goes on from NZ_LNYG01000012.1 coordinate 41,144, forward strand.
TCATCATTATTACCTTTGATTGAATGTCCAACATTATTAATTGCCAGTAGACAGGATAACGTCATGCCTATTGAAAGATCAGAGCATATGGAAAAAAACTTGAAACGTTCGGAGTTAATTTATCTAGAACAATGTGGCCACATTGCCATGTTGGAAAAACCGGACAAGATTAACAAAATATTGGCTGGTTGGTTGTAAGTAGTAACGATGTTAGGGATATATCAATGCATAGCGTCAATGAAGATGGAACTATTTGCGTTAATTTAAATGATTATAATGAGTTATCAGATTCAATCCGATTTCGGGAAAAAATCGATTATCTGACAGAAAAACTTAATTGTCCAAAAGAGATATCCAATTTTTCAATCTCAATGCTTTTTCGTGGTGGCCAACGTTACTATATCTCTAATCTTTACCTCTGGGCTATACCATACCGAACTGAGGGTTTATTTCGAGGAGATGTGGATCATGATCGTAACCTTTACCATGGAAAAGAGTTTTTTATTCAGAGAGAAATAAAATACGATGAAATGCAGATTCCAATTATTCAAATACTGGAATCACGCTATAAATTAAGTACTACTTTTGCTATGGTTCGACAGTGTGACGAATGTGATTTTATTATTGAAGCTTATAACAATGAAGAAATAAAAGAACCTCAAAAACTTTACTATCAAGTGCGTGATACTTTTGAAAAATTCATTTGTCTCTTCCTTGATGCCATGTTATCAGAGATAACTACTGCTATACCAAGCCAAAAATGGCTGAGTATATTTATCGATAGTGAATTAAGAAAAAATATCATTATGCGTAAGACGATTCCAAAACATTTTATACAGCTCACCCAACGAGAATTACAATGCCTGAGTATGATTGCTAATGGAATGACCATCCAAAAAATATCTGACTGCTTACATTTATCGGCAGAAACCGTAAAAACACATGCTAAGTCCATTCGCAATAAAATGAATTGCATTAATATTACTGAGGCTGTATCAAAAGCATTTCGCTATGGCTTAATATCATAAATTACCTACATTGGGGGATAGGATTACTTATTATAATAATTATACTTCGCCATGTTATTAAAAAATTTATACATGGAGTTGTAACATGGTGTGTATCGTGGAATTTAATGATAGTTTTCGTTTTAATTTTGTACGGAACAGAATAAAACAAAAAATTTGGATTGAAGCACTTTTACGTCTTACCAATCTAGATATCAATCACATGGCAGCAATTCTTGAAATACCAGCTGAAGTATTAACTAAGGTACATCACGGAGAAATGGATCTTTCTCAAGAGTGTGCTGAATGTTTGGGAAGATTATTTTTGCTGGCCTTTAGTGATTAAATTCATTCCTGAATTTTAAAGATAATATGGCCAGTTGTGTAAATTGGTCATACGCATTCAAAAATGGCTAAATAATAAAGTGCTGGCTACGGCTAAAAAACGCCAATCTAACTTGATACCAGTAAGATTAGTTTGTGAATTAGATGAGTTAATTAATAGAGTCAGAAATCAAAATCGACAAAAAATATTATAAATCAGTGGTTTCGAGTCATAACTTATGGCGAATTATCTTTGGCTACTGTTTTTTCAACCGTTTCAGAAGGTTGCACCTTATCAGGTCGAACATCGGCTAAAGCACTTCGAAATCGTTGATTTACTTCCCGAGCGGACTCTAAATTAGCCGCTTCCTGTGTTTCATGAATAGGCACATCAACTTCATCAGTCTGTTGCGTCTGCACTTCATGAGCAGGCTGATGACCTGACAATTTTGAAAGAGCAGTAAAAAAAGCAGCATGTTCATGTGATTCTGGCAAAGACTGTTCAAATAAGTATTTCGGCTGGCCATGAAGAAAATGAATGGTCACTTGATCTCCCTTAATGCTTATTTTGAAATCTTGATTCTTTTCGGGTAAAAAATCAGTCTCTGAAATTCGCACCAATTTTATTTCACGATCGAATTCTTTACATATTAAACCGCCATCTTTGCTATATATTTCTCGCTTCTCTTTGAAGGGGTTCTTATATACTCCCCCAAATGTTTCCAATGATGGAATGAATTCTTTCTTTTCTTGCTTGGATGGATGTACTAAATTAAACCAATCCAAACGGAGTTTTTTGGATTGGTCATTAGGCGATGACTTAATCGCCTCTCCAAAACAACTTCTTGCTCTTTCAATATCACCTTGATCTTCGGCAAGCATCCCTTCAATCGTTTCTTTCCATCCTAACTCATCGCTTTGAGTATAATGAGGCATATGTTTAAATAGGTCTTGCATGTCACCAATAGGCGCTAAATCAGAAGAATTCAATATTTGGGTTGCAATACTCATTCCATTTTCAGAGTTTGTAAAAAATGCTGCACCTTTTTTATCTGTAACATTGATCGCAATAAAAGATCGAGTATTCAGGTTTTCACCATATTGATATGCAATTACCTTACCTGCATCTTTATAGATATGCCAACCTAATCCACATGTTTTCGTGATGCTGTAAGTCCTCGTTGGCACAAGTTTCTCACTTAAAACCTTGACTTCTGTTTGTGCAGATTTGTTCATTGCATATTTTAATTCATCAAGCTCAGTTTGATTGAAAGGAACACGCCTATAATTACTATCTGTTGCACTCTTGAGGTATTTTTTTGCGTTATCATCAATGCTTAGACGATCGAATTCTTCTGGTGTCAAACCTGAAAGTGCGAAACTTGTTTCATAGTCAAATGCTTGTTGGATGATGGGATCATCTATGTTCTTTAACCAAGCGGTCATGAATTTTGAAAAATCATTGGCTGTTGTAAGTAGTGATCCAGCGGCATCAAGATGAGAGGTATGACCTGCTTTTGATGTCATTGCCAAGATATCACTTTTGAATGAAAGGTTATTAAGTTTTATTCCCAGGTTTGTTAAATCAATCTCAGGAGGGATAGATACTGGTTCACTCATTCCTTTTACATAATACTCACGGGGATTTTCAGATAAATAAATTTTACCTTTTTCAGCTTGATTAAGATCGGACAATGATGACATCAATTCAAGATCATATCTAAGATGAGAGAGGCTTTCATAAATTGATGTAGATTTTCCTAGCTGAGTATGAACTGCTACAATATTGGTATTGCCATCTGGTTGTGGTAAAAATGTAGAATGCTCCATTTCTAGAGGCTTAAACACATACTCGTGGGCCAATTCTTCTAAATTTTTACCCGTTGTGGCCTCAATGACTTTTTGCAAGAAAAGAATAGCTTCACCTGAATAGGAATACCCTTTGCCCAGATATGATTCATCATCAAAGAGTAGTGGAGAAGATAAATCTGATTCTGATCCAAAATTGGGCAAGCCCGTGGTGTGTGACAATACATGTCTGGCTGTTAATTGTTGAGCCTTTTCAGGATATTGACCCTTTACCTTAAATCTTTCATATTCCTGACCCGCTGCTTGCAGAATAGGAAGTAATGGCTCATCTAAATTGATACGTTTTTCCCTAACCAATTGTAACACCAAATAGGTAAATACAATTTTGCTCAGAGAGGATGCTGGAAATTGGGTGTCATTATCTACTTCATTCCTGTCAGTATGGGTGTGACCTCCGTTAGATGTTACAATTTCTTTAATTTGCTCCACACTTAGATGTAATTTACTCTCATCCTTATTTTTAATGGCGTTTATTTTTTCCTCAAATAAATTGAAATCAACAATTTTTGTTTTTTCATATTTTCCATCAGGCTTAATATAATAAAGTTCCTGAGTATCGTTCTTTTTGATAAATATATAACTGTTTTTGTATTGTGCAGGACTTTTGGGTAATTCAGACATCAAATGGAGGTCACACCCGTCAGCATCAGCGGATTTTGCGTCTTTTTTGCCAACAGAGAGTGAGGTTTCTACAAATTCATTTGCGCTTTCTTTTATCGGTTCAACATACGCATAACCTATAGCTGGAATATGAGCAGGCTTTATTATTTTTTGTAATGTATCAGCAGACGGTTTAGGCATAATGTATTGAAAATACTTTAAAGATATATTTAATTATAAATCAAATTTACGTACAGGCGTTCAGTCTTTACCTCTTAGAATTACGAATCCATCATAAAGATGAGTAACTTGCTTTGCTTCCATTAAATTACAAGCAATTATTTACAAAAATTATCAATGCTTTTAGCTAAAAGATTAATTACTCTTTAAAGCCATTTGGTTTTGGTCCACTTGATATATCCAATGGATTTGGTGATTTATAAGAAACAGCAGCTCCTTTCTCATCAACCTTTTGTGCAGTACTTTGATTAGTCTTATAGGCAAGATCTGCATTATAGTTGTTGTCAGGAACTAGGTTTTTATTCAAAAGTCTAGTAACAAATTGATCATATAATTTTGGATCAGGGATATTAATTCTCAAATTATTCCCTTCCCTAGAGAAGCTAATATTTTGTGCATTTACTTCATCAGTAAACGTTTTGAGTTCATCTTCAATCTTATCATAAAGCTCATTTAGATCCTTCTCATCGTTAGCACTGAGCAATTCATTACCTTGAAAATGGATTGAGCCCTTAGCTAAGTCCAACTCAATAGAAAATACTGCTAAGTCATTTTTAAAAGTATAAAGAAAATCATCTTTAAAATTCCAAACCTCACTATTTTCTAGATAAGAGGATAATGTTTTCACTTCTATATTTGTAGGTACATATTTTGGGGTAGTGGCATTATCTTTTTGGGAGCTTTCATCTTTGGCTTCATCGCTACCACTATCACCACCACCTCCTCCGCCACCATGACCTTTGCAAATAGGCAAACCAGAAGCACGACAAATACCACAGGGATTGTTTTCAAGAGCCTTTGATCGCTCATCCCTTTTATTTTCATTTTTACTTCTCGATTCAGCTGGCATTTTATACTCCATAACATCATACATTTTTTGTTAACATTCTAGTGTATTGAGTTGTACTCTAGCGTAGTATTTTTCTTTTTTTACGTATTTTTAACAAAAAAATGCTACAGCATATATTAAAGAACAATATGACTTTCCGGGTGGCTTTTTCAATGCATTAGGCAGCTACCCTCCCAGATAATGATGAAAAAAATTGTCTATTTTTTCAGTGGATTTTTTTGTCCATTCAACATGCACCCAATATCTAATTATTTGCTAATGGTATAGCCGGAAAATACCCTGGTTTCACCTGAATCTGTTGGGCAATTAACATCATAATAATGAACTTGCCTTCCTGCCGTATTTTCTGTAGTAAGAAAATGACGCACTCGGCACCCAGGCCATTTTTTAGTAATGTCAACTCCATCAGCCGCTTTCCCACTCACAATTCCTTGTGCTTTCTCGTTTGCTATTTCTTTTTTAATTTCATTAACAATGGCTGGATTTGGTGTGGCAACTTTAGGTGCAGAGGAAGCAGATTTTGAGAACATTCCTTGCGATGAAACCTTCGCCTCCAATTGTTGCTTTAAGTGATTAATTTGTATTTGATGACCTATTTGACCACAAGCGGTAGCTGCGTTTTGCACGGCAATCGTTGTTTTTTGCAAGCTTTCTTTGGATCTTGCCATTGAATTTTGTAAGCTGATAGATGAGGTATAGCTTGTTGGTTGTATACTATGACTGGCAATAAAGTGACTGTGTGCTCGCATATTTTGTTGTACCTTATGCGACATCGCAAAAGGGTCATGATTCTGAGAAGTTGGATACTGCGCTGCACGTTTTTCTCGTTTAGCAGCTTTCTCGGCCCGTTTTTTCGCAGTTGCGGCTAACATGGCTTTGCCTTCTTCTGATTCATAATAAGCTTTTTTCCACTCTCTACGCGATTGACCTTTTTTATCCAGGAAGAACTTCACGGATTGCTGAGTTGGTGCGACTTTAGGCGCTGTTGCCTCCACAGCTTGTGCTTGTTTTTGTGATTCTGCTAATTGCACTCTCTGCCTAATTTGTTCTTCCGCTGCTACTTTTATGGCCAGTCCTGACTCATGATTAGGCTCAAAGCTTAAAAATTTATTGCTATTTTCCAGCGCTTGCTCATATTTATTTAATTGATAAGAAACAAAAGCCAGGTTGTTATAAGCGGTAGCACAATTAGGATCAATGCCTATAGCTCTCATATAGGCTTGTTCTGCATTGGTGAATTGGTTTAGTTTTATATAACAATTACCGCGATGTCCAAATGCTTCAGCCCCATTAGGATTTAATTGTAATGATTGATTAATTAATGTTAATGCCTTTTGTACATTGTTTTCATCATAGGCAACAATGCTTTCATTTAATAATCGCTCGGCCTCATTTAGGTTAATCTCTCGTTCTACCGCTTGTTTAAATTGCTGATATTCTGGTGCATTGGGTTCATATTGAATAGCTTGTTTCTCTACTAAAAGCGCACCTTCAAGATCACCAGAAGCAAAATCGCTTGTGGCATGGTGATGCAGATTATTAGCGATTTGTTGTTTCATTTCAGTAAAATTATCAGCTCCTTCTAATAATTCTAATGCTTTATCGTAATCAGCAAATAGTTGTACTCTATTTATAGAAAAATGGTTTGCATAAGCTCGAGCCAAATATAAATCAGGATTATCAGGTTCTAAAACAATAGCACTGGTAAAATTGGCAATGGCTTCATCGATATTTTCTAAATATAAATTAGCCATACCCAGCAAGTAATCGGCATCCACCGTTTCTACTAAATTTAAAGCTTTGTGTGCTTCCTCTTTTGCAGCTTGGTAATCATCATTACCAAAAGCTTGTTGACCTTGCTGTATGTATTCTTTTGCTTTGCTGTTCATATGAGCAAGGATGAGTAAATTCTGAATTTTAGCCTCTTGTGATTCAGGGTTATGAGTAAGAATTTTTTCACATTCATCAAATGCTAAGTCATATGCTTCCATTCCCAAATATACTTTACTGCGCTGTAAATATAATAAGTCCTTATCCTCTGTATATAAATCTAATGCAGCATTAATAAAACGCAGCGCTACTTCATTCATACCTTCAGCTAATTTATTGATGCTGGCGTCATAACAATATTCAGCAAGCTCTCTTTTTATTGCTATAAATTCTTCATCACTTCTGTCGAAAGTTAATAAATATTGAATGTCTTGTAGTGCTAAATCGGATTGATTTTTGTTGAGATAGATTCTGGTTCGAATGTAATAAGAAGAAAGGTCCATTGGATTTAAGTTTGCGGCTTTATCACAATGCGATAATGCTTTATCAAACTCATCAATGGCTTCATAACAGTACGCTAGCTCATTGTGGAATCTAAGATTATTTTCTCCTTGAGCAAGGGCCGCAGAAAGTAGTTTAATTGCATCGTCATAAGCTTCTTGCTCGTATAATTCGTTTAATGCATCTAGGACATCATTGGTGCTTAATTGAGCAATGTTGGCAATCAGTATAGAGATGTCTTCTTCACTTTCAGGAGGGATACTTACTTCTAGGTTATCTTCATTATCATAATTTTCTAGCTCAGACTTTCTTTGTTTAATACTTTCTTCAATTTCATTTAACCTATTTAAGCTAATATCTATATTTTTCCATTCATTAGAGGTTTTTTGTTTATCTGATGTATCACTCATAGCTTCAAATGCTTGATGACACGCGTCTGTAACAACTTTACCCATGGGTGTAGTAATTTTATCTGCCATAACGTATGCGCCCGTTGCTACTGCAGCCCCTACGAATGCTCCCCCTATGGGTGTCGTACCTAAACTTGCAACACTACCAATAGTAACACCGGATACTGCAGCAACTGTACTGTTAATACCTTCTTTAGCGAGAGCAACGCCTGTTCCACATACGATTTTTTCAACAACAGGTTCGGAGGGGTTGTGAATAATTTCTGATATAACCTCAGCGACAGGCCCAACATATTTAAGTTGTTTTGGCATGACGTGCAATCCCGTCATATGCACTGCTGTGTTTAAATTAGAAATACCATGAGCAATTGAGCCAATTACGGTACTATCATGCAATTTTGATTTTTCTAGCGACTCTTCACTAGATAAAGAAGATAGGGTTCTATCCTCTGTTTGCTTTAATTCGTTTTCTGTGTTTTTCATTAGTCTAGACTTTCTCTTTTTCTATTTGGCGTCAAAATTTAGTACACTCAATTTAGTCCTCCCCCGCTGAAAAAACCATAGCAATACCACTGTCAACTTTGGCACTATCTCTAAAAAAATAAATGCCTTTTTGGTTTTCCCCATAATAATTTCTTATCATGATTCCATAAATGTAGTATTACTGGAGATGGATTAATTATATTATCTTCAATCTTAATAGAGAAAACTTTAATCAAAAGGGTAAAAAAACAAAGTATACCATAAATCAAAATTAACTGATTAAAATAAACGCGACTGATACACAAACAACGCATTTTTACAAATAATACAACTGAACTTATAAAATACACACTCCTCGCTTTTTATTCTTACATCCAAGATGTTTTTGCTAATTTTCTAATGAATAAGCCATATCTCGTACGCAGTAATCCTGATCGTTTTTCAGGCAACTTGTTTACTATACTCTACGTAACCTATTGCTTTGTATTTTAGGAAACATCATGAGGCCTGATAACCCGACAGCAGTCGAAGAAATAAGACATTATAGTGATATCCCGGGACTATCACGGACAACCATGATTCAAGGGAAATAGATTATCAATTTTCAGGCACCACAAATTGTGGATTCTACAAATTGAAAGAATTACCGGATGAAAATAGATATAGCCAATATGATTCTTCACGCTATATTCTGACTGAAAAAGCACTCTATTTACGCTGAATGAAAAATTAACCTAACAAAGCCTCTGATTTAACAGCGGTTGCTGATTATTTTTCCGCTGAGTTAAATTTTAAAAAATTTAATGAAGTGCCTGCATTAAAAGGAAGAACAACTATATGCACTCCTCTTAGCTGATCCATGTAAAGATAAGTGCTCACATACCATGAGGGATCAAGAGGCTCATCTTAATGTTTTAGTAAACCATAAAATTAAATCATCATCAAGCGGATAGTTTTCCCCTGGCACTGTTGATTTATAGCCATAAGTCACTCCTAAACTATCTGGAGAATAACCCCGCTTCACATAGAGCCGTTGTGCCGCTCCATATCCTCCATCAGGACCACCATATAATCCTACACCAATACCAACGACATCTCTTTGGCTTGCGGCTTTTTCTTCAGCAGCCTTCAGTAAAGTGCTACCTATCCCACGTTGACGAAAAATGGGCAGCACGTTCAAGTCCATAATCTCAGGGATTTTTTGTTTGGCAAACGGTTCATATTGCGATTCCCATTTCAAGGTGATATATCCAGCAAATTGTCCTTGAAAATAAGCCAACCAAATAACCCTGGCCGATTGCTGTTGCTCTTGGTAATAAAATTTAAAAAGGGAAGCAGGTTTTGGCCAGTTTGCTTTCTGAAATGCGTCAACAATAACTGGAATATCGGATAGCTCTAATGCTTTGATGGATATTGCTTTGTTACTTTGAGTTGGGATTTCAAGATCTTTTACCATATAGACCATGTTCCACTCATACCCTTCTGGTTTTAAATTTAAGAGAGGTGAAAAGCCAACAGATTGATAAAATTGATAGGTTTTTAAATAGTTTTCTTCTGTCTCAAAGGGACTTAGTGTTTCAACGGTCATCGTCTTAGCCCCATGCGTTTTCGCAAACTGACAAGCTACATCAATCAATTGGCTTCCTACGCCTTGGCGATGGAAATCACGCAATACTGCCATCCAATAAATATTGGCATTATTAGGGTAAGGAAAATCAATCGAAACAAGACCAATATAGTTATTCTCAGTTTTCGCTGCAAAATTAGTACGTGTTTTTACACCTATTGAGTAGTACTCGTTAGCTTCTGGTAAACCAAAATATTCAGGTAAATCCTTTGTAATTGTTCGACACAAGGTTTGAGCCAATTTCCCAGTTATTTTTTCAATTTGAATCATAATTTTTTCCCTACCGCAGTATCTCGAGCACTACTTTCATAGCCATCGGGAAATCAATACAATGATAATCAAGGTGAAAGCAGATTCTTTTCCCAATTATTTTTATAAAGCAATATTCTACCACATCAGACAATTCATCAGTTCTGTAAGTATAAAATACCATTCGTTGAGGAATTACCCTGAAACCACAATAATACTCGCTCATAGGTAATGGATTATTTTGAAACTGGGTAGCCAAGTTTCTCTTTTATCTTCGAGCAGTTGTTTACTGGGTATCACTTGCGATGAGGTAGGCGCATAGCTATGAAATCTAATTTGGGCAAAAGGTGGATAAGTATCCCAGTAAGCCCTACTCTCGCTTTCTGTTAACACAATGACCGTTCCATCTATGATGACTTCTCTTTCAAATAACTCAAACCAAAAAGTAAGCGATACCACAGGATTGCTAGTCATCTCGGCAACTTTTTTGGTTCCTCGTTGAGTAAAAAATAATAAGCCTTGTTCATTTATTTCACGAATGGCAATAACTCGTCCATGAGGAATAGCATCTTTGCGAGTCGTAGTTAATATAGCGTGCTGTGGATTAGGTGCTCCTTTTTCAAGTTCTTCCGAAATCCATGATGTTAAAAGGATAATGGGACTTTTCATAACTACTGCAAATATTTTCTGATTTCAGTAACAACACCAATCAGTTGCGCTTCATTGGCTTGCTTGATACTTACTGTGGCCCATAATTCACTATTCGGCAACAACTGAAATAAACAACCATCTGCTTCACCATATCGACGCAGTACAGTCTGTTTTTTCCCTGTTAGGTAAACCAAGACATATTGACCTGGATTGGGTTGCAATTGACCATCAATAATCACTATATCACCTGGATTGAGCTCGGGTTGCATACTGTTATCTTCAACCACAACTGCAAATAGTGCAGCGCTTTTGATGGATAAATTAAAATTATCAATGGTAATTGTTTTCTCAAACGTAAATGTATCTTGTTGTCCTAAAATTTCTCTAGCATGTGCTGAATCTTTCATACTCAATATAGGAATATGTCGAAGCTTATTTTCAGAACTCTGAATGAGATCCCCTTGCGGATTATCCGTTAAGCACAACAAATAAGAGGCAGATACATTTAACTGATCTGCAAGCAGTTTAGCTTCCAATGGCCCAGGACTTCGCGTTCCTTGCTCCCAGTTACTTATTCTTGCTGGCGAAAGCTCTTTTGTTCTTGCTGCTAACTCTTTAATCGTAATACCCAGCTCTTTACGAGCTTTGGTAATACGATTACCTATTTGTTCTCTAATATCCATTGTGATCCTTCAAAAAAATGATACATACCCATTGACTTAAACACTATTTGTTTTATATTATTGACCAGTTAAAACGTTTTGTGTTTTATAAAATAGTGATACTTATCATATTTAATCATAAATTTATTTAAAAATCACATCATGTTTTATTTTTTCATTTATATTCTTGATAATAGGTCAAACTATGGAATTTATTATTATCACCCATCAGGAACTTTCTGCACTAAGTGGTTTACCTTATCTACAACAATTAACTTATCTTCAAGGCATTAAGCCCTACGTCGATTACAAGACAGGAATAGTCGGTATTCGTCGTGGTATTAGTTATCAGTCATTGAGTGAAGCGCTTTACATAGAGCCTCATTCTGGCATTAAAAGCGGAAGTCCCAGTAAGGATCAGTTGCGACGTGCTTTGAAAGGGCTTGAGAAGGCAGGGTTAATTCAAATCCGGTCTTGGGAAAGAAAGCTTGTTTTACGTTGTTTATTACTGGATAGGCATGATTCTGTTCAGAATAAAGCCGCCATAAAAACACATGACTATAGCGCACCTCAAGAACCACAAAAAAGTCTATTAGACTCAACAAAATCCAATACGAATAAACTAGATCCCGACACAACCCCAAAGGATGAACCCGCCACTCCTCAAGATAATAATAATTATTTTTTTATTTCTTTATCACAAGCCTTTGATGTCTTCTGGGATCTGTACCCTCTGAAAAAAGAAAAAGAAAACGCTTTTGAGGTATTTAAAAAACTAAAGCCTTCTCAAAGCTTAGTCCAGCAAATCATAGCTCGCTTAACCGAACAAATTCAACTTGAGATAAAAAAACGCGCCGAGGGCGTTTGGGTTCCGGCCTGGAAGTATCCAGCAAATTGGTTAGCACAGCGATGCTGGGAAACAACATCAACAAATCTTGAAGCCAAGGAGCATGATCATGCAATCCATGAAACAAATCGTAAATACGTATCACCTACAAACAGCATCAGGATTACAGAATCGGGTGAAAGCTCAAGTTTCAGTGACGCCGAGTTCCAAAATCTCTGGAAATTGCATTGAGCAAGTCAATAAACTTTTTCTGAAATTCTCAACCTTTTATGGACACATATGGCGTAGCCAATTCAAGAATGAAGCTTATTCAAATTTTGCACGTCAAGAGTGGTCAAAAGCACTAGAGGGATTCGATACTCAGTTAATTGATCAAGCGATTGATGAGTGTCTTAAAAACCGCGAAATGCCGCCTGCGCTGGCGCAATTTATTGAGTGTTGTAAGCAACTATCAGCCAGAAAAAAACAGTGTTTTCAAAGAGAACCTTACAAACCTTGTAATCCTGTTGTTGCCAACGCACACCTGAAAAAAATAAAAGCAATCTTAAACATGAAATAAAAATAACCGGAGAAAAATAATGTTGGTACTGACAAGAAAAAAGGGTGAACAAATATTAATTGATAAAGGGCAGATTGAAATACACGTTATTTATCAACGAAGAGGTGTAGTCGCTTTAGGTATTAAAGCTCCAGCTCATATTGATGTTGATAGAAAAGAAATTTTTTTAAGAAAACAAACTAATCCTCAAAACACAGATATAGAGGAACCAAAATGAAAATAAGTGCTCAACTCTCTGTAATTGGCGTACTTAGCGTAGCAGCCTTTTATTCTATGGCAGCTAACGTTACTCAAGTAAACCGCTACGCGACTGTTGCCAACAAACCATTAGCAGCCCAGATCAATCCACTCCTTGCCATTCAACAAGTCCATTTTCCTCAAGAAGTACAAACCATAGGTCAGGCAGTTGAATGGTGGTTGAAGTTTTCAGGATTTTCTCTGGTATCGAAAGAAAAACAACTTCAGAGCCTGCAAACCATCATGCGCCAAGCCTTGCCTCAGATTGATAGAAACCTCGGCCCTTTGACTGTTAAGGACGGCCTTGAAGTTCTTGTTGGCCAACAGTCATTTACCTTAATTGAAGATCCTTTATTACGGCAAGTGAATTTCAAATTAAGAGCTGGAGTAAGAAATGGGGGTATATCATGATCAATCGCAAAACGACCTCAAAGTATTTATTGGCAGCAGGCTTAGGCTTGACCTTGGCAGGTGTCATTGTTGGTATTAACTATTTTCCAACAAATAAAACGAATAATTCGGCTGTTATTTCACATCGTCTTGATACCTTGCAAGCACAGCTTGGTGCTTTGCATGAGGAAGTTAAAAAACCCGTTGAGACAGTTGATTTAACCGTTATTAATCAGGATTTTCATAAACTGATCTCCTTGATTGAACAGCTCAACAATCATAATGAAACAGATATTAATCGCCTGATCAATGATAATCGTACTGAATTAACACAAAAATTGGATGTCTTGCGTGAAATGGTGAGGACTTTGGATAAAAAGCAGCATCCCATTAAATACCTGCCCATTAACACCTTACCGTTTAAAGTCATCAGTATAGACAGCATTCAGCAAGTCAGTGTGGCTACAGTGGCTTATACCTTTAAGACAGTGCCTTTGGAAAAAAGCGACCAATTAGCTGGCTGGACAGTATTAAGTATTGACTTCGGTCTACAACGCATGGAATTGGAAAACGGTAATAAAGAGCATGTTGTGGTGAGGATGGATGTGTTGCAGGGTGAATCTGATGCTTAAGTATTCTGCTTTCCTGATTCCCATATTAGCCTGTCATGCTGTACATGCTGATATGACTATTCCAGGATTAAATCAACAGCCCTTAAATCACTTTGCCATTGAAGATAAAACATTGGCCAGAACAGGATTAACGACTAATGAAGACGATCTGACCTCAGAGCAAGACATCAATAAAATTACACTGACCGATATCCAATTGCATGAAGCTAAAGTATGGGGATTAACTACTGATGAAGAAAAACGTTATGTCCTGCTCATGCAAAATAAAAGTAAATTCTACTACAAAGGCTTAAGACAAACTCCTATTGATATTCTGGGTATTAATGCCAGAAATGAAACCGAACGCAACCATTTTGCAGAATTAGCAGCAAGACAGGAAGCCCAGAAAGTAGCTAAAAATATTGCCTGGAACAATGCTTTTTACAACGCTTATAACAAATTGTTTGCTAATGTCCCTGTGGTTGGTGAGTTTGACCCATCTCCTTATTCGCCCTATGCCCACAAACCAGTGCAATTAACCCAGGGCGATACACTGTATTTCTTTATCAAAGAACAGGATGCTGTAAAAACCATTTTACTAATGCTCTTTGATGCCATAGAGCAAACACCGGATGCACGTCTGCATCTGATGTTATTGGATATGAATGATACAACCATCCAGATATGGGCGAATCAACATCAAATACCACAACATCTTGTTAATGGTGGCCGTATTAGTCTCAACCACGGCGAACTAAGCTACCAATCCCTCAAGGTCAATAAAAAGTCACTACCACTGTTGCTGCTCTCCAAAAACGGTCATTCCAGCATTGTTGATTTGGGGAGATTTTAAGATGCGAAAGTCAGCCATACTCTTGGGGTTGTTAATGATTACATCCTGTTATGCCTGGCAAACCATTAACATGGAGCAATATATTAAAGAAAGCCAAGCACAGCTCACTGAAGAGTCTTTAAAACTACAAGAAAAGCTCGATGCGAGATTGCCCGTATCAAGTCATGTAACTGCTGGTAAAGTAGAGAGACGAACACTCACACTCGTTAATTTCTCAAATCCTGTATTTATCATTGGGGATGATGCGGCCTCTTACCAGTGGTTGCAAGCCAACGCGAAAAAGCTTGAAGAAGCACAAGCATTGGGCTTTGTCGCCAATATCAATACCAGTGAGCAACTTCAAGCGTTACAACGCCTCACCAAAGCGCCTTTATTACCGGCTAACGTGGATGACTTAATGGAACTCTTTCAAGAAACCCATTACCCACTCGCTTTCTTTGGGAAAGAATTATGGCAATAAAGACTGTAACGCCCAAACCATTCCAAAAAACCATCATGAGTTTTATGATCCTTCTTTTATTAGGCTGGTTAATCCTAATGGGTTGGGTATCCAGTCTTTGGTGCTGTGTAGGGTTTGAAAAAGCTTATACTTCAGTTACCACACTTTATCAAAAACAAACGCAAGCAATTACCACGTTTAACGGAGTGATGGTTGCTAACACCGTTAAATCCTGGTTAAAAAACATTCCTACTCAAGAGGTTACCAACAAAGCAGCACAAACAGGCTCTCTGATTAAAAAAAATCTGGATGAAGTGATGCCTGATGAAACCAATGATTTAAATGAAATAGCACAAGATTTTAGCCTAATCGCCAATCAAGTTTGGTTACTGATGGGATTAACTACTCAGGTGATATTCATCAAACTGGTTATTCTGATTTCGGCTGTACCTCTGTTTTTATTAATGACTGTGGTTGGACTTGTCGATGGGTTAAATCAACGCGCTATCCGTACCGCGTCCCTTGGTCGTGAATCCTCCTATGTCTTTCACCAGCTCAATCGCCACGCCAAGAGAGGCCTTTTACTGCTATTGAGCTTCTGGCTTGCGCTACCCATATGCATCACACCTGCCTTTGTTTTTGTACCAGCAAGCCTGTTGCTAGGCATCACGGTTTCCATCACCGCAAGCCGATTTAAAAAATATTTGTAAGGAGAAAACATGAAACGATTGTTGTTATTACTCATATTAAGTCTGCCACTAGCCTCTCATGCGAGTAACGATGCACTCAACCAAACGCTAGTTAGAGTAATCAATCAGATTAACGCCATCATGTCTTTACTTGATGAAGCCCAAACTGAAATTGAACCCAATACCCGCATCCAATTGCACATAGATAATTTTGAAAGCTCCGATGGAAAAACTCATGCAGGCCTTCGTACCGATTTACTGTCCATTCGTAATGCGCTGATTGATTACATCAATAAACCCGCAATTGTTCCTAAAATTATCAAACCCTTAGCGCTGGATTTTATAGGAAAGTAACCATGAGCAAAGTGGATATTGCCAAAACTTTTGCTGTCAGTTTTAAGCAAGCTGCGGGCGATACTGCTGCAAGTGCCTTTTCCGGCAGCATCCGATTTGTCGCCATCATGCTTGTCATTATTGGCCTTATTTGGTGCATCAATCAATTCATGGGCAATGCAGAAAAAGAACAAGAAGGATTTCTTATCCTTCTAGGTTCCCGCTTAATCCGCATTGTTCTTGGGTTTTGTTTATTCATTCTAATTTTAATCGTTAAGGGGAATTAATCATGAAAAAGTCAATTGCAGGTGTCAAACAATGGGGGCAACGAATGGGTACAGGACTCATTACTTTAAATTATGCGCCCGCATTGTTTGCCGATAACTGGTTTCCAAAAATCTCTAATGCCGATGACATCAGCGACGGTAACAAAAGCATGATGACGGTTACAGGAAACTATGTTCGCCAAGGCTTGGGGTTATTGCTTTTTATTGCTGCAGTCATGAGCTTTATTAAATTCATCACCACCATTCAGCATGGCATTGAAGAATCCAAGAAAAATGATGGCTCTATGGTGGCCTTTGGTACGTTTGCGGTGATGGGAATTACTTATCTTGCCATCAGTATCGTAGCAGGTTATGTCGGTTACAGCATGATTACCAAATTCAAGATTTAGGGGGGATTCATGAATCAACCGTCCTCACGTCATCTGTCGTTTGATTATGAAGCCTATAAAGGGTTAAGTCTAAGAGAGCTTTTCTGGATAGTGGTGGTAACAACACCACTAATTAGCATGGGATGTGCTTTGGCAGGACTTTTTATTGGCTATCCGTTGGCCTTCGGATGTATTGGTTTCATTGTTGGTTTTATTGTGTCCATTACTTTTTGCCCTAAACGGGCAGCTGCCATTAAGGCTGGCAAACCGCATGGTTATTTAATGAAAAAAACTGTGTTGTTGATGGCAAAGTGGGGGTTAAGACGCTCGCCCTACATTCACCATCAAGGTGTCTGGCAAAAATCAAGACTCGTGAGGTAGTTCTATGTTTCATTATTGGAAAAAAGTAGACAGTTTAAATCACATCAATCGCTTATTATTGGCCTTTGTGTCCGTGCTCATTATGATTGTATTTGGCCTTATCATCACATTGGCCAAAATACCCAATCGTTTTGAGTTTTGGTTAACACCTTCGATGAGTAGTAATGGTGGATTAATCGAGGAAAACGCCATCCCCAAAGAGTACGTTCAGGGTTTTGTTGCCACACTGCTACCCACCTTAAACACCTGGTCACAAGGTGGTAAAAAAGAATTTGCTACTAATCTTTCAGGCTTTCATTACTACTTCACTCCACGACATCAGGCATTAATGGATAAAACCTTGATAGCTTATAAAGATGCTCAACTTTTTAATCGTATACAAGTAGCAAGTCTTTATCGGTTTATGGAAAACGAAGATGTCAAAGTAATCGCTCATAACACATGGGAAGTTCATCTGGTTTTACGCATTACCCAACGCTTAAAAGACGATAGCCCCATGGTCATTGCAGACAAGATTGTGGATTACCATGTACGAGTGGTCAAGATCAATCTCTCGCGCTTACAAAATCCTTTCCAACTGGCACTGGATGGCTACACCCAACCAGAAACACTAATCACCGATTTATTGGCAACCAATACAAGAGGTACACAACATGACAACAACTAAATGGTTACTCGCCATAATTGCCTTAATTAGCAGTCAATACGCGCTTGCGCTAGATGCAGAGCATGTCTTGTGGGATAAAACACCCATCCCTGTTGAACTATCCTTGAATGAGGAAAGGCTCATACATTTTCCGCAAGCCATTAGTATTGTAGATAATGAAGCAGCTTCCCAAACCACGCTTTTGAAAATTCAGGATGCTTTGTATCTGAAAGGCAAGAACGTTTTTAAAAACAAAAGGCTCTTGGTGCAGCTCATGCCTCAAGGTGAGGTTATCATCTTAAACTTAAACGTTAATGATAAAACTCATGATGTAAAACCGATAGAAATTCTTTTGGAATCCCAAGAAAGCACCAGTGCCTCTCAAGAAACGACCAATTCTCTGGATTTAAATGCAGTAACATTGACACGCTTTGCCATCCAATCCTTGTATGCCCCACAAAGACTGTTGGTTATTCCTGATGGCGTGGGGCGTGTTCCTATGCAAACCCGAAAACAAGTAAGCCTTTTTTACGGTGCCAGCATTGAAGCAAGACCATTGATTTCATGGCATGGAGGAGCTTTTTATGTGACTGCGGTAGAGTTGAAAAATCTGTTAAACAAGGAAATAGTTGTTGATCCTCGCCAAATGATGGGTAACTGGCAAACCGCTACCTTTTACCCCACCAACACTCTATCACCTCGTGATAAGAAAGAGTCTACCACGGTATTTCTGGTATCAGACAGACCCTTTGGCATAGCACTTTCAGCGAGTCGGGAGTATGTACGATGAAAAAGAATACTGGACTTAAAGTATTGACTGGCACGGTGATCGCGGTTGTTGCACTCATTATGATGAATGGCAAACATCATGACCGTGAACCTGATGTCACTCACCACGATCCTAATAATCTGAACGAAGCTATTGCAAGTCAGTTTAATGACAACATCCGTGATGTTGCTGCAAGACTACAGGAAACCGAAAAGAAACTTGCCAGACTTGAATTGGAAAACAAGCAACTCAAAAGCAAAAATGAAAATGTGCAGGCTTCTTATGATCCTGAGGTGATTAAAGAAATAGAACAACTAAAATCCGAATTGGCCCATGTCAAAACCAATCAGGAATCCCAACAAAACTCTCAATCCTACACTGTCAATGGAGAATCGACTCTTGTCAAAGAACAAAGTGTTAAGGACATCGATGCCTTATTAATGAAACGTGAAAACAATCCTAATGAACAAGCCTATTGGGAAAATTTAAAGAAAAAACAACAGACATTCACTCAAAAAGTTAAAACAGCAGCTTCAAACAGTGAAGATAAAAAAAGTATTCCCTATTACACCATTCCAGCAGGCTCCGATTTAGGCAGAACTACCTTGTTATCAGCACTGATTGGTGAGGTACCAGTTGAAGGCAAGCTCATGCAGCCTTTATTTCCCTTCTCAGCCATTATTAATCGTGGTGATTTAATGGCTGCTAATGGTATCCCTTTGCCTCCCAATATTTCAGGTATGAAAGTTAATGGTTATGCAATCGGTGTTGGTTCTTTTTTGGATAACATCAGCTGTGTTCGAGCCTATGTGACCTCTGCTTTATTTGTTTTTGATGACGGCCATTTTGTGACCGTGGGTAAAGAGCAAATGACTGGAACAGCTGAAATGGTCAATAACGAAAGTTTAGGTTATCTCACCACCGCTTTTGGTAATCCCTGCATTAAAGGCCAGTATTTTACTAATGCTCCAAGAGTACTTACAGCACTTGTGGCTTCCGATGGGATTAAAGGGTTTGGTAATGCACTTTCCCAGTGGCAAATGAGCTATACCGCCAATGCGAATGGTGCGACAGGCATACCTACCGGCTCCATGGGCAATTATGCTTTGGGTGGTGCGCTTTCCCAGGGAACAGTTAAAGCTGCTGATTGGCTGGAAAAGCACATTCAAGGCAGCTTCGATATGGTTTTTGTTCCAGCATCTCAACGATACAGACCGACACAACTTTCATTTCACGTCACACAAACCATCAACCTTGATAAAGAAACCAATGGGAGAGTATTAGATTATGGCCATTTACAACAAACTGCACATGATTTTAGCCTTAGGTAGCGTCTTGGTGCTAAGTGCTTGCGCCTCAAAGACAGTTGGTTCCACGGCTATTCCCGAAGGAGGATTGACTGTTAGCCAACTTTATCAACAAAGCCTAGGTGACGCCATGCCTGGCTGGTCTGTACCTAAAAGACAGGCGAAGACAGTGAATTATTCAGGGTATACACGAGATGCTTCCAACGAGATCCAACATTTGTTCAAGCCTTTGGATAACCCACAAGTTCCGATTTATGTGTTTCCTCATGTTGCTGTCATTGGTGATGAGCAATTGTTAAAACCAGGCTATACCTCAGCCTTTTTTCTCTACAAACAAAATCAATTTGCACTAGCTTCCGAGCACTATTAAGAGGTAAATAATGAAATTATTCAGCCAAGTAAGTGACTGGCTGTTAGGACAACCCAATAAACCAGCATTAACGCAACAAAACATAAAAAAAAGATTTGAGAATCCCTTCCCTTCCTTTGCCAATCAATTGTCCATGGTGGATTTCAATGATGAACTCAATCTCTTTTTACTCAATGATGGAGTCAGCATTGGTTCAGGTTTTGAATTAGCCTCCATTCCAGCAGAGGCTACATCTACTGAACATTTAGACGCTGTATTTAGCAAAATTCGCGATACGTTTGCCACAGTCGTACCTTTGCACAAAGAAGATCCTTGGGTAATGCAAATGTATGTCAATGACGAATACAGTTTAAAACCTGTTCTTAATCATATTCAACAAAGCATTGCACCAGACATTGCTGAAACATCCTTTACTCGTGACTATTTGGCAAGGTTAGATGATCTGTTTTGCAAGATGACAAGACCCGAAGGCTTGTTTGTTGATCCAAAAACCGATGCACCCTATCGCGGCAGACGAAGACGAATCAGGATTTTGTTTTATCGCCTCTATCAAAAAACGCAAACCACTAGAGAACTGGCACTTGCCGAGCATCAGGAAGTCATTGCTCAGATTGAAAGCAAATTACTATCACCTGGTCTTCAACTAAAACAACTAACCGGTAAAGATTATTATCAGTGGTTGGTGCGGTGGTTTGCAGCTAACGCTGAAGAACTACTAGCTCGTTTTCCTTACCCTAAAGACAAAAAACCAGCAGGCTATACCTTAAGCCAGAATATTTTGTTTCATGAACCGCAAAGTGATGAGCATGGGTTTATATTTGATGAGATGATTCATCGTATTCTTTATATCGATGGTCTAAAAGAAGCACCTGAAATTGGTCTTTTATCTCGTGAAAAACCACAAGCCAATCCCAAACACCGATACGCACTTTTAGATAAGTTACCAGAGGGTGCTACCTACACTATTCAGGTTGTCTTTGAAAATGATGAAGCCTTAGATGCGCATCTGATGCGTCTTGAAAAAGGCATCGTAGGAACAAGCCTTAAACCCTCACAAGTCAGAGAAGATATCAAAACTGCACGAGATGAATTGTCTATAGGAAACCGTCTGTTTTGGGTTAATCAATCTATTTTTTATCGTGCCAACACAAAGGACCAGGCAGTACGCATTGAAAAAGAACTAAAAGAATTATTTATTGAGGCCAAAATGCCTTTGATTTCTTCTTGTTTCGACATTCATCCCATTAACAGTTATCTCAATGCTCTACCTTTTAATTTCATCCCACAATACGCACGCCAATACTTGCGCTTTGACCGATTGATGTATGCGTCCGAATTAGCCTCTTTACTGCCTGTGTATGGACGCAACCAAGGAGCAAGACATCTTCCCTGTTTCACCTTCTTTAACCGTTTGGGAGAACCAGTACTCTTTGATGTGTTGCATCATGATTTTATCAGCCAAAACTCCCACATGGCCTTGTTCGCCAATTCCGGTGGCGGCAAATCAGTGGCTACTGGCTGGATGATTAATTCGTTGATGGCCACTAAAAATGCCCGCATCATTCTATTTGAAATGGGGAATTCCTTTGACCGCATGCTTATTCATGCCAAAGCACATGGCAAAAATACAAAGCAGTTATTACTGAGCAATAAGAAAAATGAAGCTGTTCCATTAAATCCTTTTTGTGAGGCCTATAAAGCCATTCCTGAAATCACTGACAATCTAAATCCTGAGCAAGCAGCTTTAATTGCACAAAAAATCATGGCACTCAAAGAAAATCTCGAACAGCCTGCCAGTTCGGAAGATTTAGCCTGTGATGATGGCTCTCGCTCATATCTCGCAGAATTGGCTTTAGCATTACGTACCATGATTACAGAAGCCAATGCACTAGAAGAAGAACAATTTACCTTAGCTGATGAAACATTGTTAATTGAAGTCTTAAGTGATGCCATCTTAACGTCTTTTAATCATGACATACCGCAAATGCTGACTGAGCATATTGTAAGTAGCTTTAAGCGGCGACTGGATAAAGAAACGGTTCCTCGCAAAAAAGACCGTATTTTGGATATGCACGACCGATTAAACAGTTATGTCATTAACAGCGCTAAATCACGCTTTTTTAATGTGCCGACTGAACCTTTAGGAGATTTTGATATCTTTCATATTGATATTTCCGCGATTAAAGATGATACCGGAAAGCTCGCTTTAGTGATGGTGTCTTTATTACCAAGAATATTGGCTATGGCAGAAGCCACTCAAAACGACAACAGACCAACCTTTCTTTTTATTGATGAATCTCATTTGCAATTTCAAATTCCTTCAGTGGTGGCCGTATGTTTACTGGTTGCCAAAGTAGCCAGAAAATTAGGTCTTTGGCTGGTTGCTATTACCCAAAACGTCACTGATATGAATTCGGAAAAAGCCACCAAGATTTTATCGCTAATTGAAACCTGGATTTTATTAGGCCTTGATGAAAAGGAAATTAGCGATGTCAAACGATTTAAATCATTAACTCCGCAACAAGAAGCTTTAATTAGAGATATTGATTCACAAAAAGGATTATATGCAGAAGCAGTTTTATTAGGCTCACGTTATCAAGGTTTATTTCGTGTCATTCCACCTCGCTACTTACTTGCTCTTTTAATGACTGAAAAATCAGAAAAAGCACAACGCCATTCCCTGGAGAAACAACATGATGTCCTTAAAGCCGCAGAACTGCTTGCCAACCTTCTCGAAAATAAAAAACAAAGCAAAAATCATGATGTTTATTTCTATGATGATTAGCTTACCCATCCATGCCAAAGAAAGCATAGAGCCACCCCATCCTATTAGCAGTTTTGGTATTGCCACCAAGGTATTGGGCAGGATCTTTACCAACAGTCACTACAAGGTAATTGGTTCCTGTACTTGGGCAGTAGGAAAACTTCCGCCTAAGCTGGTAGCTGTTCCTGCAATCGAGCAGTTTTTACCTGACTTAATTGTCACAGTGGCCAATCGCCCTGAAACCAATCCATGGATTGAAGCACGTGCACTTTATGAAAATCCGGCAAGCCAAGCCTTGTATCAAAAAACCTATCTACTAGCGACTGGTTCAGCGCTAGGTTTTGGCGATGATGCAGGACAAACCTCAGCCATGCACATCAATGAAGAACGCACACGGGTTGTAGATGTAATTGGCAGTCCAGCAGGTCTTTATCGTTTCCCTTATTTGTCACATAAACCTGAAACACGTTTTGGTTCTCCCTACTACATCAGTGAGGCTGATGCCGTGTCAGACCGCACAGAGCTTGCTGAAATTGCTTATATGGCAACTCATCCTCATCTGTTATTCAACCATGACATAGGCTCTACAACACAGTCGTGGGGACATGAAATCCCAAGGATTATGCGAGTCACGCAGCCCTCACGCTTTAGAGCATCCGTTGTTGCAGCCCTTCATGCAGCAGACATCGTGACCAATAAAAACAGTCTTCATGTGACCCAGAGCACCAGTAATTCTTGTGGGGCTAATTGCGTAGTAGCCAATGTCATATTCGATGGGCACAACAAAAACATCATCTGGCAGGAAGTATATCCCAAAAACCGCAACCTCAACTTTAATGATACCAGCGATATGGGTGTAGAAGATGACAAAGCAGGTAATGGGAATTATGTCTTTGTAGTTTGGCGAAAATATCGAGGCTGTATCGCCCATGAAGGGAAATTGCTTCGCGCACTGTCATTCCCCAAAGTGGGGCATCCTCAAAAACGATAGGAGTTAATCATGCACAAACTGTCTATGTCTTTACTTACATTAATGCTACCAAAAATGCTCTTTGCCAGTTCTTTTATGCCTAATGAATCGGATTATTATTACAAGTTGGGTGGCTCATCCAATCTATATGTACCCCCTGTTAATAATGACCAAACCATCACTATTGGTGGTAATGTCGATGGGCGACTTGGCTTTACCTGTAATGGATTTAATCCTGTAGTCTCTATTACCAATACCTTTCAGGATATGAAGTCTTCTGTCATGAATATTCCTGGCGGTATTATTGATAACCTCAAAGGATCTGTTGCCGGCTTTCCACTGTATAAACTACAACAATCCATGCCTGCGCTTTATAACGTACTGCAAAATACGGCCAGCTACGCGCAGAATGAATTTAGCGTCAAAGTAAAAGATTGCCAGGATGTGAAAAAGACTCTGGAAGAGGGTCAATCACCTATGGAAAGTATGCTTTCTGTGTCTGATAGTCAGGGCTGGCTTGAGGCAGCAAAACGAGCGAAAACTGAAAATGTGGATGTGACTTCAACGGCTAAAAGTATTGCTAAAAAACGAGACGAATATGGACTGCCCTGGATAGGTCGGGAAAGCGGAAATGCTGGTGGAACATACCAACGGCCTATCAAAGTCATTAACGATGTAGTCATTGCAGGTTACAACATTTTACTAAATCGCAAACCGCTTAATAATGAGAAGAAGCCAGATACCAAAACACCCATGACGCACACTTGGCCAACACCAACGGATGCAAGTCTTTGGGCTGTTAAAGTATTAGGTGATATTCATGTAAGCACCGCCACCGATGCAGATAAAACCAAACACGATGCCAAAGCTGGCATTGGATTATCCGCGTTATTACAAAGTTGCGACAGCTCCAACACCTGTACTTCGAATGTATCTAAAGCACTGTGGAATCTAGTAGACAAAAAATGGCCATTGACTGAAGAAAAACTCAAAATGGTTAGTGCATCCAATTTGATGATTACAGATGAAATCATTATCACCATACAACGTATGCCGCGTGAAGAACAAATCTTGACTGTTTCCAAATTGGCTGAGGAAATTGCTGTACAAAACATGCTCGATAAAGCCTTGATGATGCGCCGTATTTTACAAGCTGGTTTACAAGTACAAGAAGTACAAAACTTAAAGCCAGCGCTTGATATGGTGAAATTTGCCTTAAAGAAACTCGATGATGACATTCATTCTTTAGCTTTTGAAAGTGAAGTTCGTAAAAAAATGATGACTGAAACCCTAGGTCTTTTGATGGATATGCGAGGTAGCGATATAGCCAAGGGCTTGCTTGGTGATGACCATGAACAATCGCAAGTTAAAAATGGCGCAGTCTATGCGAAACCTGATTCCAAAGGAGCATAAGATGGTCGTATTTAGCCCTTTATCCTTGTACACCACCTATTTGGGCTGGCAGCAATATGAGGTAATTTTTAATGCCCTGTGGCAAACCGGGTTGTTATACCTTGGTTTTCTTATGGTAGGGTATCGATTCTTAAAAAATGTGCTGGCACCTTCTGGTGCCACACATCACGCGGCAGAGTATGCCTTGAATCATTTTCTTTATGAATTGGCAATTACTTTTTTGATTTGCGGCATCTTTATCTACCCCTGTGTGCCATTGGAAGAAAAAGCTATGAGTTTCAAACCCATGTGCGGTATAAAAAAAGGAACAGATGCAAAAACTTCTACTTTAAAAGATACAGGTACTACTTATGATGAAGCATTTGCAGACGTACTGACCCCCAATGTCAAAATGCCTATTGGTTTTGCACTCTTGCAAAATTACATATCAGGGATTACCTACGGCTTGATGAAAGTGACGGGTTGCACCGACAGCTTACAAGCGATTGAAGGCGATTTAATTTCCACCTATTTACCTGCCGATGTACGTGAACAAGCATTGAATTTTCACAGACAATGCTTCCTTGAGGCCAGAAGTCAATATCACAATGAACCGCACGACAAAACCAAGGTCAATGACATTTTAAAAAAATACGGTGGTGAGGAGGATTTAAAATGGGTGGGTTCCAAAGTCTATCAAACACTATACTATGATAAAATTTACGCAAGACAACCTGTACCAGGCTTTACCTTTAACGAAGCCCCCAACAAAAATCTCGAAAAAGCAGCAGAACGTGGTGATATTGATGCCAAGCATCTGCCAGAGCAAGGTTATCCCACCTGCAATCAATGGTGGAAAAAGCTCAAAACAGATTTGGTGCAAGTAGCCAATAACGCCAGTGTCTTTGACAGCCACCTGAATTACTACGCGGTTTTAGACAGGGTACGCACGTTCAAAAATAACCATCCTAAAGCTTGGGGTTCGCAGTTAAGCTCAGAAGACTACATTGCCAAGATGTTGCTTAATGACAGTCGCGACATGCAGGCTAACAGTATGAAAAACCTAATGGGAAATACCAATGGGGCTTTTGGTGGTGCCATTTCTCATGGGTTAGTAAATATTGGGCAATTAACAAAATCTTGGGTCTCAACGCCGTTAAAACGTGAAGCAATTATGCAAACACTACCTGTCATGCAGGCCTTTTTGTATTTCTTCCTGATTATCTTGACTCCTGTGATTTTGGCTTTAAGTGGTTATAACCCTAAGGCGTTAGGCAGCATTTGCGGTCTGTTTATAATGACGATTTTCCTGCAATACCTGTGGCATCTGGTAGGTTTTGTCGAGCGCAGTGTGCTTGATCCTTTAGGACAAAACGATGCCATTGCAGCCATGCGCAATATGGCGGTTTTATTCTACTTTATTGCACCCATGTTACTCTTAAAACTATCCAGTCATTTTGGTGGAGAAGCAGGGGCAGCCCTTGGTGCATTGGTTAATGACGCAGCACAACACAGTAACAAAGTTGCTAACTCAGGTGTGGATACCATCAAGCAAGGGGCAAAAATAGCCAGCATGGGGAAAGTAAAGTGAAGCTAGTCTCCATGAATATGTCTGGCGTACTCAGAGCCACTGATTGCACCGTCTTCATAAAGTTCCGTTGCCTTCATCGCAACATAGTGTGGTTTATCTTTTTCATCAGAAGCAAAGACAACGATCGCTTGCAAAACAAGAAGACTTATCTTGCCAAATATTTTCAATCCCGTCCAAATCACCGACTGTACTGGGGTGTTCTTCCTAATCATAAGGAGTTTTTCCATGTTAAATAATTGGTTTTATAAATCCATTATAGGCATAAGCAAATTCATTCTGCCAGTGGTATTACTTTTGTTGTTAGCACCTCAATTGATGCGATTTAGTACTGAGCTTAGCAGCATGAATGACTTTTTCAAAATCCATCAAGTAGGTTTTTTACTCTGCCATATGCTGTTTTATATAGCTCTGTATTTGGCTTGGCCAAAACTGATTACAGGCATGGTAAACCGACGCCAAGATGAACTTGATGAAGCCCAAATTAAATTGGCTTTGCAAGCCAAATACTACCTACTTGCAGCACTAATCTTTTTTGAATTACTGATTTGGTGGAGATAAATCATGAGCCAATATCCCGTTGAAAACCTTTTGCGTGAACCCACTGAATTCTATACCTTCCTAACCTGTACTTCACTGGCATGGCTTACTGTCGCTCAACCACACCTGTTTCTACTCACACAAAACATGGGAGTCTATGCAGCACTTAGCCTTATGATATTGGGTCTAGTTAGAGGATACCAGGCCTTCCGCATCAAGCGTTATCACCGCAGACTTATTGCTATGCCTTATTATGCTTTGTCCACCACGGAAGTGCCATTATCCAAGAAATGGTTATTTCTTGGGAAAGGGTTTCGTTGGTTGCCTCATCATACGCAGCGATTACATCAAATTAAACAAATTAGAAATGAATTATTTATGCAACGAAATACGTGCTATCGCAAAGTACGTGATTATTGCAAAAACCACGAAAGTTCATTATTAACCCAACTGTTTAATACCCCATCAAGATTTAATCCATTCAAACCTGATCCGCCTGTAGGTGGCAGCTCATACCTCCATGGGTTGGGTGAAAAAGATAGTTCCGTCTATATCCCGCATGAAGTTCGAGTTGGTCATACTTTTGTAGTGGGCACAACTCGAGTTGGTAAAACACGCCTAGCAAGCATCCTAATCAATCAGGATATTAGAAATGGCGATGCAGTGATTGTCGTTGACCCCAAAGGAGATTTAGATTTAGTTCGTGATATGTACTCAGCCTGCAAGGCTAGTGGCAGATTACATGATTTTAAAGTGGTGCATTTAGGTTTTCCTGAATTGTCTGCTCACTACAATCCGCTCAAAAACTATGATCAAGTCAGTGAGGTTGCTACACGTGTTACCGATGCGATTCAAGCTGAGGGCGAAGGAAAACAGTTTGCAGCCTTTGCATGGAAATACGTGAACATTGTAGCGATCTGCCTTGAAGAAATGAAACAACTTATTTCTTATACTTCTATAGGGTTTTACATCAATCGATTAGATCAACTACTAATGGCATACTCTGATGCCATACTCCCCACACATGATCCAAATTATCATGAAAAAATAGAAGAAATCATCGCTAATAATGATTGCCGTGTAGATAAATACGGCAATACTCCGCCACCTATGAGCCGCTCAAAGGCGGTGGTGAAATATTTACAAGAGCATATCAGTAAAACCATCACCTCAGGCAACGTTGAAAGCCTTCATGATCAAGTACTCATTGATCTGTTTGATGCGGCCATCATGGACAAAAATTATTACGATAAAATCACGGCCAGTGTCGGCCCTGTGTTATCAGAAATTAATAAAAGTAATGCATCAAAGATCTTTTCATTTCATAAAAGCAATTGTGAAATAGAATTGATGAGTGCAATAAAAAACAAACAAGTCATCTATATCGGGCTGGATAGCTTAACAAACCCTAATATCGCCCAAGCAGTCGGTAAAGCTTTTTTGTCAGATTTAGTATCCACTGCTGGAAAAATATATAAGGAAAGTAACGCGAATTACCGCCTCAATCTCCATTGCGATGAGCTTTCTGAAATTATCCAAAACTCGTTTGTAAAAATTTTGAATAAAGCAGGTGGGGCTGGTTTTCAAGTCACCGCGTATGCTCAGACCAAACAAGATATGGAGGTGGCACTGGGCTCAAAAGCCAAAGCAGAAGTGACTGAAGGAAATCTAAATACTCTCATCATGTTACGTGTTAAAAATGAAGAAACAGCCAATTTATTAGTTAAAGTATTACCAAAAATTGGCGTGATCGAGCATACTCAAGTGTCCATGGTCAACGATACACCCCATGGTGAGAATGGTGTTTATTTTAACACCACCAATGAAGATCGAGTACAAACCACCGCGGTACCTATGATTGATGTCAATGACATTATCTCACTGCCCAAAGGGCAGGCCTTTGTTTTAGTGAATGGCGGAGAGCTGTACAAAGTAAGAATACCCTTACCTGTGAACGATGGATTAGCCCCCAAGGATATCAAAAGCGCTATTCATGCAATTAACCAATTGGATGATAACCTTGGAGATTAATATGAAAGCAGAAATTACTTTAAACCTTCGTACCCGTGAAGTGTATAAATTATTTGAGAGAAAAATTAATAATGATACTTTATTTATCAAAGCTATTTTACATAAGTTCAATAAAATACGCAGCAGCGCCTGTCGTCATACCAATACAAGTAAATCATTATTGGATAGTATGGAGCATCAATTTGTACAGGGGATCAAAGTATTCACTCATGAAACAACGCGATACGAACAGCTACTTTATAAAAAGTCAGAATTCAATCAGAAAAAAATAGATTTTACTGCCCAATTTCACCCCTCTATCCTAATTACCAACCATCTGGGCATTTTATTAGTTAACTTTATTGACTGTTATGATAAATTAGTCGCAACTATCAAGTTACTGCATTTAGCAGGATGTTTTTCAAGTGATAGCGACTATTACTTTCACATAAAAAATATTCAAAAAACTGCTAATAAGGTATTGAGTAATGTTTTAGTGGAGCCACTTAGGAAAAGTTGACTTTAAGAATATAATTGGAACACAAAGAATGATTTTATCTAAGCGCATCCAAGACTATACTATTGTCTCCAACACCTTAGCATGTATGAGTAACAATCAATTACAACAAACATTGTCTACTGGAAAAGCAATATACACCGGCATTGGTGGTACTTCAGTTCAGATAGAAGTTGAAAATATCCCCATCTTTGTAAAAAAAGTTTCGCTTACTACGCTTGAATTAAAACCAGAGAACTTCATGTCCACCGCAAACCTGTTTAATTTACCCATGTGTTATCAATATGGTATTGGTTCGGCGGGCTTTAATGCTTGGCGTGAGCT
Organism: Legionella jamestowniensis; assembly: GCF_001467745.1. GTDB lineage: Bacteria > Pseudomonadota > Gammaproteobacteria > Legionellales > Legionellaceae > Tatlockia > Tatlockia jamestowniensis. The sequence goes on from NZ_LNYG01000012.1 coordinate 71,578, forward strand.
TGCAGCACATGTTATAACCACTAATTGGGTCATTAGCGGCCAATGTCCAAACTTTCCAATATTATATAGTTGGCGAATTATGCCTAATTCTTTAAACCAAACCGATTTATCCTATTGGGGTTCCACAGAAAATTATTTAGATTATTGGGAAAATAACGAATATATAAAAGACCGTGTTGAAAGCTTGTGTAAAGCCAACAGCAGTATTTTGTTATTTCTTGAGCATTCCCCTAAAAATTTATACCAACAATTAAAAGATATTTTATCCAGTGACAATGAATTACGTGTAATAAAATACCTTGAAAAATTGAACCAATCATTTGAAACAGTTTTTACGTTCATGCAAGATAATAGTTTCCTTCACATGGATGCGCACTTTCGTAATATTTTAGCGGATGAAGATAACATTTATCTCAGTGATTTTGGCCTAGCTTTATCAAAAAATTTCGATTTATCAAGAGCGGAATTAAATTTTATAAATAACCATAAGCTGTATGATCGATGCAGTTATTCCGTCAATTTACTGCATGGTGTTTTAACAGGCTATGCCGGAGAAGATAATTGGGATAAAATTTTAAACGACTATCTTAGCAACAATCTGCCTATCACCTTACCAGATAAAATCCAGAGTGTATTATCCAAGCATGCCTCAGTAGCAGAAAAAATGCATCGCTTTTATAAAGAAATTCAGAAAGATAAATCTACGCCTTATCCTGCAATTTTTAATCACTTAAGCAATAAATCTGATCTGTAGCTTTCCGAAATCCTTTTTAATAATAAGAAATTGTCGACTGTCCCGGTTCAATGACATCTCCAAGCAAACTAGATTCATCATGATATCTATAAAATGGATGTCTATTGAGCCAAATGAAAGTATAATGCAACCCTTTTAAGTGAACAAAATGCATACTGAGGCAGATGTGGTAGATGATAAGGAACCAGCAATTAAAAAGAAAAATTTAGTTTTTAATAATCAGCATGATGCGTATTGTTTTCAAGCAAGATACCAAAAGTTAGGTTATATAAAAAAATGCTCCCATGCCAAAATTTTACGACACAGGGTATATGCCTCAGCATTTACAACAATGTGTCTTCAATCTTCATATAGATTCGTAGAGGATGGAGAATATTTCATAGGATGCCTAGAGTCTTGCACATTCTATCAACCAATAGCAATTGGTAAATGGAAAAAAATAACTCTTTCAGTTAGAAAGAAAATAAATCAAATTTTATTAAAATTCGTAAAAACAGTAAAATGGGTATTGGAATGGTTTGCGTCTCTTTCTCCAATGGTACAATTAATTTTTGCCTTTACCCTTTTAATCATAACGCTTGGAAATAGTCCGGTAATAAACTTACTATTAGATTTAATAAAAATAATAAAATGAGCTGATTAATATCGCTCATTACTTATTCAACCATTGGTATCTCCAGTTACAAAATTTACCTAAAACTGTAGACATTAATCTAACGATACAATTATCCGATTGGCAATAAGTTGGAAATTAAAGAATGAATTTATGTGAATTGCAGCAGCAAAATTAGTTGAGGCGAATAATGTTTTTAAATCTTTAAGGTACACTATGAAGTTATATAATGTGTTTACTATATCACCATCACCAAGTGTAATAACGTTATTTCCTGTCGCATTTATATTTATACCTACGTATCCTGTATTATTTTTGAACTCAGAGGGAGTTTCAATTTATCAACACTATCAGAAGATATTTCATACTAAGTAATCTTTGATGGAATTTGTGAGAATAAATTGGCTGCGTCACTGAGGATTTATCCGCAGTGACGCAGCCCAAGGACTGCGAAATTTTTCAATAAATTCAAGCTACTATTCATTATTTGGCAAGCGCGTGCAACGCGATTGCTCAAAATAATCATTTAAAAGCCCTTGTCCAACACAAGTCGTTTTGCTAATGTAACGTTAAGCATAACTGACGAGACCGGTGCGATTCCGGCGAAACCTGAATAGGTCTTATTCAATAGCCACTCTCATTCTCTAATCTTGTGGTAGAACGATAAGTCGAGAACAAAACACCATCTGCACTTCGCAGAATCTATTGTAATAAAAAGCAATACAATTCTTTAAGAATTGAACCTCACAATACCCTCTCTGTATTGCCCCGGCGCAACAATAGTTCGTAGAGACTTTGTTGTATTTAAAACCATTAAACTTAAGGAGATCACCATCATAAAAAAGTAGTACCTATGTAATCAGGTCAATAGAAGTTTGTAGTTTAAAACTGATTTGCCCCTGAACTGAGCCTTGAGGCACTACGCCTGGTACTGCAACCTTGCAGGCCGCTCTACCAACACTAAACAAAATACCAGGGCAAATAGTTTTAGAGGGTTACAGATGAGAAAAAGTCAGCTTAGACAACAAGTAGATCAGTATTGTAAACACAATCACACGGAGTCATTCCGCGCGAAAAAACACCGTCATTTTGTATTACACAAAATGATTCGTGATTTATATCATATTGGCCATGTTCCCCCCAAATGGCATGCAGTTACTCATGATCATATGGTGCAACTTGTTGTTCATTGGCAAAAAGAGGAGATCAAGTCTAAAACTATCATGAAATACATGACCATCATTCGTATATTTTTTCAGAGTATTGACCATTCAATTAATAATATTAGTAACCAGAATTTGGGAATTAAAAGCCCTCAACAGCATTCCAAGACAATCTTTTTTCCAAATAATCACGTAGAAACACTAAAAAATCCCGTTGCAAAAATAATGCTCGAATTCCAAATTTATTTTGGATTAACACTTAGTGAAGTAATGCGTCTAAATCCTGCTATCCATATTCAGGAAAATTCACTTTGGATTACAAGAGATATTGCCACAAACAGCCATGACAGGAGGATTCCTGTTAGAAATGATAGGCAAGCTCAAGCCAATAAAACACTTAAAACACTATGCAAAGAAGAAAGTTTGATTTTAACTTTTGGATATCATTTTGTACGCGGCGCGTACAGCCATGAAATGAAAAAAATAGGCTTGTCATCATCAAAGAGCTATCGCTGTTTTTATGCCAAGAATATGTATTCTGAATTGAGTCAAATCTTATCTCCATATTTGGCGAAACAAACCATCATGCGTGAAATGGGATTGCAATCCAGACGCACGCTATGGAGTTATCTGCATGAGTAATACAAAATTGTGTTCAGCAAAATTTTCAATCAACGAATTGGTTAAAAAAGCATATGGACATTCCTATGCTAGCCAATCAGACATGCGTCATATGCTCTTTCGATGTGTGAAAGACTTACATGAGCTTGGCTATAAAATTGGCCATATAAAAGGATTAAAAGCAAAACATATCTACATGTTAGTAGATCACTGGAAATCTGAAGGAAAAAATCCAGGAACAATTAAAAACTATATGGCCAAACTACGCAAAGCAGCGTGTCTATTAGATAGCCCAAAACTCCTTAAGCCAGAAAATAGTGCATATAATATCTGTCAACGCTCTTATGTATCCTCAATCAACAAAGCAATTTATCATATTGATCTATCCAGGTGCACCGATCCTTACATTAGATTATCCATTGAAGGTCAGATGCTTTTTGGCCTAAGGCGTGAAGAATCCATGAAATTTACACTTAGTGAAGCACACCATGGGGATAGCTTGATGATTAAACCAAGTTGGACAAAAGGAGGCATAGGCAGAACATTAAACATAACAAATGAGGCACAACGTCAATGGTTAACAAAGGTTTCTCGGTTGGTAAGAGCTGGGGAATCGCTCATACCATCAAATAGAACCTATAAGCAGCACTTAAGTCATTATGAAGAACAAGCAAAAATCATGGGGGTTAGTAAACTGCATGGCTTAAGACATGCCTATGCCCAGAGACGATATAGAGAGCTAACCCAATTATTTGATCCAAAAAATAAAGGAATGGTATGCCCATTTGAAGGCGGAAAAAAATTCAAGGACATGAGTCCAATAGAAAAAGCCATGGATAGAAAAGCACGCCAAATGATTAGCCTTGAATTAGGACACTCTCGTTTATCAATAACAAGAATTTATTGTGGAAAGTAAGTGATTATGTAAAGTTCCCTAAAAAAAATCAGTAAAATCAGCAAGCATTGTCATAGTTACTTTACATAATATTTTATCAAAGTTGGAATCTGTTGCAAAACCTCATAAGCGGTTGCTTTACCTAGTTATTAAGCATTAAACAGTTATTGCCAGTGTATTTTGCTTTTGGTATTCTCGCTGTAAATTTTGATAAATCTTAAATGATCAATGAAGTTATTTACACAGTCTCTTTTCTTAATATATTTAGGACTAAGTTCTATGCTACACGCAGCCAAACCTATCCCTTACACTATATTGCTTACAGACAAAGATGGTAACTCTTATTTTAAGACAGCAAAAGAAGAGTTAAATCCTGCTAAAGTAGGTTTTACTAGCTCTGTGATCCCCGCGCACAAAGTTTTTTTTGGCAAGGGTCCTAATAAAGAGCAAGATTGGCATAACCCTGCTCAAAAGTTATTTATTATTGTTTTATCTGGGGTTATGCAAATTGAAACAAGTCGTGGTGAAATCAAAAATTTCAGCCCAGGTGAAATATTGTTAGCGGAAGATCTAACTGGCAAAGGTCATAAAACACGTAGTCTTAATGAAGAACCAGTAAATTATCTTGCAATACCATCAATTAAGTGAAAGGTAACTCCCAGCAATATTCAGACAGGCCTGAGAATACTCCTCAAATCAGATGATGACTCAGGCTTGATGCATGGCATTCATAGATAAGTCAAGATTTACTGCACATAATAATCTGCTAACCACAATAGATTTTTTGTGCTCTTAAGCATAAGGTCTATTGCGGCTAAAATCAATCAAAACGTGTTTTATTTAAATTAATAACACGTTTTGATTGATTTATTTGTGGTAACAGTTTAAAGTACCCATAACACAACTGAAGAGCCAGTGAAAGCCTGGCGAAACCTAATAGGTCTTGTGAAGAGCCACTATCATTCCCTAATCTTATGGCAGAACGTTAAGTCGGGAACCTCAGTTTCGATCATTGATCATCCACCAGGGTGAAACCACATTAAAACCTCTTGTTTTAAACCTTTTTGTCCATTCGCATAGTCATTTGCGAACGGCTGTTCTTTAAAAATTAGGCGAATCAACCAGGCTTATTGTAACCAAGTATGGATGAGTCATTTTTTAACTCATCTGGGAAAAACTTCCCTGATAAGGTGGTTTTCCCAATTTTTGGAGAAAACTATGGAAAATGTGAGTTCTACTATCTCAAGAAAGGAATACGTATTTTTTGATTTAGCTTGTTTTATTAATGAATTTCATACCTTGCGCCATGAGTTATCAGCACAAGATATAGAGGAAATTAAGCAGCTAAGCAAGAAATTGCATTCTCTTTTAGAGACTCAACATCCTCAGCTCAATTTAGTTTAACCCTAAGTAGGAGTGCTTATTTCTACTTAGGGAATAGCACTTCTTTTGCAAGGAGTCTTAAAAAAATGGATGCACCTCAAATTTATGTTGCATGCCTTGCAGCATATAACAATGGCATGCTGCACGGAGAATGGATTGATGCAACTCAGGATGTAAGCACTATTTATGATGAAATTCATAAAATATTGGCTAACAGCCCCATTGAGGATGCAGAGGAATTTGCGATCCATGATTTTGAAGGATTTGGTGGTGCGCAAATTGGCGAGTATGACAGCATCAATGATGTTGCTGAGCTTGCCACCTTCATTATGAAGCATGGGGAATTAGGTGCTGAACTTTTTAGCTACTACTCGATTGACGATGCTGAGAGGATGTTAGAGGAAAATTACCACGGCGCTTATGATAGTGAAGTTGATTTCGCCCGTGCGCTTTTTGACGACTGCTACAGCAGTACAATACCGGAAGATCTGCTGTTTTATTTTGATTATGAGGCTTTTGCACGTGATCTTTTTATAAACGATTATTTTTCGGTAGAAGCAGATGCTCAGACGCATGTTTTTTCTAGCTACTAAGCCCCCTCTTTGGGGCTTTTTATATGCTAATTCTTAATACACAAAACTTGCACTAGAAAACACAATATGTTTTAATATTAAAAACGTAATGTTTTACTTGTGATGATTCATAGAGATTTCAATAACATGAATAACTATAATGATAGAGGAAATAATTATAACACAAAAACCTTAGACATTATTCAGACAGCTAATTTTCTAGGTATCCATAAAGAAACAGCGCGGCGGTTAGCAGCTTCAGGTGAACTTCCAGGGGTAAAAATTGGTAGAGCGTGGCGATTTATAGAACAAGATATCGTTGAATTTATGCGATCTCAATATTACAGCATTAAGGAATTATCTGTAAGCGATAGCAGGAGCAATAAACAATGGCAATCACAAAAAGAAATAACATCTGGTGGATTGACATCTCGCACAACGGAAAACGAATACGTCAAAGCACTGGGACTGAAATAAAAAATAAGGCACAACAATTACATGATAAATTAAAATTTGATCTCTGGAACAATACAAAACTTAATTCGTTGCCTCAAAAATGTTGGGTAGATGCAGTTCTTCGCTGGTTAGAAGAATCAGCTCATAAACGAAGCCTAGAAGATGACAAAATCCACCTACGTTGGGCGGATCCTTATCTTCGGGGACTATTAATAACAGAAATTAATCAAGATCATATTGAGACGCTTGCTAAAGCTCGAGAATCCACGAATGTCTCCCCTACTACTGTTAATCGAATGCTAGAAATCATTCGTGCAATTCTTCGTAAAGCCCAAAAAGAATGGGGATGGCTTCTTTCTGTTCCTCCTATTCGGATGAGAAAAATAGACAATAAGCGAATTCGTTGGCTTACTCGTCAGGAAACTAAACGATTGCTGGAAGAATTACCCACACATCTTAAAGATATGGTCCATTTTACCTTATGCACTGGATTACGGGAGTCTAATGTTACACAATTAAAATGGAAAGATGTTGATTTAAATCGTCGGCACGCTTTGGTCCATCCAGAAGAATCAAAAACTAAGAAAGCTATTCCTGTTCCTTTAAATAGTCAGGCGGTAGAGATATTAAACCAACAAAAAGGTAGACATCCTATTTTTGTGTTCACATATAATGGCAATCCTGTCACTCGCTGTAATAATCATGCATGGCGTAAGGCATTGAAGCGCGCTGGTATTAAAGATTTCCGGTGGCATGATTTACGTCATACTTGGGCAAGTTGGCATGTTCAAAGTGGCACCAGCCTTCATGAGCTACAGCAGTTAGGTGGGTGGTCTAACTATGAGACAGTTTTAAGATATGCTCACTTATCAGGAAAACACCTACAAGCAGCAGCAGAAAGAATCATTTAGCTATGAGGGTAACTTTACCGGTCTTGTCACTCAGCAAATTTTATATGCAGAGCTGGCTTTTTGGCCGAAGTCAATCTTTGCGCTGTGATTCAGATCTGGAAGCATTTAACTCTAACTCTTTTTGCAAAGAGTCTATTTTCTTTATTTGATTAGTGAGCGTATCATTTGAACCATGCAATTCTTCCAAAGCCTGGGACACTGCTCTAGGGTTAATTTCGATTACCTTAAGGAAAAGCTTGGCAGCTCCAGTAGGTTCTCTTCTATGTTGCTCCCATCCTTCTAATGTACGTTTTTTAAAACCAAAACTTCGTGCAAATTCCTCTTGAGTCATCTTAAGTCTTCCACGTATAAACTTCACGTCTACTTCCTGTACAGGATTAACCCGTTTGAACCCCATAGATCTTAATTTTTCCTTAGAATACAAAGGCGCATCAGGATCGGAATTTGCCGCCTTTTCTATTTCCTCGTTTGTCATTTTTTTTACTCTATCCCAATTTGTTTTACCTTTACTCTTGGAAGTAGTAGATTCTTCGTTCGTTTTCATGTGCGACCCTCGCGCTAATTATTCGTTTTACATTGTTTCGATTGGTATATACCACGGCAAGAACAACCTCATTAACTACGCCAAACGTAATATACCTTTCTTCACCTTTTTGTGAACTGGGAGCCTCAACTCGCATTCTATCTTCAAATATTTGTATAGCATCTTCAAAATCTATCCCATGCTTATCAATATTAGATTGCCTTTTGTTCTCATCCCATTCAAATTTATTTTTATTATTCATATCATTATTATACGTCAATGTAGTAGTACATACCAATAAAAATATTTGTCCCTAAAATGTATATGAATTAGGGACGGGGTCACATTACAAAATTATGCTTCACTTAAGTGTGCCCAAAACGTGCCAAATTAACGCCGCAGCTAACATATTTATCGCTGTTCTAGGCAGTAATTCGTCACAATGATGCATCGCAGGTTATTGATTTTAAATGAATTGTATTTAATGCCCACTGGCTACGAACCAGGGGGTCGGAGGTTCGAATCCTTCCGGGCGCGCCATTTTTCAGTAGATCACTGAAGCAAAAATCACGGGTCTTCCTCAAATCCGGGGGCACTTTACTCATCCACACAGCACTCTAACTCTTAACCTATAATTTTCAAAATTTCTAAACCCATATGCTCTTCTTTGAATCAATTTCATTTTTCGATGAAACCCTTCAGTAATTCCGTTGTTTTTTGTAAAACGAAGCATTCTAACGACTTCCTCTCTCCATTTAAATAACGTATTCCCTAATGTTCTTAAGTGTTGAAAAGCGCTTTGTTTCAATTCTTTGACCATTTCTAAGAAGTGCGGCAACAAGCGTTTACACTCTTTTGCTGTACAGTGCTTTTTAGTTAATAGTTGATGCAACTGTTGTTTAAAGTCATAAATGGCAGCAATCGCGGGTTGTTGTTCCAAATAGCGATTGCGTTTACTCAGACGCAATCAAGACAGGTTCTCGGGCTTGGTCTTCAAAGCCATTAGCGTACCTCTTTGGTACTTCATCGCCGGGTCGATTTGATGAAAAGTTTGCATACTTAATTGATTGATGAGACGGATGACATGAAATCTATCAGCCACAATCTTGGCATTAGGAAAGTAGCGTTTAACTAAAGCACGATAGCTACTACTTAAATCAATACAAACCACGCGTATACGCTCTTTGCCTTCCAGTGCTTTAAAGTAACTCTCCAAATCCCGCACAGAACGACCTTTAACAATATCAAAAACCTTGTGCTTACCTAAATCACATAAAGTGGTTATATAGCCCTGCTTCTTTGTAAAGGAGTGTTCATCAATACCCAATACCCGAGGACATAGAGGCGATGTAATCCGTTTCTCTTGTCGTTCATAACCATAATGATACCAGCGCTCTATTGTTGATTTTCCAGTGTGAAAATGACGGGCTAAATCCTTTTGGCTTATACCCTCTCTTTACGTAAGCTTTCTGTGGCTCGTTGGTATTTGCCAATCCCTGGAAAACGTTGGTTGAAAT
>NZ_LNYG01000012.1:80995-166260 GCF_001467745.1 Legionella jamestowniensis
CTGGCTATGCTGTTCAAAAGTCCAGACAGCAGTGTAGCAATAAAACCGAATTATCAAGCAGTAACCCAAATTGCGCTCGTAGCTCAGCTGGATAGAGTACTTGGCTTCGAACCAAGGTGTCGGGGGTTCGAGTCCCTCCGAGCGCGCCATATAAATATAAGGGGGTCTTGGGTCTTCCCCAAATCCTTTTGGCTTATACCCTCTGTATGTCGGTGAAATACTTCTTTACGTAAGCTTTCTGTGGCTCGTTGGTATTTGCCAATCCCTGGAAAACGTTGGTTGAAATAGCGTTTACAGGAATAACACTGATACTTATGAGCCTTGATACATAAATAGCTATAGCGCATTCCTAACGACTCATGACGTATCTTTCGCTCAAAACTATCTTTCTTCCTTAACCGCTTACCATTGCAATAGATACAGCGAACAACTCGATTATAACTTACTTCAATAAAAACAGGATTGTTTCCTGTCACCTTGACTATTGAGTAACCAGGTAAATTTAGGATAATATCTTTCTTCGGCACTTTAACCCTCTTTTGACTGCGAAATCAAAGAGTTAGATTACTATAATCCCGTTAAAGTGCCCCTGTATTTGGGGTAGAGCCGAAAATATTCTTCAAAAAAGGGGCGACCCCGCGTAAATGAGCCTTGTCATTAGTTAAACTACGCTTATGACTAGACTCCTCTAACCACCGATTAGCAGCGGCATACCACTCCTTTTTTGGAACTTTAAGAACTCGACTCGCTTCCCACAACTCACTTTTAAGTTTGTCATGAAAAAGCTGGGCTTCCAGCTTATTCTCAGTTTTTGTACTCTTCCGTATCCTTTTCCCATCATGGGTTATATCGACCCCGCAGTTTATGATGAATGGTTTTATTGCTCATGTCCCGTCCTTTCGTAATCATTTATTCCTATCTTGTATATATAAATATTGTATATATAATATGGATTCAAAAAAATTATAAGGATATTGTCTATGCGTGCTGTCTGTGTTTATGTAAGTATGATCTCCGCTTCTCTATTAACAACTGTTGCTGCAAATTCTGCTACTCCAGTTAACACACCAGGGTCGAGTGTAAAAGTTATTCAAGGATTGTCTAATGCACAGCATTTTCAAGCGCCTTCAAATGGCCAATTTTATGTTCAAGCAGGAACATTTCGTTCGGCAAAAAATGCTGAAACATATAAGAATCAATTAGCCGAGAAATTTCATCACCCAGTGCGCGTTAAAACACAGGGTAATTCCCATATGGTACTTATAGGCCCTATCAATTCAGCCGCTGAGGTTAGGAGGCTCGGTGGAGGAGCTGAAGTGAGGTCTGTACCAGTGGAGCAGCCCGTAGTAGGTTCACCAAACAGGTTCGAAGTTCTTGGAGCGCTAGGGATTGCCAATTTAAGGGCGGATAATAGTCGGCTAGGTGTAACCAGTTTTGAAATAGATACCCTCGTACCGAATAATAACAAGTGGAATACATTTGCAGCACAGTTAGGGGTCGGTTATGTCTATTATTTTGGTGACGCGCAACGCCATTCCGATGAAGTGCAATGGTTTCCTTCAATAGAACCACAGGTCAATGGCTATTATCTAGACGGCAACTCCTCTATTCAAGGTGAGGTATGGCGCTTTGAAAGCTCAGAATTTAACGGACTAAGTTTTAAATCTTCTGTACAAAGTACACGCTTAATGTTTGACACAGCGCTTACAATTGTTTCGCGGCAATACTATTCTCTTTACGTTATAGGCGGTATTGGTAACGCTTGGAATCGTCTATCTTATAAAGACAGCGACAATGAGGATGGTTCTTGTTCAATCGGTAACTTGAATTTAAATTCAAGAACGCATTCCAATTTTGCCTGGGAAGCTGGTGGTGGCTTGATGTATAGCTACAATGACCGGGTGGCGCTTACTTTACAATATTTATATACAGATTTAGGTGAGGCCGGTTCGTCTGCGAGTGGGACTTTCGGAAGTATTAGCTTGCCAGTTATTGTGCCACCTCGTTTTGATCTGAGTGCGCAAACAGTGTCCCTTGGTATACATGTAGCAGTATAAATCCAGGAATTAAAAGGAGATTAACGATGTTGAAGTTCGTTCGATATGGATTGGCAATCGCAAGTTTAGTACTGCCTTTGTTAGCGCAAGCAGAGTTATCGGGTTTGAAAGAAGTAGATAAAACGAATAGTAATGATTTTGCGAGGTGTGATCTGACGATTACATCCCCAAGATTTGCCAGTACTTTTTGTTCTGGTAATATACAATTCGGACTATACACCGTAACAAATACATCGCCTGTACCTATATTACTACAGCGTATAGAGATTGTAAGAAGAGATGCTTTATTAGATGCCCAAACTGCTATCCTTGCCGCGCCTGTAAATAATTGTGTTGCTGGTAGAACTTTAGCACCAGGATCATCTTGCAACGTTTTAGTTAGGGTTTCAGCCTTAGCTGTGAGGGGTACTTTCAATCGGGTAGTGCGAATCTTCACACAGAACACACGCCAGCTCTTTGTCGACTCTTCACCAATTACTTCTTTTGTATCCGGGGTGAGCTGTCCTGCAGGAACACCACCAGTGTTGCCACCTTTCCCACCTTTACCCGTTCCGCCACCTGTTATAATACCAACTCCACCTGCGCTCTTTCCTCCCCTGTGTCCACTGTACCAGTTTGCTATTCTTGGGGCTACGACAGTTACGAATGCAGGACCAAGTGTTATAAATGGTGATTTGGGTGTTTCTCCAGGTACCGCTGTTACTGGATTTCCTCCTGGAACAGTCAATGGAACTATCTATGCGGGTGTGGAACCTGCGGGATCAGCGCAAGATCAAGCTGCGACTAGGTATACCCAGCTTTCAGCACCAGCTACACCCTGTGAAGTTAATCTGACTGGTACTAATTTAGGAGGCAGAACACTAGCTCCTGGGGTATATTGTTTCAATTCAAGTGCCGCACTCACCGGTACACTGGTTCTAGATGGTCAAGGTGATCCAAATGCGACCTTTGTTTTTCAAATAGGCTCTACTCTCACCACAGCATCTAATTCTGCTGTCCTGTTAACAGGAGGTGCTACGAGTAATAATGTACATTGGCAAATTGGCAGTTCAGCCACGTTTGGCACAGAGACAGCATTCCAAGGTAATGTTTACGCCCTCACTAGTATTACTATGAATACTGGCGCTGATCTCATTGGAAGAGCAGTGGCACTTAACGGTGCAGTTACACTAGATACTAATATAGTGACTAGAGTAAATGCTTGTCCTATCCCCTGAAAGATGTTCATCTTAGTAATTTAAAATTTCAAAAGCCCCATCAAAGGGGCTTTTTTGTGAGTAGGTGCGCCGGGCACGGCGCAAGTGTAGGCGGTGAAAGTCCGCTGTGGGCTGACTCAAACTGGTCCACTAGCCTCGAGCAAGGGATCCATCGTGAGGTGGAATCTGAAGGAAGCCTAGGGCAAATCAAGCGGTAACTAACAGGAACTGGATGGTAGGCTGTTATGACTGGGCAACCTAGCCTTAGATAGAATAATTCGCGTTTGAGCGAAGTGCATAACAGTATATCTGGTCGTAGATAATATAGCATGCTGTGGATTAGGTGCTCCTTTTATTTCTTTTTTTGGATTTATTTTTATTGGGCTTGTAAAAGCTGTATTTCTTGTTTTTACAAACCATTTTTATGGCTAGGCTATATAAAAAAGATAACCAGGGATTTGTTATCAAAGCAAAATATGTGATGAAGAAATCCATGCGTAAGTGTTAAATATCAAAGAATCAACATCTCACCAACAATCTTAGTAAAATAGTTTATACCTTCCTACCTCATCCAATTTTGATTACCATACCACGCGAATTTAACTTAAGTTTCAAGGAACGTTTCATGATGAACATCAATAATAAAGCAGCATTAGTGACAGGAGCCAGCCATGGAATTGGTCTTGAACTGGCAAAAATTCTATTAAGTGACGGCTGGGTTGTCTATGGTACAGGGCGGGATATGAGCAGTTTAGAGGATACTAAAGTGCTATTTCCCCGCTTTGTACCCATTCAATCAGATTTTACTCGCAATAGTGATATTGAACGCGTTGCAAAAGTTATTAAAAATGCAGGAATACCTCTTCATCTTTCCGTACAAAATGCAGGAATGAAAAGTCCTCCACGTCCGTTAACTGATTACGATTGTGACAGTATTGATGAAGTTTTTCAGGTTAATTTATTAGCACCAATGAAGCTGACAGCTCTTCTTGCCTCAGAAATGACGGTACAATCGCGGATTTTATTTGTTACATCAAGAGCTGCGACTCTGAAACTTAAAGAAAGCTCGACTTACTGTGCTAGTAAAGCCGGTTTGGATGAAGTAACTGCTATTGTGAGAAAAGAGTTAGAAGAAAAAAATATTGGTGTGTCTTGTGTTATTCCCGGTGAAGTTGATACCCGAATTCAAAAAACGCTAAGGGAAACCACCTCATTTCATTTGCACAAAATCTTTGATGAGGCTTATCAAACTGGTCGATTAATTAGTCCAAAAACGTGCGCAGTATTTCTTAAGTGGTTTCTTTGCGACCTATCTTTTGATGAATATAAACAAAGCAATATGCCCGTTTCCATCTATGAGGAATGGCATCATCCATTCTGGCTTAGAGATAGGAATCAGTTGCCTCCCTTTCCTTTCTAATTCATTTTAGGAAACTTTTACGATTAGCTCACAAAAGTTCGACTTTTGAGAAAGATGATTAGTTTGTTCTATTGTTTTTTCAAGGCATAATTCTCTTATGGAGAGTATGCCCTTATTCTCTACAATTGTTTCCTCAAATAAATCCGATCATGCCCTTCTAAATAATTTTTAATTGTCCCCAAATGCTGATAACCTTGTTTTAAATAAAATCCTTCTGCCTGAAAAGAAAAAGTATCTAATGTTGATGTTGAAATCCCTCGTTTAATTGCTTCAGCTTCTACACTGCGTAATAGTTCAGCACCGATACCAAGACCACGGTATTCTTCGTTAACCCAGAGGACATCAACGTATATTGAGCTCTTATGAGCATATACAATAGCCCCACCAATAATATTGCTCACGTTATCTTTCACATAGACTGAATAACGATCTGGCTTGGTTCCTGTAAAAGGAGCATTAAAATTAATTATTCCATCACGAATAATTTTATCTTGCTGTTCTAATAGATTAGTGTCTATAACAAGTTTGAATTGGTAATTCATTGACAATGATCCTTTAAAGTATTATATGATTGAGCATTTTTCTACCATTCCTATAATCTCATCGAGCGAAAGATGACTTACATTTTTATCTAGTGAAATAAAATTGTGTAAAGTAGCAAACCATGTGGCGAAGAAAAAACTAAAAAATCCCAGTGTGATTACCCATCAAGAAGAACGCTGGCTCCCGATGAAGTCCCAAGAATTTTTCAATAGCCAAAACCACTTCATTTTTTGTCGTTTTTATATAAAGAGGTACTGCACCTTATTTTAAATTTTAGTAATTGATGCGTTCATAAATTCTTTTAACCGACCACTAAGTTTCCCATACCTCTGAACTCGCATAAATCGTATTGGATCACACGCGAGCCTCAATCTGTATTGGGCTAATGCCTCATAAATACACCACAATACCTGTGCAATTTTAAGTGTCTTTAATAAGTGGTCTCTGGACTCACATTTCATGTAATTTCTCAGGTAAGCTTCTATGAGCTGCAAATAGGCATCATCTTTATCTGTTAGGGCGTGGTGCGTTTTGACCTGTCGTAAACAACCCACTAATGAAAAAAAGGGATGTGAAATTACTATCTCGCCCAGATCAATAAATGTAATGTTTCCTGATTGCTCTTCTATCAGAATATTATTGTCATGAAAATCACATTGTACCAATGTTTGTTTGATAGAATAGGCAGATAATTTTTTACATAAATCGGAAACCTTGGGGAGTAGTGCCTCTAATTCATCAAGTTCTAGTTCTGACAGCCCATCTGCCAATAATATCTCCTTTTGTGAAAGCAATTGCATGTATAAATTAGGTAATTTATCTAATCGCCAATCGGGAACCCCCATACCAAGAAAAACATTTACATGCTCTGTAACAGCTACCTGAAGCGATGAAAATTGCTCCACAGCTTGGCACAGCAAATTAGCATCAAATTTTTTTCTTAAACCGTCTCGCAATGGCCCACCTGCGTCTTGCATCAAGAAACAATGAAGCTGAGTATGATGTGCAATAATCTTTGGAACAGGGGCTTGAAACTGGGTATACAAAAGCTGAGTAATAGGAGCCTCTAATGCAAGCTGTTCTGGCGTTTGCTTCAGATAAATAATACCCTTATTTGTTTGAAAGCGTGTTACGAAAGACCAAGGAGTATCTTGGATTTTCTCTGATACGTTACTTTTTAGTGTATACCCAAGAGATAAAAGTGTGTCACAAGCCCACTTAATGCTTTCTCTATTTGGATTGCTCTCGTTTAATTCCGTTGTCATCATTTGTTATGGATTTCTCTTGACCTAAGTGAATAATCAATATCCAGCCGTTATTTTCATGAGTTCAATACCATATTAGTAATTAATATTGTATTAATGTTTTATGAATGCTTACTAATATTCTTATATCGTATAACCCCATAAGATTAAAGCAAGTCAGTTATTTGCAAAATCATCAGTGATTTTAGGTCAAGTTTAATTACTCTTTAAAGCCATTTGAGGGCTTTGTCCAGTTGATATATCAAATGGATTTGGTGATTTATAAGATGTAGAGCTCCTTTCTCATTAACCTTTTGTTCAACATTTTCATTAGCCTTATAGGCAATATCTATCTTATAGTTGTTGTCGGGCATCAGGTTTTTATTGAGAAGCCTAGTAACAAATTGATCATATACTTTTGGATCAGGGATATTAATTCTCAAGTTATCCCCTTCTCTTGAGATGTGAATATTTTGTGCATCTACTTCATCTTCACTCTTATTATAAAGCTCATTTAGATCTTTTTCATCGTCATCACTAAGCAGTGCATTACCTTGAAAATGGATTAATCCCTTAGCTGAATCCAATTCAATCGAAAATACAGCTAAATCATTTTTAAAATAATAAAGGAAATCATCTTCAAAATTCCAAGCCTCACTATTTTCCAGATAAAAGGATAATGCTGCATAATCTGGAAGCAAAAAGTTAGCCCATCCTTTATACACGGAATCCTCCCTGCTCTTGATGTATAATCGTATGGATACCGTGTAAGCACGGTAAGTAGATGTTTACTCTGATATTGCCTCATACGCTATGATGAATCAATTTACATTTAAACCTCTAAAGATAGAGGATTTAAGACAACTCCACCAATGGTTTCAAGAGGCCATCGTTAATCATTGGTATGCAAGAGGTAAGCATTTGACACTCAATGACATCAAAGAAAAATATGAACCAAGAATTTTAGGTAAAGAGGACGTACCAAGTTTTATTGTGTATCTCAGCAACTCCCCTTTCGGATTCATTCAATATTATTTGCTCACAGAATCGTTACCTGATGGGATTGGTGGCTATGAAAATAAGCTCTTTCGACAACACAAGGCGAAAGATCTAGTCGGAATCGATCTGTTTATTGCTGAAGAGCGAGGACGAAACAAGGGATTGGGGGTAGAACTTATAAGTCAATTTATTGATAAATTTCTAACTGGATTTAAAGCCGTTGTGGTGGATCCAGATGTCAATAATCAACAAGCCATTCGCTGCTATGAAAAAGCGGATTTTACTCAAACAGGATTTAGTGAGGATTCAAACCATCTCATCATGATAAAATCCTTATCACTGGCTAAAGGTTGATAATGAACGTTTAAAAAATCATGATTGATTCTGATACATTTTGTTCACATAGACTTGTTTAAATTAAAAACCCTCTATGCGTACCTATTAGATGCCCAATTTTAATAAAACATTAATACTAATTGCCTATAATATGTCATATATGTCTAAATGAGATACATATGCCAAAAATATTGGTAGTTAATGGACATGGGGCTAAAACCGGTCAAAAAGTTCAGGTTAATGCGCAACATGGTGTCATCACTCCCGGCAATGCTGAAAATAGCTATGTGGTTTCTTTCGATAATCAATATCGCCATCTGGAAGAAATGACATCCCAAAATAAAATTTGGCCTCTTGTTGATGGTCAGAAAAATCCGGTTCAATGGCATCGATATCGCAATACGTCTATAGACGAAATCCAAATTAGCCCACTGCAAGATCAATTTAGCTTTCCATACTTTGCTAACATGGTTCTTAGCAAACAAACAAAGTGGGAAAACCTTACAACGCCTTCTCATGATGTAATGCAACGTGGTGCTTTAGCAGTTAAAATGCCCAATGGTCTTACTGAAATTTTGGAAGGGAAACCATTGGAAGACTATCTAAGGGCGGCTGCAAAGGGAGCTCACGAAGGACGACCTTTATTTTTCTGTGATAAAGAGTTGGGTAAAATAAAGCCCATGGGGAGAACTTCATTATCTGAAATTTATACCGCACTTCATCGTATTGAGGAATTTAAAAACACTGATACGGAAATGATTGTTGCAACCTGTAGCCCCGCGCATTCAAAAGGGGTTCAGCAAATTCAGGTCCAAACTAAATTCCCCCCCACAGAGTTTGCAACAACAGCTTTTGTAGATATCCATGCACCCCAGTCACATCTAACATCTACTTCTGAATTAGAAATTGCTGAGGAAATCCCTGCTGGTATGAATATGCCTTATGATAATGTCCCTGCTGGTATAGACGTCTTAGATACTCCTGCTGGTGTAAATGTCTCTTTTGGAGCATCTATTCCTGCTGATGTAGATAATGTGTCTTATGAGGCGGATATTCCTGCTGGTGCAGATGTCTATTATAGTGAAGATACCTCTGAAAAATGTAATTCCCTGAAAAGTCAGTTGCAATCTATAAAAGACACAAAGTCCAACCTTTCACCCACTGAGCTTAAGTCTATTAGAGATCATATTGAGGCGTTGATAAAGGAAAAGAAGAGCCCCTGGTGTATCAATAAAGATCTTAAGCAAGTAAAAATTGATGCTTTAGAGCAACTAATCACTGATGCACAAACCATGTCTGTTAAAGAGGCTGTGGAGAAGATTAAAAATGATTATCCTCAAATCATGCATGGAAAAATTAGTACGCGTACTGTAGACTTGCTCAATTCATTGGCTGAAAGTGATTCAAACTTGCTTGAATCACAACAGGATATGCAGTTTTAATCAAGAATCTCATTTACTTCGTATTGATTTTATCATTTGACAAAAAATTAACTTAGAAGAGCTGGAATTTTTATTTAAGATCTTGGATAACTTCTAAACACAATTCTAACTACCAAGTCTTTATGGTGTTTGACAAGGTATGCACAGATTTATCCACAGTTTTTGTGGATAAAGTAATTAAAGCCTTTTCCTGTATGAAATAATAAAAGCCTTGTCAGTAAAGGAATATATTTGATATTCAAAGAAAAGATTAATAAGTTAAAGCAAAAGATTAAAATAAATATCCACAAGTTGTGGTAAAACTGAAAAAAGAACCGCGGGCAGTTATATTAACAAATAATTTCTAAAAAAACAGTCTTGACGTTCATGTATTTTTAGAAACTTACCCTTCTCTCATGCAATCTAACCTAAACAAACCTTCTGTCTATTCAAACTTGCTCTATCGAAACGAGTACCTTTTAAAAGAAGGTGTTATCCCTCCTTTAATACAACGGTAAGCTCTTTATAGCCCTAATAACGTTAAGTGTTTTCAATGCCTGGTGTAATTACCTTATTACACCAAAGGTGTAACGTTTGATTCAAGCCTGGAATCGGGCAAGGCAGGTTTAGCTACAGGGGTAGTAAAAAAATGATGATCGGAATTGCCTAAACCGAATTGCTGGCAGGTTTCTTCAAAAACAAGTGCTTTGGCGAAATTGTTACAAGCCCGTTTCAGCCCTACATCAGTTTTTACTTTTTCAAAATAACGATGCAAGTAGGAATAATCTTTTTTAAAGTTAATAAAAGCAGCTGTTTGCTCCCTATCTTCATTCACTGCATTGTTATATTCAGAAAGCAAAAAATACATTTCTGATTTTATTTGTTTAAGCAACGCATCGTCCTTATTTGGGTTCGTGTTTAGGGCGAAACAATCCATGACATGATAGGCTGTCGCAAAACAAACTTTAATGGACACTTCTATATATTGCTCTTCCACTGTATGAAATTGGTCAGAATTAGTAAGAATAAAAAAATCATTAAATTCCCTGAGAGTTTGACCAACATGACACAGCGCTTCTTTTGCTTTTTTAAGTTGTTTATTGTCTAAAAATACTCGGCTTTTTTGAGGTCTTGCAATAAGTCTTGAAAGGATTTCATCTTTTAGTACTCATTTAGTGAATATAAAGTTCAATACTATACGTGAAATTGAATAAAAATTGTAACCTTGGCTTAAAAAAAGGCCTACGAAAAGCATCTAATCTTTTTTATAGTCTTATATCATTATTTAGCAAAGACTTATGTTCAGAAAGCCAATCCTTATCGTCGCTGCAACGAAAAACTTGTGAGAGACTTGGGTCACTTGATAGAACTTTCTCATTCAACTGAGCAAAGAGCGTGTATTCCTCTTGCTCTTCAATTGAAGTTAATCCTTTGCCTTTTGATAAAGCATCTTCCGATATAGGCGGGTTAAAATAACTTGACTTATAGCTTACAAACTCGGGCGTTTTTGTAGGAGAACATATCAATGTTGCATTGGCATTGATGGGTGAAAATTTATAATATCGCGATTGGCCTAAGTTTTGTTCAGCACAAAATTCGTTGATATCCGTTATCTTAGCAGGAGTAACTCCTAGTGCTGTCAATGTAGGAAGTAACAAGCGATAATTTCGTAGGCGCTTTTGCCCTCCTAAAAGAAAAACATCATAATCGCTTGATTCCGTTTTATTTTCAAAAACCTGTTTTAAAAGTTTCATATTAGATAAAGCAGTTTCCTCATTATAGAGAATCATCCCATCTATATGAGCCACCGCTCGCTTCGCTGGATTTACTTTATCAATAAATGCAATACCGATACAGTCAGTCATACCACTTGTTACTAATATGGTATCGGGGTCATTCGTTACATAAAATTCACCTTGGGAAACATAACGATAATTAGGCATAATGATATTCTCCTTAGCCAAAACTCATCTTCCCTCTAATTATGGTTAAAATAAATTAAGAAAACATTAATCAGCCTCACTGACGATAATAAATTACCTCTGTGCCGGACAAGAATTTTTTTATATAGTCGTTGCGGGCAAGTGAAGAAATCCAGAATGGACTTTATTCAATAAGGATACAGTTGCTTCGCTGGTGCTCACAATGGCGTGATTCTAAATTGTCCCGCACAGAGAATAATTACAAAAGAGAATCAAGATCGAAACTGGATCGCTGATTTAAATTCTTACCCTGTTTTTTTAGAAAATTTTCCGCTGTAGCTCTACCTTCATCTCTTAACATAGTAAAAAATGCCCATTCTCCATTTAATTTTGAAGAATAGCCCAGTTCTACCATTTTATTACTGGCGATGCGATGAATACGCATTGTTGCCCAACGCCTGCCTTCTCCTTTAACAGAATTAACAACTTGTCTTAAAACTGCGATCATGCGTAACTCTTTCATTAAAGAAGCATTAAATGCAACCTCGTTAAGACGATTAAGAATTTCTCGGGCAGACTTTGGCGTACCTGCTCGTTCTACAGGATTGATTTGAACTAAAATGGTATCACTTGAGAGACACTCTTTGACAAGCGGGGTAATGGTAGGATTCCCAGTGTACCCCCCATCCCAATAGGCCTCTCCATCAATCTCAATGGCTTGAAATAGTGTAGGTAAGCAAGCAGAAGCAAGTAAAACCTCAGGCGTAATCTCTTCGTTCTTAAACACCCTTCCGCGTCCTGTTCTAACATTGGTAGCTGTAATGAATAGTTTAATAGGAGCGCTGGCAAGTTTTTCAAAATTAATGCTTTCTATAAGAATAGATTGCAGCGGGTTAAACGCTGAAGGATTTAAATCATAAGGGGAAAAAACTCGTGAAATTAAATCAAATCCCATAAATAACGGTGAGCCATCTAAAGTCCAATTGCCTGCTAAAATATCCCATAAGCTGCGACGAAAAATGCTAAACTGTGAAGCCTCAGCAACACGCTGCCAAAATGCCTCTAAGGCTGCTCTAGCCCCTTCTCGCCCTTCTTCCAAATAGCCGCTTGCTAAAACAACGGCGTTCATAGAACCTGCAGAAGTACCAGAAATCCCTTCAATTTGTAATTTGGGCTCCTCAAGTAATCTATCTAAAACACCCCAAGTGTAGGCGCCGTGTGCCCCTCCTCCCTGCAATGCCAAATCGATAAGAACAGTTTTTTTGTGATTAATGAGGCTTTTCGTTGTTTTTGACATTGCGTTCTACTTTCCCTGAGAACTTTATAATCATTTTAGCATAGGCTTTATTTAAGAGCTGTTATTGATGGACTATATTTAAGAAAGTTTACTCAAAAGAATGTTAACATGAGAGGAAGAACCGCTCTCAAGCTAGATTAAGTAAAAAAACAATATCAGAAGTAGTTTTATAATAAATTTAAAAGGAGAAAGAAATGAGTTATATCGATGGATTTGTGCTACCTATTCCAAGCGATAAAATTAATGAATATCGCAGTATGGCCGAAGCCGCAGGCAAGATATGGATGGAGCATGGAGCATTGGCTTTCAGAGAGTGTGTTGCAGAGGATACAAAAGCGCAAGATATGCTTTCTTTTCCTGAACTTGCTAGAACCCAAAATGGAGAAACAGTAATATTTTCATATATAGTTTTTCAATCTAGAAAACACCGGGATGAAGTGAACAAAAAAGTAATGGAAGACCCTCGCATTCAACAAAGCTGTGAGAAATATGGCAAGCTGTTTGATTGTAAACGCATGGCCTACGGTGGTTTTGACATCCTGGTGGATTTATAAACAAACTTTGTCTAAGCTTGTTTTTCAATCTAACTTTTCTTGGCAAGCTCTATTTGCACTGGTGCTAATTTAGAATCTGGGCTCAACAGTATTTATAGTTTCCTCAGAATTAGCTTCAATGGTTGCAAACAATTCCTTTGCAGAGGGTCTTGCCAGAGGATCTTTTTCCCAGCCCCAAGTGATTAGACTACTTAATTTCGCTGGCAAATTATTAGGTAATTCTGGTCTTTCATCGACAGCAGATCCTTTCATAAAATCCATAAAACTCATTTCGCTAGACGGCAAGTCCCAGCTGACAATTTGCCAAATCGTAATGGCCAAACTATAAATATCTACCTTCTCATTATAAGGCTTTTTTAAAATTATTTCGGGAGCCATCCACAAGGGACTACCTATTGTCTCATATAAAAATCCTTTCTGTAATCGAGTTGCAGTACCAAAATCACCGATTTTAGGGTTACAGTTTTTATCCAAAAAAATATTGCCCCCCTTGAGATCACGATGAACAATACAATGCTTATGCAAAAATTCCAAGCCTTCCGTAATTCGTTTTATCCAAAGGAGGCGCTGCGACCAGAGTAAAGGCTCCTGGTTAATAATAAAGTCATCAATGGAGCCTTTTGGCATATATTCCATGGCAATTACAAATTCTTTTTCACTCAACATGAATCCAATAAATTGAACAATGCAAGCGTTTTGTAATTCAGTGATATATTGATGTATTTCCTTTTCTTTTTCCGCAGCCCCCTTGGATCTTGATAATTTCAGTGCGATTTTCATATTGCGAAAAATTGCCCCTATCACTGTCCCATTGCTCCCTTTTCCTAACACTTTATTCCCATAAGTAACGTCTTGCTCGTCCAATAAATAAGGATCACTACCGCGAGTGTTAGATGGTGTGGTTGTTTTTTTCACTACAATTTCTAAAGTCATAATAAATTTTTAAAAAATTTAGATTAAATTAAGATCATTATAATTTTTTTGTGAAGATGAAACATGGGTAAAACTACCTATTAATGGTTTGATTCTGATTTATTAATTTCAGAAAAACCAAATAAACACCATTTGTCCAACCAAAACCCATTTCATTGCTGGCATAGCTGAACTTAATTTTATCTTTTGTTTTAACACCCAGTGTTTCAACATCATATTTTTCAAAAATAGTATGGTTTTCCTGGAATCCTTTATTAACGGTTTTAATGAATCGCTGCGCAATATCCAAAGCTAATTCAGTATATCCATAACGTTTTAAGCCATAAACAGCAAAATACTGCAATGGTGCCCAACCGAAGGGGGCATCCCATTGAAGGCCTGGGTGATGTGTGCTGGTAAGCAATCCTCCCTTCGCTAATAAATGAGGCAAATTTTTCACTATTGCTGCAGCTTGTTGCTTTGAAGCCACACCTGCCCAGAGTGGATAGAATGTGGAAGCATAGATATAGGGACGCAATTTTTTACTTTTAAAATTGTAGTCAAAATAATAGCCCGTGCTTTCATCCCATAGATAGTGGTTAATAAGCTCAGCCCGCTTGACAGCCCGTTGTTCCCACACTTTGGCTGCAGAATAATTATTCAATATGCGATTAATTTCGCCAGCCTCTTCCTCCATTTTATAGAGAAGCGTATTTAAATCGACGGGCGCATAGTCTAAAATTCCTGCGCTAAAAGGTCCGTACTTTTCAGTAATATCCAAACCAGACTCTCTAACAGTACGATCAGCCTTGTAAAAAAGAGCAGTTAACTGATTTGCTTTTTTATCGAAGTACATTGATTTGTCATAATCAGCAACTGAATGTGTCCTGAAGTATTCAATAACCTTCTCATAATAACTTGAGGACTCTTCAGGACAAGGTCCTTGTCCCATTGCATAATAACGCGATAGTCCGAGTTCAGAAATTAAATGGGGTGGGGACATCCAATATTGATACAACTTATCAATGGCAGGTATGGTGGTGGCCAGCCATTCTTTATCGCCCGTACGGCGATAATACGCCAATATCATTTCGGTTAGTAATGGGGGGTGTGATCGGTTTAGATAGTAACTACGATTCGCATTAAGAATAGTACCGTAGTGCTTAATTTCATAAAGAGCATTATCAACCATATTTCGGGCAAGCTTTAAACGATTGTGTTCCAATAAACCTAATTCGATAAAATAACTATCCCAACCGTACATTTCATTAAAACGCCCTCCAGGAACCACGTAGGGATGAGGCAAATACAGCAAACCATGCTCATTTAGCGTCTTTGTATTCTTGGGGAGGTAACGAAATTCAACGAGGCTGTTTTTGTTTTGAGAATATTTTTTTATGGCCTTGTTTCGAATTGCATTAATATCTTCCTCTTTCGGTATATAAATTATTAAATGCTGAGCAGTTAATTTTGTATCGTGTTGAGATTTTAAAAGATTATAATTGTCTCGAGTTAAAATATCCCAACTTTTCTCAATATAACGAGTTACGTCTGAGTTTTCTGCATTAATTTTAAAATTATTTGCTGTTGTACTAAAACTAACAAAAAGAACAAAACAAATGATAAATAGCTTATGCATCCCTTCCTCAAAATTTTTAAAACTGGTCGGGTAGTTTACCTGTAAAAACAAATTTGTTTAAATTCTGAATCGAAATTTATTTTTTTTATGAGACTATTGACATTTGATAATTAAAGCAGAAACAATTTAGAAGCTTTTAAGACAGGACATAAACACAGTTTCTACCTGCTTCTTTGGCCTTATACATTGCGCAATCTGATCTACCTATGGATTCTTTAACTGGCAAAACAGGATCAAGCAGGGTTAAACCTATAGAAACTGTAAAGTGAATCACGGCTTTATTTTTAAATTTAAAATTCATTTCTGCAATACCTTTGCATAGACGTTCCAACATCTTTTGTCCATCCTCCAGTTCAGTGAAGGGCAAGCAAAGTAAAAACTCCTCTCCTCCATAGCGAAATAACTTATCATAGGGCCTGGTATGTCTAATAATAAACGATGATATTTCAGCTAAAACATTGTCTCCAGCAAGATGCCCATACTTATCATTTATTTTTTTAAACCTATCGATATCAATCATAGCAAGGCAGCAGCTTTTACCCTGCCGTTTAAGCAGTTCCTGTTGCTCAAGCAAAAGCGGGAATAGATTAAGGCGAGTAATGGCCCCTGTAAGCACATCACGATTATACATTAAAAATTCCATTTCATTTTTCAATGTATATACTTCAAGTCGCATTTGCTCCAGGACATTAGCAAAGCGATCGTAATACACAGGCACTATCCTTTCTCCAGAATCAGATGCTTTCAATAAATAGGTCGCTAACTCATGCATGCGTTTATGGGAATCACCAATACTTACAAAGCCCTGATGCTCTTGAATACCATTGGGTACATCTCCATAGTACCATTGTCCGAAACGACATTTTCTATAGGCATTTTTTGAGAGGTCAACTGGGTTTGCAGGCAAATGACAGATAAGTGTACGAATTATTGCATTATACCATTGTTGATGATTATAAATTGCTTGATCAAGATGAATAATCATCTGTCGGAGTTCATCGTAAGATAGAGAAGGAGCTGAAAATAACATTTTTAATCCTTACTAAATACTATCCATGTTCTGATTTAGTTCAGACAATATTTAGCCCACTCCGAACTCAGACTATTCTTATTTGCATACCAGCTTATAATAAAAAGCCACCATTAGGTGGCATAGTCAATTAGCGAATATGAACTTATTGTTTTAATTTTAGCCTCTTTAAGGGTATTGTCAATTCTCTAACTTTTTTGTTAAGGAGTACTCTCTTTCGAGAAATGCCTTTAATTCCTTGACCCATAATGTATCTACATGATTTGGTATGGAAAGCACCAGCATTCGTTCCTCATTGGTATCACGAAAATGTGTTTTGAAATGATTACGATAATAATTAAGATCTGGAACGCTAAGATTAGTCACCTTTGCTTTTTCATCATTAATTCTTACCTGCAAAATTTCTTTGAAGAGAGGATGAACTTCAAAAAATTTCATTTCTTCAGGTGACATTGCCCCTCCTTGGAAATTTAAGGTACCCTTGCTCGCCGAAGAAAGGCGCTCAAGGTAGGAGTTTTTTTTAGCAGCAAGGTAGCGTTTTGCTTCCACATGATAACCGATTAATAAGCAAATTTTTGCACAAAATCCCAAATCATAAGCGAGCTTGGCTCCAATCCATTCATGGTACACCACGCCTAAATTATCCATATTTGATTGTTTGGTGTGAGAGGCAAAATGACCAATATCATGCAATAAACATGCGAGAACCACCTCTTTACTATGCCCTGCACATTCGGCAAAGTAGGCACATTGCAACGCATGCTCCAATTGGGAAACAGACTCACCAATATAATCTGAATTGGCTGCCTGAGTTAAACAATCAATTACATTACTAACAGTAGCTTCTAAATACTTATCCATTTTATTTCATCATGGGTGTGATTGGATTAGCTACATTATAAATAGCAGCACCAGCTGAATAATCCTTACCTGGATCGCGCTCGCAGTCTGGAGGAAATTTTTCTCGTTTATCCATATAGTAGGCTTCGCGTTTGCTACCGCCTTCGGAAAATTTGTTAAACGTAACAAACATGGCACGACGAGAATTATTGCTACGGTTCGGTTCAGAATAATGAGGCAGATAAGAGTCAAATAGAATGACATCGCCGCTTGCACATTCAATAGGCGACCATACCAACGTTTCAGCAATAGACTTTTGGATAGAGCCATCAACTTCCTGTGGAAGAATTACGGGGTTATTAGCCCCTCCTTTAACCACTTGTAAACAACCATTTTCAAGTGTGCAATCATCAATAGCAACCATCATTGTAATGTGAAATTTTTGATTAAAACTTACGAATGCAGGAGCATCTTGGTGAGGTTTAAAACCGCCGCCGCCAGGGAATTTGTAATTAATTTTTTCCTTAAAGATAACAGCAGTCTCTCCCATCAATTCAGACACCAACGCCAAGGTACGTTCGCCACTTGCAATTTCACTCATAGGCACATGATAGTCAATAAAATTCTCTAGGCGACAAAGCTGGCGATTTCCGTGGCTGTTCTTTTCAAAATATTTCATCCATTTTCCGGGTGTTTCCGGCAAAGCAGTTAACTCATCACACCAGCTTTTAAGTTGCTCCTTAAGCGCCGAAGGAAAGAAATCTGATAACGTAATAAATCCTTGTTTCTGCCAAAATCGACGTTGATTATTATTTAATTGATAAAGCATCATTCTCTCACTAAGCGGTTGATAATGTTGGGGTTTCCAAAGAAAATGCATTTGCCTCTAACTTCAGGTGTTCTTTTTCTAGAAGTTGGGTTAACAACCAACCCAGTAATAATGTTCCTGATAAAATGGCAGTCGTTAGATAAATACCTACTTTGACTTGAAGCACAGGCAACACTATCGTGCCCAAAAACGCACCAAATTTACCTGCACCGGCAGTTAATCCATGGCCTGTGCCTTTGCAATCAGGAGTATAAAATCGTGCTGGCAATAAGTAAGTTGTTAATCCTGGTCCAAAATTGATGAAAAAATTAAATAATATGAAACCGATAAAGATGAGGCTTGCATCACCTGGTACGTAGCTAATACTAAGAAGAAAAAGCCCTAAGAATGACAATAAAAAACCTATTTTTTGCAATTTCAGTAAAGAGACTCTGGCTACAAAAAATATGACTAAAAAAGCCCCTAGAGAAACAAATAAATTAACCAGCAGTGTACTTTTTAGAACCTCTGTCTGGGCAATACTAAAATTGCTTTCAATCGAAATATTCAGTGCCTGCAAGACATACGGCGTAAACAAAGCGATTCCATAATAGGAAATATCCAGTAAGAACCAGCATGAACATAAATACAACGTGACTTTTATCATACCTTTAGAAAACAGTTTTTTATACTGTAAAAAAAAACGCTTTTCTGAAGCCAATTTGAGTTGCTGGTGAGCCTTCCATAAGAAACTCTCAGGTAGCCTGGCTCTGAATAACAATCCTATTAACGCAGGAATAGCGCCTGAGGCAAACATCAATCGCCAGACATCCATGTAAGGGTATAATTTAAACAAAACCCATGCCGTAATTACCCCAACTGGAGAAGCCAGGCAATTTAAAAACATAGCAGTGGCAATGAACTGATTTTTTTTGTTTTCAGGTATCATTTCTGCTAGATAAGCAGCGCATATAGGATAGTCAGCACCTATGCCAAACCCTAAAAAAAATCGTAATACACAAAGGGAGGTAATACTCCAGGCACAAGCACTTAATATCGCAATTAATACAAAAAAAAGAAGATTCAAGATCAGCATGCTTTTTCTGCCTATTGCATCAGCCAGGCGCCCAATTATAATAGCACCAAATACAGCACCTAAGGGTGCAGCTGCTTGAGTAAAGCCTATCATGAGTGCGGATGGATGGTATAACGCATTAATAAAGGGCTCGGCAACCGATGTTATATACAGATCATACCCATCAATGAATAACCCAAGCGCACACACTATCCATACATGAGTAGTTAAGCGTTTATTTTCATCCATGAAAATTCTCTAAACAGAGTAAGTCTTTAATTTGTTAACATTTTTATCATAAGCGATTTTTAAAAACAAATGGCAAATGTGTGCGAACCTGAATGATGAAAATAATTTAATACAGCAAAAGGCTGCTTAAGGCCCTGAAGAGGTAGGAATATCGATATTTTGTGATAACTCTTCTTGATATTCTTTTTCAAACTTTTTAAACATTTTTTCAGTCGATGAAGGCAACGACAAAACTCTGCTAAAAAAAATGGGAGCCCGTTTTGTGTAAAGAACATTTTTTTCATGCTCGAGAATTTTTTGCAAAAATGTAGTCGCATCCAGAGTATTATCCCCTGCAGCTTCAAGATAAATGGTTTTTAAAGCATTAAATTTTTCTCTTGTCGCTGGATCTGCAGGATATTTCTTTGGGATTTCCTCCAACCTTTTATAGATTTTTTCAAGCGTTGATACTTGTTTTTTCATATCATTAAAACCCACCAATATTGCGGTCGGTGGTGGTGGAAGAATATAAAATGTATCTTTATCTGGACTGCCATTACGTAGCACGGTATTGTAATTTGGATTAACAAAAAAATACTTTGAAATAGTTGTTCTAAAGCCCAGGATCGCTTCGATAATATTAATCGATGTTGTTCGACACGTATTGTTGATATGAAGCTCCTGGACACCCTTTATAGTGTCTTCTGGCAGATTTTGTATTTTTTCTGTTGAAAATTTAACTCTGCTTAACTTCCTGTACCTTAGAGTCACTTGCTCATCTTCACTTAGATCGGAGCTTTTAGTTGGGATATAACACTCTATTTTATTTTCCTTTGCATCATGCTTTATTCTTGGATTTTTCTGTTGACTTTTCTCCATGACAGAAATAAGTTCAAGAAATTCTTTATATTGCTCATAATTAATTGCATAGGCTTGATAAGCAATAACCTTATCCGTCTTTCCAAACATCCATTCCTCTTGCATTCTGCTAGGAGTTCCTGGGCCAAGTGCTTTTATCGCTGCTGTAACCAGACACGCATTCCCGACATCCCCCGTTTTACCCACTCTAGCTAGCAATTGAGGAACCCCGTCTTCTTTAATCACCCCTAACATGACAAAACTATGAACATCCTGCTTGCCCATAGCAATAAAGAACTCACTGCTTTTACTAACCATTAGCGGTGGTGGTGGTTTGTATTGCGATGGCTCATTATTTACCTCTAGTTTTTCACCTTCTAGCTCGCCTTCTTCGGACTCTTTACCTTTCATCGCCACCCCAAAAGACATTTTAGTGTACTAATATGTCTATTATAGGCCACTTAGATCTATTTTAACTCAATGAGTAAAAAAGTTCTCTTTGTGTTTGCAGGTACTGGCGATACCGCAAATCACCTTGAACAAACATATGAAAAGGAAGCATTCGATACAGATGTAATTCGAATTTATTTTAATGGTTGCCAAGACAAAGCCATTGGTGGAAGAACACCAGGAATTGGCTATATCAGTCCTAACCTGGATACTGTGGCCCGCAAACTACGCACATGCTTTAATGATGACGGAATATTATCCCTTAAAGCCTTAAAACAAGAATTCGGTAAGGCTGTTGTCATTAGGGGGGTTGAAAAAGAGAAGAAAATCAAGGTCAATGATATCAGCATGACTGGTTTTAGCAGAGGCGCTGTAACCACGTTTGCGGTTGCCCGTCATCTTGATGATCTAGATATTCCAATGTCCCTTTTCGCCAGCGACCCAGTTCCAGGAAATCCAAAACAGCTTACCCACCATCGCTCCACATCATTTAATAAAAATTTTAATTTGAGTCACTGTGAAAATTTAAAGAAAGCGACGGTGGTTTTAGGAATGTATCAGAAAAATATTAACCCACTTCATAATAAATTCTTTCGGCAAATGGCCCCTATTTTTAATAAACATTGTGAGTCTGCAATTTATACTGTGCCAAAGGCAGAACATCTTAGCTGGAGTGCCTTTGCTAAAAATCATGAGCTTGATTTTATTCATAATCAAGAATTAACTACCGAATTAAGTGTATATTCTGAAGAAAAGGCGTCCTTCTTCTTTACCCCCAAAGTTTTGCAACAAAAATTTCATACTGGGGTAGACGGACGAGTTCAATTAACAACCCGCTATAAAGAAAAACTGTTTGATGCTATCTCTATGGAGAATGGAGTTATAAGAGAATCAGATCCTGTTAAAATGGGCTTAGCGCTTTATATTCTAGACACAGCACCTGGATTTGATAACAAAACAAGGCTATACAAGGCAATTAAAAAAAACACAGCTGCAGGGACTGCCCTTAGAGAATTTCTGGTTGAATTTGAAAGTATTAATCAATACTTATTAGCTAAAAATAACAATATTGCCCAGCCACTTGATAATTTCAAGATAGCTGTACATCAATTACTTGCTAGTTTTCCAATAGAAAAAGCAACTTATGCACAAAAGGAGAACTTGAAAAAAGCTATTTTTCACACGCTACAAACGACGTTGAAAGATAAAATTCCGAATCAGTCCTATTCAACGTTAAAAAATATAATGCAAGACTTTCTGAAAGATAACGTTATTTTTCATATAGATTTAGCAAAATATATCGATGAGTCGGAAACGTTCCAATCAGGACCAACCCCAGTTAAAGATCCCGAACACTACTTTGTTGATATCGCCCATATAAAGGATGCTGATGAGCTTGCTACAAGACTCTATCAGATGTCTGAGCGTTCTCGGATAAGTAGTTATGAAAAATATGGCCCTAATCTCCCTAAAATTATAAAAAATGAACAACAGTTAGGCGATATTATTCGTTTTTTACCACCTGATAAAATCGCTGTGACTTTAAAAAATTCGCAAATCAAACCATTAATAAATAATATTGATGCTATTAATACGATGATGGAAAAATTGTTTACAGCTGAACAAAGAAAACAAGTATTTCTCTCTGTGAAAGAGGCCATCCCTTCTATGGAATTAAATTTCGCACAATTAGGAAAATTGATGCAGTATCTTTCTTTCGACAAAAATAAACAACTTCTTGAGTTTGTTTCTTTCGATAAAATGAAAGAAAATTCACCAGCCGATGTCATCAAACTGCTTGATCAGTTAAGCTTACAACAACTTACCCAGCTACTACCTAGCATGGGATTGCATCTGAAAAAAATAATTGCCAAATCAGACAATCCTGCAGAGCTTCAAGATCTCAAGACATGGTTAAGTAGAAAAATAGAAAATGCGCCCGGCAAAAAAATGTTGGATACTATTTTCTCGCAGCAACCCGAAACGAATGCAACCACAACCTTTAAAGCTAGATTACAAACTATCTCCGCTGATCCAGGTGATAAGCAGGAAAAACAAATAAAAATAGTTTAATTATCTAAGTTGAAAAAGCTGGTATTAATTCCTCCGCACACAATAACTAACACTGACTTATACTCATAAAGCGCCGAATGGTTTGCATAAGCAAGTGATAAGGCCGCACCCGCAGATAATTCGACTAAAATCCGCTTATCCCTGGCAAAAGCCCTGCAGCCTTTTTCTGCGTCTGCATCACTCACCAAAACATTTTTTATTGGATGCTTCAGAGCCCATTCAAATAATGAAGTAGTAATTTGCTTTGCACCAAGACTTGTTGCTTTGGAAGTAATTTTATCCAAAATAATTCGCTTTTTGGCTTTTACAGATTGATAAAAACTGTCAGCGCCAATTGTCTCTACAGCGATAAGCGGGATATCATTCCATTGAACCTGGTGCATCCCTTCAAGAACACCGCAAGCAAGCCCACCACCACCCACAGCAACTACAACAGCCTCTGGCCGCAAGTTACTCTTCGCTACCTCATGAATAAGAGAAGAGTGTCCTTCCCAAATTATAGGGTGGTCAAAAGGTGGGATGTAAGCTGCTTTTTGATCTGCAGCAAATAATAAAGCCGCTTGGTGCGCTTCATCCCAAACTTCACCCGCGACTACTACTTGGGCACCATAGTCTTTAATTTCATTAATATAAATTTGGTGGCTTGTTTTTGGAATAAAAACTGTTGCTGGAATTCCCAATTTCATACCAGCATAAGCTACAGCAACACCCGCATTTCCGCCGGAAGAAGCAACAAAATGTGTAACACCTTTTTCCTTATAATGTTGACATAATTTACCGATACCTCGAATTTTAAAAGATCCCGTCGGTTGTAATGCTTCTAATTTTAAAAACACCTCTTTTTTATAGGTGTTTTTTAAAAACTGGGAATGAATCAAAGGTGTTTCATCATATAACTGTAAAGTAGTAGTCATGGCATTCAAAAATAGAATAAAAAAATAATTATAACATGTTATTATATGCCATGCTATTTATGTGAATTTTAATCAGGAAGACATGACTATCGTTTTAAGTTAATTTAATACCACTAGCGTAATTATTCTTGAAGTTTCCGAGGTAAGGGAATTATATAAAGCACAGATGTTTCTTTCTTAAACTTTGCCCTACCAGTCTTTTTATCTAACTCCCCTGCCAAGCCAAAATCATTATCAGTAATCACTGCAATGTGTTTTGGTCCTACTAATGAAATCCCTTCAATCTTCTTTGCGTTTATCCTTAGACTGGTTAGATTAATCAATTCTTTTTTATATACCAATTTATTCTTGATAAAATTGTTCAGATGAATTAAAAAAATTTTTTTACTTTTTTTATTTTGTTCGATCACCAAAAAACGTTTTGAACCGACTGATACCATATCTCCAATTCGTCCATCCTGCTCGTCGAGCTGGTAAGAATATTGTGCCGTTGTTTTTTTCTTATCAATATCAAATTCAACAATCGGTAGAACTTTGGAGTTCCTTATAGCACTTTGCAAAATAGCGAATACCTTGCGATTTTCTAGGGCAATACCTTCAAATCCTCGATTAAGTTTCCTTTGCTTTATATATACAGGTAATCCTTCACCGGGCTGGAATAAGTTGATTAATTTACCTTGTGAAGAAAAATGAACAATAGAAGGTCCATACTCTTCAGCCATCCAATAACTTCCGTCTTTTGCAATATCAATTCCCTCAAGATCCATTCCCCATTTATCAAATACCAACGCTTTGCCATAAAGATTAACAGGATGTTCATGCGATCTTTCCCGTGGCAATCCTGTAAGCAATTTGCCTTTTGGATCCTTTAGTTGAATTTGTTTCTTAATCCTCATTGTTTTTGTAATTATATCTGCCTCTAAAAAAACCAAACGTGGAGTAAAATTTGGAAGCAGAAAAGGTCTTTGGACTATCCTGTCTCTTATATATGCCTCTGTATTAGGCCCCCTATCCGTATGGGTTAAAAATAATAATTTCCCTTTAGAGTCTTGTTGTAAAAACCTCAGACCAGAAAAACCACCTATGCTTATTGCCTGTTGTGCTGGCGTTTTATCGAGAATATCGGGATTTTTTAATGTGATTTTGATGACATTATCAACTGATAACTTCAACTTGGTACTTGCATTACCAAGAGATGAGTTAACAATCTGCAACAGCACCGAGCAAAGTAAAACAGAAATCACTTTGTTAATCTTCATTATCATATCCATATTTTACAGCGATTTAATCAAAACCATTTTACAAGTCTTTATAAAAATAGCATTTTAAAATGGTTTGCGTATATATCAGCACTTAAAGAAAAATTTATTTTCCCAATCAAAGTGTTATAGATTGAACTACTTCTTTCCGGTAAGATGTGGGCTCTTGCGTTTTTAGTACTATTTAAGGGGTTTAAATGAAACGGATTTTAGTTGTGTTAAGTTATTTTTTTATTGCAGCAACCTATGCCGCTGTTTTCTCACCTGCAGAAATTACAACACTAAAACAAAATTTTATTGCAAATATTACTGATACTGGTGCAGTCATTGCCTCACCCTCCAGATATTACCCTGACTATTATTACGATTGGGTACGTGATGCCGCAATTACCATGGATTTGATTGAAACATGGTATGAAAAAGATAAAAAGCCTGAAGATAAAGCACGACTTTATAACTACGTCCATTGGGTAGAAAAAGCACAGCAGCAAACAGATACACTTCCCGGACAAGACATTTTGGGTGAGCCGAAATTTTATTTAGATGGACACGCTTATGATGGACCTTGGGGACGGCCACAAAATGATGGTCCTGCGCTTAGAGCACTCACGTTAATACGTTTTGCGCATACTCTAATAGCCAATAATGAAACGAACTATGTCCGTACCCACCTTTATGGTGGCGGCTTGGAACCCAAATCCATGGGTGCCATTAAAATGGATTTGGAATATATTGCTCACCACTGGCAAGATAAAAACTATGATTTATGGGAAGAGGTGTATGGCGATCACTTCTTTACCGTCATGGTTCAGAGAAAAGCATTAATCGAAGGTGCCAAATTAGCAAGCGAACTTAATGAGGCTTCAGCAGCTGCCTTTTACACAGAGCAAGCCCGTCTAATGGAAGAGCGCTTAAATCAACATATTGATAAAGACAAGGCCATTATTCAAGCGACCTTAGCCCCACATCCCGGTCCTCAAAAAACAAATGAGTTAGATTCAGCAGTGATGCTGGGCGTATTACTTGGATATACCGACGATAACCCATTTCTTCCTAGTAATCCTTACGTCAAAAATACTGCGACTGCACTGAAGGAGCAATTTAAAATGCTCTATCCTATTAATGATAACCACTCTGAAGCTTTGCTTTTTGGGCGCTACCCAGGCGATACTTACGATGGTTACCGTAATGATGGCTTAGGTAATCCCTGGTTTATCCTCACAGCAACAATGGCTGAATATTATTACAAACTGGCTGCAATGCTTCCTGCTGACAATAAACATCATGCTTTAACTCATTCTTATATAAAACAAGGCGACAACTATTTAAAACTTATTAAATCTTATGCTCCTAATCTAATCATGAACGAACAGATTAATCTCAATACTGGTATTCAACAAGGTGCTACCTCCTTAACCTGGAGTTATGTTGCCGTTCTTCGAGCAATAAATTTAAGGGAATCATTAAAATTACATTAATGCTACTTCTGTGGTATTTGGTAAAAATTCGATCGTTTTATTCATATTGAAAAAACCATACTTGGTTTGCGCTGAGGTCGGAAACGACCTGTAGCCGCCAGGTATGAATTTTTTTACTGTTAGTTGAACATACACATTGTAAATAGAAGAAAAGAGTAAGGGGGGTCATTTTGACCCAACAAGTTAGGCATGGGTTTATATGATACACACTATGTGATAATTTATCACTTTTCAAATTTGGACACTAAGATGAAATTATCAAACAATCCCTTTATTAGAGAAATAAAACGAGAAGCGAATGGTCATTATTTAATTTTTATTCATCCACAAAAACGCATGGCATTATCTAGTTTTTTCTTTCAAGATGGAATTGAGGGGCACTATAAAGAGGATAGATATGAAATAGAAAATCTGCTTGAAATCTTTGATGAAGACACCATGAAAATTTACATTGATTGTCATAGGTCGTTACCTGAAGAGCTTAAAAAGGAATTAAGACAGGCCATTTCATTACTATCCGAAACATCGGATAGTAATGAAAATAATTTTCAAGGGTTTTCTAAATCACATTTTACAAGTGATTTTGTTAATGGCCTTACAGAATGGTTTAATACAGTTCATAAAACTATAGGTTCTTCAGCATTACCTAAACTAAACATCAGTAATCTCTTTTATGACATTTTTGAAGTTATTATTCCTGCGGAAAAGCGGAAAAGTGAAGTCAAGACCGACATGCATTTTAAGCCTGTTATGGTTCAACCAATTGTCGAATATAATACTTACAAAATCAAATATCCAGAAATTGAGCAATATATAGGAATATCCTATATAACCTTGCGACAATTTGAAAACGCTTATATTGAGTTAGATCGCTTCCCCAAGTCATCTAGATCAAAAATAATTGCGTCTCCTGAAGACTATTTAAATTCATGGCCTTATTTATTTAAAGGAGCAGAGAGTATTTTTGTCATCAATAAATGGGTGGATCATCTCGTCCAAAATCAAATCAATCCTGTTTCAAAAGAGCAATTTAGCAGTAGCGAACTTCAAAAATTAAAAGAGCTACAACAAACAAGCAATGAATTCACTGAGAAGATATGTACATTGATGCAAGGTCTTTTTGATTTTTATCAACTGCCTAATGTGCGGTTTGATTTATCAATTAACCATCAATTCACTTGATAAACATCCTCTAATTTCTTTATGTACGGTCACTTAAGAGCATGCCGTAATAAAACAATAATTGGTTGTTTACAGTACGGAGTCTATGCATAACAATGGCAATTAATGCTTTATCTTAATTTTTAATTTTGCGCACCTCGGTGCGCGTCCCTCCATAAATATTTTTATCTTCCTGATGTTCTGACCGAGTCTTTTTTAGGAAGCTCACCCTTAGTGTACATTTCGTATATGTATTGAAATTTACTCATAAGCCAGGCCTCCCTCATCGATTGAGATAGCTTCTTCACTTCGTCCCAGATCTCGCAACGGATAGCCTCGCATTAAATGAGCCTCAATGGCCTCCAGGCTAAGGTTTTTAGTTTCTGGCATGTAATAATAAGTATAAAAAAGGCCCAATAGACAGATTAAAGCATAAAGGGCAAACGTAAACTCAATGCCAAATTGATGATGTAAAATGGGGAAACTAAATACGGTTAACGTATTAAATCCCCAGTTACTAATAGAGGAAAGTCCCATTCCTATCCCCCGGACATGCAAGGGAAATATTTCTGACATTGCTATATGCGGTACAGGTCCTATACTGATTGCAAAGGAAAAAATATAAACTGTTAAACACAATACCGAAAGATAAGCTAATAAAGAAGCATGATAAAAGGAAAAAAGACTAAGTGAAGCCAAGCTAATGCAAGCACCAGTAAAACCGATTAATAATAACTTGCGCCTTCCTGTTCTATCGACATACATCATAGCAATAATAGTGACTAATAAATTCACCAACCCAATACCCATTGTTGCTAAAATCTGCCCTACAGTATTTGTGAACCCGAGATTTTTGAAAATTTCTGGCGCAAAATAAATAATTACGTTGATTCCGCTCAATTGTTGCAAGCAAAACAATATCATACCTAACATTAACACCGGTAATAATGGTTTTTTAAAAATTAAGCGCCAATTATTTCCTTTAGGCTCATTAGCAAGTGTTGTCTGTATTTCGGCTAACTCATCATTAATAGGCTGGTTGTTGCGCAAACGTTTCAATGCTTTAGCAGCTTCATCATCCCTGCCAGCACTAACTAACCAACGTGGTGACTCTGGTAAAAAGAAAACCCCAAACACTAAAATTAATGCTGGGGCTGCACTGGAGGCAAACATTGCCCTCCAAGCTTGATGTTCAATTAATAAATAATTGACTGAATAAGCACAAACAATTCCTATCGTAATTGCCAATTGATAAACAGCAACTATTGCGCCTCTTAATTGCATGGGGGCGGTTTCTGCAAGATAGAGAGGTGTTGTTACTGCAGCAGTGCCAATAGCAATGCCAAGGACAAAACGGGCAACAATTAACATCCACTCTTCAGCAGCTATAGCTGTCCCTAATGCACCGATAAGAAAAAGGACACCTGCAGTAAAAAGGGTAGCGCGCCTACCAAAGCGTTTGGCAAAACGAGAAGCTAAAACTGCCCCGATGAGCATCGAGCCTATTAATGCTCCAAAAGGCAACGCGGAAGTCATGACACCTACATCGGTATGTGTCAGACCAAAGTAATTTCGGACCAAATCCAAAGAACCAGCGATGATACCCTCATCATAGCCAAATAAAAAACCCGTTACGGATCCAATAATTGCTACCAACCAGGCCATATTTATATCCTTAACCCTCTAAATCCTATCAATCAAAGTATACGGTTTGCTTGTGCTTTCGCAGTTGCAGCCAACTCGGTAATACGATGCCATTTTTTTTCTTTAATTGCCTCAGCTGGTACAATCCAACTTCCGCCCACACACTCTACATTAGGTAAACTTAAATAGTCTAGAAAGTTTTTCTCATTAACTCCTCCTGTAGCACAAAATTTAAGGCCTGGGAAAGGCCCATAAATAGCCTTGAGCATGCCCATCCCTCCTACCATCTCAGCAGGAAAAAATTTAAAACAAGTGTAGCCAGA
Source organism: Legionella jamestowniensis (assembly GCF_001467745.1). GTDB lineage: Bacteria > Pseudomonadota > Gammaproteobacteria > Legionellales > Legionellaceae > Tatlockia > Tatlockia jamestowniensis. The sequence continues at coordinate 110,677 of NZ_LNYG01000012.1, forward strand.
CTGAATCCCTTCCATTAACTCTGAAATACTTGAAGCGCCTGGTATATAAGGAATGTTAATTTTACAGCCAGCTTGCAGCAATTCCAAAGTAAGTCCGGGACTAATCAAGAACTGTGCGTCCGCCTCCATACATGCTTCTAATTGCTGTATCGTCGTCACAGTGCCTGCACCAATTATTGCTTCAGGGATTTCTTTTCTTAGCAAACGAATTGCTTCAAGTGCGACGGGGGTTCTTAATGTGACCTCCAGTATATTAATACCACCTGCAATGAGAGCCTTTGCCAAGGGGAGTGCCTCATCAAGTTGATTAAGCACAATGACAGGTATTACTGGGCTTAAAGCAAACAACTCTTCAGCCCCAGATTTTTCATTGGCAAACGGCATAAGCACCCCTTTTCATTATTTGTTTTAAATATGCTGCGGCACCTATTAAGCCAGGTTGCTCTGCAGTAATCACATAAGTTGGAATTTGGCGGTTAAACGTACTTGAGCGCCCTTTGTTCTCGAAACGAGCCCTAAAACTACTGGATTCTATTAATGGCAGTAATTTCGGCACAATACCCCCGGCAATGTAAACACCACCTAATGCACCCAACGTCAGTGCTAAATCACCCGCATAACATCCAAGACTTGCAAAAAATTGATTGACTGCCGCAAATGCCAGCTCGCACTGCCTTGTCAAGGCTAATGTTGAAATTTGTGCGGCAGATAAAAGCTCTGCTTTTTTTCCCTGGTAAGAGGCCAAGGCTAAATAAATCGCTTCAAGCCCTGACCCAGACAGTAAGCGTTCACAAGACACATGGCCATATTTAACTGCTAAATGGCGTTGAATAAACCACTCCTGCTCTGTTTGAGCAGCCCAGGTTGCGTGTCCCCCCTCTCCTGCAACAGGAATAAATCCATTGGCAGTTGGGATTAAATGAGCGACCCCTAAACCAGTGCCAGCGCCTAATACCACCATTGGTTTGCTTAAATCAGTAGTTCCTTGGCCAATTTGAATTTTTTCTTCATTCGTCAACAAGGGCAAGCTCATCGCGGCTGCAGTAAAATCATTCATGACTTGTAACTCTGCAATATTTAGTTGCTCTTTTATTTCGCGAATTGAGAATTGCCAATGAAAATTAGTCATGCTCACCAGGTCATCGATAACCGGGCAGGCTATAGCGATAGCAATATGTCTTATCGCAGCAAGTTTTTGGCTTTCTTGATAATAGGTTAATGCCGCTATTAAGTTTGGAAAATTAGCACAAGGATAAACGGCTACTTTGTCAACGTGCCAATTACTAAAATCGACCCGGCTAAACCGTGCATTAGTACCGCCAATATCAGCTACAATTGCGAATTGTTCGTCAGTATGGAAAACATGCTGTAAGTTAATCATCAACGCTAACCTCAACTGGGAATAAACAGGAAGCACCTTGTTCTGCTCCCGTTAATTGCAGACGCATGTTAGCAAAAAGTTCTCTACCCATGCTGTACCCGATTTCTGTGCAATCATTCTTGTCAATGTAACGTTTCGCTAATTCATCTTCTGAGATTAGCAACTGTAAAATGCCCTTTTTGCTATCAATTAATATCATGTCACCCGTTTTAATTTTAGCAATTACGCCTCCTTCCGCAGCTTCCGGAGTAACATGAATCGCTGCAGGAACTTTTCCAGAAGCACCCGACATACGTCCATCGGTAACTAAGGCAACTTGAAATCCTTTATCCTGTAATACACCCAGCGGGGGCGTCAGTTTGTGAAGCTCCGGCATTCCGCATGCTTTTGGTCCTTGGAAACGAACAACAACCACACAATTTTTATTCAATTCACCGGCCTTAAATGCAGCCTCAAGCTCATGCTGGCTGGAAAACACCACTGCGGGAGCTTCAATGACTTCGGCCTCAGGTTGCAAAGCTGACGTTTTAATAACACCACGACCTATATTCCCAGACAGTACTTGTACGCCACCCTCTTCTTTAAAGGGGCTAACAGGTGATCTTAATACACTTAAATCAAGCGATTCTTGAGGACCATCTGTCCAGCACAGTTGCTTATTATCCGTTACAGGCTGTTTGGTATAATGGCGTAAGCCAAAACCCATTATTGTATGGACATCCTCATGAAGTAATCCTGCATCGAGCAAGCCACGAATTAAATAAGCCATACCGCCGGCCTGCTGGAATTGGTTAATATCAGCATTGCCGTTTGGGTAAATGCGAGCAATAAGCGGTGTAACAGCTGACAAGTCCGCAAAATCGTCCCAATTAATAAAAATACCTGCGGCGCGAGCAATAGCGACCAGATGCATGGTATGATTGGTCGACCCTCCCGTTGCCAGCAAAGCCACCATGCCATTTACAACCGCTTTTTCATCAATGATTTTGGCAATGGGCAAATAATTATCACCAAGATGGGTTAGCTTAACAATTTGCTGCCCAGCTTCTTGAGTTAACATCTCACGCAAAGCGGTTCCTGGGTTAACAAAAGAAGCACCAGGCAAGTGCAAGCCCATGGTTTCTATGACTAACTGATTGGAATTGGCTGTTCCATAAAATGTGCAGGTACCCGGTGAGTGATAAGAAGCAGCTTCAATATCCAATAATGCTTCTTTATCCATTTTTCCTTCCGCATAGAGCTGACGAATACGTGCTTTTTCCTTATTGGCAACGCCAGAAGGCATAGGACCTGCAGGAACAAATACAAAAGGCATATGGCCAAAGCTTAAAGCGGCTATTAACAGCCCCGGAACGATTTTATCGCAAATCCCAAGCATTAAAGCCCCATCAAACATATTATGGGATAACGCAATAGCCGCCGACATCGCAATAATGTCTCGGCTCATAAGACTAAGTTCCATTCCTGGCTGCCCCTGAGTGACCCCGTCACACATTGCCGGTACCCCTCCAGCAAATTGAGCTGTCCCACCACTCTCCCTAATCGCTTTTTTTAATATGGCTGGATAATTCTCATAGGGTTGATGTGCGGACAACATGTCATTGTAGGCAGAAACAATTGCAATGTTTGGTGCTGTTGAAGCACGAAGCAATGCTTTTTCATGGGCTTGGCAGGCAGCAAAACCGTGCGCTAAATTCCCACACTGTAAAGAGGAACGATGAGGGCCTTTTTGCAGAGCTTTTTCAACGTGCATTAAGTAATTCGCCCGATGCTTTTTACTACGCGCAACAATTCGTTCAGTTATTTTTTTTATCTCAGGATGCATGCTATTTCGTCCCTAGGGTGAATACATAATTTGAACATTTGCCGAGGGGTGATGTAAAAAAGCCCTGACAGGCATCTCTAGTGGATTTGTTCCGGCAATTGCTTTATTGAGAACTTCCATTTTTTTCTTACCGACTAAATGTAAGAAAATGGTTCGGCTATTTAATAAGCGGGCTTTGCTTAACGAAATTCGCCGATAAGGCGCTTTCGTGGGATGAACTGTTACTACAGAGAAAGAATCATCAGCAAGACATGCTGGAATTTCAGCGCTACATGGGAACAGTGAGGCGGTATGTCCATCTTCCCCCATACCAAGTATTACTACATCAAAGGCAGGTAACGTTGCAATACGAGTTTTAGTTTCATCTGAATCCTCATTCATTGCACTGTATAAACTTATAAAGGTTGCTCTTTCAGCCTTTTCTTTAAGCAAATAAGTTTTCACTAAATGCTCGTTACTATCGCTCTCACTTGGACTTATCCAACGCTCATCCGTCAGAATAATAGTCACTTTCTCCCAATCTAACGTGGTTGCGGCAAGTTTCTGAAATAGATTGACTGGCGTTTTCCCACCTGAAACCGCGAAGTAGGCTCGACCACGCTCAGTAATTGCTTGCGTGAGAATAGTTTTAATTTTTTCGACAAGCTGCTTATCAAGTTGCTCAGCATTATCAAATTGATATAAATGCATCTTATTCATCCCAGTTACGACCACCCCGTGCTAACAACGACGTTGCTGCAACAGGCCCCCAGGTACCCGCCTGATAAGGAGCCGGGCCTTCATTAAAGCTACGCCAGGCATCTAAAATACCATCAACCCATTTCCAAGCCTGTTCCACTTCATCACGCCGTACGAACAGATATTGATTTCCCAGCATGACTTCAAGCAACAACCGTTCATAAGCATCAGCAATGCGCTGGGATTTAAACGTTTCATCAAAACTTAAATCCAGCTTCGATTGTTGTAACTGCATTGTTTCACCCAGGCCTGGAATTTTATTCATCATTTGAATTTCCACGCCTTCATCAGGTTGTAAGCGAATAATGAGTTTATTAGGTGACAGATGTTTATAAATCTGCTGAAAAATATTGTGGGGCTGGGGTTTAAAACTTATGACTACTTCGCTATGTTTTTTAGGCATCCTTTTGCCAGTTCGTAAATAAAAAGGCACGCCAGCCCAACGCCAGTTATCAATGTTAACTTTAAGGGCTACAAACGTTTCTGTTTTACTCTGTTGCCTGGCATCAGCTTCCTCCAAATAGCCAGGCACGGCCTTGCCATTCACAAATCCATGCACGTACTGCCCTCTTACTGTATTTTCCTGTACGTTAGTAAGGTTAATAGGCCGTAATGCTTTTAATACTTTAAGCTTTTCATCTCGAATACTGTCTGCATCAAGATTTTGTGGCGGCTCCATCGCAATGAGTGACAAAATTTGCAACAGATGATTTTGTACCATATCCCTTGTTTGTCCAGCATCATCATAGTACCCCCCAACGCCCTTCTACCCCCACCTCTTCAGCGACGGTAATTTGCACATGATCAATTGCTGTATTGTCCCAGTGTGAAGAAAAAATAGGGTTTGCAAAACGTAACACCAGTAAATTTAATACCGTTTCTTTACCTAGATAATGATCAATACGATAAATTTGATTTTCGTTGAAATAGTTTGAGACTTCATCATTAATAACAATCGATGACGATAAATTATGACCAATCGGTTTTTCTAAGACCACTCGCGCATTGTCTTGAGCCAATCCTACTAAGGATAGCCCTTGGCTAATCTGGCCAAATAATGAAGGTGGTGTAGCAAAATAGCTTACTGGAACACGGGAAGTAGATTGGGTGACAGTAAGCAATTTCTCATAGTCAGTCGTTTGCCTTAAATCAATTTTTACGTAATTTAACCTTTGCTGCAGACGCTGCCATACGTCAGTTTCTAGCGAAGCGCCTATAAATTGTTGCAACTTGTCTTCTACAATATTTAGGTAACTTTGATGGTCCAGTTCTTCACGTGCCACACCCGTAACTTGCATATCAGCATGAAGTAAACCTGCCTTTTCGAGTTGGTAAAGTGCAGGTAATAGTTTGCGGGATGCTAAATCGCCTAAAGTGCCGAATAAAATTAAATCACAAGCTTGTTTGCTACCTAACATTCTTGTCATGTTTAATCCTTGACTCAATGACTTCATAAGTAACCCAAGAGTTTGTTAACCTGAGCCGATTCCACTCGCGAAAGTGGAATTCAATTCTACAGCACTCAAGGGTAGCGTCAACCTAATTCTCGTTGAGAAGACAGTTAGGTTAAAACTCTTCATTCCATAAATTTAACTGGTTCGTCACCGGTTGTTCCTCTCTTGTTTTTTTAAATTGGTCCACACTGAGTTCAACCAATGGTTTTTTATTTAAATTAAAGCGTTTACACGCCAGGCGAAATCGAGTTTCTATTAAATTGGCGAACTCTCCCTCACCTCGCATTCTTTTGCCAAAGGTAGCATCATATTCTTTACCTCCTCGCATTTGTCGTATAAGACTCATGATATGCTCTGCGCGTTGAGGAAAGTGTTGAGCAAGCCACTCTTTAAATAAATCTTTCACTTCATAAGGTAATCGGATTAAGACATAGCTTGCATATTCCGCCCCTGCTTCGCTAGTAGTTTGTAGAATTTTTTCTATTTCCACATCGTTAACCATAGGAATAATGGGAGCCAGCATGACACGAACTGGAATATGATGCTCGCTTAAATGTTTAACCACTTTAACCCTGGCTGAGGGTGCAGAGGTTCTTGGTTCCATAATATGTTTCAATTGTGTCGAAAGCGTAGTAATACTAACAGCAACTCGAACCAAATTATCTTTGGCCATCTCTTGAAGAATATCGCTGTCACGTTCAATTAAGGAATTTTTAGTTATGATAATGACTGGATGTCTATGCTCCCTTAGAACTTCAAGAATACTTCTTGTAATTTTTAACTTAGATTCTGCTGGTTGATAAGGATCGGTATTTGCGCCAAGAACGATAGGTTTGCACCTATATTTCGGTTTATTCAGTTCTTCTCTTAATAATTTTTCCGCATCCACTTTATAAAAAATCTTTGTTTCGAAATCAAGGCCGGGTGATAAGTTCATATAAGCATGACTGGGTCTGGCATAACAATAGATACAACCGTGTTCACAACCTCGGTAAGGATTGATGGACTGTTCAAAACCAAGATCAGGAGAATCGTTGCGGGTGATAACCGATTTGGAAGCCTCTGGAAATAAAAAAGTTTCTAAAGGAGGCAGCTCCTCTTCTTCAAGCGCCCATCCATCTTCAAAGGGTTCATACACTTTGCTTTCAAAACGCCCCTCAGGGTTGCTAAGGGAACCACGATTTTTTGTTGGAATGTTTTTTTTCATAAGGAGAACTATTTAACCATAATGCCGCTAAGATAACATAATTGAAAAAGAGGTCTTTAAATCTTAATAAAAATTTTCTTTCGATAAAGAAGTGTTAATAGCATCAACCAAACTAACGTATAGGTTAATGCATAAAATAAAGAGGCGTTCTCAGGAGAAGCCCAACCAAAGAGTTGTTCGGTAATAAAAGAGCGTAAATTACCGGAAGGGGCAGGTACCATAATCTGAACCTTTAGGAAAAAGACATGTAAAAAATAAACTGCAAGCGCATTAAGACCAAAAATTTCAAACGGTTTTGACCATTTTTTCCACCCTCTAATATCAACCAGCCAATAACACAGGGCGAGCACCAACAACGCTAGTCCTCCAGTCACTAAGACATAGGGGCTTGTCCAAAGCGCTTTATTAACAGGGAACTGTAATCCCCAAACCCAACCAATTATCATACTTAACAAGCCAACGCTTATTAACCCCATACATTTAACTGACGCTTTGCGTGAAGAAATTAACCAGTAACCCGTCAAATTTCCCAATAAACCGGTTGCAATAGCCGGAAGCGTGCTAAGCAATCCTTCCGGGTCGTAAGATTTACCGTATAAATGAGATGCAGAAAAAAGCATACGATCAACAGCAGCAGCCACATTACCCTGGGGTGTTAAATTACCCGCACCATAGCCCTGCACAGGAACAAGAGACATTAGCAGCCAATAACCAATCAAGATTAAGACTAAAAGAATAAATTGCGTGGTAATACGGGTTGTCAGAAATAATACAGCACAGAATAAATAACAGATTGCTATTCGTTGTAACACGCCAAAGACACGCAAAGTGGCTAAATCGAAATGGTGAGGAAAAGCATTTAAAAACAGACCAATTAAAAAAATAATGACGCTGCGTCGTAGAATTTTAGGAAGCAGTTGCGTAGTTGTTATGTCCTGGGTTTTGGCTTTTGTTAATGAAAAAACCACAGAGACGCCAACAATAAAGATAAAAAAAGGAAAGACAACATCCGCCAGGGTACAACCGTTCCAGCGAGAGTGTTCTAACCAGGAGTAAGCAGTATTATTACCGGGACTATTCACCAAAATCATTAAGGCAATCGTTAATCCACGGAATACATCCAATGATAGCAAGCGAGGGGATTTTTTTTCTGAATTCGTCATAGTTGATAAAAAACATCACTGCCTTCAATCTGGCAAGCATAACCAATTATGGCCAGTTTAGAAATTAAATCTTATTCGTTACAGGATATTCCTAACGAATTTAACCCCCTTTCAATATCATCGGGCATTGTCGGCCTTGCCAAAAGATATTCACCTGTCCGATTTGTCCATTGTTCTCTAGCAACACGGTAGGCATCTTCCCATTCAGCTTGGGTATAATCGCCCCGCCCTATATACATCAAAGCTACCAGTGTGGCTTGTTGATCAGGACGTAGGTTATTGATTGCTTGTGTAACTTCTTGATAAGTAAGATCATCTGCGTAATCAGCCAATACATAGGAGGCATCCATATCATCTGTAACTTGCGGAAAACTAACATCTTCCTTGGCCTGAAACTCACGTGCTTTAAGAAGGATATCGCAAATAATGCCTGAGTTTACATTCAACATAACTCTCTCCTTGTTCATGTCTCTCTTTTAAATTTATTCCATGCATTAAAAAAACACAATGTTCAAACCTCCGGCCACTACTGTTAAAAATTTATTGAATTAGCAACTATTATGGAACTGCTTGACTATACTTGTTTATCGTGCGATCATATTGAGCTTATTTTGATCTTATTGTTGTACGGTGATAATTCTATGGTAACCCTGGCTCAAATAAACCAATTGCTTCAATCTTGTGATGAACTAAAAAATAAAACAGATATTCTTAAAGCATCTGGGAAATGGAGTACTGCTAAATTTATCTACTTTCCCGAAGTTTCTATTAAAAAAGATTCTTTAAATGACTATCTTTCTCAAGCTATACAAACAGATAGACAGACGCTTAAGAGTTTTGAAACATCAAAGTCCATGGCTTTAGATTTTTTACAGAAAAAGAAATACTCTGCAGCCGCTTCCAAATTACAGGAATTGATGCAAGAGCTAACTGTCGAGCATAGCTTTTTATTGGATACCTTTAATTCAACTCAATTAACTAAAAAACCAACCGTTACCTCATCCGATCTCCAAGAATTTGGCAACGTAGTTCATGATCTTTGTTGTGCAGAATTAGCCTTTCGATTCAATATTAGCGCCTATCATTATTTACTAACTACAATATTGAGTACTGCAAAAGAATTTCTTACTTCAGAAGAGAAAATCCAACATGTCGATCTTGATTCTCTTTATGCGGACGTTTCAAATAAATTCGAAACGTTAAAGGAAGTCTTAGCTGAGTATGAAGAAGTTAAAATAATCGTTAGAGGTCACCTTGATGATGTGAAAAAGGACCTGCCACCGCAGAAAAGTGGCACATTGAATGAAAGTAGAAAACCAGTTAACGAGGGAAAGAAAAAACTCAGAAACTCAATCAAAAGAGCGTCAACACGCAGTCTGACTTATGGTGTTCGCTATGACGACCCAAGGGAAGAAACTAGTTCAGATAGCCTTAGTGATGAAGAAGCGAACAAAGAAACTCCAGCAACTAATCCTGAGAGTAATTTGCCTGAACCACATCAAACTGATACTACATCAGAAAATCGTAATCTTAAGCGCACTGAGTTCGAATTAGCCTTAGGTATTCTGAAAGATAAATTAGATAAGTTATCAAAAAAGGGAGAAACAGATAAGGATTACAAAAAAGCAAAAGCTGCAGCTATGAATTTGCTGGTAGCTCTGACCCAGGCTCATAAAAATTACTTTATCGATAAAAACTCAGATTTAGCAACTTTTAAGAAAGACTGCATGGATGCAATTAAACCAGCTCGAGAAGAGTTAGCTAACCATCGTGGATGGAGTGAATTTTTACTTAATTTAACGCATGTGGTACTGTCAATCGCCACATTTGGTCTGGTTAATGTTGCCAGTGTGCTCGCTACTGGCCGCTATCGCTTTATCCCTACGGTTAAAACGGATTCTGAGCAAAAACTGGATGAATTTGCTACCGTAGTAAACAGTCTATAAAGTAATTATGTTATCTCACAGCCCTAGACATCTAAGGCTGTGAGTTATTTTCCATCCCTTTGGTGCTTCTTAATCCTCTGACTGGAATATCAATATCATAGACATAGTGCTGAATAATTTGTTTTGCTTGCTCAGAAGTCAGTGGCTTTGTCAGCGCCCCTTCCATAAAATAGTCAACGCAGTCATATTTAACCACATCCGCTTCAAAACCAGTCAAAGCAATAATGGGGACACGGTATCCCGATTTATCTTCCATTTTCCGGATTTCTTTGGAAACCACATAACCTGAGGTACCTTCAAGACCAATATCCATAAAGACAAGATCGTATTTACCGGGCTTAAACAAGCTAATTGCTTTATCACCCGAATCGGCCACATCGACGTAACAATCCAATTGCATCAATAATGCTTGTGTTGCTTTTTGTGCAATCGAATTATCTTCTACCATTAAAATTTTAGGTATCTTTTTTGAATTAACAGCCTTGGAGTGTCGCATCACTGGAACAGCGAGTGATTTAACATTGTTTTGTTGCAATTGTTCTTTTATTTTGGCTAATTGTTCTTCCATCCTTTTATAAGCAGTTACATCCGTTAAAATAACAACCAACCCTATGACATTTTTATCTTCATCCAATAGAGGTACTCTTGAGGATTCATAATATATAACATCCTCTTTAGAGCGAATAATGGGTGCTTCACCAATGTTGTAGACGGCTTCCCCTGACAATAATGCATTAATATCGTCTCGTTTAAACATCTGAATACGTTCTTCAGACCAAGGTAAAAATTCAGTCATTTCTTTATATGTCTTACCGACTAACTGATCATTATTTTCAAAGCCGACAAGATTCAAAAAATTTTTATTCGCCCCAATGAATGAACAATTTTTATCCAAAATATAAACAAGATTGGGCATTGCTGATAGAATAGCTTGACTGTATTGATGGGTAATTCCAGACTCGTCCGTGCGTTTGATATGAGACATGGCAACCATTCTCCCCAAGGTTATGATTATGCTTGTAAAAGTATAGTACATTGATAATGAATCGTGAGGCTTGTACATATATTAAAAATTCCTTGGATAGATATTTGTTCCCAAGTCATCTATCAAATTCGTCAGGACTTTGGTAATAGCTTTGTCTAGAGCAATTAGGAAATAATAATTTTTACCCTATATCATTAACAAGAGAGCATTTAGATGCTTTATACTCTCTATAGAGAAGTAGCGTTCTAATTTAAACACAATAAAAGGTTAAACTTACGTTATGGTAATTCCAGCAACTTTTACACAATTTCTTTCTGATATTGATAAGGATTATCGTCAACAGATTCAACAAATCCCTCTTTTTGATATAACGAAAACCTCTCATTGGACTAGTAAGCAAAAACATTTTTTTGCTGGTCTTTTCTATCATCTACGAGGGCATTTTATTAATTTCATGTGGTATGTGGCCAATTTTGCTAGCGATGATTACACCAAAACAATCATTCTTGAAAATATTCAGGAAGAGTTAGGATTTAAAAACCGTATTTCACATGAAAAAATGTATGAGATTTTTGCTAAAGAATGCCACCTCGACATTCATGATGAGCTTGTTAATGAGACACATTACTTACCTTTTGCCAGAGAATTTAACAATGGCCATTTACGTTGGCTCTCTACCCACGACGCGGATGAACGTCTTGCTGCTTTTGCAGCCTACGAAAGACTCGATAATATTGATTATTTCTATCTTACAGAGTTTGCAAAGTCACTAAATTTATCAAAAATTGCTACAACCTTCTTTAACGTCCATATGCATGTTGAGCACTTTGAACCTGTAGTAGAAAAATTAATTCCTATTTGGTTGGCCTCTGAAGAAAAAGTGAAGGATGCTTTTTATTTTATTTATTCACACCAACGTCAAATGTGGGAGCAATTATCGACAGCCATGCTGGATTTACAGGCTTAATCTACTTTAGGGAATTTTAAAATAAAATGGGCTTGCCCAGGCAAGCTTCCATCACACAAGATATCACCTCCTGCAGCGGACATAAGCAATTTACAATAAGCAAGTCCTACCCCGGTACCCCCTTTTCGCGTTGAATAAAATGTATCAAAAATTTTTTCTGGGTGATGAATTCCTTTAGCTGTATCTTTAAAATGTAAATAATTAAAATCCTCTCCCTCTTCTCCGGTTACCAGCCATATAGTAATCTCACCTTTTCCAGTCTCTTCAATAAAATCCAAGCTATTTTTTAGTAAATTCCATATCAAATTTTTAAAGGCCACTTCCCCTATCCATATTGAAAAATCAGTCTCCAAATTCATGTGAATTAATTTTCTTTGTTCCTTTCTAAAGGGATATTCTTCAACAGAGCGCTCCAATAGTGATTTTATTTGCATAATTTTAAAATTTTGAGTATCGAGTTTATCGCGCTGTATGTTGCTCAACTGCATGCTAATTAACTGATTACTCATCTCAATACCGCGCGTTATTTTATGGAGACTTTCTTTTAAATGTTTTCTTACTTCAGGATTCTTCAGTTTTTCAACCAACATTTCCTGCAATTCAGCTTGCAGATGAATACTGGCTAATGGGGTACGCAAATCATGGGCTATACTGCCGGCAAGTAAACGCATTCCCGAAATTTTTCCTTCATAAAGGAGCTCTCTATCACGAGCAAATAGCGCCCCAATAATAATTGCCGCAGTAAAAGTAATAATCAAGCTAAATAAAGAAACATTTCCAGGATTATACTCGGCTATATGACCAGCTATACCAAAAAAGCCAATAAAAGCGATACTCACTCCTAACACTAACAGGGCAAGCGCCCCGACAACACTGGTTACCAGGAATAAAAAGAAAATTGCAGAGACACAATTCATAAGCCACAAAGTAGAACCGTGATTAAGCAAAGTCAGGTAGGAAAAAAAGAAAGGTAGACAGAATAGTAATGCGACATACCATAGCACTGGTAATGCTCTTAGCCAGGATGAAGGCCAGAATTGATGAGTAGCTAGCATAGCACACAATGCTGTAGCGATCATTCGCAATATAAACTCTTCCGTCAACTGAAAAATTTCAAATTTCCATAAAACTCCAAAAAGGGGGAAATTAATCATCATAACAATGGCAAACAATGTAATTTGATGACTTGCCTCTTCAGTCTGTTTACTTAAGTACAGATAAATATAAAGAAGAGCTTTTTTTATTGCCCTCATAATAGCCTAGTTACTCTTGAAAAATTACATATTACCTCAGGCTCAAAGAGAGCTCTATCCTTTTCAAAATATTCTAGGCGGACTCTCCACTGAACCACTTATGAGTTTCCGTTCTGGACAAAGCTACTACGCCATGTGCTTCGATAAATGCAACAATAGCCCATCTGGCAAAAGGTTTACCAACAAGCGTTTCATTCAATTGGATTACATCATGCCAACCTGCTGATAACTTATCAGTAGGCATAATTTGTTTGAAATTACTTGAAAGCATAAAAATTGCATGGCCTTTTTTGTGTTCTACTAGCGTTAAGTCTTCAGGACAGCTACCAACACGTAATCCAGGAGAGCTTTCTGCAATTGCCAAAGTAAAAGAGCCGGCATCAAAATGAGGTTTTGCCAAATACTTTCCTGATTCCCGCCAGTCATATTTTAAGAATCGTAACAACACATGGGCATGCTCAGTATCAAAGACTTTTTTTACGAGTCCAGGAAATTTTTTATCCAAAGATTGCAAAATTTCATAGACTGTTTGGTAAGCCAAATCCCATATGGGCTTCGCTTTTAGAACAAAATCCAGCACAACTGGATTTGCATTTAAAAATTCTTCATACTTTCCAAATAAGGCTGGGTGGAAATGAAAAAAATCCTTTGAGTCATCATACACATGATCACCGGCATTTCGATGTTTATAACCGACATCCCCTCTCCGGTGAAGAGGAGCTATCGTGAAATCAATATGATTTTTGGTAGCTTCGGGTTCATCCAAAAATCTAAAAAAGGCATTTATCGCACTTTCAAAAACGACACTGTCCATTGGGAATGGGACTTGCACATAATAAGATTTCTGCAAATTTTCAAAAATCGACATGGAAGAGAACATGAGAAACCTGAATTAGAAGAAAGATACTTTTGCTAATAATAGCAAAGCAAATTTTTGCTGCACAGAAAATTCACGCCGCTTTACTCGCTCAATCTTCTACACATCTCTGAAAATGCCGTCCAGTCTTGCTTTCCAAGAAGCCCGCGAGGCGTAGACAGAGATGTGATCAAGGGATTATTCGCGATCTAAATATAACCTCGGATAAACCATGGTACGTTGAATTATAAACTTTTTCATGTGAAGTCCTTGATCCCCCACTTGATTTGTATTTTCTGTTTCGTTAATATGCGGGATGTTGCTTAAAAAAAGAACATTATGGAAGCACACCTAAGGCATGAGTTAGTTCAATTCATCGCAAGAAACGAGGACGTTATATATGTCTCTAAGTGAGATTACAGTGAATATGCCTGAAACAGAAAACCAGGTTTCAAAATGGCACAAGCAAGATACCGTTTGGATGCTCAGTCTTTATGGTACTGCAATTGGAGCAGGAACACTTTTTTTACCGATTAATGCGGGGTTAAACGGAATTTGGCCTTTAATTATCATGACGCTACTTGCGTTCCCCATGACTTACTTCTCCCATCAAGCTTTGTGCCGATTTGTCCTTTCTGGTTCTTCTTTAAAAGATGACATCACTACAGTCGTTGATGAGCATTTTGGCCGCGTGGCCGGTAAGGTATTAACCTTCCTGTACTTTTTCGCTATTTATCCCATTTTATTGATGTATAGTGTGGCAATTACCAATACCACTGAAAGTTTTATTGTCAATCAACTGGGTATGCAAGCCCCTCCCCGCGCCTTATTAGCGATTGTGCTTATTTTGGCTTTAATGGCTATCGTTCGGTTTGGTCAGCAGATTATTGTGAAATCCATGAGCTTTCTCGTCTACCCTTTCGTTAGTATTTTGATTATGCTTTCTCTTTATCTAGTTCCTCATTGGAATAATGCTATTTTTCAGCAAGGTAGTGCGATTAATGGTGAAGGGGCCCATGGATTATTAATGACGCTCTGGCTTATTATACCGGTGATGGTATTTTCCTTTAATCACTCACCTATCATTTCTTCCTTTGCTGTGGCACAAAAAAAGCAATATGGGAAAGACGCTGATGAAAAAAGTTCATGGATTCTAAGATACAGCCATGTTCTTATGGTATCGACCGTCATGCTTTTTGTATTCAGTTGTGTTCTTAGCCTTTCTCCGCAAGATCTTGCCTTGGCAAAACAGCAAAATATTTCTATTTTATCGTACCTTGCGAACCACTTTCACACACCCATGATGGCTTATATTGCCCCCTTCATCGCATTTATCGCCATTTCAAAATCATTCCTTGGACACTATTTAGGAGCCAGCGAAGGGTTACAAGGATTAATTATCAAAGGATTTGCTCACCGAAGTAACGATCTACACCCTAGAAAAATCCAGTACTTTATTGAAGGATTTATGATCATCACTTGCTGGATTGTAGCAACACTAAACCCCAGCATTCTCGGTATGATCGAAACGCTCGGCGGCCCTATTATCGCTATAATTTTATTCCTTATGCCCATGTATGCGATTGCTAAAATACCTGCAATGAAAAAATTTAGAAATCCAGTGGTAAATAGTTTTATTACTACCATTGGAGTAATAGCAATATCTGCCATACTTTACGGTTTTTTCAAATCATAATTTGTTTAACTGCGGCAGAATCTGTCGTAGTTAAACCCCCTACTTTCATTTTATTTTCCTTTGTATAAAAGCTATTAAACGAGAAGGAGGGCAATAAAAATTTTGCCCTCTAACTAGAGCCGTAAATGCTCAGTATGCTAAAATTAAAGACATAGAAGTAAATAAATTTTCCATTACTAAATGAAACCTAAATACACTGCATAAATCCATTTTGAGGATGGAAAAACTGCAAAAAAACATGGGGATAAAATTTCAAAATTGTTAGAGTGGATGAAAACTGAATCAAAAAAAAATTTTTGTACCATTAATGGTGAGATTATTGATAATAAATTGCATCGAATCATTAAAAATTTTCAATACAGTCCGCTCGATTCAATTTAGCTAAAGGAGAAGAGTATGTATGGAAAAATTTATTAATCGGCATGAGGCAGGAAGAATTTTGGCAGACCAGTTGCGCTACTACGCCCACAATCCAGATGCCCTTGTTCTAGCTTTACCTCGAGGCGGGGTGCCTGTAGGCTATGAAGTTGCAAAAACGCTGTCCCTACCCCTTGATGTCTTTATTGTCAGAAAATTAGGTGTACCTGGTCACGAAGAGCTAGCTATGGGCGCAATTGCTTCAGGGGCTACAACAATTTTTAATGAGGAAATAGTTGAAGCGTTGCATATCTCCAAGGAAGCAATTGATGAGGTTATCCACGCAGAAAATAAAGAATTAGAAAGACGTGAGCGGCTCTACCGTGGTGATCGTCCGTTCCCTGAACTTGAAGATAAAATTGTCATCCTGGTCGATGATGGCATCGCTACTGGTGCAACGATGCGTGCTGCCATTAAAGCACTAAGGAAACATAACCCTGCTCGCCTTATTATGGCGATTCCAGTTGCAGCCTATTCCACTTATAGCGAGATGGCTAATCTGGTTGACGAGATTGTGTGCCCTTTGCAGCCCCTGCATTTTTATGCGGTAGGATTATGGTATGAGGATTTTGCACAAACCACAGACGCGGAAGTGTCAGAGCTATTAGCCAGTATACCTAATGATCATCTAAAAGACATCTCGACTGTCTTATAAACCACTGTGCAAGGGAGGTTTTATGGATTATTCCCTGGATACAGAACATGACATTCTTATAACAGATAACGCTGTTTCCCTGAGCGGGTTTTTATATCTACCACATGACCCATTAGGTTTAATTTTATTTGTTCATGGTAGTGGAAGCAGCCGTTTCAGTAGCCGCAATCACTTTGTTGCCCAAGGTTTAAATAAATCGCGACTTGCCACCCTCTTATTCGATCTGCTAATGCCACAAGAAGAAGCCATTGATCTTCATACTCGTGAATTTCGTTTTAACATTCAACTTTTGGCTCAAAGATTGATAATTGCAACCAATTGGTGCTTGAATAATTTCAATTTACCTATGGGCTATTTTGGAGCCAGTACTGGTGCTGCAGCCGCTTTAATAGCCTCAACACAATCAGAACAAATTAAAGCAGTCGTTTCACGAGGGGGTAGACCTGATTTAGCCAATGAATTTTTACCACGGGTTAAAGCCCCAACTTTATTGATTGTAGGCGGTAATGACACCCTTGTCATCTCGTTGAATGAAGAGGCACTTTCAAAAATGAAATGTATTAAGCAGTTAGAGATTGTTCCTGAAGCAACCCATTTGTTCGAAGAAGCAGACACTCTCAATCAAGCAGCCCTGTTCGCAAAAAACTGGTTTGTGCGGCATTTAACGTCTGAGTCTTCGCAAACGCTTTATAAGGAAAAGACATGAATAATCAGAATCAAAAAAATTTAATTGCTATTTTAAACGACAAGATAGAACCACTGGATATACCAGAGGCTGATTATACTTCCCTCTTAAATAAAATGGGTAATGCACGTTTTGTCATGCTTGGTGAAGCCACTCATGGAACCGAGGAGTTTTATCAAAGCAGAATAGATATTACCCGGCGGTTAATTGAGGAAAATGAGTTCATGGCTGTTGCAGTTGAAGGGGATTGGCCAGATGCTTATCAAGTGCATCGTTATATCCAAAATAATCAAAATGATGAATTAAATGAGGCGGAAGAAGCACTAAAAGACTTCAAACGCTTTCCAACATGGATGTGGCGAAATACCACCATTCCTCCCTTCATTGAGTGGCTAAGAAGCTATAACAGCGATTTACCTCCTGGGAAAAGGGTTGGCTTTTATGGTCTTGACTTATATAGCCTTAATACTTCCATGCAGGCGGTAATTAGCTATTTGATGCAAGTTGACCCCGAAGCGGCACAGCGCGCAAGAAAACGTTATGCATGTTTTGATCATACCAACATTGATCCGCAAACCTATGGTTATTTAACCAACATTGGTTTAAAAAAATCTTGTATCAACGAAGCCATTGCTGTGTTGATTGAACTTCAACACCATGCTTTCAAATATATCCGGGAAGATGGACTGAGAGCCGAAGATGAATATTTTTTTGCCACTCAAAATGCGCGTGTGATTAAAGATGCGGAAACTTATTATCGCGCCATGTTTGAAGGACGGGCTTCTTCCTGGAATATTCGAGATAGACACATGGCTGAGACATTAGCCATCCTTGTCGATCATCTAGAAAATCGCTTTAATAAACCTGCAAAAATAGTAATCTGGGCTCATAATTCCCACTTAGGTGATGCTCGCGCTACCGAAATGAGTGAACATGGTGAAATAAATATTGGCCAGTTAGTAAGGGAGCAGCATGATAGAGACAGCTATACGTTGGGATTTTCTACTTATGAAGGGTTGGTCACAGCCGCTAATGAATGGGGTGAACCTCCGGAACGTAAAAAAATCGTGCCTGGATTTGAAAGCAGTTATGAAGAGTTATTCCATCAGTTAAAACATACTAATTTTTTGTTGGATTTAACCGTTGAAGATCTTGAACATTTTTTAAAAATTCCTCGTTTACAGCGTGCTATAGGCGTTATCTATCGACCAGAAACAGAACGCTTGAGTCATTACTTTTTTACTCATTTAACCTATCAATTCGATGCTATTATTCACTTTGATAAAACCACCGCCATTGTTCCTCTCGATAAAGATGCTACATGGAATGTCTATTAATTTTTTTAATTTATATACTATGCTGAAATAAATCTCACAGTAAGAGACTGCAATGAAACTGAATCATGTCATGTGTGCTTCCCAGGAAGGATTTCACAAAATTGCCTACGCAGAATGGGGCTCATCCGAATTAGGAGACTCTGCGGTGATGTGTGTTCATGGTTTAACACGTAATCGCTGTGATTTCGACCCGCTAGCCCATTTTTTAAGCAGCCAAGGGCGCCATGTATTTTGTCCTGATATTGTTGGACGCGGCGACAGTAGTTGGTTTAAAAATTCGAAATATTATAACTATCAACAATATATTGCGGATATGACCACACTTATCGCGAGAACAGGAGCTCATACAATCGACTGGATAGGTACCTCCATGGGAGGGTTGATAGGAATGGCACTTGCCGCTTTGTCAAACTCCCCTATCCGCTCTTTAGTACTCAATGATATTGGGCCGCAAATTCCCGTCCATGCACTTTGGCGTTTAGGCCAGTATGTTGGGAAAGATCCCGAATTTGTTAACAAAGAAGATGCAAAGCGTTATTTTAAAACCATCTATGAAAGTTTCGGCAATTTAAACGAAGAGCAATGGGACTACTTGACCACCCACAGCATTAAAGAACGTTCTCCTGGTATTTTTGTCGTCAAATTAGATCCCCATATCAAAGAGTCAAAATCAAGTGGTCAATTAGTGAAAGAGTTTTTTGTTAATCCCCACAGGGCTTTAGAAGGAATAGTTTTTGATGTTGATTTATGGTATTTATGGCAAAAAGTTACCTGCCCTGTGTTAGTTATTCGAGGCGAAAATTCCGATATGTTACTACCAGAACATATTAAACGGATGCAAAGAGGCCACCCTAACGTTACTGTCATCGAAATAGAAAACGCAGGACATGCCCCTATTTTATTTGAACCCTCTGAGCATGAAAAAATAGCTGCGTGGTTAACTAATAATGATGTTCTAAAAAAACCTCCACGGCCAGTTCGCATCAACGATTAGCTTGCGATGCCTTCTACACAAAGATCATGGTCCCTCTATGTTATACTTTGTAGGCAACCTGTTAGTGTCACGTTCAGGGGATTAGCTTTGTTAAAAAATATTTTTAGACATAGCTGATCTCCAATCAATAAAATCCCATCATTTGAACAAAAACAATTCTCTTTGCTCAGGGTGAAGCCGGTTATATTTATTTGATTTCCAGGCCTCTCTTCTGTAGGATCTTCACCTAATCAAAGCCATTTAGCTAAACCGACGAGAAATATCTCGAAAAACAACAATAAAAAATCCGGTTTCCATCATCAATCATTTAATGAGGTTGTTAATGAAAACAAAAATTTTATTGTTGAGTCTTTGTTGTTACCTGCATTATAAATATTTAAAGGCCTCCCAAAATAAAGTGACGTCTATTCATATAAATCTGGAAGATTTGGCGTTAACTATGGAGAGTTCATTAAATCAGACTTTACATTAATCCACGAAGGATGCATGCTTTATAAAAAGTTTTTTGACCTTTATAGGGTTTACCCTAAGTCATAAAGAAATTTATCTTCGGACAAAAAATGACAAACCGGGCTCAAGCGCATAATATTCTTGTGGTTGGCGGAGGTGCAGGTGGCCTTGAACTAGTAACCAGATTAGGAAAAAGTCTGGGTAAACAGAACAAAGCCATCATTACCTTGATTGACGAACAAGCCGTTCATTTATGGAAGCCTTTATTACATGAGGTTGCAGCCGGCTCTATGGATTCAAATATTGATCAAATCAATTATTACGCACATGCCGCTGACAATGACTATTATTATCAGCCTGGCAAAATGGAAGGCCTTGATAGAAATCAAAAAAGAATAATACTTGCGCCCTTATTAGATGAGCAGGGTAATGAACTTATACCTCGACGAACTTTAGCTTATGACACGCTGGTTATTTGTGTTGGCAGCTTAAGTAATGATTTCAATACACCAGGTGCAAAGGAATATTGCTTGTCTCTTGATAATCTTGAACAAGCCAATTTTTTTCAAAGAAAATATCTTAACAAATTACTCGCTACTCAGTATGGTTCTTCAAGTCCCACATTTAATATCGTCATTGTAGGTGGGGGGGCTACGGGAGTGGAGTTGGCTGCGGAACTGCATTTTAGTTTGCGTCAAGCAGAATATTACGGGTTAAATCATACAACGATTGCGCGGGCTCAAATTACTTTGGTAGAAGCAGCACCACAAATTTTAACCCATCTACCAGAGACAGTCACAAAAGCCGTTACAGAACGTTTAAAATCGCTGGATATTGCAGTTTTCACCCAAGAACAGGTCTTAAAGGCTGACAAAGAGGGAATCTATACCCAAAGCGGTAAATTTTTTCCTGCTGATCTCTGTGTTTGGGCTGCTGGTGTGAAAGCTCCCGATTTTTTAGCAAACCTGGATGGCCTGGAAACCGATTCCATCAATCGACTTGTTGTTAACTCCAAGCTACAAACGACACTGGACGAAAATATTTTTGCACTCGGTGATTGCGCAAACTTTATTGACCCTGATTTTGGTACCACCGTCCCTCCAAGAGCCCAATCCGCTCATCAACAGGCCACTACCTTAGCCAAGTCACTGAAAAATAAGCTAAATCATAAACCGCTTGTTGACTTTAAATATCGTGATAAAGGCTCATTAATTACCTTGAGCTGCTATGATACCTTCGGTAATCTGAAAAGTTTTTATAAGATGCAGCATTATATAGGTGGCAAAATGGCCCAGTTCGTTTATCGGTCATTATATTTTATGCATTTATCTGCTTTGTATGGGTTCTGGAATGCACTTGCAATAAAAAAGGCCAAAAAATTGCTTATTAAAACAAGACCGCGGTTAAAATTGCATTTTAGCAAATATTAAAATTAGTTTTATAAATTAGTCATATTGACAGGGAGACATTATGAAAAAGGAACCCCAAGCTAAACCAGTCTGGAATCGGGTTGCCTTCATATTTCAGGGAGGGGGAGCGTTAGGTGCGTTTCAAGTGGGAATTTACGAAGCACTTCATAATGCAGGCTATGAATTAGATTGGGTCAGTGGCATTTCCATCGGCGCTATTAACGCAGCAATTGTTGCAGGAAATAAACCAGAAAATCGAGTGCCGAAACTTAAAGAGTTTTGGCAAATTATTACCACCCCGCTGCATTTCTCATGGTGGGATGAGTATATTGAAACATTGGGTATGAGACGCTGGTATAACCAATTCCATGCGCAAGCTACCCTTCTTTTTGGGCAACCCGGTTTTTTTCAGCCACGATTAATAAATCCCCATTTTATTTCTGATGCAACCCCTGATGATATTAGCTTCTATGACACCTCCTTACTAAAAGAAACGCTGGAACGTGTTATTGATTTCGATATTCTCAATAATGGGAAAACTCGATTAACCCTCTCCGCTGTTCGCATAGACAATGGTCAACAGGTTCTTTTTGATACCAAACATCAAAAACTTTCTCCGGAACATATTATGGCCAGCGGAGCCCTGCCCCCAGGATTTCCGGCGGTTAAAATTGACGATGTGTATTATTGGGATGGAGGGGTTGTTAATAATACCCCTATTGAAGTTATTCTAAATGATCTGCCACGCGTCAGCACGCTATGTTTCATGGTGCAACTGTTTGACCCCGAAAGCAAAATGCCATCCACACTTGATGAAGTACTGTTGAAACAAAAAGATATGACGTATGCAAGCCATTATAAACGTGTTATAAAATCTTTTTGCGAAGCCCATGATTTACGTCATGCAGTTTCAGAGCTTTACAATATGCTGCCAGAAAACATTAAAAATCAGCCAAAAGCACAGGAAATACGATCGATGGGCTGCAAAACGATAATGACGTTGGTAAGATTTCATCGACATGGGTTGCATACTGATTTGTCTTCTAAAGATTATGCTTTCTCGCCGTTATCTATCCATGAAAGCATTCAACTAGGCTGTGAGCAGGCCACCAATGCCCTAGAAAAATCACCGTGGCTACAACCCGTTCCTGAAAATGTTGGGGCAGTTCTTTATGACGTAAGCCCGCATGAAGAAAAAGAAACGATTTTTAAACACGGCCATAAGAAAACCATCTCTTCTTAGCATCATTAACCACCAATCAAAAGGAGTTTGTTATGTGTACTACCCGATGTATTCTTCATGGAATTATCGCTGGTATTGTTGCTGGTGTAGTTTTCGCTATTTTCTTATTCATGGGCGGTATGATTGAAACACTGGGAACAGTGATTAATATGCCTACCAAAATGGGGGGATTATTAGTTCATGCAGCTGTCAGCATTATTGCCGGTATTGCTTTTGCACTTATCTTGGGATGGCTCATCCACTCCTGGTTAGCAGCTATTATTTGGGGATTATTGTTTGGTCTTGCAATGTGGATTGTTGGTCCAATGACTTTACTCCCCTATCTCACAGCAGGGACGCCTTTATTTTCTAAGTGGACTTTTGTAGACATTAAAGCCAACGTTCCCCCTTTAGTCGGCCATCTAATTTATGGCTTTGTATTAGGGATTGTTTTTTATGCGTTAAAAAGGAAGGCTTAAGAGAGTCATGGTTATAACATTAGGCTTGGTCGCGAAAAGCATTGCGAATAAGCCTAATGCCTCCCTAATTGTACTATGGTATAAACCTTGCTTCTATTGCTTCGATTATTTAGAGCTTAATCAGGGGATTTCATGCGTATACTTATCGTAGGTGCCGGTATTGCAGGTCTAACTTTAGCTGCCTTGCTTAAACAACGAGGCATTAAAAGTGAAATTATCGAGCGACAACCCGATTTTGCTCATAGTGGTTACATGTTAGGACTCTATCCCTTAGGCAGTAAAGTGTTGTATGGTTTAAATTTAATGCAGCATTTTCTGGAAGCAACCACAGCTGGTGACACTTACGTGATGTGCAGCGGTGACGGTTCTGTTATTCAAGAATTAGCATTTCACCAGCTCTTTACTAATTATGGACCTTACCGTTGCTGTTCACGCAAGGCATTAATTGAAACCTTAATGAACGGTTGTGAAGGGTTAACGATTAAATTCAATACCACAATACAAACTCTTAATCAGTTTAATGCTAAAGTTCATGCAATTTTGACGGATGGGACTCAAGGCGAATATGATCTCGTGGTGGGCGCCGATGGCATGCACTCCAGCGTTCGAAAACTGATTTTTACACCCAAGGACTATCAATATTACGATACTGGCTGGGGTGGTTGGGTATGGTGGTCTAATGATGAAAAACTGAATGAAAATGAAATAAGAGAATTTTGGGGGGCAGGTAAGTTTTTCGGTATTTATCCTATCAAGGATAAATTTGGAGTGATTGCCGCAGGCCCCTCACCTAAGAAAGAAGCAAAGCTTTATCCTGGCCGTGCTGAAGATATTATAAGGCGCTTTCCAGAACTTCATAGTCTATATCCAAACATTTTTTCACAAATACCTGCAGATGAAGATGAGTCATTTTTTTATTGGCCTTTAAGTGACGTGCGCTCTACCCATTGGTATAAAGATCGCATTGTACTTTTAGGTGATGCCGCAGCAGGTTTTTTACCCACAGCAGGAATCGGTGCGTCAATGGCTATGGAATCGGCTGCAGTGTTGGCAGAAGAACTATCAAGGACCGACACTACTTATCTTCACTGGGCGTTGTCGCTTTATCAAAAACGTCGACAACAAAGAGTGGAAAAAACCCAAAGCGATTCGCGTCAATTAGCAAAATATATGTTCGTAGAATCAAAGTTTTGGGCAAATTTGAGAAACAAATTATTAAAATACTATTCCCTTAAGAGTATGGCTAAAGAGATTGATAAAAGCTTTCAGGAGCCTATTTAATTGATTTGTTACGCAAATGACCGAATTTATTATTATCTAATTCCTTCATTGATGCTTATAGTTACCATTTTTATTGAATGGCAACTGATCCTTTCCATTAACCATTCTTTTTTCAGTTACTCTCTTGATGACCCCTATATTCATTTATCCTTAGCTAAATATATTGGCATGGGTGAATACGGTTTTAATAGAGGTGAATTTTCCAGTCCATCATCGAGCATACTCTGGCCTTTCTTACTTGCCCCTTTTTCTTATTTCTCTTTTTTTGAGTTTGTTCCTCTCTTCCTTAATAGCCTTATTTCCTGGTTTATTTTGCTTGTCTTTATTTCTGTTTGTTTATCCGTAGAGACTGCTCAACAAAAAATACAATGGAGAAATATAGTACTTTTTTGCTTGCTAATTCCTTCGCTAAATTTAATTGGTCTTATATTTTCAGGGATGGAGCATTCTCTGCAAATGTTTTTAAGTGTACTTATTATGGCGGGACTTATCGAAGAAAACAAAACTCAACGTTTCCCACGGTGGTTAGCGCTTGTTATTATCTTAGCGCCTTTGGTGCGCTATGAAACCTTAGCCCTGTCCGTACCCGCTTTGATTTTATTATTTTACAGAGGACACCGAAAAAAAGCATTGTATGCAGGCCTTCTTATGTTGAGTTTTTTAGGGCTTTTTTCCCTTTTTTTATATTCTATTGGCCAACCGCCTTTAACAGCTTCCGTTTTACTTAAAATCGATTTTGGATACAACGCTTCCTGGGATGAAAAATTATTGGAAGGACTTAGTATAAATTTGACACAGCGTCAAGCTTTAATCTTTCTCATGCTCGCATTTATTTTAATAGTCATCATTGCCTTCTCCAACCTGGCTACTGCAAAAAAACAATTATTAATGATTGCTGCTTCGGCTTTGATACTTCATTTGGGTTTGGGTAGATTTAACTGGTTTCATCGCTATGAAGTTTATCTCTATGCAGCTGTATTATTATTGATTTTTTACCTTTATTTTGAGAATTACCATAGCCTTAAAAATCCTGTTTTATGGTACATAACTTTTGTTGGCGGTCTTATTTTTAGCAGTTATCCCTATTTTACAGTATTGGTAAGTTTGCCAAAAGCAACCAACAACATTTATCAACAGCAATTTCAAATGAGAAGATTTGTCCTGGACTGGCTTAAAGCGCCGGTCGCTGTCAATGATATAGGTTGGATTTCTTTCAATAATCCCTACTATGTTTTAGATCTTTGGGGATTGGGGAATTATGAAAGCTATCTAAAAAGAAGAAACGAGAAAAATCCCATGTGGATGGATGAGGCTGTAAAAAAAGCGGATATTAAGCTGGTTATGCTATACAACAATTGGTTTTATACGCTACCTAGGAACTGGGTATTATTAGGTTGTTTATCTTTTGCAGGCTCTCGCGTCTCAGCGGCAAACAAAACGGTTTACTTTTATGCTACTGAACAAAATTATATTCCAGAACTTAAACAATTAATTCATTCTTTTATAAAAACCTTGCCGCAGGAAGATAAGTTTAGCTTTGATTGTAAATAATTTTTTAAAAACCTAACTGTTACATCAAAACAAGTAGTTTGGATGCATTACCGGCCATCGGTAGGCTCTGTCCCAATTCAATTTCCAAATAAAAGAATGTGCCATACTTGATAAAGAAATATTTTGTTATTAAAGAACATATCTTAAGAAAAATTCATGGCAACTACGAAAGGATGGCTTCATTTAACACCGCAGGGGCTTTATTGTAGTCCTGGTAAATTTTATATTGACCCTGTGGAAAAAGTGGAGCGGGCAGTCATCACACACGCGCATAGCGACCATGCGTTATCAGGCCACCATCGTATTCTAGCCAGTCCAGAAACCGTGGCCATTATGCAATTACGCTATGGAAAAGAATCTACTTATCATTGGCAAAGTTTATACTGCTTTAACTCTCTTGTAACTAATCAAGTGAGATTGAGCTTCTTTCCTGCCGGGCATGTCTTGGGAAGTGTACAGGTTGTCCTTGAATACGCAAACAACCGTATTGTTATTTCTGGTGATTATAAGAGGCGCTATGATCCTACCTGTCTCCCTTTCGAGGCAGTTACTTGCGATGTGTTTGTTACCGAAGCCACATTCGGCTTGCCAATTTTTAAACACCCACCTATTGAAAATGAACTTAAAAAATTATTAGATTCTCTGACAACCTTCTCTAGCTGTCATCTTGTAGGCGTATATCCGTTAGGAAAATGTCAACGATTAATCAAATCATTACGGTTATTTGGTTATCATGAGCCTATATACCTTCATGGTGCGCTGGTTAAATTGTGTCAACTTTATGAGTCTTTTGGTATCCCACTGGGTGAACTCAGACTCGCGAACACACTGGATGCGAAAGCTTCAGCCGGAAAAATAATATTGTGCCCTCCTGCAGCTCTTAATGACAGATGGACACGGCGTTTTGGTAATTTAGTGAGAGCACTTGCCTCAGGATGGATGCAAATTCGTGCGCGAGCCAAGCAAAAATCAGTTGAATTGCCGCTTATTATTTCTGACCATGCGGATTGGCCTGAATTGTTAAAAACCATTCAGGAAGTTCAACCTCAAGAAATCTGGGTTACTCATGGGCAGGAAGAAGCATTAGCCTATCAAGCGATGAAAGAAGGTTATAAAGCACATCCGTTACATCTTGTGGGCTATGGGGATGAGGATTGAAAAATGAAAAAATTCGCTCAGTTATTGAATAGTCTTTATTTTTCATATAGCAATCTCACCAAATTACGCTTGTTACAACATTTTTTTGCAACAACCTCCGATCCCGAACGAGGATATGCCATTGCCATTCTGGCTGATACCCTGGAGTTTCCTACATTTAAACGTGCCCTGATACGGGAATTAATTGATCAACGAATAGACCCCTACTTATTCACCTTGGCTAACGATTATGTAGGTGATGTTTCCGAAACATTGGCGTTGGCATGGCCTGACACAGCAAAAACAACCTCATATCTACCAAGTCTTACCGAAGTTATTTACACTTTCAATACGATACCTGACAACCAGATGGCCGCCCATCTTGTTAAATTATTAAACAATTCTAATGTCATTGAGCGTTGGGCATTATTAAAATTAGGCACAGGAAGTTTACGGGTCGGCGTTTCTGCGCGCTTTGTCAAAAAGGCGTTGGCTCAATACGGAAAGGTGGATATTAAAGACATTGAGCATGTTTGGTATGGTTTGAATCCCCCTTATACAGAGTTATTTGCCTGGCTTGAAGGGAAACAAGGAACACCTGAAATAGCTGAAGCTGTTTTTTTTCATCCAGTCATGTTATCTCATCCTCTCAAAGCAAAAGACTTCCCTTTAATTACCGCTGAGGATTTTTTTGCTGAGCATAAATACGATGGTATTCGGGTGCAACTGGTCAGCAACGGCCAGAACAAAGCCCTCTATTCCCGCACGGGTGATAATATTAGCGCTTCATTTCCGGACGTGCTAAGTGAGATAAATACTGATGTGGTGCTGGATGGTGAATTAGTGATTCAAAGTCAAACGACTATCGGTAGTTTTAATGATTTGCAACAGCGGTTGAATCGTAAAAAAATTAGCGACAAAATTCTTAGAGAGCAGCCTGCAGCTATTATCCTATATGACATTTTGAAAGAAGGTTTTACTGATTTTCGAACCTTACCTTTAAAAGAACGACGCCGAAAACTTCAAGATTGGTATAAACGTCACCAACCCTCAAATATGTGGTTATCACAGCTGTTATCTTTCAACGACACAGAAGGTCTTTTAAAACTCAAAGAAACCGTTCTTGCAGAGCAACATATCGCGGTTGAAGGTTTGATGCTAAAACGTAAAACCAGCCCTTATATTGCTGGTAGGCCAGTAGGACATTGGTACAAATGGAAAAGAGATCCACATTTAATCGATGCGGTGCTAATGTACGCACAACGAGGTCATGGAAAACGCTCTTCATATTATTCAGATTATACATTCGGCCTATGGCAGGATAATACGTTACTACCTGTCGGTAAGGCTTATTTTGGCTTCACCGATGAAGAATTATATCAATTGGACAAGTGGATCCGTCATCATACCCAGCACCACTATGGGCCAGTGAGGGAGGTGGAAAAAGCGTTGGTTTTTGAAGTGGCATTTGATGCTGTTAATCTTTCTTCACGCCATAAATCAGGCGTGGCTTTGCGTTTTCCCCGAATTCATCGAATCCGCTGGGATAAGCCCGCTAGCGAAGCAGATCAGCTGGAAACCCTCTTAGCTCTCATTAAATAATCAAGGGCCTCATCTTATTTTTAAAAATTTTTGTTATCCCTTATGCTTATTTGGGTTTGTTATTCAGCCCAATACCAGCTGGTTTTTTTTCATCGATGTGATAAAGTTTGATGCTAAATTTCATTCTTTATTCCCTAGTTGAACAGAAGAGAGGTCTTGTGAGTCGTGAGTTTATTTATCGTCTTTTCTTTCAAAAGCCTATCTACATAAGACTGCTCTTATTAACGATTGCGTGTACCCTTTTAATTTTCGCCTATTATCTTTTTTATGGATTAAATAAACATATAGATAACGACCCCCTCAAAATTGTCGAAGTAGAAGAGATAACACTCAAAAACATTCAGCAAACAGCCCGGCTTATTGGGACTATTCATCCTAAACACGCCACCGTTTTAATCGCTAAGGGCAATGGGATGCTTGATTTATTGGTCGCTACTGGTCAATACGTTACCAAAGGCAGTCTAATTGCCAAAATTGACAATCCCGACCTGGAAAAAAACCATCAACTGTCTGAAACCGCGGAAAATATCGCAAAAACACAGTACGATCGCTTATCAAGTATACTCAAAACGGGTTATGTCAGCACAAAGGAAGTTGAAGAAAAAAAGCAAGCCTGGATAGAAGCATCGAAAAACCTTTCCAATACCAAAATAGAGCTCGATACGATGCGTTTTTACGCACCCTTCAACGGGATTATAGGCGCTTACAAGAAAAGAGAGGGAACCCAAGTGAATGTGGGCGACCCCATTGTTACTTTATACGACCCTGCAAGCTTAGCAGTTGATTTTGATATTCCTTGTACAACGATTAAAGCAATAAGAGAAGGCCAGGAAGTGCGTGTATTGGGTAAGCATTATCCACTTACCCATGTCCAAAAAATGATTGATGAAGAGACCCACATGTGCCCAGCGGATGTCGATATTCACTGCGAAGATTGTGTCATAGGAGCGAGTGTTGACGTAGAACTTGTAATACGGGAAAAGAAAAATGTGATGGTTATTCCCTCTCAAGCCACTTTTCTTCGCAATGGGAAACGTTTTGTCTATATTGTCAACAATCACAAGATTGAGTTAGCCTCCATTCATACAGGTCTTAGGGATAAAGCTTATATTGAAGTCACTTCTGGTTTAAAACCTGGGCAAATACTTGTCGTTAAAGGCCAAGAGCGTTTGTATCCTGGGATGACTGTAGGGATTTATAAACCGACACCTACCATAAGAAGATTATGAATCTGCCCCCTTATTTTATTAAACATCCTGTTATAGCTATTGTGCTTAACTGCATGCTCATCGTAATAGGCTTGCTTTGTCTGTCTTCTTTGCCTGTTCGAGAATACCCGAATATTAGTTTTCCGACCATTACAGTTTCAACCACTTATCCCAATGCCAGTTCGGAGCTTGTTGAATCAGACGTTACTACCATATTGGAAGAGCGGTTGGCCGGTGTAGAAGGATTGGAAACCATTACCTCTCAATCCAGCTCTGGCTCTTCCTACATTACGCTTTCTTTTCGTTCTGGCATTTCTATGGACAGAGCATTGAGTGCTACTCAGGACGCTGTTACATTGGCGAAACCTTTACTTCCTGTAGAAGTAAAAACCCCTGCAATCGAACGACAGAAAAAATCGAATGGCTTACCTTTTATCGGCTTATCACTTGAATCGTCTTCTATGGATTTTGGTGAATTGACACATTTTGCCAATCTTAATTTAAAAAATACATTTCGCAGCTTAAAAGGCGTCTCTTCTGTTGATGTTTGGGGACAACCTTATACTTATGCAATTCGTCTTGATCCTAAAAAATTATTCTCTTTTGGCATTAATGTAGACGAAGTATTTGATGCCATTGGCAAAAGTAGCGTATCTCTTCCAGCCGGTAACTTTCAAAACAAAATTCCAAGTACTGTCGACTTTGAATTAAAAACAGTCAGAGATTATGAGAATTTATTAATAAAAACCAATAACCATCACCCTGTATTTCTTAAATCGATTGCTAAAGTTAAGCTTACAACCGACAAAGACCGCATGCGCGTCAGAGTCAATGGGCATGCGGGACTGGCCTTGGCAATCAATCGCGCTGATGATGCCAATCCTCTTGAAGTTTCCAAATTGGTTCGCCAAGAACTGAATCATTTAAAGGAAAATTTACCGGACGATGTCAAAATTAACGCCATTATCGATCAATCTGATTTTATTAATGCCTCACTGAAAAATATTCAATCCTCAATTGTAGAAGCAATCATTTTAGTACTCGTTATTGTTTTTATCTTCTTGAGAAACGGCAGAGCAACGCTTATACCATTGGTAACTATCCCTATTTCCCTATTAGGTTCATTAATTTTTTTAAAATTATTTGGTTTTTCAATCAATCTCATGACGCTTTTGGCCATGGTTTTAGCTGTAGGCCTTGTTGTTGATGATGCAATCATTGTTTTGGAAAATATTTGGCGTCATATAGAAGAGGGTTTATCGCCATTGGATGCAGCCATGCAAGGCTCAAAAGAAATTGGCTTCGCCATTGTGGCCATGACTTTAACATTAGCCAGTGTTTATGCACCGGTTGCCTTTATTCCAGGGATGCTTGGACAAATTTTTATTGAATTTGCAGTCGCCTTGGCTGGAAGTGTATTTATTTCTGGCTTAGTCTCACTAACATTGTCTCCTTTAATGTGCGCCCGCTTTTTAAATAAAAATAGCAAACCTCTATGGCCTCGATTTGATTATTATCTAAAAGTATTGGAACAAAAATATGCCAGTATTCTAAGCCACACTATTGAACGAAAAAAACTCATCGTCGCTGGCCTGGTTTGTTTTCTTGGTTGTAGCTTATTTTTCTTCAGCTTATTGTCCAAAGAAACAGCACCCAAAGAAGATAGAGGTTTGATAGGGGTTTATACACCGATGCTTGCGGGAGAAAACCTGCAAATATTAGATAAAAAAATTTCACCGATAGAAAACAAGGTCAAAAGTTTTCCGGATATTAACAATCAATTGACTTTTATTGGCGATTGGGGAGCAAGTGTTGTTTTGCCGTTAAAACCACACTCTCAAAGAAAACGGTCATCAACAGCGCTAGTCAATGAATTACAACCGCAGCTTAATAATTTTCCCTCAATGGATGCGCATGTATGGAGTTGGGACACTGCTTTGCCAGGGATAGACGACGCTGGAAGCGGTTCTGAGCTTACGTTAGTTATTTCAACAGTGGATAATTTTCGACAGCTGCTCAATGAGGTTGAACAATTAAAACAAACGCTGGATCAAAGCAAGGAATTTGCCTCGATCCGTTATGATTTACGGTTGGATTCAATGGGATACAGTATTGAAATTGACAACAATGCATTGTCTCAACTGGGACTTTCAGCCAAACAGGTAGCAAAAACAATCGAAGTATTTTTTAGTGGTGACAAATCTCTTAATTTTCAAAAAGATGGTGTGAGCTATAATTTAACGTTGCAAGGGACGCCATCGCCATGGACGTTAAATGAATTATACCTTACTACTCCTTCAGGCAAACATGTTTCTTTAGGTGCTTTCACCACGATGAAACCTAAAGCCCAACCTCCCACTCTCGATCACCATAATCAAATGCGATCCACCACATTACATGTTGGTCTGTTACCGCAAGATTCTATTAAAAAAGGGATGGACAAAATTATGACAATGGCAAGAAATGAGTTGCCGGCGCATTATAAAATGACCTGGGAAGGCGCTGCCAAGGCTTATACCCAGTCATCCAATACGATGGTTGTGCTATTTGTTTTATCGCTTTTTTTTATTTTTGCCATTTTGTCAGTTCAATTTGAAAACTTTATTGATCCATTAATTATTATGTTTACCGTTCCTCTGGCAAGTAGTGGTGCGTTATTATTTGCCTATTTATTTAAACAGTCCTTTAATATTTATACCCAGATAGGGCTAATTACTTTAATTGGTTTAATCAGTAAACATGGAATTTTAATTGTTGAATTCGCAAATCAATTGAGAAAAACAGGATTATCTGTATTAGAAGCAGCACAAAAAGCTGCTGTCTTACGTTTACGCCCTATTTTAATGACTACGGGAGCCATGCTTTTTGGTGTTTTCCCACTTATTTTAACGCATGATGCCGGGGCAGAGTCTCGTCACGCGATTGGATTTGTTTTACTCGGAGGTTTAAGTTTGGGCACACTGCTGACGCTTTTTGTATTGCCCACAGTTTATTCGATGGTGAAACAAATGACGTTATCTCGTGAAGAAAAATAATAGGCCTACCTTTAAGCTATAGTTAAACGAGAAGGTGCTTAAGAATAAAGGAATTGCTATGAATGAACTGGATATTCTGATGCTTTTTTACAATGAAATGAAAGCACAAGGTAAAAGTCGTGATGAAGTATTCTTAAGTATGAATGAATCTGCAGTCAAAACCCTTAGTGAGAAATATGGCGATAGTGTGACTTTGGAGGAAGTCCATCGATTAACCGACGTTTGCATTGCTAATGAATGGCTTGAACGAACCACTATTGATCCTGGCTATAATTTTTTATCACTGACTGCTGCAGGATTACAAATGGCTTTGGTGCATGAATATAGCTAAAAGCTTTCGCGAAGCAATTGATAATAATAGACACCATTTAAAATAACTACAGCAAAAACAATAACTTTTTTATTTATTTAACTGCCATTACAGATTTGATGTTATTCCTTGGGTTTGCATTAAACTCAATTTCGTGTAAAATTTGTCCAATGAAAAGAAAGTTACTATATTCATCCTTCGCTGCAGCTGTCATTATTGCCAGTTTTTCAGCGTGGTGGTTTTGGCCACAGCCCAAACCATTACCCTTAACGCTAAGGCAAGGTTCCTTTGAGCAACTTCCAGGCTGGGACAAAGCGAATGTTAAGCGGTCACTACAGGCTTTTCAAACCTCCTGTAAATCTTTTTTAAAACAGGAGCCTGAAAAGCCTGTGGGCAGTCATCATTTAGATCTAAAAGCAAAAGATTGGCAGCCAGCCTGTCAAGCTGCTCTTGCTATTCAGCCAATAACCAACAAAAAAGCCAAAGAATTTTTTCAGCAATGGTTTAGTCCTGTTGAATTTTTCAATAATCGGTCCGTACAAGGTTTGTTTACTGGTTATTACATGCCTTTACTTTATGGAAGCCGTACTAAGACGGAAAAATATAACGTGCCGATTTATGGTGTTCCATCCGATTTGGTTACCATCGATCTGGGGCAATTTGATCCAGCTTTTAAGCATAGAAAACTAGTTGGACGTGCCGCAGGTCACAAAATTGTTCCGTACTACACGCGTGCAGAGATTAACAAAGGGATGATTAAGAAAAAAGCACCTGTTTTGGTGTGGATTGATAATCCTATTGACCGCGTTTTCTTAGAGATTCAGGGCTCAGGAATTGTGCAACTTCCTGACGGTGAACAAATGTATCTTGGTTATGCTGCACAAAACGGCGCCCCCTATACCGCTATTGCCAAAGTGTTAATTGATAAGGGCGTAATGACCAAACATAACGCATCCATGCAAGCGATTAAGCGATATTTAATGGCTCATCCCAAGGAAATGAATAAGGTTCTCAATCAAAATAAATCGTTTGTTTTTTTCGAGCGCCTTTCTCGCAATGCAGCTTATGGTACACAAGGGGTAGCACTAACGCCTGGTTATTCACTAGCGATTGATTTAAAGTGGATTCCCATGGGAACTCCCCTGTGGCTAACAACCACAAGGCCTGAGCGACGAAGTGATAACCAAAAGCCCTTTCAACGCTTAATGATTGCCCAAGATACCGGTGGGGCTATTCGTGGGCTAGTGCGCGGTGATGTGTTTTGGGGGGCGGGAAAAAGGGCAACCTATATAGCAGGACATATGAAAAATGATGGTCATTATTGGCTTTTATTACCTCAACATGCTGTAGAGCGTTTGCAAAAGGAATTTTCAAATTTGCACATAATGGCAGCGGATAAAAAAAGAACCACTCTCTCTAGGTAAATTTACCCATATTACAATCCGCAGAAGTGAATTATAATCAATCAATTTTAATTATAATTCACCAAAAGATTGTACCATGCCCTACGAAACTACTAAACAAACCTTAGAAACTACCGCAGAAGTTACCGCACAAAACGCCGATCCTTATTTAATGGATAAAAAAGACTTTACAGCTGCCGGGGAAGTGCTCGGCAAAGGTAGTTTTGCCAAAGTGATTAAGGTTGTTTTTCGTGGCTCTGAAGCCGCTCTTAAAATTGCAAAGAAAAAAAACGTGGCCACAGCGAAGCATGAGAAAAAAATTATGCAGGATTTAACGGATTTCCACAGTGCCTGTATTGTACAATTCTTAGGTTATATGTCGTGTGAAGGCAGATATGTAATTGCCATGGAGTATATGCCCAATGGTTCCATAGAACATAGGATCGCTGCAAGCCAAGAACCTTTACCGTGGTCATTGAGATTCCAATGGATAACAAAAATTACTAAAGCACTAGTATTTTTACATGAGAATGATGTAGTACACCGGGACATTAAAAGTGCCAATATTCTTCTAGACAAGGATTTAAACCCTAAAATAAGCGATTTTGGTTGTGCAGTAAAAATGAGTAGTGGCCGCTTACTCGAGGGCTTATTTGGTACCCCCCTTTGGATGGCTCCAGAGATTTTTGCACAACAACCCTATGGCAAAGAAGTCGATGTGTATAGTATGAGCATTACTATTTGGGAAATAGTAAGCTGGAAAAGGGCTCACACTAACAAAGATTTCCTGTCTTTAGCCCAAGCGGTTATTCAAGGTGAGAGACCTAAAATCCCTGCTAACACACCACCTAAAATAGCAAAGTACATAACTTTGGGGTGGGCGAAAAGACCTGATGATAGACCTTCTGCAAGTGAACTATCCTTAAGACTTGAACAAAACGCCGATGAAATCTTAGGTGCTTCTGCACTAAAATTTTAGAGCCTCCTGAAGACTCGTTCGCGGTATCCAGGATTCGAAGCTAAAAACTGCACCTCTTGGATACTGCGGACAAGCCGCAGTACGTAGGATAGAGAGAATTTTATGACGATTGAGTAGTTCTCTATTAGGCCTTCTGATAAAAAAACCCCTTAAGAATGCTCTCATCGAAAAAAATTTCATAACCTTCTTCTCCAGCAGGAGTATTAATGGCCTTTGTTGGCGTTAACGCCTCTTCCAGGCTAATAATTTTATAACCATTTTGTCGGTAAAGATCGATGATATCACCTAAACAATGACTGTTTAATAAATTAGCATGGATTAATAATATTTGTTTTACGGGTTTTCCTGGATTTAATTTTTCAGCTTTCTTCTCTGCTTTTAAGGTTTGATTCCAGATAAAAGCCAGGTATCTCTTTTTAAGTTGCGGTAAGTTTTTTTCACGCTGGCGGTAAGGGATAGCAAACAGTTGTTGATTAAATACAAAATCCTTACTATCCACAGTGACCGGCGCGACAATGTAGTGATGTGCAGCTAAATAGTCATAAACTGCTTGTTTCTTTTGACCTGAGCTTTCTGCTAAATAGGGGTAACGGAAATATTTATGTTCAGGAAATAAGGGGGTTAAAATTTTATCAGCCCTGTCCACATCATTAATATAGTTTTCTGCAGTGACGCTGTTTAGACTTTTATGAGAATAAGTATGGTTTCCTAATGTAAAACCTGCCTGGCGAAATTGTTCCAGCAGCTCCCATTGCCCTTTCTCGATAGAGCCTGCTATTATGAAACCAGTCGCCGGAACTTTCTTATCGATAAGCGTCTGCAAAATTTTTAAGATGCGCTCTCTCTCACGCTCTAACTTGGCTGGATTATTATTACTAGAGCCAACAAAGGGTAGATCATCAATCGTAATTGCAATTTCTCGCTCTTGAGCGAAAGCCAAACTATTGATTAAACATCCTAATGCCAAATAAAGCATGGATTTTTTAAACATTTTGACTATCCTCATTCGATAATCGACAGTAGCTTTTCTGTTGCAAATTTTATACCAGGTTGACTGAATAGGCCCTCATACTCTATCAAACTCTATCCACTGCAATTTCCATAACTCCAACAGAAAACATTTATCAACGTCTTTTTGCAAAAATGGTTGCAACTGCACTATCGGGATGCGGCGAAAATTGGCTAGCAATTTAATTAAAGCAGTAGCAACTCCTTCAGTATTCCATTCATAACCATTTATAAATAAGGTAATAGAATTTGATTCCTCACATTGATAGGCAAATCTGCATAAAGGATTTCGAATCACGCCGGCACTTGTTTTTAATTCTTGTAGAAACGCATGAATACTTACCTCTTCGGAAAGAGGACTTGGTAATAATTCTTCGGCGTGCTGGTCTAATTTGGTTGCGAAACACCCAAACCATAGTTTAAATTGTGACTCATTGTCTAACAACTGCTGCATTAATTTTTTCGCATTTTTCCAGGCAGACGGCGGTAATTCAGAGCTAGCATTGATAGCAGTCCAGTCGGGATCGTTGTACAACCGTTCACCCTGTTTTTTTTCAGCAAGATATTCACCGAAACTATCCCACATTTCCTGACTTTGATAACTACGGTATCCAAATGAATAGGTGATACACTCATCCGACATCGCTATACCATAATGTCCGACGTGTGAAGGCAGGTACAGCATATCCCCCTCTTCCAGAATATATTCTTTTTCCGTTTGAAAATCCTCCATGATTCTTAATTCAATATCGGGTAAGCGGTTATTTGCATGACAATTTTTTGTGGTGAGCGACCATTTTCGGGCTCCTCGTGCCTGATATAAAAAAACATCATAATTATCATAATGAGGCCCGACACTACCCTGGTCTACGGCATAACTAATCATGACATCATCGATGCGCCATTGAGGGATAAAATCAAAATAATCAAGCATTAATGCCACTTCAGGGACAAAGCGATCAACGGCCTGCACCAGCAAAGTCCAATGAGTTTGAGGCAATTTCTTGAAGTCTTTCGCAGAAAAAGGGCCACGTTTAAGGTGCCAATAAGGTGCTTTCTCAGGCGTTTCAATAACAAGTCGACTTTCTACCTCATCCTCCAAAGCTAAACCCGCTAACTCATTCGGAGTTAAAGGATTTATAAATAAGGGCAAAGCGTTACGGATAACCAATGGCTTCTTTTGCCAATAGCTGGTAAGAAATGTTTTAGCATTTAAGCTGTTAAAATTAACCATAGTACTACTCTTTGTTTAATGGATTTTTTTAAACTATTATTTTTCAATAACAATATTTAAAACACATGAAGCGTAAATTAAGGGATTAGAATGAATACAAAAGCGGGATTCCTGTTAATCTTCCTCTCTTTGTTCGTTGTCGTAAGTTTTGCAGAAACCAATTCATTATGTCAACGCAATGAACAAGTTCTATTTAGTTGTCCAACAAAAAATGCGAAAATTATTTCTCTTTGTGCCTCTGAAAATTTATCCTCTACAAATGGATACCTTCAGTATCGATTTGGAAAAAAAAATAATATCGAACTTTACTACCCAGAAGATAAAGTTCTCCCTAAGAAAGCGTTTACTGGACGCTCTCAAATGTTTAGCGGTGGTGGGGGCATTTATTTACGATTTACTAAAAACAACTATGACTACATTACCTATAGTGGTATAGGAAAAGGTTGGGAACTCAATGGGCTTATTTTATTGAAAAATTTAACATTTTTATCCTATTTCCCCTGCACTGAACAGCCAATTTCTCAAATGAGCCCGCAATTATTAACCTCTCTTGATATACCACGCGATCCTGACAATAAAGAATTTTTTCCTGGCGATATACCGCAAAATAAAACAGAAGTCTTAAGTCATGTGGATTCATCCTCGAATGAATTAAAAATTATTCAAACTTGCTATGAGAATGCAGTGACAACAGTGGCTATGAAAGCATGTGCCAATAATGAATATACCTTTTATGAAAATTTACTCAACAGACGATACAATACACTGCTCCATCTTGTGCCTCAAACCAACCAGAATTTATTAATTGCCACCCAAAAGGCCTGGTTAGAGTACCGCAAAAAAGAATGTGATTTTGAAGGGCTACAAAACGAAGGAGGTACTTTAGAGTCCCTTTCTGTTATTGAATGCTATACTAAGCACAATAAAGAACGCATCAATGAACTTGATGATTTTATTAAAATTTACCAAAATTAATCTTGTGGCTCTTTATTTAAATAAAAAATAATAAAATAGTAGAGACAAATGAATGACCAAATCATATGGATTTTAGGAAGTACCAAAAACTTGGATCTTCCTTACCCGATTAGATGGATCTCTTCTGAAAAAGAGCTTCCTAAAGAAGATTGCTTTGCTATTGCTTTAGATTTAAATAATTTGCAAAATTATTTTGAAAAAGTAACGGCACTAAGACAACGTAAGACTTATCGCTTCACACCTATTTTTTATCTCGGTAAGTCCGACAGGTTTCATGCTGATATTTTTGATGGGGAATTGGACAAAGAGTCTCAAACAGTTGCGCTAGCCATTCACGAACGTATACAGCTAATCCCCTTTACGGGTGTGCTGGAAGACCGCGAATTATTTTTATTAAGCTATTTATTTACCCGCTCAACGCTCATGGTTCATGGCCATTTAACCCCTTCTTTTACCAATGGTATTAGTTTCCCCTTACTTAAAGTACTGTTCGGAGAAAACAATGGAGTGGATGAATGGAATTTTCTACAAAATATGGTATCAAGAGATTTGCTATTTCAGGAAAAACTGGTCGATGAAATTCAAACCTGCCCCTCTTGTCATTCAGGCCTGTTAAATTATAAAAATGCCTGCCCGAATTGCCATAGTATTGATATTCAAGTGCAACAATTTATTCATTGCTTTAGTTGCGGAAATATTGAGCCTTCAACCCGCTTTTTAAGACAGGAGCGTTTAATTTGCCCCCGATGTAATGCGAAGTTAAGGCACATTGGTATGGACTACGATAAACCTCTTGAAGATAAGTCATGTAACCAATGTGGTTTTTATTTTCTTGACGCAGAAGTTATCATCATCTGTATGAATTGTTCAAAAAACACTCCCCCTGAAAACCTTGTTGCTCGCCGGTTATACATTTACAAACTCACAAAACATGGTGAATTTTTAGCACGCGGCATTGAAAAAAAAATACAAACCCACTTTAATAATTTTTTTGCATTTATTGAATTTGAAGCATTTTTTTCCATCATCAAATGGCAAATTAAACTGGCTACACGCTACAAAGATCTTCACTTTAGTGTACTTGCCTTAAAAATTACAAATGAAGAAGAGCTCCTTAATGAGCTTGGTGTATTTCATACTGAAAAACTGCTCGCTGAGTTTTATGAACGTTTGCGTCATGTTTTTAGAGACAGTGACTTAGCCTCACACGGCGAAAATTTTGTTCTCTTTTTTCTACCGATGACCGATGAACAAGGTTGTCAGGTTTTATTAAACAGGATTCAAGAGTTTAGCAAGCAGCAAAAATTAAGCATGAGCGAGAAAAAACTGATTGTTCATATGGGATTTATTACTTCAGAAGAAGTCACCAAATCGCAACAAGATGCTGAATATTTAATTGCGAATTTACATTCAAGGATTGATAGCGCATGAGTGACTTTTCCTATCAAATTTATGTTTATCTAATTACTGTATTTAATACGGGAAATCTCTGGTTTTTTTTGGCTTTCTTTTTTCCTTTTGTCATTTTATTGGAACTCCCTTTCTATACCATTACTCTGGTTTATGTCATTAAAGGGTGGTTACGGATTCATTTTGAAAAGGAAATATCTTCAGCCTCTTATCCGCTGGTTAGCGTAGTAATAACCGCTTACAGTGAAAGCAAAGAGGAGCTTGAGATTTCGTTGCGTTCGGTCACAGAGCAATTATACCCAGGCAAAATCGAACTCCTGTTTGTTATTGATGATGCAATTAGGAACTATAAAACCGTCTTAAGTATGAAACAACTGGCTCACAAATACAGAGAAACTAAAAATTGTTTAATCCGTATTATTGAAAAAAAGACACGTGGTGGACATGCAAGTTCAATGAATCTTGGCCTTAAAATGGCTCGTGGCGATATTTTGGTGATGATAGACGCCGATACCTCTATTGATAATATAAGTCTTCAAAAAATTGTTAAACATTTTATTGACCCCAATGTTGTTGCTGTTTCTGGGGCTATTCGCGTTAGAAACTGGCGTGAAAATTTTCTAACCAAATTACAAGCACTGGAGTATATGCTTGGTATCCAGCTTGGGCGCTTCGGTTTAACAGAAATTAACATTACCAATAATATTTCCGGCGCCTTTGGAGTCTTTCGAACCAGTTTTTTACGGCAAATGGGGGGCTGGATGAGTGGTACCGCAGAAGACTTAGACCTCACGTTGCGAATTCATGCCTATTGCCGACGCTACCCCCAGTTTAAAATTGTCAATGAACCTGAAGCCATCGCCTGGACAGTCGCACCCTCTACATTCAAACGCCTTTTAAAACAACGAATGCGGTGGGATGGCGATTTATATTACATTTATATTCGTCGACATTGGCGTATGTTTAGCAGCAAAATCATGGGGGGTAAAAAAGTTATTTTATTCAGCTGGTATGCACTTTACTATCAATTAATGCTGCCTTTCCTGATTTTGCTATACTACCTCTACCTTTTCATTCGCTTTGATTTGCCGACAATGATAGCTATCGGTATTCTGGTTTACAGCTATTATTTTGTAGCGACTCTTTTTCTA
This sequence comes from Legionella jamestowniensis, assembly GCF_001467745.1. GTDB lineage: Bacteria > Pseudomonadota > Gammaproteobacteria > Legionellales > Legionellaceae > Tatlockia > Tatlockia jamestowniensis. Next base: position 152,080 of record NZ_LNYG01000012.1, read on the forward strand.
TATATTATTTTTTTACTATTGGTATCAGAAAGACCCCTTTTAGACTTAAAATTAATAGGCTGGGTCATAATTACACCTATTTATCAACAATTTATTCGTGCAATGACTGCAGTATTCATAATGAATGAAATACTATTTAAAGGACATCAGGAAACCACAATGGCACCTTGGTGGGTAATCAGGAAGAGTAAATAATGGCCATTAAATTTAAAAAGATTACAGGCGAACATCTAGCCACGGACTACGGCAGTGGCAAACGGACTCCACCTAAACTACGATGGTTTTTATTGGTTCTATTAATCAGCCTGCCATTACTTTTTCTCATTGTAAAACTGACTACAGAATATTTATTCGTGAGTTTTTCTGGCTTGGTTGTTTTCGATACATTCACCATTCGAGCCCCCGGTTCGGGGTATATTAAATCACTCACTGTACGAACAGGACAACAAGTTCATCCAGGTGATGTTCTGCTTCGTTTTCAGTCGCCTACGCTTGAGGTTAAACTAAACTATTTACAACAAGAAAAACGTCTTTTAAAGAATTTGATTGAACAGTTTAGCCTTGAAAATTATAAACCTTTTGAAACCATGCTAAATATTGCAACCCAGGATATTCAAACCAGCAAAGAAGTGTATGATCGTTTTAAAAATTACATGAAAGATGGAGACATGTCAGAACTGCAGCTTGAAGAAGCAAGAAAAAATTACGTGACTGCCCAACGGGTATATTCGAATTTACAGAAAGAAATCATCGAAATTAAACTACGTAATAAAACGACGCTTGAAGTAAATTATCAGCGTAAATTACGAGACATAGATAATAAAATTAGCCAATTAGAAGAAAAACAAAAATACTTTTTGATTCGCTCTAACAAGGCTGGAACAATCATGCAAATTAGCACATTTAATAATGAGTTTGTTGCCAGCGGACAGCAGCTCCTATCAATAGTGACCAAAGAAAATTTACGAATTATAGCGTTTATCGAGCCTAAATACCTGGATAAAATTTATTTGGGCCGGGAAGTTTCCATTACTTTTCCTGATGGTGAGTCTATTCCAGGCAAAATAATCAATACCCCCAGTTATGCCGAGAAGCTTCCCCTTTCTGAAGTTAATCCTTTGGCTACAAGGCAAAATAAGCTAATAGCCATTATTTCACCTCTTACAGTAGTTCCCAAAAAATATCAGGTTTTTGGTATTCCTGTTAAAGTCAGTTTAGAGTAGTCCTATGAAAACTATCCTTAATATTTGCCTTGTGCCAGATCCTGCTGATGAAATAGCAACATCATTTGCTAATGAAGCGATTACATACTCTAAGCAATTAAATGGAATATGCAAATCCTATTATGAATTGGACCCGTTATTAAATAGCAGCATTTATTCAAAACCGCATTGCACCTTAACGCATGTTGTCCTTACGGAGATCAATGAAAACCAACAATATCTGCAATCGCTCCGAAACAGTTTAATAAGCATTATTGGTCAACCCTTCCCCTTAACAATTACTGGTGTAAGCGCTTCTTTGCACGCAATGTTCAGTAAAAAAGACATTATTGAGGATAGGATTAACAGCATACAAGCCTTAGCTTATTGGCTTGTTGTAAAAAAATCCTTGGATTTGGTTAATTTGCAAAAACGTGTCATAGCAAGTGTAGAAGCCCAGGGAAATTGCATTACAGCCTGCCAAGAGTATTATGAACCTCATTTCACCTTGTGGGCTAATACAATTGCTAACACTCGGCCAACAGCTCTTTCTTCTCAAGCATTGGAAAAATCCTTAGGCTATAACAAATCATCTTTCGTGTTGCCTTGTAAAATAGCGGTGGGAAATTGTGGCCCTCATGGCCAAGTTCGAGACTGGGTGACTGATATTTCACGTCTTCGCTGTTTTTCAGAATGAGGTGTATAGGCTATAGCTTGTTAGTTTACGGAAGTAAAAACGGCGGCAGGGCCGCCCGTTCGATTAATCGACTAATCCAATCGCTTTAGGATCACAGCGATAGGCATTTCCAAGATAGGTGACATTGGTCTGTTGAGAACTACCGCTCATAAACCCACCCTGATTATCAAAAGAACCACTCATAGAGCCTGTTACGCCTGCACGGTTAGTGACGACTTGAACATAGTTTGCCCCTTTTCTGCTGGCTCTGTTCTTTAAATCATTCATAGCCCCCTCTTCCAAATTTCGATTGGAAGTAAACCCACCAGTGAAGAAATTACCCTGATTACCAACAACTTGACCTATGTATTTGCAACCTTTTGGGGCTGGATTTGGACTGGCAACAATTCGCTCTGCTTGAGGATCTGCAGGGATAGAAGCACAACCACCAAGAACCAAGGCAATTGCGGACACAGAAAGTATTTTTTTCATTATTACACCTTTCTTTACTGAGTTATTAAAAAATCGGAAGCACTATACCACGCAAAATCCTACTGATCAATTTTTGTTAATTAAGTGCATTTAAATGATTGTTTGGAAATTACTTGAGCTTTACGGGGGTTTGAATAACACCATCCATTACAATGCAGTTTCGTCCAGATTCTTTGGCTTTGTATAACTCTTTATCTGCTTGCTCAATTAACATCTCAGAAGTTATCGGAGGATCGGAGGGTCGCCAATAAGCAACACCTCCACTGCAAGTAACCACTTTATTTACTGTACCGTGGTTAGACATAGCCTCTAAATTCTTGCGTAAGCGATTAGGAAGCCGACTGGCTTCTTTGATAGGAAGATGCGTGGAAATCGTAATAAATTCTTCACCGCCATAACGAAAAATAGAATCATTTGTTCCTAATACGGCCGTTGCAAGCTTGGCAAAAGAAATCAAAACTTCATCACCTGCGGCATGGCCATACTCATCATTCACTTTCTTGAAATAATCTATGTCGTAAATACAACATACCACGTTATATTTTTCCCGATGGGCTGTTATGAGTTCTTTTTCCAGTTCTCGCCATAAACATCGACGGTTAGGAATTCCTGTTAATGCATCAATTAAACTGCTTTTTTCAAATTTATTGGCCATCGACATGAGTGTATTTTCCAAATGTGTTTTCGCAGACACATCCTGAATAACTACCAAGGCCATATTTTTCTTATCATAACTGACAGGTAATATTTCTACATTTTGCTGCATCATCGCCAAATCTTGATAAGCCCGTTTTTCAAGAGGAATTGGAATAACGAATTTATTAAGAATATTGGACAACACCTGAGGATAACCGTAATTCAATACTTGCTCGAGCGCCCACCCTAAACGAGGGCTTACCATCTCAGGATAAAGTGACTCAAGCTGCTGTCCCACCGCTTCTTTTGCTTCAATATTCGTATTTTTAACCATCCATTTATTCCATGCATAAATTGCATGTTCTTTATCTACCAGAAAGAGACCAACAGGGATGGTTTCAAAAACCTGTTCATACATATGGTCCAAGCCTTTCCGCTTAACCATTGATCAACTCCTTGATATCCTCTAATAAAATATTGATTGACTCCTCGGTAAGAATAATAAATAAACTACCTGACAAATTGTTATCAGACGTATCCAATGTCGTTGAAATTGCAATAATATTCCTTGTTAAGCCAGCAATAGGCAAGCAAAGATCTCGTAACAAGGAAACAAGATTATTTTCATCGTAAACTGGCAAACTTAATAACACATTCTTGGATAGCATATTGGCAATGACACTCATACAAGAACTGATAATAATATTGCCAATCTCCAACATTGCCTCTTGCTCGCAAGCACGTACTTCTTCTTGTGTTAACTGTGGCGTTTCACCAATCACAGATTTGGTTAATAAGGTGGTTTGCTCACGTTGAAAAACCAGTGCAGAACACCCTTGAAGATCCTGAGATATATTTTGATGAACAAAGGCTAGAATTTGCTTATCAGCAAACTGACTGTTATTTGCCAATTCATTCACATTAATTAATGTAATTTTCGGAATGGAAATTTTAATAAAGGAATTTAACAGCATGGATAATTGTTTAGCAGCCTTACTCATGCCAATATTACCCAACTCTATAAGTGCATCCTCTTGTTCTGGTGTTAAAGTAATCATTGCAATTTCTCTAAAAGTATTTTGACACTTTCGGCAGAAACTGGTTTTTCCAGCACGTCAAAAAAGCCCAAAGCCTTGACTTCATTGATAACAGCTTGTTGAGTATTAGCGCTTAATAAGACGTAATAAGCATCCACCCCTTCATTCTGCATTAATTTGGCTAATTCGCCACCAGACTTTTCTGGCATGTTATAATCCATAACGACTAAAAAAGGATGATGTAATTTGGCAGTTTCTAACGCATCCTTCCATTGGCTTGCTTCGATAATCTCATATTCCCTATTATTGAAGAGACAGGCTTTAAACAGCGCTCTGGCTGTGGCACTGTCATCAACAATCAAGATTTTTTGCGTCATAGCTATATTCTCCCTTGCTTATAATTGTAGCTAAAAATTGAGGAATTTTTTCCAGATCCAGTATTTGCTCTGTGGCATTTAAAGACACTGCAGCTGCAGGCATGCCATAGACGACCGACGTCGCCTCTGATTGCGTAAAGGTCAAGCAATTGGCTTGTTTCATTAATAACAACCCCTCAGCACCATCTCGCCCCATACCTGTAAGCAAGCCTCCAATGGCGGTTCCAGGATAATTTTTAGCCAGAGAAGAAAATAAAACGGTAATAGACGGTTTAAAATAATCAATTGGTGCAGAACCTTCTAACGTTGCAACAGGCGTTCTATCTCCTTTTGTAATGACTAAATGCGCACCATCCCCTGCAAAGTAAACGTGGCCTGGAAGTAAGGTTTGATTATCCTGAGCAATCTCCATAACCAGTTTTGATTTTTGTTGTAGCCAGCTGACAAGGCCGGATAAAAAACCATCAGCAATGTGTTGTACTACCACCACAGGAAGAGGAAAATTTTCAGGTAACGCAGAAAGAATACTGCCTAAAGCTGTGGGGCCACCCGTTGAGGTTCCCAGCGCTAGAATATTATAAATTGCAGCCGTTTTAGTGACCTGAATAACGGTCGGTTTTAACTCTTGTCGTAATTTTCGAGGTACCACATGGACGTTTGCCAGGGTCTTGATTGAATTAATCAATTGACGCCTGATTTTGCTAAATCCCTCTCCCTGGATGCGCTTGGGTTTTTCTATAATTGACAAGGCACCGGCTTGCAATGCATTAAAAACAATTTTTGATTCATTGTCACTGACATAGGAGCTGAGAATTATAATGGGTGTCGGACAGTGTTGCATTATCTTGCGAGTCGCCTCCACCCCATCCATATTTGGCATAAAAATATCCATTGTTACCAAATCTGGTCGAAGCTGTTTAGTTAAACGAACAGCCTCGACGCCATCTCCAGCGCAACCAACCACTTCAATATTGGGTTCCTCTTCTAGAACAGTACGAAGCAATTGTGTGGTAACTTTAGAATCATCAACAATGAGTACCTTGATAGTTTTTTTCATAGCAACGACTCCAAAATTTCAAGGAGTGAATGCGTGTCAAACTCACTTTTCACTAAAAACACATTCGCACCTGCCTCAAATCCACGGTCTTTATCTTCTTGTGAATCCAGTAATGAGACAATAATGACGGGTATATGAGAAAATCTTGCGTCTTTTTTAATCATATCTGTTAACTCATAACCATTCATCTCAGGCATTAAAATATCAGTAACTATGCAATCAAATGGCATGGTTTGAATAAGATGCCATGCCTCTTTTCCATTGATTGCAGTCACGGTTTCATAGCCTGCAGCCTCCAGGGCACTTGTGCACAAACTTCTAGTTGTCAATGAATCATCAACAATTAAAATCCGTTTTTTATGGAGTGGTTGATGCTCTATCGTTTTCTCATCAGTGGTAATTTGCTGAAATGAAAACGTTTTATGAGTTAACGCTCTTTTCATTAGGAGCACCGGATCAAGAACCAGCACTAACTCACTCTCACCAGTAAGTGTGACACCTATAAATTGTTTTAATTTTGAGAAAGGAAAAGGTAGAGGTTTCACAACACAATCGTGTTCACTAATAATGGCATCCACTAAAAAAATAAGTGGCTTTGCTTGATAATTAATTAAAAGTCCATAGTAAGTAAGATGTTTGGTCAAGGGCGACTCATCAATTTTGAGAAGTTGATTGAGAATTTTAATGGGAATTGGCTTATTTTTAACAATCAAAATGTACTGGTTATCAACGACTTTTAGATCACTTAGTTTAATCTCATATAATGCCGTTAAGGACAGTGTTGGAAGCATAAAAACTTGCTCTTTAAGCTTAAAAAAAACACCACGAGTTGTCGCTAATGTTAGCGGTAAGGTAAGTGTAAAAGAGCTACCTTTCCCTTCTTTAGTGGCTATAGAAATAGTCCCTTTAATTTTTTCAATATCACTTTTTACTGCATCCAGCCCCACTCCACGTCCAGCTATTTCGGTGATATCTTCTTGTGTTGTGAAACCTGAAGCAAAGATAACCTCTAATATCTGTTCATCATTTAAGGCGTTGAGCTCATCTTGTTTATAAAATTCCATCGCCAAAGCACGCTTTCTCAATTTTTCAATCTGGATACCTTGTCCATCATCGTTAACACTCAGTTTAATTTTACCGGCACTTTGGGTTACTTCGATAATCAATTTGGCCGGAATTGGCTTTTTTAATTTTTTTCGTATTTCATTTGACTCAATGCCATGAGCAATGGCATTTCTTACTAAATGCTGCAGCGGATCTTTGATGGCATCAAGAATTGCTTTATCGAGCTCAATATCTCCACCCTGGACTTGCAGCTCAACTGTTTTATTTAAATTACTTGCCACATCACGAACAGTTCTTGCTAACGGAATTAAAATGGTTGAAACAGGTAACATCCGCATTACCTTTAATTCGTCTTGTAGTGCCTGTACGGAGCGTGAAAACTCCCCCAAGAATTGCCCGCTGGCTGCAGAGATTGCTGTTAAATTTTTAATCAGTGCTAAATTTTCCTGAGGCAATTGGCTCAACTCTTTAAGTTGATATTCAATAACCTTAAACCAATTCTCCAGCTTCAATCGATACGTAATAAATTCATTAGCTTTAGCGCTGGCACGTTCAACGCGTTTGAGCGGGAGTTTTATAAACTCACTATCCTCCATCTCTTCTTGGTTTTTAAGAATCGATTTACCCCCACTAAGCGGCGCTAAATAATTCTCAACATCAATCACTTCTCCCTGACAATGCGCTTTTAAAACGACAAGCAAATTATCTATCACCTCAAGACAGGCATTAATTTGCTTTTTATTCGGAATATACTTCTTTTGGCGCCAATTACTAAATAAATCTTCAAGTCGATGCGCCATCAGAGCAATAGGTTCTACTGAAGCGGAAGCAGCAGCCCCTTTCATATTATGAGAATAACGAAATAATGTTTTTAAAATTTCCTCTAACTCTTCAGTGGAAGAAATTTTCTCAAGAGAAAGTAAGGAATTAATCATCGATTGATGCAATTCTTGCAATTCAGCCTTAAATGTTTCAAGGAGCATTTTGGCAAGTTTTGCGTCAATGGCCATGATTAACTCCCGTCATGCTCATTTTCTTTATAAGCACTTGAGGTATTTTTTAGCGATTGAGCAACCTTACCGAGGCCAAGAATTGCTTGTTTGGTCTGCTGAGCGGCAGAGCTAAATAAACTGGTAACCTTATTTATCTCTTTAATGCTGACATCCACTTGCTCTATTGCGACAGTTTCTTCGCGCACTGCAGACACAATTTGTAAGGAGGCTAATGAACTTTCTTCAATCACATCGCCTAATGATTGAATAATGTCCCCAGTCAATTTCAGTTGATGAATATTTTCTTGTACGCTTTTATTACCATCTTCTGTCGCCATAACAGCCCGCTCAGCCGTTTGCCGAATATCTTGTAGAATTTTTTGCACACGTTCTGTGGATAATTGTGATTTTTCTGCCAGCTCTTTAACCTCTCCTGCAACGACGGCAAATCCCTTGCCAGACTCACCAGCCTTGGCAGCCTCAATCGATGCATTCAATGCCAACATTTTTGATTGCTTGGCAATATCAGCAACGGCTTCAGTGATCTCGGAAATTTGTTGTGTTTTATCATTCAAACTCAGGATGGTTGTTGAAATTTGTTCCATTTTTTCTTGTAACATCTTCATCAAGTCACTCATCAGCTCAATTGCAGAGCGTCCTTTGTCACTTTCTTCATTGGTTCGTGATGCCGACTCCCCTAGTTGTTTTGCTTTTTCTAACGTTTGTTGTGCCGTGGCTTTTATTTCTTCAATCGTTGTACTAATTTCATTGACTGAAGTGGCCTGCTGGGAAGCACTATCTGCTTGCGATACTGCAGTAGCCTCAAGTTGATTAATACCCGTTGAAATTTCATTGCTGTCGGCAATGATTTGTGCCCCAATCTCCTTAAGCCGGTTTGTTAACTTCATTAGCGCTACATCTTGCTGTTTTCGGTCTGTGATATCAGTAGCCACTTTAATAATTTTTACTGGCTTCCCATTTGCATCAAAAATTGGATTGTACGTTGATAGAAGCCATATTTCTTTTCCTCCTTTCGCTAAACGTTTATATTCAGCCTGATCATATTCTCCACGATTCAGTTTTTTCCAGAACTCGATGTATTCCGAACTTAATTTATACTCACGATCAACAAATATGCTATGATGTTTACCTACAATTTCATCCAGGGTATAGCCCATAACATCCAAAAATTTCTCATTGGCAGTAATAATAGTTCCATCCATATCAAATTCGATAATTGCCTGGGATTTGGCTATGGCATGCAAAGTTGCCCGTATTTCTTGATTTAATTGCTTTTGATGTCGTTCTCGTCTAAACCACCAATAAATAGTCAGAGCAGTAAACAGGAGACTAATAGGTAATAAAATGCTTTGTATCCATGTTAAAAGAGATAAATTACTGAGAAGTTCGGCAAACGTATCGTTTCGTTGCGTAATAAAAGCCAGTGATAGAAGCATACTAAGATAGCAAACCACAATCAGACTAATAAATCCAAAGATGTATTTCTTCTTGAATTCATTGGAAAGTGCTGCTTGTTCCTTTTTATCCATTTTTCATCCTGAAAATTTATCTATTCTATCTGAATAGTTCCCAATAATTTAAATATAGCTTCAATATTAAGTAATGCTATATCAGCTTGATAAATGCCAAGAATAGACGACGATTGTTGTTCAGATTCTCCTGCCGATAAATGATCCAGGGTAATCGATTCATCGTATTCAACCTGGCCAATAATCGTGCCTATCCTAAATGCATAATGATACTGCCTGTCCTGGAGTAGGATAAAATTAGAAACTGTCTCCGTTTCTTTACAATTTAGAAGAACGTCCAGGTTCACCACAGGCCAAATTTCGGCATTATGGTAAAGTAATCCAGAGCATAAAGGATTAACTCCAGGAATAACAATTGTTTTTTGTGCCGAAACCACTTTATCAATAGCAGTATAGGGTATCGCATATTTTTGCTCTGCACCTACATAGAACACTAAGATGGCAGCATCTGAAGTGCTAGAAACATCCATTTTTTTCTTAGCTATCAATTTAGCACGTGCTGCTAATACTTGTTTTGCTTTGCTACTCTCTAAATGTTTATTAGTCATTTTCTATACCTTGGTAATAGGAAATACTTAATTTTACTGCTTGAGTGAATTGCGCTGCAGTAGCACTACTAAATAACATGGAAGTTTCTTTATTCATTTTTTTTGCCTCTTTTGCTGCGTGTAAAAGTAATTCCAACCCTCGCTTTCTTTCCTGATTTTGTAAGTAATAAAGCCCTAAATAATAAGCCGCTTCTGGGAAGTCAGGTTTTATGGAAAGTGCCTTATTTAAAGAAATTTCCGCTGCATCATTTTGTTTCATGTCCAACTCCACAAGGCCTTTCAGGAAAAAAGCAGTTGCATCACAAGGATCGAGTTTGATTGCTTTAGTGAGGAAGACGATTGCCATGGTATTTTCACCCAAACCCAATAAAGCCTCTCCTTTACAGCGATATAAAAGCCCGGTAACACCAAATTTTTCGATATAGGTATGAATATTTTTTAATGCAGTTAGATAATCTTTACCATCTAAAGAAGTACGTATCTCATGGATTCTAGTTGCGCGTTCTTTTTGATTTTCTGAATAGCTAAGGTCAGAACGTTCTTCTTTCTTATTGACTATAATATCTTGTTTTTTAGTCGTTTCTTTTTTTAGCATACAGAGATTATCTACTATCTGCACAGAAAATTTATGGCTACAACAAACAAAATAATCAGCAGGACTTAGAAATAAAACTCCCCCATCAACCAGATTTTCATAAAAAAAATCCAATGCTTTGGTAGCAACGTCCTTATCTAAATAAATAAATACATTGCGGCAAAAAATGGCATCAAATTTTTCGTTCATCGGCTCCATTTTTGCAATATTTCCATAAGCAAATTTAACCATATCCCGAATATTTTTATTTAAAAAATAAGTGGAATCATGCTTTGTAAAATAGTTAGAGAGTGTTAAATTATCAATTGCCCGCATACTGGCTTTGTTAAAAATACCTTTTTTTGCCTTTTCCAATCCGTAATAATTAATATCAGTGCCAATAAGATTAATATTCCACTGTTTAATATCAGCTATTAATTGATGAAGACAGATAGCAATAGAGTAAACCTCTTCCCCATAAGAGCACCCTGCGCTCCAAATATTAAATTGATAATTAACTTGCTTCGTCTTTATTTTAATCAATTGTGGAAATAATTTATTTTTAAGAAAAGCAAAGAGCGATGAATCGCGAAAAAAATAACTCTCTGGAACCGTGATAGCTGCGATTGTTTCTTCAACTGCCGATTTATGGTTGGCATTTAAAGCTAGCAAGAACTCTGTTTCTGTCATCTCAAGCGTTGTCATCACGTTGGCTATGCGATGCATGACGGATTCAATTTGATGATCAAGGATATTAATACCATAATGACTAACTGCCCAGGCTTTGAGACTCTCTATCACATTAGTCATGGATTTCCTCAAGACTGAAGTGATGAGTTTTGAACAATTTTTCTAAGTCCAAAATCCACGCTGACCATTTTTCTTTTTCTATCAAACCAGTAATATAAGGTTTCGCTTCATTCACTGGCGGTTTTTGTATCATTTCTTCACGAACATTAATAACCTCAACCACTTCTGATGCCAATAAACCAATTAAGCCGATTGATAAAGTGCAGATGAGCATGGGCGTATTTAAGTCATACTCCGGCATGGAATCATTAATGAGCTCAGAAAGATGGTAAACAGGTACGGCTTGGCCATGGAAGTTAAGAATACCTGCTAAAGCAGAGGCATGGTGTGGAATTAACTCTAATTTAGCTACAGGAAGAACAGTATGCACATGCTGCAACAAGATTAAAATACAATAATTGTTTAATCTAATTTTTAGATGGTTAGTATTCCTTACCATTGTATCCATACCTCAGTTATAGTATTTAATCTATTAATCCTCTATTCAATAATAGCATCAAATTACTTTTATCATTCGTGCGCATTTTCTTAATAAATTCTATAATTAAAACATTCCGTTTGCGGATAATAATCTGGAGAGATTAAATGAAGATTTCACGTAACATGCTTAAGAAAGCCGTGGAAGCCAATATCATTGATTCCAGGCAAGCGGATGATTTAATTGAATTTATTAAAAAGCAACCTGAAGAATCATCCTCATTTAATTTGACCAATGTTCTCTATTACTTTGGTGGTTTTATCGCAATAGGTGCCATGTCTATTTTTATGAACTTGGGTTGGGAAGCATTCGGCGGATGGGGGATTTTTTATCTTTCTCTCGCTTATGCTTGTATTGGTCTTTGGTTAACCCATCAGTTTGCAAAACATGGCTATATTATTCCCGCTGGAATATGCGCTACTTTTGTAATCGCTATAACCCCATTGGCAATCTATGGCTTCCAGTTAGCCATGGGATGGTGGCCTGATGAGACTCCTTATCAACAATATCATCGTATTGCTCAATGGAACTGGATTTTTATGGAGTTGGGAACCTTAGTTGTTGGAATTATTTTAGCCTGGATTTACCGCTATCCGTTCATGATTATGCCTATAGCAATAACGCTGTGGTACATATCAATGGATATTACTGAGATGCTTGCAGGTCAATATGCAACTTTTCAACTCAGTGCCATGATATCCATGTATTTCGGCCTGGTGATGCTTTTATTGGCATTTTGGGTTGACATTCGCTCAAGAAATACGCTGGATTATGCTTTTTGGCTATATCTTTTTGGGGTGCTTGCTTTTTGGGGCGGATTAACTTGTCAACACTCAGACAGCGAATTGTCAAAGTTTTTCTATATGTGCATTAATCTTGTCATGATTGGTATAGGCGTTACTCTAATGAGAAAAGTATTTGTTATTTTTGGAGCGATTGGTTGTGCAATTTATTTAGGTTATCTTGCCTCGCAAGTCTTTAAAGACAGTTTATTATTCCCCATCGCCCTTGCCTGTATTGGCTTAATCATTATTTATCTAGGTACTTTATGGCAAAAAAATGAGGCAGCGGTTACACTAAAGGCTCAATCTATATTGCCCTTACAATTGAGGGAATTACTGCAAGCTCGCAGCAATGACTAAGATGATTCTACAATAAATGAGAACCTTCCAAAGAAGATAATGAAAATTATCTTGGTGCGTCATAACGCATTTTCAGTCCTTTTGAAAAAACAATCTGCCATAATTGAAGCATTCTTGTATTAAAACCACCCGCACAACTGAGTAAATAATAATTCCACATTCTAAAAAACTTTTCGTCATAATTACTTTTTAGGTAATTCCACGATGCATTAAAGTTCTGGTGCCATGCCAGCAATGTTTTGTAATAATCCATTCCGAAATTCTGCCAATCCTCCATAATTAACAGTTTTTCAGCAGACTTACCCAGCTGAGCAATGGAAGGAATCATACCATTTGGGAAAATGTATTTTGAAATCCACGGCATAGCTTGCGTTGTACTTTCGTTGCCACCAATGGTGTGCAATAAAAATAAGCCGTCTTCTGCCAAACAACGATCAACCACTTGCATGTATTTTCGATAGTTTAAATAACCAACGTGCTCAAACATTCCTAGTGATACAATGCGATCGAATTTTTCATTTACATCACGGTAATCTTGAAGTCGAATTTCAACTGGCAAATTTTGGCAATGTTCTTGGGCGAACTCATACTGTTTTTTGGAAATCGTGATACCCACCACTTCGACGTCATAATTTTCGGCAGCATATTTTGCCAACGCTCCCCACCCGCAACCAATGTCTAACAAACGCATACCAGGTTGCAGCAACAATTTTTTACAACTTAAATCCAATTTAGCCAGCTGCGCCTCTTCTAAAGTGGTTGCCTCCTTCCAATAACCACAAGTGTAATTCATTCTGCTATCTAGCATAGCCTCAAACAGGTCATTGCCCAAATCATAATGACGTCGTCCTACCTGGAAAGCACGTCTTTTTGATTGGAAATTAAAAATTTTGGACATTAAAAGTTGCAGTGTAAGAGAAGGGCTTATTTTTACATTATCTTGGATATTCGCATTAACAATGCGCTCGATTAACATATCAATACGCTCGCAATCCCACCATCCTTCCATATAAGATTCGCCCAGTCCCAAATCAGCATCACGCAAGACTCGCGAATAGAATTTATCATTATAAATTTGCACATCCCAAAGTGCATTACCATTTATGGTAATTCCTGCTAAAGCCAAAAGGTTGGTAACAAAAGATCTTGCGGCGTGTATATTTCTGTACATTTGACGAACCTAGCATTAAATCCATTTAATAGAATTCATACATTAACTGATCTATTCATTGTCTCGCAATGATATTTCATGCCTTTATATAAATAATTATACATCACGGTGATAGACATAAAAAAAGACCTAATAGCTAAAACCAGGAGCAAAATTAACCCTGCCGGGTAACCCGGCAAGGCCTTAACTCCACGATTAAGGGTTAGTAGTTGTACCTGTATTATCGGGAGTTGTTGTAGTGGTGGTACCTGTATCTGTACCGTTAGTATTAGTTGTGTTTGTTGTATTGGTAGGAGTATCTGTTGTAGTACTGGTTCCTGTAGCAGGAGGTGTAACTACAGTTGTACTTGGCGCAGCCGGTGTTGTGGCGGGCG
>NZ_LNYG01000012.1:166370-302623 GCF_001467745.1 Legionella jamestowniensis
AATGCGATACCTGCCAAAATTATAATTACAATAATAGCAACAATACCAACACTATTATCATTGTTATCAGCCATGACTTTCTCCTTATTTCCTTATCTTATATTATAGTATAGTCACAAATGAACCATTCTTTTTGTCTTTCTGCACATAGACTTACAGACTCCTACATAATAACTAGGGTAAGGGAACAAAGCTAGAGTGGGATAATATAAAAAATTATGGTTGCAGTTTCACCCCTGTTGATATTTAATAATTAAAATAGAAGAATGGAGTCTAGCGAATGCCTATTAGTCCTGGAGTGAGTCGGTTATTTGAGCAATTTATGAAGTCTTATAAAAGCTCACCCGATGAATTCTATCCTCATATCTACCCAAAGCTACGTGCGATTCATAAAGAGATAAAAGAAAATCCCCATCATTATTCTGATCAAACGCTGATAGCACGGTTGACTAGTTCGGCTATTGTATTAAAAATGTCTCCTGAGTCAGGTTTTTCTAAATGCTTAAGATTTTTTTTAATCGCTTATGAACAAAAAATAAACCCTTTACATATCTTGACAGAATATAAAGAGAATTACACTGATATGCCTTGTGAAACACTGGAAGAAATACCGCTATCCTCTCCCCCAACCAGTGAATTTTTCAAAGAGCTACAGGAAGCAGTCCGACAAAGGGCTTTACGAATGGAAGAAAAGGAAAAGATACATACTTATCCTTCCATGTAAAACGCATTAGCAGATAAATCATACCCATAACTATAAGCACATTAGGCTTAATTTTATATGAATAAATCAAGCGCCCAAACCACCGTTAATTGGGAAATAAAAATAGTAACGTTTCTTGCTATCATTTTTGTTTTGTATATAGCACAAACTATTTTACTTCCGCTTTTATTGGCTTTTTTTCTCTATTTGTTATTAAACCCGCTAATGCAAGTTCTACTACAACTTAGAATTCCTAAAATACTTGCCTCTGCAATCATCACAGCATCCCTGCTAGCTTTGATTAGCTTTGGCATATCTTCATTAACAGAGCCTGCAGCGCATTGGATAGATCAAGCGCCTCAAAAAATGCAAGTCCTGGAGCAAAAATTCTCTTCTATAAAAAAACCAATTGCGAAATTAAGTGATGCCCTTAAAAGAGCACAAACTATTACAGAAACCAAACCATCACCTAAGGTTGAAATAAAAACTGGTATTACTGATATTGGCTATTCAATATTTGATTTAACAACGAATGTTATATTGTTAATTTTTCTTGTATTGGCTTATTTATTTTTTTTCCTCATTTATACTGACACTATTTTTAAAAACCTCCAAAGAATTATTACCCATCGACAAACAAAAATTGCTAATGATTTTTTATTAACGATTGAAAAAGATGTTTCTACCTATTTAATTACATTTACGATCATTTGTATCTGTCTTGGCTTGGTTATTACTACGGTATTATGGCTGCTTTCAATTCCCAATGCCATGCTATGGGGAGTAATGGCTGCCTGTCTTAATTTTATTCCCTATATTGGAGCCGCTATAGGCATTTTCGTGATATTTTTTGTTTCTTTATTAACGTTTGACTCCTATTTCTATATTTTGCTCCCCCCCCTTCTCTATTTTTTGATTAGTAATCTCGAGGGACAAATTATCACTCCCATTTTATTAGGCCACCGCTTGAATTTAAATCCACTTATTGTTTTTTTTAGTATCATTTTTTGGGTATGGTTGTGGGGTATTGGCGGGGGGTTACTCTCTATTCCATTACTAACCGTTGCAAAAATTATGATGGCTCATATCCCTTCTTTGGCCAAATACAGTTTGCTGTTAGAAAAATAAACAAGGATAAAACCTAATGAAAATTGCATTAAAAAATCAGACGATACACCGAAAAAATAGCGATAATTGTCTGGTTACAGAATACCCAATTAATGATAAAAATATTGATTTTGCCATGGTCAAAATCAATGGACGCTACCCAGATACCCGAAGGGCAACCAATTTAACTTGTCAGGAAATTGTTTATATTAAAAGCGGTAACGGTAAAGTTGTTGTGGAAGGATGTGAGAATAAACTTAATACGGGTGATGTGGTATTAATTGAACCGGGCGAAAAATACTTTTGGGAAGGCGACATGGAATTGCTCATTTCTTGCCGTCCTGCGTTTCATATAGAGCAGCATCAGTATGTGGATTAGCGAAATTATCTCTCTCATACATTTAAATTAAAAGGACCGATAAGTTCATTCGTGGCTAGGGAGTATCGCCAGAGGTTTTCGGGTGTTAAATGAACACCACCTCGCCAGCAATCAATTCCATTAACGACTACCCAATCCCCCCCACCTTGGGCTATTTGTTCACCAAGAGTGGTTAACTCAAGCTCCACATCATCATCATTTCCTTTTATAGGCTTGATTTTAATCAGAGGACTTTCAGCTTCTGCCAAGCGGGTAATGATCTGTTTAAACGTGACATCCCCCATCCCTAAAAAATACTCTTCTTCTATGACAGGCAATTGTCGGAATAATTCCACAATAGTATTAGTTTCTGCGAGAATAGAATCCAAAATATATTGTTCAGTCCAGGTCAATCCATTATGGTTAGATGGAAATTCTCGGAAATATCGTATCAAGGCATTTTTGATAAAGGGCAAATCTGACAAATCATTTTTTGTTAGTTTTAAAAGAGGTAAAGGTTCTGGTGCTATAAATGCTTCCCAGAGTTGATTGCCCAGTTTTAATTGCGTTTCAGTTATTTTCTGACGACAAGGAAACAACGCTTTTATCTGCTCTTCTTCCAACTGCCCTAACCCTAAAAATAGCTCTATTCCAGGATAATGATTAATGCATATCAAAGACAGTGCACTATTGGGCTGGTGTTGGCTAAGGTAAGAAAGTATTTGCAAAAGCTGCAATTGATCATAAGTATCATGTTCAAACCATAAAACTATTTCATTAAATTGGGTTAGGCAAGTAAGCTGGGTTTCTATTTTATGAAAGGAAGCAGCTATCGTTTCATAGCTTCCATAGCCTCGACTGGCAAGGTATTCTGCACGCTCATGACTGAACTGCTTACTGTTTAAATTACTTTGAACGGGACCTTCGTACAGAATATCGCACAAAGGAACAACGTCCTGTGTATTAAAAGCCTTTTTTATTAATTCAGCTGCGTAGTCACCATTCGTAATATGGAGTAACTGCATATTCATCATTAAAAATGAAAAAGTTTCCCCAGTATACACTGCAGAATTGTATGTCTCCACAACTACTACACATAGATTGAGCCATCCCAATCGAATGTTCGAGCGGTATGTTTAATTTTTAAATCAATAAAAAGTGCTTGTTTTTATAATATGTAAATTATTTGTAAGTCAACCATACAAGCATTGACTCAAAAAGTACAAAAGTAGTACAATTATCCCACTTATAAATGAGCAACCATTTATAAATTAGGGATAAATAACTTTCCAGGGAATGAAATATGGTTTCTCGGGAGTTATACATGCCTAAGCCTAACGATCTAAACGAAATTTTTACCCTTTTAGGACAAGAAAAAACTGCACAGCCGCATTATTTTTTGTTTTTATTAGGGACAGACACTGTCTTTACAGAAACACCAACCATTACGCTTGAAAATCCTATTGATAAAAAATCCTATGAACGTGGGGAAACTTTATCCTATGCGGCACAGGCCGTTGTTAGCTTATTAGGTGAAAAAGCAGAAGTTACTAAATCCAATAACCCTCTCTCCTATAGTTCTCCTTCGGTTGATGTTGTTAATGGCCCAACTACCTTGGGCAGTGAAGTGGGTGAGCGTATCGCACAAGCCGTGTTTCTAGCATTGCGTGCTTTAGCATCCGGTAAACAAACGATACAAATCTCTGCGCATAGTCGGGGTGCAGTTGAATCAATTTTAGTAATGCATGAATTGAAACGTATTCAAACAGCACTTGAGAACGAACCTCAAAAATCACTTTTTGAAATTCTTAACGCAAGTCCCTGTAGTTATACCAGCACTGCCATAGGGAAATTTTTCAAAAAAACAGACGCAGAAGCGGATGTAAGAGGTGCAGAATTAAGAGCGGAACTTTTAAAACGATTAAAGGAAGCTAAAATTAATTCCTTCTTAATCGATCCTGTTCCTGGCGGCGGTTTCTTAAAAATTCCTGGTATTGCCTGGAAAGATGAACGCTTTTTTGAACAACCTGCCTGTAATAGCTATGAATTATTATTATACCGTGATGAGCGTACACGCTGCTTCACCCCTATTGTACCTAACGGCATGCAACCCCTGATCATTCCAGGCCATCATGGGTCAGCAAGCGGTAATCGTTACAACCAGCAGCTGATGGAAGTTCCGAATACGATAGAACATCGAGATACCACAACCGTACAAGATCTGGTGCTTTGTAAATTATTTCACTTTTTTCATCAGTCAACCGGTATTTTTAAACCCGCTGGTTATCACTTAAATCTTGCACATGATGCACTTGATAATGTGTTAAATCAGTTTTTAAATGCTACTGAATCTGAAAGATACCAAGTGATACTCCAACACTATTTGGCCGTCGAAAAAAATGATGAAGCTTTTCGTTATTTTGCCAATGGGTCTTATGCTTACCTGGGCGCTCAATACACAAAAGAGCGTGAACGTTTTGTCCATTACCGCGGTAATAGGCACGATAAAATGGTCAATGTGGCCCCCCAAATGCATGGCAGTTTTGTCAATCCAGAGCATGCAATGCTTTATCTTAGAGATTTTATACAGCTTGATCGCCTGGTTGTGGCAACCCCCGATACGTTAGTTAAAGCCATAACTAACGCCATGCAAGCCATCATTGCTGAAATGGTCGCTAATAAAAAAGAGCCCTCTAAACTATTAAAGCTGGTGCAGGCGAAACAGGGACGAGCAATTCTTTTTGATGGACTGTCCATATGTATTGATGTCATTAGCCAAAAATACTTACGAAACCATTTAACCATTGAAGAAGCCACTCTGTTGCGCAATGTCATTCAAGAACCGTTTGAAGTACTAAATACAGCGCTAGCAGGTGCTAATGGGGAATTATCAGAAAATAATCAAGCTATCCTTAGCGAATGCAGAGAGTTCTTGAAAAACAGGTTAAAACAAACCATCGAAACCCATTATCATTCGATCCTTGAACAAGTGGATGAACTTGATAATCAAATTAGCTTTGCACTTGCTTCACCTGAAGAATTTCAAAACACCTTTCATGCCTTTGTTCGCAATCTCAATGTCGAAGCGGATAAAACAGGAAGGATTGGGCAAATTAAACAACGCTTACAGTCACTTGAACAACCAGTTTCTATTGAAAAAGTCAATGAAACACTATCCGTCGTCCTGGATGAAATCCGACTCGACGATAGCTTGTCTATCGAACAAAAGGGACAAATCAATGCTTTGATATTGAATGAAAAAAATTCTCATTTAGGACGCTTTTTTGAGGAATCGCAAATTTCAATTGAAAAATATTTGTCTACCCTTGAGCAACTTTACATTTTAGCAGAAAATTTAAAGAAAGATTTTCCAGGCCTTAATGGACTTCTTTCGCCAGTACCCCTAACCATTGATAACAAACAACTTCACTTCCGCTGTCTGAATTTAATCCACCTAGGCGCGATGCTTCTTAAAGAACGCCATGTCAATTTACGGCAAAAACCTGACTCTATCAGCCAGCCTTTTTTTGAGCTTATTAAAAATGAAGCCATCGCCTTAGGATCCAGCTCTCCTGAAGTAGAAGATTTAGCGGTGAAAACAGCAGAAAATGATCGATTCATTGCTCAGTTAGAAGAAGAAAAAGAAGCGCTGCAAAGAGAAATGGCATCAGCCCAAGAAAAGCACTTACAACAGGAACAGTTATTCAGTGAGAACTACGCGGATAACATTAATGGAAAAGAAGAAACGATTAAACAGTTAGCATCAGAAACCGAGCAGTTGCTTGAAAGACTACTATCACCAGTTGAGCTGAAAAAAGCAACATTAATAAATGACAAGCTCATTCCCTTAGTCAATAACTACATGCAACATTTATTAGAGGAAGCTATTGCGTTAAAACCAGAGTTAAAAAGGCATGATATTAATCAACCATTGCCTGAGTCTCTGCAAGAAAATCCAATTTACGAAAAAATAAAAGAAAAGTTCAATGCTGTACGCGATTTAAAGCAAGATTTGGCAGATAGCAAATCTGTGCCGTTGGCAAGCGAACGACTAGAACATTTCAAACACTCATTAACGGCTATTGAACATAAGTTGAGTTTACACCGTGACCCACAATGGAAACGGTTCCTTAAACAATCACTCATTATTATCGGTGTTATTGCCACAGGTATTGTACCTGGGGTTGGCCTACTTATTTATTCAAGTTTTACCAATAAGCCACCTTCCTTCTTCAGTACAAAAGCACGAGGCGGTGCATTCGTAGAAGAATGTCACAACATTGAGAAAAGGCTCTCTCAATTAAACCCATAGTGATTGCAAATGTCATTGTCCGGCACTGTGCTTTTAATCCCAGTGCCATCAACTTAAAATAGATGGCAATTGTCTTGGACAATTAAATTTCAACTGCTATTTTCTGGGATTGTTGCCACATTTTATGTGCGTGGGTATAAATCCTCTTCCACCTTGTGCGGTCAGATCATAAAACACATCACAATAACGCATCTTTGCAGGTAGCTTTTGGGTAAGTTGAATACCCGTGTCTCTGTATTCACAAACAATGTAAATCGTGTCGTCAAGCGAAAAAAACCAGGTTGATTTTTCTTTGGAGCGCATGGCAGGTTTAAGACTCGCTAATTCTCGTGGATGCCCTGAATAAATAGAAATGGCATTTAAAAAATGGACAGAGTGTGTAGCGAATGATTCCCATTTAGGCGGAAGCTTAACTAATTGTTCGGATACTTCAATATTTTTAGGGCAAAAGGAAATTTCATTCGCTAGTGCAAGGGGGGACGAACTTGTTAAAATTAGCCCTATTAATACATATCGGCGCAAGCCAATAAAAAATTTTTCCAATTGAACCCTCTTTGGTTAAATAAAATCCATATCCTATAATTAGAAATAGGCCAATCTAAGGTTAAGGACATGGTTATGCATCACTGTTCTATTAAAAAGTTTAGGTTGCTACCTGCTTTCATGGCTTCTTTATTTTTGTTCGTTGCTGCAGTTTTTTTTGCAGCAACCACTCAGGCAGCAACATCAACGCCTCTAACGCCTAATGCAAACAAGACGGAGCTGGCTTACTTTTACGTTTATGACAGATATCCCGGTCGATATTGGGGACCATGGAGACATCGCCATTATCATTCAAATGTGTACTGGACAGGCTGGCGCCCCTACTATTATCGTCATGGTTACCGTTGCCAACGAAGCTGCCTAATAAATCGTTGGAATGGGGTCATTATCCGTTGTGTTAAACGTTGCTACTAATTGGTTAAGGCATTTGAAACGATTAGCGTGCCAAATTTATACTGGACTGTGATATCAGCTGCTCCATTTGCACGGTTTCTCGATATTCCTTTTGCCAAAAAGAAGGTAGCTCATTATGGAGATAAACTCGGGTACTTTTTTCAGTTCTAATTTTGATAACCCGATAATGGGTAGTCTCGTTTCCGGCTGGCAAGTCAGCTTTATTGGAAGAAGAATTGAATTGATTCTTGTCTTCAATATGCTTTGCGGGTACATGACACTCACTACCATATCTAGCTTGAGCCCTTTGATAAATTTTCTCTAACTCATCAGGTAAAGCAGGGACTTTTTGTGTTTGCTCTTGCTTAATACCCTTAAGAATTCCTATTTTTTTCTTAAAATTTGCCTCCTTGGTTTCCGCATTAGAATTCTCCTCCAACAAATAGTTTAAGGTAGTAATATCTTTCGCCCTTAAAAAAACCGGAACGAATTTTTGTGCTGATTTAGCTTGGGCAATTTCCTTGCGAAGTTTTATAAAATTCCCCGAGGGTGAAATCATTTCCATGTGATTAGCAAATTTTCGTTGGTCTGAAGCAGATAAATGAGGCGTCAACTTAAATTTAATATCCAGTTGTAATAATGCATTAATTACTAAAAATGCACCTTCGTAACATTGAGCTTTTTGCAAATGCTCAGCGGTCATCAGCCATTGTTGAAAACCTCTAAGTTGCAACTCCTTTTGCTTATACCCCTCTATATTGTTTTTTATGTAGGATTCCAGGGTACTGCGTACATCCAAATAATGTTTCACGCGAAAACTGGCTTTCTTCATTTCGGCAAATCCGGAAGGATCAGAAAAATCATTAATAGAAAGTTTTGAAAAGGCTTGTCTTAATTTGCAATCAATAATCTTTGCCTGAGTTCTTACAATTTCCTTATTATCCTTTGCTAATTTTAAATTGTTATTAAAATCGGAAATTTTTTTTCCAACATTCAATTGAACTGCATCAAGTGGAATAACCGCCTCTAATAGAAAACCGAAGTTTTTTACCCATGTGGAAATATTGACTTTAGACACCGTAATCATCCTTGTTTATTGGCTAAATTTTACTATTGAACAGCTAAGCTATTTAGTCAAGGACATTATGCAAAATAATCAACAATTCCCTTATTATGGGGGGGCGTTAAGGAAGTGAGAAGAAGCGGCTCCTCATTATTCTCTGACTCAGATGTCGTGGCTTCATAAGTTTGTGTTGATGGATTACGCTGGTGACTATTTGATTCAATATTTACCTGTGAGAGATTAACCCCTTGTTCAGACATCATTTCCCTTAGTCTTGGAAGTGATTGCTCAATTAAATCACGCACTTGGGTGGTGTGGGTGGTTATATTCACACTGGCCACATCCTTAACCAATTTAATATTAACCTCCAATGGCCCCAGCTCTTGAGGGTTTAGCTTTATCACTGCGGATTTAATTTTTTGTTGACCTAGCCAGAGTATTTGCTGGTTAAAATTTTCTCCCCACTCAGCATCAGAAACAGCCTGTGTCAAATGGAGTAGTTTAGGAGCTATCTCGTTAGTAGGTATTTTTAAATCATTTCCTGAATTCATTGGCATAGCAGGAGTAGTTATTTCAACAGGAGACCTTTTAATAGTGGTAGTGCTGTTAGGGGGCTTTATAAGAGTGTTGTCGAAAAAATTATCGTTACTCTCTATTTTAAAGCGAGCTACCTCAGCGTCACTACTGAATAACAATGCCTCATCTATCCCCTGATAAGCGCCGATTTCGCTCTTTTCAGGGATAGTCTCTTTTCTGTCTGTCGCCAGTTTTAAAGTTTCTTTATATACCGCTTCCTGTACCAAGCTCTCTTGAGTCCTTGCAGGTGGCTCTGCTTGAGTCTCAGTGAACAACGAAGGAATGGTGGATAGAGGCACAGCCTCCACTTTTGGGTTATTGTTTAAAACACGCGTTGAGGGAATAGTTTCATTAGCTATTTCAGAGTTTAAAGTTAGGCGTGATAGTGATTCACTCTCCTCCTCCATGCCATTGAAGCGTTCTGCATTGGGAGGTTCAAAAGAGGAGGCTTTAAACCAGGCAAACGGCAAAGTACTCTCTTCCAAGTCATTTATGTCTTTTTCATTACCCTCTGTTTTCTTTATTTCACTTGAGTCATGGCTTGGGATTAATTCGTTAGTATCTATAGATTCTATTTGGGACTCTATTTGCAGTTCAATCGGCTTTGTCTCTTCAGGTCCATCAGGATTTAAATTCAGAGCTTGCAGATTATAAAAAAGCCTTTGGGGACTAGCAGGTTCTTTGCCTAATAATTCAGTCATTAAAGCTATAAAAGCAACTTCATCTTGCCCAGGGTTAGGTATTGCAGTTTCTTCTTGTTGTAGCGAAATACTCTTTTCCGCGGCCGTTAATTGCATCGATATTAACTGAATTAAATCAAGCATCTATAACTCCCTGTTTATCCCTTCCTCTGATGCAAAATCCATACCAATCTTTATCTTTTGAAAAATTCCAATAAGAGAAGTTTAGATCATTTTTAGGAGGATTATTCCATTTGTTAAAAATTATTACTCGGATGTAAAACATAAATACGCCACATCCCAAGTGATGGTAGGCTCATTTTGAATACACAAGATCAGGATGAGCTTATGCTAACTTTCTTTCAATCAAAAGCAAAAAAAAGCGAAGACAAAATCAATACCTTGATTTCACAAAGCTTGAAGTATTTAGAGAATCAGCAAGTAATTTTACAGCTTATCACACAAAAGCAATGGGCCTTTCAATGCCAACTGTCTCACTCTCAAAATGCTTTGGAAAAAAACGCTATTCTACGATGTTATGCACTTTTTGCCGAAACGCTTCTACAATGTATTCAAACGCCGCAAAATATTAATGAGTATATTAAAAATTACTATGAATCTTCTGATTATTGTCCCGTTGGCTCAGATGACAA
Organism: Legionella jamestowniensis; assembly: GCF_001467745.1. Classification (GTDB taxonomy): domain Bacteria; phylum Pseudomonadota; class Gammaproteobacteria; order Legionellales; family Legionellaceae; genus Tatlockia; species Tatlockia jamestowniensis. The sequence goes on from NZ_LNYG01000012.1 coordinate 176,759, forward strand.
CCATGCCTACACATTATTTGATGAAATAAATAATACCCTCTTAAAAGTCGGTTTAACTGCTTTTGTTTTTAGTTTCGTCACCCTTCCTTTTAGTATGCCTATTGGCTTAATTGTTCTTGGGATCTCTTTAGCCGTCATGTTACCAACTGCATTTTATGCCTTAGTGGAAACTATCCCTAATCAAACAAAAATTAAAAAAGAGGAAAAAGCCCTGTTTACCGAACTTTATTCTTGCTTAAACTCAGAAAATGTAACTAATTCACCCGAATTAGAAGTAAGGGTTGACCAGCCAGCTACCGCATAATCCTATGACTCAAGAGATAGCAGGGGCAATTTTCTTGAGTTGCTTTGTTCTTTAAATTAAAAAATTTGAGAAGTATATATCCTTTTCTCATGAAAACTTGCTTCATTTAGGCTATCATTACTTTTTTTTTGAACTCAATGGAGTTGGTATCTATGAAAGTAGGTCAAGATAGCCTTTCAACGGAATCACAATTATCCGTAGACGGCAAAACATATCATTACTTCAGTCTTAAAGATGCTGAGAAAACGCATTTTCCAGGCATTAACCGTTTACCGTACTCATTGAAAGTACTCTTTGAAAATTTACTGCGTTTTGAAGACGGGATAACAGTGACTACAAAGGATATTAAAGCAATTGCCAAATGGTTAGAGACCAGAACCTCACAGCATGAAATTGCTTATCGTCCCGCAAGAGTTCTTATGCAAGATTTTACAGGCGTCCCCGCCGTCGTAGACTTAGCAGCCATGCGCGATGCTTTGGCGCAATTAGGGGGAGATCCACAACGGATTTCTCCATTATCCCCTGTAGATTTAGTCATTGACCACTCCGTCATGGTCGATAAATTTGCAAGCACAGATGCCCTCGAAGTGAATACAGCAATTGAGGTGAAACGCAATAAGGAACGCTATGAGTTTTTACGCTGGGGACAAAAAGCATTCGCCAATTTTCAGGTTGTCCCCCCTGGCACAGGTATTTGTCACCAAGTGAATTTGGAATATCTGGGGAAGACAGTGTGGTCTTGTGAAGATAAAGGGAAACTTTATGCTTATCCTGATACTTTAGTTGGTACAGATTCCCATACCACAATGATTAATGGTTTAGGTGTTCTCGGATGGGGTGTTGGTGGTATTGAAGCAGAAGCTGCTATGCTGGGGCAACCTGTATCTATGCTGATTCCAGAAGTGATTGGCTTTAAATTAACCGGTAAGTTAAAGGAAGGTATTACAGCCACTGATTTGGTGTTAACTGTAACACAAATGCTTCGCCAGAAAGGGGTTGTTGGTAAATTTGTTGAATTTTATGGTCCTGGCCTCGCCGATTTGCCACTTGCCGATCGGGCAACCATCTCTAATATGGCTCCTGAATATGGCGCTACGTGTGGATTTTTTCCGGTGGATAAAGAAACCTTGCGTTATTTGGAATTAACTGGCCGCGACCCACATACCATTGCATTGGTGGAAACTTATTGTAAAGCACAAGGTTTATGGTATGACAAAGATATGGAAGATCCTGTTTTTACTGATATTTTAAGCCTTGATTTAACGACAGTTGAACCCTCACTCGCTGGACCTAAACGCCCACAAGATAAGGTTACTTTGACATCGCTCCCTGACGCTTTTTGTACCTTCATGAAAGAAGTTGGCAAAACGCTCGAACAAGAAATGAAATATCCGGTAGCGGGACATGATTACACAATGGCACATGGGAATGTCGTGATCGCAGCTATAACCAGTTGTACCAATACATCCAATCCCAGTGTGCTTATGGCCGCAGGATTAGTCGCCAAAAAAGCAGTGGAGAAAGGATTACAGAGAAAACCCTGGGTGAAATCTTCTTTAGCACCGGGCTCCAAAGTGGTTACGGATTATTTAAAGCATGCAGGTTTGCAAAAGTATTTAGACCAGTTAGGCTTTAACCTGGTCGGCTATGGTTGTACTACTTGTATTGGTAATTCAGGTCCATTACCTGATCCTATCGCCGAATGTGTCAGTAACAATGACCTGGTTGTGTGTTCTGTTCTTTCTGGGAATCGTAACTTCGAAGGTAGAGTACATCCACAGGTTCGTGCCAATTGGTTAGCCTCTCCGCCATTAGTAGTAGCCTACGCATTGTGTGGTACAACTTGTATTGACTTAAGTAAAGATCCTATTGGCCAAGACCCCAGTGGCAACAACATTTATCTAAAAGATATATGGCCCTCCAATGTAGAAGTGGCTGCAGAAGTTGCCAAAGTCAACGGAACGATGTTTCGTAAAGAGTATGCTGAAGTATTCAAGGGAGATGAACATTGGCAAGCGATTCAGACCGGAAGCGGGTCAACCTACAATTGGAATGCCGAATCCACCTATATCCAGCATCCACCTTTCTTTGAAAACTTACCCAAAACTCCAGTCCCTATTAAACCAATTAAGAAAGCCTATGTATTGGCTCTCCTTGGTGACTCAATAACGACTGACCATATCTCGCCCGCTGGTTCAATTAAAGCGAGCTCACCTGCCGGTTTATATTTGAAATCCAAGGGCGTAAGTGAAGCGGACTTTAACTCTTATGGTTCCAGACGGGGAAATCATGAAGTCATGATGCGGGGTACTTTTGCTAACATTCGCATCCGTAATGAAATGACTCCCGGCATTGAGGGGGGTATTACCCGGCATATTCCATCCAATGAAATTATGTCCATTTATGATGCGTCAATGCTCTATCAAAAGGAGAATCACCAACTAGTAGTAATAGCCGGTAAAGAGTACGGTACTGGTTCTTCTCGTGACTGGGCAGCTAAAGGAACTAATTTGTTAGGCGTTAAAGCCGTTATTACGGAAAGTTTTGAGCGTATTCATCGATCCAATTTAATTGGTATGGGCGTATTACCTTTACAGTTCCAGGAAGGCACCAATCGTTTAACTTTAAGCTTGGACGGCACTGAGCGAATCAGCATTGATATTAATGATTCCTTGAAGCCAGGCGCTAAATTACCGGTGGTCATCGAGCGTTGGGATGGAACAAAAGAAACCATTGAGGTAATTTGTCGCATCGATACCAATAATGAGCTGGACTATTACCGGCATGGCGGTATTTTGCAATATGTACTTCGCAATCTAATGTAAATTATTTAAATCTCCTGCGATTGAATCAAAGGACTTTAAAACATTACTTTTCTTGGTGAGAGGTCGGGGCGAGACCCGACAATCCTTACGTTGAAGTGTGAATTAGTTTGCGTTGGTTGGGCTTCTGCCCAACAGTTTCTGGGCATCCATTAAGGATTTCGCATGCGTCCTAAAAAGGTTTTATCGGTTTTTTCATTGGTAATGATTAATATCATTGCAGTTGACAGCTTACGGACACTTCCTATAAGTGCAAAACTTGGATTACCTTTAGTAACCTACTATGCCGTTGCTGCATTTACTTTTTTTATTCCTGTCGCACTGGTGGCTGCAGAATTAGCTACGGCATATCCTAATACCGGTGGACTTTACGTTTGGGTTCGTGAAGCATTCGGGCGACGCGCCGGCTTTATTACGATATGGCTGCAATGGATTTACAATGTCGTTTGGTATCCAACCATTTTGGCATTTATAGCCGCCACGCTGTCTTATCTCTTTGCACCTCAATTAGCTAATAATAAATTCTACCTATTGGGCACAACGCTAAGCTTGTTTTGGATATTTACATTATTAAATTGTTTTGGCATGAAAATTTCAAGCATCGTCAGTATTATCGGTGCGACATTGGGAACAATTTTGCCTATGGTTGGCATTAGTATTTTGGGTGTGTTATGGCTTTTACAAGGGCGTCCTCTTGCTGTGGATATGCCTTCCAACTGGTTACCGGACTTTAGCTCCATCGGCAATTTATCTCTTTTTTCTGCTGTTTTATTTGGATTGTTAGGCATGGAAATGTCTGCGGTGCATGCAGAAGAAGTTAAAAACCCGCAACGAGACTATCCACGCGCTATTTTATACTCTGCCCTACTCATCTTTGCCACACTGGTGTTTGGCTCTTTAGCTATTGTGATTGTGGTTCCCAATCCGCAATTGAGCGTAGTTTCAGGATTAATCGATGCTTATGCCGTATTTTTTAACGCCTATAATTTACCCAAGATGACGGCTGTAATTGCCCTTCTTATCATTCTTGGAGGATTAAGTGGGGTTTCGGCATGGATTATAGGCCCCACAAAAGGATTGTTAGTTTCGGCCCAAGATGGATCACTTCCTGAGATATTTTCCAAGATTAACCGCTATGGCGCCCCTGTGGCAATTTTAATGACTCAAGGTATTATTTTTTCACTATTGAGTTCAGTGTTTATTCTATTCGATTCTATTAATGCTGCATACTGGATTCTAAGTGATTTAAGCGCCCAGATGGCTCTATTAGTTTATGTTTTTATGTTTTCTGCGGCAATTAAATTGCGTTATAGTAAACCTGATCAACCGCGCAGTTATAAAATACCAGGAGGCAATGCAGTGATGTGGCTAGTTGCTGGAGTTGGTACGCTATGTTGCATTACAGCAATGTTAATTGGTTTTGTTCCCCCTACTCAAATTCCTATCAGTAATGTTTTTTTCTTTGAAGCTTTTTTAATCGGCGGTTTATTTTTGTTTGTTGTTATACCTTGGTGGTTTGCCAAAAAGCATGAAGAAGTGTTTGATAAAACCCATCCAGATCATTATGTGGATTGAAAGGAATACCCTGAGCGTTATTCTGAATCCAGAATAACGCTTATGTTGGGTGCAAACGGGAGTTTAGCTGTTTTAAAAGCCTTCAGGAAGGGACATTAAACTGGCATTACCTCCAGCGGCTGTAGTATCTACTGTATAAGTTCGCTCATGGCATAGACGCTGTAGATAATAAGGACCACCTGCTTTAGGGCCAGTTCCTGACAACCCTTCCCCACCAAAAGGTTGTAATCCTACTACTGCACCAATCATATTGCGATTAACATAACAATTTCCAACATGTACGCGATTGCGGATATATTCAACAGTCTGATTAATTCGACTGTGGATTCCGAGTGTGAGCCCATAACCTGTGTCATTAATTTGCTCAATCACATTATCCAATGTCTTACGTTTATAACTGATAACGTGCAAAATTGGACCAAATACTTCTTTTTTAAGGGCGGACATGTCTTTAAGAGCGATGGCGGTAGGCGGCATAAAATAACCTTTGTCACAATCTTTAGACAACTCGCACTGGTAAATTATTTCATGCTCTTGTTGCATCGAATGGACATGCGCTTTTAAACCGGCCAAGGCATCATTATCTATCACTGGTCCAATATCCGTAGATAACCAGCGCGGGTCCCCTATTTGCAGCTCCGCCATCGCCCCTCGTAGCAATTCAATCATACGCGGGTAAACTTCTTCTTGAACAAACAATACACGCAGTGCGGAGCAGCGTTGACCAGCACTGCCGAAAGCGGAGGTCATTACATCCACCGCCACTTGCTCTAATAAGGCCGATGAGTCTACGATCATCGCATTCTGTCCACCTGTCTCGGCAATTAATGGAATAATTTCACCACCACGAGTAGCCAACGTTTTGTTGATGCTAGTTGCAGTTTGCGTTGAACCGGTAAATATTACTCCTTTTACCCGTTGATCAGCGACTAAAGCTGCACCTATTACTTCCCCGCTGCCAGGTAATAATTGAACAACATCGAGAGGAATGCCAGCCTCATGCATTAGTTGTACAGCAAATGTAGCAATGATTGAGGTTTGTTCTGCAGGTTTTGCAACCACACAATTTCCTGTCACAAGTGCTGCAACAATCTGGCCGGTAAAAATGGCTAAAGGAAAATTCCAGGGACTAATACAAGCAATCACGCCTCTGCCATGAAGGCTTAATTCATTAAGTTCCCCCGTATAACCATGCAATCGTAGGGGTTTTGCCATTAATTTCTCAGCCATCATGGCATAGTAACGACAAAAATCAACAGATTCCCGTACTTCGGCAATACCATCATTCCATGTTTTCCCTGCTTCCAAGCAAGCCATAGCAAGCAATTCAGGCGTATGTTCTTCCAGAAGCTCCGCAAAACGCTCAATACAAGCGATTCGCTCGTTAACTGGCATACTACTCCAGGAAGGAAATGCTTGTTGCGATTTGGTTAATGCCCAATCAAGATCCTCAGTCGTTGCATTACTAACACGACCAATAGGATTATCAAAATTTTGCGGTGAAGTAACACTTCTATCAATTCCTCCACCTTGTCTTCCTGCCACAAGCGGTTTAGCATGCCAACCTGAAAAATCCATTCCTTCATAAAATTGCTGTAATTTTGCAATAGCTGCTCTATCCGTAAAATCAAAACCGCTTGAATTTTTTCGTTCGGGTAAAAAGATGGAAGCTGGTAAAGGTATATTTTGATTAATTTTTCCCAACAGATGGTTGGCTTTGCTAACAGGATCCTCAACCAATGAACTGATGGGTGCTTTCTCATCCACAATTCGATTAACAAACGAAGAATTAGCCCCATTTTCCAGCAGTCGACGAACCAGATAGGGTAATAAATCTTCATGGCTGCCTACAGGCGCATACACACGGCAAGGAATTCCCAAACGATTTGCAGGTACGATCTGCTCATAAAGTTCATTACCCATGCCGTGCAAACATTGAAATTCAAAATCTTTGTAATCCCCCACCAAGTTCAAAACCACAGCCACAGAATAGGCATTATGCGTTGCAAAAGCTGGGTATATTGCATCCGTCATTGTTAATAATTTTTTCGCGCAAGCCTGGAAAGAAACATCCGTAAATACTTTACGAGTAAAAACAGGATACTCTGACATACCCTGCATTTGAGCTTTCTTAATTTCGCTGTCCCAGTATGCGCCTTTTATCAGGCGAACCATCATGCGACGTTGCTTACTTCTGGCCAAATCTGCTATCCAGTCCAGCAGATAAAAGGCTCTTTTTTGATAAGATTGAACAGCCATTCCAAAACCATGCCAGCCATGCAAGCTATCATCCCGAAATACGCGCTCAATAATGTCTAAAGAAAGTTCTAAGCGCTCTGATTCTTCTGCATCGACGGTAAGTGCAATATCATACGTTTTAGCAAGTTGGGCTAGTTCTAGTAATTTGGGTGGCAACTCAGCCATTACTCGTTCATGCTGAGATTCTTGATATCGGGGAAATAATGCGGACAATTTAATTGAAATACCGGGCCGCTGATAAACATTGGTATTTTTATCTACGCTTGAACCAATCGCTTCAATGGCTTCCTTGTAAGCAATAAAATAACGATGTGCGTCAGTAGCAGTGAGTGCTGCTTCACCTAACATATCATAAGAATAACGATACCCTCTTGCCTCTTTTTTCTTGGCGCGTGACAGTGCCTCATGAATAGTGCGGCCAGTAACAAATTGTTTGCTCATAATACGCATAGCAGTATCAACTGCTTTACGGACTACTCCTTCGCCACTACGGTTAAGCACTTTAAATAAGGCTTTACTTAAAACAGAATCCGCCTTCTCAGGCGTTAAAACTTTTCCTGTTAACATGAGCGCCCAGGTTGTTGCATTTACAAAAAATGACTCACTCTGACCGCGATGCGACTTCCAATCAGCGCTTGTTAATTTATCTTTAATTAAACTGTCGATTGTTGCATTATCAGGTACACGTAGTAATGCTTCAGCAAGGCACATTAAAGCAATTCCCTCGTCGCTCGAAAGTGAATACTCTGTCAAAAAGGAATCGATACCGGTACTTTTCTTTCGTTCTGCTCGAACTTGTTCCACCAACCCTGTGGCCTGATTTCGAATTGCTGTTACCTGCCCACTATCCAATGCGGCCTTTTCGATAAGTTCGCTCATCAATGTTAATTCATCGACTCGATATGCTTTGTTAATAAGTGCACGAGAGCCTTGCGGAGGTTGAATAGAATACCGCTCAAGCATGTTTTTCTCCAAAATGTAGCCGGTCAAAAATACCAGGGATGATAATGCAGAATAGGTCGAATTGAAATCTATCCACCCATAAATTACCTTCATTTATGCGCATAAATTTAGCGCAAACCAAGCAATCACTGGGATGTTTTAAGGAAGAAAGTAGAACTAATTATGATAAATTGGATTCTATTTTGCACACGGAAGTGTACAAATTTTAGTAATTTTAGATTAAATAAATTTCTTATTGATTAATTTTGAAACAAATGTTACTATATACCCCTTCTTTAACCCTCTGAATAGACTAAAATTTCCCTCTTATGTACAAGCAGCACCCTTATAATTTTACATTTGTCTTAGTTGTAAATATAATCACCACATTTTTGCGACCTTTATTCTTGCGAATTACTACGGAAAAAGGAGTGTTATGAACACCATATTAAACTTTATTTCTGCAGCATTTTTATCAACCGGCATGACGCACACCCCTCCTCCGGCCAAAACTGGATTTGACGTTAATACGGAGGTACAACACCTTAGCCAAAAAGCACCCCAACTCAATAAAAAAGTATTAAAACTAGCTCTTACTGCTTATAAAAAAGCAGCTGATAAAGGAGCCGTCAAGAAACCTGTCTTAACTGTTATCGATTACTCATTACCCTCTAATAAACAACGTATGTGGGTTTTTGACGTTCGTAGGGAGCGTCTTTTATATAATACCTACGTAGCTCATGGAAGAAACTCCGGAGACAGGGTTGCCCATCATTTTTCTAATAGGCCTTCCAGCAAAGAAAGCAGCCTAGGTACCTACATTACCCGTAATACTTACATTGGTTCAAAGGGCTATTCCCTCAACTTACAGGGATTAGAGCGCGGCTTTAATGATAATGCGTACAATCGACGCGTAGTTATTCATGGTGCTTGGTATGTTGAACCTGATTTTATTAAAAAATCAGGGCGTGCCGGACGCAGCTGGGGCTGCCCTTCTATCGCGAAAACGTTAGCCAAGCCCGTGATTAATACTATTAAAAATGGCTCTGTCGTTTTTGCCTATTATCCTGATAGCTATTACTTGTCTCATTCAGGTTATGTGAGTGTATAAAAAATAAAGCCAGGGTGAACACCCTGGCTTTGCAGTCTCCAATCAAGATATCCTATCTTGATATCATCCCTGACTGTCATATCCTTATGATTAAAATCCCTTTAAGAGACCTCAAATCCGTTGAAGTCATACTTAAAATTTAGCAACCGGTTTTATACTCTGCAAGAGTGTTTATTTAAAGGACTAACCATTATTTTTTAATCATTATTAAAAATAAACATTTAAATTCAATAAGTTAATCTTAGTTGCAAGCTTAGGAGCTCATAGAATATAGAAATATCTTGTTGCAATTTGAGAAATCTCTTGGACTTCTATGAGATAGTCTACACTACTGATTTACTTTTTCCCCCTTTTCAGGCTTGAAATAAATAATCAGGTAGCCCCTGTAATGAGGACTACCCGTGTTTTGAGTCGCCATTGCTTGTAAAAGTTTTTTTTGTGGAACCCAATAAGGTTCATACCACTCCCTGTCAGGATCCATAATAAGAACACGCTTTTTTTCTGCATCATAAGCCCCAACAGGTGCAAAGTGCCCAACACTCATGTCATTCGTGAAAAATTTCTGATCAAAATTGACTATTATAATAGGCTGACCATGCGTCTCACTTTCTAAAAGATAATTTTGCAACACCCTCTCATTTTGCGGCGCACTGTTCGTTGTATAAATGAGGTGAATGGTAAAATTGTTCAGCCCATAAGCTTTAAATGCTTTGGCTAATAATCTCTTTAATTGCGCCAGGGAAACGCCTTCACCGTCTTTTTTCACCCCTTTATTCCAAACCTCGTCGTTTACGCGTTTTAGAATGTCGTTTTGAGTTGCCAAAGGTTTTCTTGTGAATAAGTGTTGATGGGCAAGTGCTGCATTGATAACCATCGTTGCAGTAGCTATAGAGCAAGAGCTGTCATTGCGCTGGGGAATATAATAAGCACTTAATTTCCAATACAGCGGTGACTCATGACTGCGCAAATATTCATGGGATTGAACAATAGAGACGATCTCTGGGGCGTATCGCGTTACTGTTGGCTGTAAACTATAAGACAGAGAGGCAGGTTGTAATGAAAAAATACTCGCTATAATTAACAAAAATATAGGATAGTTTTTTAATCTGAATTTAGCAAATAATTGACTCATCATCCATCTACTGAAACTAGCATCAAGCAGGGGTAAATTTAAATAGTATAGTGGAAGTATCCTCTTTATTTCAAATTGATGAAAATTAATTCAAAACCACCTATACTAGTGGGTATAGCCCCGCACATACCGAATTCCTAATGGCAAGACAAATTAAGGTGACACCAAACTCTACTTTAAACTTACATTCCGATCACCATCCTCAGTTATTTGGCAAAACGTTGATTTGGAATCTTGACAAGGAAAATGGTCCAGCTAAAACTGGAAAAAATTTAACCCAAGGCTTGGAAATGGAAGCTTTTGCAATCGCGCAAAAAATCAATGAAGGGAAGATAGATAGTGGCATGCTTCAGGAAATGCCGCATGGGGAGCAACATAAATTCATTGCAGCGATTGAAAAATATTTAGACCCCAAGCAAAAACTTGAAATGAGCTATGCTCAAAACGGTGAGCATAAGTTTGGGAACTTAACCTTTTCATGTCAAAACTCTGCAACCCCTGGGGCGTCTTCGACAGAAGACATCCAATTGAAAGCTGCTGTTAGCAAATTGCAACAAAAATATGATTCTGATCCCGCCACCCGTGGTCAAGTGTTATTTAGTGTGGGAGTGGGTCCTGATGGTAAGAAACAGCTATTAGCCAATATTCATGCTGAAAGTGATAAAGCAGACTATAAAAAAAAGAATGGGGTTCAGATAAAACGGCTAAACTTAGAAGAGGTCATGAACGATGTAAATACTGTCAGCAAAAAGCATCAAATTGGTTTTGTTGTTGGTGGTGACATGAATGCGGGAACGCAAAAATTACCCTTAGATTTAGGCTTTGCTGCAAATCCAAATCACCCTGATTTTAGATATCAACATAGCGATAAGACTACATTTAAAAAAGATGGAACCCCAATAGCAGTAGACGCCGTTATTTCAACGGATAAAAAAACTCCCTTAAAAACACTTGCGGATATGAACAATTGCAATAAAGACTTTGTTGAGAAATTTGACGCAGAAAAGAAAAGAATAGAAAAGTCATCCCAAGAGCTTTCGACCACGTCTGAGGCACAATTATCTTCAAACATTGCCGCAAGCAAGGATTTCAATAATGCCAAACTGCAAACAGGACATTATCCGCTATCTCCTCGTAAAAATGAATCCGCAAACTACACAACAAAATTAACGTTTCAAGATGCAAATCAAGCAAGGCAATTTACTAATTTAGTCATGATCAATGATCGACGAAATTTGTTTCAAAATGAAAAAGACGTTTATCTTACGACCGATGCTCTGTCTAAAATCACTGCAGTGAATTTGAGTGTATCCAAACTATCGCCTCCTCCAAAACTTAGCAGTGAAGGGTTGATTGACCTTCAAAAAGCTTGTCGTGAAAAGGCGCAACTGTTTACTGATGCACAAGTTAAATCACCTAGTGTTTCACACCAACCAACTAGCATTCGCCAAGATACTAGAGGGGTTGTAGATTATTCCATGCAGCTTACTTTTGCTTCTCGAGAAGAGGCTCGTGCTTTTAGTGATGCCATGGGGTACCAAAATAAGACCAAATTATTTCAACAAGGGACAAAGGTATATATTGCCAAGGACATTGAAACAGACTTTTTAAATAAAGTTTCCAAAAAAGAAAATACAGCCGATTTTAAAGCACGCTTTAAACAAACAACCCATCAAGAGGCTAGCCCCAGTATTGAAAAAGAGCAGATCAACTCTATTCAGGCTACCATAAAAAATCCCCACTCCTAGGAAGAACAAGTATAGCATCTTGATACGCTTGCAATCGACATGATTCAAAATTTATCTTCTATGCAGGGTATTTAAACAGTAAAACTTACTTGCCAAAACCCGTAATTATGGTAGTTTAAATGCACTTAATTTTTCCTTTGAGACAATTATGAGTCAGCAACCAGAAAGCGTGAAAAAAGACAAATTGCAGATCATCGACTGGCTGATTGAACATTTTCCCTGTGCTTTTTTTAAAAAGGGTAATCAGGTGAAACCATTACAAATTGGTATTTTTGATGAAATTATCGATTTTTATGAACGTTTGGACACACCCCCTTTCAGCAAAAAGGCATTACGAGAAGCATTGAGTTATTACAGCTCATCGCCTGCCTATTTAAATTGCCAAAAACCCAATGTCGCTCGTGTTGATCTTTTTGGGAATGAGGTTGATGTCGTGACAGAAGAGCAAGCCAAATATGCTCATCAACGTTATCAACAACGTTATGCAGAGAAAAAAAATCAAGGCTTAAAGCAAGAGATTAAATAATTCACTGCCACAGAATCATCCAATGTTGCCATTTTGTTCCAGGGATTATAGCTCATGCCTGTAAGCTCAATAAGCTCCATCCCCGATTGGCGTATCATGGCAACAAGCTCGCTTGGCTTAATGAACTTGGCAAACTCATGAGTTTGCCTGGGTAATAAACCTAAAATATATTCAGCAGCCAAAATTACAGTTGTGTAGGCTTTAACTGTTCGATTGATTGTCGATAAAAAAAGGGTCCCTCCAGGCTTCAGTAAACGCGCACAGTGGGTAATAATGGCTTGTGGGTCAGGTACATGCTCCAACATTTCCATACAGGTGATAATATCGAAACCCGGATGCTCATATTCTTCAACGGAGCAACAAAGGTATTCAATCTCTAATGTATTGGAAGCCGCATGCGCTTTTGCCGCTTCCAACGCCTCTTCGGATAAATCTAGTCCAGTTACCTGGGCGCCTTCACTTGCCATGGCCTCTGATAAAATACCTCCCCCACAGCCCACATCAAGTACAAGCTTGTTATTTAAAGAACCACTTTTTTTAACAAATTCAAGACGTACTGGATTTATATCATGCAAGGTTTTTAATGGTCCATCTTTATCCCACCAGCGTGACGCATGTTGTGAAAATTTTGCAATCTCTTGCAGATCAACAGTTGGTTTTGTTTTCATAATTAGTAAGCAAGTCCAGCGGTTTAAAGAATTCCAGCACTTGTGGATTATTAATAAAGCTTAGATTGTAAGGATGCTCGGCAATTAAGCAAGAAGAAAACTTCGTTTGGGGTATTTCTTTTGCAATATTTCCGAATAAAAGCAATTTCACAGAAGGATTATAGATAGCCAACTGATCTAATAAACTATTCATGAAAGGTTTCCATTGCCGCGCATGCATACGTACACCATCCTTGCTGAACACCAAAGAAGCATTCAATAATAAAAATCCTTTCTTAATTAATCCCTTGAAAAAATCTTCGGCTGTCTGGCAAAAATGGGATTTGTCCAACTGTGCAATCGCCACCTGTGATAAGTCTTCTTTTAAATCGCCACGAGCCACAAGCAACATTTTCATCCAATTTCTTAGCGATGTAGCGCGATTGACTTCTTTACTAAGTCCTTTGGGACTCCAAAGATTCTGAACAGCCGCATCCCAAAATGCATAGCCGTTTGCAGATTGTGGACGAGGATAAGGAGATTCCCCAAGCAAGAGATAAGTTGTTTTATCAAGAGGTATGCTAAATGCTGCAAACATATTATTTATACCTGGTAACCAATTTTTATCTTCCTTAAGCTCAATGAGATAATTCTTATCCACCTCTTGCAATGCTTTAGCCAGTATAGGATGCCATTGAGGGTGAGTGTTCATTATTAAAGGATCGATTAGTTTGTTCATTATCATTAAATCTGTTTTACTCAAGTCCTGTTCCCAACCAATAAAATAGTAGCACACTTACGGGGTCTTCGATCATAAGTCCATTTTCTGGTTCAATGAAAGTTTAATTTGTCGTAAGCTTATCTCATATTTCCTTAAGAATTAAAACCTAGAATACCCTCTAGGGAACTTTTAATAAATAATGGCGTTACCATGACAGAAACAAAATTGACTAGCGATAGTCTTCATAATAAAAACTGTTTTTCCTATTTAAAACACCTGCAATTAACGGATTCAATTTTCACCCGCTTATCCCCTGGGTTAGCTAACAACCTTAAAATTATACAAGCACAGTCTGTCTATCATCAGGATTTTGCCTACGCGGATGTTTATACCGATTTTTTTACCGAAGTCGAAGATAACATCGAAACAATTTATGACAAGCCAAGGCACGATAGTGTTCAAGATCCGTCAAAAGTCGCTGATTTAGATAATTTTATATTCTCGATTTACCATAATGACAATGCTATCCTTGAAGAAACATTTAAGGCCATCAAATCTATTCCACTGAACCATACTTTAACAGATACCGAAATTCAAAAGTCAATTTCTATCGTCCTGACCGATCATGGGAAGAAAATTAATAAACGCGCATTGTCTCCTGCAGAAGCTGGCTCCATGTTTGGTCGATTTACTGCAATGATTGCAGACGATTTTAAACCCCAACATACTACCAGCCTTGCGACCGTTCGCAACTATAATTATACCAATGAGGCATCGCAATATTATCCACAAGAATATCGTTTTGGTACTCAAGCCCAACGCGACCAAGGCATAGAACGAGTAAGCCCCCTCTTCGAAAGATGGTTACAGGTAAAACATGAAAGAGCAGTTGATAAATCAGCTATCCTCCACATTTATTTCAATAATCTTGGTCTTGATAGAACCGATGCAGAGGGCAAAAAAGAAAAAGCACTTAGCAAAGCGCTTCATAAACTTGAAGACAAACATCCCAATATTGCAGTAATTACCCTCCCTGCAGACAAAGGTCTAATGTCCGGCTCACACTATCGAAAAACCAAAGACCGCATCAGTGCTACAAAGATTTATGATGAATTCATTAAAATTGCACAGCAGGACTCTGAGGCAGTCTCGAAAGTTAACGATTTCTATATCAGTAATAAAGTCAGGCAACTTATTTTCACGGATGAATGGAATAGGTACTCTCTTGCCGAAGAAAAAAAACAGCTTGAAAAACTTTTAGTAAATAGTTTTAAAGCCTTAGGTTTTGATAAAACTCCTTTTTTATCCAGTTCACAACGACAAGCAGTGTGGTTTCATTTTATCAAGTTCGAATTAACTAATCATATTATCCAGCGCCTTAACCCTGAAAGTGTAAATTTCTCATGCAAGGACGCTATCGATCGTGGCGGGGTTTCTTCTGCCTATTACAATTTACTTACATCATTTAAAACAAATACCCCTATGAGTCGCGAAGAGTTTGAATGTGCTCTGCATGCAGCACCGGCTATGGTGAAGGCACGTGGCATGAATCACCACTTAAAGACCCTTTGGAATGTGATTGATGCTTACGTTAATGAACATTATAATGACTTAAGAGAGGATTCAAATCAGAGTTGGCTTATAGAATGGCGCGATTATAACTGTCCGCATAAGCGTGTAGAAGATTTATTAACCTTGCGGGTAAAACAAGGAATTCAAGAACTTCTTGCAGCCAAATCCAATCATAAAAATAATCCACATTTCAATGAAGCTGCAATTAATACCGGTTTGTCCATTCTCGAACAAATTAAATTACAAAAAGAGAATGGTGTGAGTGGTAAACGCTTGTTGCTTGAAGCGGCAATTCGCACAACAAGTATCACTTTAAATCCGGATAAAGCAAGTCTTAAGACTTATGAGGCACTGGCTGACAGACTTGTAATCCACTCTCCTACTCTACAAAAGCTCGCAGGGATTATGAAAATGCTTGCCGGAGTTATTTTATATCCTCTCTCACTTGGGCATTCAAAAACATGGATAAACTCAGGAATGGCTACCTACAAAGCTGGTGTTGACTCCAGTCAACGAAAAGAAATTCAACATTGTATGAAAGAAAAGCTTCTTTCCCTGAAAGACCATGAACCCCCTGACGAATCGATTGAATCTGACTCACAAACATTTCATTAAATAGTCGGGCTACTTTAACCGACATGCTTAGACGACTTGTTCTGTACATGAGAGAAAACCTGTCATGTACAGAGGACAACAAACGTTCCTATGCAATATGTGGAGATGATCTCGGCTGATCTGTTTTTGCGGCAAAACCCCAATAATTGAAAATTTATTGCTCATATTAATTTTTAAATGTACAATGCAATAAATTTGTTAATTGTTGTGTCTTTTTTGTTAAGGAAAGTATGTATGCCTAAAAATACTCGTTCATCTTCTTTAATGTCCTCAAATACATTTAAACCAGAAAATGCAAGAATATTGTATATAGGCGATCACCTTAATAGCTCTTGTTTTTATATACTTAATGTTTCGTATAAAGACAAAATCGAGAAGAAATACGTCGATTTGGGAGAACCTCATAGTCTTGATATCGATTTCTACAATTGTAAGACACAAGAAAAATTGCCTATATATTCAGTAAAATATCGAAAAGGGTCGAATGGTAAACCCATCCTTGTCGCAACTCCTGCTATCATGAAATTCGATACATCTCCTTATAGCTCTGAGACAGAGTACTTTGTCTTTAATGATGGCAGAATTATCGATAATCCTGAGGCGTACCATAGTAATTTTAATGAACAAGAAAAACTGTATTATTTTAACAAATTTATTGAATCTCAAGCTATGAGAGAAATAAAATCATACCGAAATGCTTTAACACAAAAACAGAGTCAAGGTAATCAATGTATTATCCTAGCTCAAAAAATAAAGGCCTTAAATTATTTTATTAAAGCTGCAGAAAATTTGGAAGGAGAGGCGCTTATGCAGATTCTGGCCGATCCCCACCATGAAATTTACAAAACCCTTATCAAACCAAGGCCTACGTGCATTAATTTTTTCAATTTCTTTTCTATCAATACAAGCGCTAGATCTGCAAAGGAAACAAACACATATAAATTGCTGGAAAATCTTAAAAAACATCCCTGTTACTCCTATTTAAGTGAAGGATATGTAGATACCCAAAATTGCAATAGTCAACTTGAGCTATAGAATCGACTTCGGCAATATCATAGGATAAATTTAAATACCATAACGGTTTTCAGATAAAGCACCCCAAGTTACTACGAAGTCCTGTGCAGAGATGTTCTAGTTTTTTGTACCCTCGAATGCAAATCGAAGCTAAGAGATTATTTTTCTTTGTTTTTTATTACCCTAAATAGAATATACGCACTTAACCAGGACGGAATTAGCGCCATAAAGGCAAAACCAAAAAGATAAGCGAAAAATAATTCTATAAATGGTGCAAAAAAGATTAATAAAAATTCGGGAAATTCCCAAATGATATAATTGTTCAATAAAGCCTGTATTAGAAAAATTAATAACAACGATAAATTTCCAATATAAAAACCTAGCATAAAATAGGGATAGGGTTGCAGTGATAACCGCTTTCTCATCAGTGAAATCACTAAAATACAGGCTATTAATGAGGAAAATAAAATAAGTGTTCCGTTTAAATCGTCGGTCATAGGTGAAGATTTTAAAATTTTTAAGCTATCTGCAAAGCCAAATATCAAAAGAAAAACTACTATTCCAAAAAAGTAATAAGAAGTAATATAAATACTTATTAATTTATATATTCTCACTATTAATGATCCTTGGGTAAGTCCTGCAAACGATAAATGGTTGCTTTATGAACAAAAACCACCCGTAGGTGGTTTTGCATCGGGAATGAAACAGCTAGCCTTAATTCATGTTCCTTTAAGCGAAAAGCCCTCTAACTTCATCGTCCACCGTTATATCAAATTTTTCTTTGGCAACTATTGCGAACTCTTCAATCGAAGAAATGACTCTATTTTTGTAGTAGGAATTATTTATGGATTTAAAAAATCCTTGCTTATTTTCTTTAAAAAAAACAAGTGTCTTTCGTTTCTCATCCGTTACCTTGCCCATTTTTAAAAATTTATCTCGAATAGGAAATTCTTGAGGGCTTATCACCAGATTTTGATGGGCTGCTTGTATTTCCTCTTTTGTTTTAGGGTGTTTATCAATAGCATACAGACAAAACCACCCCTCTTTAGTCCGAGTTTCTAGATAAAAATTATTCTCATCAGAAATAAATCGATAATGCTCTTGTCCAATGACTTGCCGTTCGGGTATAACTTTTAACGCTGTACGCAAACTGTTATTCGCAAAAGCGGTATCTATTAACCATTGATGATCTTCAAGCGCCACAATAAGACATTCATGAGAAAACTCCTCTTCATCTAGCAAGCCAGGTTCAACTTGGTCACTGGATTTATTGAGTATCTTTACTAAATGACGATTCACCTCAAAACCAAGCGATGTTAACGCCCAGGCTAATAGTTCAATGTTTTGGAAGCAATATCCCGGTTGTTTATTAATAATTAATTGCGTATAGAGAGCGTCGGCCGTTAAACTATTTACTGTTCGTTGCCCAACCTCCTTCGTACCAGCTATATAGAGATCAGTATTTTGGTAGGGAAAATTTTTAAGATGGGCTGCAATAATTCGATTTAACAATGTTAAATCCGGTACTGCATCTTGAGTTAACTCTACTCCAATTGCTCCTAAGTACTGGGTAAGTTCAGGCATATACCGATCTCAAAGGTTAAAAACTTACTATCACAGATAATAAGGACAGATGCAAATGTTAATCCTTTAAACGAGGCTCTACATGGCCTGGATGAGATTCCTTTAGAAGAAATAATGCGATAATTAAACTTGCTAAATAACAAAGTGGCATTACCAATAGCGCTTGGTTATAGTTTTCTATGGGATAGACAGGAATGCCATTCACAGTTGACCAATCAGAGCTGTGATGTAAAATAACGCCGACTAAAGGCTGAAAAATAGCGCCGCCAACAAGCACCGATAAATTATTAAATCCTGAAGCGGTCCCTACTAACTCTGGAGGATTATTGTCTTTAACCACTGCAAAACTAACGGTTTGCCCACCCGCACCAAAACCCAGAATAAACAGAACAGCATACATCCAGTTAATGGATATATTGGGTACATACAATAATAAAATGGTAGCCAGAAGACCAAATATTGAACTAAGCGCTAATGACAAGCGGCGACTATAGAGACGATCGCTAACCCAACCCAATAACGGGCTACCAATCCCGATACCTAGCCATATCATGCTGCACATGCCTGAAGCCATAATGACACTGACCTGATATTTCTGTTGCAAATAAGGTACTCCCCATAATGCAGCAAAAACCGCGATTGGAGTCCATATAGCAAATGCATAAGCACCTGTCAGCCAGGTATAGGAGCGCTTACACACATTCACCAAACGATGCCATTCCTCGATAAGTTGCCGTTTTGGAGGACTTTGTGTGGGTTGATTAGGATAATCACGAATGACAAACCAGATAAGTGCTCCTAAAGCCAAGCCTATGAGTGCCAGAATAAAGCTGGCATTTCGCCAACCCACTTGTCCCACCAGGGCTGCCAAAGGCATTTCACCAAACATGGCACCTACGGAACTCATCAACTGCGCAATACCGGCTAAAAAAGCAAACTGCTGCGGTGGAAACCAACGTGAAACAAGGACTAGGACGCCAATAAAGGAAAATGCCGATGCAATACCAATAAGAAAACGACCCAACGCGGCAGTATATAAACTATCTGTTGAGGCAAAAAAGAAAGAACCAACGGCACACAGTATTAAGGCAAATGTCATTAATTTGCGTGGTCCATAACGATCAAATAACAATCCCGCTGGCAATTGCATGGGCGCATAAGCATAAAAATAAAATGCCGAAACGATACCAAAACCTGCCGCACTGACATTAAATGTTTTCATCATTGATTCAGCCATAACACTCGGGGCCACCTGCAACACAAACTCGTACAAATAAAACGAAGCAGACAGCAAAAAAATCACATATGCTGTGAATTTGCCAGGATGATGATCATTTGATTGATATGCGTTCAAAATAGTATCTTAGTAATTAAAAATGCACATTACACCCTAAGCCAATTTCGTTTGTCAATGCCTGCAGGATAGATTGTACCTAATATCGCAGGACGTTTGGCGCCAGTAATCAAATGCATATCCAACGCTTCACTGGTAAGGGTTTTATTAGCGAGCCAGGCGAACATTAAGGCTTCTATAAAATCAGGGTTAACACCGTAAGCATTTGTACTCTTTACAGGAATGTCCTGTAACAATAGGCCTAAAGCATTTAGAAGCGTTAAATTATGTGCGCCTCCACCACAAATTAAGACTTGGGATGGGGGCTTTTTTTCAAAATTAACGGCTCGAGCAATCGTATGCACCGTTAACATTAGTAGAGTGGATTGGATATCAGCATGTGAATATTCAGGCTTTAGGTGGCGTTCAAGCCATGCCAGCGAAAAATACTCTTTACCAATACTCTTAGGCTGTGCTTTTTTAAAATAAGAATCCTGCAATAAATCCGTTAGCAATGACTCAATTACCTTCCCTGAGGCTGCCCACTCACCATTTTTGTCATACTCTTGCCCTAAATTTCTTTTTATCCATGCATCCATCAGGCAGTTTCCTGGTCCTGTATCATAACCATGCACAGTTGAGTCTTCAGAAAGATAGGATAAATTGGCAATCCCACCGATATTCACTACCACTAAAGGCAATGGCTGATTTTTAAATAAAGCTTGATGGTAAATGGGAGCAAATGGCGCACCCTGCCCACCAACGATTAGATCGCGTGTTCTAAAGTCTGCGACTACAGTAATGCCTGTTGATTCAGCAATCGTATGTCCACACCCCAATTGCACCGTATAAGGGATTTCTGCTGTTGCATCATGATATAATGTCTGTCCATGGCTTCCAATCGCTTTTATATTGGAACAAGGTAAATGAACTTGCTCAATTAATGTAAGTGCTGCTTTGGCAAATTCTCTTCCCAGCATGGTATTTAACTGGCTGTATGTAGGTAAAGATTGTTTTTTTTCTTGAAGCACTTGCTCAAGAAAATCCTTTGCCTTCTGACTATAGGGTTTGGTAATCCCAGCAATAAAAGAGTTGGACTCTAGCTCTATCATCGCCGCATCAATACCATCCATGCTGGTGCCAGACATTAGGCCGATGTATATTTTTTCATGTTTAGGGGTTGTTATCATCATTAATTACTTTTTGATTTGAATTGAATGGCAGTTTTTTGGCAGATGCAATAAGCGCTACCTAAATCCATCCAGTTTATGAAATAAGATTGAAATCTTAGCAAAGCCTCATTAAGCTGGCTACAACCGTAATCAATAAGCAGTATCTTATGCAGGGTAAAGAAAACAAGAAAACACCGTTTTTGCTTTTAGGAAGTCTCTCGACATTTTCTTTATTAACCTTTGATTTGTACCAGCCAGCGCTTCCTGCGATAACGGATTACTTTAATACCACTCACGAGCTTGGCCAATTAACTCTAAGTTTATTTTTTTTCGTTTTTGGATTTTCTCAGTTAATTTGGGGTCCATTGGTTGATTGTTTTGGCCGACGAATCACGTTACGTCTTAGTTTGGTTGTTTTTCTCATAGCAACCCTGGGTTGTATGGCTTCAACCAGTATAGAAATGTTAATTGTTGCTCGTGTATTCCAAGGATTTTCGATTTGCTGTGCTTATATCGTTGCTTTTTCAGCCTCACGGGATGAAGACGATAGTACTGATAGAGCAAGGGTACTCTCTCATATTTCTATGATTGTTTCTGTCTCGCCTATCTTTGCACCACTTTTAGGATCACTTGTTTTTATTCATTACGGATGGCAGGCAACGTTTATACTCATGGCACTAATTGCGCTTTTTTTATTCTTTTTTGCAGAGAGATCTTTGCAAGAATCAGTGCACTGGAAAAAAACAGACATTGGCTTTTTATGGCAAACGTCACTGAGTAACTATAAAAAAATATTATCTCATCAACGCTTATGGGTAAGTATTGCCCTCGTTACTGCCTCCTATTCATGCGTTATGATTGTCGTGATTAATGCCGCTTATATAGTCATTGATAATTTAAAGTTTTCACCTTTGGTTTTTGCAATCCTTTTTGGTAGTAATGGTATTGTTCTTATTCTAGGTAACTACATTGGAATTAAATTACGAGAAAAAAAATCGCTGGTTTGGAATATTCGTCTGGGCAGTTTAATAATGATTTCTAGTGCAATTTTAATGCTGGCGATATTTTATAAAGAAGGGTTAACCCTATTAGCCCTAGCACCAACCCTGCTTATTAATTTAGGGGTCAGCCTTGTAAATCCACCCGCCTTTGCATTGGCGTTAACCGACTATCCTCAGGAAGCAGGTACTGCCACCGCTATTATAAATACAGTTAGAATGACCTGTTCAGCTATTGTTGGGGGAGTAACGGGAATTTTAATCGCTATAAACACCAGCAGTTTAGCATTTGGCTTGCTTTTTTGCGCTTTAATCTGCGCATTGTTTAGTTTGTATGTAAGCGAGTGAGGCTGCAAGAAACTCAATTTTTAATTTATTTTTACAGCCCTTGGCGACCAATCCTAAAACACTTATAAAAATTAGTCGTTGTATGATATGCAATTTCTTCTATGCTTACTTGGCGTAGCTCACTTAAGGCAATCGCCACATGCTTGACAAGCGCCGGATGATTTTGCTTTCCTCGAAAAGGCACTGGAGCAAGATAGGGGGAATCCGTTTCAATAAGTATACGGTCTAGAGGAACTTTTTTTGCCACTTCATGGAGGTTAGTAGCATTTTTAAAGGTTACAATTCCAGAGAAGGAGATATAAAAATTTAAGTCCAGGGCGCGTTTGGCAATATCCCAATCCTCTGCAAAACAGTGCATTACCCCGCCTATTTCGTCAGCTTTTTCCTCTTTCATGAGTTTTAAAGTATCTTCAGCTGCTTGACGTGTATGGATAATTAAGGGCTTAGAAGAGGTTATTGCTGCTTGTATGTGGTTACGAAAACGTTCTCTTTGTTGCTCCTGCGCATTTACTTCCTCCGTCCGGTAATAATCAAGCCCTGTCTCACCAATAGCAATACAGGCAGGATGCTCTGCCAGTTGGCACAAAGTGTTTGCATCTGGTTCTTGAGCAACCTCACTGTTTGGGTGAATGCCTACAGAAATACTGACGTCAGGATAATTGTCCGCTATTTTGCAAAGCACAGGATAGTCATCCAATTCTACACACACACATAAAAAATGCTTAACACCGTTATCATGTGCTGCAGCGAACACATTTTTTAAATCATTATTAAATTCTGTTAAATCAATAAAATTGAGGTGGCAATGCGAATCAACAAGCATAATTTCTATGGGATATAGTTCGATGTATTGATTTTAGCATGTTCCGAAGGCAGCTCTCTACTATTCAGGAAAAATACCTCTATCCATGACAAAAAAACTGTCATGCTCTTAGTCCTGCATATATCTTAATAATAAATTTTCTAATGCCAGGGTTTGATTAATACTAATGTTTTGATTCATTTTTTTTGTGATGCGGTTCAATTCGTCGAGCTGATGAAAAAGGCAGACAGGATGAAAGTATTGGGAGAGTTGATAAACTTGTGAAGACCAACTCTTCTCGGGCAAACGTCTAGCGAGTCGAGTCTGAATAAGCTGAGAATTTAGTAAATAAAGCAACCAGATTAACTCATTAAACTCATACGTTAACCACCTAGTAGCCACTCCGCATACGGAAGTTTTTTTATTTTTTAAATCCATTAAATCTTGTAGTATTGCCGTAAGGCAGCTAAAAATTTTTCCTCGTTCGCTTTCAGGGTTATAGTATTCGCCTATAGCCAGATAATCTATATCAGTACTTTCTTTATTGGGAAATCGCCACTGTTGGCAACGACTTAATATAGTTGGCAGCACTGTGCTAATTTGCTCGGCAATTAATACAAAAAACAAACAAGAGGGTGGCTCTTCCAGCAGTTTTAATAAAGCATTCGCCGCGGCGATATTCATCTTCTCAGCGGGATGGATAATGATCACCCTTTTCTCACCTAACTGGGGCGAGGTAAAAGCAATTGTCTGCAATTCACGTATTTGGTCAATTTTAATGATGCCCCCTGCTTTCTCTGGTTGCAACCGGTTCACGTCAGGGTGCTCTTTTGCTTGCAATAAGCGGCAGGATTTACATGTCCCACATGGTTTTGTATCTTGAGAACACAACAGCACAGAAGCCATTTTGTAAGAAAAGTCAGCGAGATCCGCATGCTGTGGCCCAATTAATAGAAGCGCATGAGGTAGACGTTCTCTTGCATAAATAGTACAAAATTGCTTCCACCAATGCGCGTGGGAAGAATCTAGTTCAGACGAGTTAGGCAACTGCATTGTTGGCTATAAATGTTTCGAGTTGGGTGATTATGGATTGTTGCACGATCTCCAACGATTGACCAGCATCGATGCAAACTACATTACTCATAGTCTTTATCAAGCGCTGGTAACTATGGTAAACATCAGTGAAGAAAACTAAAGATTCTTGCTCCATCCGATCGTAGGTGCCGCGTTGTCGCACACGATTAAGCCCTTCCTCAGGTTCAATGTCCATAAATAACACTAAATCTGGTTTAAATCCTTGTAAACAAAACGTGGATAAGGCCGAAATCATTTGCTCATCGAGATGCCTACCACCACCTTGATAGGCGAAGGTTGACATTTCAAACCGATCCGCCAAAACCCAACAACCATGGTTCAGAGCAGGTTGTATAATTTGCTCTACCAATTGTACTCTCGCAGCATAAAGCAAAAGCAGCTCAGCACGGGGATCCAGCATTTCATTATCAATCTTTTCTTTAATAATTGTTCGAATTGTTTCTCCAACACGGGTACCCCCTGGTTCTCTTGTTAGTAACACTTCATTAACATGGTTTTCCAGATACTGTTTAATTGTTTGGATGGCTGTTGATTTTCCGGCTCCTTCCAGGCCTTCAACTACTATAAAACGTCCTCGCTTGGTCATGATAATCCCTTGGCTTTAAGGCGGGCGATGGCTTTTTTTTGTTCTTCATAGCTCACTGAAAATTGATGTGACCCATCGCCCTTGGCAACAAAATAAATATAATCGGTAACTTGTGGATGTGCTGCTGCCTCTATGGCATCCCTGCCTACCACCGCAATCGGTGTAGGTGGCAAACCGCGATAACGATAAGTATTATAGGGGGAATTGACTGCTAAATCATCATGGGTTAATTTGCCACGATAATTGGGTCCTAATGCATAAATAACTGTTGGATCCATTTGTAAAGGCATATTTTTCTTCAAGCGATTAATAACAACCCCTGCAATCAATTTTCTTTCGGTTGGTAAAGAGCTTTCTTTTTCTAAAATAGAAGCAACAATAAGTAATTCATAGGGTGATTTATAAGGTAATCCCGGAGAGCGACTCTTCCAACAACTGTCCAGGTACCGCAGTAATTTTTGATGTGCAAGCGTGAGAATCTGTTTAGCATCACTTCCCGCATCATAGTTATAAGTATCAGCAAGCAGTAAGCCTTCTGGATTAGAATAAATTTTCCCAACATTTAGCCAATCGCTTTCACTGTAATTTAAAAACGGGGCATTATTTAAATTGGATTTAATCTGGCTAACTGTTGTCCCCTCAATAATACTGAATGATTCTATCAAGACTTGTCCTGCAACCACTTTATTAAGAAATTGTTGCGTGGTCTCACCTGGAAACACTTTATAAATTCCAGCTTTTAAATGCGGTGCTAGTCCTTTTATGCGAATAAATGCTAACAACACCCGACTGGAATTGATGAGATGTTTAGTACGCAATGCATGCACAAATGAAGCGGCGGAAGTGTTTTTATTAACAGACACAATAACTGGCAACTTTCCAGCTATCATGGGTTTGGTTAGCATGATATAAGTATATAAGCCGACTAACGAGAAGCTAATTAAACTGAGAATAATACATCCCAATATGGTTCTTTTAAGCCAGCCCTTCATTTACACTCGTTTAAATATCAAACTTCCGTTAGTACCACCAAAACCGAGTGAATTACTTAATACATAATTAATTCGCATTTCCTGAGCTCTATGAGGCACATAATTTAAATCGCAACCTTCATCAGGATTATCCAGGTTAATCGTTGGAGGAGCTATCTGATCTTTAATAGCAAGAATACTAAATATAGCTTCTACCGCACCGGCAGCACCCAATAAATGCCCAGTCATCGATTTAGTTGAACTGATAGCCAGTTTATAGGCATGATCTTTAAAAAGGCGTTTTACAGCTTTTGTCTCATTTAAATCATTTAAATAGGTTGAGGTACCGTGTGCATTAATGTAATCAACCTCACTCACATCAATATGAGCATCTTTAACTGCAGCTTCCATAGCACGAGTAGCACCATCAGCATCTTCATCAGGAGCAGTAATATGATAAGCATCACCAGACATGCCGAATCCGACTAATTCTGCGTAAATTTTAGCGCCGCGCGCCTTGGCATGCTCGTACTCTTCAAGAATCAAAATACCGGCACCCTCTCCCATTACAAACCCGTCACGGTCTTTATCCCATGGACGAGATGCTTTTTCAGGTTCGTCGTTTCGCTTGGATAAAGAACGAACTGCCGAAAATCCTGCCAAACACAGGGGGGTAGTTGTCATTTCTGCACCACCACATACCATCACATCGGCATCCCCATAAGCAATCATGCGGCCTGCTAAACCAATATTATGAGTTCCGGTTGTACAAGCAGTAACGACAGAAATATTGGGTCCTTTTAACTGATGCTTAATAGAAATCTGCCCTGCTACCATATTGATAATGCCTGCAGGGATAAAAAATGGCGATACTTTACGTGGCCCGCCAGCTACCAACTTATCTTGATTGTTGGTAATGGTTTCAATACCACCGATTCCAGCACCAACCGCAACACCCGCTCGTAATGAGAGCTGCTCATCAATAACCAACCCCGAATCGGCAAGGGCCTCCTCTGCGGCCGCTATACCGTATTGGGTGAATACATCCATTTTTCGAGCTTCCTTGAGCGGCACATAGTCTTCAATATTAAAGTTTTTTACCTTAGCCCATATTTTAGTGGGATAGTCAGTGGTGTCGAAACCTTCAACCATACCAACACCGCTTTTACCCGCTAAAATATTACGCCAGGTTTGCTCTACATTTAGACCGACCGGAGTTAGCATTCCCAGGCCGGTAACAACAACACGCCGCTTAATCAATGAAAACTCCTCGAAGTTATCAAGCTTCTTCTTTGTTAAGATTTGATTCGATGTAGTCGATTGCTTCTTGAATTGTAGTGATTTTTTCAGCCTTTTCATCAGGAATTTCTGTTTCAAATTCTTCTTCAAGAGCCATCACTAATTCAACAGTATCAAGTGAGTCAGCACCTAAGTCATCTACAAACGATGCGTCATTCTTCAACTCTTCTTCTTTAACGCCCAATTGCTCAACAACAATCTTGCGAACTCGTTCTTCAACTGTACTCATAACTTGTCTTTCCTCTTCGGTTAAAAAAATCCTGTAGGCTAGTTTATTCAATTATAAAAAGAACGCAAGCCTATTTAATCCATATACATGCCACCATTCACATGAATGGTTTCACCAGTAATATAATTTGCACTATCAGATGCCAAAAAGGCAACTGTTTCAGCAACATCTTCAGCCCTACCCAAACGCTTCATTGGTATTCGTTTCAGCATTTCATCTTTAACTATATCAGGTAAAGCACTTGTCATGTCAGTATCAATAAAACCTGGCGCAACAACATTAACTGTAATATTGCGGCTGGCAATTTCCTGAGCCAGTGATTTTGAAAATCCGACAACACCTGCTTTGGCTGCTGTATAGTTCGCTTGGCCAGAATTACCACTGGCACCTACGACAGAACCAATGCTTATAATACGACCCCATCGTGCCCGAAACATTGGTTTAAGACAAGCCTTACTTAATCGAAATATAGCACTTAAATTAGTGTCTATGACTTTTTCCCATTCATCATCGTCCATTCTTAACAATAAATTATCGCAAGTAATACCGGCATTGTTAACTAAAATAGAGGGAAGTTTTTCTTCATCAGATAGCGTGGACATTAAATTGTCAATATCTTCTTTGCTTGTGACGTTAAGAACACGACCTTCGCCACTTAACCCCTCTTCTGCAAATTCTTTTGTAATACTTTCTGCTCCGGCAGTTGACGTTGCCGTGCCTATAACATAAGCCCCTTTTTTTGCCAAATTTAAAGCAATTGCTTTTCCAATTCCTCTAGTAGCACCGGTAACCAGTGCTATTTTACCCTGTAAATTTCCCATGCAAAATCCTCAATACGATTGTTCAGTCAACTGTGATAAAGCTTGATGAAGACTGGCACTGTCATTAATACTTATCGCTGTTAGGCTTTTATCAATACGTTTGATTAAACCCGTAAGTACTTTACCAGGCCCACATTCAACAATACGCTCAATTCCTCTATTTTTCATAAGTTGAATTGTCTCAACCCATCTTACTGGCCGATAAAGTTGCTCTTTTAGCAGTGTGCGAATGTGCGTTGGCGAATTATAAATACTTAAATCCACGTTTGAAATAACAGCCACCTTGGGAGATTTAAAATTTGCACGGGCAAGGTGTTCTTCAAAAGCATCAGCTGCTTCAACTAACAAGGAGCAATGACAAGGTACGCTAACTGGTATAACCTTCGCCATACGAGCATCCATTGTTTCAGCAATTTGCACTGCTCTTTCAACAGCCACCGTATGTCCGGCAATGACTACTTGTCCTATAGCATTATAATTTGCAGGGGTTACTTGATATTCAACACTACTCGCCTGCTTGCATAACAGCTCCACTTGCTCATCGCTCAAGCCTACTATGGCAGCCATAGCGCCTTGGCCTAAGGGAATATATTTTTGCATCACTTGGCCTCGTTTAGCTACAAGTATTGCTGCATCAGCAAGCGCAATAGCATCAGCACATACCAGTGCTGCATATTCACCAAGGCTATGCCCGGCCATTATTTGAGCATTAGCTGCCCCTTGCTTTTCTAGCACCGTGAAAACAGCAACATCAGCTGTCAGCATTGCCACCTGTGTATGCTCAGTTTGATTTAATTTTGATTCAGGCCCCTCTTGTATCAGATGCCAAACATCATATCCAACTGTATCCGAAACCAGTGAAAATAGTTCGCGCACTATAGGATAACTATTAGCAAATTCCGCTAACATACCCACTGACTGTGACCCCTGGCCGGGGAATACAAAGGCAGAATTATTCATTAGTAGTAAGCTCCAACAGGCAGATATCTAATAACGTATCACCATGGCACCCCATGTCATACCTCCGCCAAATGACTCCAGAAGAAGCAAGTCGCCCCGCTTAATACGATTTTCTTTGATGGAATAATCCAAAGCTAAAGGAATAGAAGCAGCCGAAGTATTACCCTGGTTTTCAATGGTTATAATGACTTGTGACATAGGCATATTTAATTTTTTAGCAATCGCCTGAATAATGCGAATATTTGCTTGATGGGGAATTAACCAATTAATATCTGATTTTTGCAGATGGCATGATTGAAGAATCTCATCAACAATATCCCCCATTATGTTCACCGCAATTTTAAAAACTTCATTACCACGCATACCAATAAATGCTTGCTGTTCCAATGTCGCATAATTGGGAAAAGTTAATAATGCGTCGACATCATGGGAAGCATGTAGTGTACTGGCCAAAATGCCAGGTTTATCACTAGCACTTAAAATTACTGCCCCTGCACCATCACCAAACAAGACACAAGTCGACCGATCAGTCCAATCCAGTGCTCGTGACATACTCTCACTGCCAACAACCAATACATGCCTGGCTGTACCTGCGTTAATATATTGTTTGGCAATATCCATGGCGTAGACAAAACCGCTGCATGCAGCTCCTACGTCAAATGCAGGAATAGGTCGAGCTATCTTTAAAGCATGCTGCACATGACAAGCCATGCTAGGGAAAAAATGATTAGGCGTACAGGTAGCCACTAAAATTAAATCAATTTCGTCCGCTTCAATATTGGAAGCTTCCAATGCTTTAAGTGCCGCCTGAGAAGCCATATAAGAGGTTGTTTCATGTGGGGATGCTACATGTCGGCTGCTAATGCCTGTCCTGGTACGTATCCATTCATCACTGGTTTCCAAGCTCGCTTCTAATTCATGATTGGTGATAGAGCGCTCGGGTAAATAACTGCCTGTTCCATTAATAACGGCATTTTTCATAGCAACAAACCTTGATTAATAAAGTCAGTAATTTGGTCACGAACTAAATCGACCACATTAGTTTTCACTTCAAGCATGGCTTCTTCAATCGCATATTGGAAGGCTAGCTCATTAGCCCCGCCATGGCTTTTAACAACGATACCATTTAAACCCAGCAAACTTGCTCCATTATAGCGCGCGGGATCCATTCGTTTTTTAAGATGTCCTAAAGCTGGTTTAGCTACTAAACCCACTAACTTGGTCAATATATTTTTTGAAAATGATTCTTTAAGAACGGCGATCATCAGCTTTGCTAAGCCTTCACTTGCTTTTAAAGCCACATTCCCAACAAAGCCATCGCAAACAACCAAATCAACATAACCCGAATAAAATTGATCCCCTTCCACATAGCCAACATAATTCATCAGATTACACTCTGCTAACATGTGGGCAGTGCGCTTTACCTGGTCATTACCTTTAATTTCTTCAACACCAATATTGAGTAAGGCGATTCTAGGTTTTGGTTTTTTATCCACTGCTTGAATTAACGCTGATCCCATTACAGCAAACTGAAAAAGGTGTTCCGCACAGGAATCAACATTCGCACCCAAATCAATCACACGAGTTTTGCCGTGCATCGTTGGTAACTCAGCGATAATAGCGGGTCTATCTATCCCAGGCAGCGTCTTTAAAACAAAACGGGCAGTTGCCATTAAAGCACCAGTGTTTCCTGCGCTTACGCAAGCCTGGGCACGACCTTCCTTCACCAAATTAATAGCAACACGCATCGAAGAGTCTTTTTTATTGCGCATTGCATGTGATGGTAATTCATCCATAGCAACCACTTCTGAAGCATGAATCACAGAAAATTGATTACTATTAGCTACGCCAAATTTTTTAAGATGCGTATTTACCTGGCTTTGATCACCAACCAACAACAACTTCAAGTCAGGGTTGCGTCGAGCAGCACGGACACAAGCAGGAATCACAACTTTTAACCCGTGATCCCCGCCCATCGCATCAATAGCAATGGTGATGTTTTTCAAGCGATTACTCTTTTTCTTCGTAAGCGTTATCAGTATCTAAAACCTTTCTACCACGGTAATAACCGTCTTCTGTCATGTGATGGCGTAAGTGGGTTTCGCCAGTAACAGAATCCACTGAAAGTGTAGGTTTTTTTAAAGCATCGTGCGAACGACGCATATCACGACGTGAGCGTGATTTTTTATTTTGTTGTACAGCCATTGTGTATTACTCCTAAGCAATTTGCATTTGTTGGGGCGGAATATTACCGATTTTTTAACGGTAATCCAAGTATTATAACGATAATTTACGATTTTATATGTTATCAGCACCAATAAAATGATTTATGTCATCACAATCAGCGATTTCAGAATGTAATTCAGGTGTATAGAGATGTAATTCATCAGTAACTAACTCGACTAAATCAACCTCATTGTTATCCGCAATCACCGATTCATATTGACTCATCAGCCTTTCAGCCATCTCTTCTGAGGAACAGATTGCCAATTGTGTTTCATTCGCGTATTGATAATTAAATTCTTTTAAACAACGCTGGCAAGTAATCTTCAAATTTGAGTTCACACTTAACGTTAACAGATAATAACGACTTTGCTCTTCTACTGAAAACTTACAACTTACCTTGCACACTGGCTTAACATGTGCAGGCAATCTTTCATGTAACTCCAGGGTTACTAGCTCAGGGGCAGCTTTTACCGCAGCAGCTTTTAGATTAATCAACATAACTTTCACTTAACAAATCATAAGCATTGTTAATAGCAATACTCCAACGATGGCAGGATTTGGTATTACAAAAGATTATAATGCGAATGAGACCATTACTTAGTTTATATTATAAACCAGTACGGATGAATCTTTAATACCCAACCTAGAATTAATGAGTTTAATTACCACAATTTCTATATGGCAAAATCATGCCATTACCCTCATCCCGAGCAAAACAAGATCCTTCAAGCGACTAATGTGACGTGATTAGAGTACATTCAGTCATAGAAAAGAGCGATGGTGACCAAAAAATTTTAAAATAAGCTATTATAGCGTAGAATTATATTTTTTTTATACATCTTCGTGAATATGAAAGCCAAAGTTATTGTCGGTATGTCCGGTGGAGTTGACTCCTCTATTGCAGCCTGGTTATTACATGAGCAAGGTTACCAGGTTGAAGGACTTTTTATGAAAAATTGGGAACAGGACGATACGGAAGGCTATTGTGCTGCAGCTTTAGATTTGGCAGATGCCCAAGCAGTTTGTAATCAATTGCGAATACCTCTACACAGTGTTAATTTCGCCCAAGAGTACTGGGAGCGTGTGTTTAGCCATTTTCTTAATGAATATCAACAAGGGAGAACACCTAACCCTGATGTCCTTTGTAATAAAGAAATAAAATTCAATGCATTTTTAAATCATGCCCTTGCTTTGGGTGCTGATTATATAGCAACCGGCCATTACGCCAAAGTTCGTAGCCATAATGGTGTAGGCGAGTTATTTAAGGCAAAAGACCGGGATAAGGATCAAACTTATTTTTTACATGCCGTTGAGCCTGAGGCTTTGGGAAGAACCCTTTTTCCTGTTGGAGACTACCATAAATTACAAATTCGGGAGTTTGCCAAGCAATTAGGATTGATTACCCATGATAAGAAAGACTCTACTGGAATATGTTTTATTGGGGAAAAACGTTTTAAAAGTTTTCTTAAGGAATTCATTTTGGCAAAACCAGGCGATGTTAAAAGTAGTACTGGCGAACTCATAGGCCAACATGATGGACTAATGTTCTATACACTTGGCCAAAGACAAGGCTTGGGTATTGGTGGACGTCAATCTGCCAGTGAAGAACCCTGGTATGTAGTGGACAAGGATGTGAAGACTAATACTCTGGTGGTAGCTCAAGGCAATGATCATCCTCTGCTCTACGCCCAGGGTTTAATTTGTGGGTCAATACATTGGTTAGCTGAATACAGTGATAAACTGCCTCTAACATGTTACGCAAAAACTCGTTACCGCCAACTGGAACAAGCTTGTGTAGTATCGCCTGATAATAATAATCAACACTGTGTGATGTTTTCAACGCCTCAACGTGCAGTGACTCCGGGACAATACATTGTATTTTACGAAAAAAATCAATGTCTGGGAGGCGCCACTATAGAACAAATCATTCGATAATATTGTACAATTAGAGAAATGACGGTTTATTAAGAATTAATTTGGAGTAAAGAATGGCCGCAATAGATGTCTCTCCGACTTCAGGAATCCTCTTTTCAGTGAATGCAGCCGATAAAGTTGCATCACTAATTGCTGAGGAGGAAAATCCTAATTTAAATTTAAGGGTTTGTGTAACAGGGGGAGGTTGTTCAGGATTTCAATATGGATTTACTTTTGATGAGACAATACAGGAAGATGATACCGTTATTGAACAAATTTGTTCTGATGGAAAATCTTCCGTTAAATTACTTGTTGATTCAATAAGTTATCAATACTTATACGCTGCTGAAATTGATTACGTACAAAACATTCAAGGCGAGCAATTTGTTATTCGCAACCCCAATGCTAAAACAACGTGTGGTTGCGGATCGTCGTTTAGTATAGATGATGAGTAAAGAATAATGTAGTCTAATTTCCAAGCACCACAGACTACACCATTTAAATTCCTAAACTTAAGCTCTTAATAAGACTGAACGATTACTTTAGTCCCAATTCTTATAAAATTTCGATGTAACCAAAGCGCATCACTTGGTCTTACGCGGATGCATCCATGGCTGGCATTGTAATTTGGTACATCATAAGAGCCATGAATCGCATAATTTTTGCTAAAAAACATGCAGTAAGGCATTTTGGCACCACCATTTGGCAAAGGGTATTTACTGGAGCGACAACTTGCACTCCCTTTGCTTATGATCCGATAAGTGCCTGAGGGGGTTCGGCAAGCGCGCCGAACATCTTTACAATACTTACTCCCACCGGAAGCCTTCCCGCTCCTAATTACTTTTCCATTTTTTACAGCTTTCCATGTCAGTGAACGAGGGTTAAAAATAAAAGTATTTGATGCGAGAGTGAGATAAGACCCCTTGGATGCAAGGTTTAGAGAAAAAGCATCATTTGAACTACCAAAATAAACCAGAAAGAAACCGATTAAAGCGAGAGGCCAGTACTTGTGAGTCTTTACTTCCATGACAGCTCCTCAAACAAGATAAGCTTTTTCTTTAATATAGTTCAAATTTTAAACAATTTCCTCATCCGCACTCCATAAGTTGATTCCTGCTTTTTGAGTGAGGAAAGTAATAAATTCCTCATGTTTTTGACGTTCTTCTTCAGTAGCAAGAAGAATCGGGGAACGACTTATCAGAACGTCCAAATTGGCTGTAACGGCTTGAGAGTTCGCCGCTACCACCTCTTCTTCACTAGCAAATAAAGTTCCCTGCCCTCCTGTCATTGCCAGATACACAGAAGCTAAGATTTCTGCGTCTAATAAAGCCCCATGGAGGGTACGATTTGAATTATCAATTTCATAGCGTTTGCAGAGTGCATCAAGGCTATTTCTCTGCCCAGGATGCTTTTCTCTGGCGAGAATAAGGGTGTCACAAACAGCACAATAATCATTAATTAGCAAAGGCCAATTAAGCAGCTTAAGTTCAGCATTAAGAAAACCTACATCAAAAACCGCATTGTGGATGATTAATTCTGAGCCTTCAATAAATTGGATAAACTCACCAACAACCTCTTTAAAAAGAGGTTTGTCTTGTAAAAACTCATTACTAATACCATGAACCCGAAAAGCGCCTTCATCAACACTACGTTCAGGATTAAGGTAAATATGAAAATGGTTTCCAGTTAATTTACGATCAACTAGTTCGACACAACCTATTTCAATTATACGGTGGCCTATTTCGTGGCCGATACCGGTGGTTTCTGTGTCCAACACAACTT
The DNA here is from genome assembly GCF_001467745.1 of Legionella jamestowniensis. Taxonomy (GTDB): domain Bacteria; phylum Pseudomonadota; class Gammaproteobacteria; order Legionellales; family Legionellaceae; genus Tatlockia; species Tatlockia jamestowniensis. Next base: position 211,867 of record NZ_LNYG01000012.1, read on the forward strand.
GGCGCATAAGAGACTCACAAAAAAGAAAGAGGCAATTTTATCGTAAATAGCCAAGAACTTAAATGCAGAACTACGAAGTTATCAGTTCGATTATTGCCTGATTGGCTAATGCATCTGCCCTTTCATTCTCAGGATGTCCAGCATGCCCTTTAACCCAGTGCCAATGGACAGTATGGGTTGTTGTTAATGCATCCAGTTTCTGCCATAAGTCAGCATTTTTTACAGACTCTTTTCTTGAATTACGCCAACCATTTTGTTTCCACTGGGCAAGCCAGGTAGTCATACCAAGCCGCAGGTATTGGGAGTCGGTATATAAATCCACCTTGCAGGGTCTCGTTAACGCTTCAAGCCCTTTTATTGCAGCGGTTAGTTCCATGCGATTATTCGTGGTATGAGCCTCTGCCCCATACAGGGTTTTTTCATGGCCATTATACCGTAATAATGCCCCCCAACCTCCTATGCCTGGATTCCCTTTACAGGCTCCATCCGTAAAAATTTCAATGGTCATATAAATAAATCTTGATAAGGCTCAACACGTGGGTCAATAGCATACCTTGAAAAATCAGTAATACCAGTCTTTATTAATACTTCTTCATCTATAAAAAATTGCCCTGTTATCTGTTTTGCAGGTTGAGTTAAGATCCAGTGGGCCGCATCAGCGACAATTTCGGGCTTTCGGCTCGCCTTATAAATTTCCTCTGGAAAGTGTACTCGTATTGCGGCTGTTGCAATGGTCGTTCGAGGCCACAATGAATTGGCTGCAATCCCTAAGGATTTCAATTCTTCCGCGAGCCCTAACGTGCACATGCTCATGCCATATTTACTGATGGTATAGGCTAAATGAGGCGCAAACCATTTGCTATTCATAGTGAGCGGAGGTGATAAAGTCAAAATATGAGGATTATTGGATTTTTTTAAGTAGGGTATTGCTGCTTGCGAACAGGCAAACGTAGCTCTTGTGTTCACTGCCTGCATTAAATCATAACGCTTCATGGGGGTTGATGTGGTATTACTTAAACTAATTGCACTGGCATTGTTAATTAAAATATCCAATTGACCAAAGGTGTCCACGGTTTTCTCAATAGCACGTTGAATTTGTTCTTCATCGCGGACATCCACCATTAAAGGGAGCGCTTTACCACCCATCTCTTCAATTTCAGCAGCGACGCTGTGTATAGTTCCTTCTAACTTGGGATGTGGGGTATCTGTTTTTGCTGCGATCACGATACAGGCTTTCTCCCGAGCAAAACGGAGCGCAATCGCTCTTCCTATCCCACGACTGCCACCGGTTATAAATATTACCTTAGTCATTTCTTCTCCTTAAGATGAATGCCGGCAATCCAGCCAAGCAGAAAGTTAATTAATTTTCCATGCGGCGGATAAAACCATGTTGTTGTAGCAAAACGTCTTTGAACAAATACAGGTTTTAATTTCGAGAATACATCAAAACCTTCTTGTCCATGGTAATGTCCCATACCACTGCGTCCCACGCCACCGAATGGTAAAGAATCTATAGCTATATGAGTTAAAGTATCATTAATAGCTAATGCGCCTGACAATGTATTCTTTTTAACTATTTTTACCTCTTCTGCATCATTTCCAAAATAATAAATTACCAGAGGATTGGGGTAGGCGTTAATGTTTTGTATTGCTTGAATGAGCGACTTATAATGCATGACAGGCAAGATGGGGCCAAATATTTCCTCTTGCATTACTCGCATCGTATTATTCACGTTAAACAGTAAAATCAAGGGCATCCTACCTTGTTGACTATCGTCACCAATCTGTACTATTCGTGCACCCTTTTGGCGAGCATCATCAAGGAGAGTCATTAACCGTTCTTGATGTTTTGTTGAAATAATATTCGAATAATCCTCGCTGTCTGATAATTGAGAGTAATGTTGATTAACAAACTCTTTAGCCGCTATTTCAATACGCTTTTCCCAATGTTCTGGAATCAATAAAAAATCTGGTGCGATACAAGTTTGACCAGCATTTGCCATTTTTCCCATAAACAGTCGTTTGAAATGTCTCTCATTACAAGACATTGAAATGAATGCAGGTGATTTTCCCCCGAGTTCTAGTGTAATCGGCACTAAATTTTCAGCTGCTTCTTTCATGACCAGTTTGCCAACAGTAGGTGAACCTGTGAAGAGAAGATGACCAAAAGGTAAATTCGTAAATTTCTGTGCAACCTGCTGGTCTCCATTTACAATCACAATTTGGTGATCTAGCTTGCATAATCTTATTAATTTTTGAAATAAACTTCCTGTTTCAGGAGTGAGTTCAGACATTTTAATCATAACGCGGTTACCCGCAGCCAAAGCATAAACAAGAGGACCTATAGCTAAAAGAATTGGGTAATTCCAGGGCACAATAATTCCTACCACTCCTAAGGGTTGTGGTAATAAATAAGCCTTCGCAGGTTTAAATAACCAGGAAACGTGTCGTTTACGGGTCTTTGTCCATTTTTTTAGATTTTTTAAGCAATAATTTATGGCATTGATTGAAGGGAAAATTTCCAACAATAACGTTTCATAACGCGCCCGATGAGAAAAGTCAGTATTAACAGCATTAACAATCTCTTCTGCATGAATTTGCAATAAAGTTCGAAGGGTAAGTAAACTTTCCCGTCTCTCTTTTATAGCGGGATAAGGATTTGTTAAACAATGTCCTTTCAGTTGTTCAAACAGAAAGCTTAATTCCATTTATTATCTCTTATAACTATTGAGCATGCCTGCTAAATATTGCTGTATAGAGAGCTAGACGTCAATGAATAAATAGGCTTGGGCGTCCTGAACCCTTTAGGTAGAGTCTTAAGGGGACGGTTCTCGTGCCACATTCAGGAGGTTCTTCACTACGTTCAGAATGACGTTGATATGGATTGAGCGTAAATGCCGTTTAAGAGCGGCATTACAAATTCTTTGCTTAAAAAATAACAAACTCGCCCTTAAGAATCATTTGCTTTATCACTTCAATATCAGGAGCAAAATAGCGATCGCTATTGTAAGGAGCTACCTGGCTTCTGACTTTGTTATAAGCTTCTTGCAGACATATAGAAGTCGTTAAGGGTTTATGAAACTCTAATCCCTGACAAGCTGCCAGTAATTCTATAGCAAGAATGGTTGCGGTATTATCAATCATCGCACTTAATCGTCTAGCGGCATTTGTTGCCATAGAGACATGATCTTCCTGATTGGCTGATGTAGGAATACTATCTACAGAGTGTGGATGTGCCAGCGCCTTATTGTCACTTGCACAGGCTGCAGCCGTTACGTGGGCAATCATGAAGCCTGAGTTTAAACCGCTTTCTTTAACCAAAAAAGCGGGTAGGCCACTTAAATTTTTATCAATTAGCAAAGCGATTCGCCGTTCAGCATTCGCCCCCATTTCAGCGATAGCCAACGCTAGATTGTCAGCAGCCATGGCAACAATTTCACCATGAAAATTTCCTCCCGACAAAATATCCCCCTGCTCAATAAACACCAAGGGGTTATCGGAAACGGCATTTGCTTCGACCTGCAAAGTTTGACCGACAAATTGCATTTGATGCAAAACTGCCCCCATAATTTGCGGCTGACATCTTAGCGAGTAAGGATCTTGCACTCGTGAGCAATTTCTGTGGGATTCTCTGATTGGACTTTCCGCTAAAAGCTTTCGATACATAGCTGCTACATCACGTTGTGCTTGATGACCGCGTGCTTGATGGATTCGATCGTCAAAAGGAACATCACTGCCACTTGCGGCATCAACAGATAGGCTTCCTGCCACAATGGCTGTTTCAAAAAGAACTTCACTGTAAAAAAAAGCCTCCATGCATAAAGCAGTGGAAGCCTGCAATCCATTCAGTAAAGCTAACCCTTCTTTCGGAGCGAGCTCTAAAGGTTTCAAGCCTGCAATTTTTAAACCCTCTAGCGCACTGACAACTTTACCATCGATACGCACCTGCCCCTCACCTAACAACGGAAGAGCCAAGTGGGCAAGCGGTGCTAAATCTCCAGAGGCGCCAACAGAACCTTTGGCGGGAATACAAGGAAAAACTTGTTTATTATAAAGGTCACACAGTGCTGTAATAAGCTCTCTCCTAACACCAGAATAACCTTGGCACAAATTATTAATTTTAAGAAGTAAAATTAATGCAACCTGCTTGTCTGATAATAACTCCCCAGTTCCACAGGCATGAGACAAAACGATATTACGCTGTAATTGCTTTAGGTGTTCGGTAGAAATGGATTGTCTGGCAAGGGATCCAAATCCCGTATTTATTCCATAGACTGTTCTTTTATCTTCGAGAACTTTCCGGATTACTTCACAAGAAGATTCTACTCGCGACAAAACATTATCACTCATCACGATGGGTCGATGCTCTTGCAACTGTTGCCTAACCTCTTTAAGTGTTAACTCCCCTGGAACCAACATAAATGCTTTACTCACAGTCCCCTCCAATTGACTCCATGGGTAACCACAGGTTATTTGCTTTAGCGCACTGCCTTGCTAATTCATAGCCAGCATCCGCATGCCGCATAACACCGGTTGCAGGATCATTATGTAAAACCCGTTTAAGCCTCTCGGCAGCCTTGTCTGTACCATCAGCTACTATAACCATACCTGCGTGTTGAGAAAAACCTAAACCTACACCGCCTCCATGATGAATACTTACCCAGGTAGCCCCGCTCGCACAGTTTAACAGGGCATTTAGCAAGGGCCAGTCAGAAACAGCATCACTGCCGTCTGACATGGCTTCTGTTTCACGATTTGGGCTGGCAACAGACCCGGAATCCAAATGATCACGTCCAATGACAATAGGTGCTTTTACTTCTTTATTTCTAACCATTTCATTAAATGCCAACGCCAAGCGGGCACGATCTTTTAAACCGACCCAGCAGATTCTAGCGGGTAAACCTTGAAAAGCTATCTTCTCTCGAGCCATCTTAAGCCATCGATGCAAATGTTTGTCTTCTGGCATTAAATGTTTTACTTTCTCATCGGTTGCATAAATGTCATCGGGATCACCAGACAAAGCAACCCAACGGAAAGGGCCTATCCCTTCACAAAATAATGGACGAATGTAAGTTGGTACAAAGCCTGGGATAGTGAATGCCTCACCAACACCCCCTTCATAGGCCATTTGTCGGATATTGTTACCATAATCAAATACCGGAATGCCTAATTGTTGAAAAGCCAACATAGCTTTAACCTGCACAGCCATGGATTTTTTGGCAGCCATAACAACTTTTCCTGGTGCTGTTTTTCGTAACTCTTCTGCTTGTTCTAACGTCCATCCTATAGGTAAATAGCCATTTAAAGGATCATGAGCACTGGTTTGATCAGTAACTAAGGAAGGTCTTACGTTACGTTTGATTAATTCGGGATAAATCTCAGCGGCATTACCAAGCAATCCAACGGATAGCGGTTTTTTCTTTGCGCAGGATTCCTCAATCCAATGCAAGGCTTCATCAAGGTTTTCTGTGTATCTATCAAGATAACGTGTTTTCAAACGTTTCTCGATTCGTGCTTTGTCGCATTCAACAGCAAGCATACTAGCACCAGTCATGACCGCAGCCAGAGGTTGTGCTCCTCCCATTCCACCTAGTCCGGCAGTTAATATCCATTTTCCGGCAAGTTCCCCTTGATAATGCTTTTTCGCACAGGCACCAAAAGTTTCATAAGTACCCTGAACAATCCCCTGGGAGCCAATGTATATCCAGCTACCAGCCGTCATCTGCCCATACATCATTAAGCCTTTTTTATCCAGCTCATTAAAATGCTCCCAATTTGCCCAGCGCGGCACTAGATTGGAATTGGCAATTAATACACGAGGGGCATCTTCATGGGTTGTAAATACACCGACCGGTTTGCCCGATTGAATCAGGAGGGTTTGATGAGCTTCCAGTTGTTTTAACACTGCGACAATTTTGTCAAAGGACGGCCAATTACGAGCAGCTCGGCCAATACCTCCATAAACAACCAGAGAATCTGGATCTTCAGCTACTTCTGGATCCAAATTATTACAGAGCATGCGTAATGGTGCCTCAGTCAGCCAGCTTTTTGCCTCCAATTGCCATCCTTTTTTTGCTGAAACATGACGTTTTTTATCAGGTGTATCCATTTCTTATCCATCCCAGGATTTTTGTAAGTTGTTAATCATACTGGGATATATAATCAAATGACAAGCCATACTGTCAAAATAAACGGCAACATGATAAACTGGCTGAATGTTTGCTTTTTAGACTTCATCGTGACTAATGCATCAATAAAACACCCTCCTTCGCTTAGTATTTTCTTTGCCACTGAAATGTGGGAAAGGTACGGTTTCTATGTGGTCCAAACCTTATTAGCCCTCTATCTTGCGTTTTATTTTAAATGGAAAGACGAACGAGTCTATACACTGGTAGGGACTTTTACCGCATTAACCTATCTTTCACCCGTTATAGGAGGTTGGATAGCAGACCATTTACTTGGGCAGAAAAAAGCCATCCTCACCGGTGCTGTTTTTTTATTTTTTAGTTATTTATCGCTTTTTATACTTACTTCTGATAATGCTCTTTCTGCTGCTCTGGCGGGTATTGCAGTAGGTACAGGATTATTAAAACCTAATATTTCATCACTACTGGGAAATGAATATCCTGATAACTCTTCACGGCGTGAAAGCGGTTTCACTATTTTCTATATGGGTATAACGACAGGAATTATTCTGGGAACGACATTGCCCAGTCAATTATATTACTTTTTTGGTTGGTCGGTTGCTTTTGCAAGTGCAGCTTTCGGGATGATCATTGCCTTTACTGTTTTTGCCTACGGTGTTCACCGGTATAAAATCGCTGATTACCACCCTGCTGAACTCACCGTTATAAAGCTCATCAAAGCTTTCTTTATTTTATTTGGGTTATGGGCTATTGCCTATGTGATTCTCCATAATCCCATTCTTGCTGATACGGCGTTTGGTGCCGTTATTGTTTTATCCCTTCTTTATTTGATTGATGTAGTAAAACGAGAATCGCCCCAACAAGCAAAGCAAACCATCGTGATTGGATTGTTATGTATGATTTCCGTCATGTTTTGGGCCTTTTATTTCCAGATGTTTTTATCACTTACCCTCTTCATTTCAAGAGTCGTAGAGCCCAAATTGTTTGGAATATTATTTCCCCCTCCCTATTATGTGAGCATCCAAAGCATTGGCATGATTGTATTCGGCTATTTTCTTTCACGTCGACCACCTATTAATGCCATTCACAGCGGAATCGTTACCGGTAATAAATTCATGCTAGCGATGGTTTTTATTACGCTGGCTTATTTGCTCATTACCTTAGTCTCCAAAAGTAGCCACGGCACCACTTTGCTATCACCGCTGTATTTTATCCCCGCTTACTTATTAATCTCCATTGCTGAATTGTTGCTATCACCGGTAGGATTGGCAGCAATTACTGTGCTTGCCAGCCGGAAAAAAGTAAGTACCATGATGGGGATTTTTTTCGTATCTTTGGGAATTGGCGCATTTTTGTCCGGAAAATTAGCTAATTTAACTGCCATAAAACCAAATGAACTGTCTATATTGCAGTTGAAGGCTCATTATAGCCATACCTTTACTATTCTTTTATTTATATTGCTCGGTGCTACCTTTATTTGTCTTATTTTAAATCGCACAATTAAGACACTATTAATTAATTACGAAGCACCGTCTGAAGCTTCAGCATAGTATTCGGGCCTTATAGATTTTCAGGTAAGCACATCAAATTTTTGAGCATAAATCGCTTTCTCTTTCCTACTTGCCGTGTTTATGCACGGCATCCATGCGATCTGTTTAAGCCAGGTACTGGATTCCGCGAAAAAGCTCGGAATGCAGGCATTTTACTTATATCTTGCTGTTAGACGCGTATACTCTGTAAAGGCCCAGTCAAATTGACGCTCGAATTTAGATATGACATCATTCGCAAACTTGATTTTCCAGGTTAAATTATGACTGACTCCAAATCATTAAGGTCTATCCTGCCCTTATTTTTAGTACTGTTTATTGATGGAATGGGGTTAGGATTATTATTCCCTATCTTAAATACTATCCTGATTGAACCTCAATCCGGCTTCTTATCAGAGAATATTAGTATGGGATTACGTGATTTTTATTATGGCCTCACTATCGGCATTTTTATGATTTGCTGGTTTTTTGGGGCTGCCATTTTAGGTGATTTGTCAGATAGTGTTGGTAGAAAGAAATCTTTAATGATTTGTTTAATCGGTTCATTCCTGGGATATTTAATCTCTGCCATTGCTATCCTTATGCACAGCTTTTGGCTAATTCTCTTTGGGCGAATCATTGCTGGTTTTACGGCAGGCAGCCAACCTATTGCGCAAGCCGCCATCGTTGATGTTAGTACCGAAGAACATAAGGCAAGAAATATAGGCTTTATCCTTTTGGCCGTTTCTCTTGGCTTTGTTTTTGGGCCCATTTTTGGTGGTTTATTATCAGATAATCGTATTGTCAGTTGGTTTGGTTTTCAAACCCCGTTATACTTCGCATCCCTTTTAGCCTTTATTAATGCTGTCGCGCTTTATTACTTTTTTGACGAAACATTTACCAAAGCACACGACAAGATTACCATTAAATGGCACCATGCGATTCAAATTTTTATTTCAGCGTTCAAACATAAAGCGATAGAAAAATATTCACTGGTGCTACTGGTTATGATCTTTGGCTGGTCGAATTATTTTTCGTTTATTTCATTTTATTTATTCCAAACTTACCACTATTCTGCCTTGCAAAATTCTTTTTTCCTTGCTTTGATGGGACTAGGTTTTAGTATTGGTTGTGGCTATATTGTTGATTATTGTACAAAGCGTTATCCCTATGATGCTATTGTCATCATTAGCTTGATAATCACAGCCATTAGTGTATTTTTTACCATATCAATTCCTGTTGAATGGGTAGCCTGGGTAGCTACACTGATAATTGGCATGAGCCTTTCAGTGGCTTACTCGGTTTTAATAACAATATTCTCCAACTTGGTTAATGAAAATGAACAAGGTTGGGTTATGGGGGTGACAGGATCTATCATGGCACTTTGTTTCGGATTAACCTCCATTTTTACCGGCGTGATTGCTCAAGTAGGTGCTGTATTACCCATGTTGTTGGCTGTTGCCGGTCTGGCAGGAAGCGCCATTATTCTTGCAGTTGTCAGACGTACACGCGATTCTGCTCAAATCTTAAACAGTAAACATTAATTAACAGGGAATTTTATGACTGCTTATAAACCAGAAGGTTATTCAACAATTACTCCTTATTTGATTGTTAATGATGCGACTAAGGCTATTGAATTCTATAAAAATGTATTCGGAGCCAGCGTTGCAATGTGCATGGAAACACCAGACAAAACAATAGGTCATGCGGAGTTAACTATAGGTGACTCAAAATTTATGCTTGCTGATGCTTGTCCTGAAATGAATGCAAAAAGTCCTGAAGCATTTGGAGGGTCTCCTGTAGGTATCCACCTCTATGTAAAAGATGTGGATGCAGTGACTGAACTAGCTGTCAAACATGGTGCAAAACTTGTTCGCAAAGTAGAAAACCAATTCTACGGTGATCGCAGCGGTTGCCTAGAAGATCCTTTTGGTCACTCATGGTACGTTGCTACTCACATAGAAGATGTTTCTGAAGAGGAACTGACGCGACGAATGCAGAACATGTATAAATAATTCCTTAAGCGACGTGTTTTGGCTTGGGTCGAAAACGACCCAAGCCTACTGGCTATTCTCTTTTGGCCCACTATTTTTTAAATTCTGTAGCCACTTTTCCCTCTCGGCTTTACCCATATCTGGTTTTTTAATTACATAATGCAATAAGTACAAGCCATCCTTACCTTTTGAAATCATTTGTAACTCATCTTGCAAGGCATTGGCAGGTTCAGTTATCCGAAACTCGAAAATAACGCGATCAGGTGATTTTTCATAGTAAGTTACTTCTGGATTAAATCCTGATTGTTTTATTGATTGAATAATTCCTGCACTAAATTGCAAAGGACTAACTTTATCTTGTAATCCGGGGGCAAACTGACTCGTAATCAATTCATTCCAATTGTTAATATCATCATTTGCCGGTATATATTCGATAGTGACTATATCGTCAGTTTTATTTCCCCAGGCAGCCTGCCATAAGCGATCATCAAACATAATGTTTTGTTTCTCATCGCTAATAAGCTTGATATCTCCCTCACTCGCTTTCGCCGGTTCGCTGCTGCAATAAAGCTGATTTTTGTAGTTATAATAGACGACACATTTCGGGTTATTTTCTTTGGTAACTTTGATTAGTTTTTTTAAATCAGGTGCTGTTCCGTGAGAAAAGGGAATGAAAAAAACAAGCAAAAGAAATAGTATGATTCTGCTTAAATCACGCATGCTAACCTTCTTAACTTGATTTTTTATTAATTCTAGCATTTTTAATATGTCATGGCTTCGCTTTATGCTTCGTATAATCTCTTTGAGACTTTACTAAATTACTGATATCATCCATCCCTTTTGAAGAGATTCTTACCCACTATGTCTGAGCAACCATTACTATTAAAGAAACTTTTACAAGCTCTCGATGATAATCAGGCAATTGATATCGTCACAATTGATGTGGCCCAACAGACCTCTGTCACTGATTACATGATTATCTGCAGCGGCCGCTCTTCAAGGCATGTTAAAGCCATTGCTGAACTGGTTATTGAAAAAATGAAAGCAGAGGGTTTAATGCCCCTTAGCCAAAATGGTTTGGAAACCGGCGAGTGGGTATTGGTGGATTTTGGTGATTTTGTACTTCACGTTATGCAAGCCGATATTCGCTCTTTTTATAACCTAGAGGGCCTCTGGCAAAACCCAGTAAATAAATAACTATGATAAAGGTAACTTTAATTGCATGCGGTAATAAAATGCCTTCCTGGATTAATGAGGCAGTGTCTGAGTTTTCAAAGCGCCTGCAAGAGTATGCCAACTTTAACCTTGTAGAAATTCCTTTAGCCAAACGTGGAAAAACCAGTAATTTGGCTCGAATATTAGATAAAGAAGCATCTTTAATTATCGCTGCCCTTCCTTCCAGTGCCAGGATTATTGCTTTGGACATCCAAGGTGAGACTTTTAGCAGTGAACATTTGGCTCAAAAGCTGGAACAACTACACAATATTAGTAGCCATCTTTGTTTTATTATCGGGGGTCCTGAAGGACTAATGTCAGAGGTACTCAATCGATGCCAGGAACGCTGGTCTTTATCAAAATTAACACTTCCCCATCCTTTGGTGCGTATTATTTTATTGGAAGCACTCTACAGAGCATGGTCTATTCTCCATAATCACCCTTACCATCGATGAAGTTTTACGCTAAGATGTGTTGTTTTATTTTTTTAATATCAAGCAATTTAATATGCGTTTAAACAAATCTGTAAAAAATGAACGAAGAGACGCGGAGCTACAACGCTTTCGATTAAATTTGCTGATAACTCTTACTATTTTACTATCGTTTGTTCTGATTATTCGCCTCGCCTATTTACAAATTTCACAATTCAAGCGTTACCAGACCTTGTCCCTAAAAAATCAAATGAATGTTATTCCCATTGCGCCTCCAAGAGGTATTATTCTCGATAGGAATGGCATTGTTTTGGCAGAAAATATTCCTGTTTATGTTCTGGAAATCATTCCAGAGCGTGTTAAAAACATGACACAAACGTTAGAAAAGCTCAAAGGTTTACTTCCCTCCATTACTGAAGAGGATATTGATAATTTTCATAAGACGCGCAAACAAAATCGGTCTTTTATTCCCATTCCATTAAAGCTCAAGTTAAATCAGGAAGAAGTAGCTATTTTTGCAAGTAATCAATATCAGTTTCCTGGCGTCAATATTAAAGCAAGACTAATGCGCTATTATCCTTTAGGCGAAGTAACATCGCATATTTTAGGCTATGTCGGGCGTATTAACGTACAAGAGTTACGTCAAGTAGATTCCACCAATTATCGGGCGACAAACTTCATTGGCAAGTCAGGCATTGAAAAATTTTATGAAGATATCCTACATGGTGAGGTGGGTTACCAGCAGGTTGAAATTGATGTAAGCGGCAGAACGGTCCGTGTTTTAAACAAAAAAAACCCAGTCTCTGGCGAAAAATTATATCTCACCATTGACTCGCGTTTGCAACAGGCAGCCTTTGAAGCCTTGAAAGAAAAACGCGGCGCGGTAGTGGCCATTAATACCAAAAATGGTGAAATCCTCGCTATGGCCAGTTCCCCCAGCTATGACCCCAATATTTTTGTTAATGGCATCACGGCGAAAGAATATCAACAGCTGACTACAGCTCGCGATAAACCCCTTTATAATCGGGCAGTAAGAGGATTGTACCCTCCCGCTTCTACCATTAAACCATTCATGGGGTTAGCTGGTTTGGAAAAAGGAGTCATTGATGCACGCTACAGTATTTATGATCCAGGTTGGTTTCGCTTACCCGGTGTTAGCCATGCTTATCGTGACTGGAAAAAAACGGGCCATGGCATCATCAATCTCAAGCGGGCAATAACAGTTTCGTGCGACACCTATTTTTATCAGTTAGGACATAAAATGGGTATCGCTGCTATTGAAGATATGCTTGTACAATTTGGCTTTGGTCAATTGACACATGTGGATTTGAACGAAGAAGCTCCTGGGTTAGTTCCTAATAAGCATTGGAAGCTACAAAATAAAGGCGTGTCCTGGTATCCCGGTGATACTGTAATCACCTCTATTGGACAAGGATTTATGTTAGCTTCACCACTGCAACTTGCAAATGCGACAGCATCTTTAAGTCAAAAAGGTAAGCGCTTTCGCCCACATTTGTTACAAAAATCGGTTCAAAGCGACAATGGTAAAATGCAAGAATATAAAATTCTTGAAGAATACCCCATGCATCTTAAAGATGACAATTATTGGACTATTGTTGCTGAAGGGATGCTAGCTGTCATTACAAGCAATGAGGGGACAGGTTATCGTTTTGGCCGCACTGCACCCTACTCTGTTGCCGCCAAAACAGGCACCGCACAGGTTTTTGGCGGTCATCAATATGAAAAAGTTCGCTATGAAGACATTCCTGAATACTTAAGAGACAACTCATTATTCATTGCTTTTGCCCCTTATGAAGACCCGGAAATTGCATTGGCTGTCGTTGTGGAAAACGATTTTGCGGCTTCGAATGTGGCACGCAAAGTGTTAGATGCCTATTTTGAATTGAAAAAAAATGAAGAGAAATCATGAAAGCACATTCTGTACGTCCGGTTTATCGATTTACAAGCAAATCAATTCATACGGATCTGCCATTGTTAGGTTTGCTCTTAATGTTAATCGCTTTAGGAATGTTGGTGCTCTATAGTGCTTCAAATCAAAACGTAGGTATGATTTTTCGTCAATCCATGCGACTTTCTTTTGCTATAGGCATGATGATGATCTTTGCAGTGATTCCACCGCATAAATACAAAGTTTGGACCCCCTGGATTTATGGCGTTGGATTAGGTTTACTTATCGCTGTCATGTTAATGGGAAAAATTGGAAAAGGCGCGCAACGCTGGTTAGATCTGGGATTGTTTCGCTTCCAGCCCTCTGAAATTATGAAGTTGGCTATTCCTATGATGACGGCCTGGTATTTCGATCGAAAATCACAACCGGTTGATATTAAATCGCTAATAATGGCGGGATTGATTATTTTCTTTCCCGCGTTACTTATTGCCAAGCAGCCCGATTTAGGTACGGCAATTATGGTGGCTGCAGCTGGTTTAAGTGTGGTTTTCTTAGCCGGTATAAGTATGAAAATTCTTTTCATGCTTACAGCATTAATAGCTGGAGCAGCACCCTTGCTGTGGCATTTCATGCACGATTATCAAAAACAACGCGTTTTTACCCTGCTTAACCCAGAACAGGATCCTTTAGGCGCTGGCTATCATATTATTCAATCAAAAATTGCCATTGGGTCTGGAGGTGCTTTTGGCAAGGGATGGCTTGAGGGCAGTCAATCCCATCTAAATTTTTTACCCGAACACGCGACAGATTTTATTTTTGCGGTCAGTGGTGAAGAATTTGGTTTTGTTGGTAGCAGTATTTTAATTCTTCTCATTATCTTGATCTCACTGCGTGGGCTTTATATTGCTAGAAATGCGCAAACAAGTTTTACCCGTCTTTTAGCTGCAAGTTTATCAATGACATTCTTCTTATCCGCCTTTGTAAATATTGGCATGGTGATGGGTATTTTGCCTGTTGTGGGTATTCCTTTACCCTTAGTCAGCTATGGGGGCACCGCGATGGTGACTTTTTTAACCAGTTTTGGCATCCTTATGTCAATTAGCTCGCATCGAATTTTGTTTAATAGTATGTCATTCGGTAGGTAATCGAGAGTAGTTGGATCGAAAACGACCCAACTACTCTGTTAAACTATTCTCTTTAGTGTTCACTACAGTTAAAAGTTCCGTAACTCGGGCAAAGCTCTTGCGATGGATAGCACATGGCCCAAGCTCAATCAGGGCATTGCGATGCATTTCTGTGGAGTAACCCTTATGCGAGGCAAAGCCATAACCAGGATACATTAAATCCATCCTTTTCATTTCCTCATCCCGTAAGACTTTCGCTAAAATAGAAGCAGCCCCAATAGCTGGAACTAAGTTATCGCCATCAACAATTGCTTTGCAAGGAATACTAACTTGGGGAACAAACAAACCATCAATCCAAATTTCATGCGGTTGTATTGGTAGCGCTTCAATAGCACGTTTCATAGCGAGCAAGGTTGCATAGTGAATATTCAACCTTTCTATTTCTTCGACTTCAGCGCGGCCATATGCAAAACAATAAGCTTCTTCCTTAATCTTAGTTGCTAATTCTTGCCGCTTTAAGGGGGTAAGTTTTTTAGAGTCTGTGACACCTTCAATGGGTTTATGCAAAATAACAGCAGCAGTAACTACAGGACCTGCCAGAGGCCCCCTCCCTACTTCATCCACGCCTGCAATATACATGTCCACACCAAAGCTCCTACCTTCGTAAAAGAGCGATGATACCTATTCCAATTTAATTTGGCATCTAAAAAATTTTTACCGCTTATTATTTAAATCAATAGAATAATTATTGATCTTTTTATGGTTTTCTCTATAAGCTTAGCCTTTAATTGTTGAAAGATTGAATTCATTGATTTATTAGTGAGGAAATGCGATCATTCGCACAAATTATTATCAATGTTGTGCTTATGAATAAGGTTAAATGTGCCGTAATCGGCGTAGGCTATTTGGGTCGCTTTCATGCTCAAAAATACAAAATGCTACCGAATGCCGAATTAGTTGCCCTTTGTGACGTAAACCGAGAGGCTTGCGAACAAGTCTCCCAGGAACTTAATGTTCCTGCTTTTCTTGATTATCATGAACTTTTCGGGAAAATCGAGGCAGTAAGTATTGCGGCTACGACCAACCAGCATTATGAAATTGCCAAAGCGTGTCTTGCACGCGGTATCCATGTGTTAATTGAAAAACCAATCACAGAAACTGTTGAGCAAGCCAATGAGTTAGTTGCTTTAGCAAAGCAACATCAGGCTAAATTACAAGTTGGCCATCTTGAGCGCTTTAATGCGGCCAGACTAGCGTTGGATACACATCTTGAGCAACCTTTGTTTATAGAATCGCAACGATTAGCCCCTTTTAATCCTCGGGGTACAGATGTCAATGTCATTCTTGATTTGATGATTCATGATATTGATTTAATCCAGGCAATTGTTAAAAGTCCCATTATTAATATTGATGCGCAGGGAGCACCAATCCTTTCAAAATCCATCGACATAGCGAATGCAAGGCTAACCTTTGAGAATCACTGTGTCGCGAATGTCACCGCCAGTCGTATTAGTTTTAAAACAGAGCGTAAGACTCGGATTTTTCAACCCAACTCCTATATTTCAATTGATTATCAGAATAAACAATTTGCCGTTTTTCAAAAAGGTGAAGGAGAAATGTTCCCTGGCATTCCGGAAATTACCAGGCACCAATCTGTCTTTGAGAAAGGTGATGCGTTATTGGAAGAAATCAAAGCTTTTTTATCTTGCATTGAAAACAATACCACTCCATTGGTTACGGGTGAAGAAGGACGTGATGCATTGGAGGTTGCAGCAAAAATTACGTCATTAATTCATTCCAATTTAAGCCTAAGAAATGCTTTCAGTTAAACGAATTGTTATCATCGCTGGCGAAGAATCCGGCGATAGGCATGCTGCCAATTTGGTTAATCAACTCAAAGAGTGGCAGCCAGCGTTACAAATCAGTGGCATTGGTGGGCGTCATATGCAGAATGCAGGCGTCCATCTTATCAGTGACCTTGCCAGCTTTGGTGTGACAGGTTTGTCTGAGGTTGTCCGCCATCTTAAGGTGATTAAAAACGCATTTGATGCCATTAAATGCCATCTAGAATCAACCAAACCGGACTTATTAATTTTGGTAGACTATCCAGGCTTTAATTTACGCCTAGCCAAATATGCCAAACAGGAATTAGGGCTTCGTATCTTATATTATATTAGCCCCCAAATTTGGGCCTGGAAAGCCAATCGCATTAAAGCAATTCGTGCCACTATCGATAGAATGGCGGTGATTCTTCCTTTTGAGAAAGCACTTTATCAAAAAGCAGGTGTTCCCGTTTCGTTTGTAGGGCATCCCCTCGTTGATAAGGTGCAGTATTGTAACGATGTAGAGGCAGCAAGGATGCATTTGAATTTACCCACTCATAAACGCATGATTGCCATGTTGCCTGGTAGCAGAAGGAATGAAATTGAAAAGCACATGCCTGTATTGGTGCAAACCGCTGAACTACTTAGTCAGCAACACACAGACATACATTTTGTCATCCCCATTGCTCAAAGTTTAAAACCTGAGCTCATACATTCCTACTTTGATAAAAGCAAAATAAGTGTTTCTTTTACCATTGGTAGGGCTACTGAAGTAGTCGCTTGCAGCGATTGTGTTGTGGTAGCTTCCGGCACTGCTTCGCTGGAATGTGCCCTCCTTGAAAAACCGATGTGCATTATTTATAAAGCCTCACTACTTAGCTATATTGCTGCGATGCAAGTCATCAAAGTTAAATATTTGGGGTTATGTAATTTATTAAAAAATGAAATGATTGTACCTGAGCTTTTGCAGTATGATTGCAACCCTAAAGAACTAAGCCGAGTAGTGACGGCTTTACTCACTGATAACGAAGTCATTTCACGGATGGTGGCACGCCTTAAACAACTTAAACTTTCCCTTTCACATCAGGAAGCCGATTGCAGTTTAGCGCAATTGGTTCAGCAAGAGTTAATGGTGTAAATATCTTTCTAAAACATAGCGTCATTTTTTTAGTTACTTCTAGATTATCAATTAACCTTCATGTACAATAAATTTTGCTTTCATATGACAATGAAAGTATTTTGGATAGAATGATTTAACTAAAATAAGGAAGTTATGATGAATGTCATTGATACACAAGCCTCTTCTTCTCAAAGTGTGAAACAAGATCAAGGTCTTCAAGACCTGGTTTATAGCTTGGTGACCCGTTTTTTAGCTGAGAATAAAAATAAACCTATCGATGATCTTTATGACATGATTCTCTCAGAAGTTGAACCACCTCTTTTGCAAGCTGTGATGGAAAAACGACGTGGTAACCAACTACAAGCAGCAAGAATGCTTGGAATCAGCCGAGGCACTATCAGAAAAAAATTACAACGTTACTTTGGTACAAAGTATTTCCGTTTAACAGACGAGTAATTATTAAATCTATTTGATTTATTCTGTTAAATAAACAAAATCTACCAAGGCTTATCTGGGTTTAATGCCTAAGCCAAACGTTGATTATTGTCAAGCGGGGGAGTTCAGAATTTTTGCAATTCTTTATAAAACACTCCCGCCTCAAACCAATAGCCGTTTTCTCAATTGCTAAAATAAAGTATATTGTCTTTGCTCTACTTTTTTACCACATAATAGGTATTCATAATATCGTGGTCGAGATAATGTTTTTCAATTTTTTTGAACCCAGTCTCTCTTAGCATCTGCTCAGCTAACTCCTCTCCCCAGGCAGCACCTAAACCAGCTCCATTTTGTGAGAGAGAAACAGTCATGCAGTGCATGCAGGATATAGCATAAATGAAAGGTGCTAAAGGGCTACCTATGTTTTTTTCTACCAGGCTAGATGTTTTTATATCTTGCATGAGGAAAACACCATCCGATTTTAATGCCCGGTAAACACCTTTTAAAACATCCCCAGGTTTTGCTTGATCATGAATAACATCAAACGCCGTAATCAAATCGTATTTTTCATTTTCATGCCAATTAGACAAATCTTTTTGGATAAATTGAATATTATTCAATGCCCGTTCTCGAATCATCTTTTGTGCGTGCTCTATGGTTTCATCACATAAATCATAACCAGTAAACTGGCTATTCGGAAAATGTCTTGCCATAAGAATTAATGCATTACCATAACCACAACCTATATCCAATACCTCGATACCTTGCTTCAGTTTTTGTATCATGCCATCCATTAGAGGTAAAATCTTATCAAGAAGCGCTGACAAGATGGTTTGTCCACTTTCTTCAGCCATAACTTCATGAAAACGAGGATAGGCTTCATAAGGAACGCCACCTCCATGAATAAAAGCCTCTACCAATGAATCTTCGATGTGGGACAATACAGGAATAAATTGGGCAATCACTGCGAAATTATTAGGAGAAGCTTCGCGTGTTAAAAACGCGGCATGTTCTCGTGGTAAATAATAGCTTTTATTTTCAGCGTTATAATTGATAATACCTCCAGCAACCAGAGCATTTAACCATTCACGCACATAACGCTCTTGCAAATTGGCTTTTTTCGCGATCTCAGCGCTAGTCGAAAAAGGCATTTTACTCAGGGTATCAAATAATTTTGTGCGATGTCCAATGGATAACATTAATGTTAAAGCTGCCTGATTCATCATCATGAGTAAATTTTCAGCGAATTTTTCTGCTTTGTTCTGATCAAAGTTTGGCGTTGTCATATTTTGCTCCCTGCATTTCTCAGTCCCGGCGCGATCCCAATTAAAGTTACTGTTTTAACCTTATAAATAAAATTTCATTTTTGCAAATTAAGAGAGAGGAAATAGTATTAGTAGAATTTAGATTTTATAAGCGTTAAATTCAACGCCTTTTATTACACAACTGCTTATTTTAGAAAAATTTCAGACAACTTGTTCATAAAAACACACAAACAGAGATACCGCATCGCTTAATACTTAGTTAACAATAAGTAAGTTATAATAAACTTAAGTAAAAAACCTCCTAGAGGATAAAAAAGTGGCCAACTTTAAGAAATATTCAGGCAATTATGTTGAAGTCATCGATAAATTAATACCAGTTTTTGGATTCTTAACTGGCTATTATGAGGCACAACAAACAAAAGAAACATACCTTGATGCCTTAGAAAGAGATCTAAATAGAACAGCTTATTTAAGCTACAAATCCTCTGCTGAAGAAATGAAACAACGTCTAGCCCGAACTGAAGGACGTAAAGATTCAGACCTTTCATATACTCAAGGGAATCTCACTGGTGCTGTATTTACTATCAATGGCATGTTAAAAAGACTAGTTGAATCAGGACCACGTGCTGAAGCTGAGGGCACTAAAAAAGGAGCATATGGGTCTATCCGTTTGGCTTATGAAGATGATGCAGGAGTTGATTGTGGTCTATCTATTGCCTATATAAGAAATGATCCTGATCTTGAGAAAGGTGAGCCTTTTGTACCCGTAGAAGAACGCAAACATTATCTTGCAGTGGCTATTATAAAAAATATAACTGCGGCGCCAAAAGACAGAGAAGTTATTTACATTACTGCCCCAACTCCCTTAGCTGATAGTAAAGTGGAAATTCGTTCTGATAAAGACAAGGAGATAAATGCAGAGATTGACAAGGTGCTCGAACATGGCGAGGACATAACCGATCAAGATATACCTGCTGAGCTAGATAAACACCTCAATTCTAAAGGCCTCAGTCACCTATTAAAAGGACTCTTTAAGGGAGATCAACTTTCCCTGGCGCATTTCAATCAACTAGATGAACGCATTGCTGAATCTACAAACATAGATAATCACGATTTTAAAAAGAACCAATTGCAGAGACTAATAGACAATGCAAGAATGAGCCTACCTGAAGATAAAGCTTTAAAACAATATCTCGATGAGGTAGAAAAATACTCTTTAACTGATTTTGATTTTTTCAAAGACGATAACTTTGAAAGAACACTGGAAATGGTTGTTGAACAAATTAATGAACATATGCAACAAATCGTAGATTCAGAACCAGAACGTTCGAAGAAATTTATGCTAAGCCATTTTCTGACTACTTATGCAATGATTGAACTAAATGAAAGGCAAGACTATCAGCGTGAAATGATGTTAGCACAGGCAAAAGTTGTTTTAAAAACGGGAGTTACCCAAGAATTTGACGAGTTGCTATTCCTTGCCCAAGAAAAAGCAGAGAAAGATGACCCTAAAAAGATTTCTGCTCTGAAAGAATTGATTCTCAATGCAAGAAAAAGCCTTCCTGAGCATCAGGAATTACAACACTATCTTAATAGCGAAGAAGAGCGTGCTTTAACTAAGTTAACGTTCTATGATGATTTTGACCAAAAACTAGAAACCATTTTTTATCAAATTAATGAGCATATTGGATCGAAAAATACTCAATTATCCAATGATGCAAAATTAAAGAATCAATTAACGTTTGCTGCAATTAGACTTGAACAATACACCAAAAGTCTAACAGAAGATTCTAAGGAATATCCTCTTAGGGCATGGCTTGGCATGAAAGCAGAGGAGCTGCGTAGCTTACGAGACAATTCCTTAGAAGATGCAGAAATATACAGAGATGTCGAATTTACGCAACTAATTAGCAGTTTCGTTAAACAAGGCCAGGAATTACAAGATAAGGTAATCTTTTTTAGCGAACAGCTTAAAAGGCTTGCCGATCATTTAGAGTCAGATAAAGAAGCGCAATATATACACACTTTTCTTTTAGCAGAAAGCAATACGCTAAAAGGAATAATGGCAAACCCAAGTAAAGCGGAATCTTATAGGGATATGCAGTTTACTGACCTGGTTTCTGAGCTCTTGGATCAAGGGTTCAAAAAGCAGCAGAATGACATTATTAATAACGCTAAAACCCAAATCATACGAAAAATAAGCCCGTTTGATCGAGACAACGCAAACCGTGCAATAGACTTACACACACGTCTTAAAAAAGCAGAACCTGTGCTTCCATCATCAAAATCCGTCCCTCCACAAAAACACGGTCAAAGCTTCTGGCAGCGTCACCGTAACAATATTATAGGAGGTCTTAGCCTCATTTTCTTAACTATCCTAATCACAGGCTTGCTGGCATCTGGTCTTTTAGCTCCTTTGGGCCTTGCTCTTGCAGCAGGGACAGTAACGACAGTGCTTATAGCCGGAGGTGCTACAGTAGGGGGCATAGCTCTGGCAACTACTGCCAAATCTGCCTATGAGGAAAACAAGTGGGCTAACGAAGAATGGGCATATGAAAATAGCAAAGAAAGACAAGAAGAGAAAGCATACGAAATCAGTAAAGATAAATATGACAAAGCCGTTACGGATATAGAAGCTATAGAGAGAAAACGCGATGAGGATTTGTCAGCCCTTGATACCCACTTTAACGAAACAAAACCTGCTATTATGAAGGTAGTCGAAGATAAGCTACTTGTTGAGGAAGATTCTTCTTTGCTATCTGAGGTTACGGCTCTAGACAAAGCTCTCAATAAAGCGGCTGCTCCCCCTATTGACATTATTCAGGAAGTAAGAGCAAAACTTGATGCTGTATCCACTGCTAAGTCATCTACGGAGCTTCCAGAAAAACCACAAAAAGATGTCGTTCACAGTGAAAATGATTTAACCATAGAAAAGAAAGTTCAATAAGGATAAATTTTTGGAGTAAAAGGTATGGGTAATGCGTTTTTTGATAAGGAAGCTGGTTTTTCTACTTATAAGGTAATACTGCAAGAAAATGAGCATCTTTTACGTATGCGACGTCTAGGGCAAGCTGAAGAAGCTCTGCAACGCATGGAACAAGACATTAACGTTCGTAAAGAAGAACTCAATAAAGTTTATACCTTTGTAGAAAACAAGCAGGCAAATTATGAACAATTAGCTAAACAATATGAAATGGCTCCTTCTAAAGCCTTGGCAAAGCAAATGACTGAACTAAAGCAGATACTTGAGATGGTGTATGAGAAGCTCAGACAAACTCAACCGGAAAAAGTGATTGCTGATTTGAGCTCTAAATACGAAGAGTTCAAAACTGAATTAGCACAAAAAAAAGCCTTGATTAATACGCAAGAAAACTTGGATATTCCTACCCATCCCAAAAACGGCATGCCTTAACCTACAACAAACAACATTCTAACACCACTCGTTCGCGGCATCTTGAACTTCGAAATCAGACTGGAACCTCCTGGATACTGCGGACACAAGCCGCAGTATGTAGTGAATAAGAGTATTAAAACGAATATAGCCAGCCAATCTTATTAAATATTTTTTAAGTTTCTTGAGTATAGAAAACCACTGAAGTCACAAATTTCTCTTCAGTGATTTGCCTTGGTTCAAGAACTCTTAAGCCTCCAATAAAAGTTTGTTAACACGGCTTACAAAATCAGCAGGATTGTCTAATTGCCCGCCTTCTGCCAATACAGCTTGTTCAAACAGCATGACAACCCATTCGGAAAAGCGACTGTCATCCTCGATACTGTGCAGGCGCTTTATCAGTGTATGCTCTGGATTAATCTCAAAAATAGGTTTACTTGGCGGTACTTGCTGTCCCGCTGCTTGAAGGATGCGTTGCATTTCCAATCCCATATCCTGCTCATCAGCAACAATGCAAGCTGGCGATTCAGTCAAGCGGTTAGTCAATTGCACTTCCTTTATCCTATCGCCCAATACCTCTTTTATTTGCTTGAGCATGGGTGCCAGCGTCTCTTCCTGCTTTTTAATTTCAGGTGCATCAGCAACATCCAAATCAATTTTACCCTTACTGATAGATTGTAACTTTTTACCATCAAATTCACTCATATAGCCAACCAGCCATTCATCGATGCGATCGGTTAAGAGTAAAACTTCTATGTCCTTTTTCTTGAAAATTTCCAGATGTGGGCTATTTTTGGCTGCATTATAGCTGGATGCAGTCAGATAATAAATTTTGTCCTGTCCATCCTTCATTCGTGAAACATAATCCCTTAACGAGACGTTTTGTTTCTCAGAATCACTTTTTGTAGTGGCGAAGCGTAACAGTTTGGCAACCGCTTCACGATTGCTGTATTCTTCAATGGGCCCTTCTTTAAGAACCAAACCAAATTCATTCCAGAATTTTTGATAGGTTTCAGGCTCTTGGCTGCTAAGCTTATCCAGCATGGAAAGCACACGTTTGGTACAGGCGGACTTAATCGCTTCCACCTGTTTGTTTTCCTGTAAAATTTCACGCGAAACGTTTAATGGTAAGTCGCTGGCATCAATGATTCCTTTTACAAAACGCAAGTATCTAGGCAGAAATTGGGAAGCGTCATCCATAATGAAAACACGTTTTACATATAATTTTAAACCATGCTTCATTTCTTGTTGCCACAAATCGAAAGGCGCATGAGAAGGAATGTATAGCAAACTAATATAATCCTGCTTTCCTTCCACATGATTGTGTGACCAGATCAAAGGATCCTGGAAATCATGAGAAATATGCTTATAAAGCGTCTTGTAATCTTCATCACTAATTTCAGATTTTTGCAATGTCCAAAGTGCAGTCGCTTTATTTACAGTTTCAAACTCCTTCGTTTCTTTATTTTCATCATCCCTCTTTTTCATGACAATTGGCCAACAGATATGATCGGAGTACTTCGTAATAATGTTGCGTAACCGCCAATCACTTAAAAATTCATCTTCATCATTCTTCAAATGAATAATAACTTCAGTCCCTCGTTCCGCCTTCTTTTCGTGACCAATAGTAAACTCCCCTTCACCATTGGATTGCCAAATAATTCCTTCTTCAGCTTTGAGTCCCGCCCGGCGACTTTTTACCGTCACTTTATCAGCGACAATAAATGCAGAATAGAAACCCACTCCAAATTGGCCAATTAAATGAGCATCTTTCGCACTTTCACCTGTTAAATGACTGACAAACTCTTTGGTTCCTGATTTTGCAATTGTCCCTAAATTTTCGACAGCTTCGTCCCAACTTAATCCAATGCCGTTATCTTTAATACTAATGGTGCGATTTTTTTCATTAAAATCAACAACGATACGCAAGTCAGAATCACCTTCATACAACGAAGAATCTGAAAGAGCAAGAAAGCGCAACTTATCCAGAGCGTCCGAAGCATTTGAAACCAATTCACGTAAAAATATTTCTTTGTTGGAATAAAGGGAATGAACTACCAAGTGCAACATTTGCTTTACTTCAGTTTGAAAGCCCATTGTTTGCTGCTTACTTACCATTTATAAATCTCCAAAATTTTTACAATAAAATAATAAAGTTAGACCGATATATGTGGGTTTTATTGATAATTTCAAGGGATATTTTATAAGATATTAGGCTACTTTAATTCTTTAGGCATCTTTTCAACACTTAGTGTTTTTTGTTACCATTCGCCCCCCTTTCACCTTAATAATTCAGATATGAAGATAAAATTAACCTATACAAGAGAAGAACTACTAGCGATGAACACTGGCAAACAAAGCACGCCACCGCCATCGGCTAATATACCTACTGAAATCAGCAGAAATTATCCTAATATCAATACTGTATTTCACCAAAGAACAGGTACTTGCAAACCTATTGAAAAATTGCATGGCTTTGATGAGAACCATCCAGAAGGTTCGGCATCTATTGTTGTGTTTTAAAGTAATACGTTTTTTCTACCTACGCGCTGCTTGTCCGCAGTATCCGAGATCCACTTCTGGGCTCTAAATTTTGGATACCGCGAACAAGTCGCGGTACGTAAGCTTAATATAGTACTTTTTTACGAAATGCCTTGTGCATGAAAAAAACAATTGCTTTGCTTGTTGAGAGCACTTTGCCCTGTTCATCTAGAATTTTAAGGACAAGTTCATGAGCTCCGCGGTCAATTCCTTTTAGGATAAATGTCGATTTTGTCCGAGTTTTTTTTATTATTTTTCCATCACAAAATAATACAAGGGTTTCTTTTGTTTGCAATGGCTGATTTATTTTTGCAATCACTATCAATTCCCCCAAATTATTACGAATGGTTGCCTCATGTTCAGGCTGCACAATTGCTATTTCGGTGGGTTTTGATATTGGGGGGAAGCGAAGCTCCTTCTGTTGTTCAACTTTAGGAGATGAAGACGGATAGGAAACTGATGATAACTCAAGTTTTATAGCACCTTCGTGAGACAAATCGCTAAAATGAATAACACCCTGGCTATCAACCCACTGGTAAATTTCAGCAAACAGAGGATTAACAGCCAGAGTCAATAGAACAATGATACACAGCTTACTGTTTAGAGACTGTAGTACCATTCAAACTCAAGCGGATGAACCATACTTCTAAGCATTGAGACTTCTGCTTCACGAAGTTCAACATAACTCTTGATAAAATCTTTGCTAAATACATCACCTTGCAGTAAGAAATCCTGATCTTCTTGTAGATGATAGACCGCTTGCTCCAGAGAGCTACATACAGTGGGTATATCAATTAACTCTTCCGGTGGTAAATCATATAAATCTTTATCCATCGGTTGGCCAGGATGAATCTTCTTCTGTATACCATCCAACCCTGCCATCATCATTGCCGCAAAAGCAAGGTAAGGATTAGCCATCGGATCAGGAAAACGTACTTCAATGCGACGGGCATTTGGATTGCTTACATGTGGAATACGAATAGCCGCTGAGCGATTACGCGCTGAATAAGCTAACAGTACAGGCGCTTCAAAACCAGGAACCAGGCGTTTGTAGCTGTTGGTAGCAGGATTAGTTAATGCATTCAATGCACGGGCATGCTTGATAATACCACCAATATAATAAAGGGCTGTTTCAGATAACCCCGCGTACTGGTCTCCAGCAAACAAATTCACACCATCTTTTATTAAAGATTGATGGCAATGCATACCATTCCCATTATCGCCTACTAAAGGCTTGGGCATAAAGGTAGCCGTTTTTCCGTAATTATGAGCTACATTATGAATAACGTATTTCAGTAACTGCAGCTCATCTGCCTTTTTCATTAAGGTATTAAAACGTGTTGCTACTTCACATTGATTAGCGGTAGCGACTTCGTGATGGTGTGCTTCTACAACCATCCCCAATGACTCAAGCGTTAAACAAATGGCAGAGCGGATATCTTGTGATGAGTCTACCGGTGGGACTGGAAAATACCCGCCTTTAACACTTGGTCTGTGGCCAATATTTCCGCCTTCAAATACTTTTTCCGAATTCCATTGGCCTTCATCAGAATCTATTTCATAAAAAGAACCCCGAATGTTATTGCCCCACCTTACACTGTCAAACAGGAAAAACTCAGGTTCAGGACCGAAATAGGCTTTGTCCGCAATTCCAGTAGATTGCAAATAGGCTTCAGCACGTTTTGCGATGGAGCGGGGATCTCTGTCATACCCTAACATGGTTTGAGGATCAACCACATTACAACGAATAATTAATGTACTATCCTGATAAAAAGGATCAGGCAGAATTGTCTCTAGATCTGGAATTAGCGCCAGATCTGACTGATGAATTTTTTGCCAACCTTTAATTGACGACCCATCTATCATCTTTCCATTTTCAATAAAATCATCATCAACTGCGGACTCCGGAAGGGTTATATGTTGCTCCTTTCCTCGAGTATCGGTAAATCGCAAGTCAATAAATTTTGCATCATGTTCTTTTATTGCCGCAAGTAGTCTATCTTTACTCATTCTTTCCTCCTAGATTGGCCACAGCTAGTCTACCCTAAGTGACTTACTAAACCCAATAGATTAAACTGTTATATCTTCAACTATTTTATTAACCAACCTATGGGCGCCTATCATTATCAAGCGCTAAGTAAAACAGGAAATACCACAAAAGGCGTTATCGAAGCAGATTCTGAACGTCATGCACGTCAACTCTTGCGTGAACGAGGTATGATTCCCACCCAAATTCGTACTTTAGCTAAACAACAGCTGACTCGCCGAAAAGATAAATTATCCTCACAGGATCTTGCACTCTTCACTCGTCAATTAGCTACATTACTTGCTGCAGGTATTCCTGTTGAAGAATCCCTGCGAGGGGTAAGTGAACAAACTGAAAAAGATAAAGTACGTGAATTAATTATAGGCGTTCGTGCGAAAGTTGTGGAAGGATATGCCTTAGCACAAGCGATGGGTGAGTTCCCTAATGCCTTTCCCGAATTATATCGTGCAACTGTAGGCGCAGGAGAACAAACAGGACGATTGGATTTAGTATTGGAAAAGCTTGCAGACTATACGGAAAATCAACAGGAAACACGTCAAAAAATTCAACAAGCCCTTATTTACCCCTCTTTGATGATACTTGTATCCACTGCGATTATTAGCTTCTTACTTGCCTTTGTTGTTCCTAAGATCATTGAAGTTTTCACCAGTAGTGGCCAATCACTACCCGGCATGACCCAGGTTTTAATTACTATTAGTAATTTTCTTAAATCCTATGGTCTAATTGTGTTATTATTGTTCGTTTTATTTTTAATTGTTTTCAAAAAAAGTCTTGCAAATACTAATATTCGCACGGGTTGGCACAAGCTTTTGTTAAGATTACCAGTAACGTCCTATTTGGTTAGATCGGTGAATGTAGCCCGTTATATCCACACCTTTGGCATCTTGTTTGCCGCAGGAGTAAGTGTACTTGAAACCATGCGTGTTTCATCAAGCTTAGTCACCAATCTTGTAATGCGCAATGCGTTTGATCAGGCAACTATTCGTGTACGGGAAGGGACAGCTATAAGTCAGGCTCTTAAAGAAACTGGTTTTTTAAATCCAATGGCGATTCATTTAATAGCTAGCGGTGAAAAAAGCGGACAGATTGCGACAATGATGGAGCGTGCGGCATCGCACCTGGATAATGAAGTGAAACGACTCATTGACACCGCATTAACGCTGTTAGAGCCATTAGTCATTTTATTGATGGGGGCTGTTGTCCTTTTTATAGTGCTAGCAACTTTATTACCTATCTTTTCGATGGAGCAATTAGTTACTTAGTTTAATTTAGTAAATAGCAGGAGTTTTTGAATGAGTAAAGAAAGTGGTTTTTCATTAATTGAAATCATGGTGGTTGTAGTGATTCTTGGTATTCTTGCCTCGATTGTTGTACCTAAAATTATTAGCCGTCCTGACGAAGCGAGAGTTGTTAAGGCAAAACAAGACGTTTTGGCGATTCAAAACGCGCTTGACCTTTATAAATTAGATAATGGCATTTATCCAAGCACTGACCAAGGATTGATTGCCCTGGTTGAAAAACCCACCTCCAATCCTGTACCACGAGACTGGAAACAATATTTACATTCCTTGCCCAAAGATCCTTGGGGCCGTGATTACCTTTATCTGAATCCAGGCGAACACAGTGAGGTTGACGTTTTTACGCTTGGTGCAGATGGCCAACCCGGTGGAACAGGCATTAATGCCGAAATAGGTAACTGGAATGCGCGCTAAGGGATTTACCCTGATTGAAATCCTGGTGGTGTTGGTCATCATCGGCATCACCCTTGGCTTTGCATTATTAGCTTTTGGCGATTTTGGTGCTTCGCGACGAGTCATGATAACAGCAGAGCAATTTACCAATTATCTTAAACTTTTGCAGCATCGCGCCATAATTGAAATGAAACCTTTTGGCCTCACTATCAATCAAAATAGCTATCAAACCTTTCGTTATGAACAAGAAAGCTGGAAACCCATGTCTGCAAAATCGATATTTAAACCTCAAATCTTTCCGGATAATCTTGTTGTGAAATTTCAATCCCCTAAAAGCAACCGTAAATATCCCGATATTATTGTCAATGCATCAGGTGATATGACAGCATTTACTTTATATTTCGGCACTATCCAGAAGCCTAATATGGTTACTTTGGTAGGCAATCATAACGGACAGATTGCTTTCGTATTTCCTGAAGTATCATGAAGCAGTTATCCTCATCGTTTAATGAAAAAGGATTTACATTAATTGAAGTGCTCTTGGCTCTGGCAATTATCGCCATTGCGCTCACTGCCCTTCTTAAGGCCACGGCGCAAAATGTAGGCAATACGCAACGAATTCAAGAAAAATCAATTAGCCACTGGGTAGCCATGCAAGGGGTATCCATGGTGCAATTAGGATTATTAAATCCCACATCAAGCCAGGAAATTACTGAATCAACCACGATGTTAGGACAACGGTGGTACTTTCGTGTTAAAAGTGGCGCAACTGCCATAAAATCAGTGCAACAAATTACAATAACCGTTAGTAAAAACCAGGCTGGTCCTTTCACCAACCCTTTGATAGCCTTCCGGTACCACCATGAATAAAAAATCAGGGTTTACCTTAATTGAAATTTTGATCGCTCTGGCAGTATTTGCCATTTTGGCAACAGTGACTTCTTCTGTGATGTATTATGCTTTCAATACCAGGGCAAGAGTAAACCAACAGGCTGATCGACTTAATACAGTGCAACTCGCTTTACTTTTGCTAGAAAGAGATATTACACAAGCAATTCCTCGTGCAGTTTTTGGCAATGAAATGCATTTTTTCCCCGCTTTTATTGGTCAACCTGCCTATTTTGAACTAACAAGGCTTGGTCTTGAAAACCCTCATAGTCTTGAAAAGAGAAGCAACCTGCAGCGTCTTGCTTATGTTTGCAAAAATAATCAGCTTATACGCCGTATTTGGCCAACACTTGATACCACCAATAGAGATAGATATGAAGACAGAATTGTTCTAGATAATCTTACTGCATGCCGATTTGCCTATCTCAATCATAATTTACAGGTTCTACCCGAATGGCGTGAAAATGCCGTTCGCCAAAATCAAAAGACAGAGCCATTGCCCAAGGCAATTCAAATTAATCTGACACTAAGGGATTGGGACAAAATCAGTTTACTTTTTATTATTCCTGAGGCTTTGTATGCTGAGCAATAAATCGAAACAAACTGGAAGTGCCCTCATCTCGGCATTATTTATCATGACCATGGTTGCCATTGCTGCCACAGCGATGAGCTCTCGCCTGCAGCTGGATATTAACCGAGTTCGTCTAGGCATACTTAGTGATAAACTTTACTTGGCTTCTCAGGCAGTTTCTTTCTGGTCGTTGAATCAATTGAGTATGAAAAAAAACTATACAAGTAGTGACAGCGCAGGAAAAATTCTTGAGTTTCCTCGAAAATTACAAACAATTTATCCGGAGCTAATAATAAAAGGGAGTCTATATGATTTGCAATCACGCTTTAATTTAAACAATTTAACCGATAAAAAATATGCCTCTACGTTCCTAAAATTATTAGAGAAAACTCCCACCAAACTTAATCCAGCGCAAAGAGGACAACTGGTATTAGCCATTTACAACTGGATAACCCCCTATCAACCCGGAAGAGGCCAGGATGAGTTTCTAAACTATTATTTGCATCAAAAACCACCTCATTATCCTGCCCAACAATTGCTGCAACATTTATCTGAATTCCGGCTGATAAAAGATGTAAATGCACAACTTTATATGACGTTAGCGAACTTTCTAACGGTACTTCCAGAAGTAACGCCAATAAATATTAACACAACCTCTCCAGAAGTTTTGGCAAGTCTAGGGAATGGCTTAAATCCATCACAAGTTAATGAATTAATTGAAGCGCGTGGCGATACAGGCTTTCAAGATACTAAACGTCTTGGCCCTATCTTGCAAAAATTGAATATTCGTAGTGAACAAGTAACGATTGAAAGCCAATATTTTCTTAGCATTGCTTTTGTTTCAAATCAGGAACTAAATTTAACAGTCTATACCGTACTTAAGCGAAGCAAAGATAAAAAAGGGAATATAACAGTCAGTGTAATACGAGAAAGTTTAAATTCGCCCTAAGTCGAAAAATAAAAACCTGAGGCACCTTTGCACAGGACAAAATTTTATATGTCGTCGTTGCGAACAAAGTGAAGCAATCCAGAACAAATTTTTGTTTAAAGATCGTACTGGATTGCTTCGCTGGCGCTCGCAACGACGCGATCCTAAATTTTTGTCCTGTGCGGAGCAGGATCCAATGACGTAAATAGCAGGTAATTGATTTTATTAAATACCCTATTCTATACTGCGCATAAAGTGCGGTACATCGGCAGTCTATAAAAATATCTTACTAAACAACCAATTACTCTATTTGTTTTGCAACTATCTCTCAGGGATAAACCGTAGTATGTAGGAATAAGATTTGTTGCTTTATTTAAGCATCATCAATCATTTTTAACTGCTCTTTTAAGGCTCCATAAGCAGCCTCAATATTGATATAGATTTTATTTCCTAAATAATAAGATAAAGAACCATCATCCGTTGCTCTATTAGCCTGCAAAGCAACATTAAACTGCAGATTTTTTAATCGACTAAAATCACGACGCTGAGTTACAAAGTAAAAATTACGATAGCTTGATTGAGGAATATAATTTAAAGCCTTTGCATCTGTCGCTAGCGAATGATGAGGAAAATATTCTTTTATTGAGTACCCTCGATTATTATGAACAGCAATCACTTTTCCTGGGGGAATAGAACATATAATCTCTCTCGCAAGCTTTCTAACCTCATGATGAGCCTCGCGTGAATAGGAGCCGAACTGTTTTAGAGTTTTTGTAATTCCTTTATTCGTAAAAATACGATTAGGATCGAATTCATAGCGCGTACCATGCAAATAGAAAACAATATTACGATTTCCTGAATGTTTTAAAGTGATTAACGTCCCTCCATGGTGTTTTACATATATCTTTGCTGCTTGCAAAGCGGTAACCTCATTCTCGTGCAAATGAACAAGTGTTTTCCCATGGCCAGGCTG
Source organism: Legionella jamestowniensis (assembly GCF_001467745.1). Lineage (GTDB taxonomy): Bacteria > Pseudomonadota > Gammaproteobacteria > Legionellales > Legionellaceae > Tatlockia > Tatlockia jamestowniensis. The sequence goes on from NZ_LNYG01000012.1 coordinate 243,885, forward strand.
TTTAATAATATTAACTTTTGTATTATCACCCAGTTTCACAGTACAAGTCTGTGCATAAAGGACATGACATACTAAAAATAACAGTAAGGCAAAATATTTCATAAAAATTTATAGGCTCAAATGGTGCATTATACTTGATTGATTACTATTCAATCAACTTAATATCCCTACTATTAGACTAACCTACCTACACGACCTGAGGGTATTTAGCATGAAATTAACGTTAAACTCAAAAAATTACTAGCTTGTACGAAACAAAAATTCTAGAATCGCGTCTTTGTAAGCCCTAGCGAGCAATCTAGTACTATTTTTGCACAAAAACCTGTTCTGGATTGCTTCACTTTTTCGCAATGATTCTATAAAAAACCTTTCCTCTACAAAACTCTGTGCGAGACAAAAATTTAGAATCACGTCTTTGCGAGCGCTAGCGAAGCAATCTAGTGCTATCTAAACAAAAATCTGTTCTCGATTGGCTTCACTTTTTCGCGACGACTTCATAAAAAATTTGTCCTGTGCAGAGATCAACGAATTGAAATCGAGTAACATAATGATTGTAGGGAGAATACTTTAGTGATGAGTGAAGTTATTATTGAATTACCCGTGGTTGTTCTTTGTAAAATCACATAGGCTCATTATTGACCATTTTAAAAAAAGATAGTAACCTCTCTTTTTTATCAATCTATGGGAAGATAATAATGCCTTATTCAAAATTTACCTATTCATCTAATCAGGCAGGATTAAATAGACAAGAAGTCTTTACCTCTTTAGTAGATGAGTTACAGCAATTCCCATATCAACAAGATAAGAATTTTCATCCCGGTGTATTAAACACAGAAAAGCTTCCCCTAAATAAAGGGGAGTGCATCATTCGATCATCTGGCTCAGTAGCAGGCTGTATTAGTATTGAATATTGTACCCCTGAAGGCATAAGGTATGCTTATCGCTTACAAAGAGTGATGCAGCATCAGATGCCTTTGTTTGAAAACAAGTCTGAAGCAAATGACGGTTCGAAAAAAATAGCAACCTCTTTAAACGTCATTGCTCAAAATATGGGCAATCGTGTGCCAGATACTTATGCCACTGCAGAACGGCTTTCTTTTAGAGACCTAATAGCAGCGCTAGAGGAAATTGGCTTAACAGTGGTTAAACGCCCACCGATAGAAACAGAAGCCGCTTTTCCACATCGCTTTCTACATCTTTTATTTGCTTACCTTCATACATCTACAACAGGGAATGAATTAAAAAAATATAATGCCTGTAATTTTGCTATTTTTCATTATTATGGATTGTCTCGTGAAGTAAACTCAGAGAAACCTGATCGAATTTATTATTGGGTTTATCAAAACAATACAGCACCTAAATTAAGTTCAATTCCTTACGAAAAACTTTTAAAATGCGTTAAATTTTATTTACTAAAGAAATATCCTGATCAGCCTTTTTCTGACATTAGTAGTGAATTAGAACAAGTCGTACCTATGAACAAGAGCGGCCATCGAATCGCTGAAGAAAATCCTTTGATCAGTGCACAATCATTAGAATCTATTGAAAAGGATTTGGTGTACTGGGATCGTCAAAAGCCAGGTAGTCTGCAACATGACGTTGAAAGCATGGATTTATCCACATTAGACTTTGCAAGAATGTTTGCTAATAATAGCGATAACAATAACATGAAGAGAAGTTCCTCTTTAGAAAATCTTTGGTGTCGATTATGGTCCACAAAAGAAGAGGAAGAAGAACAGGCAGATAGCCCAGAAGAAAACTACAATACATCCCCTACAGGTGGACAAAGTTATTCTGGTTTTTGATTAACTCAGTATAAAACTTTAAGCTAAGATATTCCGGTCATTTCAAACGTGGAGGGAACCATGAGTAAACAGCTGTGCATGCACTGTTATATTTCAGGAAAAGTGCAGGGAGTCTGGTTTCGAGCCTCAGCCCAGGAAGAGGCAAAAAAGCTAGGAATTAATGGCTGGGCACGAAATTTGGCCGATGGGCGGGTCGAAATTCTTGCTTGTGGTGATCAAAAACAGCTTGAAAAATTTGAGCACTGGTTAAAAAATGGGCCGCCTCTCGCTGAGATTACCAGTTATAGCCGAGAAGATCTGGCCTGGAAGGAATACAGCGGATTCGATACATTCTGAGAACAATCCGTCAATTTTTCTTTTGCATTTGCTGAAAGAGTTGATCGCCCATTTGTTTCTCTTGTGGAGACAGGGTGGGCTCCAAACGGGAAAGTTCTTTTGCTGCCTGTTCATTTTTATTAGAAGCCGCGAGCTTTAACCAGGCGTAGGCCTTGCTAAGATCTTTATTTACGCCCAATCCTGCCAGGTAGAGATAACCAAGCTTCCCTTGAGCCATGGTATTGCCTTGGTTCGCTGCTTTGCTAAACCAATAAGCTGCTTGCTGATAGTCCTTATCAATACCTGTGCCACTCAATAAAAGTTGTCCCAATTCGGCCTGGGCTTGAGCATTGCCCTGTTCCGCAGAGGCATGATACCAATAAGCCGCTTTTTCAGAATCTTGCTCCACACCTAATCCTTTCAAATATTGATAGGCTAAATGAGCCTGTGCATTTTTATGTCCTTGATTGGCAGCACTAGAAAACCAATAAGCAGCAGCCCGCTGATCTTGGGCAATGCCATATTTACCTGTGTATAAAAGACCAAGACTATACTGTCCTTTAGCATCCCCTTGTTCAGCCGCCTTTTCATACCAGTACAAGGCTTTTTCTACATCTTTCGGGGCACCTTGTCCCATCATGTACTGATAACCCAGGTTCACTTGGGCGCGTGCATAACCCTGCTCAGCAGATTTTTTAAACCAGTCAAATGCTTTTGTTTCATTCGCTTCAACACCATCCCCCACGGCGTACATTAAACCAATATTACGTTGGGCTATTGGATTACCTTGCTCCGCAGCTTTCATATACCAATGAAAAGCTTGCTGAAAATCTCTTTTGACCCCCTGTCCATTATCATAAAGGAAGCCCAAACTAAGTTGAGCCAGTGCATTATTTTTTTTCGCTGATTTCTCATACCATTCTTTGGCTTTTGTATCATCCTTAATTACTCCGAGGCCATATTGATACATGCGCCCAATCAAGTACATCGCTTCTTCATTACCTTCATTCGCAGCTTGGACTAGATGGGAATAAGCCGTAGCATAATCACCATTTTCATAAGCGGAAAAACCAACAATTACATCGGCAAAAACTGAGTTGGCAAAAAGAACAGCGGCAATAAAAAACTTACTCCGCATGCTGACCCCCAAGTTATACTCTTATTAAAAGCGTAGAATATCCAGGCAACAAAGCCAAATACGGTAGAAAGTTTTGGAGTAAAATTTACAAGAATACTGACTAGGGATAAATTCTTAGCGTAGGTTAAAATCGCATAAGCAGCAGCTTAAGTTGTAAAATTTAAATCTTAAAAAATAAAACCGAAATACCCACAACCAGCATGGGTTTTTCAGTACAATCTGATAAAGACTCAAAATAAAGTGTGTGCCCTCTGCCAGAGCTACAATTAATATAAGTAAATGATTAAAGGAATGAGCAATGACAATAGGATTTATTTCACATCAGGATTGTTTACTTCATCAGATGGGGGCTTTTCATCCTGAACAACCAGCCAGGCTTAAAGTAATTGAAGACGCTGTATCCCATTCTGATTTAACCAATCAGTTGCGTTATTATCAGGCACCTTTGGCTGAACCTGAACATCTATTGCGCGTTCATGACCAGGATTATGTAGATTATGTCTTTAGGATGTCCCCGGTGGAAGGAATGGTTTCTCTGGATCCTGACGTGATGATGAATCCTCACTCGCTTACTGCCGCATTGCGGGCAGCAGGCGCTGTTATTTACGGTGTGGAATTAATCATGAATCAAGAAGTAAATACCGTTTTTTGTAATGTTCGTCCTCCTGGGCATCATGCTGAACATAATAAAGCGATGGGATTTTGTCTATTTAATAATATTGCTATTGGTGTCGCGCATGCTTTAGAGAGGTTTAACCTAAACCGTATTGCCATTATTGACTTTGACGTCCATCATGGCAATGGTACTGAAGACATTTTTCAAAAAGAGCCCCGAGTATTGTATTGTTCTACATTTCAGCATCCGTTTTATCCTTACAGTGGTTCCACCACACACAGCGAACATATTCTTAACATTCCACTTCCTGCTGGAACTACCGGAGAATTATTTCGTGAAAAAGTTGAAATGCTCTGGTTGCAAAAAATTGAGCAATTTGCACCAGACATGATATTTTTTTCCGCAGGGTTTGATGCGTACTATAAAGATGACATGGCCAATTTGAAGCTACGGACAGAAGACTATCGATGGATAACACAAAAGATTAAAAAAATCGCTGACACACACTGCAAGGGACGCATGCTCTCTGCACTAGAAGGAGGATACTATTTAAACGATTTAGGTGCCTGCGTGGTAGCACATCTTCGAGGATTGTTAAACTAAATGTAGCTTCAAATATACCCACATATTAAAATCCTTAAATAAGGGGAGGGTTTATTTGAAGCCAACTGTGAATTTCATCAAAACATAAGAAGGAGGAAACTTAATAAGGGCTCACGTCCATATTTCCCTTATTTAACTTACATAATATTACAATTTGTATTTTCTTCCTCATAGATAAAATTCGGCTCATCAACTGGTTCAACCACTCTTGGTCTAAATATAGGATGTTGAGAAGAAAGTAGTGATGCAAGTAAAAATAAGGTTTGATTAGTGTTGTTCCTTGTATTTTGCTGTGCCTTTTTTATATCCTTTTTATGTTCTTCTTGTTCTGAAGGAGTTAATGTAGTTTCCTCCTCATACTCCTTTTCTAAAGTACTTCCTTTATAGTTTTGGTAATACTGAAAGAAAGTTTCAGCTACATTTTTTACCTCGTGAATATTCTGGAAGAATTTATACTCCTTACTATGCACGACTTGTTGCTCAAATATTTTAGTAAGATAACATTTCATAATCTCTGGGGTAACTTCAATTAAAAATGGTATATGAAGATGATAAATAGTACTTTCTCGAACATTTGTATGTTCCTTTTTTCGATGATAAACCCCAGAAGTTAACCCGATTCCTTCTTCCGGGCCAACGTATGGCATATCATTTATAAAATGCTGATGCAGATGTTCCCAGTTATTTCTTTTTTGACTGGCAAGTTCTTTTTCGCCGTTAAAATAAATAGTAATTACTTTTTTAACCACCTGGATTTTAACAGCGACGTCATCTGTCATTAATTCAATATTAAAGGGCATATTTTCTCTCCTTGGTAATAAAAAAGAGCAAATTACACGTTTAATATTAAGAGAATATTAAGAACATATTTTTAACAAAATAAAATCTTTGCCCACGACAAAATTTGAATTGCATTATAGCAATGCCGTGATCTTCTAAACTACAATACCCTATAGGCATCAATTCCAATCAACATTGGACAACTTGTTCTGGAAATTATTGCTTCAATACAATAACTGCAGCCCCCGTAAACCGTCCGTGCCGCAAATCATCGAGTGCTTGGTTAGTTTGTGTCAAAGAATAGGTATGAACTTCCGTTTTAATTGGGATTTTAGGGGCCAATGCCAGGAACTCTTCTCCATCTTTTCGTGTTAAATTTGCAACAGAACACAACGTCCTTTCTCCCCATAAAATTTCATAGGGAAAGGTTGGAATATCACTCATATGAATTCCGGCACAAACCACTACACCACCTTTCATTGTTGCCTGTAAAGCAACCGGAACCAATTCACCCACAGGAGCAAAAATAATAGCAGCATCAAGCAAACGCGGCGCTTTTTCATCGGAACCACCTGCCCAGATAGCGCCAAGCTTGTAAGCAAAATTCTGAGCAGCTTCATCACCCGGGCTGGTAAATGCATACACGCTGCGATGTTGATAATTTGCAACTTGAATTAAAATATGGGCTGCAGCACCGAAACCATACAGACCTATGTGCTTTGCTGTGCCCGTTTTTAATAAGGCGCGATACCCTATTAAGCCTGCGCAAAACAAAGGGGCGGCTTGTTCATCAGGATAACCTTCAGGAATTGGGAAACAGAATGGTGCATTAGCAACACAATATTCTGCAAAGCCACCGTCAATTTGATAGCCGGTAAATTGAGCAGAATCACATAAATTTTCACGCCCATTTAAGCAAAACTCACAATAGCCACAACTACTACCAAGCCATGGCACCCCTACACGTTGGCCAATGGTAAATTGATTTACAGAGTTGCCTAACTCTTCAACTACACCAACAATTTGGTGTCCGGGAATAAGCGGGAGTTTGGGTTGATGAAGTTCACCGTCTACAACATGAAGGTCAGTACGGCAAATGCCGCAGGCTTTTACTTTTATTAAAATTTGCCCAGCCTGAGGTTTAGGACATTTTACAGTAGTTGATCTTAAAGGGGTACCCGGTTTTTCCAGTAGCATGACATCCATGACGGTTCCTTGTCATAAGGGATTTATATCCCAGGCAAGACATCTGAAGTGCTATCAGATGCCTTGGTAGTACTAAGTGTAGTTTAAATCGCCTCGAATATGGCTGCAGCACCCATTCCTGTACCTATGCACATAGTAACCATTCCATATTTACCTTTTGTGCGGCGCAGGCCATGTAATAATGTTGCAGCACGAATTGTACCGGTTGCACCAAGAGGATGGCCTAAGGCAATAGCACCACCTAGAGGATTAACCTTATCACCCGGGAGATCGAGCGTTTTAATAACGGCCAAAGCCTGAGCCGCAAATGCTTCATTAAGCTCAATCCAATCCATTTGATCCAGGGTTAATCCTGCACGCTTTAGCGCTAATGGCACAGCATTAATAGGACCTATACCCATCACTTCAGGGGCGACACCAGCTACAGCATAACCCCGTAAGCGCCCCATAGGTTGTAAGTCATATCGTTTCAACGCGTCTTCACTAGCCAATAAGGCAATACCAGCCCCATCGCTTGTTTGCGAACTATTACCTGCTGTCACTGTCCCCTTTGCCGCAAATACAGGCCTAAGGCGAGAAATAACGTCATAGGAAGTATCCGCACGAGGCCCCTCATCATCACTAATTAGTTTCTTTTTGCAGAGTACTTCAGAAGTTGCTAAATCAGCCTGACGGACAGTAATTTCCATTGGTGTTATTTCTTCTTTAAAATCACCACGTTGTTGCGCGGCCACTGCGCGACGATGGCTTTCAGCAGCAAACTCATCTTGTTGTTCACGCGTAACTTCCCAGCGTTTGGCGACATTTTCTGCAGTAATTCCCATTCCGTAGGCAATAGCAACATGTTCATCATTAAAAATGGCAGGGTTTGCAGTATATTTATTACCTCCCAGGGGAACCATTGACATACTTTCAACGCCTCCAGCCAAAGCAAGGGAAATATCACCATTACTGATGGAGGCAGCCGCAGTGACAATGCTTTGCACCCCGGAAGAGCAGAAACGATTAATTGTCATCGCTGGAACACACTGAGGAATATCTGCCAGTAATGAAGCGATACGGGCCACATTCATCCCCTGCTCCGCTTCAGGCATTGCACAGCCAATAACGATATCGCCAATAGCTTGCCAATCGACAGATTGATTGCGCTTCTTTAAAGTTCGAATCGTATGTGCCAATAAGTCATCAGGCAGTGTATGTCGGAAGACACCTCTTGGCGCTTTCCCAACAGGAGTACGCAATACATCAACTACATATACATTTGTCATTGTTAAGTCTCCTTAATTGCGCAAGGGCTTGCCGGTTTCTAATAAATGGCTAATGCGAGCTTGTGACAAAGGTGTCCCTGCCAAGGTCATAAACGCTTTTTTCTCTAAGTGGAGCAGCCATGCTTCATCCACCATTTCCCCCTCATTCACTTGTCCGCCACACAACACATTGGCTAATTCATTCGCTAGGAAATAATCGTGTTGGGAAATGAACCCACCTTCTAGCCAATTAACAAGCCCTGCTTGCAAGCGCGCATGGCCTTCACGGCCTGCTACTTTAAAACGCGTTTTAAGAGGAGGTTGATAATTCATGGCTTGCATGAGTTTCACCTGGGCTAAAGCAGCATAGAGCACTTCATTAGGATGCATTACCCAATGATCTTTATGACGTAGATAGCCTTTTTGACGTGCTTCTGGCGCACTACCAGCCACAAAAGCGGTCGCAATTTGTTGAAAATAAGATTGTAAAAACAGCAACAAATCAGCATCTCCTGCCTTACAGGCTGCCCGCATTGCCATTTCTTTACAACCACCACCGGCTGGGATTAAACCAACACCAGCTTCAACCAATCCTGGATAAGATTCAAAAGCAGCTACAACTGCACTACAATGCATCATTAACTCGCAGCCGCCACCCAAAGCTCGACCACGAAGTGCGGCAACCGTGGGAATTGGGGAATATTTTAAGCGCATCGCCACATGCTGAAACTGCGTTATCATTGCTTCTAAAGCATCCATCTTATTAGATTGGATTAGGGATGCCACGCCTCTTAAATCTGCTCCTGAACTAAAATTACTGGCATCCGATTGATAAATAATCAATCCCTGATATTCTTTTTCTGCCTTATCCAGTGCTTGCTCTATACCATCAAGCACCGCCTGGCCAATAGTATTGGCTTTACTTTTAAATGTAAGTACAGCGACCTCGTCTTTAAGAAGCCATAACCGTACACCATCATTTTCAAATATTGTCGGGGCGTAAAAATTTTTCTCTTTTAAAACCCTGTCAGGGAAAAATTGACGCTGGTATACGGGAAGTTGGCTACGTGAGACATAATTGCCCTGCTGTGGCGAATAAGCACCCTCTTCCTGATAAAATTCATTAACCTTTTTAAGCCAATCCGGTAATCTGGCTTGACTTAATGTTTCATTTGCAGTTTTCGCTTTTTCGATGAGCTCTAACATCGCAGTAAGGCCTGCCGCTTGCCAAGTTTCAAATGGCCCTTGCTGCCATCCAAAGCCCCAACGAATAGCCAAATCAACATCTCGAACACTATTAGCGATTTCTTCCAAATGATAAGCACAATAATGAAACAAATCACGATAACAAGCCATTAAAAATTGTGCTTGTTTATTGCTTGAAGACATCAGATGCTGCATTCGTTGTGCTGCATCAGGCGTTTTCATAATTGCTTTCAATTCTTCGCTAACTTCCCCCTTGGCGGGACGATATGAGTGTGAAGACAAATCATATACTTCAATTATCTTCCCATTCTTTCTATAGATCCCTTGACCTGTTTTCTGGCCTAAGTGTCCCTGCTTAATTAAACCTGTTAACCATTCGGGGAGTTTAAAATGAGCATGCCAGGGATCATCAGACAACTGCTCTTTCATGGTATTTACTACATGTGCCATGGTGTCCAAGCCGACTACATCCATTGTCCTGAATGTCGCAGATTTTGGCCGCCCCAATAAGGTCCCCGTAAGTGCATCGACTTCATCCAAACCAAGATTCATTGCTTCGGCATGATGTAAAGTTGCTAATAGTGAAAAAACACCAATCCGATTAGCAATAAAATTAGGCGTATCTTTTGCGCGAACAACCCCTTTGCCAAGACGACTTGTCAACCAAGCTTCAAGCTGATCTAACAATTTAGGATCGGTCGTGTTCGCCGGGATTAACTCGGCAAGATGCATATAGCGTGGGGGATTAAAAAAGTGAACGCCACAAAATTGCTCACGCAACGCTTGAGGCAATACATCACAAAGCGTGTTAATGCTTAAACCTGACGTATTACTTACTAAAATAGTATGTTTACTGACATGTGGTGCAATGTTGCGGTATAACTCTTCTTTCCAATCAAGACGCTCGGCAATTGCTTCAATAATTAAATCACAGCTATTTAAATCATTTAAATTATCCTGATAGTTTCTAGCTTGCAAAAACGCGGCTGTTTGGGGAGTCGCCACTGGTGAGGGTTTCAATTTACCTAAATGAGCAATTGCTTTGTCCACTAAAGCATTGCTGCTTCCCTCTTTGGCTGCCAAGTCAAACAATAACGTTTCAATCCCTGCGTTCACGCAATGGGCTGCAATTTGAGCCCCCATAACACCGGCACCGAGAACCGCGACTTTCTTAATGAAAAAAGGTTCGTGCATGATCCTGTCCTCTATTTTTGTGGGGCACTTGTAATAAGTGCAATAGTCCTAATCCAAAACCTTTAAAATTGATGTTAAAAGGCCTTCAACACAGTCCGTATGAGCACATCTACGGACCTTACTATTTGAGTAATTTTCATCATTCTAAGCAAGACTCCGTCATTCTGAGCAAAGCGAAGAATCCCTCATTTAAACCTCGAAGTTAGCTGCAGGAGATCTTTCGCTTCGCTCAAGATGACGATAAAGCATCGTCACCAACACTTACTGTCATTTCCCTGAGGTCAATTGCTAGATATTAAAGCGAATCCCTTGCGCTAAAGGCAATGCATCTCCCCAGTTAATGGTATTGGTTTGACGACGCATATAAGCTTTCCAGGCATCAGATCCTGATTCTCGACCTCCACCAGTATCTTTTTCGCCTCCAAAAGCACCACCAATTTCAGCACCAGAAGTCCCAATATTAATATTGGCAATACCACAATCACTGCCTAAAGCACTTAGAAAAGCTTCAGCATGCTTTAAATTTTGTGTAAACATTGCAGAAGAAAGCCCTTGAGGAACACCATTTTGTAAGGAAATGGCTTCTTCTATCGAGCTGTAGGGCATTACATAAAGAATAGGTGCAAATGTTTCTTCCTGCACAATATCCCAATCATTTTCAACATCAGTAACTAAGGTGGGTTGCACGAAAGAACCAGGCTTATTCAACGCCTCGCCACCAAAAACAATTTGTCCACCTGCTGAGGTAATTCGAGCAATAGCCTGCTTAAACTGTTTAACCGCCTGTTCATCTATCAATGGCCCCATTAAATTTTTACTATCCAACGGGTCGCCGATAGTCACTTGCTCATAAGCATGCTGTAAGCGCTTAACAACATCGCTAAACATCGATTTATGAACAAACAAACGACGTGTTGAAGTGCAGCGTTGTCCTGCCGTACCTACCGCTCCAAAAACAATGGCAGGAATGGCCAAATTTAGGTCTGCTGACTCGTCAAGAATAATGGCATTATTACCACCAAGTTCCAGAATGGTTTTTCCAAGGCGTTTAGCCACATTAGCTGCAACTTGTCTTCCTACAGCAGTTGAGCCTGTAAATGAGATCAAAGGGATACGCGCATCATTGACCATTGCGTCGGCCACATCATGGGACTCTGGAATGATTAACCCAAAAATTTCAGGACAGTTATTTTTCTGCAGTACTTTATTGCAGATATACTGAACAGCAATCGCACAGAGCGGTGTTTTTGCGGAGGGTTTCCACAACGTCACATTCCCACAAATCGCTGCAATGAAGGCATTCCAGGCCCAAACTGCAACAGGAAAATTAAACGCCGAAATTACACCAACAATACCATAAGGGTGCCATTGTTCATACATGCGATGCTTGGGCCGCTCTGAATGCATTGTCTTGCCATAGAGCATTCTGGATTGACCTACTGCGAAGTCGGCAATATCTATCATCTCCTGCACTTCGCCATCCCCTTCCTGCTTCGATTTGCCCATTTCCAAAGAAACCAGGCTACCTAAGGCATCTTTATGTTCACGCAAAGCCTGACCTAGTTGCCGTATGATTTCTCCTCTTTGTGGAGCAGGGACTTCGCGCCAGGCTAGTGCAGCTTTTTGACCACGTTCAATCACTTGTTCATAATCTTTCATAGAGCAAGTGGCTACTTCCGCAAGCCTATTACCTGTTGCCGGATTAAAGGAAGGCAAGCGGCTTGAACCAATCTCGCTCTGCCACCCCTGACCGCTAAAAGCGCCAGGATTAACTTCAGCAATATTAAGACGTTTTAATAATTCCATTGACTTCTCCTAAGCGTAATGCTGGCCAAAGCGGTTAGCCAATACATCTGCCAAACGGAAATTCTCCTGTAGTACCAAGCCATGATATTCATTAGCCTGGCCCAATACTAAATCGACTACCGCACAAACGCCAGACGCTGTACTCACTTGAATGGCTGACCACTCCAACCCACGAATTTCTTGCGGATAAACTTTTTTCACATAGCTTTTTTCAGTAAGCTCACCTTGCTTCATGCCCTCAACGGTGACATACACAATAACGATATCTTGATAGGTTTTGGGGATAGCACGTTCTAAAATACGTTTCAATGTATCACGATCTTCATTGAGTTTAAGATCATTCATTAGTAAACGCATTTTTTCGCAATGGCCAGGATAACGCATTGTTTTATAATTTAAACTTTGTATTTTACCCTCATAAAGCTCAGCTAAACTTCCCAAACCACCTGAAGTGTTGAAAGCTTCGTACTCACAACCATCAATCTGAATAGACTCAAGACCTTCTAGAGGCTTTAGAATAGTAGGCTTACCCGTTTCGATACCGTAACAGGGATTACCATATTCATTGATAACCCCATCCGTAGACCATGTTAAAGAATAGTGTAGCGCATTACTGGCGCGTTGAGGTAAAGCACCGACGCGTAATTTAGCATGGTGACATTCTTCAAATTCTTTCATTAAGCTATTAGCCGCAATGCTAATAAAGCCAGGAGCTAAACCACACTGAGGAACAAACGCCGTATTTGCCCCTTCGGCAATAATTTTTACTGCCTCCGTTACAGAAGTATCTTCCGTAAGATCAAAATAATGGGCTTTTGCTGCTTTTGCCGCTTTTGCGACATGCGTATTTAAGAAATAAGGAAGGCTTGAAATAACTGCGATAATATTATTTTTTTCAAGGTAATTTTGCGTTGCTACTTCATCCTTGACGTCCAAAGCGACTGTTTTTATGTCAGGGATCGCCTGCAATAAACGGCTTACATCCGTACCAGAAAATTCCAAATCGGCCAAATGAATTTGATAATCACCGCTGTCTGCTAACAAACAGGCGATTAAACTCCCGATTTTCCCAGCGCCGGTAATCATAACGTTGTACATATTACATCCTTCTCCTTTGTAAAACGAGCCGTCATCGTACACTAAAAAAACGGTACTTGGATATAGGTTTAGACCCTAAAGTTATTGCCAAGCTGCAATCCTAGAAACATTACCTTACTTTTACTAATCTTATGAATTATTTGTAGAAATCTTGACCTTTACTCATTAGTGTTCTATCGTCCTGTCGTTTAAGTTAAAGCGCATAAATCTATGAATCAAATTGCTTCAGTTCAAAAGCTGTCGTTAATTTCGGCAAAAACAATTAATTATGCCCACCTTCTGCGCGCTTTTTTTGTTGGCTTAATGCTACCGTTAGGCTTTGCACCTTTTCATATCCCTGGCGCAGCCATTCTAAGTATCGCATTTTTTTATGCACAACTTACCAATCCACAAACCCCTCATCCTGTTTTAAATGGGCTTTTTTATGGCTTGGGATATTTTGGCCTGGGTATTTCCTGGGTCTATGTCAGTATTCATGAATATGGCCACCTTAATAGCCTCATATCAGCACTGATTACATTATTTTTTCTTCTTTACCTCTCGTTATTCCCCGCATTGATGGTGGGCGTTTTTAAGAAACTGGCCAGCCCACGCCTGCCTGTCTATTCTTGTTTTTTATTTAGCGCGCTGTGGATTTTATTTGAATATTTACGCGCAACATTGTTTAGTGGTTTTCCATGGCTTCTCTTGGGATTTGGACAGTTTGATGCACCCAGCAAGTTTCTTCTTCCTGTACTGGGTGTATTTGGAGTAGGTTTTTTAACTTGCCTCGCTGCTTCTTTACTTGCAGTAAGCATGCAATTTACTGGAATCAAACGCTACGGTGTACAAATTATTTTTGTCATCCTACTTTTATCTCCTTATGTTTTTAAGTTTATAAACTGGTCTTCACAAACTGCACAACCTCTTTCAGTCAGCGTTATTCAAGCCAATTTATCCATGCGTGATAAATGGGATGAGAATTTATTCTGGCAATTACTGCAACATTATCAAACTGAAACTGAAAAATTGCTGGGTACACAGTTAATCGTTATGCCAGAATCAGCTATTCCATTGCCACCAAGTTATATTGAAGATTTTCTTCAAAATCTACATCAGAAGGCCAAAGACTCTGGCAGCGCTATCTTGTTAGGCATTCCCAAACCTACCCGGCACGATGAAAATTCTTATTACAATGCGTTAATTAGTTTGGGTAGGGCAAAAGGCTCTTATCTTAAACAACATCTTGTACCGTTTGGTGAGTATATCCCTTCAGCACTGCAAACGATTAGTGAATGGTTAGCTGTCCCTGATGCTAATCTTGTTCCCGGTCAAACAAATCAACCACTGGTAAAAGTGCAGAAACATTCTATTGCTACTTTAATTTGTTATGAGCTTGCCTACGGCGATTTGCTGCGTCAACAATTACCTAGCGCAGAATGGATTGTTTCAATTAGCGATGATGGCTGGTTTGGGCATTCATTGGCAATGTACCAGCAATTGCAAATGGCTCAAGTGCGCTCCCTTCAAACAGGACGATATCAGGTGGTCGCAAATAATGACGGATTATCCTCACTCATTGACAATCAGGGTGAGCTGGTTGCTTCTTTACCTGCCTTTAGTGCTGGCACGCTTAAAGCAACATTACTACCAATGCGTGGAACTACTTTTTGGGTGGTCTTTGGCGATAAACCCACCCTCTTTTTTTGTTTAACAATTGTTCTTTTTTATAGCTTTTATTGTATATTTATATCCAAACCAAATCATTAACTATTGCTGCAAAGCACAAGAGACGCTATCCTTACCAGCCCTACTGTAATATTAATAAGTAACTATGGATAACAGCTATAAACCGTGTGAAGTTGAAGAACAAGCTCAGCAATATTGGCAAAAAAAACAATCATTTAATGTTTCTGAAGACTTAAATAAGGAAAAATTTTACTGCTTATCCATGTTCCCTTACCCAAGTGGTACATTACATATGGGACATGTTAGAAACTATACCTTAGGGGATGTGATAGCCCGCTATCAACGTGCTTTGGGAAAAAATGTTTTACAACCTATCGGCTGGGATGCTTTTGGTTTACCCGCTGAAAATGCAGCGATCAAACATGGTATACACCCTGCTGAATGGACCCAAAAGAATATTGCTTCAATGAAAGAACAATTCCTACGCCTAGGGAATGCCTACGATTGGAAGCGTGAAATTGCTACTTGCGATCCTGACTATTACCGCTGGGAACAATGGTTCTTTATTCAGTTATTTGAAAAAGGTCTTGTTTATAAGAAAAATGCAGTGGTTAACTGGGATCCTGTCGACCAAACAGTACTGGCGAATGAACAGGTTGTCGATGGCCGCGGTTGGCGCTCTGGCGCTTTGGTTGAGCGGCGTGAGATTTCTCAATGGTTTATTAAAATTACCGCCTATGCCGATGAATTATTAAATGATCTTGACATTCTTGATGAGTGGCCCGCTCAAGTCAAACAAATGCAAAGAAATTGGATTGGGCGTTCGGAAGGCTGTGAAATCAGCTTTAAGGTAACCAATTTTCCTAAGCGTCTCAAAATTTATACTACCCGCCCAGATACTTTAATGGGTGTAACTTATCTTGCTGTAGCACCTGATCATCCTCTTGCTAAAGAAGTCGCTACAAATAACTCAGATATTCAAGATTTCATTGCCAGCTGCCAGGGAGTTCGCATGGCTGAGGCGGACATAGCAACTATGGAAAAACGAGGGATTGCTACAGGAATGACGGCAATTCATCCTGTGACTGGCCAGGAAATACCTATCTGGATAGCCAACTTCGTATTGATGCAATACGGCTCTGGGGCTGTTATGGCAGTCCCTGCCCATGATCAGCGCGATTGGGAGTTTGCGCAAAAGTACAACCTGCCCCTTAAAGAAGTAATCATTCCGCTGGATGGCAGTAAACACGATTACACAAAATCAGCCTTCACCCAAGAAGGAAAATTAATCCATTCAGGCCAGTTTGATGGCCTTACGTCAGCTGAGGCAACAAAAGAAATCGCTAACTATCTTGAGCATCATGATGCGGGTAAAATGACGATTAACTACCGCTTAAGAGACTGGGGAGTTTCTCGCCAACGCTATTGGGGAACCCCTATCCCCATGATTATCTGTGACGAATGTGGAATAGTTCCTGTTCCTGAAGAAGATTTACCAGTGACATTGCCTTATGATGTACAGTTAACCGGCAGTGGCTCCCCTCTTGCTCAATGTAGTGAATTTGTTCAGACAACTTGCCCAAAATGCGGTGAAGAAGCCAGTCGTGAAACAGATACCTTCGATACTTTTGTTGAATCTTCCTGGTATTACGCCCGTTTTGCCTGCAAAGGTCAGGATAATGCGATGTTGGATGACCGAGCAAAATATTGGACACCTGTTGATCAATATATTGGTGGTATTGAGCATGCAGTAATGCACTTACTTTACGCCCGCTTTTTTCATAAACTCATGCGTGATGAAGGCCTGGTGAACTCCGATGAGCCCTTTAAGGCCTTGTTAACGCAGGGTATGGTTCTCAAAGACGGCCATAAGATGTCCAAATCCCTAGGTAATGTGGTCGACCCTAATCATCTCATTGATACCTATGGTGCTGATACCGCTCGCTTGTTTGTAATGTTTGCAGCCCCACCTGAACAATCGCTGGAATGGTCTGATGCAGCCGTAGAGGGTGCTCATCGCTTTCTAAAGCGCATTTGGGCATTTGCCTATCAATACCAACAACTCCTTATAGAGATCAACGATACCATTTTATGCGGCAATGGCCACATTGACTGGCAACAGACCTCCTCACGTCTTAAAAAATCTCGTCTGGTAGTTCACCAAATTTTGTCGCAGGCGAGCATGGACTATGAGCGTCATCAATTTAATACCGTTGTTTCTGGGTGTATGAAACTCTTCAATGAACTTTCTTCTTATCAGGTCGAAACGGAAGAAGACAAGTATTTCCTACACTCAGGAATGAGTATTCTCCTTCGTTTACTAGCCCCTATAACCCCTCATATTTGCCATCATTTATGGCAGCAGCTTGGTTTCGAGAAAGCTATTATTGATGCTTCATGGCCAAAAGTAGATAAAAGTGCTTTAAAAACTGATGAACTGGATTTCGTAGTTCAAGTTAACGGGAAACTACGTGCACAATTCACGGCAAGTAGTGATACGGGTGAAAACGAATTGATCGAGTTGGCCAAGCAGCATGTTAACAACTTCCTTGAGGAAAAACCGGTTAAAAAAGCAGTGGTAGTTGCCCATCGCCAATTAATCAACCTGGTTATCTAGCCATGATGAAACGTTTTCTGCTGTGTTTATTAATTAGTTTATTAGTCAGCTGTGGTTTTCACTTACGTGGAATGGCCGATTTGCCTTCTTGGCTTAACAACATTGCAATTGTTATAAAAGATGCCCACGAGGATCTTCAAAATCGAATTAAAGATCAATTGGAAGGGTATAATCTTTCCGTGATTGAGAATCCGGCGCAAGCAAGTTATTTGTTGATTATTGAAAAAGACAGCTACAGGCAAGAAATTACTAATATAAGTGCAAGCACAGCACCCAGACAATATTTATTAACCTATGAAGTACAGTTCTCTTTAGTGCAGATAAAAGGTAAACCTATAATCTCTTCAGCGCATGTATTTGTAACTCGACAAATTACTATTAATAATGACAGAATCTTAGGTTCTGATGCAGAAGAAACATTGTTGAAAAATGAGATGCGGGCTGATGCCGCGATGCAGATTGTTAATCGCCTAAGCCAGGCAAAGAATAGTTACGTTTTAGCAAAGACGAAAAATAATTAAATAGTATGCTTATCAAACAACAGGCTTTAGATAACTATCTTAGTCGCAACCCTTTTGCTGCGATTTACATCCTTTTTGGCCAAGATCATTTTTTATTAACGGAAGCTGCCACCACAATTAAACACCGCTGGCAACAACAAAACACGGATACAGAGCAATCAGTAATCGATATCAATTCTCCCTCAGATTGGGGTCTTGTTGAGGAAAAAGCGAATAGCTACTCGCTATTTTCTTCCTTTACATTGCTAGATGTTCGTTATGAAAAGCAAACATTAGATGCAACAGGCAAACATTTTATTTCTAACTACATTCAGAATATAAATCCTTCCTGTTTGCTTCTTGTTCGCTCTCCTAATTTGACAACCAAACAATTGCAAAGTTTTACTAACCATAAAGCGATTCATGTTATTCAAGCTCAGCCTTTAAATAGTATGGCCACGCAGCAATGGATTAAAGAACAATTGGTAACACGAGGAATAAAATTTGAAGCAGAGCTTCCGGCACTGATTTATCAATACACGCAAGGCAATATGCTAGCCTGTGCACAGGCTGTAGAAAAAATTCATCTAATTGCTGATGAATCTGTGTTAACGCTTACCACAGCCAAGGAACAACTGATTGATCAATGTAATTATCAATTATATGAGTTAAGTGACGCCTGTTTATTACAAGATGCTAATAAAGTTATTCAGCATCTTCGTTATGCCCACGATAGCAATACAGAACCCACACTTATTTTATGGTTATTAGCACAAGATATACGTTATTTATTGCAACTGATCGAAATTACTGAGCAATCAATTCCTTTTTCCACCGCCTGTACTCAGCTAAAAATATGGGCACAAAAAAGCAAGTTATATCAGCCAGCTATTAAACGGTTATCGAAAGAGCTTCTTATGCAGTTATTGCGGTTTTGTAAAATGGTTGATGAACAGATAAAATCAAATCAAAATAGTCAAATTTGGCCCGGTTTAGAGAGAGTTGCCCTTTCCCTCTGCCTGGGTAAAAAAGTAGGTCATCTTGGATAATATAATCATTTACGGCGGTACTTTTGATCCTGTTCATAATGGACATCTAAACGTCGCAAATAATATTCAGAACTATTTTCACTTTGATCAATTCATATTCCTGCCCTGCAAAACCCCCGTACTCAAAGATAAAGCAGTTGCAACTGCAACCCAACGAATTGAAATGTTGGAGCTTGCTCTGAAAAAAAAGGACAGCAACTTTACCATTGACTTATCTGAAGTTACTCGGGATTCCCCCTCTTACATGGTCTCTACTTTAGAGCACTTTCGCCAAAAACTTGGAGAAAAAATAGCAATAACATTGTTGATGGGATTAGATACTTTTCTTCAACTTCCCAAATGGTATCAATGGGAAAAGTTATTATCGCTCGCCAACCTGCTAATTATACAGCGCCCAGGTACCTGTGATATTAATCTTCCAGAAGAAATAAACCAAGTGTTACTTGCTCATGAAGTGCATAACGACAAAGCCATTAAAATACACCCCTCAGGCTTAATTTATCGTCATAACGCTGGAGATTTCAACATTTCCTCTACCTGGTTGAGGCATCAATTGGCTAAAAATGGTGATGTTTCAGATTGCATTCCTAAAAAAGTGCTGGATTATATTCAAAAAAATAATTTATATAAGTTTAGAGTACCGAATGGTAACATAAAGTGATGAGGTTTGATCCTCTGGATACCAAGGACGAGTCGGGGTAAGCCGGAAGACTTTCATCTATGCAGAAATAATAGCAAGTATATTTTAATTTAAGTATCGGAAAGCTCAAAGTCCTCGGGGCTTGCCAATATGCTTTCTTTATTTGGCTGTGCCTGCAAGGAAATTTGCCCATCAGCTTGAGACGTTGCATGAGCAGGCTGTTGAATATCTGAGCTCGTGGAGGGCAAGGGTAACGAATGATCAAAAACTTTAATTTGTTTTACAAATTCCGGCATCAAATCATAAAGCCAAGTTACAACAGGCTCGAATTTGGCATAAAGGGTTGAATGGCTTGCATATTCTTGATAAGGCAAGGAGGTCATCCTAACAACCAGCATAATCAATGCTACAATGAAAACACCTCGGACAAAACCAAACCCCATACCAAGCATTCGGTCGGTACCGCTTAGTCCTGAGCGTTTCAAAATAAAGCTTAAAAATGCATTGATGATACCACCGGCAATTAATGTGGCTATTAATATTACAATAAATGCGGTAGCTGTTCTTGCTGTTTTATCCTGGATGTATTTTTGTAGCCAGGGATCTAAACTTTGCGAATAACTAAAGGCAAGCCAAATGGCTAAAACCCAGACTGCAAGCGCAATTAATTCTTTTATAAAGCCACGGATAAGGCCAGTTAAAACAGATAAGCCAATAACTGCAATAATTAGCAAATCAACCCATTGCATGCTTAACTGACCCCTGTAGTGACAATAAATCCTTTAATTTGCATAACACTTGCGAGTTGTTGTTGTAATAGTTTTGCTTGATCTTTTGGACGACCTTGGCCAACAATAACTTTATAAACCATTCCTTGAGGCGTGCTTACCCGGTTATAGCTTGCTTTATATCCTTTTGACCTTAATTTCGAAACCAGGGCATCGGCATTTTTTTGCTTTGAGAAAGTTGCCAGCTGCACAGCATACAAATCTTTTACAATAGGCGTTTGTACTCTCGATTTGGCTACCTGGACAGATTTTGCTGCAGGCTTACTTTTTGCAGCCACAGAAACCCTTTTAGGTGTAACAGTTGAAGTTGTTACTTTTTTGGTAGCTGCTGCAACGACAGTTGATTTTTGTTTAGCAACCTGGGTTGGCTGGACTTTCGCTTTAGCCACCATAGGCCCAACTGCTTCTTTAACATCATTTAATTGACTGAGGGATTCTGCTTTTGCAAGTGCTGGCCCCGCTGTCTCTTTGGGAATATCCGGAATTTCTACGTGCGCGACTTTAACCGTTTTAAACATTTCCTGTTCATCAGGCATCGCCACCTTGGGTGGAATTGGCTTGGGTGGTAGCTTAACAGAAACACTAACGTTATCATCAATGCGTTGATTGGATTTTTTTATTATTGCGGGTGCAAAAATAGCAGCTATAGATAAAATAACAGCAAGACCTATAAGCCGATGCTTTACACGCTCATCCATCACTAGTTTCATCATCTCTCCTCAGCTCTGGTTGGTATTACATACAGCAGGCAGTACTTGCCCTACAGTAAAAAATGAACCATAAACTACGATTAAATCACCTATGCTAGCACCATTGCAAGCAGCCTGGTATGCCAGCAGAGGATTCGCATAGCAAAATGGTACTATATCATAAATACGAAAGGCTGCGCCAAATTGTTCCTCCTTCGCAGCCCGCTTTCCTGTTAAAAGGCAAGGATACCAGTGCTCAACTATCTCAAATAGGGGCTCGATTAATGCGGGAATATTTTTATCTTCTAAGGCTGAAAAAACGGCGTGAATAGCGCCCTTCCAATGCAAATTTTTAAGATAACTTGCAAGATAATTAACCGCCTGCGGATTGTGTGAAACATCGAGTAATGTAGCGACTTTGCCGTTTATAAGCTGTAACCGCCCTGGTAAAAACAAATTATTTAGACTATCGACAACACAGGAAGAACTCACTGGTAACACAGGTTGCAAACAATGGGTAGCCATGACAGCGGCTGCAATGGAATTTGCATGAAGTACGGGACGTTTTAACCGAATAACCTGATCACCCTCTACCCTAACTTCAAGCATTTTATCATCCTGCTGATAATCATAAGCGATACCGAGCCTATGAAGTGGACAATTGAGAGATGAGGCTGTATTTATAACACTTTTTGGAGGATTTTTATCGGCGTAAACAACTGGTTTTGCATGCCGCAAAATACCTGCCTTTTCATAACCTATTGATTCTTTATCATTTCCTAAGTATTCCTGGTGATCCAAATCAATTGTTGTAATAATTGCTAAGTCAGAATCAATAATATTGGTTGCGTCAAGGCGTCCCCCAAGACCTACCTCAAGAAGTAAAATATCAATAGGATACTTCTTGAAATACCATAATGCCGCCAGTGTTGCCATTTCAAAATAGGTTAGAAAAACTGAACCCCTTCCTTCTTCTATGGTACAAAAACCTTCAGCTAACTCGCTATCTGTAATGGGTTTCTGGTTAATTTTTATGCGTTCATTGAATGAAACTACATGAGGTGAGGTATAACTGGCCACTTGAAAACCAGCCGTTTTGTAAATCGCTTCAAGTGCAGCGACAACAGAGCCCTTGCCATTCGTACCTGCAATAGAAACTACTTTCGTTGGTAATTGTAGTAAATCAAGAGATTCAGCAACTTTTTTAATACGCTCTAATCCTAGCTGAATCTCTTGTTGATGGCGCGTTTCAAGATAACACAACCATTCTCTTACGGTAAAATGTTTATATTGCTTCATCAAACGTGTCAACTGAATCTCGATGTGAAAGTTTTGCAATGAACTCTGCAATGGTAGAACGTAAATTTTTACGCTCTACAATCATATCGATATGACCATGTTCAAGTAAGAACTCACTGCGTTGAAATCCTTCTGGTAAAGTCTGTCTTACCGTTTGTTCGATGACTCTCGGTCCGGCAAAACCAATGAGCGCATTGGGTTCAGCAATAATAATGTCGCCGAGACTGGCAAAACTGGCAGAAACACCACCCATTGTGGGATCGGTTAGAACGACAATAAAGGGTAAGCCTGTATCCTGAAATCGTGCAAGGGCTGCCGATGTCTTAGCCATCTGCATTAATGAAAAAAGTCCTTCTTGCATACGGGCACCGCCGCTTGCGGTAAAACAAATATAGGGGCGTCTTTCAGTGGTAGCCGCATCGACTGCCCGGACAAATTTTTCGCCAACAGTAGCCCCCATGGATCCGCCCATAAAATTAAATTCAAACGCACTTACGACAACAGGCTGTCGTTTTAAAGTTCCTTTCACCACTATCAATGCTTCTTTTTCGCCAGTTGCCTTTTGAGCTTGGCTGATTCTATCTTTATATTTTTTGGAATCTTTGAATTTTAAACGATCAATAGGCTCTAAATGGGCAGCGATTTCCTCTTGGCCTGCCTCGTCAAGAAACTGTGCAATTCGTTCACGTGCCAACAGTCGATGGTGATGATTACAATTAGGGCAAACAGAAAGATTTTTTACTAATTCACTACGATAAAGTACAGAGCTACAACCTAAACATTTAACCCAAAGTCCCTCAGGAACCCCCTTTTTTTGAGAGGTTTCAGTCCTAATTTTCGAAGGTAATAATTTTTTTAGCCAACTCATAACAAAATCCACCAGTTTTTTAGCGCAATAGTATAACCTGAATTTAATTTAAGCGCTTGTTTTTATTGCGCTGCGTTAACAAAATTATCCAAAATAATGCTAAATGACCATTAAATTAACAGCATAATAAATCTCACTTTTTATCTCATTTTTTGTGTAAAAAATCGAGTTAAACCCTAAAGTTTTTTTCCTTATTTCCGATAAAAACGATGGGTTCGATAAATTTAATAACAAAACGATTTATCGATAATAAGGTAAATCCCACATCCAGGGATTCAGGTTCGAGGAGATTTTAGTCATGGCTCAAGTGATTAATACAAACGTGATGTCGCTTAATGCGCAACGTAACTTAAACGGCTCACAAAAAACAATGCAATTAGCGATCCAACGTCTTTCATCAGGATTGCGCATTAACAGTGCAAAGGACGACGCAGCCGGTCTCTCTATTTCTGAACGTATGACTGCCCAAGTTCGGGGTATGAATCAGGCCATCCGTAATGCGAACGATGGTATTTCATTATCACAAACTGCTGAAGGTGCGATGCAGGAAACAACCAATATTTTGCAACGTATGCGGGAATTGGCATTGCAATCAGCAAACTCAACTAACAACTCCGGTGACCGTCAAGCCATTCAGGAGGAGGTTGACCAATTAAAGAGCGAGCTTGACAGGATTGCTACAAACACCGAGTTTAACGGCCAGCGGATCCTTGATGGCTCGTTCTCAAGTGCCAGCTTCCAGGTCGGGGCAAATGCTAACCAAACTATCACTTTCGCAGTGGGTAGTATTAAATCGTCTTCTATCGGAGGTATTGCGCAAGAAGTCGGAACGGAAGTCTCTGCAGCAGCAGCGACTGACATTACTATAGCTGTGGGTGGTGGTGCCGCATCTACAATTAATTCCAGTGCTGGCTTTACAGGCAATGCTTTCCAAGATGCTACTTCTGCCTATGCCAAAGCGGCTGCTATCAACGATGCAGGTATTGCAGGACTGTCAGTAACGGCATCTACTTCTGGTACACAAACATTAGGTGCTATTGGTGGTACTGCAGCAGATACTTATAACTTGTCAATTAATGGTGTGGCCATCTTTACCAACGAAGATGTATCTACGGCGTTAACTAATACCCAACTGCGTGATGCAATTAACTCCGCTAGCAGCCAAACTGGAGTAATAGCCAGCTTAAATGGCGGTGACCTCACACTCACAGCGAGTGATGGCCGTAACATTGATGTGACTGAAAGTGGTACTGGTTTCACCGCTGGTACAGATGGTATCACTGTAACGGGTGGTGATTTTGATGGTGTCCTACGTGGTAATCTTACACTGAGTGCTACCGACAGTATCTCCATCGGCGGTACAGTTGCCACCATAGGTCTTTCTGCCTCAATCGCCAGAGATGCAAGTGGTATTGATACCCTTGACGTAAGTACTGTTGATGGCGCACAAACCGCCATCCTGCGTTTAGACTCAGCGCTTTCTTCCGTGAGCTCTAACCGCGCCGCAATGGGTGCCCTGCAAAACCGATTTGAATCAACCATTGCGAACCTGCAGAACGTATCAGAAAACCTGTCTGCTGCACGAAGCCGAATTCAAGATGCTGACTTTGCAGCAGAAACAGCCAACCTGACTAAAGGGCAAATTCTGCAACAAGCTGGTACTGCCATGCTTGCCCAAGCGAATAGTTTGCCACAGTCTGTGTTGTCTTTGCTTGGATAGTAAGTACACACCATGCGGGCTTCAACCGCATGGTGTTTTTTTGTGTATGCCTTCAAAATTGGTGGCATAGAGGAGGTTTGTTGTCATGGATATTGAACTACAGAAACCAAACGCGATTTCGTTTGAATCTAATAAAATAAGCAGCGAGAAAATGGAGTTCAACAAAGGGCCTACCTCGACAACGCCAAAAGCTGCTGATACTAAATATTCAGTTGATGAAGTGACTGGCATTTTACAAGCGATTGTTACCGATAAATTATCCGAAGAAGTCATTCGTAAAATACCTGCAGACGAGTACTTGCAATTGTTATCATTAATTGATGAAATGATTAGTGGCTCTATTGATAAGCATGTTTGAGTACAGCACTTCGGCAACTAGTTACAGGTTAATTAGGAATGGATGTGGCCGTAACTCTCCACGAGACAATACATCCAGTATGGCTTACAACAGAATAAGGACATTATCGTGGCAGTCTCATCAGTCGGTTCAGGCCTTGATATTAAAGCAATCGTAGAAGCACTGGTAAAAGCAGATTTAACGCCAGCCCAGAACAGATTAAACAAGCAGGAAGCTAATTTTTCAACGCAGCTGTCAGCATTAGGGATGATAAAAAGTAGCCTTGCCAAAATGCAGACTACCATGGCCAAGTTGGCTGATATTTCTCAAGTCTATTCAATGAAAAGTACAGTAAGTGATGAAAGCATCCTTGCTGCCATCATTGGCAAAGAGGCGGCCTCAGGAGCCTATCAAATTGAAGTCAATCAGCTTGCCACAAAACAAAATTTAGCAACAACTGCCTTTGCCAGTTCAACATCCACGATAGGCAGCGGTAGTATCACCATCGATTTTGGCACTTATAGTGCAGATTACAGCAGCTTTACTGCTAATCCCGATAAAGACCCAGTGACAATTAACATAGCTCCAGGCTCCAATACGTTAACAGCAATTAGAGATGCGATAAACAATAGTAACTCCGGTGTGCAAGCAAGTATTATTCAAGACGGACAAGGGGCACGCCTGACTTTATTAAGCCCTGAAACAGGCAAGGCAATGGCTATGAAAATTACCGTTGTCGATGATGATGGGACTAATAATGATACCGCTGGATTATCTGCCCTTGCCTACGACCCGACTACAGGTATTAATTCGTTAACTCAAACGGTAGAGGCTAAAAATAGTGAGGTGATGATCAATGGGCTTTTATTAACGCAAAGCAGTAACCAGCTTAAAGATGCGATTGCAGGTATTACCCTTAATCTGAAGAAAGCCCAACCAGGTACTCTTGTTGATTTAAGAATTGAGAAAGATACAAATCAACTCAAAGCAATGGTCAATGAATTCGTTAAACAATATAACGACACTATTACAACCATTAATTCATTAACCTCTTATAATTCAGCAACCAAAAAAGGTGGGCTGATGCAAAGTGATACCGGTATTCGTAGCCTTAAATTAAATCTTAGTAAATTGATTAGTGAACCTGTAGGTGAATCTGGTAATGCAATTCGTTCCTTGGCAGACATTGGCATCACAACCAATGAAAAAGGTCTTCTTGTGATTAATGACACCAAGTTTACCGAGGCTCTTGATAATCACTATAACGATATTGGGACTCTTTTGGCCAAAACAGCCACAGCAACTGATGGCAATGTTCGCATAAAATCAGTAGGTACAACCGTTAAAGCTGGCAGCTACGATCTCGTAGTAGACAGTTTCACTCCGGGAGTTGACTTATCAGGGAAAATTGGAGGCGTCTATGCTTCCTCCAGTGATGGCCTGACTTTGTCAGGAACTGATAATTTTAAAGGTCTTGCAGTAGATATCCTTGCCGGAGGAACAGGCTCTCGAGGAAAAATTACTGTCACCGACGGTTTGGCCGCGAAATTTAATGATTTACTAAAAATCTATTTGGATGAGAAAAACGGTGAATTTTCTACCCGTACTGCACAATTGGATAAACGGGTTGAAGGAATTGCAAAAGAGCGTGAACAACTTGAAATGAGGGCAGAAATACTTACTAAACGCTATACGAAACAATTTGTTGCGCTGGATTCGCTTTTAGTAAGAATGCAGGGTACCAGTGACTTTTTAAGTCAACAACTTGCCAATTTACCGCAATTAAATAGGAAATAGCCATGAAAATACCGTACCAACAAGCGCTTGAGCAATATAAATCCATAGAGCTCCAAACTCGAATTGATACGGCGAGCCCCCATGAATTAATTCATTTATTGCTTCAAGGCGCACGCTCTCATATCGCAACAGCGCAAGGCAATATTCAACGCAATCAAATCAGTGAAAAAGGGGAACATATCAGTAAGTCGATCAGTATCATTGAAGGGCTTCGAAGCAGTCTTGATCATGAAAACGGTGGGGAAATTGCTGCAAATCTTGATAGACTTTATGAATATATTCAAAGAATTTTGTTAAAAGCCAACCTAGATAATGATGTTAATTTACTAACCCAAGCCAATACTTTATTAGCCGAAATTCACCAAGCATGGCAAGATATAAGGGAAAAGATAGACAAAGAGTAATAGTAACTATTCGGTACAATTCCATACCATTCGAAAATGGTACCACTCGTTAAGGATAGTTGTTATCTAATGTTTTTAGCAAGTTTTATTATTCATCCATGCCAAAAAATATTTAATACCTCACCAATAGTACAACTATGCTGTACACATAAACTGTGTGATTCATAGAGATCATTTCAATTTTTTCATAATCAAATCTGCATGATAATTGGCTATTTGGATGCGTTCATTGTCTATTCTATAGTTATTACTCACCTCTTCACTGAAGGGAGTTATTTCGCTAATTCAGCTACGATAGCCGAGGGAGGTTTTCCTCTTAGTGAACCATGAGGACGCTGTCAGTTATAAAAAAATTGCCATTGAGCTAGCTCTTCTCTAAGAGTTTCAAAGTCAGATAAATCTGTAATAGCGTAAAACTCTTCAAGATCTGTTTTTTGCGATCGCTCTATGAATCACACAAATAAGCTATAATAGTCTTTTCTTGTCAACAAATGAATCAATTCGCTTTACCCAGATGTATAATTCAACCCATATCTCGACTATATAGCTTGATGATGCGAAACAGTGGTATTAATTTGTAGCTCAGTATTGAGCGTTCTTAGTGTTCCTATTAAAAATTGTAAATCTTCTCGTGTGGCATGTGATTTTTTTTCCATCCTTTCTGGAGCTAGATAGGTTAATAAAAGGTCTACCATAAATTGATTATAAGAATTAGGTTTCATTTTATTACTAATGTGTTCCTCTAGAACATCAGACAAAGCCGTAATCGTATTGGATCCTAATTTTTCAATGCGAGAAATAGCAAGACTAAAATTACTGTATTCCTTAAATCCATCATGGGCAACACTGCCACTATAAAGCTGGTGGTATAATATAAAAGAATGATTAACAAAAGCTTGAATTTTTCGTTCAAAGCTTGTTAATTTATTGTCAGATTCTTCCTCATAGTAGTCATTATGCAATGCCTGAATAACATCAACTAAAGCCGACATTTTTTTTTCTTCTTCATAGCTTACGACTTGTTCTTCAGTTTCTAAAATGAATGGAGCCGTTGGGATATACCCGGCAGGGAGAATTTGCTTATGATTAGCAATATACTCTTCGGATATTTGCAGATAAGTATTAATTATATCATAAAAGTTCTTAGTCTGATCCCGCGCAGAATACATACTCTCTGAAGGAGCAAGGTGGGGATCTTTGACTACTTTGGAACCCAATATCTTGGAAAGCTCTTCTGATGCTTTGCGTTGCTCTTCTGTAAGAAATGCATTTTCGTGTTTTAATTCTAAATGAGGTTCTAATTTTTGTTTAAATTCTTCTTTATAATTTTCGAAGGGACTGTCATTTCCATTACTGTATTTTTTTGAGCTAGACATTTGACTTCTTAGAGGTATAGTTTTATCTCCAGCTCTCCTTAAGATCATATGATAGGGGCTATAATGCTCCCCTTGCCGTTGTTTGCCAGGCGTTATCTTCCACCCTGTATAATTTAATAATTTATCGACAAGATTGCTTAACATTGAAGGTATATGATATTTTTCAAGAATAACTGATTTCATAGATTTAAAACTGTTACTATTTACAACTCGTAGTTGAACATTCTGCGCTCTAAATTGGGTAGCAACCGCCTCTGCAACTGCAGCCCTCATGCAATTGCCTTGAAGTATGATATCGTCAGGTTTTATACCTTTTTGCAGTAAATCATTTACCATGGCAATGCCTGAATTCACCAAATCATTAAACTCTAAAACTTCTCCGGTACTGCTATACATTCCTGGATAGTTAAACGCATGAATGGTGGCTCCAGATTTTATTTGTTGTTTTATCATGCTGGGAACAAATCCCTCGTAAAACTGCTGACTTCCAAGGAAATTAAGAATGTGTTTTCCAGCCCCAGGAAGCTTGTTATTTTTATTTATAGGAGACAAGCTAATACTATCTAATTTGCAAAAATTTCCTCTTACATCCTGACTCATAACAAAATTACGTTCAGCTTTAATATTTTCCCAGCCTTTCTTTATTATATTATTATTAATAGCTTTCTTTGAAAACATACTTTCGGCATATTCTTCAAAGGTTTTATAACCCTTAAAGGCGTACCAATCTCGTTTTATCGTGGGAAATAAAATATTTGTCATAATCCTTTGCATTTTTCTCTGAATTGAAAAAGACTCACGTCTATGCTGATTATGTATAGAAGATACCATCTCATCACTTGTAAAATAATTACACTTTCAATTTATTATAGCTAAGTAATCATGAAGTATTGGTAAAGCTTGATTGACAATAATGGGCTAGGATAATTTATTGACTCTGACATGGACAACGATAGTTTTACATATGAATTAATTAATTTGGGTGATTATTTTTGAAGTTTTTTTTAATTACAATGTATTCTTTTTTTAATCGTAAAGTTGTATGTCCATTCCATTTCGATAGGCAGTAATCGATATCGAAACCACTGGCCTAAAAGTGACACGCGATAAATCATTGAACTCGCTGTTATCATACTAAGCGAAAAAGGCATTGAAAAAACTTGGGCTACTTTGATTAACCCGAAAATCACGATTACTAATCCAGAGGTAAAATCTGCCCTTCCCTTTGAAGCCATTGCTTCTGATTTATTTGATTTTGCTGAATGATTGTATTTGGTAGCACACAATGCGCTATTTGATTATGGATTTTTAAAAAATGCATTTAAACAATGTGGCTATCGGTTACCAATCCAAAGTGCTTTGAACTCTAAAATTAGCGAGAAGTTGTTATCCCTTGCTTTCCCATTATGATTTAAGCTCACTGCTTCAATTAAATTTATCACAAGACCAAAGGCATCAAGCGGCAAGTGATGTGCAACTTCTTACAGAAAACGTTTAAGGAATTTACGCCTTTAACCCTCTAGTAAAAGCAAAAGCCATTTATAATGAGTCCGTAAACCTTCTAAACTCATTACCGATTTAAATACCCCCTATCAACCTGGTGTTATTTTTTTACAAGGATAAAAATGATTTACCCATTTGTTTTCTTGGAGAACCTCATTAAAAGAAGAATTGCTCATCCTTGTAAACAAAAATGAATCTCAGTGCCTAGACCGAGATACCTACAAAAATTAAATGCTTTTCTAAATGAACCCGATAATCAATATAAACTCATTGGCCTACATCAAATATGCGTATTAAACCCAGCATGTACTAATATTAAGATAATGTCATTAATAGGGATATTTATGCGACGCATTTTTATACATTTACCCACTTCGACGGATCAGCAAAAGAGCGATTATCTCCTGCATAACCAAAAAATTGCTGAGAAATTAAATCAGGATATGGTCGTTATGGCAAAGCCCGAGACGCTGGACTTATTACCACTCCAAGAAGCAGCAAGCATATACCAATGGGGTGATGTTCCTATACTGCCAGTAGAGCAAGTTCGGGTGAGCTTTATGGGGCACGGGAGACGTAATGGTTTTGGGGATTTCGAGTCCTCTAACGAATTTTTTGAGTTTCTGATCAGGCTTAAAGAACAAAATCCTCAGGTAACAGACATAGAGCTTTTCTCGTGTAATGTGGGCTTGACCACAGAAGACAATAGGGGTTTTGCCGCAGAAGTATCGGAGTTAGTTGATAATAACCCTGATTTATTTCCTGGAGGGCTAGCGCTTCATGCGTTTAGATTTGAAGATGATGGGCTTGGGAATTATTTTTTGGTGACGCCTATAGATATAGAAACAGATAAAATTAGTTTTGGTTTTTCAAAAACAAGTGGGGAGTGGGAACAGTTAAATAAAAAATTGGGGGATTTATTAGGGGTAAAACACACCATCGGGGCTATCGAGCTACTTAATAGAAACGAGCAATACTCATCCCGTCAAAAGCGCTCTTTAAACATACCTTTAGGCTATCGTCTGTCGGATATATTTGAGGTAAGAAAAGAGTATTACAACAGTCAGAATTACGAAGAGCATCTGACAGCACTATCAATTCTTAAAGAAATGATAGAATTATGCCAAGTTTCAGGATTAAAGTTGTCCCCCCACCCAAGTCTGGGAAATTCTTTTGATTACATGGTAGAAAATGCAAGTTCCTTACGGTTAACGGATGAGCGCTTAGAAATAAGCTATTCGGATAGCCATCCAGAACTACTTGACGAAGGGGCCTGTCAAACGTTACTTAACCAGCTTAGTATATACGACCTCAATATAAACATACCCGGTACAAAAATAAATATTAATAAAAATGGCGATATGAGTGGAAAACAATTTCTTTCCTTCAGCCATACCGATTTAGGTCGGATAACACTAAACCTGGATATAGAAGCCAGGCATACTCAAGAGCAAATGCAAGAAATCATTACGGCTAACCGGATTCCAGTTAAAAATAACTGTAATAGTTATGATATAACTAACCTAAGCAGTGTTTTGGTTAGTTTTACAAGTGCCAATCAAGAGGTGTCAGAATTAACCATCAAAACCAGAAAGTTGTATGATGCTATTGGCCAATACCGAATCAAACTGGAAGATGATATTCGGCGCGACGACCCTCTTGCGAGAAGTATAGCGAAAAATCTGTTTATTCTGTGGAATAAGAATATTCAGGAGGAATCCAAAGCCGAAGCAAGACAACTAAGAAACGAGAAGTTTGAGCTGTTGTTTTGGGCACAACATTATTTATCGATGCCCAGTAGCCAGGAGGCCTATAATCAATTTCATGAAATTCTTAGTAACTGCTCAGAAGATACCCTAAATTATGGAAATAACACCAAATCTTTAGCTAAAAAACTCACTGAATTAGCTGAAAATGACTATCATTTAGAAAGACCTGTGTGTTTACACAGTAATTATACCGACCGGGAATCAAAGAGCTCAAACCCCACATGAACGTTTCTAATACCTGGAACAATTATTTTAAATATCAGACCTAATAAAGACACCAAAAATGATTGGTAATCCATTACGTGATAAGAGCGACTTTTAGCCAGCCCTCTTTTCGTGTATCGAATTATTTATAAGCTTCAATCACCTTATCTAAGGGTTTCTTTGAGTTAAGATTGTTAATGGGTTAAGTCATCAAAAAATTTTTACTGATTATTCAAGATATTTAAACATTTTTGATAAGAAACGGTCAATTTGCGCTATTTACAAGCGCGCTTTACCGCCCTCTATCATTTGATTAGTGTCACAATAATTATAACAACGGGGGCAGTGAGTTGTGGGGGTAGAAGAGTAGGAGCAGGACGTCCCGCAGGCAGTAATAAATATGGCGAAGCGACAAAAACCATTCGTGTTCCCATTTCACGTATTCATGAAATCAAGCACTACTTGCTAGAGCAACCCAGAGGCATTCCCCTTATAGCTCAAAAGTTCGAGCAGGTTTCCCCCTCTCCGGCTGATGATTATATC
Source organism: Legionella jamestowniensis (assembly GCF_001467745.1). Taxonomy (GTDB): domain Bacteria; phylum Pseudomonadota; class Gammaproteobacteria; order Legionellales; family Legionellaceae; genus Tatlockia; species Tatlockia jamestowniensis. The sequence goes on from NZ_LNYG01000012.1 coordinate 276,670, forward strand.
GAATCTTATCTCGATTTAAACAAACATTTAATAAAACACCCTGCTTCCACCTTCTTTGCGTGCAGCACTTTTAATTTATCAACTGACTCGTTAGGGACTAATTTGGACACCTGTATTCTAACGAAGAACCCGAGGTTTATGATACCTAATCGTCTTCTCTCAGAACATTCGAATAAAGATTCCATAGGAGTTTCTATCGTTTTACCGGAGCGAATTTCCGCATGTGCCAAAATATTTAAACTTCCCAAGTTTAAAACAGAATCTGTCTTGCAGGACATTGAAATTAATAAACATTCATTACAAACCATTGCCGATGAATTAGAGGTGAATGTGGATTGGCTTTTGGGAAAGAAACTCAAAAAACCACTAGAAGAACCCTTCTAGTGGTGTAAGAAATTAACGTTGGTATCGACCTGGTTGGTCTTTCTTTTCACCTTGTCCAGGTTGATGACCTTGTTTTTGACCACCTTGGCCAGGGGCTTGTTTCCGTTCATCGGGATTTTGTCCCATATTGCGGCCACCTTGACCTTGCTGGTTTTGATTCATGCGTTCTTTATCGTCCCTGTTCATGATTATCTCCTTTTATTGATAGGGTGAATCAAGTATAGAACAGAAAAAATAAACTGTTAGAAGAAAACAGGAAGATAGTTCAAATAAATAGTACGAGTGAAAAAAATTAAATCCCATCTTTTCTTTTTGTTTACCCTAATAAGGGCTTTTAAAGCGGTTGAAAATAACTATTTTTGCTATTCTATAATCGTGATTAGAAATCTTGCACGGCTAATACTTCAAGCAAGGGACTCAAAAGAGAGTATGGTGAGCATGCTTTTCAAGGTAAAAGAAGCCTAAAATACTTTCGGTGAACCCACGTTAAGCGATGAACCGCTGCAAGATCTAACCCACCATCTTATATACCAAAACCCTGGGATGAGATGTTTTCTTGAATTTGTGACAAAAAAAGGGGGTGTCTAGCTCCAATTATTCCCCTATGTTTGATTAGTAATATACAACACGATATATTCATCCAAGTTAAATCTAAGTAACTATTCTGCAACATGCCTGAAAAAATCTATTGGGTTTATATTTTGCGCTGTAGCAATCAAAGCTATTACACAGGATATACAGATAATCTTGAAAAACGGTTTTTAGAACACCTTACAGGCAAAGGAAGTAAATATACGAGAAGCTTCAAACCTCTCTCAATTGCTCAAAGCTGGGAAATAAAGGGCAATAAAAGAAAGGCTATGCGCATTGAACGTTATATCAAAACACTTTCAAAAACACAAAAAGAGGAACTTGTTCAAAACCCAAATTCTAAACTCTTAATTAATATGCTATCCAATGAATTTTAGAGCTTTGAATGAGAGAGGTTTTTTAATCAATAGTTAAAAGGAGATTCAATGCAAACTAAGATAGAAGTAAGTAAAACAGCGAAGCCTGTTATGGCCGTCAAATATGTTACTTCTCAGCCTTCATTTTGGCAAAAAATGAGTTATGGTAATCGCCAAACGCCTCTTGCACATAATGAGTCTGCTCGACTCTTTTTAAATGAGGAAGATATAAATAATGCCGAAAAAAGGCCAGACATTAAGCAGATTAAAACAGTTAGCTCTCGCGAAAGATGGATTAATAAACAATATGAAAAATATATAAAAGAAAACAATTACCAACAAGTTATTATATTAGGAGCCGGATTTGATATAAGAGCTTATAAAAAAAATATAGAAAATCAAAAGGATAAAAAAAATGCGCCTAAATATGCTCAAGTAAGATTCTGGGAAATTGATAAAGCTGAAATTTTAGATGAGAAAGAGAACATATTTAAAGGTCATGGACTCGACAAAAATGCTACTTACTTAAGAGCTGATTACACTAAAGAAGATTTTATACAAATATTAACCTCTTCGAATATTGATTTTCAGTTACCCACCCTCATTATTTGGGAGGGGAATACAATGTACTTAGAGAAGGAACAAATACTTCTGGTTATTCAGAAATTAAAATTGGCTTTCTCTGAGTTTTCTTTATTATTTGACTATTTTGAACAAAAGACTATCGATTCTTTAGCTCCCAATTCAGTATTGAAGAACTTATGGAAAACTGGCATTAATGACATTAATGAATTTGTAAAACAAAATGATTTAATGGTATTAACTTCTCAAAACATTGGAGAACTAGAAATACACTATGGCGTAGATAATGCTCCATGCGAACGAGCAATGCAATATTCTCTTTGTGATATAGGACAACGTCCTTTCTAACCTACCTTCGCTACCATACAATTTTTTATGGTAGCTTTTAAGTAATTATTTCCTTCTCAATAGTTTTGAACTAATTTAAAGCCAAATAGAACAGTACTTTGATTGCTTTAAGTTAAGAGATTCTTTGCAGAATACTCATCAAGTTCGCAGAAAAAAATTAATGAGTTGGATAAATCCCATTACAATTCTCACAATTCCATGGGTTAATTGGATCTGCCCTGAAACAATATAAAATTAAAACTTGATGGATAGTGACCATGTCGCTCTTCATAATCAATTGGCTCAATAATAAGGATTATAATTGTTCGAGTCGCCATACTTGGGATGATTTATAAACACAATTCTAACTATTAACTTTATATAATGTTTGACAAGCTATGCACAGATTTATCCACAGATTTTGTGGATAAATCAATGGAAGAATTGTTCTTGTATCAAGAATAAGAGTCCTTGCCAGCAAAGGAGTTTAATTAATATTGAAAGAATGTATTGAGAAATTAATGCTAAAATTTAAGATAAATATCCACAAGATGTGGTGAGAATAAAAAACGTAACTGCGGACAGACATATTAACAAATAAATTCTAAAAAAACAGTCTTGACGTTCAAGTATTTTTAGAAACTTATTTTTATCTCAGGCAATCTAGTCTAAAAAAGAACCTTCTGATTGATTCAAACTTGCTCTGCTCGAAAATGAATACCTTTTAAAGGCTGTGATTTCACTTTGCCGTAAGGCATCTGAAGCACCGACCCGACAATAGATTTGTTCGTCTAACCATGCTTTTTCATCGGTCAGTTGGTCCTTAGGAATAATGGACCACCCACATTTTGGCAGTCTGCCTGTCCCATCTGACCAACGATAATTTCTTAAATTGAGTAAGTCCTTTTTTATCAAATGCTGCATTTTCAGGTTTTTTTGCTTCGACTTTTGATTTTAATTCTTCAAAAGCTCCTTGTCCCTGCAAGAGAAGATTAATGTAGCCCAACAATCGACAATGGCCCGATGCCCTTCATAGAAATAACCCAATTTAAAGTTTAAGTATTCTAATTTGCTGCTTTCGTATCCCCTATTGCGCCAATCAATTATTTACACTCCAGCACCGAATAAGTCCATTCATCGCTCCTGAATAGCTTTATCAACCTTATCAGAAGGATATTCTACTTTTACTTGCCCTGAATGCCCTATTGAAAATCGAGGGTAATATATCATTCGAAACCTCTGACATTACGTACTGTAAATAAACATTTTTAATCGAAATTAAGTTAGTCTTTTGAAAATTATGTATTTTTTACCCTGTTTTTTTATATTTGACTGCGTTTAGAGTGAGGAGTATTTGTCAAAAAAAGGTTCAAAGGTCTAAAATTAGAAAATGAAGGGCTATTTTTTAAGCTTATGTTTTAGCGAAGGAGTTAAAAAAAATCGCTCAAAGTAGGAGTATAACACTCAAAAAGTATGGATACTTCAATCGTTATGGATAGCGTAAGGAGGAAGCATGTTAGGATGGGCATTAACTTTCTTAATTATTGCACTCATTGCAGCTGCTTTTGGATTTGGTGGTATAGCTTCAGCAGCAGCCGGTATAGCAAAAGTGTTGTTTTTCATATTCCTGGTTATCTTTGTTGTTCTATTGATAATGGGATTAGTGGGTAGAGGACCCCCACCTCCAGTTTAACTATTTAATCCCTAACTAGACCCTAGGTATTTGCCTAGGGTCTTTACTTTTAATAATCGCCTTTCAAGTTGAAAATTTAAATAAAGTTTTTTTGCGATGTGCCGTTAAAAAGATCACCAGTACTAAAAATTGGAATCATCATGAGAAGCTTAATTATAATAATAATGATGACGACAGTTACCACTGCCTGGTCGTATACACGTTACGGAGAAACTTTATGCAACCATCCCGATTTTTTCTGCATCCAAATTAAATCAGGTCAAACCTGGAGTAATTTGTTCCCTAATAGTGAAGCTAGAGATATCATCAAACGAATTAACCGCATGAATATTCGTCTTCGTCCAGGAATAACCATTGCAATTCCCAAAAACCTTGATCGTATTACCATTTATGACGTTTCCCCTTTCCCTCGTTACATTGAATCGGATGGGGAAAAAACGATTTATGTCAGTCAGGAAAAACTGGCCTGGGGGGCTTACGATGAAGATGGGGAACTTTTATGGTGGGGTCCAATTTCTTCAGGAATTGATCAATGTCGGGTCGTAGGAGGCTGTTCTACGCCTACTGGTTCGTATCGAATTATTCGAAAACAAGATATTGATTGCGTCTCTACTGCTTTCCCTAGACGTTCTGATGGAAACCACGGCGGTGCTGAAATGCCATTTTGCATGCACTTTTTCCGTGGCTATGCGCTTCATGGTAGTGAAGAAGTACCAGGCTATCGTGCTAGTCATGGTTGTATACGTCTTTTTACTGAAGACGCACGCTGGCTCAATGAAGAGTTTGTTGATATTCCCGGCGGTGGTATTAAAGGAACGCGGGTAATTATTGGTGGTATTAATGATAAATCTTTAGAATAAATAATGATTCCAAATCCAGAAACAGTAGGATCAAATTATCAACATCCTATTTAAACTCTAAAAAGGCGTGGATTTAAGTGGGGTAGGAGGTGGCGGAGCCCGTTTCAAATCTGGTTTTTCCTCGTTTGTTTCAGTGGGCAGTGTCTCTTCTTGTTGTCGCTTCTCTGGTGATGTAATTTCCATGGAAGATTTTACGGGTTTACCCATTTTATCTACCATCGTAGCCGAGGAAGAACACTGACGTTTTTCCTCAATGCCATTATATAGATCATATAAAGAAAAAAGACGTCCATTACTTAATGCACCATGATACTCACGCAAACTCACCCTTTTCCCATTCAGGTTATCAAGTAACGCTTGGGCAGCCTCTTTTTTATCATCCTTTGAAAAACCAAGCTTAAGGCGGCTGTGATAATCTGCTTCTTTATCGCGATGATTGATGTAGGTTTCCAAAGCTTTTTTAAGGAACATGGTTTGAACATCGGGCTCACATTTATGACGAATGAATAGTGATAATAATGAATTTTCTTGAATATCATTCATTGATAAATCGGTTTTAGGTAATAATTTAGGAATTAAATTAGTATGGCCACCTTGGCAAGCACTGATTAAAGGGGTAACTCCATCGGTAGATCTTAAATTGCAATCTGCCGAACGCTCAAGCAAGAGATCCACCATGGCAACATTGCCTTTAAAAGCAGCCATATGCAAGGCACTACGTTTAGTAAAATTTACTTGGTTACAATTCACTCCTCTATCAAGAAGTGTTTTTAGCAAATTCTCTTTTCCACTTAATGCAGCACCAATTAGAGGTGAAATTCCTTCATTCAGGTCAGCACCATTTTTAAGGAGCAAATCAACCATTGTTTCATTGCCAGCAGTACAAGCATGAAACAGCGCAGTAAAATTTGCTTTATCAACGTCGTTAATACTCTCTTTTTTAGTAGCGATTAATTGATTAAAAAAAGCGACTGCAGCATCACTATCATTCGTACCCGCTACTGCTAGATTAAAGTATGGCATGTCAAACGACGCTTCCAGGGCGGCACCAAAACGGGGGTGACTCGAAAGCTTGTCAATTAGAGCAAAATTCTGACTTTGCGCAGCCATAAGGAATGGATGAGCAATGAACTTATTGGCATTCAATTTAGCAGAGGCTTCAGGATTATTTAATAGGAAATCAACAGCCTCTTCTGACCCATGAAAACAAGCAATCTCCAAAGGTGTAAGTCTTCCTGCATCAGTCTGATTGACATCAATTTTTGTAAAGTCCATTTTCTTTAAGGCATCAATATCGTTGTGGATTATCGCATGGTGCATCAGCGTTCTACCTGCTTTATCCGGAGTTAAACTCGATGAGAAATTTTTTACCTGCAGGGGTTCAAGCAATAATTTTTTTGAAGGATTAGTAAAAATATCGGTTGTTAGGACTAATTCTTTGCCTCCTGTAAACCTGCTATGCCAAGGCATTTTATTCCAGAAGCTATCATTATTTAACTTTTCGGCAAGCTGCTTACTACTAAAAATTTTTCCATAGTCACTTAGATAATTAGTATCAATGAGTTCAAATTGATTTTCCCCAACCACACGGGCAGCTACGGTGTGATTATTCGCCGAAAAAAGAATGGCAGTCTCTGTTTTCCCATTTAATTGTTGGCTCACTGCATTAAGGTGGGCAGTTAATTTCCCCAAGGTGTATTGGTTGGTAGCATGAAAGGCTCGAACTAATCCACCCTTTTTTTCAAGCTCTTTAGATTGAAGATAAGTTGAAACTGGCACTGTTGATGTCTGTTGCAGGTTTTTCTCAAATGCTTCTGCAGCAACCAGAGGATTAAGATAAGCGGCAACTCCCTCAAAAAATGCAGGAATTTCAAGAAGCTTTTTTTGTTCTTCACTCAAAGGTTGTGAAGGGTTGTTTTTTACATAAGTCCTGACCTCATCCACTTCCTTTTTAAGCGCTTCAGGATTGTTCGCAAATTTATCAAGAAAATTTAACCGAGTATTAAATTCATGCAATTGATTACTGGCAACCGCTTGTACCCACATCGTGGAAAAACCGTGACATAATCCTTCTGCGGTAATAAATTTTTCATAACCAAAGGCATGACTAAGGCGAATTAACTGCTGATGGTTCATTATTCTCGCTTAATCACAAACATTTTTAAGATATAGACTATTTAACTCAGCATTACCAAAAAAATGCGCTTTATAAGTACAAGAAAGGTAGTCTGGTTGTCTGCCTTAGCGACAACCAAGCTGTTACCTTAGATAAACCAAGGAATAGAGGAAAATTAATATCAAAGGCTCTGTTAACGCTTAGGTTGCTTCTTTGTCTGATCCTTAGCGTCTAGTGAACCTAGAAACTGCTCAACTTCTTTAGGAGATAATTCCAAACACTGCCCTCTAGCCAAAAAGCGGGGCATGGCCAGATTACCATAACGAATGCGAATTAAACGACTTACTTCGACCCCTTGAGACTGCCATAAACGTCTGACTTCCCTATTTCTTCCCTCCGTTAGGGTAACGTGATACCAGGAATTAGCCCCTTCCCCACCTCGAAATTCAATTTTTTTAAACTGAGCGGGGCCATCCTCTAATTCAACCCCTTTTAGCATTGCATTAATGGCTTCCTGAGAAACTTGCCCATGAATCCGTACTGCATATTCTCTTTCCAAACCAAATTTAGGATGCATTAACCGATTTGCCAGTTCCCCATCATTTGTAAAAATTAATAACCCTGAGGTATTTATATCAAGACGGCCAACCTGAACCCATCGGCCGTGTTTAAGATACGGCAAATTGTCAAACACCGTTTTACTGTGTTTTGGGTCTTGCCTGCTAGAGATTTCGCCAATTGGTTTGTGGTACATTAAAATTCTGGTCTTTTCTTGTAGTTTTAATGGATTTTGTATTAATCGCCCTTTTACCATGAGTTTGTCATGAGGACCTGCTGTATCACCCAATTTAGCAACAACACCATTTAATTGGACGAATCCTTGTTCTATCCAACGCTCCATTTCCCGCCGAGAGCCAAACCCGGCTTGACTCAATAATTTTTGTAATCGTTCTTTCATTCTTCTATACACTCTTCTAAATGTTGCTCAGCAGGTACTGGTTCAGGTGACACTAAGGAATCAGTGATCTCACGTAAAGATGGCAGTTCATTAAGACTTTGTAAATTAAAATAATTTAAAAAGGTTTTGGTAGTTACATAAACTGCTGGTTTGCCAGGGACATCACGATACCCCGCTACCCGAATCCATTCCCTTTCAATCATCGTTTTCAAAATAGAGCTACTGACAGCTACCCCACGAATATCTTCAATATCAGCACGAGTGACCGGTTGTCTGTAAGCAATAATAGCCAATGTTTCCAACAAAGCACGCGAATATTTAGCTGGTTTTTCCGTATATAAACGGCTAATCCAGGTACTGTATTTTGGCTTTGTTTGTAAACAATAACCACTTGCCAATAACTTTAACTCGATAGCACTGTTTTCATAATCATTCCCCAACTCCGACAGTGCAGTTTTTAACTGGTCGATACTTGGTTTTTCCCATTCATCAAAAACGGCCTGGAGTTTCTCAAGACTTAAGGGTTCGTTGCTATGCATGAGTAAAGCTTCTACAATTCGTTTAAGCTCATCGTTATTCATGATTTACAACCTGTAAATGAATTGTTGTAAAGGCACTAGCCTGGGTAATAAGCACTAAAGACTGTCTGGCCAACTCTAAAATTGCCAATAGAGTAACAGCCAAACCCATGCGCCCTTCATTACGTTTGAATAATTGGTTAAAAACGATATTTTTTTCCGCAGACAAACGCTCCAGTACAGTAGCCATACGCTCTCTAACCGACAACGGTTCGCGGGTAATTTGATGATTTACCGCATGACTCTGGCGTTTCATTAAATCGCGCATTATTTTTGTTAACACCATCAAATCCACATCAGGATGAAGCACTGTACTTTCTATTTTTTCAGCAGGAATAGAAAACCAAAATACATCCCGTTCACAACGAGGCAAATTATCAATTGAGACTGCTGCATGCTTCATTTGCTCATAAGCTTGTAATTTTCTCACTAATACTGCCCGCGGGTCCTCTTCCATGTCTTCTTCCGTCTGCGGTGCAGGAGGTAATAGCAGTCGTGACTTTATCTCGGCAAGCATTGCTGCCATTAATAAATATTCAGCTGCCAACTCCAGCCGATGTTGCTCCATAAGCTGAATATAGTGCATGTACTGCTTGGTAATAAGCGCGATGGGGATATCCAGAATATCAATATTCTGACGACGAATGAGATAAAGCAATAGGTCAAGCGGGCCAGAGAAAGAATCAAGCAAAACCTCAAGCGCATCAGGAGGAATAAACAAATCACCGGGCATTTCAGTCAGGGGCTGCCCGGCCACAATTGCTATTACAGATGCAGGAGACTCAGCTAACTCAACACTCATTAATAATCCAAACCCATGGCTTCACGAACATCACTTAACGTTTTATTCGCTTCTTCTCGGGCAGCTTCACTTCCTTCAGCTACAATACGTTTTACTGAGCCAAGATCAGATTCATAATCTTTAATAGCTGCTTGTATTGGTTTTAATTCCTGCTGAATTGCTTCAACAACGGGGCGTTTACAGTCAATACAGCCAATACCTGCACTACGACAGCCCACTTGCACCCACTCTTTAACCGATTCTGAGGAATAAATTTTATGCAATTGCCATACAGGACATTTTTCCGGTTCACCAGGATCAGTTCGTTTAACCCTTGCCGGATCGGTTGGCATTGTCAAAATTTTCTTTTCTACTTGCTCAGGCTCTTCTCTCAAACTGATGGTGTTGTTATACGATTTCGACATTTTTTGTCCATCAATACCCGGCATTTTTGACGTTTCAGTTAACATGGGTTGCGGTTCAGGAAGTATAATTTTTCCGGAACCATCAAGGAACCCTAGCAATCGCTCTTTATCCCCAATGGAAAGATTGTGCTGATTAGCAAGTAAAGCCTTGGCTGTACTTAATGATTCGTGACAACCATCCTGCTGGAACTGACGACGTAATTCACTGTATAGTTTCCCGTTTTTCTTACCCATTTTTTTAATGGCTTCATGCGCCAATAACTCAAAGTTTGGCTCACGCCCATAAATAAAATTGAAACGTCGGGCTATCTCACGGGTTAACTCAATGTGAGGAACTTGATCTTCGCCAACAGGAACATAATCTGCTTTATAAAGTAAAACATCAGCACTTTGTAACAGCGGATATCCCAGGAATCCATAAGTGGATAAATCTTTATCGTGTAATTTATCTTGCTGGTCCTTATAGGTAGGTACACGCTCCAACCAACCTAAAGGCGTTATCATAGATAGCAAAAGATGTAATTCTGCATGCTCCGGCACCCAGGATTGAATAAATACCTTAGACAAACTGGGGTTAATGCCACAAGCGAGCCAATCAATTACCATATCCCACAGAATTTTTTCAATAAAACCAGGCTCATCATAGCGAGTGGTTAAACCATGCCAATCAGCTACGAAAAAATAACAATCATACTGATGTTGTAACTTCAACCAATTTTTAAGCACACCATGATAGTGGCCCAAATGCAAACGACCACTCGCCCGCATTCCTGATACGACACGTTTACTTGCACTAAATATAGCTGACATCTAAATCCTTAAAACGCTGTTAAAATTCTATCTATTTACTTCATATCACTTAGTACAGGACAAATTTTTATGTCGTCGTTGCGAACACAGTGAAGCAATCCAGAACATATTTTTGTTCAAAGAGCGAAGTGGATTGCTTCGCTGGCGCTGGCAATACGCGATTTAAATTTTGTCCTGTGTAGAGTAATATTCTAGTGGACACCCTTTTTCCCAGTAATCATTTAAAAGGTTCAGGATCTCCCTTACCCTCTCGAATAATTACGGGATAGTCCCCTGTTAAATCAACGACAGTTGTTGGTTCATGACTGCAGTTTCCACCATCAATAATCAAATCGGTTTGATTACCTAACAAATCTTTAATTGCCTCAGGCGCGCTCAACGGTGCTGTTGCTCCAGGTAAAATTAACGTCGTACTCATTAAAGGTTCTTCCAAACATTCCAGTAAGGCTAAGCTAATACTATTGTCTGGCACTCTTAATCCAAGCGTTTTCCGACGAGGATGAAGCATTAACCTTGGAACTTCATGCGTCGCATTTAAAATAAAAGTATAAGAACCGGGTGTAAATGCCTTCAGCAAGCGAAAAATTGAATTGGTAACGCGGGCGTAAGTGCCTAATTGGGACAAATCACGACAAACCAGCGTCATATTATGGTTTTTATCCAATTGCCGTAAGCGCCTAATTCGTTCCAGGGCAGATTTGTTTCCTAATTTACATCCTAACGCATAACCGGAGTCGGTAGGATAGACTATCAAGCCTCCTTCTTGAACAATAGTAGCGGCCTTTCTTAACAGTCTTGCCTGTGGATTATCGGGATGAATTGCAAAGAACTGACTCATAAAAGCCCCCTGTTAATGTTCCATTGATGCCATATTGGCATACAGTTTACCGGGAGTTGCTGCTGTCTTCCAAGAGAAATACGCGACAATGGCGCCCCATGATAATCAGAACCCGTCGAGGCATAGAGTTGATAACGTTGACAAAGGGCAGCCACTTCCTGAATTTGTGTCAAATTGACATCTCCTGAAACAACTTCAAGCGCATTGCCCCCCGCCTCTTTAAATGCTACAACCAGATCCTGCAAACGAGTACGTGTTAAGGAATATTTTAATGGATGCGCCAAAACAGCCTGTCCACCTGCTTGCATAATTCCTTCTATAGCTTCTGGCAGTGTTAGCCAGGAGGTGCGTACATATGCCGGCCTTCCTCTGCCTAAAAACCGCTTAAAGGCAGCTTTTAAATCTTGTGCTAAACCTTCATTGACAACTAATTGTGCAAAATGTGGTCTACCGACACGTTCATGCCCTGCGATTTTGCAAGCTTTTGCATAGGCATCGTTAATCCCACAATTTTGCATGCGCTCACCGATTTGTAAAGCGCGAGTGATTCTGCTTTGATTTTGACGTGTAATCAACGTTTGAAGTAACTCATTATCAGGATTAATGTTTAAGCCAATAATATGAATATCATATTTTTTCCAGCTTACACTAAATTCAATTCCACTAATTACTTGAATCGGAAGCGCTTTGGCTAAGTTATGGAGGGTTTGAAAGCCTGCTATAGTATCATGATCTGTTAAAGCAAGGAGTTTAATATTGGACTGAACCGCCTTATTTAACAGTTCAGCCGGACTTAGCAGACCATCAGAACAAGTACTGTGACAATGTAGATCAATCATGGATAGGGTAGTGTAAGAACAGCATTAAACAATAATCAACTCATTTGTTCATAGTATACTCTATTACTTGTAGAGTTGTATTTATAAATATCTAATAATTTTTTTCAAAAGAAACAAAATTGACAGCTATCCGCTGTATCCTTAACCCATGTTGTTTATTTTTTGTCCGAAAGCCATGGAAGAGGACGTCCAAGTCTTCCTTGTGCAGATCCTTGGCTGTTACCACCAGAAATTCCTTTTAAATGTTCCCTTCTTAATTTTTGTTTGTTTTGTTTTTTTGAGGATATTTTAGAAGACTTTTTCATGATTTTACCCTGTAACAAAGAAAACACCTATTAAGCATAGTTCAAATTTTTAGCTAAAGGAAAACCTTACTTTGCGTCCAAAGAACCTGAACGAAGTAAAAATCCCCTCAATCTTATTCGGGTTTTATTAGCAAGAGCTCCTCATGCAACTTACCCCGCATTCTGGATGAGGAGATATACACAACGGTGAAATTAAATTTATATTGATTTTTTATTCACTTACACTTATCGTAGCCCTCTATTTATTTATAGTGCGCATAATGTATGAAAATAGTTTTAGTTGATGACAATCCATTGCTCCGAAAAACAATGTCAATGATGCTTACCAAATTATCTTATTCCGTAAAATCTTTTAGTTCAGCCGAAGAAGTGATTGCTTATTTCAAAGACGACACATCTTCTTATGATCTTGTTATTTTGGACGGTAATTTAGCCCCCCCATCTTTTTTGTTAGCTAATAAGGCACAAAAAAACGGGCCTGATATTGCTGCAGAACTTTTACAGATTAATAAACATGTTCCAATTATCGCCTGGACAGATGACGCAGACATGCTAACACGGTTTCAAAAAGTGCTGGATATTTATGATAAAGGTCGTCTTCTGCCTACCTTAAAGAAACCTCCGACATTCTCAGATATTAAAGAGGTATTAGCTCCCTATGGGATGGCTGCTGACAATGTTGAAGGCTCTCCTAGGGCAAGGGCGTTTACCTTGTAGTAAATCTTGCACACTCATAGAGTTATGAACTATTCTTTAACATAGAACCTATTCATTCATTTTAAATTGACATTGAGCAGTAAATTACAAAACGAAACGCTAAATTATTCTCACCTTAATTCACAGCAATTAGCAAACCTGTGTGGTGCTTTTCACGAAAATATTAAACTGATTGAGCTATTTTTTAATATTAACGTCAAGATTGGTCACGATGAAGTAAGATTATTTGGTTATTCTCACCCAGGATTATTAAAAGCAAAACAGGTAATAAAACAACTCCATAAATTAGCAGATAAACCCATCCAGGCAGAAACTGTAAATTCGTTTCTTGAAAATAAGGATCCACAAACTGTTATGTCACAATCTATTAAATTAAACCGTAAAACTATTTTACCTCGTAATGCTAAACAAGCAGATTATTTAAATAGTATCAGCAAGCATGATATTACGTTTGCTGTTGGTCCAGCCGGTACAGGAAAAACTTACCTGGCTGTATCCAAAGCAATAGAGGCTTTTGAAAAAGGGGAAGTCCAACGGCTGGTATTTGTAAGACCAGCCGTTGAAGCAGGTGAAAAGTTAGGTTTTTTACCCGGGGATTTGGTTGAAAAAGTTCTGCCTTATTTACGCCCTATTTATGATGCACTTTATGAAATGATTGGTTTTAAAGAAGCACAAAAACTGATTCAAACGGATGTAATAGAAGTGTTACCCCTGGCATTCATGCGCGGGCGAACTTTAAATGAAGCCTTTATTATTCTTGACGAAGCACAAAATACAACCGTCGCTCAAATGAAAATGTTTCTCACCCGTATGGGATTCGGTTCAAAAACAGTGATTACCGGAGATGTTACTCAAATTGATTTACCCAAAGGAACAGAATCAGGTTTAAACCATGCCGTTAAAGTACTGCATGACATTCCCGAAATTAGTGTTCATTACTTTACGAGCCGGGAGGTAGTTCGCCATCCATTAGTTTCGCGTATTATTGACTCTTATGAAGGGATGAACAAGGATAATAAAGAATGAGCTATCATATCGATTTACAACTGGTTAGTAACGACGAACTACCCGTCGATGAAAACTCCCTTATAACCTGGGCACAATTACCCTTGATGGGGCATATGAACAGCGCTGAATTAACCTTACGAGTGGTAGATAAAGAAGAAATCCAACAACTCAATCACCTATACAGAAAGCAGGATAAAGCAACGAATGTACTCGCTTTTCCCAGTACTATTCCTGATAATATTAAACTTGATTATCCTTTATTAGGGGATGTAATCATTTGTCCTGCCGTTTTAAAAACTGAAAGCATGGAACTTGATAAGCCATTGATAGCTCATTGGGCACATATAGTTATCCACGGGGTTTTACATTTACTAGGCTATGATCATATTGAAGAGGCCGATGCAAGGGTCATGCAGGAACAGGAGGTTAAGTTACTGGTCCAATTAGGTTTTGCTAATCCATATCATACTACAGAGGATAAACACTTTGAGCAAAGAGGATGATAACGGTTCTTTATTGATGCGCCTAAGGCAGTTTTTGCAAGTTGAACCACAAAACAAAGAGGAATTGATTAATTTATTGCGAGATGCCCATATTCGTGCACTGATAGATTCTGAAACACTGAATATGATGGAAGGTGTTATTCAATTTTCCCAGATGCGCGTTCGTGACATTATGCTCCCTAAAAAGCAAATGACCTCCATTTCCCAAGATCTTGAGTTGGAAATGATAATCGATATTGTCAGCAGCTCAGGTCATTCACGCTTTCCTGTCACAGGTGATCATAAAGATGAAATAATTGGCATTTTACATGCCAAGGATTTATTACGTTTTCAAGTCGATAAAACAATGGAATTTGACTTGCACGACATTATTCGTCAAGCCACTTTTGTACCAGAAAGTAAGCGTCTAGATTTACTATTAAGCGAATTTCGTAATAATAGAAATCATATGGCGATTGTTGTTGATGAATACGGCGCTGTCAGTGGTTTTGTCACTATTGAAGATATTATTGAGCAAATTATTGGTGATATTGAAGATGAATTCGATATTGACGAAGAGGCTTATATCAAAGCCCACGGGGATTCTTATTATATTGTTAAGGCCCACACACCAATAGAAGAATTTAATGAACAATTGCATGCTAAATTTAGTGATGAGAGTTACGACACGATAGGCGGAATTGTGATGACAAATTTTGGACATTTACCACAACGTGGAGAAACCATTACAATAGATCAATTTGAGTTTAAAGTAATCAATGCTGATGCTCGACGAATTAAGCTATTAGGTTGTCTTGACAAGCGTCCCACCAAAGACAAATTGGTAGCTATATAATTCTTTTAAATAGACAAGATAATAATCAACAAACTGATTTAAAACCGAGGACAATTGGGAAATGAATAATAGCATCTTGATTGTAGATGATGATACTGAACTTACCGATCTGTTAGTACAATATTTAGAACCAGAAGGCTTTCATGTAGTCTGCGCCCATGATGGCGAAAGTGCCGTTAAAAAGGCACTTAATCAAGTATTTGATGCCATCATTTTAGATGTCATGCTTCCAAAACTAAATGGTTTTGAAGTACTAAAAGCGATTCGTGAGCACCTGGAAACCCCAGTATTAATGCTAACTGCACGGGGGGATGATATTGATCGTATCGTAGGTCTTGAAATTGGGGCTGATGACTATTTGCCTAAACCTTGTAATCCTCGTGAATTAGTCGCCAGGTTACGCGCTATTTTAAGACGTACCCAAAAAATACCCACCCAGCGTCCGATTATAGAACATCATGATATTGTAGTTGATTGTTCTAAACGTATGGCCACCCATCATGGCGAACCCATGGAATTAACCAATGCAGAATTTAATATTCTCGAAATGTTGATTAAATCCCCCGGTCAAGCCTTTTCAAAAGAAGAGTTAACCGAATATGCCTTGGGTAGGAAATACACTGCTTATGATCGTAGCATTGATGTTCACATTAGTAATTTACGCAATAAATTGGGAGATAATCCTGAGGGAGAACCTCTAGTAAAAACCGTTCGCGGTTTTGGGTATATGTTTAATGCGTAGTTTGTATTGGAAAATTTTTTTATCGTTTTGGTTAGCTACTATTCTTATTATTATCACTACAGCCTGGGTAACGAGTGAAATAGCACAAAAGTCCTCCATTCCAGCCCGTGAACGCGTGTTTATGGATAGTTATGCCAATGCAGCAGTAGCCACTTTTGAATCAGGCCAACATAGTGCTTTAAAAAAATGGCTCAATCAAATTGGTATGTCCAGAAAGATGACCCTGTATTTACTCAGTAGTACAGGTGAAATTATAGGTAATCAAGTACCTCCTCAGGTCGTTAAACAAATTTCTAATCATTTAGTCGATGAAGAACTGGACGATGGTTTATTAAAGTTCGGCGATATTATTGTTAGCCATGAAATACTTTCCACGTCAGGCAGAGCTTATCGACTCGTCGCCGTCAGTGAGAAGCCTTTGGCTCATTTTGTTGAAATACCTTGGGCAGGACTGACAATTCGCTTAATGATTGCTATTTTTATAAGCGGACTTATCTGTTATTTATTGTCTATCTATTTGACCCAACCTCTGCGTTCATTAAGAATGGCTGCCAAATCAATTGCTACAGGCCAATTGAGTACCCGCGTGGGTCGCATCAAAGGACATCATCGTGATGAAATCGCTGAATTAAGTGGTGAATTTGACAGAATGGCTGAACAACTCGAAGCACTTATGAACTCAAAAGAACGTTTATTACAGGATATCTCTCATGAGTTACGCTCCCCTCTTGCCCGTTTGCAGATTGCCATTGAATTAGGAAGAAAAAAAGCCAATGCTTTAGCCGATGTCGAATTTGCGCGCATGGAAGTTGAGTGTTTACGCCTTAATACATTAATTGGTGAAATTTTGGAATTTGCAAGGCTTGAAAAATCATCCACGCCTTTAAATAGAACACTTATTGATATACCCGCATTACTAAAGCAAATTATTGCTGATGCTAATTTTGAGTTAGCAGCCAATCGCCCTGGCGTTTTTTTGCAAAAAACACAGGATTGTAAATTATTTCTGGATGGGAGGTTAATACACCGCGCTGTTGAAAATATTATTCGTAACGCGCTACGTTATTCAGCACCTAATCCCAAAGTAGATGTGTCCTTATATTTTAATAAAGACCATTCACACGTCTATATTGATATAGCCGATAACGGACCAGGTGTTCCTGAAGAACAACTGGAACGAATTTTTAATCCTTTTTACCGTGTAGACACATCCAGAGAAAAGAAGACAGGTGGTTATGGATTAGGCTTATCAATAGCCCAACAAGCTGTAAAATTACACCATGGCAATATTTATGCGATGAATCAAAAAAAAGGAGGGCTTTTAGTCAGGATAAGTCTCCCCATTACTTTAAATCAATACACTCCAGCTTTTTGAATTTTTTAGTGCAATTCATTAAGATACCGCCTATTAAGCAAAAAAGGTGTGCTGGTGAGGATTGCGGAAAGACTTGATACTGCAAGTGGTGTTTTTTTCTTCTTGGGTTTTGTAGTATCTCAGCTACAACACTCTCCTTTTGTATTTTTAGCCGCACTGTCCAATCTGGGGGCTTTGTTTTTTTATTCCATTGGATATGCATTGTGGTTAGCAGCTTGCCAACTCTATCCTGATTATCCTCAACAAAAAAATCATTGGTATGGATTTATTGAGGTTAAGAATCAGCACCGGATCGCAGCAATACTTGGCGCACTAGCCATTCTTTGCTGTGTCGGAGGTATTTTTATGCCCGCGTTGCTGGTACCAGCAAGCTGGCTATTCTTTGGCAGCAATCTTATTTGGTGTATTGCTGAATACCACAAGCAAAAAATTAATCAAAAATCTTCACATACTGACACAGCTTATATGCAATATGCTATGATAAGTACAGTAATGACCCTGGTTCCGGCGATAGGAGCTACCGTCTCTCTTTTCTTCCCTCCCGCAGCCCTTGTAACCTTCATAATCTCGACCACATTAGGAATAAGTCTGGGTTCATTATCGCTCTATTGTTGGCTAGACTATACCCTTGGAAGGGAATATAACGCTAAGTCAGAAAGTTACCAGCAACTTACTGAGTCTCTAGAAATAGAACCATTAGCCGCCCCCCCTTCTTCAGATCTTAAGCCACTCCAAGAAAATTATGATTCCCTATGGCAAAAGGAAAATAAATCGCCTTCTCCGGAGAAAGGATGTTCTTTCTTTTCTCTAATAAAACCATAGTATTAAGCTATAATAGGTGTTTTATTTGTAGCGCCCCAGTAATCTTTTTGGTTTTATCTTGCCTGTGTTCATGTTTTAGATAAAATGATCATTGCCTAAGGGATTGAAAAGGCTGTTAATAATAAGGATCATTATATGAGCAAAATTGTCAGTGAAATTAAAAAGACAATAGAACAACTAAAAAATCCTCATTTAAAAGCTATACTCCTTTCTCATTTATTGGAGGAAGCAAACGATCAAACGCAATTATTTACCAAGCAATATCCTTATGACCGGCCTATCCCCAATTTTGACAGAGCAAGTTATCAGCTAGCTAACGGCTTAAGCTACCACCTACCGTTAAATACAGTCTTTGTTTTTGCCCCAACAGCAGTATGCCAAGAAGTTACAGATGCCTTACTAAAATGCTCAAATGATGAAATTGCTAATTTATTATCTAATATTCATCAACATCATAGTGACTCAAGAGCGAATGAATGGGTAATGGAAACGATTATGCACTATGCACCATCACCCTGTCGCCTATTCTTTGCACAAACAATAAAATCGTTTAACGAAAAACAAATGATAAAGAGTCTTTTAAGTGACATTTATAGCCACGATTTTACCACTCTACGCAAAGTTCTTAATTTTAAAGATGAAAAGGCTTCATCTATCTTAATTGAAGCCCTCCATCAATTAGATAAAAATGTAATATTTGAATTGTTTAAAACAAGCCCTTTTCCTCCTACCTACGAGGCGTTAATTGATTTTTTTGCTGAGAATCCACCGGAACAAATAGCTTCTACGGTTTTAAGATTACTTAATAAATATGATGTCAATTATTTATATCGACTAATCTTTGGGGGTAGTTATTTTACCAGTAGTAGTGCGAATTTATTGCATCCTATTTTTGAGTTTCAATCCGACAAAATCGTATCAGAATTTTTAGCCCTTTTATTCCAGCAATTTTCTACTGCTGATATCGAGAAATTATTAACTTGTCGCAGAACTAACGGTTCAAACCATACCCCTTTGGAACTTGCCTTTCAGCGTACTGATAATAAGAGAGTAGCCCTGAGAGTAGCAGAAAAAATTTATAGAGAACCACTTTTAAAACCATTACTCAGCTTGGTTTCAGTGTCACAATTTAATTCGCCAATGCACCTGGCAGCAAAAAGCAACAACACTGAAGTCGTTGCTTTTTTTGTGGAACAACCCGATGCCCCTATTGACCATTGCGTTTACTCGACATCCAAGGGAATGCTGCAGATTGCCCAGGAAGCGAACCAAGAGGAAGTTAGCAATCTTTTGCTTGCCGCACCCATTTATAAATGGATTTATCAAGAGAATACCTCATCTTTAACCCACCATGACTTAACCTGGGCTTGTGATTTACTTACACAGCAGCCTGATTTGATCCATTGTCGTTGGCAGGAACAAAAAACACTGTTGTCGCATGCAGCCAGTAAAGGTCAGGTTGAACTTGTCTCTCTTTTAGTTGCCAAAGGCGCTTTACCCCTGCCAGATATTCATGGGCAAACGGCGATTGATGAAGCTATAAAAAATAATCAGGTAGCCGTTTTACAAACATTTACTGAAGCTGCCATTTCTAATGAAACCATTCTGGAAGAACTTATAAGGGCTTTTCTTGAATTAAATCCTCCAGTCCATAGTTATGAAGAGCTACAACGAACGCTGCAGCACACCTCAAGTACCTCTTCTTTTTCTGAAATGCTGAAGCAATATTCTCTTCAAAGGAATGATTGCTACATTTTAATACTACAACGTATTGCAAAATTGCTATCAGATACTGGTAAAGAAGTGGTTTTGCATGCAATTAAGAAATTGGTGCTGGAAAATTTAGCAAAGTTACAACAGGAAGAAGATCGTTATCTGCAACGCAATGCCTTACAACTTCAATTAATAGTGTTATTGTTTTCATTAAATTCACCTCATTTTTTTGCACTCTTATATTCACTAGAGTTCGATGAAAGCACCCGCAAAACGTTGCATCTACTACTTTCACGAGGATTACTCCAACCTGCCATTTTTTTACGGTTAAACGCTTCAGAGCACTTAGTTCATTATAAGTTACTGGAAGATTTAGCAAGCAAGGATATCAATGCACTGGAAACGGTTGCTACCGTTCACTTTCAAAAATCGCCATTGACACTTCTACCACCTGAGATTCTTAAAGAATTAGCGGCTAATTTATCAGGACAAGCACTTTTTTCCTTGTGTGAGCAGCGTCTTAATCCCTCATTAATTGTATTGACTATTGAAAAATTGCTAAACACCGCACCCGTGAGTCAAGATAAAGTTAGTCAACTATTTACTCAACTTGATAAAGAACTGCAATTGCTTAATAAGGGTAATTTACCGGCAAATGCACAACTACAAAGCCTATTGAATGTGGCCCATCATCCGCAAGTTAAAAAATATATTAAAATGATATTAAATAAAGAGGATTTTTTATTAAAGCAACGGGTACAGCAGATTTTTACAACCTATAGGCAAAATGATCCATTAATTCCTAATAGTTTGCTGTACGATTTGTTTATGGAGTTTGCGCTGGATTATAAGATAACGAGCATTACTGAAAACCAGCCAGCACTCACTTCTTTTCTTGCGGCATGCAGTCCACCTGATGCCAGGCAACTCATTGCTAAGTTGCAAAAAAATTTCCAATCGCAGTTGCCGGTTACTGGACTCTTCGTCCCCGTTCCGCCATCAAATAATCAACAACAAAATCTGCAATTTTTAACCACCCTTTATGACTTGGAAAATAAAAAACAACGATTAAAGCTTGCCGCATTGATTAATCATTTCGATCAATTTCGCGAGCAAGCACAACAATTATTGCCTTTTTTCGAAAATGAGGAAGTTCTTCCCCTTAATCATTCATTACTAAACTTGATAGCAGACTTTGACAAGATAGCCTCTCATTTATTTCTATTCCATCTTGGCGCAGAGCCCTTGTTATTGAATGATAAACTTGTCCCGCTTTTGAAAACATTGGAATTGAATTTCTCCCAAACCTATCTTGCATTCAAATCCCTTAAAAAAACTCCTTCACTAAAAACCAAATATAAAACCGCTATTAAAGAATTTGAACATATATTTTCTCCTAATGAAATTCATTCTCTTTGCCAACAAACCCAGTTGATTTGCGAGCGCATTGAAAAAGACAGTAATGATTATGCAGAAACAATACTGTTCGATAACTCGACAATTACACTGGGACAATTACTTAACGCAAAAGCACATCCAGAAGAATTTGATACAACATGTCACCAAGCGTTGCAAACTCAGCGAATCTTAGAACAGTTTGATCAAAGCATTATCTCTGGCATATTAGCGAACCCTAAGCGTGAACAATTACTGGGTTTTCTGTTCCATTGGATTTTGACTTGTGGCTCAAGTAATGAACAAGTGTTTTTATTAAAAAATATGTCTGATTTACTAAGAACCACAGTAAAAGAAGACTGGGTTCAAGTTGATAATCAAATTAACGAATGTTTAGACTTACGGGATAAAATTTCACCCCTAATGCTTGATTTGCGGGTTTTAAGTTTGTCGGATTTTAATACTGCTGATTTGCTCACCACATTCTATGAAACTGATGAAGAAAAGCTTGCCCAATTTATACAACTTTGTACCCATGCCCAATTAATGGATTTAAAAAGCATCGCCACTTATGTTTTGACAGGCAAACAGCAGCAGATACCATTAAAAGTACTCCATGTTCAAAATAGCTTGTGCTTACCCAAAGAATCATCCGTGTGGCTGCAACAACGGCTTGAAGTACTGGAGGCCTATTCCACAAAAGTTATATCATTTAAACTCCTTAAAGCAGGCTTATTTATCAATGAAGGAAACACGTGTACCAAACTTGAAAATCTTAACAAAATAATCGATGAACATGTGAGCATTCCAAGTCCTGCTGCTGTCACTATTTTAGTTGCCTCTTACAGTCCCGTTTTACAACAAACCCCAACAGATGAAAGTCGGGCATTTGTTATCAGTTTAAGTCATTTATTGAATACTATGGGGGCAAGGCATACTAACGAAGCCCTCTCCCAAATACCTCCTGAAACGGTTGAGCAACTGGTAGCTTATTGTTTGGCCGGTTTAAATAGTGATGACAGTGCTTTTGACGTAGCTTGTAGAAATCTTTTAACCCAATTATGTCAACTGCAATCATCCTCAAGTCCCCAAGTTTTAAATAAAATTAAAACACGGGTAGGACAGCAAGATTTAACAATATTAGCAGACCAGCAGTTAAGGGGAATGGCTATTGATATTCTTGGCGGCAACAGCAACGATTTAAACTTATTAACCGTAGATGGTGTTTGGATACAACGTTTATTGACATCGCCTCGATTTATAGCCGCCAGTACCCCTGCGGTTATGCAGACGCTTATTGAACGTTACCGCTTTATTTCTTTAACGTTGAAACAGGATGAATTTGAACATTTAAATCAATGGTTGAAAACCAAATTAGCTTTTTATGA
The DNA here is from genome assembly GCF_001467745.1 of Legionella jamestowniensis. GTDB lineage: Bacteria > Pseudomonadota > Gammaproteobacteria > Legionellales > Legionellaceae > Tatlockia > Tatlockia jamestowniensis. The sequence goes on from NZ_LNYG01000012.1 coordinate 299,611, forward strand.
GCATCATCAAGAAACGTTAAGTCAAGTTGAAAAATCGCTATTGACTGATCCCAACCGTCTGGAACACCTCTTAAAGAAACGCGAGCGTCTTTTAAGCTTCCGTGCAGATGACAGCATTAGAGCCTTACTGAATCAACTGGAAGATAATTGTACCGATTTAAAGAAAAATGAGCCGGAACTGGCCGATGCAGCATTGAGCGTGCTTTATGCACATTACAATAATAGCTTAATGAGTTTACGATCGGATTTTCTATTTAAAGTCGCCGATTTTGTAGTAAGCCGCGCCCTACGTAAGAAAGGAGACATTGACGTTGCTCAGGACACCTTATCAAAATGGTTAACACGCTATTTGCCTTATAAAAATTTTGAACAAACCGAGTTAACCAGAAAAACGAACGTCTCCATCTATAGCGCCGAAGGAGAAAAAATTGGTTTTGTTAATGAAGCAAATCAGGCAATGACTTTCATGGATGATACACCCTGCTCGCTTCTGGATCTGCCAGGCATCTATCCTGGTATAGCGTTGTATGATGAGCATCGTTGCTTAATGGGTACTTTAACAGTGACAGGAGAGCTGAAAAGAGAAAATCTTTTCCAAAAAAATACAAGTGCGTTGCTTATTGCCAAAGTTCCTACCCATCAATTGTCCAAATCACCTGCAGCGCTTGAATTGCTAATGACAGATATTTTTACGGAGAATACTTTAGAAGCGCTTTATTCGAATTGTGAGACAGAAAAACATCCCTGGCTCGGGCTGCAGATTCGCACTCATGTGGCAGAAGCAAAAAAACCTGTTCCCCGAGAAAATTTACAAATTATTGTTAAAAATCTTTCTTCAGACATGCTTTTTCCTTTATTGGAAAACACGGCGCTTATTGAAAATTCCGAGCAATTATTTGAAGCAATTTTGCATGAAGAGACTAGACGACATGATTTATTTAAACCAGAACATCAACAACCAATTTTTGCATTTTTCAGGCAAGGAAATAGTAAAAAAATTTTTGCAGACTTCCTACAGAATCATTATAACAAGCCGTGGTTTAAAGACGGCTTACAACTATTCGCACAATTTGCACAGGAAGAAAATCATCCTCAACTACTTGGTGCATCTTTGCAATTATTGCAGGAACGATGTTTTGAACAAAAAAAATGGACAGAAACAAGCTACGACGCCCTGTTAACTACCCTTGTTTCTTCAGAAGAACACGCAGACATCCTATGGAAGGTCTTTTTAAATGCATCAAAAAATACAGCCATTAAAGAAGTAGAAGGTCAGTTGGCTGATGGTTTCACCAGTTTCTTTTATAAGCACCACTGTATGCCGCTCATTAAAGCAGTAAATGAACAAAAACATTGGGCTGAAAGTGCTCAATATCGTCTATTGCTTCTTATTCTGGCAAAACAGCGTCAACAAATATTTCAAAAACAAGAGCTTCGCTATAGTGAAAAACAGTCCTGGTCCGGCACCGAATTAAAACAGCTTAGTCAATTTGTGAAACGGCATTTTCATCAATTAGACAATCCAGACAAACAGTATACTATTGGTAAAAAATTAATTAGCGAACTGGTATTTCGATGCGCTAATTTTGGACAAACACAGCTTTTCTATAATAGCCAGGGTAAATTTGACACTGCTACGGCAGGCAAGGTAATGGAGCGCTCTTACCTGCATGCGATTGCTGCACGAGAGTATATACCACCACAAGTCAAAAAAACTGTCACAGGTATTATCTCGAAAATGAAAGGATGGTTTGATGGCGAGCACCAAAAAACAGAAGAAATTACAGAATTGCTTAAAGAAAATCAGGCTTTAGTAGACTGGAAGCAACTTAATGAAGAAAGTTGGTCACTGAGTAGCTCTATGACAACCCTGCCCATTATTAGTGCTTATTTGTTGAATTACTCCGGTGAAACTGAACCCATGATTCAATTGGTAAAAGATTATTTTTTCTCCAAGGAATTTCAAAAAGATCCAGCCAAGCTTCATGCTGTTTCACAAGTTATGGCAAAATTTCCCGAGCGAAACGTTAGTGTTTGTTTATTCTTTACTTTAGAAGAGGTTTTTAGTGAAAATCCATTGTTACTGGATGGCACTATTCTTCATCATATGGCTCAATTTTATAGCTATAAACATTTAAAGACCGTAGCCCAATCCCCCCAACTGGAAATAAACTTAATAAAGCATTTTGGTTTACAGAAAAAATACGCGCTGGTTCAGCGCTGCTGTGACTTGTTAATGACGTCTCAATCGGATAAATCGCTGGGAAAACTGTTGCAAAAAATTAACCTTGAAGCCCAGGTAGAGTCTCAATTAAATAATTACCTAAGCTCATGGTTTTTTTCTATTATCCGCTTTATAAAGCGATGTTGGTTTTATGGTTTTAACGGCAATAAAAACTCATCCAATCTCGTAAGCTACTGCGATGCTACGCCAAACTATACCTCACCTGTAGAATCAATTGAAAAAATACATACTCCCATTCTGGCAGGACACACGGTAGCCTCCCAGTTAGAAACAGCAAAAAAACTCAAAAATCTTAGAGAACGCTACAATCGCTTTATTGAAAAACAGACTTCAAATGCCTTATCCGAGGCCAGTTTTAAAGGGATTAAAACGTCTAATGGCGGATTATTTGCCAATTCAATTGATGTTAAAGAAAATGAGACGGTTAATTTTGCACTAGACATCAGAGTGGGTAGTAACTAGTGCAATTCCGTGCTTGGGCATTGAGTGAAACCCTCCCGGCTGCGAGCAGCCGGGCTACGAAGATACCAGGCCTCTCCAACGTAGCCCGGTGGCTTGCAACCGGGAATATCGATGTAACCATGCTGGACGTTGAGTGAAAACCTCCCCGGCTGCAAGCAGCCGGGCTACGAAGATACCAGGCCTCTCCAACGTAGCCCGGTGGCTTGCAACCGGGAATATCGATGTAACCATGCTGGACGTTAAGTGAAAACCTCCCCGGCTGCAAGCAGCCGGGCTACGAAGATACCAGGCCTCTCCAACGTAGCC
>NZ_LNYG01000013.1:0-28879 GCF_001467745.1 Legionella jamestowniensis
GCAAGTTAATCACTCAAATTGACGATGATTTATTGAAAGCTTATTGTATTCTTAAAGATTATACAAAAGATGACTCTCCTTTTTGGCGTTTCTTATATGGCCACTGGAATCGACATTTTTCGGCTGAAATCACAAATTTAGTAAAGAAAATTGAGTATGGGAACATTACCTCCCTGCCTCAATTGTTGTTTGAACTGGAGCAAATCCCTTTACAAAATTTCGCTGGCTCATTAAGCAGAAGATTAGCTTTCTTAAGCTATGCACCTAAAGAGACAATTTCCTTTAGTGATGATCCAACGCATTTGGAGATGGAAACACTGGCCTTATGAGGATTCTAATTGATGACTAATTTTTATGTTTGCCTCGATGTGACGTCTGATGCTTCTCAGGCTACCATTAAAAATGCTTACCAGCGTCTACTCATGCGCCACCAGCAAAACGATGATACTGGTTGTGAGTTTGAGTTAATCCAGGAAGCCTATGACACCTTAAGTGATCCAAAAAAGCGAAGACTTTATGATATTTCCTTGTGGGGCTCAGACGCTGCACATTATTTGCGATTTGAACGCGAGGGGCTTCGCTTTGCGTTAATCACCAACCCCCAAAAATGTAATTACTATGACTACGTTTCTGCTGTATTTCGATTGCCAGAACAGGAAAAGCTAATACCAGGAACAAATCCACCTCGTATCTTCTGGGAAAAATTAGATTATGTTGCTTTTCGTTTGTATGAAAGAGAAAATTATTTAAAGCGCTTCCCCAAGTTAAATGCCAAGCAAAAAAATGAACTTGAAATTATTAACTTAAATACAGAGTTAATTATTGCGGTTTCATTGATATTATTTAATAGTCCAAGAAGAAAACAATTTTATGATTTATCTCTTGGAATTATTCATAATTCTGAAATGGCTGAAATCGAGAATCGTATAGGTGGGCGAGAGAACTTAATTAAACACATTGAAAGAGATCCTGAAATAGATATAGCCATAGGTGTTTTGGCACTTCAAAAGGCCAACCTATTAAACCCTGAAAATTTTTTGAAGCTCAGCCAATCAAAAGGTAAATTGATATCAATTTCTTTAGTTCTGCAAGATTTACACCAAGCAGGCATTTTAACCCAAGCCAATTTCGAACTTTTATTGCAACATGAAAAAAATGCTCTTGATTATGAAATTGGGTTAAGTCGCATGGGACGAGTTGGGCTTGTCAATCAGAAATTTTACGAAGTATTAGTTCATACAAATCAATTCGCCGGGGAAGTAGGCACTGCCTTAGAGGATTTATCCGTCCTAGGTATTTTTAATGAACTTACCTGGCAAGTCATTGCTTATAAAATTCCAGGAGCGGGTATCTGGGAACCTCTTCGCCAGATGCAAGAGGAAGGTTTTTTTACAAAGGAAGACTCCGAGGCCTTTATGTGGAGCGGACCTGAAGAGCTTCATCTTTTAACACATGCAATAGACGAGATGTTTACCCATGGACTAGTGGTCTTAAATTCCGACTATGAAAAAGGCAAAGAGGCAATGGCATTGGCGTTTTCTTTGAAAAAAGAGTTAAAGGCTTTCTTTGAACTTGAACCCCATGAACGTGAGGCTGGTAAAAAACAATTTAAAGACTCTTTCTTAAAAACACTTCACTCCAAAGATGAGATAATGTCCTCCCATCGAACACGGTGGAAAATGATTATTGCGAATATTGCGATTGCTTTTACAGGCATTGGCTTATTTGCTTTGGGAATCCATTATTTCCGTAGTGGCCATGCCTTCTTTGCCAAAACCAAACGACAAGAATACATGGACAACGTTGAAAACGCATATGAATCAACAATTAAAGGCGCCTCACAACACTAAAAGGTGGTTTTTCCTCACCATCCATTCTTTTGGGGACTCACGTTGAATTAAACGGTTAAAAGAGAGGAAAAACAATCGACAACTTTTATAAAAACCCCAAAACCCTTGTGGATATTGATGCCGTTGCGCGGAATCGAACCGCGGACCTATTGATTACGAATCAATTGCTCTACCGACTGAGCTACAACGGCGCATCGTTATTATACTCAGAGAGGAATGTGGTGCAAGGTATTTAGGAGGCTTGTAAGGGCTTTTGTTTTAGCACCACACCTACGGTCCAGTCGCTGTTTTGGTTGGGAGCCATTAGGTTGATTTCTTGTTGGGGCTGCAGGCCGTAACCCTCGACGATTAAAGCGTAGTAGTAGGCTGGGAAAAGGCAGTAGCCGTAGAGGTAATCGTTATTCGGGTATTGGGTAATTAAGGTGGACCAGTCCTGATGGCAGACTTGGGCGTTGGCTTGCTCAAGTAAATCCTGGCTGCTGAATCGGCTTTCAAGTTGAAAGGGTTTGCTGCGCGTAAGATCAGCCATACCGCCGATGACAAACCAGTTAGTTATCGGATTGGCTGTCATAACGGGTTGTACGACGCGGTTGACGCGATGCACTGAATTCATTAAATAAGCCACATCACTTTCACAAGAATAGGCATCCCCTGCTGCTGGTTGACCTGTAGGAAGCTCATAATTGTTGGCAAAGCAAACAGACTCATCCAGAAACTGATGGGTTACTTCCGTTTGACCTAGTCCCAGGAAGCTGTGCACAAAGAGAGTCAAATGACGACCGTAAATATCAATTTGCTGTAAGTCTTGTGCGTTAATGCCCTCTGTTTTTTCCACAGGAAAGATGATTTGTACGGAAGCACCGCCCATGTCCATCACCCCTGCTAATTCTTGGCTGGTAGAATCGAGGGCATCTCGCTGGTAATTCACCGCTAACCACCCCAAAAGGCCTTCCTCTGTACCGGTAATTGTTCTGGCTTGTTGTAGCTGCCAGCCAACCTGATTAGCAAACCATGCCTGTAACAAACTATAAAATTGTTGTTGCTTGGGTTTTGGCAATAAGCGCATGCCTGCTGTCGCATAAAAATAAACGGGTAAGTTACTTTCAGGCGCGCCAGAAAATAAGGTGGTTAAATAAGCATCAATGGTTGGGGCATTTGCCTCAATGGTAGCAAATCCTGGCTTAATTTTTTTCGACCATACTTCATGGACATTAATCGGACTTTGCGTGCTGTCGAAATCATAGGAGTAAATGTGGACGCGAGAACCTGTGCTGCCAGCATCAACCACAGCAACACATTGGTGTTGCTGGCAATCGCTGTCTGCTGCATCGACGTTAGAAGTGATTAATACCGCGATAAGTGAAACCCACAGAGCTATGACTCGCATGCAACAAACCCGTGTTTAAAAAGGTCTTCATGATACATTATGTATATTTTATTGTCAATGAGCATGGATTGAGGACAATTTTTAGTCACTATTGAATGCTTTATAACAAGTTGGTTTAACCTTATCAGATTTTTCGGATAATCGTAGTGTTACCATTCCACAGTCTGCTGTATTAACCACTTTTACGTGTTGTTGCGTAAAAGTACGTAATGTCTTTTCGTGCGGAAAGTGATAACGATTATCAAATCCTGCGGATATAACGGCAAATTGCGGCGAAACTTGTTGAATAAAGGGGAGAGATGAAGACGTTTTACTACCGTGATGTGGTACAACCAAGACTTGGGAAGCAAGCTGTTGTTTGTAGGTTTTTATCAAATAGTCTTCGGCCAACCGCTCTATATCACCGGTTAACAAAATGCGTTCTTTATCATTGCCAATTTGCAAAATGCAAGAATTATTATTTTTGTTTTTAAATCGCTGATGAATTCCTAAAAAATGAAAAGAAACACCATCCCATTGCCAGGATGGATAAGAATGACAATTTTTTCCGCGATGATAATAGGACACATTATTCACCAGAAGTTCATCCACTGGATAGCTGTCTTCAAGAGAAGCAAGGCCACCACGATGGTCCAAATCGGGGTGACTAATAATGATTTTATCTAGTTTCCTTATACCTAACGTCTTAAGAAAGGGAATAATTGCCAGTTTTGCCATGTCTCCCCCTTGATAAAATTTTACCCCGGTATCATAAACAAGTGTATGCTTGGTTGTTCTTACAATTACAGCCAGCCCCTGTCCCACATCAAGAATATTAATCTCGGCCTCCCCTTCCTTTACCTTAGGATATCCTGGATATAGAGCGGTAAGACTCAATAGGACCATTGCAGGAAAAAATGACCTTATTGGCAAAAATAAGCCTAATAACATGACTAACATTAACGCCAAAGGTGACAAAATACTGTTAAAGGAAAAGTTCAAATTAATGAATGCTAGAGAATCAACCCATTTTAGAAAATAAAGCAACCCCTCAATCATTCCATGCACGGGCATTAAAAGCCAGGCATTATCTAAATACTGCGCTGCCAGCAAACTTAAGAGTGAGGCAGGAACAATTAGAAAACCTACCAGAGGAATAGCAACCAAATTAGCGAGAAGACCATTGATTGCCCCATATGAGAACCAATACAAAGTGAGCGGCATAAGCCCAAAAAGACAAACAAGCTGTAACACGAAGCTCTTTTTAAACCCCATTACCCTTACTCGCTGACTCCCTAACAATAAACTAGCTACAGCAAGAAAGGATAAATAAAATCCAGGGAGTAAAACATCATGTGGCTCAAAAAGTAATACTGCCAATAAACCATAGCGCCAGGCTTGCCAGCCAATAAAACGATAACTTAAAAAATTTTTCAATAGCAGTAAAAAACAGGCAATTAATGAACGTTGGGCGGGCGGTGCGAATCCGGCCAATAGCGCATAGGTTGTAGCCATCAATAAGGCTGCGACAGAGGCAGCCTGGGGTGCGGGATAGTAAAGGCACAACCAGGCACTTCGAGTCCACAACCAACGCATTATTGCAAATCCTAGGCCTGCCACTAACCCAATATGCGCGCCCGAAATCACCATTAAATGAGTCGTTCCTGTCCGCCGAAACAAATCCCACTGCGATTTATCAATATGGTTGGTTATACCTAGTGTTAATGCTTCAAAAACCCCCAGACTTTTCCCTTCCGGCAATAATTTAGCCAACTTTGCAGCAAGTTGCTCCCGAAAGCTTAAAAGACTGGATAATTGACGAGGTTTTACCAACTTGGCTGTATGCGGTTTAATATATCCTGTCCAATAGATATGACGAGCTTTTAGCCATCTAACATAATCAAAACCCCCAGGGTTACCCAAATTTACCGGTTTTTTTATTTTTGCGTCAAAGCGCCAAAAATCGCCCACTTTAAATAAGGGGCAGCGATTATAACAAGCAAGCAACAAGATAGAGTGCGCAAGTTTATTGTTAAAACTTCTCAATTTAAACTGAAACTGGGATTTAGAATTTGTTATCGTTGGGATTGAGACAATCTCACCTTCCAAAACAGCATTCGGGATAACACGAACTTCCTTTGGCATGCCAAGATCTGCCATCCACCATTGATGAAAACATCCCCACAATAAAGCTGCAAAAAACCAACAGGGAAAACTCACTCGTGGTGAGAGAAAAAAAGCAACCACTACCAATAAAACGGCATAGACTGACTTTGTATAAAAAAAGGCCGTCCCTGCAAAAAAACAGAGAATTTCCATATTTCCATTGGACTTGCAAAAAAAAGCTACTTTATCGGAATCAGTCTCTACCTACAAGCCTATTTACTTAAGTGAAGATAGGGATGTCGTTATTGTTTATTCAGTAAAAATTTATTTGAAAACCTAGCAATAACAAGCAGATTCCAATACGATAAGACTAATCGGCGGTGAAAAGGATCTCTCCATGATGATTTCAGCTTTAAATGAAAGCAATACTGATACTCGCGTCGCAATTACTCCAAATGCAGTCAAGCATTATTTAAAGATGGGGTTAGATGTCGCGATTGAAACGAATGCAGGCCTTGCTTCAGGTTTTAGTGACGCAGCCTATCAGGAAGCCGGTGCTACTATAGTCAGTGACCGAAAAGCAATGCTCAGCACAGCCAATATTCTAGTTTGTGTTAATGAACCCACACCTAAAGAATTAACAGGTATTAAGCCTAATACCCTCCTCATTGGCCATATCGATAATGAACCTTCAGGTAGTTTATTGCCCTGGGCTTGCAAAGAAAAAATCAGCCTTTTCTCAATGAACTTGATCCCTCGGATAAGTCGCGCACAAAGCATGGACAGTTTGTCATCACAAGCTAACCTCGCTGGTTATCGGGCAGTACTTGAGGCAGTATCTCATTTTAAACGTGCTATCCCCATGATGATGACGGCAGCAGGCATGATTCATCCGGCCAAAGTTTTGATTCTTGGTGCTGGTGTAGCCGGTTTACAAGCAATTGCTACGGCGAAACGCTTAGGCGCTGTGGTTTATGCGTTTGATGTACGACGTGCCGCTAAAGAACAAGTGGAAAGTTTAGGGGCTGAATTTATTGAAGTTACTGCCGAGCAGGATGCAGAAACCCAGGGGGGGTATGCAGGTGAAACGAGTGAGGAATACAAACGCTTGCAAGCTGAACTAATCGACCAGTACGCCAGACAAAGCGATATCACCATTTCAACAGCATTAATTCCAGGGAGGCCTGCACCAATCTTGCTTACCAAAAATACTGTCGAGCATATGAAACCCGGTTCTGTGATTGTCGATTTAGCGACATCACGTGGTGGCAACTGTGAGGTCAGTGAAAAGGATAAAACGATTAAACACGGTGAAGTGACTATCATTGGCAATAGCAACATGGCAGGACTGATTCCTGCAACAGCCAGTGAACTTTATGCCACAAACTTGGTTAATTTAATTCGGCTGATTGTACCCTCCCCTACCGAGCTGTCTTTCAATGCGGAAGATGAAATTATTAAACAAGCCATGCTTTGTCATGACGGACGACACATGCCATTTAAGGAAACACAATATGCCTGATATAAATACGCTGGGTAATCCCTATATCGCCATTTTGACTATATTTGTTCTAGCCTGTTTTGTTGGATATTATGTGGTCTGGAAGGTAACCCCTGCATTGCATACACCACTTATGTCAGTTACCAATGCCATTTCGAGTATTATCATCCTTGGTGCTTTGATTGCAACAGGTGCCCAATATACAGGAACAATTACTTGGCTGGGGGGATTAGGAATTTTTATCACGGCTATTAACATTTTTGGTGGCTTCGTTGTCACGCAACGTATGTTACGTATGTATAAAAAATAGTGTTTGTCAGAGGTTATTCAAAACACCAACGTTATTATTTAGGATATTGTCTATAAGGATGAACTTATGACTTCTTTGTTCCCGTTTCTTTATTTGGTTGCTGCGATATGCTTTATTCTCGCCCTGAAAGGTCTGGCTAGTCCTTCTACCGCTCGTCGTGGAAACTTGCTTGGAATTTTAGGGATGGTGATAGCCATTGGCTCCACATTAATGATGCCCTCTGTACACCATCATTGGTTACTTATTTCTTTAATTATCGCCGGTGGTATTATAGGTACTATTATTGCCCTTAAAATTAATATGACGGCTATTCCACAATTGGTCGCCGGCTTTCACTCACTCGTTGGTCTTGCAGCCGTACTCGTTGCTTTTTGTGCTTATTTGGCACCGGCTTCCTTTCATATTGGAGTGCCTGGAGATATACATCTAACCAGTTCAATTGAAATGAGTCTCGGACTTGTCATCGGGGCCATCACATTTTCAGGTTCTGTGATTGCCTTTCTAAAGTTACAGGGAATAATGTCTGGGCAACCAATTCGTTATCCAGGACAGAAAATAGGGAATCTGGTGATCGCCTTGGCAATTCTTACGCTTCTCGTGTATTTTGTGAAGAGCCAATCACTGCCTGTTTTTCTTACAATGGCCCTGCTCTCTTTCCTAATCGGCTTTTTACTAATTATCCCCATCGGCGGCGCTGATATGCCAGTTGTTATTTCCATGTTGAACTCATACTCTGGATGGGCCGCAGCTGGTATTGGCTTTACCTTAAGCAACCATCTATTAGTTATTACCGGAGCGCTGGTTGGTGCAAGCGGGGCTATTTTAAGCTACATCATGTGCGTCGGGATGAATCGTTCCATTATCAATGTCATTTTCGGAGGTATAAAAAGTGCTGATTCAAGTAACAGTGCCGTTGACCGCGATAATCAGCAAATTCATCAAGCCAATGGGGAGGATGCCGCATTTCTCTTAAGCAATGCCAAGGATGTAATTATTATACCCGGTTATGGTATGGCTGTTGCTCATGCTCAACATGCGGTGAAAGAATTGGTTGACGCCTTGGAAAAGCGTGATATACGCGTTCGTTTTGCGATTCATCCAGTTGCAGGTCGCATGCCTGGTCATATGAATGTACTGTTGGCGGAAGCGAATATTCCCTATGATCGGGTATTTGAACAAAGTGAAATTAATCGCGATTTCGGTACAGCCGATGTTGCTTTCGTGATAGGTGCCAATGATATAACCAATCCAGCAGCTAAAACAGATCCCAGCTCACCCATTTATGGTATGCCTGTATTGGAAGTAGAGAAGGCGAAAACTGTTTTATTTGTCAAGCGCAGCCTCTCACCCGGTTATGCAGGTGTTGAGAATGATCTCTTTTTCCGTGATAACACTTACATGCTGTTTGGTGATGCCAAAGCAATGACCGAATCAATTGCCAAAGCCTTGGAAGCAGCGTAAGAACTCTCGGTAGCCTTGATGAAGCGACAGTGTAATCAAGGTTATCACTTCGGTTAATCATTCCTCCCTCTAGCCAGTAATTTTTCACCTCGTTGCTATGGCCACAAAATAAAGGTATCTTAATTCCTTTTCATTAGGAGACTTTTATATGTTACGAAAGCTTGGTTATAGCTTGTTTTGTGCGGGAGTATTATTCAGCGCAAATGCTTTGGCTATCAATCACAATCTTGCTGCAGGCATTAACGTCGAATACGAACTGGCGCCTAACACGCCTGAAGAATTTATAAACTCCTGGTTTTGGTCAATTACATCAACCTGCACTATCCGTACGAAAGATGCCAGAGATACTATTTTTGTTGAAGCATTAAAGAAAACAGGCAAAATCAATAACATCACCCTTTCCCAAGGAGACACACTACTCGTTGAAGTCCATTCCGGTGATAAAGTGGTGATCACTGCCGATTCGGGAAGTAAAGTGCGATTAACCAACCAAGGGCAAAGTACTGTTTTCGCAGATTGCACCACCTAACATTGTATTACCCTAGGAAGGAGAATCCTCCTTCCTTTTTTTTCCATCAATGTTCTCGTGTTGCTGCAAACTCAATTTTAGGATAACGCTCTTGAGCCATTGTTAAATTTACCTTGGTAGGGGCAAGATACATTAATGAATCACTACCATCCAAAGCTAGATAATCATAAGCCTTCGTACGAAATTCAGACATTGCTTTATCATCGTCGGAATAAACCCAGCGCGCGCAGCTCACGTTAACTGTTTCATAAATACAATCCACTTTGTATTCATGTTTTAAACGATGTGCGACCACATCGAACTGCAGTATACCAACCGCGCCTAAAATCAATTGATTGCTGTTTAAAGGCCGGAATACTTGGGTTGCTCCCTCTTCAGAGAGCTCAATAAGCCCTTTTAATAAGGCTTTACTTTTTAAAGGATCCTTAAGACGCACAAGACGAAAAAGCTCCGGTGCAAAATTAGGAATACCGGTAAACTTTAAATGTTCTCCTTGCGTAAACGTATCACCTATGCGAATGGTGCCGTGATTGTGTAAACCGATAATATCACCCGCCATCGCGATTTCAGCATGGGCTCGATCACCTGCCATAAAGGTAAGCGCATTGGCAATTTGCACTTCCTTGCCAATGCGTAAATGCGTCAGTTTCATTCCCTTTCGAAACGTTCCGGAACAAATGCGTAAAAAAGCGATTCTGTCTCGGTGTTTAGGATCCATATTCGCCTGAATTTTAAAGACAAAACCACTAAATGCTTCTTCCTCTGGTTGAACTTGTCGTTCAACAGACGCACGTGGCATAGGTCCAGGTGCATATTCTGCAAAATCATCTAAAAGCTCTTTAATACCAAAATTATTGATAGCTGAGCCAAAATACACTGGTGTTAATTTGCCAGAAAGATAATCATTAATATTAAACTCATGAGAGGCACCTTTAACTAGTTCGATTTCATCTCTTAACTCTTGGGCCATATTGCCAAGCAGTTCATCAAGCGCGGGATTGTCCAAACCTTTAATGGCTTGCGCCTCTTGTTTCTGGGTGTTTTTTCCAGCTTGGTATAAATAGACTGTATCCTCATATAAATGATAAATACCTTTGAAGCGTTTTCCCATTCCAACTGGCCAGGTAACAGGTGCACATTGAATACCAAGCACGGTTTCTACTTCATCCAGCAAACTGATAGGTTCTCGTCCTTCACGGTCTAATTTGTTAATGAAAGTCATGATTGGCGTATCTCTTAATCGACACACTTCCATTAGTTTAACCGTTCGTTCCTCGACCCCTTTTGCAACGTCAATGACCATCAATGCCGAATCAACCGCGGTTAACGTACGATAAGTATCTTCAGAGAAATCTTCGTGTCCAGGCGTATCCAGCAAGTTCATCACATGCTGATTATGAACAAACTGCATTACCGAGGTTGTAATGGAAATCCCCCTTTCTTTTTCCATTTCCATCCAGTCAGAAGTCGCATGTCTATCTGCTTTTCGTCCTTTAACGGTACCGGCAAGCTGGATAGCACCTCCGAATAGTAACAACTTTTCAGTGACGGTGGTTTTACCCGCATCGGGGTGGGAAATAATAGCGAAAGTACGCCTTTTGGAAAAATCCTGGTAAAAGTCAGCCATAAAAACCTGCTAGTGCACGAAGTAAGTGCATTTTAAGTGAATCAATAAAAACAGACTATTTTACTATGGAATATAGATGCTATAAATATATTTATGAAAAAAGCTGAAAATGGAAATGGTAGCCAGGCTACCACTCCATAACACGTTGGTAATCCGTTTATTTTTTTGGCACATAATGTTCCTGAATTGCCTTAGCAAATTCATCTACGGCGGTCATTTCTTTAGACGGTTTAAACATGCCCCAGGTTGTTATACCACCTGCCAGTATTCCTGCAGAAGCGCAAGTACTAGCTGTAGCGACAGCAGCCATCTGACCACCTATCAGACCAGTAATAAAAGCGCCAGGACCAGCCCAAGCCCCCGCAGCTACACCAATTAAGAAACCTACGACACTGGCCAAGAGCGTTACAATGACTGCAGCGGCAACGCCAAAAACAGCTTTTATGACGTTTGGATGTTGCCCCTCCAAAGTGTCGTGACAACCTTGAACAAAACTATTTATTAGTGTCTCAATGCTTTTCCTGGACAAATTCTTTTTATTTAGCTTTTCTTCAAGTCGACTTAATTTCTTTTCTATAAATTTCTTCTTTTCTTCAGGCAAGTGTTCTAAAGCCATTAACAATGTCTTTTTTGCGTTAACAAAAATCGAATCTTCTGATTTCTGCTCGGATGTAGTTTCTTCTGTTATGCTATCTGCAATTTTCTTATCGAATGAAACACCAGACTCCCCAGACGATTTAACATCCTTTTCATCTGTTTCACTAGGTCTAGCTACATCAGCCTTTTTTACTAGTGAGCGAAGCAGATAATCCTGCAATTCCTTAATGTTGTCTTCTGCTGAGGATATTAAAACTTTATTGTCAATTGTTAAGCCCAATTCTATAAGGCTATTTTCCAATTCTATCAATGCTTCTTGAGAATTCTTGCATTGGTCGCCATGGGTGCCAACTAAAATCACTTTGCCATTAGGATTTGCAGCTCGATATAAATCCAATTCGTTTTTAACTTCCATTTCACCCTCTTCATCAAACCCTGTCCTTAAATCCACACAATAAAGAAGAAAAGCCTGCTCTTTATAAAGCGCCCTCCGAATACTGGGAAGCTCTCCTTTACCATTCGTATCTTTTACCTCCAAAGTGACACCCTGTCCCTTAAATGCATGTCTCAACGTTTGGATACCCACTGTAGGTCGTAGTTGTCGTGGTACCTTTTGCTCTATCAAGCGCGTCGCAACCTGTGTTTTACCCGAACCGGTTTTACCCAACATCATTATTTTTAAAATGCTCATTTTTAATCCTGAAATAAATTTGCGTGCTATTCTATAGGAACTTACTTAATAATTTCTTAAGTTAAAAAAGTATTTGACGGAAAATTTAATGAAATTGGTTTGAGCATATGACTCAAACCAAAGGAATTAAGGTAGTATAAGAACTAAAATATACACGTAGTCCTTGAAGAAGGGGAAGTACACTCATAAATTTTCGCATAGAAAAATATAGAATCTCATCGTTGCGAGCGTCAGCCAAGCAACCTAGGTAAGATCGTTTATTATTATTCAGCAAGTAGCCTGGTTGCTTGCAACTGTCTCTTGATCACATCTTTTCCGACGCCCCGCGGCTTGTGTACAGCTAAGGGAGATAGGTAACACTTGGAACGGGACATAGGTAACACTTATTGGAAGTTAGGGACTAGAGTCTTATTGAAAAGCTGCAAATTATCTTTATTCAATCTTGCCCACCTACCGCGACTCATTCGCGGTATCCAGAAATCGAAGTCAGGCACTAGAACCTCATGGATACGGCGGACAAGAAGAAGTATAGGGATAATTACCTCAAAATTAAAAGTGAAAGGAAGACGTATTAAATTCTGTGAGAAGCCGAAGAACATTCATCACACGCCTCTGCAACAGCCGTAACAAGACTAGCGACAGGTCTTGTAACTAAACTTAAAAGGCTAAAAATCGGGTTAAGCACGGCAGAAAGCAAGGAAGCAACTGCATTTACGAAATGTTCTTTCATATCCCAAAGTTCGCTTCTTGTCTTTGAATCTGCCAAATTTGGGGTACTCTGTTGATTATGAGACCAGACGTGGAGTGCATTTACGAAAGAAATCACCATGTTGGTAAGAGAAATAGCCACGTCAAGTAAAAAACCAGGTATTAGCAAAACATCAATCACTGGATTGACAAGATAAGCCAGGAAATCTGAATGTTTACCCCCCAGTCTTTTTGTGGCTTGAATAGGTTTGAATACAGTGAAAAAGCGATTTTGTAATGGTGTGAATTGGTCATCATTTAAAATAGCCGGTATACCTTTTGCCATTATTACTCCAAAATAAACATTTAAAAATGTTGCTCATTTTACCTATCTTTTTTATAACCACAACCCTTTTTGGATAAATAACGAACAAGCCTGAAAATTGGGATTTCCTATTCTTCATCTATAAAGAATGTAGTCTTGAGACAGCTCTTTACTAGTCGGCAATAAAAATTAACTGTTCACGACACTCAAAATAATCTGCTACTAAAGCAGAGGTTACTTTATCCAGGCTTGAAGGTTGCCAGCGCGGCGACCTGTCTTTATCAACCAATAAAGCCCTTACCCCTTCATAAAAATCGTGTTCACGCATGAATTGATTGACCAGACAGTAGTCCATAGCAAGGCATTCTGCCAAAGATTTGTTTTTTGCTTTATGGATTTGAGCCAGAGTGACTTTCAAACTCAGGGGAGCTTTATGTTTTAAATTATTTAAAATGGTTATAGCCCACTCCTCACCTTCATCTTTCAAAGCTGAAAAAATAGCCTCTACCGTTTGTTGTGAAAAACAGCGCTTAATTGCTGCCAGGTTATCTGTAATAAATGCTTTTTCATGTTCCATAGCGAACTCTTGCAAGCAAGCATCCACTTGTTGATGCGCATCTGCCGATAGATCCAAAGACGCTAAACGTTTTATAAATTCCTGCATTTTATTAGCCGGGATAATTTGCTTGATTAAACCCAACTTATAAGCTTCTTGTGCCTTAAGCCGATTGCCTGTTAATCCTAAATAAATACCTGTTGCATCTGGACAACGGGCAAGCAGATAACTGGCACCTATATCAGGGAAAAAGCCGATTCCTGTTTCAGGCATGGCGAAAACAAAATTTTCTGTCGCAATGGGATGGGAACCATGAAGGGAAATACCTACCCCACCCCCCATCGTGATCCCATTCATTAATGAAATATAGGGTTTTTTAAAATGATGAATGTAATGATTCAGGCGATACTCATGCCAGAAAAATTGCATCTGCTCAGGAGCCTGATTTAAACCCGCCTCATACAGCCAGCGTACATCGCCACCAGCACAAAATGCTTTCTCACCTTCACCTTGTACAATAACAGCATGGATGTCTACCTCTTTTTCCCATGCCAGTAATTGTTGCTGCATCGCCTTAATCATATCGAGCGTTAAAGCATTCAAAGCCTGGGAGCGGTTTAACGTTATCAAGCCTAAATGTTCTTCACGTGTGAAGACTATATCTGCCATCCTTTATTCCCCTTTGAAATTTGCTTTTCGTTTGGCTAAAAAGGCTGCAACTCCCTCCTGCTTGTCGGCAGTTGCACAAACTTTAGCAAAATGCACAGCCTCAAGATGAAGAGCATCGGTTAATGATAAATCATAACCATGGTCAATGGCTTCCATTACACTGGCTAGGGCAAGAGGGGCCATAGATAAAATAGTTTTCAAGAGTTGTTTACCTTGACTTATCAGGGCTTCCGGTGCAACTACCTCACTCACTAATCCCCAGCTTAACGCCGTCTCTGCATTAATAAAGCGGCCTGTTAAGCACAAATCCATCGCGCGTCCTTTTCCGATTAAACGGGCTAATCGTTGTGTACCGCCGTAACCAGGGATAACACCCAGTTTTACTTCAGGCTGTCCAAATTGGGCTGCTGTTGAGGCTATCCTCATTGTTGCTGAAATAGCCAACTCACAGCCGCCACCAAAGGCAAATCCATTAATGGCAGCTAACGAAGGCTTGCCTAACGTTTCCAGTTGTCTAAATACCTCTTGCCCTTCGCATGCAAATTGATAACCAGTCTGTGCGTTGCATTCAGCTAAACGTGAAATATCCGCACCGGCACAGAATGCTTTCCCTGCCCCTGTCAACAAAACTGCTTTTACTTTTTGATCCTCTTTAATGGAGGAAAAAATTTCGCTTAAGGCGCGTAAAACGTCTGTACTTAATGCATTTAATTTCTCTGGACGATTTAAGGTCAACGTTAATATGCCATCGTTATCTAATTCTTTTTCTATTAAATTCATGCTAAAAAAACTCCTGTTAGTAATATTATTTTTCAATCCATACGATTACTGTTATTCAATTAAATAGTCGTCGTCAAGCGAGGCCTTGGCAATAATTTCCCGCATAATTTCATTCGTACCTTCAAGAATTTGATGCACCCTCAAATCACGGAAAATTCGCTCAATTTGATAATCATGAAGATAGCCATAACCCCCGTGGATTTGCATGGCTTTATCACTAATACGAAAAGCAACATCGGTAGCTAACCGTTTAGCCATGGCACAATACATGGGTGCATGAATATCATTTTTATCCAGGGCATCTGCCGCACGGTATACCATTAAACGCGCCGCTTCAAAATCCGTCAGCATATCTGCAAAATAGAAACGCAAGGCTTGCATTTGTGTTAGCGGTTTGCCAAATTGCTTCCTCTCATGCATATATTGTTGTGTTAAACGCAAACACGCTGTTGCACCGCCTAAAGAACACGCTGCAATATTCACACGTCCTCCATTTAAGGCGTTTAAAGCAATTTTAAAGCCCATGCCTTCTTCACCAACCTGATTAGCGATGGGTACACGACAATTTTCAAAATAAACCATACAAGTAGGTTGATTGCGCCACCCCAATTTTCTTTCTAACTTACCAAAGCTTAAACCAGGCGTATTTTTTTCAATTAATAGGGAAGTAATCCCATGATGGGTGTCTTCACCTGTTCTTACCATGCATAAATAGACATCACTAATACTGCCACCGGAGATAAACGCTTTAGAACCATTTAGGATATAGTAATCCCCTTCTTTCACTGCCCTCGTCTTTAATGAAGCTGCATCTGAACCTGCCTCAGGCTCTGTCAAACAGTAACTTGCTAATACGTCCATTGAGGTTAAACGAGGACCCCATGTACTTCGCAAAGGCTCTTGCGCGTATCGATCGATCAATGAGGCCACCATATTATGGATAGATAGATAAGCGCTGGTACTTACACAGCCAGTGGCAAGCTGTTCAAAAATAATGGCAGCGTCTAGCCGCTTTAAATTTGCGCCCCCAATATCTTCAGCAGAAACCATACCAGCCATCCCTAGTTGTGCTGCTTCACGAAAAATATCAACCGGAAAATGATAATGTTCATCCCATGAAGCCGCATTAGGAGCTAACTTATTGCGTGCAAATTCAGCAGCCATATCACGAAAAGCCAGGTGCTCTTCACTGAATTTAAAATCCATAGCTATCCTTATTTGATTGAGTGCTTACCTGAATAGTGTAAACCATAACACAAATTTAGCTTGTCAAACGAGTCTAATTCTAGCTCGCACCACGGCTGCCTCTATTAAAATTTAAACCACGTATAAATAATATTTATGATGGATTAATAAAGAATGCTATTATTGCCAATTTTTCGCGTCAGTTAAATAAGAAAAATAAACCAGTATGGAAACCACAGGACAAGCCGATCCTTATCGTGCCCAGGCGCTTCATGCATTAAAAGAGTATTTTGGCTTTGATGCCTTTCGCCATCCTCAAGAAGAAGTTATTCATGATCTTATTCATGGTAACGACCTTTTAGTATTAATGCCCACGGGTGGCGGTAAATCACTTTGCTACCAAATTCCCGCATTAGTGCGTACCGGTGTGGCAATAGTAGTTTCTCCTTTGATTGCCTTAATGGAAGACCAGGTGGCTGCACTAAAGCTACAAGGAATACGGGCTGCTTACTATAATTCCTCACTGTCTAGTGAAGAAGCACGGTTAGTCTTAAAACAACTGCATGCCAATGAGCTAAACCTCCTTTATATTGCGCCTGAGCGATTAATGAATACTTCTTTTCTTGAACGTCTGAAAGAGTGTTCCTTGTCGTTGTTTGCTATCGATGAAGCCCATTGTATTTCACAATGGGGGCATGATTTCCGCCCTGAATATGCAACGCTTGGCTTGTTGAAAACCCATTTTCCAGAAATTCCTGTTATCGCCTTAACAGCCACAGCAGACCAGCAAACGCGTCAGGATATTATTAAAAAACTGAATTATAACCCCAAACAGTTTATTGCTTCATTCAACCGCCCTAATATTCACTATACGGTGGTCATTAAAAATAATCCCCTAAAACAATTACATCATTTTTTGCAAGCACAAAACCAGCAATCAGGCATTATTTATTGTGGGACACGAAATGAAGTTGAGCGAGTCGCACTGAAATTGCAAGAACTCGGTTTTAAAGCAAGGGCTTACCACGCCGGACTGAGCTATCATGAGCGGCGGGAGGTTCAAAGTCTGTTTCGCCACGATCGCATTGATATTGTGGTGGCGACGATTGCTTTTGGTATGGGAATTGACAAACCCAATGTACGGTTTGTAGTTCACTATGATTTGCCTAAAAACATTGAAAGTTATTATCAAGAAACCGGGCGCGCGGGGCGCGATGGATTACCAGCATTCGCAGTATTACTTTTTGACCCAGCTGATAGTGGCCGTTTACGCGGTTGGATAGCTACCACACCCAGTGAAACCCAACAACGTATAGAAACAGGCAAACTCAATCATATACTAGCGTTTGCCCAGGCAACACACTGCCGTCGCCAAATTTTACTACGTTATTTTGATGAACCCACAGAGAAAGCATGTGGCTATTGCGATGTGTGTGATAATCCCCCACAAACCGTGGATGCCACCGAAGATGCCCAAAAATTACTGTCCTGTATTTATAGGCTTCGACAAAACTATGGCATGACTTATATCATTGATGTCCTACGAGGGAGCACCGCTGAAAAAATTCAACAGGCAGGCCATGATCGACTAAGTACTTATGGTATTGGTAAGACTAAGTCCGCCAACTACTGGAAACAATTAGCCTGGCAATTAATTCATCGAGAGTATTGTTACCAGGATATCAATAGCTACAATGTCTTGCGTTTAACGAAGAAAGCTGTTGCTGTATTGAAGAATGAAGAACAAGTTTCCCTGTCCCTTCCACAAGTAGACTTGATCACCAAAAGTACAAAAAACAAACAGCGCGAAACTTCCTCTACAACCAATAACCCCCTTTTTGAGACTTTGCGTGCTTTGCGCCGTAAGCTGGCAGAAGAAGAAAATAAACCCCCATTTATGATTTTTAGTGACACAACCTTGCATCAAATGGTTAGGGATAAACCACAAAATTTAAATGAATTACTGGCTATTTCTGGCGTAGGCCAACACAAACTTAACCATTACGGTTGGCATTTTTTGAAGGCATTACGGGAATATAAAGAAACAGTAGAGGGCTAGTGTGATTTTGATAAACAGCGGTAAATAGATAGGTTGGGTCCTTTCGACCCAACACAAACCATCCATGGGAACTTTAAAAGCAATAACCTTTAATTAATGCGCGTGACACCCAATTTTCAAATGAACCTGATAATATTTACTTTTAGAGTTTTCAATAAATCCTCGGGTTTGCATTACTTCATACCAATCCAGTTTTCCATGTACTTTGGCAGCTTGCGCTACAGCATTATTAATAGCCTCTTCAATACTTTCTTCTGAAGTACCAACCAGCTCAACGACTTGATACACGCGATTACTCATTTTCACTCCTTGAAATAGTTCAAATTCCTTTACTTGGTTTTTAACTACAAACTTTAGTCTAGACGAATTTCAACTATTTAACATATAAATTTCAGAATAGATAGTCTTACTGGGATATTACCTCTGTATATGACAAAAAAATCTGTCATGCCCGCGCAGGCGGGCAACCATTTACGGTTTGGCACAATAGCAAGATAAGGTAACTCGCTGACATACAAGGAAAATCATTGTTCGTCTGGCATATAAAACCATTAATTTTCAACAGGCACTAAAAATTCTGAATCCTGTCTCATTATCGCCTACCGACTCCTAATCATTTATCATATTACAGCGGATTACCCCATGGATAAATAATGGTGGTCCAGCAAGAAAAAGTGGGGACTTTGGCAACCAACCAGGATGAGTAATGGAAGAGAAGCGATATTTTGTTTATATATTAGCCAGCAAAGTATATGGAGCCCTTTATACTGGCGTTACCAGTAATCTTGTGCAACGAGTATACCAGCACAAGGAAGGCTTGGCTGAAGGATTTACAAAAAGGTACAATGTTCATCGCTTGGTTTATTATGAAATTCACCCTGATGTTTATGAAGCACTAACCAGAGAAAAACGCATCAAAAAGTGGAACAGACAATGGAAAATAAACCTGATTGAGCAAAACAATCCTCAGAGGCTCGACTTGAGCATTGGATTATTTTGATGGATGGTTGCCCGCCTGCGCGGGCATGACAGATTTTTTTGTCATGTACAAAGGGATATTACTATTCGTTGCGTAGACTTGTTAACTGAATTGTTTGTCCCAAATCTAATACCACTGGTGTCCCTAGAGGAACAGGGAAATTAATAAATCCATGTCCAATTCCTGATACTTGAATGACCGGCACCCCACAATCATGAGCAAAACGTTCTAACACCGGTTGTATTAATGTGGAGCCATCTGGTTCTGCGCCACCTGAAAAATCACCCAATAAAATAGCAGCAGCATCCTTAAAAACATTAGCTTGCAGTAAATGCGTCAACATGCGATCCACCCGATAACCACGCTCCCCAATCTCTTCGAGTAAAATAATTTTGCCCGCTGCGTCAATTTGCCAATTAGTCCCCGTACTTGCCTGCACCAAGGATAAATTTCCACCCGTAATAGACGTGTGAAGACTAACAGGTTTTTCAGCAAGCTTATTCAATGGTTTTCCTACAAACCTGATTTCATTTAAGCCAAACAACATCGCCCTGACTGCCTCTGTCGATTCTGATGAGAATTTATCGACAGCGAGTGCTCCATGAATACTCGGCCATTGCCATTGCCGTTCGAAAAATAATAATAGAGCGGTAATATCACTCATACCAAGAAAGATTTTTGGTACCGGCGGGGATAACTTAGTCAACTCAGGAATCAAACGCAATGAACCATAACCACCACGTGCGCAGATGATTGCTTTCGTTTCAGGGTTCTCCAACGCTTTTTTTAATGCGCTAAATCGCTGAGTATCATCATTGGCACACAACAAGTCATCACCAAAAATTGCATCATCGATATGACAATTTAGTCCCCAGGAAACCAGCAACTCCTTAAGATCTGCCAGGTGTTTGTCGGTACAACGGGAAGCTGGAGCAATAATTTCAACAAGATCACCTTCTTTCAAAATAGGTAATTTTTGCATTTTATATTTCCTAATATACGTCGATTCCAGGAGCTACAAGCGCTATATCGGCAGGAGAATGCAGCATACCTCCTGTATAATTTTTATTGCCTGCAGCGAAATATTTATCAATTTTCTCTGCTGTAACATTCCCCAGGCATTCAACTATTCCCCGCTGCTCCTTACTGCAGTAGTAATTAACATAATCATAGAGTTTGTCAAAGGACAGTTGGGTGTTATCTTGCGAAAAATGGAACACTTCATAATTAACTAGTTGCCAATGTTCGTCTTGATTAACCAAATCAACTGTTTTTATAGAAGGTTCATTACCATGAGATGTCGACAAGCCAGGAGAAAAATAAACGCCTGCAATAATATTTTGCGAACTATCTTTAATCACTCTCAATTCTTCAGCATGCGTGTGAGAAGCAAGTAATCCTATGATAAGCTGATGATACTTGTTGATAAGTTTTAAAAAAGCAGCCTGTTCCTTAGACACCCAGAAATTGGAATGATCAATGATGTTATTTCCTGGTGGGATATGCATGGTAATTAAGACACTTTCCTGGCCCATGCTCGCTTTTTGTAACTGTTTCTCTAGCCACTGAAGTTGGTTAAATGCCTCTTGCTCGGAAGTTTTGCGGTTTGGAGAAAATAACACCGTGTTTAAAGATAGAAGACGCAGTTTAGGTTTCAGATAAGCAGAATAATATCCATCACTTGTATTTTCAGTAAGCAAACAAGGATAGTTTGACTGCTCTTGACAAATCACGCCAGTTGACAGAAATCCATTCGCCCATCCTGCCTGTCTCGCAATATCATAAGGACTTTTTTCCATACGTTCTGAATCACTGAAGGCCCCATAGTTAGCTTTTAATGAATCATTATTGCCAAAGGTATAAAATATAGGAGTATTGGGGAAAATATCTTTTAATACTCTAAAAACCATTGCTTCGTTTTCAACGGTGCTTTCAGAACTATAGCGCACATGACCAGCAATATCTCCTAAAATAACAATGAATTCAGGGGATACAACCTTGCCGTTTTTAATATTAGTGTCAATTTCAGTGAGAAGCCTTTCGAAGGTAGCGTAATCCAGATCATTATTTCTATCATATTTTAAGGGGGTGATTTCCATTGCATGAGTAGATGCTACATCAAGATGAATATCAGAAAGTATTAAAAAATGGTGCACAGGACTAACGGCTCTCGCTACAAAAGGAAATGAGGCAATAAGAGAAATTAAAAGAATGACTAACCGCATAAAATACCTACATCATTTGCTGCTGTGCTTTGGCAATTGCCCGACGAATCATTTTGGCTTCTTCCGATTGCTCTGGGGCTAATCTTAACAAATGCTGCCAGTAACTGACTGCCTGTTCATAATTGTGGGTACTGTAGGCATCCATAGCCAGCATAGCCAGTGCATCAGGTTGATCTGGATTTTTTTGCAATAATTCGTTGAATAAATTTCTGATAGCGTCGTTAAATGTTTGTTTATTCAACTGCCAAAGCGCTTGGGCGTAATTGACCGTGGCTGCATCATCGGCTGGACTGAGTCTATGAGCTTTCTCAAATGCTTCTTTCGCAGATTTCCATTGCTCTTGGCTTGCGTATAATCGTCCAAGCAAATACCAACCACGTGCGCTGTCAGGTTGGGCTGCAAGCCGTGCTTTTAATTTCTCAATAATCTGGGAAGGGTTTTTTATGGTTTGCAAAACTGCCTGGACTTTCCGCTGCTTTTCCTGCCGTTGCAAAAAATCATCCCACGCAGGCAAAGCTCCCCAATAAAAATAGCCTGCCATCAACATTATTATCATTACTGGAACTAGCATTAGAAAGGTTTTTTTTGACTGGCGTAAGGGATAATAAACAACAGGCAATGCTAAAAAAACCAACAAAGAGAAATAAAACAATAACCACCATTTATTCATTTGAACTTCGCTTTAAACAGGTGCGCCAAAAAATAATGAAACCTGACAATAGAAATATAACAGGGCCAAACCACAAGAATGCTGTTAAAGGTTTAACGGGCGGTTTAAACAAAATAAAATCACCGTATCGCGCCGTTAAATAATCAATGATTTCGCTATCCGCCTTTCCTTCCCTAACAAGATTGTAAACCTGATCGCGTAAATCTTTAGCCAAGCTTGCATTAGAATCTGCCAAATCCTGGTTTTGACAAACCAGGCAACGTAATTCTTTAAGCAAATGAGAAAATTGTGCTTCCTGTTTGGCATTTTCAAGAGGATAAAGAGCATTATTGGCAATGCTTACTGTACCAAATAGGATAAATATTAGAAACAGAAAAACGTTAGAGTTTCTCATGCTTCCTCCTGTAACAACTTCATACGAGGTAAAAATTCTGTATTCCATGAGGTATCATTCAGGATCCCCACATGCCTGAAACGAATAACACCTTTTTTATCGATTAAAAATGTTTCGGGGGCACCATACACCCCTAAATCAATTGCCACCGAACCATCATGATCTTCACCAATTGCGCGATAAGGATTTCCCCATTCTTTTAGCCATTGAGTGGCATTCTGGGTATCATCTTTATAATTTAAACCGTAAATAGGCACACCTTCCCGAGATAGCTGCATCAAAAAGACCTGCTCCTCGATGCAGGCAGAGCACCAACTCGCCCAGACGTTTAGCAATGACACCTGTCCTTGCAATATCTTGGGTGTAAAGGGATGCCCACTACCTAGTGACGTCAATTGAAAAGCGGGGAGTGCCTGATTAATTTTTGCGGATGGTAGGGTTTGTGGTTCTAATGATAACCCCCTCCAGAGAAACAACACGAGCAATACGAAAAAAAATAAAGGGATTAAGCGCCAGAATTTCATGCCAATACCTCATCCACTGTTCTCACTGCATGTCGCTTTTGATAGTAGCGTCTATCACTTAAGGCAAGCAATCCTCCTAGCAAAATCATAAAACCACCACCCCATATCCAGCGGATAAAAGGTTTATAATATAGACGCACTGACCAGGCTTTATCGCCTAAGGGTTCTCCCAATGCCACGTAAATATCACGGAAAGGACTAACATCGATGGCTGATTCCGTCATCGCCATTTGCCCCACATTGTAAATGCGCTTTTCGGGATAAATCACAGCAGCTTTATCGCCATGACTTATTTCGAAACGAGCTTGGGTACCATGGTAATTCGGTCCTTCCAATAACGTTTCATTGACAAATTGAATTTTAAACCCAGCGAGTTGAGCAGTATCGCCAGGAGCCATGCGTACGTCGTCTTGAACCCCGTAATTGCAAGAGATGCTAATCCCGATAACAGTGACAGCAACACCACAATGGGCAACGACCATTCCCCAAAACCCCTGGTGTAAATTTAAAATACCGCGTTGCTGATGCCGCACTAAAATTAATTTGCCCGTACCAAAAATAACCCATAGTGAAAGAACCAGTCCTAATAAAGCAGCAAGATTAATGACAGAAGTCAGCAACCATAAAAGACCAATCGCAGCAGTAATGCTTGTAATGAATAACCCCATTATCAGCGGAAGTAATTTTTTGCCGTCATGTCGTTGCCAATTTAAGTTCACTCCTATACCCATTAAGAGCAATAAAGGAACCATCATTGGGTTAAACACAGCATTAAAATAAGGTGCCCCTACTGACAATTTTCCTAGCCCGAGCCCATCAATAAGCAAGGGATAAACCGTTCCCATCAATACGGTCAACATCATGGCGGCTAGAAAAACATTATTCAAAAGAAGTACGCTTTCTCGAGAAATGGGTGATGGATGCGTGCGATTTTGCAACGTTTGTGCCCTGAGGGCAAACAAGAGTAAGGAGCCTCCGATAACAATCAACAGGAAACATAAAATATATAAACCACGCTGGGGGTCTACTGCAAAGGCATGGACAGACGTTAAAACACCTGAGCGCACCAAAAACGTACCTATCAAACTCAAAGAAAAAGCAGTGATAGCCAACAACAACGTCCAGGCTTTAAATAGTTGACGCTGTTCACTGACTGCCAAAGAATGCAGAAGTGCTGTGCCCACAAGCCAAGGCATAAAGGAAGCATTTTCAACGGGATCCCAAAACCACCAGCCTCCCCAGCCTAACTCACGATAAGCCCACCAACTTCCAAGCGTAATCCCTGTTGTTAAACAACACCAGGCCGCTAATGTCCAGGGCCTTGTCCATTTAGCCCAGGCAGACTCAACGCGACCGACCCAAAGTGCCGCAATAGCAAAGGCAAAGGCTACAGAAAAACCCACATAGCCCATATAAAGCATTGGCGGATGAAATAAAAAGCCAGGATCTTGTAGCAAAGGGTTTAAGTCACGCCCCTGGGTATTTAATAATTGAAATTGTCGGGCAAATGGATTGGATGTTGTTAATAAAAAAAGAATAAATCCAATACTTACCCAACCGAGTACGACCAATACTCTGGCGCGCATGGATTTATCCAGGGTGGCGCTAAAAAAGCTGACTGCCAGCATCCATAAACTCAGTATCGCCACCCAGAGAAGCATGGATCCTTCATGTCCTCCCCACACCGCACAAAGCTTGTAAAACCATGGCAAGGAAATACTGGAATTGGTTAATACATAAATGACACTGAAATCATCACGCAAAAAACAGACAGTAAGACAACAATAAGCAAGCGCTATAAAAATAAACTGGCCAGTCGCATAAAATGGGGCCGCAGCTATCCAATCCTGAGTATTTCGCCATAAACCCAGCGTAGGAATAACCGCAAGCAATATTGCGAACAACAGGCTCAATAGCAATGAAAATAAACCAATTTCAGCAATCATCCGCTTTTCTTTTCTCCTAATTTCCCCGATTTAGCCAAAGCTTCTTTTACCTCGGGTGGCATGTAGTTCGCATCGTGTTTGGCAAGCACTTCCTGGGCTTTAAAGTGATGGTTATCAGTCAACGTACCTAAGGCAACAATACCTTGTCCTTCACGAAATAAATCAGGCAAGATGCCGCGATATCTGACAGTGACCACCTGATTAAAATCGGTTAATTGAAATTCCACCGACAAATTTTTTTCCTGACGTAAGATACTGTTTTTGACAACCATCCCGCCAAGGCGAATAAGTCGTTCTTTAGGCGCCTCCCCTTGCGCTACTTGCGAAGGCGTGTAAAACAAGCTGATATTTTGTCGCAACGTATAAAGCACCAGTCCGGTCACAATGCCCAAGACCGAAAGAATAAATAAGACAAGAGTAAATTTACGCCGGCGCACTGGATTCATCGTTGTCTCTTAAACCATTGTTGTAAATGCCTGATTGTCCGCGCACGCTGAACCCGGATACCCAATATATTGCCTAACAAAACAAGGGCAGCCAAGGCGTAAGCTGACCACACATAAGTTGAATATCCGCCCATTGAGCACCACGTGACAATTTGATTCATACCCCATCACTCTCCATTAAATTTTTTACCCATTGCTGTCGTTGTTCACGCAGCAACAATTCATTCCGGGCTCTGTGCAAAATAATCCAAAGGCAGTAAAGGAAAAAGC
This sequence comes from Legionella jamestowniensis, assembly GCF_001467745.1. GTDB lineage: Bacteria > Pseudomonadota > Gammaproteobacteria > Legionellales > Legionellaceae > Tatlockia > Tatlockia jamestowniensis. The sequence goes on from NZ_LNYG01000013.1 coordinate 25,754, forward strand.
CAATTAGCGCCAACAGTAAAGGATACAGCATAGGCGTCGCAATTTTAGGCTTTGCAAAGAGGGATAACGTAGCTCCCTGATGCAGTGTATTCCACCAATACACCGAATAATGAATAATGGGCAAATCAACCAGGCCCACCAATGTTAAAATGGCGGCGATTTTATCCCCTTGTTCCTTATCCTGAAACGACGTTTTTGTCGCCAAAATAGCCAGATACAAAAAGAATAAAATAAGCTCCGAGGTTAAACGTGCATCCCAAATCCACCAGGTACCCCACATTGGTTTACCCCAAATGCTTCCTGTTACCAGGGCAAGAAACGACATGGACGCACCCACCTGTGCCACAAGGCCAAGAATTAACCCAGCCATTTTAATACGCCAGACTAGCAAAAGTAGGGCAAGAAACCCCATCCATGCATAGAGTGCCATGGACAGAAATGCACTCGGGACATGGATGTAAATAATACGAAAGGCATCGCCTTGCTGATAATCGGCAGGCGCAAAAACTAATCCCCAGATTAGACCTGGAAGTAAAAATACCAATGCACCACCTCCTATCCAGGCCAACCAAGGCTGGGTACGCTGATAAAATGTTTTAGGCGAAGCCATTTGGTATAAAAATTTCCACATAGGAGATATTTGAATCAGAAAAAAGAGAAATTTTACCATGCATTAATCAGCAAGGCTAATGCGAATAATTCCAGCAATCGCAAACGGTAAAAAAGCCGTCGCCAACAGCGAAATTGCCGCTAACAGCGCTAAATAGCCCTGTGCTGAAAAACCTTGCATAACAGCAAATAAGCTGCCACTGCCAAAAATCATGACTGGCACTGTTAAAGGCAGTAAAACCAGAGCCATTAATACCCCTTTTCCGGCACTAAAAGCAGCTGCCAGCCCACATAAAAAAAGAATGGCGGGAGTTCCCAGAATAAGGCTTGCGATTAAAATCACGGTTTCCACGAAGGTTAAGTTAAATAACAAGGCCAATAAGGGAGAAAAAATCAGCATAGGCAACAAGTTAAGAAACCAATGTACCAGCAATTTTGCACTAACGATAAGACTTAATGGATAACCTGAGATTAACCACTGCTCCACTGCCCCATCTTCATAATCTTGTTGAAAAAGGTTCACCGACGACAGTAACATTGCCAAAAGCATGGCTATCCAAACAACACCGGGCGCCACTGTTCGCATAATAGAAGTTTGCGGGGGCATGGTCAGGGGGAAAAAAACAGCCACCATTAAAAAAAACAAAGAGGAATGCAGTAACAGTCGAGGTTGGCGAAGATGCAGCAGCATTTCACGCTGGATTTGACGCTTGAATACAATGGCAAGACTAGTCATTATTCCCCGTGGCTTTCATAAACAATATTCCAGATGACTTAAGCGGTCAGGTAAATGTTGATGTGACGTTAAAACAATTAGACCACCTGAAGCAAGATGATTTTCAATGGATATGATAACCAACTCAATTGCCTCTTTATCTAAAGCAACAAAAGGCTCATCCAGCAACCATAAATGGGCATCAGTCATGGCTAAACGCAATAACCCCACGCGTCTTTTTTGACCGGCGGACAAATGTCCACACCTTTCATGCTGAAGTTCGGACAGGCCAAACCGTTTGACTAACTCATCAAAGTTAATCTCTGCCCTACCCCAGTGCATATCAAAAAAACAATTTTCTTTCACTGTTAATAGAGGGTTTATGCCTGTTCTATGCCCTAGATAACATAATTGATGCTGGTATTCGAATAAGTTCTTTGCAATAGGTTGACTATTAAAATAAATTTCTCCCTCCCGTGGAGACAATAGTCCTGCGAGTAATCGCAGTAAGGTGGTTTTCCCCGCCCCATTGTTACCTCGCAAATGCAATAATTGCCCTTCTTCTACTGAAAAGGTTATCTGGCAAAGCAAAGGTTTATCTTGGTAATCGAAACACAGCTCGCGTACTTCAAGCATAAAATCGGGCATTAATTAAAAAAGGCAGACTATCTAGAAATTGGTATTCTGGCAAGAGGCTTTTTCCGAAAAGCACTTGCACCTGTTCAAAGTCATAGGGATAATCGTCTACTTTGTTTAATGAAAAAAAGGTAGATGATGGAATTTCTGTCCGAATATGGTTTATTTTTAGTAAAAACATTAACGTTAGTCATAGCCGTACTTCTCACGGTAGCAGGTATTGCCGCAATAAGCCGCAAACCTAAACATAAACTGGAAATTACTTCACTGAATAAACAGTATGAAGAAACAAAGCAGCGTATGTCTCATGATATAAAAAATAAAAAGCCTGCAAAAAAGAAGAAGAAAAAAACAAAGGATGAGAAAGCTTCTTTGTATGTACTTGATTTTCATGGCGACATTAAAGCCAGTGAAGCGGAACAGTTACGCGAAGAAGTTACGGCGGTTCTAGCTGTTGCTGAACCTAGCGATGAAATCGTTGTGCGCCTGGAGAGCCCCGGTGGCGCAGTAAACAGTTATGGGCTTGCTGCCTCACAATTGCAGCGAATACGGGACAAAAAAATCCCCCTCACAGTTTGTATTGACAAAATGGCTGCAAGCGGTGGCTATTTAATGGCATGTGTAGCCAACACCATTATTGCTGCCCCTTTTGCGATAATTGGTTCGATTGGTGTTGTGGCTCAACTACCTAACTTTCATCGTTGGCTAAAGAAAAACAATATAGATATCGAACTGTTAACGGCCGGCGAATATAAGCGTACATTAACCATGTTCGGTGAAAACACTGAAAAAGGCCGCCAAAAACTGCAAGAGGATATCGAAAAAATTCATCAAGCTTTTAGAAATTATGTATTGGAAAATCGCCCACAGCTGGATATCGATAAAGTAGCCACCGGAGAACATTGGTTGGCAAGTGATGCTTATGAATTAAAGTTGGTTGATAAACTCAAAACAAGTGATGATTATCTAACAGACAAAATGGCTGATTTTAATGTTTTCAAAATTAATGTTCAGAGTAAAAAATCTCTCGCAGAGAAATTGCTTAAACCAATGCTAAAGTTAATTCACCCCTGGGCATAGAGGCCCATATCCCGGTTGCAAGCAACTGAATCTTATACACATCTCTGAAAACGCATTCCAAACCCTACTTTCCGACGTCCCGCGGC
>NZ_LNYG01000013.1:28983-52097 GCF_001467745.1 Legionella jamestowniensis
GAGGGATGTGATCAAGAGACAGCTGCTTGCAGCCGGGAAAGTCTCGATTCAACCCGCCTAAACGCCGAAAGCAGGTTATGACAGGCTAAAATTTAAGTTGGCGATTCATCCCGGTTGCAAGCAACCGGGCTACTTTTTCACCCCTGGCGTTCAAGCGTTTAAGGCGATTTCTTTGGTTTATTCTTCGATTAGCATCCATAGTATCTTGATTGGTTAAGCGCATGATAAATCCAACAATGTGTTATGAAAAAAACCAGACGATAGCATTTTTTCTTGCTTCACTATATAGTAATTAAAGTTTACAGTAAGTAGCGGCTTATTACTTTTTAGTCTAAGGACGGGCTATGTTTGTATGGGCTTTTATTTTTTTAGCGATTGCTACCATTTCAGGGATATTTAGTTTCAAAAATCCATCCACATCGACCTATGTTGCAAAACTTGTTTTTTACTTATCGTTATTACTTTTCTTAGCATTTTTATTTAGCTCTATCATTAATATGGCACCACCTCGGGTAAGAACAGGTTCATTACCTATATAGGGCACTTTTTCAGACTAGATGAAATAAGCCAAGCGTAACACTACTGAGTACAGGAAAGGGAAATAACTGTCCGAGGGGGTTAATTGTGCCTCACCATAACCTGCAGTGTAATTACCGCCGAGTTCCAGCATCCAATGATTGGTTAACTGATAATTAAACCCCGCTCCAAAGGCCGGAGTTGCACGCCATTGATTAACTAATATATCGTTACGGTGTATACCTGCAATTCCCACACTGGAATACGCTCTAATACTCGTCTTAGGAATTTGAAGCATAATTTTTGCTTTCAAATCCACCGTTTCAGTTTTTGTCTTAAATGAAACTCTATTACCATTTAAAAAACTGAATAAACTCATTGGATCAAACGATACTTCAGCGTCAGGATAATCCAAATAGCTTAATTCCAAGGCAAAATAGCGTGCGAATTCATAGCCGGTAAAAGCACCCCATACACCACCACCTTCCCGCACTTTCACTGGAGTTGACATACTCAATGCCATATTTTGATTTTCTCGGGTAGGCACTAGCCCTTCCCAGGTAGTAGATCCATAACCACCCATAGCACCAATATAAAGATGGGAACTTGGACTGATTTTTTCGTGGGTGTTTGCAAGGCTGCTTAGCGGATAGGAGAACAGCAAACACCATAAGACTAACTTTTTTATCATCACAGTTCGATACACCCTTTCAAAAAACGTCTTGGCCAGCATCATCTAGCCAAGACTACAACGAATTATACTACTGACAGGCTTTTTTAGTGGAGCTGCAGAGCCGGCCGCGAGAATCAACGCCACCATAAAGATAACAATTCCAGTTATCCATACAATCCTGGGGACTTGTATAACGTTGATATTCACATGCTTTCTGTAAAGAACCGAACACGCTAATCATGCGTGAATAAAGCGCACTCATATCCTGGCACATCGAACTTGGTAAGCCGGATGAAGTACAATAGCAAGTAGCTACTGATTTAAATGATGAACAAAATTTCACATCATTGGTAGGTAACGCACTAGGGCAACCAGCAAAAACCGAAAAAACAACACAACAAGATAAAACAGCAGCCAAACATACTCTCTTTATCATCCTTGATTCCTTATTCGTAAAAGTTCTAGAAAACTTTATCAGAAACTAAAACGACTGCAAAATAAAAAAATAATTTTGTTGCCTAGTTACACGCTTTCATTAACCGAATGAATTCGTTTGCTATTGTTTCTCGCAATGTTGGTTGTAAATTTGCGGAAATAATTAAATAGGGTTTTGCAAGTTGTCCTTTGCGCATCAAACAAACATCGAATAAATTATTTATTTTCAATAAGTCATAACGGTGATCTCTGATGTCGTTTAACTTAAACCCGAACATGTTTGGTTCTCTATTGTTTTCAGGGCTCATCAAGAAACTATGCTGTACATTAATATTAACAAGGAAGTTATTCTTTTTATCGCCATGGAGGCGTAGGCATAAATTCAAGATTTGCGGGTTTATCTTCACTGAACGAAATAACTTGGTATAAAGCGAAACACAGGATTTCATAAGATAGTTTTTAATAACCGAACGCTTTTGTTGAAATGCTCCGATACTTGCAAGTTTAACTAAATCTGGACATTGCTGGTAAGGATGGGTTGCAATAACTGATTCATGCACCTGTTGTAAAAGAGACGCAACATTAGAATGGTTGTTCACTGCCAGTTTGATAGGTTCAAGCTTTAAAAAACAACCCATTGTTTCATCATAATCAGGATTATCCCGTGTCGATTTTACACGATTAATATAAATGCAGGCGTTATCTTTTTGAACCTCTTCACAAATAGTCCATAAGGTCTGCATCAGTGCTGCACACAACCCTTCGAAAATACTGGCATGATGCTGTTTACAGAACAGATGAAATTTATCTAACACGTCTTCTGGAATTTCTGTGTACGTAGAATATGAAAATGGTTGCGTTGGTTTAGGCTTAACAATTTTCTCCGATGGAAAAGTAAACAGTCGAGCATCTTTAAGATACTCCTCCCAAAACAATAAATCCCGGTTTAGGTTTTGTTGTATATAAGACACTTCATCCAGAAGATAATTTCTGAAAGCGATGTCTTTTTTTACCGATTTATTGCCTACTTTGGGTAAATTATAAAAAGCGGAGAGGTTGGACAATAGAATTTCCGGCGAAACATCATCTGAAATAATATGTGGCAAACAAAGTTGCAATTCCGTACTGTTATTTTTCAGGTAAAATAAACGAACAATAACGGAGTATTTTTTAGGCCAGGGGTAATATTCTATTAACTGTTGAATAGAACTTTCAAGGATCTGCTCGCTGTCTTTCTCAGAGAGTAGCTCCAAATTGTTTTCCGCAATATGAAAGGTTAAATGTTTGTCTAACTGCTGAATGGGTTTAAATTTGGATACTCTAAAGGATAATACATCGTGTTTGCGAAAAATTGCAGCAAAAGCTGCATTTAATTTGGCAATATCCAGACGTCCTGCAAAACGTTTTCTTGCGAAAATATTTAATCGCTTTGCCTTGGGTTCAAAGGTGTCTGCCAACCATAATAATAATTGAAAATTACTAAGCGGAAAATGACTTGCCTTCAAAAAGGCGTTATTGATCCTTCTTTTTTTCTTTGTCTTAGCCTTTTTAATTAATGCCGCTAAATGGGCAATGGTAGGTTGTTGATAAAAATCATACAGTGTTACTTCTTTGCCCAATTTGTAATTGACGGTTGAAATAATTCTTGCCGCCGATAAAGAATGTCCGCCCAGCTCAAAAAAATCATCTTTAACACCAATCGGTTTTATTTCAAGTTCTTCAGACCAAATTTGCGCAAGTTGTTTTTCAAGCGAGGTTTTAGGCGCTTTATAATATTGGCTTGCTGTAAACTGAGGAATAGGCAATGCCCCCCTATCCAATTTCTCATTCGCGTTTAGAGGAAAAACATCCATTCTCACAAAGCTGGATGGGACCATATAATCAGGCAAGTTAAGCAGTAAATATTCACGTAACTCACTATTATCCAAGATGACTTGCTTGCTATTTAGCGTATAATAGGCAACTAGTTTTTTTTCTTTTCGTTCCCCATTTATCGCAATTACCGCCGCTTCTTTTATGGCGGGATGTTTAATTAAACAGCTTTCAATTTCCCCTGGCTCAACCCTGAACCCTCGAATTTTTAACTGGTAATCACTACGGCCCAGACACTCAATTTCGCCTCTTTCCAGTTTCCGGCACAAATCCCCTGTTTTATAAAGTCTGGCACTGGGGTTTTTGCTAAAAGGATTGTTGAAAAAATAATCTTGGGTTAATTTAGGATTATTTAAATAACCTCTCGCGAGGCAATGCCCACCCAGGTATAATTCTCCAATTGCCCCCTCTTCTACTGGCAAACGATTTTCATCGAGGATATAAAATTGAACATGCGGCGCCACATGCCCGATGGGTACATTTGCACCAAGCCGATGAACATTTTTGCGATCAAGTTTATATAAACAAACCGCCACACTCGCCTCTGTAGGCCCATATTCATTGTATAAAATATGATCCGGATAAAGCGCCAGCCACGCCAAACAATCAGAGCTAAATAAACTTTCGCCTGCAAGCATGATTTTTTTCAAATCTGGAAGCGCAATGGGTTTATTTTTTATCTCATAAAGCAATACCTTAAAATAACTAGGTGTTAACTTGATAAAATTAACATTGTTCGCCTCAAGGTAATTTAAATATTGACGGGGATCTTTTTTTACCCGGTCGGAACAAATTACCAATGTGAGCCCGAGCATTAAAGGAATAATGGATGTGGTTAAAGCAAAATCAAAAGCATGATTAGACGAGAAGTCGATACGTTCCCCAGGTTGACAATCACAGTATTCAGCAAACCACAAGGAATAATCCACAACACCTCCATGCTCCACCAATACCCCTTTGGGTGTGCCGGTAGAGCCAGAAGTGTAGATAATGTAGGCTAAGTGTTGCGAATTGGTTTTTGAGGCTGGATCATGCGTGGGCTGTTTTTCTATTGTTTTATTTTTGTCGATGGTGATTGTCTGCCCCGTATACCGGGTAAATTTCTTTTTAAACTTGTCCGAAGTGATTAAAAATTGGGTATCACCTTCTTGCAAGATTAACAACAAGCGCTCGTCAGGATGTGATGAGTCTAAGGGAATATAGGCTCCCCCGGCTTTTAAAATACCCAGAATAACCACCAAAAATTCAATGGACCTAGGGAGACAGACTGCCACTTGCGTGTCAGGGTTCACCCCCAATTCCTGCAAATAATGAGCCAGTTGGTTGGCTTTGTGATTTAACTGCTCATAACTTATTGTTTCCCCATCAAAGCTTATCGCTGTTTGCTGCGGCCTTTGTCCCACTTGAGTTTCAAACAAACCGTGAAGTGTTTTTAAATTTAGTCGGGTGGCTTCTTCTATAAATTGCTCTAGTTGTTCTGAGTTTTCCATCTCGATTTATCTTCCTTTTTAGACTCAATAACCCCTGTTACGTCTCTCTAATTATTAATTATAGTCTGGGTAAAAGTCTATCCAGCCATTTTGGTAAATACCAATTCCATGATTGTAGTAAGGCCATCGTTGAGGGAACTAATAAGGTGCGAATTAAAAAAGCATCGACAAAAATAGCCACTGCAATTCCAAGCCCAAATGCCTTTACCATCAGCACCTCCGCCACTAAAAACGAACCGCAAATGACGATTACAATTAGTGCTGCGCTGGTAATAATCCGGCTACTTTTTTCAATCCCAAAAACTATGCTGTTGTTGTTCACTCCATTTTCTTCATAACATTCTTTAATCCTTGTTAATAAAAACACTTCATAATCCATTGAAAAACCAAATAAAGCACAAAAAATGATGACCAATAAGCTGATATCCAACATACCCTGCGGTTCAAAGTGAAGCCACTGCGACAAATAGCCATCCTGAAATACCAGAACCAGAGCACCATAACAAGCACATAGGCTTAATAAATTCATTAAAATCGCTTTAATAGGCAAAAATAAAGAACGCAGTAAAACAAGCAAAATCAGGTAAGTAAACACAATAATCCATAGAATTGCATAAGGGAGGATGCGCGAGATACTCTCCAGTACCTCTTTGTTAATAACTGGTGTACCCGTTAATTCTATTTCCATCCCCTTTGCTGTTTTCATATCGCGCAGCGTGGTAATAAGCGCTTGGGTTTCTGGTGAGTTAATTGGATATTTGCTAATAATATTCATTACGGTGAAGGAGTAACTGGTAGTAGTAGCTAACAATTGTTTAAGACTCTTGCTCCTTGAATCTTTATTGTCATGGTATAAATGATAATATTGTTTTTTAGTAAGTTTTGAATCCGTTGTTACAATACTGTTAATTTTATCTACTGCTGGTTCTTTTTTAAGTTTTTGGGCTAAATCGTATAAATTATTAAGATTTGTTTTGGATAAAATATAGCTATGGGGAGTTTGGATTAAAACCAAAATAGGGTTTAGCGTTTCTATGTTAAATTTTTTGTCATATACATCAAAAAAACGTCGATGCTCTGACGTTTCCGGTAAAATTCGATGATCAGATACACCAAATTTGGCTGACAGGAAGGGATAGCCCAGCATCAACAAAAACAAAAGCACTGGAAAGAAAAAAAGCAATGGGCGTTTAACAATTTTTGTTGCTAACCAATGCCAAAAACTGGCACGCCTTTTCTCTTTTCGACGAAAGCGCAGAGACAGGAAATTAATTCGTCGGTGCAGTATGCCTAAAATAGCGGGTAATAACATAATGGCGGTGAGCACAGCTACCATAACTGCCACTATCCCACCCATGGCCACTGAAAAAAGAATATTAATGGGAAAAAGAAATAACGCACTAAGACTCACAAGAACTGCGAGCCCACTAAAAAAAACAGCCTTTCCTGCCGTTTCTTCAGTGACAGCAATGGCATCACTTACAGAGACGCCATTGTGTAATTCATCACGAAAACGACTAATAATAAATAACGAATAATCCAACGTTAGGCAAAGACCGAGTAATAGCGCAATATTTAACGTAAAAATTGAAAGCGTATAAACATAACCCAGAAAGAAAAGCGTTGTTAAAATGATTAGTGCTGCCCCTCCCCCTAAAACAATGGGCAATAAGGCTGCAACAACAGAACCAAAGACAAAAAGCAATGTTATTATTGCGACCGGTGCTGCAACTAAATCTGCCCGATAGAGATCAGTCTGTGTTTGCTTATTCACATCTTTGACAAAAACAGCCTCCCCGCCTAACTCAACAGACATGTCTTTTGGTTTTTTTATTGCCGCTTCAAATTGTGTCAGTAAACGATCTTTAAGAGGCTCACTGCTCTTCACAATAACCACCACATACGCAGTGTGCTTGTCCTTTGAAATTTGGGGTTTATTATCATTAGGCATAAGAATTTCATGTTTTATCGGAAAATCTTTTAAGTTTTCTAATGATTGTTTAATTTTTTTAATAAATTGAGGACTTGTCGCTAACAGCCTAGGGCTTCTATAAATAACCAGAAATTTGTTCGCCGTGTTGTAGTCTAATTTTTTATTGATATATTCTTCGGCTTTTGCACTTTCAGAATGTTCGTCAATAAAGCCTGTGGTTTTAAAGGGACTAATAATATTGGGTAAGAAAGGAAGAGAAGCTAAAACAACAAATAACCAGAATACGACAATAAACCACCGCAGTGGATAGATAAGCTTCCCTAAATTATAAAAAAAATGACCTTGCATCCTTATCCCTAATCAATTATTGCTAACTGCAGGTTTAATTTTCAAAGCATTTGTCTTTAGAATAAAAATTATTATTTCTCAATTAAATGTAGTCATAAATATTAAATTTTGCACAATCATGGCCACCAATCCTGAGCTAGTTACGTCATTTGAACAGAATGAAAGAATAGAGCTTTGTTTGCAGGGACCACATGAAAGATTGACGGACTTTTAAAACTTCCACCCTACGTCATCATTCTGAAAGCGACATAGTCGCTTGAAAGATCCCCTGAATCTGGCATTTGTAAATTACAATTACTTTCGTTTTGATACTTAGTTACTGCCTAAGGTTGGTGATTTTTTTCTCCACTCCGAGTAGACTAAATTTTCAAAACTTCAGGAAGAATCTCATATGGAAAAATTTATCATCCAGGAAGGGTTCCCTACTGTTATTTATTATTCAGGTACAAACTCCCATGGGGAACAGCAACTTGCCGACTATAAAATTCAACTCAAGCAATATTTATTAAAATACGGTGCTCTACTCTTTCGTGATTTTCCCCTAAGCACAGTCCAACATTTTTCTGATTTTATTAAGTCCCTGGCTTTAGGAAATGTTGTCAATTATATGGGCGGCGATAGCCCACGTGACAAAGTGATCGAAGGTATTTATACGTCCACCGAAGCACCTCCCCATGTCCATATTCCTTTACATCAAGAGCTGTCTTACTTAAAAGCTTATCCAAGCCATATTTATTTTTATTGCGACATTGCACCTTCCTACCAGGGAGAAACTACCATTGCTGATGCCCGAAAAATATATCAATCACTTGACCCAAATGTTATCCAACGTTTTAAAACAAAGGGAATAACCTATATTTCCCACTACTACCAACGAAGCAAAACCATGGCGCTAATTAACTATTTCGCCCGTTCGCACAAATCCTGGATGGATGTATTTGAGACCAATAATAAGTCAATCGTCGAGGAATTTTGTCAAACCAATAGCATCACATGGAAATGGCTTACCAACAATTGGATTGAAATTAAGCACGAGGGGCCTGTAGTTTTACAACACCCCATTACTGGAGAAACAGTTTGGTTTAATCAGGCCCATCTCTACGATTTTAACCCTAAACTTTTAGGCATCATGAAATTTCTCGCAGTCAATCTGGTCTATTTTCGCCGCTTAACACGTTTACATGAGGTGACCTTTGCCGACGGTAGTGCTATGTCGCGTGAGGATCTTTACCATATTTTAGATACGCTACAGCAAAATACGGTGTCCATTCCTTGGAAACAAGGGGATGTCATGGTTTTAGATAATATTTTAACCATGCATGGCAGAACCACTTTTAAAGGAAAGCGTCGAATTTTAACCGCTTTAACAAATTAATGACTTTTTGAGCCCCCTATCGAAGCGATTTTTTTCACTCCTAGAATAACATTTTTTATTGTTAATTTATAAAGCATTTGGTTACAATCGCACCCTGACTGGCTATTCACTGTGAGAAATGATGCTCTCCATTAAAAATATTATTTATTCTCAAACGAATATTGACCAATGGAATGAAAAGTTACCTGCTTTAGAAAATGAAATTACTGTTGAAGAAGAGAGTATTAACTCCGCAAAATCGCAACTACGTCCGCTAAATCGTAGTCTAGATCATTTACAAATCCAGATAGACGGCGTGGAAGCAGAAATTTTTTTATTGCAAAGGGCACAGCGGCAGCGGCAACACTCTCATCATCACCACTCCGTTCATTTTCCCCTTACTCACCATCATCATAATGATGGTGACTCGGCTGAAACCATTAGTAGGTTGCAAACGCAATTGGCTCATTTCAATTTAACCAGACAGAGCTTACGCCGTGATATAGCTTCTCAGGAAGTACTTATTAAAGCATCAGAAGCAAGCATTCAGAATGCGCAACAAAAGTGTAACTGGATTAAAGAGCATACTAAAAAGGCACAGCAATTTTTGCAAACATTGAAAGAACAGCCAGACCTGCTTGTTAAGTCTCTTCATGATAGAATTTTTCAAAAGTTTTTTGATTATGAATATAACCACCCTGCCGGTCTTTCGCCTAGGGTTCGTTTTTGTTTATTAAATCTTCCCGCCAAACTCCAAGAACTCGCACCTGTAGTCACACCAAATAATTTTCCTGACTCAAAAGAGTTTGATTTCAAAAAGTACACACAAATTAATTACCTACGCTTATGTGGCTTTATTTGGGAAATGTATTCTCAGGTTAAGAAGGAAGGAACAGATGAGAAATTTACTGATTTGTTAATTGAGCTTATCAATGAGCTTCATATTGATGAAAACGGAGATTTACCGGATGAATTGCATTCTGGAAGCACAGCAAAAGTGCATTTTCAAGACATAAAAAATCAAGTGCATGTTTTATCCGATTTAACTGATAAAGAACTATTAACACTCGAATCGACTATCTTTAAAACAAAACTCGAAGAACTCCATACTTATCTCCCTCCAAATGATAATGTACATGCTTCTATCGCACATGCTACTCAATTAATTGAAGATGAAGTCACTCAAAAAACGCAACAAAACGAAGCTATTGATTATCATTTTTATATTGCTGCGCTAGATGATTTCCTTATTCTGCAAAAAAAACCCCAACTCCAAAATATGGATGTTTCTGTTGTTGCACATTTGGACCTATTAGCTAAACATGCCTCCGGCGCTCCTTCACTGGGTAAAAAAATTGGTGGTGCATTGTTAATGGTTGCAGGGTTGTTCCTATTAACAGTCAGTATTGCAACTCTTGTTGCAACCTTTGGTAGCAGTTCATTTTTTAGCGCAACTGGGATTGTAATGGGCGGCATGCTTGCTACGACAGCTGTAACTGGTGGCGCATTTACTTTTTTTGGTGGTCGACTCGTTAACCAGGGTAGACAACAAGGTTTGTCCAAAGCGTTAGTAACGACTCAAGAACAATGTCAGGATTATTATTTTTCCACATCACAATTAGCACAGTAATAATTTAACTATTTGACCTTCAAAACTGGATGCCGTGCATAAAGCACGGCACGTAGACAAAAAAAGTAATTTTTATCAATCAGAGCCCCTCTTGTATCAATCCCATCTCCACGTTCCGTGCTATGCGCAGCATCCCGAGTCAATCCATCTATTGTCATCCGGGGATGTGACACTAGCCTACAAAGCATTAAAGATTGCTCTACCTCTTTTTTTGCTCACCTGCATAAGCTAACATGTCATAAATGTTGCTAATGGATTGTAATAATGATTTTTTTTGCACGAATCGTTGCGAGTATAATAGTTTGTATGTTGTTTATTACTACAAGTAGCGCAGCGCGAAACGATAACTTCTACAGAAATTTTTGGTTGCCCAAATACCACGGGGAACGTTTAAATTACTGTAGCTTCGATGGCAAAGAATGTGGCCTTAAATTGGCAACCCGCTATTGTAAATTAATGGGCTATGCTTATGCCGATCAACAAATCATTGATAATAATGTGGGCCTAACTCATTTTCTTTTTTGCAATGCCAGATGTAAAGGTTGGCGTTGTAATGGTTTCAAAACGATTCGTTGTGTAGCTAAAATGTCTCATACCCCCCCTAAAGCTTACCATTATCGTCTAAGACGGTATGTATATCCTCGCTTTAATAATTATCGAGTGGACTGGTGTTATGATGGCAGGCACGGCTGTGGCCGCAGGGCCGCTTTCTCCTTCTGCCGCCGTATGGGTTATCTCAATGTACGGCGCTATGCCGTTGAAAAACATATTGCAGCAACAGAGGCGATAGGTAATCAAAAATTATGCTTCGGCATACTATGCAATGCTTTTAAATTTATTGATTGCTACCGCTAAAAGAGTTTCAATTTGTAATTTTCTGACACAAAGAAAAAAGAACGTCATTTATTTGACAGGCAGTCAGTTAGTAACCAATACTCAAGTTAGACAAGCTGGAGTAGGGATAGCGATGAGCCAAAGTGAAACTATTGTCGTTATTGACAATGAGACTGAACGCTCTCATAAGCTCAATACTATTTTAAATTTTATAAGTGAAACCTGTGTCCTTGCCAACTATACGAATTGGCAAACTTTCTCTTACAAGCACGTCCATGCAATCTTAGTTGGTGCACAGGAATCTTATGAGACAACCCTCGAGTTTTTAGCTAAACTGCGAAACAGGGTGCGGCAGTTACCTATTGTCCTTATCGACTCAACCATTCCAGAAACGGAGTATCCAGTAAATAATGTCATCGCTAATCTTTGCTTCCCTTTTACCTATGCTCAAATGCTGGAAGTATTGCATAAATGCCAAATTGCTAACGAAAGCATCCTTGATGAGATAACCCATCCAAAACGAACCCCTTTATTCCGTAGCCTGGTAGGAAATAGTGAATCCATTCGGCAAGTACGGAAATTAATTGCCCAAGTTGCCGATACCGAAGCAAGTGTGTTGATTTTGGGTGAGTCAGGCACGGGAAAAGAAGTTGTCGCACGAAATATCCATGCTTTTTCTTCACGTCATAACAAACCTTTTATCCCCATCAATTGTGGAGCCATTCCCGCCGAATTGCTGGAAAGTGAATTATTTGGTCATGAAAAAGGGGCCTTTACAGGGGCAATTACTTCACGGCAGGGACGTTTTGAATTGGCCAATGGGGGTACCCTATTTCTAGATGAAATTGGGGATATGCCACTGGCGATGCAGGTTAAATTGCTGCGTGTATTACAAGAACGATGCTTTGAGCGTGTAGGCAGCAATAAAAGTATTGAAGTGAATGTTAGAATTATCGCGGCCACCCACCGTAACCTCGAAACGGCGATCAATGAAGGAAAATTTCGTGAAGATTTATTTTATCGTTTAAATGTATTTCCTATTGACATGCCCCCTTTACGGAACCGGCGAGAAGATCTCCCCTTACTTTTGAATGAATTAATTTCTCGTATTGAAGGTGAAAACAGACCCGGAATCCGCCTCATGCCAGCTGCCCTTGATGCGTTAAGTCGTTATAACTGGCCTGGTAATGTACGTGAATTAGCAAATCTTGTCGAACGTCTGTCGATTTTATTTCCGAATGGCATTATTGATTTAAATGATTTGCCAAGACGCTTCAAGAAAAGTCATAAGCTAGGTTTATTAACGAGTGAACGAGAAACCTTATTGGAACTACTAAGGCCTGATGAAATCACCAGTGACGGTATTGATTTAAAGGAGCACCTGGTTAAGACCGAACTAGCGCTTATCAGTCAGGCTTTGAATGAATCCGATTGGGTAGTAGCTCATGCAGCTAATTATTTAAACATGCGGCGCACGACCTTAGTCGAAAAAATGCGCAAGTATGGCCTCACTCGACCTGCGCGTGCTTAAGCTACTCCAAATCACTCCTATTGAGGTTGATCAGGTTTTTCAGGATCTGGCGTTATTTTTGGTTTCGCTGGTTTTGTTTTTTTAGCGGTGGCTACAGTCGCTACTTCCTCTTCGCCTGTACTGGATGTTTTTTTAGTTTTCGCAACGACTACTTCCTCATCCTGCTTTTCTTTTTTTGCGGCTGAACTTACTACTTCCTCTGTTCCGGGTTCCGCACGCTTCTTTTTATAATCAGCAATAATTTCAGAAACACTTTTGCTCACATCTTTAAAGAGTTTGCCCGCTATTGAGGTGATTTCCTTAAAATCAGGTAGCTTTGATTTAAAGTCGCTCATGATTTACTCCCTTTTGAGTGGTTAGCTTTGGTCTTTAGTACTAAGTATACCTCGACTTTTTTACTTTGAATAATTCTATGGTTTTAAGTTAAGTGTCTTTTTTGGTCATGCGAAGCTTGAGAATTAATTTTCCCTAAATTTAGAAGATTTTTTATTGTTGAACTATAGTTATTACATATTGTTTTTTATGGGTTTAAATGGCTAAAAGACCACCACAGGATTTTCTTAAGGAAACCTTCCAGGCAAGCAAATCTGCTTACCTTTATATTGGCTTATTTAGTCTTTTTATTAATCTATTAATGCTGACTGTGCCTCTTTACATGATGCAGATTTTTGATCGTGTTCTGGCAAGCCATAGTTATGAAACGCTCATCTATCTTACGTTAATTTCCATTATTGCGCTGTTTGTGCTTAGTCTTTTAGATGTAGTCCGTACCAATATTCTTATCCACATCAGCACCTGGCTTGATAGAAAGTTAAGCCCATTTGCACTTGCCTTAAGCCCTGATCAGATTATACAGGGTAACCCCTACCCCGAACAGGTTTTGCGTGACGTTAACACCGTACGTACGTTTTTGGGTGGTACTGCGATGTTTACTTTTTTTGATGCTCCTTGGATTCCTATTTACCTTATTGTTATTTTTCTATTGCATCCCATCTTAGGGTTAATTTCTACCCTGGGCGCGATTTTATTATTCCTTTGTGCTCTGGCCAATGAATTTGCAACCAAGAAAGTGATGGAAAATGCAAATAACCTGGCAATTAGCAACACCAACGAGACTGGCGCCACCTTAAGAAATGCAGAAGTTATTCAAGCCATGGGAATGCTTTTTTCTTTAATCAATAACTGGTATTCCAACAATGAAAAGGTCCTTTTTTTACAGACGCAATCGAGCAAGGTATCAGGTTATATTTTATCCCTCAGCAAATTTCTTCGACTTTGTTTGCAAATTTTAATATTAGGAGTTGGCGCTTATTATGTACTCACGAATCAAATCACGTCAGGAATGATGATTGCTGCTTCTATTTTAATGTCCCGAGCCCTTGCGCCGGTAGAACAAGCCATAGGAGCCTGGAAACAGTTTCAAAACTTTAAACAAGCAAAACATCGTCTGGAACCCCATTTTAAATTTAAGTCGGATAGAAAATCGGGTTTAAAACTACCACGCCCCAAAGGTATCGTTTCCCTGGAAAATGTTTTTTACACGCCGCCAAATATGCAAAAGCTCGTCATCTCCAATCTCACGCACAAAATTCAGGCAGGCGAAATGGTAGCTTTAATAGGTGCCTCCGCCGCGGGCAAATCAACCTTGGCTCGCTTAATAGTAGGTATCATAAAACCCAATTCAGGAACGGTTCGACTTGATGGCGCAAACGTTTATCAATGGGAACGGGATGATTTTGGCCAATACGTAGGCTATTTGCCGCAAGATATTGAATTATTCTCAGGGACTGTTAAAGATAATATCGCACGCATGGGCGAAGTGAATGATACGGCGGTTGTAAAGGCCGCACAGTTGGCTGGTTGTCACGACCTGATTTTACGCCTACCTGAAGGCTACAATACGGTTATCCATCGAGACAGCTTTAATTTATCCGGTGGGCAGCGGCAGCGAATTGCAATGGCCCGCACCCTCTACAACGACCCGCAACTTGTTGTACTTGATGAGCCGAATTCCAATCTTGACAATGAAGGGGAAGTTGCCCTGCTCAAAACATTGCAAACACTGAAAGTCAATGGGGTAACCGTCATCCTCATTGCACATCGTCCCAGTATTATCCGTCATGTAAATACCATCATCGTACTTAATGAAGGAAAAATTCAATTCTCAGGGCCACGAGAGCAGATCCTGTCTAAGCTTCATGAACTGGCAAAGAATCCCAAACAACAAGAAGGTATTAGGAATGGATGAGCTTTCAAAAAAACTCCCCCCTACTCCTGGCAAGCCCATCATAACCAATGCATTGTTGACTGGCTTTGGTATTCTCATTTTTTTTATTGGTGGTTTTTTGCTGTGGTCGTTGCTTTTCCCCCTGGACTCAGCCGCAGTAGCGAACGGCAAGTTTGTGGTGCAATTTGAACATAAAACTGTTCAGCATATGGAGGGGGGTATTATTGAAAAAATTTTTATCAATGAGGGTTCCATTGTTAAAAAACATACACCACTTATTAAACTACAAGACACGCAAGCCAAAACCACCTTACAGTTACTACAAGTACAAGTTTGGGAAAACTTAGCCGCAGAAGCCCGTATTTTTGCTGAATTAAATAATGAAAAGAAGGTCGTTTTTCCTGCTGAATTGTTGAAGCATGCCGCTAACCCCGACGTTCAAAAAATTATCCAGGGGCAAGAAAAATTATTTGTTGCTGCAGTAAATAGTTATGAAGGACAAACCAAAGTTCTTAACCAACGGATTGATCAGCTCAACAAGGAAATTGCCAGCCTCGAAGCACAAGTACAATCCGAAACGGAGCAATTGAAACTTATAGACGAAGAGATTGAAGCTGTCGCTTATCTTGAAGCTCGCAAACTAATCGACCGCCCCCGTCTATTAGCTTTAAAACGCGAGGCAGCCAGGCTCAATGGCAATCGCGGTGAACACTTAGGCTTGATAGCCAAAGCACATCAATCGATTGGGGAAACCAAGTCACAAATTTATACATTAATGGAAACACGTCGTAAAGAATTGTTGGAAGAATTACGTCTGACTCAACAAAAATTAGCCGATGTGGTAGAGAAATCAAAAGCAGCAGAAGACGTATTGCATAGGACATTGATTGTTGCTCCTCAGGCAGGTACGGTCATTGGTCTTAAAAAACATACCATTGGTGGGGTTATTACTCCTGGGCAAGAAGTCCTGGATATCATTCCTTCAGGTGACCAACTTATTATCGAAGCAGAAATCAATCCAGTTGATATCAATATCGTAAGACCTGGTTTAAAAGCCA
This sequence comes from Legionella jamestowniensis, assembly GCF_001467745.1. Lineage (GTDB taxonomy): Bacteria > Pseudomonadota > Gammaproteobacteria > Legionellales > Legionellaceae > Tatlockia > Tatlockia jamestowniensis. Next base: position 44,885 of record NZ_LNYG01000013.1, read on the forward strand.
AGGTTCATTTAACAGCCTACAAGCAAAGAAATACACCCACTCTTGATGGAACAGTGACAAATATTTCTGCCGATATTTTTAAAGATGAGGCCACCCAGCGACAATTTTATAAAGCGCGTATTACCCTGGATAAGGACCAATTAGCTCGCTTGCCACATATTCAATTATACCCTGGGATGCCTGTTCAGGTATTAATTATTACTGAAAAAAGAACCGCCTTTGACTACTTAATAACGCCACTTGAAGAAAGCTTTAGAAAAGCATTTCGCGAAGAATAAAAAAAGTAATCCCATTCACTTGACTAGCTTGACACATGTACTAAACTTGTACAATCAGCGCTTCTTATCTCGCGACTACAACAGGGATATAGCCTAAGGAAAGCAGCAGGCGTCATAAGTAATTATTGGCACGTGTTGCACCTTAGGAGACTGGCGATGAACTTCTTAATGTTAAAACTCATAGAAACCCTCTCTGCAGTGGCCGCTAAATTAACGGGCACAGCCCAGGCGAAACTCCTCGAAGTCATTCAAAAATTGGCGGATAAATTTGGTATTGATCTTGACCCCGACACGGTGTCGATTAGTGGTGATGCAGTACAAAATGAAACGTTAACGGCCGATTTATCCAATGTTGATTTCGATGATGGTTCTGGTTTTCAATTCCAATGGCAAGCAGACGGGCAGGATATTCTTGATGCCAATCAACAAAGTTATACCCTGACTCAGGATGATGTGGGTAAACAAATCAGTCTGGTACTCACCTACACGGACGTCAATGGCAATACAGTCTCACTTACTTCGGAAACAACCATTGAAGTTGCGAATGTGAACGACGCTGTCACGGGTAACCTCGTTATCGATGGAATTGCTGAACAAGGGCAGACGCTTACGGCGAATACGGAAGATCTTGCTGATTTAGATGGATTAGGTGAATTTTCCTATCAATGGTTTGCTAATGGAGTCGCCATCGAGAATGCTAAAGACGCTACTTATACATTAACACAAGCAGACGTCGGCAAAATTATTACGGTGGCCGTTAGTTACACAGATGGTTATGGCACCCAAGAAAGCGTGGTCTCTGCTCAGCCTACAACAGAAGTGGCTAACATCAATGATCTGCCACAAGGATCAGTGATTATTGAAGGTCTGATTGACGGTTTTGCTTATGAAGATCAAACGCTGATTGCTAATACAAGTTCTATTACAGATGTAGATGGTTTAGGGGAGTTCACTTACCAATGGTATGCAAATGATATAGCTATCGAAGGCGCTACTGCTGCCAGTTATACACTAAGTCAAGCTGATGTAGATAAAGCGATTAGGGTAGAGGTAAGTTATACGGATTCTTATAATACCTTTGAGCAACTTAGCTCTGCAGCAACGGCTGCTGTACTCAATATCAATGATGCAGTCCAAGGTACGGTAGAAATTCAGGGCACAGCGCAAGTAAATCAAATCCTGACAGCCTATACTGCTGGAATCAGTGATGAAGATGGTTTGGGTGACTTTACTTACCAATGGTTTGCTAATGATATAGCTCTCGACGGTGCCACTGACGCTAATTATACTTTAACTGCCAGCGACATAGGTAAGCAGATTAGCGTTCAAGTGAGTTATGTTGATGGCTATAATACCCTCGAAACACTCACTTCAGAGCTAACGGCGGAAGTTGTTCCAGACGTTGATCTTTATATTCCCAACAATTCAACACCACTTGTCCTTGATAGTACTGGAATATTGGCCAATGGAGAACTCCAAGACTCTTCTGTACAAACTATTCAAACAGGTGAAGCCAACGACCTCTTAATTGTCAATGCAGTCATTGACGGCCTGGCGATCGACTTAGGGGAAAATGGAGATAATACTGATATTGATGTGGTTGATATTTCTAATCTTCACGGTACGACCTATACGGCAAGCTCAGGGGCTTTGACGGATGGACAAGGGAATAGCCTCACGCTTAGCAACATTGAAACCATTCGTCTGGATACCGAAGCAACTACCGTTATTTTAGACCAAGGTGGTGATTATAAGTTTATCTTTGCTGCCAATGCGAATGATTATACCAATAATGACCCTACCACTATCAAAATGATTGAGGGCACAGGACAAACCAATGTGGGCTTGTTTTATGAAGCCTATACTGCTGAGAATGCTCCTACCCTTAGCGGTATTCAAAAAGTAAATTTGGAAATGGAGTTTAATGATCAGGGGCCAAATGTCGATAATGTAGCCGAGCTTGATTTTGCGAATGGTACTTATTCCTTTAATGCCACAGCGATTGAATACGGCTTAATTGCTGCTCTTATTGCCGTAGCAATTCTTAATGGTACTTTTAACACACCTGAATTTAATAATTCCCTTGCAGAATTTTTCGAAGCTCTATCACCTCCTGACGAGGATCCTAGTACAAGTACGCATTTGTTTACTGGTGAAACCAAAATTACCTTAACATCAAACTTTATTGATCCAATTGATGACGACACGAGCGTTACTGCCCAAGTGACAGGATTACGTGATAACACGGTAACTATTCGGGATGCTTCCGATCCTTCACATACTACCGACTATAGAGCCTGGACGATTGTTGATAATCAAACAGACGTTAGAGCAGTAGCTGATTTAACGGGGGTTCAAACTCGACAGGCAACTCCTGAAGATCCAACTCCGTCTCCTGAGCTAGCTTCACTTCATTTAACCTGGGACGGTATTGCTAATGATAATGTAGGACGTTTTTTACTAAATTCTATAAACATCAACGGCGAGGCTACCTCCAATACCCACGTATTTTATGGCTTTAGTGAGGGCAGATTGTCCGCAGCCAATGATCTGGCTACAATACAATCGCTTGGTCTTAATGATTCCGAGCGTTATTTAGACCTTGGTGAAAATGCTGATAATACCGACCATGATGTTCTTGACCTGAGTGGTCTTGCTGCTGGAGTGAATTTTAATGCTAGTACCGGTGTCCTGTCCAGCGATGGAAAATCACTAAATGTATTAAATGTGGAGGAGGTTATTGGCACTGATCATGACGATATTCTTGTAGGAAATAGTGACAATAATGTAATTAATGGTGGCGCAGGTAATGATAGAGTTGATGGGGGTGCTGGGAACGATATTTTAACCGGTGGTGAGGGAGCCGATACGTTTGTCTTCGGTTTAGATTATGGTCATGATGTTATTACTGATTTCGAATTCAATGTGGATTCTTTAGACTTTGTCTTCGGACCATCTGATCCCCCTCCTATTATTGCTGAATATGTCGATAATAATACAGTTTTTCATTTCGGTGACAATGCCACTCTAACTGTATTAGGTGTGAATATTGTTAATGACTGGTAATAATATAACAGAAAAATAAAAGCGCTTTATAAGCGCTTTTATTTTGATTTAATAACTCAAACCCACACTCTCTTCGCCCAATAGCTCTTCCAAGGTCATCAGCAATTGATCACTGGGAACCACCCGCCACTGTTTGCCTAAATTTAGCGTCGCTTTAGCAGCATCCCCTGAATAACGCACTTGAACCACACACTCCCCTGTATTGGCTTTGAGTATCGATTGCAAAGCAGGAATGAAGCCCTCTTCTTTTTTGGATAAATCGATTGTTATACATTTGGCAAACCGGGTACGTGCCTCATCTACACTATAAAGTTGACTAGCCGTCATTTTAATGCCACCACTGTACTCGTCTGGTGCAATTTCACCCTCAACGATAAGCATTTCACCAACCTGGGCATGGGTTTGCTGCGCTTCATAGACCTCGGAAAAAACAACGATATCCAGTTTACTGGTAGAATCTTCCAAACCAATAATGGTTAGCTTTTTTCCGCGCTTGGTCATCACCCGCCGCAAGGAAATAACCAAACCGCACACACAGGCTTTTTTTGCCATACTTGGATTCAATCGGGCAATAGGGGTCACAAACGCTTTAAATTCTTGACAATATTGGCTGGCAGGATGACCGGTTAAATACAATCCCAGTGTTTCCTTTTCACCACTTAACCGCATCCTGTCTGGCCAGGGTTTACATTCTACATAGCTTTCTTCATTGCTTGCCTCTTCCAGCATGGAAAACAAATCGGTCTGGCCACTGTTTTGGTTTTGATGCGCTTTATCCGCCATCTTCAATGCCTTATCAAGAGAGGCAAATAATACAGCGCGTTCAACAGCCCAACAATCCATGGCACCACTTTTAATTAATGCTTCCAACACACGTCGATTCACTTTGCGTAAATCCATGCGCTGGCAAAAACTGAATAAACCTGAATAGGCACCCTCTCGTTGCCTCTCTTCAACGATGTAATTGATGGCCGTCTCCCCTACTCCTTTAATGGCACCCAAACCATAGAGGATTGTCTTATCATCCGCTACAGTGAACTGATAACAAGATTGATTAATTGCTGGCGGTAATACCTTTAACTGCATTTGCACGCACTCATCAATAAAAGTAACCACTTTATCGGTATTATCCATATCAGAGGACATGACTGCTGCCATAAAAGCCGCAGGATAATGCGCTTTTAGCCAGGCGGTTTGATAAGCAACCAGGGCATAAGCCGCAGAGTGGGATTTATTAAACCCATAGCCTGCAAATTTTTCCATCAAGTCGAAAATATAAGTGGCTGTTTCTTTAGCCACCCCACGTGCAGTCGCCCCTTCCGTAAAAATAGCCCGTTGCTTTGCCATTTCCTCAGGTTTTTTCTTACCCATTGCGCGACGTAAGAGATCCGCTCCCCCTAAGGTGTAATTCGCCAAAACCTGAGCGATTTGCATCACTTGTTCCTGGTACAAAATAACCCCGTAGGTAGGTTTTAAAATGGGCTCTAAGTCAGGATGTGGGTATTCTACTTTGGCACGTCCGTGTTTTCGGTCAATGAAATCATCCACCATGCCCGACTGTAAAGGCCCTGGTCTAAACAGAGCCACCAGTGCGATAATATCTTCGAAACAGTCAGGCTGAAGACGGTGGATTAATTCCTTCATCCCGCGTGATTCCAGCTGGAATACCGCTGTGGTTTGGCAAGCCATTAACAATTCGAAAGTCTTTTTATCATCCGTAGGGATCAGTGATATATCGACTGCTGTCTCCCCTTTTGCCAAGCGTTGCTTATTAATGATGGCTAATGCCCAATCAATAATGGTGAGCGTCCTTAAGCCTAGGAAGTCAAATTTAACTAATCCTGCAGCCTCTACATCGTCTTTATCGAATTGGCTGACTAATTGGGTGGAGCCTTGTTCGCAATAAATAGCCGTAAAATCAGTTAACTTCGAGGGTGCAATCACTACACCCCCGGCGTGTTTACCAGCATTACGTGTGACCCCTTCAAGCTTTAAGGCCAAATCAATTAATTCTTTAACTTCTTCTTCGTCTTCATAACGCCGCTTTAACTCTTCTTCATCTTCAAGCGCCTTGCTTAACGTCATTCCAATTTCAAAGGGAATTAATTTGGCGATTTTGTCCACGAAGCCATAGGGATGGCCGAGAACCCGCCCGACATCACGCACCACGGCTTTTGCTGCCATCGTGCCGAAAGTTATTATCTGTGATACACTCTGGCGGCCGTATTTTTCGGCCACGTATTCGATAACCCTGTCGCGCCCTTCCATGCAAAAATCAATATCAAAATCAGGCATGGACACCCGTTCAGGATTCAAAAAACGCTCGAAGAGTAATTCGTAGAGTAGTGGATCCAAATCGGTGATTTTTAAGGCATAAGCCACGAGTGATCCCGCCCCGGATCCCCTTCCTGGCCCTACAGGCACACCGTTTTGTTTTGCCCATTGGATAAAGTCAGCTACGATAAGGAAATAACCAGGAAAACCCATGTTATTAATCACGTCCAACTCTATTTGCAAACGTTGATCATACGGTTGACGGAGAGTGGTAACTTCTTCGGGCGCTTTATCACGAAAAATTTGTTGTAGCCGTTCTTCCAAACCTTGTTTTGATAAATCCGATAAATAATTCTCGACGGTTGAGCCTTGAGGGATGGGAAAATTAGGCAAATAGTTGTTGCCCAAATCGAGCTTTACAGTACAGCGTTTTGCTATTTCTACCGTATTTTCCAAAGCCTGGGGTAAATCTTTAAATAACTCGACCATCTCATCAGCTGAGCGAAGGTATTGTTGGGCGCTATAAACTTGCTGCCTGCGCGGATCAGCCAGTGTGTATCCTTCATGAATGCAAACGCGCGCTTCATGGGCTTCGTAATCTTCCTTATGCAGAAATCGAACATCATTGGTTGCAACCAACGGTAAATTAAGCTCTTCAGCCAAACGGACTACCCGTTCATTATATTCCGTCTCCCCTGTTCGGCCCGTGCGCTGGATTTCCAAATAAAAGCGATTGGGGAAGAGCTTCATCAAGGATTGGGCCAAAGCATAGGCGGTGGGTTCATCTTCCGCAAGTAAGGCCTTGCCTATTGATCCGAATCGCCCCCCTGACAACGCAATCAAACCTTCTGCATAGTCTTCAATCCAAGGGTATTGAATTCTTGGTTGACCTTGATATTGCCCCTCTTGATAAGCTTTGGATACCAAACAGGTTAAATTGCGATAACCCGTTTCATCCTGACACAACAACACTAGCGAAGTTAGCTGTTCCGGACTTCCAGGATGATGACAAGGTAAATCACTGCCTAAAATCGGCTTAATGCCCGCATCCAACGCGGATTTAAAGACCTTAACTGCAGCAAATAAATTGCAATAATCCGTTACAGCAACGGCATTCATGTTTTTACTGACGAGGGATTTCATAAGCGGTTTGATGCGCACTAACCCATCAACCATAGAAAATTCAGTGTGTACCCGCAAATGAACAAAACGCGCTTTCATAATGAAAAATATTAAAAGGAATCAGTGAACTGTACCGAAGTCGGTTGTGGAGAGCAAGCTTTGATTTTTTAATGTCTTTATTTTACGTCTATATTATAGCAAGCCGGTATAATAGAGCCCTATAAGTTGGTTCAACATATGATCTCATTAGAAGGGTTTGAGAACATAAGAATCAGATAACTCAGTCAGTAGCCCGGTTGCTTGCAACTGAATCTTATACACATCTCTGAAAACACAGTCCAGCTCTACTTTCCGACGTCCCGCGAATCCAGAGGCTCTGCGTTAAAACACTGGCCCCCGCGGACAAACCGCTGAATCTTATACACATCTCTGAAAACCCAGTCCAGTTCTACTTTCCGAAGTCCCGCGGCTTG
>NZ_LNYG01000013.1:52229-101985 GCF_001467745.1 Legionella jamestowniensis
CCGGGATCTTCGAGGGAAGAAGCTACTTGAAAGAATGGGAGCGAAGCATTGATTTCATGCTTTGAGCATTGAAGTAGAATCCCCGACTGCAAGCAACCGGGCTTCTACACGTACTGGATACCGCTGACAAAGCCTAATTTTCAGTCCTACCTATTCAATTTTAGTGCAACATTTTCAAGATGATCTTTTAACGTAGACTCATGACCACTGGCCGAAAAGAAACGGCTGCCATCGGCATAAATTGTCATGCTTTCATGTAGCCTGACATAAGGCGGTGTCCCTGCTTGAATTTTTCCAATCATCTCATCCATTTTATTTTTCAATTCAGGGTATTCATTGCTTATACTGTTTAATCCATTCACTACATTTTGCTCAAGAAAACTACTACCTTTTGGAATTAAAACACGTTCGAAAATAGATTGATTATGATGCATAAACGTATGAGTAGCTTCTTTACCATACTTAAAACGCTTTTCCTGGACAGTGTTTAATAGCTCTGCGAGACATGTTAAAAAATCTTGTTTGTGTTCAACAAAGTCATGCTTCCCCTTATTTTGGATTAATGAATCTAATTGGGTATTGAAGTTTTCAACAGCCTTTTCAATCTCAGCTGTTAACTTCACGTTGGTAAAATTTTGTCGTAGCAAATCACTCTTATACCAAAATTCGTAGCATCTAGAGCGACGATGTTTCGTTCCATCCAAATATTGAAACCCTTTTCTAAACTCTTCTATGACTTTTTGCATGTCAGGTTTTTGCATGTCAGGCATAAATAACTCCCCATTAAACAATGATGAGCTATCTTACTCGAAATAAATTTAAGATGCCTAATTTTTTTGTTATTAAATTACTCTTAGTGGACAATCCATTAGCATTACAAGCGTTCAGCGAATAGATAGCTTGATGATATGGGTAATTTTACCCATATAACAAAAATAATACCATCTGTATAATATTAAATCTTTACGGCTTAATTATTATTTAGGTGTCACTATGCCTTCAGATTTAGATCTTTTTAAACAATATTGCATGGAAGGACGATCGAATGAGGTGAAAACACTGGTAGAACGAGCGAAAAAAACTGATCCTCTTCAAGTTTTCCCTATTGATATACCAGCAAAATTTGGGCAGCTGGAAATTGTTAAGTATTTATTTGAAACCCAAAATGTTGATCCATCAAACATCCTTTACGGTCTTTTATTTCACATTTGCTCATGCAATGATGAAACAAAGCGCCGTCATTTATTGAATTGGTTGCTTGAAAATGATCGTTACAAGAGATTAGGTGAAGGAATTAGTGAAGCTCACCTTCAAGCAGCGCTAGGGCTACCCTATAATCATTTACCCGCTGAAGCACATCGAGGTCTTTATCCTATCCATTATGCTAGTCTTGTTGGTAGTAAGAATTTGCTTCATTGCTCGACTGATGAGTTGAATAAACCTATTACAAGCGGAGATTTTGAAGGTATAACCCCTTTTTACTTGCTCGTGCTAGGAGGCTGCACAGAGGTTGTTAGTTTACTTGTTAAAAAAGGGATAGCACCGAAATCTTTAAATACTTGTTCTATCAAAAATGTTCCTGGTCAAGAATTAACTTTAGCCTATATTTTGGCGAGTTCCGGTAACTTTAATTTGCTCAACTACTGGGATAGTCAAACTGCAGAAGCGATTAATCTAAATGCAGGTCCCACCCATCCCACCCACCCTAAACAAGGGGAATCATTAGGTTTACTATTATGTTTGGCAGGACAGATTGATTTATTTTCCAAATTTGTCAAAAAAAATCCGCAAAGCCTGTCGCTCAGTAAAACAGTGCTTCAAGGCCCTAATAAAGGATGGAACATTGCCTATGCATTAGCTTGTCTAGGTCATTTCGACGTGTTAAGTCAATTGGTAAAAAATTCCCCTGAATTTATTGATTTAAATACAGAGTATGAAGGGAAAAAAGGAAAAACATTAGGCTGGATTCTTGCCTTTCATTCACAAAAAGATTTATTAATCCACCTCTCCCAAGACCAAAAGGAGACTTTAAACTTAAATACAGCCCCACCATCTGAGCCCAATAAAGAGGTTTCCCTGGCTGCATTGCTTGCTGACTTGAATATACTTGATCAATTTGTTAAACAAACTAGACAGCCTGTTAATTTACACGCTCGAACAACCCAAGGAAAAACGCTATTTCAACAGCTTGTAGCCAGCAATCGATTTGAACTCATCGACACCATTCTAGATGTCTACCTGGAGCAACCCAATTGTGAGGAGCTGATGACAACAGTTTTCAACAAACATAATACATTAGAGGGCAACAGTCTCCGTCTTCGTTTGGCAATGCGATGTTATGAAAAAATTAAAGACTTATTAAGTAAAAAAGAAGAATTGGGCAATACATTGAATACTTCTCTTGAAGTCTATCTTGCCCCTTTCCTAAAACATATTAACGCGATTTCGCAAAACTTACCTGATTATAAAGAGGCACAATCCTTAAAAGGACATCTATATCTAACCTTAGCCGAAGCCTATGAGGCTGATAACCGTATTAATTTACACCCGCAAATTACAGTCAACTCGCTTTATGCCAGTGCAGTGATAGCATTCACACAGGCTGCAAATACAACAATGAACCTTCTTGTATTCATGCGCCAGCGCGCCACAATTACAGCATTACGAGATGACAATAAAAAGCACCAATCAACCATTGCCACCTTACAAGAGGAAAGTAAAAAGCGACCATTGCCAACGGCTGAAAGTTCGATTTCTCTTCCTTCCTTTTCATTTTTTGATTCCCTTGCAGAATCTGCCAAAAGAAGAAGAGTGGAAGATCATGAAACACCTGAAAATAAGCCATGACAGTTAGAAAAGTAGGTTGGGTCGTTTTCGAGCCAACCTTACATTCCATGCATCCTGTGTTGGTTTGTTAACCACTAAACCTGATGCGGATCAAATGCATCCCTTACAGCATCCGCAAATAAATTACTGGCTAAAACCAGAATAAACATAAAGACAAATGCCGACATCATCGGCCACCACACGATGGGCTCCCTGGCTAATTCAAGGCGCGCGCCATTAATCATATTTCCCCAACTTATTGTCATGGGCGATACCCCTACCCCTACGTAAGAGAGTACCGCCTCCGCTAAGACAAGAAAGCTAAAATCTAACACCAGCGTAATAAGCACAATATGCATGACATTCGGCAACAAATGTTTGCGAATAATCGTTAACGCGCTGCTGCCTAATGCTCGACCGGCTGTGACATAATCCACTTCTCTTAATTTAAGGGTTTCAGCACGTAGTAACCGGCATAGACTTGTCCAGCTCGTTACCCCAAGGATTAAACACAAAGCAAATAAACGTGCATCAGCACTTTGAGCCAAGGTTGTAAACTGTTCAGGGTGGTTGGCAATGTAGGTTTGCATGGATAATACCGAGGCAGTGATTAATAAAACACCAGGAATTGAACTGAGCGTGGTATAGATATATTGAATAATATCATCTATCAAACCGCCAAAATAACCAGCGCTAATACCGAAGATTAAAGCCAATGGCAGCATAAAAAGTGTCGTTAAAATGCCTATCACAAGCCCCGTACGGATACTTTTCACGGTATAGTAAAAGATGTCCTGACCAATTTTGCCCGTTCCAAGAAGATGAAAATGACGGGATAACCAATAGCTGGCCAATACGATAAAGAAGCAAATGAAACTGGTCAGTAAAATACTAAGACCTGATTTACCCGGTGCCACTTGTAGTGTTTTAGTCAGAAACCCTTTGCTAACGACGATCACCAACCAAAGTAAGCCGATAAGAACGACAGCCATGAGTAATGCCTTCACCAGAATTGCAGAAATCATTTGATGCTTATCCTGGTTATTCTTCACTGTTTGTGACACATAATTTAAACGTGGATAAAGTTGTTTTACCTTATCATCAATAAGGACGGTTTCCACACTATAAAGCTTTAGTGCCAGGGGGGCTGAATAAGTCTTTTCATAAGTAGCACCAAGTGGCGCTAATAGTCTATCTAAAATAGAATCATTTTGACCTAACGGGGCATTACCGGAATTTAAATGAATGGAATCAAGTATTCCAATCGTTAGAAAAAAGAGAAGCACCACACCTGCACTCATTGCCAAAGGTTTTTTACCAATGCGCGCAAATGCAACGCGGATATGTTGTTTACGCAAACTAAAAAGAGTAATGACTAAACTGACTAGCAATACAGCAAGAAAACATTTATCTGTCCATAAAAATTCCATATTAACTAAACCTCACGCGTGGATCGACTAACGTGTAGGAAATATCAGTCAATATCAAACCAACAATGTAAAGAATAGAACCTAAAAATACCATCGCCCTGACAATCGCAAAATCTTGTTGTTGAATGGCATCTATAATATAACTGCCTAATCCGGGTACACCAAAAAAAGATTCCAAAACCAGGCTTCCCATAAATAGGGAGGGAATTAAAACAACGATTCCAGTAAGGATGGGGAGCATGGCATTTTTTAGTACATGCCGAAACAATACCCTTACTTCGGATAAGCCCTTTGCCCTGGCAGTTTTTACGTAGTCTCGATTCATTTCCTCTAGAAATAAACTGCGATACCATCGCGAACCAGCCCCCAAACCGGCAATGACCGCAACAAGTACTGGTAGTATAATAAATTTGATACTGTCCAATCCACTATCATAACCAGAAATAGGTACTAACCGTAACACTTTCCCAAAGAGGTACTGACCACCAATAATGTAGAACAAACTGGAAATAGACATGAGGATGATGCATAAAACCACACCGCTGATATCAAGTAAGGTCGTGCGAAAAAATGCCATTGACATGGCAAAAATGATATTCGCTATAATGCCCAAAATAAGCACAGGGAGGGCAATGGCAAGACTTGGCCACATTCGGTGAGAAATATCATAACTGATGTCCCGTCCCGCATCGGATACACCAAAATCAAAAGCAAACAATTTCAAGGATTTTTGAAAAAAAAGGGTTTGGGTAATTGTTGTTAGACCCGTTTCGTTGACGTTATAAAATAAGGGTAAATCATAGCCATGTTGTACTTTCCATTGCTGGATGACTTGAGGCTTTACATGTTTTTCCCCAAGCTGCATACGCGCCATATCATCCGGTGAATTAACCATAAAAAATAGCGCAAACGTAATGATATTAATTCCCAATAAAATGGGAATCGCATAGAGGATTCGACGGAATAAATACTGAATCATAATTTTATTCTCGGAGCACTGCGCCGCTCTTTTTGGTAATAGGCAAAAAGTAGGGGCAATAGTAACAAAATAACCATTAAAAATAACAGGCCGATTGGCCAAAGCACGGGCTTGTTCCATAGTTCACGCAATTGGCTGCGTAACCCAACATCAATTGCCATGTATTTTAATCCGCTGGTACCAATCGTATTAGGTTTTGTAGGAGAAACCCATTGCTGGCTTAATATCAAACTTTGCGTGTTAATTCCCCATGCCCAAGGGGCATCATGCCTTACGATTTCTACTAAGGTATCAATTATTTTTTGACGTTCGGCATCATTGCTTCGGTTTTTCATTAATTCAAATAACCTGTCAAAGCGCGGATTTTTATAATTCGCAGCATTTTCCCCATTGTGTTTGACTTTGCTATTGGGGCCATAAAGCATGAACAAAAAGTTTTCAGGATCAGGGTAATCGGCATGCCATCCCCAGCTGAAAATTTGTGCGTTGCCTGTTCGCATTTTGTCCTGGAACCGGTTGTATTGTGTTGCGCGAATATTTAAATCAATACCAATACTGGCAAATTGTTTACGCATCCAGTCAAGCATTGCTTTATCGTCAGGTCCACCTGAAATAGGTGCATCATAGTGTAAAATGAGTGGTCGTTGAGTTTTGGGATCAATGCCATCCGCGTAGCCCGCTTCACGCATAAGACGTTTCGCATCTGCAATCGAACGACGTTGGGGTTTATTGTCTTCCCATCGATAAACATAGGGGTTAATGCCCTCCCTCCCTTCTTTATAACCAAAAATACCAGGTGGAATAGGCCCCTGCGCTGTTTTACCACGACCATTATAGAAAATGGCAATGTATTCATCATAATTAACCGCAATGGAAATGGCTAAGCGGAGTTTACGTGCCCTTTCACTGTTTCCGCCCACCACAGGATCCAACATGTTAAACCCCATGTAAAAAATAGTAGGATCGGTGGTTTGTACTAAACGTATTTTCTTCTTCCGCATGCCAGTTGTTAATGTGGGCTTGCCTGCAGCATTAATTTGAATGGCTTGATCAAAACTGTCCGCACTAATTCCCGATAAATCGTAGTAACCTTGCAGGAATTTGTTCCAGCGAGGGATTGATTCCTTTTCAAGGATAAAAACCGCTTGATCAATTAAAGGGAGTTTTTCACCAGCATGTTGTAAAAAGCCCTCTTTTTCATCCTCCACAGAACCATGTGCTGGAAAAAAGTCGTCGCGAAAATTAGGATTTTTTCTTAAAACCATGCGACGATTTGGATTATTTTCAGTCAGCATGAAAGCACCAGTACCTATCGGATACCAATCAAAACTTAAATTTTTATCATCCATCCCCGGTTGAGAATAAAATTTGTCCGCTTCCCAAGGTATGGGTGCAAAAAAAGGCATCGCTAACCAAAACATAAATTGGGGATACAGACCTTTTATGGTGATTTCAAAGGTATAATCATCAATTTTATGAAGGCCTGCCATTGAGTAATTTCTCAAGTCTATAAAGCTTCCCTTAGGCAAGTTTTTGCCAAATTCATCAAAACCCTCAATATACTCACTCATCAACCCATAAATCGGAGAGTTAACGACAGGGCTTGCCAGGCGTTTGATTTGATAGAGATAATCATCCGCAATTAATTCACGCGTGCCTGTATTCTTAAAATCGGATAATTTATTAATGTCATTATCTTCGAGATAATTTGCATCAAGATTAAAATAAACGTATTCCCCTTTTGCATTTTTAGCCAGCGCGGGATGTGGTTGATAATAAATACCCGGCTTGATATGAAGGGTGTAAACAGAAAAAGCAATGTCTGCAGGATTAGGGTTGCGAAGGGATTGTCGATTTTTATTAAGATAACGCACCCTAGGCATTGCAGCAGCAATTAAAGGTGCCAGTGTGTAAGGTCTGATGAAATAATCATACTGCAAAGGAGGCTCATAAATTTGAGCGATAAACTGATACTCATTACTTGAATAAGATTTCGCCGGATCGAGTGTTTTTGGTTGCTCGGCAAACGAAGAATAATAAATTTTTGCAAACGCATCATCCGGATAAGGGTTATTTAAAATCCAGTGGTTCGCAAAGGAGACACCCGTACTTAGCAGTAACATAATAAAAATCCTTAATCTGCCAAGTACTTCCAAAGCCAAATCCTAAAATATTCAAAATCATTATGATGGAAGTCCGCGACTTTTTAGTCAAGTAAGCAAAGCAAGAAATTCATCTTCATTCAGCACCTTAACATTCAATTCCAAGGCTTTATCCAGTTTGGAGCCTGCTTCAGCCCCAGCAACAACATAATCAGTTTTACGTGACACACTGCCAGCAACCTTAGCCCCTACGGCCAACAGCTGAGCTTTCGCCTCCTCTCGTCCCATGCTGTTTAAAGTGCCGGTTAGAACCAGGGTCTTACCAAAAAATGGATGCTTTTCATCAACAAGCTTACGTTCTTCCTTAGGCCAATGCACCCCATAGGTTAATAATTTATCAATCACGTCACAATTGTGAGGCTGGGCAAAAAAATGCACCACATGGTGAGCACAAACTGGCCCTATATCCTTTAACGCCATTAATTGTTCAACAGAGGCAGTTTTTAAAGAGGGAATATCCGGAAATGCACTAGCCAGCACCCGGGCACTCACTTCCCCAACTTCCCGTATACCCAGCGCATACAAAAAACGAGGGAATGTCGTTTTTTTACTTTTTTCCAGCGCTTCTAGTAAATTCTCAGCAGATTTTTTGCCCATTCTGGGAAGATTAGCCAACGTATCCAAATCCAGTGTGTAAAGATCAGCAACATCTTTTACTAATTCTTCTTCCACCAGCAATTCAATGATACCGGCCCCCAATCCATCAATTGCCATTGCTCGTCGTGACGCAAAATGCCAAAGCATGCGCTTCAGTTGAGCACTGCAAAACAAACCTCCTGTACAGCGTGCGACCGCTTCGCCCTCCTCGCGAATTACATCGGCTCCACAGACGGGGCAATGAGCTGGTAAATGAATAGGGTGGGTTTCTGCGGGACGCTTTTCCACTACCACTGAAACCACCTCAGGAATTACATCGCCAGCACGGCGGACAATTACCGTATCACCAATACGAATATCTTTACGCTGAATTTCATCCATATTATGCAGCGTGGCATTGCTAACGGTTACACCAGCCACACTGACTGGCTTTAAACGGGCAACGGGTGTTAATGCACCCGTACGTCCAACCTGAAAATCCACCGCTAATAGCTCTGTTAGTTCCTCACTGGCAGGAAACTTATGGGCGCAGGCAAAACGTGGGGCTCGCGCGACATAACCCAGATCGCGCTGCAATTTGATGCTGTCAATTTTGTAAACAACACCATCAATTTCATAGGGCAAATCCATTCGCTGCTTTAGCATGTCATTATAATAATCAAGACAGCCTTGCAAGCCTCTCGTTGTTCGAGTTTCACTTGAAACCCTAAACCCCCAGTGCTTGAGCAGTTCAAGTTGTTCAAATTGACTATTTGGTAATTCAAAATTCTCACAAGCACCAATGCCATAAAAATAAATGGCTAAGGGGCGAGACGCCGTAATGGCGGCATTCAATTGCCGTAAACTTCCTGCAGCAGCATTACGCGGATTAGCAAATGTTTTCTCGCCGGTCATTCTAGCTTTCGCATTATAAGCTTCAAAACCAGCCTTAGGCATATACACCTCACCTCGAATTTCAACCAATCCAGGGGGATTTTCGGCTAATATTTTTAGAGGTACAGCAGCAATGGTTTTGATATTATTAGTGATATTTTCACCCACAGCCCCATCGCCACGAGTCGCTGCATACGCCAAAAAACCGTCTTTATACGTTAAATTAACAGCAAGGCCATCGAGCTTCGGCTCGCAGGTAAACAGTAAATCATGTTCTGTGCTATCCAATCTATCGACAACACGCTTCATAAACGCTTGCAGCTCTTCGTTAGTAAATACATTAGCCAGAGACAACATAGGCTTAACATGTATTACCTCTTCAAAAGTGCCCTCAGGACTTATACCAACCCGTTGGGTGGGTGAATCCGGACTAATCAATTGAGGATATTCATTCTCAAGATGCTGTAACTCTTTAAAACAGCGGTCATATTCGATATCAGGAACCAAGGGAGCATCCAATACATAATAGTGATAATCATACAAACGAATGCGCTCTCGTAATTCATTAATTTTTTTTAAAACACGCTCTTGACTCATCAAGCAATTTTCTCTGAATAAAAGATGGAGTTTAGCATTTTCTCATTAAAACAACACCGCACCCCCACGTTATCCTGAAAACGGCGTAGACGCTTGAAGTATCTCGTGAATTTAGCATAAAGGGTAGTATACTATTCTCCGAAGAATACTAGTTCAACTAGAGTCCATACCTGACAGGAAGTTATTATGCATACTGAGTCATACGTTTATCTATTAACTAATAAGCATCACAACGTTTTATACACTGGCGTAACGAATAATTTGATACGTCGCATTTATGAGCATAAAAATAAACTGGTACGTGGATTTACTCAAAAATACAATGTGGATCGCTTAATCTACTATGAGGCTTGCGAAAATATCGTCGTCGCTATTGGGAGAGAAAAACAAATCAAAGGATGGTCTCGAAAAAAGAAAGATGACTTAATTAGTACATTTAATCCTCAATGGGAGGACTTGTATAGGTCATTATGTTGAATTGTGCCACTACCAAGAGATCCTTCAAGCGGCTATGCCGCTTTCAGGATGACATACGTGAAGGAGGTAAACCGTGCTATTTACTATTACCTCACGTCATTCTGAAAGCAGCGTAAGCTGCTTGAAGAATCTCCGCAAAGGGCTCCCTGCCGCCACTTGCCGGGCAAAGCCAGTGTATGCTATAGATATCGCTTGGGTTTTAGACAAGGATGAAATATATGGACTTACGACGTTTTCTTGCCTGCCTTTTTTTATTGAGTTGTACTTTCTTTGGTTCCTTTTCTTTTGCTGAAAATATTGGCATTGCTTTTATTCATGGCACCAATGATCATCGTGAAGATGCTGATGGCGGATATTGGAAAAGGCCGTTCATTGATTCGGTCGCGAATGTCCTGCCCGATCCAGGCAATCATGTGGTAATAGCGTGTGACTTTAGCCGTTACATGTGGCATGAAGATGCCGCAGGTTGCGTAACCAACCAATTGCTAGACTTTATTAAAAATAAGCAAATTTCCAAACTAACCATTTACACCCACTCAAACGGCGCCAATATAATGCGCTGGATTTTATCCAATCCAAGTTTTGATGCACGTTATGCGGCAATTAGTAAAACAATAGGCCAGATTATTGCCATAGCGCCATCCAGTGCGGGTACACCTTTAGCAGACCTCGTAATTGATGGCCAAAGCTTTGAGTCGAAAGTGGGCTGGTTGTTAGGTTATAAAAATGATTCTGTCAAACAACAACGTATAGGGGATATGTCCATTTACAATGGCGAACTATTATTTGGCACCAGCGGACGTCCTTCTGTCCCTGTACCATTTCGTGTCATCATTGGCACCGATGTCACCGCATCGCCGCTTTCCAAAGCCAGTTATTGCAATGGATACTTGCTTAATACCGGCCTAAAACTTACTCAAGTATACTTGGACAACTGTTCAGATGGCTTCCTAAATTGCCGCTCACAAGCCGCAGCAGGTAAAATATGGTTTTATGATTGGCAAAAAACGAAAAACCAAACTCCTTTAAGCCACAACCAAAGCCGACACACTTGCTTTGGATTTGAAGATATAATTCGCACAGACTTAATTGCACAAGGAGGGTTGCAATGAAATCATCCCATTTAGTTTTTTTGGCAACTGCCGTAGGGTTTACTCCATTATTTGCAATAACATTACCTACACAATCGGTGGTTTCATACGAATGTACTCAGTGCGAAAACTTATCCCATGATGATTTAAATTCCAGTTGGGCGACTGAGGATGAACCATTGAATGATAATGTTCTGCATCAACAAACCAGCCGACAATATCGCATTAAAGCGACAGCGCAGCAATTAAATGAAGGTATTGCCATTCATACACAAGCACCAGGTGCTGTCATTCATATAGCGAAAGCAAATTCAACCTCGCAAACCATCCCGTCCTTTTACATTAAAAACAGCCACGGCAAACAATTTAATCTGGCAGAAGCATCACATTTGCTTTCACAAAATGAGGCACTGAATAATACTGCCTTAGAGGGACAATTATTGGCATTGCAATTCAAACAGGAGTTAGGTTCAGGAAAATTTATTCTGGGAAGTAATACTCGTTTAAGCAACGACGAGGGCTCTTTTATCATTCACGTTTTTGACAGGAATGCCCCTACCTATTTAAGTGTGGAAACTAACAAAGGCCGTTATCATTATGGGGATAAACTAACAGTGACCATCCACTTAAGTGATGATGAATTAAATTACCCTATTGATGAGATAACTGCTTCTTTAATTAATCCTTCTGGCGAAATCACCAGTATTAGTCTCGAACAAATCAGGGATAACCTTTATCAAGGCCATGTGGATTTAATGTCTGATAAAAACCCACAGGGAGAAAACTGGTATATTGATGTAGTAACCTCCACACTTTTAGGCGAGCAAACAATTATACGCCAGGCTCACACTGCCTTTTCCTATATTATTCCTTCAGCCACCATTTACAAAATTAAACCAATAGCCAATAAACCTCTATCCTTTTCGGCCAAGGTGGAAGTAGCGACCGGTAGTCGTTATGCCCTGGAAGCAGTTCTTTTTGGCAGCGATAATCAGGGCAAATTACACCCCATTACCGCGGTTCAATCTGCAGCCTGGCTTTCCCCCGGCAAACATGCCCTTAATTTTTCATTTGATTCTGGGCTAAAAACTGATTATAAAGCTCCATATTATCTAGGCTATCTTCATCTGATAGATTTTGGTCAGTTAAAACCAGTTTATGAATATAATACACCCATTGAATTAGCATCTTTAGGATAACATGACTTTTCTTACTTCATTTTCACTTCTGGAGAGCATGGCCTTAGCACTTGTTCTCCAAGTTTTTCTAGGCCTTTGGATCCTTTGGCGTCAAGCAAAACAACGCACATTTTCGGAAGCTCAAACTGAAAAAATCCAACAAGCATTTATTACACAACTTCATCAGGTACATCTCGATTTACAGCAATCTTACCAAGCCAGCCAGCATCATATCCAAGAAAAAATGACGCAAGGCCAACTGGCAAGCCAGCAGTTAATCAGCGACACTATTCAGCGGCAAATGACCGATGTCCGTGAACAAATGAACCATAGCTTTAAGCAGCACGCCAGTTCTTTAACCTCCCATTTGCAATCACTCACTGAAGAAATACGTAATCATTTACACAGTTTGACTCAACAAGTAAACCACAAACTGACTGAAGGTTTTGAAAAAACTTCGTCTACCTTTACAGATGTCGTCAGGCGTTTAACCATTATTGATGAAGCACAGAAAAAAATTACTGAATTATCAACCCATGTCGTTAGTCTGCAGGATGTGTTAGTGGATAAGCGTGCGCGTGGCGCTTTTGGTGAGGTACAACTGGCCACTTTGATTGCTAATGTTTTACCCAGCACCCATTATCGTATGCAATACACGCTAAGCAATCAGAAACGAGCCGATTGCATTTTATTTTTACCCGATCCAACTGGTAATGTTGTCATTGATGCTAAATTTCCTCTAGAAACTTATCAAAAATTAATGAACACAGATAATGCCTCAGTAGAAAGAAAATCTCTACAGCAGCAATTTCGACAAGACCTACAAAAACACATTAAAGACATCGCTGAGAAATACATTATTCCTAACGAAACGGCCGATGGTGCGGTGATGTTTATTCCAGCGGAAGCCATTTTTGCAGAAATTCACGCCAATTATCCCGAAATCGTAGCACTTTCCCAACGTTTAAAAGTGTGGTTGGTTTCCCCAAGCACATTGATGGCTGTGCTAACCACTGCAAAAGCCGTATTAAAAGATGACGAAACACGTAAACATGTGCATATTATTCAAAAACACTTACAAGCGCTGGCGGATGATTTCCAACGCTTTGAAAAACGTATGGATAAATTATCCAAACATATTGACTTGGCACATCAAGACGTCTCGGAAGTGAATACCTCCGCAAAGAAAATAACACAACGTTTTCATAAAATTGAATCAGTGGATTTGGATTTACAGGAATTGGCAGGAGCGGTCCCCGCCCTGGAAGAAAATTAAATACCATGTTTTCTACCCCCTGCCATAACCAATAGAATCCTATCTCTTGAGTCATGCAAATGACGTCGCTGAAAAAAATTGCTATCATAAATGTATTACTCGCATGGAAAATTAAAGCTTAGATTTTTTTCCTTGCTGAAATTAAAAGCTTGACTGGCCAATCCCCTTATGCGAATTAAATCTTTACTATTTTTCTTTCTTTTTCTTTTCAACACCTATTCCTTTGCTTTTCTCGGAAAAAAAATATCGGAAGCCCCTTTATTTAATAATTTAGGGACTTTAAATTTCTCTGTTTCTACAAAAAATCCGCTTGCGCAACGTTTTTTTGAGCAAGGTTTAATGTTGTATTATGGTTTTGAATGGGGGGAGGCCATTCGCTCTTTTAAAGAGGCGACACGGCTCGATCCTACTTGTGGGATGTGTTACTGGGGACTTGCTTTGGCCTTAGGCTCTAAAATTAATGCGCCAATGTCTGGCAATGAATATAAAGTTGCACGTGCCGCCATTCAAAAGGCTGTCTCTTTAAAAAATTATGAGACCCCCCACGAACAGGGTTATATCAATGCATTAGCCTTGCGTTTTCAGCATCCACCTAAAAAAATAACGTCAGCAAAAGTCACCACTTTTAGTTGCCATACTGCTAGCACTACTTTTGATAAATCGACGCCCAAGGAAATTTTGGCTTATTCTAACGCCATGGAAAAATTAATTAAAAAATATCTCAATGATCAACATGCAAAAGCTTTATATGCCTGGGCTTTATTCGAAACGATTGAATGGAATTTCTGGGATATCCAGGGCAAAATTAACCCTGTGACACCTAAAATTATCGCTATTTTGAAAGAAGTTCTCGATAAAGAACCCTTACATGCAGGTGCAAACCATTATTATGTTCATGTGATAGAAACCTCTCCAACACCGGAAGAAGCTTTAGAAAGTGCCAATCGTCTGCAGACCCTTGTTCCTGGTTCTGAACATCTAATCCATATGCCCACTCACATTTACATGCTAACAGGGCGTTTTCACGAAGGGAGTGCATCGAATTTACAGGCGACTGCCGTGTTCAATGAATATAACAATGCCTGCCGTGCCCAAGGGTTTGAGCCTGAAATTAACTATCTTTATTTTCACAATTACGACTTTCTAAGAAGTACCGCGACCTTTGAAGGTCGTAAAGCATTGGCCTTGTCAGCCGCACAATCAATGGTTAGCCCCCCTTTTGTTGCATGGTTAGCCAATGAGCCTTCCCTGCAATGGTATATTCCTATCCCCTCTTATGTTAAAGCTCGCTTTGGGATGTGGAAAGAAGTATTGGAGGAAGCCAAACCGCCCAAACGATATCAATATGCCCTCGGTATGTGGCACTATGTTCAGGGCATGGCGTTACTTCATCTTAATAATAAAATGGCAGCCCGCCAAGAGTTGGTTCAATTATCTCATATTATCAGGCAAGGCCCTAATAATGAGAATTTGCAAAAAAATGGTATTCATCTCTTGAAAATTGCAAAAGCAATTCTTCAAGCGAATATTACTGATGCCAACCATGATCCGCAAAGCACGTTTCATTACCTTCAGAAAGCCATGAAATTACAGCAAAACATGCGCTATCACGAACCGCCAGACTGGTATTTCCCTGTTATGGAAATACTGGCTGACGCCTACTTAAAGTGGGGTTATCCTGAAAAAGCAATAGAGTATTACCAACAAGATTTAAAACAATTCCCAAAAAATGGCTGGGCACTTTACGGTTTGGCGAAGAGCTTACAACAATTGGGTAAAACTCAAGAAGCAAATGACATTTTTCAGCAATTTTCCGAAGCTTGGAAATATGCCGATATAGTTCACCCTGTTTCTATGTTTGAAAATTAAGCATGTTTTTCTTCTTTACTTCCCCTGATTATTCTCTTTATCATTAATCAATGTTCTACAATGATTATAAAAGACTAACAATCAGGAATACCCTATGAAACAGTTACCTCAAAATCAAGACTCTAAAAAAAGGCTTTACCGTTCGCGTCGCGACAAAATGATTGCTGGTGTATGCGGTGGTTTGGCAGATTATTTTAATATGGATCCAACCGTAATGAGATTAATTTTTATACTACTTCTCTTACTTGGTGGCTCCGCTATTTTAGTGTATTTAATCATGTGGCTTGTGGTGCCCTTGGAGCCTGTGGCCGATTGAGAGACATTAACACTAGAGCTTTCCCTGTAAATTCTTGTCCAATGTTTTGTCCCAAAAAGGCTGAGGCACTCCCAAAAACGTCCGTCATGTTGAACGTAGTGAGACATCTCCTGATACAAAGCAGATCCCTCACTACGTTCGGGATGACGGTCTTTTTTTTTTGACGTTTACCATCGTGTTGGGATACTCAGGATGAGCATTTGTTTACCCTGATAAGGTAGAGCTTCTTTTTGTTTCCAGCTATGTTATTCTTAATAAAAATCAATTGTTGGAATAAACCATGCGGTTATTGTGTAGTCTATTCATTGCTATTACCTGTTGTTTATTTGCTCCATCAGTAATCGGTGGGACAAAGGTAAAAATGATCTGCGATAATTCCACTACCTATACACCCGAGTGTGACAAAATGAACTGTTGCGGCAACATGGGCGGCATTAATTATTGCGATACTTCCGCTGGTCGTTATGTTTGTACGAATGGCTACTATTCCTCTTGCTACTGTACCCGACATGCTGTGATGGATTTACAAAAAATTCAAGGTTGCTGTCTATGGCAAGGTGGCGTTTTAAAGGTGGATGAAACAACGGGGGTTATTGTCTGCAATAATGGCGGTATTTCTGAAATATGCAGCATACAAACCCTAACCCAACCCGTTTCCCTTTGGTAAGTGAATTGTTTATTTTTATCATTACAAAAACAATGGTCTGGACAAGTAGGGTTCCAGACCGCATAATTGCCCTTTTTAAAACCAGAGCCCATGACGCCACTTATAGAAATTAAACAACTTCATAAGTCTTATAATTCATCGCCAATTCTCGATAATGTCACTTTATCTGTTTTTAATGGAGAATTTTTGACGTTGCTAGGACCATCGGGCTGTGGCAAAACAACTTTATTACGATTGATATCCGGCTTTGAACAGCCAACTGCCGGGCATATTTATATCAATGGTCAGTGTGTTAACGCCCTGCCCCCTCAAAAACGGGATGTCCATACTGTTTTTCAAAGTTACGCCCTCTTTCCCCATTTGTCAGTTTATGAAAACGTAGCGTTTGCCTTGCGTTGCAGAGGCGTTAACGAAAAACAAATTAAAGAAAGGGTTCAAGAATCCCTGCGCCTTGTGCAACTGGAGTCATTCGCAGCCCGTAATATTAAGCAATTGAGTGGCGGACAACAGCAACGCGTGGCTATCGCGCGAGCTATTATTAACCGCCCACAAGTTTTATTGCTAGACGAACCTTTAAGTTCTTTAGATTATCGCTTGCGTAAAGACATGCAGTCTGAGTTAAAGCAACTTCAAAAGACGCTTAATATGACGTTTATCTTCGTCACGCATGATCAAGAAGAAGCGCTTTCCATGTCTGATCGCATTGTGATTTTTAACCATGGTCATATTGAACAAATTGGCACACCTAGAGAAGTGTATGAAACGCCTAAAAATATTTATGTGGCACAGTTTATAGGCGAAACCAATATTTTCGATATTGAAGTGATTGAAGCCTCTGAACACACCTTGCTAACTACAATTGAATCGATGCCTTTGCATTGCAAAAACACCAACCATTACAAACCTGGAGATAAATTGCATTTAATCGTTCGGCCTGAGGATATTCGCGTCTGGAGTCTATCTGAAGTAGAAGATACCAATGACATGATACCCGGTAAAATTATCGACATCATTTATAAAGGTTCAACAGTGGATTTAAAAGTTGAATTGGCTTCAGGTAAAATTATTAATGCTTCTGAGTTTTTTGATGAAGATGATGATAAATTAGAATACTCGCCGAATGAAACCGTCTGGGTACACTGGCTCACTGGCTGGGAAGTTTTATTGCCACGCTCTTAAATAGTTAAGCTGTTAAACGTGCAATCCCTTATACCATTAACGATGAATAGCAATGAAGACATTTATTTTTGAAAATTTTACTGCTGAATTGGCTCGGATAGAGTCATGAAAGTTCGCTCGATTTCAATTTATTTCATCTATACCTGGCTAGTTATTTTTTGCCTCGTACCGCTTAGTTTGGTATTAATAGCGAGTTTTCTATCCAAAGACAGTGTTCATTTGGTTTCCACACCATTTACCTGGGACAACTACTCTACCTTGCTAACACCTACGTTTGTGAAAATTTTTTTTCGTTCTCTATGGATAGCGTTATTAACTACAGGAGGATGTTTGCTGTTGGCCTATCCTTTTAGTTACTTGCTCGTTAAATCCAGGCATCAATCTTTATTATTGCTGTTAATTATTATTCCATTCTGGACAAGTTCATTAGTGCGAACCTATTCTCTAATTGCCATTCTAAAAGCAAAAGGTGTACTAAATACCATTCTGCTAAAACTACACCTGATTGATAGCCCACTTTCATTGCTCTATACCAACTTTGCCGTGATTACCGGCTTAATTTATAACTTGTTTCCTTTTATGGTATTACCCATTTTCACGAACATGGAGCGTTTTGACTTCAGGCTGATTGAAGCTGCCAAAGATTTAGGCGCCAGTAAACGTAATATATTTTTTCGCGTTTTTTTACCGAATACGGCGAGCGGTATCGCTGCCGGTTGTCTATTGGTGCTGCTCCCTGCAATGACGCTATTCTATATCCCTAATGTCTTAGGCGGTGCTCGCTCTATTTTGCTGGGCAATTTAATTCAAGACCAATTCCTTGTTTTAAGTAATTGGCCACAAGGCGCTGCAACCAGTGTCATTTTAACCACCCTTTTGTTATTTTTGTTAGTCCTATTTCGACGTCAAAATAAGGAGGATTTGCGGTGAAAACCTTTTCGCAAAAACTCTTTCTTTTTTTGATTTATTCGCTGCTTTATTTGCCCATTTTGGTGCTGGTCGTTTATTCCGTCAATGATGCGAAGTTTTCCCTGCAGTGGCATGGTTTTTCAATGCGCTGGTATAACGAGCTTTTCCAAGACCGCGGTTTATGGGCTTCGTTTGCCCACTCAGTCCTTTTAGGCTTAAGTGCTTCAACCATTGCTACCACAATAGGCTTGCTTACCTGTGTAAATTTGTTTCTTTTTCGTAGCCGCCACCAGCGCTCACTAAATGCCTTGCTGCTGCTTTTAATCATTATCCCCGATCTGGTGTTAGGTGTGGCTCTCCTTATATTTTTCAACGCCAGCAATATCCCTTTGGGGTTTTTTAGTTTGTTAATCGCCCATATTACCTTCTGCATACCTTTTGTTGTATTAACCATTAACAGTCGGATTCATACGTTAGATCCCAATGTCTATTTTAGCGCGCTTGACTTGGGGGCCTCACGCTTTGCCGCGCTAACAAAAATTTTATTACCCTTGCTGTGGCCTGCCGTATTAAGTGCTTTTTTGCTGTGTTTTACCCTTTCTTTTGATGATGTCATTATCAGCTATTTTGTAGCAGGTCCTGATTTTAACATTTTGCCCTTAACCATTTACTCCTTAGTACGGGCTGGAGTGACACCCGAATTGAATGCCTTATGCACTATTACCATTTTGGTATCCATGGTTCTAGTCATTATTTCACACCGTTTATCAGGTAAATCACCATGAATCGCATCATTCTACTCTTCGCTTTATTGCTTGCTGTAACTTCGACCTGGGCGCAGCGGGTTGTGAATGTCTACGTATGGGGAGGAGAAATTCCCAAGAAAGTGGTTCAGCAATTTGAGCAAGAGACAGGTATTCGCGTTAACTTCTCGACTTATGACAGCAACGAAACGATGTATGCCAAATTAAAAGCAAGTAGCAAAAGTATTTATGATGTTATCCTACCCTCTGCTTATTTTGTTGAACGTATGCAAAAACAGGGTATGTTAACGCGTCTTGACTCGCAGAAACTGCCTAATTTAAGCAATTTGGCAGAAAATTTTACCCATACCGATTATGACCCAGGAAACTACTATAGCGTCCCTATTATTTGGGGAGCTACGGGTATTTTTTATAATGAAAACTATGTAGCGAACCCACCAAAAACCTGGCAAGAACTTTGGCAAAAACGCTGGCGAAGGCAGCTAATGCTATTGGATGACTCTCGTGAAATCTTTGCAATTGCTTTAATGAGTTTAGGCTTTGATCCAAACGATACCAACCCTGAACACATTGATAAAGCATTCCATCATCTGCTGCAACTGGTTCCTAACATCAAGCTATTTGCCAGTGATAGCGTCCAGGCCATTATGATTGATGAAGATGCGATAGCAGGGTCTTCCTGGAATGGTGATGCATTTAAAGCCCAAGTAGAAAATAATAAAATTGCCTTTAATTACCCACAAGATGGGTTTGTCATTTGGGTTGACTGCCTTGCCATCCCCTCTAATGCCCCTCATTTGGAAGAGGCTTATGAATTTATCAATTTTATTTTAAGACCAGATATTGGTGTGAAAATTGCCCTCATAGAAGGCCATGCCATTACCAATGCAAAAAGCAAAGCGCTTCTACCTGATTCGGTCAGTAAAAACCCTATCGTCTATCCCTCTCAAGAGGTTTTAAACCGCGGCCATTTTCAGCGCGATGTCGGCGAAGAAACCCTGACCCTTTATAGTCAATATTGGCAGCAATTGAAGTTAGCTTTTTAAGGTTTGATTACTAAAGTTTTAGGCAAGAAACTGTTGCAAAGACCGGCACTCTAAGCAAAGCAAAGAATCTCCAGCAAATGAAATCCTGATGTTTAGCGCAGGAGGTTATTCCTGCAGTTTATGCCGCATTTCAGGATGACGAAATCCGCTCCACTGTTGATGGTTCAAGCCCTTCATACAAGTGCTCTAGCGTTTTAACAAAATCAACCAGCTTTTCTATTTCGATTTGTTGAAGTGTATCCTGCTCCAATTTAAATTGATAATGATTTAACGCCGCATAGGATTGCTGACAAAAAATTTCCATTTCTTCATCATTTGATGAATGAGTATATAAATTACTTATTAAATCCAACGCTTTAGCAATTAAATCGTTTATTTTTTGTCCTGAATGTGGGAAAAAAAACATAGATTTAGGTTGTACCCGAAGAGATTGATCATCTTTACAAGTCTTTTTTACTGGATCTCCTCTAAAATTAGTTTTATAAAAATTCAATAGTATTTTGTCATGATCATCACGCGTGTGAGAAATGAGTGGGCGATGAATAACTGTAGGTTTAATCGTGTTAGACTTGGTATCATATCCTTGGCGCCTAATAAGATATATATAAGCGTTATCACAAAATTCATGCAGACGTTTCATCGCTTCAGGCAGATTAGTGATGAATAACTTAATCATTGAAGTATCAAATGCACTTTGATTTCCTTTTTTAAAGCCTTCCAGATCCCTCTCTTCAACAAATTTGTACACTAAAGAATTCGTATAATCGTCAGGAAATTGATTAAAACCCGTAGCTAGTAAACTTAACATCTCATGATAAGTAAAAACAGATCGCTGCTTATATTCGTTGGCTGCTAAAAATAGAGGGCTACCTTTTTCATCAAGGCCTATAAAAATGACATTCCATCCTTGAGCAATTCCTTCTGGATGTTTTTCTAAATAATCGCTATCCCCTTTTATATAAAAACGAGAACCAACGTATTTCTCAGGGGTATTTTTCAAATTACTGAGCGCAATATCTTCATTTCCTAGCGTCATGAAAAAATAGAGCGGTGTAAAGTCATACCAATCTCCAGTCCAGAGACTACCCATACTGCCAACTCGAAGGCGATTTAAATTATGGCTGTCACTGGATTTCGGTCCAAAAATAACATCAAAGATGGCCTGCCCTTTTTTATTACCATGAATCAATTGAAAGAAATCAAGCAGTGTTAAATAATTTGCAATTTGTATTGATGCAGAACACTCTAATGAAGTACGCGAAAATAATAACTCCAGTAGCGTTTGTGAGGGATTAAAATTGTCCTCTTGAATGACATAGGAGTTACAAATATGCAGTCGCTTAGAGGGCGAATCCTGTTGCACATTATAATATTCAATAGGTGCTAGCCCTAACATAGTCGTTAAGGAAGTATAATTCTCCTTGGGTGGCAGCAATTGATTAATAAAGTGATACGTATCCGTTCTGTAAAAAGCACTTCCACTAAAAAAGGCATGACAAGCCTTATACATATTCAGGACATTTCGGAGCCTTAGCCAGTCGCCAATGATCATTTCATCGAGTTGAGCGTGTTGCTGAAAATCTTCGACAATCCTTTTTCCAAGCTTATCTAGATTTGTTTTTGTCAGCTGGATTAAAGCACTTACAGTACCTTGATAATTATGTTTGTTATCCGTCATTCTAAAAAGAGCAATTTATTAAAAATTTGTCTAATTATAAATCAGATTGCAGGAAGCATGTATGGGTAGATTTACCCAGAGAGCAACAATTTACCCAAGATTAGAGTATCAAATTAATAAATGGTTTAACTTACTGAGATCTTATTTAGCTTTGCTTTTCTGAAATTCAAGGCTCTCGCCAAAGCAAAGAGCCATAAATAACAAAAAGAAATAACCAGAACCTGAATAAAGAAGCAAGGAGTCTGATAGATTACCAATCATGAATGGGATTAACATCGCAAAAGCGATCATTTTCATTTTATCCAGCCGCAGGCAAGCCTGAAAAAGGCTAATAAAAAAGAATAGCAAAGCCGCAATCCCTAATAAACCAAATTCAGCAGCTGTCAACCAATACTGACTGTGAGGTTCTGTCAATTTCCAGCTCCAGAATGGAACAGGATTCTCTTTGGCAAAATAATAAGTAAAACTGCCGGTGCCATTGCCCGCTATAGGATGTCGATTAAATAACTGATGTGCGTAATCATGAAACTGTAAACGCAAGCCAACATCCGTATCTTTCTGGTTGTGCTGGTAACTTTGTATCTGCTGAATAACACCATCCACACGCCCTTTCATTACCGGACTTGCCAAATAACTAGTTACAAATATGGCAAAAACCAAGCCTATTCCTGCTATGGCCTGACGCCAGGTGCATAACTGTACTATTAAAATTCCCATTAACAATAAATAAATGACATACCCAGTCCGTCCTCCGCTTACAAAAAGAACTTGATAACTAAAGAGTAATGCCAATACCACATACCCCAAGCGTGAATGTCCTTGTTGCCGATAAGCAAATAACCAGGATAAATACGCAGCAAAAGCCACCATGAAACCAGTCATAATATGATTACGGAACACATGATCAGGATCAAAATTAAATGACTGTAAAAAGCCATGAAATTTTAAAACAGACAGTGTACAAGTAATAACCATAGCCAATAAAAAAGCATGCAAGCTAAGCTTTCTTGTTTTAGCACTCTTAAATCCCGCAACTAAAAAGGGGAGATAAAGTAATTTACTGTATTTTTCAATCATAAATTTTTTATCGCTAAAACTGGCGGGGCTCCACAAACAGGCAAGAAGTACAATCAGAAACAGTAAAATAGCTGTCTTACCCCAGTGAGTCGCAAAAAGTGCTAATGCATCCTTGCGTAACGAGGGTGTAAGTAATATAGCGACTAGAGAAAGGCTTAAAAAGACACTTTTGGCAGTAGAACTCATGGGTAATGCCAATAAGGTAGCGCCTAAAAGAATTGAAACCCATGTTTGCATAGGAAATCGTTGGGAAAAGCTAAGCGAGGTGTCCATTCTTAATTCTCTCTGGGTGTACTGGGTAATTGCTCTACTTTTGAATCACGATACAGTTGTTTAATACCGCGATAAAAAGTGCCCTGGGCATTCAACACTGCTAATATAAAACCCTCCCTGCCGTCCAAAAATCCCCGCTGTAAAAAATAACAACGTACAAACATCCAGCTGGTACTAAAGAGTATTTTTGCGAATTTAGGGGAAGGCCGTTGCTCAATGCGAATTTTGGCACTATAAGAAGAATATTTGTTAACTTTATACAGGGCGTGGCTTAAATCCTGGAAGGAATGATGTTGAATTGCCGCTTTTAGGCGTCCTACCTTGGCCGTAGGGGGTAATATAACCTTTTCATGCACGATATCATCACTGTAACGCGCCCCAGCTCGTTTAAAAAGTCGAATGTGTCTTTTAGGACTCGAGGAAAAGCGCATGAGCTTTCCGTAAAACTTCATACAAATGGGAATACGATAAGCCTCTGCTTCATTGCTCTTTATCGCTTTTTTAATCGACTCTCGTAATTCACTACCTATTGATTCATCCGCATCCAGATTTAAGACCCAATCCCCTGTGGCATAAGATAAAGCACGTTGCTTTTGAACGCCATAGCCTTGCCAATCGGTACTGTAAACGTGGCTTGTGAATTCTTTTGCAATAGTAACCGTGTTGTCAGTACTCCCCGAATCAAGCACAATTATTTCGTCTGCCCATTGTACTGATTCTAGACAACGTTTAATGTTTGCTTCTTCATCCTTGGCAATAATGATGACACTCAGCATGTAATAACCAATTTGAATACAATGTCGCTATTTTAACCCAGAACTTCTGTAATGTCTTCAGCGGAACATTACACGGGTTCGCTCCTATTCAACAAATGATAAAATTTTTAGAAATCATTTCCAAACATACAATTGCGCCAACTGGATGACAAACGTCATAAAAAATGCGCCTTAAGGCGCATTTGATTGAGTATACAGTGTTTTAGAAAACCCCTTCGCGATGATCGTGGCTATCAAAGTGTAATTTGCCATCTTTTACTTTCAAAACAACGTGTCCGCCATTGGCCAACTTACCGAAAAGTAATTCATCTGCAAGAGGTTTTTTAACGTTTTCTTGAATTAACCTTGCCATCGGACGAGCACCCATTGCTTTATCATAGCCATGTTCAATCAGCCAGTCGCGAGCAGCTTGATCAACCTTAAAGGATACACCTTTATTGCTTAATTGCTCATCCAGCTCCATGATAAATTTATCGACAACCAAACCGATGGTTTCTGTATCCAAAGGTGCAAAATTAATAATGGCATCCAGCCTGTTTCTAAATTCTGGACTGAATTGACGTTTAAGAACCTCCAACCCATCGCTACTATTATCTTGCAAGGAAAATCCGATTGAATTTCGGCTAATTTCACTCGCACCCGCATTGGAAGTCATTACCAGAATGACATGTCTAAAGTCAGCTTGACGACCATTAGTATCCGTTAAGGTGCCATGATCCATGATTTGCAGCAGCAAATTAAATACATCGGGATGGGCTTTTTCTATTTCATCCAACAGCAGCACGGCATGGGGATTTTTAGTAACAGCCTCTGTTAATAACCCTCCCTGATCATAACCAACATAGCCTGGAGGAGCGCCAATCAAGCGGGATACGGTATGTTTTTCCATGTATTCAGACATATCAAAACGTAGTAGTTCAATGCCTAATACATTGGCAAGCTGTCTGGTAACCTCTGTTTTACCTACCCCTGTAGGCCCTGTAAATAAGAAACAACCTACTGGCTTTTGGGGCTCTCGTAAGCCGGAACGTGCAAGCTTGATGGCGGAGGCAAGCGCTGTAATCGCATCGTCTTGTCCATAAACCAATAATTTTAAGTCACGCTCAAGATTACGCAGCGTATCTTTGTCCCTGGCTGATACTTTTTTAACAGGGATGCGTGCAATTTTGGCAACAACACTTTCAATTTCGGCGACGCTAATAATTTTTTTACGCTTGTTAGCGGTTAACAGATTTTGATAAGCCCCTGCTTCATCGACCACATCAATTGCCTTATCGGGTAAGAAACGATCGTTAATATATTTTGCAGATAACTCCGCCGCAGCTTTTAGAGAAGGAATGGAGAACTTAACACCATGATGCTCTTCCAGACGACCTTTCAAACCTTTAAGAATTTCAAAGGTTTCATCAATACTTGGTTCTGTAATGTCAATTTTTTGGAAGCGTCTGGCAAGCGCCCTATCCTTTTCAAAGATACCACGATACTCCTGATACGTCGTTGAGCCGATGCATTTTAATTCACCATTGGCGAGCAATGGTTTAATGAGGTTCGAAGCATCCATGACACCACCTGAGGCAGCACCAGCGCCAATAATCGTATGAATTTCGTCAATAAACAGGACGGCACCATCTTGTTGGGAAAGTTGTTTTAAAACTGCTTTTAAACGTTTTTCAAAATCACCACGGTATTTGGTACCAGCCAATAAAGCCCCCAAATCGAGCGAATAAACAACGCAATTATGAATAGCCTCTGGAACCTCTCCATCAACGATGCGTCGCGCCAAGCCTTCGGCAATGGCTGTTTTACCCACACCAGCTTCGCCTACAAGTAAAGGATTGTTTTTACGACGTCGGCATAAAACTTGAATGGTACGTTGGATTTCTTCATGGCGACCAATTAACGGATCAATCTTACCAAGTCGAGCCCGCTTGTTAAGATTCATGCAATAGCTTTCCAGTGGTGACTCGTTTACCTCACCGCCAAGAGCCTCTTCATCCATCGAATTCATCCCTTCAGACATATCACTATGATATTTCGATACACCATGCGAAATATAATTTATAACGTCCAGACGAGTAATATTCTCCCGACGAAGGAAATAAACAGCCTGACTTTCTTGTTCGCTGAAAATAGCAGCCAGTACGTTAGCTCCTGTCACTTCAGTCTTACCAGCTGATTGCACATGAAATACAGCACGTTGTAAAACCCGTTGAAACCCAAGTGTTGGCTGAGTCTCTCTATCTAGCTCATCTTCCGGAATTCTGGGAGTGGTTTCATCAATGAACTCAATTAAATCCCGACGCAAAGCATCAATATTGGCATCACAAGCTTGTAATACATTGCCTGCAGCCGGATTATCAAGCAGCGATAACAATAAATGCTCAACAGTCATGAATTCATGACGCTTCTCCTTCGCTTCCTTAAAGGCTAGATTTAAGGTGAATTCAAGTTCTTTGTTTAACATTGCCGTTGCTCCTCTCTCCAGCCAACCACCAATTATTCTGGTTCCATGGTACATAACAGAGGATGTTGATTACTTCTAGCATGATCATTAACCAATGCAACCTTCGTTTCTGCTATGTCCCTTGTAAAAACACCACAAACACCTTTCCCCACAATATGAACCTGTAACATCACCTGGGTTGCTACCTCTTCACTTAAATGGAAAAACTGCTTTAACACTTCTACTACAAATTCCATGGGCGTGTAATCGTCATTAAGTAGGATAACTTTATATTTTCTAGGCTGTTTAATCTCGGGTAAAACTTCTGATTCAGCCTTCTTTCGTTCAACTACTTCCTCTAAAGACCATCCACTCATAACATACACCCTTTATTAATTTTATAGACTTCTAAAGCATTTTTGGCCAGTAAAAATTGATTAAATTCTTTAAAAAATTAAACCTTGCGATAATCAATAACAGCTTGATTAGATTGCACTCAAATTAGCTTTCCATTACTGGTTCTTAAAATCATCAGGGATCATCTTAAATACGATGGGAAAAACTATATAACCCTGCTTGTCCGTGATATCCAAAGATATCTTGGATGAAGCCTCTGCATAGGATAAAGACTTGAAACTGCGTCTTTGCGAGCTCTAGCGAAGCAATCTAGTACGTCTGTAAACAAAAATCTGTACTGGATTGCTTCACTTCGTTTGCAACGACTACATAAAAAAAGTTTGTCCCGTGCAAAGTGTTGCATGTGGCCTCTTGAGCAAGATCATGAAAAAAATGTCAACACGCTTTGCAAATTTCCCTGGCGACATTTACTCACCAAGAATAACTCTTTAAGTATAACTTACATGTGCTTGACTATTTCTTCACCAAAACCAGAACTACTCACGCAGGTTGCCCCTTCCATTAAGCGCTCAAAATCGTAAGTCACTGTTTTAGCTTCAATAGCCCCTTCAACCCCTTTGATAATGTAATCAGCAGCTTCCATCCAACCTAAATGACGCAGCATCATTTCTGCCGATAAAATTAGCGAACCAGGGTTCACTTTATTTTGACCTGCATATTTTGGAGCGGTACCATGAGTTGCTTCAAACACAGCCACTTTATCCCCAATATTGGCACCTGGCGCGATACCGATTCCACCTACCTGGGCTGCAAGTGCATCAGAAATATAATCACCATTTAAATTTAAGGTGGCGATAACACTATAATCTTCAGGGCGTAATAAAATTTGCTGCAGAAAGGCATCAGCAATGACGTCTTTGATAATGATTGCTTTTCCAGTTTTAGGATTGGTTAACTGCATCCATGGGCCACCTTGATATTCTGTTGCCCCAAAATTTTCGCGCGCAACCTGATAACCCCAGTCTTTAAAGGCACCCTCAGTGAACTTCATGATGTTTCCTTTATGGACCAAAGTGACCGAATCCCGATTATTGTCAATAGCATACTGAATAGCAGCCCTAACCAATCGTGAAGTGCCTTGTTGAGAGACTGGTTTAATGCCTATACCACAATGCTCTGGAAAACGAATTTTTTTAACACCCATTTCATTTTGCAGAAAATTAATCACCTTCTTGGCTTCTGCAGAATCTGCCTGCCATTCAATACCCGCATAAATGTCCTCAGAGTTTTCGCGGAAAATAACCATATCTGTTTTCCATGGTTCTTTTACAGGACTTGGGGTGCCCGAAAAATAACGAACGGGGCGCAAACAAGTGTACAGATCAAGTTCTTGACGAATAGCTACGTTTAAGGAACGAATGCCTCCACCTACGGGTGTCGTTAGAGGACCTTTAATAGCGACCACGTATTTCTTTAACGCATCAAGTGTTTCTTTGGGTAGCCACTGATCAGCCCCATACACTTTCGTCGCTTTTTCACCCGCGTATACTTCCATCCATGAAATTTTTCTTTGATTTCCATACGCTTTTGCTACAGCGGCGTCTACCACATGGATCATAGGCGGGGTCACGTCAACACCAATGCCATCACCCTCAATAAAAGGAATAATGGGGTAATCAGGAACATTTAAAGACAAGTCAGCAGAAACTGTAATGGCTTCTCCTTCAGCAGGAACATTAATTTTTTCGAATGTCATAGCAACTCCGTCGATTTGAAAGTGAGTTATCATAGCATGCTAAAACCCTTTGTCCCAAATGCGTTTCGCTGCATAATAAGTCTTTTTTTCCAATCCATTATAAAACCTGTGAGTGATATTTTATTATTTAACAAACCCTTCAACGTCTTAAGCCAATTTACTGGGGAAGAAGGGGATAAAACGTTAGCAGATTACATTAGCATGCCTAATTTCTATGCAGCCGGTCGTTTGGATAAAAATAGCGAGGGCTTACTTTTATTGACCAATGATGGGAAATTACAACATCGATTAACCGATCCTGCCTTTCGTAAAGAAAAATATTATTGGGTACAGGTGGAAGGTGTCCCCCAAGACAATGCGCTTTTACCCCTTCGACAAGGATTAATCGTTAAGCACACCCGATACTTACCAGCAAAAGTTCGCCTGATTGAAGAACCTGAACTATGGCCACGAAATCCCCCTGTTCGTTTTCGAAAAAATATTCCTACCAGTTGGTTAGAGATCATTTTACGGGAAGGTAAAAATCATCAAATTCGTAAAATGACAGCGGCTATTGGTTTTCCCACGCTAAGACTTGTGCGTCATCGCATTGCCAACTGGTCCTTAGAGGATTTGCAACCCGGAGAATATAAAAGAATCTGTGTTGATTTACGTGAATTAAAATAACTGGTCGCATTCCTAAAGTTTTTAAGAGAATTTATTCATTTCGGCTGATTGTAATTTGTCCTCTTCTACAAGAGGAAGAATGTGTTCTTTTATAAAGCCAATCCGATGCGCCAATGAACCCTTATTGTTTTGCAAGGGAATACAGCTTAATAGGTGCAAAAGATCCTTAAGATTATTGATGGCTTTATCCTGGCCTATTTCTTCAATGATGAGTGACAGCTCTACCACATGGTGCCGTCGCCAGTGGCCATGGAAAAAGCGGGAAATGCTTGAATTTGATTTTGTATAATCATCAAGAAGCGCTCTCGCTTTTGCAAGCGGGTCAGCATGGTTATCACATATTTTTGTATAAGAGGCGGGGTAAATAAATGAGGGCACTTCCTCCTGGCTTTTCACATCACCGGGCACTTTTCTTCTGGCAATGATCTCTTGCACCATTTTTGAAATAGCTGCCTTTTGTTTTTCGAATTTATCCGCTTCAAACGGATTTGCCGGTGAAACTTTACTTAGAGCGTTTAAATGTTTTTTAACGACGCGCAACAAATCTCGAAAAGTTGGTGCAGGTGTTAGCTGATATTTTTTTGCTTTTGTACAACAATAATTAAACGCTTTAAGCAGAGCATCAATAGTTGAAGCCTTAATCTCTTTTTCCAATAAAATAGCTTTAATTTCCTGTTCAGGGTAAGAAGGCATTTCTTTTTTAATCATACGCCTTGACAAAGCAGTCCCCGTCTGTAAACGTCCTCCCATCGTCGCAGGATTTTGTGTCCCAATGATTAGAAACCCAGGGTTTGCAGGGCGTCTTCCTTCAGGTGTTTTCCCCATTAAAAGAGCATTTAAAAGCCTCTCCATCATCGGGGAACTGTTTATTTCATCCACCACGACAACAGCCCCCTCATCGAATGCTTTCAATAAGAGAGTCTTTTTATCTTCGAACTGCATGCTGACAGGCATGCGATAGAATATTTTTTCTCCCGGCTTTCTTTCTTTTACGGTTTTGTCAAAGTGGACTTCCTGATAACCATTTTGAATTAAAGCAGCAGTTACAAGCTCACTCTTGCCAGCACCAGGCTCACCTTCAATAAGGAAGCCATTAATACCGCCATACTTTTGCGCTGCATTTTTCCCTTCTCGACGTAACAAACGTAATTGCAATAACTCATTCAATTGTTGATAGATTGCCTGGCGTGATGCAGTGACTAAAAATGAAGATTTTTTATCCGCACTGACCGCTTCCAATGTCTGTTTTATGGAGGGCTCATACGGTTTAAACCGTTCTTCAAACTTCCTTTGCTTTTCTTTAGGACATAAGCTTTCTCCTATTTCATAAGCGTAATGTTCCGCTAGCTCTGCTACCTTAAGTTCAGGGTGTTTTTTATGCGCTGCCAACACAAGCAGTGCCATCATCTGAAGCTCACGGGGCGAAATTAGAACTTCATCACGGGAATGCTTACAGAGATAGCTATAAACGGAAAGGATGGGCTCGGCGATATCAAGTACTTCCAGTTCCAAATCCGTTTGACTAAAAACAGGTTTGATTATTTTTTCATAAATAAATTCCTGCGGCATAACTTCAAAAAGAACCGCATTGCCATGGCGTACAAAAAATTGGGATAATTGTCGCTCCCCACCATAACTCAACGGATTACCTGCAAACACAACTTTGTGCTTATTCGTCAGGGGATGATAGGTTCCATCAATCAAAATGCCGGGAGGATTAGCAAACAAGCCTTCGAATTCGCTCCAATCACGATTTTCAATATTTACTTCATCGATAAACAAGATTTTTTCAAGATCAGAAGAGTCAGTAGCCCAGGATAAAATTTGTGACTCTCCCTGGAACAACTTTTTATTTTCATTACATAAATGCTCTTCGACAAAGGTTGACTTACCAACAGCCGTTAATCCCGTGAGGTAGGCATAAGGTGCCTGTTTAAGAACCTTATTAACTGCTTCGAGGCGCTTTTGTATAAATGCTTCGGCCACTTCTTTACTGCTGTGTGGTTTAAACGTACCAAGCTTGATACGGCTCTCTAAGCGAAACATACCTTTCCAGGCATCTTCTGTCGATTGTTCAGGATGAATGCAATAATGATCAAGCCTGGCTTTAAGTTGGCTTAATGACTCCCTTTCCAGTTGTTCGCGGGTTAAAACCTTATCAATGGTTTCAGAGGTTAAAACCATATCAGGTGCTGCTTTAATATAGCGTTCCAGACAAACTTTTTTCTCCGCCACACTTACTTCATGAGACAGTGGATTTAGATATCGAAAGGCTTGGCAATCACTACTTAAGATGGCCAAATAGCCGCTGGGCTGCTGTGATTTCTGCCTTTCAAGAAGTAATGATGCTAAGGTGTCTGCCAATTCCTGCGAAACTTTGCCTTTGAGGATGACTTTCTTATTATTGGATAGCGCAGTGAGAAGCGCTCGTTCGCTTTGTGTAAATTCAAAGCGTAAGGTTTCCTGATTTAATGAACCCTTCGTTGCTATCAATAAATCGGCAGATTGACATTCGCTGACATCAATCACTTGCCAATCCCCGTTCTTATTTAATTGATCAACGGTACTATCAACGTCTGAACTTTGAATAATCGTGGTGTAAGTGACATCACCTGTCCATAAATCAGACTTTTCAATAACTTCATGGGGTAGCTCGCCAGACAATTGTTGCGGGATAGTTACCCCTGGCGCTTTATGACAAATAATATTCACCTGATGTTTTTGACAGGTAGTTAAAAATAGCGCCCATTCATCGTCTGACAGGTTTGACGTTAAATTGATCTCCAGCGTTTTTCCTGCATGTGACTTTAAAATTCCCGGAAGAGGTTCAAGTGTTTTTGATTGGTTATCACAATGATATTGGGTAATAAATTGATTAAATTGCGTGGGGTTTAAAACAACTGCATCCAGGCTAATGCCAAGCTCTATATGGATTCGGGTTTTCAAACTCTCCCAGTCATAACCTTCATTTTTAACAAGTGTTAGATTCGGGGGAATATCAATACAACGCCCAGCATGGTTGATTTTGCCATGTAGTTTTGCATGTTGCCAAAAACGAACAAATTTTTCATCCTCCCAGGGTGCGTTTTGCAGCTCAATGGTTTTGCCCGAAGTTAACGCAGGCACTAACTCACCCTCTTCAAAATAAAGGTTATCTTTCTGAAGAACCCACCGTCCCAAAAGCCTTTCTTCCCAATCGGCTAGATGATAAAGGTTTATCGTTACTACCTCACTATCGCTTGTCTTTTCAGGAACAATTAACGGGGGTGCAGCATCCTGTAATGAGTGTGATGCCAATGGACAAGCTTCAACTTTGTCAAATCGCGAGTAAAAATCTTCACCACGATAAGCCGTTGCTTTTGTTGGATTAATTAAACCAACTACTTTGGTCGAGTCTGGTAACAACGTCCCATCGGCCTTTCTAACATCATCCAATAAGCTGTTAAAGCGAACGATATCCGCTGCGGTAAAATTGGCATAGTTAACCAACAAAACAGGAGATTGTTTCGGATCCTGATTCGCTTGAAGAAAATCATAAAGGGGGCCCCCAGGCCCCTTCTTCACTATCCCTTTTATCCCCTGACGTTCCACAAAAGCAGCAGAACAAATCAAATCATTGGGGGAGTCAATGTAATAAACAGGACGAGACGTACGCTTGGCATAAGACTGAAGGGAAAGTTGCAGTGCTTCAAGGGATGTATCATCGGCAATCTCAATTAAATGTTTGCCAATCTCATTTCGTTGAAAAATAGCCTGACAATACTGCGTAACAGAGGCAAACTGCGGTTTCTCTTTATTCCAGGTTTCAAGCTGTTGGATAAAAAGTAATTCTTCTTCCGAATGCAACTCAGGTTGATAGTTATCATGAAGTTTTAATTCCGCATCATAACCACCTAGATCACAGGAATGCCAATCACCATTCACATTTATTTCGACATAGGCATGGCAACCATTCGTAATAACTCGTACCGGAATGTCTGGGTAATGTTCTTCAAGGTAGGCCTTAAATGCAACACTACGATGACGGCATGCTCCATTTCCTTGTTCCAAGATATAACGTAAATAATCTTGGCCTGTTGGCTCTTTTTTATCAACTTTAAGTGCCTCTTCACCAAAAAATTTAAAATGCTCCACAAGTTTTGCGAATTCTGCAGGAAGCGGCGTTTTAGTCTTTGGAATCTGTATTAAAAAATCGAGCTCTATGTTCTTAATCCCTTTTTTAGAGCGGATGTAGTATTGATTGTCACGCAAAGAATATTGGATTTCGACATTGTCAGCAAAAGGCTCCACATGAAAATGGGTCATCCTTTCTTGTGCTGACAGTGAACACACAGCTTGCCATTCTTCCGTTAATGTAAAGGCTTGTTTACCATAAAAACAAGAAGAACCAGGCTCTTGAGGTAGAGCTTTAGCCAACGAAAAAACATCATGAGGGCAGCATTCGATATCAATAGACTTTAGTTTGAGATCACCTTTTTTGACGAGCGAAAATGCGTCCTGCATTTTGCAAGGTGAATCGGTTACTTCCAGGTTATTGAATACATTCTGACGGTAAAAACTTACATCCGGTATAGGAAATGATGAATCCGTAGGGTAAAAAATACGCTGAATATCATAAGTTGTTTTCGAGGTGTTACCGGTATGCGCATCAATAGTTTGCCGGGCATGGGCTTTGGAGTGGTTGACTCCACCATACTTTGCTTCACTCACCCCTTTTGTACCAGAGTGATGTTTTCGAATTACAGCTTCTGGAGGGGGGCTTTGATCGGCATACCTACCTAATTTGCGAGATTTTAACAAGGTTGCGAGATCGTTATGTGTATACAAAGAGTGATCAATCTGTAATGATTTTAAATTAGGAGCAGCATTTACAAGCCTGATAATTTCATCCTTAGTAATATTGCCGTCATCGAGGATAAGCGATTCAAGTGCACTGAATTGACCCGAATCAATTAAAAAAGACCAATCGGTATGAACATCCCAAGCCTCTAATGACTTAAGAGAACCTGCTTTTGGCCAGATATTTGGTATTTGATGAGCATCACTTCCATAGAGCTCTAATTCTGTAATGTTTGTAGGCACTATGAAACTTAAATTACCGGGAACTTTTCGGATGTCCAAAGACAAATGCTTAAGGTTTGGAGTCTTTTCGAGGAGCTGATGAAATTCTTCTGTACTAAACGTTGTTCCTGCTAAATTAAGCGATCGAAGCCTGGGAAATACCGTCTGCTTATCCAGCTTTAAACCTTTTAAGGAGTCCGGTAATTTTAATTGATGAAG
The DNA here is from genome assembly GCF_001467745.1 of Legionella jamestowniensis. Taxonomy (GTDB): domain Bacteria; phylum Pseudomonadota; class Gammaproteobacteria; order Legionellales; family Legionellaceae; genus Tatlockia; species Tatlockia jamestowniensis. The sequence goes on from NZ_LNYG01000013.1 coordinate 86,772, forward strand.
GTTGGGAGAAGCATTGAGTAGCTTACTTAAGTTATCTGCCGATATCTCACAATGGGTGAGCGATAAATTTATAAGATTAGATAGGTCTAATCCATGGATTAAGTTTTGCTTGATTATTACATTTGAGAACGTTAACTGGGTTATATTTTTATTTAATAATTGGTTTAAATCCCATCCTGATAAATCCACTTTATTAAAATCAAGAACTTGTAAATGAGACAAGTTCAAATCATTCGTTGAAAATGCAGGCGAATTAACAAGAGTAAGATAGGTTAAATTAGGCGCGCTAAACAGTAAATTTTTAATAGAGTCCCCATCTACGGACGAGTGGGTAATATTAAGCTCTTTTAAAAGACTTAGATCATGGTGGTTTATTCTTCCTTGATTAAAATTAGGACAACGCCAAATCTTCAACCTCTTTAGATTTTTGGTAAATGACAGGAAATGATTCAAATCCTGCGTTGTAGAATTTTCAGAAATTAAAATTACATCTAATAGTTGAGCAATATTTTCCTCTTGTAAAACATCATGACCGTAAGTAATTTGTCCTTTTTCCCTAAATTGCTTTAATTTACTATCTTTTTCACACAACAATTTTTTATAAGCGTTTGGAAAATTGACGCCAGGAAAATGGGCTTGTAACTCTGGAAGCCTTGCTAGAGCGGCATTGGAGAACTCATCAACTAAAAAAGTTTCTACTGGGGGCTTTGCATCTTTTATAGCAGCAACAATATTTAATAAATCCCCGCTAGATATCTGACTTATAGGAATTTCTCTTGTCTTTTCTTCACCGTTTGGGTCGAGCAGGGAATCTACTTGAAAATTATCAAGAATTAAAAGATTTTTTTTATCAAAACTCTGCTCCTCAGCTCTTTTTAAAATTTGATGGTAGCGATGAGGTTGTATTGTATAGCTCGTTGGCAACATCAATAAATTGTTTAAATTATCTTCCCTTAGTGGATGAAGTTTACCCTCATGCCAAATGTATAGTTCAAAGCCATCATTCACACATTCCTGCAGTTTCTTGATTACCCCATTCAATTGTTCTCTTGTCCATCTATGCATTCTCCAGTCGGCAACAAGTAATTGTTTCTTTTGCAATCGAGCTACAGATTTTGTTTGACGCCAGTAGGGTTTACTTCTAAGAAGCTGATTCAAGTCGGGTTGACCAATAGGTGCGTAGCTATACTCTGTTGCTGTTTGTTGCGTAAGATTGTAAAAGCTAAGTGGATACTGCCGTTCTTGAGCCATGATAAAAAAATAAAGTTAATTTGTATAATTTTACTACATTTTAGGAATTTTTTTATCTTTTACCCTGTTTTCTCTTTTGGCAATAACCTCTGTATAGATAAAATTTTTTAGAAGTCGCGTTGTTGCGCCCATATCAAACATCAAACATCTTGGGTTCCGCCAAGGTCAATGACTTCTTGTCAGAATTGCCAAGCTTCAAATATGACTATACTAATTAAAAAATGACCTTAAAGCGCTTATCATGTTTATGAAAGTACCTATAAAGCGAAAGGAAGACTTTCCATTTAGGCTAATTGATAAAATCGAAAGCCGAATTGAAGATCTAACCCCGGAAAATATCAATGAAATTCTTAAAGAAGGGGTTATTGTCGAATTAAATTTCATGAACGATGCGATAGACAGTATGGATAAGGAGACATTGGATCTGTTGCAATCCCGCTTGAACTACGTCCTAAAATATCAGAACTTAGAACTTAAACATTTCTTGGAATTCGATATAAACTCATTACAGCAATTGAGTCCCAAAATAGTAAAATCGGTGCTACAAAATCCTGATGTTGTTGAACTTCTATCGGATGATTGCCTTAAGAAACTACTCACCTTTAGTGAAGAAGTTGCCGAATTTGCCATTCAGCAAAAACACATTGGTGAGCGTTTAAATCAAATCAATACTAATCCAAACCAGCAAACTTTTCCCAGTTCCTGTGCAGCAAGGGCTATTTTATTAATGATGTACCATACGGATCACATTAATGAAAAGGAGTGTACTCCACTTAAAGAATTTGAAATTTATAAATCCATTTGGACAACCCCTGGGGGTGTAGCTGATCCAGCAAAGCTCATGTCTTTTTTAGAAAATAATAAACTCAATGTCATTAGTATTGTCCTTGAGGACCGTGCTGCGCAAACTTTGAAAAATGCCGAAGGGAAAGACCCTGGTTTGGTTGCTGCTTATGGAATGTTTAAAAATCGTAGTAAAAATTTACAGAGCATCCCAAACTCGGAAAAGTATGTCTTCCCTAATAACTCCACAGCGCTTGTGATGGTAAGTAGTAAGGATATGCCAGGTGGTCATCTGGTTTTCTGTCGCTCAAACGACGATGGGGAAATCACTGTAGTTGACCCATCCTCAGGTGAGGCCAATACTCACAAAAATTTTCATGACTTTATGAAAAACAATGATGATTTAGGTGTTCACTTTCAATTTTCATGATGGTCGATGAACAATTTCATCGACTATATGCTGTTTTAGCCCTTAAGGTATCATCAGCCAGCAACCTTACCCAAGGCCATAAAATCATACTGATTGCAGCCCCACCGACAGACATAATAAAGCTAATATGATATCCCATAAAAAGTTCTATCATCATGATTAACGTTTGATAAAGAAGGCAGAAAAAGCCAATTAAAGCCATTTGCTGCCCCATTGAAAAAAGGTAAAAACGCCGCGCCTTATTACTCGCAAGCCAGGTCACTACGGACAATGCAAACGCATGTTCACCAAGCACCGTTGCCAATAAAACATCCAAAAGTAAGCCAACAATCAAAAGCAAGGTCACATTAAAATAATTGGGCAGAAAAAACTGCAAATATAAAATTAACATTAATATCCAGGGGGGCCTTAAACCAGTTAAAAAATCTGGTAGTGGTAAGATAGTTAATGCCAGGGAGATAAGAACCGCAATAAATAAGCGTAAGTATACATTCATGCAGTATCCCCTAACACATTTAAACGCTCATTAATCTGGGCTGTTAACGTGGCTTGCTCTTTATCAGGCCATATAAGCAGGACCAGTCTTGTTCGATTTAACAAGGCGATGGGTGACACATTCACTTTGATAAACGCTTCGCCAGGTATACTTTTTACTGTTTCAACACGCCCCACAGGATAACCTTCAGGATATAAACGTCCCATACCCGAAGTAACCAATAAGTCACCTTTACTAATGGATGAAGTTTTTGGCAAGTTAATCAATGATAATTGGCTCATGTCATTGGTACCTACCAAAATAGCCCGCTCACCAGTGCGATTATTTCGCACAGGTACAGCACTTTTGGAATCTGATATTAAAAGGACAGTGCTGGTCATCGAACCAACATCAATAATCTGCCCCATCACGCCTTTCGCATCGAGCACTGGCTGTCCTACGTAAACGCCATCACGCTTCCCTTTATTTAATACGACTAATTGGCGCGAACTACCGGTATCCACAGCCAGGATTTGTGCTGCCATAGCCTGCATTTTAGCTTTCGAAGAGGTCAGCAACAGCTCTCTGAGCTGTGAATTTTCTTCTTTAATAACAATTAGTTTCTGTAACTCCGCTTCAAGTAAAGTTTGTTGGTAGCGCAATTGCATATTTTCATTAATCAGCGCTTTTTTGGCACTGACCAAAGATTGAACCCAGCCGATAACTCGAACAGGATAATCAACGGCATATTGCAGTGGTGAAATAATTAATGCAAAACCACTGCGCATACTCTTCAAATAATTGTAATGATAATCAGAGAACATCAATAAAAAAGATAAAACGGAGGCAAACACAAAACCAAAAGCTTTATGTTTACCATGTTGTGCAAAAATCCTGCTTTTAGGATTATTCTGTTGAGAGGAAATCACCACCACGAAGATCCATGGTTTCTAACGCCTTACCACCACCACGCGCTACGCAGGTTAGAGGATCTTCTGCAACCAGCACGGGCAGGCCTGTTTCTTCCATTAATAAAGTGTCCATGTTCTTCAATAGGGCTCCACCACCTGTTAATACCATACCACGCTCTGCAATGTCTGCAGCAAGTTCTGGTGGGGCTAATTCCAAAGCAGCTCTAACTGCACCAACAATCCCTGAAAGAGGCTCTTGTAATGCTTCAAGAATTTCAGCACTGGTTAAAGTAAAGCTACGAGGTACACCTTCAGCCAAGTTTCTACCTCTAACTTCAATTTCAAAGAGATCACGGCTGGGGAAAGCTGAGCCAATTTCATGTTTAATACGTTCAGCGGTGGTTTCGCCGATTAAAGTACCGTAATTACGGCGAACGTAAGAAACAATGGCATCATCAAATTTATCACCACCAATACGTACTGACTGATGATAAACAATACCACTTAACGAGATGATTGCGACTTCTGTAGTACCACCGCCAATATCCACCACCATGGAGCCGCTTGCTTCTTCCACAGGCATGCCGGAACCTAACGCCGCAGCCATAGGCTCTTCTATCAAGAATACTTCACGAGCACCCGCACCCATCGCTGACTCACGAATAGCACGTCGTTCCACTTGTGTGGAACCGCAAGGTACGCAAACCAATACACGCGGGCTTGGTCGTAAGAAACGATTTTCATGAACTTTATGGATAAAGTGCTGCAGCATTTTCTCTGTGACAAAGAAATCAGCGATGACACCATCCTTCATTGGTCGAATAGCATTAATATTGCCGGGGGTTCTGCCTAACATACGCTTGGCTTCAAGACCAACAGCGGCAACTCGTTTTTGACCTGATTCATTACGGAGGGCTACGACGGATGGCTCGTTTAAAACTATCCCTTTGTCCCTGACGTAAATTAACGTATTCGCCGTTCCCAAATCAATGGACAAATCATTAGAAAAAACGCCCCTCAGTTTCCTAAACATGTGCAACACTACCTCATTCTTTTTTTGGCAACACTTTACCTTATATTTGAATAAAAATCGACAGATCTTTATTAAGATTTTTTAGCTTTGTATCGGGAATTATTTAACTGACTTTATAATCAGTCTTTTTTAATCAATTAGTGCAACTTGCTATAGATCGAAGGTGAATTTCACCCGAGTAAAGCGTGGAACGTAGAGCAATTTATTTTAAACCCAAACCAATGCTCTCCCAATGACATACGTCATGTCGAACGGAGTGAGACATCTCCATGATGCCAGGAGATCCCTCACTTCGTTCGGGAGGACGGATGTCTTTCCTGATGTTTGCCTCAAAGGGGCTAGAGCGCTCATAATGACTTGCTTCTAATACATGCTTCGCGACGGCTAACGCATCTTCTCAGCACGAACGGGTCCGTGCTACCCTTTTATAAAATGTTAAGAAAAAACTTAAGGCTAATTGGAAAGCTTTGTCCTTGAGATTCAGTGTCTTAACGCTACTTTCCGGATGCTGCGAACAAGCCACTGGAGGTAGGAAAGCAGACACACCATTATTTTCACTTAAAATAATGGCGGATAATTCCGCCATTATGCCCTAAAATTGCTTTAAAAAAACCTAGTCAAGTGTAAAAACCTCTTGAAGTTTGGACAAGTTGTTCTTTACAAATTGTTTTCCTAATCCCTTAACCTGAGACAATTCTTCAAGGGTTTTAAAACCATGGTGTTCTTCGCGATAACGAACAATTGCTTCTGCACGTTTTTTTCCAATGCCTTTTACTGATTTTGAAAGTGTATTCACGTCAGCCGTATTTAAATTAATTTTACTAAGCGGCGCCTTTGTTTTGGTATAGTTAGGGCTGACAACTTCCACTTTGGCATGAAGAGGAAGAGAGACGATACAAAGTGATAACACAGCAGCAAATAAATTTGCTTTCATTACTATTCTCCTTAATTGTTGGACTAAAACGGGACTAGTATTTTCCAAAAAAACTGATCCCTTCACCTTCTTGCTTACCTGCAAGAAGGTGAAGGAGTATCGCAATATTTTGATTAGCTGTCGAGTGTTATCTGAGTGGAATGTGAGTGCAGTACATAGGAAACGCAAGCCGTTAATTTTTCTACCATATCCAAATGTAAAAACTCATTAGGACCGTGCGCGTTGGAATGTGGGCCCAATACCCCTGTAATCATAAACTGTGCATCAGGAAATTTTTCACCCAACATCCCCATAAAGGGAATGGTGCCACCTTCCCCGATATAAGCAGCAGGTTTTTTATAAAACATTATCGAAGCATTATTTGCAGCCTCCTCCAACCAGGAGACCATTTTAGGAGCATTCCAACCTACAGCACCATCCTGGAGGTGAAAATCTACTTTCGCTTGATAAGGAGGGTTTTCAGTTAATGCACGCTGCATGGCTAAAGCCGCCTTCTGGGGGCAAACCAGGGGCGGGATACGCATTGATAACTTTAGAGATGTTTTTGGGCGCAGTACGTTTCCCGCATCACCCATTAAAGGCAAACCTGCAGCACCGGTAATGGCTAGTGCGGGACGCCAGGTGCGATTTAAAAGAAGCTGTTGTTTGTCTTTGTCAACAGGTTCGACACCAGAATGAAAAGGTAAATTCGTATAAACTGCATCACCAAGAATTTCTGCGCAAGCTGCTGCCTGCTGTACGCGCTCGTGCGGAATCTCACAGAATAACTCCTCAAGTTTGATCTCACCACTCGCTTCATCTTCAATCCGGCTTATCAATTGCTTGGCAATTCGAAAACTGTCAGCCACTATGCCGCTAGCATAGCCTGAGTGGACACCTTCTGTCAGAACCTCAACAGATAATTCACCCACGACATTTCCACGCAGTGAGGTGGTCATCCATAGCTGCTCATAATTTCCTGCGCCAGAATCCAAGCAAATTACCAGAGAAGGTTTACCAATCTTTTCTTTCAATGCATCGATATAAAACGGTAAATCATAGCTGCCACTTTCCTCGCAAGCCTCAATAATCAAAATATAGCGAGCATGAGGTACGCCCTGTTCCTGTAATGCACGTATTGCTGTTAATGAAGCATAGGCTGCATAGCCATCATCAGCTCCTCCTCGACCATAAAGACGGCCATCCCTAATCACAGGCTTCCAGGGCTCTAAACCCTCTTGCCATCCAGTCATCTCTGGTTGCTTATCCAAATGCCCATAAAGCAAGACTGTGTCATCCAGTTGTCCAGAAACTTCCATAAATAACAAGGGTGTTCGATTAGGTAAACGTACAATTTCCAGTGTCATTCCTGCTGGGGCATGGGTTTTGCACCAGTCCGCAACATGACTGACAGCCCGTTCCATGAAACCATGTTCTTGCCACTGTTGATCAAAATGCGGGGATTTATTGGGAATTTTAATGTATTCACAAAGGCTTGGAAGAATAGTCTCCTGCCATTGCTGACGAATATAGTCAAACAATCTCTGGGGATTCAACATGCATCTGCTCCTTGATCAATGCAATTATTTTTAAGGCAGCTGACTCAATATTAAGCGCCTTAATTTTTGCAACGATTTCTTCTTTATGCTGATTAACATCGTTAATAGCCTTTAAAAGAGTCTGAGCCGTAAGCTTTTCTTCTTCAACGACTACGCTAACCCCCTGCCCTTTGAAATAGTTGGCATTTTGAATTTGATCACCTCTACTCACTTTAGCAGAGAGCGGTATTAAAACGTGCGGTTTGCCTAAGGCAAGAATTTCACATAAAGCATTTGCTCCGGCCCGTGAAATGACCAAATCCGTAGCAGCAAATAAATCAGCCAATTCTTCATTAGCATATTCCAACTGACAATAGCCTTTTTTATTAAGCAAACCAGGGTCAACTTTTCCTTTTCCGCATAGATGGATAATTTGAAAATGTTCGCATAAAGCCGCTAAATTTTCCCTTAGTGTACTGTTTAATAAGGCCGACCCCAAACTCCCACCCATCACCAGGATGCAAGGCTTTTCCGTAGTAAAACCGCAAAGCTCCAACCCTTTTTTTTTAGAACCTTTGAATAACTGCGAACGTATTGGCGTCCCTGTAACTTCAATTTTTTGCTGCTTTTTAAAATGCTTTTTTGCCGCTGCAAATGTAACGCAAATTTTGTCCACAAAAGGAAAACTTAAACGATTGGCAAGTCCAGGCGTCATATCCGACTCATGGGCAATCACCGGAATACGGTTTAACCAGGCTGCGACAACAACAGGGAATGCCACAAAACCGCCTTTTGAAAATACTATATCTGCTTTTAACTTTCGCAATAAGCAATAAGACTGGACGACCCCCCCAAAAATTTTCAAAGGATCTAAAAAATTTTGCCAACTGAAATAACGTCTTAACTTGCCACTACTTATAGCATGATAAGGGATGTTTAAAGTACTTATCATACCTTTTTCTACACCTTCTTCCGAACCGATATAATCAATTTGCCAATCGTTTTTCTGTAAAATTTCAATTAATGCCAAATTGGGTGTTACATGTCCGGCTGTTCCGCCCCCGGTAAACACGATTCGTGGATTCATTTAACTTCCCTAACTAATAAGCTTAAATCAATTGCCCGAATTGATTTGGTAATGGAACCGACTGAAATATAATCAACACCGGTTGCGGCAACAGCACTGATAGTATTTAAATCTATACCGCCTGATGCTTCTAGTTCACAACGCCCCTGATTTATTTTTACTGCTTCCAAAAGCATAGCATTGCTGAAATTATCAAGCAAAATACGATCAGGCCTTACTGCTAGCGCTTCTTGAAATTCCTCCAACGTTTCAACTTCAACTTCAACAAGGAGGTCGCCATGCTTTTTCCTAGCCATCGCAATTGCATTGGTAATTGAACCGCAAGACTTTATATGATTTTCCTTGATTAAAAAGGCATCATACAGGCCCATCCGGTGATTAACACCACCTGCACAGGCCACTGCATATTTTTGCGCCAAGCGTAGGCCAGGAATTGTCTTACGGGTATCCAATAGCCGTGTCTTTTTGTCCTTAATCTGAAGCAAATATTGATGTGTTTGGGTCGCTGTTGCGGATAAGGTTTGTAAGAAATTTAAGGCTGTACGCTCAGCAGTTAGGATATTCGCTGCAACTCCTGTTATCTTGCATAATGTGGCTGGCTTATCAAGCCACTCCCCTTCTTTCACCAACCACTCCAGTTCTATATGGGGATTAATTTCCGTAAAAACAGCCTCCACCCATGGAATACCACAAACCACCATAGGCTCGCGGGAGATAATCTCAGCATTGGCTATTCGATGTGATGATAATAACTCTGCACTAATGTCTCCTGAGCCAATATCTTCAGCTAAAGCCCGCCTAACATCCTCCAAGACTTGCGTTTTATTTATGTTCATGTTTTATATCCCGAGGATTTTTAGCATACCTTGCTTTAAGCAAGGGTGGTGCAAGAAATGTGGTTACAACCACCATCAGAATTACAGCGGAGAAAAGCTGATCAGAAATAACCCCAAGCGTACGTCCAATGGATGCAAAAACCAACCCTACTTCACCCCTAGGCAACATACCAACACCTATCAATAAACGATCATCTTTCTTATTGCCGCCCAAACCACTTATTAACTTACCTACTATGGCAGCAACAATAAGACCCGCTGACATAGTTAACACAGACCAGTTGGCAAATGTTTCGAGTTTTACTTGAATACCAATTAAAATAAAAAATAATGGGGCAAGAATTGATTCAAGTGGTCCCACCAAACTTTTAATACTACGTGACTCATGATGGTGGTTTCCGTTTTTCGACGTGAAAAAATCATCATGGAGAATTAAACCAGCTGCAAAAGCTCCAATAATAGCGGCAAGATCAACCAACGTGGCTAACCAGGCCAGGACCATTACAAAAATAAACGACGCCAGTAATTTTACTTCCCAGAAATCAAGGAAATGATCAAAGAAATTGACTACCTTTCTTAAAATAAATGGTCCAACTGTTAGCGCTACTACAAAGAACATTAACGCCGAAAGAACGATACGGACAACCACTGAAAAATCAACGGCATCATTGATTACGAGTGAACTGACTATCGCTAAAATAATTAATCCCAATATGTCATCAATCATTGCCGCACCGAGAATAGTTCGTGCTTCACGGGTACGTAATTTTTTCATTTCGGCAAGGACGCGCGCTGTAATACCCACACTGGTTGCCGATAACGTGGCAGCCACAAACAAATCAACCTTATAAGAAGCGGCCGGGAGTAAGAGATGAGCAACGATAAAACCTAAGAAAATAGGCGCAAGGACACCAAGCACCGCCACTTGAATTGACTCACGCCCCGTATGCTTTAATTCTTCTACAGAACTTTCCAAACCCACCATAAACAATAAAAAAATTACGCCGTAACGCGAGAAAACATCGAGTACATACCCTATTTTGATTAAATCAAGGCCGTGCGGCCCAGTGAGTGCCTCTATGATCTCCCGGGCATAAAAAGGATTAGTAATATGGGTTGCGACTGCCTGGGGTAATGCTTCCCCTCTCAAGATAGCACCCATGATATTAAAAATTTCAGGGCCTTCTCGCAAAATTACCATTAAGTCCGAACCAAAATAATAGCTAAGGTTTCCTAATAACACGCCCATTAACAATTCCCCAAGTACGCCGGGTTGTCCTATGCAGCGGGCTAAATAACGCCCTACCAGCGCGAAAAATAGAATGAGCGTAACCCACAGTAGGATAGGGGCAATTGGATCATGGGGGGCATCTTTTTGTACGTTCGCAAACAATAAAGCAGGATAAGATCCTGCTAATACTAAAAAAAAGTAGAAATAACGCTTCATTTATGGCCTGCAAGGAAGAGGCACGTTTCAAGCACCGAATCAGGGTTAAGGGATACGCTATCAATTCCTTCTTTCATTAACCATTGTGCGAAATCCTGATGATCAGAAGGACCTTGGCCGCAAATACCAACATATTTCCCTGCTTTTTTACAAGTAGCAATAGCCATATGCAGTAATGCCTTAACTGCTGGATTTCTCTCATCAAACTGGGACGCAACTAGGCCTGAATCTCTATCCAAGCCAAGGGTAAGTTGAGTTAAGTCATTGGAACCGATAGAAAATCCATCAAAATATTCCAGAAACTCACTGGCTAATAGGGCATTTGAAGGTAATTCACACATCATAATGATCCGCAAACCGGCTTTGCCTCGTTCAAGACCCTGTTTTTTCAATACATCAATAACCTCTTTTGCTTCACTCACCGTTCTTACAAAAGGAATCATGACTTCAACATTACCAAGTCCCATATCCTCACGAACGCGGCGAACAGCCTGACATTCAAGCGCAAAACATTCGGCGAAGTCTGCAGAAACATAGCGTGAAGCACCACGAAAGCCAATCATGGGATTTTCTTCATGGGGTTCATAAAGCTTGCCGCCTACCAAATTGGCATATTCATTGGATTTAAAGTCAGACAGCCTGACAATCACCGGCTTCGGATAAAAAGCAGCTGCAATCGTAGCAATCCCTTCTTTTAACCGCTCAATATAATACTCAACTGGAGAAGCATAAGCTGCTGTCTTTTCGTCAATGAACTCTTTTAACTTTTTATCTTGAAGTTTGTCATAGTCCAACAAAGCCTTAGGATGAATACCAATCGTATTTGAAATTAAAAATTCCAATCGCGCGAGCCCTACCCCCGCATTAGGGATGGATTGAAATGCAAATGCGCGTTCCGGATTCCCGACATTAAGCATCACTTTAAGTGGCAGCTCAGGCATCGTCTCGACATCAAGACTAACTTGTTCAAATGGCAGCAAACCTTGGTACACATAACCTGCATCGCCCTCAGCACAGCTTACTGTCACTTCACTCCCATCCTTTATAGTTTTGGTGGCATCACCACAACCAACAACGGCGGGAATTCCAAGTTCACGTGCAATAATGGCTGCATGGCATGTTCGGCCGCCACGATTGGTTACAATAGCTGAAGCACGTTTCATGACCGGTTCCCAATCAGGATCAGTCATATCAGAAATTAAGACATCCCCCGGTTCAACACGGTGCATTTCACTAATATCGGTAATAATTTTTGCACGTCCTTGCCCAATTTTTTGGCCAATACTTCGACCTTCAGCGAGTATTTCACTTTTCGATTGCAAACTGTAGCGTTCCAATACTTGCATATTTGCACGACTTTTTACGGTTTCTGGTCGGGCTTGCAGGATATACAGTTTCCCATCTTTCCCATCTTTGGCCCATTCAATATCCATGGGACGGCCATAATGCTGCTCGATAATCAATGCATGACGTGCTAATTGTTCGATTTCATTGGTTGTCAAAGAAAATAGAATGCGATGTTTTGGCTCAACGTCCATTGTGGTAACGCTTTTCTCAGCAGCCGCCCCTTCTGCATAAACCATTTTCATCGCTTTGCTACCCAGAGTACGGCGAATGACTGCGGGTTTTCCAGCACGCAGCGTTGGCTTATGCACGTAAAACTCATCCGGATTGACGGCACCTTGTACAACCATTTCCCCAAGTCCATAAGAGGACGTAATAAATACCACTTGGTTGAAACCCGATTCGGTGTCCATGGTGAACATGACCCCACTAACCGCCAAATCACTGCGAATCATTTGTTGGATACCTGCTGACAGAGCAACATTGTTATGAGCAAACCCATGATGAACACGATACGTTATCGCACGATCATTAAACAAAGAGGCAAAAACTTGCTTAATTGCAATTAAAATGGCGTCAATGCCGCGCACATTGAGATAGGTTTCTTGTTGGCCAGCAAAAGAGGCATCGGGCAAATCCTCAGCAGTGGCGGAGGAACGAACAGCAACACTGAAATCATTGTGACCGATTCTTTTGGCTAACTCATCGTAAGAGACACGAACAGCATTTTCAAATTCTTTGGAGAACGGGGCATTGAGTATCATTTGACGAATTTGCTTGCCAACGGCAGTTAATGCAGCAATGTCATCGGTATTTAATGAAGAGAGCAGATCATAAATTTTTTGATCCAGATTATTTTGAGCAAGAAATTCACGAAATGAATCTGCCGTAGTCGCAAATCCAGTAGGGACAAGAACACCAGCCGAAGATAAATGACTTATCATTTCTCCTAAAGAAGCATTTTTACCACCTACTTGCTCCAGATCCCGCATGCCCAAACGCTCAAAATCGATTGTATGTACACTGACTGCCATAGCCCTTATCCCCTACTCCTTAAAAATGTCCACTATTCTACTTAAAATAGAAGATGATGTGAATGAACATGTATGAGAACGCGGTGTTATAGCGTAATTAAGCTTGGCCTTTTTTGATTATTTCGTTAACATAAAGCGCTTTTTTTGAAAAAGGATCTCGTTATGTTGCGAACTCTCAACAAGGTTAGCGGTTATATCGCAGGTATTATTTTATATCCACTGAAATCCTTGTTCGTTAATTTTCTTGTAGCGGCTGCAACCGTTTCCATAGCCACTTTAATACTTATAGGCCTCCCCTTCTATTACGCGAGAAATGCTTATAACGCGGCCGATGAGAGGAAATTTAGTGCCGCGGTTTTTGCAGGAATTCAAACAGCCGTGTACACACTCACTATAGTGCCTTTGTTTACGGGTATCGCACTTACCATTGGAAGTATCGTTGCTATATACGATGTAGTTAATAGTGCTTATCTAGGTGCGGTGGACGGCTACGAAAGAGGGTTATTTTATTATGTACTTAAGAAAGCATTTACGAAGTTTACTGTATTTAGCACCAGCCTCGACACAATTTCCACACTAGTTAATCAAAGGAATACGACACCAATTAATCAACATGCCCTCGAAGAATTATTAGTTGACAGTGAGATGGATTATACTAATCTAGTGGATGTTCCCCGCCCACCAAAAGAAGTACCAGAACTATTTGAGACGACAGAAATTTCAGCATCGAGTGACGCGTTCCTAACAGAAAATGAAATCAATGAAGCCCAAAAAATTACCGGATTACAGGCACCTCTAACTCAATACAAAGAATTATATAAACGCCTATCGTTTATAAACCAAGCGATGGATGAAAGAAGCCGCAACACTTTTGGACGCCAACAGCTAGCAAAGGTTATTCTTGGTAAAGTCCTTGAGCTTCACCAATCTACAACGGTCACAGAAAGTTCGACTAAAAGTAAGGATTTTGGGCAATTTGAAAATCCGTCACCAAGTATTGAAGACAAGGCTCAACAACTTATTTCTCATCTTCAAGATCCAAACCAGGAAGCAAACTTTAGGAAATTAGTTAAAGTCCTAACCGTCAAACATTTTAACGCCGATTGTATTAACAAAAATTTAGAGCTGTTGCGGCTAATTCAACCATCAAATTTCAGTAAAATTGCCAAAGCAATCCATGAAGAGCCCCAAAAAAATCAGGCCATCGCAAATTTAAAACGCCTTAACCAGCACCTTAAAACATCTTCAACCAGCGAGCATGCACAACTCATCAATAATGCTCACACTCTTATTCCTATTATTGAAGATAATACCGAATCGTTAATGCTTGACATAGCTGGTATAAAAAATACCGATACCTTAGCTGAATTACTGGGTGATAAAGATTATGAGAAAAATCTTCCAAAAATACTTCAGTTATTTAAAGAAATCCATCCGGATCACTTTGGTAATCTCGCCAAGCTAATTCGAGGTGATTCACTCAACTTTGACTTTGTGTCAGATAAAACCGACTTTGTGTCATCAGATGAAATTTTTTTTCTGGATATTGAAAACCCTGCTTTAATGGTAAAACTGTATGAATATGAACCTAACAAATGGCGACCTATTATTAGCTCAACTAAAATCATTGATTTTGCCAATCTTGAAGAATGGCTTACAAAAAATAACTCTCACCCATTGACGAGGGAACCATTAGATAATGCAAACCCCTATGAATTAAATGGAGTACGGTACAACACTAAATACCGTATTTACCCTTATAAAGGCTTTCATAGCTCCCACGAATTAAAATTATTGGCACAACACATCCGCACCACATTGGCAGCTAATACCCCCCCTTCCCCATTCCCACGCCCTTCTACAGAATTGTCTGCGACCACCTACCAAGAAACAAGCTCTCAACGATTCTTCGAGCCTGAAACCCCTTCTCAACCACCTGGAGAGACACCGCAAAATAACTCGGGTAACGATTTTTACTTCCAATAGGATATGTCCCCGGCTGCAAGCAGCCGGGCTACAGCAGGCCGGGGCTACATTTGGGGCTATTATACGTAGCCGGTTGCTTGCAACTGAATCTTATACACATCTCTGAAAACCCAGTCCAGTTCTACTTTCCGAAGTCCCGCGGCTTG
>NZ_LNYG01000013.1:102091-191194 GCF_001467745.1 Legionella jamestowniensis
AGAGCTGTGACCAAGAGATAGTTGCTTGCAACCGGGAATCTAACCCAAAAATTGTATTAAAATTGCATTTAATACCAGTTTTAATTCACATCTGGCGCCGCATCTAATATTATATGCGCTTTACGATTGTGACGATGTTTACCATGAGCCTATCCCCTTTAAATGCTATTTCACCGATTGACGGTCGCTATTTAAAAAAAACAACTCCCTTAAGTCCCTATTTTAGTGAGTTTGCGCTTACCTACTATCGACTAATGGTTGAAATTCGTTGGCTTGAAGCCTTGGCAGCCAATAAGACCATTACTGAAGTTCCTCAACTGGACAATGCAGCGAAAGTTTATTTGACCGAAATTTTGGTTAATTTTAATGAGGCTGAAGCGGAAAAAGTTAAAGAGTATGAAAAGAAAACCAACCATGACGTCAAGGCTGTTGAATATTATCTGCAGGAAAAATTGGAGCAATTTGAAAGCTTACGAAAATATACCCCCTTTATCCATTTTGCCTGCACCTCCGAAGATATTAACAATTTAGCCTATGCCTTGATGGTGAAAGAAGCTATTGCCCAGGTCATTCAGCCTACCCTGGCTGAAATCATGGGTAGTATCACCATGCTCGGTAAACAGCACGGTGACATCGCCATGTTGTCAAGAACTCATGGGCAACCGGCGACCCCTACTACAATCGGAAAAGAATTAGTCAATTTTGTCGCACGATTAAAACGGCCGCAGCAGCAGCTGGCAGAAGTTCTCATCCCGGCAAAATGCAACGGCGCCGTGGGTAACTATAATGCCCATATAGTGGCTTATCCGGATGTCGATTGGCGCAAGCACTGTGCAAATTTTGTCAGCTCACTAGGATTATCTTTTAGTGCCTATACGACACAAATTGAGCCACACGATGGGCTAGCTGAAGTCTCCCACATCATGACTCGTATTAACAACATCTTGTTGGACTATACTCGTGATATTTGGACTTATATTTCCTTGAATTACTTTAAGCAAAAAACGGTAGAAGGTGAAGTTGGTTCATCCACGATGCCCCATAAAGTCAATCCCATTGATTTTGAAAATGCCGAAGGTAATCTGGGTTTGGCAAATGCCCTTTTTAATCATTTTGCCAATAAACTCACCCAGTCAAGAATGCAACGCGACTTGTCAGACTCTACCGTGTTAAGAAATATAGGGGTCGCTTTCGCTTATACACTGATTGCTTTTCAAGCGATTACCAAAGGCAATGACAAACTTCAAATTAACAAGGCAGCTTTAAAAGCTGATTTGGATTCAAGTTGGGAGGTCCTGGCCGAAGCTATTCAAACTGTGATGAGACGCTATAACTTACCCAACGCCTATGAGCAATTAAAAAATTTAACACGTGGACAAGGGATTGATAAAGATAGTTTGAAAGAGTTTATTAAATCACTCGCCATTCCAGAAGAAGTTAAAAAGCAATTGCTGAATCTAACACCGGAAAGGTATACAGGCTTAGCAGCGCAACTGGTAAAAGCATTTTCATGAGCCAATTATCACAACAAGGACAGATGCTTGAATTTGATGTTCTAGTCTTAGGCACGGGGCTAGCAGGACTAAACTACTGCCTTCAATTGTTAAAATTACAGCCGCATGTAAAAATCGCCCTCATCAGCAAGGCTGAAAGCTCTGAATGCAATAGCCGTTATGCTCAGGGGGGAATCGCTGCAGCCGTTGCTAAGGATGACTCTCTTGAATCTCATATTTCCGATACCCTGTATGCGGGAGACGGATTATGTTATCAACCTGCTGTTGAGTTTATTATTCGCCAAGCCCCTCAAGCCATCGAAGAGTTAATTAATTATCAGGTTAATTTTACCCGGCAGTCCGATGGCGAGTTTGCCCTTGCCCAGGAAGGGGGGCACTCTCATCGGCGCATATTCAATAGTGGCGATCAGACCGGCCTTACTGTCACGCAAACTTTATTGGAAATCGCCAAACGTCATCCTCAAATTAGATTTTTTGAACATCATGTCGCTGTTAATTTGATTACCCACTACCATCCTCATCGAACCGATATTCAAGGTGAAGTCCTTGGTGCCTATATCTTAGATTGCCAGCAAAACTGCATACATACTTTTGCCGCGCGCTGTATAATTCTTGCCACAGGCGGTGCTGGCAAAACCTATCGTTACACCACTAATCCAATGATAGCAACGGGTGACGGCGTAGCAATGGCCTATCGTGCCGGTGCACGAGTAGGTAATATGGAATTTTACCAATTTCATCCCACCCTGTTACACCATCATTCACTAAACAATTTTTTAATTTCTGAAGCGGTACGTGGTGAAGGGGCCTTGTTAAAAAATCCCGACACCAATGAACGGTTTATGAAACGTTATGCGCCCGAAGCGATGGAGCTAGCCACGCGCGACGTTGTTGCCCGCTCTATTTTTAGTGAAATAGAACACGGACAACATGGGTTTGTTTATCTGGATATTACCCATCAGCCGAAAGCATTTCTAAAAAAGCGTTTCCCACAAATTTATACCACCTTGCTATCTATTGGCATAGATATGAGCCAGGATATGATACCCGTCGTTCCAGCAGCGCATTACCAATGTGGCGGCGTACTAACCGATGTCGATGGGCGTACCGACTTAAAGCGTTTATATGCTATCGGTGAGGTCGCATTTACAGGTCTTCATGGAGCCAATCGATTAGCCAGTAATTCCTTGTTGGAAGCGCTCGTGATGGCCAGTAACGCGGCCAGATGCACGTTAAAGGATATTACAACCCCTTCAAAAATCATTGAAAACATCCCTAACTGGAACTCCCCCGGCGAGGTAAATCCAAGGCGAGCCAGTCAGATTAATGCCCATTGGCGTGGACTTCGGGGGGAAATGACTTCTTACGCAGGCATCGTCCGTACTGAAGCGGGGTTGGAAGATCTACTACAATTAATCATGAAACGAAAGAAAATTATCGAAGAATACTACTGGAAGCATTGTATTACTCGTGATTTTATTGAGCTACGGAATATTGTATTGAACGCGGAATTGATTGTTCGGGCAGCACTGTCAAGAAGGGAATCGCGTGGAGGACATTTTCGTGAGGATTTCCCTCAAAAAAATGTAAAAGCCGAGGAAAGTATTGCCAGATTAACCTCGCCGCAAAATTCTTTTATTTAGTTTTGAGGTACCCTTGGATGTTTGAAAACCATTCCACTTTTCAACCTGAAAAAACATTAATGCGGGTTACAAACGACATGACGATTTGTCAAACTGATTATCCGCTGGATTGGTATCAGGAAGATTTTATTCCTTATGCTGAGGAATATCTTGCTTTACCCGATCGTAAATTGACGACCGTTTTAGCCTGGATGGCACCTTATGTAAAAAAGGCACAAAGTCATTTTGGCGACAAGCTTCTCTTACTGGCTCATTATTACATGGGCGGTGACATTGTACGACTTGTGGAGCAATTTGGCGGACAGATTGGCGATTCTTATCAATTAGCACTCATGGCGGCCCATCATCCTGAAAAATCGGTCATCATTGAATCGGCTGTTCACTTTATGGCAGAGTCCATTGCTATTTTAGCCAATCAGCATCAGCAAGTTTACATTACCAATCCGAAGTCCGGATGCACCATGGAAATGCTCGCCAAAGATTTTATGGTGGAACCTGCTTTTTTAGATCTTAATGAAAGGTATGGAGCTGAAAACATTTTACCGGTTTGTTATATGAATACCTCAGGCCGTGTAAAAGCAATGACCGGTGCTCAAGGCGGTGCCGTATGTACCAGTTCCAATGTCAAAAAAATCTTCCAATGGGCTCGCCAACAACATAAAAAAATATTATTTATTCCTGATCGTCATATGGGTGAAAATATTGCTTATTGGCTGGGCATACAAAATTTAGCTTATTGGCCAGGGGGTACGGCCGGTGCCCAATATTCTTTGCTGGCGCAGGATGATAAAACACTCGCGCAGTTCGATAAAGCGGAGTTAATTTTATTTTCCAGTGAGTGTGCAGTCCACACACACTATCAGCCATACATGTGTGAATATTGGCATAGTCTTGGATACACGACAGTGGTGCATCCTGAATGTCGCAATGATGTTATTCGCGTTGCACAACACGCAGGTTCAACGGCTTTTATTTGGGACTACGTCGTCAATGACAGGGCTGGAAATAAGAAATACGCCATCGGTACGGAAAACCATATGGTCGAAAACGTGAAGCAACATTGTAAGTCCCTTGGTATTGATGTCGTTAATTTAGCTGAAGCACCTAAAAAAGATGATCAAAAAGGGATGGGTTGCGGTTGTGCAACTATGTCACGTAATGATCCACCGCATTTGGTGGCCTTACTCGACCTTTTACGTCAGGGGAAAAGCATGGCCTATAACGAAGTGAAAGCTGGTGATTTAGTTAATGAATTTACAGGTTCACGCCAGCGCTTGAAAGAAAACGACCAACAGTGGATTATTGAAAATGCCAAAAAAGCATTGGAAATGATGATAAAGATCACTGAAAATCGTTTGTAAAAAATACAAGTGCAACGAACAGGAGTATTTGCAATGGACAACAACTATCATTCGATTTATGAAGTGCCCGTCGAGACCATGGATGGGAACGAGACCACTTTAAAACCTTACCAAAATCAGGTCATGCTCATTGTGAACGTCGCCAGTCGTTGCGGTTTCACACCGCAATACAAAGAATTGGAAACACTTCACAAAGACTACAAGGAAAAAGGATTTAGTGTCATTGGATTTCCCTGCAATCAATTTTTTCATCAAGAACCCGGAAGTCATGAGGAAATCAAAGCATTTGCAGAAAGTTGTTATAACGTCACCTTCCCCTTATTTGCCAAAATTGATGTGAAAGGTGCAAAACGGGCCCCTCTTTACGAATACATCGCAAAAAACATTCAGAAAAAACCTTTAAAATTTGTTCCCTGGAATTTTACAAAATTTCTGGTTGACACTCAGGGGAATGTCGTAAAACAATATTTACCGATGGCTTCTTTTAAAAAAATCCGAGGGGATATTGAGACTTTATTGCCTCAGTAGTCCAAAAGTATCTAAAGCTTGAATAATACAATTCCGTAGACCAACCTACGTTGGTTTGAATAAAAATAGTCTTTTTTAAACCTTTCTTGATTTTTTTATATAAATTAATCACTTTTTATCGTCTTAATTTTTCTGGTTTAGGTTAAACTATTAGAGACCTACTTTTTCAATGTTCTTGTAACGAAATTTATAACCCTCATTTGTAAACGCCTCACTTCACATTAAAAATAGCACAAGCTATGATTAGATGGATTCGATTATTGTATGGCTGTTTTAAACCAACAGTCATTAACTGACTGCGTACAAACAAACCCTCCTAATGTTTCAATCCAATTGTAATCACTACGAGCAGGAATTTTAACATTGACTGGCCACCAAATTGAATAAAATCCCACGGAGTTCTTGTAAGTGCATACTACTCCTCGTCCTACCCCTGCAACCATAATATTCGCCCGGGTAAAGCGAGTTGAAACATCCGCCTGAACATGATGAGGAGAAAAAGGATTTTCAACCCAGGGCTTTGGAATTACACCCCATTTTAATGAACTAGTTTCAGGATCCGGACAATGCTCCGCATAGGAGAATCCTGTCAATAGCGACAAAACCCATGCGATAGACATTACGGTTAATTTTTTCATGCGCATTCCTTTTTGTACTGTCAATGGATTGTCGACAACTGCTATTTATAATTAAATACTTTTCTTAAATAATTTTAAACTTTTTCATTGTAACAAACTATTTCTTTGCTATAATGGCCGCCTGTGCCGGGGTGGCGGAATTGGTAGACGCGCCGGATTCAAAATCCGGTGGTGGTGACACCGTGTGGGTTCGAGTCCCACCCTCGGTACCATCAAAAGAATGATAACAGCCCTTCTCTTTTGATAGCAACTTGTACCTTTCAACGACTTTTATTCTCTAAACAACCATCCTATTAAACAACACCATCCTGAGTATCCAACCACACACTGTGGCAAACATCAAAAAGACGACCGTCATCCCGAATGTAGTGATGGAGCTGCTTTATATCAGGAGATGTCTCACTACGTTCGACATGACATACGTCCTTGGAACATAGCGAAGGATGACGGTAATTTTACGCAAATAAACCCGATTGTCGCAGAGGTGCCAATCAGGCTACAATTACTTTTTTAAAGCTGTTATTTTCTTGGATTAAAAATGCCAAAGCACCAGGATTATTCGCTTCTTTTTCAAAACAATTCGGAAATTTTCCCGGATGCCCCCGCTAAACTACTTAATGATTTAACTAGTCAATGGCTTAAAAGCAAACCTCTAGCAGGTATTCGTTTGCTACATAATATTCCGCTGACCTATGAAACGTTAGTGAAACTGGAATCATTGTTACTTGCCGGTGCAAATTTAACAGTTACCCATACAAAGTGCATCGCTAAATTACCTGATAGAAAGATTGTTTCTCTTCTTAACCAGATAGGTATTCCCTATATCCAAAACCACAACGAAATTAAAGGGGAGTTTGATATCGCTCTTGATTGCTGTGCTGAGGTAGTCGATATGCCAAAGGTTACAATTACTCAAGGCATTGTTGAATTAACGCAAAGTGGTGGTGAACGCTATAAGAAAATGAACCTCCCCTTCCCGGTGATTAATGTTGATGAGTCCCACTTAAAAATGCTGGAAGGGATGTATGGTACAGGTGAGTCTTTTGTTCGCTCAATTAAAGAACAGACTGGTCAATCAATCAGAAACAAACCTTTCATCCTCTTTGGTTTTGGAAAAGTAGGGCGTGGCATCGTCAGGTATTTATTGCAAGAAACCCCCTACATTACTGTCGTGGACTCATCCAAAAATCAACTCGATAAAGCCAAGGCGTTTAATGTGAAAACATTGCATACCTCTCAACTTGCAATGATTAAAGAAAGTGCCAAAGGAAGCTTTTGTATAGTAACCGCCACGGGTAAACTCCATGTTTTATC
Organism: Legionella jamestowniensis; assembly: GCF_001467745.1. Classification (GTDB taxonomy): domain Bacteria; phylum Pseudomonadota; class Gammaproteobacteria; order Legionellales; family Legionellaceae; genus Tatlockia; species Tatlockia jamestowniensis. The sequence goes on from NZ_LNYG01000013.1 coordinate 109,090, forward strand.
TGACTATTTATGCGCAGCAGATTGTCCGCAGGCATTTATAGCCAATATGGGGGCTCTTGATGAAATTGGTCCGCAATTTCATGGTGATAACGTGCTATGTTCACGCATGCCTATCAATTTTTCACTCAAACATCCAACGCTACTTCATTTTATTGATCCCATTTTTTATGCACATAATTTATCCGCACAATTAATCTTGGAAAATAATTACACGTCCGGTTACCACCCCTTTCCAAACTATTTGGATAATTTAATTGTAAAGCTGTGGAATACTTACCATCCTATCGATATTAGCGATATCTATCTTTAATTGTGCAACTGCACGTGGATGCCACAAGCAATTAATGAACGACCCTTATGGCTTCTTTCTTCGCAAAATTGATCTCGCTATCCGATTTGGTTTGCTCTCTTATCATAAATAAAAAGGGTACAAACCCTAAAGCAAGAAGAAACGATAATTGATACAGTCCTATCCATCCAAGCCACATTTGTAACATTGCGGCAAGTGGCCCTGAAAAAATTCGGGGTAAAGTAGACACGGCTACCAGTATTGAAAACTGAGTTCCAGTGAATGATTTATTCACCAATCGCATAAATAAAGCAACTAACGCAGTTGATCCCATACCTGCTGCAAAATTATCACAAACGACTGCAGCAGCAAATAACATTAAATTCTTACCCACAATAGCCAACAAGATAAACAAAATATTCGTTGCTGCTTGCACTAAACCAAATACAAGCAAAGAACTAAAGAGCGAGCAACGCAAAAGAATGACACCAGCCGCTAATCCCCCTAAAAGAATGGAACTAATGCCTATCATTTTATTGACATAGCCAATAGTGTCTAAAGAAAAACCAACACCCTGGATTAAAAAAGGCATTACAATTCCACTTGTGGTCGCGGTAAAAGCCTCACCTAATTTGTAGAATACAATGAAGAATAACAAAGGAACAATGCCTCGCCTCGTTAATAAATCGTTAATGGGTGCAACAAAAGCATTCACAAAACTGGTATTGCTAATGGTTTTTTCCGATGGTTCTGCACTCCATAGCGTGGCAAAGAGACCAATAAACATTAAACATCCCATGAGACGGTAAGTGAATGCCCACCCTAAATGCTTAGCAATCACCAGAGCCAAGCCACCTGCAATGAGAAGTGCCAAACGATAACCAAAGACAGCCATTGAGGCGCCTAAACCATGTTCTGTGGAAGGTAAATATTCCACGCGATGCGCATCAATAGCCACATCTTGCGTGGCTGATAAACACGCCAATAAAAAAGCCAAGACAGCCATTATTTCCGGCGATGTCCGCGGCGAAAACCAAGCCAGTGCATTAAAACCAAATAATAAACCAAGCTGCATCATTAGCATCCAGCTTCGTCGTCTACCTATGGGCAACAAGGAATAGCGATCTAACAGTGGCCCCCAGGCAATGCGATACGCATAAGGCAGGCTAATCAAACTCAACATGCCTGTTGCCAATACAGACATTCCAACATCAGCGTACCAGGCCTGCAGGGTTCCTGTGATTAAAGCCAGAGGAAGCCCTGAGGAAAATCCCAATAAAAAAATAATTAGCAACCGTTTATTCATAGAATACTCAAGTGTCAATTCTATTGCTTTGCAAGCACATTTTTATGTTGCCTTTGCGAACAAAAGAAGCAATCCAAAACAAATTCAAAGGTCGTACTAGCTAGATTGTTTCGCTAGCCTCGCGATGACGCAATTCTAAAATGCTTATTCTGTGCAAAGATTCTATTGATTAAATTCTTAATATTATTTACTAAAAGAACAGCTTAGGGGCACTAACCATATAATTGTGAATAGCGTGAAAAGGATAGCTGAAAAACAAACAAGATTAAGAATTCAATAACGTGCTCCTGGCTAAGCCAGGAGCTTAACGTTCTTAAGCGTCAGATTTTTTTACAGAGATTAAATGAATTTTGAAAATTAAAGTCTCATTTGGACCGATGGGGCCACCCACACTACGAGGACCATAAGCCAAATCAGCTGGGACATATACTTCCCAAGTTGAGCCAGCAGGCATTAATTGTAACGCTTCAGTCCACCCAGGAATAACTTGAGACACCTTGAAAGTAGCAGGTTTGCCCGTTCTTTCAGTGCTGTCAAAAACCTGACCATCAACTAACTTACCCGTGTATTCAACAGTAACGGTATCTTCCTTGGCAGGTTTAGCACCATCACCCTTTTGGAGAACCTTGTACTGTAAACCACTGGGCAATGTAACTACGCCATCTTTTGCTTTATTTTGATTTAAGAAAGCTTCGCCTTTTGCTTTATTTTCTTCAGCTTTTTTATTGAATTCGGCATTGCGTTTAGCCATTAAATCTTTTTGAAATTTATTCAATACATCTTTCATTTGCTGTTCAGTCAACAGTAATTGACCACCAGTCATGCCATCTTGCAAACCTTTAGCCATCGCTGCTGGATTAATATCAATACCCTGTTTTTTAAAATTTTTACCTAAATCAGCACCAATACTGTAAGACAGTTTATCCATGTCGCTATTTAATGATGTTGCAGGTGCAGAAGTAGCAGGTGTAGTAGTTGTAGCCGGTGTTGATGCATCGGCGGCAACAATTGCTGTTGACATTGTCAAGCCTATGACAGCTGCAGCAACCAGTCTCATCTTCATAAACAATTCCCCTTTTGTCTTTGGTTCAGAATAGAACGTGCAAAAATGCCCAACCATTCTGCCTAAAATTAATTAAAATTACTAGGGTAAAAAACCCTAAAGCCTATCAATTTTCAACTAATCTTTAAGTAAGGGGCACATTTATATTGTTTGTGTGCAAATTTCCTTCTAAAATTGACATAATTTAATCACTGAGTTCTTAGAATGAGTATTAGTTTATTTGACCTATTTTCCATAGGCATCGGCCCTTCCAGTTCACATACTGTAGGTCCCATGCTTGCAGCTAATGCTTTTTTGGATTTACTCATTAAAGAAAAAAAATTTGACAACACCGAACGTGTGAAGATTGAACTCTATGGTTCATTAGCCCTGACAGGAAAAGGTCATGGCACTGATAAGGCTATACTTAATGGATTGGAGGGTAAATCGCCCGAAACAGTAGTTCCTGAAAGCATGGTTCCCCGAATGGAAGAAATTATTACTTCCAAATCAATTGCTCTGGCGGGTGAAAAAACTATTCTTTTCTCAGAAGAAACTGATTTTTTGTTCTTGCAAAAAGAATTACTACCCAAACATAGTAATGGGATGCGGTTTACTGCCTACGACAAAACAGGCACCCAATTGCTCGCGCAAGTTTATTACTCGATAGGTGGAGGTTTTATCACCACTGAAGAAGCCTTTGATAACGCCTCCAGTGAGAATAGCCCTTCTCCTTACCCTTTTAAAACTGCCCGTCAGCTCTTAGCCCTTTGTCGCGAAAACAAGATGACCATTGCAGAATTGATGATGGCTAATGAATTAGCCTGGAAAAATATTGACGAGATTCACGAAGGTATTCTTGCGATTGCTAATGTGATGGATGAGTGCATTGAAAATGGTTGCAAACATCCAGGGAATTTGCCGGGTGGTTTAAATCTCAAACGCAGAGCCCCTGATCTTTATAAAAAATTGATGGAACACAACGGCGTGCCCAGTGTTTTTGAGCAATCCGACATTATGAACAAACTTAATCTATTTGCCATGGCCGTCAATGAAGAAAATGCCGCCGGCGGGCGAATTGTTACTGCCCCCACCAATGGGGCAGCGGGTATTATTCCTGCTGTCCTGCGGTATTGTCAGGAGGCTCATGATCGCTGGAAAAAAGAAGATATTTATACCTATTTTCTAACCGCTGCAGCTATCGGCATTCTTTATAAGGAAGGCGCTTCAATTTCCGGGGCCGAAGTAGGTTGTCAGGGCGAAGTGGGCGTTGCCTCCTCTATGGCTGCTGCAGGCCTTACGGCTGTATTAGGTGGCACCATAGAGCAAATTGAAAATGCTGCAGAAATAGCAATGGAACACCATTTGGGCATGACTTGTGATCCGGTTTTAGGGTTGGTACAAATCCCTTGTATTGAGCGTAATGCCATGGGGGCTGTGAAAGCAGTGAATGCATCCCGTATGGCTTTAATTGGTGATGGCCAACATCAAATTTCTTTAGATAAAGTTATCCGAACCATGAGAGAGACTGGTAAAGACATGCAAAGCATTTATAAAGAGACTTCCATGGGTGGGTTAGCAGTCAATCATCCTGAATGTTAATTTTAACTTGCATAAGCAACCTGCTTGGCTCATACGCGACAATCAGGTTGCCTTCTTAAAGTTTATTACCTATTTCCATACTTTTTGCAATTGCTTATTCTGTTCACAAGAATGATAGTAATGCCATACTAATAGCCCCACAACCAAAATCCACATTCCCAACAAAATATCAATAAAAGCTTTCAGTGGATTGGCACTGGCATAACCCATCACAATTACAGCAATCGTGGCACTGAACATGTTAATAAAACTCATCATTGCAGCACCATTTGCTTTATCGTTAATTGCAGTTGAAGCGAGTATTGACCCTCCCGAAAATAATAATGCACCGAAGATGTAAAAACTCATTGTACTAAAAAAGAACCATCCTGCTGAAGACGAGTGAAGCTCTAGCATTACTATGAGACTGACAATCCCCCCCAGGCTACCAATGAGCCCAATTACAATCATTTTTTGTGCTGAGAGACGAGTTACCAGAGCTTTTGCCCAAAGCCCTCCTATTAACATGCCTAACATATTAAGGAAATTCCAAGACCCATAGTCAACCACCCTAAGATGCAAAATATCGTTTGCTATCTGCGGCCCAGCAGCAGAAAAACAATACCCCATTGCTGAACATAAACCGATGACTAAGGAGAACACCATTAATTTTCCTGAGGAAACAGCCTGGCAATAATTTGTTATTATTTTGCTGCAGTTAATGGCTTGTGCTTCTTTTAAGGTTTCACGAAACAAGCAGGTTCCCCCAAGCATGATAATGCCATGTCCCAACAACACTAAAAAACATAGAGACCACTGCCAATATTCAGTAATGATGCTGCCTAAGGCCACTGCCAAGCCAATACCGATGGTAAATGACAAAATGCTGTAAGCCATGGCTGTCGCTCGTTGAGTTTCATGAAGCCACTCGTTGATGAGCATGTAGGTACATGCCAAGCCACTTGCAGCCCCTAAGGCACTTACCAGACGCCCAGTACTTAAGAGCAAAAAGCTGGATTGTGCAAGGCCGAAAAAGCAAAGTAAAAGGCCAAGGAGATTAATACTTAATCCAATCCTTAAAGCACCCACCCGCCCCCAACGATTGGCCAAAGGGCCGTAGATCAATTGTCCTATCACATAGCCTGCCAAAAAAGCAGAGACCACCCACTCCACCTGGCCATTGGCAAGACCAAATTGCAATTGAATTTGGGGCAGAGCTGGCGTAATGATCGCGGCTGAAAAAGAGGCGATAGAAATGTAACTTAACAACCACGCAATGCGAAATTTTGAAATCATACGAATTACCTCACCACTCACTGTTTATTCCGTTCAAGAGAAATTTTTTTATAGAGTCATTGGGAACAACGTGAAGCAATCCAGAACAGATTTCTGTTCAAAGAGCAGACTAGATTGCTTCGCTTCGCTCGCAATGACGGGATTCTAAATTTTTGTCCCACACAGAGAACTATGTATAAGATAATTTTAATTGGTAATTTTTTTTTAATAAAGGCGGTATTTGGTTAACAATAGTTAACTATTAGTTAATAATAAAACTCTGAAAATTAACTGACTGACAATTGATAGGCTACTTTTACATTCGCATCATAAAATTGATCACTCACAGCATAGCCCACTACACATGCCAGCTGTTGGTTAATATACAGTAAAGGGATTCGTGCACGAAGCCACGGCGGAACTTGCCATTCCTGAAATAATTTTTTTAATTCTTTCGTTTGACCATGCCAAACAAATGTTTCTCCTCCCTGTCGAAACCGTACTTCAATAATGCTTTTAGCAGGCACCACTAAACCCTTTTTGCTGACACATACATTTAAAATACCTAGGTCGGCACCCAGGTTAAGGGGTTTAGGAAAAGAATTCCATATTAATGAAGAGTAAGGAACTTCTACCTCTTTTACCAAATACAAAACATCCTGATAACGTCGAACGCAATTATCTTCCCAGGTAACCTGAGGATTAGCATCCGGTTTCGCCTTAATTACTTCGAAGATTAGCCTTTCAAAAGTTACTGCAGGTGGCAATTTCACCTGATTGGCCTTAAGCCAAACGCGCAACACATTGGTTAGGCGCGCCTCGTTTAACGTAGAAAGGCCATCAAGCGGTAATTGATTGGATTTGCCCTTAAGTTCAGGACAGTCAATTTTGGCCAAATCCTCAAGATTTTTTTGGGCTTGTCGACAATGCTTACTTGTACGCACAAGGCTATTAACTACTTGTGGCCAGCGGGAAGCAAGCAATGGCATAACCTGATGCCTTAAAAAATTGCGGGAAAAAGCTATATTTTCATTACTTTCATCATTGATCCATGCTAGCCCATGGAAATTAGCATACTCTTCCAATGTCTTACGTGAATGGGACAATAAGGGGCGCAGCATCTCTCCTCGGGCGAATACCTTTCTGGAAGGCATTCCAGCTAACCCATCAATACCGGTTCCCCTTAAAAGGTGCAACAGCATAGTCTCTGCTTGATCATTTAAGTGATGCCCCAGAACTAAACAATCCTCATTCTCGAGTAAATGGCTAAAAACGCCGTACCTTGCTCGTCGAGCCGCATCTTCAATATTAGCGTCCCGTTTAAAATCGACCCTTTTTATAAGGAGAGATATTTTAAGCTTCTTACAAAATAACTGACAATGCTGTTGCCAATGTAAAGCATTAGGGCTAAGACCGTGATTAATGTGTACCGCTGTAAGCTTGGATAATAGTTGCGGGTTTGTCGAGAGGGAATGAAGAAGAGCAGTGGAGTCTAAACCTCCACTGTAGCCAACAAATATACGATTATACCGTCGTAAATATTCTAAAAATTCGGTATCAAGCAGTCCCTTAGTCACAAGCCCCCATCGCCATAAATTTCTCATACCGTTGTTGCAAAAGGTCGGTAATTGGAAACGTTTTTAATGTTCGTAGTTCATCAGTTAACACTTCTTTTAACTGCTTACACATTTCGTTAACATTACGGTGTGCCCCTCCCAGAGGCTCAGGAATCACTTCATCAATCAGTCCTGACTCTACAATTCTATCAGCCGTAATGCCCATTGCTCGAGCAGCTTCACTTGCCTTTGCGGCGTCTTTCCAAAGAATTGAAGCGCAACCTTCAGGCGAAATCACAGAATAAATTCCATATTGGAGCATTAAAACCCTATCCCCTACCCCAATTGCCAAAGCGCCGCCTGAACCAGCTTCACCCGTGACTGTACAAATAACAATGGTTTTTAACTTAGCCATTTCCAGGAGATTTCTGGCAATTGCCTCAGACTGATTGCGCTCTTCCGCCCCAATACCAGGATAGGCACCCGCAGTATCTATAAAAGTAAAGATAGGTAATTTGAATTTTTCGGCCATTTTCATTAATCGCAGCGCCTTACGGTACTCTTCAGGACGGGCCATTCCAAAGTTTCGATAAACTTTTTCTTTGGTTTTTTTGCCTTTCTGGTGGCCTAAAATCATGACAGGCTCCCCATTTAACCGTGCTAAGCCACCAATAATTGCCGGTGCAGAGGAGTAATGCCTATCGCCATGCAGCTCCTGAAAATCTGTAAAAATATTTTCAATGTAGTCAGTCGTTTGAGGGCGAAGCGGATGGCGGGCCATTTGTGCAATCTGCCACGGTTCCAGATTTGAAAAAATATGGGCCGTTAATTCTTCACATTTTGACTCAAGGCGTGCAATTTCTTCGCTCAAGTTGACTTCATTATCGTTGCCAACCATGCGCAATGCTTGAATTTTTTGATTTAGCTCTTCAATCGGTTGTTCGAAATCCAAAAATTGTCGACTCATTGGTTACTCATTTTACGAATTTAATTTCATGCGCTATGATACCCGTAACTGCTTTTTGACGCTACCGTTCTGCCTATTTTACGGGAACAAAAATTGTATTTTTGATTAAATTTAAATCAAAAAGTAAATAAGTTGCTAGATTATACGATGGCCCGTCCAATGTAGCACTTTATGCGCGGCATCCAGTGAACTGGCTAGATTTGGAGCCTGCGGACAAGCCACAGGACGTAGACATCTTGAAGTAGCCGTACTACATAAAAAATAAACCAAGAGAGACTTCCTCTATGCCTTTATTTCTACCCATGACAGCTGAGGAATGTAGTCTACACCAGAATCGCATTGATATCTGGGAGTTTTCACTCAAGGATTTACCTGATTGGGCAATGTCGATTCTTGATGAGGATGAGCGTCATCGGGCACAGCGTTTTCATTTCCCCCGCCACCAGCGCCGCTTTGCTGTCTCACACGCTATGCTGCGTGCCATTCTTGGACGTTATCTTGGGCAGTCACCAAAGGAACTTGTCTTTACTTATGGCCCTCACGGTAAACCAGGCATTAAGACTAACTATAATCTGGAATTTAATTTAACCCATTCGCGTGAATTGGCACTTTTGGCCATAGGACAACAGTTTCCCTTAGGTATCGATATTGAGTTTTTTTCAGCACGTCCTTACCTTGGGTTGGCGAAAACGGTATTTTCGCCTATGGAAGTTGCCGGGCTTTTGCAACTTCCTTTTTGGATGCAACCCTTAGCTTTCTTTCATATTTGGTCGCAGAAAGAAGCATTAATTAAGGCCTGTGGGCTGGGACTTTCCTATCCCACGAAAGCGTTTAATGTTCCAGTCCTTCCCTCTACTAAAACTAGCATAGAGGACAGAAAACATCATAAACACTGGCAAATGATCCCATTTATGCCCCTGGTTAATTGCAGTGCCGCTTTATGTTGTGAGTCAAGTATTCAACATATTCGTTATATTCGCGTTAATCCCCTGGATTTTTAAAAAGTATGTTTATAATTTATCCCCATCCCTTTAAAAGTTATTATTACATGATACAATTGCTCATCTTTAGAACACTCTGACGCTATGCCTCGTATCAATTATTCCTCATTGTTACAATTACCTGAAGAAAAACGACATTTCCTGGGATTTTATCCTGATGTTTTGCTCTATCTTGATGATGAAAAGGACTATGAAGCTGAAACTCTGCGCCTGGCAAGAGCTACTTATCTTTATACTGATGGTTTTAATGTAAGGCCAACAAGTATCTTTAGATTTGCCTTTGAAACCTTTAAAGGTTGGTTTGGGTTTAGTAACCATTGTCAACTGGAAAAAATACAACTTGGCTTACAGAAGTATGCTTACTATGGTTATGTCCACGGGTTTTCTAACTATCAAATAGAGCTGTTACCTTTTCATCCTGTTTCCGAGTCCTTTTTAACACATTTGCGTTCACCGCGTAACAATGAAACCACTAAGCTTCTTCAGAACAGCTTAATGGGATTTTACGTTAGCCATGTTCAGCCGTTTATTAATATTGAAGGAGAACCTCCCCTGTCTTTTGAAAATTATAGTTTTGGAAAAACTTGGGCAAATTTAGCCTATTGGTCAGAAATCCCAAAACTAGACCCTCAAAATGACGCGTTAATTTCAGAAACAGTACAACAATTAAAAAACCACCCTGGACGTTACGCTTTTCTAAAGAACAGTAAATATGCTTTCGCCGTTGCGAATCGCTGTTTGGAAGAAGTTAAATCCTCAAAACAAGCTTCTCGAGTTAGCAATTTTTTAAAAAAAATATTCCATCTATCAAGGAATGCCAAAGATGCGGTTGAGCAAGCACTGCATTTTGCACCGGATATTCGCATGCAGGATAAAACCTTTTTTATACTTTTTTATTTAGAAAAAAAAGAGTTTGATGCTGCCTTCGGTTTAATTGAACAACTTGAAGATATCACTGAGGCAGTTAATTTTTTAATTACTCATTTCTCAAAAACACAACTATTATTTTATCTTAAAAAAAATTCGCCTTTAGCCATCGCGCTTTCAAGGCAATATTTAACCGAAGAGACAGAGGAGTTAGACACTATCCGCTTCGCTTCGCAATTGAACTCCAACCTTGAAAAAGAATTTACGGCCCAAATTTTTTTCCTGTTGGTTGCCGAAGAACGGTATAAGGAAGCTTATCAGCTCTATATCAATGCTGAGAAAGGGAGCCCTTTTTTTATTGCAGACCTTAAAAAACTTGCGAACTATTTTCAGACGCAAAGTATGGCCAAAGAGAAGGAAGCCAAGGCATTTAAGAAGCAAAAAAATTGGGGGCAAGTTTCAACAATAGCACGTGAAGGAATAGAATTTATAAAAATGGCTTTGTTATTAGATGGTGAGCGTGATCAAAAACCGCTTGCCGTGCAACGATGCTTATATGCCGAAGCACTTATCGAGCGCGACAGCAGTCACACTATTGAAAACTGTACTATTAGCGACATTGTTAAGTCTTTAAATCTGCTGAAAAAATGCCATTTTAAAAACTCTAGCGAGCAAAAGACCTATCTCTCCATTTTGGCTAAAGGATTAATGCGACAGATTGACTATCAAATTTATAATCTTTTACCGACTATCTTTGAGGCAAATTACGAGCTAAAGACTTTCACTGAAAAAAATTATGTAGCAATAAGTAATGTCACTCAAAAATTAAAAGAATTAATTAATCTCATCAAAGACACCAACGATGAAAAACTCAAACTAATTTTAGGCAAAGCTTGTTTCTTACTGGGAGACACCATCAAGTTTTTTGGTCTGCCTGAAAATTCCCACCCCTATTTTGAAGCCGCAATGAAAGCCGTACCCAAGAACCCTTTTTACATCCTTCGCTGCAGTGAAATCGCACAATCGGACAAGGAAAGAAGTAAACTACAAGACAAAGGAGTTCCGTTATTAAAAGACTTAAATTATACGGTGCATGACTATGATCATTGGGATACCCAACATTGGTGGAAAGATAAAATCCCAGAAGCCACACCTATTGCCGATATTCATAATTTAGGATTAGAGCAGAACTCACGATGGAGCTTCAATTGTAGTTAATCTTTAAAAACAAATCTTAACAATTTTTTACCGAACGTAATGCAGGATTTGTAAATTTTGTTTATGATTTAATTGGGAATTCACTTAAATAAGGACGTTTTATGGCAACAGTACTACTCGAAGAGCCTCGCGAGCTAAACCGTAATTGGGGCTGGTTGTTAACCTTGGGTATTCTATTTGTTATTCTGGGGGGACTTGGTTTAGGAATGGTTGTTGGGCTAACACTCGCCAGCATGCTTTTCTTAGGTGTTTTGCTCATTATTGGTGGTTTTTTGCAAATCGTGGATGTTTTTAAAGCTCGCCGTTGGAAAGCGGTCGCCTGGCATGCCTTTATTGCTATACTCTACTTAATCGGCGGCGCCCTTATTATCTATGATCCTTTTCTTGCTTCGACATTAATAACCGCTATGTTGGCAACCGTATTAATTATCATTGGTTTAAGCCGCTTTGTAATGGCGATTACCCTTCGAGGTAGTAAAGGTTGGGGATGGCTATTGTTGGCAGGGATTATTGCAATAGCGCTGGGGGTAATGATTTTAATGCACTGGCCCTTAAGCGGATTATGGATCATTGGTTTATTCATTGCCGTTGAATTAATCGTTGATGGCTGGACTTATATTTTCCTTGCTTTATCAATGCGTCGTGCTTGATGCATTATTTTTGAAAGGGTCGAGGTAGTTTCGACCCTTTTCACTCTAACAAATCGAATATCCCCTGTATAATAGCTCTTTATTGCCATTTTTTAATTTTCCATGAAACCATTTAGTCCCTTACAGTTAGAGCTGATAAAATTATTAGCCGATGGCGATTGTCATAGCGGAAGCACACTCGGCGAATGGCTTGGCGTTTCTCGTACAGCAGTGTGGAAACATATTCGCCAACTTATTGATTTGGGATTGCCCATTAAGCGTTTGCCTCAGCAAGGCTATCAATTAACTGCGCCCATGCAATTACTTGATAGTATTGTCATTCAAGAATACCTTAATGCCCGCTCTTTTAAAAAGCCGGTTAATTTCCATTTATTCCCTATTGTTGATTCTACGAATCAATATTTAAAAAATTTAGCAAGCAGTTCTGAGTTGGAAATTTGCTGTGCGGAGATGCAAACCCGAGGGCGTGGCCGCTTTGGGCGTCACTGGATTTCCCCATTTGGTGAAAATATTTATTGCTCAAGCCGTTGGGAATTAAATTGTGACTTGTCTCAACTATCCGGATTAAGTTTAGTTGTCGCCCTAGCGATTCTAGCCAGTTTAAAAGATAATCAAATTAATGAAGAAATCTTATTAAAATGGCCTAATGACCTTTTGTGGAACGATAAAAAATTATGCGGTATTTTGATAGAAATCATTGCAGAAACCCACGGTAATTCCCAAGTGATTATTGGTATCGGCATGAATGTTAATACAGCGACACAAAACTACCTTTTACCTGAAAAACCCTGGTGCTCTTTGTATGAAATCACCGGGCAATACCATGACAGGAACAAACTTTTAGCTCACTTAATCTTTCAATTACAACGTTATGTTGAAAAATTTTTAAACACAGGGTTTAAAGGGTTTCTCGATGAGTGGCAAAAAGTTGATTATTTATATGGAAAATGTGTCACTATCCAGCAACCGACTGGTTCTATAAAGGGCAAGGCTTGTGGTGTGAATGAGTTTGGCCAATTATGCCTTGCTGATGAACAAGGTATGATTCACCACTTGGCTTCTGGGGATACTTCGTTAAGTGAAATGAAATGATAGGAAATTGTCCCGAGCGACCAACTCCTTTTGGACTCGGGACTGGAGGACTGCACTAAATCCGGGGTTACACAGCCTCTTCGCTATCAGTTGCTTCTTTTTCTTGTTGAATTCTTAAGTAAATTTCTTCACGGTGAACAGAAACATCTTTTGGTGCATTAATACCTAATCGCACTTGATTACCTTTAACACCCAAGACAGTGATATTTACATCATCACCGATGATTAAAGTTTCACCAATACGCCGAGTCAAAATTAGCATGACTAAATTCTCCCTTAGATGGCAGCCACCATCTATTCCATGAACTTCCATGGTGCTCTCGGTGACTACAACTTGATTTAATTATAAACAATTTTAGGCTGTTCGATTGTAAGTTTACACAATGATTCTTAACAAAATATTAAGAAAGCCTATTTTTAAATCTTTATACCCTTCACAGGACAAAATTTTTATGCCGTCGTTGCGGACAAAATAAAGCAACCAGAACAGATTCTTGTTCAAAGCTACTGGATTGCTTCGCTAGCGCTCGCAATGACGAGACTCCGAATTCTAATCCTGTTCAAAGCTTAAATAAGGCTAACGTATCTGCCTTTGAACACAAAAATGCTTCCTCTTGACTACCTGCCGTGCTTTATGCACGGCATCCACAATCTTGCATTATAAAAGCAAGCGTTGGACTCCACGCATAAAGCGCGGCATGTAGACTTTTTTATAGCTTTAAGATGCGTTTATCCTGATCTTTATCAAAGAAATAAATTAATTTTTTTGCTTTTTTTTGACTGTCTTCAGAGGAGAGTAAATCGTTATTCGGTAAAATCGCATAAATTACCCTACTGCTCAATTTATAATCCGCATTACAACCAAGTCTAAAAAAACAGCGGAGAATTATACTAAAAAAATAAAGAAAATAAGACTTTTTTTAAAAAATATTTTTTTAATTATTTTCAGGATGCCTGGCAAAAAAATGCCATGCCCAAACCGAGGAAAACCATTTTAAGTTCGACACAGAAGTAATGGAGATAACTCGCTGACATACAATGAAGTCCCTGACTATTTATTTAAAGCCCTATTAATGGTATTTTTATGGAAAAATTTTATAAAAATTTCGCATGAAGCAACTAACAGAACTCAATTCCTGGATTGAATTAGAAAATCATCTTCAATCTATACGCCTGAAAACCATTGGTGATTTAAAACAATCTGCAGCAAGGAATAGCACCCTTTCTGCATCAACCTCCCATATTCACCTTGATTTTAGCAATCAACGTTTAAACGCCACCACGTTAGAGCTGCTAGTGCATTTAGCTGAAGAATGCGATTTAAAAAATAAAATTGACGCATTAATGCAAGGGGGGTTAGTCAATAATAGTGAGAACAGGCCTGCACTCCATACGGCCTTGCGGACTATGGAGAATACGCCTATCCATGTCAATAATCAGGATATCATGCCTGATATTTTCGCTACGCGAGAAAAAATTAAAACTATTTCGAATGCTATCAGAAATGGGGAGTGGGTAGGCTTCTCAGGCAAGCCAATCACGGATATCGTAAACATTGGCATGGGCGGCTCCGATTTAGGCCCACGTTTTTCTATTCATGCGTTAGCTAATCTTGCCGCAAAACATTTACGCTATCATTTTGTCTCTGATGTTGACCCTTATGCCTTAGACAATGTTATCCAACATCTAAAACCCGAAACAACACTATTTATTGTTTCTTCCAAATCATTCACCACCAAAGAAACGTTATACAATGCTAAAAAAGCATTGGCCTGGGTTAACCACCCAACCCAGATTGACAAACATTTTATTGCGGTGACTGCTAATGTGACCAAAGCAAAAGAAAGCGGATTTGGCCATGTGTTGCCCATTTGGGAGTGGGTCGGTGGCCGCTATTCGCTTTGCTCGGCCATCAGCTTAATAACTGCCATTGCCATTGGTTATGATCAGTTTTCACAAATTCTTGCCGGTGCTCATAGCATGGACAAGCATTTTCGAGACACTGCTTTTTCTGCGAATTTACCGGTTCTTTTAGGATTAACAGGTATTTGGAATAATAATTTTTTGCATATTCATAATTTGTTAATTCTTGTCTACACCCAACAACTTGACTATTTTGTCCCCTATATCCAGCAACTTGACATGGAAAGTAATGGTAAATCTATCGACAAACATGGACGAGCAGTCAACCATGCCACAGGACCCATTGTTTGGGGAGGTTTAGGTAACCAGGCCCAACACAGTTATTACCAGTTGCTTTGCCAGGGTACACATCAAGTTGCCGCAGACTTTGTTACCGTGAAATCTTTTAACAGCGAATTGATTAACGCCATGTCAGAAGCCAAAAGACAGATATTGGCCCATGGCGTACATGAACCAGAGAATCCCAATGGCTATATCCCTGGTAATAAACCAGTCAATCATATTCAATTAGCGGATTGTTCCCCTTTCACTCTAGGGCAGCTCATCGCGCTTTATGAACACAAAATTTATGCTCAAAGTGTTATCTGGAATATTAATGCCTTTGATCAACCTGGTGTTGAAAGTGCAAAAAAACAGGGGCTCCCTGCTGTTGTAGTATGATAAATTCCATTCAATACCTTAGGGCTCTGGCAGCATGGATGGTTGTCTTACACCATTTTGTACAACTTTATTTTGGCTCTGCAGCCTCAAATTGGATAGCACGATTTTTTTTAAATTATGGCGCCTACGGGGTGGATCTCTTTTTTATAATTAGTGGTTTTGTTATCTATCATTCTACTTCCGGAAAGACAGTTCATTTTAAGCAATTTATAGTGCAGCGACTGGCTCGCTTAGCCCCCGCTTATTGGTTCTATACTCTCCTTATTACGACTCTGGTGGTTAATTATAAGAATTTAATCCCACTAACCGCTTTTGAGCCCGTGTTTCTTTTAAAAAGTCTTCTATTTTTACCCGCAAAAAATCCTTCCGGTATAGGATTTTTTCCCCTGCTGACTATAGGATGGACATTAAATTACGAGATGGTTTTCTATTTAATGTTTGCACTTAGTCTCTTCTTTCCCTTTAAATTTCGCTTACTAACCACCACCGTTGGTCTTTTGCTATTAATCCTTGTGACACCCAAAATAGGTCATGATTTTTTATTCTATTCCAATAAAATTATTTTTGAATTCTTGTTGGGTATGGGGATTTATAGCTTATGGAAACGAGGGTGGATACAAAAAACTCATTATTCCATGGCGATTATTTTCATTATAGGAGCCTTGCTACTATTTAGTTTTGAGCCGCCCATTGGGCATCACTATCTACGAAGTGGTGTGCCTTGTGCTTTTATTTTTACTGCAGTCCTTTCGCTAAATCATCGACTTAATAGTTCGTGGATAATAAACCTTGGCAATTGGTCTTACTCCACTTATTTATGTCATCTATTGATATTAGCCCTTTTGCGGCCGATTTCGATGTCTTTGCATCTACCCAACTTTTTTATAATCTGCCTTATATTTCCTCTTATCCTGGTTCTTTCCTACATTAGTTATACTTTTATTGAAAAACCAGTCCAAAATTACGTTAAATCATTTCGAAAGCAAAAAGAGACAACTTCAACATCAGAGGGATTAGCATCGCTCTGAACGGGTAAGCTTTATAGAGGTTACTTGGAGATCAACTATGTCTAAAAAATGTTTTTTTAACAAAGTTGATCTCCCCGGACAAAGCGTGACCGTGTGGGATTCTTCACTCTGTTCAGAATGACGTGTGTTGGTTTTTTTACATCCCGTCATCCAGAATGCGGCAAAGCCGCATGAAGGATCTTCTGCAAGCAGAACCGATCCATATCGAAGAGATTCTTCACTTCGTTCAGAATGACGTTTTCATTACGTCATCCTGAACGCAGCGCAAACTGCTTGAAGGATCTCATAGGTCTTGGTGACTCCTTCGTCACTCCCAATGACATACGTCATGTCGAACGAAGTGAGACATCTCCATGATGCCAGGAGATCCCTTACTTCGTTCGGGAGGACATAAGTCTTTCCTGATGTTTGCCCCAAAGGGGCTAGGGCGCTCAGGATGAAGATATTTGTAGCCTGCGGGCCCACAAGGCCGAAACACGGGTTTCACTCCATTTCATCCAGAATACGGAATAGTTCTCATCTGATTTTCTTAGCGGGTGCCACCGAGGATCGCATTCTCAGTGTTTTCTTAAAATTGGACAGTCGTAAGTAATAAAATTTTCGCAACAGAAAAGCCAAAATGTTTTTAGGATAGCCACACCCCCCTTTGATCATAGCCAATGTGGTTACCAGGCAATTGGTATATAGCTCCTTTCGTAATGCTGGATAGGCATCAAAATATTGCGACAAGTCGTTAAAATAAATAGTATAAGCCTTCTGTCTTCCTGCTTTGCTTGCTAAATAAGCCCCGCCAGTTGGATTACAACGGTATTTAACCAATATTTCATTGATATAAGCCCCTTTCCCTTCCGGAATTAGAGAATCCATGGCAAAAAACCATTCCATAAAATCCCGTTTTGGATCCATTACCTTGCGAGCAGAACGCCGATAAGCATAAGAACTGTGTACCGCAACTGTGCCCCAGAGCGCCAAGTCCTTTACATCAAAATACAAAATATCAGCATTAGACACAGGCACACCCGTTTCTGCCTGATAACTTAGGTCATCGGAAAAATAAAGGGCACGATGAAAAACCAAATTCACCGATTCATCTTTAAATAAATCAAATTGTTTCTGTAGCTTGCCGGGTAACATGATATCATCACCGTCTAGGTGAAAAACAATATCACCCGTAGCCATTTTATGCGATTCGATGTAATTTCTTCCTGCGCCAATATTTTTATCGCGTGAGAGTTTTGTAATTTTTTCAGGGTATAGTGAGTGGTAATGGGCAATAATTTCCTGAGTACCATCGCTAGAGCAATCGTCAGAAATTAAAATATTAAAATCAAAGTCCGTTTGTTGATTTAGAACACTCTCCAGCGCCTCAGCAATATAATTTTTTTGATTATAACAAGATACAACGACCGTAGCAGTTCGCATAATTACATTTCCATTACTAATGTGGCGCGTTTATTTCTAAAAAAATAATAAAACAGTGTCAATACCATTACGCAATATAAAAAAGCAGTGCCTACATAGGACAGTATGACTGCCGATAAAGAAGCAGAATAGTGTAATTCTATGGTGCATAAGAGAATAAACAATGCACCCTGCAAAATTTCACCTAGGATATAAAGTTTAGTCGCAGCCTTTGCCACCACCACAAAACCAACGACCCAACCAATCACGCGAAAAAAATCACCCAGCATCTGCCATAAAAACAAGTGGTTAATCGCTAAAAATTTATCCGTATAAACGAGGGTAATAATAAGGTTTTTACAGTAAAAGAAGAAAATCATCATGGCAAGAAATAGGCCACCAATAAAAAGAATCATCTTATTCACTTCACGGACAAGGCTTTGATTATCTTGTTTGGGCGAAACAATAGGTACAAAATAGAAGGATAAAAAAAGCGAGTAGAAGCTTAAATAAGCCGCCGAAAGCTTAGTAATGGCCTGCCAGAAACCCGCCGTTTCTATTCCCATTAAGTGAATAATTTTATTACGAATATACATTTCCACAATAGGAAAACAAACGGTACTAAAAAGAAGCATGAGGCTAAACTTGCTGAGCAGCACGCTATCTTGCTTCACCGAATCAAAACGTAAGTAGCGCCAAAACCGTTTTGAGAGCGCATAGTAGATTACTGGAATGAAAGGACAAAGAATAGGAGCCGTTATCGCAACAATAGCCCCTAAAAATCCATAACGAGGTATCAGATAACTCGCAAGGATTGCTGCTAAAAGATTCCCTACAATCACTAAAACGGCATACGCTGTATTGTTTCGAAAACCATTGGTAAGCCCGTAAGCATAGTTATTAAAAGAGATGAAAATCTGCGCTAGCAAGAAAAAATAAATATAACCACGGTAATCTTGATTTAAAAAAACATAAGCTGTTAATTGTTTACTGAATAATAACCCCAGTAATAAGGTCAATAATGCGCAGAATGTTGTGAAAAGAAAGGCACTTCCTGCAAAGCGAAATTGCCTGTAAAGTGAGCCTGTATATTCGGAAATATATTTAATAATACCAGCACTAATACCGCCTCCCGCCAAAGTCGCAGCAATCGTTACCAGCGTCATAAAATTACCCAGTAAACCTAATCCTTCTGGACCCTGGGTCATCGCAATCTGTTTAATGATGTATAAATTAACCAGGAGGCGGCTTAAGTGGGAAAACGCCGTAAGCATGGCAACTTTTAATTGCTGCACTAAAGCTCCTCAAGGCAACTAATAGCTTCTTTGATAACTAATTCAGCATCCATGTGTGATAAGTTATACCAAAGTGGCAAGCGTACCAATTTTTCGCTTTCAGTCGTTGTATATTCATCTTTCCCTGAGAATCGACCATATTTTAAGCCTGCAGGACTTGAGTGAAGTGGCACATAATGAAATGGCGTTTGCACATTGCGAGCTTGCATATTACTGATGAACGCCTCCCGTTTTGCCAATGTATCCAACTTTAAGTAATACATGTGCGCATTGTGCGTACAATCAGAAGGTACCTGCGGCCGCTGTATAACTTCCCCTATTGACTCAAATGCTTCATGGTACTGATGCCAAAGCGTTAAACGTTTTTCGTTAATTTGCTCAGCTGCTTCAAGCTGTGCTAATAAATAGGCAGCTTGCAGCTCACTCGGCAAGAAACTGGAACCAATATCCCGCCAGGTATATTTATCGACCTGACCTCTTAAGAATTGGGAGCGATTGGTCCCTTTTTCGCGAATTATTTCTGCACGCTCAACAAAGCGCTCATCATTAATTAATAAAGCACCACCCTCACCGCCTGAAGTATAGTTTTTTGTTTCATGAAAGCTAAAACAGCCCAGATGACCAATGGAACCTAGTGGTTTATCTTTATAAGTAGCCATTACCCCTTGGGCAGCATCTTCAATGACATAGAGATTATAACGATTAGCCAGCGCCATAATTGCATCCATTTCACAGGCAACACCTGCATAATGAACAGGTACGATCGCCTTTGTTTTTTCGGTAATGGCGGCTTCTATTTTTTGCTCATCAATATTCATGGTATCCGGACGAATATCAACAAAAACAATTGTTGCCCCACGTAAAACGAAGGCATTGGCCGTACTGACAAAGGTATAACTGGGCATGATAACTTCATCGCCTGGTTGAATATCAATCAACATCGCTGCCATTTCTAACGCTGCCGTGCAGGAGGGAGTAAGCAGTGCCTTTTTTACAGCCCCAGGTTGTGCCAACCAGGCTTCGCAACGTTTGGCATAACTCCCGTCACCGCATAGTTTGGCATTCGAATTAATGATTTCAGAGATATAAGTGAGCTCAGTGCCGAAATGGGGTGGTTTATTAAAATAAATCATGTGGGTGTTTATCCTGTTAATACTTCCGACTTGGCTTTTGAACCGTAAAGAAGCGCGTTGAATGGATTTTTTGTTAAAAGTGAAAGTAAATAATTACCATAATTACTTTTATTTAAGGACATTCCTATCTCATAAAGTTCACTATCAGACAACCAGCCATTGTTGAAGGCAATTTCTTCGGGACATGCAATCTTTAATCCTTGACGATGTTCAATCGTTTGCACAAACATGCTGGCCTCCAGAAGACTTTCATGGTTTCCTGTATCCAACCATGCAAATCCTCGACCTAATAATTCTACATTTAATTGACCAGCCTCGAGGTAAGCCTGATTAACACAGGTGATTTCTAGTTCGTTTCGATAGGAAGGTTTAATTTGTTTGGCAATATCAATGACCTGATTGTCATAAAAGTACAAGCCAGTGACTGCAAAATTAGAACGGGGTTTGGCAGGTTTCTCTTCAATCGAAACCGCACGTAAATTGCTATCAAACTCCACCACACCGAAGCGTTCAGGATCTTTTACCTGGTACCCGAATACAGTCGCTCCTGTCCTTCGACTTGCAACTTCCTGTAATTTAGGTCTAAATCCTTGACCATAAAAAATGTTATCACCTAATACCAGGCAGACAGAATCAGTTCCAATGAAAGATTCCCCAATTAAAAAGGCTTGCGCCAAACCTTCAGGTTTCGCTTGTTCTTCATAACTAAGATTAATTCCAAATTGTTTGCCATCGCCTAAGAGGCGCATGAATGCCGCTTTATCCTCGGGCGTGGTTATGACTAGAATGTCGCGGATTCCCGCCAGCATTAACACAGACAGCGGATAATAAATCATCGGCTTATCATAAATAGGTAATAACTGTTTTGAGACACCTTTGGTAATGGGGTATAACCTGCTACCCGTTCCGCCCGCTAAGATAATACCTTTCATAGGCATAACTCCCTAGAGGTATTAAAATGATGATTACGATAAGATCCGTCTTTAATATGTTGACACCACGTTTTGTTATTAAGATACCATTCGACTGTTTCTTGAAGCCCACTCGTAAAGTTTCGTTCAGGCACCCAACCTAATTCCAGCTGTATTTTAGAGGCGTCAATCGCATAACGTCTGTCATGTCCAGGCCTATCTTTGACATAAGTGATCAAATTGTGAAATGGCTTGTTATTGTTATTAGTAGAAGGAGCCAATACCTGCAAAATATCACAAATCGCCCTTACCACTTCCAGATTAGTTTTTTCATTATGTCCGCCGATATTATAGGTCTCCCCGACTCTACCTTTGGTCAGCACGCAATATAAAGCACGAACATGATCATCAACATAGAGCCAATCGCGAATTTGGCTGCCATCGCCATAAACAGGCAAAGGCTCCCCTGCCAGGGCTTTTAATATCATGAGGGGAATAAGCTTTTCTGGAAACTGGTAGGGTCCGTAATTATTGGAACAATTTGTAATTAACGTCGGTAACCCATAAGTTCGTTGCCAGGCACGCACTAAATGATCAGAACTAGCTTTGCTTGCAGAATAAGGGGAGCTTGGAGAATACGACGTTTCTTCGGTGAAAAAAGCATTGGTATCGCCTAAATCGCCATAGACCTCATCCGTAGAAATATGATGAAAACGAAAAGACTGCTGTTGTTTTGTATCAAGGTTGCCCCAATAGCTTCTTGCTGCTTCAAGCAATGTATAGGTGCCAATAATGTTGGTTTGGATAAAGTCAGCCGCACAGTCAATCGAACGGTCAACATGACTTTCAGCTGCCAAATGCATCACAGCATCAGGACGAAACTCATTAAAGAGGCGCTGCATCGTCTGGATATCACAAATATCAGCCTGTACAAAGCTATAGCGAGGATGATTACTGACCGTTTGTAATGACTCTAAATTACCTGCATAGGTTAATTTATCGAGGTTAAGAACCACATGATCTGTCGTATTAATGAGATAGCGAACTAATGCCGAACCTATAAAACCGGCACCACCGGTAATTATAATTTTCATATTGGAACCATCAATTGAAGATAGCTATGGAGTCCAGGTTTTTCACTAGACAAGAGCATATCTTAAAAGCCACGTGCGGCCATTTTACCCTTCCCGCAGGTAATTTGAAAGGCAATAACCTATTTTGTGATTTTATAGGTGAGTTCTCAGCCAAGCCAACAATGTAGCGTAACGTAAGAAGCTGCGTTATAAAATCCAAGCGAAGTAAATACTCTGCCAACAGAATAATTGGTAGTTAAGGCATTATGCTCAATCCAATCGAGTTCTAACGTTTTCCCCCACAAAAGGCCGGCTTTATTTAATAATTTAAAGATTCCTTGATTACGGTAAACAGCAGATACTGCCCCTATACCTCCTTTTGCATATTTTTTATCAACCTCATTAACCAATTTAAAAGTTAAAAAGCCTGCAATATCATTGCCTGAAGCAATAACTAGAAATTTATCTGCAAAATCGGGATGGGTAAAACTATTTACCGCCCAGTCTTCATAAATTTCATCCACTTTGGTTTGGTCAAGCTGTGGATTATTTGCATAATGGCCATAGCCTTTGAAAGAATGCTTTGCCAGTTTTGCTATTAAAGGTAAGTCCGCTTCAACTGCTTCCCGAAGCTCAAGATTCTCAGGCATTTCCATGGAGTCGAATGTGAGACGATTTAAATCAAACCGATAGGTCAATTGTGTATCTTTCAATTGAAATCCCAGGTTTTCCAATTGATTTATAAGCGCAATATTTTCCGTCGGCAATCGAGTGATGACTAATTTTATATTATCATTACGAAGTTGTTTAACAAATTCTGCAGGACTTGATTCCCATTTATCAACTTTGGCGACATTAAAACCAAAGCGTCTTTTATCGATTTCACTGAGGAACTTACTCATAATACTACCTGTTAAAATAGAAGAAATATCTTTTATTGAGAATTTTTTACGCGTTGTGGGTGGGCATTATTCAATAATTTCTCATATTCGTCTACAACCAAAGTACCAAATTTATTGCTATCGAATTCATTTACTGCTCTTTTTTGCGCGTTTTGACCCATTTTCTTGCGAAGTTTGTCATCAGAAACTAGTTTTTCTAATGCAGCGGTTAATTGCTCAACATTTCGCGGCTCTACTAAGAGTCCTGTTTCACCATCTACAATAGCATCGGTAAGGCCATAGATATTGGTCCCCACTGTAGGCACCCCCATCGCTGCTGCTTCAATGACAACGGTGCCGAAACCTTCGCGATAGCTAGGGAGACATAAAATATCTGCGATTGCTATAAAATTTTCCGGTTCTGAACAAAAACCTGGGAAAATAATTTTATCACCTGCACACTGCAGAGCTAATGCCCTGATCTCTTGTTCAATATCTTGTTCAAAAGGGCCTATAACAAGCAATGATATTTCATTTCTATTTTTTATTATTTCACCAAAAGCTTTTATAAGCTCAAAAATGCCCTTATCTTTAGTTATTCGTCCTACAAATAACAAGACTAAATCATTCTGATTGACCTTAACCGAATTCCGTATTTGTTTTCTATCTGCTTCAGTATAATTATTGGGGTTAAACCTTGCTATATTAACTCCTGCCAAAGAACCAATGCCTAAAACAGAGATCTTTCTAGAATTAATTACTTTATTTTGAATAAGGAAGCTGCATTGACTTGGACTATCAGCATAACAGTGGGTATTTAGCATCCCGATGAGTTTATCACAAGTTTTAACTATTAATTTTTTAAACCCTGACATAGTTACCCAAGTTTGACCTGTAAAAGTGTGTAATCTAATAGGCACACTCGAGATTTTTGCCGCAATTGCACATAAAAGCCCTGCTTTTGGTGTATTCGAATGAACAATGTCAAATTTTTGAGAACGAAAAATCCTGATTAATTTAATTAAAGAGATAAAATCTGAAAATAAGCTAATTTCTCGGGTAATTCGAATGGGCTTAAATTTACATGGCTTTATATCTATCGTATTCAGTAATTCATCCGGACTAGTAATAATAGTTACATCAGCACCTGTACTCCCGATAGCCTCCAGTTGCGTGCGAAGTTGTGTTAATACAAATAACGGAATCGTTGAAACTCGTGCTATTCGAGCTAATTTAATTTTCTCACCCATTACTCTCTCTCGCTAGAAAAGAGCTACTCACAGACCTGACAAATTTTGAGAATAGCGTAGCATATAAATAATAATTGTTGTTAACTTCTATATTACCTTAATATTCCCTGAACAATTGCATAATATAGAATCGAGGTGAATAAAAAAAGTAAATAAACGCCTCGAAAGACTAAATTTGATTTTGGGAGCAAAAGCACTGAAAAAACCGCGCTTAACACACAAAGATATACCCAGGCAGGCAAAAGATACCGATCCGCAAATGATGCAAACCCAAAGATAAAAAAGGGAATTGTTAAAATCCAATAAATCTTTAGAAATTGCATGAATTTTTTTTTATTTTCTCCAACTAATAAATATTTTGCGATAATAAAAAAAATTAACCCTGATATTAAAGTAAAGCTAGTAAAATCTATACGATTACCAGAATTATATCCTGCTGTTAAACCATAACTGTAAATTTTTTCGTAAAGATTAATAGGACTATATTGTGAAAAGAGAAAAATAGCTTTTTTAGTGATGCCTGAAGCATACAAAAAAGCAAGGATAAATACAGTCCTTGAAACAAAAGAATATGAAAAAAAAAGTAATCCAGAAAGTCCAATATATACTACGGTTGTTTTATGAAATCCTAGAGCAAATAATCCAACTAGTACAAGTTTTAAGAAACCAGCTCGATTTAACAACAATAAATAAAAAAGAAGCAACGCTAAAATGGCCACACCATGACGTATTACATTAACTTGTATTGCATAGAAAAAAGGAGAAAAACTGGAGAAAATGATAAGTAGTAAAAAAATAATATGGGTATTTTTTAACTTTAAGAAGCTATTAATTTGAATAGCAAGCAATAACAAAATTGAGTAGTTAATAATGGCAAGAGCTGTAAAAAAGAATTCAGTTGACGAAAAACATTGAGCAAAGCAGTTTGCAAATAATGCAAATAGAAATTCGTAATTATATGAATTGATGCCTAATGATAAACTTTGATAAGAAATAACATAACTAATAGTATCGCTACCCACAAACAAAGGTCGACACCCAGTAGCCAGAGCCAAAATTGTTAGAATAGGCAAAATTAAGGGAATAGACCATAAAGAAGATAATTGTATTCTTAAACTAGAATCTTCATTTGTCATTTCACTCGAGTTCAGAAATAGTTTAGTCATAAACATAATTTTCTATTCCTGCGCGAGGATTGATTTAATATTTCGTAAAATCACCCAAGAACAGCTTAAGACGAACCCTATAAACATTGCAAAAATGATAATGAATTTCCTTTTATTATTAATAGCTTCTGATACAACTATATCATCATCAACTCTTGCGAGTAGAACCTGTTTCATATTGGGTTTGAAGCTTATTATATTATCATATTCTAGTTTCAATTTACGTACTTCTGGAGATATGTCATTATATGAACGATGCTTTAAATTTTTTATTTCTGTAGTTAAAGCTTTTGTTCCACGCAAATGTATAGAACTATCGGAAATAATCGGCCCTTTAGATATAGAAGGATCCGTGATACCTAAGCTACTTGCAGTCTGATAAGCTTTTTTAAGAGTTTCTAATTGATTCTCTCTCATTTCATCAGCAGCTTTATGAAGCAAAGCGAGTTCATGTTTATAATGCTCTTTATAAGCGTTTTTTTCCATTTCCATTGCATGATACATTTTTTCCCTGGATTTTTTATTTACCAAGTCTATAAACGACAAAGCATTTTGCTTAGCAGCTCTCTGGCTGTGGGCTGTAATAATCACAGAATATCGCTGAGCGGCTTCTTGCAGGGTTGTTAGTGAAATAGGTTCGTTTTGTTTTTTCGCAGCCTTAATACCTTGTAGGTTGTCCAAAAATTCATTTTTTACTGAATCAGAAAGTAGTACTCCTCGAAATATATTATAAGAATCAATAGTATTTATGGGTTTTAAAGGAGAAGAAAATGAGCGACCAAAATTCAATGGGGCAATATCGCTATTAATCGGAGAAACAAATGTAACTTTCGCCGTAAATACAGGTTTAATTAGACCCGTTATAATAATTGCAGCCAAGCAAAAGAGGATAGTGATGCCAATAATAAACAATTTCCTTTTCCACAATAATTTACATAATTCTATTAAATCCACTTCACTATTGTAGCTATTAGAAATTGATTGTTTCACCTAACTCCCCTCCAAATCCCGTAATGTCTTATATTCAACCAGCTTCAGTAGCTTCTAACATAACATTTTTTAATACTTTACAGGTTTGATTAATCTCAGCAGTCGTTAACGTTGGATGGACCAAGAACATCAAACTAGTTTCACCTAACTCCTTTGCAACAGGTAATCGTTGTATTGGCCGCAAATTAGTATTATCAAAAGCCTTTTCCAAATACACTTCAGAACAAGAACCGTAATAACATGGTACACCTTGTTTATTAATGGCCTCTAGTATGCGAGCTCTACTCCAATTTCGATTTAATTCACTGTTATTAATAAATACATAGCATTTGTAAGCAGCATGTTCTATATCGGTGGGTATTGGAGGAATGCGTAATCCGGGTAATTGCATGGCAGTATTCCAGATTTGATTAGCATTATCTAACCGCTGTCGATGCCATAAGGGCATTTTCTTTAATTGTAGCCGGCCTAAAGCAGCCTGAATTTCAAGCATTCTTCCGTTCATACCAAAACTGTGATGTAGCCAACGAAATTCAGATTGATGGGTTGTTTTGTAGACAGCATCCCAAGACTTTCCATGATCCTTAAAAGACCACATTGTTGCCCACAAATTACAGTTATTAGTGGTTATCATACCACCTTCACCTCCTGTAGTCATAATTTTATCCTGACAAAAAGACCAAGCACCAATGTGTCCAATCGAACCTACAGAGCGTCCTTTATATTTAGCCCCATGTGCCTGAGCACAGTCTTCAATTACAAATAATCCATATTCGTCAGCCAGTGCCATGATCGGGTCCATGTCACAAGGCCACCCAGCAAGGTGAACGCAGATTATTGCCTTGGTCTTGGTTGTTAATACCTCACGAATGGTATCAGCAGTGATATTCTGACTGTTTTCATCTACATCAGCAAAAACAGGCTTAGCACCCGCTAAAATAATCGAAGAAACTGACGCAATAAAAGTTCTAGGAGTCACAATAACTTCATCACCTGGCTCAAGATTTAATGCCTTGAGTGCGACGTCCAAAGCTACCGTTCCATTCGCCAGAGCTATCGCATGTTCCACCCCTACCCAAGCAGCAAATTCTTTTTCAAACTCCAAACATTCATTACCAGTCCAATAATTGACTTTATTTGAAAGTAGTACTCGTCTGAGAACGTCTGCATCTACCTCTGTATAACTAGGCCATGGTGAAAAAGCTGTATTTAACACGTTATTCCCTCTATTTGTTTAATTTTAATTTTGCAGGCACGCCTACAACAGTCCAATTATCAGCAATACTCTCAACTACAGCAGCACCAGCCCCTACTATTACCTCGCTACCAATAACTATTTTTTGGCGAACACTCGCTCCTATACCAATCCAGCTTAAATTGCCAATCTGGACATTACCAGCAAGATGAGCTCCCGGAGAAATATGAACGCCGTCACCAATCATACAATCGTGATCCACTGAGGCAGATGTATTAATAATGCAGCCAAGGCCACAACGTGCGTCTATATTCACAACTGCATTAGCAAGTACCACAGTACCCACTGCTAAAAAAGCATAGGGACTTATAGTCGCGGCAGGATGGACAATGCTTACTACAGGAATATTGGCTCTTAACAAATTTTTGATTTTTTCCAACCGAATTGAATTTGCCCCAATACCCACAATAACACCATCATAGTTCCCTTTTTGCTCTATTAGAGATCTACTATCACCTATTACATCCCAATGGCTTATTTTTGTTAGCATGGGCCATTTATCATCAAAAAAAATAATTTCTTTCCAACCCGCTAACAAAGCAGCATCAGCAATAACTTTACCGTGTCCACTAGCGCCAAGAATAGCTAATTTTTTCACTACTGTGAACCTCTAAATTTCTCAGCCGTAGCGCTACCTTCGCTAGTAATTCCATCACGAATAAGCACTTGTTTTACGGTTAGAAATATTATTTTCACATCTAACCAAAAAGATTGATTATCAATATACCAAACATCTAAGTTAAACTTGTCTTCCCAAGCAAGGGCGTTACGACCGTTTACTTGAGCAAGTCCAGTAATACCTGGTCTCATTGCATGACGCCTTTTTTGTTGAACATTATATAGAGGTAGATATTCCATTAATAAAGGTCTTGGTCCAACTATACTCATTTCACCTTTTAAAACATTCCATAATTCGGGTAGTTCATCTAGACTACTAGAACGCAAGAATTTACCCAAAGAGGTTAAACGTTTTTCATCTGATAATAAGGTTCCATTTTTATCCTTTGCATCCAACATAGTTCTAAATTTAACCATATGAAAAGGTTTACCATCGAGGCCTGGTCGTTGTTGTCGAAAAAAAACTGGGCTTCCTAAATGCCAACGAACAAAGAAAGCTATACAACCCATAACAGGCAGGGTCAAAATTAATAATAAGCTAGCAATAAAAATATCAAACAGCCGTTTAGCCAACACAAGCTCCTTCAAGCCAATCTACAAAATTGTCTGCCAACATGGTTCTATCAAAATCAGTCTTTGCCAAAAGACGGGCTCGCTCCCCTTTTTCACATAATGCATGGCGATTCTCTGAAGCATATTCTAACACGTCTGCGAATGCTATTGGCATATTCGGTGGTATCACAAACCCGCAATCTTTTTGAGTAATTAAATCTGCAAGCCAGCCCGGATAATTATTTAACACAGGCAAACCTGAGGCAATGTAATCAAAAAATTTATTGGGTGAGGTTCCATAATAAAATGCAGGCACGTCTGCCAAAATCTGTAAACCTAGATGCGCAGTTTCCATCAGCCCAGCAAGCTTTTTCTTATCCACAGGGTCATGAAAAATTACATTATCCAAATTTTCTTTTAAAACTCGCTTTTGCAACTCAGATTTCAATTTACCCTGGCCAATTAAAAGCAATTTAATATCGCTTCTCCCTCGACGCTTTAATTCAGCTGCCGCATCAAGTACGGAGTTTAGACCATTTGCAATACCATGGGTACCAGCAAATATGGCAAAAAAATCTTTTTCATTAATTCCATTCGGGCGCCACGGTATATTAGGGACAGAAAAAATTTGTAAATCACATCCATTGGGTAACAATTTAACCTTATTTTCAACTACCCCTCGTTGTAAAATTCCATTAACAATACCGGGTGATAATCCAATTAAGCGATGGGCAGAATGATAAGACAACCATTCCAATAAAGACATGGCACTCAATATTATTGGATTACGAATTACCCTCATTGCTTTTGGCAACTCTGGCCACAAATCTCGAACTTCAAATACAAAAGGTTTTTTTAGTAACCAACGAGCAAAAATTCCAGGAATCGCAACAGTTAAAGGCGTAGACGTTGCAAAAATTAAATCGTATTTTTCAGTAAACACAAGCCTCAGGCTTTTAACTGCAAATTTAATAAATGTCTTAGCTCTAACCAAGAAACGATCATGATTTGAATAAGCCAAATCAAATTCAATAATTTCGATTCCATCAACAGTCCCACGACGACATCCATTAACAAAGGGTTCCGATAAACCTGTTTTAGCTTCGCCATAACTCCCACAAACTATAGTTACCTCATGACCACGTTTGATTAATTGCTTAGACATTTCATAGGAGCGAATCCCTGTAGTCCCTTTTGGGGTGGAAAAATGTTGGTGAAAATATAATACTTTCATTACCAGCTGTACTCCGTTACCAAAATACCCGCCTGATGCACTTCTACTTCCAACACAGGCAATTTATTCTTTTGAAGATAATAGCGCGACTCCCAACCGTCAACTAATTCAAAACGCACTATTGGAACAGTCGCACTTACTTTGATTGTTTGCTTACCATTCGTCAAGGTATGTCCTTCAATTTTCCAATCATCCGGTTTCAATCGCCACCGCAAAACTGCACAATTAATAAATCCATTTATTTTATCCTCTATTTTCAAAATATTATTAGTTAACATCACAAATCGCTCATGAGTTGCTTTATAGGCGTCCTGATATGACACACCGAAAGAGACAGCTTCCTCATGATCTTGTAATGGTTCTAAAGATTTAACTTTTATCCAATCTCCAAATAGAAAGCGACTGAGACGAGACATTTGATTACGATTATCAAATTGAATGGTATTATGGCTTGCAGTACCAGGGAAATAAGAAGACCAATTAGGTTCAGCATTATAACTATAACTACCAGCATCCCTTAATACATTCTCGTCTCTAATCCATAGATCAAGGTGAAGAGCATCAGCTTGGCTTGGTCGAAAACGAAAGCGAGGGTAACGAATTAAGGCGAAAACATTTGGACGCCGCAATAATGCATAGCCACCTTCATCAAATAAAGTACTCTTTGGTGCATCCATAATTCTTGTTGAATCATTTATATTGAACCATTTTAAAGGTAAATTCCAAGAGCCTTCCCCTTCATAGGCTTTTTGATTGTTAAAAAGCCGCATTGCAAGTTGTACTGAGGGCCTATAATCACGATAATCAGTATCAGTTATAGGAAATAATCGGGCACCATCATTTGCCCCAACATTAGGTCCATCACCCGTATGCGGATTGATCAAGTTTGCCAACCAGTAGGTTGCTGCTTGTACACGTGCCTTCCAAGCTTTTGAAAATGGAGGCAACGAAAGATATCGTCTCCATATTTCAACCATTGAGAGTGTATCAAGAACTACGCGGTGATAATTTAGAGAGTGCTGACTAAAACTACCATCTGCTGCAATTAATCGTAACACTCGATTCTCTAACCATTTCTGGCCACATGTTCGCCATTGTTGTCCCTTATGATGCCCTAAATATTCAAGCCAGCTACCACCGATAAAAAGAGCTGCGGCCTCAGAAGTACCATGATTGTTATCTTGAGCAATTGCATAGGCTAATGTTAACTTTATACGAGATAGATGCATCTTAATTAAATCTATAAGATTTGAGGTTGGCTTCTGCACTTGTTCTAATAAGATAGCAGCCATCGCCAAGTGCATCACACGAATACCCGCTTCCTGTCCACATTTCCAATTCACACCATAGTAGGGGGGATTATGCTTACACCAATCTTCTAGCCAAAAGTTAAGTTTTTCTAAGGATTTTTCATCGCCTAAATTTGCACTTTGAGCAAAGGATAAAACCCACTCAAAACGAGATGCCTCCCAGATACCTTTAATATCCCCAACAGTGGGATCAAAATCTGGAATTCTCCACCATGCAAGAGATGCTGGGGCGTTTTTTTTCGTTAGTGGATTAAAATGCCAGTCAGGAGGATTTTCAGTGACTGGGATAGAATGGTAACCAAAATATTTTGCTATTTTTTGCCAATTTAGAGTAGGAACAAGCTCTGTCTTAATAGACGCACCCTGAGCAAAAAAGCTCCCTGTAAGAATTTCTTTCTGCTCATGAGGCCTTGAATAGAATCCATATTTTTTACTAATACGATGAATTATCACCAATAAAAAATTCTTAGCTCCAAGAGATCTTACCGTGTTAACTTTTGTAAATAATTTACTCATTGTCGTCGGAGTTGCTCGGCTACCTCAATACTTACTCTCGCTACCTCAAATATTTCCTCCACAGGAATGGGAGTAGCAAGTCCTTGTTCGATAGCAGATAAAAATGCTTGAACACACTGTTCTTGTCCTTTATTTTGTTTCCATAGATTCATAGTCTTAAATTCTGGCCAACCGTAGCCTTTAAGTTTGCGAAAATTATCTAATTGTAAAACTCTTCCAGCAGTAAATATTTCTATTCTCTCTTTCGGAAATGCCGCAGCTCCATTGGCTAAATAGTTAATTGTACCAAATGATCCGTCTGCAAAACCTAAAATAATTGCCGCTTTATCCTCAGTAATTTTTAAAGCAGCGTTATCCCCCATACGTCGTGCTTGAATAGATATAATTTTACTGCCAGCTAGAAAACGCATTAAGTCAATAAAATGACAAGCCTCACCTATGATGCGTCCTCCTCCTGTGGCATTATCTTGAATCCAATGCTCTGCCGGAATGGCACCTGCATTCATAGTCATAATAAAAGACTTGGGCTCACTTATTGTCTGTAATAATTTTTTAATTTTTTGAACTTGGGGTGCAAAGCGGCGATTAAATCCCACCATTAAGTGGTTTTTTTTCCCACAAATTTTTGCTGTGTGATAGGCTGCTTCAACTTCAGATACTTCCTGTAAGCTAAGGGCAAGGGGTTTTTCTACGAACACATGCTTTCCAGCAGACAATGCTTTAGATACAAGATTTGCATGCGTGTCATGACGTGTAACTATTGTAATTGTATTAATAGCATCATTGGAAAACAGGATATTTTGGTCGGTGGAGGTTGTGGCAAAGCCCAGCTTTTTGCCGTGTATGCTCCCACTAATCCCTCCTGTTGTCACGAGTGTATGAAACTGAGCTCCAATCTTTTTAAATGCGGGAAGCAAAATTCGGGAAGCATAATTGCCAGCCCCTATCACTCCAAGAAGAGGTTTTTTAGAATCGAACTCTCTAGTTTCGTCAAGCTTGATAGTTGTCTGTAATAGTTTAGAAATATCGTTATTATATTGTAAAACAATTCCTAGTGCAGACTTATCCTGAGTAAGAATCTGATAAGCTTCGGTAGCTTTTTCAAAAAGAAAAGTATGGGTGATTAAAGGCTTAACATTCAACTGCCCTACGGACATCATATCTAATACAGCCTCAAAATTACGCTTTTCTGTCCAGCGCACAAAACCAATTGGATAATCAAAGCCTTTTTCTTCATAAGAAGGATCATATCGACCTGGGCCGTACGAACAGGAAACTTGAAAACTTAATTCTTTTTCATAAAAGTCAGCACGATCCAGCTCTAAACCTGTAGTCCCTACCAAAACAATACGTCCTCGCTTGCGACTCATGCGAGCTGCTTGTTTAATTGGTTCTTGTGATCTTGTTGAAGTGGTGATAATGACTCCATCTACACCTTGACAACGACTAAAAGCCAATCCTGCAGCCACAGGATCTTCATCTTGGCTGAGATTGCAAATTTCAGCCCCAAATTGTTTAGCCAAGTTTAACTTTGTATCATCGAAATCAATAGCTAACACCCGACAGCCATTAGCTTTAAGCAGCTGAACAGTAAGCAAACCGATGAGCCCCACTCCGATCACAGTAAAGCACTCCCCAAGGCTCGGATTAGCAAGACGAATGCCTTGCAGAGCAATACTGGCTAGCACTGTAAAAACAGCGGTTTCATCATTAACATTTTCAGGAATACGTGCACATAGATTTGACGGAGCCTTGACCATTTCAGCATGCGGACCATTTGAAATAACACGATCCCCTACTCTAAATCCACGAACATTTTTTCCGACCTCAACTACTGTTCCGACATGGCAATATCCTAAAGATATTGGCTGAGATAACTTAGAACGCACAGCTTGCACTGTAGTCATCAATCCATCTGTTTTGATTTTTTCTAAAACCATTCTAACTTTTTCAGGTTGCTGTTTTGCCTTTGCTAGGTAAGAAGCTTTACCAAAATCCACGAGCATTCGTTCCGTACCTGCAGAAATTAATGTAGTATTCGTACTAATTATCAAGTGTCCTTCGGAACATGATGGGGTAGGACTTTCAAGGAGCTCTATTGTGCCGTCATTAAGATGCTGTAAAATTTGTTTCATTATTAAGTCTCCATATTAATGTACAGCAAAATCTAGTCTTTAAATTTCTGAATAAAAACTACCACTTTTAGGCATATAACAAAAGGATTTATTATATGCCTAATCATCTTTTAAGATAAACATAATCTTTGACGATTCTGTCATGATCAAATAAACAATTTTCTATATTCGCTATTCTTTATTCAGAATTAGTTGCCCTCTTTGGTATCGTGAAAGAAAAATATGATTTTTGTCTCTGAGAAAAAGATGGGTAACAAAGAGCATACGCAAAAAAAACAGGTAAGATTGAGTAAACGAAAGACTTTAGAAAAGAAGAAAAGTCGGTTCGCAAAAAAAAGAAAAACCACGGAATCACTATTGCATACCAAATTACATTGATAGGTCTAGGGTTCACTATTGCTTTATTCTCTATATACTTGATTACACTTCCCACTAAAAAAAATTCGGCAAAAACACCTATAGTCCCAAAATTTAGGTATCCTTCAGCCACGGGAAAAAAACCCATATTTCCACCAATAGCGATGTAGTCAGCAGAAAAAAATTCTTTCGTATATTGTTCACTTAGACTAGCTGAAAACTTTAAAATTGATGAAGGAATAATATTTATAAATGCTTCCATATAACTTTTTCCAAGCTGAAAACCATCTATGAACCAATGATCTTTAACCTGAAGCATTGCTCTGAACGGAGCACCGAGTTCACTTTTGGATAAATCTAACCATGTCAAGTTAAAATGACCTGAAATATAAGAGAAAGCCGCCATAACGCCCTGATCAGATAACACCTGCCTAAAACTAGCAAAAATTCCAAATAAAAAAACACAAGCAAGAGAAAATAAAATTAATTTTTTAGAAACTCTACCTCTAACTTTTAAAAAATACATAGAAAGAGAAGATAGAATTAGAAAAAAACTTGGCCTTCTAATACCTAAATAGCTAACTCCTATAACAAAAAAAAGTAGGAACAATATTAAAAAAAAGCCTAACATTCGTCTCTTTCGTACAGGATCATATAACCATGAATATGCCAGAAAAAGAAAACCTACAATTGAATAATAAAGACCCAGCTCTATCGGCCCCACTTCTCTTTTTATTAAAGCCCTTCCAGCATAACCAGCACTTAGATATGCTGAAAAACCAACAGACACTGAGATAGCTATGAGCAATGCAATGACGCCTAAGGAAACAGTTACAAAGCCAAACACTAACTCATCCTTGTAAAGCTGCTTAGCAAAAAAATTAGGCTTTCCCACAAAATAATAACTTGATACTAATCCTAACAGAGCTGCTACACAGTTAATTGTAACAAAGCTTACTCCTTCGCTGTCATAATCAGAGTATACCAAGTGGTGTAATGGAATAGCCATTGAATAGAAAAAAAGAGCTAAAAGACAAATAGTAGATATCGAAAATATACTCACTACTGATCTGTAACTTGCGAGAATAGCTCCAAAAATGAAGCAACCAAAAGCAGAAATAATGACCTCAGTACTAAGACTAAGCCAGTAAAATATAAAGACACAAGCAGCTAGAGTTAAA
Organism: Legionella jamestowniensis; assembly: GCF_001467745.1. Classification (GTDB taxonomy): domain Bacteria; phylum Pseudomonadota; class Gammaproteobacteria; order Legionellales; family Legionellaceae; genus Tatlockia; species Tatlockia jamestowniensis. Next base: position 144,803 of record NZ_LNYG01000013.1, read on the forward strand.
AAAATGTGCCCCAAAATTAATTCAATGGAGCTAATTGAATATGCAATATTTTTTTTCATAATTAATATATCTGTCCAAGAGGATCATAGTATTTATATAACCTATAGATATTACCGTTATGTCTGCTTACAGTCGTTTCAGAAATCATCTATTTTTTTATGAATAAATTTATATAAATTTTTCACATTTGGCACCAATGAATCCATTTTAAAATTTTCTATTTTGTTAAGCATGCGGGTTTGACATTTTTTATATTCTTCATTTAGTAGCATCGCATAAGACCTAGTAAATATTTGCTCATAGCAGCTGACGTTATTCAAATCTGAAATTTTAAAAAACATGCTAAATTCACGCAAGGAAGCATAAGAATCTAGGTCAGCAAGTAAAGGTATAGCTCCACATGCTGCGGCCTCTAGAATAGAACTTGACAATTGATCGGACTCGGGTACAGATATTGAAAAATCCGCTATTGATAAAAATTTCACAAGTTCTTGTTGAGATAAAAAACCCTTTATTAGTTTAATATAAGAATTATCAGTACAAAGAAGTTCAACTTTTTCCAGATAATTATAATCTGAATCACCTTCAAGTAGAATCAAAGTACCTACTTTGTTTTTTTTTCTAAACTGCATAAAAGCTTGAGCCACCTCCAAAGTATGGTAATGTGGATGAATCCTTCGATTAACAACCCAAATAGGGCCATCTAATGTTCCAAAATGCGTTTTTATTTCATCTTTATTTTTTTGCTCATAACAAAAGATATTTGAAATTCCTAAACTAAATTCAAAAATTCTATTTGTGTCGACGCCAAATTTAGAAATTAAATCTTTAGTCATTTCTGGTGAGGTTGAAGATATAGCTGTTGCTTTTTTAAGTATTAAACGAATTAAATAATAATATAACTTACTTTTATTATGAGACTGGAAAATTTCACTGCCATAGGTTGTTATAATATATTGTTTTCCTGATAGGAAAGCCGTTAAACCATATCCTGAAGTATTATGTGCATGTAGAAAAAATGAAGGATATCGTACGCTTACAATTCTTATAAAAAGACCCGCCAGTATATATTTTAATGTGGTTGGAATATGATTTAAAATCAAAGGAAGTATTCTTTCAACACGTGAACTTGTTAGCTTTTCTTTTTTTGATGAATGTATTGTATGAATACAAATGTTATATCCAGCTAATCTTAATAACTCTTCCCAATGTCGTACATGGGGGCTGTAAGGGTTAGCCAAAAAATTAATTTTATCATGCTCCATTTGAAACTCTTTTTTCCAATATATAAATATTATTTTTGTAGTAATACACAAATTGAAGAACTAGATATGCACCCAAAATACCAACGACTTTCCCTAGCATTTGATCACGTATAAATCCAGCTATAGAAACAGCAATAATAGCCCATAATAAACTTCCTATAAGCAAAAAAGTGTATTTACCTTGGGAAACTAACAATTGATTTTGAATGGCTCCTAAGGAGGCTATTATTCCAGAAATTTGCCATAACAAAACAACTATTATTATTTTATTTGACATTACTATTCCGTATATACGGAATAGTAATGGTAATGCCAAACAGACAGCAGCTAACCATATAATGCCAACAATCAAATAATAAAAATTTAAATTACTAATTAGCACTTTTTTTTGTTTATATAAATTTTGACTTAACTTCGGAACGAGAATTCCTCCTAATATTCCTGGTATAAATATAACCACTGTAAAAAGCTGAAATCCTAAAAAAAAGGCTGACTTACCTACAATGTCAGGAGAAGCATTAATTTGCTTTCCAAAGAGGAAAAATATAATCAAAAAAGGCAAGCCGAATAAAGCGCTATAAGTAGACTTTGCCATTTCTACCAAAAAATTATCTTTGAAAATTTTTTTGCACAATTTAATACAGTTTCCTGTAATCTTGAACCAGCTATACAGCCCTAAAAACATCCACATTAATGAAAACAGCAGCAACAGCAAATAATAGTTGTCAAAGATAATCAAAAAAACGCTTAATCCAAATATTATTAAACTATTATAGAACCATAGGTACCCTGCTAAACGATGTTCGTTTGACCTATTTAAAATTGCAGAAGCGAGGGAAAGAAGAAAATATCCCAGACAATAAAAAAGAATCGATATAAAAATCAGAATTTGTACATGCGCATTGACGCTGTCAGGTCTCTCAGGTAAGCAAATACCAAAAAGAAACAAGAGACTTAATATGATTAAGGCAAACAAGAGATTTGCAAACCCGCCATATTGTAGCCTTAATAGTCGATCTTCTGAATCACTGGGTAGAGATAATATTCGAGGTATAGTCCCCATAAGAGAAAAATTAGTAACAACATTTGAAATGGTTAAAAACAGAACGAATTGTGTATAGGCATCTTCTCCTAATTTATGAGCAATCAAGGCACCTAGCATTATCGGAGCAAAACGGGATAAACCAACACCTACTACATAAATAGCTCCTTGAATCAATTTTAATCTCCGCTATTCAAAATCTCTTTATGCTTTTTAAGTTCATCTTCAGAGAATCTTGATTTAACAATTTTGGCAGGAACACCCGCAACAATAGTATATGGAGGCACCGATTTAGTGACTACACTACCGGCTGCAACTACAGCACCCTCTCCAATCGAAACGCCCTTTAAAATCACTGCATTAGCGCCAATCCAAACATCTCTATTTATAGTGACTGCTCCTGATTTTTTTTCATATCCACTTTTTTGAGCCAAAAACATAGGTATACCAATTTGTCTTATCTCATGATCCCCACATAAGATTGTGACATTTGGGCCAAACATAACAAAAGAACTAATTTTTATTGGATTTTGCTCAGAAGCTGACATCCATGCCCCTCCCCCAATAAAAACAAAACTTCCTATATCGATACTTTCGTAGGTCATTACCGAGTTTGTGGGATCAAAAATTACATTATTACCACAAGAATGAAACCTCATCTTATACAAAATCATTAGCAATCTTGACCATACACGTCGAAAATTTTCATGAAACAAAGCTGGAATCTTTAGGATTTTTTTCATCTTACTACCTGAGAAAAATTATCTATACACTTATGTCACAGCCTTAAATTTATTAGCAGGTAGACCGTCTCTAACTGTTAATGCTACTTTGGAGCCAGAATAGACATTGGAACCAGGATAATAAGTAAACGCATTATCTTTTTCTTTATCAATTAATAATTGTTCATTATTAGCCAAAAATGAGAGTATATATCTAAATAAATTATGAGAGGACTTAATGTTGCCATCATATTTTTTGTCATAGTCAACTCCCCATTTGACAGCTAAAAATGCTCCTTGCCGTTCCATAATTTCGTTCTTTCGATATATTCCATCACGGGTACAGTGTCTAAAGATATAAGGACCATGATCCCCTGCAATAATAATCATCGCATCTTTATCTCGAGTTTTGATGGTTTGGATTGTTGAGGATAAAAATTTTGTAGTTCGCTTAACTCTTTCTTTATACAGATCAATCTCAATCTTTTCATTACAATTATTCACCGTTGCAATATCCGTTGCAGAATGGGTAGGTAAAGTAAATGCATGGATGTAAGTAAACGTTGGCTGACTTAGATCCATTTTTTTTAGAAAACGAATTGTGCTATCAATAAACTCTTTTTGATTATGGCTGGCTTGTAGAGCTGGATCAGCAAATAAATTTGTATCAGCAGGAGTCAGATAATGACGAAAGGAAGAAGGCAATAAGAGAGCAATAGTAGCAACAACACGAACTTTTAGCGGCTTTTTTAAATGTTGATTGGCAAAATAACAAACATCTGCCGCACACTTTCCATCCCAAAGATAATCCATTTCATGAAAAATATTTATAGCATAGCCATTTTTTCTAAGTATTTGATATAATTTTCCATCATTTATAATATCATTTCGCCGATTTCTTCCATTCAAATATGCAATTGTTCCATCCTTCTTATAACTCATATTCATATAAGTATAAAGTGCATTCATTGTGGGTTGTAATGAAGTATAAAAATTAGGATAGTGGGTAAATCCTTTTGTTTCCATCCATGTAAGGAATGGTTGCATATCTATTTTAAGGCCCAACATTTCCATACCATTTATATTAGTAAGACTATCAGTCAAAATGAAGAATATATTTTTTCTTTTCTTCATCTCCACTGTTTCTTCTTTAAAATCAACGATCTCCTTGTTTGTTGTATCGAATGCTGGATAAATAGCCTGAGTAATATTCCAAAGATTTAATATGCTTAATAAAATTAGAAAAAAAGCCAAGTTTTGAGAGATAAGAAAAAATCCAAGAGCAAAAATGAGGAAGGCAGACGTTCCATAAATTATCCATTTAAGATAATTTGAGCCCGTTAATAGCTTGGCAGTATTATACAGGTCGGGATTTTCAAAAATAGCTTGCTTCATCATTACCAGCCAGAATAGTAATAATAATCCTGTACAGATTTTAATATATAGGGTTTTGCTAAAATTGAATTTTATAAATATTAATTGTAATAATCCTAAACTTAAGATACTTGCAATAATTAGCAATCCTAGAGTAATCGCAATTTCAGGGAGAGCAAAACTTTGAGCATTATTAGCCACGTAAAATAATAAGGGATAAATTGGTAATAATACCCCTAATCCATAAAGCTTATATTGATTTTCCATATTATTTTCTCTTTAGCAAATATAATGTACGCAGGGAATCAGGAATAGTAATTTTGTCAACAATATCAAAATGCTCTCCGCATACAGATTCAAAATTATCTTGATTATAAAAATTAAATAAATTCTGAGATTCTCTTTTTTGTGCTAATAAAGTTTGAGCCCATGAATCTTCTGGAGGTACAAATTCAATAATTGAAAATAAACTGACTCTTTTGAAATAACTTAAAACCATTTCAAAAGTACAGTTATTAGATAAACACAAGTGATGAATCAACGCTAGTACTAAAGTACAATCAATCTGTTGTTCTAACAAGCGAGCAGTGAACGACAGGCGCTCTTGGTTATCAAATCCAATAGCAGGTGATGGATTAGTCAAATCTACAACTAAAGGTACAATAGACTCTATTTGTTTTTCTTTATTGATTTTGTAATTATAATCTATTGCAACAGGGTCAATATCAGTAACAATGATCTGCTTTGCTTTATGTACAATATGTCGAGAAAAATGTCCATTATTACCTCCTGCATCCCAAAGTTTTTTTGCACCCATACGCTCTATCCAATGCGATATAATATTTGCCTTTTCATTAAAAGCATTAGATAAATAATTTGTATTGTTGTAGTAATCACCCCATTCTGTTTTACTCTTTGTGTAATTTAAAGAGCGAATAAAGAGACTCATGTACTCGAACATATGTTGCAATTTCTTTTTGTTCAACTTTGGTGCGGGAGCTATAGTTTGGTTACTATTAAATTGTTTCAACTTTTTAGAGTGCATATGTATATTCATTTTAATGAATGGCGAGAAATGCGTATGAAATGGTAGTAAATCACTCACAAATTCAAGGGGAAGCCCATCAATATATTGCGCTAATATCTTTGACACTGTAAGTGTCTTATATTTCATAAAAAGTAAAGGTGCCAAAAAATGACGGCAAAATTGACCATAGGCACACCAAGGAGCTCCCTCCTGATAAAATTCAAAAGACAAAGTGTCAATAAATATTGGTTTACCATAGAACAATTGTACATTATAGCTTGTAGCATCTTTAAGATACATATTGTAATTTAAAGCCTCTTTTGCAACGTCCAGCGTTAGTAACGCAGCCTCTTTTAATAGTTGAAAACTCCATTCATATGGGTAGCTAATAAAAGGAATTTGCTGTGGTTCTATTATGATTTCTTTCGTAGACTGAGAAATAAGCTGATGCTTTACCAAAAGATTATTTTTCACCAACTTTTCATAAAGTCCGCATTGCATCAAGTGAGCATACTGAGCATGGTAAGAAGACAAAATGACCCGCTGGACAGTCTCTGCTTCTTTGTTATAAATAATATATCCACTAGGATCTCTGAAGGAAGAAGAGAGCCGTTGTTTTTCAAATGTAGACAATTTTATTTAAACCTCAGTACTTTTAGTTTCAGGTTCGGTTTTAGATGCTATTGTTTTTTTTCTCAATTTCATAAACAAATGTCGGAAGAAGGACGAAAAAACAGCTCTTAGGCGATGAAGATAGACCATCATAACACCAAAAAACGCAATGCAAGATTGAATAAGAAGGCTACCAGTTCCTTGGTCAAAATAAGCATATGCATTATTGATAAAAAATAAGTTCAAACCAAGAGAAGTACACAGACAAGTTGCTGCTAAAAAAGTTCGTTTTTTTAATAACTTCAAGTTATTCATACATACTCCTTTTGATTTTCAATAGTATTAAATGCAAATTCAGCTCTAAATAAAAGCAACACATCGAAAATAGCCATCACTTAAATACGAACTCTCCAGGATGAATTAAAAAGAAATTCACAGGTAAACAGTGAGTTGGATTAATACCATTATATCTTTTTATCTGCAACCATTATTGGAAGTATTTATCGATTTACGATTCTGCTAAATTTAAAGCCACTCCTACCTCATTAAGTTTCATTTGTATATTCAAATAAACCTTTTGTGTCCACTATTTTACACCCGGGTTTGGCTTGTTTATCAATATCTTGAAATATTTTATGATCAACTAAAAGCAATATAATATCCGCTTCAGGCAAAACATCCTCTACTGATTTAAGTTCAGTATTTATTATTGAGGGAGGAAGTTGAGCAATATTAGGTTCAACAACATACACTAAACCAGGATGGCTAGCGATAATATTCTTAGCAATCTTTAATGCTGGGCTTTCCCTTAGATCATCAATATTTGCTTTAAAAGTTAAACCAAAACATGCAATTGTAACATCTTTGATAGTCTTGTTAGGATTTTGCTGGAGAAATTCTGCGACCGCTTCTTTTGTTTTCTGTATAACCCACTCAGGCTTGCTGTCATTAACTTGCCGAGCCATTCGTATTAAACGAGCTTCCTCTGGAGATTTACTTATAATAAACCAGGGGTCCACTGCAATACAGTGTCCACCTACTCCAGGACCAGGTTCAAGAATATTGACGCGTGGATGATGATTAGCTATCCGAATAAGTTCCCAGACATTCATACCAAGCTTATCACAAATCATGGAGAGTTCATTTGCGAAAGCTATATTAACATCCCTGAAACTATTTTCAGTCAATTTGCACATTTCTGCTGTACGACAATCAGTAATAATACACTCACCTTCAATAAAAATTTTATAGAGCTGCGCCGCCAATTCCGAACATTTTGTTGTCATGCCACCAATAACTCTATCGTTCTGCACTAATTCACGCAAAACATGACCAGGAAGAACTCTTTCAGGACAATAAGCAATTCTAATATCAGACTCATTCCCATGAGTGTGTGGAAAAGTCAAATCAGGGCGAGCCTTTGCAAGCCACTCCGCCAATTGCTCCGTTGTACCCACCGGGGAGGTAGACTCTAAAATAACTAAATTATCTTTCTGCAACATTGGAGCGATAGCCAAACTTGCTGCACGAATATAGCTCAGATCTGGTTGATGTCCTTCTTCAAAAGGGGTGGGAACAGCGATTAGGAATGCATTTGCTGGCTCAGGCGACAGAGTTGCTCGTAAATATCTTTCACTAACAGTAGAATGAACAATAATATCTAACTCAGGCTCTACTATATGTATATGGCCGCGATTAATAATCTCTACCGTTTGAGGATTAATATCTACACCTATAACCTCAATTTTTCGCGACGCAATCACTGCAGCCGTGGGTAAACCAATATATCCTAAACCAATAACAGAAATTTTCGGAAATAAAGATTGATAATCTATCATAGAAGAATCTCTTCCTTTTTAATATGTTCATATTTAGCAACCTCTTGAGGAGCGGTGCTGTGTGGCAATTTTTCAAAATGCATTTCAGAAATAAGATTTACAATTCTTGCTGCAGCATATCCGTCCCCATAGGGATTTTTAGCTTCACTCATTCTTAAATAAGTTTGTTTATCGGTTAGTAATTCACATACAGCGTTAACTATGTTCTCCACACTTGAACCAACTAATTTTACGGTACCGGCAATTATTGCTTCTAAACGCTCTGTAGTATCACGCATCACCAAAACTGGCTTACCTAAAGAAGGTGCTTCTTCCTGTATCCCACCTGAATCAGTTAGGATGATATAACACCATTTCATTAAATAGATAAAAGGAAGATAATTTACAGGCTCAATTAGATGAACGTTAGAGATACCTTTCAACAAACTGTTTACAGGTTGTAAAATATTTGGATTCAAATGGACAGGATAAACAAGATCAACTTCAGGAAAATTTAAAGCAATTTGCTTGATCGCTTGACATATTCGTTCTACCCCTTTACCAAAATTTTCCCTCCGATGCCCCGTTATGAGAATAACTTTACGAGATGGATTAAGAAAAGGAAAATGCTTTGCTAGTTGTTCATTAAGTTCAGGCTCCAGATCAATTTTTTTTATCATGTGGAATAATGCATCCACCACGGTATTGCCGGTAACATGAATTTTTTTTGACGACACTCCTTCTCTTAAAAGATTATCGCATGCAAGTTGAGTGGGGGCAAAGTGTATATCTGCTAGGGTGGCGGTTAATTTTCGATTAGCTTCTTCAGGCCAAGGGGAATTAATATTCCCTGAACGCAAGCCAGCCTCAATATGCGCCACAGGAATTTGATGATAATAGGCTGCAAGTGTCGCCGCAAAAGTGGTTGTGGTATCACCATGGACTAAAATTAAATTCGGCCTATACTTTTTTAATAATTCTTCTATGCCTGAGAGAATTTTTATAGTCAATGCGGTCAAACTTTGATTGATAGACATCACGTCTAAATTAAAATCGGGTTTAATATTAAATAAATCCAACACTGGCATAAGCATCTGTTGATGTTGTCCTGTTATGCAGATTTTATTATTTATTGTTGGATGCAGTGCAAACTCTTTGATAAGAGGCGCCAACTTTATAGCTTCAGGACGCGTGCCAAAAACCGTCAAGGTACTAATCATAAAATCCCTTTAGCTAATTAATTATTTTTGTTTTTGAACCATAAATATTGTAATACTACTCCCATTGTCCCTATCAGCAACCCTAACAAAAGTGACAACAAAACTATAGTACTTTTGGGGAGAGATATAGGCATATCCGGCATTTTTATTGCTCCATCCAAATGAAAAGTTTTTATGTTTTCATAATCAATCTTGGATGTTTTATAAAAATGATAATTTGCTTCTAATTCCCTCAGTTCAGGTATAAAAGCATCATCTGATTTTCTTGTTGATAAATTTTGAATTTCTACTTCTAGCGCTTTGCTGCCCCGTAAATACATCATGTTTGGATCATTAAGCGTCGAAGCATCGGTTAATGTTCCATTTAAAGAAGAAATAGAAGGTTCTTTTACTCCTATTGTTTGAGCCATTTTTAAAGCTTCTTGTAGTTGCGCTAAACGATCAGCTCGTTTTTTTCTCGCAATCCCTCTTACAAATGAGATTTGCTTTTTAAGATCATGTGCAACAGTGAGATGTTGCTGTTTTATAATCTTCAATAAATTGTTTAATGTGTTTTTTTTCACTAATGAAATATATTCTTTCAACCACTGCACAGCCTGAGAGGGATTATTATTCTCCACTTTTAAAAGATATTTAGGCATGGCAGATTTAGAAACTTCAGAAATAGATACTTTTTTTAAAAAGCGATTATAAAGCTTATCTAGAGAAGAGTTTTGTTTATCCTTTTTTAATGAGGGTAGATAAATAGTATGGAAAAACTGTCGTTTTATTGCTTCTGATAACAAATTATCAGTAAAAATTTGATACACTTCTGATATAGAAAATGGGGTGATAAGTGAAGTATCTCCATGAGAATGACCATCATTTAACAAAGCGATGTCTGCCAGACTAGGCGCAGAGAGAAGTGCTTTTGCTTCATAAATTGGTTTTTTAAACGAAGCATAAAGGCCCCCTAAACAACCAAAAATTACAATAACAAATAAAATAAACCACTTACGCTTCCAAATAGTACGAAATAAATCCACTAAATCTATTTCATCATTTGGCATTACAACAGAATGCTTTCCTTCCACTGCCACTCCTTATAACGTCCTAAACGGCAAATTATTTTTATTTTTTAAATTTTGTTGGCCTGATAATACCATCAGAAAAATAAAAAATCTTCCACTTTTTCCTTACTATATTAAGCTTTTGTGAGGTAGTGGTTAATAAGCTATAAAGAATAGTCGCAAAACGCCAGCAATTAGAGATATACTGTCCGAATGTTTGAAATTTTCGGAAATGTAGGTGTCCTTAAAGGCCATGTATGATCATATAGCGGGCCATTATGCTACTGCGGATCGTTTTGGTTCGATAAGTCAAAGTCATCGTGCGGCGATAGCACAAATTAAGCGCGAGCATTTAGGATTGCGGCCTCATTACAAGGTATTGGATTTTGGGGTAGGTAATGGTGCTTTTCTGGAAAGGCTTCGAGAATTCATGCCTCAGGCGGACTTTACAGGCATTGATATTTCTTCTGAAATGTTAGAATTAGCTCGTAAAAATTTACCGTTAACAACCATTGAAGCCAGCGCTACTGAAGCAAGCAAGTACCTTCCTCATCACAGTCAGGATCTGGTATTAGCCCATTTTATTAATGCCTATATCCCCATTAATACCTTATTCAATGAGGCAGATTTGTTGACCCGTGCCAATGGTTATTTTTCGTTAATTACCACCACCTATGAATCATTCCCGGTAGCACAACATTATTTGGCAAATTTTATTGCCCAAGGGAACTTATTAAGTACTGTGGTAGGGCATTATTATAAGTCCTTGATAAAAAACTCAACCGTTGCATCCGGACTTGATGAATTAATGCATGTGTTTACCCAACATCAATTTAAAATGGTACGCCATGAGCGTCTATATATTCCTATCATGTTGGAAAATCTTGATGAACTCATCAAATTTGGTATTGAAGGCACCTGGTTTTTAAACAGCCTGGCAATTAGGATGCTACCTAAAAATTTCTTGTTAAAACGCTTAAAGCGTCTTTTTAGTCAGATTTTTACCTTTCCCTATCATGACACTCACATTATTGACGTCATATTAGCTAAAAAATAAAATTTGCGATAAAGTAATTTTTTAAATGTCCCTATTCTTTGTATACTGCTTGTCCAGTATTTTAGCGCAGCATTTTGGATCCCACGGACAAAGCCGCGGGACGTCGGGAAGGTAACTGGACTGCGTTTTCAGAGAGATTTAGAAGATTCAGGGTCAAACAGCAGGACGTAGGAAAGTAAAGCTGGGCTGGTTTTTTAGAAAGGTGTAAATAAGAGAGACAAGCCAAGTACGTATTTTTTGAACAAGCCCATTTAAAAATGAAATCATTATCGATGCCTGCACATCTTGCAATACTGTTATCGACAGGGAGTTGATATGGTGGCACAAACGATACGAAGTATCTTTCCTCAATTAAGCACTCGCCAACAGCAAACCACAAATATTGTGTTTATAACGTTCTGGAGCCAATTTTCCGTTTATGCGCTCAACACGATACTTATTCTTTTCTTAACACGTCCCCTACTCGCGCATGGACTTGGTTACTCACAAGAGAAAGCCTATGCTTTTCTAGGTATTAGTCAGGCTACAGGATATTTGATGCCGATTCTTGGTGGTTTCATGGCAGACAAAGTTTTAGGCATCCGACGAGCGATTCTTTTGGGCAGCATTATGCTGGCATTAGCTTATCTATTCATTATGCTCAGTGGTTATACTCTAGTTTCTTATGGAGATAAGTTGTTCATTGCGGCCTATGCCCTTGTGCCAGCCACCAATTCACTGCTGATGGGAACCGCTTCAAGCATGGTTTCCCGTATTTATGCCGATGATGCGGTTAACGCAAAATCAGCAATGACCTTTTACTACATGGCTATTAATGTTGGGGCCTTATTGGCAACGATTATTTCCCCTGCCTTACTTGACAGTCACTATGGTCCTTTATCGGTGCTTACCCTGGTTTTTATTGGAAAGTCAATTGCAGCTTTAAATTTTGCCAAACGCTATTCTTTGTACGATAACGTTCTTTGGGGGAAAGATACTTCCCCTTTTACCACAAAAAATAAACTGAGTTTATTTCTTTATATCGCCATAATTTATTTGTTTACCCTCTTTGCTTATTCCCATGTTTACCAGGCAAGCATTCTTATTAGCGTGGGTTGTACATTGGGTATTTTTTGGTTTTTTGCAAGAACCTTGTCATTGCCTAAAGAAAACCGTAGTAAACAATTCATTGCTTTGCTGCTTATTATAGAAGCCGTGGTGTTTTTTGTGATTTATAATCAAATGAACAGTACTTTGGTGCTTTTTGCAAAAAACAACTCTACTTTGCAGCTTCTTGGTCTGTCTATTTCCCCTGCCCAATATCAAATGCTAAATCCTTTGCTGATTATTGTTTTAGGAACCCAATTACCCCGATTTTACGCTTATTTTCCTCGCTTCACCATTCCCTATCAATTTGCAGCAGGTACGTTATTAGCAGGTTTTTCCCTCCTGCTATTAAGTTTTGCTGCTGCAATCAGCCATCAAGGTTATGCCAATGGTAATTTTATTGGCTTAACTTATGTATTAATTACGCTTGCCGAACTTTGGGTTTCGGCTGTTGGCTTAAGCATGATAGGGCTTTATTGTGATAGTCATGAAATTGCATTCGCTATGGGTGTTTGGTACTTAGCCTCTTCATTGTCCAATGCCATTTCAGGGCAATTGGCAGCACTGGTGGCCATTCCGAAATCCGTTACTTCAGCGGCTGAAAGTATACGGATTTATCAGGGCTATTATTTTGGAATGGGAGTGATTACCTTGTGTTTAGGATTTGGGATGTTAATCATTGCTTATTTCATACAGCGTTATTTTTTGAAAAAAGGGATTCAAATTGCTTAAGAAGCAGCTCTGTGGGGTCGAAAACGACCCACCCTACAATTTTATCAGACGCAGAAGGTAACTAATTGCGTCCATACTTGTCTTCAAAGCGCACAATATCATCTTCGCCCATGTATTCACCGCTTTGCACCTCAATCATCACCAATGGAATGACACCAGGATTTTCCAAACGATGTTTATGGCCTGCTGGAATATAGGTAGACTCATTGGTGTTTATATATATTTCCTGCTCACCATTAATCACCTTGGCCATACCACTCACCACAATCCAATGCTCACTGCGGTGATAATGCATTTGTAAGCTCAGGCTTGCATTGGGACGTACTTCTATGCGTTTGATTTTAAACCGGGGCCCTTCTTCCAATACGGTGTAAGAGCCCCACGGACGGTGCACTGTGCGATGAACTTTATGTGTTTCATGGCCCTGTGCTTTTAGTTGGGTATAGAGAGTTTTTACATCTTGGGCACGTGTTTTATCAGCTACTAACAAAGCATCAGGGGTATCAATAATGAAAAGATCATCAACACCTATTGCGCCAACCAATCGTTCATGGCTGCGTATGTAGCAATTAGAAACATCATGCAAAAGGGCTTCCCCTTCAATACGATTTCCCATTTTATCTGGCGTAGACAACTCCCCTAAAGCACTCCAGGAACCAATGTCGCTCCAGCCTATATTACAAGGCACCACAGCAATTTTGTCTGATTTCTCGATGACAGCATAATCCAGTGAAATTTCAGGGACTTGATTAAAAGATTGTGTTTCAAGTTCGAGCTGGGAAAAACCTTTTCCAGTGGCGATGCGTGATGATTCCATACAATTTTTAGTTGCTAACAACACTTCTGGGCAATAGCGTTCCATTTCATTCAACATGATGCCGGCAGTGAAGCAAAACATGCCTGAATTCCACAAAAAATTTCCGCTTTCCAAATAGTGCTTTGCCTTCTCTAACGAAGGTTTTTCAATAAAACGCACAACAGTGTTACCATCGGCTTCAATATAACCATAACCCGTTTCAGGGGTTTGCGGTTCAATGCCAAAAGTAACGATATTACCTGCTAAAGCCAATTCTTTTGCTTTTGTTACTGCATCAACAAATGCCTGTTGCGCTGCAATCAAATGATCAGCAGGAAGTACTAACACTAAAGCATCTTCACCATAGAGCTCAGCAACACGAAGTGTTGCTGCGGCTACTGCTGCTGCCGTATTACGGCCAAAAGGCTCAAGAATAAAAGATAAGTTTATTCTGTCTTCATAGACTTCGCGAAATTCATCCTCTGTTTTAAAAAATAAATCACGATTTGTGACAGTCAACACTTCTTGAACCTCTGCAAGCCCTATGGCACGCAGAAACGTTTTTTGTAACAAACTTTGGCCGTCAGCAAGACGAATGAAGGGTTTGGGATGCAATTCGCGAGAGACTGGCCACAAGCGTGATCCTGCTCCACCGCACAGAATAGTCGGTATAAGAGGTACTGACAATTTTTTTTCCTTCCTGCTTTTGTCGGTTAAGCTCTATTCTCTGATTTGACATAAAGTCAGTAGAGTAGAAATTAGACATTCTAAAACGGTGATTAAGAGGCAGTCAAGCTTATAGTCCCAAATTATCCCGCTTAAAGACTCTATCTGCCCGATAGCTTGAGCGTACCAAAGGACCTGAAGCGACTTCAAAAAATCCTTTTTGTAAGCCAATTTCCCGAAATTCCAGAAATTTCTCCGGTGTTACATAACGCGCAACCGGCAAGTGGTTTTTCGTGGGTTGTAAATATTGACCGAGGGTTAAAATATCGACGTGTTGGGCACGTAATTCATCCATGGTATGGATAATTTCTTCATCCGTTTCCCCCAAACCAAGCATTAAACTTGTTTTGGTAAGGACATGAGGTCGATAGCGTTTAGCAAAAGCGAGCACTTCCAGGGTTTGCCAATAGCCTGCACGATTATCGCGTACGGGATGTGTTAGACGTTCTACCGTCTCTACATTTTGTGCGAAAACATCAACGCCACTATCCAATAAGGTCATGAGACTTTGTTCTATACCCTGAAAGTCAGGGGTTAATGCTTCAACCTTCGTTTGAGGACATCGAGCCTTGATGGCGCGAATGGTATCTGCATAATGCCTAGCACCACCATCCAGCAAATCATCACGATTCACAGACGTTAAAACGACATAATCGAGATTCATTAAAGCAACCGTATTGGCTGTATTGGCAGGCTCATTTACATCAAGCCAGCCGTGGGGATTACCTGTATCTACGGCACAAAAGCGGCAAGCTCTGGTACACACTGCCCCCATCAGCATAATAGTCGCCGTACCATGAGACCAACACTCGCCAATATTAGGGCATTTTGCTTCTTCGCATACCGTAGCCAGTTTATGCTTTACGACTTGTTCTTTCACTTGATGATAGGCAGGGGTAGTATGATTAACAATACGTAACCATTTTGGTTTAGGTAATCGTTCGGAAGTATTTTCGATTGATTTAACGCCATCTTTGATGGCAACAACCCCTTGTTGGGTGCGGTATTTTTGCCCACTTTCAACCACCACAGGGATATTTTTTAATTTGCTCATACTAACACCCACCAATTTGAATGCTCTGATGATCCCAAATCAGAAAGGGTAGATCAAGTGCTTCGTGAAGTATTCTTGGGCAGATTAAAGTGCTACCACACGATTTTTACCTTGATGCTTGGCTTCATACATCGCTTCATCGGCACGCGTGAAGAGGGTTTCCAGATCATCGCCATGCTGGAAATTGGTTAAGCCAAAAGAAACTGTCACACATACACGTTTTTCACGGTAATAAAAATCATACTCTTCAATCAAACTTCGCAATTCCTCTGCCACTTTGGCCGCATTATTTAAATGGGTTCGTTCAAAAATAAAAATAAACTCTTCCCCACCATAGCGTCCAATAAAATCCATGGCTCGAATGGAAGACTTAAAAAGAGCTGCAATTTTCTTTAAGACTTTATCGCCTGCCAAATGGCCATAGGTATCGTTAATATGTTTAAAATTGTCGATATCGGCAATAGCAATGGATAAATCACCAAATCCTCTTTGCCAGCGATGATAGGCATCCAGCATGTGCTCTTCGTAAGAAGCCCTGTTTGGTAAACCAGTTAAACTGTCCTGGTTATTCTTTAGCCTTTCGAAGGACAGCATATTTTTTATTTCCTTTGCACCACGTTCTGTTTCCATGAGCTTATCCTGTAAAACCAACATCTTATTTTCGTAGTCAGCTAACCGACCCTCTTGATATTCTTTAAATGTTTTAATATGAGAGCCTATAGCAGCTAAACTTGTTTCAATCTTTTTAGATAACTCTTCAAACGATTGCGAATTATCGATATGATTTTTTATATCTTGGATACTTGATCGGACGTCTGTTTCCAATTGCTCTGTACTTTCCCTAGTCAAAGTATTATCTTCTATTGATAATTGTAGATATTTACCAAAATCCCGCAAGTGAGCCGATAACTCGTATAAAATACCTTTGAAACGATTTTGTTCAAAATTAAACGATTTCACTACGAGTTCGGTTAAATTTTCAGCGACCTTAAGCAGTTTTTCTTCCGTCAGATCTTCATTCAACGTCGTTTTAATTGCTTCTTGTTGTTTGAGAAGATCATCAGGAATAGGAAGATGTTCCATGATTTGCAAGAATTGTGAGTTAATTTGTGTGTTGATTTTAGGAAGTCCAAGCTCTAGAGAATGATGTTGTTCACAAAATTCAATCTGTTGCGCCACAGTATTGACGCATTCTTTTAATAATTGATTAAATTCCCTAATCAATTTTCTTTCATCTGTATCAGTTTTTAACAGCTGTTCCATGCGTTCAAAAGCATGTTTATCCTTTAACTCAATAAGCATCTGACCGAGAAGATCTGCACCCTGTTTAATAAAATCAGTAATAATAATCTTATTCTCTTGCCTTTTTTGTTGAAGGTGTGACATGACGTCGACGAGGGATGCGACGCGGTGCTGAATAGAGACGGGATCCTTATTTTTTTTAAGGGCATCTTTTAAATCCAGAACATGTTTGTCTAAATCAATGTGGATACCACTTGGTAAAGTGGTTAGCTTATCAATCGCTTTGCGGAGCAGGTTTACTTCACCCTGAAGTTTGTTACATTGTTCCTCATAATGACTAATCGTATTAACAATTTTTTGCTTTAATTGTTGTTCCATTATTAAAATTCCTTTTAAATCATTATGCTTATTTTTTCCTTTTTTTAAGAAACTCAAGCATCACTTTGGCATGTGATCCGTCACATAGCGGTGGATCCTTCGTTTCTTTACAGCCACAAAAATAGACTGTCTCTGTAAGTATAGCCTTATATGGCATACATTGGTTACCGCAATCTTGCCTGTCGCAAAGCGGCTGATTTTTACTTTTACCACAGCCACACCAATAATAGGTTTTACCCTCTTCCACTTCATAAGGAATAGGGAAAAAAGAAGGTCTGTCGTCATCTTCTACCATGCTGTATCCTTGATGAATCCCCTATAGTAATGGTAGCGCTTTTTTTCTTAGTAAAATGGCCATGAATATGGTGACAACAAAAAGCAGAAAAGAGAAGGCAAGTTGTGCAAAGGCTGCAGGATAAATCATAAACAGTAATGCCGTCATTATCAGAAAAATATGGGCAAATTTTTTAAAAATAATCTGGTATGACGTAAAGCGGGCTGCTTTGCTTAGCCAAATCGCCAATAACATTAACAATAATAAAGGCATTATATAAATGCATTGATAAATAATCAGAAAAACGATTGTTTGAGTCGTGTAAAATTGTTTTGTTTGTAGCCATTGTTCAAACACAACCGCAAAATTAGGTGTGCAAGTTTGCATATAGGCCTGAATACCCAAAGCACTTAAGATGGCCAATCCAATCAATATATAGGATTTTTTTCCATCCAACGTTTTAAAATAACCCAAGGTATAAGCCAGAAGTGCCAATCCAATAAACAGGACAGGAATGCGTAAAACATAGTTCCATTGAAAAAAGAATGCATTGAAAGCTTGTTGTAGGTAATGCGTAACACCAATGGTAAGAATAAATAAAAACCCAACTGCCAATCGTAACTGACGTGTCGGGGCTATCCATAAAAATGCAATCAAGCTAAGAATAACAAATAGTGAACATGGGTTAAGGGCATCATAAATAGCCGTCATTAAGATAACGGAGGCAACAGACGGTTTAGCAATAAGCACGTTGCCGTACCAATTTGCATTCGCCCATTGTTGTAGTACTGCAGTAGTTTTGCTGTTTAGTTGACCTGTTTTAATGATTTGCTCATGGCAGTAGGTTAAACCACGGAGTAATTCTTTCCCAGTTGATTCAGCATCGGCAAAACCTATCCAGTGTGAGTCGCAAAAAAAGATAGCAGGGACGCTAAAATCTGTTGATTTTTGCTGTTGTAGAAATTGGCTAAATGTTTCAAGGGCCGCTTTGTCCTTATTGATTGTGTAGCGCTTAATGTTAAGCCAGGGAGTAGTTGTTTCAAGACGCTGAAAAAATTCATCTGCTTTGTGGCAATGAGGACAAGTTGATGATAAAAACAAGCTAACTTGCAAGGTAATTTCCCGATTTTTTTCCTGTGTAAACCACTCAGGTGGTTTTGCGCTTGCCCATAGCAGGGAAATACACAGACAACCACCTAGAAAAATCTTAAACAGCAACTTCATCTCATGTCCTTGTAATATGTGGAACTAATCACATTTTACTATACAGCGCTTTTCTGTCATTTGTACATGAGGACCCTAGAGGAGCTAATGAATCTAGAGCGCATAATGATTTAATTGTATACACATCTTTGAAAACGCAGTCCCACTCTACTTTCCGGCGTCCTGCGGACAAGCCGCTGTCTTTTGCTCACTTCTTTGCCGACGCCCCGCGGCTTTGTCCGCGGGGTCCAGTGATTTAGCGCAGTGCTTCTGGATCCAGCGGACAAAGCCGCGGGACGTCGGAAAGTAGAGTGGGACTGCGTTATCAGAGATGTGTATAAGATTCAGCGGCTTGTCCGCGGGGTCCAGTGTTTTAGCGCACAGCATCTTGGATCCCGCGGACAAGCCGGGACATCGGAAATAGGGTTTTCATTTAAACCATTCGATACCCTAGTACGTATGAATATAATTTTCCAGTTGTTCGATCACACGTGTTTTATCTTCAAGTAAATGAAATAATAAATCACCTATAGATAAGATAGCAACCAATTCGCCTTGTTCCGTAATTAGCACATGGCGCCGTTTAGTTTGCGTAATCACTTCCATTGCCCTTTCAATCGGATCAAATAAATCCAAGGTACTTACATTGGAGTACGCAACTTGTTTAGCAGTTGTAGTATTAGGATCCAGACATTGATTCAAACACGAGCGAATAATATCGCGTTCACTCACTAGTCCTACAATATTTTGATCGTCTCTTACAACTAATGCCCCAATGTCTTTATTGATCATAATCCTAACGCATTCATTCACGGTAACATCCGGGTTAATAAAAACAATGGGGCGCCTTGGTTGGGGTAAAGCAGAAAAAATTGGGTGCGTCATGACTCACTCCCTCGAAAATTTCCAGACTCATGTAGTCAAGAATAGCAATTAAATTCTATATTGATCAAATATAGCACAATAACTTTTATTCCTTAGAAAATTCCTCTACTAACGGAAAATTGTCATCCGAAATCATATTTTTCTTGCTTTTAAAGAGGATTTATTTAGGATTATCAGAAGCTATTTAAAATAAGGAAACAGGATGTTCAAACCCTATTTATTTTGCGGATTATTAGTAGTAGCAAGCACAAGTCACAGCGGCACGATGGGTTGTCAAACAGAGGGGGTAACGGTTCCCTGTGACAGTCGGGCCTGGGATGTCGGCATAAGCGCACTCTATTTAAAACCCACATCTTCATTATTAAATCCTTACTTACGTAGCGGGACTATAACTATAGCGAATGGAACTCATTATCACAGCATAGAATCTCCCTGGGACTGGGGGTTTATTCTGGAAGGGAGTTATCACTTTAACACAGGAAATGATATTAATTTGAATTGGTTGCATTTTAATGATAGCTATGGTGAGGTCGTAAATGCTTATTTTCCTGAAGCACCCATCCCTATATCATTAACTACCCATTTAAACTTTGAAACTAAACTGGATGTTGTTAATTTTGAATTTGCGCAGAATGCCCATTTAGGAAGCAAAACTAGCTCACGGGTTCATGCGGGCCTGCAATATGCAAATGCTACTATTGATAGAAATGGCCAGAGATTTGAGCAAATCACTGATGGAACCCCTTACTTGTCTCAAGTTAGCTCAGTAGACGCCAAGTATAATGGTTTAGGTCCTCGTTTAGGAGGGGAGCTTTCCCATCAGCTTTCTCACGGATTTTCTGTATTTGCTAAAGGTGCTATGGCACTTTTGGTCGGTGAAGCAAAAACAACATTGGCAGGTACTAATTTAAGCGGTCCGAGAATTACTCCTTTTGTTCGCTATATCAGTCAAACGACGTTAGTTCCAGAGCTTGAAACCAAATTAGGGGCGAGTTATCAATTTAATGGTAGTTTGGGGCAATTTAGTCTCTTGGCGGGTTGGATGTTCCAGCACTATTTTGAGATGTTTTTGTTAGCTCCTGGAGAGCGAATCAATGAGGCATCTAGTCCAACTAACCACGAACTTTCCTTGAATGGTCCTTTTCTCCAAGGAAAATGGGTTTCAAATGCCTGATAGAAGATAGAGTATGCTTTTGCGTTTTTTAGATGTAACCAAAGCCAGCTTGTTATGGCAGCAAAGCATACTTGGTTTACTCTTATTAGCCGCTCTCATTTTTCAAGGGGTTACGGACCGATCCGTTTTATTAATAAGTTATGGTGTTTTCTTACTCTTAAGTCCAATTTATTTTTTTCGCCTGCAAAAACAAATTTCCATAACCTTCACCCCATTAAGTTTACTATTAATCCTTTGGTTGATATGGGTATATCTTCCTTACTATTTCGGATGGGTTGCTAATACCAGCTTATTTGGTTTTTTTCAGTGTAGCCCATGGATTGTCACTTTTTTTATTCTTGAAACTAGTAATTCAACCAAGCGATTATGGTCAGGTCTCTTTCAAATAGTATGGCTACTAAGCTTAATTTGCGCACTCTATGCCCTCTTTCAATTTTTTATATTACACCAAATGCCCTGTGGATTTTTTGCCAGTAAAAATACCACGGCTGCTTTTTTGATGATGACCCTTTTAATTCTCACTGGTGAATTTTTAAAACCCACGCTTAGGCCGCTTAAGGTCGCAAATTCTGTGTACTTAGCCTTGATAGGAATAAGTATTGTTATATTGGCATTAGCGATGTTTTCTGCTTTAAGTCGTGGTGTCATGATAAGTTTTTCTTGTGGTTTGGCTGTTGAATTAATAGTGCTTGGACACGTTATCTCAAAAAAACGCCTCTTCCTGTTCCTCACTCTTTTATTCCTTGCTTTTAGTTTATTCCTGCTGATTGCACAACCTGCTATTGCACATCGCCTGTTATTACTACAGCGAGAAAAATCCCGTCTTATTATGTGGCAAGGAGCCTGGCATTTATGGCAAAACACACCCTGGTATGGGCTTGGAATTTTTAACTTCAAGCATTATTACCAGGCTTATAGTTTGCCCGGCGATGGTTCAGTTCTCGAATATGCGCACAATGATTTTTTACAACTACTCATTGAAACGGGCATTCCTGGCGGTATGATTTTACTGAGTATTATGGTGATTATTAGTTTGTCTTTGTGGCGATACCTACAACAAC
The DNA here is from genome assembly GCF_001467745.1 of Legionella jamestowniensis. Classification (GTDB taxonomy): domain Bacteria; phylum Pseudomonadota; class Gammaproteobacteria; order Legionellales; family Legionellaceae; genus Tatlockia; species Tatlockia jamestowniensis. The sequence continues at coordinate 166,599 of NZ_LNYG01000013.1, forward strand.
ATTTCAAAGGGGAGCACGTCCCGTTAGTCGCTTGTTTCGCTGCATTGATGAGTTTCGTCTTTCATAGTGTTGTAGACTTTAATTTTTATGTGTTACCAATGAATCTGCTGCTGGGCTGCTATCTTGGTTATTTGCATAATGGCCTGAAGGAAGCAGGTGCTATACCGAGTTGGCCTATACGATTATCAATTCTGCAACAACGTCTTTTAATCCTGCTTGGCTTACTTTTGGGGTTATTTATTAGTAGCAATGCGTTGCGGCTATTGATGTTTGATTATCACACTACAAAAGCTGATATCGCCACGAAACAACATCATTACCAAGCTGCACTACCTCATACTAAACAAGCCTTGCAATGGTTGGATGTGGCGGCTCTCCATAGCCATAGAGCTGATTTATATTTGCAATTTGCTAATAGCGCAAAAACACGGGATGAAAAACAGACATTTACCAGGAAAACTCAAAACGAAATTAATAAAGCACTTGCAAACAATCCTTATTATGCCCGTCCCTATTTCCAAATGGCCTTGGTGCAATCGATTTTATTAAATAATCCAGCAAAAGCACAAAATTTTTTCGCCGAATCGATAGCTAAAAATCCTCATTATAGTTTGGCTCGTCTTACGTTTTGTCAATTTTTAATCGAGCAACAGGATTTAATTTACGCACAACGGGTACTTGAACAAGGACTGCACTATCCAATCGCACCGGAGCAGGCAGAAATTTACTTAAACTATCTTGCAAAACTACGCTATGAAAATGGCGATAAGAAAGGTGCTTTGCAAATCGCTAGTCGCTTACAACACCTTTCTTATTACAATTATGATTACAGTGATTTGATTTCAGCTTCTGTTTAACAATTTCCAGATCGACGTTTACACATTGTATTAAGCAGAGAAACAAATCGACTATCCAGGATTGAACTGCCTTGTAACATAATGCGTGAATCAACATACCCATAGGAGGTCACACCAACAATGGCATTACGTGCAGGATTGAGGCCTCCTGTTTGTCCGCTTGAAGCTATGCCAAAATTTTGTACCCACGGTCCACCGCTCGAACCGCCTCTCATGTCAGAACCATACTCCACATTATTAGGAGTAACCCCACGAAAACTTTGGGATGTCACCTGATGCATTAATTGACAAGAATCCAGATTGCAAGGGTAGCCCAATAAATGAACATGGTTAGAATTTAAAGCATTAGTTTTCCATCCCAATATTCCTGTAACAGAGCCCAAGCGTCTTGTAGTGCCGCTAATCACTTGATCCTTAACTTCAATCATGGCGTAATCTGCAGCGTTCGGAACTATTCCTCGCCCTGTTGCCCAAGCTGAAGTGGTCAACACATAACTCCAGGACCAACTTCTGAGGGGTGCCTTCCCACTGCGATAAGCTGGAATGAATAAAAAATTCGTAAAATAACCAGCGTTAGTTCCTGAGTGCACACAGTGCCCAGCCGTTAGAATAAGTCGTTGTTTAACCACAGCAGCTGAGCACGTAAAATTTCCTTGGCCAGGAACGGTAAAAAAAAGTCTCCCTACAGTTCTATAGGGATAAACCAAATCTGCAGTGATAGGCACTAGACGAGAACTGGAAAAATTAGCACCCGAAATTCCTCGATTAAAAAAGGATTGAGAAATCTCTTCTTGCTCCAAATTAAGCATACTTTCAGGAATCAGGGGCATTAAATTAAGCTCCGTGTCTTCCTCAGGAGGAGCGCCATCCTCTTGCTGCGACTCTTCCAAATTCAATGGATCTTTGTCAAGCTCTTGAAGCTGATTTGGATCAGCCTCAGGATAAGGCATCTCCTTGGCATTCATTAATCGTTCGGGAGTCCAATATTCCAGCAAAGAATTTTCAGGTTGATTATTTTCAACACCTTGTTCAACTTCATTATCCGCCCATAGTTGGGTGGAACATAAAATAAAAAGAAACGTACTAATTTTGATAAATGTTTTCATGATTTAAAATTCCCTTTCAAAATCAATTAAATATACAGGCTTTTATTGCTTTCTTATAATTCCACAAGGAGTGGTTTTCGTCAAATCAGCAACTTGGCATATTTACCATGCTTATGCACGTCATACGACACCCCAAGTTTGCACCTGGATTCCGCGATAAGCACGGAACGTAGACATTAAGAAAATTTTAGAAATTAAACGGCAAGTGTATTATCTAAAAGGTATTTTTTTGACTGGGAAAAAACCGGTTGGCGCACCAGCGCCAACCAAGCTCGTTTAACTTTACAGGTAGTTTAGCTCACAACTTTCCAAGAACCGTCTGCTTGACGGCATGCTTTTCCATAAATTTGCTGTGATTTACCACCAATAATTGCTCTGGTGATGTACTCACGGCAGGGTTGGTTATTGGTGTAGTAGGTGCGTGTAGGTTGTACGGTATAACGGTTACCGTTATCAGGGTTTCGCCAAACAACAGCACGTCCCGTGGGGGCAGTTTCCAATGCTTTTTGCATTTCCAAGCGATCGAGGCGATCCATGGTACGACCAATATTTCCTCCCAGAAAAGCGCCCAATAAAGCGCCACCAGCAGCTGCAGCAACTTTACCAGAACCACCGCCAAACTGGCTGCCTAGCAATCCACCTACAACACCACCTGTGACAGTACCTACCCCTTCATTGGTCACTTGCGCACAACTGGCAAGAAAAATTGAAAGGGACAGAGATACTAACGCTATTTTTTTCATGAATTCACCATAAGTATCGTTGTAAAATCGGTTGGTATTCTAGCATCACGTTTAGATATTATCCACAATATGTTTAATTTTAAATCGTTTACTCTTGCCGTACCCTGGGTGAAAATTGACACAGTAACTCGTAAGCAATCGTTCCAGCAGACAAAGCAATTGATTCTACTGGAATATGTTGCCCCCATAATTCAACGGGATCCCCTATTTTTACCTCGGGGCAATGCGTTAAATCGACAGTCAACATGTCCATCGAAACCCTTCCAACGATTGGAACTTGACTACCATTAATCCAAACAGGGGTATTTTGTGCGATGTGACGTGGATAACCATCCCCATAACCAACCGCAACCACGCCTATCACTGAAGGGCGATTGGTTTGCCAGGTACCACCGTAACCAATACGAACTTGTGCCGGGTAATGGTGAATCGCACTAATGGCAGAAACAAAACGCATCACCGGCATTAAACCTAACTCCTGGCCCGTCTGATGCGCAAAAGGAGAAACACCATAAAGCATAATGCCTGGTCGCACCACATCCGCATGGGTTTCCGGTAAAGCAAGGATTGCTGCCGAGTTACTAATACTTTTAATTAAATTTCCTTGAGGCAAATCAAGTTCTTTAAACACCCTTAATTGATTTTGGTTACTTGGATTGTCTGGTTCGTCTGCACAAGCCAAATGGGTCATTATGCCAATTTCAGCATCTACCCAAGGACAAGCACGCAATGTACTAATAATCTCATGGACGTTTTGCGGAGAAAAACCAAGCCGGTGCATGCCGGTGTTGACTTTAACCCAGACTTTAATTTTATTGGGGAGGGGCTTCTCTAATAACCACTGTAATTGATGCGGTTGATGAATGACGCACTGAAAATGATGTGCAGCGACCGCATCAAGCTCTTCCGGGCTGAAAATACCCTGAAATAATACACAATCGCTGCGAATACCTAAATCTCGGATAGCCATCGCCTCTTCAATACAAGCAACACCGAAGGCATAAATTTGCCCTTCTAGTACCGGCGCCACTGACGATAAACCGCAGCCATAAGCATTGGCTTTAACCATCGCGATAATTTTTGAGTGCGGGGCACGACGTTTAATAAAATTTAAATTGTGCAAAAGCGCTGTGGCATCAATTTGCACACGAGTGGGTCTTGTCATATTAATCAATTCCCTGGTAACCGTTAAAGGCTAAATCTTCAAAACGAGTGTATTTACCCAGGAACGCTACCCGAACCTTACCAATAGGACCATTACGTTGTTTCGCAATAATTAATTCCGCGACTCCCTTATCAGGACTGTCTTCATTATAGACTTCATCTCGATAAATAAAGCAAATTAAATCCGCATCTTGTTCAATTGCCCCTGATTCGCGCAAATCAGACATAACAGGGCGTTTATCCTGACGCTGCTCTAAGCTACGGTTTAACTGGGACAAAGCAATGACCGGTACATCCAATTCTTTGGCCAAGGCTTTTAAACTGCGCGATATTTCCGAAATCTCGGCAGTCCGGTTATCGGCTTTAAATCCTGGTACTTTCATTAATTGGAGGTAATCGACAACAATCAAGCCCAACTGCCCCTGCTCTTTCGCTAAGCGGCGAGCGCGGGCACGCATTTCAGCCGGTGTTAAAGCCGCAGTATCATCAATAAAAAGAGGGGCTTCCGATAAAAGGTGCACGGCTGAGGTTACACGTGGCCAATCCTCTTCTTCAAGTTTACCCGTACGCAATCGGTGTTGATCAATTCTACCTAAAGAAGACATCATCCGCATGGCCAATGAATCGGCTGGCATCTCCATGGAAAATACCAACACTGGTTTTTTAGCATGGATGGCCGCATGTTCTGCCATATTCATGACTAAGGTGGTTTTACCCATGGAAGGACGGCCAGCCACAATGATCAAATCCGAGGGTTGTAAACCCGACGTCCTTTCATCAAAATCACTTAAACCGGTGGGCAACCCGGTTAAGGCATCCCCATTGTTATACAATGCATCAATTTTCTCTACAGCCTTCACCAGAATCTTTTTGATGCTTTCTGGTCCACCATCGCCCCCAGTCTGTTCAGCAATTGCAAATACTTTTGTTTCGGCAAAATCTAAAAGTTCGGTTACTTCCCTTCCCAAAGGGTTGTAGGCAGAATCGGCAATGTCATTGGCTACCGTAATCAATTGTCGTTGAACGGATTTTTCCCGGACAATATCTGCATAAGCAGACACATTGGCCACGCTGGGGGTATTGTTGGCTAATTCAAAAAGATAGGTTTCTCCGCCAGCATCATCAAGCTGGTGGGTAGATTTTAAAATATCCAGTAGGGTAACGACATCAAAAGGTTGATCTTTTTTGGCCAGCTCACTAATCGCTTCATAAAGGATGCGATGTTCAGTGCGGTAAAAATCAGTGTCGCATAATTTGGTATTAATCGAATCCCAAACCTGGTTATCCAGCATCAATCCGCCAATAATTGCCTGCTCGGCTTCCGCTGAATGCGGTGGTGATCGAAGGGAGTCCACAGGATTTTTTCGTGCTTTTAGTTCGGCAGCCATAGCGTAACAGTTTTAGAAAACGATCTTGTGCCTATTGTAATGCTGAATGTAAAAAAAGACACACATTACGTGTGTCTTTTTGCAATTTTTTATGAAGGCGGAATTAACGAACCCAAACTTGTGTACGTCCAAGTGCAGAAACACCAACATAACCACGGACATAAAGTTTGTTACCTTTTAGCGTCATTTTGGCACGATAAACTTTACCGGTTTTAGGATCAAGGATTTGACCACCTTCCCATTCTCCATTACCTTTGTCTTTTAAGCCCCAAACAAACTGCAAGCCTTGGATGGGTTTGTCTTTAAAACCACCAGGGCATTTAGAGCAGATACCGGTATCACCAGGTTGTGGATAAATTTTTATAATCCTGCCATTTAAGGTCCCCCCAGACACTGTTAAACGGATAATTGCCCTTTTTTTGCCCGTCTTATCATCGATAGTAGTCCAGGTGCCTGCTGGTGACGCAGCTAAAGCAACAGGTAAGAATAATACCATTACTACAAAAGCTAATAACGCCTTCCATTGTCTCATGAGATTTCTCCGTAATTTTCTCATAAAAAGAATAGGCTATGATTTTTCGCTTTGCAATCAAAAAAGAATAACTTTTTTCAAATCTTGACTGTACCACTTAACTCATTCACTATTAACAGATTTATTCCACAGGCAACGGCATAAAAAATTGCTCGATATCCTGTTTTGTCAACCCGGTTATTCCACGAATATTGTCTGATAATATGCCATCAAATAGCTGTCTTTTCCTGTTTTGCATGGCCAAAATAGCCTCTTCAACGGTCCCTGAGGTAATTAATTTATAAACAAACACCGGATTATCCTGGCCTATGCGATGGCTGCGATCGGTAGCTTGATCTTCGACTGCCGGATTCCACCAGGGATCATAATGGATCACCGTGTCCGCACGGGTTAAATTTAAACCAGTACCCCCTGCTTTTAAACTAATCAAAAAAATGGGTGTGTGTCCTTCTTGAAATCGGGTAACCAGTGCTTGTCTGTTTTGAGTTTGCCCCGTTAATTTGAGGTAGGGATAATTTCTCTGCTTTAACTGCTCCTCAATCAATCGAAGCATTGAAGTGAACTGGGAAAATACGAGAACCCTTCGTCCCTCATCCACCAGGCTATCTAGCAATTCCATTAGGGCCTCGAGCTTCGCGGATGTTGTATAAGCCATTTCTGCTTCTGGTATTGATAGCAACTTAGGGTCACAACACACTTGCCTTAACTTCAATAAGGCATCAAGAAGTACAATGTGGCTTTTTTCCATCCCTTGTTTAGAAATGGCTTCTCGTACCTTTTTCTCCATACTCATGCGGATCGCTTCGTAAAGATCTCTCTGCGCGCCTGTTAATTCTATTGTTAAAGTCATCTCCGTTTTATCAGGCAGTTCCCGGGCGACTTGATTTTTTGTGCGCCGTAATATAAACGGTTGGACACGTTTGGCCAGTAATATTCTTCTTTCCGTATCGCCCTGCGTTTCAATCGGTTTTTTAAAAAAACGACTAAACTGTTTCGCGTCGCCCAATAGACCCGGCATTAAAAAATGAAACAAAGACCATAATTCACCCAAATGATTTTCAAGCGGTGTTCCAGATAAACAAAGACGATGTTTTGCCTGTATTTGCTGAATAATTTGCGTTGTTTTTGTGCGGGCATTTTTTATGGATTGTGATTCATCTAAAATAAGGTAATAAAATGCGTAATCGATAAAGCGTGATTTATCGCGCTGAATAAGGCCATAAGTAGAAATCACGACATCATAATCATCAAAATCATCCTGATGTCGTAATGCACCATGAAAAACTAATAATTTCAAACCAGGGGTAAAACGTTTTGCCTCTGCAAACCAGTTCCAGACAAGGCTTGTGGGTGCAACAATCAAACTTGCTTTTGTCAAACGCCCTGCTTCTTTTTCAACCTGCAAATGTGCCAATGTTTGTATAGTCTTGCCTAAGCCCATATCATCGGCTAATACTCCTCCAAACTGGCTTAAACGTAAAAACTGTAGCCAGTTAAGGCCTTCTTGCTGGTAGTCCCGTAACGTTGTTTTTAAACCTGACGGAACCTTAACCTTAGGCAAACTGGTTAGATTTGTTAATTGATTTAATTGTAAACGGATAGTTTCTGCCCCAAGCCAACGTGCCGATGTTGCTAGCATTGCCTGCTCTGTTTCACGCATTAATATTAATTGATATCGGCTTATACGCAGGCGGGATTCATCGCTAAGATGGCGTGTTCCATACTGCAGGAGGAAACGAATCAAGGGCTTCACACGTCCGATTTCAACTTGCAGCGTTTTGCCTTCAGGAAGCGGCATTTTAACCAATGTCTTATCAGGTAATTCATCAATTTTACTTTTATCCAGGCGGGCAATTAAATCGGCCACCAAAGGCACAATGCTAACTTGTTTTCCATCCACTAAAATTCCTAACTGGTAGGAAAAAAAATCATTACCCCGCTCTTGGGCCTCAGAAAACCACTCCACGTCATCAGCGTCGATGATTTCTTGATAAACAGGATGGTTGAATTCGACTGTCCATTGCTTTTTTTCAAATAAAGGAAGGACATTTTTATAGAGTTTCGATAAATCCTCTTCTTGATGAAAATTTGCCAATACTTTTTCATGGCTTATCTCATATTCACACCACAGCTTTTCTGTTAACGTGGGGGCTCGAAGCGCAAGAATTTGAGCAATTTCAGCAAGTAATTCTTTTTCACGCGCACCATGACGTGGGATCTCCACTAACGTCTTTCCTTCCTCTTTTATTAGTTTGTGATAGGTATCTTCAGCCTTTACTTTTATACCCCCATAGTTAAAAAATATATCCGCTACAAAGAGAAGATGGGGGGCATCTAATTGCATCAAAGAATTATTCTCCAATTCAACCGCATCGAAACTAATGACTACAGAGGGTTCTATCTGTCGTGTTTCTTGCTTTTCAAAAATTCTAGGAGGCGGCAAGTCCGGGCATGCACTAGCCATGTGCCGGACAGTATCGGGAAGATTGTCCAGGTTTACTGGGGGCATTCTTAAAATTTTTTTGACATGCCCTAGGGTATATGGAACAGTTAATAAGCCGAGCGTATGAAGCTCCTCATCAAAATACCAGGGTTTATCTAAAAACAAGGGGGAGATAGGCTCTGCATCAAGCTCAGTTTCCAAAACCGGATATTGCTTTCCATCCGTTGTTAAATGCCAGACAAGCGTTGTATTTAAGACATCCCCTAATTCTAATTTGGGCTCAGTTTTTAACGATAAATAAGCCCTGCCAGTTTTTAAAATGTCTTCCAATAATTCACTGTTACGGATTGAAAATCTATCAAACCAGCCTCTGTTATTATTTTTTTCCATTAGCACGGCCACAATATTTTCATCTTCCTCGGTGAAATACTGTCGACGGGAGTCCGTTAATGTATTGAAAAAATTTTTTTTACCTAATCCCCCTCGCTTACGTCGTTTTGCTATAGCAAGTTTTACTAAAATTCGATCCTCGTACTCAGTGAGTTGAGGCTCGATAAGGTACACTAGTTCATGAGAGGAATCTTTTTCAATTTTCTTCTCTTCTTTTTCCCGCAAAGAAGTTAACCAGGTATTTAACGATTCCTCGTTATTTTGATTTCTTGGGGCAGGTATGGAGTAATTTTCTCTAACTTGCAAAAAAAATAGGCTTGCTGCGGCATGCTCGCAGTTAATGCGAGATTGACAACTACAGAGGGCAGGTTTTGTGGGCCATGATTTTAAATCAATGTGCACATCATAAATTTGACCGGAGCGACCTTTTACACGTGCTTTCAGCAAGCCGTCACTCAGACGAATATTTAGCACATACCCCTTTTGCTGATACTCTTGGCCATTAAGCAAGACAACAGGAGAAAAAACACTAGCCATTCGTGATAAAGCATCTTTGAGCATATGACCTGGTTTAAAGGTTAAACAGACAATTATAACCTAATTTGACTTATTTTTGATATTAAATGTAAACTAGTTGAATGTGTGATTTAATAATTAACAATCTAATTAATTTTAAGACAACTTAAAATTTAAGTATAATCTTATGTTTAAAGAGTTTCGTGAGTCTCTAAGTGACTTCTTAAAAATCCAGGGCGTAAACGTTCTAGCACGTGATGAATTTCTTGGTGCTGCTGAATATCAAAAAGAGAAATTCATCCATTTGATGTTAGAACAATGCAATTTTGACTTAATTGTTAAATTTGCATGCACTACCTCTGATTTTTATAATGCTTGCCGCTCCCCTGTTTTTAACGAGCATTGGATGAAATTATGGAGTACCTACGGTATTCTAATTACAAAAGACCCTTCTAAAGCGCTCTATTATCAGCGCTGCTCGAATAAATTTGATTTATTCCTCGGTATTTATTTCTATTACAGAGCCTTGCGTGTCAAGGACACCTTTAATAAGAATACCAGTACGCTGGAAAAGGATTATCTGCTGAAAGCGATGGATTATGGTTCTATTCATGCCTGTCAACAATATTCTGTCTATTTATTTAATGATTACCAAAATCATCCACCCCCCAAAGAGACAGCAGATTCTTTTCAACATCTCCTAGCCTGCATAAAAAAGTTAATTCCTGATTACGGTAGCTATGCTTATATCATGCTAGCGGAAACCTATGTACGGTTTGGGATGTTTCAGTTTAGCCTGGGTCATGAAATGTTAACTGATAAAGCCTTTAGTGCTGCAAACCTTGCAGCTATTAAAGCCCAAGAAAGCTACTTGGAAAATGATCCTGCCATTTTTAATGCAAGTTTTGGTCAAGGTTTAGCAGCGAGTAACTCGCTGCACCTGGATGATTTAGAAGAGATAAGAAACTATATTTCAACTATTACCGCAAAAGGATACAAAGACTTGCCCTCTGAGGAATCTAATAACTCCAATAACAATAAGTTCTGAGCAACCCCACATTTAGATGGGTGTTGCTACAGGTTCTTCAGCCACATTTAATTTTTCAGGTTGCGTGGCAGTTTTCAAGATTCCTCCTTTTGCCATTGACTGGGCAAGCAATCCCACGTTTATTCCTGGTTTTTGAGAGGTATTGGCTGATATCACTGTGACTGTACCAATCTCTGGAACTGAAAATAACTCATCCTCTTTTGGTGCAACCACTTCATCTTTATCGATTTGCATACCTGGAATGCTCCGCAAATTGGCACCTGAATAATACACCGTATTAGCAACTACGCTGTTCATTGAATTGACAGAGGAATTTTTCACCGAATTCGCACCGACATCATTCACAGTCGGTGTAGCATCCACTTCAGCTGGCATCTTTTTCAATGAAAAAAGCTTGGTGAGGTAGTCCATTTTTTCTTCATCGCTTTCTAATTTTTCAAATTGGGTTTTATTTATTTTATAAACCAGTATTTGATCTATCATAGATAAGGAAATCTTCTGGTTTTTAAATAAGTCAGCCAACGTCTGATTTTGAAAGAATGATTTCATTTTTGATGAAAACAATAATTTAACAAGCAACTCGTTATCGACTGTTGTTTCACTGCCTAAAACCTCAACAAGACTCTCGCAAGCTGGCAGATTACCCACAAGCTGATTCACAGGCTGCTGCTCAATTTCGATACTTGAAGTCACTGTGGTGAGTTTTTGGAATAATTGATGAGGATCAAGAAACCCTTTTTGCATTAATGTTAGAAGTGCTTTATCTGTAAAAATTTTATAAAAATTCGGTTTACTCAAACAACTCTCTAGCACGCCCGCATGATAGAAGGCCAATTCAAACATCGGATGACTCTGAATCCCATATTTGTCTTTATAAGGATATTCAGCCTCTAAGGCTAAGGCCATTTTAAGGACTGAATGCACCAAGGGATATTGTTCTTTGTAGCACAGATCAATAAGCATAGCATCTGTGTAACTTACAGGGGATCGTTCAAGCTCTAAAACAGCCTTTCCTGCGAATTCAGCAGCGAGATATTTTACGCCTTTACTGCGCATTTTATTATTTAGCTTGTTGTCATGACTGTGTATGGGGAATAAAAATGGGGACACTCTTTTTTCATAGCCAGTACTAGACAATAGACTGCTTGGCATGTCGCTTGCCGAACCTTCTCTCGCTTTGATCTTATGCACGTAATTAAAAATAGTGGTCAGGCTTTGGGGATACAGCACGTACTCAGGGGGCAAGTTATCCCAGGTAAGGTCTACAACCTCTAATGTTTTTTGGGCTGGCACTTGATTTTCAAGTAAAGATAGCAGATTTTCATCCTTTGCAGTTAATAATAAATGCATCAGCGTAAAAACTGGACAATGCACGCTATCCGTTTGATAGAATTCATTTTTACCCGCAACTATAAACTGAATACTCATTTGTTTGGAGATACGTTTAAATTCTTCATAGTAGCCATCAGACAAGCGAAAGTGGTCTGCAACGAATGCTAAAGGAGGCAATCCTGGACGAATAAATAAATCAAGGGCACAATAGTGAATTGTAGCAGGCTCTCTTTGTTTTGCCTTGCTACGAACCCCTACTTCAATAAAAAATTGATAGTGCCCTGCTTTGGTTAAAAATGATTTATCTTCACTACTTCGGTTTTCCAGGTATGAAAGTAACTTATCCTTATGCATAAAGACGACATTTTTGAGCGCACCGTTGTTCTTATACATCTCCATCAAAAAGCGTATTGACTCTTCACTGGCAATATAGTTGGTTTCCATACGGGCCAATTCTGCTAAATCATCAGTTATTAATTGGGTCAAGGATCGTCTCATAATACACCTAGTTCGTCATTGTTATAATTTATTGTTACTCACTATTCTTAAGGAAAAATTAAAATATGCACAAATTTAGTTAAATTTTTACTTTTGGCAGCATAAATACACTCCTAGACGGGATGATGCTCTATTTAAAGCAGAAAAAATAAGTTTTTGAACGAGTCATTTAAAAATAGGTCACTATAACTTTCATTAGAGTTTGTTATAGAATTAGGTAAGTAATACATACGTTTTATAGGAACACATGTCACACGATCTGCAAATTTTACTGGCGCAAATTAATCCCACTGTGGGGGCCATACAGGCAAATACCGAAAAAATTTGTTCAATTGTTAATTCCCATCAATCTCAACACGATGTCATTCTATTTCCAGAATTAGTGATTACAGGCTATCCCCCTGAGGATTTATTGTTGCGCCATGATTTTCATCAGCAAGTTGAAAATGCACTGGAAACCATTAAGCAGAACAGCCAGGATTGTTATCTCATCGTAGGTCATCCCAGTTTAGAAAGCGAGGACTGTTTTAATTCGGCCAGTGTCTTTCACAATGGGGAACGGATTGCCCTTTACCATAAACACCATTTACCCAATTATGGCGTGTTTGATGAAGCCCGTTATTTTGTTTCAGGGGAAGCAAAACCCTGTATTCTTTCAATTAAAGGTTATCGCTTAGGTGTTTGTATTTGCGAAGATCTCTGGTTTAAAGGTCCTGTTGAACAGCTTCAACAAGCAAACGTTGATGGTATTTTTTGTTTAAACGCATCCCCATTTGATTATCAAAAACAAGCCCTGCGCGAAGAACTGCTTCGCAAGTATGCTTTGCAGGGCACAGCCATGATTTATGTTAATCAGGTGGGTGGACAAGATGAACTGGTTTTTGATGGTCAATCGATGGCATTTGATGCCCAAGGCGTACTTTGCGCGCGGGCACCTGCCTTCGAAGAAGTTTTGCAGCCGTTAACATTAAGTAATAGAAAAATGGATGGGGAAATAACCCCTTTATTGGACAGGGAGGCCTTAATTTATAAGGCCTTAGTCTGTGGCACGCGTGATTATATTGAAAAAAATGGTTTTCCCGGTGTATTACTGGGCTTGTCTGGTGGGGTTGATTCAGCACTAACGCTATCAATTGCCGTAGATGCGTTAGGTCCTTCCCGAGTCCATGCTGTCATGATGCCTTCCCGCTACACAGCCAATATCAGCCTTATTGATGCCAAGGAGCAGTTAGAGCGTTTAAACGTGGACAGTACAACATTGTCTATCGAGCCTGTTTTTCACAGTTTCCTTGAAACACTTGCGCCTGTTTTTGAGGGTTTAAAACCTGATACCACTGAAGAAAATATTCAGGCAAGAATTCGCGGCGTTTTATTGATGGCCCTTTCCAACAAAACAGGAAAAATGGTTTTGACTACTAGTAATAAAAGTGAAACTGCGGTTGGATACGCCACTTTATATGGTGATATGGCAGGTGGGTTTGCCGTATTAAAAGATGTTTTAAAAACTCAAGTCTATGCTTTAGCCCATTATCGCAACCAACTATCCCCCGTTATTCCCGAGCGAGTGCTAACAAGGGCTCCTTCTGCCGAATTAGCAGAAAACCAAACTGATCAGGATTCTTTACCCGATTATGAAACCCTTGATGCCATTATTCAGGCTTACATGGAAAATAACGTGGCCGCCGAAGAAATTATTAAAGCAGGTTATCCTGCCAAAGATGTGCAACGCGTGATTCATTTGCTTAAGCGTAATGAATATAAACGACGTCAGGCAGCGCCAGGCATCAAGATTTCACCACGCGCTTTTGGGCGTGATTGGCGTTTTCCGATTACCTCAGGATTTATCTTTTAAATTAGTCGGGTTGAGCCATTGCGGAAAGAGACAAATGCCGCGGATAGCACCACCGCGGCGAAAGAAGGGCGCTCTTCACTTAGGAGCTTATTATCGCAGTTTTATGATTTTCTTGTTCAGTAGAGGATGGCTTACGGGGTAACTGGGAAGCCTTGTGCGCAAAAAGACTGTTAATCTCGTCATACTTGCTTAAGTTTAACTTACCTACCACAGCATCTTTCTTAGCCATTTTTTCCTCCACAATAGTCGATTCTTTGATCGCCTTGCGAAGTTTCTCTCGGTCTGCTGCACTTAAATTGGCTGCAGAAATACCCTCGTTTTTTTGCAAAATTTCCTTAAAATCAGCAATGGCGTTGGTATTTCCCCAAGAGTCAATAGAAATTTGGGCGTTAACTCCACCCCGTTGTCTTTGGTATAAAACCCAATCGCCTGTTTTTGCATCGGGTTCACGTGTCAAAATATAAGTCTCTTTAATCAACTTATAGGCCGGTATCTTTGTCCAATTGTCCGTGGTTATCAGGGCCACACCATGTTCTGCTTTTAGAAAACTTTGAACATCATGATGCTTTGTCTTATCGATACTATGACGAACGTTAATCTCCCGCAAATAAACCTTTAACCGGAACATCTCATTCTCTGCCAAACTGCTTTTGGGTCTAATCCAGTCAGCAAGCTCGGGATAATCATTGAGGTTCAGTAAATTTTTATGTCCTAAACTGTTATACCAATACAGTTGAGTGACTTTACTGTCGCTGGCTGCTGCCCCCTCTTTAGTAATGACATAAGTAGAAACTAAATTCTCTAACTCTTTTTCTGTAGGACAAAATAACACTTGAGTTTTATTCAACAGTTCTTCCAGAATTTTTTGCGATTCGGTTTTAAGCTCGCGTGCAAAGGCTGATTTTTGAAGAAATTCACTAAGTAATTTTTCTTGCTCAGCCAGATTTTTATCTGAGGGCATTTTGCTTAGTGCATTTCTTAACTCAACTTCCATGTTTTTAATAACGCGTGCCAGATTTTCACTAATCGTGAGAACGGTGACTTTTGAATTAAAATCGGGCCATGTTAATTGCCAATTCACTTCAGTAGCAGTTAAATCGGTGGCGGTTAAGCAAAATGCCAAATGGTCTTTATTGTTAATTGCAATAAATCGGGCTTCTTCAGCATTATTGGATACATGAACGGTTTCAATTTCTTTACTCTTATTCTCTCTTACAAGTTGTAATTCTTTTTCACGCTCGGCTGCCTGGCGTTCACTTACTTCATATTGCTGTAAGAGCAGTTTTATTTTGTTTAAAAGAATTCTTTTTAGTGGGAAAACAATTTGCGAGTAAAGATAGCTATCCGTCTCTTTTACATAACCAGGCACTGAGTTTATCAAGAGTAGGAATAGATCCGTATTGGCTGAGGTTGTTTTCCATTCTCCCCCTTTTAAGAATTTTTGAAACTCCTGAAGGCGGATAGTAGGTTTAGGGAAAATTTTCAGTGTGTCTATCGTTTGATTAAGCTCATCTCCACGTTTACGGCTAAAACTATAAACCCAAGACCAGAAAGGAGAGTCTTCATTCGTGTATACTTTTTTTGCTTGCTCAAAAATCTCTACCAGGTTTGTTTGCCCTTGTTGCGTTTCATCAGAAATAGCAGTGAGTAATTGATCAGCAAACGTTTTTAAATCATCTTCAATTTTTTCAGGCATCTTCCTTGCTCCTTGTTCCCTTTAATTAGGTTGTTGACAACACCTAGTTATTATCTTAACCAATTAACAGCTTAATACAACTACATTATGTAAAACTACTATTTTTGTTGATTATTCTTCGCTTAAGATGATTCGTACATGCTCACTTATATCAAACCCTCTTTCAGCCAATAACGATAATTGCAGGAAAGTAAATAGCCGACTTTGCTCCTTCGTTAGACGAAACTGTTAGGTGTACGCTGGATCTCAAGTACGTTTTCAGATTGTTCGGAAACAATGGAAGGAAAGAAACCGTCTGGACGAAATTTTTTTGCTCTTTCTGTTACCGTGGCAAGCTTTTGCAAAAACACCTGTTCTTCTGCAGTATTACTACTTGCAATCACTATATCCTGCTTTTCCTTAGCATCATGATTAGGGGACTCATCGTTGTGCGAAATTACATTGTTTTTATATTGTTCGTAAGCAGCGAGGAACATTTCCCGTTCTGCACTGGAGAGAACTTGATACTCTTCAAGCACTTTCAATAGAAGATTAAGTTTAGAACCATCAATGGGATAAGGAAATTGCAGATGGTGATGTGTTTCCTCCGCATCATATTCATCGTTATGGTAAGAGTCGTGTTTTTCATCCTCACGTTGGATAAACCGGGCACCCTCTAATTTAATCGCCAATACTTCATTACTTAACCTATCGACTTCGTCATAATAAGTTTCTACTTCAGTAATAACGACTTGTTTATCAAGTGTACGATGTATACCACGCTTTTTTATACCTGTTTTCTGCGGGTAAAAAGTCATCGCATCCTCGGAGAGGCTGATGTTAAATTTTTTGCAATTTTGCGTAAATGATCGCATGGTCACCTTAAAAAAAGCCAGTGTCCATTTGTTTAAATGATATCCTTTGAGAAAATAAATTATACAGAAGAAATGTTAATGTTATCTTAAGAAGATGAAACCCAGGTGAAGATTCCGAAGCGCTTTTAACTTTTCCATAACCCAAGGTGATACCCTGTTAATGGCTTCCTGCCAAATGAATAAGCTTTTATAAAAAATGCCCTTGCAAAATAAAGTCAAATCGCTAACATTGGTGCTGTAAAAATAATAATAAAAAAAGGGATCCCATGAGAAGTGCATTTTTTTCTGCAGCAATGCTTGCTTCAAGCCTTGCATCAGCGGCCGTGCCCATTGATGGCTGGTATGCCAGCGTTTTTGGGGGTTATACTTATATTCCTGACAATCTAACGAATACAACTTACTACAGTAACTACTCGTTTCCTTTCTTACGCGCCCATCCTTCCTATAACGGCGGCTGGAACGGTGGGGGACGTGTTGGTTATCAAAGTACACCTCTGCGCTATGAAGCAGAAGTGACCTATGTCTATGCTAATCTTAGCGATTTTAGAATTAATAATATCAGGCAATTAGGGGTTGAGGGTGAAACAACAGGGACCTTTGCCATGGCAAATGTCTATTATGATTTTCCAGAAATGGTACCCTGCATTGCCCCATTTGTGGGTGTGGGACTTGGCTATGGCTATGTCACAGCGCGCCTTAACAGTAATGGTCCCCTTATCTTAAGTGGTCCTGGCGTAGCTACCCGTTTTAAAGTGGATGACAGTGTTTTTGCTTATCAAGGTACTGCGGGCTTTACTTATAACTTTGCTGAAAATTATGCCGTTAACCTTGCTTATCGTTACATCAGCACCGAGCGTGCGGATGGGTTTGGAAAAGTATTTCAAGCACATTTGGCAAGCGTTGGCGCAATTTACCGCTTTGATGGCGCTAGTTATAAGTAAAGGATAAGTTATGAAAAACAGGTTTTCGTTTGGACTGGCAGGACTCGTGATGGCCAGTAATTGTGCTTTTTCTGCCACCCCATCCGAGGGATGGTATGCAGGATTGATGGGGACATTAAGTTATACGCCCAGTTTAGATTTTACCCTTTCAACATCAAGCTTTAACGCATTAAACAGCGCATTAATTTTCATAGGCAATCCACCCCTTTTAAGTCCTGCAGGTGAAATTGATTATTCAGTCGGCGGTGGCGGTGGCGGACAACTAGGTTATCGCTACTGTGGTTTTCGCTTTGAAGGGCAGTTACTTTTTAATTACAGCCCCTATGATACGTTAAAAGTGGGCGGATACAGCATCGGCAAAAACCAAAATACGGCACTTCCTTTCCCCTTCTCAGCGCTCAGTATGAGTGGAAGTACTTCTCTTGGGGCAGCCCTTTTTAATGTCTATTATGATTTTTACAGCGACGACTGGGATGACATCAGCTGGGTACCTTATGTCGGTTTGGGTATTGGTTATGGCTATATTCAAAATAAACTGGAACTTGATTTCAATACCACGCCAGGCCTTGCCAACCCGGTTATTGTGAAGGTTGATTTCAAAGAAAACACCTCAACACCAGTGGGTCAGGCCATTATAGGGATTAGCTATTTATTCAATGACAACTTTTCCATGGGTCTGGATTATCGCTATGTGACCACCAAAGAAATTAACGGATTTAATGAACGCTATAGCCTCCACACCCTGAATTTGAATTTCAATTACTGGTTCGGTGAAAATTAATTTTTTGCTGGCTATAGTAGCCAGCGTTATGGATAAAAGTACCCGGTTTTAATTAAGGACTAAGAATGAAGAGTTTTCTTAAACTTACCTTGGCAGGATTCCTCACTGCGACAACGACCACATCCTTTGCCTACTACCCTGCGGATGGGAAGTATTTTGGAATGTTCCTTACGGGAAGTTATGTGCCGACTTTGGATTTTGTGCTTTCCCCAACTCAATATGTAGCTTTGAATAATAGTATGAGTGCTAACAATTTTTTTCTTGTTCCACAGCCTCAAAATGGAATTATACCTTCAGTCCCCGGGGACATTAAGTATCAATTTGGTGGAGGTTTAGGTGGGCAATTTGGCTATCGCTGGTGTGGATTTCGTTTTGAAGGGGAGTTATTTTTTAATTACAATACCTATAAAACTTTGGATATTGATAGTTTTACCTTTGGTAAAAATCAGCCAACTACTACAGTAGGAACTGCAACGGTTATAACATTCCCCTACAGTATGAGTGGACATGCGCAGGTGCTCGCTGGCCTATTCAATGTGATTTATCAATTTTATAACCATGAAGGGCGAGATGTCAGTTGGATACCTTATGTAGGCGCAGGTATAGGTTATGCCAATATTCAAAATAAATGGGTAATTAATATTAACCAAATTAATCCTAGTACAGGTACCTATGCCTATTTTCCAGTCCTAAAGGTCAGCGATAGCGAATCAGCACCCATTGGTCAAGCTATTGTGGGTGTTGACTATCAAATGGATGATTATTTTTCTGTAGGGGTAGATTACAGATATATGACCTCTAAACAACTTAAAAATTTTAGTGATCGCTTAGTAATCCATACGCTTAATTTTAATTTTAACTATTGGATGGATGCATAACAGGCTACACTGAAAAATTAAGATAAGTGACTTATTTAATGTCATCCCCGCGCAGGCGGGGATCCCTTTTAATGGGCCTGGACGTATAATAAAGTGGATTCCCGCCTACGCGGGAATGGCAAAATAGACTACCCCTGCGCGGAGATGACACGCAAGATGACTTACCTGATAGCGCCTTCTATACTTTCAGCCGATATGACACGGCTGGGTGAAGAAGTCGGCACGGTGATGCAAGCCGGTGCTGATCTGATTCATTTTGATGTCATGGATAACCATTATGTACCCAATCTTACCTTTGGCCCGCCGGTTTGCAAGGCTTTACGCGACAGGTTTCCCAAGATTCCCCTTGATGTTCATTTGATGACACAACCAGTCGATGATCTCATCCTTAATTTTGCCAAAGCAGGTGCCAATCGTTTGAGTATCCATCCTGACGCCACGATTCATTTAGACCGAAGCCTTGCGCTCATCCGGCAACAAGGCTGTGAAGCAGGGTTGGTTTTAAACCCATCCACCCCGCCTGAGTGTTTACAGTGGTGTATCCATCGCTTGGATTTTGTGTTGGTCATGACGGTTAACCCCGGATTTGGGGGACAAACGCTTATTTTAGAGGCGGTGGAAAAAATAAGCTGGATTAACAATAAATACCCCCAACTGCCGATTTGTGTGGACGGCGGAGTCACTATTAAAAATATTGCGGGTTTAGCCAAAGCAGGCGCTACCCAATTTGTTGCAGGTTCTGCTATATTTTCAACTAATGACTATGCAGAAACGATTACCGCCATGCGTAATCAATTGGATAATCTAACCCACTAAGACTCTATGAAAAAAATATTACTTACAGGTTGTCTGGTTACAAGCCTGGCGTTTGCTGCGCATGCATTCTCCGGTGAAGATTACATGAATCGCTTCGCGGCCTACACCGAGTGGAGTCAAAATCTACCTGAAAATCCGGGTCCGGATTTTTTTGCCTTTATTGATAGCGATACCCCGCTTGCGCAAAAGCTGCGGGCAAAATGGCTTTATCGCCTTGCCCAGAATAAAGATTGGGCCAACTACACAAAACACTATAAACCCTCAGAGGACATCAGTTTACAATGCTATGCCTTAATTGCCGATTATCAACAAGGAAAGCAAAGCGAAGCGCTGAATGCTGCCAAGCCACTATGGCTTACCGGCCACTCCCAACCTCCTGCCTGCAATGCCCTGTTTAATTTATTATTGAAAGATCCAGGGTTTGATGAAGACTTACTTACAAAGCGCATCTATTTAGCCCTTGATGAACGTAATGTTGGACTTGCGCGGTATTTATTAAAACAATACAAGTCACCCCGCCTGAAAGAAGCACAGTTACTGACTGACATCTATCAAAATCCTACCCGTATCAGTCAACTCGAACCTGGTGATTTACAGGATGCGCTTTACTTGTTCGGTTTAAAACGCATGGTTTCTACCAATATTAATGAAGCCATCAAGCTTTCACAAACCGAAAAAACAAAAAAAATGTTAAACGTGCCACAACAACAAAATTTTCTGGTTCATCTGGTTATTTATAAAGCCATGCGGAATCATGAAGACACCCGCAGCTGGTTTTCTAAAATTAACCCCGCTTATTACAATGAGGTGTTACTTGACTGGCAAATTCGCTTTGCGTTAAAACAGCATCGCTGGGCCGAGGTTGAAAGACTCATTCATTACTCCAAAGAAAAAGAGGATCCCTGTTGGCAATATTGGCTCGCCCGCGCATTAGAAGCCCAAGGTCAAAAAACCAAAGCCCATGAAATTTATCAATCACTGGCAAAAACCCGCAATTACTACGGCTTTCTAGCAAGCTTACGTTTAAATAAAGCGCCTAGTTTTGAAAACGAATCACCAGTGTCTGATTTATCCATTTTAAAACCTTATCAGCCGTTTACCACAACCATTAAATCACTTTATCAGACCAGACAATCCCTGCAGGCCTCCCGTCTTTTGAATGATTTTGTGAGCGAACTGCCCAAAGAAGATAAGAGCGCTTTGGCCTATTGGATTGCGACCGATTTGCAATGGCATGGAAAATCCGTTTATTTAAGTAACACAGAGGATTTAAATAATCAATTAATGTTGCGTTTCCCCCTTGCTTATCGCACCACGGTCAGTGAGTATGCAAAAAACTACAGCATCCCTCAAGAATTCATTTACGCCATTATTCGCCAGGAAAGCGCTTTTCGCGATGATGTGGTTTCCCCTGCTGGAGCCCGAGGGTTAATGCAACTGATGCCAGCTACCGCAAGTGCCGTTGCAAAGCGTGAAAAAATCCCTTATGGCGATAAAGAACAACTTTTTTCGTCACAAAAAAATATTAATATTGGGGTCGCTTACCTCAAACAATTGGCAGCCCGTTACAATCATCCTGTTTTAATGGCTGCCGCGTATAATGCCGGACCACGCCAAGTGAATTATTGGTTAAAAAATCATCCACCTAAACAAATAGACATTTGGGTAGAAACCTTGCCCTGGCGTGAAACCCGTAATTATTTAAAAAATGTCATTGCTTTTTATGCGGTTTATCAATACCGTCTACAAGCAAAACCCGATCTCAATAAATTTCTAAAACCCTTGTGGCAATAGCATCTCGATTGCTTGCAACCGTGATCACCGATTATGACCCATGCTTTGGCGTTGAGTGGAAGTCTTCTCGGCTGCAAGCAGCCGGGCTACATTGGAACCATCCTACGTAGCCCGGCTGCTTGCAACCGGGATTAATCGCCAACCTAAATTACGAACCTTTTGCCTATACCACTTCTTAAAACTCTAAAACCATGTTAGCTTAGCTTGGCAAGTTATAAGGAAAGTGCAGCCTCATGGTCAATTACAGAAGAGATAAAACAAAAGGGGGAACCTATTTTTTCACGCTGGCATTGCAAAATAGACAATCCCGATTACTTACAAAATATATTAAGTTACTCGGTCATTCATTTCGTCGGGCACAATTGAATAACTTCTTTACTGTAGATGCAATCGTTATACTACCGGAGCATTTACACACGGTTATAACCTTACCCGATGGAGATGCGAATTACTCAACAAGACTGAGACAAATAAAAACCTACTTCCTCCATGCCTTGCTAAATCAAGGACAACCACTAACCAAAAATTACCGCAACGAATATAATCTCTGGCAGAAACGCTTTTGGGAGCATTTAATTCGAGACGAACAAGATAAGATTACCCATATAGATTATATTCATTACAACCCTGTCAAACATAACTTGGTGAAACAAGTACAAGATTGGCCTCATTCAAGTTTTCATCGCTATGTGCGTAAGGGTTTACTTAACTATGATTGGGGTGGAACGGTGAGCTCCCGGAGTCTAGGGGAATTAAAATAAAAACCTCCCCGGCTGCGAGCAGCCGGGCTACATTGGAGCTATCATCGTAGCCCGGTTGTTTGCAACTGGGGCATCAATGTAACCCATGCTTTGGCGTTGAGTGGAAGTCTCCCCGGCTGCAAGCAGCCGGGCTACATTGGAACTATCATACGTAGCCCGGTTGCTTGCAACTGGGGGCATCAATGTAACCCATGCTTTGGCGTTGAGTGGAAGTCTCCCCGGCTGCGAGCAGCCGGGCTACATTGGAACTATCATACGTAGCCGGTTGCTTGCAACTGGGGCATCAATGTAACCCATGCTTTGGCGTTGAGTGGAAGTCTCCCCGGCTGCAAGCAGCCGGGCTACATTGGAACTATCATCGTAGCCCGGTTGCTTGCAACTGGGGCATCAATGTAACCCATGCTTTGGCGTTGAGTGGAAGTCTTCCCTGCTGCGAGCAGCCGGGCTACATTGGAACTATCATACGGAGCCCGGTTGCTTGCAACCGGGGCATCGATATGACCCATGCTTTGGCGTTGAGTGGAAGCCTTCCCGGCTGCGAGCAGCCAGGAGACATTGGGTATCAGTGCAGCTAATCTACCCTTCTTACCAATATTCTTCAAATGCTCTTATTTGTTGATACTCTTCTAGGCGTCTTTTTGTAGCGGGGGAAATTTGGGAGGGAAGATTATCTAAATCAAACCAGGTTTTATCCAAAATCTCAGCAGAACTGGCTTTTTGTTGGGTAAAATTATTAACGATGTAAAGCACAATATAATCATCTCGTTTTTCTTTTGCACTGTAATAGACATTAAACAGTTGTGGTTTATCAAGACATTCGAGCCCTACTTCTTCGAACAGTTCCCGCTGAATGGCTTGCAAAGGCGTTTCACCACGTTTAACGCCTCCCCCAACTGTGTACCATCCATTAATGTAGCTATGTTTGATGAGAAGGACTCTATTGTTCTTAATAACAAGCGCACGAACGCCTAATGTTTTTATAGGTAACATGGAGAGAAGTTTATTTTTTATTTTCCATAAGAAATGCCACATTCTAGCTCCTTTTTCAGGTCACCATGCCTTGCTGCTTTTATTACCTTGATTACGCTTACGTTTCATCAAGGTATCACTTTTAAAACGGAGTTATGCCATAGTGACGTATAAATTGGTATGATTTTTTGATATCGGGGGTTAATTCCCGATCTTTCTTTAAAAAGGGCACGGTTTTGCGAAACGCAGAGTACAACCTCAGTGTCTGTTTGCCTAACGCTAACGTCGGTGTTTGTAATTTTTTAAGATCGACCGCTTGGCTAGCATGCATTAATTCAAATCCCATAATTTGATAAAGATTATCGGTAATTTTATTCAAGTGTTGCACGACCAGCAATGAGTTAGTCGCTGTATCTTCTATTTCTCCCGCTACGGGATAAGAAATGGTTGAGACGGGAATACTCTGCTGTTGGATTTCGGTATTTAAATACATAATTGGTTTCTGAATGGCAGCAAATGCAATGGTTGCTTGATCAGGTGAAAGAAAACGAGAAATCTGGTTAATGCAAAAAGCACTTAATTTAACAATTCGCTGTGTACTGCTTGCTGAGAGGTGGCCTAAAGCTATATTGAGTTTTTCAATGTCTAAAACCCATGGGATAGGTTCAAAACTAGCAGTAGGAATAACCGCACCATAAAGGCTCCCGTTACTGACATAATAAGCTTTCTCTTGAGGAGAAGCCTCTTTAGAAGGCCTAATGTCCACCACAACCGCAGGATTATCATCTGATGAATTTAACTGAATGGTCAGATCACGTTTTAAATCTTGTAAGGCATCCCTTGTTGCTCCACTAATCTGACTTGCCGTTCGAAAACTCAGAGGATCTTGAAGCGCCCTTTTCGGCGAAGTATCTAAAAGATAGCTTCCCTGCAACGCATTCATCACATGACGAGCGGAAACTCCCTGCCCATAGTAAGGACGTATTGCATGCACGGGCTCAAGAAACGGAGCGATATTTCCATTGATTCCTTCAAGGCTTAACGCCGTCAATAACTCGTATTTGTTAATTAAATTTTCAACGTCATAGGTTACCAAAGCGGCCATACCAGCCGTATAGGCGTTAGAACTAAAGATGGAAAGGGCATCTTTAGCATAAAAGTGTACCGGTTGGAGACCAGCCAATTTCAAAGCTTTCTTTGCCGGCATTTGCTTTCCCTTGTACAAAACATCTCCCTT
>NZ_LNYG01000013.1:191251-227061 GCF_001467745.1 Legionella jamestowniensis
CCGCCATAGCAAGACCGATATGGGCGAGTATAGTAATGTCAGCCTCCCCAATCGAACCACCCGATGGAAATACCGGGGTAATATTGTTGTTTAAAAATGCGGCAAACATCTCCACCACAGCGGGTTGGGCCCCCGCATTTCCGAGTAAAAGCGTATTAAGTCTTGCAACCATTGCAGCACGCACCACTTCCCGTGGTGCATTGGGTCCTACTGCAGCACTGGTAGCATAAATATCATTCATATTAAATTGCTCTGAGTCCTTGTGAGCCTGCGGTGTTAAGACATTTCCCTTGAAAATTGTTTTATCTTTATTTAATCCTACACCACGATTCAGCCCATATACCGGCATGTCTTTTTCTGCAGCCAACAATAATAACTGGTGTGAACGTTTTACTTTTTCTAAGGCAAGAGAATCAATTCTAACGTGGGTATTTAATCGTGCAATTTTAACCACATCCTCCACTGTTAAATTGTGTCCATTAAGAACTATAGGGTGTATAGCTGCGTTATTCTGCGCAAAACCATAAGGTGCTATAAATAGAATTGTGGTAATAAAAAAAATTTTACTGAGAAGCGCAACTGAATATTTCATGGTTCATAGCCTTGCTAGATAATTTAAGACATCAAAATCGTTTTACACCTAAATAACAGTCCTTGTCTTTTTCATCCTCAGAGGAAAGTGAATTATTTTCCTCTATTACAAAACGAATTGCATCGAGCTGAACCTTTACAGTAAGGCTCATGTCATCATGGGTTATAAAGTTATGCCAGTGGATGCTTAAGGGATCTATTTTTACTGAGACGCTTAAATTGTCCAAGGCTGTTACACCTCGTTTTAAAGCGTTGACTTCTTTTTCTGTCCCACTCAACAATAGTTCTCCTTTCTCATCCCTTTGCTCTTTTTCTCCGCCAATAAACGTTAATTCATCCAAATATAGAACGGTATTTTTTTTAAAATTTAAATGTTGTTGCGCATAAATGAAGAAAGTTTCAAGTATTTCTTCGCCGGTGGGTTGCCTACCGAAACCGGAAAAACCAGACCAATGCCAAACACCACAAAATTTTATGGGACCTCCATGTTCATTATGGAAATTCCCTCTCATAGCAATTGCAATGCAGGTCGTCACACCATAGGTCTCTAAGAGGTGATTATTTGTGGTAAAAGCAACTTCATCCATACCAAGTTCAATTTTAGTTTGCTTTGCTCTAAACATAGATGCTCGTCATCGTGTAAAATGAACATACAATATACCACATGATATATTTTTGCACTAATATTTGGATGTTTTATTAAAATTTAACCTTGTTACAGAAGAGACCATAACCCTATCCTACAATGGTCACTATTTCCCGAATCTGGTATTGCTATTGGTCAATTTTTGAACTATATTTGGGGTATGGATAGTATTTGTGACACAGCTAACAGCGAATGGTTAGGAGTCCTGATTTGTAGGCATGGTGTGCAACTGTTTAAGCCTAAAATGTCTCGAGAGGTTCCAAATTTTTAAGTAACAACTGGATGGCGCAAATACTATCTATCATTAGCTTCTAGCAGAAAGCAAACTTCCCTCTAATTCTAATTGATTTTCTAAAAAGATATCCTGTTTAAATGGACTTAGGTTCTTGACAAAAAAACCAATCACATGCTTACCCAGCCAATTTTCTTTACCATCAAAACGCTTTACTATAGTGGCCTGTTGCGAGGTACCAATTAATAGTTTATTCACATAACTTAAGCAATCATTTTCCCCAGGCTTCATTTTCAAAACCATGTAGTCTACTGTACATGCATGCGTGACTTGTAGTTGCTCATGAAAGGCAAGCATTTCAACGATTTTCTCCCCAGACACTATACGGTGCTCTCCTTGTGAAATTGGTCGTTTTAAATCAGACTGGGCAGTTGAAAATTCCAGGATGAGTGGTGGGCTCTGTTCTTCAATTATAATTTTAATAAACGCATGTTGTCCTAAATAGCCTTCCAGGCTTGGACTAATAAATCGTGCCCGCAGCGTATTGATCTCATAAGTGATAGATTGATTTTGTAAAAATTTTTTAAATGCAATTTCATCATTTTTAAAATAATCAGTGAGTAACCTTTGTTTAACTTCCTCTTTGTATTCGTCAATAGACCACATTTTATTTTGCTGCATGGATTCTATGCATTCATACATGCCATCCAAACAAAATTTTAGCTGTCTAAAAAATTCATTTTTAAATAATTTTTTGGGTATCCTAAAACCAAAGGTTGCCCCTAATAACAGGCCGGTAACCAAGCCTATAGCAAACGAGGAAAAAGGGTTGTGAAAATTCCAGAGCCCCCTGGCAAACCCTGCAATACTCCCTATTAATCCGCTGGTTATTCCCAAAACCAGGGCCAAGATGCTGGCACCCAAAGTAATTAAACCGCGAATAATCTTCGCCTGCATGGAGTTTACTTTTGTTATCGCGATTAACCGTTGGTATTGCGTAAGAACCGTTGCCAAAGCGTCTTGTAGTTCTTCTGTTGGTGATAATTCCAAGTTGACTAAGCGATGAAAATAGTTAAGGAACTGCTGAACTTCTTTTAAAAAGGTTAGTGTAAACGCCGTATTGTTTTCCTTTAGGGTATTGATAAGCAATAGTAAATGATACTTGATTTCACTGGGAGGCAGACTAGAAATTTGTTGCATGCAAACAAGTAGGGTATTGGTATATTCCGCACTTTTCATAGTCTCACTCAATGAGGGATTTTTAATAGGATAGCCAAACCCCATTTAAACTAAAAGGTTTTGTTCGATGCGGAACAGCAACATGCAAAATATTATTTCATTGTGATGATAAATTGTATAAAATTGCTTTTTTTTCTTCTTCAAGAATTAATATAATGCAAAAAGAATACTTCAACTTTCATTTTCATTTCATTCTTAATCAATGGAACTTCCAAGCGCTGCCTGTTTTAAAGCTTTTTCTTTACCACGTCATTCAGTATTGGAATCCTGAGAATCCTCAAGATGCATTAATAATTAAACGGGAGTGGTGTAATTTTGCAAACCTTATTCAGTTGTATCTTAAATACATTGACGATGCAGCGCCCGATGAGCAACTTGACGAAACCCAAAAAGAATACAAATCAGTTTTCGTTCAACGAATTCATAATGTTTATCAAGAATCACTAGCCATTGCTGAACACACTATTCGTGGTAAAAGAATAGCCGTCTTAAGAGGATGGGCCGATCAGATCCTCATTCCCCCTCCTGATCTTCCATCCGTTCCTCCCTTAATTGAACACTTACCTCCAAGCCCTCAAATGGAGCATGCGTCAGTTTCCCAGATTGAAGTCATTTCAAATACAATCCCTCTCTCTTCGTCAATCCCTCCTGAGTTGCCGAATGAGTTACCCTCAACTCTCCCGCAACCGGAACCCATTTCAAAAATAGTTATCGAAAATGCCGCCTATTCCGTGTTTTCGTTTTGGCAAAAAGAAACAACGTACCAACCATTTAGCCCAAAAGAGGATGATTTGCTCTTAGAAATGTTGAAAAGATCCGATATTAATCCACAAGAGCCAGAATGGTCAGAGGCGGATTTAGAGTGTGTTATGAATAGCATCTAAAAGCTTTTTACGGCATCATGGCTCCCTATTTCATTTAAGCACGTGTAGGGAGCCATCAATGGGTTTCAAAGTCAAATTTACATTCCTGCAAATTGATTATCCGTGTTTTCTTTAGCCATTTATTGCCTAACCATAAGAGTAAAAATAGAGGCAATCCGATATAGGAAATTATTAACCCATACCAATCAATATGGTTATTCATAAAAGCTGCATAATTTTGACCGCCAATAATAACCAGACATAACCCGAAAGCAAACAAAGGGCCGTAAGGATAGCCTTTGGCCAAATAAGGCAGTTGGTGCAGATCTTTTCCTTGAGAAATGTAGGCCTTTCGGAAACGATAATGACTTATCGCAATCCCCATCCAGGCAATTAAACCTGCAAGGCTACCAGCATTAAGCAGCCATAAATAGACAATCCCATTGCCGAATAAGGACGATAGGAAAGCCAGGAAGGAAATAGAACTGGTCACTAGTAAGGCCTGCATAGGCACACCGCGCTTATTCACCTTGGTAAAAAGACGTGGTACCTGGCCTTCTTTTGCCATATGCCAAAACAGTCTACTTGCCACGTAAAGTCCTGAGTTTGCCGTGGACAGGATTGCAAGAAGCACAATTCCATTCATAAACATCGCAGCCAAGGCGGTATCATACTGCTTAAAAACCAGGGTAAAAGGACTCATTGCGATATTAGCATCGTTCAACTGTGCGGAAGTATAAGGAATTAAAAGACTAATAACGAAGAGGGATAGTATAAAAAAAAGTAAAATACGCCAAAAAACCAACTTAACCGCTTTACTTACATTCTGCTTGGGGTTTTGGCTTTCGCCCGCTGCAATACCTAACAACTCTGTTCCTTGAAACGAAAACCCTGCCACCATAAAAGCGCCGATGAAACCTAGTAAGCCTCCGTGAAAAGGCGCATCCCCTATTGTCCAGTATTTAAATCCCACCGGTTTATAACTTGTTACTCCTAAAATCATTGCAAAGCCACTAATAATAAATAAGATAATGACCGTCACTTTAAGAAAAGAAAACCAGTATTCCGTTTCTCCAAAGACACGGGTTGATATAGCATTAAACCCAACAATTAGCGTCAAAAATAATCCACACCACAACAAGGGTGGGCTGTCAGGAAACCAAAAGCGCATCACTAATGAGGTTGCTGAAATTTCAGAAGCGATGGTTACTGCCCAACTGTACCAATAGTTCCATCCCAATGCATAGCCTAACGAAGGATCAACAAATTTAGCCGCATAGACACAAAATGATCCCGTTGTTGGCATAAAAGCTGCCATCTCGCCTAAACTGGTCATTAAATAATAAACAACGCAGCCCATAATGAGATAGGCAAGTAAGGTACCGCCTGGTCCCGCAAGTGAAAGCGCATTACCACTGGCCAAAAAAATACCGGTCCCAATTGAACCCCCGAGCGTAATCATGCTTAGCATCCGGGCATTCAATTTACGCTGCAACGAAAATTCTTGCGATATTTCGGACATTTCTTTCTTCCCTGAAAAAACCGTATCTAGGTTTGGATGTCATTTAATCATTTAGAAATTCACACAATAAACGTTGGAAATGGTGTGTCCCCTGCTCTTTCGTAGGTGAAAATCGACCTGTGTCATAAAAGCGGGAACGAATACCGCGCTGCACTGATTCCACCACAGCTTCGTCTTCCCGCTCCACCTTATCAAGGTCGCCACCTGCTCCTTTTCCCAATTTGGTTTCATCCTGTACATAGGTTAAAAACGATACTTTAGTTAACTCAGGGCCAAGTGGTTTAACGACATTCACCGAACAACCCCAAGGATAAAAATTAAGCATCGTGTTGGGGAATATCCAATAATAGTAAGCAGCCACCTGCTTGCCATAATCTTGTGCATCCCCGGGTAAATTAAAACTTTCCTCGCCATGGTTGGCCAAAGCCAGTTGAAGGTTACAGTAACGGTACAATTCGGTCGTGTAGGTACTGCAGTCAATCACTTTTCTTAAGGAATGATGGACAAAGGGAATGTGTAAGGCTTCCAGGTAATTTTCACAGTATAATGCCCAATGCGCTTTCACCAGATAATCACGTGACCGATTGCTATCAAGTCGCATTTTTTCCATAGGAAACCAAAAAAGGCGTTCTTTAATCTCAGCAAACACGTCATGGAAGGGGATGCGCGGTGATAATGAGGCAAAAATAAAAGGATCAAGGCAGTCAAAAGGTATGCGGGGAAGATTATCTTTTTCGCTAGGAAAGTTTTCAGTTTTTTCAAACTCTGGCATATGCAAGAACTGGCCGCAGAGTGAGAATCGTCGTCCATGGTAGGCACATTTTATTTTATTGCCTGTGCACGGGGCGTCTACCAAAAGGTTGCCACGATGGGTACACACATTGCTGAAGCAATGCAACAGATTTTCTTCGTCACGCACAAACAACAGCGGCTCGTCCAAAAATCCAGGAAGTAATGTGGAAGGCACGAGCTGCCCACTTAGTCTTAGGGCTTCTGTACTTAAACAAAACTGCCAGGTTTGCGCAAATATTTTTTCTTTTGCGTGCTCATACCAATCGAGGGAAGTATAAAATTCAGAAGGGATAGTAGATGCTTTTTCAATATCGGGATCAACAAACAGTGATTTCATAATACCTCCTGTAAAACTATCCTAAAGGAGGCTTAAGCTATTCATTTTCTGAGTGGCTGTCAACTTTAACGGGAAACTTTCCAAAACGAAAAAATAAAATATAAAGTAAAACAAAAATAAATAAAAAAATGACGATGGCATAAATCATGGCATCAATACTGCGTGCAAAAGTCGCATTAATGGCATAAAAAACCATTAAAAGAGTGGAGCTAAACGCATTTCTAAACATATAGAATCCAGCAATTTTATTATGATCCAGGCAATTTTGGCTGATAATTTGGGAAATACCATAAGACCACGCTGAAGTAATGCCACCTAAAAGTGCCAATACAATGGATAGATAGATAGAGTTTGCATACAGCACAAAAAATAGCATACTGGATAATGTAAGGCTAAAACAGATTGTTAAGCTTTTACGATTTGCATTGTTTTGGAACATCCGGCCTACAGACATACCCCCGAGTAAAGAACCTATCCCACTTAAGGACAAAATCATCCCCACAAACCACTGGGGATGATTAAGTTTTAAAACAGGAATGATTAAAAAACTAATAAAATTAGTCCAAACTGTCGTTAACGAAAACGTTAACAATAAAAGGATGGCTAAAGGGTGGATCTTAAATTCATTTAAACGAAAAACGGCATTACTTAAATTAACGTCAATACGGATATAGTTTTTATTTAATCGAGCCAAGGGTAATAAATAAAGGAGGATTATCAGTATTGCAAAGATTACAATCATTTCGCTGGCAATTACTTTAAACAGTAAACTGGCAACCAGAGGTGATACAATATAACTGAGTGCTGTAGTAGCCAATCCAAGGCTTACGCCCTTCCCTCTTTTTGCTTCAGGCAACAGTAAAACAATCGATTTATCAAACAGACTGATTTCAGTTGAGCTCATAATGAATAACACGGTAATACTGAGAATAATCCCTATCAAATTTACAGGGTAGTGATTTATCAAAAGGGCAAGAATTGCAAGCGTAATGGCTTGAATTAAAAGGACCGTGACAAGGAGTGACTTTATCTCTTTCTTATCCATAAGGCGCGTGATGAAAAATGCTGAAAATACCATGGGTAAATTGATCAATATGCCTAGAATTGATAATTCAGCAATCGCAAAGCTTTGCTCAAAAAAGAGGAATAAGAGGGTAAATAAAACAGTTTTTATGCTCAATACATAAAAAGTTCTGATGGCCCAAATACTATAAAAAAGCGTTTCATTCAAGCTCTAGTCCCTCCTATGGACTCTGCAGCATTCGTAGTTGTGGAGAGAAATTTAGATAAAAGATGCCTGCAAATACTTAGATTTTAGCTAAGATAATAAGTAATTGCCCAAAAACATTGAACTCTATTAGCGAATAAGTTGAAAAGCATGGCTGAAATTAAAATTCATGACACCGTCGCAATTTTTGATTTTGACGGAACAATTACTCAAAAAAATACCACAGTGCCTTTTTTAAAGTTTCTCTGGGGTTACTATTTTGCATGGAAATTCATGACGAAATTACCTAGCGCCATCGCCTATCAATTACAACTTATTGATATTGATCAATTAAACAGTGCAATAGCGAAAACGTTTCTTAAAAATTTATCGCGTGATTTTCTCTATACAACCGGTGAACTTTTCTCGAATAGAATTCTTCCTGGCTTGGTAAAACCTTCCGCTTTTTCCCGCCTACAATGGCACAAAGAACAAGGGCATTACTGTATTTTGGCTACCTCAGCTTACAATATTTATGTGGATTATTGGGCAAGACAAACAGGCTTTGATGACATTGCCTCCACTCGAATTGAATTTAATGAATCTAACCAGGCTACTGGACACTTAGAGGGAAAAAGCTGCAATGGTCCAGAGAAATTAAGACGTGTCCTTGAGCTAATTCCAGAAGCAAAAACCAGCTATGCCTATGGGGATAGCACAGGCGATAAAGAACTTTTAGAGTTTGCTACCTATCCCTACTACAGGGAATTTAAATAACGCTATTCTCAAGATTAAGAGATTTCTCAAACGGAATTGCTGTCTTTTCTTAATGACGTTAGTCTATTGCAAGACTACACTTATGATTAATGGTAGTTGCAAATCAGAGGAACAGGATGTTCCGCAAACGATAAGTGCAAGGACGCGCTTAGCCACTGTAAAGTGGGATTTGCAACTTCCAACTTCTTTTTTACCTTCCCTGCACACCTAAACTGTTACCTAATCGTAGCTCAATTGTTATTTCTTCCAGGATATCATTCAAAAAGTCATCAGCAGTTTTAAGTTCAATTAACTCATGGTTATAAATCAGTGCTAACAGATCCCCTTTTCCACTGCTTCGCACCATTAAATTTAATTTTTCAGGATTATTATAATTCCAAAGGGAAACTTGCTTTTGCTGATTAACAATGTTTTCAAGAATATAATCAGCCGAGTAAAAAGGAGGGGTATCCGCTAAAGTCGTATAATGGTTAAAAATAAACTCAGGTTGAATATAATGCCCCTGTTGTATATCGTTTAGTAACAAGGGATTTTGAAAACGTTGTATAATATCAAGAATCATTATCTGCACTTTTTGCAGTTGGCTGGCAAAATCAACGTTTAACTCCACAGGAATAACTACAGGGATATTATCAGCATAATATCCAATCATATCATCGGACTTAAGCTTGCCCCTATTCGACTTCACAAGGCTTACATACACTTCTTTATTATTGAAGGTTTTTGCAATGGCGCGACTGAACATATAAAAATAAAACACATATTTTGAAATTTTGTTTTTACGGCATACATTCTCAATTTTCATGGAATTTTCTTTGGAAATTTTTCTATAAATAAAACCACCAATATAATTTTTTTTAGCTGCCTTTATAGTCTGCACACCACTAAATTTTCGCAATTCATCCCAATATCGGTTGTAATCCTCCAGGTATGCCTGATAATCACTTTGCGAAGCGGCATAACATTCCAAATAAGTTTCATCTTGTGGTTGTTCAGCCGTTGGATGCCTATAGGCCTTTTGCAATTCTTTTAAAAATAACTCCGAAGAAATCCCGTCACATATAAGGTGATGAAGCCTGATTAGCAAGACAGGACGACTTTGAGAATGATAGATAAGATACCACTTTAGTAAAGGGGGCTTATTAATCGCTATAGGATCAGTTAATAATTCCCCTATTGTGTTATACAGCTCATTTGTTTTTATTATTTTTAAAGGCGGCACTTCTTTTTGTTTTGATAGAATCAATTGCAACACGTTTTGATCATCAAAATAAGTTCTTAACGCAGGATGTTTACGGACACAAATACCCATTGCCTCATTCAAGCGATCGATATCAATATTCACATCGACCTCTTTACAAATAGGAATATAGAATGGCAATCCATCAGGGTGTCCTTGATAGGATTGCCACAAATTTTGTTGTAAAAAAGAAGCATCTTGCTTATAAAAATTAGATATACTTGTGATGTCTTCCGTTCTTAACTCCTTACTTCTTTTTTCAATGGCTGCAATCCAGCGATTCAATAGCGCTTCAGCATTCTTTTTAGATACTTTATCGGTTCTATATTTTAATGAAAATTTTAGTGCCTCCTTGCCTAATAACACTTTGAATGACAGCGTTCGTGGTTCATCCCCCCATAAATAGCTTTGGACATTGCCACTTTTTACCGTAGCCACTTTTAAACTGGTATTCGCTAAATCCAATTCAGAACTTCTCTGAAAATCAAACGAAACCATAGGCGGTTGGTACCCCATGTCTTTAACCATTTCCATCCGTAAATATTGCTTATCCATAAGTGCTAATAGTTGTTGCTGAAGAACTTTTGTCTGTTTGAGAATATTGTCCTCTTTTCTCGCAATAACGATGACATCATTTGTTGTATCGCCAAATACGGATGAAAAATGTCCATCTTCCCGTCCTGAAAAAAAGACTACAACCCCCTGCTGTTCTCTGTTAAATTGTTCAAAAAGAATCTCGAATAAATTTGCCAATAAATAATTGCTGAGAGAGAGTTTATTTTGTTCAATAGGCTTAATCGCTGAATGCAATGTTTCTAATGGCAACGTAGAAGACACAACCTCAGCCTTTTTTTCTATGTTCTGAAGGGAACTCTCCCAAAGACGTAGGTCATGTCGAACGTAGTGAGACATCTCCTGATACAAAGGAGATCCCTCACTACGTTCGGGATGACGGTCGTCTTTTTTGATGTTTTCCACAGTGTGGTTGGTATACTCAGAAGGAACATCCAGAGGGATACCCTTTAATGAATTCATCCAATAGTCACGTAAATTGGTATCCAATTGATAATGAATGGTATTCCATTGCCAATTCACGTATTGATAATATTGCTTCGTGGATTCTATAGGTTGATTTTCATAATCGAGAATTACTTCACCGATGAAAGCATTTACAGTATTTCCATCACTAATCAAATGATGGAAAACGAGCAGCCACCGGTATTCGTCTTCAGCGACTTTTATTAACTTTGTACGTATGAGCGGTGGCATTTTTAAATCAAAAGGCGCGGATAAAAACTCGCTTACTTCTTTTTCATTATAATGGGAACCTATCTCAAGATTAATCACTGCTTGTTGATGATAATGCTGGCTTACCTGGCCTAAAACCTCATGAAATCCAACTTGGAAAATATCATGGCGTTCGCCCACTTTCTTCACAGAATTTTTAAATTCCTCTACGTCTAAAGATCCTTTAATAGCCAATTCCATAGGGATTTGATAAGCCCGGTAATCTTGGCAATGTTTAAGAAAATTCCAAATTTCCTGTTGTTGTAGGGAAAGAGGCGTACTGTTGGGATGAATTTCTTTTGCAATGACGGTCTTTTTTGAAAGCGCTGTTGAATTAATTTTTTGCGCGAGCTCTTCAGCCGTAGAATACCTAAAAATGTCTTTTGAAGTAACGACATTTCCTCGACATTTAGTGTTAATTTTATAAACAACTTGAGCGGCTAGAATAGAGTCCATGCCTGCTTCAAACCAATTGTCACTTACTGATAATTCATCTGTTGTAAGTTTTAGGATTTGTTGGACGATTTTTAAAATATCCGCCGCGACACATTGGGACTCCAGGACGTTTTCTTCATCAGACTCTACAACAGTGCTTTGCGCTGAATGCCCCTCTTCTTCTATCGCATTGATATCACCATTAAATTGGGCAATGATAATATTATTTTCTTTTTCCTGCGCCCCTAAAATCAATTTAATAATTTCAGGATCTAAAGGTTCAATGCCTTGCATCGCTAGATACTCAGTCAGTTTTTCTTCATTGTTTTTAAACAAACCAGTCTTTGTAACTGGCCCTAAGATTAAATTAAAACTTGGTTTACCTTCTGCCTTTCGCTGCTCACCTAAGGCGTCGAGGAAGGCATTGGCTGCTGCATAAGCGGCTTGGCCTTGATTGCCTAAAACACCTGAGATGGATGAAATACAAATGAATTCTTTTAAGGGATGATTAGCCGTTGCCAAGTGCAAATGTAGAGCACCCAGTGCTTTACCAGCAATAATAGCCTTGATCTCCTCATTGC
The DNA here is from genome assembly GCF_001467745.1 of Legionella jamestowniensis. Taxonomy (GTDB): domain Bacteria; phylum Pseudomonadota; class Gammaproteobacteria; order Legionellales; family Legionellaceae; genus Tatlockia; species Tatlockia jamestowniensis. The sequence continues at coordinate 203,001 of NZ_LNYG01000013.1, forward strand.
TGGTTGCAAGCCATGGTTTATCAATTGTAATCCCTGCAGCATGGATAATTACCCCTAAAGGAGGCAATTCATGTTCAATTTCAGCAATTAATTGGGTAACCTGTGCCGATTGACTAACATCACATTGTTGATAATGAACCTGCGCTTCTCCCTTCTGTAAAAAGGATTGAATAGACGTTGACCAAGCTGCAGGGGTTTTCTTACGACCCACAGCAACAATGTGTTTTACCCCTAATTCCAACAGGGTTTCAATTAATATTTGTCCAATGCCGCCACAGGCTCCTGTAACCAGGTAGGTATTTTCTGGGTAAACTTGCCGGTTTCCCGTCAATAAATTTGGCTCGAGTGGGAGAATTTGACGTCTATAATAGGCCTGATTTTCATACCTTAGTACCCAATGCCCATTGATTGTATTTTGCAGGCTATGCACCCACTGAGGATTATCGTTTAGGAAATCCCCTTCCAAATACCGTACCTGCCAGACAGGGTATTCTTGTTTAATTGATTTTAATAAAGCAAGCGAGGCACGCCCGGTTTTTGAAATTGCATCCCGAGGTTGATTATTTAAAAAAACAAAAGGTTTTTCTGGGGTATTTTCAAGTAAGAATCTCGTTACTAACCCTATGTTATTAAACTCTGTTTCAACCTCATCGTCGTTCGCATTACAAAAATAAACCAGGGCTTCAGCTTCGTTAATTTTCTGCAAAAACTCAGGTTTGACGAAGCGGTCCGGAGTGATAAAATTTATGGTTTTATAGTGGTTTCTTAAAATCAGTAACAAGGGTGCTTCAGAAGAAATAGCAGGACTAATAATGGTCAATTCTTTATTTTGATAATTACCTGTCGCAGGCTTCTCTGTCAATTGACGCCAACCAAGCTTATACAAATTTTTCCTCCAGGAATAGCTTAAATTTGCAGGTTTATTTTTAGGGGTTGGCAGCCAGTATTCTTTACCAAAAAACGGATATTTAGGAAGTGTATATTTGGTCACATCTGAAAGGGGGTTTAAAAGATTCCACTGGAGATCTACCCCTTTTAAATAAAGGATACCCAAGCTTTCGCACAAAGAGGGCCAAGGCTCCTTCGGATCGCGAATAGAAGGTACAATCAAAAAATTACATGCATCTTGAGCTTGGGCAGTTAAAACTGCTTTAGGGCCAATTTCCTGCACCAAGGTTATATTTTTTTCTGCCAAAGTCTGCAAACCTTTGTGGAATTCGACTGTTTTGGTCAGATGTTCGCACCAATAAGAGGCATCAATTGTATGGGATAATTCAACGCCGGTCACATTGGAAATGATAGGGATCTTTGCAGGTTTATAATCAATCGATTGTGCCTGTTGATAAAATTTATCAACAATGGGAATCATTAATGAAGAATGAAACGCATGCGAAGTTGCAATTTTTTTACAACGCAGCTCCTGTTGCAGGCAATAATTTTGCAAAGCGTCTATCGCTTCTTTAGTTCCTGAAACAACGGTTTGCTGCGCACTGTTTTTAACTGAAATGGTTAATTCGGGAAAATGAATTAACAAGGTTTCAACCTCATTTGCCGATGCTGCAATGGCAAGCATTGCCCCATTGTCTGGCAATGTATTAATCAGTTGTGCCCTTAAACAAACTAATTGCAAAGCCTCTCGTAAAGACATTACTTCCGCCACACAGGCAGCCACATATTCACCGAGGCTATGACCAAGCAATAGCGCAGGCTGAACTCCTAACGAAAGAAACCATTTCGCCAGGGCATATTCAAAAACAAATAGGGCAGGTTGGGCAAAGTGTGTATGATTGATATCTACCTGAACCGGTGTATGGAGTAAAACATCTCGTAATTTATAGTCCAATAAAGGTTCTGTGATAGCACAACACTCATCGATGATTGCCGCAAAAGCAGGCAATGTATGATAGAGGACGGCAGCAACGTCAGGTTCAAGGCAGCCCTGCCCGGTAAATAACCAGGCTACCTTATTTTTTTCATTTGCTTTTCCCTGTTGCCACTCCTTTGTAGTCAATGCCTGTGCCCAATCCTGGCAATTTTTCGCGACAATAAAAGCTCGATGAGAAAAATGGGTCCTTTCTGTCAGCGATTTCTGGCTAATAGCAGCAAAATCACAACCAGTGAGGGATTGACTGTAATCACAATAGGTTTGTAGGTAGTGTTTCAGCGTTTCCTCATCGCGTGCGCTAACAACCCAAAGGTAATGGGAGCGAGATTGTTTTTCTTCAGTGGCGGTTTCCTCTCTATTAAAATTACCGAGGATAATATGCGCATTGGTTCCGCTAAAACCAAATGAACTAACGCCTGCATAACGATATTTCTCCTGCCAGGGCAATAATTGAGCAGGAACTTGCATCCCTTCTTGCTGGGTAATTTTTGGATTAAATTGTTTTAGGTGCAGGTGGCCTGGGATTTGACCGTATTGAGTAGCAAGTACCGTTTTTATAAAACCGGCTACCCCTGCTGCTGCTTCTAAATGACCAATACGCGTTTTTAAAGAGGTGATATAAAGCGGCTTTTTACGTGCGCTGGCATAAACACGGCGTATACCTTCCCATTCAATAGGATCACCTAAGGATGTTCCTGTGCCATGGGCTTCCACATGGGTGATCTGATCAGGCGTTAGATTTGCCGATTTAATAGCAGATTCCATGACTTCAATTTGAGCCCCCACGTTAGGGGCGGTTAAGCCATTACTGGCTCCATCCTGATTGACGCTGCTGCCATGAATAACCGCGTAAATTTTATTATTATCGCGCAATGCATCGGCTAAACGCTTTAAAATAACAATACCGCACCCTTCACCCCGGACATAACCATCAGCTTCCGCATCAAAGGTGCTGCAACGATTTTTAGGCGACAACATGGCGCTTTTGCAGAAAATAATATTTCCTTCAGGTGATAGAATAAGATTAACCCCGCCGGCAATGGCTAGATGGCAATCCCTGTCTTGTAAAGCACGGCTAGCCTGATGAATGCTGACCAATGAAGAAGAACAGGCCGTATCAATGGCCATACACGGACCATGGGTTCCTAAAAAATAGGCTATTCGGCCTGCAGCCGTTGCAAAGCTTGTTCCCGTTGCCTGGTAAGTGTTTAATTCCTCCAGCGGGACTTGTTTTTGAATTAGCGCATCATAATCGTGAGTACTTATCCCTAAGTATATTCCTGTTTTACTGTCTTTAAGCTGTTGCGGAACAATTCCGGCATCTTCAAGGGCATTCCAGGTCACCATTAACGCCAGACGTTGTTGGGGATCAAGATACTCCGCCTCTCTTGGCGAAATATTAAAAAATTTAGCATCAAACCGTTTCACGTCGGCTAAAAAACTACCAGCCGTGGTATACATCATCCCTTTTTTATCCGGATTTGGATCATAATATTGTCGAATATCCCAACGTTCCTGAGGTATTGGTCGAATACTATCGCTTTCGGTCTGCAAAAACCTCCAAAACGCTTCTATTCCAATCAAATTGGATTGTTCATCACAAGGAATTCGGCAATCCATTCCAATTACCGCAATGGGTTCATAAGTTTGCTGCGGCTGGCAAGAGGTCACTTGCAAGTGATTAGTAAGGCGTTGGGTTAACGCATGAATGTTTGGAAACTCCCAGGCCATTAAAGGATCTAAATCCTGCTGAATATATTGCTCAAGCTCACTCATCATAGAGACAAGTTTTACCGAGCTAAGCCCGTATTCCGAAAAGGGGCGATGTTCGTCAATGTGGTTATAATCAATTTGAGTATTGATAGACAACCATTGCTTCAACCAATGAGAAACGACGTCTTGTTCACTTTGCGTAAAATCAATGGTCTGCGTTTTTGGAATGTCTTTGCTAGCTTGTTTTAATCGGGCTATAATGGAAAACTCTTCATTCAAATAAGCTTGCTTGCAAGCATTCCTTTGAACTTTTCCACTGCTTGTTTTTAGTAAACGCTTAGGTGGAATAAGCACAATATCCGTAGGGATGATATCTTGGGCTTGAAATACATTATCTTGAATTTTTGCGAGAATGTCTTTATAGACTGCAGCATCAAGGTGATTTTTTACTTCAGCAACAATGATGCATTCTTCAGATATTTCCCCTGGAATTGAAAATGCAGCAGCTCCGTCAATAATCAAATGACTATCAGAAGTATAACAAGCTTTTTCAACGTCCTGAGGGTAAATATTGCGTCCATTAATAATCATTAAATCCTTAAGGCGTCCAGAAATTATTAAGTAACCTTCGTCATCAATAAACGCTAAATCTCCGGTACGCAAAAAAGGCCCTTCACCATTGGCGGTGAATGCATTAAATATTGAAGCTGTTTTTTCTTCATTACGATAATAGCCTTTGGCAATACAAGCTCCCTGAATCCAAATTTCGCCTACGCATCGCTTAGGCAACTTCTTATTAGTATCCGGATCAACAATCCTTAAAGTGAATGGACTGGCAACCTTGCCGCAACGCACAACTTCGATGGCATTCCCTGTTTGATCAGGTACCGCCCTCCCTAAAGCAAGTTCATCTTTATTAATCAACAACGTTCTCGAGTCTGCAGACTCATCAACATGCACAGAAATGACTAAGGTCGCCTCAGCCATTCCATAGCCCGGTCTCACCGCACCAGAGCGTAACCCATAAGCACTTAAAACTTTTTCAACGCGTTTAATCGTTTCTGCTTTTACGGGTTCTGCACCATTAATTAAATAATTTACATGCGACAAATCCAACTCAGGAATAGATTTTTGCTGTTCCAAAGAGGTGATGGCCAAATCATAAGAAAAATTAGGTGCCATTGTGTAAGTACATTTTTCTTCACTAATTTTTTGCAACCAAAAGAAAGGTTTTTTTAGAAAAGTCAGTGGCGCCATAAATACACAGGTTCCACCAGCATAAAGAGGTAATAAGGTGTTCCCTATTAACCCCATATCATGAAAAATAGGCAACCAGGATACACAAGTATTTACTGACTCCATCCCAACATAGTCAATGGATAATTCTAAATTACGAACAATGTTTTGTTGTGTAACCACTACTCCTTTGGGTGCTCCGGTAGAACCAGAGGTGTATTGCAAAAAAGCAATATCCTCAGGAGCAGCTGTTGGAATAATTAAGTTTGATTTTTCCAACTCTAACTCATCAACACAAATTAGTGGCGCAGTGGGAAACTCAAAGTGATTAATTTCGCAATACTTTTTTATCTTTGCAGTGGTTAGTACTATTTTAGCGTGAGAATCTTCAACAATTTTTAATAAACGCTGTAAATGACGCGTTTGTCGAGGTGGATATGCGGTTACGGCAATATTGTTAGAATGAAGTATTGCTAAAAAAGAAACGATATAATCAAGACTTGATTCAAACAGTAATAAAATAGGTTGCTGCACCTCTTTATTGTTTAAAGTAAAAATCGTGGTTGCTAACGTGTCAATCTTTTCGGTCAATTGCCGGTATGTTAATTCTTGAGAGTTTTTAAAGTTACCTTCTAAAAATTTTAGAGCTATTTTATTAGGATTACTCTTGGCATGATGATATATTTTCTGTAATAAAAGTTCATTAACCATAGTCACTCCCAATACCCTCGGTGAAATAATTTTAGGATTACTTCAACATCACTAATTCTTTTTCATTAATGATGCATTCGATATAAGTAATTGCTTCTTTAATCAGGGCTAATTGTTGAAAAACTAAAACAGGGTGTCGCAGGCTTTTTGCAATACAGAAATATAACCAGAAATACCATTTTATTAGCACCAAATAGACACTTAACTGGAGTTCTTCACGCATCAAGGGATAAGCCTCCTGAAAAGCACGTGCTTTATTAGGATTTAAGAATAATCGATTGTTTGAATACTCTGCGGACCAAGCTATCAATGTATCTAGATAATCAATTTTATAGTCAAATTCGGAAGCTGTTTCCCAATCAAGAATCCAAAAATCATTGTTTTCCGTTGTCCATAACACATTCTTTGGTTTTAAGTCGTTATGACATAGCGCATTTAAAGAAGCCTCTTGTAGCGCCTGAAAAAATAATACCTGATTGCAGACTAAAAAATTTGCTATGCTTTTTAGCCGGGGGAATAAGTGAGTAGTTTGCGATAATTTACTGAATAAAGTCCACCATTTGCTCATGATCAATTGTTCAGCGATGGTATAATATTTCTCTCCTTTCTGTTGGGCAAACGCTTTGTCATAATTTTCTTGTGTATGATGTATTTCATTCAATTTAGCAGCGATAAGTGAAACCATTCCTGTTTTAATTTTTTCATTTGCTAAAATTTGGCCATTCCTATAAGGGTATAAAAGGAACACGTTGTCTTTATTTTCCAGGAAAACCCCTTTCTTTCCTTCAACAGCACAAACCACATTCCCATGTTGATTTTTTGCAACATTCTCTACGAAGGTCAGTGATTGCAGCAGCTCTTCCCGATTTGTTTGATAATCTTTAATATACTGCATGATATTAATATCTTTGATAACACATTTGCCCAGTGAGGTATTCGCAAGGAAACTTTTATTCGTATCACCACCTGATAAATTTCTTAAACTCTCTTGATTAATTTGAAGATCCCAAAATTGTTCTATTTGACGAATTATAGTTGTCGTTATCATAACTTCCTCATCTGGCATTATCGTTACTGATATCACTACAGAGATGACTCTTGAAATTCAACACTAAGCTATTGTTAATATTCAATTGTCTTTTATCACACAGCATTGTTCAGTATAGTACAGGTTAATTCTTTTTGATTATTTTTTAATCAAAAATATTATTTTTTGGGATGAGGGGATATAAAAAGAACTAAAGCCTGGGAGAACAATCCAGGCTTTGATTCGTAGAGTTTTCTAGTATCTATAGTGAAATTATTGATTAAATGCTTTCTTCAAAGCATAACTTGAAGTCGCATAAGCCAATAACGCAGCATCATAATGCGAGGGCAATGCACAAAAATCGTGAAGAATCCCACCACATTCCATGAATTGAGCCTCATTACCTGCATCCACCAATTGTTGGAAATATTTTTTCGCATCATCATGGATGGGATCGCATTCTGCAGCAATGATTAATGCGGGGGGCAAGTTACTAAAATCTTTCTGAAACTGGGGATTGGCGATGGGATCTTTCTCGTCTTCGGGTTTGGATAAGTATTGCTTTCTCATCCAGTGAAGCGTCGCTGTTTCAAGAAAATAACCACTCTCAAACGTTTTATCGGAAGGCATAGTATTGTTTAAATCAGCCCATGGATAATAAAGTAATTGAAAGCAAATATCCAAATCTTTGTTCTTTTTGGCAAGATGACAAATACTTGCGGCAATATTACCACCCGCACTGTCTCCACCAACAGCGAGCTTACCATTGCAACCAAATTCACTCGCATGTTTTTGCACATAGCGAGCTACATGGTAGCAATCCATATGGGCAGTCGGGAATTTATGTTCCGGGGCGCGGCGAAACCCTACAGCAACCACCAGACAATGTGCCCCTTCGCAAAGGGCTCGGCAAGCATAATCCAGAAAATCAAGTTCACCAAATACAAATCCACCCCCATGGCAGTAAACCAGTGCAGGCAAATGTGTTGCCTCTTTTTTGGGTTTATATAAACGGACTTGAAGTGTTGTCCCTTCAATATCAAGTGTCTTCTCTTCAACGTGGACATCGATTGGTTTTAATTTTCCTGAAACCGGTGCTGTCAATTGATTGAAAGCCTTTCGTCCCTCCTTTGGCGGCAACTCAAGAAGGTTACTGCCATTTAAAGCTGTTTTTGCCCGTTCATTCAAACGTTCAATAAATGCCTTTGAATCGGGGTGAAGTGGTCTGTTCATGATAGGATCCGTCCTTAGAAATTATTGGAATGAGGCCTGGTATCAACTTAAAAATAGCAGAAAAAAACAATGTTGTAATAAAAATTTAACTAACTTTTTCCTACTGCAACTTCGTTATTTTTAGGGCATTCGACTGCTGCTGTATTACGATGAAAACGCATGAGTGTGTAGTTGGCACGGCTAACAGCATTATCAATTGCTATTTTAGGCAATAACATACCAGAGAATATTGCTTCCAATGCTTCGTCATTAATAGCCCTTATCAAATTTTGCGGTCCGACGTGCACTTTTGTATTAACATGCTGATTTGTTAATTCATCGTATGCAAGCTTAATTACAGGATGCTCATTTTCTTCAGCAAGTACACTGTATATCCCAGAGAGGCCCAAGGGTAAATACCCTGTATGATGGTGCCATTGTTGCTGTATGGCAGGCTGGGCCAGGTAAGCGAAAAATTTGGCTACCCCTCGGTATACAGTGGGTGTTTGCCCAGCAACAGCCCACAGGGCGGCACCTCCTGCGATATTATTATGACGTAAAGCACTCGTTTCCGTATCTAACGGGAGTGCAGCCACCCCTAATTTAAATTTTACTAACCCCGATAAACTGTTATAACTTCCGGAAGATTGACTAAACAAAGGGCAGCGACCACTGGTAAATAGGATGGTGGCATCACTCGCGCGTCCACCATATTCGAAATAGTGTTTTTTTTGCCAATCCTTAAGGCGCGTCAGATGCTTGACAATAGCCCCATTGTTATAAGTTGCCGTGGATAAGGTGGGGTTTGTCATTGGTAAGCCATGAATTGCAGAAAATGCTTCAATCTGTATCCAGGCAGGGTAGGCAGTGGTGTAAACACAAGTAAAACCAGCTTTGCGCAAATCTGCTGCTAAAGTCTCCATTTCTTGCCAGCTGCGGGGAAAATATTCCCTGGGGTAGCCAATCTTCGCCAAAGCCTCAGCATTATAAAACATGACAGGTATTGAAGTATTAAAAGGCATGGCCATTAACTGTTCATGATCACTATAAAACGAGCGTATCGCAGGAAGAAAACTTTCTTTGGGTAATCGCATGCCTTGTTCTTTCATAATTTCATCCACAGGCTTAATAATGCCTTTGGGAAATAGCATGGTTGTTGTACCCACTTCAAAAATCTGCACAATGGCGGGAGGTTGTTTGGCCCGAAACGCTGCAGCAAAACTTGTCATTGCTTCCGTGTATTCACCTTTATAAACGAGCTTTACTGAATACTCATTTTGACTTTTATTAAATCCTGCAACCAATTGCCTAACTTCACTACCCAGATGACCTGCCATGGAGTGCCACATTACAATTTCGACAGGCTTCGCCAAAAGGCTAGATCCTAGAAAGAAAAAGATAAAGAAAAAGAAAAATCTCATGACAACAGGTCAGGGTAATCGCTAAATACGGCATCCACACCCCAGTCAAAAAGCTTTTTAGCCTGCCGCCTACGATTCACTGTATATACAAGCAATTTATAACCTTGCCCTTTAATTTCCTTCACGCGTGCTGCTGTAAGGGCGCGTTTATTGCAATGAACGGAATAACAAGCCAACTCTTTAGCTTTTTCTAACCAATCTTTATCCCATTGATCAAGTAAAAGACCTAAGGGCATCTCCGGAGCAAGACTTCTGCATAAGGTTAATGCAGCTAGATCGAAACTGGATATTAATGGTAAGGGTTTATTTTGTGGCCAGTAGCGGTTGATATGTGACAAGACAGCCACAGTAGTTTGCTCTGTTGTTCCTGGATAAGGTTTAATTTCAATATTGGCCTGTACATTTGAGAAGGTCAACCATTCCAATGCCTCACGAAAATGGGGAATTTTTTCACCACGGTAGCGGCGTGAAAACCAACGTCCAGCGTCCAACGATTGCAAATACTCAGCAGTCACCAATCCAATTTCACCCCGCCCATCAGTTGTGCGTTTCAATGTTTCATCGTGAAACACAAAGGGTTCACCATCAGCACTCACCATAACATCAAACTCAAGATAACGACAACCAAGTGCTAGTGCTTTATCAAAGGCAGCTAACGTATTTTCGGGCGCATAGGCCGAAGCACCCCGATGACCAATTATTTTTTCAATTGTTTGTGACTGTTGCTGCATTACTACCCTCTTCTCGATTTGAAGCTACCTCAACAATAGCATTCATCATCAACTCGTTACTAACAGTCAATGAGGGGGCTGGAGAAGCAGCAACCTCAGTGGCTAACATCATTGTATTCTTTGCCCGATAAGCTTGTGGTTGTATAGGAGTAGGCTCACCCTCAGTTACTATTAATGAGTTTAGGCTGTACTTCTGTGTGGGATAAACGTTGTTCAATCTACCAATTTCATCGTTGACAAGTTTATATAAACGCTCCCGGAGTTGTCCTTTAACTTGCTGTACCTCTTCCAAGCTCGGCTTGAATTCCACCCCGTTAATGGTGTATGTAGCGCCGGGTTTACTTACGTCTTTCGCACTTTGATAAATGTTGGTTAAACTGGCTTGGGGAACCCTCGCTTCAGCAGCCACAAATAATTTTTCCAATCCAGAGCTGTCTTGAGACCGATCAAACTGAGTCAGGTGCCAATCGCCTGGTGCTATTTTTGCGAGAGTGCTCATAATGTCGGCTCTTGCTTTTACTAGATCAGCATTGGATAAAGTAGCATTGACATTCACAGTGAGCAATGCCGTTTGAGTGGTAACCCATTGTCTTGCAGAAATTTGAAACATGACCTTATCGAGTATCGGCTTAGGCTGGGCAGCAATTGATAGTGAACTGCTGATTCCAAGGAGAAGCAAAGCTGTCAATTTTTTCATTCAAATGTCTCCATCGCGTTTGTAGTCAGTTTACACCAAGAGAGGAAGGCTTCCAATTTTTTAGCCATGTCAGTCAGGAAAAATAGCCAGTAGCAAGTAACAAATAGCTGACGGAGCAGCTGAATTCTACTAGCAAAGGGTAAAAAATTAACAACGGGACGAATAAAAGTGAATACCTTAAAATCATTTTTTACGAATAATATACAAAAAAAGAGATAGACTGTTAATAAGGACTATTATCACCATTGATTTACTTATTGAATGGGTCTATAACATGTGCACGAGAAATTCTTGGAGCTTTACCAATGATGTCTGTTGATCTAATCAAAAAAAATGAAACCAGCACCCTAGTTCAAGATGATTTTCTTGATTATGCACTTTCTCATGGATTTGGCGATTTACATTTTAAAGTGGATTGCGAAACAGGAATGAAAGCCATCGTCGCTATACACAGTACCAAGCTTGGACCAGCTCTGGGCGGCTGTAGATTTATTGAATACCCCAGTACTGCAAGTGCTATCAATGACGCAATGCGCCTTGCAAGAGGCATGAGCTATAAAGCAGCCTCTGTTAACCTACCACTCGGTGGTGGCAAAGCAGTGATTATCAAACCCAACAAGCCTTATGATCGTGAAGCTTATCTTCATGCTTTTGGTCGCTTTGTTAATGATTTAGGCGGCCGGTATATCACCGCTTTGGACAGTGGCACACAATTAAGTGATATGGATATTATCGCGCAGCATACTCCTTATGTCGCCAGCTTGTCCCGGCATAATGGCGATCCTTCACCTTATACTGCAAAGGGCGTTTTAAGAGGCATTGAAGCAGCGGTCGAATTTAAACTCGGGAAAAATCAATTAAATGGCCTTCATATTGCCATTCAAGGTCTAGGTCATGTGGGCTATTTACTGGCCTCTCATTTACATGAGTTGGGTGCCAAATTAACGGTGGCGGATATTAATCCCCGTGCTGTTCAACGTGCTGTGGAAGAATTCGGAGCTACGGCCGTGTCAACAGACATGATCCATCGGGTTCCCTGTGATGTGTTTGCCCCTTGTGCTCTAGGTGCAGTTATTAATGATATTAGCATTAATCAGCTACAAACGACGATTGTTGCAGGGGCTGCCAACAATCAATTGGCTCACACTTATCATGGCCCCATGCTTCATGAAAAAGGGATTCTTTATGCAGCGGATTATGTCATTAATGCCGGTGGCTTAATTTTTGCCGCAAGTAAATATTATGACACCCCAGAAGCGCAGGTTAACCAGCAAATCGATGGCATTGGTACTTCTCTTTTAGAAATTTTTATTCGCTCCCGGAAAGAAAACCGCCCCGAAAGTGAAATTGCTGATACTCTGGCTCAAGAGAAACTAGCTTAATTAACGAATCAATACCCTTTGATATCAAAGGGCATACTAAAGGTGGTAGGATGAAACAACATTTAAATCTAACGCCAGAGCTCTATAGTTATATGTTGGATATTTCTTTACGAGAAAATCCTGTTCTGCAAGCATTGCGGGAAGAAACCTCAACGTTGCCCCTTAGCAATATGCAAGTTGCGCCAGAGCAAGCTCAATTCCTGCAATTTCTAATTCGTGCAATTGGCGCCAAAAAAATACTGGAATTAGGCACCTTCACAGGATACAGTGCCCTAGCTATGGCTCTGGCCCTGCCTGAAGATGGACAGTTAATTACTTGTGATATTAACACTGAATGGACCTCCAAAGCCCATCCGTACTGGCGTGAAGCCAAGCAAGAGAAGAAAATTGAGTTACGCCTAGGCCCTGCCTTGACGACGTTACAGAATTTACTGACAGAAGGCCACGCCCATAGTTTTGATTTCATCTTTATTGATGCCGACAAAACTAATTATGTAAATTACTATGAATGTGCCTTGCAGCTCATTAGTCCTTGCGGAATCATTGCAATTGATAATATTTTTTGGGATGGCAATGTAATCAATAAAGAGGATACGAGTGGGCAAACTCGGGAAATAAAACGTTTGAATGAAATTATAAAGCAAGACAATCGAGTGGATGTAAGCTTGTTAGCTATCGCTGATGGACTTTTTCTCATCAAAGCTCGCCCTTGATTGCCAGCCACTGCAAAAAACAAGGATTTTAAGCAGGCAATGATCTCATTAAACTGGTCACTTTCTTACTAAGTGACCATAAAATTAATGAAACATCATTGCCTTAATTGGTTTACAAGACAATAAGGGAGTGTACACATGAACAATCATAGTATAAGCCATCCCGGCAGCAACCCTTGCGGGTTGGATGGTTTTGCCTTTTTGGAATTTTCAGGCCCTGACAAATCTGTTTTACACCAACAGTTTAAAGAAATGGGTTTTCAACTCGTTGCCACCCATAAAGAGCAAGATATCGCTCTTTATCAGCAAGGGGCTATTCAGTTTATCGTTAATGCCGCAAAAGACTGTCAAGCTGAACGACATGCCACAACACATGGTGCGGGAGCCTGTGCCATGGGTTTTCGCGTTAAAAATGCTGAACAAGCCTACAAATATGCACTTGCACACGGTGCAGTTGCTTTTCAGGATTGTAAACATGCCGATCATGGTTTATTAGCTATCGATGCGATAGGTGGCAGTGTTATTTATTTTGTTGATGAGAATAATCATCCTTTTGCTGACCATTGGCAGCGCCAGCAAAATTCAAACCCCACTGATTGCGGCTTAACCTTTATCGATCATCTGACTCATAACGTCTATCGAGGCAATATGGACAAATGGGCCAGATTTTATGAAACCATTTTTAATTTCCATGAAATAAGATTCTTTAACATTAAAGGTCAGATGACAGGATTAATTAGCAGAGCTTTATCAAGCCCGTGTGGAAAAATCAAAATTCCTTTGAATGAATCGAAAGATGATGTATCACAAATTGAAGAATTTTTACACGAGTATCACGGTGAGGGTATTCAGCATATCGCTCTAAATACCGAGGATATTTATTACACGGTTAATACTTTAAGAAAAAATAATGTTAAATTTTTAGACGTACCTGATACTTACTATGAAATGATTGATCATCGTATCCCCTGGCATAAAGAGCCTTTGGCCAAATTACAACAAGAACGCATTTTAATTGATGGTGAACGCGAACCGAGCGCTGGCTTGTTATTGCAAATTTTTACTGAAAATATTTTTGGGCCAGTCTTTTTTGAAATTATCCAGCGCAAAGGTAATCAAGGATTCGGGGAAGGAAACTTCCAGGCTCTGTTTGAAGCCATCGAACGCGATCAAATTAAGCGTGGAACGTTACAAGAAACCCATTAAAGACTATCGTTAATCTGAAGGTGCGTATCACTTAAAACAAACCTTTCACACCTTCAGATAGTAAATAAATTATTAATTTACCCAACACGCTATCTATTAGGGGAAATAGCAATGAAACTTGCGAGTATGAAATCAGCGAACTGCAGAGATGGTGAGCTTTGTGTGGTAAATCAGCAATTAACGAAAGCTGTGAAAGTTCGACAAATCGCTGAAACATTACAACATGCCCTCGATCATTGGCAAGAAGTTGAAAATAAATTAAAAGAAGTTTATTTAGCTCTCAATGAGGAACAGATAAAAGAGAGCTTCCCCTTCGATGCCAAACAATTTACTTCTCCTCTGCCAAGGGCTTATCAATGGGCTGACGGGAGTGCCTATGTAAACCATGTGGAGTTGGTCCGTAAAGCACGTGGTGCTGAAATGCCAGCTGACTTTTGGACAGACCCCTTGATGTATCAAGGCGGCTCTGACAGCTTTTTAGGCCCCAGAGAACCTATTTTAGTTGCCGATGAAGCGTATGGCATTGACTTTGAAGCTGAAGTAGCCATTATTACTGACGATGTGCCTATGGCCATTACAAATAAACAGGCGACAAAGCATATAAAACTTATTTTATTGGTAAATGACGTTTCGCTACGCAATTTAATCCCTACGGAAATTGCCAAAGGTTTTGGTTTCTTCCAATCGAAACCGGCCAGCAGTTTTTCACCAGTAGCAGTAACACCAGATGAGTTAGGAGCATCGTGGGATGGAGAGCGAGTGCATTTACCGTTATTAAGTTATCTAAATGGCCAGTTATTTGGTCAACCTAATGCGGGGATAGACATGACCTTCTCTTTTCCGCAATTAATTGCCCATGCCGCAAAGACAAGATTTTTGACAGCAGGAACAATTATAGGTTCAGGAACCGTTTCAAATATTGATCGGAGCAAAGGATCTTCATGTATCGCGGAAAAACGCATGTTGGAGATTCTTGCTGACGGCAAACCTAAAACACCCTACATGGCTTATGGAGATACCATTCGCATAGAGATGCTTTCCCCACAAGGACAATCCTTGTTCGGTGCCATCGAACAAACTGTTACCCGCTATGAGGTCTAGCATGAAACTCTATGACTATTATCGCTCAACTGCCTCTTACCGTGTGCGTTTGGCGCTTAATATTAAAAATATTAGCTATGAAAAAATTCCTGTGCATCTAACTGGCCACAACGGTGAACAACACAGTTCCGAATACTTAACGATTAATCCGCAAGGATTAGTTCCCACCCTTGATGAAAATGGCCATATCCTTTCCCAATCATTGGCTATTATTGAATATTTAGATGAAATAAATCCTACGCCTCCTCTGCTACCCCCTACTCCTTTGGGTCGTGCTCAGGTCAGAAGTATGGCTTTAACCGTTGCTTGTGACATGCATCCCTTGAACAATTTGCGCGTTTTAACGCGTCTGAGGGATCAATTTCAGGCGAGCGAAGAACAAGTAATGGATTGGTACCATCATTGGTTAAAGTTGGGCTTTGATACGCTGGAAAGAAAATTACAATCACTACATCCCAAACATATGTACTGCTACGGAAGTGAACCTACATTGGCGGATATTTGTCTCATACCTCAGGTGTTTAATGCTTATCGCTTTGGTTTCTCTATGGAGGCCTACCCTTTAATCAATGACATCAATGCGCATTGTTTGACGTTAACAGCGTTTAAAGACGCAGCACCGCAAGAATAATGGACCAAACAAAGGCTTCATGCCCTTTGAGAAACATGGCATGAAGCCCTTTAACCCTTTAGAGCCCTGGGAAATCGCCCAGCTCTGGATAAAATCGATAAAAGCCTTTAGAAATTAATACAATACCCAGGATGGCCAAAATAGCTACAACAATATAATAGCCTGCTCCCAAATATACCCGTTTTGAAAAAGCCGCCATCGTATCTGGAATAGAAAGCCATAAAATTGATTTTATCAAAATTAACCAACCGACAATGGTAACAATTAACACATGCGGTTCAAGAATCCAAAAATTATGGGTCACAACAATGAGTAAGCCCACAGCTAACCCAAACGAAGCAGAAACCAATATGGTTCCATAGTCAGCGGTTAATGTGGCAAAGAATCGTCTATAGAAATTGACTCGCGCCAAAAGGACAATTGCCATAATGAGAAAATAAAATCCCAGGACTTGCGCGAACAAATAAGAATGAAAAAAAGTTGAAAACATGTTTGCTCCTTAAAGCTTGTCTTCATATTAATAGTATAGTACTACTATTCCCCTTACGATATTAAAACCAAGCCTTCGCAACCAATGCGGTTGAAACTCCTGAAGGTGTGCGTTGTAAAATACTCCATTCCGTCCTACAACGCTGGAGACGACCTAATAAAATGGCCTTTGTGTCACATTGATAATGTATAGGTAAATTATCATAAATACCACCCCCATCAACAGCCTGGCATTTTTCTCCTGTAATTAACTCAATAGCCCAGGGATATGTTTCTGCCATATTCAATGGCGCATGCTGGCTGTTATCAACGGCAGAAGACAAACTTATTTTTACACTTTCACCTTCCCACGGGGATTGAGGGCAAACTGCCTCTCTATGAGAACCATACGGTTTAACAAAACAAGGATCGTATACTTTACCTGCAGCAATACAACGCCAGGCATCTTCTCGTTTGATTCGTTGCGACTGCTGAAAACATTGGCCCGTCACTTCTTCCTTAATGACAACAGGAGCCTGTTGAACGGCTTCACCAAAGGGACGATAAAGCTTAAGTTCTGTATCTTGGGCAAACGCAGCATATGATGTCATCCCTATACCAAATAGTGCAATTATTATTCGCATTAACTCTCCTATGCTAATCCAGATTGCTATTAAACTTATTGTTTATGTAATACTGTAGCAGGGTTTCCTTACCGTTAAGAGATCTTTTAAAAAATTTGCAGGCATCAATACTCAAATTATGGAGAAATGAGTTCCCCATCCCAAATATCGTTATTTTTCGTAAACCTTATTGCTTCAGAAAAAGTAGTTGAACCTACCGTATAAAAAAGAAAGGTTTCAGGAGTAAAGCGGAATCCACAATAATCATCACTCATGGGTATATTTTTATTCGCAAAATACAACTCCAGTTCCCCTTTCCTTTCCTCCAATACCTTTAAACTCGTTATAGGCTGCCCAGAGGTTGGCGCATAAGCGGAAAAACGCAGTTGTCTTTCTCTTGGCAAGTTAATCCAATATTGCTCATTCTCTTCACGTGTGAGCAATTCTACAGCACCTTCCAAAACAATTTGTCGCTGCTGTATTGTCAAGAAAAAATTCATTGACGCAACAGGATTACTTAACAGATCAGCGACTTTTCTGGTTTTTCGTTGCGTAAAAAAAATGAAAGAACCGTTTTTAATTTCTCGTATAGCCACAACACGGCTGTGCGGGAATCCAGTGGGTGAAATCGTCGATAGAACTGTATTATTAACTTCCAATCCCAGTTCTTTCTCTTGATTAAACCATTCATTTAATTTATTAAAAGGCATGACATTTTCTTGTTTTAAAAATCGTAAGTATAAACTACTCTATCCGTGTTATATACAAGCTTGACATACTTTTCATGTTCTAGCCTATATACCTCAAGAGTAAACAAAGTAATATACCAAAATGTCAACGTTCCGCGCTTGTATGCGCGGAATTCAGCACTTGCTTTGAATAAGATCGTATGGATGTCGTGCATAAAGCACGGCAAGTAAGCAAAGAAGAGGCAACGATCGTCATGCGGCTTAACGCATTCTGAATGATGACAGCGGATATTTTTGCAGTTCTAGCCTATAGTCCTAAATAATACCCCAGCAAGGCATCGCAGCCTTATATTGAACTAGGGTTATTTAGTGTTATCATCGCATTTTATTTGCCCGCATTCATTTCAGATTGAAAGGGCCTTGTGACCGCTAAAAATAGTCGTTTTCCGGAGTACATATGATCGAGGTTTATACAATTAAACAATGTTTAGAAGGTGAAATCAGCGTCGATGAATCAGTCATTGTAAGAGGTTGGGTTAAAACAAGAAGAGATTCAAAAGCCGGTTTATCATTTATAACCTTACATGATGGCTCTTGCTTTGCGCCCATTCAAATTGTAGCTACCAATAAATTGCAAAATTACAACAACGAAGTAATAAAATTAAACGCAGGCTGCTCTATTATCGCCCAAGGAAAATTGGTCGTTTCCCAAGGCAAAGGCCAATCTTTTGAAATTCAAGCCGAGGCTATTGACGTAGTCGGTTGGGTTGAAAATCCTGACACCTATCCTATCCAAGCCAAACGTCACACACTCGAATTTCTAAGGGAAGTCGCTCATTTGCGCCCCCGTACTAATACCATCAGTGCAGTTACCCGTATTCGTCATTGCCTTGCACAGGCAATTCATCGCTTTTTCGATGAACGTGGCTTTTTTTGGGTACACACCCCCATTATAACCTCCAGTGATTGTGAAGGTGCGGGTGAAATGTTTCGCGTAAGCACGCTTGATCTTTTAAATTTACCCAAAACACCCCAAGGAGAAATTGACTTTTCCAAAGACTTCTTTGGCCGCGAAGCATTTCTCACTGTTTCTGGCCAGTTAAATGTTGAAGCCTATTGTTTGGCCATGTCTAAAGTATATACCTTTGGTCCCACTTTTAGGGCAGAAAACTCTAACACAAGCAGACATCTGGCGGAATTTTGGATGATAGAACCTGAAATTGCCTTTGCGAACCTTCAGGATATCTGTCAACTCAGTCAGGAAATGTTACGCTTTCTCTGCAAAACAGTGCTGGAAGAGCGGGCTGATGACATGGCTTTCTTTAATCAATTTGTAGCACCAGGCTGCATTGAGCGGTTAGAACATATTATTGAAACTGACTTTGAGGTTATGTCTTACACCGATGCTATTAGTGCACTCGAAAAAGCCGATCGTAATTTTGAATATCCGGTGAGCTGGGGGCTTGATTTACAATCTGAGCATGAACGTTATCTTGCAGAAGAACTGTGTAAAAAACCGGTTATCCTGACTGACTATCCTAAAGACATTAAAGGGTTTTATATGCGTCTGAATGACGATGGACGTACGGTAGCAGCCATGGATGTACTGGCTCCCGGAATAGGTGAAATTATTGGAGGTAGTCAACGCGAGGAGCGTTTGGAAATTTTGGACAAGCGCATTGACGAATGTAATCTGGATCGAAACTACTATCAGTGGTATCGCGATTTACGTCGTTATGGTTCTGTCCCGCATGCCGGTTTTGGCTTGGGCTTTGAGCGATTAATTAGTTATGTAACGGGGATTAACAACGTGCGTGATGTCATTCCATTCCCACGCACGCCTGGACATGCTGACTATTAATTATATAGCCAGGGTGATATCTCTTTGCTCTGGCTTTTCTCTTCTGCCCTCTTTCAATTTGCCATTGCCCAAGCTAAAGAAGCCTAAGGTAGTGGTTCCTTTCCCTTCTCCTAACGTGTTTTGCTGTAGTCTTTTTTCTGCCAACTTAACATTACTTATTGTTTTATTATTTATTTTTCTGATAACGACGTCGCTTTTTTTAATGGTCATATGTAATACCTCTTTGTTGTTATGATTTAGCCATAAACCATCAGCATTTTTTATTGTTTCAACAGAGTACAAAGTTTTTTCTTTAAAAGAAAGTTATATTTCGACCCTTGACATTTCGATATCCAATAAGGACATTCAGTGATGACAATCAATGAATCTGATGAGGTATTAATAGTAGGTTAAGGGGAAGATTCTGATCAATGATCAGAATCTTAAAAATTTTTAATGCCAATATTGGCGTTGAAAGTCTTTTACAGCGCGTTCAGCTTCTTGACGTGAATAGCCGTAATGTTTTTGGAGTTTGCCATAAATCTCTTCTTGATTACCTTCTAATTCCCTTAAATCATCATCGGTTAACCAACCCCAAAATTGCTTCATTTTACCTTTGGTTTCTTCCCATTTGCCTTCGAAAATGTCCCTATTCATAGCTATCTCCTATAAACAATGAATTTTTATCGACCTAATAGTGTGGTCGGACTCTAAGCATAGTAGACAAATTTAAATTTCGCAAAATGGACTTAGCTGGATAATAAACCATCTTGAATGGTAAAAATTTTATCCATTTTTTCTGCCAATTGAATATCGTGCGTCACAATAACTAAGGCTGTATTTAAGTTCACATTTAAACCTAACATAAGCTCAAATATTTTTAATGCCGTAGCGTGATCCAAATTTCCTGTTGGCTCATCCGCCAATACACATTGTGGTTGATGCACCAAGGCTCTTGCAATCGCAACACGTTGCCTTTCTCCCCCGGACAATTGAGAGGGTTTATGATGCAAACGTTGAGCAAGCCCTACTTGTTGTAAAATATTTTCCGCTTTGGTTTGGGCCCCGGCAATGGATTGCTCCCCCAAGACAAGGGGTATAGATACATTTTCCAGTGCGGTAAATTCGGGTAATAAATGATGAAATTGATAAACAAAACCTAACTGTCGATTACGGAGTTGGCAGCGCTTTTTTTCAGAGAGGCTTTGCCAATTAACACCATCTATTAGCACCTCCCCCGCTGTGGCTTTATCCAATCCACCCAGTAAATGCAACAAGGTACTTTTTCCAGAGCCTGAAGGGCCAATAATTGCTATACGTTCCCCCGGCTGGATAGCAAAATCAATTCCTCTCAGAACCTCAACTGAATTCGTCCCATCATGGTAGGATTTGCTCAGGTTTTGACATTTTAAAATCGAATTACTCATAATGTAAGGCCTCCGCAATAACCGTCTTTGAGGCTCGCCATGCCGGATAGATTGTCGCTAGGAAACTCATTAACAAGGCCATTGCACACACTTGCCATAGATCACTTATTAAAATTTTCGAGGGTAGATAATCCACGAAATAAATGTTGGATGATAAAATCTGCGTATTAAATAGTGATTGCAATTTATTGACTATTGTTGTGGCATTTGAAGCCAGTATTAAACCACCGATAAGCCCTAATAAAGTGCCTATAATCCCCACCATCATACCTTGAACAATAAATATCCAGAGAATTTTGGCAGGTGTTGCGCCAATTGTCCGCAAAATGGCAATTTCGGCTTGTTTGTCATTTACTACCATAACCAGCGAAGAAATAAGGTTAAAAGCTGCAACCGCAATAATTAGCAATAAAATAAGAAACATCATGGTCTTTTCCATTTTAACAGCCTGGAAAAATGCGCCAAATTGTTGAGTCCAGTTCCCAACATCATAGTTTTCACCTAATTTTGCAGCAAGCTTATCAGTCATGGCTGGAGCATTATAAATATTATCTATTTTCATCTTAAGGCCGGTTACATCCTTACCCAGCTGGATTAATTTCTGCGCGTCATTAAGATTAATAAAAGCGAGTTTGGTATCAAAATTAAATCCAGCCCCTGCCGAAAATACACCTACCACGGTAAAGCGTTTAAAGCGAGGAACCATGCCCGCGGGCGTCACTGTCGCTTGCGGGATCATTATTGTTACTTTATCCCCTAGCATTAAACCTAAATTATCAGCAAGCCCCCTACCGAGGATAATGCCAAAATCTTTCAGTTGGGCCAGATCACCTGCAAGCATTTTTTCATTAAGATGGGTGACGGTTTGTTCTTGCACAGGATCAACACCCGTTAAAACAATCGGTAATACTTGTCCTTCATGCGTTAATAAACCCTGCCCTCCTACATAAGGTGCAACTGCTTTAACGCCTGGCGTAGTTCTTAACTCTTTTTCAAGCGTTTGCCAATTAGTGATTCTGCCGTTTTTACCACTGACCGTAATTTCCGGCGCCATGCCAAAAAAACGCTTATGGATTTCCTCATCAAACCCATTCATCACCGACAGGACAGTAATCAGTACCATAACACCCAAGCCAATACCAAGCATGGAACTTAGCGATATAAAAGAGACAAAATGATTTTTCTTCTTGGCTCGCGTATAGCGTAACCCGATAAACAATGCCAGTGGCTTAAACATGAGTGGTCTATTTTTGCTAAATAGCCTTATTGTAGTGAAATTTAGCGGTGCATGATAGCCATAATGGCAAATCTCTTTATTTTGAAACTTCATCATCAGCTAATGCACACAGTTATCCACAGAATCTGTGGATAGTAAGTCGGTGTCGCGACATGTTTTGTTCACAAAATAATCGATAAATCCTAATCTAACACCTTAACGCCTGGCTAAAAACAGAGTGAACCCATCCATCTCAATCACGTCAATTGTATGCTCATTTTTTCGATAATATTTGCATTATTTGCTGCAATATTATTCACCACATCAACTTTTGGACGTACCTCGCCTGCAAGACAACGAGTCAGCTGCCTTAAATTGAATCCAAATACAGCAGCGTAACCCACGCTTTTGATGGTTTCATCAGATTTCATACGGCTTCTACCCAATTGACCGCTATGTCTCGCAAAAGGTCTGCCTATCCACCAATGTTTTTTGTCGGTATGCTGTAAATCAGGCAATACTAATTGTAGCATCTCATCCCAGGTGAATTTCTGAGCCAGCTTAATCAGGCGATGGTTGTTGTCGACTGTAATCATAATAGAGCCACCTGAAACCTGCTCATCAAAACCATTTACATCCAAAATCATTATTTACTCACATCCTCTTTATCGCACTGTTCTTTGTTTTGCCACCAATTTGGCACATCCCCCACTGAAAAACATCAGATTCCACCACTAGATGGATAAGTGCTTTTTGAGCATGCCTTTTCTTAGGCGATACGTCTGGTAATGACTTAAAATCCCAATATAAGAGTTGATAGAATATAAAAAGGCCATTTGCTCTTCTTTCGTGGGTTTATGGTCTTTGACAACCAAATTATGCCTTATGATGGCGTTATAAAAATTCCCTTTGATGCGACGACCGGCATGGATACAGTGTGGTTTTGAGCATCACTTCAAGAAACAGGACGCCACCAGCTGGTAACTGTCCTTGTAAGCCGGTAACTCTGTCTAGAAAGCCATTCACCAAAATCCAACTCATTCGTTTTTTAAAGAATTGAGGCAGCGAAACTGCCTCGAAAGAAAAGGGATAAAGGGGCTAAGGAGTAAAAGTCCGAACGCACCTAACCCGAAGACTGTTGTCCTTGCTTTCGCCGGCCTGGGAGCCATTTGAGAAGTTCTGGCGCCAGGCGAGGTTTGTAGGAATGCTGGAAGACTCGGTAGAACTCCAGTAGATGAAATTGGTAAAATTACCTAAATTATTCGTATGCAGCGTTATATATAAGTTGGGGTTGGTAGTGCCACAACCAGCATTAGAACCCATACCTACAAATCGTCCCAACTCGCAAATCGCTGGCATGAACCAGTCAGTAAAGCCCTGGTCATTCTTGTTTAGACAGGCTTGCGCTGCCGGATATTGGGGGGTTGCAAGGGCATTAGTATTGCTAAATCCATCTGTGATACTGTCCGCTGCTGTGTCATCGAATACTGTCGACCACTGAAGATTTGGCTCATCCGTCAATGCGGCCACTTTCCCACCGATACTTCCGGTATTGGAGGTGGAGTCATCAACAGAAAATAAAAACCCGCCTTGATAGATACAGCCGTATCCTAATATCAGGACATTGATATCTGTGGAAGGCGCATTATCAGCACTGACCGTGACAACAGTGGGCACGGGTTCAGTTCCTGGTGATGTGGTGCAGGCATTAGCACCGTTATCGGGGCTAGCCGTACTACCCGGGGTGATGGTAATGTCGCAGGTGGAGCCCGCATTGAGTGTACCCATACAGGTATTATTGGTTATTAAGGTGCCAGTTGGAAATCCGGAAGTACTGACCTGTACGTTGTTTGCGGATATTGAACCTGTATTTTCTATGCGGATGATGCGTGGATTGCCTGTCAATGCAGGGTCGGCTCCTGGGCTATTAATTGACAGCGCCAGGTTTTGACTGAGAGGAGACAGTGTTGCCTGGCCAAAGGTCACCGCTACGGTATGATTAGCCTGGATATTGTTCAGCTGAAAGGTAGTACCGCCATTTTGCACCACATTGCCATCCAGCAACCACTGATTGACCCCGAAACCGGTATTGGGTGTTGCCGTAAACGTCAGGCTGCTGCCAGCATTAACTC
>NZ_LNYG01000013.1:227071-227740 GCF_001467745.1 Legionella jamestowniensis
ACTGAAAAGTGGTTCCGCCATTTTGCACCACATTGCCATCCAGCAACCATTGATTGACCCCGAAACCGGTATTGGGTGTTGCCGTAAACGTCAGGCTGCTGCCAGCATTAACTCGCTGTGCTGTTGCAGGGGAAATAGAGCCGTTAGCACCCGCCGATGGCGTGACAATGAATTGCTGCACGGGAGGCTGCTGTGTCAGACGAATGCGTAAAATATTCTCCCAATTCGGCTGGTAACATTGTGTGTCATTACCTTGTTGACATAATGCCGGACCGCCAATGACATTTCCTTGCAACGTTGAGCCATTCACATTAAGTGTCAATGTGCAACTTCCTTTAGCGGGGAGTCGGCAGGGTGCAGTTTGACTAATCCCCGCAATCCTTTTCATGGAGAGAATCTTTGGTTTAGAGGATTGATTATATATGGTATAGATAATCTGGGCACTATGTCCTTTGGCAACAGTAATGGAGGTTGGCGTTTGGGGGTCAAAGAGCCATAAGGGTTTAGCTGCTTGTACGTTTAACAGCATTAAACTGCAGAAAAGGGCTATAGCAGTACTAAAAAAATGCCTGACCTTCTTTCTATGCATGATCCGTCCTTAAGCGACATAAGTTAGGTTAAACAAAACCCCATGGGTATAAAGATGATTGAGCGCTAATCCTGAATTCA
>NZ_LNYG01000013.1:227750-384453 GCF_001467745.1 Legionella jamestowniensis
CTTGGCTGCTTGTACGTTTAACAGCATTAAACAACAGAAAAGGGCTGTTATGGTCGTAGTAAAAAAATGTCTTTCCTTTCTATGCATGATTTGTCCTTAAGCTAGATAATTTAGGTTAAACAATACCTCATTGTGTAGAGGTAATTAAGCGCTAATCCAGTATTCATGGTCTGCCCAAAAGCACGAGCTAATTCACTTCTACTCCAATCAGCAATTCATAACTCACCCTTTTCTGCCAGTGGTCGATATTATGGAATATTGAAAAACCATTTCAAATTAAGATACTTTGTTGCTGATTTAAAAGCAAAATCTTCCTTCACTTTTATTCTCCACCCCAGACATTTCACGATAGCGACAAGGTATGTTTTGTAATTGTTATCCTATTGACAACCATGCCAAACACTCGTTACAATGCAATATTGTTCTATTACGTTAATACGTTATTATGAAATCACATCCATACAAACAACATTCCATCCGTCATCTTATGCAAGCTATTAGTTCGATTAAGAATCAGGAAGAAGCGATTGCCTTTTTTACGGATCTCTGTACGCCTGCTGAAATTGAAGCAATGGCTGATCGGTGGGAAGTAGTACCGTTACTACGTAAAAATATTCCTTATCGAACTATTCATGAACAAACAGGAGTCAGTGTAACCACTATTACTCGTGTAGCTCGCTGCCTGACCTTGGGCAGTGGTGGGTATCAACTTATTGCAGATCGATTGGAGCAGTCGTGAAGAAACGTTTACGTATCGCCTTACAAAAAAAAGGCCGTTTGGCAGAAGAGTCCCTTAGTTTATTAAAACGCTGTGGTTTGAAATTTCGATTGAAAGAAAACGCCTTATTAACGCATGTAGAAAATTTTCCCATAGATTTGTTATTTGTTCGCGATGATGACATCCCTACCCTGATTTTTGATCAATTATGCGACGGAGGGATTGTTGGCGAAAATGTGTTATTTGAAGCAGCACTCGCTTCAAATGGGAGTTATGACGTTGTATTGCCTCTTGGCAGTTGTCGCTGCCGTTTAGCGATTGCTATTCCCGATACCTTTACCTATCAGGGTCCAGGAAGTCTCGAAGGTAAACGAATCGCCACCAGCTACCCTTATCTTCTCAATCAGTACTTGGAAAAACACAAAATTTGCGCAGAAAGTCTTGTCTTGTCAGGCTCTGTTGAAGTCGCTCCCAGAATGGGGATGGCTGATGTCATTTGCGATCTGGTATCAAGCGGCCAGACACTGGAAGATAATAAATTGGTTGAAGTGGATACCATACTGACAAGCCAGGCGACCTTTATTCGCACAACACTCCCACTGGAGCCACCCTTTCAAGACTTGTTCACCACACTTAAACGTCGCATTCAGGCGGTACAGCAAGCAATGGAACGAAAGTACATTCTTTTCCATGCCCCTAAATATGCGTTGGAGCGAATCTGTGAACGTCTCCCGGGTGCAGAATCACCAACTATCCTACCGCTATCCGCTAACCCAGATAAAGTTGCTGTCCATGTGGTTTCCAGCGAAGGGGTATTTTGGAACACCCTTGAAACAATTCAAGCCTTAGGCGCCAGTTCAATCTTGGTCTTGCCTATCGAAAAAATGTTGGAGTAATGTACATGTTGACTAGTTATTTTTGGAAAAACAGCGCATCCGATGAAAGAAAACGGTTACTTGCAAGACCACCTCAAAGCAAGCATTTTCAAAAGCAGGTTGAAACAATTATTTCTTGTGTAAAATCCCGGGGTGATGAAGCTCTGTATGCATTGACCCGTGAGTTTGATGGCATTGATTTAACCTCGTTACAAGTTTCACCATCGCTAGTTAATCGCGCCCAAATTAGTGCCTCTGCGATGGATGCCCTTACAACAGCGATAAATACAATAACCTCTTACCATCAAAGCCTATTACCTCAATCGTGTACGCTTACGACAATAGAGGGCGTCACCATCGAGCGGGTTTATCGGCCTATTAACAAGGTTGGCTTATATGTTCCCGGCGGTAATAACACACCCTTGGTCTCCTCACTACTTATGCAGGCCATTCCAGCCAGGGTTGCTGGCTGCCCTATTAAAGTGTTGTGTACACCTCCCAATTCAGCAGGCCAACTTGACCCTCACCTATTAGTTGCTGCCAAACTATGTAGCATCGAAGCAATTTATCAAGTAGGAGGTGCTCAAGCAATTGCAGCAATGGCCTATGGAACAGAATCCATCCCTAAAGTAGATAAACTGTTTGGGCCTGGCAACAGTTTTGTGACTGAAGCAAAAAGTCAGGTTGCAACAGATCCGCTAGGTGCTGCAATTGATATGCCTGCAGGCCCATCCGAAGTGATGATTGCAACAGATACACAGGCTAATCCCACTTTTGTCGCTGCAGATTTGCTGGCACAAGCTGAACATGGCGTTGATTCACAGGTAATTTTGCTTTGTGAAAATGAGCAATTTGCCAATCAGGTCAAAGAGGCTGTGGCGCAACAACTCGTCAATTTATCCAGAAAAACGATTATTGAACAAGCATTGAAGCACAGCCGAATTTTAATTTGTGAAGATATTGAGGAACAATGCAACATTATTAATAACTATGCTCCAGAGCATTTAATTATTAATCGGGCTGATGCCGTCTCTTGTGTACCGAATATCCAATCAGCAGGTACCATTTTTGTGGGTCAATGGGCCGCAGAAACACTGGGTGATTATGCAACAGGTAGCAATCATGTATTGCCAACCAATGGTTATGCCAGAAACCACAATGGTCTTGGCACAATGGATTTTCTAAAAACCATCAGTGTTCAGCATGTTAGTCCTCAAGGTCTAACTCATTTAAGTCATACCGCACAAACGTTGGCCTTCATCGAAGGACTGGATGCTCATGCAAATGCTGTTAAGCTTCGTATGGAAGCGTTGGAATAATTATTGATGGAGATGGCTATGTCTGTTTTAGATTTGATACGTCCTGATTTACTTGATATTAAACCTTATGTGCCAACTGGTGATGAGTTAACAATACGTTTGCACGCTAATGAACTTCCCTGGTCGCCTATAAATTTTAGTCACGTGCCCCTCAACCACTATCCTAAGGCATTAGAACAACAAGAAGTACAACAGCTTATGGCCAATTATTTTGAAGTTAAGCCAGAACAATTGGTGTTGACTCGCGGCAGTGACGATGGCATCGATTTGATCATGCGGCTATTTTTGCGCACGGGATTGGACAGTATTTTACAATGCCCGCCTACTTTCCCTATGTATGCTTTTTATGCTCGTCTACAACAAGCTCAAGTTATTAATTGCCCACTCGACATTGATAATAGTTTCGAGTTATCGACAGAAAAATTGATGGCGGCCTGGCGGACAAACTGCAAATTAATTTTTTTATGCCAACCCAACAACCCTACGGGAACTATCCTATCGCTAAGAAGCATCGCTCAATTATGTGATTATTTTACGGATAAAGCAGTCATTGTTGTTGATGAAGCTTATATTGATTTTTCTGAGACAAAAACAGCCGCAAGTTTACTTGACTCTTTTGACAACTTGATAATACTACGAACCCTCTCTAAAGCCTGCGGACTTGCTGGACTACGTTTGGGTGGTGTTATCGCCCAACCACAAGTTATTCAAGCCTTACGGAATGCCATGCCACCTTATACACTCTCCAGCGCAGTGATAGCATTGGCAAAAGAGGCATTAGCCAATCAAGAATGGTTCCATGGCAATATTAAGCGTATCGTTACGATGCGTAAAAATCTTGTTGCGCAACTTAAGGAATCACCTTGGATAGAAACCATTTACCCCAGCCATACCAATTTTATTTTAGTGGCAAGCCCTCATGCACCCGCTTTAAGTGCTTGGTTTTCACAGCATGAGATTGCTGTCCGCCATTTTGCAAACAGTCCTTTAGAACACATGATGCGTATTACTGTAGGCGATGAGCGGCAAAATATGCAGTTAATACACGTTTTAGAAAACTTTAACCCCGACAGGATCTAATGATGCAAAAAGTTTTATTCATTGACAGGGACGGTACCCTGATTGAAGAACCTGAGGATTTTCAGGTTGACCGGCTGGAAAAAATTAAACTGTGTAAAGATGTTATACCGAACCTTCTTGCCCTAAGCAATGCAGGTTTTCAATTGATCATGGTCACTAATCAAGACGGTTTGGGTACAGACAGCTTCCCTCAGGAAGATTTTCAACGTTGCCATGATTTTACTCTTAACCTCTTCCGCTCTCAGGGCATTCATTTTAGCGATATTTTTATTTGTCCACACACAGAAACCAATAACTGCAGCTGCCGTAAACCCAAAACAGGTTTATTGCTCGATTTTCTGCGCGACAATCCTGTTGACAGAGACAATTGCTGGGTTATTGGTGATAGGGAAACAGATAAGCAACTGGCAGAAAAAATTGGCGTAAATTTTTTACCGGTAGCGAACAACCATGGTTGGTACAACATAGCAGAGGCTATCTTGTTTCGCGAGCGAAAAGCCTATGTGAATCGTACGACGAAAGAAACAACCATCACCGTCCAACTAGCACTCGATGGTAATGCCTGTACACAGATTGAAACCCCTATCGGCTTTTTTAACCACATGCTGGAGCAAGTGGCTAAACATGGCGGATTTGGTTTACAGATAAAAGCGAAAGGGGATATGGAAGTTGATGAGCATCATCTTGTTGAAGACACCGCGTTAGCATTAGGTGAAGCATTGAAAAAAGCATTAGGTGATAAATGGGGCATTGCCCGCTATGGGTTCACCTTACCCATGGATGAATCATTAGCCACTGTTACCCTTGATCTTTGCGGTCGAAATTATTGTTGTTTTGAAGCGCCGTTCAAACGTGAATTTGTAGGAGACATGGCTACGGAAATGGTCTCGCATTTTTTTCATTCATTGGCAAGCAGCCTTGGCGCGACGATTCATGTAACCGTCACAGGAAAAAATCACCATCACATGATTGAAGCCTGTTTTAAGGCTTTAGGGCGCGCTTTACGCCAGGCTATTACCCGATGTGATAACAATCTACCCTCAACCAAGGGACTATTATGATTGCTGTAATTGATATAACAGGTAATAACTTAACGTCGTTAACCAATGCCATAACGCAATTGGGTTATCACAGCATCCTTACCCATGACAAGAACCAAATACAAGAGGCGAGTCATGTTATTTTGCCGGGTGTAGGTGCAGCTTCCACAGCAATGAATGCACTTATAAAGCACGAATTGATTGATGTGCTATCAGAGATTTCCCAACCTTTATTAGGCATTTGCCTAGGTATGCAATTACTCATGGAATATAGCGAAGAAGATAATGTTCCTTGTTTAAAACGTATTCCTGGCCAAATAAAAAAACTTGGCCACAGTGCAAATCATCCTGTTCCCCATATGGGATGGAATCAATTGATTTGGACAAAAGACTCACCTCTGGCGCAGGGATTAACAGCCCAAGACTATGTCTATTTTGTTCATAGTTATGCATTGCTTGAGGCAGAACATGCCATAGCACGTTGTCAATATAGCCAGGAATTTACGGCAATTGTGCAATATCAGAACGTTTTTGGCATGCAATTTCATCCGGAAAAATCTGCAACGGTGGGCTTAAAACTACTTAATAACTTTTTGCAGTTGGAGAATTTATGTTAGTGATTCCGGCAATTGATTTACAGCAGGGTCAATGTGTGCGTCTACGCCAAGGGAAATTCGAAGAGGTTTCCATTTACAACAATCCACCAACCATGCTTGCCAAACATTATTTAGAACAAGGGGCTTCTCGGCTACACATTGTTGATCTGGAAGGTGCTCAAGATGGGAAAGTGACACAGCTTTCTTTGATCAAACGATTAAAATTACCAGGATTATCCCTTCAGCTGGGTGGTGGGATTCGTAGCCTGGCTTGTGCTCAAGCTTGCCTTGATGGTGGCATTGATAAACTGGTTATTGGCAGTATTGCCATAACAAACCCCGACCTGACATCACAAATGATTAAATTAGTCGCGGCAAGGAACATTGTGTTGGCCTTGGATGTCAATATTCAAAACGGCACACCAAAAACGGCGATCCATGGATGGCAAACAACAACACAAAATAGCCTCTGGCAAGTCGTTAGTTACTATCAGCTGTTAGGTGTTCGAGAAGTCTTATGCACGGATATAGCCCAAGATGGGATGATGGCAGGTCCAAATTTTAAATTATACGAAGAGGCAGTTAACCGATTCCCTGCCATTTCCTGGCAAGCTTCTGGCGGTATCCGTCATGAAAAGGATTTAAAAGACTTAGAGTTCTTAGGTGTGTCAGCGGCCATTTTGGGGCGCATGTTGTATGAAACCGATTTTAATCTAGAGGATTATCTAAGGAGGAATACTTATGTTAGCTAAACGTATTATTCCTTGCCTGGATGTTCGTAATAATCAAGTGGTGAAAGGGGTTCAGTTTCGCAATCATCGTATCGTCGGAGATATTCTCACGCTTGCTGAAAGCTACTCTCAGCAAGGTGCAGACGAATTGGTTTTTTACGATATTACAGCCAGTAGTGATGGGCGATGTGTGTCTTTTGAATGGATAAACCAGGTTGCTTCAAAAGTGAATATTCCATTCACCGTTGCTGGTGGGATTCGCCATTTGGATACCGCTAAAGCGATTTTACATGCGGGAGCTGATAAATTATCACTCAATAGCCCTGCCCTCGAATCACCCGATCTGATTGATCAATTGAGTCGTGTGTTTGGTAGCCAATGCGTAGTGATAGGTATCGATACTCAATGGATTGAGGATGATTTTTACGTGTATCAATACACAGGCGATGAGTCTAAAAGTAGAAACTCGCGGCGAAAAACACGCGAGTGGGTGAAAGAAGTACAACAAAGAGGTGCAGGAGAAATTGTTCTTAATTGCATGCAAGCAGATGGTGTGCGCAATGGTTATGACCTTGAGCAATTACACTTTATCCGCTCAATAACCAATGTCCCTCTCATCGCTTCAGGCGGTGCGGGTAAATTGTATGATTTTATTGAGGTATTCAAGAAAGCAAACGTAGACGGTGCCTTGGCCGCTAGTGTCTTTCATGACCAACTTTTAAGTATCAATGAAGTTAAACGGGCGCTAGCAGAAAGCGCTATTGAGGTGCGACTGTGAATGAGAAAATTAACAATTTAAACTGGAAAAAAATGAAAGGACTTATTCCTGCAATCGTTCAAGACAATAATACAGGAAACGTACTCATGCTCGGCTACATGAATGAAGAAGCCTTATCCATCACGATGGAAACGAAACTGGTCACTTTTTTTAGTCGCAGTAAACAACGGTTATGGCGTAAAGGTGAGACCTCAGGAAACACCATGCAAGTAGCTTGTATTAAAACCGATTGTGATGGCGATAGTCTTTTAATCCTGGTTAAACCAGCAGGCCCTAGCTGCCACCTGGGATACAACTCTTGTTTTCAATCTACTTTTATGCCTAAATTTCTTTTTTTAGACAACCTGATTAAGGTTGTCGCAGAGCGGTCAATCCACCCTAAAGAAACCAGTTATACCACCCAACTACTTACCACAGGCATTAGTCGCTGCGCGCAAAAAGTAGGGGAAGAAGCCGTTGAAACCGTAATTGCAGCTGTAAAAAAGGACAAAGAGGAATTGATAAATGAAGCATCCGATTTATTTTTTCACTTGTTAGTTTTACTTCAGGCTTGTGGGTTAAATTTTTACGAGTTGTTAGCCTGTTTGCAACAGCGCTCTACTTTATGAGTGTTGACTTCCCCATCAGGAGAGATCCCTCACCATTTCGTTGATCGACTAAAGACTCAATTATTCCTGGGAGGAATCCCACTCTTCCCAAAATTTCGTTTAATAAATCAAAACAAATTGTTTAAAATTAAACCAGTTTTAATACTGGAGAAATAACCTTGAAAGCACGTACAGAAACTACGCAGCCTATCCCTTCACTGTTCCAATACATCTGGGTAGGTGGTCCAATTAATGCAGATGACTTAACTCAAATTTGTGAATTAGCGACCACGAGCCGCGATTCCCAGTTCAAAACCATTCTTTGGACAGATGACGAAAAAAATATACAGAAGACGCTTGAGAGGATCAATTTAGGCGCTTCGATATACCAACAAAAACGCTTCGGTCCCCGCTTATGGCGTAGAGGTCCAGACATAGCAAATCCTAATTCTGCTGCCTCTTTAGGGATTGAGGTCAATGCTAAACAATTCAACATTGAAGTAAAATCTATTCATGAGTTACTGGCACTTTTAAAAACAGATCCTATTTTTTCTGATGAAGAAACGAACCAGTTCATGTTTAATGTTTTGCGTGAAGCAATTGGACATCGGAATTTAGCATCCGTTAGTGACTTAATCCGTTATTGTAGTTTGTATTATTTTGGTGGTTATTATTTAGACACAGAGCTGAGAGCGCACATAAGCCCTAGACCATTAACAGCAGATACATCTTCATTGGGGATCATTGGGAATTTTTTTATTGGTTTGGCAGAAACAGAAAACATTAAAAGAAGTTTTAGATTGCCTTATGAAGAGAAATATGAAATTTATGGTAATAATGATGCGTTCGGAGTTACGTCAAGACATCCCATTTTACGCGTTGCAATCCAAAAAACGTTGAATTTTTATAAAAAATTGGATAGAGATTCTATTATATCTAGCGAGTACATTGCTTTGTGGATGGAGCAAAACCACATTCCGTTAGATCCCTTCGATAGGGCTTTTATAGAGAAGCTCTCTCTGGATGAAAATAAAACGCTTAAAGCAACCTTCATGAATTCTCTACTCGATATAAGTTTCAGTTTGCGTCTTTTAAAGAATACAAAAATCGATTCTAAGGAAGACCCTAATGAGATTCAAAACAAGCAAGCCGATTTAATAAAGGCTCTTGAGGAGCTAATTGAAAAAACAAGTAGTAAGCTAGGCTTAGATCCAAAAAAATACACCGTCCCCACTGCAAAAAAAGGATTCATTGCATCCATCCAGTCATTAATACATGGAAATAAAAACAATACTGTCGTATCTGTCTTAAGTAAAAAACTCCTTAAGCATATTAATTTAGAAATTAAACAACATCAAAAACAATACGGTTTTGGTTATGAAAAGGCCACAGAAATGGATGCCAAACGATATCCTTACCAAAAAGGTATCAAAGAAACGGGAAGTAAGAGAAGGAAACATACCGTAAAAGCCGCTGTAAATTCGTTCTGCGATGCCGTAACAGAATTCCTACATTATCATGATAATAAAGGGAACTCTCCTTATACCCCAGAGGAGATGGCAAAATTCCCCACAGAGACACTTACAGAAGCAAATTTTAAGGAGAATGCTTTAGAATTGGGAGCCTCCCTGGGAGAGTCAACAATAATGTTGGCGGACTGTTCAATTCAAATGGCCTATGCAAACAGTTGGCTTAAGGTTGATAGGAGTACAAAACCTTCTTTTGACGATAGTGAGTTACCTTCTAAAACAAAGCATTCCTTCTTCAAAAAGAAAGAGTCCAAGGTCGCATCGACGAAGGAAGAGACGGGACCAGAGGTAGCCATTAACGTCATCTAGTTTGCTGAAAAGTTACTAAGTAAAAGGTCTTATTCGTGTGAATAAGACCTTTTTATACAATTGCTAATAATACTGCGGTCAAATAATTACCTTCTGGAAAAGCTGGTAGTGTGGGGTGGCAACTGGCCGGGCCAAAGATCCCGAGCACACGAGTATTCTTGCCAACTGCTGTCGCCTGGCTAGCCACAAGAGTAGTAAATTCATCCGTGGATAGTGCAGAAGAACAATTGCAAGTCATTAATAATGATCCAGGGTGCATTGCCTTGAAAATTTCCCGGTGTAAATACCGATAGTAATTTTTTGCGCGTTGCAAATGTTGTTGGGAAGGAACCAATTTAGGCGGGTCAAGAATGATCAAATCATATTCCCCAGCCTGGCTAAGGTAGTCTCGGGCATCTGCTTCAATAAAATCAATGGTTTTAATCTGGTTAAGGGCTGCATTTTGTTTTGCCTTAAGAATTGCAGGTGCAGAACTATCAATAGCAGTTACCTTCACAGCCCCTGCCTTGGCAGCATGCAGGGCGAAACCACCCGTGTAGCAATAAAGATCGAGCACTTTTTTTCCTTTTGATAATGCCGCAATCCGCTTGTGATTTTCGCGCTGATCAAGAAATAATCCTGTTTTTTGTGCCTGTGAAAAATCAATGTGATAGGCAATGCCTTCTTCCAAAACTTGAGTCTCTATGGATGTTGGACCTTCATGCAACGATTCCCAGCCATCTTGAGCAAGTGGTTTAGGTTGAGCTAGCCATACCAACTCACCTGATAATTGTTCTCTGACACATTGTGTAATGATTTCTTTATTTGCCTCAACCCAATAAGCTGAGCTGGCTATTACTGTAATTTGATTGAACCTGTCAATTGTAAGCCCCGATAAACCATCTGCTTCGCTATTTAATAAACGAAACGCATTGGTATGTTCATTGGGAAGGTTTAATTGCTTACGTATGGCCAACGCTTGCCTTAAGCGGTGTGTAACAATTGTACTTAATGAGGAGGTCTCAATTTTTTCACAGGCTAAGGCTAATACTCTGACCCGGTATAAGGAATGTTCATTATAAACACCTGTTCCCAGTAATTCGCCATCGTCACTAAAAATTTCAACGATCTGCCCCGTAATTAATTTACCTTTTGTTTTAGCAATGGCTTTTGGAAATATCCAGGGATGCCCTCTTCTAATTGCGTTTTGCTTTGCTTTATGTAAATAAATCGCACTCGTCATAAACTATTTCCCAAATGCTAAAAGTCGGCTAATCTACACTACTGTCCTTCGAAGCTGCAAGGTGATTTCAGAATGTTTAAACATTTTATTCGTGTATCCATTACAGGATTATTGGGTTTTGGTTGTTTTTCTTCAAACATTGCGTGGGCGGGTCCCTGGTTTACAGGTCCTTTATTAGCTCCAGCAGGACATACCATTCCACGTGGACATTCAAACCTTGAGCTCTATGGCTTTTATACCGATAACGAAGGTATTTATACAAGACACTGGAAACTCGTTCATACACCGCATAGCGAAAGCATTATTGGTAATCCCATATTCAGTCATGGTTTAACGGATAAACTTGATATTCAATATGGCGTGCCTTATGTTTACAATAAAAATAAAGGTCGCCAAGCCCAAGGATTAGGGGATACATCCGTAACATTAGGCTACCAATTGCTTGAACAGAAGGAGTCCAAATGGCGGCCTGACCTACGTGTGACTGTGCAGGAAATATTCCCCACCGGAAAATTTGAAGCGCTAGACCCTTTAAATAATGGGGCGGATGCCACTGGTTTGGGAAGTTATCAAACTGGCGTTGCACTTAACTTCCAACATTTATTACCCGTTGGAGAAACCCATTATTTACGCACTCGGTTAAGTTTAAACTATCTGTATGCCAACACCGTTGACATACAAGGGGCGAGTAGTTTTGGTGGCACGCCGTTCACCCAGGGAACCATTGATCCAGGTGATTTGTTTACTGCGGATTTGGCTGCAGAATTTACACTGACACAAAATTGGGTTGCAGTCATGGAGGGCTATTATGCATCCCGGGCAGCCACCCAATTTAGCGGCTTTATTGGCAACAATGCTCAAGGTATGCCCGCTCCCATAGGACACGGCAATATTGAAGAAATAACCTTAGCTCCTGCTATTGAATATAATTTCTCACCGAATATAGGCATTATTGCAGGTCCATGGTTTACCGTAACCGGACGAGAAACGACGCAATTTATTTCTTATGTCGCAGCTTTTAACGCTTATTGGTAGGCTTTGATACCTCGACAATTAAATTGTCGAGGGGCAAAAATTAGAAAATAGTAATAATAAGAAATAAATAGGACTTTAGTTCTTGATTCTATTATTGTGAAAATAGATAACTATGGGTATCTCTACCCATAGCGAAACACTACTTCCTAAACTAGGCTAATGAAGTTTAGGATGGGATGTCTTAGTATCTTTTCGAGAAATATTGGGTGTTTTTTTTGTTAATTCAGATATTTCCTTATCACTCTGCATCGAGTCTTGAACTTGGTTTTCAAGCCAGATTAAAAATTTCCCTTTTAAATAATGCATCTTTTCTTTGATAATAAGCGCTTCATTTTCTGAGAGCACTTTCTTGGCCTTTCTAAATATTTTACCCTCTTCATTAACATGATGATCCACAATGTCCTTCAATTTTAATACAGCTTTCTGCCAAGTTTTACCGGTTTTCCCATTTAGGGAACCGATTTGTTCTTCAATTTCAACGTGTTCCTTTTTTCCATGCTCAGCCAAATCCTTCGTGGCTGGATGTTGAGCCAGATATTTATAAAATGTTTCTTGTTCAGCATGCGCATGTACCAATAATTCTTTGCTAATTAAAGCCACAATTTGTTGTTGGCGTTCTATCGATTCAGACTTTTCAAATAACTGAAATAAATGGCTAACCTTGGCATGATCCATTTTTAGATAGTCATAAATATCCATTTTAAATCTCCTAAGGCGTGATTACGACTTTAATGCATCCATCATCCTTTTCCGCAAACGTTTTATACGCTTCAGGGGCTTCATTAAGTTTAATGCGATGCGTGATAATTTTTGAAGGGTCTATCTCACCTTCCATTATTTTTTCCAAAAGTTTTGGTAAATAACGTTGGACATGAGTTTGCCCCATTCGAAACGTCAGCCCTTTATTCATAGCAGCACCAAAAGGAATATTATCCAGTTTATCCAAATAAACACCTGGAACTGAAATTGTCCCTCCTTTTCCACAACATTGAATCGCTTCTCTTAAAACATGGGCCCTATCGATGGCCAAATAAGTGACTTGTTTGACACGATCAACGAAAGAATCGAACGTTGGTCCTACATGTGCTTCACAACCTACAGCATCGATGCAGCACTCAGGCCCTAAACCTTTTGTCATTACCATTAAAGCATCAAAAACATTTTCCTCCTGGAAATTAATAATTTCGGCCTTGCCAAATTTTTCGGCAAGTTTTAAACGCTCTGGGACACAATCGATGGCTATAACCCGCCCAGCCCCTAACATCCACGCACTTTGTATTGCAAACTGGCCAACGGGCCCACATCCCCAAATTGCGACAGTGTCTCCCGCTTCTATGTTGCAATTTTCGGCAGCCATATAACCAGTAGGGAAAATATCAGATAAAAATAATACTTTTTCATCCGCGATATCGGTAGAAACTTTGATTGGTCCTACATCTGCAAATGGGATCCTGACATACTCTGCCTGCCCCCCTGAAAAACCACCCAACAGATGGGAGTAGCCAAACATACCAGCAGGTGTTTGTCCCATCTGCTGCCTGGCCATTTCAGCATTTGGATTTGATAATTCGCAACAAGCATATAACTTTTTCTTACAAAATTTACACTTACCGCATGAAATAGTGAACGGCACAACTACCGTATCGCCCACCTTCAATTTTTTATTGGCAGATCCTACCTCTACAACTTCTCCCATAAATTCATGGCCTAAAATATCCCCTGACTCCATGGTAGGCATTAATCCACCATAAAGATGAAGATCCGAACCACAGATTGCAGAAGCTGTGACTTGAATGATTGCATCTTGCTCGTTAATAATTTTGGGATCAGGCATGTCATCGACTCGTACATCCTTTTTCCCATGCCAACATATCGCTTTCATTTTATCTTCCTTGTTCAATGCAGGTGCGAGAGAAGGAACCTTTATTAGTCTATTAGTCCCTATTTAAGAGATAGGCCATTTTCAAAGTTCTTTCAAATCGAAAGAAAAGATGCGGATACGAGCGATTTAACAAAAATTTATTACCGTTTGAATTCATTAAAATTTTCCAATGAGTAGGAGTATTTACATCGCAGAGCCTTAAGAATCATGCTAGCATTCTTCTTTTTTTAAATGAGGAATTCGCATGTGGTTTAGTAATGCACTTGTTTATCAATATGAATTTAAAGAGTCTGTGGATTTAACAACAGCCTTAGCTGAGGAGGTATTGAAGCCTTGCCCGCCTCATGCTCGTTTTATTTATGGCTGGTTGTCCGCTTATGCGGATGAGCTTGTTCAGGAAGTAGCAGGGTGCTCCCTGATTTGTCTGGGAAAAGAAGAAAGAATTCTACCTCGAGGCGTCATCAAACGTTTGCTGACAGAACGTATTCAGGCTTTGGAAGTGCAACAGCAACGTACTGTTAAACGTGCCGAACGCGCCCAGCTTGCAGAAGATTTGGAATTTGAATTATTACCCAAATCATTTTGCGTACAAAAACAACTCTTTGCTTTATTGGATACGGTAAGCAATCGATTAATAGTTAATGCCGCGAGTAATAACCAGGCTTCGCAACTTACTTCTTTATTACGAAAATCTATCCCTGGTATTCATATTGAACCACTAGCATGTCAGGAAAATTTGGCGATGCGTTTTGCCCAATGGATTAGTGACCCCTCATTACTCCCTTCTTCTTTTCAACTTGCATCGGATTGCCTACTTTTCTCTTTAGATGATGATAAAAAAAGGGTCAGTTGCAAAGGCTATGAATTACCCGCAGAAGAAATTTTGACCTTATTGTCCCAAGGCTTGGCGGCCGCTGAAATTTCATTGATTTGGAATGACCGTATTCAATTTACGTTAACCCATGATTTAACCTTTAAACGCTTAAAAAGCTTGGACTACCTCATTGATGAGTTTGAAGACATACGGCAATTAGAAGAAGAGTATCAGCAACGGGATGCAGCCTTAACATTATTGAGCGGTGAGCTAAGGGCATTAATAAACGATGTATTATCTGGGTTAAGCATCCCTCATCAGCAAGTACAAATTGCATCGCAAGAAGAGGAATGTCTCGCTTAAGTCTGTTGACATTTCACCATTCCTACCTCCGCAGCTTGCCCTCAAACTCTCGCAAGTAGCCCGGTTGCTTGCAACCGGGATCATCGATAGAAGAAGCTAAGCGAAACGATGATTTGATACTTTGAGCATTGAATAGAACCTCCCGGCTGCAAGCAGCCGGGCTACGGTTGACATTCCCTGGGAGGCACCGAACGATTTAAATAGGCTGTCAAGCTAATTTCTAAACCACCTCTACGTCTCGCAGCCTGTCCGCGAGCTCTAGAAACATCTCTACATTAAAAGCTAAACCACTACATTGGGCGGCTGCTTATGATAAGTAGCCTGATAAACCGTCAATGCATCCTCTGCAGCTTTCTTTAATCCAAGTGCTTTGTTTGAATAATAAATAATTGCTAAGGCCTCCTGGGCACTGGGGGCTTGAGGGTAATTTTTTATCAGATAACTTGACCGCTCCGCAGCAGCCACATACATTTTACGTTGATAATAGTATTTGGAAGTATTTAATTCACGCTGGGCAAACATATTTCTCAAGTAGATCATACGCTGCAACGCGTTGGCCTTGTAATGGCTGTCGGGAAATTTTTGTATTAACGTAGCGAAATCAGAATATGCTTGGGCTTGGGTGCCTGGATCACGCCATGACTCGTTGATAGGCAGCTTATCGGCAAAAGCCCCGCGAGGTTGTTGGAAATTCGCGAGCCCTTTCATGTAATAAGCATAATCAACGCTCTTGGAACGCGGGTAAAGGTGAATAAAGCGTTCTGCAGTAGCTGCAGCAGAAGGGTAATCATCTTTTTTATAATAAGCATAGATTAAATCCATTTGTGCCTTCTCTGCATAATCACTGAAAGGATACATGGATTCCATGGCTTCAAGACGTTTGGCAGCACTTTCATATTGTCCTTTATCAATTGCTTTCTCAGCTTCAGTTAATAATTGTTTAGCTGTCATTCCTTGATAAGGATTATAGTCATCATCATCTTTTTTCCACCATTTGGAGCATGCTGTTAAAGATAATAAAAAACCAATAAGAAGTAGCGCTTGAATTCGTTTCATATAAACACCTATTGTTATGAACGCTATCGGTAAAGAACTCATCAATTATGCCTTAGCGATTTAATCGATTGATGACCTCTGAACCAATAAAGAAATTACAGCGTTTTAATTGAGAGCAGCTTTATCGTAAACCGGCACATTATACCCATCCTACATCATTTTGCGAACTGAAAAACTTAAAATGACAACTAAAAAAGATAAGTGAAAAATTATTTGCAATGCAACCAGTGTTGATATATATTTCGCCCTATCGGAGAGGTGGCTGAGCGGTCGAAAGCGGCGGTCTTGAAAACCGTTGAAGGGCAACCTTCCCAGGGTTCGAATCCCTGCCTCTCCGCCAAGTCTTTCATATCACTCTCTTAATAAGCTATAAAAAAATTATTAAACTCTCCTCTATACTTATAAGTAATTTGCTTTACACAAGAGCAACTCCATGAAAAAAGGCAAAAAAAAATCGAATCAAAAAAAATAAAAAACTCCAAATCGACAAATTAAAACAAAACCTCAAGCGGTTATTTTGACCTTCCCTCTCAGGAACTTATTGAAAAGGCAAAGAAATTATTGAGTTTCTAAAGAATAACCCTGACTTAAAAGAGAATTGAATTGTCTAACAGGTCGCTTTGATAATTACACAGGGTAATCATCAAAGCTATACTTAAAAAAATGTTATGGGGTTAAAGCCCGGACGCAGCGAACCGCAATCGTTCCGCCCTTACCCACAGGATACTGATCAGGAGTAGTATCGAAAGTTTGTTGCCACATCCCAAACTGAGGATCCGCTGAATTTTCGGTAGAGCTATGGTGTAAACTTGTCAGATTGCCAATGTTGCCATTATCAACCAAATTGGATTGCATATTTTGCAAAGTTGGGCTTAATTGGGTACCGCAACCGGCATCAACCAGTTCGGTTCTATATCCCATTTCGCAAATCGCTGGCAGATACCAGTCGGTGAAACCCCCACCAGTATACTGTACGCAGAGTCCCGCTGCATAAAAAGACAAATTAATTGTCGGGTAAAAGGCAACAATGACCTGGGTATTGCAAGCTCCATCGCTATTTCCATCGCAGGCATCGGGTGGAGTAGTTGAGGTATCATAGATTCCAGGTATATCATTAAAAACAACGCCACCGCCAGCGTTCGAACTCCAGATTATCCCTGGAAAAGGATCAGCTTGATCTGAAAGTGCTGCTACCTTGCCACCGATACTCCCCGTATTAGGCGTAGTATCGTCTACGGCAAATAAAAATCCACTTTGATAAATGCAACCGTAACCCAATACCAACACGTTAATAGTCGTT
Source organism: Legionella jamestowniensis (assembly GCF_001467745.1). GTDB lineage: Bacteria > Pseudomonadota > Gammaproteobacteria > Legionellales > Legionellaceae > Tatlockia > Tatlockia jamestowniensis. Next base: position 244,985 of record NZ_LNYG01000013.1, read on the forward strand.
TGCGGCGCATTATCAGCCGTTACAGTAACAGTGGTAGGCACAGGCTCAGTACCCGGCGCCATGGTACAAGCATTGCCACCATTGCTTGAGCTTGCTGTATTGCCAGGGGTGATGGTAATGTCGCAGGTATCACCGGCATTGAGTGTGCCCGTACAGGTGTTGCTGGTGATGGATGTTCCAGTAGGAAAACCGGACGCACTAACCTGCACGCCATTTGCCGGTACTGAGCCCATATTTTCTATCCTGATAATGCGCGGAGTCCCTAGCAGTGCTAAGTTAGTCACCGGGTCATTGACCGATAAAGCCAATTCTTGAGTAAGGGGGGAAAGCGTTGTCTGCCAAAACGTTACCCGTACCGTATGATTGGCCTGTATATTGTTCAGCTGATAGCCGGTGCCACCCGTTTGTACTACGTTTCCATCGAGCAGCCATTGGTTGATGCCGAAGTTCGCATTGGGTATTGCCGTAAAAGTAAGACTACTGCCCGCATCAACCACTTGTGGTGTTGAAGGTGAAATGGAGCCGTTTGCACCTGCTGAGGGTGTGACAGTGAATTGTTGTACTGGCTGATCCGTCAGATGGATACGCAGGATATATTTTGAATTTGGTTGGTAACATTGCAGCATGTTGTCCTGCTGGCACAACAGCGGACCGCCTATTACATCACCCTTTAGGGTTGAACCATTAACGTTCAAAGTAAGCGTACAACGTCCTTTGCCCGGAAGCCGGCAGACGTTGCTCGTGATTCCAGCGATGGCTTTCATCACCAGGATTTTAGGTCTGGATGATTGATTATATACGGTATAGCGTATCTGTTTACTGGTATTTTTGGCAACCGCAATGTCTATCGGTGTTTGTGGGTCGAACGTCCATAACGGTTTCCCCGCCTGCGCTATCGATAGCACCAAACAGGATAAAAAAATAGCTAGAATCCTGTTCATTAAAATGTTTCTGCTTTTTTGCATGGTTTTAGTCCTTAAATCCGCATGAATCAAGGTATACAGAATTAACGTCATTGCAAATGTTTTGCATGATTAGGAGACTATACCATGAAAATTGATTTTGACGTTCCGTTAATTTAATAACGCTCTTTGGAGGGGCCAGAACGAATAAGTTGGGTCATGTGCGACCCAACGCAAACCATGTTATGTCCCTATATATACCTGTTTTATCAAGTGATATTTTAAAAGAGGATTAACTAATGACGGTAAGACTCTCCTTCGCCACCCTATCAATAGCCATTAAACTTTCAAGCAACGGTTTCATTTTATCTAATGGCCAACTGTTTGGACCATCACTTAATGCTTCATCAGGGTTGGGGTGTGTCTCCATGAAAATACCTGCAACGCCTGCAGCAACCGCAGCCCTTGCCAAAACAGGGACAAATTCTCTTTGGCCGCCGGAGACACCATTATTTCCACCAGGCAATTGTACTGAATGCGTGGCATCATAAACAACTGGACAATTGGTATCACGCATTATCTGTAGCGAGCGCATATCTGACACTAAATTATTATAACCAAAACTAACCCCTCTTTCACACACCATAATCTGCTCATTACCAGAAGCTTTGGCTTTAGCAACGACATGCTTCATTTCCCAAGGGGAAAGGAATTGTCCTTTCTTAATATTAACCGGTTTATTCATTGCCGCTACTTTTTGAATAAAATTTGTTTGACGGCATAAAAAGGCAGGAGTCTGTAGAACATCAACTACACTAGCAACCTCAAACAAAGGTGTGTCTTCGTGTACATCAGTTAAAACTGGAACACCAATCTGTTCTTTTACTTTTTCTAAAATCATCAATCCTTTTTCAAAACCAGGTCCGCGATAACTATTCATCGATGAGCGGTTAGCTTTATCAAATGACGACTTATAGATAAAAGGTAAATTTAATTGCGCACATAACTCTTTAAGATAACCTGCAGTCTCCAAGGCAAGCGCTTCGCTTTCAATAACACAAGGGCCTGCTATCACAAATAAAGGAGCCGATATTCCTGCTTCAAAACCACATAATTTCATACTGTCTCCTTTTGCTGATGGTGTTTACGTGCTGCCCGCACAAATTGTTCAAAAAGAGGATGCCCATCACGGGGTGTAGAGGTAAATTCAGGATGGAATTGACAAGCTACAAACCAGGGGTGCTCTGGTAATTCAATCATTTCAACCAAATTGCCATCCGCAGAATGACCTGCGATAACAAGACCATGTTCTGTCAAGGTTTCCAAGAATTGATTGTTAACTTCATATCGGTGGCGATGCCGTTCAATAATTTCTGGTTTTTGATAAATATTATAGGCCAATGAATTCGTATTCAAATGACAAGGCTGTGCTCCTAAACGCATTGTGCCGCCTAAATCTGAATGTTCATCCCGCAGGTTAATCTTGCCATCCGCTTCCATCCATTCACTGATTAAACCAATAACAGGATAAGGTGTAGTCTTATCAAATTCGGTTGAATTGGCACCTTTAAGCCCCGCTACATTGCGTGCATACTCAATTACTGCCGTTTGCATTCCTAAACAAATGCCAAGAAACGGTACTCTCTGCTCGCGAGCATATTGGACTGTTTTAATTTTACCTTCGATTCCTCGCTCACCAAATCCCCCTGGAATTAATAGCGCATCCACGGAATTTAGAATATCGGCACCATTTTTTTCAATCAATTCGGCATCGATGTAGGCAATTTCTACTTTGGTTTGTGTATGAATACCCGCATGAAGTAGTGCTTCGTTGATAGATTTATAAGCATCATTTAATTCAGTATATTTGCCCACCATGCCGATTTTAACTGTCATGGTTTGAACTTTCTGTGCAGCCACGACTTTTTCCCATTCACTTAAATCAGCTACCTTTACATTTAATCCTAATTTTTTTACAACAATTTCATCTAGGCCTTGCTCATGCAGAATCATGGGAATTTGGTAAATACTTTTAGCATCTTGTAAAGAAATCACTCCTTCTTTTTCTACGTTGGTGTACAAAGCAATTTTGGCTCTATCGTTGGAGGAAAGCGGTTTTTCAGAGCGACAAATTAAAATGTCAGGTTGTATCCCGATAGAACGCAACTCTTTCACAGAGTGTTGGGTGGGCTTGGTCTTTGTTTCGCCAGAAGTAGGAATATAAGGGACTAAAGTAAGGTGAATAAATAAAGCCCTCTGTGCCCCTAACTCAATACGCATTTGTCGAATAGCTTCCAGAAACGGTAAGGACTCAATATCTCCCACCGTTCCTCCTATTTCAATCATTGCCACATCGAAATTGTCAGCGCCTTGTTTAATTGAACGCTTAATTTCATTGGTAATATGAGGAATGACTTGAACCGTTCCCCCAAGATAATCACCACGACGTTCTTTTTTTATAACGGTTTCATAAATTTTGCCTGAGGTGAAATTATTACGCTTGGTCATTGTAGTGCGTACGAAGCGCTCATAATGCCCCAAATCAAGATCAGTTTCTGCCCCATCCTGTGTTACAAATACTTCCCCATGTTGAAAAGGACTCATCGTACCTGGATCCACGTTAATGTAGGGATCAAGTTTGATTAAGGTTACACTTAAACCTCTGGCTTCGAGGATGGCTGCAAGAGAGGCAGAGGCAATACCTTTTCCGAGAGAAGAAACAACCCCACCTGTGATGAAAATATAATTTGTCATAAAGACCCCGTTTGGAATGCTCCGCACACGTAAGGCGGAAAATAAATTTTGCACATAAACGGGGTTTTATTGTACCAAAAGACGCGCAGAATTAATATATTATTTCCACAGTTTTTCTCTATATTGTGCAAAATGCTACCCCGTTCAAGTCATTTGCTTCTATCGATTATTTAACAGATTATAGTAAGTTGAGCATTTGACCCAACGCAATCCTGCATGAGCTTCAATGTGAATAATTAGTTTTGCATGGCTGGGTCAAATGAACCCACCTACTGTTGCAATGCCTTATTTTTGAAACAACGTCTCTAGTCGACGCGTAATTTGATACATTTCAAGAGCACAATCCGCGGCATCGCGACCTTTATGACCATGGGCGCCGCCCAATCTATCCCAAGCCTGTGCTTCATTTTCTGTCGTTAATACCCCAAAAATCACAGGAATATTATAATCTAAAGCAACCCGCTGACAGCCATTGCTGACTTGCTCACAAACATAATCATAATGGCTTGTATCACCACGGATTACAGCACCGAGGGCAATAATTACTTTAACTTGGGCGCCCATTGCGATTTGTTTAGCGATTAAGGGTATTTCTACAGCGCCTGGTACTTCAATAATGCTGATGTTATGGGAAGCAAAGCCAAATTCTTGTAACCGCTCCACGGCCCCCCGCTGCAATTCCTTTGTAATGTCTTCATTAAAGCGGCTAACCACAATCGCTACCGGGAAAGAACTGACAGCGTCAGTAACATCAATTTTAATATGTTGCATTGCCCACCTCTAATCAATGGCTAATAAATGCCCTAGCTTTTGTTTTTTAGTTTTCAGATAATGGCGGTTCTCGTTCGTAGGGCAAACCATTAACGGAATACGTTCCTTCACTGTAATACCATATTTTTCAATCGATTCTACTTTCTTCGGATTATTGGTTAGCAAGCGAACGGCGTCGAGTCCTAAGTGCTTTAAAATTTGAAAAGCTACTGCATACTCCCTGCTGTCTGCAGGAAAGCCAAGCTTAATATTTGCCTCAACAGTATCATAGCCTTGCTCTTGTAGCGCATAAGCTTTCAACTTATTGGCCAAACCAATACCCCGTCCCTCCTGGCGCAAATAAATTAAAATCCCACCTTCTTCGGCTATTTTCTGTAGTGATTGATTTAATTGAGCACCGCAATCACATTTACAGGAACCAAAAACATCACCGGTGATGCATTCGGAATGAATACGGACTAAAGGTAAACGATTTGGAATTTTTGGAGCTTTGATTAAAGCAAAATGTTCACGGGAATCAAGGATGTTTTCAAACACCGTCATTGCAAAATCACCATGTTCTTGTAAAGGAAGCCGGGTCGTTGCAATTTCTTCCACTAATTTCTCATGACGAATACGATAATCAATCAAATCCTTAATAGTTACCATAGGAATATCATGTTCTTTTGAAAAGCGGGATAAATCATCCCTGCGGCTCATTGTGCCATCATCATTGATGATTTCACAGATAACAGCTGCAGGCGTTAGTCCAGCAAGAACAGCCAGATCAACACTCCCCTCCGTTTGCCCTGCCCGCTCCAACACGCCGCGTGGTTTGGCGCTTAATGGAAAAACATGTCCTGGCGAAATAAGATCTTGAGGGCTACTTTCTGGATCGATGGCTACGCGAATGGTATGAGCCCTATCTTTTGCCGAAATGCCTGTAGAAACACCGCAAGCAGCTTCAATAGAAATGGTGAAAGCCGTTCCATAAGGTGAGCGATTATTCCTGGCCATCAGAGGGAGTTGCAACTTATTTATTAATGTTTGTGCCATTGGCAAACAAATAAGCCCTCGACCATAAAGAGCCATAAAATTAATCGCCTCAGGTGTCACATGTTGAGCAGCTATTACCAGATCACCTTCATTCTCGCGATTTTCATCATCAATCAAAATAATCATACGGCCGGCTTTTAGAGTCTCAATAGCCTGCTCGATAGTTGCGAAAGGACTTGTCATACTTCAACCTCTTTATTTAATTGTCCCGCAATTTTGAGCTGGTGGGCTACAATACGAGTCAAATAATCAAATTCCACATTTAAACGCTGGCCAATACTTAAGTGACCCAAAGTCGTTTTTTCAAGCGTATGCGGCACCAGCATCAATTCAATCTCATTTTCCATTACCTTATTTATGGTGAGGCTGACACCATCTAGCGTAATACTGCCTTTGGGCAGCAGGTACATTTTGGCACAAACTACGAAATCACCTACGGTTATTTTCAGATACTCGCCTATTACCTCGGTTGACTTAAGAAAGGCTGTGGTATCCACATGCCCACTTACATAATGTCCTCCAAAACGCGCAGAAGCAGGCATTGCACGTTCCAAATTAACCAACTCTCCCTGTTGCAATTGCCCTAACGTTGTTAAGGCTAACGTTTCAGGAGATACATCAAATGCAAGGTAATTTCCTTCTGTAGGCAACAAAGTCAAGCATACCCCGTTTACAGCGATACTCTCGCCTGTTTGCAACCGCTCAAAGGAGGACTTCACAAGAAGTCGATTTGCAGCTTGATTTTGAGTATTCGAAATGACTTCCCCACACGCCTCAATTAATCCAGTAAACATCAATTCTCCTGCCAATCCAGACACGCAATGACATTATCAGTTTGTATTTGCCATGAAACCTTTTTTTTGCTGGTGAATAGAGAATCACCATAAAATGCTGGTGTAGTATTTTCACCCAAAACAGTCGGTACCAGGTAGAGATAAGTTCGCTGCACCAAATTCTCCCGATGCAACGCTGAAAATAAATTACCGCCAGCCTCAACCCACACATCATGAAATCCAAGATGACCGAGATAATTGATTATAATCTCAAGGTTAAGCTGCCCTTCTCTAGCAGGCACAGCATGATAGCTGCAATTGGGTACAGTCTTTTTTATTCCATGTCCTTCATGATAGAAAATATGACAATGCTTTGCATTGTTGAAAATTCTTTCCTCTCCAGTAAGTTTTAGGCTGCTATCAATAATTGCCAATGTTTTGCTATATACCTTATTTTTTAAGCGTACATTAAAAAGCGGGTTATCGTTAAGTACTGTCCTCGCCGTTGTCAAAATAACATCGGAATGCAAACGATTTTGATGAGTAAATACACTACAATCGGCATTCGATAACTGACAAGGCACACCATTTACACCAGCAATTTTACCATCCAGGGTTTGTGCAATTTTAGCAGTAATCCAAGGCTTTTTTGTGGTTATCCAGTAACGGTAACTCTGATAAAAACTATCAATCTCCTCCATAGGATAATGCAATACCTCGATCCCTGCATTGAATAAAAGCTCCGGCGTGTTATTGGCAGCTACAAGTGGATTAGGATCAGAAAATCCATAAACAACCTTGGCGATTTTACGATGAATAATCGCTTCAACACAGGGCGGCGTTCTCCCCCAATGATTGCAAGGCTCCAAAGTCACATAAAGCGTAACATCCGTTAAATTGTCAGGAACTTGTTCCAATACCAATTGTTCTGCATGAGGATGTCCTGCCCCTGGGTGCCAAGCACGGGCTATCATCTCTCCACGGTGCACAGCCACAGCACCCACACTTGGATTTGGCGCACAAGTACCCCGTCCGAGCCAGGCTTGTTCGAGGGCAGCCAGCATAAAGTAGTTGTGCATAGTTAAATCAATAATTAAAAATCGGAATATGTTAACAAATTATTCAATTTTTGAGTAGCCCAAGATTGAATCTCTCAACCTGTAGAAAAATTTAAAATCCGAAATTTGTGGTGGATAGTGGACAAAGCGAACTATACAGTTGGGAATGAACTGTGGAGCCTTGCTGATTTAACAAATCTTGCCGATTCGTAATCATTCCATGATATAATAGCTAATTCTTGCGTATGAAAGCCATCATACCGACGCCTTTTAACCAATCCAGGCAGACTTATGAATCTATTACACTGTTTTAAACATGTTTTAAAGCGCTGTATGCCCTTACTAATGTCTACCCTGTTATTCCCAATATTGTCAGCCAATGGGTACGCACTTTCCCCTTATTCAACCCGGGAACTTGAAGAGCTGGAAAAAGAATTTATACAGTTGATTAACCAATCCGACAGTATTGAACGAAACCCCTTAGCCAATCAGTATATTAACCATCTTGGAAAAAAACTTGCCCGATTTGCCCATATCCCAACGCCCTATTTTTTTATCGTTAAATCCGGCGAAATTAATGCGTTTGCAGGTCCTGGCGGCTACATTGGCATTAACACACAATTAATTTTGGCCACTAAAAATGAAAGTGAACTTGCCGCGGTAATGGCTCACGAAATTGCCCACGTGCGCCTGCATCACCTTTATCAGAGAATCCAACACGAAAAGCAAATGCGAATCCCTATGTTAGCCTCTATGTTAGCTTCGATAGCCCTGGGTGTAATTAATCCAACCTTGGGAAGTGGAGCGATGATGGCTTCCTTAAGTGGATTTGCGCAGGATAATATCAATTTTACACGGGCTAACGAAAAGGAAGCCGATCGTATTGGTATTGATATGCTGATTAAAGCCGGCTTTGACCCAAGAGGAATGGCAGGTTTTTTTAAAAAAATGCAAGAAAGCTCCCGCTACTACTACACTTCCAATATCCCAGCTATTTTGCGGACCCATCCCCTTGATGATGATCGTATTGCTGAGGCTGAAAACCGTAGTCAACGCTTAGCCCCTAAAAACCACTCTGATGCACTGGATTATCGCCTGTTTAAAGAACTAATTCGCGTCTCTGTCGCCAGGAACAGCAAACAATTACTTGATTATTACCAAGTTGAGTGTCCTAAAAAAAATAGTGATACAGCTTGCCAATACGGGCATGTATTAGCCTTTCTTGGTATCAATCAATTTGAAAGAGCCAAAGTACATTTAACACCCTTGCTAAACTATGATTCAGATAATCTTTTTTATCAGATCGCCATGGCACAAGCTGAAACAGGCAATCAACAATTTGAGGCAGCGCTGAAAAGACTTACTAATTTGCAAGCCAACTATCCTGAAAATTATGCTGCCCTAATGGCTCTCGCCCAAGGATTGTTGGCAGCGGGAAAAACAGAACAAGCAGCCAGCGTTTTGTTAAAAGGATCAAGACTATTCAAACAGGATTTACCGTTGTGTGAGGCATTAGCACAAGCGCAGGCAGCCTCTCGCCGTAAAGATTATGCTTATTTCACTGAAGCGCGTTGTCAACTTTTACAGGGGCGAAAAAGAGAGGCCATGCGTCAATTAAAGCAAGCCAAACTGCTGGCTACAAAAGATCAATATCTACAAGCTCGCATTACAGCAATGATGGAGGAGGTTAAATTTCTATCGGAGGATTAATTCGCCATGCTGCCATGCTTTATCCCATAGTACAGGATGAAATTTTTATATCGTCGTTGCGAACGAAGTGAAGCAATCCAGAATAGATCTCTGTTCAAAGAGCGGACTAGATTGCTTCGCTGCGCTCGTAACGACGCGATTCTAAATTTTTGTCCTTTATTCTTTTATTCTGATGGTAAAGCACGAAGCTTTATAATTGAACCCCAAACCAACCACCAGTGTCACCTCCAGCCCAACATTCTATATGGTTACAACTTGGGATTTTCTCGGAACATAACTGTTTAAATTGGCTCGCAGCACTGATGTCTTTATTAACATACCCCTCAGGTTGGCATATTCTTCCCTGATATTGCCCTTTTACGCGAATTTGTCCCATGACATAAATAGACGCTGAAACGGGATATACACCTTTATTATGAGAATAACAGGCAATATAACATCCAGGCACCCCTGTATAACTATTATCAGTGGGCAAAGATGCAGGTTTTGTCCCAGGATAAGGACGATTAACTACACCATAATTGTCCATCACAAAAACCGGAAAGGGTGAGGGTAATAGTTGTTCATTTGGATTTACACTATTGCCTTGCATCGTCAGACTTGTATTGGATGCGGCATAGGAAATAGCAGAAAAGCACATTAAAATAGGGATAATAATGTTCATGATTGCGTCCTTTCTAAACAGTGCTTCTTTAGTATAGTCTTTCTCACGCTTGGCAGACGAAGAGAAGCTTAACCCAATGGCTATTAAGCCAATAGCGTTATGCTTGGTGTGGAGTCGAAATGACCTAATCTTGTGTATTGCTAAGATTCTCAGAATGTTGATTTATTTTCCGGGGCAATTTCAGGAAGCATATTTTCAAGCTTGGAAACATTTTGGGCTGTTTGTGGTGCAAAAAAGAAATATCGCCCATTAATGGTGCGATTAATCATTAATGCAACCCCATAAAAAATACCTATCCCCGCAATAGCCAAGACAATATTCCCAATGATTTGTTTCAATTGTCCGTACTCATTACGATGCCTTTCCAAAGTAGGTTGATGTTTTTCAATAGCCGCAAGGCTTTGTTGGTTAAATCTTTCAAATTCTTTTGCACCAGGGCTTTTAACGAATTCGTTAAAAGCCTTATAAAGTTCATTATACAAAGCCTCAGCATCGTTTGCGGCTCTTTTATAATTCAAAAAAGGGCGTCTTTTCTGTTTGCGTTCTTCTGCCTTTCCTCTAAGCTCTTCTGCCTTTCCTCTAAGTTGTTCAAGTTGTTGGTAAAATTTCTGTAGCTTTGTATTACTTAAATCTTGCGGATTAATTGTTTCAGGCGTTTCATTTTCAGGGGGTTCTTGAATAGTTTCACCACTATCCACTGCAACAGACAACGGATCACGCTGATCACTTACCTCCGTCAAAGTGAGTGGACGCGTACTATCGCCCTTTTGTGTTGTATTTTCAAGAACTTCAGAAGGTGGGGGGGGTTCTTTCCCCTCACTTGCAGAAGAGCTTCCCACGTCTTCTTTCTGCGAGGTTTGCCCAACTTTTTGTTTTAGATTTTCTAAAAATAAGGGGAGTTTTCCTAGAAGGAAATCTAGAGGCGTTCCGGAGTCTAGAGCGCTTTTGGGGATAATAGCTTCAACAAAGACCGTATCCTTTATAAGATCTTTAGCTGGCGCTTTTCGAGCCAAGAAGGCTTCTCGGTTCCTTAAATAATGTTCTTTTTGGGAAGGGTAATGTTGCAATAACTCAATGGTTTTTGGATTAGTCAAAAGCTTATAATGCCCTCCGTCTAGACGACCAAAATCGAGAGCCAACTCCATGGAGGCGTCTAAATTACCCACTAAAAATGAACCATCTCTTTCGCTATAAATTGCATATGGAAGGTGAATGAGGTTTGTTAAGATAGGATCAACGTCAGCATAAGATATTTTGGTATTGGATAGATTTAAAAACTTACAAAAATTTTCATAACCTTCTTTATGCCAATATTCTTGGATAAATTCCAAGTCTTTATTTAATAGCGTTTCATTAAAAAAATGCTTATTAGCGATATAGATGGGAAAATCATAATATTTCATCTCCACCGTGACCAAAGCACTCTGTTGTTCTATGACTAAATCGCAATTAAGCGATTTTTTAGCTTCATTGATTGCGTCAATCAAAGGGTTATGGTGTTCTGGTTGTAACTTCTTTTTAACTTCTTCTAAAATGTTTATAGTACGTTTAAGAATTTGTTCGGCATTTTTTAAAGACTCAACAGATTTTAATGGATTTTTTTCATCGGCCTGCAATGTGGCAATAGAAGCTTCAATTTCAGCAGGCAGCAGTTGTTCAAGTGCTCTAGAAACATCTTCAGGCACATCTGCGGACTCCTCTAACAGATGCTGCCATGTAGGAAATTCTTTTTGCAAATTCTGGAAAAGACTTCTTGTTTTTGAAACAGGAGTGAATAAAGCATCTTGATATTCGCTGGCCATTCGCAAGAATGTAAAAACACGAATATCACCGTTATAAGCATCACCCTTAAAGTCAAAAAGAGCATCGCGACCAGCTTCACTATGAAATAATTGTGCACAAAACCAACTACGAAATAAAATACCTAAAACTAATGTCTTTTCGAACAGATAATCTGGTGTCGAGGCTGTAGTGAGTTCATGTTGTAATACGACATCCTTACTTAACATCTCTTTTAGGGTGACAATATGCTCTCCATCAAATTCAGTTAAATCAAATAAATTAGGGGGAAAGACATGTTGGTTACTTAAAAGATGTAAGGCATAAGCATGGAAAAAACAATTATTAAGCGCTGCTGAAACATCAACCGCCTCATTAATTCGCTGTTTTCTTTGTTCAAGAATTGCTCCGTTTTCTTTTTCCTCTAATACAAGCTTTTCGGCTTCAACTGGACTTAACATTGCATTCTCAAAATAACGCTTTAATTTAATTAATAGTACCAAGCAATCATTAACTAAACATTAAATTTTAAAAAATAACTAACATACAGAGAAAACATTAATCACTTGTTACCTGGTATCTCTCTTTTTCCTATTGACTGAAACAATAAATGCTCATATTATAACTTATTGGCGATATTTTTTACTGGAAGTATAATATGCGCAAAGCCGCCCGCTTTTTTTTCAAGAATCTCTTTTTTCTCCTCCGCTGAGGCGGAGTAAATATCTGATTAAATCAAGTAAATCTCTACGTCCTCTAATTAAATATTAGCAGGGTATCGTTAACCCACTAATGAAGTAAATGTTATGAATAAATCAATCACACGTGTAGTCGCCTGGGGAATATGGCTCATTGCCTCCTTGTTTTATGCCTATCAATATATTTTGCGCGTCATGCCCAATATTATGCTTGACAACTTCATTCAACAATTTCACATAGACTCTGCCGTTTTTGGACAATTCTCAGGCGTTTATTATATTGGCTACTCCCTGATGCATTTACCTATTGGCATTATGCTTGATCGCTTTGGCCCAAGAAAAGTCATGACAGGCTGTATTTTACTCACAGTGCTAGGGCTATTACCTATCATTTTTGCTGAACACTGGGTTTATCCCATGATCGGGCGTGCCCTGATAGGCATGGGTTCTTCTGCGGCAATTTTAGGTACCTTTAAGATAATTCGCATGGGATTTAAAGAAGAACATTTCACCCGAATGCTCAGTTTTGCAGTCACTATCGGCTTAATTGGCGCAATATATGGTGGTGGTCCAGTCAGCTTTTTGTGTACTGTGTTAGGCTACAAAGTTGTTGTCGAACTTTTTGCCATTTTCGGCATCCTGTTAGCTGCTTTTACCTATTTTGTTATTCCGGAAATTGATAAACCCACCTCTACAAGCAGTGTTATTTCAGATGTAAAAAAAGTTATTACCAACCGCCAAATTATCGCATTGTGTCTGTTGTCCGGTTTAATGGTAGGACCTTTGGAAGGTTTTGCAGACGTCTGGGGCTCAGCCTTTATAAAAGAAGTTTATGGATATAACCGCTCACTTGCCAGTTACCTGCCTTCAATGATTTTTATAGGAATGTGTTTTGGCGCCCCAGTCCTTAGTTATATTGCGGAAAAAACACGCAACTATCTAGGAGTAATCATTGGTGCAGGCTTGTTAATGATGGTGATATTTATGGCTTTGATTTCAAAACATATGACCAGCGAAACCATGGCATTTGGTTTTTTATTGGTAGGTGTCTGTTCGGCCTATCAAATTCTGGCGATTTATAAAGCCTCTACTTATGTCCCTGAACAAATCGCAGGCATCACAACTGCGGTAGCCAATATGATAATCATGAGTTTTGGCTATGCCTTTCATACAACAATTGGAGTGGTAGTTAACAGTTTTGGTGGAATTAAGGTTGCTTCCGCCTTCATTTATGGCCTGGGTATCATCCCAATTACTTTAGGTGTGGCAGTAATTGGATTTTTTATTCTCTTTTATCAGGAAAGAAGAACACTGTCTGCAGTGGCCACGGCCTAAATTATCTGCATAATCTGGTTGGCTTGGCGGCAGCCAGATTATCTACATCCCTTTATTAATCTAAGGTGAAATTAACTTGTTCTGCGAAATCATTGATCGCAATTGCTTCTTTTTTGGTTTTAAATAAACTGTAAGCTGTCATAGCACCAGCCATCAAGCCTATGGTTCCACTTGCTGCCATCGTTGCTTTTGCAAAGGAAGCACCTGTTAAAACACCAGTAATAAATGCACCAGGGCCAGTCCATAAGCCTGCAGCAAAGCCAAGTCCAAAGCCAATTAATCCCGCAATAATCGTCACTACTGCTACAGCAGCTAAGGTCAATACTGTATTATATAGGGTTGGATAGTTACCCCCTAAAATCCTTTGGCAGTTGTCACTAAACGTTTGGATTGCTTCTTCTTTTACCGTAATATCTACGGGTTGTTCCAATGCAATTTTTAAAGTTTCCATTTGTGCAGTTATTGCCGAAAATTTCTCATAAGGCAGATCTGCAATTTTCGTTTTTAACTGGCACATTGCCTCTTCTAAGGGGGGTAAAGAACGAATTTGTTCTTTCTTTTGTTTTGCCCGGTCGGCGAGTTGCTCGTTGAGCTGTAATTTTTTAATTAATCTGTCAAGACTATCGTCTTTCTCGGATATCGCAAAGCTTGAAACATTTAACTGCAGTTCATCCCTTATGGTTTGCAGCTTCTCTTTTCCATTCTCTATATCAAGGGTGTCATTTAAACCCACCAATATTACATCAGAAAAATTGCTTAACTCTTGAAACTCATGAATCTCCTTAGCAATTTGTTGATAATTGATCAATGAAGCTGATAAATCAATACAATAAATGCCAATACGTTTAGGTCGATAATAAAAATTTCGAAGCGCTTGGAAGCGAGGGTCGTTATTAACCATCCATATGTCGAAATATCCTGCTCTTGCAAATTGCGCAGCCGTCATATCTAGCGTCAAGTCGCTCGTTTTTTCTTTGAAATAGTTTTGAATTAAATGAAACAGTTCAATTTCTGCTTCTGCATTACCGAAAAAAACAAGGGACATAAATCAAAACCCTACCTAGTAAAGAACAAAAATTATACTTTTCTTTCCTTAAGGGAGGCTTAAATCACATGATTTCCTTGATATTAATTCATTAAGAATCAGATTATACTTGGGTCAATTCCACTTAACCCTTAGAACGATGAATACCCTTTTTCATTTGGCATTCCCTGTCCATGATTTCACCCAAGCAAAAAATTTTTATCATCATCAATTGGGTTTCAACCTAGGGAGAGAGTCAAGGCAAGCCTTAATTTTTCAATGTGGTGCTGGCCAAATTGTAGCTCATAAAGTGGAAAATCCAGTTCCTGAGCAAAATGGAATTTATCCACGCCATTTTGGCTTGATTTTTCTTGAGAAGAAAGAATTTGATGAGTTTATTACCCGTATAAATAGTCAAAAAATAAAGTATGAGATAGCCCCTAAAATTCGTTTTGCTAATACTCGCATTGAACATTATTCTTTTTTTTTGAAGGATCCAAGTAATAACTTACTCGAATTTAAGCATTACACCTATCCCACTGCGATTTTTGGTGAAACAACGTTTAAGCAGGTTGGAGAAACGGATAAGTCTGCCAGGTAAAGTTCGCAAAAATACAGTACACCTATTAAATCACTGAAATCCTCTGTAGGCCACAGGATCAGCCCAAATACTTTTATTTGACAAATAACGACCTCAAAACTACACTTTTATTGTGCAGTGCAACATTAAGGAGGCATCATGCAACAGGATTATATGGAAAATTGGAAGGATGCATTTAACCAATTGCAAAAACCCTTTCGTGAAATGATAGAATTGAATGTTAAGACATTGCAAAAAATAGCTTATTTAAAACCCGATGAACTGTCACACATAAAAAAGCCAGGAGATATTTTGGAAAAAAATGTGGATATCTTTATTCAAAATGGCCATAGAGCGCTTGATTACATGCAACAGGCTTTTGGCATTTTTGAAAAACATTTACTCACTGCGGCTAGAGATATCAATGGTAAACATGAAAGAAGTCATTATTACCACCATTAATAATGGTTAAAAGAAAACGCTAATACAAGCAATCCAGAACTAAATTTTCTGGATTGCTCTCTACACAAGGCACAATCTCCTTCTGACTAAATTAAACAAACCTCATTTCAAGTAATGTTAATCCTCGCATTGGTCTAATTCGCTTATAAACCCTATTTTTAACCGTAAATTCAACATAAAGGGGTATATTATTCAAACTTCAAAATAATATTTACAGAAATTACATTTTTCGGTCATAGTGAACTATATTTAACTCATAAGGAAAGAATAATAATTAACCGAATGCAATCAAGGAGATATCATGAAGAAAAGCCTGCTATTAATTTTAGCAGTCACTTCGACTTGTTTTTCCCTGACTTCAGCCGCCCCCCCAAGGGAATTACACCCTCAGAATAACTCAGTGGCTAAAATTTTCTATTCTATTGTTAGTAATCAATACCACTACCCTAAAATGACCACTATCCCTTTAAGTGCGATTAGAGAAATGCTGCATAAGGAAGCTCCTACCTTGAATATTTCAGTGATTAATAAGGTTTTAACATCAGTAAAATGTGCTGAACAGTTCGATGTACCACACAATAATATTCTAACAATTATTGATTATTCACTGCCTTCCAGTAAGAAACGTCTATGGGTTTTTGACATGGATAAGAAAAAATTATTGTTTCATACCTATGTTTCTCATGGTATTCGTTCAGGGAGTCTCTTAACCAATTATTTCTCCAATAAGCATAATAGCAAAGCCAGCAGTATTGGTGTCTATTTAACCGATCAAACTTATTATGGACGTGACGGTCTCTCTTTAAGACTAACAGGGTTAGACAAAGGCTTTAATGACAATGCGACGAGCCGTTATGTGGTTATGCACGGCGGTTGGTATGTTGATGAAAATTTTATAAAAAAATATGGCAGAGCAGGCAGAAGCTGGGGGTGTCCTGCTTTACCGCTTGATCATACCAAAGACATTATTAACACCATTAAGGATAAATCATTGTTTGTAATTTATTACCCAAACGAAAACTGGCTTGAACAATCCAAATTTTTAAATTGTGAACGCTATTCTCCCAGTTCGGATAACAAACAGCTTGCTGATAATTTCCCTCAAGAAAATGACATGCGGGAAGAGATTCTTTTTGCTGATTTAAATCAAAACAAGTACCGCGAGGAAAGCGACCCTGTGGTGGTCGTATCTGCTACGAATTATGAGCGTTTATTTCATACCACACCACCAGTTGGCCGTATGCTCAGGCGCCAGATTAATGATGTAGAGTATATTGCCCTGAGCGAACCAGAATTTAGAAAAATATTAATCCTTAATAACCAAAATATTGAATATCGTAATATCTGGGATGACGTACATTTTGTTGTTCCCGATGTACAACTACAAAGAGGATATTATATTACCCGAATGAAAATTGTTCCTCTGGGCAAAATAAAAGAAGTCAAACTGAATGTTGAAGACATAAGCAATTCTCAGCAGCCGAAAACTTATTCTGTACAACTGGAAGACAAGAATATTCAATTAAAAGCAACCAACCAATTTATACGTTGGTTAGGATTGTAAGTTCTCAAGTAAAAAGTTTGCATAAACCGATCTTTAGATTTTATGTGTTTTAGTTATGACTGAGCACGTTCCAAGGTGAAATTATGTTAAGTGAACCAATTGATATCGAAGAAGTTTTTGCAGGATTACCAAACGATGATTTCTGGAAGTTAATCATGGATTGGGAGCATTGGGAATTAAACGATCCTCTATTATTTGATAAACAAAGTTCCCCAGGATATTTGAAGAATGCCTCCAGGGCACTTCTATTTCTTCTGGAAACGATTAATGAGCCAGTCACTTTAGAATTTATTATTCAATTACATGATATTGCCTATCATGAAAATAATGATGATTATTTGGGATTAAAACCCTTTGGATCATCCGGTTTAGCTGCTGACGCTGTGTCCCTTGAAGGAATACGGGAATTATTAGCAAAGGTAAAACATCGTCCAAAAAAAGATCTCTCGCTCTGTTATTATAAGGATGGAGATTCTAATACCATCTATAAAATAGATGCGGAAAGCATTTCAGCAGAAGAAATTTTAATGAATCTAGAAACCGGATTTTGGGATCAGCTACTTATTGATCGTAGGTCCTCTATCCAAGATGTTGTACTTGAGGTTAACGCTTTACTCGCTCAGTTTCATGTCTCTCTTTCTGAAGCCCAAACGGAACAAAACCAATTAGAATCGATCACAACTCTCATTAGAGAACTTCATCAATACCATCCTTTTAATGATGGTAATGGTCGTACCTTTATATTTCTCTTACTTAATAAACTTCTAATAATGAATGCTCTCTCCCCTTCGACAGTCGAGAAACCAGAACGGTTTTCAGGCTATAGTATCCAGGAATTGGTGGAAGAAATTGAAAAAGGGCAAGTTAATTTCAGGGATATCTGCACTCAGCCAGAAGAGAAAACCATTAGCTTGCAACAATACCTTAAAAACAAGATAGCGAATTATTCATTACCAGATAAATCGAATGTTGGCGAATTAGGTATATTTTCTACTGAAAAACCAAAGTTTAAAAACAACGCCTCACCTGAAAGTCATAATAAAAAAATATAGTTCTATTTACAGAATGTTTTCATCTCAATTCATTTGACCACTCCCGAGATAACCCATTTTACTCCGACTAAATGGGTTATGCGTCATCATCAAGGTAGATTAGTTGTCCTGCTTTGGATTTTTATATTGCAGCCAAAGCAGTATGAATCCGATGATTGGTATAAGAATATCACTCCAAAAAATCGAACCCGCATTTCCGGGGGCAAAGTTATTGGCGGTTACCATTTGATAGATATGCCCACCGGCAGCCCCCCATAAAAACATTGCAGGACCAATGAGTGTTGCAGCACGAAAACCAAACCCACTCCAAAAACTTAAGATTCCTACTATCGAAAATCCCAAACTGGCAAAACCGACCTCAAGCTGGAAGGGACTTTGCGCCCAACCAATAAATTGTGCAGTAAAATCGCCAAAAAACACATGCATGATAAAATTATAGAGGTAGCTAATACCCACATTAAAAAGCAAAAAGTAAGAGAAAAAAATGTCGATTATCTTCGCCTTGCTTAAAGGTTTTGGTTTAAACAGTAACACCAGACAAGCCACTATCATGCTTAAAATAAATAAAGTCCAGGTAAAATTGCGAAGAGCCAAACTAATTATTTCTTCCATATTTTTCCTTATCATTGTGAAGTTAAAAAAATTTCTTTCAGCACTTTATTAACTATAAATGACTGAATTACAAGATTCTACAGGTTTTTCTTTTAGAGATACTATAGGATTTTCTAAATTATTGACTTTGAACAAACGGTAAACTTCATAAGAACATTTTTTACTGTCTTTCTCGCGATGCATCTGTTGATAACTGTCAAAAAATCGATAGATCACATAAGAAACAGTTAGCATAGAAGCAATAGGGAAGGAAATGGCCGCAGCAGTGATAATGAATGAAGTTGCTACGGTATTAAAAATTAATGTTTTCCAAAAAAATCTGTTGGCCTGCAAGCATTCAATATGTAATTGATTAAATAGCTTATAATGGCCTTCATCTTTTAATATTTCACCATTAATTTTTTCCCGTTTGAGAGAAACACTTGCCTTTTTATACTTTTTGTACTCATCACCAGTATTATAAAAAGCATTACCCAACATGCTGAGTGCGGACAGAACTCCTAAGGCAAAGGGGCCAAAATAAATAAATGTAGCGGCAAAAGCTATGGCCAATATACTAGCTGCGATAATATTAAACTCATAATAGGCGCACTCAACCCTCCATTCATCATGTAAAATATCAAGCTGTCGAGCAATAACAGCCTGTTCAAAAGCAGAATTTATATTCTTTTTTTGTTGCTTAAGCTCCTCTATGCGTCTTACATAATCGCTTCTATCGAATAACCAATGCACAATGAACAATCCCAGGTCAAACACTAAAAATGCTAAATTTATCTGTGCAATAATCAGAGAGGATAATTGGAAAAATCGATTATAATTACTTAATAAATTTACTACTCCCCAAACCATATCGTTGGCCATGGTAAATCCGCGCTTTTCAATTTCCTGGGCAAGCACTTTCGTACTTGATAATTTATTGCTTACTGCAGCATTTATGACGTGTTTGAGTAAAACGGCCAAATTAGTTGTAAATCGAAATATATAAAGGACCACACTGGAGAAGCGTAAAAATTTTTGCGGCTTATCCAGCAGTTTTACGAAATCCAGTACACTGTAATGAATGCCTAATTTTTCATTAACTTCCAGCATAAGGGAAGCAAATCCATTTCCCTGTAAATAAATGATAAGATAATTCGCAAGACTCCGACTGTAATTCCAATAAGAGCGATTTGTAATTAATGCAGATGTATGCTCACGAAATCTACTGGAACTGGTTAATACCGATGTATAATCTGAAGCGCTCCTCCTTGGTCCAACAAGTATAACAGGGCAATGGACCATTGTATTTGAATTACCATTAGCCGCTTCTTCTTTAATAAATTGTTCTATCTCTCTCTTCTTTAGTAATAACCTCTCTAGATCTTTTTCAACATAGTCAAGCTGATAATATTGAATCAGTATTTCGCATAAATAATTGAGATATAGAATAATTTCACGGTTTCTTTTAAGAATTTCTTTGTTGGAGATAACCAATTGATATACTGATAAAAATTCCCAATTAAGCTGCTTTAGATCGAAGTCGTTGTCTGTAAATAGAAATCCTTTAAATGAGTTTGATGATTTATTAAAGAAATTATGCTTTATTTGATTTATTTTTGACATGATAGGGGTTATAAATCTAGAGATGTTCCTCCCCTGCATTTTATACCATTGCAATTTTTTAAACTAATTTTTCTAATAATTATCAACCGGATAATAAGAAAGGATAATAGAGCAAGAATAATTCAATGAGAATTTAATGTCATTCCCACACAAGCGGGAATCTGTCTAGCCATTAAAACGATTTACTCTCTTGATCTTGCATACAACAAGTAGGGTTAGGTCGTTTTTACCCAACCCCTATATTGTGCGTCAAGGTTAAATCGTAAAATAACCTAACTTTTACTAAAATCGTGGAAAACCACCCGAAGAAATAGGCCCATCCTGATGTGGATGATGGTGTGTGGTGGGAGGAGGATTATGACTGTGATGATTATGGTTATTAACTACAGCAGTCGTATGATGATGCCCGTGATGGTTTCCTCGAGGTACACTGTTGGACGAAGGGCTAAACATAACCCCCGAATAACCGTGATATTGACCCGGGTAGCTGGAATGAGCCGAATAATCTGAGTGGCTGGCGTGACCATGAGATGACTTCTTGCTCAGCATAATTTATCCCCTTGTTTATGTGTAAGGCTTTACTATACGACAACTTTTTAAGGGAATAAATTAGGATTATTCATCTCATTAGATTTCATTTAAACTTCTTTGCTTATTTTTTACGCGCAGTTGGCCTACAAAATTCTATAATTAGGAAACCATGATGAAAAAGGAGATGTCATGAAGACACGTTCTATGCCCTTCTCAATATTATTAGGACCTCTTGCCTTTGGCGCCCTGCTATTTCTTGGTGTATTTTATTCATCAACCACAAATGCTGCCCAAGGGTGCGGTTTTGGCTACCATATGACCATTAATGGCAGATGCGTACCCAACCATCCAGGTCCGGGAGCGGTAATGGTGCCTGGACGTCCAGATTGCTGGATTAATTACAGAGGCCAATTTCGGTGCTGGAGATAACAAGATCTGGCGTCACCAACGCCAGATCTATACTAACAATTCTCTTTAATTGGCATCAATCATGCTAATCAATTAGTTATTTCATAAAGAATAATAGTGCAAGGAAATAAAACATGGAATCGTTGTCACCCTCCAATACTCACAAAAGAGGATTATTCACTCCTCTTAAAACACTGTTTTATGGTGAGTTCCCTTTATGGGCTACCTTTTGGATATTTGGGGTTCTTGTTATCACATTAATCAATATTGGTTTCTATTTCATCATTAGCAATATAATTACCATTGTTAATAAAATAGGTACTTTTCCGATTTATGGCCTGATCTTGCTGGCAATGATTTACATAATTTTCATCTGGATTGCTATTTGGAATAGTGCTAGTAACTACCAAGGTTCCAAAATTCTAGCTATTTTAACTAAAGTTATTGTCATACTCAGCGTTGCTTTCACCTTACTATTCTTTTACTTGAATTCACGATTTAATGCCCAGAATACCGATCAAAAGTTAAATGCTATTGCTACCCTGCTTAACAAAAATCTACCTGCAAAAATCGATAATCATACTGAACTCGTCAAAGTAGCATCAGATAAAAATAAATTAATTTATTATTTTCAACTAATTAACTTTAACGCAAACGAAAAGAGTTCTATTTTGAGCAATCGGGAGGAAGCCTTAAAAAAACTGGATACCTCAATAAAAGAAAACGTTTGCTCAAGTCGCGAAATGAAGCGCTTTATCGATCAAAACATCGAACTTGTTTATAGCTATTCCCTGGATGGGCAGCAATTATTTTCAATTCCTGTTAATGAAGGCACTTGCAATTATTAAGGAGCGATGTGATCTATCTGGGACTCTACGGAATGAGTGACAACCCAGATTTCATCTGACAAATTTAAAATGCTGCTTATAATGTTAGCATGTTATTTTTGCTACCGGCCATCCTTCGTTGCAGGATAAATGCCGGTTTTCAGCGTTCACACTTTACAATTTTGGTGCGGTATAACCCTCTTCAAATTGGGTAGAAAAATAATACAGTAAGGCGGCCACGTAGATCCCTGCGACAGCTACTCCACCAAGTAAAGCACGGCGGTTTGAAAAGAAAGATTGAAGCGAAACTTGTTTGTTTGATTGCTCACTCCCTGCTTTTGTAGAAAAAGAAGCCACCTCATGCCATGTATGTTTTGAGGTAAATAAGCACGAATCAGGTGTTAATCCTTGGTAGCGTTTAAGCAAAGTAGTAAGTTGACCTTTATGTTCAGCTGAACGCGCCCATGCCTCTTCCTTTGTTAAGGAAGAGAACCGTGCTTTCAATGGAAGGCCTTCTAATACCTCTTCACATTGTTGGTGAAGCTCGTCAATTTCGTTGGCTAATTCATGATACCTGGTAAGGGCATTTCTTCTTAAAATAACTTGTGCATGTTCAGGTACTTTTGGATCAAACACCATACTAGGATTTTCTCTTACACTCTTGGCCAGTGTTAATATAAAACAGGCAATTTTGGCACTATCGTACTGGCACTGTTTTTGTATCTCTGTAACAGGTTGCGATGCTACTGAAAGATCAATATCCGCATGCTCCGCAATTTCAGCTAAGGCATGTAGTTGCTTTGAAGTACGCTCATCTACTGTTGCATGTATGTTGTTATCATCCAAAAGTCTACCTGCATAAGCACGCAGTTGTTCTTGTTCAAGATAAAATTTTACTTGATCGAAAATAGTATAAAAAACCGTATAATCAATGCGATCTGCATCCACATTTGACTGAATTTCATCCAGCAACAGGTTAGCAAAGAATAAAAGCTCCTTTACTTCATCATACACAAGCGCCGCATTTAACCGGGCATCAGGACCAACCCCTCTTGAGGCAAGACTGACATATTTTTTAATTTGAACATCAATGAGCTCGGCTAAAAGCTCAAAAAGCATTTTATTTTTATTCATAATTCTGACTTATTAAAACTCAAACTTAAATGGAGAATATCTTATTCCCCTCTTTCAAATACAACCAAAACCTCAGCACTCATACCAGCACCTACAGACAAGGTTCCTTGTGCCTTACCCTGAGTTGGTGAAAAATGACCTGCTAAATTTCCATAGTTAGTCATAATTGTCACGACACCATCAATACAGGACCCCTTAAGTTCCTCATGGGCATGTTTTGGACACAACACACTACCAGAATCCTTATCTGCAGTCACTTCTATTCTAAAATAACCAGAACTATCGAGACTACTTAATGAGCCACGGCCGTGATACTTGCATTCCCCTATTAACCAGTTAGTTGCTTTTCCGTGGCCATGCCATCTCCCTGGGATATCCTCACAAACCGTAGGAGAGGCTGAACGCAAAATAAAATTAGCGTATATCTGAGAAGTAAACGAGAGCGCTGCCAGCATAAATCCTATTAATAAATATGGTTTCATTCTTATCCTTAATCTCTTCGTTAATAAATAAGGCTTCCTAAAGTCTTATAAAAATGGTGGTTTGATTATTACGTTATAATTTTATGATTGCAATTAAATATGATTACGTAACATTAGCTCTTCAGGATAAGGCGCCAAATAACTTTGGTTCTCTAAATAGGGTTTTGGATAGTGTTTTAAATGATGATTTAGCAGGGTAATTGGAACAATTAAGGGAAGTAGTCCTTGACGGTAATTATCAATCGCTTTTAATAATTCCTCTTTGTCAATACCGCTTAAATTTTTTTTAAAATAACCAAAGCAATGTTGTAAAACATTCGCATGCTTTTTGGGCGTTGCTATATAAGAAAGTGCTTGCATTAAACGCTGAATATAACGTGCAGCAATCGGTTCAATTGTTTCTTTTTTGAGTTGGCTAATTTCTTGTCCAAGCAGGCGATAGGTTGTCGGATGGTGCGCAAGAAGCGTTAACTTGTGGCGCGTATGAAAAGTAATCATCGTATGAACGTTCAAACCATTGGCCACCATATTCTGCCAATCCTTATAAATAAACAAACGCTCAATAAAATTTTCACGTAAGCGAGGATCACTTAGCCTACCTTCCTCTTCAATGGGTAAATTAGGGTAGTGCTTTTCAAGAACCTTTGCATAAAGACCGGTGCCTGACAGCGGTTGTCCTTTCTCTTGATAAACCTTAACACGTCTCCATCCGCAGGATGGGGATTTACTTTTTAAGATATAACCACTGATATTCTGCAGCAGCCCCATAGTATCGTTTGCATAATGTTGCATTCGAACAGTGTAGTCTTTGTCTGGATTTTTAATTTCTACCATACGAGGGTTTTCCGGATTACCCTCAAGATGTACTGCAGGTCTTGGAATACCCATACCGATAGCAATTTCAGGGCATATGGGTAAAAATTCCACATATTTTCCCAATAAATCGCAAATATAATCATCTCGTTTATGGCCTCCGTCAAAACGAACTTTTTGCCCTAAAAGACAGGAGGATACCCCGATTTGAATCTTTTGAAACATAGAATTAGAACTCTTTATTAATACGCACAGCGTTTGTTAAACAAACTTTAGCATCAATCACGATTAAACAGAAATAGGAAGGCAAACTGATTTAGTCAGTTTTTTTACACCCAATACTCTTTTATACAAAAAAAGTTGACTCCACTTGCCAAGAGCACGAAGATTATCTCTCGAATAGCCTTTAGACTTAGGGAGAAACTCATGGCAATTACAGAGCAGATAAAAACCAATTATAGTTTTATCTTAAAATGCATGGCTGCATTAGCGACAGGCGCACTATTAACTTTGGGAATTGTGGCCGCCTTTATGATGAAAACAACAGCTCTCGTAGCCCCTATCCTCTTTTCAGCCGTAGCAACCGGGGTTGCAGGAGGAATGGCTGTGGCAGCCGCGCCTATTTTACCCATTGTAGCCATGTTAGCCATCCTTGGCGGCATTTGCTTACTGCCATTTTGCTTTGGAAATTCCTGTACAGCATCAAGACACGTCCACACCGCCTCCTGGGGTACCCCTTTTAGCTTTTACCCCCCAGCCTCTTCCCACGTTCATAGCGGGAGCATACTTACAGGAGGCCACGTCCACGGCCACTCGCAACCTCATTCAGGACCTTATCATAGTCATTCCCATTCCGGGAATCATCATGGGCATGATTTTGGTTCAACCCACCATGGCCATTTTTAGTTTCCGCAGGTTGGGTCGAAACGACCTAACCTACTTCACGTAGACAGCGTCCGCGACTTGTTCATGGGATCCCAAAATCTTGCAGCATGACTGGATTCCACAGATAAACTATGGATGTAAATCTGGATTTAACCAGTATGATCTTTGAGCAAAAAATGTTTTTTATTAAGTCATTTTGTTTGGTAAAAATCACATAAATTTTATCCTGTTTAGAAGTATGCTAATTTTTTTAATTTCTTAATTTTCACATAAGCTAACTCTGTTATGATTTGCAGCATTATTTTGATTAATGAGAAAAAAATGCATTATTCAAAGAGTTACCCTTACAAAAAAATAAAAAAAAGACATTTATTCTCCCTTATAAAGAAACAATTAGAAAAAACATGGCTCGACACTTGAATCTTAAAGTGGTAAGCCCTTTGTTCGCCCTTAACGCCGTTAACGAACAAATTTTGTCGCGCCCTAGGCGTCATAAGCGTTTACGTCATGACCTGGTTCGACATGATTTTTTGTTTAACACAGAGTATTTAATTAACCCTCTTTTTTTATTATGCTGCTTGCACTTTTAGGGCGGCTTTAATAACAAGAAGTTTGTTTTGATGAGGAGTGTTCTGTGCCAGCTAATTTTGAAAATAAGTACCTACAATCTTTATTCGACAACTTAACCGCTTCCTATGAAACAGAAACAAACTACACCCCCATTGAGGTTACTCTTGAGCCCCAACACATTAAAGAAGAGGACATTGATATCCTTCTGCAATTTGTTCAAGAAAAGCGCAAACGTCTTTTCCTTTTTAAACTTCCCAATGATGAAATCAATAGCAATATCCTCATTCTAAGCGCACGCAGGGCATTTTTGGATCAAACTGCAACGGACTTACTAAATACAACCACTGAACCTAAAATTAATACTTTAAAAGAGGCATTAAATAGTGCTTCATCGACAGTGCGTGCCAATATTCAAATTCAAAAAAGTATTCATCTTCCGAGACATTCAGTTGTTGCTGTCCAAAGACCACAAAGCGAACATATTAAACAACTTGAGATTTCAAACCTTGTCTATGTCCCCATTGATTTACCAGAACTACCTAATCTTGTAAAACAATTATCAGCACTAGGTATCCAGGCATTACAAGAAACAGCAGCACAAAAAATTAAAGAATATTCTCATGCCTTCACGGATGGTATTATCCCTAGGAATTTAGTGAAGGGCTTTTATATCGACAGTGAACAACATGCTCTATGCTACACTGACATGCCGCACAGGCTTCCCTCTGCCCTCGCACCAACTCTTGAAATACCCACACAACTTAAGCTACCTAGCCTTGGTGAGGCATTAAAGGTATCACCCAATCTGTCTGACATTATTTTAAGGCATCTCTTGGACACCAGTGATCCTTTGGCGCAAAAAGAGGGCTTAATTCATGCGTCACCTACGAGTGCCAAAGAAATATCAGCCCTTCTTAATGCATGTAATCCCGCTGATGCCGAATTTATTGTGCCCATGCTTGCCAAATTATTCATCCTTGGCGGTGAAACTCACACTAGATTATTTATAAAACTTTTACGAAATTGCCTGAATAAAAACTTAAGTATTGCGTTTTTGAAAGATCCTGTTGCCCAGGATGCTTTTTTAAGCCCGCGCGGTATTAAAAATCTTCAGAAACTTCTAAAACTTCCAGCCGAACAAAAAGAATGGTGGAACACATTGGCTATTGCCCATCTTAAACATGAGAAACACCATTTTGATTTTAATAATTTTTTCGAAGCTTACACTCAAATTTTTCTACCTCGTATTGCCGATAAGAATCTTACTCTTCCTAATCCCTGCCCTATTAATCACGAAGGTCATCTTTTAGTCACATTAAATCGCGTATTGGATGTTTTAGAGCACGCTCAAAATCCACAAGAGCAATGTTTAGCATTAGAAGATCTTGATTGGGGCCCTACCGGCGTTCATTATGCAATGATACAAGCTCCAACATCGGAGCGATTTCTACAAGTAGCAGCCTGCATGCATCTCGAAAAAGCTGAGGATGTAAAATTCAACCTTGAGACTATATATAACCATCTCAATGGCGATCCAGAAAAGTTGAACATGCTGCTGTTTCGTTATCTGGGACAGCATTGGAAAAGCAGGATTAGATTAACAGACATTGAAGCGCAATTTGTAGAGATCCAAAACCAGGCAACATGGAGTGCTGAGCAAAAGAATCAATTGTTGTTTATTTTAACCTGCACTTTTGCTAACGAAGAAAATCTTACCGCTGAGCACTGGCAGAAAATGCTAAAAAATAGCATCAATTTACTGCAACCGCTTAGCCATGAGGAGAGGGCTGATTTACTTCAGGGACTTTCACGTTGTTTCAAATTCAAGCCCATTCCCTCTTTTTTGCAAATACAAGGCCTTCTATTACGATTGCTTGAACTCAAAACGTCTTTTCCTGACAAGAATTTTAAAAATGAACTCATTGCCCCCTATATTTCTTGCCTAGAAAATGAAGGATTTGAATTAATCGATACCCTGCAAGAGCGCATGGAAAAGACAAATAGCTCTCCTGAAAACAATTTGTCGGTTGTAGCATCCTTTGCAGTACTTTTGCAAAATAATCGTCAGAATCTCACACTTGATGCTATTAAATTATTGGCAAGAATAGATGAGCCTGACTTATCCCAAAATGACATTGATGAGTTGATGTTAGCGATTAACAAACTCGAAATGAATAAAGGTAGCGTCTATTCTGATGTTTTGTTAAGTCTTTTAAGCAAAATTAATGTTTCAAAATCCCAGCCCTTACCCAAGCGTCAGCAAATTCAAGCATTGATCAATTCAATTATAGAGTCCATCTATCTCCCTGAAGAGTCTACGTTAGAAAAACAGGAAGAGTGGTTAAAAAACAGTATTATTGAAAGAAATTTATTACCCGGATGCGTTTTCGGTAATGGTGATATTTCTAAACTTGATGATCTGATAGTTGATGCACTAATTACTGCAGTGAAAAAACGCAATGATGTTCTGCAAATAAAAAGCCTTAAAGCATCATTGCAAGAAAATCTTCAAAGTAAGCTAGTCCCTGATCAGTTAAAAGAGCAATTAAACCAGGAATTATTTCCGCTTTTTGACGCTTTAGCTGACCTTGTTGAGCTACTGCAGACCCCTAATCCATGCTTTGAAGAAATCCTCAATAAATTTGGATATTTCGAAGAAAAAATGCCAAAGCTTCTTAACTCAACTTATAGTTTGCGAGGCTTGGGAGAAACCAAGGGTGAATATATTTTAAGCTTTATCCTTACCGGTCAGCGCCTCGCGACAGACAATCAAACAGGAAGGATATTTTCCGGCATTTTAACGCAACTGCATGGACTTATTAACCGCGAAATCCATGCATATTTCAATGATGAGCGTAATAAAAACAAGGTTACTGATTTAGATGCGAACACCTGTCTTGAATGGCTAGCGAAATTCAATGACACTCACTCGCTTACCTTCTTATTCAAAGAAGAACTGGTACAGAAAAAAGTATTGCCAGCACTCAAAAAAACATTGCAACAATTAAATACACAGGATCCAGACTTTGAAAATAGTATTCTGGAAGCCGCGGGCAACCTTGCTGAAGATCAACCTGCCGACCAATCACTGCAAAATTATAAAACCACGATTGAAACGATTGTTAGTTATCTTAATTTTCTCATTGATGTTAAAGACAAAGCATCAGATCAGTTTTACACAATCTATAAACAGCTACAAACCCCCCCTCTCTCGCGTTTAAACTATCGGCAGAAGCAGGTGCTGGTTAATACGCTTCTTCGTGCCGACCCAGCATCTTTGAATTTATATCTAAAATTAACGACTCAAGCTTTTGAAGAGAACCCTTTAGCGGATACAGCGGCTATTGATCGTGCTTTAAATGGTTTGGAAGCTCTTTTTGAGTTAGCTGATCTGGAAGCAGAAACCCAGACTTTATTTTTTAAGATGAGCGTGGCTCACAATTTAAAAAACCCCACACCGTTTCCTTTAGCTACCTTAAACGAGTTAAAAAAATCCCATATTGAGGAGGAAACAAAATCTTTAATTCTTAAACAAATTATTCAAATCTTAAGTCGAATGACCGTGAATGATTCTCAAGATTTAGTTCAAGACTTAGTTCACCGCACCCAATCTTTTCTATCAGAAAATCCTGTCCATGCTTCCCTATGTATTGCTTTGCTAAAACGTATCTCCCTCGACAATCTAAGCCGGGATTTAAGTACCTATGCCAATATTTTAACTCAACTGGCTTCAATGAATGAGGAAAATAGAGAAAAACTTATTGCAATTTTGACAGGTTTTGCAAACAGCAAAAAGGATGATACCGTTAATTTACCCATCTTACTCGACATTTCCAAAGGGTTAGGCAGGCGTTCTGCAATCGATTTAGATCAAGTCAAGCAACTCTTTGCAACGCCTCCGTACCCAATTGCCCATACACTGAATTCGGCACTACTAGCCCACGGCTCAGAAAAACTTCAGGCTTATTGCTCAAGCTTTGATACTAATCCATTTGCAAAAACAGGAGAAACACGCCCCCTTTCAGAGCACTTTACAACCGAAAGAATTCAGGAAGCCTTATTAAGCCTGGAAGATTTACTCCATGAAGTTAAACTGCCCCCATTACTACAATTGAAACTGGCTAAGCAGCTTACTTATATAGAAACCTTAGGATACACTGATCCCTTAAAACCCTACGATTATAGTGAACTTAAAAAGTTAACCTCCAGTTCTCGTCAGCAATTAAAGGAGCGGGCAACCCTATTGCTCAATCAGCTGCGTTCACATCAAGTTCCTGAAGAACAACTTGACTTGATCCAAATGGAGCTTCTTGCACACCTGCGAGAAATTTATTTTCGTACTACAGGCTTGTTCCCCAATACCACGCAAATGCTCATGTTGTTGCTCTCCCTACATACTCCTTATACAAATTTACTCATGCGCATTAATACAGGAGAAGGTAAAAGCTTAATTGCACCAATTCTTGCAGTTTTACAGTGGGCACAAGGAGGGACCGTTGATGTATGCACTGCAAACAGAACCTTATTAATCAGGGATTATGAAAACAGTTGCGAACCCTTCTTTAAATTTTTAGAGATTAAGTCATCCCTGATTCAATCAGATAGTCAGCCAAAGGATTATCAATTGAACGGCATCAACTGCTCTACGCTAGAAGACATGGCTCTTTTCCGTCTGGCAGCCAAGGAAGCGAAACAAGAGGCATTCATTCAAAATGAGCATGCTATTCATCTTGTTTTAGATGAAAGCGATGATGCCTTACTTGATCAAATTACACTTTATAAGTTAGTTGCAGAAAACCCTTCATCTGAAGCAAAAGATATTCATGCTCAATGGATTTATCCACTTGCTTACCAATTTATTAATCTTCCAACATTTCGCAATACTGATTCTGCCAAAGGTAAAGTTTGGGATGAAGATGAAGATGTCGAACAGTTTCGTCTTTACATTAACAAAACGATTAACGAAAAATTTAATGGTGATGCTGATAAACAAAATTTTATGCTTGCAACCAGCAATACACAACTCAGACAATGGATCAATGCCAGTTGCAAAGCCGCCAAACTTGTTGAGAATAAACACTTTATTGTTCGCCCCCTTAAAGAAAAAGATGAAACCGGTAATGAAGTAACAAAAAAAATGGTCTGTATTCCGCTGGTTCGCAGTACACCGAAAACCGGCTGTATTTTCACCGACGGTGTACAGCAAGCTTTACAAGCGCGACTGAAAACAGAAAATAATGCCCAGACACATTATTTTTTTATTGACGCTGATCCACAAGTTTTAGCAAGTCAATCTGCCCGTGGTTTGGTGCGCTTTTACCAAAATACGGGAGGGCGACTTGTTGGGATTTCAGGCACCCCTGGCGATTCAATCGAATTGCAGTATCTAGCCACACAACTCGGCACCCAAGCAATCAGTGTAGCACCCTATGCAGGTGATAATCGCAAAAAACATCCCCCAGTTTTTACATTTTCACGTAATGAAACGATTAACGCTATTCATAAAGCAATCGATGCCGTTAAACGCCCTGTTAAAAAACCAAGATTGGAATTTGATTCCGATATTCCTATCCAAACTTTAGAAGAGCGCGAAGCTTTTATTCTACAAACTAAGGATGCTCTTGAAAAATGGAGTCAAACTCAAACTCAACCCATTCTCATTGTAAGTGAGGATTTTGATGATGCCCAAGCCATCGGAAAAAGTTTTGAAGCTTATAAAAAAGCAGGATTTAAAATTCAAATTGTCACTGGTAAAGAAAGTCCGGAAGAGTTAGACCGCATCGTTAAACAGGCTGGTAAAGCGAATACGATTACCATTGGGACAGCGATGCTTGCAAGAGGCATTGATATTAATCCTGGTACCCACCCTGAGGGTCTATTTGTTATTCAGCCTTATACTGACAGCGAGAGAATGACCATACAAATTGCAGGTCGCGCGGCTCGAAACGGGAAACCTGGACAGTGGCTTCCGATTTATCAAGTCCCAGCACCTACCAGCTGGTTTACTCGATTCATGTATTTTCTTTTCCCTCGCTATCGTCAACTACAGTCTGAGAAGACTATTAAAAAACTGCAGGATGAAATTAAATTACAAGCCACACTGGATAGACTTTATACCCAAGCAATTGATAGGGCACAGCAGACATTGATGCAACAAGTCCATGCTTGGGAAAGTTTATTACTTGATCTTTATCCAAACGATATCAATTTGAAAAATGATCTTTATCAATGGCGTCAGGTACTTTTAAGTGAATTGTCAAATGTACAAGAAACCAGCATTTCAGCAGATACCTTGAGCTTAAGCATTGCTCAATTCCAAAATGCAATTTGCAAAATTTGGGAGAATATCCGGGAAGAAAAATGGATAGCAAAGGCCCAACAAATAGAAAGACTTACCGCTTTGCAGCGTTTAAAACTTAATTATTTAAAACAGTTAGATCTCGCCAGGGAGTTAACTATTCAGGATGCGTTACAAGAAAAATCCCCTTCCTTTACAACCGCGGCTACTGCATTAACCTATCAAAATTTGGAAGCAGTGATTCTCGACAAGGCAGGGGCTGCTCTTGAATTTACCCAACCTGAAGAAGATGCTAAAAAACAACTGGAATTAGCCCAAAGCCAACAACTGCTTCCTCATTTAATTGGAGAACTCTGTGCAGTTTATCCTGAAGCCATTAAGACACTAAATACCGACGAAAGATCGAGATCATCTTCATTTTTCCCAACCCTCTTGGTCTCACTTGCCGAGAAAGTTATTCAACAGAAAAATAAAGTACTACGCCAGGAAGATACAACGCAAATTACTCAATCAACCGTTGCGTTTTATCAAAACAAACTCAGTCAAGCCAGTGCAGCTGCCATTCAAGAGTTACTTGTAAAAATAAAGCCATTGCTCCTTGCACATACCCAAACCCTGGCTTCAATGCCATTGATTGATAAATTTAAAATGCAAGGGCTGGTTCTTACCTTTACTAAACTTTATCGACAAGCCGGTCTTGAGCTAGACGAGCAATTAATTGCCCTGAGTATTCAATATGGTGATGAAATCATGAAAATGCTGGCTCATCATCTTATGAATGAGTTTGCCTGGGTCAATCAAAATCCTCAACCTTTGCATGCCCTTCTGGAACGAACTGTTGCTAAAGAGGCTGCCAGCAAGATTTATCAAGTGGCTGAGGAATTAAGACAAGCCCCCCAGGACAAAGCTAAAATTCAAGCTCTCTATATGGTTCTTCAAGAGCAACGCGTGAAATTAAACGATGAATATCTCTTTTCATTGACCCATAAAAATCCGCGCAGTGTGATTAATACGGCCTTGACCGCGATTGAATCGCTAATTTTTGCACCTCATTGCGACCAGGAGTTTCAAGAGAGCTGCAATGATTCGGTATTATCTACTTATCATCTTGGTCAATTTCGCACCCAACTTGACGATATTTCACAACAATTTAATGGAGATACAGTATGGAATTATCTTAAAACAACCTTGATTAATATAAGTGAGGATAATAATCAGATTTATCTTATTGAGGAATTATATGAGACTGTAAACCGCTTCAGCTCTTATACGGCGTATCAACCTTATAGTAATGCCCTGAACACGTTAAAACATCAATTGAGTCACTCCATAAAGTCACTTAAAAAAGTCGATGGTTTCAAGCAAGACACTCAAGACAGCCTCTTTGCCCATAAAGCGTCTCAATTTGCCGCTTTATTTCAGGTGTCAGAAGACCAGGTACGGATTCGAAGTGGTTGTGATGGGATTCAATCCTATATTGAAGTACAAATTGATGATTCCCCCTTAAGAGAAGGGTTTACCGGGTATCAGTCATCTACCTTGCCAATGCTTGAAAAAGAACGCGCACAACTCATGTTGCAAAAAGAACAATTTGACCGTCATCGAGAGGCTCTGCTCCATTTAAACGACCCAAAAGCCTGTGAGATACTCCCCTTAGAACTACAAGAAAAATTTAAAGAGCTTTGGACATTAAAAAATTTGCTAAACCTGGATTGGACGACCCTCAATCGTTCGAGTGTGGTAGGTTTACCTGAATCTATTCTCACTATTCATCAACATATTCATCGTCTTGCTTACTGGGATTGGACGTCACTGCCTGATTTCGATGAAATAGAAAAATTTTCGGGAAAAACAGCCGGGGATTTCTATGGTGATTTGCCAGAAAAGCACGCAGTTTTAAACAGGTATGCCAAAGAAATACAACTCAAAAAATCTGCAGCAGAACAAGTTATTGAAGAGAAAAAACGTGAGATAGCGGCTGAAGAAGAAAAACTCTCTAAAATTAATACTCAACTAAGTCTGCCAGACTGTAGTTTAAAAGATAAGCTTCTTCTAAATGGCCAACTAGTGCTGATTAAAGCGAATATTTCCATTCTTCACACTAAACTTTCAGATCCAGTTAAAACCTTAGCAGCCATCACAGAAGAAGAAAGGATTGGGCAACTTAATCAGGATAAATTAACTCATACCCTGAGTTTAAAAACCAAAAATGTTATCGCTATTCTACAAGAGAGGGCTCAACATCTTCTTTCAGACTACTTAAACGAAGCAAGTAAAAGGCTCATAGCTACTTATGGACAAGAGTTACATACAGTAACTACAACATTGGGGCAATTGGAACAAGTAGAATCTAAAAAATCCCTCTACCAAACCCGTCGTTTTTTTAGTACCCAAGAATTGTTAAATTATGAAGCAAGCGTGAAACAAGAAGAAGCAATGATTCCCACGAATCCGGCAAGGGAAGTGAGGCAACCGACTATGTTGACACGATTTTTCTGGGAGCCTGTCAGGCAGGTTACAACACAATTAGAAGCGTTAAACTTGCGCCTATAGTAAGTTAATTAACGGTTATCACCTGGTTGGCACTTTGACAACCAGGTTCATCTTGAAAATGCAATCACACACTAGGTTAATCTAAAGTCTATTAGGTAATAGCTTCAGCACCACAAGTAGCATTGCCAGGACTATAGGAATAAGCACCACTCCCTGCAAGTTTACCGCCATCAACAATTAAATAGTCTTCTCGAATAGGTGTTTTCGCGAAATAGCATTCCAGAATTTCTCGAACACCAGCAGCATATCGTGCCTGAGCAGACAAGGAGGTACCTGAAATATGAGGCGTCATTCCATGATGCGGCATCTGTCGCCATGGATGATCTTTCGGCGCAGGTTGTGGAAACCAGACATCCCCCGCATACCCTGCAAGCTGGCCTGTTTCTAATGCTTTCACTACTGCATCACGGTTACAAATTTTGCCCCGCGCAGTATTAATAAGATAAGCCCCCCTTTTCATCGTATGAAGCAGCCTTTCATCAAATAAGTTTTCTGTTTCCGGGTGTAATGGGCAGCATAGACACACAATATCACATTGGGACACCATCGCTTCTACTGAAGGGTGGAAACACGTCTGTAATTCTTTTTCCATCGCTGTCGATAAGCGATGTTTATCGGTGTAATGGAGTTTAACGTCAAAGGGCTTTAGTCGTTTCATAGTCGCCAAGCCAATTCGCCCCGCCCCAACAATCCCTACGCTCATGCCCTCAACATCATAAGATCTTGAAACACAATCTGCGATGTTCCAGCCCTTATCCAGTACCCATTGATAGGAAGGGATATAATGACGCACCAGTGTTAAAATGAGCATTAGATTATGTTCAGCTACGCTGATACTGTTGCTATAAGTTACTTCCGCCACTGTGATTCCCTTGGCCATTGCAGCCTCGAGATCAACGTGATCTGAGCCAATTCCAGCAGTGATTGCCAATCGCAACTGCCGTGCTTTTGCAATTCGCTCAGCAGTAAGATAAGCGGGCCAAAATGGCTGCGAAATGACTATTTCGGCATCCATCAACTCACTTTCAAAGCGTGAATTCGGTCCTTCTTTATCAGAAGTCACAATAAAGGTATGGCCTTCCTTTTCCAAAAAGCGGCGCAAACCTAACTCACCTGAAACAGAACCTAATAAATGCCCTGGCGTAAAATCAATGGCTTTAGGTGCTGGTAACCCCTGACCATTTGGATAACATTCGATTTTCGGGAGCTCATTCCGAGCATAACGTGGAGGATAGCCGCTTACTGGATCCTCATAAAGTACACAGAGAACTTTTGCCATTCACTTTCCTTGTAATGACTGAACAATGTCCAGAGTACAATAGGAAAAAGCAGCAAGCAACGCTTTTAAAGACCTCTTCTATAATTAATAAAAATAGTTTAAGGAAAGTTATGCTTTTACGTGTAGCTATTTTAGGTTGTGCTATTGGTTTTTCGTTCGCCCAGGCAACGACTGTAGCCCAACCACAAGTTATTTTAGACTTTGCGCTTCAGGTGATGCAGCAATGTTATGAAGTAAAACATCAAATGGGAGCCCAGCTAGCGGAGTGTATGAATAATACTTTTAAAAACATACCCAATCCTGAGCATTATAAAATCAATCTGAATGGAGACGTGCCCGGTGATAGTAAATTATTCATTTATAATCAGGCAGGTTATCGAATATATTGTGATCTCTTTACTGGAAAAACCCTAATCGTTAAGCAATGTTTTGATTTCCAAGGGAAACCTTTAACGAAAGGACAAACTCTCTCAATAACCCCCCCTTCAAATTAAGTCATTAAAAATCATGGTATAGGTAACTTTACCCATATAACCCCCGTTCAGCTTGGATTATAATTGAGCAATAAATTCATAATTAACTCTAATTAGATAGCAATGAAAATCGAATACTTACAAAAGAAAATTGACTTTATTAAAGAGGTGTATGAGCTCTTACAACAAACTTATGATTCTTTATCTATTATTAATGATGAAAATAAAAAGCAAAAAGAATTTAATAAGCTATTAAAAATTAATGAAATTATAAATAATAAGACAACAGTTATTAATTCCTTGGAAGAAAAACTTAAGACGAAAAAATCAAAAAATGACCAATCTTCTGCAGAATATATTGATTCACAAGTAAAACAGTTATTAGACCATATAATCTCTGTTAGCTGCCCAGACTCTTCCCATAGTGCATTGAAAAACACTTACAGGATGCTTACGAAGACATTGTCCACATCTTTATTAGGGTCGATTTTTTCT
Organism: Legionella jamestowniensis; assembly: GCF_001467745.1. Taxonomy (GTDB): domain Bacteria; phylum Pseudomonadota; class Gammaproteobacteria; order Legionellales; family Legionellaceae; genus Tatlockia; species Tatlockia jamestowniensis. The sequence goes on from NZ_LNYG01000013.1 coordinate 282,108, forward strand.
TCGCCTTTAAAAAAATTTGATGCAGATTTAAAGAATTATTGTTCTCATTTAACCAAAGCTTTTCGTTTAGGACAACGTACGATTGAACAACAATTGCCAGAACATGAACAAAAAAAATTAATGCAGGTACGTGCAGGGGAATTTCAAAAATTGCCCCAAGACATTATAGGGTTTATTACGTCTTTATTGCCCACACAAGCGCTCTGCAAGCTTTCTGAAACAGGCCACTTTTTTAAAAAAATGACTTTCGCCTCTCGAAAAATTCAATCCGAAGTAGCCCCCCGAAAAGCCCCTCAAATTAATGTCACTTTAATTGGTGACTCAAGAATTGGCATAAGAAGCCTCATTTCTCAGCTGACAAAAGGCATATTTCAAGAATTCCACATAGGTGCTCTTGAAGAAAAGCATTTTACAGGGGGTTTTTTATTAAATTATCAAAGTCCTCTTATAGGTGGTCGTGATTACTCTGCAACAATTAATTCCGACGCCTACATTAACAATCAATATAGGCGCACTAATATTTTCCTTCTCTGTTTTGATATTAGTGCTCGTGCAAGCTTTGATAATTTGGCTTATTGGTATAAAGAAGTTGTAGCACGTCATACAACTTGCCAATTTTTACTTGTAGGACTTAAAAGCGATCTCGCCGGGGAGAGGGAAATTACCCAACAGGAAGCTCAGAAATGGGCAGATACCTATCAGATGGATTATATAGAAACATCGGCAAAAACAGGCGTTAACCTCCACGAGTTAGAAAACAAAATTATTAAAATGCATAAACAGGTTTCTCATTCCATGAAAGAAGAGACCAGTAGATTTAAATTTCGCTAAACATAAGGTTAATGTGCAAGTTACTGCTAAGGGTAGGTGCTGTTTAAAACAGTATACCCTTAGCATTTTCTTTTAATTGAATTGAAATGAATCAGTAAGGCTTGGATCTACTCTATCTTTCGATTTATTACCTCCAAACACTGTCATCGTACTACTACCTGGTTTTGTTGTTTTTTCCAGGGCGATGAGTTTACGCAACTCTTCATTGAGTGAGGCTTCAGAATCCAGTAGCTCCTGCTCCTCCCTGGAGGGCAAAGAAGCAGGATCCACCCCACGAATTTCTGTTTTATTACGCAGTTCGCCATAGTAATCCAATCCCATGCCGACTACAAAAGCATCAGGTGGAATCTCAAACCCCACATATTCAGGTCTGTAATTGTTGATTCGTGGTTGAACCTTTTCAACAAGTACAATTAAAGAAATTTGTTTGGGACCAAAATTTTCAAGTAACTCTTTGATTTTTAAATAAGTTTTTCCAGTATCACAAATATCATCGATTATAAAAACTGTTCGTTCACCCAAATTGATCTTTGGCATGGAGCTTATTTTCAATTCTCCAGAGGTTAATTGATTCCCATAACTACTTGCTTGCATGGTGGTGTAGGAGTATTTATAACCAAATTTATTTAATGTAGTTTGCAAAAGACTGGCAAAAGGATGAGCACCATCCATTAAACTAATTAACACAGGATTGGCATTACGATATTCTTTAATTAGGCGTTCAGCCAACAATACAGTACGTTGTTCAATAGCTCGTTCGGTTAGGGCTTCCCCTTTTTTGTTAAATTTTTCTTCATCAATTTCTTGAATAGGACGAGCATTTTGCCACACTCTTTCTGTGATCTCTTCCTTTAACTTCTGAATAGTCCGTAATTTTTTGAGAATTTCATCCTTACTCACAATGCACCTCATGTACTGGTATTAAAGTGTTAGCGCTTGATTCTGTTTGAGAAGAGAAAAAAATGCAAGAGATGCTAGTTATAGAAGATGGTATTTCATAGCTTGTATCTTTTCATCTACAATAATTTGAATCCTTCCCTGGCTAATCCTCCTCAGATATATCAACTCCCCATTACTACATACTTTCGATCATTTGGAGAATAAGGGATTGTCTCAGTATCTTTAGAATTTGAAAGCTGTTGCTTCAGTAACTCTAGATCCCCCTTTTCTCGGGCAGCTGCATAATCAGCAAAGAACCGATATGTTGTCGCGTTGTAATTGTTAAGGGCATGAGAAGCAATAGTTTCTACCATTTCGTTGGGTAACCGTCCCAAATAACAAATATTATTTTCTTCATTGCCCTTTGTCGCTTGATTCCAGGACCTCTGCGCCTGCAAGAACAAACGCGCCAAGCTTAGACTATTTATCGCGGGGATTTTCAGTTTATTTCTATTGCATATTTTTGCAATAGTATCTAAAAACTTATCATCTATATATTCCTCATTGCAACGCACATCAAATTCAACAAGCGTAGTATTGTTAATTAAAGCATCAAGAAGTGACTGACTTATTTCTGGATTAATATCTAACCTAAATTTTGTAAGAGTTCTACTATTGGCCAACGCTATTGCGCCTAATCCTATATTGTTATCATAAATATCCAGACAGGTAATTGTTTCGTTGCAAGCCAATGCTTGAGCACCATTACGTCCGATTCGGTTATGCGAAACTACCAAAGAAGTAATCGTTTTATTACTCGCCAATGCCTGCGCTCCTTTGTCACCAATACGGTTAAAAGAAGCATTTAATGTGGTAATGGTGTTATTGGCAGTTAATGCTTTTATATCTTTATCTCCAATTTCATTATCAGCAATACTAAGACTGGTAATGGTCTTATTGTCGGCAAAGTACTGAACACCGGTTCCAATCTTGTTACAAGCAACACTTAAAGAGGTAATAATTTGATTATTGGCCAGATATCGGGCGCCACTAGCCCCCAGATTATTTTTCGCAATGTATAAAGAGGTTATCGTTTGATTCATAGCCAGTGCTTGAGCACCTTCATCTCCAAGTTGGTTGAAAGAAACATCCAGGGACGTGATGGTGTGATTACGCGCCAATAATTGAGCACCGGCCACTCCAATGTTATTAAAGCAGAGATTCAAGGTAGTAATTTGTGGATTCTCTTTTAAGAAATCACAAATTAAGGGCACATCATCGTCATTAATAGACAATCTCTGTAAATCAAGCCGATTACCGCTAACACGTACTTTAATTCGTTCAAGGGTCAAAGACATAAATAATTCTCCACAAACTGATTAATCTCAATGATGAGGATAAGCACGTAAAAAGAATTATTTAGAAAAGAATAGGTTACCCTCGCTGAAATAAATCAATTACATGATTACCTCAGCGATGAACCCGTTTAAAATTGGTTTAAACTAGACAACTTGTCAGTCCTCTGGCCTTTTCCAGAGAAGACACACCGCGTTAGACCAAAAATTATATAACAAGCATTAATTAAGTTCAACAAGAGTCAAATTAGCTCATTTTATTGATTCACCCCATTTTTCGGCAAAGCAAATCTCTCTTAATCGACGCCGACCTGCATATTTTTTATCAGTCCCCTTTCGCTTGCCTATACCAAGCAAAGCTACCACACGTATATCTTCTGGAATACCAAGCACATTTTTAATCTTATCCTCAAAAAAACCTTCCATAGGAGCCGTGTCATAGCCAAGCACTTCAGCCATCCACATCATTGTAGTAAAAGCAATCATGACATGACGGTTTACCCAGACGGCATAATCAGGGGCAAGTCCCATGGCATTACCTGCGGGGGCATTAAACGTTTTTTTAATGATTGCCCTTGTCTTTTCGTTTTGCTCTTGACTGAAACCATGTCTCTCTGCTTCAGTCAAAACCTCCTCCAGACTATGTCCACGCGGTGCATTTAAATCACCACAAAAGACAATCACAGCCCCCGCTTCTTCAACTTTAGACTGATTCATAGCAGCTTCGCATAAAGCATGTTTTTGTTTTTGATCTTGCACGACTATAAATCGCCAAGGTTGAAGATTATAGCCACTTGGTGCCTCTATACCTGCCTGCAGAATTTTAACAAGCACGTCATGTGGGACAGATGAGCCATCAAAACTTGCAGTAGCACGTCGTTCTTTAATGACCCTATAAAAAAGCTGGTCTGCAGATTTAACATTTTTTGATATTGTGTCCATACTTGCCTCATATATTTTCTTATCCATATATTTAGTGTATCAGAGTGAATAACATCCATTTTATTTGAATAATCTTCACCTACTTCATGGTCCCTATTTCCTGAAATTTAAGGGGATAGTAATCCCAAATTTTCAAAAACTGCAGAAAATAGGCATAAACCAAAATTCGCTTTTATTTTTAAATGGCCTAGACTGATTAAGGTTAACAAACAGATTATTTTTAAGGACTATACCCATAGGGAGATCATCATGCCTCATCAAAAATATCAATCTTGTATCGATGCTTGTAATATTTGTGCTGTAGAGTGTGAACATTGTTCAACGGCCTGTTTACAGGAAAGTGATGTAAAAAATTTAACTCGCTGTATTCAATTGAATAGAGATTGTGCTGCCATTTGCAGCTTTGCAGCTAGCTTTATGGCACGAGGCTCACAATTTGCTAAAGAAGTCTGCCGACTTTGTGCCGACATTTGCAAAGCTTGCGGTGACGAATGTGCGAAACATACACATATGGAACATTGTAAACGCTGTGCAGATGTCTGTTATAAATGTGAAGAAGAATGTCACAAAATGGCTGGTTCCCTTTGATTTCTATACTCTTTCATTCGCAATTGAGATTAAAATTATTTCAATTGCGAGTACCAGCGAAGCAATCTATTACGATTTTTTGAACAAAACGTTGTTTTAAACGCTTTACAAATAAAAAATTTTGTCCTGCACAGAGCATATTAAACAATTCTTAATCCGACTTAATATTTTTTTAAGTAATAGTCGCTATAGTTAAATAAAGTCTATTGCAATTGAATATTATGCCTAAATTTAACTATTCAACAAATGTGAATGAAACAAAGTTTAAACAATTCTTAGATTTCACGGCCTATAAACTGGATGAAAGTTCTACACTGTCTGATGAGTTTAGTAAGGCAGTTATTGCTTTGATGGTGGAAAGGCATGAACGAGGTACGCCCACAGGCTGTTCTAATCTGATTGAGCAATGTGGCTTTATAACCTCCCAATCAATTATAGATTTTTTAAGGGATCCTGCCATTTTAAGAGAGCTTAATGAAAAACTTGGCCCTCCTTTTCTATTACCCGCAGAGCTTTTAACCAAAATTCAGTCCACCTATGATGAAGCAAAATATCTTCCACCTGTGGATCTCCTTGGTAGAGCTTATGGATTGGATACTTTATCAACGCTATTTCCTGTTTTTGAATTAATCAAAAATTTATCACAAGATGAAATAGCGCTTCTTGATAAAACATATTCATCTACACTAAAACCTTATCTTCGGAATAACTCGCTGCTAACGTTTCATAATGATTTAAAAACGATGCCTTTACTTAAATTTGAGGAAAAATATGAGGGATGTTTCAATGGAATGTTAGACAATGTAATTGGTTGCATTTTAGACACACAAAAACTGTCTGCCATGAGGGATAACGCCACTAAATTAGCCCCACTTAATGAGTTTGTGAAAATTATTGATAACAAAATAAAGCAATTTGAACTTGCCAGAAATAGCGATGCTTTAGATGCAGCATGGGATCTTAGGCTTAAAATAGATAGTGCCATCAATGATTTTATAGCCGGTGAATTTACAATTAACGAGTTAGTCGAGACATGTAATACTGCCATTAGCGATTCTACAACTGAACTCAGTAAACATCGTGGGTGGCCAGGTATTTTTTCGGCCATCACACTTATTATTAGTAATCTTGCGTCTTTATGGAGGAAGAAAACAGACTCTGAGCTAATATTGAAAGAAATGAAAGAGGCAGTCGATGACTTAACGCAGCAGGAAACCACTCCTTCCCCTTCGCAGTTTAAAGGTTAATTTAAGCATCGAATAATCAGGCTAGGCTATAAAGGGATTTAGCTAAATTCAACCCTGGTTATTCTTATTTTAACTACACTTTGATTAAACCTGACCATATTACTATCCCAAACCTCTAACACCTATAAATAAAGTCATTCATGAATAATACTTGGACCCTTTTATTAGTTAAGGATTAGTCATAATGAAGTTATTCTGTTATATTTGCTCGCTAATTAATTTGTTTTATCAAATTAATTCTCTATCTGACTATTTAAAAGAGCTTCAAAATGAAAAATAAGTTACTTCAACTAAAATCACATTTGTATGATTTTAAAGAGAATCAATTCTTAACAGACCTTAATGTTGTACTTGAGTCAAATATTTCTGAAATTACTATTGAAACTGCCCTCATGGCATTAGATATTTTGGATTCCATTTTACTTAATAAGTTATCTTTAAAAAAAATTAACAGCACGTTGGAATATAAAACCAAAATTTCTGAATTTTACCTCACCTTAAAAAAGCAAATAGTTGATTCTCGTTTGCAAATAAGTCGAGATTTCTTTCTCGAAATCCCACTCGGTGAACTGAATACGTTAGATCCCAAAGCTGACAAATACACGAGTGCAATGGCGAAAGATCTTAACAATTTTTCCTGTAGCATGGTTCTTTACGTGATAAAAGACATGTCTTACGAAAGAGCAATTTTAAAAGTCAATCATTTGATAGATATACTTGGTATGGCGATAGAACAAAAAAACTTTCATGATGTATGGGCTATCTCTGCGGCACTCAACAATACCGCGATACAAAAATTAATCACTCAATATAAGTTCTCTGCCTCTCGTTTGAGAGTTTTAGAACGTATGGAAATCCTTGCGAATGAATATGACGAGTTCATGAATTTGCGCCACGTAACATTTGGAGCAGCTATACCCACCCTTAGCATCTATGGGGGACAAGTCACCAAGGATGAGTTAATGTCTGGAAAAATGGGTGACTCTTTGTTTAAGCCTGTTCTTTTAGGTTTGCAAGGGATAGTTAAGCAAGAGAAAACTGATAAAAATGTGGTGGCTTATCCTTCTCCTGAATTTAATAAAACGGACGCGATAAAAGAGTTAATTCATAATGCTGGTGGATGGGAATATATCGCCGCTCAAATAGACGATTTGCCTATTCCGGCTTACATCAAAGAAGACTCCAAAGATGTATTAGAGCAAGTAAGCAGCGAACGCATTTTAAAAGAACTCGCCGACATTGAATCCGACTTGATTTCAGTGCAAGCCGAATACCATACTGGACTCGAAGAGCTGTCAAAAGAGGATTCCAGTAAATCCTTGGATGACATGAAAAAAGAAGATGGTTTTGATGTCTACGCAAAAAAATATTATGAAATAAGAAGCAGATATAATCTTTCTACGCTCGATTTGCGAAATCAGATAAAAAGAAACCCAGACGATGAGTCTTTACAAAAAAAATGGAAAGAGTTTCAGGATAATAAAAAGCAAGAAATAGAACTGCTTAATAAAGCGACACTAAATGGTGCACGATTTCATCTCGTTGCAAAAATCTGTGAATTGGAAACAACGTTAAGGGAATTAAACAATAATAAAATTTCCTCTAGAGATAATCTGGATCAAACGCTAAATAGCTGTATATCAGCCATGTCACTTTTACTTAGACAATCCAGGCCTGATAGAAGGAAAATTATGTTCCTCGGTGGGCAACACCAACATACCCAACTAAATGCCTTGGAAAAAATTGTTAAATTACTCGATCCTGAAAATACATCGACTTACAAACCTTGCGATATGAGTTATGAAAAGGCTATTCATAAGCTACATTTACTTACTCGTATTAATTACATTGAAAAAGGAAAATCCAAAAAATTTCGCGATATCGAAAAATTAGTTGCAGCCTTTGGTGAATCTGGAGAAACCAAATTAGGCAGCCGCCAAGAGTTGGAATCACTACTCGAACGGTTATTAGCCAAAGATTTAAAGACCCTGGAATTCGTCAACCAAAAACTGGACATGACGCTTTCTTTCTCCCCTGAAAACCTCAGTAAGTTTTCTAAACTGCATGAATTGGTTTTCCAGCAATCCACCTTAAAGAAAGTGCTTCGCGGATTAGAGTTTCAGTTTACGATACAGGGTAAGATTCGATACCTTAGCAGTCTTAAGCAAAATGAAGACAACCTAAGTCAAAAAGCCTGGGAACAAATTGCATTGTTAAAAGACAGTCTTAAGTCCGGCAGCCCTCTATTAAAGCAAACTGTCTCCTACAAAAAAATATGTTATGAAGACGGATTTTTTCATTGTGCCTTGAAACCGGAAGCAGCTACTTCCTACCATATTTCCCCACGCGTGAGTTAAAGCTACTATTAGGCATTTTATAAGTGACAGCCAGACCACTCTGACTGTCACCTGCCACGCTTATAAAATGAACCTAATTGATTAATAACCGCGGCTTTCTTGGAAACCTCCAAAACATCCATCCAGGGCATATAGTTGTTACTTGTATCTATATAAGAGACTGGTCTTTGTCCCATAAAAGTTTTTAATTCTTTTAATAAATTTGAGCCGATCCCTTTAAAACGATGAATAGGAGTTACACAGAGATGATTAATAAATACTTCCGATTCAAAATCCGTGAATAAGACAATGCCAACAATGCTATTCTTTATTCTCGCAATAAAGGCATATTTATAATTTTCGGGTTTTATAATGTAAGTGGCTAACTCGGTATTCGTTATTAAAATTCGATTAGCTTTAATAAAAGCAGCTGTTTCATTAAAATCTTTTGAGCAAAACAAAGAGTAACTAATTCTCGCTTTATAATCCAAATAAGTGTCATCAAAAAACATAACATAACAACATAACAACCCGAATGGCAACTATTTAATCATAAACCTCGTTAAATGTACAATCAGGTGATTAAGAATATCCGCATTATTCAAGTATTGAATCTTTATAAAGTGTATTACCATTTGTTTTTGCTTTGCAGGTAGAACGTTTAACTCACCATTTAGCTTAAGCTTACGCTAAGCCTTTGGTATAATCGGCAATTTTTATTATTTAAGTTTTCGCAAAACCCAGCAGGAGAAGCCATTCAGTGCAAGCGTATATTAAAGCGAATATGTGGATTTTATCTATTGTTGCTACCTTATTAACTACGGGTTTTTTTCATTTGGTCGTAACTCAGGCGCTTCGTCATTTAACTAATAAAATAGGGCATACCAATTTAATCATAGCCCAGGCTTTCTTCGAAGCCTTGAAATTGCCACTAATTTTTTTAATTTGGTTAGTGGGTTTATCTTTTTCTTTTTCCTTGCTTTGTCTTCATTTTAAAAATTTATTGTTACTTTCCAGTTTTTCTGAAATCAGGAAGACAGGAATAATTTTCATGTTGTGCTGGACTTTGGTTCGTTTTATTCGAGGCGTTGAAATACGATATATAGAGGCCTGCACAAAGCGTGACAAAGAAGTAGATAAAACACTCGTTCATGCTGCAGCACAATTACTAACGATTGCTGTCTGCATCATTGGCATGTTACTCATCATGCAAATGATGAATATCCCAATAGGTGGTGTGCTAGCATTTGGTGGAATTGGTGGTGCTGCAGTAGCGCTTGCTGCTAAGGAACTTTTCGCAAATTTTTTTGGCAGCTTGGTAATCTATATGGACAGGCCTTTCAAAGTAGGTGATTGGATTCGTTCACCTGATAAGAATATTGAAGGTACAGTAGAGTTTATTGGATGGCGTATGACTCGAATCAGAACCTTTGATAAAAGACCTTTATACGTACCCAATGGTGTATTTTTGACAATTAGTGTAGAAAATCCCTCCCGCATGCTGCATCGTAGAATTAAAACAATAATAGGTGTTCGTTACCAAGATGCTGATAAAATTGATACCATCACTGAAGAAATCCGACAAATGCTCATCAACCAGGAAGAAATCGATGCTTCTCAATTGTTAACCGTAAGCTTGGTTGAGTTTGGTCCCTCTTCCCTTAATATTATGGTTTCCGCCTATTCAAATGTAACGAAATGGGCTGAATTTCAAAGCGTACAGCATCAAGTTTTAATGAAAATATTAACTATTATTTCAAGAAATGGCGCGGAATGTGCATTTCCATCACAAACCGTTTATTTAGAAACTTTTCCTACAAATAATCACACACCTCAAAAGCAAATGAAGGCTTTTAATGATGTTTTATTGCAACCGGGTTAATTTTTTTATTAATAAAGACAATTACATCTTAATTACAATGCTTATGGATTTTTATGCTTAAGCCGCCTTAGAACAGTCGTCCAAGTTAATGATAATATTCTGCTAATATTTATAAAGTAAAATAGGCATCCTAAGTTATAAATTTAAGAAATTTCTAATGACGCGCACTCAATTTACTCAAGTACCACCCTATTATTTACCGCAATCACTCTTAAGCAATGAAGAACATGAGCATTATGAAAACGCTGTAGAGGACGTTAGAAAAGCAGAAAAAGCATATGATAATCAATTAAACGTAGTTCAAAAACAGTTAAGAAAAATTGTTGAAAAGTTCACAGCGGACTTTTGGGACTTCGATGATCCACCCATCTTTCTTTTAAGTAGTTTCAGTAGTGATAGTGAACAACGGCATCCACTACGTCAACTTTGTAATCAACTTGTTTCCTCGTTATCCAATGAAGAAAGACTTGACCCACTGACGATTATTCGACTATTTAATACCTGCATTGAAGCCTATACACAAAATATGCTGCCACCAGATTTTGATAGGAATTGGGATCTTAGGCTACAGTATGGAAGTATAGTGAACACAGCCAACAGCTTTGGTGAAACTCTTCGTAGTCATTTAAAACCCTTTATTGAGCAACTAGATACTATTTATAATGAAGAATTGTCACCTTATGAAAAGGAACTCGAAGAATATAAAAAAGTTGTCGAATCCATAAATCCTGAAAAAAGAATCAGTAAAAACTTGAAAACTATTTTTCACGATGCGTTAGTCTCCATTAAAACAGAAGCAGAGAACAAAGCCCAAAGAAACGATCAAGAATGTAATCAAGCACGTGGAATAAAAAGCTTATGCACTGAGCTCATAATCTGTCACGAGAAAAGGAGGTTAAATATAGACTCTGTGGAACATTTTTTAAAAGATTATACGACGCTTGAAAATCTTCCTCCAAGAAGTTTTGCTGCCCGGTGTTTGGAAAGTATAAGGCAAATAGTTAAAGCTCACATTGAAAATCTAAATTTATGCTCCAAACCTGAGTTTATAGACTCCTTTTTATCTCAACAAAATCATTCTGGTGTTTCTAACTACCAACCTCATTATATAAGTTCACAAACACGAGCTGCTTATGAAAAAGTTTTTCAAGGAAAAGATTCGTTGGAATCAGCAAGAAATTTATTGAACGATTATACGAAAGGTAATCATTTATTTTCAGGAGTAATACGTCTTCTGCATGGTCATGCAAATCGTCATTATGTTACTGAGATCGCTCAACTCGTGCGTAAAATTGATCATGGGGATATAAAGGATATCAAGGAATTAGTAGAGAAAATTAAGCAAATTGAAATAAAAAACCCCATCGGTTCATTAGCTCGCCGCTTAGCATTTATTGAAGAAAAAATTGAAGTCGAAGAGAATAACACGAGCCAACCTTCTCTTCATTAGTGATGTAATAATCATCCGCAAATAATGGTTGGCCTGTTTTGTAGGAACTACTGGTTCTAATCGTAAAATTCAACCGAACCAGTTTCAAGGTGATACAATCCACCAATCATTGCTATTTGCTTCTTTTTTAATAAATTTCGCACAATTTCACTCTGCTGGGTGATTTGCTGCAGAGTATGCTTTATATTTTGACGTGAAACCTCATACAAGAACTCATTATTTTCGGCATTTTGATCGGAATCTGGCATTTCGACGTGTTGAATAACTGGTCTTATTTTCTCCAATAGAGAAGTAAGATGCCCGAGACGAACATCTTCGCACGCCCCTTTAATAGCGCCGCATTGGGTATGCCCAATTACAGCTATTAATTTTACTCCGACAACATGACATGCAAACTCTATGCTTGCCAATATATCATCATTTAAAATATTTCCTGCAATTCGAATGCTAAAAATATCACCAAGCCCCTGATCAAAAATTAACTCAGCAGGTGTTCTGGAGTCCATGCAACTTAAGACTACCGCAAAAGGATACTGTCCTTGAGATGTCTCGTTAACTTGCTGCAACAAATTACGATTGATCTTAAGATTATTAACAAAACGTTTATTTCCTTCCTTTAGTAATTCGATTGCTTGTGCTGGGGTAATAATTTGTTGTTGTTCTTTCGTCAATGTCCACACTGATTACACTCCTATTAATTCCACATTGATATTTCGTGTTTTTGCACCTAAAACAAAATGATGAATAACTTCCTTGACATCTGGATCGATGATTTTTGAACCAGAACCATCGATGACTACAGTAGCCCCCTTGGGAAGCTGTTTCAATTCATGGATAATACTTCCTTTATTTAAGAAAGAAACTTGTTCGGCCAAATGCAGGTAATATTTTGTATCTTTTTGGGTACGAATTTTAAAAAAATCATGAGAGTTTAGATAATGGTGTCGCAAGATGATAAAGAGAGCTAGGGCAAAGCCAATTGTAACGCCAAAGAGCAGATCGCGTATTATAATACCTACCACTGTCACCAGAAAGGGTAAAAATTGCTCCCAACCTAGACGATACATTTGTTTAAACACTTTCGGGGTTGCAAGTTTGTAGCCGATTATTGCAAGAATGCTAGCAAGGGAAGCAAGAGGGATTTTGTTTAATAAGGCCGGTATAGTAACAACGCTTAGCAGAAGAAAAAAGCCATGTAATATCGCTGATAATTTGGTTTTTGCACCAAAAGTTATATTCGCAGTACTACGCACAATGACCTGGGTAATAGGTAGCCCACCCATCAAAGAAGATAAAATGTTTCCCAACCCTTGTGCTTTTAACTCACGATCGGTGGGGGTAACGCGTTTATGAGGATCAAGTTTATCGGTAGCTTCCACACATAACAAGGTCTCCAGACTAGCAATTAAAGCAATAACGATTGCCACTTTATACACATCCCAATTAGTCCATTGGGAGAAATCGGGTAAAGTCACATGATTAAACCACTCTCCAGGTCCAGAGAATTGAGGTAATCGAACAAGCTCAGAAGGTTCGAGCACAAAAGGGAGTATTTTATAACCATACAATGTACTAAATAAAATACCAATAATGACTACCACTAGAGGTGCCTGAATGATTTCAAAAATTTTATATCTTTTCATTAGCACCTTTTCCCAGAGAATCATAAGGAATAAAGATACTACACTGATTAAAATCACACCTGGATTAATAGACTCTACGGTATCCTTAAGACGAGTGATATCGAATTCACCATCAGGCTCCATCAAAAGGCTTGAAGTCACATCATGACCTAGTAAATGAGGTATTTGTTTTAAAATGATAATAATACCTATACCTGAGAGCATCCCCTTAATGACTGATGAAGGGAAATAGTAAGCAATAATCCCTCCCCTTAGATAACCGGCAAATAATTGAAGAACACCTGCAATAACACCGGCCAGTAAAAAAGCTTCCCAGCTACCTAACAATTCAAGAGAGCTTACCACAATGGCAACCAACCCAGCAGCTGGACCACTTACACCCAGTGCTGAGCCACTTACGAGACCGACAACAATTCCCCCAATAACCCCTGCAATAACTCCTGAAAATAAGGGTGCATTGGAGGCCAGGGCTATCCCCAAACATAATGGCAATGCAACTAAAAAAACCACCAGGGAAGCAAACAAATCGTTTTTGAAATGAGCAAATACATCATGTTTCATAGAATTCCTTCCTAGGAACATGTTAAAAGACAAAAGCATAACATAATCGGAAAGGATTGTTTAAACCCTGGGAATCAAATTAGCTTATACGGACAGTTTTTCTTTTTAAAGAAAAAATAATGGTTTAAATTCAACCTGTAACTACCTTACTCACTTTTATAAAGCATGATACACACGCCAACGAATAGTAAAAGGACATTTCTCATAAGCTGTCTATTGTAACTAAACCTTTTTAGAAATATCTTTATTACCTCAATAGCTATACTTAATCATATTGGCGAACAAACAGCAGCAAGACCAATGGATGAAAATGTTTTAGAAAATTTTTTGAGACAATCCCACCTTACCAATGACTTATGTGAACCTTTGTTATTGAAGTATGGCGTGACTTTTTTCAAGTACATGGAAATTCACGGGAATGGGGATTTCATATGCTTAATGAATAATCTTGATTATTACGACTACTCAGCTACCCAGTTGCAAAAAAATGAGCTCTTACTTTCTTCACCCCTATGGGTGATAAAACAATATCCCCAAAGTGGCAACTACTTATCTTATCTTGGCGAACCCAATGAATTTAATGTTTTAGAGAATTTTCGTAAACAATTTGTTTTTGGCAATTTTTTTACAATTATTGACAAGGAAGTAACCAGGCAAGGGGTTGTAATTAAAATTTTTACTTATGGAGCAAATATCAATAATACAAAGATTAATCAATATTACTTAAGAGATCTTAAATTATTTCAGGAATTTAGCCATTATTTCCATAAACGAATGTTACCTTTGTTAAGTACAATGGATAAGGCTTCACCAGGTCAGCGTGTAAGAGCTTACATTAATAAAGAGGTATGTAATTTTGACTTTGACAAAGCTACACTCGAGACAATAAACGTCAAAGATAAAATTATAAAGATTAAACAAAATGTAAAGGATTTAAATTTAACACCGCGAGAGCTGCAGATTATCGCTGAATATATGAAAGGATTAAATCATAGAGAAACTGCAGGCAAATTATTTATCTCTAAAAAAACAGTTGAGAGACATTTTGAGAATATTAGAGCTAAGTTAAGTTGTAGTACTAAAGATGAAATTGTATGTAAACTGCTGGAAAAGGGATTTTTTTATATAGAAGAGTTTTATAACCCCCTTTAATCTCATAGTTATTTCAATATTTAATCCCGCTAAAAAACGGTCATTCAAATAAATGCTAGTCGAGAGTACAGTGAGCCAATATAAGCGCAGTCACTCGTAACTAATTTCTTATCCCCCAAATTGGGTAGGTCTACCCAAACACTATTTATAATTAATTTAATAATCACTAAGTACAATTAAATCTCAACAATGTTTTTTTTGATTATTTTAGGAGTCGGTGTATGAAAACTCATCATGATATTGAGCATACATTGCATGAAGATAAATTTGAGTTCTTTGATGAGTTACCTCTGGAGATACAACATGAAACAGCAAAGAATTTATCATCCCAAGATCTGCTAAATCTTTCTTTGATATCCAGGGGACACTGGGCATTCTTTAAACATGAAATTGCTGTTCGCAAACTATTACACCATGTTGTGCATGGCGAATATGAAGCCGTGCAATCGATACTAAGAAACGATATCCATTTAATTTTTAAAAGAAGCAAAGTGACTGATTGCTCTGGACGAGTTTTTGAGATGGTTAGTGCTTTTGAATATGCACTTTGGGCTTTAGATAAACACATGTGGGATGCAATGCTTGATTGCCTACCTCAAAACGAAGAAACCTATACCATACTAGAACTCTTAAATAAACAATATAACAAGGTAAACGAGGAGGGAGTCACTTACAACCTTAATGGAAAAAATACCACTGAAAAACATTTTGATTTTAAAAATACCATTATTAAAGAACTGCGAAGGCAAGTAAACCTAGCATCCTTGTACCGCTGGGGTCTAAATTTAGGCACCATTGAAAGGCAATGGATTGAAGATGTGGGTAGTGCACAAAAGCTTTTTCCTATGCATGTAGTCTATGAATACTGCTCTAATGAGCCCTTTTGTCCAGTGCCAAATTTTACCTTAAGGCCACCCTCATCAACACAATTTTATAATTGGATACCGGATAAAAAGGAAAACTGGTTCGGGTCAACCTCTAAATTAGGCCTTGATTTTTCTGTACTTAAAGGCGTGCTCACGGAAGGCAGAGCAGCAATAGTACCGTTTATTACACCCAACCTAGTTATGCAGGATTTAGCCGCCATGATGGCATTACATGAAATAAGAACAATGGACTTTATCCATCTAAAACTGCAACTTGAAACACAGTTAATTGCAAATAACCCCAAATTTTTAAAGTCGCTTGATTAGTAGGTGATATAAAGCCGAGTAGTATAGGCCATCGTCAATGTGGGTTTAATTTTATTTAACTATACTTTATTTATATTAGGAGATTACGATGCCAAACTTAAATTTTTTAAAGACAAATCGTCCAGATTTATACCTACGGCATATAGGTCTTACCAAAGAAGAATATCAGCAGGCTGAAGACCTTACCCAGGAAGAAAAAGCAGAACTTATAAACAAAATCATTGAAAAAGCCTCGGCTAATGAAATCATAGAGATTATAAACAAATTAGCCCCTTTAGAATTGGGTGCGGCGCCCAAAAACCCTTTTGGCCTTAGCGATCGTCTTGCCCCTGCACTATTGAGCGCCTTTATCGCCAAGGTAGAAAAAGATAATTTTAATGACTTTTTCTTCCAATTACTCAAGACTAATACTTATGAAACAAAGGGTGCAAAACGAATGCATTTAAAGGATTACCCTTTTTCAACCGCTACCTTAGCGATTTGGTATTGTTTAAACAGGTTTCCCGGTTTAGATGATTCCAATAAATTATTTGAACTACCTTTCTGTTACTTCCAACAATTATTGGAGACACACTCTGAAAGGGAAGAGCAAGAAACCAGAAAATTTCTCGGGAAACAAATTAATGAATTCAACACTGAGCTGTGTAGAAAGAGTGATCATCTTCCATTTTCATCAGAGGAGGAGGACTACAACTTAGGTGAATCAGAACCCGCTCTCCTAAAAGAAAGATTCACTAAAATTAAGGAGCAAATTGAAACAATTGATTGGGATATTCCAGGTAATAGGTTTTTTCAAGGCGGCAGAGATTACAACGGTAAACGCGTTCCTCATCGAATATATGAAATTATTAAAATAATTGAGAACGTGGAAAAAAATGAATATCAAATAACTGCAGAAGAAGCCTATAGAGAAATTATTAAGCTAGCCCAGGAAGCCATTGCTAATCCAAGAACAGGCAGAAGGCCTAGTACGACTGAAGTTTACCGGCGAATCATTAATCATTGCATCTTAGATAAAGATCCTACTTTACTAGATGAGACTCAAAGAGCTCAAAAAAAAGAAGAGAGTATGGATCAGCATAAGTTAACTTATTGAGTAATGATTTCAATAACAATTCCCTCAGACTAAATAAGGTAGTTTCTAAACTACCTTGTTTTTATTGTCCTAGATAAATGTCCAAAATCGTTTTTATCATAAAAGAATATTCGTTCGGAGAGTTTGGCTACAAAAAACATCCAATTCAAAAAACAATCAATTTGATTATTTATTAATCATTTCTTAATGTTGGTTTGATATAATTTTTTACAAATTCATTGCTTAAATTGAATTATGAAAGTTAAAGTTCAAAACATTATTGGGATAGGTTATAAAGGAGAATTTGATTCAATTCCTGCATTAGAAACAGGTGACTCACTTTCTCGTTTAATTTCTCACATTAAAAACTTAATTGATTATACCAAAATCAAGCACCTAGAGATCATAGACCAAGGAGACCGTTACGAGCTTATTACCCGACTTACCTTAAACGAGTTCAGTCTTTATACACATGAGCGTCCTCTTACTTTATTGGAGTATAAAACTATCATTTCGGAAATTTCAGCCTATTCGAAAACACTGCCTTCCAATATTCATTTGATCCTGTCTTCCTTGCCTATTTTATGGCCAGATGGGGAAATTCATAATACGGTTTTGCATGTACAATCCTCAAGAAAATGTGGTAGAAATCCAATTCTTCATCACCTCGATAAAAAAGTACCAGATTTAGGTGATGCTAGATATAAAAAAGAGGGACAACCATCCCCTCTCTATCGCGATAGCCTAATGGATGATGAGGCTTTTTTAGATATCTTTTTGACCGCAGATAAATTATATCAACTATTAGAGGGTAATGATTATTACCATACAGAGTATTCGCCTAATTTACTCCTAAAAGACACGGAGGTCAGAGTCGATGATATTAATCAACATCGAGGAGCATTAAGAATAAAAACGGCATCTGGGGAAATTATTTTAGTGACGATTGAAATTTGCGTTGAACATAGTGAAACAAACCGAATAGGAATTTCTGATACGAAATATTTAATACAGCAACTTGCCCAAGCTGGAAAAAAATTACCCTCCATAGGGAATCATGTCCTTACCTCTAATAGCATTGACATTGTCAAAGAAAATTTGGTTGCCAGGGTTATCCACGCCGATCCTAAAAACCCTCCCTTGAAATACAAAGAATCAGCCCGAGAAACTCTCTCTAACTCTACCTTTGGTAATCAATGGACCTTGTTTACTTACCAGCCTAAAAAACTTAAAGCAATTAAACAAAAAAACCTAGAGAGAGTCCCCGAAATTGTTGATACTGGGGACGATGAGATTGAAAATTCTCCTTATGTGAATCCCTAATCCAGACAGATAAAATTGGGTAGTCCTACCCAACTGCTATTTATAATTCCTTTAATAATACGTAAGTAAAATAAGAACCCATAAAATATTTTTTTGGGTAATTTATGTTTTCTATATTAAACAATTCTGATAAAAATATTCCTCAACTAACTGCTGAAGACGAAGTAGAACTGCAGTTAATCAAGAATAACAACCAAGGGGGGTTCTTTCCACAACAAATCCAGCTCGCTTTGCAACGGCTCTTTCGGGATCATCCTAGTATATATATTCCACGACTACACTTTCTGCTTGACAGGAATATTAATTTACCACTTTATAGTTTAAGAAATGATTATAAGTATGTCGGATTTACTTATCCAAAAAATGACGAACATCAGGTTGCTATCTGGATAGAGCTTAGCGACCCCATTAAATTTACCTTATATGATTCCTACGATTCTAATCAAACACGATGGGATGACGCACACTATTCACGTTTGCGACGATTTTTTGATTTATATCCCAATTGTGTCATTGAGGAAGCTACTTCACCCTTTAAGCATCAAGAGGATGATTGGTCCTGTGGCGTATTTGTAATTTCTCACTTACTTTACGCCTTTGAAAATAATCATTTAAAGAACCAAGAATTAATAACGTTAAATTTGGAACGGCTGCTGAAGCACTTTTACGTTGCCTTTAAAGACCAATATAACCAAAAAGAAGAAGAAGATTACCACCAAGCTATTGAACGGCTTGATCAAATGAAAAGAGAATTACTAGGGATAATCAAAGAGTCAAATATCTCTACACTTCATCCTCTGGAAGGATTTCTCGAAGAAGAATTAAAAACTGAATGCAATAGGACTCGATCTATACTGGATTCAATACACGAATACAAACAATTTTTTAACTCTACACGCCGTGATTCACAACGAATAATGCCTCAGCATGTAACAATTTTATTGTTACAAATGATTAAAATATCGTTCGAACATGAGCTCAATATCGAATCAGATAAAGTTAAACATATCATAAATTTAAGTAAACATAATCCAGATAATATCCAACATCCACCAAAGGGTTTAAAACAGTTAATGGAAGCATTTATTCCTCAGCTTAATATGGCTCTTCCTGAGCATAATATGGATAAAAAAGCATATATTAAAAACTTGATATATACATTGTTAAACGAAAACAATCCTAATGAAGTTATTAATGAAACATTATCTATTTTAGAATGTTCCTATTTCAATGATTACGATTTAAATAGAGCACTTTTTCAGGAATACCCTAACGAAATATTATATTTTCTTATTGGACTTATTATTAATTGGACATTTGAACTGGAAAAAGATCTCGCCAGTGAAAAAATTTATCTGGCAAAGGAAACAGAATCGCGACTAATAAGTTTAAAAACCTTGTTTAATGCTTATGATTTTGACGTGTCTGAAGAATTATATTTTAGATTATGCAAAAATCCTTTAGCGCAAGTTATCTTACAGCACTATGGCAACTCTATTTTGGAAATGGCTTGTAGCAACGCGGATAAACTACTTTGTTTTGAAGCAATCAGTAGATGCCAACCTGACCAATTAAATAAATTTGATTGTAAGCATGTACAATTAATTTTACCCAACCAAGAATTGCAATACCAGTTCTTTCTTAGAGCATTTAAATCCAAAAATAAAACTGACTTATTTAATCAATTAGCACAAATTCGACCAGAAGACAGGCTATTTTTCTTACAAAATCATTTGAAAGACACAATGGAAATTT
This sequence comes from Legionella jamestowniensis, assembly GCF_001467745.1. Taxonomy (GTDB): domain Bacteria; phylum Pseudomonadota; class Gammaproteobacteria; order Legionellales; family Legionellaceae; genus Tatlockia; species Tatlockia jamestowniensis. Next base: position 302,320 of record NZ_LNYG01000013.1, read on the forward strand.
CGCTTTTAAGTGCTAATTTATTAAATTTAATCATAGCCTCAGATAATTATGGACCTAAGGTACTTTCATTATTAAATTTCCTTAGTGCAAATCATTTGCATACTCAAGAAATTTTAGAATTGATAGAACAAAAATTTGAAAAAATTCCAAGAATTCTAATATTGTGCAAAGAAGCTAGATATTTCATGAGATTAGATGAATTACAATTTAAACTTTTGGTTGATATAGCCTGTAATAATAACTGTATTAACGAGTTCGAAAGATTACGCTCTTTAATGGGCACTTTTTCGAATTTTTTAACCCATAATGCCATCGAATGCTTGTCAGGGCAAACGGGATCTTTGCTATGTCCAAATTACAATTTATTATTATTCTCCTTCAGCTATCCTCATTTAAAAAATGTATTTAAACCCGTATTAAGCCCCTATTACGGAATAACTAATCAGCTGTATTATTTGTTGGTTGATTTAAAAGAGAATAATTTACTTTCCGAAAGAAATTTGTGCTTTGTACTCCAACATTTTACAAGAGAAGCAACTTACACTGGTCGGCATTCTTATCATAGGAGTGCACTAGACAAAACGGACAGTATCTTAAAATTAGTGAGCCCTAAAACCATAGCATTAATGCAAGCACATGAAGACAATGCATTACTGTTTCTTAAAATCATGTTAGCAGGTCCCGCCTGGACATATTCTTCTGAAGCCTTGTTTTTAAAACTACATAAAAAGGGGTTGCTCACTGGTAAATTTAGACAAATGTTAATGGAACATCCCGCTCATTTTGATGGGAATGCTATAAGGTTACTGGACTTACAATTTACTAAAATTAGTTCTTCACCCTATTTCGATTGGCTGAAAAATGTTTCTGGGGATAACAGTGAATTATTTTTTAATTTAGCGGAGGTGCTTGTAAGATTGTACTATGAAGACTTATTAAATGAAGAAATTTTAGAACTTATTCAAGCCAATAGAAAAGAGGCTAAATCATTGAGTACAGGCCTGATTAAATTAAAAGAAAATGAATTAAGCCAGTTTAATCCCCTACTGGTTAAGCACCCAGGGATTGCAAGCGATTTAAGTTCTTGTATAGTCTCGCTCAGTAAAAATAACTTACTGACAGATGTCAATGTGGAGATATTAATTGCCGCTGAAAGTTATTTATCATCCATTGATTTTCTCTTATTCATTTTAAATGGGCGTCATTTATTAAACGAAGCTAACTTTGGGTTATTAATGCAACATGTAGAACACGCTAATAACTACCAGTTTTTTGTTGAGCGTTTACTTATACTTGATGAGACAATGCTGACTGATGAAGTATTGATAAATATTATTCAAAGCGGAAAAAAGGCCAACAAAATAGATAGGCAGATCAGAAAACAAAATAATTATTCTTATGGCCGTTTTTTTGAAAGTAGTAGCGACGAAGAATCAGAAAATGAAGAGAATTATGTATCACGTTACAGGCGAGAGGTAGCAATAAATCGAAATATTTTTTAATGTCCCGCTGCAGTCATAGACATTATTGACACTGAAGAGCAAGCGTAGATACGTTACAATAGGCCATATAACCGATTCACCTATTTGACAGACGTTACCAACATACTATTTGTGCTCAATAGCTTTTGCCATTTAGTAAAAAGCGGGATGTGTTATCTTTTGCAGTAAGAAAATCTTTTTTATATTTCGCACTGCTTCAGCAATATATTCAAGTTGCAATGCAGAGATACTACTGTTAACCGTCATTCGTAACAGGGTTTCTTTGGGAGGGGTAGCGGGTTGGAAAAAAGGCGACAAATAAATATGTTTGCTGTCAAAAGCCAGTCGTAAGCAACGACAATCTTCTTCTTCCCCGCAAAAAATACTTACGATGGGGGAGCAATTATCCTTTGTGTATAGTTTATATTTCTCCTCAATTAAGTATTGTCTTAATGTCGCACTTAATAAAAACAGTCGAGTTCTCAATGCATCACCTTCTTCTGCTGTAAGAATTTGCATCATCGCTTCAATTCTCGCAATATCATAATTTGGCACGGCGGAGCTAAAGATCATTGACGTTGATTGTTCTTTCATGAAAAGAATAAAATCTTCGCTTCCACAAACCAGTCCAGCCCGGGTACAAAAGGTTTTTGACAAGCTTGCTGTAATACAGTCAACTTCCGACGTCAGATTTAATTGCGCTACCAGGCCTGAGCCTTTATTTCCAAATAATCCCAAACTGTGGGACTCATCTACTACCAGAAAACAATGATGGGCTTTTTTTATTCGAACTATCTGTACAAGAGGGGCTATAGTTCCATGGGCACTGTAAACCGAATCAACAAAAATAGGCCCTGCCCCATATTTTAAAATTTTCTTTTCAAGATCATCTAAATCATTATGGCGAAAGGGAATTATTTTTGCTCTGGCGAAGCGCAACCCAAACCAAAATGAAGCATGGGCTCTTTGATCAATGTAGACAGGTGTATCAACATTGGTAATTGTCTCAGTAACACTGACATTGGCGCAAAGCCCCGACTGAAATATACATGCCTTTGCTTTTCCAAGGTAATTAGCCAATTGCTGCTCTATATCAAATTGATAGCTTCCAGCGCTTAGGAAAACGCCAGACATCATAATTGTGATTTTTTCGTTACTGAGTGAATTTATCTGTGCTTCTAAAACGTTAGGATGGGAGGCAAGCCCTAAATAATCATTATGGTTTAACAGAATGGTATTCTCACTCGGGGCAGGTTGGGTTAGTAGATAATGGAAGACGCCTTTCTTTTCTTTTGTGCGGGTATTTCGGTAGTGGTCAAATGATGCTTTCAGCTGCTTCAAATAGGACTTTTTATCTGACATATTAATTCCACTGCTGGTAGAACAACCTAGAAATAAGTATAGACAAATTGTTCAACAAATATACTGCATGTGTTTTGTAGGGTTTTATAATTTACTGATTTGGTTTATGGATGCCTCATCTGCGCCGCAAGATATTTGAACTTAGTGTTGGTTCGGATTGAATACTGCTTGATTGGTGGGTGCAGGCTCTTCTTCTTTTTGCTCTTGTTGTAATTGAGAAAAAAATAACTGAGGTGCCTGCTGCTTAAAAGTGGCATTTTTGGCCAGAATGGACTGCAATTTTTCCTTTTGTGCGTTATCCATATAAGGGTGCAATTGTTCAAATTGTTTAAATGTTTTAAATTCGCTTTCATTATCTAAAGCTTTTTTCCAACGTTTCTTCCCTTCATCCGATAAAACCATCATTACAGCGTTTAAGGATGAAGTATTTGTCTCGACACTTTTTTTTCCGATATTTTTTTCTAAGATGTGTAACAAACTGGGAATAAATTGATCATGTAAGTAAGAGCTTGTAGCATAAGAGATTTCTGAGAGAAATTCACGGTTCTTCAGAAGATCATCGATATTAGCAGATTGTTTGCGCTCAATTTTGCCTTCTTTTTGTAGAATGACTGCTATCTCATCAAGTAAGTAGTCGTTATCCTCCAATAATTCCTGCAAAGCAGATTTTAATTCCTCCCCATTCTCACCCTCATGCTTTTCAAAAAAATCTACTACAATGGCTAGTGAATCATCTGCCGGGATTCCATATTTATTTTGAACATACGGGACCTGCCTCTCTTCAGGGATTAATCCTAAAGCTAAATAAAATAAATGAGAGTCCCATGAGGAGTCAGTTTTGAGGTTCCCTTCATAGCCTCTAGCAAAGCTTTCGTTAATAATATAGCGCATTGCTGCCGTTCCAAAGCCTGTGCCTTTTACTGTTGTTTCAATTCTATCGAGATAGATGCAATTATCCTGAAGATCATTGGGATTTAATTTACTAGAGCGATAAATTAAATCTCCAGTTTGCCTTAAATCCTGAAGAGAGCGAAGGGCTACTTTAGGCATTAGAATTCCTGTAGCAAAATTTTAATATAACAAGTGTAGTATAGAGGTCCCCCTTGTCAAAGCAGGGTACAGCTTAAGTATAGGCTATTTATCTTCTTATTAAGCAATTGTCCTTTCGTGTCGAAAACACTCAAAAGCTGTGCTATACAAACTCAAAACGACGGGAGGTTTGTGATGCCAAATCGCCATTTATCAGAACGTTTGAATAAAGAGCTTGATTCCATAGGAGTTCCGCTCGTTTTGCCGGAGCGAATTTCTGCATGTGCCAAAATATTTAAACTTCCTAAGTTTAAAACGGAAGCTGTCTTGCATGGCATTGAAATTGATAAACATTCATTACAATCCATTGCCGATGAATTAGAGGTGAATGTGGATTGGCTTTTGGGAAAAAAAACTCAAAAAAACCACTAGAAGAACTCTTCTAGTGGTTTAAGAAATTAACGTTGGTATCGACCTGGTTGGTCTTTCTTTTCACCTTGTCCAGGTTGATGACCTTGTTTTTGACCACCTTGGCCAGGGGCTTGTTTCCGTTCATCGGGATTTTGTCCCATATTGCGGCCGCCTTGACCTTGCTGGTTTTGATTCATGCGTTCTTTATCATCCCTGTTCATGATTATCTCCTTTTATTGATAGGGTGAATCAAGTATAGAACAGAAAAAATAGGCTGCTTTAACAAAATAGGACAATTTCTCTCGTATTTAAAAAAGAAATGAAGACATTCAAAGAGATAGCAAAGCTGGAAGAGATGAAAAAAAATTTACACCTGTCTTTTCTATTTGTGTACAAAGATGGCTTCTAAGGGGTTAAAACCATCTTTCACGGAAAACATAAAGGCAAAGGATCAAAAGAAAGTATGGTGAGCATGCTGTTCAATGTAAAAAAAGCCTAAAATATTTTTCGTGAACCCTACCTTAAGCGATGAACCGTTACATGTTCATAATTAAACTCATATAACTGGGATAACCCCTTGATACTTATAGCGCGTTTATTTTAATCGCATCGTAATCCGTATAAATTTCATGCAAAATCTCTTTTACATTAGCACCTTTAATTGGCCAACATAAGGTTTTCCAAAATGCCCATCCTAAAGCTCGCGTCCAAGTTTCATTATCCAGCTGAATTGCATTTTTAAATACTTCTCGTTCTTTGCCAGAAAAAAAATTCCACGCGATTACTAAATCACATGCAGGATCACCTATGGCAAGTTGTCCGAAATCGATAATAGCACACAGCCTTCCGTGACGAATTAAAATATTTCCAACAGCTATGTCTCCGTGAACCCACACAGGCTTTAAGCGCCATTCAGAAGAGAGCGCTCGTCGCCATAGTGATACTGCAAGTCTTTGTTCATGGACGTTTTTAATTTTAGGAATTGCAACCTGCATTTCATGATCATAGGCCTTTAATGAACTGCCCCGATAAAAATTATGTGCGCCAGCCAAAGGTCCATCCGTAGCATCTAAAGATTGAAATTCTTTTAAGCACTTACCCAATGCTTTCGCAAACCCTTTTTTATCATGAATATTCTGCCTTGAAGCAGTTTTCCCTTCAATCCAACGATTGATACTCCAATGCAATGGATAATCTGATGATGGTTTTCCAAGTGCAATCGGTTGCGTAATTTGAAATGAGAGCTGTTTAGAGAGCCACGGCAACCATTGATATTCTTTCTCTATCTGTGGCTCATACTTCTTATCACTAGGCAAACGAATTACCATTTCTTCACCTAAATGAAACGTTCGATTATCCCAACCACTTTGAGCAACTGGATGTATGGGCAATGATTGCCACTGTGGAAATTGCTCGGCAATCAGTTTTTGGACTAAACTATTGTCAATTTTTACTATATCCATAAGACCTCTATAGTTTCTTTATTGTAGGTTTTCTATGAAACTTGTGAACAATCCCTGCATGCTCAAAATCGAACTCAAATTTAAAACCTAATTTTTCATAACGCGCAATGATGGATAATTATGGTATACGGTAAAAATATCTTTCTGATAGCCTTGCGGCGTCTTCACGGGCGCACCACGAAGTTTGAACCATTCATGATAATCCCCCACGATTTTTTAAGGTCAGGATGAAAAATTCTCCAATATTCAGATCGCGGCTTCTGCTGCCTAATTTTATAATTTCTTTTATTTTAAATAATAAATTTCGAAAAATCATAGTACAAATACAAATAATTGATAATTTTAATTTTTCTGTTAAATAATTTTAAAATTTTTCTATATTTAAAATATTTTTAACCTTTTCAGAGGAGAAGCATGTAGTCATCCTGTATTCTTTTTTTGGGTCTTGTGGCATTCGAAATTCGACCAACAACTTAATAATAAATACATTAATGCACAATCTAAATACGCTTACCCTCTAATTTAGTCTAACTGATTTAATTAATTGCTTCATGCTATAATAATGACGTCAAAAAATGAAAAAAACTTGAAAACTTAAGAAAGCATTAAAAATCAGAAGATAAATGATGAATGTGTAGCTGATAATAACAATTGAGAAGGCGAAAAATTGTGCAAGCTAAAAAGGCATTTAGTTGTTATCTCATAGGAGATGATAATATAACCCTACAATGTGCTTCGATTATCTTAGCAAAAAATCATCAATTATTAGGTTTGATATCTTCATCAAAAAGCATCCAAAAATGGTGTCAAACAAATGCCATACCTTACATCAAAAATCTAAAAGAATTTGCAGAACATCATATGCATAACTCATGTGATTTCTTATTTAGTGTTGCCAATGGTTTCATTCTTCCCCCCTCCATACTTACCTACCCACGTTTTTACGCTATCAATTACCATAACAGCCCCTTGCCCAAATACGCAGGCTTATATGCCACATCCTGGGCGATTCTTAATAATGAAAAGGAGCATGCGATTAGTTGGCATATCATGGATGAGAAAGTCGACGCTGGGGATATCTTAAAACAACCCTATTTTTCAATCGAAGAAGATGAGACAGCGCTTAGTTTAAATTTAAAATGCTATGAACATGCAGTACGGGCATTTGAGGAACTTGTGGACGAACTCAGTATAAACTCTGTAAACCTGGCTAAACAAAATTTATCCTTTAGGTCTTATTATGGCTTGAGACATAAGCCAGATAATTTTGGTTTTATTTCATGGAATAAATCATCCAATGAGATTGACCGACTGTGTAGAGCTCTTACTTTTGGTCATTATAAAAATGAACTGGCCACCCCTAAAATAATTGTTAATGACGAGGTATATGTTATCAACTCCTATCGAAAGCTAGGTATATCTACAGGAGAACCGCCAGGAACAATAGTACACATCTCGTCAACTGATATACAAATCACCACACAAACCACTGACATTGTTCTTTATGAACTCATGAATCTTGCAGGTGTTATGGTTCCTATCGACCGATTGATTGAATTACATAAACTTGCCCGTGGCCAAAAACTTCCTGAAATTGATAAGGGTTACATTGAATGTTTAATGGCCCACCCTGCTATAACCAATCCTAAATATGAACAATTCTGGGTGAAAGAATACTTACAATGTATTCATGGCGGTGTTTCATTTTTATCCCCCCTCATAAAATTAGATGATGAACATTCATTGTCCTGTCAAACACACAAAAGGATAAAAATACCTGAAGAGTTACAAAAAAAGGTAACGTTGTACTCCCAAAAGAAAAATTCACAAGTGAAAACTATTATTTTCACACTTCTTTTAACTTACTTATACCGCCTCAATAATTATGTAAACTTTTCCTGGATCTATAGCTCTTCATCACTCAAAGAAAAGGTTGGCTTTTTAGGTAAAATTCTCGAAAACTATCTTCCCTTAACCTCACATTTGACCGCTGAGATGGTTTTTAGTGACGTTTTATCGTTTATTGAGAAGGAAAACGAACGACTTATATCACATGAAACTTACTGTAAGGACATTTTTTGTCGTTATCCAGAATTAAACGGATTAACTAATGAAATAGATATCAGTATTTCCTTTTTTAAGCCAAAGGATAGTCCTACCTTTCTTTCTAATAAAAAATTAAATTTCTACCTCTCAGAAGATGCCTCCTGGATTCTTGTCCATAATCAAACCAATTATAAAGTCCATGAAGAGTCGTTCGCTTTTTTTAATAACATGGAACAGCATCTTTGTTATTTATTAAAAGATGTACTGAATCATCCTGATAAAAAGCTTTTTGAATTATCGTTCCTCAGTGAAAATGAAGAAAATTGCCTTTTAAAGGTGTGGAATGATACCAAATGGCCCTATGATACCAGCAAATTGTTGCACCAATACATTGAAGCGCAAGTCGTTAAAACGCCTCATTCTTTAGCGGCTATTTTTAATGAGGAGACGATTACTTATGAAGAATTAAACAAAAAATCCAATCAAGTAGCCCATTGTTTGATTTCTAATGCAATAAAACCTAATGACATCATTGGAATTTATCTCCATCGAAGCATGAATATGTTAATTAGTATTCTTGGAGTTTTAAAATCAGGCGCAGCTTATCTGCCCTTGGATCCTCATTATCCTCATAAACGAATTAATTACATGCTGGAAAACAGCCAATCCAAAATTCTACTGACTGATGAGAAATCCGTTTCTAAACACATTCATGACTACAAAGGATTAATCATCGATGTGGAAAAGATTTTAAAAAATGAAGAGTACCCCTCAACTACTCCGCTCATTTCGACCAAATCTTCTGATTTGGCTTATGTCATTTATACCTCAGGAACGACAGGCACTCCCAAAGGTGTAGCGATTCCACAAAAAGCCACCTGCAATCATATGGTATGGATGAAAAATGCTTATGATTTCAATGAACAAGATGTTTTTTTGCAAAAAACTCCTTTTTCGTTCGATGCCTCCGTATGGGAATTCTTTATGCCGCTTTTGGTAGGCGGAAGATTAGTTCTAGCACCCGATGATTCGCATGCAAGCCCTAAGGAATTAATTAATCTAGTTATCAAACACAAAGTGAACATACTTCAGCTTGTTCCTTCAATGCTTCGTGAGATGACGCTGACAGAAGGATTTGATAAATGCACCTCATTACGACATATCTTTTGTGGTGGCGAGGTCTTGTTACCAGAAACCATCCATACCTTTTTTGAACACAATTGGTTTGGTTGTTTACTTCATAACCTTTATGGCCCCTCAGAAGCAACCATAGATTCAGTCACTCAAACCTGCTCACCTAACGATGCACTTCTACCTGTCAGTCGTATTGGAAAACCAATATCGAATGCGAAAGTCTTTGTCTTAGATGAAAAAATGCAATTGGTTCCTATGGGAATTTTAGGCGAACTTTACATCTCTGGTGATGGGTTAGCAAAGGGCTATCTCAATAATGAAGCACTCACCCAACAAAAATTCTTACCCAACCCATTTGGTACTCAACAGGATGAATTGGTTTATAAAACGGGGGATTTAGTCAAATGGCAGAGCCATGGGATTCTAGAATACCATGAGCGTCGAGACAGTCAGATAAAAATTCGTGGTTTTAGAATTGAGATTAGTGAGATTGAATCTTGTCTTGATAAAATACCTTGTATTTATCAATGTCTAGTTAAACCTGAATCAGCACCTAATGGTGCACTGACCTTATCTGCATACCTCGTTCTCATTGATAATGAACAAATAACAGCTGCCGAAATTCGTTCTTTTTTAAAAAGTGAACTTCCTGATTATATGATTCCAACGCGGTTTTTTGTTGTAGAAAAATTATTAACAACACCCAGTGGTAAACTTGATAGAAAACACCCCCCTACCCCTTTAAGACAACTCAACCTTGCTCAAGAACATCTAGCCCCTCAAAACGAACTAGAGAAAGGGCTACAAGAGATTTGGTGTTCTGTTTTAAAAACAAACGACTTAGGTATTTATGATGATTTCTTTGAAATGGGCGGCCACTCTTTAGCGGCGATGAATATTATCTCGCAGATTAAAGAGAAATTTTCCATTCACTTAAGTATGAGAAAATTATTTGATTTTTCAACCATTCATTCCCTGGCTATTGAAATAGAACAATTACTGCAAGTTAATGAGAATTGTAATAGTGAATTATCGCTTTCTGAACGTATTATCATCCCAATTAAAGAATCAGGGAATCAAACGCCTTTGTTTTTAATTCATCCTATTGGGGGAAGCATATTTTGGTATAAATCCCTTGGCAAATATCTTCATGAAGATGTGCCCTTATACGGTTTACAAGATCCTGGCCTTGAAACTCAAGACTTCTTTTTTCAAGATTTGGAGCAAATGGCAAATACTTATATCAAAGCAATCCAAACGATTCAACCTAAAGGGCCCTATCTTATTGGAGGAGCTTCCTTTGGAAGCACTGTTGCTGTTGAAATTGCCAAACAACTTCAAGACAAAAATGAGAAAATACTCGCAATCCTATCCTTGGATGGCTGGGCTGAATACCCTGCGTTACAAAGGAATGAGGAGCACTTTAAAGTGCTCATGCAAGAACAAAATAAACGAATATTAGAACAACATCTACAAAATAAAATTCAGCATCCTGAAAATTTATTAGAACTTCAATGGCAACGAGAAAAAATGCTGATGCATTATAAATTGCCTAGAATTAGGTCAAAATTCATTTTATGCAAAGCCGAAACACTGACTGATTTATTTAACTACGATGCACCTTTAAACTGGTGGGAAAATTATTCGGAAGAAAAAATCACCTGTTATTTGGTGCCAGGTGATCATGAAACTATGTTTTCTGAACCTCATATTAAAGTTTTGGCCAATAAACTGAATGAATTGTTAAACTCGATACATAATACTATGTTATAGAATAAGAATTTATTGATAATTCTTTCACGAATATTTACCTATTTCATGGAATTGATGCCTATGACTACTGTGGATGGACAAGCACTATCAACGCTTCTTCAAATGGCTCAAGAACCCATTCTTTTAGTATCAGAAGAGTATATTATTCTTGATGTAAATCACGCTCTGGAAGATAAATTAATCCTTAAAAAGAACCTTCTTATTGGAGCTTCGCTCACTAATTTCTGCTCGAAGGAGGATTTAAAGAAAATAAGTAAATCTAATCTTAAAAAAATTACCTTAAAGACAAAGAAAAATAAGTGTATTTGTTATGCCTTAATCATCGAATCACTCACCCAAGATAAAAAAGAAACTGTTGCTAGACCTCACGAGGGCAATTCTCAGGCGACACCAATTGAAAAGAAAATAGAAGATTACAGCAACACCAATTATCAATACCTTGAAGCAATCATTTCTGAAATTCCTGTGAGCGTGTACTGGATGAATAAAGATTATATCTATCTTGGCTGTAGTAATAGCATGGCAAAGCTACTTAATCTGCAATCACGGCATGATATTGTAGGTAAAACCTATGCTGATTTATATGATAAAAAATCGGCTGACTTTTATAAAAAATCCGATAAGTCAGTCATTGAGAAAGGAATTTCATTAAGCTTAGAAGAGCCGCTTTATCAACCAGATGGCACAAAACTTATTTATTTATCCAAGAAAGTACCCTTGCATGATAATAATAGGAAAATCATAGGTATGCTAGGAATTTCAACCGATATTACCGAAAGAAAACAAATGGAAATTGATTTAAAGTTGGCTAAAGAAGCCGCTGAAGCAGCAGATCGCGCTAAAACAGAATTTATTGCCAACATGAGCCATGACCTGCGCACACCGATTTCTGGGGTAATTGGTATGGCAGAAATTTTAGAAGACGCCTTAGATGACAACGAACACAAAACAGAAGCTCATATGATCCACGACAGTGGTGAAGAGCTACTGTCTATGTTTAATGATATTATTGATGATATAAAAGCTGGCAACATTAATTACGAAGAATTACAAGAAGAAGCATTTGATTTGTACGAAAGCATTAATGATTTAATCAAACTAGAGCTCCCTACTGCCATTGCTAAGCAGTTAGGGCTGCATTTAAAAATCGATGAAACAGTCCCACGAAATATTATAAGCGACCGTAAAAAAATTCAACGCATTCTTTTAAATTTATTAGGAAATGCCATTAAATTTACCAAAACAGGGAGTATAACTGTTGAAGTAAAATGTGTCGAACACAATAATGACCGGGCTAGGGTTCAATTTAGCGTGTCTGACACAGGTATTGGGATCCCGAAAGAATGGCACAGCAAAATATTTGAACGTTTTTTTCGTTCCACCCCTTCTTATAAAGGAATTTATAAAGGCTATGGCTTAGGGTTACACATAGCGAGCAGCTACGTTAAATTGCTAGGTGGACGCATAACACTAACCAGTATAGAAGGAAAGGGCAGTACGTTTCAATTTGAAATACCATGTCAAATAGCCAACATCTCTGATAAAAAAAGCAAACCTTCTCTACCTAGTACACAACGCTCCTCAAACTCTCTTCTTTGTTTACTGATAGAAGATAATGTAGCAGCTTTAAAAGTTTTGGAAGCACTAGTCACAAAAGCAGGTTTTAGCTATAAATCAGCTACAAGTGGTGAAGAAGCACTGAATTTAATTAAATTGATATCATTTGACCTAATCGTAACTGACATCGGATTACCTGGTATTTCAGGTACTGAATTTTGCTCACTAACCCGGCAATGGGAACATGATAACAAGAAAGCACCTCAACCTATTATTGGATTAACTGGTCATGCTCGTGAAACAGCCTATGAGGAATGCATTGCCTCGGGTATGAACGATGTTTTTACAAAACCAGCCAACTTAGAACTCATCCACAGTTTAATTAAACGATTCTCATTAGGAGATTCTTCGATAGAACAGGAAAAAATGGATACTACTCCTGATATTGTGTTGCATGACCTTCCCGCAACAGAAGATGAATTATTTCAATTAGAAAAATACGCATTGCTTGATGTCGAGGAAGCACTAATCAACTGCGGAAATAACAAGGCATTGTTAACTGAATTACTTACTTTAATGACTCATAAAGAAGTACCAGAAGATTTAGAAAAAATGAAGAATGCTTATGCTATCCACGACTTTTCTATGGTGGAAAAACTAGCTCATAAGATAAAGAGTGGTGCTGTTTATGTTGGCGCCACACGGATGAAATATGCTTGCCAATTTCTCGAGCGTTATTGGAAATCTGGACAACGCGATTTATTTGAAAAATTGTATCAACAAGCACTCTTGGTTATTGATGAGAGCATTCATGAAATTAGCCATTGGTTAGATAACCAATAATTTATTTGTAGTTAATAAAAGCTAATTAAAACACCATCTATTTGAAAGAGTAAAGATCTAGTTAGGTGGAACGAGGTTATCGTTAGTAGTATGCAGATTCTAGTTCTTTAAAAACGTAGATAGCAAACTATCTAATGTTGAAATCTTTTAGTGACTTCATTTTAAATAAATCCCATCTCTCCAATTGGAACCTATTAATTTATAGTTTATAAATTTTATGGAAAAATTATCGCTAAAAATTTATTAAAATCTTCCTTTCACTAAATTTTGACCAAATCTGTTTTAAACGTTAAAATGTGGCATTTATATGGGCACCTCGATCGCAAAATGTCTTTATTTCATGTTAAAGGATTGTAATGCGTATTAAGATTTCCGAACTAGAAACCCTGCAAGCTCCTGTTATTGCTAAAAAATACTCTCAGCCACTTTCTTCAACATTGACACTTATTGGAAATTTTGAGAATGCTACGGTTGCACAGAGCTTAGCAAGTCTTCCAAGAACTATAGCAAATGTTGCTTTCATCTATGAAGCGATTTACAAAGAGGAAACAGGTCGCATACAAGCGGGGCCTGACACTGATGTTGAGATACCCACGGGCTTTTACCTGGTTCATGTTAGCAATAACTTGCCCCTTTATACCGCCAATCTCCCTTTCACTGTCAAAAGCCTTACCATTAAATTAAATCACAATAACGGCAATTACCCTTTACATGAATTTGAAATTGATAATTTAGTGAAAGCAATTCAATCACTTCGTCCTACTATTCAATCCCTTGATTTATCAAATGTTTATTTAGATTTTAATCCTGGCAATAGCTCACACTCCTACTATGCAGAACTTTACAGACAATACCTGTTAAAAAGAAAGCAACTTTTCAAGGGCATCCCTGAAACGGTTCTTTCTGTAGCCCTTTCCTGGCCTGAAGGATTAAAATTTTTACACAAAAAAATAGAATTACTAACCCTGGTACAAGCTAATCTATTCAGCTTGCCTCAAAAAAAGCTAATCGAATTATTTGATTGTATAAGCCCGAACTTAAAATCCCTTAGTCTTAAAGGTAATCAACTCTATCGTTTGCAAAGAGAGCTCCTTTCTGTTCTTTTTCCTAAACTGCCACAAAATCTGCAACAGCTTGATTTAAGTGAAAACCAGTTATGGCAAACCACTCCAGACTTTGTGGTGACCTTATTTAAAAATCTACCCCCTGGTGTGCAAGTTTTGGATTTAAGCTTTAATGGTCCTTATGCTCCTGGTTTTAGACAGAATGAATTAATACGTTGTCTTAAAGAGATTCCAGAATCAGTGGAAGAGTTGGATATTAGCGGTAATGGCATTCTACAATTAGAGCAAGAGAAGGTTAAAATCATTTTTAACGCTCTTCCTAACACCTTAAAACGGCTACGATTTTCCGAACAAGGCCTTCCCGGTTTAAATCCAACACAATTAAAAGTCAGGTTTAGCCTTCTGCCAGCCCATATTGATACTTTAATTTTTAGTGGGAGCAATCTTTTTGGGCTTACCATAAAAGATTTCCTCATTTTATTATCGGAAGTTCCGAAAACAATCACTACCCTCGATTTAAGCAATACGAATTTAGGGGAAAAAACTCAAGAGGAGCTAACAGAATTATTGTCTAACCTTCCTCCTCATGTTAACAAAGTTAAATTGAATAACAACCAACTGATAAAGTTAGGGAACAGTCGCTTTCAGGCTGCTTTAAGTGCTTTAACTAAAACAGTCACTGACGTTGATTTTTCTGACAATGGATTTGATGCGTTATACCCTGAACAATTCGCACGTTTATCCAACGTTATCCCTCAAAACATTAAAAAAGTCACTTTCGATGCACACAAATTTGGGTTTAGGCTTGACGGCAGTTTAGTACCTTACTCCAACAACCGTTATACCCGCCTTTTTAAACCAACCAGTGAAGTAGTTCATCAAAAAGAATTTGCGCGACTTCGGATCGTATTAATGCAGTGGATGGAATTAGTCTTGGCCCATCAGCTCGATAATGACATTCTTTTCATCATATTTAAGCATCTTTTTAATGCATCAACGAAAGAGTTTTTACATATGACTAGTCAATTGTCAATAAAACTTATTTCGACCATTCCACCGGATAATATTAATGATGAAAAACAGCAAGAAGTAGTCAATGCAGCTCTTCAACGAATTCAGCTCCTGGAGGAAGAAGCCTATCATTTGGACTTGGGCCGTTGTGGGCTTAATAGGCTTGAGGAAACTGACCTTATTAAAACTGTGTATGATAAAATTCCTCAGCGAGTTTACTCAGTTAGTTTGAGAAGCAATGGCTTTCAATTTAATAAAAAAACAATGAAGCGGTTATTTGAAATTTTAGTACATCTTCCCAAAAAAATTAATATTTTAGACTTAAGCAACCACGGATTTGAAAAATTTCATGCTGCCCAATTAACCCTTCTTTTTTCTCATTTACCACCATGGATAAAACGGGTCTCTTTAACTGATGAAAAACCACTTAGCCCCAAATCTCAAGTCGCTCGAAGAGTTTGGCCGCAATCGTATCGCAAGTTAATCACTCAAATTGACGATGATTTATTGAAAGCTTATTGTATTCTTAAAGATTATACCAAAGACGACTCTCCTTTTTGGCGTTTCTTATATGGTCACTGGAATCGACATTTTTCGGCTGAAATCACAAATTTAGTAAAGAAAATTGAGTATGGTAACATTACCTCCCTGCCTCAATTGCTGTTTGAACTGGAACAAATTCCTTTACAAAATTTCGCAGGCTCATTAAGCAGAAGATTAGCTTTCTTAAGCTATGCATCTAAAGAGACATTTTCCTTTAGTGATGATCCAACGCATTTGGAGATGGAAACACTGGCCTTATGAGGATTCTAACTGATGACTAATTTCTATATTTGCCTCGATGTGACATCCGATGCTTCTCAGGCTACCATTAAAAATGCTTACCAGCGTCTACTCCTGCGCCACCAGCAAAACGAAGATACCGGCTGTGAATTTGAGTTAATCCAGGAAGCCTATGACACCTTAAGGGATCCCAAAAAGCGAAGACTTTATGATATTTCTTTGTGGGGCCCAGACGCTGCCCATTATTTGCGATTTGAACGCGAGGGGCTTCGTTTTGCGTTAATCACCAATCCTCAAAAATGTAATTACTATGCCTATATTTCTGCTGTATTTCGATTGCCAGAAGAGGAACACCTAATTCCAGGAACAAATCCTCCCTACATTTTTGACCAAAAGCTAGACTATGTCGCTTTTCGCATGTATGAAAGAGAAAATTATTTAAAACGCTTTCCCAAGTTAAATGCCAAGCAAAAAAATGAACTCGAAATTATTCGCCTTAATACTGAGTTAAACATTGCAGTCTCAACTGTTCTTTTTGGAATTAAAGAAACAAAGCAACTTTACGATTTATCACTTGGGATTGTTAGCAACTCGGAAATGGCTGAAATTGAAAAACTCGTTGGTGGACAGGATAAATTAGTTAAACACGTTAAAAAGGATCCTAAACTTGATATAACCCTGGGCGTTTTGGCGCTTAAAAAAGCCAACCTATTAAACCCTGAAAATTTTTTAAAACTCAGCCAGGCAAACGGTGAATTGGCATCAATTTCCATAGTTCTTGAAGACTTATATCAAGCAGGACTATTAACCCAAGCCAATTTTCAACTCTTGTTACAGCATGAAAAACATGCTCTTGCCTATGAAAACGGATTAAGCCGGATGGGACGAGTTGGGCTTGTCAATCAGAAATTTTATGAAGTATTAGTTCATACAAATCAATTCGCCGGGGAAGTAGGCACTGCCTTAGAGGATTTATCCATCCTAAGTATTTTTAATGAACTCACCTGGCAAGTCATTGCTTATAACATTCCAGGAGCGGGTATCTGGGAACCTCTTCGCCAGATGAAATATGAAGCAACAATTAAAGTCGCCTCACTACACTAAAAGATATGCCCTTCAAGGTTATCGATTTTATTTATTTTTTTCAGCGATCGGATTACCTCCAATAGCAGTATTAGGACGTTCATTATGGTAGCTTTTCGACGCTCTTCCGCGTAAATTTTTTAAACGGCTATTCTCTGCCCCACTGTCACTAAATCTTGATTTTTTCATGCAAAATCTCCTGCGTATAGATTACGAGAAAACTCTACTTTTGACAGCTGCTATTTTTCGGAAGGATTACCATATCTTCATCTGCGTCATCAGAAAAAAACCAATCTTTCAGGGAACTTTTTTCATTTAAATGTTTTTTCGAAATAGAGTATTGAACAGGAGTATTGTTTTCCTGATTATTCTTAATTAGTTTAGCAGCAATCAAAATTGTTTCGTTGTCTGTTAATAAATATTCTATGGTTTTAAGAAAATTTGTACGTTGTTCTTCAGCAAACATCCATTCGCCAATATTGCTTACATAGAGCGTATCAACTTGAAAGAAGTTAGTTATTAATATACTACGTATAGTAAAGAAAACGCTGTTATTGCATATGTCTTCTGTAATAATAGCGATTTTATCTTGTAAAGCTAGTTTTCTAATATGGGCATAACGCTCTTTTGTATATAACCAACTGGTTTCTCTTTTTTCTTCAAGGGCAATCTCTTCCAAGATAGAAGTATGATCAGAATAGGGATATTCATCGCTAACATTAAAGCTGAATTTAATACTCTTTGGACCTATAGTGCCCAGATAAGATTCTCTATCAACGTTAGTTCGGGAACCCTCATATTTATATTTTCTAACAAATTCTGTCATTTTAACAATGAACATTGATTTGTCTTCATATAACCTGATGTATTTTAATGCAGTAGAAAGGAAAAGCGTATTTTCTGGATTAACATCACAAATAAAAGCACGAGATGAAAGGCGCTTTGCCATAATGTCAAAATTGTGCCACCCAGAAAAACCGACGTGTACTGGCTCGGTAATAAAAGGAAAAAAAGTTAAAGCTTTGGACGTATTGACTACGCCACTTTCATTGGTATTGATATATATACCAGACGCATTAGGAAATGGGAATTTTATTGCAGGATTATCAAATTGGCGTAATTTTTTGGAGAGAGCATCTTCTTTTTTGATACCACTTATAGGTCTACGTAGAACAGGAATTTGGCTTTCAATTTTTTCTTTTGACATAAATAAAATCATCATTAAATTAAAATGTGTAAATTTTAACCTATGATGCTTAAGGAAATATTAGATCCAGTAAGCAAGATTAGGGATTAAGGGATACAAATAAATCCCTTAACACCAACTTACTGACGCCTTGCCCACCTATACACCATAAATAACTGCAGGCAGATTAAAAAGCACAATCTGTGGGCATTACTACTAAATCTCTAATACATATCCTCTGTGGTAACTTCCAACAAAACATAATTATCTCCGCTAACTCTTCTGGCATAATAAATGTCGGGTTACCTAACATTTCACAGTATGTTTCGAAACTAATTCCCATGGTGGAGTGAATATTGGTTTTAACTAACCCAGGAGCGATATTCATAATTCTGACATTATTTTTAGCTTCTGCCATTTGTAAGCTTTCGCTAATACAACGAACAGCATGTTTACTTGCATGATAAGTAACGCCCAAAGGGCTTGGCTTGCGATCGCCTATAGAACTAATATTGATAATGGTACCTGATTTTCGAGCGGACATATCAGGTAAAACGATTTTAATACCGTTAACAACTCCTTTTATCAATACTTCTATTTCATAATGAATTTTATCAATGGGAAGTTCTTTGAATTCTCCCACATTAATGAGACCAGCATTATTAATCAAGCATCCTGTTTTCCCGTATTTTTGCTCTGCCTTGCCTATTTCTGCTTCAAACCGCTCATAATCCGTTACATCCAATGCTGCATAAATAACGTCATGGCCCTTGAACTCAGCTATAGCTTCCATATGGCGACTTATTAAAAGACAAGGATGACCAGCTAACACAAATTGTTTCGCAAGGGCTAAACCAATACCTGCACTCGCACCCGTGATAACTATAAGAGATTTTTTAGAACTCATTTCTTCCCTTTTTTTACATGAATTCAAAGCTGAATATACACTATGTATAGGATCATTACCCAAATGGAAGCGAAATAAAAGGTGCTTAAATTATTTATTACATAACTATTCCCGGTTGCTGCAAGCGTCAACTAGGCTACGTATGCTACCTTGTCCTTGAGATAGAACCAACATGAGTAAATATTAAATCGGTCAAATTTCTCTTGTATTAAGTATGCTTTGCACTTCATTATCGATTACTAAAGCAGGGCTTAATTGAGACAATTGATATTTCTTACCTATCTTCTCAAACAAATCCTTTTGGTTCTTAAAAAATGCATTTAGTCCGGAAATTGAAGTACTATTTAAGGAGAGCTCATTGTTGCGTTCTGAAAGTTCTGCGATGGCATTTTCTACTGTTTTATGAAAAGAAATTTTTATATCTGTGTCAGATATAGATTCTCTAAAAAGATTTGCTGCATCGTTAAAATTCCAATAACGTAAAAATTTTACCACCAAATGATCTTCTGGATTCATAAATATCACCTAACTCATCAGTTATAAACATCGCCGTCACTGTATCATATAAATACATTTAATTTAAATTAAAAGCATCTTGTCCATGGTTCTCAATGTGGGAGAAAGACATTTGTCCATTATCGGGTATTTCCACTCGGTGTTCATCACGTTTAAGCATCGTTCGTATCTGTTTGCAAAATAAAGCTTCTTTGTAACTGTCATTGCTCGGATTAAGAAATGTATAAATGCTCAGAATATAATTGATACTTGTATCATCAAGCTCACTTAATTTAAACCCTGTATCTAATTTTATGAAACATCGATTAATAAACTCAACAGCAATATACTCCTTATTATCTTTAAATTGATTATACAAATGTTCAATAATGAGTTTTTTATCTTGCAACACGGCTTCTTTGTAGCTAGGGAACTCTTTGAAATTATCATTCGCCATTTTCACAATCGCTGAAAAAGGTGTGGTATAAAGCTGGTGAATGGTTTCAAAAATTTCGCATTTTATATGCTGTGATTGTAGGAACTGCCTAGGAAGAGGTGGTTCAACATATCGTTGCTGAGATTGATGATAAAGAGTCGAGTTACCTAAATTACTATATTGTTGAAATACCGCGTTAATAATATCGAAGGGATTTGTAAAATTTAACCAATCACTGTCTTCTTTAATTCTGGCGTTTGTTTGCTCTGTAAGTGTTGGAACTTGGACATCTATATACTCGACGCTCTCAGTATCCTCTATGCATTCCTCAACACAGTCTATCTCTTCT
Organism: Legionella jamestowniensis; assembly: GCF_001467745.1. Taxonomy (GTDB): domain Bacteria; phylum Pseudomonadota; class Gammaproteobacteria; order Legionellales; family Legionellaceae; genus Tatlockia; species Tatlockia jamestowniensis. Next base: position 322,733 of record NZ_LNYG01000013.1, read on the forward strand.
TTTGATCTCTTCAGTACTTCTTGATCCTGTTTATCTAAGTGAGTTGAACTAGTTTCGCTTGAAAAAAGAGTAAATTTAACAAGGCATTGCCCAAAATCAATTAAAGTAACTTGAAGGTGTGTGTCATATTCCACTATTCCCCAATTAGTATCTCCCCTATCCACTCTACCAAGAACTGTTAATAAAACAGCACATGTACCAAGTCCGCGTACAGGTTTTGTTTTTCCTGTTTGAAATTCAACATTACCTTCAGAATGAATTTTGTAGCCAAGGATTGTCTGCGCACTATGGTTATAGGAGGCCTTCCAGGTTTTAAAATGATCTATAAAATCTGATCCTAAGAACAATTCGTTTAAATCTTTTCCATAATACCGTTTATATTTAGGGGTGCAATACGGATTAATAGCACGTATTAAATCCCCACAAAATATCTCGCGTGAGATCGCAAATAGTTCTTCATTGGCTTCAATTTCATCAGCATATGAGCTGTCATAGAATGATTCATTACCACCAAGATCACCTACCTTTATCAAGGTTTTTTTTGCACTATTTTCCTTTTGAGCAAGACAAACAACGGAATTACCTTTAGGTCCATCTGAAAAACGAGTAAGGCGAGTTGTCTTTTGTGGATTTTTTTTAGATAGTTTAAAAAATTGCAAGATACACCTCTATACGTTAGCAATCTAATGACCCACTTTAAGTAGTGTTGCTAGTCAAATGCTTAGAGATGCGCAGCATAACAAAATTTTTTATATCGTCAAGGCTTCTACATTCCGCGCCGTCAAGGAGCGGAATGTGTAAATATTGGCTTTAAAACCCCATATACTAAGGGTTCAGAATCTTATTCTTAATATATACACCCGCTTCTTTTAAATTACTGTCTATCCATGCACCACTGGCACAGGTATTCGTTTTCCAAATTGCCCCTGAACGAAAGTCATCCGAATAATTCCAGTTTGTCCAGCCGATCTGCTTATTGGCCATAAGCTGCATGTAGCGATCAGACATGGCAAAATCATTCGCCCCATCCCCGCTAAAGGTTTGGGTGCCAAATTCGGTGACAAAGATGGGTAATACTTGGGAGGCATTATCCAATGCACCCAGATAGTTATCTCTGTGGGAAGCAGCATAAAAATGAAAGGTATACATCACATTAGGAAATTGTACGGGATTATTCACTATTTCTTGGTAAGTTTGCCCCTCTGATACCCCTAGAGAGCTCCATCCTCGAGTACCTATAAGAATGGGCGCTTTGGTGTCGATTGCCCTAATAACAGGAATAATTTGGTCGGCATAACTCTTAATGGTTGCCCAACTTACACCATTCGGTTCATTGGCAATTTCATAGAGAATATTATTTTTATCTTTATGAATAGTGGCTATCTCAGTAAAAAACTGCTTCGCTCTTGTGAGATTGTAATTCGGATCACCGGGGTTTAATATATGCCAATCCACTATTACATATATACCTCGGTTATAAGCCTCATTGATCAAAGCACTTACTTCCTGGGTGAATTTTGTTGGATTTGTTTCATAACCTCCTTCCTGGACGTACAAAGCGACTCGAAATACATTTGCTTTGAAGTTTTCAACCAGCACATCCAAGGATTGCGGAGTAATGCATTTACCTTGGCCATACCATTGCAAACCATGGGAACTCATTCCTTTTAGCTGAATAGGATTGCCATGCTTATTGCACAACTTGGTACCACAAACGGTCAATTGCCCATTTACTGCGACAGGAGTACCCGTGCTATCCGGACTAAGCGTTATGGTTTCTTGCGCATTAGCGACAACCGTTAATGGTTGAGGAGAAAACTCTATCGTATAACCTGCAACCGTTTCTGCGGATATTGTATAAATTAATCCCTCAGTAAGTAAGATTGAATTTGAGCCAGCTCCGTTATTTAAATTAATCGTTTCGATTACAGGAGCTGAGTTGTCGTTAGGTGTGAGGGTGATTTTCAAAGAGGCCAGCGTTGACGGTGCACCGGTTACATTGAAGGGAACAAGATGCTGATTAACCTGGATACATTGGTAGGTTAGCTGACTTGCCGGAGCGGTATTGGCATTGGCAGTTAGACTATCAGGCGTAAACGTTGGGCTACATGTATAACCATTGTAACTTATTGCCTCAGTGGAAAGATTATAGACACTTCCCTCTTTTAATTGAGAAACAGTGGTAGAAGAATTCCAGACTACTGGTTGGGAAATAGAATGACCTGTCTGATTTTGAGTCAACAAGACAGTAGGATTTTGCGTATAACCAGTAAGTTCAGAAGAAAGTTCTTGTACGTTAATTACTACTTTCCCCAACTGTTCGACAAGCGTGTAGCTCACTGTAGCGTTGACTGTTTGCTGGTTTTCTATATTGACATTACTGGGTTGTACTGTTCCCTGGTAATTATTGCCATTGGTAGTGGATACCGTTTCGGCGGATAAATGATAGTTTCCAGCAGCTACCCCTGGCAAAGTAGTGCTTGATGCCCAAGGTAGTTGAATAGTATTAACAACTTGTCCGTTCATGGATAAATGGACAAGCGCATAATTTTGCGCCACATCAGCCGGTTTATTCGAAGTATTGTTTAATACCAGTGTCCCTGCCTCTACTGTTGTACCTAAATACACATGAGCACTACCATCCACGTGGTTATCCGTACTAACACCGTATTTAATATGAATGGAGCTACCGGCTGGTAATTTGGAATTAGCCCCAGGATAAGAAGGAAAATGCAAATTGAATGTGGCTAAAAAAGTGCCATCACCTTGGTTTTGCGAGCTGATGTTTAATGCATTATCAGGATACGATAAAGGTGAAAATTCACCCCAAAATGAGGTGTTAATCGCTGTTGTACTTTTAAAAGTGACCGTTGTATTTTGAAAATCAACCGTTTGGCTGCAGTTATTGGTTAATTTTAAAGTAACGGTTTTCCAATACTGATCACCTATTGCTGTAAATTGTGAGGTAACACAGGGCGTGGGTTGAGCTATAGGGTGAGCGGAAGTCACTTGACTAAGCGCTAAAAAGCTTAAACCGAGTAAATAGTTTCTCAAGATATTGCTTCCTTTCAATAAATTGATAATCAATAATTCAGAATTTTAAAAGAATCTGAATTACCTGACATCGAAGTAAACTTTAAAAAGTATCCCAATTTTTACTTAAAGTAAATTCATAAGGATACAATTGTTAATATATAGTGGATTATTTTATCCCTTTATGGTTAAATATTGCTCATTCATTTAGAGCCATAGATAGATAGAATTATGCCAAACAACATACGAACTCCTCTCACTGCCCAGGACTTATTGAATTTTCATGGATGTTTAATTGATTTGCAGTCTAGGCAATTAGCGCAGCATTTTGCAAATTATCTAGAACGAAAGGCAACCCATCAGAATGACAATATTGATGATGCGGCTATGTTTGCCCCTTTTGAACATACAATTAACCATGTTTACCGAAAACTTGGTAATGATGTTGTAAGACAAATTATTGAAGACATTAAAGACAATAACGGTTTACTCATTGAAGAAATAGTAAAAAATAGCGACTTTCAACTACTAAAGAAAATACTAGAAGGTCAAATACAATTAAATACCCCTCTACCATTTAGTCCTTCAGTGACTACTGGTGAATCTTCAGATTCAACAAAACAATTACTAGCTCAATTAAACCAAAACTCTAATGCATTCTCTGAAGAGATTACAGATCTTGATAGTTTTAACCACAATTCTAATACACTCTCTCAAAATTTTTATGAAGAAATTACAGGTCTTGCTGATTTTAATCCCAGCTCTAATACATTCTCTCAAAATTTTTATGAAGAAATTACAGATCTTGATGATTTTAACCACCATTCTATCGATGGAATATCGAAATACCAAACCGTTAAGTTAATTGTTTGGTGTATCAATATGGGTGCAAGTGAACAGGCTATTATCGACAAAATACACACTAAGTTATCTGAACTATGTTTAGATAAAAACATTACGATTGAGATTGAAGCCAGATTCTTTTACGGTAGTTCCTTATTGGATGATAAAGGTCCTCATAAACCAATTATTGAAGATAATAAAATTTTTAAAGAGTATGGCATCACCATTGAGCAATTAAAAGACGCAGTTGCCTATGAATCTCAGAAAAACGATAATGTATTAGAAATAAAAATACTTTTTTCTCAAACTGCCTCATGCGGTGGTTATTCTTCTGCGAGCCGTGGTGCAAAAGATACCAAAAACGACGTCATTTTTATGCAAGATTTTAAAACCGCCTACGCACTCTTGTTGCCCGATATTGTAATTGCTGAAAATTTACCACAGGCAGCAACCCAAGCAAAAGTACATGAGCAGATCAGCGAATTATTTAAAGTCCGCGGCGAAAATTGGTTCTCCCAAAGCACTTCTTTCAAACACGCTGATTTTACTGCAACGGACCGTGAACGTAATTACGTTATTGCAACTAATTTTCTAATGAATAAGATAGAATTACATCCAAAACCGCGTCAACCCGAACAATATTTATTTTCGCAAAATGAAATTAAAAAATATGAACCATTACGTCAAATTATGACAGAAAAAACAAAAGTAACAGGGTTACGTTTACCAATTAATGATACAGAATCATTCCTTAAATTATTACGTACATTTCTTCTCTGTAAGCATAGAAATGATGATTTTAAAAAGCATTATCTGATTATTTCAGGCAGAAAATGTCTTGAAGTTTTTCCAAAGTTAAATGGTGAGAAGAGAAAAGATTCTAAACTACAAAAAGGCTTATCTGTTAAATTGAAACCAAAAACTGGACGTATTACCTTTACAGGTTATTTAAATGGAAAAAACAAAAAGACAGATATTTTTGAAAAACACCGATTGATGCACTCCAAATACAAGACTCCTACACTCTACGGTCATGTTTTAAATTTTAGTTTTTGGGACAAACTTCGTGCACCTTATATTCCTGAACTGTGTTTAATGCAAGGCATGTCAAAACGGTTCACTGAAAAATTGATGCTCTCGATAGAACAAGATGACAATTTTGAGAGTCCAAGCAATTTAATTGCAATGCTTAGTCATAGTTTATCACCTAAAGTTGTTACCCCATTATTATTACATTGCATTTTGCAAAAACTGGTATCCGAGAACATTTTACCGCCTGAAATAACGGAATTTAAAAAGCTCAATGATCAAAATCAAAACTATTCTGAAAACAATAACAATAATAACAACAACTCAAATAATAAACTACCAGAAAAAATTGAACCCTCAATTCTTTCTTTAAGTGAGGATATTGATCTCGATCAATATGACTTGGTTGAAGCTAATCTTTATGCCCAGGATCAACATGGAAATATTTTAAAAAATATAGAGGCAGAAACCATTTATTTATTACGTGATAAACGCAGTGGTAACCTTTTATCGAAAGATATATTTTTCTCGTCTAAACCATTACATGCTTTATTTCAGAAAGGATATTTAGGACACTATTCAGAAGAAACAGGAAGAAAAAGAAAAGCATCAAAAGTCATACCTCAGCTAATGATATCTCTTAAAGAGGATCAAAACGAATCTACCTTGTATAGTGAGACTCATCTCGCAAACGTGGAGCTTTTAGATGACGCGGAAAGAGATACTACGAGCATCGAAATGCGAAGTAGCCTTGAAACTGATCTTGGTTTTTTTAATAAACGTAATAGAACTGAAGCGAATAACAACAATTATCATTTGCAGGGGGACGATTTGAATAATCCCCCGATGTTCACGTAATTATGAGCTTTGGAGTGGGGTCTCTGCGTATTTGAGTTTATCGCAAAACCTTATTAGAAGCTGGCAAATACAGGCTCCAACTCCATTATAAGAAACCTTATTTCAGGCTGTCATTAAGTATGGGATGTTTACAATTATATGTTATTCCCTATAAAGCCTCTGCCTGATGCCTCAATAGAAACTGTTGCCGAAGAGTAAAAAATAAACTGAGTCGTTGCCTCAAAATAAGTGTTGCTTTTTAGAGGATTTACTTTAGTAAAAAATAATTGCTGTTGAGCCTGGTGGATATGTGGGCGAGAAGCCTGTGAGTGTGGGCAATAACTGAGAATAACGTTTTTTTGTTATTCATAGTTTTGCCCACACGTTCCGTAGGGCACAGGCTGGTACGAAGGACTCGTCCCATCATATCCACAGGCTATATTGTTAATTCCTAAGGTCTTCACTGCCGTTACAGAGCCTCTTTGTTTTATATTCTGAACATTCACCAATCTAAATAATAATTTTAGCTTTTTTTGAATCTTCTTTTGTAAAATAAACAGGTCGAGTGTATTAAATTTATCTTACAATTGCTTTTTCTGAATAGGATTAAGGCAATTAGAAGCCATCAATCGCTGATAAGGTGTTTGAGACGGGTCGTACTTTTTTCTCACATGAGATTGAATCCGTATCAGGTATGGGCAACTGTCTTAGCAAACGTGCTGCCGCTTTGCGATGATAATGATGAGTTTCGCAAAATTCATCCAAAATGCGTTTCTTTAACGCTCTATTGCCACCCTGGTACCGTATACGCTGTATTTTTAGATATAAATCCATGTTCCCTTGCCCCATTTCTGTCCCTCTCCTTCGGCAACAGCAATTTTGAGGCAACGAAGCAATTTATGCGCTTATTTAAGAGAGCATTCGGCAACAGATAATTTGAGGCAATTCGGGCAAATACAGGTTTCAACCCTATTAAGAAAACTTTAATTATTGGTTGCTATAATCTTTATTATCGAATTAAAGAGTATAATGACATGAAACTGAGTGAGTTAATTAGTAAGTATTTAAATAATTCCTATAGTAAGTCTGAAGCGCAGTCCTACATTAGAGGGTTAAGGATAGATACTCCAATTCCTGTAGAAATTACTACTTTTATAGAAAAATTTGCAAGCAAAGAATTGATTAGTGAAAAAGAAGCCCGTAATTTTTCCATGCAATTAACAACACTTAATAAAGAAATACAAAATTGCATTATTCATCTACTTTATAATATGAGCTTAAATATTTACAAGGAATACGAGCAAGAAATTAGGGAAATAGTTGAGAATGAAATTGATGGTAATTTGAAGAAAGGTAAAGAAATTCCAATCAGTTCCGAAAAACATGCTAAGAGCTATATAGGACTATTAAACTGTTATCAACTTTTTTCTTGTCCCCTCCCTAGAGGGGATTTTACTTTCTCCTATCCGGGAGTTTATGACCCACAAAGAAATATTATTAATTATGATGTTCCATTTGCAATTAATGCACTCCGGCTAGTTGGGAAATTGCCGACTACTGACAATTTTATGGGTATGGATTTAAGCAAACCGTTTTACCCTTTAAAATTGGAAGTCGTTAAACAGGAGAAAGTTCCTTTAAAAAAAGGTGTTAAAGAAGGTGACACTTTTTACCCTTACAAAGCGGTAAGTAAAATTGCCAAGGGAGATACTGGAGATAATACTTTTTTGGCCACTAATGGCAAAAAAATTCTTTTCATTCGCGGGGTAGAACGTTATTCTCCAAATGCTATTTTAGCCTCCAAAATTGCAACCTTAGTTAGCCCAGCTCACTTTTCTTCAGAACGCTTATTAGATAATCGTTTAGTTGGCTCTAAAGCAATTCCAAATTACGCAATTTCTGTCGCTGATCGTCGAACTCGGGATGCCCGAAAAGAGTATATAGAGACAAAAAAACAAGTATTTCCCGGCTCAGGGATTATTGACGAAGTGACTAATTACATTGTTGAAGGGGACCCTAATATTGAAAATTTTGGGTTTTCTTCTGAAGATGTAGCTAAAAGCCATCTATCAAAAATTGATTTCGACCACTGTGCTATTGCTTCGGAAACGTTACACGAAACTTATGAACGTGACGTATTAACAAAGCCCTGGGGAGGAATTTATCACGGAGCCGAACATGTGCAAATTGACCCCGACTACATCAAGGAGAAATTATTTGCCCGCTTAAAAGTGTCTATGCTTACCCCACCCTTGCTCAGTATGCTTGCAGACAAAGCCTATACACCTGAAGATGAAAAAGCTAAAAACAAGGCCGTTACACAATGTATTAATAGAAGCAATATTGCCTTGGACTTATTTTTTGAGCACCCATCAGTAAGAACGTTTCTTACTGAAAATCCTACGGTTCTTAATCAATGTTATCAAGAAATTGCCGTCTATATATCAACCCATTTTGAAGAAAAAGATCAAAACTTTTTATTAGAGTCACTAAGAAACCGCTTAGAAATTATTAAGAATAAAGTGAATGATAGATTAAATATAGATCTACCGATATCTGACTATTCCCCAGATACTCCCGTCGTTGAAGAGACACTATTTACCGTAGCACAAAAGCAGCAACCCAAGTCTTTGAAGGTAGAACCTTCTTTCGAAGTGAAGTCCCTAAACTTAAATCAAGACCATAATGTCGAAGTTAAAAAGCCAGAAACTACTTTTTTATCGCGCAATTGGCTAAAATTACTTGGTATAGCCACCCTCACATTAATCGGAGTGGGAGTTGGTGTAGCACTAACCGCTACAGGCGTTTTTGCACCGCTTGGGATTGGGATAACCGGATTTACAGTTGCTGCCGCAGTTGGTTTGGGTAGCGGGTTAGTCGTTGGAGGTGCTACTTTTGGTGCAAAAATAGCCTATGATGAATATCAATTCCAATCATCCAACCCTGTTGAGATTGTCGATGAAAAGAAAGGAGAATTGAGACCTTCACCCAGTGTTCAATCTTTGATAGAGCAAGTCCAAATAAGCCATCAAGCGATTGAAAAAGGAGCGGTTAAAGTAGAACAAACCCTTGATAGAGTCTTGGAAAAAACGCAACCTAAAAAGCCTGATGCAGAACAAACCCATGAATTATCTAAGTTTGAAATTAAATAGGATTTAGTATGAGTAAGTTAACATTTTTTAACAATTTTAAGCAAAAACTTCATGTCCTGGAACAACAAGCGACGTCTTTGGTTAATGTTGAGGATATTGCTCATTTACGCCAAATTAGCAATCAATTGCAAAGTGAGCTGGATAAATATAAGCAGTTAATGATGAATAGCTTTGATTTATTGTGGGAAAAGCGAAATCAATATAATCAATTATTAGCCGATAACCTTAATTCAAATCCTCTTAGTTCTGAAGAATACAAACAGGTGGCTAAAAAATTTAAACAATTTGATTGTGATATCGAAGCGTTAAGCAAACTCATCAAGACAGAAAAACCTCAAGAAACAATTGAGCTCTACGAGGCTAAACTAAGCACTATCAATGATCGAATTCATGAACTTGAACGAGGACTATCTCTCACAAGGTAAATTCCTGCGCACGCGAGTCAAATATTATCCTAAAATTGATAGAAAAATCAATTTATATGGAAGCGAAGCTATCATTGATGAATGAGGATCGGATCAAACCATCCCTTGATTAGAGCTGATAGTTTTAAGCAATAAATTATCCATATTTAATAAAATGAATTTAGTTTCGACTTAATCTGAACCATAAAGCTAGCTGGGCGCTTAGTCTCTTTGGAAGAAGCTCAAATTCATAGATTTCGGATAACTTATTGCTTTTGAGTTATTTCCAAATATGTTCAACAAAGGATTAAACAAAAACAATTTTAAGATTACTTTTTTGGGCAGAACAACTGATACCATTCAAGTAGGTACAGTAATAATTGGTCTTGCGAAACTAACTTTTCTGTCTAGAGAGCCCTCTATTCTTCTATTTAAATTAACTTTACCAATCATACCTCTATGTATACCTTCAACTACTGCTTCAATAAGTGTACTACAATCGAAAACCTCGCGAACATGTTTTAAATATTTTTCAACAGTGTAGGGACTAATTTTAAGAACTTGAGCAATTTGTTTCGCGGAGTTACCTTGTGCAGCCAGCCATAAGCATTCTTGTTCACGAACGGGTATTGATGCTTTTTCAGAGTAACCGCCTCTTATTACTGCATGCCGATGTGCTTTATTAGTCAAAATAAAAGAAAATTTGTACTTCGCATTGCAGTAAGTAATTAATTCAAGAAAAGTATCAACAAAATTAATACAGAAATTTTCAAAAGATCGAATTGTTTTCTTATAAAATTGTTCTGAATCTGTCAGAGTATTCCGTATGGCACTGAACACAAAAGTACATTCTGCGCAGCGTCTAATAATGTTATAAACTGGATAAATATTATATTGTTCAGTTAATATAGTTTTTAATCGAGGAGAAATAAATTGGACTTTATCACATAAATAAAAATCACCTTGCGTAAAAGTAATCATTCCAGGCGTGTACGTATAATCCTCTTTATACAAAGCTTCCTGATAATAGGATAAAATAATCGGATAGACATTTGATAGAATTAGCAAATCCCCATCATTGAAAATCAGATACATTACAAAATGTTTAAGCCCCATACTTCTTAAAGGTCTACACGCCTCATCAATTTGCTTTCTATAAGCTAGACTTAAAATGTAGGGTACATCCTTCATAATTCCATTTCCTTTTTAAATTTATGACCTCAAAATTAATACAAGCATCGCCATATAATTAATAGTGATATGTCAGCAATTATAATTACACTTTTTATCAAGTCAATGGTGTATTTACACTTTATGCGCACTTTTTTTGTTAATTAGTTCTACTAGGAATTATTTCATATATAATGGCTCAATTTGAATGTAAGATTTTTAGAGAGACTAAATGTTAGCAATTGCAAAACCTAAAATAGTCTTATTAGATGACGATCAATCCTTATTAGAAGTTATCTGTTATTATTTCCATGAAAAATTTAAAGAAACCGTTTTGGTGGAGATCTTTTCGAAAAGCCAGGACTTTTTTCTTTATATTCAAGAAAATTGTTATTTATCAGAGTCACCCTCCGATATATTAAATTCATTTTATGCTAACACTAAAAGCAAAGAACAAATTAAGAAAACGTTGAAAGATTTATCAGAGCTATCAGCAATACTTGTGATAGACCAAGAGCTCAGAGAGGAAAATGTTACAGGAATAGAATTAAGCAACCAAATTAGGCAATACTTCCCATCGGCTTATATTAGTATGCTGACGAGCAATATTCCTACCGATAAGGCGGTCGAGTTACATAATAACCACAGTATAGACTTGTTTATAGATAAAAAAGACATTAATGCCATACATAATCTATATGTATATCTATCAAAACAAATAGATGAAATCAAAAATGAATACATGATAGACCCAATAGATATTTTTGAGTATGCAGATATCTTTGAGAATGACGAATACCTAAACAATAAAAATATACTACTAGAAAGAAATAACCCTATATCATTTTTAACCCTTAATAATGATGGCGATATTGCGTTTATGAAAAAAAATAAACAAATATCTTTCTGGAAATATAATTCTCAATCGAAACAATTTACTGAATATGAATAGTCAAGAAATCTCAAATATCTTAATAAATCTTTCACCTGCGAAAAGAATTAAATTTATTAGGCAAAAACTTCTTAAGCAGAATCAACAAACGTTTTGTGAAGACGGCATTATTAGATCTGGAACTTTAAAATCAATCGAAATAGAAAGAATCAAAGTTGGTCCTAAAATCGCCGAAAGACTTGTGCATAAATTAAATCTTGAGGGTATTATATGTGATGTCAGTCTCTTTTTAGAGCAGAATTCCCCTTGTACGATAAAAATCGACTCATCCAAAAAAGAACTTGCAGGTAGCTCAATGAGCTACTTAGAAGAAATTAGACAAAAAATAACCCAGCTTACTCCGATAAAAATTTCTACTAGTGAATACGCACCACAGTTTCCAGCCCAATCTACATTACTAGCATATGAAGCAACAAAAGAACATTTAAAGGACTTTGACAAAACTTTATGTTTTATTCAAGGTAATAAATCTTCCTTATATTATTTGACTTATCTTAATGAACATGAGCTAGAAGGAGAAATAAATAACAAAAAAATTAAAATCTCTACTAACATTATTGAGTTCTGTACAATATTTATTGTTGAAATAATTTATTTGATAAGCAATAAAAAATCAAATTTATAGATTTTTAATAACCTTTTATACGGATTATACTAATTGAAAATATCTTAAGATTAGAGAAAATTCAAATAAATCGACTTTTAGGTTCTCAACAAATCAAGGACTAGAAATCATATCGAATAAAGTAATGATACTCCTTCCAAATAATCTTGATTTTAAGTATTTCATTTACTACCATCCCGGCAACACAAAATGTCTAATTTTTGGTTTTCTCATGATATTAAGGTATTTCCTTTATAGTATTATAATTTTTTTTTAAGCAACCCGCATATGGAGAAGCATTACTAATAGTTCCTTTTGACTCGAAAAAAGGCCAGCAATATTTGCTAACTAGCAATCTAAATACTAATTTTTTTAAACTTATTGAAAACTACACTAGTCAAAAAAATCAAGTATATTGTGGTATAGCCAGTGCTGTTATAATTCTTAATTCACTTGAGACTATCCCGGATTCGTTATTGTTTGATAAATATTATTTTTTTACTCAAGAAAATGTTTTTCTTTCTGACTTTAAAAACAAAAAATTTATGGATGAAATTTATAAGCATGGAATAACATTAGATAAATTAGGAGAAATGCTAAAAGAAAAAAAAGTTGATGTCATAATCAAACATGCTAGTAGTAAAGGATATTTTAACTTTATTCATGATATTGAAAATACTTTACATCATCAAAATTTTATTATAGTGAATTTTTTTAGGCCAAAAATAAATCAAGAAGGAGGAGGACACTTTTCTCCTATAGCCGCATACAATAAAAATAAAAACTCTGTTTTGATTTTAGATGTGGCGAGATATAAACAAAAACCTTTTTGGATTAATGCAGATAGATTATGGAAATCTATGAATACTTTAGATAAAAGAGCTCATAAAAGCAGAGGTTATTTAATTATAAAAGGTGTTCCGCATGAAAAATAAAACAGTTATTATTACGGGGGCAAGTAAAGGTATTGGGGAAGAATTAGCAAAATATTTTGCTCAGAAAAAATATAATCTTTTTTTATTGGCAAGAAATGCTTTATTGTTACGAAACTTAAAATATAGCTTAGAAGAACAATATGCTGGTGCTTGTGTTGAATATCGAGAATTGGATATCACTGATACAGATGAATTAAATTTTGTTTTAAAAACATACTGCAAAACACATGAATCTATTGACGTTCTAATTAATAACGCTGGTTTTGTAAAAAGAGGAACCTCTGAAATTGATAATTCTGATTTAAATGAAATGGTTGAGGTTAACCTAAAAGGACTTATGAATACAACAAATATTGTTGTTCCGTTCATGAAAAAGCAAGGATATGGGCAAATTATTAATATGTCCTCTAGAAACGCTAAAATATCACGCGTTTTTTTAGGTGTTTATGCTGCAACTAAAGCTGGTGTACTAGCTTATAATGAAGCCTTATACAAGGAATTGATGGAGTATGGCATTAAAGTCACTGCCCTTGTCCCTGGATTTGTAAATACTCAAATGACATCGGATGTTCCTTTAGATAAAAAATTGCTAATTCAACCAGAAGATATCTCATATTTTGTAGATTTTATTCTGGGTTTACCTGATAGAGTCGCGTTAAAAGAAATATGCTTTGAAGCAAAACCTCAGGTTGGCAAGTATGCGTAAGTTATTATTGCTTATAACTATTTCTTTGGTAGTTATTAGTCACTATGGTTTCTCCCAGCATCTTCGAATAGGAATCTTAGATAGTTTCTCATATCAAAAATATGTTTCCGTAAATTATGAAAAATATTATATGGATGGCTTTAACCTTGCCAGAGTAAATGCTTTAAAAAAAGGAGTTGAAATAGAATATAAAATTTTTCGATATCGATACGATGGACTTTCAATAGTTAATGCTATAAAAAACTGCAAAAGTGGAAGCCAGATGCCATTATTGGCCCTCGAGACTCTAAAAGTTTTCTTACTTTGGCTGGATATTTAAAAAATACATTATGTGTATCCCCATTCGCAACCTCCCTTAAAATTAAATCATTACCATCTAATTTTCACAGCATGACCTATCTTGATGATTATACTTCTCAAATATTCATTTATTTCTTTGAAAAAGAATTCAAATCAAAACCGATTTATTCTTTAGTTGAATTAGATTGTCGAAGTTGTAAAGATTTAGCAGACGAAGTTGAAAGGAATTATCATGGTGCTTTTAGAAAAAATTATTTTCTAAAAGCAGATATTGAAGATGACGATCTGGAAAAATTATTGACGAATTATAACGGAGAAGATTACATATTTCTTCCCGATACAGCACACTCTACAGCCGTTTTAATGATAAGGCTATCTAATTATCTGAAAAAGAATTTAATTTTTATAGGTGGTGATGGTTGGGGTACATGGGGAGACTCAGAGGTGGGGCGCACAAGTTTAAAGTATCCTATGAAGGCATTCCATATTACTCCTTGGTCTCTAGAAATTGAAACGAAAAGAACAACGCATTTTAAAAAGAATTATTCTAAATTTTACGGAAAGAAGCCAGAAAATAAATTGTCATTTATTATATATGAAACAACTAACTCTCTTGTTGAATCATTTTTACTTATTCCTTCGAACTGCAATCAAAAACTTAATACCCAAGAACAAATAAAGTGCTCATATAATTCCAAGCTCATTCATAAACCTGCTTGGCGCAAACCTGATGGATATGCGGTTTTCAAAATAGAAAACAATATTAATCAATTATTTGCTGTAATCAATAAGGATGTTTCATATGGAAGTATCTTTAAAAAAGAAAATTAAACAGAAAATTAGCTCACGAATAGGATTTAGTCTTTTTTTGTCAGCTTTGCTGATGATGTCGTTAACTATCTCTGATATACACAATGTCTTAATTAGTAAAGAACATGATTTAAAAAGATTTTCTAGAAACTTAGATAATTATATTGTCAGTCAGTTAATTATAGGAAATAAAGAAGCTATTCTTTATAAATTGAAAAAAGAGGAAGATAAAAGCCACATATTTATTCATTGGAAAGAAAACTCTCAAGAGAATAATAATAAAATCTCATTTGTGTGGCCATACAATTGGAAAATAATTCATCATATTGAATCAATAGTTGATGGTAATTTTGGAGAATACATAATTCGGGGATCGCTTTTAGATGATAAAGAATTGATTAGAAGTATTTTTACCCGATTTTCTGTATTTGTATTTTTTCTAATATTGGTTGTATGGATTTTATGGCCATTATATTACCGAATTCCTCATAATATCATTTTAAAACCAATAGCAGAGTTGTTAGCAACCATTGATGAAACTGAAAAAAATAATGCTCCTTATGGAAAGAGTGAGCCGAATATAATAGAAATAAATTTGCTTAAAAATAAAATTATTTCAATGGTAAATGAAATAAGATACAGAACACGTGAAAGTGTAGCTTTAAATATTGCTCAACAGGTAGCGCATGATATTCGTTCACCTATATTGGCTTTAGAGTCATTACACTCTATTTCATTTGAGTTATCCTTAGAAAAACGCAATATGATACGCACGATTGTGAAGAGAATGAATTCAATTATAAACAATTTATCTGACATCACCCATCATAGCGATTTATGTATTGATCCTCAGAACAATAATGATTGTTTTATTTATAATCTATTAAGTAATATTCTGGAGGAAAAAAAATTAGAATACTATAGTCGAGATATTATTTTTTCAATTAATATTTCTCGTGATTTGATTGGTGTATCCTCTAACATTGACGAAGAAAAATTTGAACGCTGTATTTCAAATATTTTGAATAATTCAATTGAAGCCTTAAATCCTGGCGGCGTAGTTATCTTGGCAGCAGACCTTCACAATGAATGTATACATATATCTATATCTGATAATGGAAAAGGTATTCCTGCTGATCAAATAGATAATATTTTTTTAAAAGGTTTCAGTTTTAATAAAAAAAATGGCAAAGGGCTAGGTTTAACATTTGCTAAAGAATGTATTGAGAGTTTTGGAGGAAAATTACAGATAAAATCTTGCTTTGAGCAGGGAACTGTTGTTGATATTTTTTTAAATGCCCGTCCCTCTCCTGATTGGTTGTGTAAAAGAATTGATCTCTCAAAATACAATCACATATGCGTTCTAGATGATGAGGAAGAAATACATGAAATATGGTACAAAAAGTTGGTAGGTTCTATTAATAAAGAAAAAATTATGTCTTTTTATGATAGTTCAAAATTTATTAGGTATTTAAATAAAATAAATAAACATGAGACTTTATTTTTAATTGATTATCAAATAGCGAAGAATGAATTGACTGGTTTGCAGATTATTACTGATTTTAATCTACAAGATGATGCTTTTTTGGTAACAAGTTATTATGCTGATAAACGCATAATCAGTGAATGCGTTAAAAACAATATTAAGATAATTCCTAAAATTTTATTAAGTTATATTACAATTAATTGAATTAGGTACTGAGGTGGACTAATAGATTTATTTCTTATATAGAGAGGTTCTTTTATAAAAACTTCATGTATTCCAAAATGGAATTTCATACCCCCCTTTATTCGTTTGCCCTTTCAAAAATAGAGCGATTAAAATGTAAGCTATTAGATAAATATTAGATCTATTTTGAGTGAGGTATCGCCATGAAAATTGAAGTATATAATGAATTAATCCGGTTACATCGAGTAGCCAATGATGCCAATCAAACCGCTGACGTTCGAAGGCAAGCAACAGAAGATTTTGAGAGACTTTTTCAAGCTAGCGATGAGACGATGAAACAAATCGTCCAAGATGCCATTGCTCCCGCTTCCTCTACACAAGGTTCACTACTATATACCTATCGCGCTGCCCTAACAGATTATTCAAGAAGTCATTCCATATTTTCAGCGGCGGATACTTTTTTTCGTGTAGGTGGTACAAGATTGACAAATCCCGAAGAACCCACTCCCGGAAGCTCCTTTTCTCCTAATAATTAATAATTCTCTCCTTATAAATTAGTGAGTTTACAAAAAATCAGATAGTAGATTTAATTTAATAAGCGCCTGATTTAGTTAAGAATAGAGTATCCTTGCTATAATAACTTTTAAACTCTCTCATAATTTGGAGACTGAAGTGAAGGAACTTGTAAGGAAATTTGAGGCTAAAAGTGATGAAGGTAAATCTGTACTCATTTTAGAATATCGAGGAATTAAAGATATCCTCATTCCGCCAGATAAGGAAGAGATGCCTATGTATGGTCTACCTACTTATACAACGGCTAATGGACAAGAAGTCATTAAAGTAAATGGAGGGTATCAAATCCTTGGTCTTGATACGCTTTTTTATGAAAATGATTAATTTGCATGGTTCTCTACTGCATGCAACAACAGCCTTCAACTGATGTCAATAACCTACATTAATCTATGCATTTAAATCTGTTATAATTAAGTCCTTTTTGTATCAATACTAACATAGGATCTTTCCATTGAACGCCATTCGCTGGACAGAAAAGCAAAGTCTTGTTCGCTTGTTCCCGTTAATTATCAGCATTTCTTTTGCGATGGATGTTTTTGTGCCTGCTATTCCGGAAATGAGTCATTTTTTTAATACCACAAATAGAACCATGCAAGCTAGTCTTTATATGTTTATGCTCACAGTCGCGATCGGTCAGTTGCTAGTAGGTCCGTTAGCAGATCGTTTTGGTCGCAGACGTGTTGCCCTTGGCACCGCAATTCTTTTTTTTGCAGGTTCCCTTCTTTCATCGCTGGCTCCTTCTGTCCCAACATTGATCATCGCACGAGTCATTCAGGCCGCTGGAGCCTGCGGTACTTATTTGTTGTCTTTCATTATAGTCAGGGATAATTTTTCAACCACGGCCTGTGCTCGACTGTTTAGCATGCTAAATGGCACTAATTCGATAATAGCGAGCGCTGCTCCCATAATAGGTGGATTATTGCTTGATTTAACCCAGGATTGGCATAGTGAATTTTATTTTTTAACCTTGCTCGGATTTTTGATGAGTATTGTCGTATTTCGCTATATCCCTGACTACAATTATCCTAAGGCCAATCAATCAAAAGCAAATTTATACAAAACTATCAGAAAAATGATAGTTAATCCTGATTTTCGCAAGTATACGCTTATTGCTGCTTCCTCTTTATTGGGTTTGTATTTATTCTGTGCTTTATCACCGGAAATTCTAATCACAAAACTTCACCTGTCACCAACAACATACGGCCTTTTTTTTGGTCTGAACGCAGTGACGGTTTGTTTTTCCAACATGATTGCAGCACGTCTCACTTATTCTTATCCATTGGAAAAAATTGTCTTTTGGGGGTTAGTATTGATGCTACTTGCCTGTTTTTTCATGATAATTTTTAACTTGCATCAATCCAGTGTTTTAACATTTATGCTCCCCATGCTTTGCCTAACGGTAGGGATTGGTACGTGTATGGGTTCGGCAGCAGCGCTTGCATTAAAGGATTTTGAACAGCAAGCCGGGATTGCTACTGCTTTATTAGGTTCCTGTCAATTTGGTTTGGCAGGTTTAATTGGCATTCTGGTCGCTCAACTAATACCAGGACCATTGAGCCTTGCGATTCCTGTCTTTTGCTTCAGTGCAATAGGATTTGTCAGTCTCACCAAATTTAACCTAAAACTCTTGCGGGCATAATCAATATCAATTGAAAAAGAGCTTCTTGAATCAAGAGAAAAAATAAACCGAGTATCGCAAAGCTTTTGTTGTTAATGAGGGAAGTTACCCAGGTCATCATGGGGAATCATCGCATACCAGTAAAGCCTCTCTTAGCAAATATAGCAATATCTGCAACAGGAATAGGGTTACTCTTTGTCATTGGTAAATTACTGGCCACCGGAACCGGCGTTTTCTCTGAAACAAAGAGGCAGGCAAAAATTAACTCTATTAAAGATGCCTTGCAAGAAACTGAAGCGTTTTCCAAAAAGCATCGATGAATTATGCACTATGTTTAAATGACGGCGCGACACTCAAAAACCCAGTATCACTAACGTCGCTTATAATCTTCCCGTTGCATGGAATATTAAAGTTGAGAATACATCCCCTTAGAGTGTACACTGAATTTTTTATTAAACATTAAAGTTAATGAATAAATCCGATTCTTTTTATAACCTTGAAACGATTGGAGGTCTTCTTTTATTTCTTGCTGCCGTGTTAGCAATTATCGTAGCTAACTCACCCTATCGCACTGTATATGACCATTTTTTAACCATTCCTGCCAGTGTTACGATCGGTAATTTCAACATTAAAAAGCCCTTACTTTTGTGGATTAACGATGGATTAATGGCTATTTATTTCCTGTTAATCGGTCTTGAAATTAAACGCGAGATCAAACGCGGTATTCTAAGCAGCAAAACCAATCTTTTAGTACCGGCTATTACAGCCTTAAGTGGTTTGGTTTTTCCTGCCTTGATTTTTGTCGCGTTTAACAGACACGATACAGTATTTTTACACGGTTGGGCGATACCCACTGCCACAGATATTGCTTTTACACTAGGTATTATCTCACTTTTGGGTTCCCGTGTGCCCCTTTCTTTAAAAATTCTGCTGACTGCCATTGCTATTTTTGATGACATTGCCGCTATTGTGATCATTGCCCTTTTCTATACGCAAAAGCTTTCGCTCTTTTCTTTGTCATTAGCACTATTATTCGCCTTCATTTTGGGGGCGTTAAACTATTTTAACTGCCGTCGTGTGTCTGTCTTTATGTTTTTTGGCATTGCCTTATGGATTGCGGTGCTTAAATCCGGAGTTCATGCTACCCTGACAGGAATCATCCTGGCCCTGGCTATTCCTGATATAGAAAAGAAATCCATGCTTAGCCGTCTTGAAGACAGTCTTCACCCGTGGGTTGTCTTTTTTATTCTACCCCTTTTTGCTTTTGCCAATGCAGGCGTTACTTTTATTGGTCTTAATCCCTCTATGTTTGTTCATCCCATTGTCTTAGGGACAGCCTTGGGTTTATTTATTGGCAAACAAGTTGGGGTATTTTTACCGCTAGCCTATTTTGTTAAATTTAAACAACTTTTACGACGGGATAAAATTAATTTCACACACCTCTACGGTATAGCCTTAATTTGTGGTGTGGGCTTTACCATGAGTTTATTCATCGGCTCACTCGCTTATTACAATAATTTAAACTTAATTCCCATGGTAAAAATCGGGGTGGTTTGCGGCTCTTTAATTTCCGGGATAGCAGGTTTTTTTGTTCTAAAACGAGCAGTTACAGGATAATTACTTATTAAATTTTTTAAGTTTTAACCCATCCAGGGTATAAAAGTGAATATATCCTTTATAAGGTATATCTATAAAAATTCAGTTCATCTCTAAACTACAAATCATCTCGCAATATTGCCAATCGTTTTAATGTCTTTAAATAGCTTAGAAAGTTGATTGCTTGTCGGGAGGTACGTTGCTGCTCAAAACGTTCAAGGTTTGTTTCTTCATAAAAAGTAGTAATTTTTTGTTGAATTTCTATTCGCTTACTCTGTTGTTCTTCTTTATAAAGTTTTAGTAATGCTTGTTCAATCAAAGAAACATCAATGCTTGCCGTTTCAGCTAGGTGATGAACCTTTTCTAAATTGATACCACGAGAGATGTAACTTAATGTCGCTTGAATCAACGTTAACTGAATGAAATGTTTTTTCGCATCTTGAAAACGTTTTTGTTTTCTTAAACTGAAATGCTCTCCTTCTAATGACTCCATTAACCCACGAGTTAGCCAAAAAAAATGAGTTAAATCATAAGGATTTCCTTGGCCTGAAAGAAAGACTCTCATGTTATGAATTAGATATCCATAAATTTTTTTAATATTTCGCTCAAGCAACGACAGTGGATGGGCACGCCATAAAAGATTGCCTACAATAAAACTGGCAGCTATACCAATAAGAATACCTCCAAATCGTTCGAGTGGAGGCCACAACTCAGTAGGTGGACCCCCAGCTTGAGCCAAGCAAATTACTAAAGCAATATTGGCTTGCAAACCGATATAAGCATAAGAGGTGTATTTAAAGGAAAAATAGCTAAACGCCCAAACAGCAAAAAAAACAAGAAGAATAAATGCATACAAATTTAGGAAAAAAAAGCCTAAGGGAAATAACGCGACACTCCCGCCTAAAAGACATCCCAAAAACCGATGGAAACTGATATTTTTCATTTCAAACAAGTCTTTGCGGATTGAAATAACAACACTGCTAATAATGCCATTTAAACCACCTGGCCAATTGCTTACCAGCCAAAACCCTAAAGCAAGTACCGCTGCCAACCCCGCCTTAATGCTGTGTTTAATCACATCGGGATCACTACTTAATTGTTGTTGTTTATTGATAACTGCTTTTTGGTGAACTGGAGGTTGGTGATTAATTAAAATATCATCCAAGCTGATAAGTATCGTATTGATTTGATGGAGCAAAGTCATTAAATCAATACAAACCCTTGTAGACGTCTCCAAAGACTCCTTTTCAATCATTCCATTCAGAATCTCTATGGCATTCTCTGTATGCAGCATTTTTTTTGCGACTACTTTTTCTGTAAAAAACGCCTTTTTTAAACATTCCAAGTCCTGACAAATGGCAGTAAAAACATTATCAATCGCTGTTAAAAAAGTGCTTAATTCTTCTTGCCTTTTTATTTCACAGGACGTTGCAAAATAAGTAATAGCCCGTGTTAAGTCATAAAATAGATCCAATAATACACGAAGTTGATCAATTTTTTCTTTGGTGATACCCAACTCGCGCCGCATAAAACCCAACATTTCTGTGGTTTTTTTTAATTTTTTTTTAAGAGCCAAATTACTCTCGGCAATTCCAGCAAAAGAGATGTCTTGTTGTGCCAAAAGCGAATGTTTTAACTGTTCAAAAAGCTGCTCTAGAGAATCAAAAATTTCCGATACATTTTTTTGAATGTTGTCGTGAATATTATTTGGAAACAAGCATAAAGCGGCAGCTGCAGAAACCAAAACGCCAAGGCCAATCTCAATCGGCCGCCAAATGGCTACATTAAAAACTTCTTCAGGACTTATCGCTAGTTGAGCAATAACAATGAATGCCCCTAATGCCCCCAAAAGATAGGCATAAGCATAGGTACTGAAATTATAATAATAAACAGCGACTGTAATTAGTAATAAATTAACCAGTAAATAGAGAAAAAGGCTGTCTGCGACCATGCGCGCCAAAATAAATCCCAGCCATACACCAATGATTGTACCCACAATACGCAATATTGCTTTATCAATGATACTACCCACATAAAGATTGGCGACAATAACTACGGTCATGCCAGACCAATAAGGCTTCTCCAAATGAAGTGCAAATGCAATCAGTATCGCACTAACCGCTGCAATAGCTGTGCGTAATGCCGCTCTATTTTCGATGGTATTGGATGTGATTGCAGTGAAAATCTTACTTCTCCGTTGGATAAGTTATTGTGGTCGCACTCGCACCAATTCTTAAAGGGTATTGTGGGGTTACATCGTCTATGTAGATTCTTACGGGAAAGCGTTGTGCAATTTTAATCCAATCTTCGGTTGCTTCCATGTACAGCAATGTTGATGGTGCAACAGCCCCTGACTGAACACGATTAATTCCCCAGCCAATACTTTTCACATGACCGTGAAAAACTTTGCCTGGATACATGTCAATTTTAATTTTTGCCTTATCCCCAGGTTTAATTAAGCGAATAGCCGTTTCTCGATAACGGGTCTCAACCCACCAGCGTTTTGTTTCAACCAATGCAAACAAACCTTCACCCACTTTGATATATTGGCCTCGCCGTAAATTAAAGTTGGTAATATAACCATCTGCAGGAGCTAACACAGTCGTATGCTCATATAAATAGCGGGCTTTATCATACTTTGCCTTGGCGGCTAAAACGGCATTGTTATCGAAGTTTTGCTCAGCAATGCGCAGTTGCTGCGCCCCAGCCAAGACCATTGCTTCTTGCTCTTTAATTTTGGCTTCAACATTAATGACCTGAATCTCCGGTAAAGCACTTTCTTTTAACAGTTTCCGATATCGTTGGAAATGATCCTGACTTAACGCCAGAAACGATTTGCTCTGTTGTAGCTTCTCTTGGGCAATGATAATAGCCAATTTGTTATTTTCGTAATTGATTTTGGCAATATTCCATTCTGCCAATGCCTTTTCCATAGCATATTTATAGGGTCTCGGGTCTATCTCTATTAATTTTTGCCCCTTCTTGACGCTCTGGTTCTCAATGACATAAATATCGCTGATAGGCCCATCCACCAAAGATGCCATGTTCACCACATGTGCTGAAACATAAGCATCGTCTGACCAGGTAAAATAATAGGCAAAATAACGATAGCCAGCGTATGCCAGAACAATAATCATTATGGTTACCACATGAGGCCAATATTGAAACGCTGCTAAACGTTCTCGAATCATTACCTACAATCCTGGGCTAAAAAGCTTTTTACATCACTATAGCTAATCTGACGGCTTAGAGCTATCCCATTACTGGCTAGACTCTATAAAAATGCTTTATATTTCTGAATCATACTATACTGTAGTAAATCAAGACTGCAGTATATCAAGGAGAGAAAACGATGGATTACACGCGCAAACTGGATGAAAACGGCCAAGCTTATCTTGAAGTAAATGTTAAAGACTACTCTTTGATTTCCAATCCCATTCTTAATAAAGGCACTAGTTTTACCAACGAAGAACGAGCAGAATTCAGACTATTTGGGCTACTTCCTCCAGAGGAAAGTAATATTGTCGAGCAAAGAAACCGCTCTTATGCTGCTTTTAAAAATAAAGCAACGGACTTGGAAAAATACATCTATTTGCGTGACTTACAAGACTCCAATGAAACCTTGTACTACAGCTTACTTTGTGAACATATTACTGAAATTATGCCTATTGTCTACACACCAGTAGTAGGAGATGCCTGTTTAAATTTCAGTCACATTTATCGTCGTCCACGAGGAGTCTTCATTGCTTACCCCTACCGTGATCGTATTGATAAAATTCTTGAGAACCCCCGTTTTGATCAAGTAAAAGCCATCGTTGTTTCTGATGGAGAGCGTATTTTAGGCTTAGGCGATCAGGGAGCGGGGGGAATGGGCATACCTATTGGTAAGCTTGCCTTATATTGTGCGTGTTCCGGAATCCATCCTTCCGCCACCTTGCCCATTTTACTGGACACAGGAACCAATAATGATGAACTTAGAAAAGATCCTTTATATATCGGCTGGAGACATGAACGTATACGCGGCCAAGAATACGACGATTTTATTGAGGCGTTTATCAAAGCATTAAAAAAACGTTTTCCGCACGTTTTATTACAATGGGAAGATTTTGCATTACAAAATGCAACACGCTTATTAGAGCGTTATCGAGGGGAGCTTTGTACTTTCAACGATGATGTGCAAGGTACTGCCGCCATTGCCACAGGCACCCTCTTTTCAGCAGTACAAGTGACTGGTATTCAGTTAAAAGATCAACATATTGTTATTGTTGGAGCTGGTTCAGCCGGTTGCGGCATCGCCGAACTTATCATCCATGCAATGATGGAAGATGGCCTTTCAGAGAAAGAGGCTCGCGACAGAATTTATATGGTTGATCGCAATGGTTTATTGGTTGAAGGCATGAAAAACCTATTACCATTTCAACAAAAATTGTTAAAACCCAAACCGCTTGTTGCTAATTGGCAATGCGAACACGAAGGGATTATTAGTCTGAAAGATGTGATTAAAAACCTGCATCCGAATGCTTTAGTTGGCGTTTCTGGCCAAGCGGGTTTATTTACCGAAGACTTGATCCGAGAAATGGCCTCTCATGTGGAAAAACCAATTATCATGCCTTTGTCAAATCCAATTACCCACAGTGAAGCAATTCCCACTGACTTAATGTTATGGACTAATAATCGTGCGGTGATTGGAACAGGAAGTCCATTTGGAACAATTGTAAAAGATGGAAAAATGTTTCGCGTTGATCAGACCAATAACGTCTACATTTTCCCAGGGATGGGACTTGGTCTTGTCTCTGTAAAAGCAAAGCAAGTCACCGATAAAATGTTTATGGCTGCCGCAAAAGCGCTAGCTGCCTGTTCACCAGCCCGACATGATCCTCATGGGAATTTGTTACCACCGTTGACTGAAGTGCGTGAAGTCTCCTATCAGGTTGCCTTTGCAGTGGCTAAGGAAGCTGTTAATTCCAATTTAGCAGAGGGTTTAACTGACGAAGACATTGAAAAATGTATTCGAAAACATATCTGGACTCCGAGCTACATTCCTTATAGATATAAGTCACGGTAGTTTTGAGCCCTGCATAGGACAAAATTTAGACTCATGTCGTTGCGAGCGTCAGCGAAGCAATCCAGTTCGAGCTTTGACCAAAAATCTGCCTGGATTGCTTCACTTTGTCCGCAATGACATATAAAAATTTCGTCCTGCGCGCTAAGAGTTTTGAAGCTCCGTAAAACTGGCGTAAGCATTAATGAGAGATTATACTACTAGTTGCTTATGCCCCTGCACCATATTATCCAAGGAAAGGAACATGCTTACTTCATATCGGCTTATTTTTCTTGTTGTTTTGTTCATTTTTAATTTTAGTGCTTTTGCAAACACCGCAAAAATAGAGAAGATAGACTGTAAAAAAATAGAGGACAGTGAGCAGTGTTCGTATAAAACAGGTTCCACAACCTCTTATGTCATTACTAGTATGCCTTATGCTTTATGTGCTCAGGCGCGTTGTAAGCTAGAAGGGTCAAATGATAAAATGGCGGTATGTCAGTGCCCAATCTACGGGGTAGACTCTAAAAATTGGCAGTCTATCTCGCTTTCTGCCCAACCTTATACCGATGTAAAGCCGGCTTATGCGGATGAAACACTCAAACAAGTCACCTCCAATTTTTCACTTGCAATGGCCCCTTCCAGCAATGATTTAGCAGTTCCACATACTCAATGCACTAATAAAAAACCCACGCCCTGGGCAAATTGCTTTGGGGTGCGATGTGATGTTGCAACGAAAATCGTCAATGGTAGCAAAACAATAGAAGCTACTTGTTTATGTCCTGTTGAAACCAGTTTAAGTTATATTTCCTCCGGACCTCAAACGAGTAGCGATTGCGATTTGGGCAAACATGAAATTTGGTCTGCAGCAAAAAATGAGACAGGGATGGAACAATTTGAGTTAATTCGTCAAGCGTATAAAAACTACCAAAATTCATCCACGCAAGCGGAATTATTACATGACTAAGGGCTCCTTCACGCCAGTTGATTCCGGGATTATTCCGCGTGAAGAGGGACACTTATTTTACTCCGTTAGTGGTCAGGGCACACAAAATGTCCTTTGGATCCATGGTTTACCATTGCAGTCAGAATCCTGGTTACCCCAGTTACAGTATTTTGACAAGGACTGTCGAAATATTGTTTTTGATTTACGTGGTTACGGACGCTCATCGAAACTTCCCAAACCTTGTGACAATGTTACCGACTTATACTTGGCAGACATTTTGGCAGTGCTGGACCATTTACAGTTAAATCAACCTGTTATCGTAGGTTTTGCATCGGCTGGCCATGGGGTATTACGGTTTGCGGCCCAACACCCAGATAAACTTAGCCAGCTAATAGTAATTAATGGTTCCCCATGCTTTATGAAGCGTGAAGATTGGAATGGGGCTTTTGATGAAGTAATCCTTCACGAATGTATTCGCCAAATTGATGCCGCAAATTCACTGGAGGATATATGGGCTATTTTAAGTCAATCCGCACTGAATGAAGCATGTGGGCAGCACCTTGATCAATTAAAAGCCTGGTATGGCAGTATGGCGGCGCAGGCCGGCAAAGAGACGATTAAAGCTTTTTTCAATCATATTGCCTATGACGATGATCGTTCGCTAATGGCTAATATTTCCGTACCAACACTCATAATAAGCAGCACAATGGATCATGAAGTGCCTTCTGACACAGCTTTATTTTTGCGAAAAACGATTCCAAATGCCCAATTATGCGAAATAAATGATATTGGACATTTTGTATTTGCTACACAGTCCGGACTTGTTAACCACGTGATTAAACAATTTATCCAGCCCTCTTGCGACATTGTATTACCCAAGGATGGTGGAGCAGTCGGAGAATAAGATGTCAGGTTACATCACACCCAAGCCGTTTAATGATTTATTTTTTGATTTTACAGGCCATGCCCATGCGAATTATCCTGCCGGGCATCGCTCTATCGCTGAAGATTTAGCAAAAAAACTTGCGCAAAGTTCTGATTCGCAGAAAAAAGGACCTTTAGTCATTGCCAATTCGTTAGGCATCTATGTCTACAGTGGTGAAAAAGGACATGAACTTATTAGTTCTGCTGAATATCGAGCAGCCCCCAATAGTGGATTTTATGAAATGACCAGCCTCTCCCATGTGGGCCCAGCAATTGCTTATCTTGGTGCGCTACAGAAATGTAATGACCCTTGCTGGGAAACTCATATTGACCCCATGATTGAACATCTTCGTGCTGTTAAGGAAGTAAACTCAGCTCCCATAGAAAATCATTGGCTAACCCAATTAGCTTGTCCTGTTTGGGCAGGCAAAGAAGTCATCATAAAAAATATGTTCGATTATGCTTGTTCTTTGGCAGGAAATTACTTGTTGGGCGTTCGTAAAAAAAAACACGATTTTTGTCCACAACATCTAATAAACCATTTTTTAGAAATTAACTCCGAGCACTATCCCATTTCCTTTAACACAATTATGATTGCCACCTTTGCCCTGATTGGACAAAAGAGTCTAAGCGATGTTTATGCGGCTCTAAATCACCGCGAAATTCATTGGGAGTCGGCTAAAATCTTGTTACATAATCTAGCAGGAACAAATTATGGAGCCGGTATGACCGCAGGTTCAAACTGGCTTTACCAAGCTGTTCAATTGATTACATGTGCCAAGATGGATTCAAGGCGAATTATTATTGTCCCCTATGCACCGCTACCAGAAGAGGTTGGAAGCACATCACTTTCTGAAGATTCTTTTGATTTTCTTGCCAATCGAGTGTGGGGTAGCATTTATGCGCGGCCTATTGTAACAGAGGCTGCTTTTTCGCATATTCAGGATATCGATATTCCTTATCGCCCCCCCATCCCAGGGGATTATGAATGCACACGGGCTTCTCAAATCGATCATTTTATTAGACGACTTAAGTTTTCGACGGGAAATACGAAGGAAATGCTGTCAAATACCGTAGGGTTCTGGTTAGCTGGAGAAGCAATGGCAAAGAAATGGCAATTTCAACAGATGGATATTCCTGGTGTCACCCACGGTTTTCCAACCGGGATTTCTACCTATCCTGCACATTCACCAGAAATTAGGAACTCCTGATGCATCTGGAAGAGTATCAGCGCTTATTTACCTCAGGCGCTAGAGGGATAGAACTTTTTAAAGTGGACGGAACACTTTACTTGGCTATCCCACAGCTTGCAGAAGATATCCCACACAAACCTGCCAATATGAACGGTGGGAACAGTGATACTCAGGTATTGATTTATCGATGGCAAGAAACGCAGTTTAAATTGTTTCAGAGCCTTCCTTCCCATGGCTCAGAAGATGTACATTTTTTCTCTCTTGATGAGAAACCGCTTATTGCTGTTGCCAATATTCGCTCAGGGCAAGATCCAGATTTTAATATGTATACTGACTCGGCTGTTTATGAATGGGTAGATAATAAGTTTACATTGTTACAAAAACTGCCAAGTTTTGCAGCGAAAGGCTGTCATTTTTTTGAAAATGATGAAGAATGCTTCTTACTTCTCTCAGAAGGGGTAAGTTTAAGCCCCTCTAAAATCATAGAAGCGAATTCTCATATGTATCGTTGGAATGGCCATGCATTTGAAGCTTATCAAGCCTTGCCAGGTCTATGGGGATATAATATCGACAGCGCTTGTATTGATAATCGACTATTTGTCAGTCTGGCTGATAATAGTGTAAATTCTGTCATTTATGAATGGAAAAACAAACAGCTTTTTCCGTTTCAAGCCTTTGCAAAAAATGGCGGCGGTCGGCAAATAAAATTTTTTATGTTAAATAAAACACCCTGTATTGCGGTGGCAAATCTTTTATACGAAAGTGAAATTTATTTTTGGAATGGAAAGCGCTATGAGCCTCTTCAAACTCTACCAGGAGCAGGTTGCAGAAATATCCATGTCATGAATGTAGATAGTGAATTCTATTTATTTAGAATTAACTTTATTACTGGTACCCGTGAACGACCGAAAATCAAACAGAAAGCTAGTGTTTATCGCTGGGCCGGTAACCAGTTCGAAGAAGAAATTCAATTTATGACTTTAGGAGGTACTGCCTGCCAGAGTTTTCAAGATGGAAAAGATTATTATTTGATTGTCTCCAACAGCTTAAATGAAAAAATACGTTTCCGAGTCGACTCCATAGTTTTTAAGCTCCATTTCTAATCATTTAATGGATTGTCACTGAAAAAAATTGATGGTCTAATAGAAAATTTTAGCCCTTAGCTTTCTGGAAAGTCATGAATGTAAAAAGTAGACTCAGCTTACTATTCTTAGTGGTTGGTATCGTTAACACCGCTTTGGCACTTACTGTAAATCAATGGAAATTATCACCAGACGGTCTGGGACCTATAAAAATAGGAATGGAGCTGAAAGAGGTTGCAAAAATTAAAGGATTACAATTGTCTGGAAATAAACCAGATGCCTATGAAAGTGAACGTTGTTATACTGAAACGTTAAAAGGGGTAAAACATGTTTTACTTATGATTTCCAATGATAAAGTTGTACGAATCAGTATTAGCTCGCCCAAAATTTACACCTCAAAAGGGACTCATATCGGTGATTCAGAAGCTAAAGTTCAGGCCTTATACAGTGATAAATTAGCAGTAGAAAAGCATCGCTATGAAGAGAAAGGACATTACTTGACATTTGTAGTAAAACAGCCACAGGAAAGAGCAATTCGTTTTGAAACCGATGGCAAAAAAATTACGCGAATCTATGCAGGTCAAGCGCCTGAAGTGTATTATGTTGAGGATTGTTTATAAACCGCAATCTTTATACCTAAGGGCTTTGTTCTCTAACGAACGTCAATAAAATTCCTCCAACAATAAAAAAAGGAATGAGCATAGCCATCCCTGCTCGCTGGCTATTGGCAAATTCAGCCATAACACCTACAGCAAACGGCCCTAAAAAACTGGTTGCCTTACCGGAAAGATTATATAAACCAAACATTTGTGTAATTTCCTCGGGCTTGGCCAAACGCGCCAAAAGGGTACGGCTTGCTGCTTGTATAGGCCCTACAAAAATACCAATTGCTGGCGCAAACACCCAAAACAAAGCAGCCTTTGTTACAAACAGTAAAAAACAATAAACGCTAAGCAAACATGCTAATGCAATTAAAATTGTTTTCTTTGAACCTATCCAATCATCACACCAAGCAAATATTGCGGCACCAATACCCGCCGTAATATTAATAATAATGCCAAAAATCATAACGTCGCTTAAGCTTAGCTTAAAAGTTCCAGCAGCATAAATTCCACCCAATGCCAGCAAGGCATCAAGGCCATCAATATAAATAATACGGGCAATTAAAAACAATAATAAATCTTTTTGTAACAACAAACCTCTTAAGGTGCCCTTTAACTCCGTCCCTCCTTTTTTTATGGCCTTTCCAATAGTGAGTTTCTTTCCGGGTTGTTGTTTGACCATTAAAAACAAGGGTAAACTAAAAATAACCAGCCACATTGCCACCAATAATGTTACTGAGCGCACATTGGCACTATCCTGGGTACCAAGCCAACGGCCAATAAAACCATCAACGCAAACATACAAGGCAACAATCAAACATAAAAGCCCTCCTAAATAACCACATCCCCAAGCCCAACCTGAAATTCGGCCAAGGTAAGCCACAGGCGCCAACTTTATAAGGAAAGCGTTATAAAAAACAGCACCGACCTCCAAGGCAAAGCTGCTGAAAAAAATGCCAGTCAACGCAAGTGGAATTGATGTTTCACCGGGGTAGGCAAACCATAAACAGGCGATGGCAATGACAGCCAGATAAGTATAAAAAAATAGCCATCCTTTATGATGTCCGCCATAGTCTGCTATCGCCCCAGCGAATGGGCTGGTAATTGCTACAAAAAATGCGGAAGCAGAAATAGTATAGCCCCACAATGCCGTTCCCTTAATGACATTATCTGCAATTTCATTTGTAAAATAGGTTGCGAAAACAAACGTGAATATGACAACGAAATAAGAAGAATTGGCGAAATCATACAGTGCCCAGGCCATAATTTGTTTTATATTGCCCTGTTTAATTTCCTGAGTAACATCCATTTTTCAGTTTTTCCATACCCAATCTTGGGCAAGATCATACCCATATTTATCTTTATTGTCTCTCTATAGCCTATTTTATCCATCGCCTATTTATAGAAAATAAGTCTAATCCTTAAGGATAATTAAACTTAACCGCCAAAATGTACTATGTTTTTAATAAGGTTAATTATTTTTAGCCGCTCGTTACTATTATTTTCAGCAGTTGACAATAAAACCAGATGTGAGGGGACATAGTGATGGATAGTGTGCTTTTAGGGAAAACTACGACTGATCAACTTAAGTCACTGCTTAACCAACTGGAAGCGAGCAGACTAGGTCAACATCTTAACCAACAGGAGCTAGAGATTCTGATAGGGCACAGTAAGATAGTTAATTTTTTACCTGGAGAAGTTATCCTTAAGCAGGGAAAGCAAACAAATGGCATTTATATCATCGTTGAAGGCCAAGTGACTATTACCGCAAGGGTCATGGGGCAAGGTGTTACCAATATTGAAACATTGGGTGCTGGATCTTTTTTTGGAGAAATTTGCTTTATTGAAAAAGTACCCTGTCCAACTTCCGTAATTGCCAGCGTGCAAGTGAAATGCCTATTTATCGATGATACTTACTTTGAGTTATTATCAGCCTATTATCCTGAAATAAACTATAAAATCCTGGATACTCTTTCGCTACAGGTTTGCGGTCGTTTAAAACGCGTGCACGACAAAGTGACCGAATACATCACTAACTCTGACATGGCAAGCTTGTCTTTTTTTGGCAAAGTTGCTTACACGTTCAATCAACCCAAAACGCTTACCCTTGAAGAGGATGATAAAGAAAAGCTTATGGAAATCCCTCCTCTGACCTTTTTCTCCAAAGATGAACTGCGAGAGCTTTTTAAACACATGGAGTTGATAGAGGCCTCTAAAAACTGCAAATTAATCTATCAAGGGAAACAACAGCCTATTTGTTATATTGTGATTAAAGGTGCCGTGCAATCCAGTATTGTACATGATAACAAACAGGCAAAATTATCCGTTATTGGTCCTGAAACCCTTTTTGCGGGCGTTGCCTGTATTGATAATGATTCCTCCTATACTGTTACTTTTTTAACCTGTGAACAAGCGCTTTTACTAAAAATACCCCACACAGCGCTTAAACACTTTCAAGAAAATCATCCACAGCTTTGGTATAAGCTTTTTAGCCTTATCTGTGCTTCTTTGGTAGCATTGGAAAAATCCATCGATAAGTTGGATATCAGGCTTCATATTGAAACTTATAACAGGTAAACATTATGTGCAGAATATTATCTTATCTAGGTATGCCTATCTTGGTAGAAGAACTGCTTTATAAACCTGATAATTCTTTTATAAAACAAAGCTATCATCCCAAATATATGTCACATTTGTTAAATTTGGCAGGGTTTGGTCTTGCCGCCTGGGATCCCTCTTCACATAATCCTAAATTTCCGCATCTTTATAAAACACCTCAATTACCTTTTTATGATGAAAATTTAAAAAATTTAGCTTCAAAAATTTCTCCCCATTGTCTTCTTGCTCATTTGCGGGGTGTTTCCTATCACGAGAGGCAAATTATCTCGAATCAAAATGTGCACCCTTTTGTCTTCCCACAATCCAATGTGGCTTTAGCACATAACGGTTCGTTAAGTGATTTTTCACTCATGCGTTATGATTTATTGGAATTTATCAAACAAGACTACTGGAAATACATTACAGGAACTACCGATAGCGAATGGATTTATGCGGTTTTTTTATCACAGCTTGAAAATCCTCTGGGTAGTTACGAAACAGAAGACATTACTAAAGCAATAGTAGAAACGTTAAAAATTCTCCAACGCGTACGCGCTAAAAGGGATATTAATACCAATTCTCCCGTTAATCTTTTTATTTCAAATGGTGAATTTATTGCTGCCACCCGTTTTGTATTGGATTATGGCTGGTTTTCTGAATCCCAGTCAGCAGCGCATCTGGATTATCATTCTTTATGGTATACCTATGGCGAAAGCTATGGTTTTTATGATAATGAATATAAGATGAAAGGAAGTAATGTAAAATCCAGTATTATTATTGCCTCTGAACCCTTAACAGAAGATACGACGACCTGGCTTGAAGTGCCTGAATACACGTTGATTATTGCTCGCTATGTGGATAATGAAATAAATATCTTTTCGCAAGACATTGACATTTAATGAAGCCATGTTATTTAAACTCCGTCAGATATCGCCAACTGAGTACCCCTTGCGGAATATAGTTTACCTTCTCTATTGGACAGGTAATTAATGGGATAGCATGAGCAATTCTTATCTGTAAAAAAAGTTCATTGGGAGCCGCGGTGAGAAGGTTAATCCGCCAATGTTTCGTACTGTACCGTTTCTTCTTTTTAAATGTTTGTAAACAGGGATACTGTTCTAATTCTTCGATAAGATAACGATACTTATTTGTTTTATCTTTAAGGACACAGCCTTTTATTCTTACCTGCTGAATTATTTTATTCACGTCCTGTCCTGATACAAGACAACGCCTTTGTCCTATCAAATGCATATCTACTAACTGTTGGGCATTAAACTCTAAATCATGGAACGCTTCTTTTTTTACAGCGCGCTGATTTGCGCTCTGGTAATATAAAAACACCGTTTGCAGTCCTGATACAATAAAAAGGGACAACAGCGATAAAATGAGAAGCGTAACTAATAAAATCATCCCCTCTTGATGTTTAGGATGCTCGTGCTGCTGCTTCAATTTCTACAGTCTCACCACTCGTTAGCGTAAGCAGGATTTGCGTCATTATTCTTTGCCGCAAATGAATTGTGGCCGATAAGTTATTGATGGCTGGCGTTAATTCTTCGGCATGCTCGCGTTGGTAATACAACGCATTTTTCCCGGAATTATTTTTATGGATGAAGAAATGCTCCTCCACCCACTCCCCCAAATAAATTGGCTCCATATAGTTAAATAATAAAGATGTTTTTAATCCAATAGTTTGTCCGTCCTTATGGTGTTGAATTGCTGCAATTTCTTTTACTTCAGCATGGAAACAATCAGCAATAAGAACTGCCTGCTTTCTTTTATAAGAAGAATTTCCACCAATAGTCACTGATTTTTTATCGTAGCGCAATACGGAATTAAAAAGCTCATTCATACGATAAGTCATTAAAGATTGTGGGTGTCGCACCTCAATAGCTTTAAGCTTTTTGCCGTTGCGACTATCTATAGTTTTTAACCAACTTAAACCTATACAAGGTGTAAATCCTGCCCGCTGTACACTTTCTCTGATTAAATCATCTACCCAATCAAGTTCCAAAGCCTGCTCCAACAAATCCTGCGCCCTATAATATTGTTGTTTCACGATTAAATAATGCCCCATCAATGCCCCTAACAAAACGCTAGTAAGAAAGAGGCTCAGCATCATTTCAATCAAACCTAAACCACCATGCTTTCTCATGAATGAAATAATTTTCGTTGTAATTGACAGCAACCCCTACCCGGCAATTTAAATCCCCACGTCAGTTGCAGAATTTTTCCCTGAGGGATTGAAATCATTTTCAGGGTGAACGGTTGAGGGATCTCTGTAAGCGGTAAGCCTTGCAAAACCCGCTCTGCATTATTGTCCAATAGTCTGATGGCAAACGAACGCTGTAGTGCATACCGCAGCATTTGATTTATTTGCGCGTTCTGATGTAGAAGTGTTAAAGAAATACTAGTTACGAGCACTAACGTTATTAGTAGCTCAGTTAGAGAAAAACCTTGAGAATTTTCCATAATCCATTTTTATCCGAGGTTACTTGCACGCATAGATTAGCCGGAATAGACAAGCGAATGCAAGCCTAAGCATTCACTTTTCAGTCGCTCTTCGGTAATATCGAAAGCTTTCGGTTCTAAGGAGAGTCCGTTGTCTTGCGACTATCATCTTTTACCTCACCCAGGTATTCAAACATTACGTCCTTATATTCCAGGAAAAGCAGCTGAAGAATTAGCGCGGGAGCAAGGATTATCAGACATTATTAAACTAGCCAGTAATGAAAATCCATTAGGTTGTAGTATTAAAGCGAAAGAGGCATTGGCTAAACTTTCTGGGCTACAATTGGCAACCTACCCTTCCCCTATGAATCATCCATTGCGGTTTCGGTTATGTAAACAATTGGGCATTGACGAAGATATGCTGACGCTAAGCAATGGATCGGATCTGCTGTTTTCATTAATTTTAACCACGTTTGCCCTCCACACAGGTAAGCAAATGCTGACACATGAACATGCCTTTATTTCTTATGAAATTCAAGCCCAAACCCTAGGCATACCTGTCCAAAAAATTCCTTTATGCCCAAATTGGCAAGTGGACATTGATGCCCTGGTTAAGGCAAGTCAATTAAATAATACTGCAGTAATATTTTTGGCCAATCCAAATAACCCAACTGGCCTTTTTATTGAACCTGACAACATTAAACATCTACTGGATAATGTGCCAAGCACTACTATCGTCGTTTTAGATGAAGCCTACCATGAGTATGCTTATGATAAGGACGATCGCACTAGTCTTTATTGGTTGCAACAATATCCAAATTTAATTATTACCCGTACTTTTTCAAAAGCGTATGGTCTTGCGGGATTACGATTAGGCTACGCAATTGCCAGTCCAGAAATCACGGAATTGCTTCTACGTGTACAACCCCCTTTTGCAGTTAATCAGGCTGCACTTGAGGCAGCAAATGCAGCCATCGATGATGAAGAGTTTATTGCTAGAACAATCGCCCTTAATGAACAAGGCATGCAACAATTACAACGAGGATTTGATGCATTAAAATTAAATTATTTGCCATCCCGCTGTAATTTCATTACGCTTCACTGCGATATAAACGCATCAGTAGTCTATCAAAACTTGCTAAAAGAAGGCGTGATTGTGCGACCCTTAGCCTCTTATCAATTACCCCATCATTTGCGCATCACCATTGGAACTTCTATCCAAAATACACGTTTTCTTGATAAATTAGCACAATGTTTAGCTCAAAATTAGCGGAGAGTACCCATGAAAACTGATTTAAGTCAAAAACACTGCGAATCATGCGAAGGCATTGGCCAAGCACTCACAGCTGAACAAATAAAACATTTAATGCCACAGCTTGATACTCATTGGCAGGTACAAAGCGGCAATAAAGAAATTAAGCGCTCTTTTAAGTTTGCTAATTTTTATGAAACAATGGCCTTTGTGAATGCAATTGCCTGGATTGCTAATATTGAAAATCATCATCCTGATCTTGAAGTCGGTTATAACTACTGCCATGTGCGTTTTATGACACACGCTCTAAACGGTTTATCACATAATGACTTTATCTGTGCTGCAAAAATCGATGCTTTATTGA
This sequence comes from Legionella jamestowniensis, assembly GCF_001467745.1. Taxonomy (GTDB): domain Bacteria; phylum Pseudomonadota; class Gammaproteobacteria; order Legionellales; family Legionellaceae; genus Tatlockia; species Tatlockia jamestowniensis. The sequence continues at coordinate 359,414 of NZ_LNYG01000013.1, forward strand.
ACTGATTTTTGTACTCCCCGCAAAGAACTTACAGGGAAAGTTCTTTGCCACATCCAGGGGATCAACTTTGTTAAAAAAATATTTTTAGACATAGTTGATCTCCTGCAAGCAAACGCTATCCACATTCATGAGCTCCTTCAAATGACATGTCGCTTTCAAGACGACGTGCGGAAACTTTTTGCGTTGTTAAACTAATAGAATATCACCTGATTTTGTTCAACTTCACTATTGTCTTCCGGAATACTCTCCTTTTGAGAATCAGATTCATCCCGGTTGCTGAATATACCATCATTAGTCCTTGCAGGATTTATAACAATACGATTTGTTTGTCGAGGACTGCTCACAGGAGGCTCTTCCATCCTCCATTTTATTTCATTATTTTTTATAAATTCATAATCTCTAAAAGCACTGTTAAGCGTTTTTATTTTTTTACATAACTCTTTTTTACTGTTTTTTTCTAAAAGTGCGTCAACAGCTGTTAATGCTGAGTATATGCCACACCCAACGGCCAAAATTAATACCGCAATTCCTAATACAGGAACTGCTGAAAACCCAGAGATGATTCCTAAACCGCCAAGCAACCCCATAAGTCCGGCACTGCATCCTGCTACTGAGCCAAAAGCACCTACAAATCCCAGAAAGGCTTGGTATGCTAGTGTACCCAGAGGCATTGATTGTTTACTTTTTATTTTTATAAAACTAATAAAAGTATTGATCGTGAGGGTAATTCTCTTATTTCTTTCCAAGTCAGGGTGGTAGATATTATTATTTATTGCAGCGAGCGCCTTGAAATAAGCAATCACAAATTCCTCTTGTTTTCCTCTAAAACTAAGGGCATGAAGCTCTCTTAATTCCTTATCCGCCTCACTAGCGACTAAATACCCTTTTTCAATCGCTTTTTTTGTCCTTCCAGTTAACTCTTCAAGAAGCCCTAAAAATTTATCATTTATCTTTTTTTCTTCCTCTTGCGATTTTTGATAGGACACATAGAAGATAGGAATGCTGATAAGAAGAAATAAAACACTGCTCACACTTCCTAATGTTAGAGCAAAAGCCCCACCGACCCCCAGACTGAGTGAAGAAAATAAAATTCCAAATAAAGGCCAGGCAACCCCAGCGCCTGTTCCTAGTCCTTCAAAAAACGGCCTGCTAAGAGACATGTTTGTTCAACCATAAATGCTGCAACCTGGTTCTTAGCAGAGGCTTATAAAATTTATTTCATTCAGCATTCTGCATTTGTATGCAATCCAGAAACCAATTGCAGCATAAAGTTTAGTAATTAAGGTCTGTCGTCAATCTCTCTTCGTTGGCTAGGCAGAAAGTCTTTTCTATCTAATCCCATTGCAACAGCCAAGGCACCTGCCACATAAATGGAAGAGTAAGTTCCAACAACAATTCCTATGATTAATGCCAGGGAGAAACCGCGAATCGTCTCCCCCCCGTAAATAAACAAAGCAACAACCACAAATAAGGTGAGCATTGAGGTCATAATTGTTCGTGACAGCGTTTGGTTAATAGAAATATTCATAATTTCCAAAGATGGCGTCCGACGAATTTTAACGAAATTTTCCCGTACCCGGTCGAAAACCACAATGGTGTCATTTAGAGAATAACCAATCACGGCGAGCAAACCTGCCAACGCTTTTAAGTCAAACTCAATGCCAAACATCGCAAACACCCCAAGAATTAAAACAGGGTCATGAATGAGGGCCACCGCAGAACTGACTGCCAGACGATACTCAAAGCGCATGCCGATATAAATCATCGTTGCAAGTAAAGAAACAAGAACAGCTAAAGCCCCTTTGGTCGCTAACTCTTGACCTACTTGAGGACCTACAAAATCAACACGTTGTTTAGTAGCTCCTGGCAATTGCTGCATTACTTTATCCACCAACACGGTCTGATCAATGTCAGCACGAGGAGCAATACTAATAAGGACATCTTTTGATGTCCCATAGCTAATCACCTGTGCTTCTTTAAAACCAGCCTTATACAAATTGTTACGAATGGTTTCAAGGTCTACTGCTTGGGGATAAGAAACCTCAATTTGGGTGCCTCCGGTAAAATCTAAGCCCCACTTTAAGCCATTAATCAATAAGGCGCCAATGGATACCACAAAAATAAGCGCAGACAACAAAGCAGTCCACTTTCGTGCACCCATGAAGTCTATCTTTGAATTTGGATTAAAAAATTCCATCTAAGCCTCGTCTCAAATACCAATCGAAAGTTTTTTTACATTACGACCGCCATAGTACCAATTCACAATGGCACGCGTGTAAGTAATACTGGTGATCATCGAGGTTAATAAACCTAATGATAAAATTACGGCAAACCCACGCACAGGCCCACTACCGATCGCAAAAAGAACAATAGCCACAATAAGTGTCGTGACATTTGCATCCACAATGGTTGAAAACGCGCGATCATAACCCGCGTGGATTGCAGCTTGCGGCGATAAGCCATTACGCAATTCTTCACGAATTCTTTCGTAAATCAGTACGTTTGCATCCACCGCCATACCCACAGTTAATACAAATGCTGCAATGCCTGGTAGTGTTAAGGTATTGCCAATTAATGACATGAGGGCACTAAGCAAAATCAAGTTTAAAAATAATGCTATGTTAGCTACCAAACCGAAAAAACGGTAATAAACGAGCATTAGGATCAAGATAAGTCCCATACCTACCTCAAGGGATATTAACCCTCGACGAATATTCTCCTTACCCAGGGAAGGTCCCACAGTGCGTTCTTCTACTGGATAAATCGCCGCAGGCAAGGCTCCAGCACGTAGTAGTAATGCTAAATTACTGGCTTCTTTACTATCAGAAAGACCTGTAATTTGGAAATTATTACCTAAGGCATTTTGAATGACTGGGGCACTAATAACTCGTTCCTCACGTTGCGTCACGCGCTTTTCAACGCCATTCACGGTATAGGTATTTGTTTTGGTTTCAACAAATACAATAGCCATACGCTTGCCAATATTTTCGCGAGTGATCTTAGTGAATAAGCTTTCGCCACCACCGCCTAATTGGACTTGCACAGCAGGTGTACCTGTTTGTTGATCAAAACTGGACACCGCACTGGTAATAGAATCCCCACTTAATACAATCTGGCGTTTCAACAGGATAGGATGGCCATTCATCATATATAATTTACTATTAACAGGAATTACCCCGGTCTGCTTAGCCAGTTGTGCATCATTTTCTTGGTCAACCAAATAAAATTGCAACGTTGCTGTTCCACCCAAAATTTGTTTGGCCCTTGCTGCGTCCTGAATACCTGGTAAATCAACGGCTACCCGTGTTGCCCCCTGCTGCTGGACTACTGCTTCCCCTACCCCTAACTCATTGACTCGATTTCGTAAAATACTCATGGTTTGATCAATCGTATTTTGACGAATTTCATTGAGCTCTGCAGGTGATAAGGCAGCTAAAACGGAGTAAGTTGCATTGGATTGGGTGATAAGCAAGTTCGGAAATTTGCTCTTAATTTCTTTTAAACCACTTTCCATGGTCGCAACATCCCGAAAACGAATATCAATTCCCTTTTCAGCAATATAGCGAATACCCACATAACGGATACCTGCTTCACGCAAATCCTGGCCGACATTTTTCATCAAACCTTCATAACGGCGACTCACGACACTATCGATATCCACTTCAAGAAGAAAATGCACCCCTCCACGCAAATCCAAACCTTGCTTCATCGGTTCAGCCCTAATGGAACTTAACCAGCTAGGAGTGGTTGGCATAAGATTTAAAGCCACCGTATAATCTGAACCTAATGCATTCTTAATTGCATCCCGAGCCAGTAATTGCGTATCCGTTGAAGCAAAACGCACTTCCAAACTTTCGCCAGAAATAACAAGTGAATCATACTTGATTTTCGCTTCATCCAGTGTCGTTTGCACTTGCTGTTTTAATTGTTCCATATCCACAGGAGATTGCGAAGAAATTTGCACCGCAGGATCTTCGCTGTACAAATTAGGAATTGCGTAAACAAGGCCAATCACCGCAATAATGACCAGCATCAGATTTTTCCACAGAGGGTATTTATTCTGCATAGTATGTCCCTAACTCAACTTAAAGGGATTTAAGAGTGCCCTTGGGCAAAATGGCGCTTACGGCATTTCGCTGAATGTTAATTTCAACATTTTCAGCAAGTGCAACTTTAACGTATTGGTCATCAATATTGACAACTTTCGCCAAAATACCACCAGAAGTAATAATTTCATCCCCTTTTTTTAATTTACTAATCATTTCACGATGTTCTTTGGCTCGTTTATTTTGTGGCCTTATTAACATGAAATAAAAGAGCACAAAAATAGCGACAATCATGATCAGCGAAAACGTTCCATCAGCCTGCCCGTGAGTTGTGGGCGCAGCAGCCATAGCATCACTTATTAAAAAACTCATACCATTCTCCTCAAATTCGCTGTTTAGTCATTGCTTCACAACATGTTTCATTTATTTGCACAGGTAAAACAAATAATAAAATCCCTGTAGCCAGACAAGGTGCGTGACATCATATCTAGATTTCTATCGCTCGTAAATGAATGTTGATAAATTCACTCCGTACATGATAAAAAAACCTGTCATATACAGAGAAAAATTCATTCATTTAAAGCGAGATTAACAGCAATGCTGGGAATAATACGCATTATGCTGAATGAGAAGACGCTGGCATAGCAAGGGCGTTTGGTGGATAAGATGATGCAAATAAGCACGAGTAAACTGTTGTTGACAGATAGGACACTTGCAGTGGGTATCTATAACGGTATGTTGATGAGTCATTTCCTCCGCACATAAATCAAGTACTCCCCTTTCACAATATACCTTTCCTGAAAAAGCATGCAGAGCGGGCAAATTAGATTCGATAGTTACAGAATGATACTGGATTAAGGTTGTGAATTGTTGCAGATTAAAATCTCCTGCCAGATAAATGGGCTTCGTATTATAACGTTCTATCTTTTCTTGCAAGGCAGCAAAGGACATGGACGGTTGATAAGTTAAATAGCAGCCGAACTGTTGTTCAGCATTTATTTCAGGGACAGTAAACACTTTAGTTGTTTTTGTTGAGAGCCCCAATAAGCCTAAATTAAAATCAGCCGGTAATACGACCACCTCTGGTTGCAATTTTTCGATGAGACGAGAAATTTCTTCCTGGCTAACCTGAATTACACTCCCATCATAAGGAGAACGAATAGTATATTTCCCTTGTTTTAAGGGAGACAATGCTGCATTTAGAACAATGGGTCCTTCCCAGGGTATATAGGTTTTTAAATTTGGCAAGCTGGATAATAGAGAAACACCTGGTTTTACCAGTAACGCCTCAAGATGACAAGAAACGGTGTTTACCCCTACTTCTTGCCAATTAGCCATTGTCAGACAACTTCCAGCTTCTGTAGTTAATATTGGAATATAGGTTGGCATAGTTCGGTGATTCATTAAAATCCTTAAAGCAGTAAGCTGGCATCCCCATAGCTAAAAAAACGATATTTTTCAGCAATGGCTTCCTTATAGAGAGCCATAGCCTGGGCATGCCCTATAAATGCAGCAACCAACATTAGCAATGTTGACTCTGGAAGATGAAAGTTTGTTAGCAGGCCATCGCAAATTTGAAACCGATATCCTGGGTAAATAAAAATACTCGTGTCTCCCTGACAAGCTTGTAATTTCCCTTCATAGGCGGCGCTTTCCAAACTGCGTAGTGCTGTTGTCCCTACTGCTATAACGCGTTTGCCCGATGCACGCGTTGCATTAACCTGCTCTGCTAATTCTTTACTGATGGTGAATTGTTCGCTGTGCATTTTATGTTCTTGAATATTATCGCAACGAACTGGCCGAAAAGTACCTGCGCCGACATGCAATGTTGAATAACCAAGATTTACACCTTTCTCTTTGATTCCCTTAAGAAGCACTTCATCAAAATGTAAGCCGGCAGTTGGAGCCGCTACGGAACCGTTATGCAGCGCGTAAACGGTTTGATACCGTTGTAAATCTAATCTTTCATCCGGGCGATTGATGTAAAGCGGCAAGGGAATATGCCCAATTTCTTGCAGCATTGTCTCTACCTCACCGACTGCCCGACAGTGGTATAAATCATCAAGTTTGGCAATCACCTCAACAATCCAGCCTTTATCAAGATGAATCAAAGAACCCGCCTTCGGTGCTTTACTGGCTTTAATATGAGCAAGAAATGTCTCTTCCCCTTGTAAACGCTCCACCAAGAGTTCTACTTTACCCCCACTGGCTTTTTTGCCAAACAATCGCGCCGGAATAACTTTGCTGTTGTTCATGACCAATAAATCACCGGCTTCTAAAAATTCAGCAATTCCCTTAAAGTGATGGTGGCTACGACACCCGGTTTGACGATTATACACGAGTAACCTTGAATCGCTGCGATTAGGAAGGGGGTATTGAGCAATTAACTCTTCTGGCAAATCAAAGTAAAAATCTTGTTTCTTCATTTTTCAACCTGACAACTAACTGACATATTATATACCCATTTTGCTTAAAGTATGATATCTAAAGGTTAAGAATTTCAGTTTTAAAAAGATAAGGAAATTAAATGTTAGTGACATTTTACAGTGAAGCATATGAAAATATCGTGATGTTTGGCCATATCGCCCAGCATTTATTAAAGCTCATGGGTCATAGTGGCGCTGTTCCGGGTGCGATTTTGGCTAAAGATGTTCCAGACGCTTTATCTCGATTGCAACAGGGTATTGAAAACGAAAAAAATCCACCTTCAACCCCTGAAACTGGGAATAATGACGATGATGAACCCCCAGTTAGTTTGGCACACCGGGCACTTCCTTTAATCAACATGCTAAAAGCAGCAAGTACTAAACAATGTAATGTAATGTGGAAATAACTGCCGTTTTTATACCCACTCCCCAAACATCCCAGCGCGTCATCTTAAGTCTGGCGCGTTGGAGCCGTTTGGTGTTTTAAATCCTTCCTTCCTATCGCGCTCAAGAATATTCAATAAATTTGGGATAAAGTGGTAGGGATCAAATCTATTGAATAAATGTTAATTAATGCCGTATCCCAGAGCTATCCTGTTACTGAATACTTAATAAGGCTATTCATGGTACTATACTAATTTTAATCGGTACTGTTACTTTAAACCATGCTAACTTTGCGTCAAATTACGCTTTCTCGCGGCAATAAAATTCTTCTTGAAAATGCCAGCACAGCCCTGCATGACAAGCAAAAAATTGGGCTGGTTGGCCATAATGGATGTGGCAAATCAAGTTTATTTGCTTTAATTCTAGGTGAATTAACGGCTGATGCTGGTGAATGCCTTATGAATTCCCAACTGCGCATTAGCCATCTTTCCCAGCAACTCCCTGACAGCAACCAACTTGCCTTGGATTTTGTCCTCGCTGGCGATGAAGACTACATAATGCTCCAACAGCGACTGGCATCTGCTGAGCATAATCAAAGCCATGATGAAGTGTTGCTATGCCATGAATTACTAACCCAGACAGGCGGCTACAGTAAACCTGCAAAAGCAGCCTCTATCATGGCAGGCCTTGGATTTAAAGCGGAAGAACAAAAAAAACCGGTTAACAGTTTTTCAGGGGGCTGGCGGATGCGTCTTAGCCTGGCACGCTGTTTAATGAAACCAGCCGATCTATTATTGCTGGATGAGCCGACTAACCATCTCGATATGGAAGCCATTTTTTGGCTTGAAAAATGGTTAAAGCAATGCCCTAGCAGTATTTTGTTAATTTCACACGATCGGGAATTTTTAGATGCTTTTGTAACGCATATTCTGCATATTGAACAACGGACCATGACTTTATACAGCGGGAACTACAGCTGTTTTGAACAAACCAGAGCCCAACAGCTGGCTTTACAGCAGATGATGTATGAAAAGCAACAACAAAAAATTACTCATCTCATGTCTTTTGTGAATCGTTTTCGAGCGAAAGCAACGAAAGCTAAACAAGCGCAAAGCCGATTAAATGCGATTGCCAAAATGGATATCGTTGCGCAAGCTCAAGTCGATTCTCCATTTTCATTTAATTTTTATCCATGCCCCAGGGCTGGAAACCCACTCCTTCGCTGTGAACAAGTCAGTGCAGGTTATAATGACAACACGATCATATTAAAAAAACTTAATTTAGTCCTTAATCCTGGGGATAGAATCGCTTTACTTGGTCCCAATGGTGAAGGGAAATCGACCTTAATTAAAACATTAACAGGCACTTTACCCCCTTTGTCAGGTCATCTTTACCACTCACCTAACCTCCACATAGGTTATTATGCCCAACATCAATTAGATGAGCTGGATAATAGCTTAAGCCCGCTCGCAACCATTCAGGCACTTTCACCAGATGCCAGGGAACAAGCTATTCGCGATTATCTAGGAGGGTTTAATTTTATCGGTGACATGGCAGTCAAGCCCATCCAACATTTTTCAGGCGGAGAAAAAGCCCGGCTTGCCCTGGCAAAACTTGTTTGGCAAAAACCAAACCTTTTATTATTAGATGAGCCCACTAACCATCTGGATTTAGAGATGCGGGCAGCGATAGAAATTGCCTTGCAAAGCTATGAGGGTGCTTTGATTTTAATTTCGCATGATCGCCATCTTCTCCGAACCACTGTTGATGATTTTTATCTGGTCTATCATAAACAAGTAGAAGCATTTAAAGGAGACTTAGACGATTATCACAACTGGCTGCAAACAAGAGAGTCTGCAAAAGAGTCATCTGCAACCAACAATAATCAATATCGTGAAAAAAAGTCCCTACAGAATCGCATGAAAAAACTGGAATTATTAGTTGAACAAGTTAGCAAACAATTAGTTAATATTGAGCATGAATTATCTGATCTCTCACTCTATGAAGAGGGTCAGCAACAACAATTACAAAAGCTGCTAGGGCAACAAAAAAAGTTACAACAAGAACTGCTTACTACGGAAGAAGAATGGCTAAATGTTATCACTGAGCTTGAACAATTTTAATCGCTCAACAAACTAAATATACTAAATGGTTTAAATTAGCAATTTATGGATACCGCTGACAATAAGCGGTGTGTAGAAAGAAGATATACAAGCTATAAGACAATAAGGAGACACGAATGCGGTTGCGTAAAATTTTTGCCACTTTATTAAGTGTATGTAGCCCTTTTATTGCAATGTCGGCAACCGATGTAAATGCTGCTGCACTACATCTTAACTGGTTGGATAAAACCGTGAAGCCAGGTGAGAATTTCTTTGCTTATGCGAATGGGAACTGGCAAAAGCAAAATCCCATCCCTCCTGAATACGAAAGTTGGGGTACGTTTTATATCCTTCAGGACAAGCTTCAAGACGTTATTCACCAAATGTTAATCTCAGCAGCAAACAATAAACAGGCAAAACCAGGCAGCATCGAACAAAAAGTAGGCGATTTTTACTTTAGTGGCATGGACGAGGCGCTCGTTAACAAAGTAGGGGCAACCCCTTTAACTCCTGAATTTAATCGCATTGATGCAATTAAAAATACTGACGATTTGCAAGCAACGATAGCACATTTGCAAATGGTTGGTGTTGATGCCCTTTTTAATTTTGGCAGCATGCAGGATTTTAAAAATAGCCAGGAAATGATTGGCGCAGCCATTCAAGGTGGTATTGGGCTACCTGATCGTGATTATTACTTAAAAGAAGAAAAGAAATTTGTACAAATTCGTGCCATATATCTTGAACATTTAAAGAAAATGTTTGAATTGCTTGGTGATGCACCACCAAAAGCTGCCCAAGAAGCAAAAACTGTCATGGCAATTGAAACGGCTCTTGCTAAAGCTTCTTTATCACAAACTGAATTACGAGACCCTTATGCGATTTATCATATGATGGACCATAAACAGTTAGCTGCAACAACTCCCTATTTCTCTTGGCCAAGCTACTTAACCGCAATAGGACAACCAAAACTTCAATCCATCAACCTGGCTACCCCTGAATTTTTCAAAAAAATAAATGACATGTTGGCAGCCATTGCTTTAGAAGATTGGAAAATATACCTGCGTTGGCGCTTGATTGATTCCTTTGCACCTTACTTGTCCCAACCTTTTGTTGACCAGAATTTCAAAATGGTCTCAGCGATTGGTGGAGCTGAAAAAATATTGCCTCGCTGGAAACGGGTCGTAAACACTGAAAATGGCGCTTTAGGTTTTGCCATTGGCAAACTCTATGTGGAGAAGTATTTCTCCCCTGCCGAGAAACAACAAGTTCTTGAAATTCTGCAAAATATTCGCACTGCCTTGCGGGAAGATTTACAAACGCTTGGCTGGATGACACCTGAGACCCGTCAGGCTGCCCTTAAGAAGTTGGATTTAATGGAAGAACGCGTTGGCTATCCAGAAAAATGGTGGGATTACTCCACCTTAAAAATTGATCGCGGCCCTTATGTGTTAAATGTTATTCGTGCTAATGAATTCCTTATCAAGCGGGATCTTGACAAAATTGGTAAGCCTGTTGATCGAACTGAATGGCATATGACGCCGCAAACGATCAATGCCTATTACGATCCGTCAATGAATAACATTAATCTTCCTGCTGGCATTCTTCAACCGCCTTTTTTTGATCCTAAGGCGCCTGCAGCCGTTAATTATGGCGCTATCGGTTTTATTATTGGCCATGAGATAACCCATGGTTTTGATGACAAAGGGGCTTTATTCGATGGCCATGGTAATTTAAAAAATTGGTGGACACCGGAGGATTTAAAAAAATTTCAAGCGGCGACCCATTGCATTGCTGAACAATTTTCGCAATATAAAGTAAATGGTGATTTAGCGGTTCAAGGGGATCTTGTTGTTGGTGAAGCGACTGCCGATCTAGGTGGTTTAACCTTAGCCTATAAAGCATTTCAATCCTCCAAAGCGTATAAAAATGCTAAAACGATTGAAGGTTTTACTCCAGAGCAACAGTTCTTTTTGGGCTCAGCGCATGTTTGGGCCAGCAATATTCGTCCTGAAAAAGCCAGACATTTGGTGACTACCGATCCACATCCACCCATGGTATATCGCGTTAATGGAACTTTGGCGAATATGCCTCAATTCCAGCTTGCCTTTGCACTGGAAGAGGGTAGCCCCATGGTGAACAAAAATAGATGTACTATTTGGTAAATTCGCTTCGATTATTGACTAAACACCGACAGCCTGGTTGCTGCAAGCCTCAACCAGGCTACAATATGACGTGATGGCAACTTTAACTAAAACAATAAAGGTTGCGTTAAAATTTCCATGTCATGCGCTAACATACGTCGATTAGCACGAAAATAAGTCATGGGTGAATGCTCAAGTAAATCCGAGAACTTTTCCATATAAATACAGGCATAACGGTCCACTTGATAAGCAAAATAAGTCTCTTCCGCACCCGCGCGAAACACTCGCCCCCAGTGAGCGTTATAGAATGTCTGTTCTTCTTTAAGCAATTTAGTTATTTGGACATCCAATTCAGAGATTTGCTGTTGAATTTCACCAATTTGCTCATTAAATTCAGTAGTGCCCTCCTCGATACAACGACTGTAAAGCTCACTATTTTTTTGCTCTAATGTTTTTTTAACATCCATTGCTTCAACAATTTTCTTTTCTATAGGGAAGGCTTTTCTTTGGGATTCAATCTCTTCCCCTAATTCCTCAACAACCAAGGCTGTGCGCCAGTTACAATCTTTTTTCAAGCGTAGGATATCACCATAAATATGGTCACCAATATATAAAATTTCATCACCATTAATTGCCAAATCTTCAGTAAATTTTCGGGCATTCCCCCCTTGATAAACCCCAGGGACAATGGCACCCTCCGCATTTGTCATTGAACCATCTTGAGGGTTAATGGATAAAAAGCGTAAATTGTCATAAAAGAAACGCGGTTTATGCGCCAAAGTAATTACAAACTCAAACAGATCCCGCCAAGTTTCACCTTTTTCCAGAAAAGGAGACAGGGCATAGTCTAATAAAATATTGGTGTAATAATATTCGGAGTTGGTTAATACAAAGAATTTCTTCCCATACCGGATATACCGTTTAAGCCCTTCTACAACAGCTTTCTCCCTTAAAACATACTCTTCCATGTTTTGAGTTATATAGCCTTTCAAGCTCCCATCCGCATGAGCTTTATCCACTGAACTTATTACATCCAGGGCAATGGTTGCATAACTCGGTAATTCATCTGGGCGCTCATCTTTTAAATCGATAAGCTGGCTATAGAGCACACAAAACGCAATGGAAAATGACGTATCAATGGCAATGTAATTTCGATCTTTTAAATCCACATAAATACTACGGTAAATTTTTTTTTGTTCTGCAAAACTAATTTCTTTAGTTCCATGGTAACTTTGGCGAATCGCCGCATAGCGGCTAAGTTTTAAAATGTTACCGTTTTTACTGTCGATAATTAAGCCGCGAATCGAGCTATCAAAATTAAATTTAAATTTGCGAATCTCTTCAGGATACCCTTTATCATGAATTAATTTCTCTACTACCAACTTATATACCAGCGCTTCAAAATTTTTAGTATTGTAGCGGATTAACGTGTGATCCATATCCAAGCCAATGTATTTAATCTTTCTCATGTTTAAGATACGGTTTACAAAAACTTTTTGATTCATGCTTTTTCCTCAAAATCTATTTACAACTTTAATTTTTTTCAGGATTAGAGAGCGTCAGTGCTTTATTTTGTCCGCAACGACCGCATAAAAAAATTTGTCCAGTGCTATATTCCTGAAATGTCATAAACATGCGCCAGGCTTGGATAAAATAAATGGCACGATATTAATCGCATCAATGATAGTTTATCAATAGAACAACTGTTTCAGCTACCAGTTAATTATTTCATCATTATAATTACGCAGCACCTCTGCATGGCTATTATTTTTATATTTTTCAATAATGTGCAACATCCGACGCACGCTTTCTTCAGCTTCAAGCTCCGCTTGAGAGCCACCTAACCTTGTTTTTACCCAACCGGGATTTAATAGCATAACTTTAATATCGCTTGACATGACATCGAGCGCAAAAGAACGCATAACACAATTCAAGGCCGCTTTACTCGCTCGGTAAGCGTAACTTCTGCCCCATTGATTATCACTGATACTTCCTAAAGCAGAGGTGATATTAACGATTAATTTTTCATTCCCTTTAAGCAGAAGCGGTAAAAACGCGTCACTAATCTTAAGCGGGCTTAAACAATTTACATTCATTACATGTAAAAAATTATCCCGGCCAATATTGCCGACAGTGACGCCTGATTGTCCACTGATTCCTGCATTATTTATTATCCAATCCAAGGCCATATCTTTTAGTTCACCTACTAATGCCAATAATTCGCTATCATTAGTCACATCCAATGGGTAAATGGAAATATTCTTTTTTACCTTGGCGTAGTTTTGTAAGTCTAGTGCCTCTTGAGGATTGCGACAGGTTGCTAGAATGTGGTTATTTTGCTGACTAAGCTGTTTGACAAATTCAAATCCCAAACCTCGATTACTTCCTGTAATAAGTATTGTTTTCATAAGTTCCCCTAAAACAAACATCTAGTCTATTTATAGATGTACATACTTATTGTTATAGCAAAAAAGTTTTTTAAATAATCAGCTTGCTGTACAATAAGTCATTTTTCTGTTGAGTATATTGTTATGAGTGGGTATAAAATAATTGCAATAGGTGCTGAGAAAACTGGAAAAACACAATTACTTCGTCGCATTGTGTCTAACAATTTTAGTGAGACTTATAATCCCAGCATGGGTATGGATTTTTATAGTCTAAAAAAAAACAATGACAGCCTACAGCTTTGGGATATTAGTGGTGATTCTAAAACATTGGGTATGGCACTGCCTTTTTTTCGACATGCTGATTTAGGACTTTACTGTGTAGATTTAAGTAATCCAACACTTTTTCAAAAAGAATATTTAGAATCCTTTAAAACGCATAATCCAGATAAAAAAATTATTTTAGTGGGTACTAAAATGGATTTACTAGCAGATACTCTGGAGGAGCAAACTGCAAAAGCCCAGGAAATTTTAAACAATATTGAAGGTTCTTTTGCGACACGTATTGCAGTGTCCGCAAAACATAACACCAATATTGAATCGTTTAAAAATCTACTATTCAACAACACGCTTAGCGATAAATTCGATGTTGCCCTGTCTAAATTACCTATAGAATCTGGTTTATACCTTGCTTTAAAGCAGTTACTGGAAAAAGTTAAGGACACCCCACATGAAAAATATGAGCCCGTTGCTGCAATTAGTCTTGAACTGGTGGATAATCTTTTAAGCAATATTTCAAGCGATAAAAAACAAGAAGCAATTGAACAATTCACAAAAAAATGTGCGCCATATTTTGAAAATGAACATCCGCATGTGATGAAAGCAGTCTTTGGTGTGGCAGCAGTTGCTTTTGTAACCTTGCTTGCAACAACAATAGGCCTTGGCTTAGGCTTATGGTCTGGCCCAGGCGCTATCGCAACAGCGCTGGCTGCTGGTACTACAACCTTTTTAGCAGCTAGTAGCAGTTTTGGAATTTATACAAAAAAAATATCTTTCTTTAAAGAAATCGATGCAAGCCAAGAGATAGAAAATGTTGCTCAATGCGCAGATAGGTTTTTAAATGAAAATCGTCTGTCTTGATAATTGATCCTATTAAAAGTAAACCCGAATTTGGCTTTTGGCCTTCATTCATACTAAGCACCGCTATTGATTAATCCCGGTTGCAAGCAACCGGGCTACGGTAAATTGTAGCCCGGCTGCTCGCAGCCGGGAGAGCTCCTATTCAATCACCACAGCCATGAAAAGCATCTCATCCTTCTTAGTCATTTCATCCATTAATGATCCCCCGGTTGCAAGCAACCGGGCTACGCTAGATTGTAGCCCGGCTGCTCGCAGCCGGGAGAGACACAGCGTTCAACTGCATGGGAAACCTTCCGAGTCTATTGGGTAGACTGTACCTGAAATTCTTTTATTAGCTCGAGTACTTTTTGTTTTTTATTCGCCCATTTTTCAATGACTTCTTTATTGATTGTTTTGCAATTTTCCGCAAGCCATGGACCCCATTGCAATAAAATGGTGGGGGCTTTGATTTGCATACAGCCAACCACCTGTTTTTGGGTGGTCTCTGTACATAAATCCCCTTCTTTAAAGCAATCATGCATTAATTCTTCAGTTAATATTTGCCAGTTAGGCGGTGGTTCAACGCCTAAAAAAGACTTATTCATAATTTGAGGCAGCGCTGTGGAGGAAATCCACTGTACTTGCATAGGCTTAATTCCATTCGCACAAATATTCTTTTCAAAAGAGGTTTCAATTTCTTTGGCTATCGTTTTTAGTTTTTTTTCATTGAAGCAGCCTGCAGAAGCAGAAAGTAATACATCCGAAGCAGCAAAAGTCGCAAGAGCAAAGGAAAATAATACAATCCCTAGGAGTATCGTTTTAATTTTAATCACCATCTCTCTCCATAGATCCTTATTATTACAATTATAGTGATTGATTTTTAAATGACATATTCTATGTCCCCTAAAATATTAACCTGCAGTTTATTGAGTCATTGCGTTACCCTTTTTTATGAATTATTGTTTTCTTTTATTCCTGTCCTAATATATTAATATGGAAATTGATCTTATTGCCCTCGCCATTCCTGTTTTTTTGCTATCAATGGCAATTGAGTATCTCATTTCTATTGCCCAAAAAAAGCCGCTCTACCACTTAAATGATTTCACCAATAATCTTAGTTGTGGCATTCTTGAGCAGGTAGCGATGCTTCCCTTAAGGGGATTATTGATTTTCAGTTATCACTATCTCTATCAGCATTTCGGTTTTTTTGAAATCAATGCCAAGTCGGTAGTGACCTGGATTATCCTGTGGCTAGGGGTAGATTTTTGTTACTACTGGTTTCATCGCGCCAGTCATCGCTGTAATTTTTTATGGACTGGGCATGCTGTTCATCATCAAAGTGAACATTATAATTTATCGGTTGCTTTACGCCAGGGAATCGTACAAACACTGTGTTCCTGGGTCATTTATTTACCTTTGGCATTACTAGGTTTCCCCACATGGATGTTTTTACTCGTGGTGTCTGCCAATACCCTTTATCAATTTTGGATTCATACTGAACTCATACAACGTATGGGTTGGATTGAATATATTTTTAATACTCCCTCCCACCATCGGGTACACCATGGCAGAAATCCGGAATACATTGATAAAAATTACGCCGGAAGTTTAATCCTCTGGGATAAATTATTCGGTACTTTTCGAAAAGAAACCATTCCCGCCGACTATGGAACCACTGAGCCTCTTGCTTCCTGGAATCCTTTTTTTGCAAATGTGAAAGTCCTTTATGACACTTATCGCTATGGCAAAAACTTACCCAGCCTGCGCAAACGTATTCTCGCATTCTTTATGCCGCCGGAATGGATCATTAAACAATTAAGCAAGCCAATAATCATTAAGAAACGTAAAAACGATACAAATATTATTCAATACCCGGGTGCCTATGTGCTTTTAAATCTGACATTAACCATTTTGATGTCTGCGTATTATTTATTTTTTTTCAATTTCAACTTGCCGTTAAGCAGTGTGTTGGGATTTTTTATCGTAATCACTCTTTATTTAATAGGTGTTGTGCTTAACCAGGGAGTTATCATTAACATTCAATATACTGAACTCTTTCGCAGTTTCTTACTACTAATCATCTTTCAGTTCATGTTTCAAAATTATCTAATTGCTTTTACGGCGATGCTTTTGTTTTTTATAGTGAACATTCAAGTTTATAAAAAGCGTTTCGTCCCGAAATTTCTTTTACTGCTAGTCAATAAAAATAAGAGGAAGCAAGCCAATTTATAGTTCATCCAATCGTAAAGATTGCTTAATTTTCCAAAAATCTTTCCAGGGATCTTCTTTTAATTTTTTTAAACGTAGCGGTAAGGTAAAAAGAGTATAGAACGTATCCCTAACATCATGGGTTAACTCGTCCCAATGAACAGGCGTGGCAACAGGGGCATGTAAACGGGCGCGGGTGGAATAGGCACTAATAGCTGTGGCACCACGTTGGTTACGTAGATAATCTACAAAGATCTTTCCCTTTCTTTTTTCTTTTGCCATATTTGTCACATAGGCTTTAGGGTTCAGTTGTTCCAGAAACTCAACGAACACACGACAAAAATTTTTTACCATATCCCAGTCATACTCTGGCCGGATAGGTACTACCACATGCAGCCCTTTACCACCTGTAGTTTTTACAAAGGACGTCAATTTAAAGGCCTCTAAATGTTGTCTCACTTCAAAAGCAGCCTTTACAATATCTTTCCAAGGCACACCAGTACCAGGGTCTAAATCGATTGTCAGCATATCCGGACATTCCAGATTCTCAATACGACTACCCCAGGGATGAAGTTCGAGTGCTCCTATTTGTACCAGGCTTAATAAACCTTCCTTATCGTTTAGATAAATGTATTTTTCAGTCTCATCGTCGGATTTATTTTTGATAGGGACTGCACAAAGTGCTTTAGGTGTGGATTTATAATAATGCTTTTGAAAAAAGCAGTTCTTATAACTTTCCGGACATCTTACCAGTGTTAAAGGTCTTTTTATAAGATAGGGTAAGATATAATCGCTAACTTCATCATAATAGTCAAAAAGATGCTGCTTTGTAATTTTATCTTCTTTATATAGAATTTTCCCAGGGTTAGAGATAGTCCTTTCTTTCTTGGATGGAGATGCTTTGTTTTCAATTTTCTTCATGAATAGCTCTTCCTCCCGTTTTACGGTAAAAGCCTCTTTATCTTTTCTTAAGCCTTTGAAACTGGGATGTCTTAACTTTCCTTCAGAGGTCCACTGGCTAAATTCCACTTCTGCAACCAGAGTTGGCTTAACCCAGGTGGCTTTTTTTGCCTCCGGAGGGGTAGAGTTAAAAGGATTTTCATCACTCAAAACTTTCTGTAATTCTTGATAGACTTCTTGCAATGAAGACTGTGTAAACCCTGTACCTACATTCCCTGAGTACACTAACTCTCCCTCTTCATTAAAAACCCCAAGAAAAAGGGAACGAAAATACTGTCTTGAACGTTGAGGAGGCAGATAGCCACCAATAATAAACTCCTGCCGTTGGCTGCATTTAATTTTTAACCAGGATTTTGACCGCTTCTCGAGGTAAGTACTTTCCACATTTTTAGAAATAATCCCTTCCAAACCCAATTCACAAGATTTATTAAAAACCTCTTCACCATTCCCAATAATGTGATCACTATATCTTAACGTCGAAGGTGCCCCTGTTAGTATTTTTTTAAGAATTTCTTTTCGCTGAAATAAAGGCAAACCTTTTAGATTAAATTTCTCATAATAAAGCAAGTCAAATATATAATAATAGAATGGATAATCTTTATCCCCTTTCATTGCATTTTGTAAATGCTGAAAATTGGATTGGTTCTTCTCATCCAATAAGGTAACTTCACCATCAAATACCGCTTTATTTATCGGTAATTGTTGCAAGGCCTGGACGACATTTTTAAATTTCTTTGTCCAGTCAATATGATTCCGTGACATCAAACGAATCGAGGTACCGTCTTTAAATGCAATAATTCGATAGCCATCAATTTTTATTTCATGCATCCATTGCGATCCCTTTGGTGGCTTATCAACCAACGAAGTTAATTGCGGGGAAACACGTTCTGGAAATGGGCTGGTTTTAAGATCAGCAGGCAGTAATTTATCAATCGCATCTTTTGTTTTCTTTTTTCTACTGGCTTTTAAACCTTCTTTACTACTCCAGATGTTGTCATAATTTTCAGCAATTTCATCCAGCGACTGCCCTGTTGTTACGCTGTCAGGTTTGGCAAGGGTAATATCATACGCATCGAGAGGTTTGGCGAACTCATCCTTGTATTTTATTAAAAACCAGGATTTATCTTCATTTTTAAACCGAATAAGATCCCAGCGGCCTTGCAACTTCTTTGCATGCAATTCAAAACGTAAATGGCCTTTTTCATAGGCTTTGCGAGGATCCTCATCCAATGGTTCCCATTCACCTTCATCCCAAAGCATAACAGTACCGCCACCGTATTCGCCTTTAGGAATAATGCCTTCAAAAGTACCGTATTCAATGGGATGATCTTCCACATGCATGGCCAATCGTTTGACAGTGGGATCCAGGCATGGTCCCTTAGGAACCGCCCAACTTTTAAGAACACCTTCAAGTTCTATACGGAAATCATAATGTAGGCGGCTGGCCGCATGTTTTTGAATAACAAAGCGATGGCTATCATCCTGATGGACTGTCCCTTTTGGCTCTGGTGTTTTCTTAAAGTCTCTTTTTCGATGGTAGACGTCTAATCCCATAGAGCATAATCCCTTTTACCCCCTGTATATTGCTAATTATAGTTGACCTGCTTGGCGTATCCGCAACAATCACGCTTTATCTAACATTTAAATGGAATATAAAAATGCAAACCTTACCATTTCGAGCTAGTCTATATAAAAGAACGTCAAGGAGAGTGTTATGAAACGTCAAGGATCTGCCCAATGGCAGGGAGGCATTAAGGATGGTCAGGGTATACTTTCTACGGAAAGTGGTGTGCTTAATAAGACGCAATATTCATTTACAACGCGCTTTGAACAAGAAAAAGGAACAAATCCAGAAGAATTAATTGCCGCAGCCCATGCCGGTTGTTTCTCTATGGCATTTGCTGCACAGCTCGAAAAAGAAGGACTAAAGGCTGAAAAAATTCACACTGTTGCAACGGTCTCACTTGAAAAATCAACAGAAGGCTTTTCAATTCCATCTGTTCATTTAAATGTTAAAGCTAAAATACCCAATGTCAATGCAGAAGCTTTTGAAATTGCAGCCAATACAGCGAAAGAAAACTGCCCTGTATCCAGACTGTTTAATGCGAAAATTACAATGGATGCCAGTTTGGAAAATTAATTTTTACTGCCTCACGGCAGGCAAATGCGAAGCTGTTTCATGTATTTTAAAATTAAATTCGCTCAAGACTTCTTTTTTTCTTTCTTCCAATTGTTGTTTAATCGATCCTGTACTCTCGATTTCTTCTAACCCTGCGAGCCTAGTTAATTCATTAAGAATCTGACCACTTTTGGTCTCTGACGTATTAAAAGTGCGAGGCTTGTTAATAAATGTGCTGCATCCAGGCAAGTCATAAATTAAATTGAATTGATCCTTATATCCATTTTCAAGATCTACTGCTGCGTTGTAGAGAAGTTGGATTTTTACCGCTTTTTCTAAATGGGTAAGCAGTGCTGGGGTAAACCGGGTCGGTGTCTTAAAAAAGGAATTAGTAGTGTTGTTTAACCCTTGACCTAAAGGACTGGTTAAAATCTTCGTATAGAAATCGAATAGCTGGCGGTTATCATCAATATTTAATGCCGCATAGCTTAATACGCCAGCCAATAAACGATAGGAAGACTCCTCATTGCTTTTTTCTAATGCTGAAACGGTTAAATCAGTAATAGCAAGAATCTTTTGTGAATCATTAAGCTCAGACAATAAAATTATTCCATGCAATTTTTCCATCAATTTAACTGCTTCTTCATCTGATAAATTTTTACACCCAGGCAAACCGCTATAGATATATTCAATCAAATCGTTAACGGGAGTCGAATAATGCCGTACATAGTTGGATAATTTATCTAACAAATTATGTGAAAAAATCTGTTCATAGTCTTCCTCTTTGCAGTTTTCCACAAAATTTCTGGCTTCTAGCAGTAGCTTGCGACCTTTGCGTTTTGCATCCCCATACCCCACTTCACTTAATTTTTTCCCTTTTCGAGTAATCGTTGGTTCTTTTTGTTTTTTTGTCAGATTTTCCAATAGAAGATCGCTTTGGCTTAATCTAAAAATTGCAGACAAGGCAGGCGGAATATCTTTTCTACCGAGTGTGCAGTATTTTGATTCACCGAGGTTTGTCTTTAAATGATGAAAAACATTGGTACGCGAAAGAAAAGAAAGATGATCGACAACATAAATGCCACAGCTTATCCAATCTGTTTGAATCATATTGGCCACTTTTTCTTTTGGTGTTTTTGCAAAAGGACCATCGGAAGGTACATTCACGAAGTAAATATATCCAGCGCCCAAAAGTCCCTCTTTCTCTAAATTAAGGAGATAAACATGAAAAAAACGCCTTGCTTTAGAATCCATTACCGAATCCAGGTTAAAAGCCGCAACACCTCTTGAGGTAATGACGTGATCGATGCAGGTCCAATGCCCCCCAACAAGTACTGCCAACTGAAAACGTAATCCAACCGGTAATTTACTGTGATTTTCCTTTAGAAATTGTACTAGCGCTGCCAGTTCTTTATTATTCTCAAGCGAATAATCTTTGGAATCTTCGCTCGGTGTAAATTCAGTAACCATATAATTAAAAGGTATTCCTTTTCCCAGGCGATTTTGCGCTTTACGTGCCAAAATTACTTTCATTACCGATGCAGGCCATACGATACCTTCAATATCCTCAGGACTTAAGCTTAAATTGTAATTAGTCTTTAGGATTGCATGAACGATTTCACTGCGTGAAGAGTCATATTTTTCTCTCATTTATAGGTATTTACTTTAAATAACATACCTTAAATATAATACAATACGACCACTTTGATATTTTTTTAACCAAAAACAATCATGAACAACGGCTACTTATGAAAAAGAAGAGATACACGCAAACAGGATGCCCCCTCATGAAAGCGCCAAATTAATCAGTAAATGGTGTAGATTCAATATCCGAATCTAGGATAATATCTCCTGCTCAAATAAGAATTTAAGCAAAGGACTTGCAATGCTAAATCCAAGGGATGTCAAAACCATAGACGATGCGAAACAAATTATTGAAGAGCGGAATCTCAGCCATGTTAAAGTGGGAATCTTTGACATTGACGGCGTAATGCTTGGTAAATACATGAGTCGCAATAAATTTTTTTCGGCGCTGGAAAATGGTTTTGCTTTCTGTGATGTAATTTTAGGATGGGATTCCAAAGATAAACTCTATGATAACAGCAAATATACAGGCTGGCATACAGGTTATCCTGACACAGCTGTACGCATTTTACCGCACACTTGCCGCGAATTAGTTTTTGAAAATAAAGAACTGTTGTTCCTCGCTGAATTTGCCAATAGCGCCGAAGCAATTTGCCCGCGTGCCGTCTTACGGCGGACAATTGAAAAAGCAGCAACGATGGGATTTGATGCTTATGCGGCGTTGGAATATGAATTTTTTTTATTTAATGAAACCCCAGAAAGTATCCGCGATAAAGGTTATCGTAATTTACAAACCATTACTCCTGACTTTTTTGGGTATTCCATTATTCGGAATACCGTTCACGCAGAGTTATATCACCAGATCCTCAATATGGGTGAAGTAATGGATTTCCCCATTGAAGGGCTGCATGCTGAAACTGGACCGGGTGTAATTGAAGCAGCTATTGCTGTCGATAAAGCAGACGCGGCCGGCGATAAAGCAGCCTTATTTAAAACTTTTATGAAGGTATTGGCCCAATACAATAACATGATGGCCACCTTTATGGCTAAATGGTCACCCCATTATCCAGGTCAAAGTGGGCATATTCATCTTTCTCTACGCCATAAAAATGACTCCCGCTCAGCTTTTTATGATTCTTCCATGCCTCATAACATGAGCAAAATTCAGCGGCATTTTTTAGCAGGACAACAACAATTAATGCCGGAATTTCTGGCAATGGTTTCACCCACTGTAAATAGTTATACGCGTTTAATTCCTGGTTTTTGGGCACCCACCGATGCGACTTGGGGTGTTGAAAATCGTACAACCGCATTACGTCTTATCCCTGGCAACGATAAATCACAGCGAATTGAATACAGGGTGGGAGCAGCAGATGCTAATCCCTATTTAGCCTTAGCTGCTGCTTTAGGGGCTGGTTTATATGGAATCGAGCAAGAATTAGAACCCGATCAACCCGTTAAAGGCAATGCATATGAGCAGCAACATCGGGAAGAATTTGCCTTGCCATCTACCTTATGGGATGCGGCACAACGGTTTAAAAGCTCAAGAGCAGCGCGTACATTGTTCGGCAATGATTTCGTAGAGCATTTTGCTGCTTCTCGTGAATGGGAAGAACGTGAATTTCGTCGCCATATTACCGATTGGGAATTGGATCGCTATTTTGAGATCATTTAATCCGGGTTAAAAATGAACAAGATATTAAAAACTTACTCTCCTATCGATGGCTCCATTTATGTGGAGCGCCCTTATGCCAATCCAACAGAAATTCAAACCGCACTGTCTAATGCCAAAGCGGCACAGCAACAATGGCGGCAAACTTCTATTACAGAACGAGAAAAATTTTGTACAGCTGCCATCGACGCGCTGGTTGCTAATAAAGAAGCCATTGCTGAGGAAATCTGTTGGCAAATGGGCCGGCCTATTCGCTATGCCCAAGGGGAAATTACAGGTTTGGAGGAGCGCGCGCGTTACATGATTGCCATGGCTTCACATGCGTTAAATCCAATCCGCTTGCCCTTTAAAGAAGGTTTTTTACGGTATATTCAACGCGAACCTCTAGGTGTAGTCTTCGCTATTGCACCTTGGAATTACCCTTTCCTTACAGCCGTAAATGCAATTATCCCAGCGCTTATGGCCGGGAATACGGTCTTACTCAAACATTCCACACAAACCCCACTCGTTGCCGAGCGTTTTGCAGAAGCATTTAAGCTTGCTGGATTACCCGAAGGAGTTTTTCAATATTTGCATTTAACGCATGAAGATACTGAACAAATACTTCAATCCTCGCCAATTGATTACATAGCCTTCACGGGTTCAGTTGAAGGTGGAAGAATGATTGAGCGGGTAGCAGCAGGCCGCTTTTTGCATATTGGTCTGGAATTAGGGGGCAAAGACCCAGCCTATGTACGTGCCGATGCAAACCTTAATCATGCTGTGGAAACAGTAATTGACGGGGCTTTTTTTAATTCTGGTCAATCTTGTTGTGGTATTGAGCGAATTTATGTCCACCGGGATATTTTTCAATCGTTCCTTGAAAAAGCAGTCGCGTTAGTGAAGCAATATAAACTTGGCCGCCCCGATAACCTCGAAACTACCTTAGGCCCTCTGGTTCGTGCCTCTTCTGCAGACTTTGTTCGTGAGCAAATTAGTGAGGCTTTATCACAAGGTGCCGTGGCTCATATTGATACGGGAAATTTTTCAATGGATAAACCTGGTTCAGCCTATATGGCACCACAGCTTTTAACACAAGTTAATCATCAAATGCGTATTATGAAAGAAGAATCATTTGGTCCAGTAGTAGGGATAATGGCCGTTGCCACTGATGAAGAAGCCATTACTTTAATGAATGACAGCGCCTATGGATTAACAGCAGCAGTATTTACTGAGGATATTGATGCAGGAATTGCCATAGGTGGACAACTAGAGACCGGTACTTTCTTTATCAACCGTTGCGATTATCTTGACCCAGCACTTGCTTGGTCAGGTATAAAAGAATCAGGTCGCGGTTGCACCTTGTCTTCTATTGGGTATGAAATGTTAACAAGGCCAAAGTCTTTTCATATCAAAACGATTCTCTAAGGAATGAACGATTATGAGTAAACATTTGCAGGCTAACTGGAATTATCCTACCTCAATCAGGGTAGGAGCAGGACGTGCTAATGAATTGGCCCAAGCCTGCACCGCATTGGGTATGAAAAGACCACTATTGGTTACTGATCCTGTTTTATCGACACTCCCTATGATCGATAAAGCATTACAACAATGTCGGGCAGCGGGTTTATCTGTTGCATTATTCTGCGATATTAAGGGAAATCCAAACGGTGAAAACATTGCAAAAGGTGTCTTTGTGTATCGCGCAGGGAAACACGATGGCGTGATTGCTTTTGGGGGTGGGTCAGCATTAGATGCGGGTAAAGCCATTGCTCTCATGGCGGGACAAAATCGCCCGTTGTGGGATTTTGAAGATTGTGGGGATAACTGGACTCGAGCTAATAGTGCTGAAATTGCCCCTATTGTCGCTTTGCCTACTACGGCGGGCACAGGTTCAGAGGTGGGACGCGCCGCGG
>NZ_LNYG01000013.1:384546-447944 GCF_001467745.1 Legionella jamestowniensis
ATCCCAAAATGCTACCAGGGATCGTGATTTTAGACCCAGAGCTAACGGTTGAGTTACCTGTTTCCATTACCGCCGCCACGGGAATGGATGCTTTGTCCCATAACCTAGAGGCTTATTGCGCAACGAACTACCATCCGATGGCAGAAGGCATCGCCGTAGAAGGTATTCGCTTAATAAAAAAATTCCTACCTGTAGCCGTTGCCAACGGCAAAGACATCGTAGCGCGCACACAAATGCTTGTGGCCTCTGCAATGGGGGCAACCGCTTTTCAACGTGGTTTAGGCGCCATGCATGCACTGGCACACCCATTAGGCGCTATTTTTGATGTTCATCATGGACGCTTGAATGCGGTATTGATGCCTTATGTGCTTCAGGCGAATCGTCCAGCAATTGAAGAGAAGATTGCACGGCTGGCCGCCTATTTGAAAATTAATCATGGCTTTGATGGTTTTCTTGACTGGATATTGACCTTGCGAAATGATCTAGGTATAGAGCATCGGTTAATTGACTTAGGTATTGATGATAGGCAAATAGAATGCATTGTGAAGATGGCTACAGAAGACCCCTCTTCTCAAGGTAACCCTATTCCCTTTAATGAACTGCACTATACTACTATCTTAAGAGCATCATTAAAAGGTGATGTTCATTTTCATCTTAAACATGCGAATTTTGCATAATTTGGGAGTTTAAAAATGAACATCGGCATTTTGCTATGTGATTTGGTTAGAGAGCCGCTACATCTAGAACATGGACAATACCCCGATATGGTTGCAAACTTGCTACATCAAGTGGATTCTACACTGGAATTTTCAATTTTTGATGCAAGGCAAGGGCAGCTACCTGACAATGTCCATGCAGCAGATGCCTATTTAATCAGCGGAAGCCGCCATGGTGTGAATGATAATTTCGCATGGATACGTAAATTGGAAGAATTTGTGCTTTGTCTACATCAGGCACGAAAAAAAATAATTGGCATTTGTTTTGGCCATCAACTGATTGCCAAAGTTCTGGGGGGTAAAGTCGTAGCAGCAAATGGTTGGGGAATTGGTATCTCAAGTAATAAGATTACCCAGCGAAAATCATGGATGCTACCCGCACAAAACAATCTCAATTTGATTGTAAGCCATCAGGATCAGGTAGTTGAGTTACCTTCGGAAGCAGAAATTCTAGCCAGTAGTGATTTTTGCCCCGTCTATATGATGCAAATTAATAATCATCTTCTCACGGTACAAGGACATCCTGAATTTACTAAAGCCTATTCTCAAGCATTAATTGAGCAGAGAAAAACACTTTTTGGGGAGGAATTAGCAAACCAGGGGTTAATATCGTTACAGCTCCCTGTGGATGATAGTGTATTTGCCCAGTGGATGGTTAATTTTCTTAATAGCTAACCCATACTCGATTAGCTCTAGTCATAATTTTTCTGGGTTAACAACTACAATCAAATCATCATCTGCTTTAGGAACACCCCTTCCATCCCTATTATTGGTGGCTATATAAAATAATTTATCGGGACCTATTTTGATTTCTCTTAATCGTCCAAGTTCGCCTTGGAAGTATTTTTTTAACGTTCGGGTTTTAAGGTTAAAGCCATACAACGTTCTGCCTCTAAGTCCTGCAAAAAACAACGTACCTTGAAATATATCCGCCCCTGAAGGCGCCCATGTTGCACTGCCACTTTCCAAGATAGGTGTTTCTATATTCGTTTTAGTTTCCTTGCCTTTTACTAATGGCCACCCGTAATTTTTACCAGCCTTAATTAAATTAATTTCATCATGTGCTGAAGGACCATGTTCTGTGGCCCAAAGTTGCCCACTTTCATCCCAGGCGATTCCTTGTGGATTGCGATGGCCGTAGGAAAAAACTGGCGAATTGTTAAAGGGATTATCTTTTGGAATAGAACCATCATCCTTGAGCCGCAATATTTTTCCGGCCAATGAATTTAGCTTTTGAGCGTTTTGCGGTTGTTGTGCATCTCCAGTTGTAATATAAAGATATCCATCAGGACCAAAACGAATTCTGCCCCCATCATGAGTGGATGCGCCGGGAATTTTATCTAAAATAACTGTCGCATGATTGAGCGTATTATTGTTCAGTTGATAACGAACCACCCTATTAAAATACTGACCATTTGCTTGGTAAGTATAATAAAGATAAACATAGTGATTGGTTTTAAAATCAGGATGAACTGCAAGACCTAATAATCCTCCTTCACCGATAGGTGTTACCTCATTAATTCTTAGCAGCTCTCTTTTGTTTTGATTGTTTTCCTTAAGATCAATAAAAGATACTATTCCAGCCCTTTCAGAAATTAATAATTGTTGATTGGGTAAAAAATCAATCGCCCAGGGAATTTCAAGATGGGTTGAGACCACTGAAATAAGAGGTTGATTTACCTGAAGTATGGGATTCACGCTACTACTTTTTGCTTTGGGTAAAACGTTTATGCGCTTTCCTAAAAACTCCCACCATGCGAAAGCAAGAGCTAGAATAATGACTATTAATAGTAGCAGTAAGCCAAGCTTTACTTTATTCATCTTGGATGATTCTTTTTATTCTTCTTTGCTTCACTATGAAACTTTTATTGGTGTTTAACAAGCCTCGAACGCAGAAAATATGCGATTCAAATAACTTTCTTTTTAAACACCTACTTCAATGCAATTCTGTGTCTCAGGGTCCTGTCAGCGTAGTTACTATTTTTCGTGCTCATATATTGCGCGCGAAAAATAGCAACCACACTGCCACCCTTCGTTGTGTAATGATTATGAGCAAATTATTTTAATTTAAAAACAATAGAACCAACAGTGGGAAATAGCATTGTTTCTTGTCAAACAACTGCCCTGGCTGGAGGGATGGCAGATGATGGATAGTAGATCCTAATTGACCTTTCCTTTTAATTCATGAAGCAACTGTCTTGCTGCATCCTGTTCGGCCTTCCGACGATTTGAACCATGTCCTACTGTCGGCATCTTTATGCCGCTCACTTTGCAATTCACATAAAACACTTGCTCGTGCTCTTCCCCTTCGACTTTAAGTAAGGAATACTCAGGAAGTGGCTTCTTATGGGCTTGTAAATATTCTTGCAGCTGAGTCTTTGCATCTTTCAAATTGTCATGCAATGTTTCATCTTCGAGTCGAGAACGGTATAAATGAATGACCAAATCTTTACTGGCTTCAACGCCTCCGTCTAGAAAAACAGCCGCTATCACCGCCTCCAAAGCATCAGCCAAGATAGATGCGCGACGAAAACCACCGCTTTTCAACTCACCTTGTCCGAGAAATAAATAATCACCCAATCCAATTTCTGTAGCAATCTCTGCCAGGGTTTCTCCTTTAACCAAGAAAGCACGAAGTCTGCTTAATTGCCCTTCCGTTTGTTCAGGAAATTCTATAAATAACGCATGAGCGATGACAAAACTGAGTATGGAATCCCCTAAAAACTCATAGCGTTCGTTATTTGGGCTTCCTGCACTGCAATGCGTGAGCGCTTGTTTCAGCAACGCAGAATTTTTAAATCGATAACCCAATCGTCGGTAAAGACGCTCTAAATCATTTGACCCCAAAATTTACCTCGACACTCAATAGCTTATGATATTTGATTTTCATCTTAACGCGTTTATTAGTGAATAACATGACCTATTCTTGACCAGCGAATACTATCGGTTCTTCCATTCCAACTCATCCAGACAAGAAATGCTTTACCACGTAGATATCCATCGGGTGTAAATCCCCAGAAGCGACTGTCAGCACTATCATCTCGATTATCACCCATCATAAAATACTGGCCTTCTGGAACAATTACCTCAAAATTATCAGCGGGAACATCAGGACGAATATAAATGTAATGCTCAACACCGTTTAAATTTTCACGATACTTGGCAACTGCATGACCAGAACTCTCATCTGTCGTGTATTCAACAAACGTTTGTTTCATTTCCTTTCCATTAATGGTCAATACTTTATTAAAGTAACTAATTTTATCCCCAGGAGTACCAACAACGCGTTTAATATAATCATAACTGGGGTTTGGAGGCCAACGGAAAACTGCCACCTCACCAACCTTCGGATTAGAAATGGGTAATATTTTTGTTTCCAGTACGGGAAGTCTTAATCCATAAGCAAATTTATTTACGGCAACGAAATCGCCAACGAGCAGCGTTGGCTCAAGTGAGCCTGATGGAATACGAAAAGGTTCGACTAAAAATGAACGCAAAAATAAGACAAGAATAAAGACAGGAAAAAAAGAGCGGGAGTATTCAATAATACGCCCTGGTTTTTGTCCAGGCTTTCTTTTCTTCGCGAAGAAAAGAACATCCAGTAAATAAATAACACCACTGACTAATGATAAAATAACTAGCAAAAGAGCAAAATTCATAGTTTAAACATTCCTACCTTGATAATTTAATCTTTTATAACCGCTAAAGATCACGGGGACAAATATCCTTATACACATCTATTGAGTTAATTTAAGTCGCCATGGCGCGCGAAAATTATTGTCATCCTGAATGAAGCGACGGATGACTCTGTTTAATTAGACAAAACAGGGCTTTGCCTAATGACGTGTTATTTTTTTCTATCGGTTTGAAACACAGCCATGAATGCTTCTTGTGGAATTTCTACATGGCCCACTTGTTTCATTCGTTTTTTACCCGCTTTCTGTTTCTCTAACAGTTTTCTTTTTCGGGAAACATCGCCACCATAGCATTTTGCAGTTACATTCTTACGCAGTGCTTTTACGGTTTGTCGCGCTATAATGTGATTTCCTAGCGCTGCCTGAATAGCCACATCAAACATTTGTCTCGGTATTAACTCTCTCATTTTATCAGTCAATGCTTTTCCGCGACTGTAGGCATCACTTCGATGAACAATGACGGCTAAGGCGTCAACCCGCTCACTATTTATCAATACATCCATTTTGACTAAATCAGCTTCCTGGAAACGCAAGAAGTTATAATCAAGCGAAGCGTAACCACGGCTCACTGATTTTAAGCGATCAAAAAAGTCAGAGACGACTTCACTCATCGGTAAATCGTACGTGACAGAAACTTGCCGACCACTGTAAGTCATATTGACTTGTACTCCACGGCGCTCAACACATAGAGTAATAATTTGACCCAAATAATCCTGTGGCACTAAAATATTTGCCCGCACGATAGGCTCAAACATTTGTTTAATTTGCTGAGGGGGCGGTAATTGTGATGGGTTATCAATCATCAGGGTATCCCCTTTCGTCGTAACGATTTGGTAAACCACCGTCGGCGCTGTCGAGATTAAATCCAAATTATATTCACGTTCAAGCCGTTCCTGGATAATTTCCATATGCAGCATACCAAGAAAACCGCAGCGGAAACCAAAGCCTAAGGCTTCAGATGACTCTGGCTCGTAAAACAATGAAGCATCATTCAAACTCAGTTTTGCTAATGCCTCGCGAAACGCTTCGAAATCATCGGCACTGATTGGAAAAAGGCCTGCATAAACTTGCGGTTTAACTTTTTGAAAGCCAGGCAATGGTGCAGAGGCCTGATTTTTTTCAAGGGTTAAAGTATCACCAACGGGAGCACCCTGAATCTCTTTGATACCGGCAACAACATAACCCACTTCACCTGCCTGTAAAACGTCAAGTTTTGTCCTTTTTGGTGTAAAAATACCAACCTGATCAACTTCATAAGTTTTACCGGTGGACATCACCCGCATTTTATCGCCTTTCTTGAGTGAACCATTGGCGATACGAACTAAGGATACAACCCCTAAGTAACTGTCAAACCAGGAATCAATAATTAAAGCTTGTAAAGGTGCTTCAATATCCCCTTTGGGAGGAGGGATGCGGGCTACAAGTGCTTCCAGCACATCGTCTACACCGAGGCCACTTTTTGCACTAACCCGAATAGCATGTTGCGCTTCCAGGCCAATGATGTCTTCAATCTCGGCGATGACTCGTTCTGGCTCTGCCTGGGGCAAATCAATTTTGTTAAGCACAGGCAAAATTTCCAGTGACTGATCAATGGCGGTATAACAGACTGCCACGGTTTGGGCTTCCACACCCTGCGCTGCGTCAACAACAAGAATTGCTCCTTCGCAAGCAGCCAGTGAACGTGACACTTCATAACTGAAATCCACATGCCCTGGGGTATCAATAAAATTAAGCAAATACGTTTTTCCGTCACGAGCCTTGTATCTTAGGGAAACGCTTTGGGCCTTGATTGTGATGCCACGCTCACGTTCAATGTCCATGGAATCAAGTACTTGATCGGCCATTTCCCGATCAGACAAACCACCACAAATTTGTATAAACCGATCCGCTAGAGTCGATTTACCATGGTCAATATGGGCAATAATAGAAAAATTACGAATTTGCGTTAAATCGCTCAACTGGAAAACCTGATATTAAAAAATAGAGTATTTTAGCTGAATTATTGATATCCAGAAAGTATCTTTGCATTTTACCAGAACAAAATCCATATAAACGTTATTCTGAACCTGAGGAATCGTCAAAAAATTCCTCGCAAGCAAGTAGACTGGAATGCTTGCCTCCCAAAGAAGGTTTGTGTTGAGTGGGAATGACTAGCCTACTCTTTCTTTGATATGGGACAGAAGCCACTTTACTGAAAGTTGCAAAGAAGGGTAAGTTTTAAATAAGAATTTCACTAATTTGAATTGCAAATTCAATGAAAAATGCGGATGATCACCCGTTGCAAATAGCCCATTTGCCGTTGACTTTTTTTTGTACTAAAATCAATGTTTCCAATTAAATAAAGGATGACTAATGCGACGATTAATCACGCTCTGTTTGGCCTTGATTGCATTTTCAATTTGTAGTGTTCTGCAAGCTGACACAGCATTTACCCAGCGAAAAGATGTTCAGCGTTTTATTAATGACATGGTACAAAAACATGGCTTCAATAAGACAGAACTTACAAAAATTATGAATGAAGTCCAATTGCAGCCGCAGATTATCGAATCAATGGAAAAACCTTATGAAAAGAAAACCTGGGATGTTTACAAAGATTTGTTTTTAACCCCACAGCGTATCCAAGGTGGTCTTGAATTCTGGACAGCCAATCGTGAACTTCTTGAAAAAGCAGAAAAAAAATACGGCGTACCAGCTAATATCATCGTTGCAATTATAGGTGTCGAAACACTTTATGGTAAAAACCAAGGCAACTACCGTGTAATGGACGCTTTATCGACGCTTGCATTTAACTACCCAAAACGCTCTGCCTTCTTTACTAAAGAACTCAGTGAATATCTACTTCTTTGTAGGGAGCACCATGTTTCCCCTACTCAATACATGGGATCTTATGCTGGTGCTATAGGTAAACCACAATTCATGCCCAGCAGTTACCGTTATTACGCAGCTGATTTTTCCGGAAATCGTAAAAAAGATTTAGTGAATGACAATGAAGCGGTTATTGCCAGTGTTGCCAATTATTTTCATAAACATGGCTGGCAAACCAATCAAGGCATTGCTCAACCCGCAAAAGTTCAAGGTAACTCCTATAAACAAATTAATACCACCTATAAAACCGCCGCTTATCGGTGGCAACAATTGACTGCAGCAGGTGTAAAACCCCTTACTGCGTCCCTACACAGTCCTTCCAAAGTCGGTTTAATTGAGCTAACAACGCAATCTGGCCCAGAGTATTGGCTGACCTATCCTAACTTTTATGTCATTACTCGCTACAATTCGAGTCCTCAGTATGCAATGGTTGTTTACCTTCTGTCACAGCAATTAAAAATGCAATGGGCTGCGGCGAATATTGGCAAAAAATACGCATACGTGTAAGCTTAACCCTGTGAGAATAGCTGAGTTGTCCGTTGTCCGGACAATTCATTCAGAAAGTAATTAATCAAAGGACACGGTGTGGTTACATGCTTTCTATTTACCCATGAGCTCAAGGAAGACGGCTGTTTGAGCTTATGTCTTGACGAGCAGGGCCAACCTATCGCCCCTTTAGCAGAACGCAGTTTTAATGAAATTAAAACGGTTCAAAAAAATTGTCGAACCATTCTGGTACTACCCACGCAACATTTTAGCCTGCACCGTTTAACCCTCCCTTGGGTGGCCGAAAAAAAAGCGCGTGCAGCAATACCTTTTGCCTTGGAAGAAAAGCTTGCCCAAAATGTCCATTTGTTACATTTTGCCTTTGATAAGCATTACTATCAAAATGGACAATACTTAATTGTTGCAGGAGACAAATATTATCTTTCTGGAATCATTGAAAAATTTGATGAGAAGGAAATTAAATTCGACACAGCAACACTGGATTGGTTTGCACTCGATAAACAGGAAATTGCCATCCTTGACTCTTGTTTGTTAATGAATGAAGATGAATTTGAAGGCGCTTTAAGTCCGGATCTGGCCAATTTTTACCTCAGCAAATTTAATACAGCAACTGCCGGACAATATGAAATGGTTGCCTTCACCAATAGCAATCAGCAACTAATATCAGCGCTTGACAGCAAGAGTGAAGTCACAACCGTCAAAGAAGATGCTTATACTTGGCTTGCAAAACGATTACAAAATAAAAAAGTAATCAATCTTTGCCAAGGGGGCTTAACACGAGGAAGCGGGGGAACTGCAACAAAACGCTGGTATCAAATTGCAATAGCGATGAGTGTTATATGGCTTCTGACCCTTATTGGTAGCCAAACAATTCAACTTTATCGATTAAATCAGGATACAGCAGCAATTGATAATCAAATTGCTACGATTTATCATCAATTCTTCCCCCATGCCCAACAAGTGATTAGTCCTAAGTTTCGTATTTCACAACTTCTTAAATCCAAACAAAATAATACAGACACGAGTTTTTGGTTGTTATTAAATACCTTAGCAAAAACATTTAAACAGAATCTTATGGATTTTTCCCAACTTCGTTTTCAAAATCAAACGCTTCTAGTTACTTTGACAACCACCAATTTTGAAGAATTGGAAAATTTACAAACCCAACTACAAAAAGCAAATATTAAAGTTCGACAAACCCAAGCCTCAACTGAAAATGAAAAAGTTGTCGGCACCTTGGAGTTAAGCTTGTGATTAATTACTGGAATAATCTCAATGAACGTGAACGCTGGATGGTAGGTATTGCTACTGTCTGCGTTATATTTTACTTATTTTATCTTTTTATTTATTCTCCCCTGACAACAGCAGTTGCAACAAAGTTTCAACAATTACAAGAAAAAAAAGAAACGCTTGCCTGGATGCAACAAGTCCGTAATCGACCAACCACTCAAAAAACACCTCAAACAATAACCAGTTCAAAACTGCTAGCACTCATTGGAAATCAGTTAAATACAGGGGAGCTTCGGCGTTTTACTTATCAATTACAACAAACTGGCCAAGGAGAAATTCAGCTTTCCTTTGACCAAGTTCCCTTTAGTCCATTTTTATCCTGGCTATGGAAATTATCAAATGACTATGCGCTCAGCCTTAAACAATTCAGTGCTGAGCGCACAGAGACCTCAGGTGTGGTCAAACTCACGCTTATAGTCGCAGTGAGATAACCAAACGTTTAATACCCAGAGTTTTGTTGGATAGCGCCCCAGTTTTTAATGTTTGCTCCCTGTTTAATCTCTTGTGGTAGACGGTTTAATGCTTGCTGAGCTTCTTCATAACTGTGGTAACTGCCATAAACTCCTTTGTAATACGCACCTCCACTACCACTATAAGCTTTAATCTGCGCGGTGCGATCATTTTTTGGAACTTTATAAAGTTTCCCTGCAACCTGGGAAGCTTTGCCTTCAGCAATTTCAATGGTATAACCCTGAGGGTTTTGGTTATTAACCCAATTACTGTCGACATCTTTATGGGAGGCCGGCGAGTGGGTAGGGCCCACATGATAAGAATGAGGTACATTAACGTCCCCCCCAGCCCTTTCGTAGCGATAATCAACTCCACCATCGTAGGTCTGATAAGAGGTTTGTTGATAAGCATAAGGTCGATAAGTGGGATAAACTGTGTAAGCTGACTCCTGGTAATTAGTACAAGATGAGAGACTCCCAACGCTTAAACAAACTGCTAAGATACTTGTTTTTTTCATCATCGTCCCCTTGTTGAAGTTTACCTCATGCCCATGAGGTAAACTTTTATTCTTTGATGGGATAGATACTCGTCCATTTAATACTGTTCCTGTTCGTATCTGTTATCTGCAAAATTTTAGAAAACTTTAGCAAGGTGTATTGTTTCCCTTCATGTGATCGCATAAAGTATAAAATTTTGTAATTAATGGCTAAGCATGTGGACTCATAGACGTTCTGGGCAAACGCATCAAAGAGGAATACAAGACCACCGTGATCCTTATGAGAGGGATAGAACAAGGGTCATTCATTGTCCAGCCTTCCGTCGTTTACAACGAAAAACGCAAATTTTGGGGACGGATGAAGGGGATTTTCACCGTACCCGCCTGACACATTCCCTTGAGGTCGCCTCTATTGGTAGGAGCATTGTTCGCAATCTTTCCATCAATCACGAGAAAAGTGTTGTTCCCGGTTTACTGCCTAGTGATGATTTAATTTCTGTCATCTGCCTTCTTCACGACATTGGTCATCCTCCATTCGGCCATGGTGGGGAAGTAGCTTTAAATTACATGATGCGTCACCATGGTGGTTTTGAGGGCAATGGTCAAACCTTACGTTTGCTGACAAAAGTTGAAGACAGTTACGGTACTTACGGCATGGATTTAACACGGCGCTCACTGTTGGGGATCCTTAAATACCCTGTTAACCGGACTCACGTCGTCGCAACAATGCTACCTGATGACGTGGAGTCAATGCATAAGACGATTCGGGTGAATGATTGGTTACCCCCTAAGGCTTATTTTGATAGCGAACAACCAGAAGTCGATTGGCTCTTATCCCCCTTCAGCGAAGACGATAAAATCTTGTTTCAATCGTTAAGCAGACAACCCCAAACCACGCAACACGGCAAGTCAGCCTACCACAGCTTTGATTGTTCTATTATGGATGTCGCTGATGATATTGCTTATGGAGTCCATG
The DNA here is from genome assembly GCF_001467745.1 of Legionella jamestowniensis. GTDB lineage: Bacteria > Pseudomonadota > Gammaproteobacteria > Legionellales > Legionellaceae > Tatlockia > Tatlockia jamestowniensis. The sequence goes on from NZ_LNYG01000013.1 coordinate 395,542, forward strand.
ATTTGGAGGATGCCGTTCATTTACGTCTTATTACTCGGGAACAACTAGACACCCGTCTTTTTCGCTCCCTGCTTGCAGCGACACCGCTTGAAAATCATAAGGAACAATTAATTAATGCCTTGTTTAGCCAGGAGCTTTGTCAGCGTAAACAAAGTATTGGTGAAATCGTTAATTATTTCATTACGGCCACAAACATTGCTGTAACCCATGAAAACTTTGAAAATAATTTATTGAAGCATAACATCGTGCTTCTTCCAGAAGCCGCAGCTTTGCTTGATTTTTTCAAAAACCGAATCTATGAATTTGTGATTGACTCTCAAGAAGCCCGAACTTTTGAATATGGCGGACAAACGGTAGTTTTGCGTCTTTTTGAAGCGATTAGCTCTAATCCAGGCAGTTTACTTGATACAAAAAATCGTGATCTCTTTCATCAGGCAGACTCGGAAATGGCTGCATTTAGGGTGGTTTGCGACTACATTGCCAACATGACCGATGAGTATGCCTATCGGATGCATGAGCGCTTATTTGGATTTAATACCCGGACTATTTTTGAACGACTATAGGACAAATAGAAGGTAGGAAATACCCTCTATTGTCCTACTGGATTTACTACGAGTTGATTTTCATTACGGTACTACTTGGGTTAGACATATTATATTGAAGTGCAAGAAGTTCCGTTTCCAAATTTGCCAGAATGGCTTTATGATTTGGTTTAAGCTTTGTACTATCAATCTTGTTAAAAAGAGCTTCAAGATTTCCCCCATTAAACTCAGTCGGGATTCTCTTGTGCAAATCTTCCAAGACAGGAATTAAAGGATTATTTTCACCTAACAAAGTTGATGAAAATGATTGAAAAAATGACTTATCTTTACGGATTTGCATTATCTTATCAGCGATAACCCCTTGTAATTTCCCAAAAGGCGAGTATTGGAGATGATCTTTATAAAGGATATTCCAATATTCTGTACTGCAATTTAAATCGCTACAAACAAGTTTCAATACATCCCAAGGATTTTGAAGAACAATTTTATGACTATAAAGTTTGGTGGTATTGTTTATTTCCCTATGTTCCGGCGTTGCCAATTCTTCTGCGCTATAAGCATAGCCTTGAACATAGAAGTATTGGGATAAAACCTCAGTGGTATTTTTTGAGCTATAGTTTATTCCTTGTTCATTATAGCTTTTATCCTGTTCAATCAACAAAACCAGCTCACCCTGGGCATTAATTTCTAGAGAAGGTAAACATTGTTTATTTTTTAGAGCGGACTGAGGGGCTGCTTCTAATATATTCATGAGATTAGCAGCAATTGTAGTGCGCGCGCCTATATCAGGCCGTATAAATTCTTTCTGATGCACATTCAGATCAAAAACAGATTTGAAAGGGAGATAATTGTCATGTTGCTGCATTGGATTAGGAACAATCGCAAAAGTAACTGTCTCAAACTGTCCTTCAAAAGCTGGCTCTGCCAACACTTCCTTGTATAACTTAGCAATCGTTTTTGGATCATTGCCAAAGGCCCCACAACCAAAAGCACTTAAAATCAAATCGCGTTGGTTATTTTGTAAGGCTGCATCGAATTGAGCTCTAATTCGCTGCCTGGTTCGCGCCAAATATTCTTGTCGGTATGCTGGTTGTCTATACTTTAACTCTTTTCTATTGAGATCGAATGCAGCAGACCAAATGACATTGATGGGAAACTGTTCTTTTTCTGGCAGGAAAGCGTAGCCTTTATCCGCCCCATATCTAAATACTTCAACATTCGAGGAATATAACGCTTTATTATCACCACCAAAGCCTTCTTCTCTATTATAAGCTTGAGGGTTGAGATGTTTAACAATGGTTGTGCGACGAAATAAATCCTCTTCTTGAGCACCCATACCATTTAAGTACCCCCCACCCTTATGATGTTCATTAGCCATGTTCAACACCGTGGCTATCCGCCCTGTTTCCCTATACAACTCCTGGGCAGCATACAAACAATCTTGTTGCACCACTCGAATTTTGGTTTTGTGATTGATTTTTTCTTTGGATTCTTCCACTTCCTGTTTTGCTTCAGGAATCTTAGCGGAGATTTGCTTTATCTCTGAGGTCACTATTTTGGCGGGGTGAGAATCTAAAGGAGCAGTAATTTCAAGAGTTTGCTCTTGAATAGCCTTCCTCATGGCGTTTAATCTATCCCGGTCATTATCTTTTCTGGCATCTTCGTAGTCTTTAGCAAACTGTACAGAATTGAACGCTTCAATGAATTTATTTGGAATCGTAACGGCCATGAGGTTTCCTTTGGTTTGGTAGAGTATTTTTAGAACTTGTTATTTATTTTTTGATCAAAGAGAGCAATTTTAATCAGATCAGAGAAAAATGTAAAGCTTTTTAGTCGTCGTGAATCTTTAAAAGCAATTTATTAGGCTACTTGGTCTCAGTTTTTAAAAATAAAGTAAGCAGCCCCTACCATACATAAGCCTGCGTAAAAATAATTAATCCCTAGCGGTTTATTCATATAGTAATAGGCAAAAACCACAAACACCCCCATGGTGATTATTTCCTGAATAATTTTTAACTGGCCCAAATTGAATTCTTTATAGCCAATTCGGTTTGCAGGCACCTGAAGCAGGTACTCAAAAAAAGCAATACTCCAACTCACTAAGATCGCAATATACAAGGGTTTTTGGTTAAGATTTTTAAGATGGCCATACCAGGCAAACGTCATAAATAGATTGGAGCCCAGTAATAATAAAATTGTTTTCATCGAACAATACCTTGATAACATTTAATTAAGATAAGCGGGTGATGGGAATCGAACCCACGCTATCAGCTTGGGAAGCTGAGGTTCTACCATTAAACTACACCCGCATAAATGCGGGACGATCCTAACCAATTTGCTCATGAAATTATATCATGTTTTCTAGGTTATACACGCTATGTTATGGACGCAGGTCTTTGATTCATTATCATGTAATCCAAGCCTTATTTGCTCAGATTAAAATCCAAATAGAATAAAAAGCACTATACTAAAAACAATACTTCAAGGGGTGAGGGTATGATGAAAGACAAAAAAAGAGCTAATAAACGCAAAGAAAACGTTTCTGTCGATCAATTGAATAAAGTTTCTGGAGGAAAGAAAGATTCTTTAAGACCTAGAGACCTAAGAAACGAGATCCGTTCTGGGGCTTTTAAATAAAATATTTCAAAGTAAGCAAGAAATTTACTCTTAGATGAGATAAAAATAGATGGATATATTTTTTGAATCATTAAAAATGCTTGGAATAGGAGTAATCGTATTTTTATACGCGATTTTTCTATTAAGAATAGCAAAGACAAGGATTCAACTTAAAAGGCCTTTTGATCTTGTCGTTATAATATTAATCGGCTCCTTACTGAGTAGGACGATTAACGGTGAAGCTGCCCTATTTCCAACATTACTAACGACCTTTGCGCTCGTTATGCTTCATAAGATATTTTCATGGATTTCCTATCATTTTGATTGGGCTGGTGAGGTTTTGAAAGGAAAAGAGGTTTTGTTAATAAACAACGGTAAAATTCACTGGAAGCATATGAAAGAAAGTAAAGTTACTAAGCAAGATTTATTAGAAGAAGCAAGAAAAAACAAAATTTCGGAGCTTAAGACCGTCAAAAAAGCCTATTTGGAGAGAGACGGCCACATTAGTTTTATTGACTGACTCACTTTCTGAGTGGCCTTTATTCGCTCAATCCCTTTTGCGAAACTTAGCATAATGCCAATTACTTGGCGTATTGCCTGGATAACGAGAAATACTATTATATAATTATTACGTTTAATCCTGGCTATCATTACTGGCGAAAAAATTATGCGAATAGCAGTATCTGGAACACATTCTGTAGGCAAAAGCACATTTGTTTGGGATTTTATAAAGGCTCACCCTGACTACCTTAGAGAGGAGGAACCCTACAGGGCTTTACGTGCAAATTATGATATCAAGTTCGGTAAAGAGTCGACACGGTATTGCAACGGGATCCAGCTTTATCATAACATCAGTCGCGTAAAACAGTACCATGATGCGTCTAACAAAGTAATCTTTGATCGCGCTCCCGTTGATTACATCGCATATTCCTTATACACGGCGCGTTATCATCAAACTGATCTCGACCTTGCCTTTGTAGAGAGTTTAATTGAACCTGTACGAGAATCACTGGCATTTATTGATCTTTTAATTTTTGTATCGATAAATGAGAAGCATCCGGTCGAAATTGAAGATGATGGTATCAGGCCGATTGATGAATCATACCGCTCGGAAGTCGATGCTTTTTTTAAACAACTTTATTTTGAAAACAGATATGACATTATGCCTGCTAAGAATGCCCCAAAGTTCATTGAACTATGGGGTTCCAGGGAAGAGCGCGTTAAAAAAATTTCCGCTCTTTTAAAATAACTATTAATCCTATTAAAGGTTAATAACAGGGGTTGTTAATTTAACTTCAGAATTAGATGCTGTTCGTGTAGGGATTGACAAAAATCCTTTGCATCTTAACGCATCGGGAGTTGGTGGCGTACCACGCCATGCCCCCATTACTGGCTCAACAGTATTACTTTGAATTAATTCGGCAGATTCGCCTCTAAACGATTGTGTAGTATCCGATACGCTATGGTTCTCTATTCGTAGATCCACTACTTCTGAATTATCAATTTTTGGCGAATAGAGAGGGCCTAAAACCCGCAATTTAAAAACTAAAGCAAAGGCTTTCCAATAGGTTAATTCTTCATAGCCATGATTTTTTGGATCTTGCAAAGTGGCCTGATATTTAGCGGGTGATAGTATCTGTATTCGACTGACATCCGAACGAAAGTACACCTTACCGTCACCGCCATCAATCAACAACGGCTGGGTCTGCGGTTTTTGATAATCTACTTCCGGAAGAAAGCACAAACCGCCATACTCAGAGGCTGCAGGTTTAATTCCGGTTTGCATGTAACGAGCAATATCTCCGAGGGAGTTGGTCATTCCATTGACAAGCATATTGCTATTTTCGTTATTATTGGCGTCAAAATAAGTGCCGTCACCATAAGCTTCGTCATCGGCTGAATACATTCGAAACGCATTACTGCCAGTGCTCGAAGGCTGATGGGGATTGATGACTTCTACACTACGGGTATTATCTTCATTATGCATGTTGTTTATAAGAATACTTCCCCACTTACCAAATCGTTGCGGCATGGTTTGACGCAATACACCTATTCGACTCATATGGCCGCCGGCGTAATGATCAGAATAAAAATGCATGGCAAACAAGTCCTGGCTGACTGCTAACGCATGAAAACGATGGCCTAGTTCAGAATAAATGTCTGATTGGGACGTACCCACTGTAAATCCATATTTTTCAGGAGTTAATTTAATTTTTTGCAGGAGAATTTGCAGTTCATCCCCTATAGGTTGGCTTATTCCCTCAGGCTCTTCATTGTTAGCACTTAATGCATAGCAAGCAAGAGCTAACTCCGCATTATGTAAAGCAGAATGATGACCCACGATGTACGCCCTGGAAGACCAGGGAGAGAAATGCGCTTCATTTTGAAGTAATTTTTCACCATACCCTTTTACAGTGAATGAATAAACCAATTGCTGAAAAAGGCTGTTCAGTGATTTTATAAAAGGGATATAGGTTGTATTTTCTATTTTATAAATTTTATCAATGTCAGTGTTTTGAACTTCAGTAGAGGCTAAATCGCTATAAGCACCAAGGAAAGCAACCGTTTCTTGAGGGGCTACTTTTTTCTTGAATAATTCCACATTGTCTGCGATAGGATTACTGCTTCTCTGGGGAATATCTAACTTTAACCCCCACCCAGCTTTAGTATAATAATCGCCAGCCAAAGCAACAATGTCACCAGCGGTAAGTTCTAGTGTCAAAGGTACGGGAATGCCATCGATTTGCTGCATCACCCTGACAACCAATTCATCCCCTTTTGCAGGCAAAAGTTTCTTACTGCCTTTAAGGTAAGGATTACCTAACGTTTCGATGCGAATTTGATTGCCCGCCTGTTTATGCTCATTAGTTTCCATCGATGACCTGTAAAAACTGAATTTAGTAAATATTATCTGATAAAAATTAAGGCAAAATTAATTTTTATGTAAAGCGTTTAATTTCCCACTCTGCGGGACAAAAATTTAGAATCGCGTCTTTGCGAGCCACAGCGAAGCTGTATAGTACAATATTTGAACAAAAATCGATTCTGGATTGCTTCACTTTGTTCGCAACGACTATATATAAAAAAAATTTTTTGTCCTGCACAGAGTAGTTTTCTTTGCATCAGGACTTTCTTTATTAAAATTACATGCATACAATTCAAACAAATTACTGTATAATATATTTACATATTGGAAAATTAATATTTTGAATTTCGTGAGCGATAATAATAGTGGTGTCAAGAAAAAAATAGCCATCATCGGAGCAGGCTGGTACGGTTGTCACTTAGCGTTGACACTAAGCAAAGCTGGCTTTGACGTTGTAATCTATGAGAAAAACAAGATCATCTTAAACGGTGTGTCTGGCAATTTTGGTATAAGAGCGCATAAAGGACCACACTATCAGCTTTCACCCGAAACGCGACGAACCTGTCAGGAAGCGTTAGAAAAGTTTTGTGAGCTTTACCCTGAACTTGTCGTACAGCACGATTATTCTATCTATGCACATGGTCTTATTGACTCTAAAGGCAATCCTTCAAAAGTCGGTAAGGAACATTTTGAGAATGTTTGTAGTGAAACAAGTGATTGCCAACCCTTAGACGTTGAAAAAACGCCCTATAATAAAAGTGAAATAGATTCAGTCATGAATCTGGATGAACCCAGTGTTGTTATTGGTGAGCGTTTAAGAAAAGCGCTCTCCGATAGATTAGCGGCCGCTGGTGTAGAAGTGAACTGCAACTGCCCTATTAATACCATAAAATCAACCGCCAATGTCACCAAGCTTACTACAGAGAATGGTGAAGAACATCTCTTTGATCATGTTATTAATGCGACAGGGTATCAAGACTTCATCCCCCAAAAAGTCAAAGAAAATTTTCCGGTCAATATGGAAGTGGTCTATCAACCCTGTTTGGCTCTAAAATATCGAGATCTAAAGCCTGGAGACAAACCTTTTTCTTTTATCGTTATGGATGGATGGTTCCCTTGCGTGATGCCGTGCATTGAACAAAATCCTTTTCAACATGAATACATACTGACGCATGGTGCTTTTACTATTCAAGCTTCTTGTGATACCCCTGACAAAGCTTATGATGTACTTGAGAGGTTAACAGAAGATTATCTTCTGAATATAAAAACACTCTCAGAACATGAAATAGAGCGTTTTTGGCCTGGTTTTACCAACCGTTTTGAATACATGGGTATAAAAAAAGCAGTGCTTGCCAAAATTAAAACGAAAACAGAATTTAGAAGTGCTGTAACGTTTGAGGCTGATGGAGTGACTCATGTTATTCCAGGCAAAATAACTAATGTAATCAATGTTGATCCTGAAGTTTTAGCATTGATAAATAATGAAAATTGTTTATGCGAAAACGGCATACGCTTTATGAAAGGGGGTATTCTTGATAGAGCAAGAATGGAAATCTCATCAAAACCAGCTTTGGGCGAACCAAATACTTGTACACTCGATACATTCGCCGAATTAAATACGAAGCCCACCCCCACTCCTCCTCCTATCTCAACCCCAGATTCTCCCGGGGCATTGCATTATCGATTCTTTAAAACGGATTCAGCAACTGGGGATAACGCGAATAATGATCTTCCTTTACCCGCCAATAAAGGAATAAAGGGAATATGAGATCTACAAAAAACAAAAAAAGTTTAATCCTTGAAGAACAACTCACTAATACAATAATTGATTATCTTCCCGCCCAAATTTTTTGGAAAGACAAAGACTTGTATTACCTGGGCTGTAACATGGCTTTTGTAAAATCGCTAGGCTTAACATCCAAAGAAGAAATTATTGGAAAATCCGACTTTGATTTACCAGTCTCAGAAGAAAACAGCGTGACTTTTCGTGCCGATGATCGCACAGTGATCCAATCCAAACAACCCAAACTCAATATAGAAGAATCCCAAATACTAATTGATGGGACTGAACGAATTTTGAGCACAAGTAAAGTTCCCCTTCTTGATGAAACAGGTGAAGCCTACGGCGTTTTAGGAATCTATATTGATATTACTGATCGCATAAAAATGGAAAGAAGCTTGGCTAAAGCAAAAGAGCAGGCAGAGATTTCCAATCGGGCGAAAACAGAATTTATTGCTAACATGAGCCATGATATTCGCACTCCTGTCGGTGGTATTATTGGTATTTCCAAACTGATGGAAGAACGTCTTGAGCATCCTGAAGATAAGCAATATGCTCATTGGATTAATGAAAGTGGGCAACAATTGCTGAGTTTACTAAACAGCGTCCTGGATATTGTTTCAACAACTAATAATATTGATAATCATTTGATTGAAGAAGAGTTTGATTTATATCAAACTCTAACAAGCCTGATTAATTTAGAGCTTCCTACAGTAAAGCTTAAGGGGCTTGAGTTAAAACTCGATTTTGACAAAGCTATAACGAAGACTGTCATTACTGACCGAACAAAATTGGTACGTATTTTGTTGAATTTAATCGGTAATGCCATTAAGTTCACTGAAAAAGGGACAATAACCATTCATGTGAAAAAAATTAAGGAAGAGGTGGACTTTGAAGAGATTGAGTTTACCATTGCCGACTCGGGGATTGGCATTCCACCTGAATTACAACAAAAAGTATTTGATAGGTTTTATCGCATTAACCCCTCTTATAAAGGAAAATATGAAGGTCATGGAGTTGGACTACACATTGTGCAAAATTATTTAAATATCCTAAACAGCAGCATAGCGCTTGAAAGCGAGGTAGACGTTGGGACTAAAGTCACGTTTAATATAAAAGTTAAACATGGCCAACAACCTGTGATGTTTAATGTTACTTCTAGAGATGAGGAGGTTACCCCAGCCTATTTTGGAGAGGGATACCAAACCCCTACCATTCTGGTTGTCGAAGACAATCCTATCGCGCTGCGTATTGTTGAATCACTACTCAAGCAGGCAGGTTGTCGATATAGATCAGCAGCAAATGGAGAAGAAGCGTTAAGTCTACTTGAAAAAAATACGTTTGATTTAATCCTAACCGATATTGGTTTACCTGGCATTTCTGGACAAGAGTTGGCAGAAATAATTCGTCGTGAAAAGAATAATTCTATTGCCAGTCTACCTATCATTGGTTTGACAGCGCATGCTGCAGAAAAAATAGAGAAAAGTTGTCTTCATGCCGGAATGAACAAAGTTTTGTCCAAACCGATATCCGCTAAAGTTTTACAGGAAACATTAGTTACCTTTTTAGCACACCAAAAACCGCCAAACAAGGAGAGTAATGGATTAGGTGCTGATTTACCAAAGACAGAGCAGGAGTTATTTCAGCTCGATGATTTTCCTCTTCTTGACATTCAAAGTGCCCTCACCAATCTAGGAACAGAGGAAATCGTTAAAGAATTACTTAATTTGATGGTTCATACGGATTTACCGCAGGAAGAAAGCCAATTAACCACGGCTTACCAAGTGCAAAACTGGCCTGAAATTGAAAAAATTGCGCATAAACTTAAAAGCGGGGCCTTATATTGTGGCACTATAAAATTACAATATGCCTGCCAATACCTGGAGCGCTACCTAAAAGCGGGGCATTCGCATTATCAGGAAGAACTCTATCAGCAATTACAGGTCGTGCTCTTACAAACAAAAGTTGCTATTAATGAATGGCTTTTTACTGGTATAAAAAGCTAGCTGACTGTTCAGTAATTTGAATAGATATGGCGTCCCCAGGGGGATTCGAACCCCCGTTACCGCCGTGAAAGGGCGATGTCCTAGGCCTCTAGACGATGGGGACCTGGAACTTAAATTATATACTATTTTTACGCCAATAATGGCGTCCCCAAGGGGATTCGAACCCCTGTTACCGCCGTGAAAGGGCGATGTCCTAGGCCTCTAGACGATGGGGACCCTAGGTTTTCCATCAACAACCGAAGCTGGTGATGGTGGAGCTAGGCGGGATCGAACCGCCGACCTCTTGCATGCCATGCAAGCGCTCTCCCAGCTGAGCTATAGCCCCGAAATTAAGAATCGCAGTTTAATGACGCACCTCAATACTGTCAAGAAAAATTTAACAAATAGTTATTCTATTTTCGTTTTTTGAATTTTTCTCAGCGTCCAAGGAGGTAACAGTGACGCATAAAAGCTTAACCAATGATTAAATATTGATCATCAATTTAATATTCTATTAAGAAAAGCGCTCTATAATCCCTGACATGTTTTATTAACCAAGGATTATAAATGTCCAAACTATTAAAATCACATGAGAAAATTTACAATAATTATCAGGAGTTCACTCAAACAAACAATCCTAAATTCTTATTAAATAGTATTGAGGAATTTGAAAAAATTTCTGCAGAAGAAGACATTGCAAAGCTCCTTAATCGTTCCACGGTGAGTAACTTAAACGAGTATAGTAAAATTCTTACTCTAATTGCACAAAGTTATATCGATTATGCTTTCGCCCAAAGAGAACAACTAGCTTTCAAAGACGCGCAAAACTATTTATCCAAAGCCGATGAATGTTACGATCTTATTATTAAAACTGTGGCTAAAATTCCTCCCTCTAATTTAGGAGAACTTTCTGATTCAAATACCGAAGCCATCTTCTATTCCCATAAAATTGACTTCTTAAAGGCCCAAATGAAGCTCTTTTTTATTAAAAAAGCAATGCAAGGCAACTACAGTGCTGAAAAAATTAATGCTGCACTTAAGTCCACTGTTAGGGCTTGTGATACTTTCGAGGGTATTCTTCGCCGACAGTATCGAAACCGCTCTTATGAAATTTTTGGTGTAAACGATGCCCTCTATGGTTCCATCGAACAAGAGCGTAATGAAGCAACAGCATTATTGTCTGAGATTAGAGCTACGAAGAAAACGCCTGAGAATAAATCACATTCCTCGCCTAAATCCAAAAGTAGTCAACGTAAAAAACGAAGACTGGAAGAAAGTGAGGAAAAACCGGATACAGGAGCTCAGGAATCAACAGAAACCTTAATTTCCACCAATGCTCCTCAACCGGTTATCATAGCACCACCTATCGTTCTTACCGAGGACATTGTACCGGCGCCTATGGATGAATCGGGTTTGGAGCTTTTAAGCACAACGGCCCTTAGTTTCTTTTCATCAATGAAAGGGAATGAGACTTCTGAGAAATCACAACCTCCACGCCCACCCTCAAGAAATTTAAATACATTTTGGACTCCTTCTGCTAATCCAATTTCTGACAGCAAACGGTGTCTAGAATTAATCAATGCCTGGCATAGTTATTTTTCTTCTTCGAATAGCCACGGGGCTCAGCAAAGAACAAGTGCATTAGTTCTTGAAAAATTTGGACAAACACTCTTGCTGGCAGCCTTAGAATTACAACAAAAAAGTACTATCTTCGGCGAGAAAAAAATTAATCCAGCACTTCGTTTGGCGATACCGATATTTTTCAAATGCGCGCAATTAACTGTCAACAGGAATCCATACGATAACTTAAGGGGGCTATCTATGAAATATGCCGATTTATTAGCTTCTTTTGTCCCTGCCTCCCTAGTTGAAGTCATAGAGCCCTATGAATATCTTGAGCGTATCCATAAAACGCTGAGTAGGGAACCTTCCCTCATCCATACGCTAAATGCCAGTGTAGAAGACCTGGTTCAATCTGTATTTAATGCCCTGGCAGAAAACTGCAGCTATCAGGATTATCAAACTGTTAATGAAAGCTGCTGCAATACCTTTAAAGAAGCAACCTTACAGTTAGAACGAGATAGACAGTTTAATTGAAGGTCAGGTTAATTGGGTCATTATTGACCCAATTAACTGGCCTCATACTCATTTCCTGCCTGTGTATGCAGGCATTAATTTGTTATTGACTTCCATGAAGCCAACAGCGAAACTGATTACCATTTAAAGAGAACAAGCCTATTTCAAACCACTATAAATAACATCTAGGAATTGATCTTTCTTGCTTAGGGATAAGTATGTTTTTTAAAAATGCTATCGTTAGAACACCAAATCATTCTTTACTTCATGGCTTAACCTCGTCTTCCTATCTTGGTAAGCCAGATTACCCTTTGGCCCTTATTCAACACCAGGCTTATATTAATGCGCTCATTAACTGTGGCGTTGAAGTCACGGTATTACCAGCATTAGAGCAGTATCCTGATGCCTGTTTTGTGGAAGATGTTGCTTTATTAACAGAAAAAATAGCCGTCCTTACTTGCCCTGGTGCTCCTTCCAGGCAAGGCGAGGTCAATGAAATCAAATCGATAATTCAAAGTTTCTATTCAGGTAATCAAGCAGAAATCACGCTCCCGGGTACTTTGGAAGCAGGTGACGTTTTGCGTATCGAGAATCATTTTTATATTGGTTTATCTGCACGAACAAATAAGGAAGGTGCCCAACAACTCCTGCAAATTTTATCCAGACAGGGTTTTATAGCATCATGCATACACTTGAAAGAGTTTTTACATCTTAAAACAGGAGTCAGCTATCTCGGGAATAACTGTATTATTGTAAGTGGTGAGCTCATCAATCATTCTTCCTTTAGCCAATTTACTCAACTTGTTATAGACCCCGATGAAGCTTATGCAGCCAACTGCATTGCTGTTAACGGCACTGTATTAATACCTCAAGGATTTCCAAAGACGAAAAAAGCCATTCAGGATAAAGGTTTTGCCGTATTGACCGTGGATGTTAGTGAATTTAGAAAAATAGACGGTGGATTAAGTTGTCTATCGTTAAGATTTTAACATGAGCAAACCTCTTTCGGTGGTAAGTCTTAGTTTAATCACCATTTGCTCTGTAGATAGCATTCGTAATTTACCTGCTGCTGCCATAGCAGGTAATCAATTGCTTAATTATTTTACCCTGGCTCTAGTATTATTCTTGCTTCCTACAGCCATCATAGCCGCCTGGTTTTCACAGCAATCACAGCAAGGTATCTATGGCTGGATTAAGCAAGGTCTAGGACAACGGTTAGCGTTTTTGGCTGTCTGGTTTCAATGCTTACAAAATCTTTTAATCTACCCTACTTTTTTAAGTTTCATTGCGGGGACGATTCTTTACAGTTTTTCGCCTGCGCTTGCCACGAACAATTATTTGATTTTTACAACAGTAATAGGCCTTCTTTGGGGATTAACCTGGATAAATTTAAAAGGGCTCCATACCTCTAATCGCTTTAATAGCTTTTGTACCCTGGTAGGGGTTTTCTTTCCATTTTTGGTCATCCTAACCATGGGTGGTTTTTGGTATTTTTTTCGTACTACCGCAAATACCCCCATTCTTCCTCCAGCTACTTCTTATTCCTGGTCTTCCCTGGTAGCTATTATGCTATCCTTTTGTGGTATAGAGATTACCGCTGTCCATGGCAAGGAAAGTCAGCCCGGAGCAATTTCTAAAGCCATTCTTATTTCAGTCATCGTCCTATTTTTTACAATGTTGTTTGGGGCGATGTCTCTGGCTATGATTATTCCACTGCAGCAATTAAATTTTATAAGTAGTATTCCACAATTAATTGAATTATTTTTTTCCGAACTCCATTGCAGTCAGTTAGCTTTTATAATGAATGGATTAATTGCGATAGGATGTCTTGGCACGGCCAATAATTGGATTATAGCCCCCATTAAAGGATTAAGTTTTGCTATTCGTGAAGGAGCAGGACCCATAAAACTAATCGAGCATAATTCTAACAAATCACCGTTCAAATTATTGATATTACAAGCTGGAATTGTATCAATAATTTGTTCCATTTTTTTATTCTTTCCATCGATTAACCTGTCCTACTGGGTGATGCTTAATGCTGCAACCCAAGTTTATTTGATAATGTATCTGATGCTTTTTATGAGCGCTATTAAAATTATTTTTCTTGAAAAAAAATACTCGTGGATTATCTTATTTTCAGCATTGATAGGATTGTCAGGTATCTGTATTGGCTTGGCAGTAAGTCTTGCACCACCACCTTTCCTTCATTTACACGCGTATTGGAGATACACTATGTTAAGCACCCTATTCCTTGGCTTTATAATCCTCATCCCTTTAAAATCCTTACGGACAGTAACCCTGGACATTCCAAATAGTATATGAAAGAGATGGGGTTTCTGGAGAGAAATAAAAGCGTGTCTAAATATTTAGACACGCTTTTATGGGTCTCTTAGGCATCTGCAGCTTCAGTACGTTTCTTGGTTGCTTTTCTATGTTGCTTCCAATCACGATCTTTAGCAAAAACATAGCTTGCAGCTTCTTCGATAAAAAATCCAATATCGTCAATATTTGCCCACGCGCAATACTCATTAATCATTTCAAAGGTTTCGCTGCTGATTTCAGCCTTGATTTTTTCTTTTTTTTGTACACGAGTACTGTTAATTATTGGCATACTTAACCTCAAATGTTATTTGAACAAATCAAATCTTAACAAATAAAAACTGGGCTTGCAAAGGTAATTAAATCCCCACATGAAGGCCAGATTTTTTATTAATTCCACAATTACTCAATCATACAATACTAAAAGGCTTAGGAATTTCAGGATAAAAATTACTCCAGATTCTGTCGCAAAAACCAAGCAAATTACTATGGTTTTGTAGGTAAACTTTTAATGGATCATCGTAAGGTAACCATGCAATATTTGCTAAAAAAGCAAAGGCTGTTGCATCAATGCTGCTAAGCTCACCATGAAAATATTTTTTTTCTCCGAGCGTGGCAGCAATAGCATCCAAAGTTTTATAACCCATTTGCTTGATCTCCATGTTTGTATGGCGTCCCATACCTTGGAAGTCTAAGGCCTTTCGCATTGACCTGCGCACAGTATTCGGGATAAGTAATTTTGCAATGCCTGTCAGTTTAGAAAAAAAATCTTCCTTTACATGCGCCCAGCCATGCTCATCCTGCCAACGAAAATAAAGCATTATCCAATATAAACGTTCGGAAAAAGTATTATCAAGCAAGACAGACAATGCTTTTTGTTCCTTTGTTAAATTTTGATCCAAAGGATCACCAAATTTCATGATTAATTCATCAATGATTAATTCACTGTCAGCGATTGTTTTGTCGTCTATTTTCATAAAAGGTAATTTTCTTTTTGGTGCTTTTGCAGGATTCATTACAAATCTAATTTCATAAGGCATTTCTGCCATACGCAAGTAAGTTTCTAATTTAAGACAAAAGGGGCTAGCATTAGGTAATCCCCAAATCCCATTAAACTGGTACAGTGTAATCATATTTTTACTGGTTCCTTACCCTAAGAATAAGTTGGCATTATAGCTAGAGTGCGCGATTATATCGCTGTCCTTTTTTCTGTAAAGCCAGAAATTACATTTAAGGAGTTAGCATGAATCCATGCCCTTGCGGTTCCACAAAGGATTATTTACTTTGCTGTGGTCGTTACATTAATGGTGCCGCTACACCAACCACACCGGAAGCCTTAATGCGCTCACGTTATACAGCCTATAGCCAAGCCAACATTGATTATATTCAAAAAACCATGCTTGGCGGTCCGCTTGCAGGTTTTGATGCAGTAGATGCAAAAAACTGGGCCGCCCGCATAACCTGGCTTGGATTGAAAATAATTAAAGCGTACCAGGATGAATCAAACCCTAATAAAGGCTATGTCGAGTTTATAGCTCGCTTTAGAGAAAATAATCAACCTCAGGTTCTTCATGAATTAAGTCAATTTGAAAGTGTTAATGGCTTATGGTTTTATACAGCTGGTCTTAAACCCGAAAAATTGACCTTGAAATCGAAAGTTTCACGTAACACCCTCTGCCCTTGTGGAAGCCAAAAGAAATTTAAAAATTGTTGCCTTGGCAAGTGAGAATATTATCTTGTAAAAACTGCATGCGATGAAGTTGCTTTCAGCCTAATTTATTTGCCTCCAGATTGCTTTTCCCCTTTCGCTAAATTAAGTCTGCAATCCACCTCGTTTGTCACGGTATGCTCGATATGTGACAGGTTTTATCGGATTAATAATTTCTTAATAATCAGCCCATATAATAGTCATTTCGATAACAAACAACCCTATTTGTATGAAAATCAACGAAATTGCTTTTGAGCTGTTGCAACTCTTTGAAAAAGAATTAAATAAAAGAGAATCCATTCGGTATAAATATTCAAGCGATATTAATCCTGAAAACCATGTGCGTCTGGAGCAGGATGAGTCTATAAGTTATTACGCCTGGAAAACAGCAGGCATATTTATTAAGCTTCCACGCCGTCATAATTATGAAGTCTTAGCGAATTGGCAAATAAGAGAAGCCTACCGTATCCTAAATACTGCACTCGCT
Organism: Legionella jamestowniensis; assembly: GCF_001467745.1. Lineage (GTDB taxonomy): Bacteria > Pseudomonadota > Gammaproteobacteria > Legionellales > Legionellaceae > Tatlockia > Tatlockia jamestowniensis. Next base: position 411,921 of record NZ_LNYG01000013.1, read on the forward strand.
TCCTCTGAAGTCTCTAATGAAGTAAAAAAAGAGTTGCTGACATTTAAAAACAAGCTGGAGACAACCCCTTATTTAAGAACACTATTGTGGTCAATTGATCAAGGAATTACTCCCGCACCAGTCGTATGTTCTGGTCATGGGGTATGGTATACCAGTGATGGCCTTGTCGATCTTACGAAGTATGACTCAACGGTGATGATGGTATCTGGGATGGGGGCAAGCCTTAGCCATGAATTAGCAAAAGATATCGAAAATAACCAATTTAAACCTGAAGAGGTCGTCATCGTTAAAAAAGAAAAGGATACAGAGCCTGTACCCCATATTAATCCGTCTCCCCGTTTTTTCAATCAGCACACCCCTGAGACTAAGATTCCAGACTTTTGTCTTGTAGACGATAAGGAATCTAAACCAAAGCCCCGTGTAATAGAGCCTTATACCATGAGGGTGCTCTACGATCTTCAAATGGAAAATACCAACAAGAGCTACTTTTTCTTGTCAACAGTTCTTCAGCGTTTTCAGGGTTCAAGACGGGTTATTGCTTGGGCGGGATGTACAGGTGTCCGTGATGATGAGGGCAATAAATCAGGCGAATTTTTAGGCTACCGCTGGAGTAATAAAGAGGAAGTTTCTCGTAAACGTAAACGATTGGAGGAACATGGACAACAAATGTCCCACCCAATACAGTCAGGTGAAGAAGAATCATCGGGATCTGTCTTAAGCTAACAAGATTCTACCTTTTAAAACCTCCCTACACACCTACTTGGTAAGCTGTTATAACCACAGACAGCTTCCAAGTAATTAATAACCTCATCCCTCACCTAATTAGTCTGTGACAACAATTTATTGGTATAAGCAATCGCTAACGCAGATACCAACAAGGTCAAATGGATCACTACTTGCCATAGTACGCTGTCAAAAGCTTGTTTACTCGGATCAATAAATGTCCTGAGCAGGTGAATGGAGGAAATACCAATTAAGGCAAGGGCCAGTTTTATTTTCATGGCTCCTGCATCGATATGATCTAACCACTCCGGTTGATCGGGGTGATTATTAAGGTTTAATCGTGAAACAAACGTTTCATATCCCCCCATGATAACCATGATTAATAAGTTAGCAATCATAACCACATCTATCAAGTCGAGTACCCCCAACATAATTTGCGTATTATCCGCAGTGTTGATATGCCCCATTAAATGAAATAATTCTGTGATAAATCGATAAGCATAAGCCGTTAAAATTAAAAGTAATCCTAAATAAAGAGGTGCTTGAAGCCAACGTCCTAAGAAAATTAACTGACTAATAAGCAGAGGAAGTTTTTTTATTTTTTTATTGTCAAAGGTATTTTCAATACTATTCATAATTTGTTTGCCTTTATTTCAGACCGGGGTGTGAAGGAATTGGTTTCTAATTTTACTGCAAGTCGTTCATTTAAAAAACTGGTTGGCATTTTTGAAGGAAAGGCGAGTAAATTATTGGTGGGCCGTATAGGTTTCGAACCTATGACACAGAGGTTAAGAGCCTCCTGCTCTACCAGCTGAGCTAACGGCCCACGTTATCAGCATAACGTGGCTTTGAGTATGATTTCAAGTTTGTTGACAGCATAAGTTATCTACCCAGACAACTATTAAATAACCTTACAAATTAAAAGTTTGATCATGAACAAGAAACAACAATCTGTCCAGACATATTATCAAGAATACAGATTTTAGAGTCATCATTAATTTTCCTATTATTATTAAATAAAGCCAACCTTTGTTTTTTATTATTTGAAAAAAAATGGTCTCGTTTTTTTTCTTTGGCTTCAGCAAGCATCCATGCAGGTGTTTTTTTAACTGACTCTCTATGATCTTCCCCTTCTGTAGGAAGTGATTTAAACAGTTGATATCTAAATTGTGAGCTAGGGTAAAATTTATTTCCTACTTCACTTAAAAATTCACCGTTCTGATTAGGGCCATAAATACTCCCAGCATAATAATAAACAGGCTTAGATTCAGCACGTAAAAATCCATGTTGAAATGAAGATGCTTTAGTATGATTAGTTTGTTTAGTGCCACAAGAATAGAGATGAATTGAAGAAATATGATGAGCAACTGGAAGCATATCTTGGTTAAAACGATCGGTCATGGTGCCTATGGAAATCCATGTACTTAGCTCTGAATCAGTATGATTTGCTACTTTGTCTGAAACATTGTCAGCACCGTGAGCAAGGATAAAAACTGTAATCAACCCTTCATGGTCTTCTTTATGCTCATCCTCATGGCAATGAAGTACAATGTCTTCCTTAGTATATTGTTGATAATTCTTTATCCATTGCTTTGCCAATTGAAGTAAGTCGCCTGCTACATCTCTAGAAAAAGGAATATATAGTATAATCATACAGCACTTATTGTCGAAAAATTTTACAATATGATACTATATCTTTCTTAGCGAAATATTAAGGTTTTTCCATTCGACTATCTGTCTCGTCTTCGTCACTACCTTCTGTAAAACCTTCCCTATCAGAATCATCCTCCTCATTTTTGTTTTTTGCCATCAATGCCCGTTTCTGCGTTAAAGTCACTTTATTCTTCTCCATATGATTTGAAAGACTGGGCTGAACGATGGGCTGATTAATTAACTTTTCCATATTCGTCATTATTTTTTCATCGGCTGCAATTTTTTCCTCAATTTGTGTTTGAACTTTTCGCTGATGTTGTTGTTCCCCCCAAATTTTAGTTCCCAAAACTCCTGCTGCAATGGCAGTTACTGCCACAGAGACTGCAGCAACGGCAATCACTGCAGCAATAGGGACACCAACACCAGGAATGATTAATGCTAATGCCGCAAGTGCCAGAGCAAAGCCTGAGAAAGAGGCTGCGTAACCCAACCCTTTTATTAATTTTTCTTCAGTAGACCACTGTTTCTTTTCCAATTGTTGACGCATAACAAAACTATGTTCACCCTCATTTAATTTATCTTCTAGTTGGGCAATTTCGTCACGCGTGGTGGGTGAAATTTTGCGTTCGCCTAATGGTTTCATGTTGAACTTACTATAAAGATCAGCGCTATTTTTTATAAAATCAACTGCACCATAAGCTAAAACAGCCCCCCCAATGACTAATCCCGGAATAATAAGAGGAGGAAAAGCAATACTTAACACTGCTGCCGTTGTCACCAACAAGGCACCCAGTCCCATCCAGCTGGTATCAGTGAGCAATTTCTTGCGGTTATTCGTTTCTTTCAAATAAGATAATCGCCTGTTTGTTAACAATTGATTATTTTGTTCAATCAAAGCCATCGAAGAGAGGTTGGCGAGTTGTTGATAGGATTCATTTTCTAATAAATTATTAATCATTGCATTTTTGTGTGCTGTAAAAATTTTTGGATCGGATTCACCTTTTAAAAAATCCAACTCCATTTTCCAATGCGTGTAATAGGAGTGGTCTTTAAACCAAAGCGGCATCTTTTCATAGTGTTCACCGATATTTTCCGGTGTCGCATCGCGCAAAAAACGAAGAAGATAATTACAAAAACGGTAATCTTCCAGAGGGGCTTCCAAATCAGCATCTAAATCAAATTTTTCCTTAAAATTTGAAAGCAATTGATTGAACCGTTTTTGCTGTAAAAGAAACTCTTCTTTTGAGCTCGCTTGTAACATTCCCTTTATAGATTCCTGAGCGGAAACTAGCATCTGCCTTTGTAATTGCTTCGTCTTTTCATTAGGATTTTTTCGAATTAAATCATCCGTAATTGCACGTAATTGATGCTCTATAATCAAAGCAGAAGTTAGTTCATGCGTTAATGTTTTCTGATTAAAACTCTCAATTTCTTGATTTAAATCTTGCGCCATTATTAAAAATCCTAGTTACTTAAAAAAATTATATTTTACGCTATAAAAATTGGCGTTTTAACTAAAATATATAGTAAAGAAACCAAGAGTAAGTCCAATGAATGTAAAAGAAAAGCTATTTCAAGCGATTAACGCTCGAAATACAATCGAGTGTAGCTACCATGAAAAAAAGCGATTTATTGAACCCTACCATTTTGGCATTTTAGGTGGAGAGGAACAGCTTCATTGTTTTCAATATGCAGGCGAGAGTGAATCTGGGGGCATTCCTCAGTGGAGAAATTTAAAGCTTCAGGACATTCGCTCTATTCGAATCCTAGATAGCCACTTCCTCATACGAGAAAGCTATCACCCAGAGAATGCTCATTATAGTTTCATTGAAAATGGCATTTATAGAAGATAACCTTCCTACTCTTACCAAGAGGCTTCTCTTAAATTTTTGAGCTAACCCTATAGACAGGAGGCGGTATTTTATATTTTACTGTCATAGGCAGTATGGAGCCTAATAATCAACAGGTAGGTAAGGATAAGAAAACGATGACTGTTGTAAAACGTTCCCTTTGGATTGGGATTTTATTGTTAGGCCTATGCAGTTTTGGAAAAACCCAGGCAGAAGAAACGGATCAGTTCACTTTACCGCCGGAAGAACTTGTGGATATCGGTCCTATGGTCAGTCATCGCCTTTTCTCTATCCTTATTCAGGCTATGGATCAAACCAATGCAGAAATAGAAGCACTTCTTCCTAAAGCCGACAAGAGCCGAAAAGCAGCGTCACAATTGGCAAAGCGATATACTGATGCCTATATTATTGATTTAATTTATAAACAAACTGGCGTGGGGCTTCCTGAGGCTACTTTTGAACGCTGGCTTCACTGGAGTAAATTCCCCAAAGAGCTGCAACCCATGCGTTTTAATGCTATTTGGCCATGGAAAACCGTGTATTGGCTTGTTATTTCTCAGACTCCAGGAACACTTTTTTTACTTTCCCCAACAATCAATATGTATGGTCATTACTTTGGCACAGACAAAATAGGACATTTCTTTCAGCAAGGAAGAGGTTATTACAAACTTTACATGCGCGCTCTTACGCGCGGAAAATCTAAAGCGCAAGCTCATGCAGCCATTATTGCACATGGTCAGCGCCAAGAGGATGGTTTATTCGGGACAATGCTTAATGGTATTTATTCCAATGGGGATCTGGCTGCCAATTATGCAGGATGGAAATTTTATATGAATTTGGCCCATGCAATAAAAATTGGACCTAAAACACTCCCTCCCCTCATCGTTTTAGACGGCAATCAATGGAAATTTGCTCGAAGCGTTGATGGGAATAATTTATTAAAACCCTACATCAATGACAGTTTGAATGAAGCCTTAAACCCATCCCATTATTTTTTTATGCGAAGTGTAATTCGTAATAACATTAAAAAACGTTGTTCACAATGGATTCAACGTATTGGCCTTACTCCTGAAGTTGCTCAAGCGAAACTGGCTGAAACCAGCCATTGGGAGGGAGAAGATTATGGTCATTGGTTACCCTCACGCGATGCCGTTACACTAAATGTATGTTTTGGTGGACGCTAACTACGAAAATGAAAATCAGTCTTTGATTTCAGTTGACTTAATTTTTACCAATATCCAAAGCCGGGCTATCCAAAAGTAACACTTCATTAGCATCAAATTTTCTTTCCTTAGAACCTATACCTGCTGCTTTTTTTTGTGCACGAATGTAAGAAGCACTGTCATCTTTCGTTTGAGAAAATTGAAAAAGGGGTTTAGGTCTTGTTTTTAGTGCAATGGCGCTGTTCGGCAAACTTTTTAAAGTGGTATAGCTCTCTGGGTTTTCGTGAAGATATTGAGCCGCATTATTAGAAAAATCGGTGTGACCATTGTAAATATTCATAATAGCCAACTGTTCCTCTCGACTAAAGTTATCAAAATTCGACATTTGGCTGAAGTAGTTAAAAGTCGAGTGGGCATATTGATTATAGAGCAATGTCGATAAATGAGGGAACCGAAAAGGATTGAGCATTAAATATTGATTGATAAAGTCTGGACTGGTAAAACCATATACCTCATCTGGGTATACATCCAGTATCTTAAACTTATTACGTCTCCTTTCACGCATAATATCAAATAACGTGCTAACGCCTGTCATTCCTCCGTTTTTAACAAGCCATGCGTCAGCTTGCACCAATTCGCGTTCAGTGATATCAGGCTCCCCTTGCACCGTTAGATTACCTAAATACCCCTTTTCCAAAAGTTTTGAAATGATGTATTCCTGGATAACATGGCTATAAGCCCCATGAAGACGGGAATCAGTGTCAGGATAATCAGGCGGATCAATAAAGAGCATTCCTTTTTGCAATGTTTTTACTGCCTTTTTACTGGGAACTACACCGAAAAATGCCAACCATCCATCAGTTTTTAAAAATAATGCGGCTTTATTAGGCGGAGCAAAGTTCACATTATGTTTTCGTAATTGTTGCATTAGCACATCAGTTAAGAGGGCCAAGGGGTGTTTAATCTCTAAAATCTCTTTAGAAATTATCGGGCAGTAATAAGACTCTTCAATAATATTATTATCCCAGTCCGTTAGCTTATCTCCGGTAAACTCTTTGTAGTATTTTGGACACAAATTTCTTTTAAGAAGCTCTTCTTTAGGGACAGGTATAGCTGACATATTGGTAGCGCATTCTTGCTCAAGCTCATCAAATATCTTGTCAATAATCAACTTGCCGCTGATAAAAAAATTAAAAGTCAGTGCTTTTATATAGAGAATTTCTTTGAACCGGGCCTTTGAAATATTGACCGGTTTTTCTATACGGCTAAGTAAACCATCATAGATATCCTCGGTGAGATCCAGGAGGTCTGCTAGCATAATTTCCAGGTTAGCATCGCAAGGATGATATCTTTTTATATTTTTTTCAATTTCTTCTTGCGTTGGTTTTGGGACGGTGATTTTTGGAGGCATAATTGTACGTAATAAAACAAATTGAAAATATTTTATACTATGAAAATTAACAAAATCTTAAGATTTAATTTAATTACTCAAGGCGCATCATCTTTGGCCAGACAAAAAACTGGAATCGTGCTTTGCGAGCGTTAACGAAGACACCCTGTATCTTATCATTATTCAGCCTTTCCCTACCTACCGGCGGCTCGTCGCGGTATCAAATGCGAAGTCGAGCACTGGAAGAACAGTGTGTCGGAATAGGATTATTTCATAATTGCTTTGCTAATGCTTGCAATTGACGTGATTCCAAACGTTTGAAAATTTTGACTATAGTTAAAATAGACATAACTTGGCGTGTGATGTTAAGGATAACACCATTAATAGATTCTCTATCCTGCATCCCACTGGTAATATTTAAATAACATAAATGAATATGCCAGATACTTTACGAATTAGCACATACAATATTAATTGGGGAAAAGGGCCTTGGAAGCTTACCTCCCCCACGACAAGCATGGATGCATTGAGACAGACAAATGCAGACATCATTTTATTACAAGAAACCACCCCGTTTTGGCAGGAAATGTTAGAAAAGAATTTCGGTAAACGTTATCCTTATCGCTATTTTCAACACCATAATAATGCAGGAGGTTTGGCAGTAATCGCTAAATTCCCCTGTGAAACCATTGAATATATCCACCCTCAAATCGGCTGGCACCCCATTTGGATTTTTAAATCAGACACCTCATTAGGCCCTATACAATTTGCCAATTTGCACCTAACACCTCCTTTAGTGAATGAAAGCAGTATGGGGTTTATGTTCCATGCTTTATTCACATCCCCACCCATTCGCCTCCAGGAAATATACCATGTTAAACAATGCCTACAACCTGAAATACCTACGATCATCGCTGGTGATTTTAATGAGGGGGACAATGGTGGGGTTGTTAACTACCTGCGCAACCAGAATTTTATTGATGCACTGAATGCCACCCAATTCAAGGGCTACACCTGGCGTTGGCGTATAGCTATTTTATGTTTTCGTGAACGATTAGATCGTATGTTTTCTTCCCCTTCACTAAAGCCTGTGAACAGTGAAGTCATTTATGATGGGGATTCGGATCATTTTCCTTTATTGGTGGATTTTGTAAAAGCAAAAAACTAAGGCTTCGCACAGAATTATAATAGGAAAGCCTTGATGGCATGACAATCAAGGCTTGCAGCCACTTAGGGTTAATCAGGAGGCATTTGCCGCACGTGCACGTATTCGTTCAAGTCCTTGTTCCAAACGCATTAAAGTACGCTTTTTACCCAGTAACGTTAATGTCATGTCAATAGCAGGAGACATGCTGCTGCCCGTCACCGCCACACGGAGGGGCTGCGCTATTTTGCCCATGTTTAAGTCAAATTCAGCACTCACATCATTGATACATTCTTGCAACACATCTTTTTCCCAGTGTTGCACCGCTGTAAATTTTTGCAGTAATGCTTCAAGTGGGTGCAAAACAACCGGTCTTAAATGTTTTTTAACCGCATCTTCGTCGTACTCAATGTCGTCTTGATAAAAATAAAGGCTTTTTTCACAAATCTCGACCAGTGTTTTGCAACGTTCCGCTTGAGGGGGAATTAAATTCTCCAGTTTAGGCCCCTGGGTAACATCAATACCACGTTGTTGAAAATGCCACTGTAATGCCTTGGCCACTTCTTCTGGAGCGTCATGTTTTTGATAATGTTGGTTTAACCAATGCAATTTTTCATAGTTGAAACTTGACACACCTCGGCTTACATTTTTTAAATCAAAAAATTTAATCATTTCAGCGACGCTAAAAATTTCCTGATCACCGTAAGACCACCCCAGCCGCACTAAATAGTTAAGCAAAGCATGAGGTAAAAAACCCAGTTCTTTAAATTGAAGTACACTAACTGCCCCATGCCGTTTGGAAAGTCGTTTGCCATCATCACCAAGAATCATGGGTAAATGGGCAAATACAGGGACAGGTGCATCCAGGGCTTTGAATAAATTGATTTGTCTCGGCGTATTATTGATATGATCATCACCTCGAATAACATGGGTAATATTCATATCCCAATCGTCAATAACCACTGCAAAATTATAGGTAGGATGACCATCCGAACGCACTAAAATCAAATCATCCAATTCGCAATTATCGATATGAATGTCTCCATATACCTGATCGGTAAATGAAACAATACCAACATGGGGGTTTTTAAATCGAATTACATGAGGTATAGCCGTGGCAGGTAAATTTTTATCACGGCAAAACCCATCGTAACGAGGTTTCTCCTTGGCGGCCAGTTGGGCCTCGCGTAATGCTTCCAAACGTTCTTTACTGCATTCACAACGGTAAGCCCTACCCTCATCCAATAGTTTTTGTGCAATTTCACGATAACGATTATAGCGTTGAGTTTGGTAAATAGGCCCTTCATCATAATCAAGCCCTAACCAGGCCATACCATCGAGAATAGCTTGTACTGATTCTTGCGTTGAACGTTCTTGATCAGTATCCTCAATCCGTAATATAAATTGACCCTGATGGTGCTTTGCATACAACCAGGAAAATAAAGCCGTACGTACGCCTCCAACATGCAAAAAACCAGTGGGACTAGGGGCAAAACGTGTTCGAACAACCATTAAAACGCTCCGTTGTAAGCGGGAAAATAATCAAGCTATAATAGCTCAGTTTAGCTATAACAAAAACCCATAGGGCCCGTTTATATCGCATTTTACAAATGCTTGGCATGAATTTGCTAAGCTTATACAAATGCATTTTAAAAAATAGTGAGCCAGGTATCAGTTGTTACTATTTTAAGGATAATTAAGGCTTGAATGAAGTGAAATTCAGAATTATCTCATAGGGAATCACGTGCCAAAACTATTTGTAATGATGTGCGGGAGGTGCCAGAGATGAAAAGACTGGGCATCAAATATCAACTCCGCATTACTACTTTAATCCCAGTTTTTCTGGTTGCCCTTCTATTCGCTGTTTTTTACAACGGCCAGTTTAATAAAGATTTAAATCAACATGTCTTAAGGCTCGGTGAAGCCTACATCCGCCAACTTTTGCCGGCAGCCCAATTTGCGATGATGCGTAATGATAATAGGACCCTGCAAGGCTTAATTAATGCATCCACCATTAATCCAGAAATCAAAGCGCTCGCTTTTTATAACGCCGAGGGAAAATTATTAGCCTATCGTGGTGGAAAACATGCGATCAATAAACCTTTTACTCCTCTAAAATTCACGGGTGATTATATTGAGAGCAAACAAATAGAACCTTATACCATCAAATTTACTGCCCCCGTTACCATTCCCAATTTTAATCTTTACTCCACAACATCGTTTAAAAAATCCGCAAACCTCACCCTACAAGATGATGATATTCTCGGTTGGTTATCCTTGTATATTGATACGCAATCCATGCTCATTAAACGGTATCAGATGTATATTGTGACGATTTTTATTACTCTGTTGGGTTTATTAATTAGTCTAACCATCCACTTTTTTCTATCCAGACGTATTTATCTTCCTATTTCGCGGCTGCGTCGCAGCATGAAACAAATCCTTAGCAATGAATTTGAAACCCATATCAGTACGAGGAGTACAGGTGAGCTTGGTATTATTGAAAAAGGTTGTGCCCATTTACAAAAAGCCTATCTAAATACCGTTAAAGACTTAAACCATCACATCGAAGTGGCGACAGAAGATTTACATCAAAGTTTAGAGCTGCTGGAAGAAAAAAATATTGAGTTATCCCTGGAAAAAAAGAAATGTGAAGAAAAGAGCAGGCAAAAATCAGAATTTATTGCCAACATGAGCCATGAAATTCGCAACCCAATGAATGGGGTTATAGGGTTTACCAATGTTTTGTTGGAATCCAAGCTAGATAGCTTGCAACTGGATTATGTAAAAACCATTAAGTCCTCAGCACAGGACTTACTTACCATTATTAATGACATTCTTGACTACTCCAAAATGGATGCTGGTAAACTGCACCTGGATTGCATACCTTTGGATATTCGGGCTTGTATCGATGAAGTGTTGGCTTTAGCAGCCCCCAATGCCCATAAAAAAGGGCTCGACCTTATCCCGGCTACAGAAATTAACGTTCCCAGAAAAGTGCTTGGTGATCCCATACGTATTAAGCAAATCATCACCAATTTAGTCAGTAATGCCATTAAGTTTACTGATCATGGCTATGTGCTCATTCGCACCGCCATTGAGCAAGAAACTGACAAAGATTATACCTTATGCTTATCTGTTATTGATACGGGCATTGGTATTTCTCCTGAAGATCAGCCTAAATTGTTTAACGCATTTAATCAGGCTGATACCAGCATAACCCGCCGCTTTGGTGGCTCAGGCTTAGGTTTGGTGATTTGTAAAAAACTTATCGAACAAATGCAGGGCCGCATTTCTTTTACCAGCGAAGTTAACAAAGGAACAACCTTTTCTATCCGCATCAAACTTGAAAAATTAGCAGCTTACGAAGTAGAAAAGGAACAAAGCCAACGCTTCGATAATCTGAAAGTGCTTTGTTATGATGATAATCCTTTATATTTGGAAGCCATGTGTAATGGCTTAGGCTATTGGGGAATCAAATGCGTGCGCATTTCGGCATTCAATCAATTGGAAAAAGCATTCACTGAGCATAGTGATTGTTCATTAGCCTTTATTAATGTGAATGAAGGTTGTGAAAAGCAAGTGGCACAGGTTTTACGTAAGCAGACAATACCCTCCATATTAGTTTCAAAATGGGTAATTCATAACCATCAAGCTCTAGGCGCCAAAGCCTTCCTGTTTAAACCGATAAGTATTCAAAAATTACATGAAATTATAGAGTCTGTACTTAACGAAGCATCCCAGTCTACCAATGCTGACCATGAGTTGGATAACCTACGTACACAGCTTCGTGTTTCCCGGCCTGATGTATTGATTGCTGAAGACAATCCTGTAAACAGAATGTTATTAACCTCCTTATTGCAAGAAAACTGCAATATCGAAACAGTAGAGGACGGAGAGGAAGCAGTTAAAGTTTGTCAAAGCAAACGTTTTTCCGCTATTTTACTGGATCTACAAATGCCCAAGCTTAATGGTCTCGATGCCGCCCGTCTTATTCGCCATGAATCCATGCTGAATAAACAAACCTCGATTATAGTGGTCAGTGCCGATAGTAGTAATCTTAGTAAAGAGAAATTAAAAAAAGCAGGGGTTGATTTTTGTTTACAAAAACCCATTGATGAAAAGCAATTGTTAACTTATTTACTGCGTATTGTAAAAAAATCCAAATCAGCAGCTATTGACTGGCAACTCTGTGTGCAAAAGGTATCAGGAAATCAAGCATTGGCTGAAGAATTCCTGGGGCGATTTGTGGAAGAATTGCGAAGAAACCGCGAAGAGTTTATTCAACTTCTGCACAACAAAGACATTAAAGGCCTGGAAAGTGCCGCCCATAAATTACACGGTGCATGCTGTTTTTGTGGTGTTCCCCATCTACAAACACAGGTGATTCAACTCGAGAAACAAGCCAAAACTGCAAAAAAAATTGATGAACTTCAAAGTATTTTTGCAGAGCTAATTCAAAGTATTGACGAAGTGATTGATGAGTTTGACAATTTATACCAAACCAGTCCTTCTGATTGAATTTATATCATGGAGAAAATATGTCTATAAAAAATGCTATCTACGCCCAGTCTGGTGGAGTTACAGCGGTTATTAACGCTTCGGCCTGTGGAGTAATTCAAACTGCGCGAAACCACCCTGAAAAAATAGGAAAAGTCTATGCAGCACAAAATGGCATTATTGGTGCGCTCAATGAGCTATTGATTGATACTTCTTTAGAAACAGACGAAGATATTGCCAAACTCCTTCATACACCATCAGGTGCATTTGGTTCTTGTCGTTACAAATTGAAAGAAAGTGGGCCTGAGTATGAGCGCTTGATTGAAGTTTTTAAAGCCCATAACATTGGCTATTTCTTCTATAATGGTGGCGGCGATTCGCAAGACACAGCCTATAAAGTATCTAAATTGGGTAGTGAAATGGGATATCCAATTACTTGTATTGGTATTCCCAAAACAGTGGATAATGATTTACCGTTCACCGATACTTGCCCAGGATTTGGTTCTGTTGCCAAATACGTAGCTATTTCCACTTTAGAGGCTGGATTCGATGTTGCTTCAATGGCTGCTTCTTCGACGAAGGTGTTTATTCTTGAAGTAATGGGCCGTCATGCAGGGTGGATTGCGGCAGCCAGTGGTTTAGCCGGCGAAACGCCAGCAGAACCTCCACATATTATTTTGTTTCCTGAAGTCCCTTTTAATCAACAGCAGTTTTTAAGCAAAGTCAATGAGTGTGTTAAAAAATATGGCTATTGCGTCATTGTTGTGTCAGAGGGTATTCGTAATGAAGAGGGACAATTTTTAAGTGACGCTGGGTTAAGGGATGCGTTTGGTCATGCACAATTAGGGGGTGTCGCACCCGTTATCGCCCAATTAGTTAAAACAGAATTGGGCTATAAATACCATTGGGCAGTGGCTGATTATTTGCAACGTGCTGCAAGACATATTGCATCACAAGTTGATCTCGAACAAGCTTATGCACTGGGTAAAGCCGCGGTTGAATTGGCATTGAATGGCCATAATGCCATTATGCCTATTATTCAACGTGAACAGGATGCTCCTTATCGTTGGTCTATAAGTCATGTTCCACTAGCTGACGTTGCCAATCAGGAAAAGACAATGCCCGTTAATTTTATTAGCGATGATGGTATGGGTATCACTGAGCACTGTCGACGCTATCTCGCACCGCTCATTCAAGGTGAAGCCTATCCACCTTATCAAAACGGCTTACCTCTATACGTACGTCTTAAAAATAAACTTGTTCCACAAAAGCTTTAGTCCCTGCTCATTTTGGGTCATTTCTAAACAGTATGACCCAAACTATTTAGTAACCGATGGCTTGAACGGTAAAAAAGTTTAAGCACAGAAAATAGCTTTTACTGAGCGTCCTAGCCCCTTTGGGGCAAACATCAAGAAAGACTTACGTCATCCCGAACGAAGTGAGGGATCTACTGGCATCATGGAGATATCTCACTACGTTCGACATGACGTATGTCATCGGGAGCTCTCATTCCTATGCATCGACATTTAAAAATGTTAATTAAGAATAAACGCAAAAATTGTTTATCTTCCAAAATTCAACCGTAATTGATGCTATATTATCTAAATTGCATTAATAAAAGACAATTTAGGGCGAAGTACGATGCTAGCTTTAATTCAAATTTATGAAGACTCTAAAAAAAACCTGAATGCTGTAAGAGAATATCTAAAAAATAATAGTATTAATTCTAATAATATTAATGAAGTAGATAATAATGGTCTGAGTGCATTTTTTATAGCTTGTAATCTAGATTATTTAGAACTTGCAGATTTGTTATTGGGACTCGGCGCAAACGTAAATATTCAAACCCCGAATGGCCATACCCCTTTGCATATCGCTGCAGATATGGGAAATTTCAAGCGAATGGAATTTCTTATTAAAAGAAATGCCAATCCAGATATTAGGGATAGTCAGTTTTTGACTGCACGTGACTATATTGAGAAATTAAGAGATAAACTTTTTTATCATGATAATTTTGAGTTTGCCAGGCAATTGGATGATTATGAATGGATTATTGAAGAATATGAGCAAGTCAATAAACTAATTAAGTTGATGGGTTCACCAAAGGAGATGGAACCTCCTATGGTAAAAGACTTTAAAACCCTTACTAAAGAGGGTATGGCAATTCCTGATCTTTGCACAGTCTCGAGCAGACAATTAAAGCAGTTGGCCAGAACGTTGGAACAAAGTTTCCTTCATACAGAACCAAAAGAAAAAGTAAAACTTGCCATCGACCATCAGCTGACCGCTCCAGAATTACTAAGAGTAGCATTGGCCAATTATCCCGGAATACTATTTGGGGAAAGCCATGAGTCAGAAGCACCCAAAAGATTCATTATTGAAAATCTTAGCACTCTGGCAGAACAAAATGTAAAAGTCATTTTTTTTGAACATTTATTAATTGAAGAGTGTGCAGAGGCTTTAGAGACTTATTTAACTGCATCAGATGACATACCTATCCCTGAGCCACTTAAAACAAAATTACATCTGCAAGATTATCATCGCGATCTACTTGATAGCCCCTATAATTTTACTAACTTAGTCACCGCAGTAAAATTACATAATTTACAACATCCCAATAAATTGATTCGTATAGTGCCTTTTGATACTGCGCAATCTTACGGTATCAACTCTAATAATCCAGCGAGTATTATTCGCCCGCAAGTAATGAATTATATGGCCCATATTGCTATTGAAAAAGAAAAGGCGCATTTTCACGCAATGAACCCTAATCAAGAATTTAAGTTTGTAGGATTTATGGGAGAAGTACATACCAACACATTTAATAAGGCTGTAGGTATTGCCGATTATCAAAAAATACCTGGCATTTCTGTAGAACAAATTGATTTAAAAAATAAACCATCACGTGCACCTCTTATTACTCCGGATTACAGATATTGGATGTATTCCCGGCCAAATATAGAGGCTTCTTTCAAGCCAGAAGAATTAATTAAATATAAACAAATTATCAATCTCTTTCAGTATCTAGATAGCATAATACCTACACTACCGAACAATTTTGAGACAAGAAAACCATTAGC
This sequence comes from Legionella jamestowniensis, assembly GCF_001467745.1. Taxonomy (GTDB): domain Bacteria; phylum Pseudomonadota; class Gammaproteobacteria; order Legionellales; family Legionellaceae; genus Tatlockia; species Tatlockia jamestowniensis. The sequence continues at coordinate 427,424 of NZ_LNYG01000013.1, forward strand.
CACCTTATATCATGAAATTCAGTTATCGAAATTTGCAATTCGTCAATTCAATGAAAAGAAACTGGACGAATATATTCAGCGAGCGTTAGACCTATCACCACCCTCACTAACAAGCAATCATGAGAGTTATTCACAATTGAAGACAAAAGTGAATCGCCTCTTAAATGCAAACCTTACTCAGACTAAGGAAGAATTTGATGAACTTCACAATATAAAAGATTTCCTACTCTGTAATCCTTTACAAACAAGAGAAAATACCCAGGAAATAAATCGCATAATCGATAGAGTAAAATCATATGAGTTACGAGAACAATCCCTTACAAAATATGGTCAATCAGGACTCTTGCCTGCTCCTGAAACAATTACTCATCCAGAACAATTCCCTAGCACATTGTGGGCTGTTGCAATCGTTGAAGCACTAGAAGACGTTCTTGCAAGCCCTAGGGAATTAAGTGAACTTGATTTTGAAATGGCAAATAAAAAACAGGAAAAATTACTTTATCCATTGTATTCTTTACAAAAAGACAAACGACATGAAATCTTACTTTTGGCTAGCCAATTTATTAAGGATCGCTTTCCTAAAGAAAGGGAGCAATATTCAAAATATTTAGAGTTCCAATTAAGCAAACAGAGCGATTCTCGCAATGACGAATTAATAAAAGAGGATATTAATTTTTTACTTACTTACAGGAATCAATTTAATAGACAGCAAGAGAAAACTTTCTCTACTAAAACAAAACCCTCCGGTGGTCATTCTCCGCTAGGTTTTTTTAATCACGGAGGCAACATCAATGAAATGCTGCGGAAAAACTCAGTATTACAAAATGTTTTAAATCTCTCCTATAATGAACTTGCCATTGCATTCCCACAGTTAAATTGGCCGGTAATTGATAACTTTAATTTAAAATTCAATGGCCTTGCAGTACATTCCCATAATAACGAATTTATTTTAAATTTATTTGTCCAAAATCTACAATCAACAAACAACAACAATGCCTTGGTGTACCTAAATAATTGTGTGACACTACCTATACCTCCATTTCTTGCCACTGCTTTAATTAACCTGAGTCAACCTCAGGCTATTTGTAATTCATTATTGTCTATGCCTGTAGGTACGATTTACTTAAGCCACAACGATAATTCTAATATGCAGGTTTATATCAGGCATGCGGAGGGAGTGCATTTTTTCTTACTCTCGAAAACTGCTGAAAATGCACTGACTGATCAAAATAATACGTATTACGAGAGCTTTAACAGTTTTCTATCTGCCGCCATGAATTTTTACAAACTACCGGGAGTTTATCCTATAAATACAGCGCAATTACTCATGGATCAAATGCAAGAACTCGCTTCGCAGAATATACCAGATAATTCTTCTAAGCTAAGGTAGAATGTTTGCTTAGCTATGTTGCCTGTTATTTTAATTATTTACATCCATAAGGGCGATATTTTTCTTCTAAAGTCCCCCCGGAACAAGTCCAGATTATATCCCCATTGGTCCTCAAAGTGGGAGTTAACAACAGCGTACCATCCCCTGCTTCCGGTGTATAAGTAATAGTAACTACCCCTTTGTCACCAATAGTGATTGATTTTACATTCGCAGTGGGAGCAGGGCTAGTATAGCCTGTCGCTTCTTGGGTAGAAGGCAATGCCTGATTGGCCACTGCAGCTTCAGTCACTGCAATCTTTGCCGTAGAAGCCAAGGTTAATCCCTCAATGACTTTTGCCCGAACAATATGTTGTCTGTACGCAGGCACAGCCAGGGAGATTAGAATACCTAAAATAGCGACTACAATCATTAACTCGATTAATGTAAAACCCTTTTCTTTCATAACACAACCTAAATCTTTTTAAGTGTAAGGAAGATACCACAGCTAAGCCAGGAATTCATTGAATATCTCCTATCAGTCACAGCAAAAATCAACCTTATTAAAAACTGAGCAGGCAAGCACTGACGGTAGTTAAAGGGATTAAAATAACCTAAATGAATGATTTTCCTCTTTCTATCAATATAATATAAACTTAGGATTTTTTTGTAAGTGTAAAAACACGTCTCTCGATTATAGTTATACTTGGTACGGCCCTACATAAGAGTAATTTATGCAAGATCTTATAAAATCTCCTCTTTTCAATGCTCAACTCCTACGGACATTAGGACATGCACCTTATGGAGGTGCCGAGATAGGAGAATGTCTGACAATAGCCAGCACTATTGAACCTGATAATAAAGAAAGTTGGTATCATCAATGGATGGGTTTTGCAGATAAAAATTTGGGGTTAGGTTCAGACCTCTGCAATGAGAACCTTTTTTCAGATGCTAAGTCTGCTTTTTTACGCGCTTCCAACTATTACCGCACCGCTTTCTTTTTCTTAGAAGATGAACATGAAGATAAACGGATTGAGGAGGCGATACAAAAAAGCATTAGCTCCTTTCATAAGGCTTTAAGCTGCTTTGATTCGGTGGTGGAAATCGTCAATATTCCCTTTAAAGAATATACATTACCAGGATACCTATACCTTTCCCCTTCAAAAAAACCAAAACCCCTCCTAATCGATACAGGAGGTGGCGATGGGACAAAAGAGGAAAGTTATTTTAGTACGGCGGCAGAAGCTTTAAAACATGGCATGCATTGCCTGAGTTTTGAAGGGCCAGGTCAAGGAAGTTTGTTACGTCAAAACAATATTCCTTTCATTCCCAATTGGGAGGACGTGATTGAAAAAGTAGTAGATTTTATCATTGATAGGCCGGAAATAGATAAAGATAAAATTATTTTAATCGGCAGAAGTTTTGGTGGTTATCTCGCCTCAAGAGCTGTTACGCGCGAAAAGCGCATCGCTGCATGTATTGTAGACCCAGGCATTTTTGATGCCGCCAGCAGTTTGGAACCAAAGCTAAGAGCACAAGCCAGAGAAAAATGTCCTGAACATGAACATGCACCCCTTCATTTGTTGATAGAGTGTCTTATGGAAAAGGATGAAACACTGAGATTTATGATGAAAAGTCGCATCTGGCGATTTGGTGCTGATAGTGTTAAAGGCATGCTACAGGCAATAACAGACTATTCTTTGGAAGGACTCGCCGAAAAGATTCAATGTCCCATGTTGATTTGTGATAATACTCTGGAATACATCACACCAGGTCAAGCTAAAACGTTGTATGCGGCATTAAAATGCTCCAAAGAATATCATCTTTTCTCCGAAAAAAGCGGCACCGGAGGTCATTGTGAGCCATTAGCACCTAGGCTGTTTAGCGCCAAAATGTACAGCTGGCTTGGTAAGCAATTTCAACAAACCTGATTTTATTCGTTATAATTTTATTAATCCAAAGAAGTTGAGAAAACAAATGTCGAGAGAAAAACGAATTACTCAATTGATGACTGATAATTTCAAAAGCATCCACTTGCAAGTTGAAAATGAATCGCATAAGCACCATGTGCCTGAGGGTTCTGAAACCCATTTTAAAATACTTCTTGTCTCTGAAGCATTTCAAGGGATGTCAATGATTAATCGTCATCGTCAAGTGAATGCTTTACTTGCCAAAGAATTGGAAACAGGGTTACATGCCTTAAGCTTGCACCTTTATACAATTGATGAGTGGGATAAACGAAACAAAACAACTCAGGTCTCCCCTGCTTGTCGGGACGGCTATCGTCATGGATAACAAACAGCCTTGTTATTGGCAAACCGAATGTGTTTTAACTGCCAAGCCGAGAGGCTTCCATCTAATTACGGCAGAGCTACAACCAGCTCTTTCTCCCATGCCTCCATTAAGCATTGGATTGGCTCATTTTTTTTTGCAACATACTTCAGCGTCCTTAACCATTAGTGAAAACACTTGTGCCGATGTGCGCCTTGATCTGGAGACTTATTATAACCGTGCAATCCCTGATGACAATCGTCTTTATAGGCACACACTGGAGGGGGAGGATGATATGCCTGCCCATATAAAAAATACCTTGCTAGGTACGGAGTTAACCATACCTATTCGCCAGGGTAATCTGGCGCTTGGACAGTGGCAAGGCATTTATTTATGCGAACACAGGACTATTGCACCTGCACGGCGTATTCTTATCACCGTGCATGGGATTTAATTCATGGTGGGGGCAGTTTGTCGATGAGACTGGGATGCGGCCTCTGCTGCGTCTGCGAACTTCACCAGTGATGCACCTGAATTCGTCAGGTGAACCAATGCATCCACTGCGGCAGCAGCAACAGGTACCTCTGAACAACCTGCAGTAGTCATTCCTGCGTAAATTGCACCTAATCTTATTAAATTGATAACAGTAGAGCCAAACTCGGTTGCCATTGATTGAGTATCACTCAACGCCAAATAACTAAGGGCATGCGTCAATGCATCCAGGCCAAATTCCGCAAAACTGGCCTCGGGATCGGTTAACAAAGTAACACTAGCAGCCCCAAACGCAGCAAGGTTAACAACCTGCATACTTGCATAAAAGCGATTGTTAGTATTAAAAGTACTTTTAAATAATCTATACATAGTTATCCTATTAGTAGAAAAAAGCCAGTTATTAAACAATAAAAATGGCTTAAGTTACAAGTGGCTAAAGAAAATCATACTTGTGGGGCCATGACGAGCTATGATTTTTATCTTTTATCGATTTTTTAACCCGCTATGCACAGAGTTATCCACACATTTTGGGGATAAGTTAATCGAAATCTGCCATGAAAAGGACTTATTTTATAGGCGTTTGGAGGATAGAGCAGGTCTTTATAGTCACAAGAAGGGAGAAATTATCCACAAGATAAAAATAGAAAATAGAATCGTGGATGAGCCATTGTATAGAAAAAAAATATAAATAAAAAGTCTTGACTCGAACTTTTTTTGCTTTGATTATCATTCCTGCAAGAAAGTGTGAGTAGCATTAAATTAGTTTTCATAGCCTTATGCTTCCCTTATAATGTCTATCTTTTTGCCAAACAATTTTCATTGGAACTGTTTATGAAAGCATGGTCTTCGGAAAAAATTTCTGTTTTTGCGTTAGTATTATTAATTACCGGAGCCATCGATAGTATCCGTAATTTACCTGCTACGGCCCTGTTTGGCTCTTCATTAATTTTTTTCTTTGCCTTTTCAGCCATTGTTTTTCTCATTCCAGTTGCCCTTGTTTCCGCCGAACTTGCGTCTATCTGGCCTGAAGAAGAAGGTGGGGTTTATAGCTGGGTCAAACATGCTTTTGGTGACAGCCTGGCTTTTTTAACCATCTGGTTGCAATGGATTAACACGATGGTCTGGTATCCAACTATTTTATCCTTTATTGCAGGGACCCTGGCTTATTTAATTAACCCCGCTTTGGCACAAAACAAATATTATTTAATTAGCGTGATTCTTATCGTGTTTTGGTCTCTCACCTTGCTTGGACTTTCGGGTTTACGCGCCTCTGCCGCCTTTGCGAGCTTTTGTGCAATCGTTGGAATGATTTTGCCGATGGGATTTATTATCTTACTCGCTGTTATCTGGCTTATAAATGGCAACCCGCTTGCCATTGATTTGAGCCTCCCTAATTTAATCCCTCACTGGAAAGATACGCAGTCTTGGGTTTCCTTGACTGCAATCATGACCTCTTTTCTAGGGATGGAGCTTGCGGCTGTCCATGTGCGTAACGTTCGCGATCCCCAGCGTAACTTCCCTAGGGCGATGCTTTTTTCGGTTATTTTAATTTTAACCACAATGATTTTAGGATCATTGGCAATTGCTTTTGTACTTCCACAGGAAAAAATTAGTTTGGTCGATGGCGTGATGCGAGCTTTTACCAATTTTTTTAAAGTGTATCACCTAACCGCATTGATGCCTGTCATTGTTATTCTATTGTTGTTAGGTAGTCTTGGGGGCATGGTCAACTGGATTATTTCACCCGCCAAAGGTTTGCTGCTTGCGGCGGATAATGGTTTTCTTCCTCACTGGCTTTATCAGTTAAACAAGCATGGTATCGCTTCACGCATTTTAATTTTGCAAGCCCTGTTAGTCACGCTTCTTTGCAGCGGTTTTTTATTATTCCCAAGCGTTAATGCAATCTATTGGTTGTTTACTGATTTAAGTACTGAATTGTATATTATGATGTATGTACTGATGTTTATCGCCGCCTGGCGCTCAAAAGAAAAATTTGCCCATTTCCCTCGGGCATTCAGTATTCCTGGTGGTAATCTAGGCTACTACACGACATGTATTTTAGGTTTGGCAGGCTGCTTCATTACTTTATTCGTTGGTTTTATTCCTCCGGAAAGTAGTATGGACATGGGGGGAGCTAGCCACTTCCGTCTGGTTTTTGTCAGCGGTATTTTACTGATGATCTTTCCAGCGGTACTGTTATATCTGCGCAAGAAACGAATCGATAAAAAAGAACAACAGCTTAAGAGTATAGCAGCATGAACGACCATGATAAGCTTATGACTATTCGCAATGAAATTGATAAAATTGATAAGAAATTTTTTAATTTATTGCGCGAACGGGCAAACCTGGCCTCCGAAGTTGCAAAAATCAAACAAGAGCAACACTCACCTATTTATTATCGCCCAGAACGCGAAGCACAAATCTTGCGTTCTATCACAGCTAATAACGATAGTCTCTTACCTGACAGTGAAGTAGCCCGTATTTTTCGAGACATTATGAGCGCCTGTCTTGCTTTACAACAACCGCTAACCATCGCTTATTTAGGGCCAGAAGGGACATTCACGCAACAGGCAGTAGAAAAACATTTTGGTGAGAGCATTACCATGGTGCCTGAACTTTCCATTACCGAAGTGTTCAAACAGGTAGAAAGCGGCAATGTTCATTACGGTGTAGTTCCTATTGAAAACAGTACAGAGGGTATGGTTAATCTAACATTGGATAATCTTATAACTAGTGAAGTCCAAATTTGTGGAGAAATTACCTTACGGGTTCGTCATCATTTAGCACGAATGAATCCCGAAGAATCATTAGAAACTATCTATGGACACCAACAAGCATTAGCACAATGTCAGCACTGGCTCGCTGTGCATTATCCCCAAGTGACCTTAAAAGAGGTCGCAAGTAATGGGTTGGCAGCGCAGTGGGCTTCCCAGGAACCTACATCAGCTGCAATCTGTGGCGATAAAGCGGTTGAAATCTATAAATTACATAAATCACACCAACACATCGAAGATCATCCTAATAATACCACCCGATTCATCATTTTAGGCAAACAACTTCCTACACCCAGTGGTTATGATAAAACGTCACTTGTTATTTCTACACCGCATGAGCCAGGTAGCTTGATGCAATTACTCACTCCATTTGAACAATATAAAATAAACATGACCTCTATTGCTTCTCGTCCTTATCGACATAGAAACTGGAGTTACCTCTTTTTTATTGATTTTGAAGGTCATCAAACAGAGTCACACATTCAAGCAGCTATCAATGAATTAGCAAGCAAGTCAGTGATGCTGACGCTGTTAGGCTCCTATCCCCAAGCCATGGGTTAACAGAAATTTCTACATCCTGTAGTGAACAATAGCTTCACCACATGGTGGGGATTGAAAAAAATTGAAAATTTCTATTCACCATTACAATTTATCTGTTGTTCACTGTTGTTTTTTGGTATTAGTAATACATGTACTTTCTTAACTCATTTCGAAGTCTTCTTTTGAGAAACTTAGTCTTTCAGTATTTAAAATACCAAAACGACTAAACTCAATAATGTTTTTGTTTGCCAAACATGACCAATTTTGCATGTTTGAAATAAATTGACCATTCTTTTTTATAAAGACCGTCGGAATAAATGCTGCTGCATTTTTACTTAGTTGGCTCACTCTTGCTGATGCAAACAAAAATACCTCAATACCAGCATTTCTCATATCTGTTCCTAATGATTGGCTATAATCATAATTATTTTTATGAGAAATTTTTTCTATGTATTTGCTAAAAATATTCTTTGTTAGATCAACTCCTTGCTTAGTTTTTATGTGTGCTTTAAAAGCTGTCATTGGAATCTCGATATAACCAAGATTTGCTGAGCTATCATCAAAGAATTTGAGCCGGTAAAATGCTACTTCTGCTAATGCTGTTTGCAGCTCTAGGGAGCCATACCATAAAGAAGGTTCATATTGCCTTCCAAAACGAGAACCATATTTTAAAGGAGGATATCTAAATGGAGTAAAAATTAAATAATGAGTTTTATTCGCTACATTAGGTTTTGATTTTTCTAATAATTCTTCTAATAGATCATGTTCCTCTATAGAATCCACCAAATCCCTAGAGCTGGAATTATACTGTGCCTCAACAACCCTCCATGGATCAATTTCTATTTGCTCAATATATTTTTCGCCCTCACAACTATCCCAAAAACTCATAGCTTACCACGCATTGCATCTAAATAATTAAGGACAGAAATTAATCCGGGAATGGTTTTCATTTCTTCAAGCGGTTTTTTTTGAAAATATTTATTTTTATTATTTAACCATAATTTAGCCTTTTCATGATTATTCCCTACCATAGCATTTAAGCTTCGGTAAATTCTGACTAACAATAAGGCCATTTCACCTTCTTTTGTTTGGGGAGAAATTAGTTTCTTTCCTTTATTAAGACGTGAGGCTGTAGATTCACTTATACCAATAATTTCACTAAGTTCTTTCCCTGATAAAGAATAGTATTTAGATAAATTACAAATTGCTTTCGTTAAAACAACTTCTCTTTCGTGTTGCTTATTTTCGGAGCTTCTCATGTTTAGCGCCCATGCATATTATTTCTATTGAAATTATAGAGCTTATTTATTTCATTTGCAATCTAGTTTGAGCATGACCTAAACCGTACAATTCCATTGATTCCGTTTGGTCAATCCCACGGATGATGTCAGGTATCATATGATTCCCTGCCTAATTAACCGCCCAATCTCATCAGAATCAGGCGGATTATCCTTGTTCTCAGGCGGCTTTAATACGTCTTTTAGACTAACACCTCCAGAAATATGTTTTAAATCATCTTTTTTAACTTTAGGTTTAGTCCTTTTTTTTGAAGTACTGGAAGAAGACTTTTTCATGATTTTGCCCTATAACAAAGAAGATACATTTAAAGAATAGTTCAATTTGAAACTAAAGATTATTTCATGTGCAGCCGTGCTGAAATGGCTGAATGCCTGCCATAGTCTTTTGCGAACGATATGAAGCAATCACAACACAAAGTTTTCTTTAAGATCGTACAATTACTTCGTTGACGCTCGCAATGACGCGATTTTAATTTTTTCCTGCACAGAGAAATTTAACAGTATTGATACATTTCTTTAAGATTTTCTTAAGTTTGCAATGATAATGTGGGCGCATTTCAAATTAGGTATTATTGAGGTGCTTAATGGGACGGGAAAATTTATCTTTTCTAATAAAACAAGAAGCCCCCTCTCTTGCCAAAGGGTCAAAATCGGGCCAAAAGAAAAGTAAATCGAAGCCGGTTGTGATTGAAAATTTATCTTCCTCATCCACTGAATCAGCTTATTCTGAAAAGATACAATTATTAATAAACGGGTTGGAATCACTGGCAGCAGAGGTGTTCTCTACCCCTCAAATAGACATTCAACTACAACAGGATTTTGTGTTGAAGCCACTATTGGAAACTTTTAAACAAAAAAACGACCTTTCCCATGATTTGTTTATGGAAGCGCGCAGGGATATCAATCGCTGCATTCATGAAATAGGGTATCATGAAATTTTAGTTAAAAATCTTGAAAGATTGACGGGTGAAATAGAACATATCCATACTGATTTAAAAAATATTCAGTCTGCAATACAGTCTCGCCAAATTTTTTTATTACCAATGACTAATTCTGAAACTCTGACAGAATTAGTCATTGATGCACAACTTAAACTGCAAAATACACTCGAGGATTTTCTAAACAATATCTCTACGTTGCAAATCGAGCATCACCGCGAATTAGAATCGCAAGAAATTAAAACGGCTTTGGTCTCTTTTATTGAGGAATTACGATATGATTTTGGCAAAAATTCATTGGTTGATCGCAACGTCGCTGAAGCATTCCGGATAAAATGCCTGCAACATCTGGGTGAAAAGACAGGTTTTTTATCGTTTAGAGCGGTTACCAAGCCTTTGGAGTCCGATGATATCCAGTACCTGGTAAAAAATTTATTTACCGAGAAACTCAACATCGATCCAGCTATTTTAAAACGACAATTTGCGTTCATGCACCATCTAATTGCCAAGATACAAACTTTTCCTATTCGTACAATTAATACGTACTTCAATTTGACAACCACAATAGAGAAAACGAATAAATTAGTCCGTAAAGAATCTGGTTGTATTCAAGAGCAAATAAACCTGGGTTTGCTGCCTGAATTACAAAAATATCTGGCTTTATTTACCCTATTGATGCCTACCCCCAACTCAGTTATACGGGCAAAAGAAACAAGAAAGGAGTTACAAGAACTGGGCCAGGCAGTTGAACAATTTTTTGTACAATTTAGTGATGCAGAAATGCAACAATACTATGTGGCAACAACCTCACCTACAGAAAAACTCAACGGTGCTGCAAAACAAAGACTATCTGCTTGGGACAGTCTGCAACAAATCGTGTCTCATTTAAATGAGACACATGCAGGGATCCAAAAAAATTTAGATACCCTCAACGAGTTACAAAATCGCTTTAATCATTTAAAAGCGAAGGCTCTTGAGGATATTCATTCTCTAAACATTGAGTATGAAATCCAAATTAAAAGCATGGAAAATGAGCTTCGTGAAGTGCTCATCGATACGGAAGAAGCGTTGTCAGTTCGTTATAAATATAATGGTCTTGATAAGAATGAAAATAACTACCGGGTTCAGGCAGAATTAAATTCCAGCTATAAATTCCTTCATTCATTAGCTAAAACGAATACATCTCTGGAAAACCTTTTATTTTTAAAAAGGAATGTATTAATAAAATTAGAAGGATACATCATCGAGTCAAAAGCGTTTTTAAAAACACGGTTGGCAGGCTCCTTTCATACAATTGCAACAGAATTTTCCTCTTATAAATCACCGTTACTCACTCGTTTTAATCCATTTACTGATGAACTCCAACAGGATGAAGGCGAAGCCAGGGAAGCCCTGGGAAGGATGAACGATATTTATTATGAACTGGATGTTACGCCAGGTCGAAATTTAGAAGCTTGGTTAAACCGATTGGAGAAAAAATTTAATATCGCCCATGAGCGAATTACAAAGCGTAACCATACCTGTAAGAATGCTTTGGAAATAGAGCGTCGATTAAATACCAAAGCCTACCAAATTTCTATTGGGATATTTAGGGCATTGGAAGAGGAGTTTTTGCGTATTTTGCAAGTCTATCTTGGCAATGCAATTCGCTTATACCCTAATGATGAAGAGCTACAAAAAATAAAGACCTGTTTAACGAATGCAAGTTTAGATATCAACTTCAATTGGTCTAAAGAAGGCCTGGATAAAATTGACACCCGCTTGTTTATTTTACTATCAATCTATCGCGAATTTCATCGCATAAATAACAATTACATTAACAAAAATTTATCACTCCATTCAGACAAAACCTATCTGCAGGAACTAATTGATAAAGTGGAAGCGCATCTCCACAATAATCACATGGAAGCCCTTTCGGACGCTAAACGTCCAGTTTTCATCCAATGGTTACGTATTTATGTCTTACGCTCGCTACAAACTATTAGCCACCAGATAGTTAATTACCTGAAACGTGATGAATCTATGCAATATCGCTTTTTCGTGACAATGGGTGCTTGCCAGACGGAACATAAGCTTGTAGACACAGGTAATAAAGCTTATAGCTCACTAAAAGCACTTATGGTTTAACAGAAGGAAGAAACCAGTTTGCGCGCCAACAAGAGATCTTCCTGGGTATTAATATCTTGCAATGGTTGTGTGCATGCCTGCTCTACCCTTATTTTATGACCAGCCCAGAGTACGCGTAACTGTTCGAGCGCTTCCGAGGTTTCAAGCTCACATACCGGCCATTGAACAAAATCAAGTAAAAAAGCGGCTCGATACGCATAGAGGCCAATATGACGATAGACCCGATTAATGCTTTCAGGTTTATCCCTGTTAGCAGGGATGGCACTTCTTGAAAAATAAAGTGCATTATTGAAGCGATCGCGTACTACCTTCACAATATTTGGATTCTGCAATTGATGGTCATGCTCTAAAGGCCAACATAATGTCGCCATCGATGTTTGGGAATTAGAAAGATTTTCTGCAACTTGCGCAATTAATTGGGGGGCAATAAAGGGTTCATCCCCTTGTACATTCACAATAATATCTTCAGGGGCAAAAGAAGCAGACGCGACTACTTCTGCTATTCTATCTGTTCCTGACTGATGATGTATTGCTGTCATTTTTACCGTTGCACCAAAACTTTCTGCGTGCTCAGCAATCGCTGAACTATCTGTAGCAATAATCACAGAGGAAGGGTTTGCTTTAAGTGCTTGCTGATAAACCCGTTGAATAACGCTAAGCCCCGCTATTTCCATCAGTAATTTACCAGGCAAACGCGTCGATTGATAACGCGCAGGAATGATTACATGGAAAGCAGCACTCATAATTGCTCTTTTTCCTCTAGAGGAATGAGGCGGGCTTCCTGCTCGAGCATGACAGGGATACCCTCACGGATAGGATAAGCCAAACGATCAAATCGACAGATCAACTCATTCTCTTTAAAAATTAATTTACCTTTGCAAAGCGGACAAACCAGAATTTCAAGCAAGCGCTTATCCACGAGTATCTCCTTGCGTTATTTGATTGCGTACATAAACAGGCACTGCCTCAGCAGCGGTAATGGCTTGTATAGTATCATTTAATACAAGGTGAATCATTGTTTGTGCATGGGGATAAATTTCCATGTGCTTAATAACACGCGATTTCATTGATGCTGGTAATTGCGTAAGGTAAGGCTCAAACCCTACTCCAGCAATTACTAAAGGCAAATCGGACACTACATTTAAGGCTGATAACTCACAAACACCCTCTGTCATCTCGCGTTGTCTCATTGTATAGCATCCCCAATAAACCTGATTCATACGGGCGTCAATGAGCGCTAAAACCTCAGCATTAGCAGCAATTTGATGTTGAGAAAATGCTTCTTCAGCAATGGTTGCAAGGCTACTGACTGGATACAAGGGGAGATCGTGTGCATACGCTAAACCTTTCGCTACACTGCAGGCAATGCGAAGCCCTGTAAAGCTTCCAGGCCCTCGGCCATATACAATGCCATCGAGCTGATTTAATTTAACGCCTGCTTCTGTTAACAATTGTTCAATCATTGGGAGTAACAATTGGGCGTGTTGGCGTTGAGCACCCTGCTCAAGGCTTGTAATTTTTCCGTGTATGCATAAAGCAACGGAAGCAGATGTCGTTGAGGTATCAATGGCTAATAGATTCATTTTTTAAAGCTAATTCTTCAATAAAAGTCAGTACTTTTCGCTCTTCCCGGGTTTTGCGCAAAGTAGGGAGGCTGGCAAAAATCAGGCGTCCATATTCTCTTCCTGTTAACCTTGGATCAGCTATCATTAACACCCCCCGATCGGTTACATCTCGAATAAGGCGTCCCACACCCTGTTTTAAAGCCAACACAGCATTAGGTAAAGAAAGTTCGTCAAAACCTGACAACCCTTGTGACTTGAAATAGGCCATTTTTCCACGAACGATGGGATCTACCGGATTAGCAAAAGGTAATTTATCAATAATAACACAAGATAAAGCATCCCCTTTTACATCAACACCTTCCCAAAACGTTGCAGTCCCTAAAAGTACAGCATTGCCCAATTGGCGAAAGCGCGCCAATAAAATTGGTTTTGCCTCTTCCCCCTGAATCAAGAGAGGATAGTTTAATGTATTGGCCAGCCTTTGAGCAACCAGTTTTAAAGCTTTATGACTTGTAAACAAAAAGAAACAACGCCCCCCACAAGCATTAATTATCGGCAACGCTTTATCCAATAGTGCATCGTAATAACGTGCGTCTTTAGGATCAGGTAATTCACGTGGCAAATATAATAACGCTTGTTTCTGGTAATCGAAGGGACTTGCCAATGTTAAGGTGGTGGCATTTTTTATGCCTAAGGGTTTAAGAAAACAGTCGAAAGAAGAAGCCATAGTCAGGGTCGCTGAGGTAAAAATATAAGCCCGTTGTCTGTCTAAAAGCGCACTAAACGAGTCAGCGATGTCAAACGGTGTGGCTTGAAAAATGATACTGTGCTTGAAGCGTTCCAACCATCGAATTTGTACAATATCCGTATTAGTAAAATGTAGTAGTCGTTTTTTTAAGTCTTCCATGCGTTTCGCACAGCGCGTAAACCCAGGAGTTTTTTCAAAATCAGCCTCTTTTATGCAATTTAAAAGCTCCCCTATAAGTGTTAGCAAATCGTTCCATGAACGAATAAAATCCTTGCTCCGTTCTAATTTATCCCAGGCAATACGCTCTTCCTGTCCAGGCAGTGCCAAGAATAACTGGTCGAAAATTCGATCTGCTTTTAAACTAAGCTCCTTTAAAGGTTGATTAGCCAAATCCAGAACGGGCCATTCACGTAATAAATCATCAATGAGATCACGAAGTTGACGGGTACCCACTCGTTCGCCATGAAAATTGGCAGCAATTTCTGCCAATTGATGTGCCTCATCAAAGATGACAGTACTTATATCAGGCAGTAATTCACCAAACCCCTCTTCTTTTAAGCGCGAATCGGCAAAAAACAAATGATGATTAATGACAACTACATCTGCCTCTAATGCTCGTTTACGTGCCTTCATCAAAAAACAAGAGTCATGGTATTCACACTCATTGCCAAGGCAATTGTCGGTTGTTGAAGTGACATAGGGCCATACAGGAGAACCTTCCTGAATTTCGGGTAACTCAGAACGCTCACCATCGGTAAGCTGAGGCAATTTTTCACGGATATGTAACAATTCATGCACTGCTTGAGCGTTTACAAAACGTCCTTCTTGAGCATGCAATTCAATGCGGTATCGGCAGAGATAATTAGCTCGTCCTTTAAGATTCTGCACGCGCACAGAAAGACCTAACGCGCGTATTAGCATGGGAAGGTCTTTTTGAAAGAGTTGATCTTGCAGGGTCTTCGTGGCGGTGGAGATAAGTGTTTTCTTCTTGCTTAACAGCGAGGGGATGAGGTAGGCAAACGTTTTGCCTGTTCCTGTGCCTGCTTCCGCTACTAGATTGGCTTGTTCCGTAATGGCTTGCGCAATAGCTGTTGCCAAAGTAATCTGCGGCGCGCGCGCAACAAAGCCGGGAATAGCTGTCGCAAGGCGTCCCTTCTTGTCTAAAACACGCTGACAATGCGCAACCGCATCATCAGCAAGTGAGGTTATTTCTTCCACTCTTTTTCAAGATATTGAAGTTTATCCTCAACACCTTCCCAGGATTTTGCATCCTCCGGAGCTTCTTTCTTGGCTGTGATATTAGGCCACACGTTGGCCAATTCGGCATTTAATGCCTGAAATTGTTTTTGATCTTCGGTCAGATCATCCTCAGAAACAATCGCCTCCACAGGGCACTCAGGCTCACAAAGTGCACAATCAATACACTCGTCAGGGTGAATCACTAAGAAATTAGGCCCTTCATAAAAACAATCTACAGGACACACTTCCACACAATCGGTGTATTTACATTTAATACAATTTTCAGTAACAACAAAAGTCATGTTACCCCTTCTTGCTTAATTTACAATAAATGAGCCTATTAAATCATAATACTCCATTACCTGCCAAGGTTTGAACAGCAGAAGTGATTAATATCCCTGTTGGAATTATCCGCGTTGAAATAGCAGTTGAGATTTAAACCAAAAAGCCCATCAGCCTGCTAATTTAAGTCCCCAAGAAAGCCTTAGAACATCAATTTAAATTTAAAAAAAGACTTTATTTTCAATCACCATTTCCTGCTCACTCAGTGTAAGTGCTTCAAAACAGCTTTCATAAAAGGCTTCTTTGCGTTGCTTTTTCAACGGCATATCTTTTGTAAAGAAATGATTCCCTTTAAGTTGTTTAGAAGGAAAAGCGCTAGGAAATAGCTCAGTGGGTTCTAACGTTGTAGCATCATAAGTAAACACTTTCCTGGCTACCAAAGGAGAGCGTGTTTTAAACTGTATTAATTTTTCATTTAATTTATTGGCATACTGTAGAAAACCACCAATTGTTACGTCGTATTTTTCTGTCTTCAACCAATGGATACATACTTGATCAAATGACTCATCCACGTCATGCAACTTATCCTTTGCTAAGGCAGCGATCTGATTAGACTGAATGGTAAAAAAATTAAAAATCTTTTTTAGCTCGGCAGTTTTTTGATTGAAATCTAAAATAGTTTTACAATCTCGCCAGTAACTACATTTTAGTCGTTCTGAAAATTCCTTTATGTTCTCAGGAATGTAGTGAAGTTTGGGGGAATATTCATCCAGAAGTGCGAATATTTTTTTCATACCTTCAGACATAGATGGGGAATTTTCTATCATATCTAATTTTTTACGTACCTCTAAGCCAAAACGATAGGCAAACGTGATGCTTTCTGCTCTTTGCGCTGTAAGCGACCTTGTCTTTCTTGTAAGAAGCAAGGATTCGAATTGCTCTTCCAGAACAGTTAATTCTGCACGCTTCTCAGGTTCAAAGCAGAGCATACTATTGATAATTTTTGCTATGGTTTCCTTATCCTCACTGGTTAAGTCGGTATTTTTTTCGCTAAAAGAATCAATATCGATTAAATCAATTTCACAAGGTTCTATTAAATCAAGATTCCAGATGTCAACGATTGTAAAGCCAAGAGAAGTAATATCAGTTTTTTTAGTAGTGTGCTGATTCAAAGTCTGTTCAGGTGCCATGTACCCGTCAGTCCCGATAGATTCTGTTAAGGTTTTTTCTCCATTGCTTTTGCTGATGCCAAAATCGCAGATTCTTACAGGCGGTATTTTGGTGGAATCAAAGATAATATTATCAGGCTTAATATCTCGATGAATAATATTTTGCTGATGAACTTGCTTGTTTAAAGCTCGAATTAAATCAATCGATAAATCAATCAGGATATTAGAGTTATGCTCCTTTAATGTCTTTAACCAATCCGATAAATTAATTGGGCCAAGATTTCTCATAATTAAAAATGCTGCAGTAACGTTGCCCTTTTCGCTTACTAGCACAGGCTCCTTACAGTGCAGATATTTAACCCGTTTGCTGAATAGATATTCTCTTTGACTATCTGTTTGTATATTTACAAGAAACGACTCTTTAACACATTTAGCTATATAATCAACAGGTTTTAGGTGCAATAGGCCGTGTTCATCCGCGAGCAACTTGTGTTTTACTAAAAAGACGTTAGAGCTAGCACCGGAAGAATGGGCGCCGTCTTCTAAAATAGCATAGCGAGGGGTTTCTTTGCTGTCCGAACGAAAAAGAACAACATTATGGCTAAAGGAAAATGGTTGTTTCGATTGCGAAATATAAAGCCCATTCTTTTGTAACAAAGGTGTGGCAAAATTTTTAAGAATCCAACCCACCTCTTTAATTATTTCAGGTGAATAGCTAAAAATTTTTTTAAGGTTAATATGAAAAGGGGCTTCAGCGAAAGTATCAGGCTTCATCTTGTGTTGAATTTTTATACGACATGATTAATTATAAAATTTTTTGATTTTTTATTGTATAGGTAAAATTACCCATAATAGTTTGTTATATGACCAAAATAGATAGCAATTACTAAAAATCACGGGATTTTATGAGAGGTATTCAATGTTCGCACGCTTTGTGAGAATCTTTAGGAGTCCCACCAAACGATTTTTCTGATCAATTTTTCTTATAAGTAGACTTGCTATTTATTTTTTCTTCACAAAATTCCAGTAAACCTTTCAGGCTGTATTGATCAAGCAAGCTAGAAAATGAAGCATCAACCACATTAATGGTGTTCCCTTTGATGAAATCATGCACTGCTTTCCCGTATTGTTTCATTTTTCGCTCAATACGCATGTTCCAAAGACGTGTTGCCATTTGGTTTGATGTTGAAAAATGACCTTGTAAATCTTTACGGATCGCTGTTTCTGCCGTTTCTCCTTTTTTGTTGACGATAGTACTTTTTTCTTGTGAATTAAAAATTAATGAATACAGTCCTCTACGGGGAGGTTGAAATAGGGGCTCGTCTTCAATAAAATGTAATCCCACCATCATTCTGGCTGGCAATGTAGGACAGCGCATATAGGTAATATTTTTTTCCTTAAATGGGTGAGTCATTTTTGTCCCATTCTTTTTCATATGCTCCATAACGTTTGGTACATAATCTCGATTGGAAGGGGTTGCTAACATTATCCCACCATCCATAGCAAAATAAGTGCAACTGGCTCCTTTTTGCATCATTAAAGCAGATTCACCAATTTCAATATGGGCAAGCGGAGAAATTTCGCTTACAAAATCATTGGTAATTACGGCACTGTATTCAATGAGTTGAGGATATGGATCAATATGGGCGTATCGTACTATTGGAGGATTGTTGGTTTTATCAATTTCAAACTGGCCAAAACAACCATGTCCCCTATAATAGATAATTGAAAATCGAATGATGCTTTCAGCAGTTTCATTCTCTAATATTTTCTTAATCTGCTCTGTTAATAAAGAGAGTTTATCCCCTTTTTTAATGACAAAAACACTGTTTTGATAAGCTTTTTTACTCATTACAGCAGCTAATATTAATGCCATATCCTCACCTTGGATTAACCCAAGTTGAGTAAATAAATTATCAATTCGTTCTTCTGCCAGGTGTTTTAAAATCGGATAATTTTCACTGTTTTCAAAGTTTGGGAAAATCTGCAGTATTCTTTTGTAATAATCATTAAATTTGTCTGTTTTCAACTTTGAGAAAAGAGAAGGAGCATTTTTTAATATCCAAGAAAATACCTCTTCGTCTTTTTTATCTAAAGCAACATCAATTAAACTTTTGCCGGCGTAAAAATCATAAAAACTACCATAAACATTCCTTCCTTCTTTTAGAAGAAGGTAAGCTGCTTCAAAATTTTTTCCCTCGAGGGCAGCATCAATTAACCCATCGTGTTTAGGATAGATTTCTCCTATTTGAGTCCCTACTCTCGTAGCCAAAGCTCCTCTATTGATTAAATAGCTGGCTAACCTGATTTTAGTATCAGTGCTGATTTCATCATGGGTGATTGCTGCACATAAAAGGGTTTGACCAGTATATTTACTTTCAGAATTATTATAATAAGCATCAACATCCTGATAAGATTCGATATAGTGATTAATCGCTTCTTCATTAATAGTGCCATCACTTGTAATAAGAATATCTTTAATATCTTTTGTAGAAAGCTTATTCATAATATTCTCTTCTTGAGAAGTTTTTGAAAAAAAAATTGAAAATATCTAGCATATCGCTCATATCATTTTATGGATGCAAATTATAAAGCAGTGAATAAATTTATGTCAAATTAATCATAAATAGTTCACTCGGTTGCCAAGTAATAACTGTCTTGAGCTAAAGTAACCTTATTTATAGGATAAGATCATGAAAAAACCTATTCATCATGAAGCAAAAAAATTTTAAAATAAGCTTCAGGTGGCGAGGTAGCATAGCACTCAATCCGGTTGACGAAAGTAGAGATGGTAGAGATGACCGAATTGTCATAAAGTATACTTAAGGCCCATTCAATCTTAGATGTTGTATATGCAAAAACACCTTATACAATTATTCAAAATGCAGTTTATATTCATCCTACGATACCAAAATTAATTCCAACGCGGTTAAGGGAAATGAAGCCTATAAAGTGATGCTCGGCACAACGCGAGAACTTATAATCCACTAATCAATTTTGAGTGGATCTTGGCGATAAAAGTTAACGAGTAAATCATAAATCTCAGGATAATAAAGTCTGATTATTTGGGGTTTTTCGAAAAATAATTCAGAAAATACAGCAAAAAACTCAGCTGGGGATGTAGCAGCGTAAGGATCAATTGGAATAGGCTCATTTAGTTGAATACGACTAACCAAATCATTATAACCTTTGTTGAAAACTTCAGACCACTGTTGTGCAGACATCCCTTTATGGAGCGGGGGAAATCCATTCGCCCTGCCATTTCGCATATCCAACTTATGGGCAAACTCATGAAGTACCACATTACGCCCATTCACACCACCATGATGTAATGCGTCATCCCAAGAGATAATAACTGGCCCTCGTTGCCATGACTCCCCACTTAAATGGGATTTTCCTATATGTTCTACCCCAAACTCGTCGATTGTCTTATCCTCATGGGAGTATGCTCCGGGATATACTATGACTGAGACCCAACCCTCATACCACTTGAGTCCAAGATTCAGAATAGGAAGACATGCTTGTAAAGCAATATTTAATTGCATGGGAGTTGTTAATCGCAACTCCCCAGCGCCTTCCAACGATTTATAGTAAAGAAATAAAATGGCTAATCGTTTGAGCTTTATTTTTTCATGTTCGCTCAAGCGCTGCAGTAAAGGCAAGTTCTGAATCGCCTCATACCATTCGTCATCCGTTACAAGTGAATGATGTA
>NZ_LNYG01000013.1:447954-448055 GCF_001467745.1 Legionella jamestowniensis
TGCAGTTGTGAGTAGCGCACCCCCAGCGCCTTCCAATGATTTATAGTAAAGAAATAAAATGGCTAATCGTTTGAGCTTTATTTTTTCATGTTCGCTCAAGC
>NZ_LNYG01000013.1:448165-448628 GCF_001467745.1 Legionella jamestowniensis
CAATACGTTCGTACCACCATTCTTTTAGCCAGTGAAACATGATCATAACTCCACTTTCTGACGCATTAGAATGCCCCATAGTTAACCATAATCGGTAGAGTTTTTGAAAATTCAAATCCTTGGCTTAGAAATAGCATGATTAAAGCTGATGGTTAATAGTCTTTCCGCATCAATTAAATAGCTTCACCCTACTGGCGAGTGTACTAAAAAGCTGCCAGGTTGGACCATTTTTAAGAAGGGAAAATCATCAACGTAGGATAATGATAGCCTTTCCCTTCTTACTTTAGAAGAAATCTCCTCTCAGATTAGGGTGTTCCTGGATCCGAAAACTTGACTGACTTGTTGCTCTCAATATCGGCAAGATGCTCTAAACTCCTGGTTCTTTTGAGCAAACCAAACCTCCCTAGATTGGGACTTACTCTTGCTGCATCTATACAATGAAGACCAAAGTCCGCGAGGGCTT
>NZ_LNYG01000013.1:448638-569623 GCF_001467745.1 Legionella jamestowniensis
TGTTCGTCCCACCATTCCTTTAGCCAGTGAAACATGATTATAACTCCACTTTTTCTGACTCATCAGCATGCCCCATCGTTAACCATAATCAGTAAGGAAAAATCATCAATGTAGGACAATGATAGCCCTTCTTTCCCCCCTTCTTACTTTAGAAGAAATCTTCTCTCAGATTATGGTGTTCCTGGCTCCGAAAACTTGGCTGACTTGTTGCTCTCAATATCGGCAAGATCATCTAAACTTCTGGTTCTTTTGAGCAAACCAAATCTCCCTAGATTGGGACTTACTCTTGCTGCATCTATACAATGAAGACCAAAGTCCGCGAGGACTTCCATTTGTTCTGGGGGTAGTTTCAATCTGTTTCTACTAAATTGATAATATGTCTTCTTTGCTTTGACTGAGTAAGTACTATCTGTTTGCATTTGCTGATTAATAAATTCTTTAATAACCGTAGGCAGCGGTTGGTCTACCAAAAGACAAGCACCCACAATAATATCGCGAAATTTCTTGCCACAACTACTTGTAATAGTATCGATAAAAAGTGTGCGATTGAGTGGATCCCTAACTTCACTTAACGAGAGTTGATGAGTTTCACCCTCCACTGTTGCTAGAGTGCGCAAACTACCTTCAGCATTCGAACGTTTTTCATTTTGTAATTCTCTGCGAGCTGTCAAATGCTTTGCCAGGGGTCCCAATTCGTCCTTACCAAGGCGAGCATAATTGCAAGCTACTAGTGCATCAACGGCTTGAGAGACAAGTGCCGTAAACTGCTCATCATTTAAAATGTGCTTTGGGTCTTCTTGATCAAAATTCAATAATTCACTCCATTTCTTTTGCTCGGCAACAGCTATAGCCACAGCCACTTGTGCGTGGATAAGGGATGTTGCCTTAATCTCAACAAGACTAAGGGTATCCCGAATGCCCTTCGCTGCATCAAGTTGCTCTTGGAGTTTCATTATTTCAATCTGAATATTTTCATCGTCTTCCGCTTCTGCCAGATTAGAAAGATCGTCTTGGCATGCATGAAGTTGTTTTTCTATCACAGGTATTTGACGAACTTTTTCAGGAAGCGCACTCCAAACCCATTGCTCAAAGAGTCGGTCAATGGTAGCTAGTTTACATTCATGAAAATAGAGTTCTAATTGTCTATCTTGCTCCTCTTTTGCGTCTAAATATTTAACCATAGGAAATTTAGCATGCCATGCCTTAAGCAGCTCATCCCCTGCGATAACTGCTTGTTCACTAGTTTCAGGCAGGGCTGTAAGGATGTATCCGATACCTGTTGGTCCACTATTATCGATAGCAACAATTAAAGAACGACAATCCCGGGCAGAAGCTCTCATGCCCGCTAACGTATCTTTATCAAATAATCGCAATTGTTTACCGCTGTTAAGAAAAAATGTAGGGGTCTCGGGGATGGTTTGAAGCACAGGGTCAACCAGAGCATCAACTTTGGCAAATAAACGCGTTGTATCTTTAATCTCTCTTTTTTGCTGCATATCAAATCCTCCAGTGAAACGACAGGTTATAGAGCACCCTGCGAGAAACTTATCTTTACTTACTAAAAATAGGCATAAATATGTCAAAAAATGGGGCTGAAAGGTAAGTAGATTTACATCTTAGCAGGTTTTAAAATTTAGAACAGAGCACGGTCTACTGTGGCTAAGCTCAACTTCTACCCGTTCTTGCTTATCAAAACACTGGATGGATGGGCACCCAATAAATATTCCGATTTTAACAAACAAGCTATTGATATGTTGTAATAAATAGAGATGTATATTTTAGTTAGATAAAGGGCGTTTCTTCACTACCCTGTGTTTCTATTTCCAACGAATAAAAAACAAAAAAGTAATTATGTTATTTTTTTCTAGGTTTATTTTAAATGGTCTTTAGAGAGTAAATTGGAAAATGTAATTTAATTAATTAGATTGATTTAATATAACGCATGACAAATATGATAGAATAATCCTCTTTTAACAAAATAGCGATGTATCGACGTGAAATCTACTGAGGATCCTACTTTTCCTGCAAGTATGGATAGGCTTTCTTTTTGTTCTTTGCCCTTGCGTGAGGAATTATTAACCAATATTTCTTCATTAAACTATAAAAATACGACACCCATCCAAGCGCAAAGTTTGCCTATTATGCTTAATGGGAGTGATCTCATCGCTCAATCTAAAACAGGTAGTGGAAAAACGGCTGCCTTTGGATTAGCACTATTGAATCTTTTGAAAGTAGAACTCTTTGCCGTCCAAGCTTTGGTTCTATGTCCAACACGTGAATTAGCCGAGCAAGTTAGCCAAGCCTTGCGACGCTTTGCTCGTCTTTTGCCAAATGTCAAAATTCTTAATCTATCAGGCGGTATGCCCATGAAACCGCAGCTTGATTCGCTAAGACATGGAGCCCACATAATTGTAGGAACTCCGGGGCGAGTACAAAAACATTTGACTAAAGAATCTCTGTCATTGCGTCATTTACGCATGTTGATTTTGGATGAGGCTGACAGAATGCTAGACATGGGTTTTTTTGATGCAATAAAAGAAGTCCTTTCTTTTTGTCCTCAAAAACGACAAACCTTGTTGTTTTCGGCAACTTATCCAGCGCAAATTAAACAACTTTCCAGCGAATTTCTGCACGATCCCAAACACATAATCATAGAAGAGCTTGAAAACAATCTTGATATTGAGCAATGTTTTTATGAGGTTTCAAATCAGGCCAACAAATTTTCGCTATTAAAGGCGCTATTAGTCCATCACCAAGCGAGTTCAACCCTCATTTTTTGTAATACTAAAGAACAAACCACGCAATTAACTAACCTGCTAAATAAAGAAGGTTTTAGTGCCATACCATTACATGGAGACTTGGAACAAATTGAGCGCGATCAAGCAATGATCCGATTCGTTAATCAAAGTTGCTCGATTTTGGTGGCTACTGATGTGGCAGCTCGAGGTTTGGATATCAAAGAATTACCCATGGTTATCAATTATGAACTTTCTTTTGAACATGATGTTCATATTCATCGTATAGGGCGTACTGGACGTGCGGGTAATAGTGGGATCGCATTAAGTATAACTACCCCCTCCGATGCCGAACGAATTTGTTTGATTGAACAGCATTTGGCAGAACCGTTGCGTTGGGGAAATATAAATACATTAACCAATTCTAACATCACGATAAAATTACCTCTCATGGTGACTTTATGTCTTAGCGCAGGAAAAAAGGATAAAATTAGTCCGGGTGATATTCTGGGTGCTTTAACAAAAGACGCAGGCATAGTGGGAGATAAAATTGGTAAAATCAATATTTCTGCACTTTATTCCTATGTGGCAATAGAACGAAGTCAAGCCGATAAAGCATTTCGCTATTTTCAAAATGGAAAATTGAAAGGACGACGAGTGGGTGTGAAACGACTCCAATAATCGATCGTTTTTTTCCTATCAGGCTAAAAAGTAGCTCTCGTTATAAGTTTAATTTTAATCCAATCTAGGACAGCAATAATATTATGCAAACAGGTACAGTAAATCGTTTCAACAAAATTAAAGGTTATGGTTTCATCACTGCGGATACTGATGGTAAGGAAGTATTTGTTCATTTTTCTCAAGTTCAAACACAAGGCTATAAGGAATTAAAAGACGGACAACGTGTTAGTTATATTTTAGAACATGGTGACAGAGGTGAATTTGCAACTCAGGTGAAGGTAATTGATTAAGTAGTTTTTAGAAGAAGACGACCAAAAGAGGCTGTGTACATGTTAGAAATTCGCAAGTTAAGTATGGGGTTTGGTAAAAAATCCTTATTTCAAGATGTTGATTTGATATTATTACCTACCAACCGGTATGGAATCGTGGGAGCAAATGGGACTGGTAAATCAACTTTTTTAAAAATTTTAGCAGGTGAAGAATCTTCTATCAATGGCACTGTTGAAAAAGCAAAAAGCCTTAACATTGGCATTTTAAAACAAGATCATTTCCGTTATGAGGAAGATCGCCTCATAGATGTGGTAATTCAGGGAAATAGTATCTTATGGGCAGCACTGACTGAAAAAGATAAATTATATACAAGCGAAAATTTCACCGAAGAAGATGGATATCGTCTCAGTGAATTAGAAGAAATTATAATGCAACAAGAAGGGTATGAAGCAGAATCCACCGCCAAAAATTTATTACTTGGGTTAGGTATCGCCGAAAAATACCATTATGGCCCTCTGATGGCTTTATCGGGAGGCTATAAATTACGTGTCTTACTTGCGCAAGTTCTTTTTCAAAAGCCCGATATTATGTTGCTTGATGAACCGACCAACCATTTAGATATTGTATCCATTGCATGGTTAGAACAATTCTTAAAAACATTCTTTACTGGTTTGCTAATTTTTATTTCGCATGACCGGGGTTTTCTCAATAATGTTTCTACCCATATCCTTGATATTGATTACGACACAATTCTTAATTATCCAGGAAACTACGATAAATTTGTGAAAGCTAAAGAGGAAAGGCTTTTTCTGAAACAATGTGAATTAAAAAATCAAGAAAAGAAAATTGAGGCCATGCAAACCTTTGTTGATCGTTTTGGAGCAAAAGCGAGTAAAGCAAGTCAAGCAGCTTCCCGGCAAAAAATGATTGATAAAATTCAGTTAGTAGAAATAAAGGACTCAAATATTTTTAAGCCTTTTTTTAATTTCCAACAAAAAAAGCCTACTGGTAAATCGGTAATTAACGTTTCGGATATCCATAAACACTTTAATGAAAAAATATTATTGAGGGGTGCAACATTCGCTCTAAATCGTGGTGATAAATGTGCAATTATCGGCCCAAATGGCATTGGTAAATCAACGCTATTAAAAATTTTATTAGATGAACTTAAACCCGATCAAGGTCAATTTGAATGGAGTGAAGCTGTAAATGTGGGCTATTTTTCTCAAGATTACCGTACGCAATTAGACCCGGGACAAACCGTTTTGCAATGGCTTGAAGATCATGTTGTTGCATCATCACAAGATATAAGAAAAGTATTAGGTCAAGTGCTCTTTCGCGGCTCCGATGTTGATAAAAAAATTGCTATGTTAAGCGGTGGAGAATCGGCCAGATTAGTAATGGCGAAACTCATTTTAGAAAAACACAATTGCCTTATACTGGATGAGCCGACAAATCACTTAGATCTGGAATCCATAGACGCATTAATCGAATCGCTACAAGCATTTCCTGGCACTGTACTATTTGTTAGTCATAACCGCCATTTTATAGATAGTATCTCAACACGCGTTTTGGTTTTAACTGAACAATACGGCGCACAGAATTACTTAGGAAATTATAAAGATTATTTAGAGCAATTTGGGAAGGATTATCTTACTAAAGCATAACCTTTAATCGAATTGCCCACATCGTTTTCTTTTAAATTACTCAAATTTTACGGGAACTATCTACCCTTGCTAATTACCACAACATACCGTCTAAAGAAATCTATACTTTTTAAGCTGAAATAATAAAGCTAAAGATTAAAAATACTTTGTAGTGACAAAGGTTCTGCGATTATTATCTCCTTTTCAACACGAGATAATTGTTTGATGTAGCGCTCTATTTTCAAAGCTTTTGCTTTACCCTCAGAAACTTCCCATGTTTGAGAAATTTTAATTGGTTTAAAACTACGCGTATATTTACACTTACTACTTCCATCCACATGAGATTTAAACCGCTTATCTAAGTTATTCGTTATTCCAGTGTAGTAAGTATTATTTGCACAAAGCAAAATATAAACCCAGTAAGATGCACTATCATTTCTGGTACTCATTTAGTGTCTGTCACTATAAGTCCTTAGTGTCTAATTAAGTGATTAATCAGACTTATTAATGCTTGTTGAGAGGGAGAGTCTATCACCAAACTCTTTCAATGTTAGTTTCTCACTAATAAGAGTTAACTACATTTTAATGTATCAGTTTTCATCCCATTCTTTTTAACAGAATAAATAATTATCTTATATATTGATGGGGCTGCTAGATGCTTACATCATAATATTGGTATATAATAAATATTTCCGTTAACTATGAAGCCTTCTGACGTAATGTTTCTACCGCTTGCAAATCTTCCTCTTGAACTAAACATTCTAATTACCCAATTTTGTCTAAAAATGACTGGTTCTCCCTTCGGCTAGTCAATTCAGCATGGAAATCTATAGTAAGCGCCGCAGCAACAGCTCACCTCGACTCTATACAACAAGATCAGTTATCTCAATTAATGTCTACCGACTATGAATTTCTTTTACAAAAATTAATAGAAGAAGTTAAGCGCCTTCGAAAGCAGTCGAATAGAGGAACCGTGAGAGATACAGAGGAAAAATTACAATTAATAGGTACGTCTATTCAAAATTTGCAGGAACCACTCGCTAAATTCTTATTACTCAAGGAGCAATTAGAAAATATAGACCTAGCTTTATCTAAGAAATATAGTTCTATCCACTCATTTTTTGCGAAAGAAATGGGCAGAAATAGCAATTATAAGCCACTGAAAGATATTATTAAGCCTGTACTTGAGACTTGCACTAATTTTAGTGAATCCCCTTGGTTTCAAAAAATGTTAATTTGCATTAAATTGTGCCCTGAACATCAAGTAAGTCAATCATTTAATCAAGCCATTTTGAAAGTGGCAGAACGAAAGGAAAGTATGGCTAATGTGGAGGTTAAAAAACATAATTCTAACATAATTAACATGTTCCCAAGCTTTTCTTCTGAAGAAAAAAGTATATCTATACCAGTAGACCTAAACCTCTCTCTTTTTTCAATACCGAAAATTACAATTACACCTGAATTAAAGCCCAATAGAAGTATAAAGCGAAATCCTTAATAAAAATCTTACCTAGGCTAGCGCATAGAAGTAAGATTTGATTATACGATTAGACTTAAGCGACTGAATTTAATTAAAAGACTTTACTTACTAATTCCGCAACAAGAGATAATCTTATTTGAATCCGATATGAATAAAAACAAACCGCATTCTTATGTAAAATTTTAGAATCTATTTTAAATAATTCATTAAAAATCATGCCTATTTCTTTAGAAGCTTGACTAAGAATATTATGATTATTCCCATCAATTAATTCATTAGCCACCAAAGGCTCCAATCCATCCAATGCTAAGAAGGCAAAGAGGCAAGAATCATTAATAGCTATCATCCTGTGCTACTCCAATAATTCTTGAATTGTTTTTAAAGGCAGAAATAATTTAAATTTGTTTTCTGGGAATGCTATGAACCCATAATGCTTATAAAATTTTATAGCATTATTATCTTTAGCCTGAACTATTATGGTATTAATTCCAATTTGCTTACTTACTGCTAAACTTCGCTTTAAAGCATCGACTAAAAGTAACCCCCCTAAGCCTTTCCCTTTATATTTTTCATCTACTGCCAATCTTCCCAATAAAACTCCAGGTACTAGTGGATATTTGGGCAATCTTTTTATTAAATCTTCCGGTAATTCTCCAGGAAATACTCCTATTGTTGAAATTGAGTAATACCCTAAAACGGTATTTCCAACTTGCTCAGTTAAAACATAAGTGGCAGACATATTTTTTTTTATGTCTTGGCTTGCTTGTGTCTGAAGATAGCGATCGAGTTCAATCCTTCCGCAAGAAAAATTTTTCCTATTATGTTTACCCAGTTGCTCAATTACATATTCTTCTTGTTCTTCTGTCATTTAGATTTAACATCCTTCTTATATCGTTTAGCGGCTTTCATCAAATTTTCACTGGGCTTAGGTGGATTTAATAAAGCGTGAATAAAAATAGCTCTATCAGCTTCCGATAATTTAAGTTGTTCATATTCCTCAATTACACGTCGTGCTGCTTCATAAGCTGAGTTCACGACAAAATCAGTAAGACTAATACCTCTAAGAGTGGCGGCATTTTTTAAAACTGATTTTTTTTCAGAGCTAATCCTAGCCTCCAATCGTCCGACTTCTTTTGAATGTTTAGATAAATGTACCATCGTTTGTATCTCCTATTTATATTTTATATTATACGGCAAATTGCCGTATTATCAAATTCTAACCTATAATTATATTTATAAGTGCCTAAATTTTTTATGAGGTTTCGTATGGCAAGAAAACGGCAACATTATCTCCCGACAACATATTTAAAGGGATTTTGCAATCAAAAAGGAATGCTGTGGACATATGATAAGCAAAAATATGATAACCCCTGGGAATGTAAACCAGAGAAAACCGCATTTGAAAAGTATTTATATAACTTTGAAGACACCAGCACTGAAAATCGAGAAATAATAGAAAAATATTTTGCAGAAGAAATAGAGGGGCCTGCTGCTGAACCTCTTGAAAATTTAAGAAATAAAATCTTTCCAGATAAGGATAGCCGGCAAAAGTTGGCGTTATTTTTTGGATTTTTACTAACTCGCTCTCCTATGCAACTTGCGAAATTGAAAAACCAAGCCGACCTTGAATTTGATGCGTTTATAAGGGCATGTACTACAGATAAAGAATATTTTGCGGAAGGTTATAAGAAAACTGGAATAACAGCCTCAAATGAAGAAATTGAAGAAGATAGATTGGCAATCCTCAATGGTGAGATATCTCTATATATTAATCGAAATAGTTCTTTAAATAACATGATGGCACTAGGCTTTATCTTTTCAGAATATTTTGTTGACATGAAGTGGGCTCTGATTGAATCTGTCGAAAATGCATATATTACTACAGATAATTTATTAAACATTTTAAACCATTCCAATCTGGAGCATCGGTTTGCAAATCTTTAACTTGAGCAAGTGGGTCACCTGCTAATAATGGGCGATGTTGATGAAGCCATCGGCCAACATGCCGAATTGTTGCCATCGTTCGATTAATTGAAGTGGCTTTATAAGGTTTTCCAGTTTTTTCAGAAACAGTTTTGCATAAATGTTTTTGAAAATGTTTGCTAACAGCCGGTGTCCAACTATCCACCAAATCATGCCCTACTTCCATTTGAAAGAAATTTATAAATTTGGACAAGTCTTTCATTTTGGCTTGTTCAGTTTTTTCAGGAGCCCCTTTCACATGTACTGAGTAATAATAAGACAACCAGGCTGATAGTGAATTTGTATCAAAATGAACATCAAGGGATGAAAAATCTTATCTATCACAAACCAAACTTTCGATTTTTCGAAATTTGCTCATCCAGTAAATTCATAGGGTCTCATTTTTATTTTTTCACCATTACACCCTGTTTGTGATGGATAAGGTACGCTATCTAGCTCAAATAATTATTTGAACTTTATATATTGAATTTACTAAATACAAATGAAGAAATTATGATTATTCCCTTGTCTCAATGCTCCCTTGTGTGTAGGCTTTGCCACATTTATAGTGTTTATAAAAGTTCTTAGAATGCAGTCAAACCATTTCTTTAAAAATAAAAAAGCTGATACTCCAATTATCGGGCGACACTCAAGAAAATCTGAATTAAAAAAAGAAAAATTAAAGCAAATCAATCGTTCTCTTTCATTTGATAGTTTTTTTACCAAAGCATTAGAAGAACCTAACTATAACGATAGTAGTTCAACTCACCCTATCGAAAACAGTTCTACTCATTGCGAGGATCCTTTTAATCACGATTGGGTAAATGTTATGTGGGGTTGGGCTAATGGTAAATTTTAGCCTGAGATGGCTTTCGCTGATTGATGCACAGGAAGTATATAATGGAAAAATTGATAAGTATCCAATTTAACTGAAAATTTTACTGCCAAATGTGTTTCAGACAATAAAGGATTTAAACTTGATATTAAAAAGTATCCGTTTTTTACCAGCAACAATTTCTGATATCCAAGACATATTGGAGTTAATGAAACGATCTAGATCACACTATCATCCAGGTAAAGAAGATTATATTAATGATTTTTGTTAACATTTGGGGACCACGAGCATATTATGTTGAAGATCATATATTAATCAAAGCACTCTTTTGTAATCAGTTTATTGAAATCATTGGCATGAGAGGGCCGACTATAAAGAGAGACTATGCAGAACTCGATCTCTTATTTCTTGACAGTCAATTTGTAGGAAAAGGGTATGGGCGTTTATTATGGAATGAAGTTATAAATACTTCCAAAAATCAAGACTGGAGGTTTTTTCGTTTTATTTCTGACAATATTCCCCAAATCATAGGGTTCTATAAATACATGGGGGCAAAACAAGTTGGTGAAATTAGTCTAATTACGGGAAATTTTCCAATTATGGAATTCTGGATTTAACGAACACAGGAATATATAAAATTAACTAATACGATAACTTTTTGCTTAGAGGCGGAACTATTTATTGATGGTAATGTAACCATCCCCTAAATAGTTGTATTCCTGATTAGAGTTCTCCAAGTTAAACTACCACTAAGGAGAACGAAGATGAAAAAATCGCGTTAGCGATTTCATCAGCTTAAAAGAATTCTGTGGTCTTATGGTCAAATAATACATCTGGGAACTACTGCCATTTTACAGTGTAGAAATAATTCTTCCAGCGTAATTCAGCAGTAGTGCTCTCTGATATTGAGGTCACTCCTGCAGGAGTCCCGGTATAAATTATATCACCCGCTTTTAAGGGAAAAAATTGGCTGATATAAACCAATAAATCTTCTGGGTACATCATCATATCCGTCCCTTTTGCGCATTGCCGGAGGGTTCCATCAAGGAGTAATTGGAATTCAGCACTCATATATTCATTAAATTGTTCATAGGGAATCCAAGGTCCAATAATAGCAGCATCTTTAAACACTTTTGATGTAGTCCATGGATGGCCTTGTTTTTTTAACTTTGCTTGACGTGCTCTTAGAGTCATTTCAAGACCAAGAGTTATATCTGCAATAGCGTTTCTCGCGTCTTCAATTGTCATTTTGTATCCATCCTGAGCTAGACGAAGCGCAATTTCGCATTCTGGTTGCACCTCAGTGTCTTCATGAGGGAAACCAACCTGGATTTGTTCTCCCCAACCAGAGACTTGTCTAAGAACACTCGCTGGTTTTAAGAAGAGTACCGGTTTTTCTGGTACTTCATCACCAAGCTCTTTGGCATGTTCAAGATAATTTTTTCCTACACAAATTATTTTATCAAAAGACATAAATTTTTACCTTACGGATTAAGGATTAACTATTAATAAACTTATAGGTAAATGAACTTTTATCATATTTTAATAACCCTATCTAGATTAAATCTTGACAAAGAAATGACTCACATCCTCAAAATTTAGAAAAATACAAAAGATAAAAGTTATCTCCATTTAAAACATCATTAGCATTAACTGCATTAGAAATTACGGCACATAAACGTTATTCATTTAGAGCTAAACAAAAATATGATGGTTGAAGTAAAACTTCAAACATCAAAAAATTTAACTTTTAAATAAATTTTTATAAACTCAGTTAGAAAATGAAATCCGTTTCAAAAGATAAGCAGCTCTATAGGCTTTTCCCACACATCCAATGACAATAGAAATGAAATGCCCAAATTCTAGAGGTTTGTGATAAAAAGGGTACGTTATATGTCTCAAATAAAAATTTTCATTAGTCTTAATTTAATTAGATTACCCGCCATCTATCACTTCACACCCACCTTTACCCTACGGAGGCGACACGAGAAATAAATCCATTTGCAATAATATCGAACCAACACTTCATAGCCTGACATCCATAGATCTTTCGACGCAAATTTCGTCTATTAAGGAAATTTTATGCTCCCTCAAATTCAAGATGAGGATTTAAAGCCTTCCATGTTTGCCCTCGAGATTAGAACACGCTCACAATTGATGCGACTCTAAATTCATGCTCCATAAATAGTTAAAATAAACCCTATTTGTATATATCTTAACCTTTTCTTAAGCTAACTATGCCAAAATAAACTCATGACATACCCCATGGAATAAAATCATGTTAGGGAAATATGAAATCAGTGCAAAAACATTAGAAAATAAGTATCAAAAATTTTGGTCCCCTGCAGATTCAGTCTTTGAAAACACCAAAAGGGTGTTAGAAAATTTTTGCGCCCGAGAGCTGTTAAAATGGGCCCCATCCATGTTTCAACGCGTGGGAAAACATCGTGGAGAACATGAAGTCCAACTCGTACAAAAAATTTTGAGAAATAGTTCAATATCCACCGCTGAAGAGCTAATACATGCTATTAATAAAGAGGTTAAGCTTTATGAGCCCGATAGTTCTTTGTTGCGCAGGATGCAATTTATTTGTAATAAATTGAATTTGCCTTATCAAATTAAAGCCGAAGAAAAAGGCATTTCTTTAGAGATTGAGGTTTCCAAAGCATTAGATGAGCACCTAAGTAATTCAATGCAAATCAATAACCCAGTAAGTTTATTGGATATTAATAATCCCGTGAGTAAAGAAGCTGCGTTATCCTCCACCTTATTAAACTCTTATAAAAAATATCCCTTATTAGACCAATATTCGGATCCTTCGACGGTTAGACAAGAAAATGATGATTATCAACAGGTAACCATTACGAAGGATCCTAATAATCTAGTAGATGGTGTGAACTACTTGTATGTAATAACAGAAAGTGGTGAAACCTGGTTTGCCCCACAATTTAGCAAGTCAAAAAAACTGACACACGGCGGGTTAATTCGTAAAGCGCTCAATATATCCGAGCATATGCCTACTCCGCCTGTTCTTGCAGGAGGAGCTGTCGTAAAGTATCAGAACAATTTTTTTATGAATCTGGCAAGTGGTCATTTCACACCCGAGGTGGAAGCCTATTTCCCCACTGCAGAAATTTTATTTAATAAACTTGGAAAAGATTTCACTATAAGTGTACAGATGCATCATTATAAGAGTTTAAGAGTGGATAGTTGCGATCAATTGGGTTTTGTTCAAGTAGCGAATACGCGCTCTTTTAAACTGGAACTCTTAGACTATATTGGTAATGAGTACAATTCTCCTGTAAATCGTGACATAGCAGTGAAATTATTTAACGCTATTAATATTGCCGGTGAGAAGTTTGATGCAGACGCCAACTTTGATAGGGAAGAATTACAAGGCTTGTTTAATGATGAAAAATTAATTGCTATTGTTCAACGCTATAAAGATTTCTGTCCTGAAATGATTCAAGAATTTAATCCTGATGATTCACCTACCCGTAAGTTTGGTTAAACAGGATTAGCACTGTCTATAAAATGATGTTCTAATTGAAAATGTGACGCCAAGTGATCCCCCAACGCCTGAATACCATAGCGTTCAGTGGCATGATGACCGCAAGCAAAATAGTGGATCCCTAATTCCTTTGCTTGATAATAGGTCCGTTCTGAAATTTCCCCACTAATGTAAGCATCTACACCCAGTTTACTGGCTTCCTCAATAAAATCCTGTGCCGCACCACTACACCAGGCAACGGATTGAATTAACTTGTTTGAGCCTTCTATGAATAAAGGTGCCCTATTCAACTTTGCCTGCAATTGCAGTAAAAATTCATTCGTAGCTTTAGGTTCATCAAGTTTACCCGACCAGAGAAGATTCGGTGTTTTACCAACATCATGCATTCTACAGGATTTAATATTGAAAAGTTTTGCCAAACAAGCGTTGTTTCCAATTTCAGGATGACAATCAAGTGGTAAATGATAAGCAAAAAGAGAAATATTTTCGCGAAGCAATTTGGCAATTCGCTGTCGTTTCATGCCAGTGATTACAGGCTCTTCACCTCGCCAAAAATACCCATGATGAACCAGTAAAACGTCCGCATGTAATAAAATTGCATGGTCTATTACTTCTGCAGAAGCAGTAACCGCCGAACAGATACGTTTAATGTTTTCCCTACCTTCAATCTGCACACCATTAGGGGCATAATCATTAAAATTATTGCACCCTAAAAATTCGTGCAGATAATGGGCGAGCTTATCACGCAAATTCACCGCGCGGAGGCCCTCTTAATATCGGCACCTAGCATCGATAATTTTTCTTCGATTCGCTCATATCCCCTATCCACATGGTAAACACGCTCAACAGACGTTTCCCCTTCAGCAGCGAGTCCTGCCAAAATTAAACTTGCAGAAGCACGTAAATCTGTGGCCATTACGGGAGCACCGGTTAATTTTTCAATCCCGGTAATCATTGCAGTATTACCATTCAATTGAATTTGAGCACCCATCCGTTGTAATTCCTGCACGTGCATAAAACGATTCTCAAAAATATTTTCAATAACCGATGAGGTACCGTCAGCAATAGTATTTAATGCCATAAATTGCGCTTGCATATCTGTGGGAAATGCAGGATAGGGTGCCGTCGAAATATTTACAGCTTGCGGACGAAGCCCATGCATGTTCAATGTGACCCAATCTTCTCCAATGGACAACTCTGCCCCTGCTTCTTCGAATTTGCATAACATCGACAACAAATTATCAGGTTTCACACGACGCACCGTTACTTTACCTCGAGTGATAGCGCCAGCAGTAAGATAAGTACCCGCTTCAATGCGATCTGGCATGACGGAATAAGCGCCCCCTGAGAGAGCAGGAACGCCTTCTACTTCGATAGTACCGCTACCAGCGCCAGTAATCTTAGCGCCCATATGATTCAGAAAATTAGCCAAATCAACGACTTCGGGTTCCCGTGCAGCATTTTTAATAAGGGTTTTACCTTCGGCAAGAACAGCTGCCATTAATACGTTTTCTGTACCGGTAACCGTAACTGAGTCAAATACCAGCGTTTTTCCTTGCAAACGTCCTTTTTTACAACGCGCCTTAATATAACCATTTTTTACTGTTATATCAGCACCCATTGCTTTCAATGCTTTAAGGTGTAAATCCACTGGTCGTGTACCAATGGCACAACCTCCTGGCAGGGAGACATCAGCTTGGCCAAAACGTGCTAATAAAGGCCCCAATACCACAATTGAAGCACGCATGGTTTTTACTAATTCATAAGGAGCTACATATTCATTAACCTGTGAAGCATCGACCTGTACATTCATTTTTTCATCAACAGTCAACTGGGCGCCTAGTTGCCCTAAAAGCTCCATCATCGTGGTAACATCTTTAAGATGGGGCACATTAGCAATGGTTACATTGTCGCTCGCAAGAAGTGTGGCCGCCATGATAGGTAATGCTGCATTCTTTGCTCCGGAAATAGTAACTTCTCCTTGCAAAGCCTTACCACCATTGATAATTAACTTATCCACGATTTTTCTCCCACTCTTCCTTTGTAAAAGTCTTCATACTGACAGCATGCAGACTACCGGATGTAATGTACTCTTTAAGTTTTCCATAAACCCATTGCTGCCTTGCCACCTTCGATTTCCCCAAAAATGCATCAGAAACAATAGTAAGTTGATAGTGGTAACCATCTCCTCCCACTTGAACAAAATCAACTTCTCCCGTTTCAGCAAGGCGTTTTTCTAATACCTCATTACTAATCATACAACTTATTCTCACTTTGCGTTTAATTCGTGTTTATTGAGTATGGCTTCTACCCCACAAAACTCTGCCAATGCATGAACCGCCTTGGGGACTCCTTCAATCTGGCAAATTTTGTTTTTTTGCGTACTTAATCTTTTAGCTTCAATTAACAGAGCAAGACCTGCACTATCACAGTGCGTTACTTCACTTAAATCAAATTTTATAACCTTCCCCCTCGCATCACGAAAATATTTAACTAACCGATCACGATCAGCCTGAACGGTTGAAAATGTCATCTCAGAGGACGGTTTGAATGCTTTGATTTCCACTTAAGCCGCCTTTTTTCCTGGTTGAGCACGCAATTGCCTGATAATTTCTTGCATGCTTGAATTTCTTAATGCTTCAGCAAATTGTGAACGGAAGCTTTGTAATAAACTGACTCCTTCCACGCTTAAGTCATAGATTTTCCAGTTGCCATTTTTAGAAACCAAACTATAACTTAAGGGTATATTTTGACCATTTGAGCGAATGATGACACTATTTACACGCAAAAACCGGTTTTCAAGAGAGCCACGGATCGGCAGAAATTTAATCTTTTCATCGGTATATTCAGCCAAAGGGGTCGCATAAGTACGAATCACCAGTTGAGTAAACTCTTGTGCGAATTGCTGTCTTTCACTGGGGGTGGCTTTATTCCAGGCTTGCCTGCCCAATACAGAACGGGACATTCCACTGACATCCACATTTGGCAAAAGATAACGCTGCACTGCTTGATGGATGATGCGGGGATTATTCTTTAGGTTTGCCTTGTTGTCTTTTAAAGTATCTATGATCTGATTTGCTGTATGCTCAAGCATTGGCAAGGGAGAGGACTGCGCCCACAACAATTGGGTAAGAGATAATATTCCTATAACAATTATCGATTTGATTGCTCTCATGGTTTATCCTATTTTTTATTAATATTGAACAAAAGTTGTCCTATTAAATTCTCAAGAATAACAGCTTCTTGTGTCTTAGCTATAACATCCCCTTCACGAAGATAAGGATGATCCTGCCCGTCATCTTCGAATCCAGGTACAATGCTAATGTAATTAGAACCTATTAATCCCTCAGTTAAAATACGGGCGGAAGTATCTTCGTAGGGAATCGGTTTATCATTGCGTAACAGCATGGTTACTCTGGCATTTAACTCACCAGGTTGCAGTTCAATATTGGTAACTTCTCCAATTCTTACCCCCGCCACAGTGACTGGCGCTCTTACTTTTAAACCGCCTATATCTGTAAATTCAGCGGTAACATGATAACCTTTGTTGGAAACTAATGTAGTAACCCCGCTTACTTTCATTACCAAAACCAATAAGGCAAATAAACCTAGCAACATAAAAATTCCTACGCTTATATCGATGTAACGTTGCCTATTATTCATTTACCAACCTCCAATCATCATAGCGGTCAAAATAAAGTCAAGTCCCAGCACTGCCAATGAAGAGTAAACGACGGTCCGTGTTGTTGCCTGACTAATACCTTCCGCGGTAGCAATACAATTAAAACCTTGAAATACGGCTATCCATACCACCACAAATGCAAATACAACACTTTTAATGATGCCGCTTAGCATGTCTAAGCGAAAATCAACAGCGGCTTGCATGTTAGACCAAAAACTGCCGGCATCAACACCTAACCAATCCACACCGACAAAATAACCGCCATAAATGGCAACAGCAGTAAAAATTAATGCCAAAAGCGGCAAAGAAATTAAACCTGCCAGAAAACGCGGATAAATCACCCTACCTAGAGGATCTACCCCCATCATATCCATACTTGCCAACTGCTCCGTTGCCTTCATTAAACCAATTTCTGCCGTTAACGCTGAGCCAGCGCGTCCTGCAAATAATAAAGCACTGATTACCGGACCAAGCTCCCTACCAATACTTAGCGCTAAAAGCTGTCCGAGCTGGCTGCTGGCTCCAAATTTTTGCAGTGTATTATACCCTTGCAAACCAATAACCATGCCAACAAATAACGCCGAAACAACAATTATCAAGCAAGATAAAACGCCAACAAAGTGAAGCTGTCTTTTTAAATCAGGCCAAAGTCTCGGCAAATCAGGGTTCCTGAAAAACATGCGTAGCAAAAAGGCTCCTGATTGGCCCATTGTTTGTAAATTTATTACGCCGCGTTGCCCTATGCGAGCTAACGTATCAAGCATCGAGTAACTCCTCTGTATAAGGACGTGCCGGATAATGGAACGGCACGACGCCATCAGCCTCGCCATGCATAAATTGTCTGACTTGGGGTTGGTCTGAATTTTTTAATTCAAGAGGCGTGCCATGTCCAATGACTCGTCCGCCGGCAATCAAATAAATGTAGTCGGAAATCGAACAGGTCTCTTCAACATCATGAGAAACGATAATCGTGGTCGTTTGTAAAAGCTGATTTAATCGCTTGATTAAACGAACAAGCACGCCCATGGAAATAGGATCTTGACCTGTAAAAGGCTCATCATACATCATTAATTCAGGGTCTAGCGCAATAGTACGGGCCAAAGCCACGCGTCTTGCCATACCGCCTGAGAGTTCATCCGGCATCAACTGCGCTGCCCCTCGCAACCCAACAGCTTCAAGTTTCATCAGCACCACATCACGAAGCATGGCTTCATTAAGATTGGTATGCTCCCGCAATGGGAACGCGACATTATCAAAAACTGACAAATCGGTAAAGAGTGCGCTGCTTTGAAATAACAATCCCATTTTGCGACGCGCGAGGTACAGCTCTTTTCTAGATAGCTTGTGGATATTAGCTCCGTCTACAAGGATAGAGCCTTCTTGCGGATTAAGCTGCGCCCCTATTAAGCGTAGGAGCGTTGTTTTACCACTACCACTAGGTCCCATGATAGCGGTAATTTTTCCTTGCTCCACTGTCATATTAATACCATCAAAAATACAACGTTCACCTCGAGCAAAGGTAAGATTAGTGATTTGCACCAAATTATTTTGCATGTATTTTTTACCGGCAAATAAGTGAAAAAGATAATTATACTTGATACGTATTATTTTGCGAATTAAATAAGGTACTCAAAGAGAGGAGGCTATTTGAGTCATAACAATTCCTTAATACTGCTTGGATATAATTATTATTAATCCTCGCGCAATGGTTTAAGTATGAAACATCTATATCAATTTCTAAAGACCTTCGCCCGGCTACCGGGTAAATTTGAAACCAATGAGGATAATAACCAGGCACAAGAATTATATTACTTCCTTGAATTGGGAACTACCTTCTTAAACTCAATTACGTCTACAGTGTCATTTGGAAGTTCACAAATACAAGAATTTGATAAATATTTTGAAGAATATGCAACCCATCTTTTGGGATTATCTCCAACCGTAAAAGGCCCAAGAACCTATCAATTACTGACAAAGGGCTTGGAAAATTTGGCGCTTGACTTAATCGAACTGCAACAATTAATTGCTAAGAAACAGACACAAGAATTAAGTAAACAGCCGCCTAATCCAAAAGAATTAGAGAATCTAGATAAGCAACAGAAACGTGTTGAATTGCTTGAAAGGAATCTAGCAGAGTTCCGAGGTAACGTGAAGGAAGAGGTTCGGTTATTTGAAGAAAAATTCCCAGATGCCACCTATCCCAATAAACCTTTAACAAAGGCCCAACCAGTCGACTTAAAATTTGGCACCAGAACGGATTCCATAGGACTAGACCCTTTTAATTTGAGAAGTTTCGCTGAGCAAGACATAGGGGAAAGATTAAAGCTACAGGCATTATTAGAAGAGCATACCAAGGCAGCGGGCTCTGACAATATACCTCACATCTTTCATACCATTTGGCTTGGCAGCGAATGGCCAGCAATGGGTATGCGCGAAATACCTCTATTAAGTAATGAGAAGGGCCCTTATATATTAAAGCAACTTGAAGCGAATGTTTCCTCAGTTAAAGAAACAAATCCCGATGCCTGCCATCTATTGTGGACTGATCGTGAAGACATTCCAGAGGCCATGCAAAATTGGTGCTCAAGCCGTAATATCGATATTGTTCAAATTCATAAAATTTTCCCGTTGAAGGGAGATAAGCTTGAACAGGAGCTCTATGCTATCTATCTGAATGAGAAATCAAGACAAAGTTATGCCGCAGCCGCAGATGTGTTAAGACTTATGATTTTAAGAACGTTTGAAGGGATTTATTTGGATGTAGACATTAAAGTAAGAGAACAACTAGGCGAAATCGCTGCAAAACATGGAATTCGCCTCAACATGGGACGGGTGGCCTATGCAGGTAAAGGAGTGAATCAAAAAGGATTATGCAATAATGATATTATGATGGCTAATGCGAATGGCAAAGAACTATTAGAGTCTTTTTGCCAGGAGCTAATTAATAATTATCATAAAACGTATGCAGAGATTTTTAAAGATAATGTTCCAGTAGATAATACTGTTATACGCTATGCAAAGTCTTTCAAAGATATCATCTATTATTTTCTTTTTAAAATGACTCCCGTTTTAACGACTGGCCCTGGTATCGTACTAGGGTATTTTAATAAAACCAAGGATAGTATCCCCTTTGAGGAGCATGCGCTTGACAGTAAGCCGTTTTATATGGAAAACATCCAAACTTGGATTTTTACAGAGAATGATTTGTATCACAAAAAGAATTTGGAATTTTATTTTGAAAATCGCGAATCTGCCATTAAACACATCATCACTTATGTTTTGCACGATCTAAGAAGAGAACCTCGTGCTCTTCGTTTAGACTATTATCAAACTGCTATCAAAAAATATGATATTGGTGATGAAATTCTTAAAGCGCTAATTACCCATGCTCCCGAGGCATTAAAACAAGTTGAACACATACAGGCATTTGGTGAAATGTGTCCGAATAGCACCGATAATGTATTGGCTGCCATTGATCAAGGAATATTTGAAAAATTAGATTCCAAAGCGTTCCAGCCTAAACTTAGCCCATCATCAGGGAAAGAGGAAAAATCAGAAGAAGAATCAGAAACTAAAATTTTTAATGAAAAAAAGGAATTTCTTGTAACGTTAAAGGACGAGGTAATGAAGTCCCATTGGAATACAAGGGGAAGAGATTTTCGTCTCTTGTATCGAATTGTCCCGGATGGAATTCAAAGCTTACGCAATATCTTAATTAAACTACCTGCAAAAGAAGAAAAAAATGATAATAAATTAATCGAAACGCTCTTTGAGCAGGTAGAGCATGTGCTAAAGCAAAAGCAGCAAGAATATAAAGGACCTGGTCGAAGACAAAAAGAAACTCGTGAATTTTACCAAGAAAAATACAACGAATGCCAAACTATTGTGTCAAAAGAAGGAAAAAGCCCTATTCTACTTTTACCCTAGGGCTAACCGAATTATTATACTCGTCAATTTCTACATGGCTTCAGTCAAGAATTGTACCTATTTTGCCACTAACTATGTTACACTCTTTCCCCTGTTCAAATGACACTAGAGAACATGAATTTTTGCAAATTAGGTCTTGCAGTCATTGAAACCGAAGCACAGGCAGTACTTGATTTAACGCAGCGTATTGATCAACGTTTCGAAACCGCTTGCGAGCTTTTACTGGCCTGCAAAGGGCGTGTTGTAGTAACCGGTATGGGTAAATCAGGGCATATTGGAAATAAAATTGCTGCAACCTTTGCCAGTACGGGTACTCCAGCCTTTTTTATGCATCCCGGTGAAGCCAGCCATGGGGACTTAGGGATGATTACACGGCAAGACACTGTACTTGCGATTTCCAACTCTGGTTTTACCCATGAAATTGTGACCCTGCTTCCCCTGTTGAAACGTTTGGAAGTTCCACTCATTACCTTAACCGGCAATCCGGAATCGGCCATTGCCAAATCAGCAGATGTAAACCTTGATATCAGTATTCGCCAGGAAGCTTGTCCTTTAGGTCTTGCCCCTACAACAAGCACTACTGTCTCCTTGGTCATGGGAGATGCTTTGGCTATTGCGCTATTGCAGGCAAGAGGTTTTAGTGCTGAAGATTTTGCCTTGGCCCATCCAGGCGGGGCTTTAGGTAGGCGTTTATTACTTCGTATTGATGAGCTATGGCATGAGGGTGATGGATTACCTTTGGTTAACGAGCAAGCAACCATTAGTGAAGCACTGATTGAAGTCACCGCAAAAAAGTTAGGGATGACTTGTGTAGTAGATACTCGCGGGTATCTTGCCGGAGTCTATACAGATGGGGACGTCAGAAGAACCTTAACGCAAAATTTTGACATTAATACAACCCCGCTGGCTGTAGTGATGAGTAAAAACTGCAAGACCATCAAAAAAGGGCTTTTAGCGGCTGAAGCATTGGCTATGATGCAAAAATACAGTATTACCTCTTTAGTGGTAGTTGATGATGATAATCGGCCAATAGCTGTTGTACATTTACATGATTTATTGCGTGCTGGTGTTTTTTAATACCCTGTTGCAATTAAATAGATGGGTTTTAGGTAAGAAAATGAATGAATTAATTGAAAAAGCAAAAAAAATTAAATGTCTAATCTGCGACGTTGATGGTGTTCTAACCGACGGTCTTTTGTATGTTGATAATTTCGGCAATGAATTGAAAACTTTTCATGTCCAAGATGGTATGGGGTTGAAGTTATTAATGTCAGCAGGTATTGAGGTGGCAATCATTACTACTTCAGTGAATGCAGTGATAGATCACCGCATGAAACAACTGGGTGTTCAACATTATTTTACAGGTCAGGTAGATAAACGAAATGCCTTTGAACAGCTCAAACAACGCCTGGGTTTTGAGGATAAAGAATTTGCCTATGTTGGCGATGACTTACCTGATTTACCCATTATACAACAAGTTGGCTTGGGGGTGGCTGTAGCAAATGCAGTTCGTCAGGTTAAAGAGTATGCAGCCTGGCAAA
Source organism: Legionella jamestowniensis (assembly GCF_001467745.1). GTDB lineage: Bacteria > Pseudomonadota > Gammaproteobacteria > Legionellales > Legionellaceae > Tatlockia > Tatlockia jamestowniensis. The sequence continues at coordinate 470,909 of NZ_LNYG01000013.1, forward strand.
CAGAGCAAACCGGAGGCCGTGGTGCCGTACGTGAAGTTTGTGAATTAATTTTAAACGCTCAAAATAAACAAGAAATCGCACTTACAAGGTATTTATCCTCATGAATGCAGCGAAACAAGCAGCCTGGTTATTCTGTGCCCTGATAGTACTTGCCTGCTCCGGATGGTATTTTGCAGGCTCAACTACCATTGTTAAACTTGATGATAAAACGCTGTCACAATCACCAGATACCCTCGTAACCAATTTGACAGTACGCCGTTTTGATGAAAAAGGTAAGTTAATTAACTATCTATACACACCGCAAATGCAGCATATTCCAGCTGAAAATACCAATTTGTTAAAAACCCCCAAAATAATAATCACCCAACCTGGACAACCCGCGTGGCAAATTAGTTCTGAACACGCAAAAGCAATCCATGGCAGTGAACAAATTACATTTATCCGTCATGTCGTTGTACACCAAAACAAAGGTGAACGGTCGCAAGAAAGTACGATGAAAACGGAGAAATTACTGTATTTTACAAAAGAAAAATTAGCAACCACTGATCTGGCAGTCAGTTTTGAACAACCAGGAAGCATAGTACATTCACAAGGGATGAAAGCTTATCTGGCGGATAAACGTGTGCAACTGAGTAAAGCCCATGCAACCTATGAACCCAAGCACGGTTAGGATAATCCATATACTCCTTGTTGTTATTCTGGTTTTTATTACAAGACTTGGTTTTGCAATGCCTGATGATCGGGAAAAAATCGCTGAATTATCCGCCGATTCTGCCGATTTAAATCAACAAACCCATCACGGCGAATACATTGGTAACGTTGAGTTTGATCAGGGCACATCTCACCTGCGAGCTGCCAGGGCAATTACTGAGGGTAATCAGCAAAATAAGTTGATCCTTGCGATTGCTTTTGGTGATGGCAAAGAACAGGCCCATTTTTGGACCCAAACAGCGCTTGATAAACCCCCATTACATGCTTACGCAGACACCATTCGTTACTACCCTGAACGTCATTTGGTAGAATTGATTGGAAATGCCCGGGTGACCCAGGGCGACAACTCCTTTACTGGTCCAAAGATTAGTTATGATACAGAAAAACAACACGTCATCTCTAAAGGTAACCCTAAGAATCGTACCACGATTGTCATTCATCCCGAGAAAAAAGCATGAGTGAATTGTTAGCAAAACATTTAAAGAAATCATTTAAAACACGAACTGTTGTTAACGATGTCAGTATTAAGATCCGTAGTGGCGAATGCGTGGGGTTATTGGGTCCTAATGGTGCCGGAAAAACAACTTGTTTTTATATGATCGTAGGCCTGCAATCTTGCGATGAAGGACAAATTATTCTTAATAACCAAGATATTACCAAATCACCGATGCACCAGCGTGCACGATTGGGAATCGGTTATTTACCGCAAGAAGCTTCCGTATTCCGAAAAATGTCTGTGTCCGATAATATTTTATCCATCCTACAACTTCGGAAAGATTTGGATGACCAAGGGCGCCAAACCAAGCTGCAAGAGTTAATGCAGGAATTCCACATTTCACACATTCAGAAAAGCCTTGGTATGAGCCTTTCTGGTGGCGAGCGGCGACGCGTTGAGATTGCACGTGCCCTTGCTATTGAACCCAATTTTATTTTGCTGGATGAACCTTTCGCAGGGGTTGACCCTATTTCTGTTCTGGACATTAAAAAAATTATACTTCATTTATGTGATAAGGGCATAGGCGTATTAATTACTGATCATAATGTGCGCGAAACTCTCGATATTTGTGAGCGGGCATATATTGTCAGCCAAGGAAAAATTCTTTGCGAAGGAACTCCTGAAACAATTTTAGGCAATCAGCAAGTCAGAGCTGTTTATTTGGGAGAAGAGTTTTCTTTATAAGATGTACTTCTCTTGCCATTAGGTTTTATCCATGAAAATTAAAATTGAATTTAATAATATTACTCTGCCTCCTTTTTCTACCTCCGGCGACTTGTTCCTGTCTCGTATACACATCTCTGAAAACCCAGTTCAGCTCTACTTTCCGACGTCCCGCGGCTTGACCGCGGGATCCAGTGTTTTAGCGCAAAATCCCTGGACCCCGCGGTCAAGCCGCGGGGCATCGGCAGAAATGTGTATAAGATTAAGCGACTTGGCCGCGGGCTCCAGAAATCTTGCCATATCACTGGATTCCGCGGATAAACCGCGGAACGTAGGCGTTAAGATTTTTTTCATCCTATCTCATACTCCCTCCCGTGACTTGTTCCTGACTCTTCTACACATCTCTGAAAACCTGGTCCAGCTTTGCTTTCCGACGCCCCGCGGCTTTGTCCGCGGGATCCAGAAGCACTGCGCTAAATCACTGGACCTCCGCCGACAAAGCCGCGGGGCGTCGGCAGAGAGAGGTGATCAAAGAGACAGCGACTTGTTCGCAGGATCTTGCCTTTTTTATAAATTAATATACCCAGACAATCATGCTCCTCATTATCGATAACTATGACTCGTTTACTTACAATCTGGTTCAATATTTTCAAATTTTAAACCAGGACGTTTTAGTCTATGCCAATGATTGCATTACACTGGATGAAATCCAAGCGCTTAAACCGCAATACCTTGTTATTTCTCCAGGCCCGAAAGGGCCACAGGATGCAGGTATCTCATTAGCAATTATTGAACGGTTTTATCAACAAATACCTATTCTGGGAATCTGCCTCGGCCATCAGTGTTTAGCCTATGCATTTGGCGCCGCAATTGTACGCGCCCCAATAATTATGCATGGTAAAACATCTCCAATTATCCATCATAAACAAGGACTTTTTCGTAACATCCCTAGTCCTTTTCATGCAACTCGTTATCATTCATTAACGATAGAACCCTCAACCTTACCCTCTTGTTTTTCTATTGATGCATGGGCTGAAGACACTATAATGGCTATTTCTCATCGTCAATATCCACTTTATGGGCTACAATTCCATCCGGAAGCCATATTAAGTGAACATGGTTTGCAATTATTAACCCATTTTTTAGAGCAACATGAATACCAATAAACTTTTTGAACAATTAATTGCTCGTGAAAATTTATCAACCTCACAAATGCAGAGTATCATGCAGGCTTGCATGCAAGGCGAATTGTCCGATGTACAAATCGCTACTTTTCTTGCATTAATGCGGGCAAAAGGTGAAACAGTCGAAGAATTAACTGCTGCCGCTACCGTTATGATGGAATTGGCCCATCATATTGATCTGGGAGATGATCTGATTGATATAGTAGGGACAGGCGGTGATGGCAAAAATACATTTAATGTCTCAACCATCAGTAGCTTTGTGGTCGCTGCTGCTGGTGTAAACGTGGCAAAACATGGCAACCGCTCCGTCTCCAGCCGTAGTGGAAGCGCCGATTTATTGCTGCATGCCGGATTTGAACTTAAGCTTAGCGATGGCCAGCTTAAAGAATGTATGCGTCAATGTCATGTGAGCTTTTTATTTGCCCCACATTTTCATCAGGCAATGCAATATGCGCGCAATGCTCGACAACAACTCGGTATTCGTACTCTATTTAACCTCCTCGGACCCTTAGTAAATCCAGCGCGTGTTAAAAAGCAAGTTGTAGGAGTGTTTGCAAAACACTGGCTTGAGCCCTTGGCTAAAGTACTGGTAAATCTTGGTAGTCAACGGGTTCTTGTTATTAACTCACGTGACGGTATGGATGAAGTGAGCATTTCAGCTGTTACTGACATTGTTGAATATCAAAATGGTCAGTATAAGCAGTGGAGTATTAATCCCAATGACTATGGCTGCTATCACCCCACTCTCGATAAAATAATCGTGGACTCTCCAGCCCAAAGCCTTACCTTGGCTAAAGAAGTATTCGAGGGCCAACAAGGCCCCGCCCGAGATATTGTTTTATTAAATGCAGCGCTTGCCCTTTATTGTGCTAACCCTAACGTAAGTTTTAATGAGGCCATTATGAAAGCTAAACAAACCATTGATAGTGGTGAAGCTGGTCGTCGATTTGAGCAATTAAAAAATTTAACTCATAGGGCAAAAAATGAGCATTCTTCATAAAATTAGTGAACATAAAAAACTGGAAATTACAAAAGCAAAGCAACAGATGCCTTTAGGAATCTTAATAAACCAGGAAATAGCTTCCATTAGAGATTTCATTGCACCTCTTAAAGCCAATAAACCCGCTATCATTGCTGAAATTAAAAAAGCATCACCCAGTAAGGGAGTCATTCGTGATGATTTCAATGTCGCTGAAATTGCCACAATCTATCAAAACAATGGCGCGAGTTGCTTGTCTGTCCTTACCGATGTTAATTTTTTTCAAGGCGATCCATCCTACATAGCTGTGGCTAAAAATAATTCGCAATTGCCGGTATTACGCAAAGATTTTATTATTGATCCTTATCAAATTTATGAGAGTCGTTTTTTAGGTGCCGATTGTATTTTATTGATTGTTGCCTTACTTGATGATTACCAACTAAAGGATTATTGTCAGTTAGCACAGGAGCTTGGCATGGCGGTTTTAGTTGAAAGCCATACCGATGAAGAGTTGCAGCGTGCCCTTAAACTTCCTACACCCCTCATGGGTATTAATAATCGCAGTTTACATAGCTTTACCACAGATATCCGTACCAGTATTGAATTAGCCCGCTCTCTCCCATCTGATAAAATTTTGATTACGGAAAGCGGCATTAATACCCATGAAGATATACAATGTATGTTAGACCATGGAATTCACTGTTTTCTGATTGGTGAGAGTTTAATGAGAGCGCCTGATATTGGAAGGAAGTTACGGGAGTTTTTAGCAGAATAACTAAATTGATTTATTGTTGTCGAATAAGAGTATTGGGTCGCTTTCGACCCAATACTCGAGCGAATCTCTCTAGTTTTGGATAAATACACTTCACCTTTAAAAGATTTATTTATTCAATGATTATCTAAAAAGTCTTTCTTAAACTGCCCTATTATTTGTATTACTGTGCTAAATTTAGCATAATGGCCAGCCTTTTTTTTCTTTTAGAGAGAGTATGACCGAGAACAAAATAACCGTTGAGCTCTTAAAACAACTAGTTAGCAAAGCGGAGCTTTGTCAGGAAGGTAATACAGCGAATTATATTCCTGAATTGGCAAATGTTAACGAAGACATTACTGCTATAGCAGTCCATCCTCTAAATGGCGAACCAATAGCTTTCAGTAACCAACCATTAGCGCCCGTCACTCTACAAAGTACGGGTAAAATGATTACGCTCATTGGACTACTTGAAGAATTTGGCGCCAACCAACTGTTTGAATGGGTTAAGGTAGAGCCCTCCGGGGATGATTTTGCCTCCATCACCCGTCTTGAGCAATTTGGTCCTAAGCCTTCAAATCCGATGCTTAACGCTGGGGCAATTACATTATGTTCCCATATTCCAGGGATTGGTGAGCAACAATTTGCCTGGCTGGAACAATGGGTATTAAAGCTTTTTAATCAAAAACTTAGTATTAACCCACTTGTTTTTGCTTCCGAGAAACGCACCGGCGATCGCAATCGTTCCCTCGCTTACTTATTAAAAAGCAGAAAGAATTTGGGGGCTGGGATAAATGAAACGCTCGATCTTTATTTCACACTTTGTTCTTATGAAGCCATGCTTGAACAAATGCTTTATTTACCTACGCTTCTTGCTAATGCAGGCAAGGACTTGGTAACAGGCGAGCAGGTTATCTCGGTGGAAACTTGTAAAATCACACTAGCTATTATGGCTACTTGTGGTTTGTACGATGAAACAGGAACCCATATGGTTAAAACAGGTATGCCCGCCAAAAGCGGGGTTTCTGGTTATACTATTGCAGTAGTTCCCGGGAAAGCAGGGATCGTTGTCTTGAGTCCACGAGTGAACTCCAAAGGAAATAGTATTCGCGGAGAAATTATGCTTGAAGAATTATCCAAAGCCACGAATTGGCATTTTGCATTGCCGCACTGCTAGAAGAAAATTTGTCTCTACGTCATTAACCACAATAACAGGTCGCTGACAAAGTCTTGAATGGATGCAAGACCACCTCCCCTTAGTCTTTGTTAAACGCTAAAGTTTTTGCTAAATTTCCTATTCTTTGTCATATTTTGGTGAATTTGCATATACTGTAAACTATGAATTCCACGTATTCCAACAACCTCGCATGGGCCCATCCTTTAGTCCAAGAATGGTTTGTCAAGAAATTCACTAAAGCAACCGAACCCCAAGAACAAGGTTGGCCCCAAATTTTAGCAGGCAAAACCACGTTGATTTCTGCGCCAACCGGTTCAGGGAAAACTTTTGCTGCGTTTCTGGTTTGTATTGATCAACTGGTTCGTCAGTCCATTGACAAAACGTTAACGGATCAAACACAAGTTTTATATGTCTCTCCCTTAAAAGCACTCACAAACGATGTGCAAAAAAATCTTCTGGGCCCTTTGGATGAAATTATGACGCTTGGTAAAGAGCAAGGTTATAATATGGATGAAATTCAAATCGCTGTACGAACCGGCGATACTTTGGCTCGTGAAAGACAAGCCATGTTGAAAAAGCCTCCTCATATTTTGGTAACCACTCCAGAATCTTTTTATCTATTGCTAACCGCAGAAAAGAGCCGCGCCATTCTTAAAGACATAAAGACAGTAATCGTGGATGAAATTCATGCGCTTGCAAACAATAAGCGAGGCACCCATTTATCATTATCACTGGAGCGGCTTGAGGCACTTACTTTAAGTTCACCTGTTCGGATTGGTTTATCAGCAACACAAAAACCCATTGAGCTTGTTGCAAATTTTCTTGCCGGCAATAATCGTGCTCAACCTGTCATTGTTAATATTGGACATATCCGTAAACTTGAGCTTTACATTGAAGTCCCCTCTAGCGAGCTAGCACCCGTGGCGTCCAATGAGTTGTGGGATGAAATTTATGATCGATTGGCCCTTCTTGCTCGACAAAACCGTTCCACTTTAATTTTTGTTAATACAAGGCGTCTGGCAGAAAGAGTAGCCCATCATTTGGCTGAACGTTTGGGACAAGAGCTTGTAGCCGCCCACCATGGAAGTCTATCGCGCAAATTACGATTAGCTGCCGAGACTCGATTAAAAAATGGTGAATTAAAAGCACTTGTAGCCACCGCTTCTTTAGAATTAGGCATTGATATTGGGGCTATTGACTTAGTTTGTCTGATAGGTTCCCCCCGTTCCATTTCAGTTGCATTACAACGCATTGGCCGTGCCGGTCACTGGCATGGTGGGCTATCGAAAGGTAAAATTTTTGCCACTACCCGCAACGAACTTTTGGAATGTGCAGCACTAGTTCGAGCCATACGTGAAAAGGAATTAGATCAGCTTATCATTCCTGAAACCCCTTTGGATATTCTCGCACAACAAATTATTGCCACTTGTGCAACGGAGGAGTGGCAGGAAGATCAACTGTTTGAATTAATAAAGCAAGCTTTCCCTTATAGAAATCTTACACGCGAGCAATATAATGAAATTTTAGAAATGCTGTCTGAAGGGATTGCTGGTGCACGTGGCCGCTATGGTGCTTATCTTTTTCGCGACCGGCTTAATGGCATGGTCAAAGGTCGACGCGGTAGTCGTTTAACAGCCATCACCAGCGGTGGGGCCATTCCTGAAAACGGTTTATTTACAGTCGTTGCCGAACCTAATGAAGTGATGGTGGGAACACTCGATGAGGATTTTGCTGTTGAAAGTAATCGAGGCGATATCATATTACTTGGCACTACTTCATGGAAAATCAAGCAAATAGAAAGTGCTAAAGGCCGCGTATTGGTTGAAGACGCACATGGTGCACCCCCCAGTGTTCCATTTTGGCGGGGTGAAGCACCATCTAGAACGGATGAGCTCTCACTACAGGTTTCTGATTTACGCAAAACAATTCATGAAATGCTTCCTCTGACGTTATCTCCTACGGAGGAAGTTGCTAAACAACCAGATACTTTACAGGCAATTAACTGGTTAAAAATGCATTGCGGGGTCAACGATGCCGGTGCCGAACAATTAATAGAATATATTTTAGAAGGACGTACGGTTTTAGGATGCGTTCCAACACAGGAAATAGTGATTGCGGAACGTTTTTTTGATGAATCAGGAGGTATGCAGCTCATTATTCACTCCCCTTTCGGCGCACGGATAAATAAAGCTTGGGGTTTGGCATTAAGAAAAAGGTTTTGTCGTTCGTTTAATTTTGAACTACAAGCAGCGGCAACGGATGATGGCATTAACATTTCACTAGCAGAACAACACAGCTTTCCATTAGCCGATGTCTTTAATTTTCTGCATCCTAACACGATAGTCGATGTGCTAACCCAGGCTGTTTTACAATCCCCTTTGTTTACTACACGTTGGCGCTGGGTAGCAACAAGGGCATTAGCCTTGGTTCGTTTTCGTAACGGACGGAAAGTTCCTCCTAATATTCTGCGGATGCTTTCTGATGATCTGTTAGCCGCAGTTTTTCCCGATGCTGCCGCCTGTCAGGATAATCTTGCCGGACATGATATTGAACTACCGAAACATCCTTTAATTATCGAAACGATGAAAGATGCCTTAACTGAAGCACTTGATATCGAAGGTTTTACTAAACTTCTTCAGGATATGATAAAAGGGACCATTCAGTGTTTGGCTGTCGATACACCAGTCCCATCGGTGTTTTCACATGAAATACTGAATGCCAACCCCTATGCATTTCTTGACGATGCCCCATTGGAAGAAAGAAGAGCACGAGCTGTCGAAATGCGACGAGTCCTGCCTGATTCGCTGTTACGCGAAGTGGGCGCTTTAGATCCTGTAGCGATTTCTGAAGTGCAAAAACAAGCATGGCCTGATGTTAGAAATGCTGATGAATTACATGATACTTTACAAAGTTTGACTACACTGCCTACCGATGTTCACTTTAGTGAACACCAAACTGTCCCTCCCGAATGGAAAATTTTTTTTGAACAATTAACAGCCTGTGGTCGAGCAGGCAAGGCTACAGCTGATAATAAAACATTCTGGATTGCTACTGAAAAAAAACAAAGCTTCCTTAAAATTTATCCCAATGCAGTTTTTTCCATACCGCTAGTTGATATTGAAGAAAAAATAGCTGGGCGTGAAGAAACAATTACCCATATGGTGAGAGGGTGGATGCAACATATCGGTCCTGTGAGCGCCATTGAATTAGCATCAACCTTGGGACTTAAACAAACTGAAATAGAACAAGCATTGATTACTCTTGAATCCGCAGGCTCTATTCTTCGCGGGCACTTTAGAGTTAACCATTCAGAGCTGGAATGGTGCGATCGTCGTTTACTGGCGAGAATCCACCATTTAACCTTGGGCAAATTACGCAAGGAAATAGAACCGGTGAGTCCTAGCCAGTTTATGGAGTGGTTAACTGCCTGGCAACATATCATGCCAGGAACACAGTTAAATGGTGAACCAGGGTTATTGGAAATTATCAAACAAATGCAAGGTTATGAAATCCCTGCTAATGCCTGGGAGAAGCAAATTTTTACCAAACGCATAAAAGACTACACTTCAGATATGCTGGATCGACTTTGTTTAATGGGTATTGTGGGTTGGGGACGGTTATCGCCACATCCAGCACTGTCAGGACAGGATATTTCAGAAAATGATTCTTTAAAACCCAAACGGGTCATCCCCACCAGCGTTGCGCCCATAACCTTTTTTGTTCGTGAAGAGGCGGACTGGATGCCTATAAGACTCCATCTGGAGGAAGAGACAATACCTGTTTTAAGTGCTGTCGCCCAAACTATTTATTTGTTCTTAAAAGAAAATGGAGCCTCATTTTTTGTTGATATTGTTCAAGGGATCAATCATTTAAAAGCTGAAATAGAAAGAGGCCTATGGGAATTAGTCTCAGCCGGTTTGATAACAGCAGATGGTTTTGACAATTTGCGAGCCTTAATCGATCCTCACCGGCGCTTAGGCAAAAGAAGCCGTAGTGTATTCAGGCAATCAACAGGTAGATGGTCCCTACTAAAATTCCGAAAAACCACCGATAAAGATAAAAGGCTTGAGGCCATATGCCGGGTCTTGCTAAAACGATATGGCATATGCTTCCGAGAGTTGCTGGCCAGGGAAAAAATTCTTCCTTCCTGGCGAGAGCTGCTAATTGGTTTTCGTCGCCTTGAAGCACAAGGAGAAATTAGGGGTGGTCGCTTTGTAAGTGGCTTTCTTGGCGAGCAATTTGCACTATCTTATGCGGTTGATTCTATACGCAGCATGAAAAGGAAATCCCCAAATGAACATAATATCAGCATTTCCGCGGTAGACCCACTTAATTTGATAGGAATTGTCTTGCCCGGTGAACGTATCCCTGCCTTTTCTGGAAAACATGTTATCTTAAAAAACGGGTTACCGTCATGAAAAAAGCCTTGTATTGAGGTCTGTAGTTTTTTCATCTTACTTTTATTGATAAAATAACAGTTTCGCCTTTAAGTGGGTTATGTATGCATCAAGATTTACCAGCCCTTACCGTCAGCCAACTTAATCGGCAAATTCGTTTTTGGCTGGAAAACGACGTTGGTGAGGTAGCGGTTCTTGGTGAATTATCAAATTTAAGCAAGCCAAACTCCGGCCATTTTTACTTTACCTTAAAAGATGCCTCAGCACAGTTACGGTGTGTTTACTTCCGCAACTATCATTCCCTGGAGAGCCGACATTTTAAAGATGGCCAACAGGTTTTAGCCCAGGGGAAATTAAGCCTCTATGAAGCACGGGGTGACTATCAGCTGATTGTTCACTCGTTAAGCGATGCGGGGCTGGGGGAACTTTATCGCCAGTTTGAGGCATTAAAAGCAAAACTGCAGTCCCAAGGATTATTTGACGCTGGAAGAAAGAAAGAAGTTCCTCGTTTTCCTTCTATTATTGGCGTCATTACCTCGTCAACTGGTGCCGCACTACAAGACATTCTTACCACATTGGCAAGACGCTATCCTCTTGCCACTGTAAAAGTATATGCAAGTGAGGTACAAGGCAAAGAAGCCTCAAAGCAACTTATTAGGGCGATTGACAAAGCCAATCATGATAACCAGGTAGATGTACTTATTCTAGCCAGAGGGGGCGGCAGTATTGAGGATTTGTGGGCTTTTAATAATGAGCAGTTGGCATTGGCCATCAGCAATAGTCAAATTCCTATTGTTACAGGCATTGGACATGAAACCGATTTTACCATTGCTGATTTTGTCGCAGACTTAAGGGCTGCTACCCCCACAGCAGCCGCTGAGGCCGTTACCCCAAACCAATTGGAATTAATAACGGCATTGCAATTATTGGAACGTCGCGCAATTTCCCTGATGGGTCAATTTACCCAGCATAAACAACTTCTTTTATCCAGTAAAATGGCCAAAATTTTATCCCCGCAACAGCTGATTGCCAAACACTGGCAAGCTATCGATTTTTTAGAGCGCCAACTTTACCAATCCATGCAGCATTTATTAAAAAAGAACAAGAACAAACTGGCTTTATTGTTTGCTAAATTACAGATCAATAGTCCTCAGGTTGTATTAAGGCAACTTCAAAATCAATTATTTTCCCTTGAGCAACAACTAACAAATCTCATGAGAGCGAGGCTAGCCGGTTTAAAACAAATTTTTAGCGCCAAACTGGCAACATTGCATGCGGTAAGTCCATTAGCTACACTGGATAGGGGATATGCGATTGCCACAGTAGATAAAAAAATCATCTACGATAGTTCTCAGGTAAATCCAGGTGACCTCATTGATGTACGCTTGGCCCACGGCAGTCTAAATTGCGAAATCATCAACATAAAAGGATAAGCTATGAAGGATTATTCTAAATTTTTTCGTTTAACTTGTTTTGCTTTATTGTTATTAGCTAATAATCTGTTTGCGAATTCCTTACCGGAAAACCATGCAGTAAACGGGGGCATTACTATTATTCCGGTTGACATTAAGCAAAAGCCCGAGGTTTATTACGATAATAAAAAAATTGCGGTGGTTCCCAGCACTAAACCCAATCAATGGCTACTAATTGTTGGCATACCCCTGGATAAAACACAACCAGTTCAAGAACTCATAATGAAAAAACCCCATCAGATGTCAATTCCTTTCCACATGACGGATAAGCATTATGCGACTCAATATTTAACGATTAAAGACAATCGCCTGGTTAATCCCTCTGCTGAAGAACAGGCGAGGATTGATAAAGAAAACAAAGAAATGCAAGCCTTATATGCCCAATATACCGCTGCAAATCCATTCTCTGCAAAATTCGCAGCTCCTGCACACGGCCCCATTACCAGCCTGTTTGGGTTAAAGCGTTTCTACAATAAGCAACCACGTCCCCCTCATTCAGGTTTAGATATTGGCGCACCGGCTGATACCTCTGTTCATGTCATTGCCGATGGTAATGTGGTCAGTGCTAAAGATTATTTTTTTACAGGCAATACGGTCATTGTTGACCATGGAATGGGCTTATTTTCTTTATATGCCCATTTGAAAGAAATGAACGTGAAAGTCGGTGATCATTTACAGCAAGGTCAACAGGTGGGAACTGTAGGAAAGACTGGACGTGCCACAGGCCCGCATTTACATTGGTCAATGGTTCTGAATCAAACATTGGTAGACCCTCTTCTTTTTGTGCCCGTGCGAATCATTACCGCTTTACCAGCAGCCAGTAACACTGCCCAGAAAACAACACAAAAAAATGAACTAACTACTCGTTAAGATGTGGAATTGAATATGCTTGAGGAAATTAATCGCAGCTTGAACATTATCATTCAACAGACGCAAGCCAATATGAATATTCTCATCATAATTCTGGGTATTCCTTGGCTAGTCTATTTTATTAACCTTTTTTTAAATAACCGCCTGCTTTATCTTGGCATTATTCCACGACGTTTTTATGGGCTTCCTGGTATTGTGTTTGCACCTTTATTGCATGCCAATTTTAATCACTTATTCTTTAATTCAATCCCCTTGGTCGTATTAAGTAATTTTATCCTGATCAATGGACTACTTTACTTTTTATACGTGACCTTATTCATTACGCTTTTAAGTGGCTTTTTAATTTGGTGTTTTGCTAAACCCGGTATTCATCTTGGGGCCAGTTCATTAATTACCGGTTATTGGGGATTGTTAGTCAGCGATATTTTGCAACAGGGCACTGTTACAGCAATTATTCTGGGTATCATTAGCTTATATTATTTTGCTGGAATTTTTTTAGGAATTTTTCCTAGCAAAAAAGGTGTTTCTTGGGAAGGCCATCTATTCGGACTAGTAGCCGGCTTAGCCACCAATTACCTTTTGCGTTTTTTTGGAATCGTCTAAAGTTCAAATTTAGAACCTAAACGATTTAATTTTGCATTGTGGTAAACTGTTTGTGCAATACTTATATCTTGAATTGCAAGTCCTACTGATTTAAAAACAGTGAGTCTTTTTTTGTAGTAAGTGGTATTTTTTGTAAGCATATGCCCTAATTCTTTTAGCCGTGTTTTTGTGAGTGCTTTATTGGCAATAGCATGAATAATCTCACCAGCCTCAGCTAACGCTGCTTCCTTTTGATCGACAATCACTAACGCTTTTGCTAATACATTGTTAGCAATTTCCCGCATTTCTTTTGTATGGGAACCAATGGCATTGATATGAACATTAGAACCAATATCTTGCAAATATATCAAAGGCTCCGTACTATTCGTTGCCGTACAAATTATGTCTGCCTCCGCTACCGCCTGTTTTATATCCTTACAAACCTTTACTTCAAAATGTTCGCTTATTGTGTCTGCAAACTGTGTCGCTCTTTCCCTATTACGAGAATATATAGAAACTTTCTCGATATCCCGCACTGTTGCCATCGCTTCCAGTTGAGTTACAGCTTGAACACCAGAACCAATAACTGCCAAATGTTTAGCATCCTCTCGCGCAAGGTATTTTGTTGCAAGACCTGAGACAGCCCCTGTTCGCAGGGCAGTTAAATAAGTCCCTTCCATAATAGCCTCTACTGCCCCGGTGGCCGCATCTAAAAGCAAAATAGTTCCATAAATACTGGGGAGATTTTTTTTTGCATTATTTGGAAAAAAAGAAACAACCTTTAATCCCAATGCCTCCAGATTGGGTAAATACGCAGGCATTGTTAATGTTAAAGCATTTTGATTCTGGATTGGGATGGGGGTTCTCATTGGCATGATCACTTCTTGTTTTGCCAATTGCTTAAAAGCGATTTCCATTGTGTCTATCGCTTCTTTCATGGAAATACATTCTTTAATGTCTTCCAGTTTTAATAAAGTTAGTGCCATACATCCTCCTAAACACCTATATCAAGCTTATACTATTTTCATAATTTTTTACCAAGTTCTTAAAAATAATCGCAAAATACAAAATCCTGCCATCTATTTACAGTTGTAGAAGAACCGTTCGTTGATAGTTCAACTAATCTTCGTGAGTATTGTAAACCCCCCATATTAGAGGCATCCTAAATTAGAGTTCATTGGCTGATTGTGATCCTCTCCCCAAAACTGATCCGGTATTAATTAGAAAAACCGGCACCTAACTGATGCTATAATTATAAAATTTCATCTTAGAGTTTAAAACATGATAAATCCAGATATCGAACTGAGCAGATCATTTCTTAAATCTGTTTTGTTGCCTGCACTTGAAGATCAAAGTTGTATTAAAAATCAAATGTATTTGAATATGGTCACTAGAAATCCGGCCGATGAAGATGAAGATGAAGATGAAGTTACAACAAAGAATGAGGAAGCCCGCGCAGGATGTAATGAACTTTTCTCCATGGGAAAAAATACAAAATCAGGCAATTATTTTGTCAGCTTAAATTTGGTGGGCCTACTCGTAAGCGCTGAGGATACCCCCCCCTTTTTTATAACAATTATTTCAAGAACAAATGATGCTCATCTGCTCCTTGATCGTGAATTAGATACAATAGCTAAGGAGTTTAAATGTGATTTTGAACATGATCTTAAATCCTACGAAGGCTATGAGTTTCAAAATTGGGTGAGCAAGATTCCCCTGGATATAGTGCATATTAATTTTTTAAAGCAACTGTTTAATGATAATGTCCATGTCTTGACCTTACTTGATACGGTAGCCTCCAAACTCTTCGTTTTCCAGGCCAAAAATAATGGATTTCGAACATTAATGGAGGTTCTTAAGAATATACAAAAAGCAAAAGAAATAAATAATATTGTTGAAATACAGCCCGAGACGCTATGTTTTAAAAACTCATCGCTGACTAAAATCGAATTTGAAAATATTACTGCAGAGGACTTAGGAGCACTTATATCGGAAAATGCCTATGTTTCAATGTTAATGTCTAAAGAAAATTATTTATTATTAAAGGAATATTTTCAACAGCTATCAAAACCTGATGTCATCAGAGTGGTCTCCGAAGAGCCGTTTATTGTTGAATTAAAATTTGTCAAAGTTAATGAAGCAAACCAAGTCATCATTGAGGATTTTTTTTATCAAGCCCCGCTTATGTCTGGTGTAAGTACAGCTCTGAACGAGCAGATAGATAATTTAACATCTATTTTTACCCAATTTTATGAGGCATCTGATAAAAAATTACTGCAGTTTTATAAAAAGCAATTTCAAGAACATGAAGCAAATAGTTTGATCACATTAAGTGCTTGCAAAAAGCCCCACATTTTTAATGGCGGTTACCAGATGGAGGTGGGGCTATATAAAATTCAATGTCAAGTCGATTACTTCATTTATGATCAAAGGGAATTTGGTGCGGAAGAAAGAATTTTAAAACTGGCAGGAGTTAAAATTCCTGAGGATATTCTGCGAGAAAGTGGCGATACGCTCTTAGCAAGAATGATGGGCGAGGCCGCTTTTAGGAGGGTAGTTACTCTTGATAAAGATAAGCCACCGATATACGCCGGTTGGGATTATGGACTTTGTTTTGTTGATTTGAATTTAGAAGTGAAAAAAATCTATTCTGATAGGGGCAAAGATCTTAAAAATGATGATCTCGCTTTGGCAATTCCCATAAAAAATTTAACGCTTTATTTTCTGCTGCGATATTTAGATACACTACAGCTTAACCAGGAAAATAATGCATTTCACGAGATTCTAAAATTAACGAGCAACTTTATCATTGATAATCAACTTGCATTGCCAGCTGACTATCACGAAATGTTTTTTGATTCTGCTTTAATTCCTCCTGAATATAAAGAGAAGATTCAACTAACTTATCAACAATTGCTTCAAGAGCAAGTACAGACACGTGAAGAATACATAAAGTTAGTGCAGGAAGAGGATAAGGAATGTGAATTTATTGATCTTAGTAGCAGCGACGATGATGAAGTAATAATGCTTATCGAGGACGATGAAAGTGACGAAGAAATAGAATCTGCTAAAGAATCGGATAATTCTCAAACAGTAAGCGGTAGGACACTTTTTAACAATAGAAAAAGCTCTAAAAATTCCACACCAGAAGATGTGGACGACGATCAATTTTCACCACCATAAAGGAGAGCATACTAAACTTAGTCCAAAATTGAATAGGAAATTGATGGGATTAATCAAAAATATGGACCAAGAACCATACGGCTTCCCGCTGAAGAATTTCAAAACATAGTCGAATTAAATGAATAATAGTTACAGCGACACCGCTAGAACTCATCCAAACAAATCCCTATGAAGGCCTGTTGACGATAATCTTAAAATTATATGCGCTCATCTTTAATGACTTTATAAATTAACAACCAGTCATGGACAATGGGGTATTTACGATAACCACTCTAACTTATAGAAATTTTTATAATCGATTTCCAAGATGATTTTCTGGCACCATACTCTGATGAAGAATAGCAATGATTAGTATTGAGTCTGGTATAGTAATGTAATAGATTGCATGACTACCATATAGAAACCGATAAATATCTTTTAAATCATCAGAACAGTTTTTTCCCATCAATGGCATTTCTGAAAGCAGCTGTAATGTTTTTTTTAACTCTTCCAGATAACTCAATGACTGTTTTGATCCCCAATGCTCTAAGATAAAACGTCGAATTTGAATAAGATCTTGTTGTGCTTGAGTTGTAAATTGATACGGGGGCATTATTAGTCAAATTTTCCATTTAATAAATCATCGAAAAATACATCCCCATCAATCATTCGACCAGCAGCAATATCTTCTTTTGCCTGTTCCACACGAATTTTCAAATATTGCATTTTGAGGGACTCTAAATTTAGGTAATCGTCAACAGATAATACTACGGCAACAGCTTTACCATTTCGATTAATTTGCACGGGTTCCCGCTGTACTTTAAGAAGTAGATCGCCAAAATGGGTCTTTGCTTCATTGGCTGATAATGATTCCATAAAAAACTCGATTATTTCGTTCGATATAATCATTATAGACGAATTAACAGATAATTTCATTAGGTTAAATCATTTTTTATGTTTTCAAATAATGATGAAGCCATTGCCCAACATGTCGAATGGTTGCCATCGTTCGATTAATAGAAGTAGCTTTATTTAATAGCAGTGAATTTAAAACATTCAAACAAATAACCCAAGGATTTAGAGCCTCTTTTGAAAAGAAGCTCATGCAAAAAAAATTAAATTACAATTTGTATTTCAATTAAAGAGTAAATGAGCTTTGATTTCTTGCTTTTTCTACCTGAGCATTTTCAATTATTTCGCTTAGCTTTCTTTGAACATCTTTAGCAGGTTGTAAATCACTTAATAAGAATTTCTCTTGCGTTAAAGGATTAGTTCTATAACCTTCTTTATCTACTTTCAAGTTAGTTAAGGTATCTAAATCAAATAAATCACCGTCTAATCTAACGGGCTTGTTAACAATTTTATGATTATAGGAATCTCTAAATTGTTCTAATTGTTTATTATCAATATTAAGCGCTGCTAATAGAGAAGTATTCGATTCCTGCTTGTCTAAAATGTTAATAAAAGATTTTAGTGCTGGACTAAATTCATTATTGACTAAAACAGCTGGTAAAAACTCAAGTTCTAAATTTACGCCACGCTGAATCCGAGATGTGTATTCATATTGAGAATTGGCCATAGTGATAAAGGCATCATTACCTAATTTCTTTAAATAAGAAAGAGGGTCATTCTTACCTTGTTTATATAAGGCCAGCATGATTTCTTTAGCAGCATAAGTATTGTCAAGGTATAAATGACGAGTAGTGGGATCTAAATCTAAAAAAGTTTGTAATGGATTTAAGAATTTTATTTTCTGGAAGAAATTAATAAGTTCGAATGAACTATAGTGATTATCTATTATTAGTTGACGGTTTTGTGGATCTATAGAAAAGAAAGTTACAAATGGATCTCTATGACCTAGCTTTAATAAAGACTTCATTACTTCAAAGCAATTATAATGATTGTTCACAAGCACATTATTCTGCTCAGGGGTAAGCGCTATAAACTTAGTAAATGCATTTTGATACCCCAATTTCGCAAAGCCTTTTATAACCTCTAACGAATTATAATAATTATTAAGGAGATCTGTTAATTTCGATGCTTCTATTGAAAGTAGTAATGGAAGGGCATCTTGATAACCAATTTTTATTAATCCTTTTAAACATTCACCTGCATTATAAGCATTTTCTAATAAAGTATTTAAATAAGTGGGCTCTATATTTTTTAAAGTAGTAAGCGGCGATTTATACCCTAATTGATTAAAAATTTTTACTAATTCTTTAATGTTACTTGCTTTTTTTACAAGTGTTACCAATTGGTCTTCTTCCCAATCTTGCAAGTCTTGTAAAGCATCTGCATGGCCGTGCTGCTTACAAGAAGATATTAATTTAGCAAAATCAGAAGCATTGTTTATGATAGCTAATTTTACTTTTTCTGAATTAAATCTATCTAAAGAAATATTATTTTTTACTAAAATTGCGCGAGCATAGCTGCGATATAATTCAGAGTCTTTTGCTTTATCAGAACAAATGCTCCAGAAAGTCTCCCGCGTTGACTGTGGCATATTCACTACAGCATTAGGGTCATCTAGAGAATATCGGTGCCCATCGATTTCTAATAGATTAGTGGAGCGATTTTCGTTAAATGTTATAGACGAGCCATTAGAAAAGACCACACTTGTTTGTCTTGAAGTATTAAAGAACCTTGTATCACTTAGTAGTTTTAATATGTCAGCCGTATTAGTAGCCATAGTGCTCTTCTCCAATTCTTATAGTTCTAATTAGGTGAGCTATGGATTTTATCTTAATTCTGCTCAACTAGAATAGAGTAATCATTTGATTTAAATTTAATATTTAAAAGTAATAGGTTCCCAGGCGCCATGAGAAATATAATTAACTTCATCACTGCCTGGCCATGGTGGCGAAACCACTGGCTTAAAGGCATTGAAAAAACATGGCATGGTTTAGTAAATCCAGGTATTTTAATCCCTGATGAAATCATCACATTAACGGATATTACCAACCAAGAGATAAAAGCCTCATCGCCATTGAAGAAAACACACATCACAGAAAAAATTACTTAGTCTTTAATAACTGGTGTTTTCTTGGAGAAATCTCAGTCACTCTATAGTATACTATTGCCCCTGATGTTTAGAGGTATATTCGTTTCTATGGTCAATTTCGTACTCGATCTTCCAAAGATCGAAAAGAAACAAGCTTGGGGCCAATTATATGGCTGCAGTCTTCCCTTGGCTATTGCTGAATTCTGTCAACAAAAAACAGGGATTACGCTTTTAGTTGCCCCTGATAATTTAAGTGCAGGACAATTATTAGACGAATTAGCTTTTTTTCTAAATCCAGAAAACGCGCCTGAATTATTATTTTTCCCCGATTGGGAAACACTGCCTTATGATCAATTCTCCCCCCACCAGGATATTATTTCTGAACGTTTGGCTTGCCTAAGCCGTTTACAACAAGTTTCTAATGCCATTGTTATAAGCTCTGTCAATACGCTCATGCATCGCCTATGCCCCCCGCAATTTTTGCATCATCATGCGCTGGTATTGAAGGAAGGACAGACCCTGAATTTAGAGCTTTTTCGCCACCAACTCCAGGAAGCAGGTTATCATTGTGTTAATAAGGTATTGGAACATGGAGAATTTGCTATTCGGGGGGCAATTATTGACGTTTACCCCATGGGTAGTACAACTCCTTTTCGCATTGAGTTATTTGACGATGTGATTGATAGCCTCCGTCTGTTCGATACCGAAACACAACGTACTATTACTAAAATTAGTGATATTGAACTATTGCCAGCACGCGAATTTCCGCTCAATGAACAAAGTATCACCCTATTCCGGCGGGCCTTTAGAGAACAATTTTCTGGCAATCCCAGTCAATGCCCTGTTTATGAAGCAGTCAGTGATGCACAGTATCCATCTGGAATCGAGTATTATTTGCCTTTGTTTTTCGAACAAACCGCCACTTTTTTTGACTATTTACCCCAAGAAGCAAGCATCTGTCTTATCGAAGATACGTCTGACCATGCAGAACAATTTTGGCATGAAGTAGAAACGCGTTATGAGCAGCGAAGTTATGATATTACCCGTCCGATTCTTAAACCAGCAAGCTGTTTTCTTACCCCAACAGAACTGTTAACCTGCGCAAATCAATATCAACAGATACGTTATTACCATAAACCTGTTGATAAAAAAGGCGTGGTATTTAATTTTAACATCGCCAAACCCCCTTCTTTACCTATCGAACGTCAAGCAGAGAAACCGCTTGCAAAATTAGGTGACTATCTTGCCAATGAAGGCAAGCGCTTCCTCCTTGTCGTTGAAAGTGCAGGACGACGCGAAGTGTTGTTGGACTTGCTGAAGGAAACTTCAATCATCCCCAAGGTACAATCTTCCTGGCAAGCGTTTCTTAATGATAATGCGCCTATCACTATAACCACCGGACCGTTAATTTTTGGGACTGAATTAACCGACCAACATATTGCCATTATCGTTGAGGCACAATTATTTGGTGAGCAGGCAGTACCCCAGCGACGAAGCACTCAAAAAACGGTTGACCCGGATTTAATTATTCGTGATTTGGCAGAGCTTCGGGTTGATACACCGGTCGTGCATTTGCAATTTGGTGTCGGCCGTTATAAAGGGCTGCAAACGTTAGATAGCAATGGTACATTGAATGAATTTCTGGTTTTAGCCTACGCAGGTGACGATAAAATCTATGTGCCCGTGACTTCTTTGCATTTTATCAGCCGTTATACTGGCATGGATAGTGAACATGCACCTCTTCATAAATTGGGCACTGATCAATGGCAGAAAGAGAAAAAGAAGGCTGCAGAAAAAATTCACGATGTCGCTATTCAGTTATTAGAAGTTTATGCGAAACGTGAAGCGAAACCCGGTCACGTTTATCAATTTCCGCAAAGTGATTATCAGCGATTCGTCAGTGGTTTTCCTTTTGCTGAAACCCCTGATCAGTTACAGGCAATTGAACAAATTATTCATGATATGGAATCTTCTCGTCCTATGGACAGGCTTATATGCGGGGATGTTGGCTTTGGTAAAACAGAAGTAGCCATGCGCGCTGCGTTTATTGCCGTACAAAATGGGAAGCAAGTTTGCGTGCTTGTCCCTACCACCTTGCTAGCAGCCCAGCACTTTGAAACCTTTCGTGATCGTTTCGCTGATTTTCCGGTAACGATAGAATTACTCTCTCGTTTTCGCAGTGGTAGAGAAACAGAAAAAGTCATCGAGTCATTAAAAAATGGCCAGACTGACATTGTGATAGGTACGCACAAATTATTTTCTCACACCATTGATTTTAAAAATCTGGGCTTGCTTATTATTGATGAAGAACATCGCTTTGGAGTTAAGCAAAAAGAACATATTAAATCATTACGGACCCATATCGATATCCTGTCAATGACCGCAACGCCTATCCCCAGAACATTGAACATGGCAATGGCAGGCATTCGTGATATTTCCTTAATTGCCACGCCACCGGCGAAAAGGCTGGCAATCAAAACCTTCTGGCAAGAAAAAAACGATTATATTCTACGTGAAGCAATACTCCGTGAAATTTTACGGGGTGGGCAGGTTTATTTCCTTCATAACAATGTACAAACGCTGGAGCGGGTCTGTCAGGAGTTACAGGCCTTAGTCCCAGAAGCAAAAATTCGCGGGGCCCACGGGCAAATGCGAGAGCGCGAACTAGAACGTATTATGTCTGATTTTTATCATCATCGCTTTAATGTGCTTGTTTGCACGACCATTATCGAAACAGGGATTGATATACCTACCGCAAACACCATTATTATTGATAGAGCCGATAAATTTGGCCTGGCTCAGCTCCATCAGTTACGTGGTCGCGTAGGGCGCTCTCACCATCAAGCTTATGCTTATCTATTAACCCCGAACGAAAAATTATTAACTCCCGATGCGGTTAAACGCCTTGAAGCTATTGTCTCTTTGGAGGATTTAGGCGCTGGCTTTACCTTGGCCACTCATGATCTGGAAATTCGAGGTGCAGGTGAATTATTGGGAGAAGATCAAAGTGGTAACATGCAAGCTATTGGCTTTACCTTGTTTATGGAAATGCTTGATAAAGCGGTAAATGATTTAAAAGCCGGTAAAACTCCAGAATTGGATACTCCCATGCAACAAGGGCCTGAAATTGATTTACGCATCAGTGCCATTCTCCCTGAAGATTATATTGCGGACATTCATACGCGTTTAATCATGTATAAGCGCATTGCCAATGCTAAAAGTAAGCAGCAATTACGAGATTTGCAGGTAGAAATGATTGACCGATTTGGTTTACTACCACAACCTGCAAAAAATTTATTATTGGTTACCGACCTTAAATTATTGGCAACAAAGCTTGGAATCAAGAAAATTAATGCCTTTCAGCAGCAAGGAAAACTTGAATTCGGTGAAGAACCTCAAATTGATCCAGGCGTATTAATCAATCTTATACAGGTTCATGCAAAACGCTATCAACTGGATGGGCCTACCCGATTAAAATTTACGCTGGATAGTACCGTGGCTGCTGAGCGCATCCATGAAATTCAATCATTACTTGTTAAACTGGCTAATAAAGAAATGGATTGGTGATTTTTTATTGTATAGGTATTGTTTTTTGGCATGCATTTATGGCATAATGTTCATTATTTGAACATGCAGGGCAGATGCAATGGCTTCCTATATTTTACCGAATGTAATGTATTCCCGATTTAAAATTTTTGCTTCTGCCTATTCAAGGTATTATGAAGGTAGCATTGACAGCAAAAAGTTAGAAAATTTGTATAACCTGTATAACTTGTGTAGTAAACAATACTTAGGATTAGGTAGTTTATTACGGTTCATTCCAGGTACAAATGCCTATCATGCAAGCCAGCAATTTTCTAAGGAATTAGAAGCGCAGTTTACTATCCTCAGAGATAAATTTAACGGAGAGCCAAAAGATTGGGTAAAACATGTACATTTGAATTTCTCTGCTTTTCAAAATTTGGTCAGGGCAGGCACTGTTTCCTATATTAATCCGGCAATGATTTTTTATGAAACCTTGGCTAGGGCTTCCTTTGAATTTAAAAGTCCAGGCATATCCTATTCTTTAAATCACAAAATCCCTCTTAAGCATTTATTTTTAGGTGCGCCTATCGTGAATATTTTTTTAAAACTGCAAGAAGGAAAAATTCACTTTCGGGATAATATTGTTAGCAATATTATTGCTAACTTGTTAAATCCTGCGAATATAGCCTTGGATACACTGCACTTTCTTCATCTTTCAGTGAATCGCCTACTTGAAATTGGCTCAGATTATACAGTTAGCAATACTAGTTCTTTATTAGGCTTAACACGTCTACTCCTAAAAGGTGTTGCAGGTTTTGCATTTGGATCCGTTGGCATTGCATTAAACATTATTAAAAGTTTAATAGATATCCCCGTTAAAATTATTATTCCCCCTGTGGCCGAAGGTATCCCTCATTTTGGCGAAAGTATTTATGATGCCCTCAACCATCGAAATACCGAGACGCTAGTAACCACTGTCGCTGATTTGCAACAGGCGAAAATATTAAGAAGACAAGCCAAAGGCCGGGATGATAATAGTTATACGGCTATAACGAAAAATGTCGGTTACACCACTGAATATGTGGGTATTACCAAAGCAGATTTATACGCGAATGCCGCTAATCCTAATCAACTAATAGCAATACGTGCCTCCAAAGACAAAATTCAAAATGTCTCTTCGCTGCTTAAAATAGCGTCTTTGTTTAAGGATCAAAAACAAGAAAACTCAACAGAGTTTGATGAAGCGGCTGTCGATGAAGCTAAAAAAATATTAAACCGACCTACAAACTAAGCTTAACAAAGTGAAGGATCACTTATAGAAGGATCGAGTTTTGTTTGCAAAAGATCAACTATGTCTAAAAAATATTTTTAGACATAGTTGATCTTCTAAATGTGGCCTACACCTCTCCTGTATTTTTTTTCGATGTTTTCCCCCAAAGAACTAGGTTACCTGAGGATAGTAAATGCCCTATCCAGGAATTAGAAAATTTTATTAAAATACTGTTATCCTGATGAAAATTAGGGAATAATTTTACCTAAGCGATTTTATAACAGTGCTCACTTAAGTGTATGAATACCTTCAATTTTGCACGCGCAAAAATCTAAGTTGGATATATACTATAAACGAGGACAATTAGTATAAGGTTTTTACCATGGACATGAAAAAAACTATTTTATCCGTTGCAATCAGTACCCTATTACTAAACTCAGTATATGCCAGCACTCAAGAAGGCGAAGCAGCCTATAATGAGAAACGCTACGAAAAAGCATTTATTCTCCTTTCCGATGAAGCAGAAAAAGGCGATCCCAAAGCGCAATACCTCTTAGGTCGCATGTACTATTATGGTCAGGGAGTCACTTATAATCCTGACAAGACCGAGCAATTGTTACTAGCAGCAGCGAACCAGGGCAACGTTGATGCGCAAGTATTATTAGCAGGCTTTTATTGGTATCAAGAAACACCAGACGGCTACAACAAAGCCCTGCAATGGTATGAAAAAGCTGCCGCTCAAAATAATGCTGATGCACAGTATGCCTTAGGCTATATGTATGATCACGCTACTGGCGTGCCTCAAAATTATGAAACTGCCATGTCCTGGTATAAAAAAGCAGCAGAGCAAGGAAATTCCGAAGCAGCCTTATCCATTGGTTTTATGTATGACACAGGAACAGGTGTTCCTAAAGATTTGGATGAAGCCATTAAATGGTATAGGAAAGCCGCGGATTTAGGTAACCCAGGCGCATTATATAATCTTGGCCTTTTACATAAATATGGCGAAGGGGTTGCGAAAGATGAGCCCAAAGCTTTTGAATATTTTGAAAAGGCAGCTGACAAAGGGCATGCAAAATCACAGCTCGAAGTAGGTTACTTCTACGACACGGGTAAAGCAGGCAATGCAGATTTGCAGAAAGCAGCCTATTGGTACCAAAAGAGTGCTGATCAAGGAAATGCCAATGCCCAATTTAATATAGGTGATATGTATTTATATGGGGATGGCGTTACCAAAAATTTGGAACAGGCGGTAAGCTGGATCCGTAAATCAGCAGAACAAGGTTATGGACGGGCGCAAAACAAAATGGGCGTTTTTTATAGAGATGGTCTTGGTGTAACTGCAAATCCTGTGGAAGCTTATGCCTGGTTTAGCGCAGCCGTCATTAATGGCTTTGCAGATTCAGGTAAAGCGCGCGATGAACTCGAAAAAACATTAACATCTGAGCAATTACAACAAGCCAAAGATTTAGCGAATAAATACGCTGAGCAATATAAATCCCAATAAATTATCAGTTCCTTAAAAAGACTGCGACAATGCAGTCTTTTTAAGCCCACACCACAGAATTGGGTTGTGTGATAGCTTCTTTAATTAAATCCCGATAATTCGCCTCGACAACCCGTCGCTTAACCTTTAATGTGGGTGTTAAAACGCCATTTTCGGGAGTCCATGCATCACTTACTACTATGATATGACTAATCTTTTCATAGTTCGCCAATTCACTATTTATCTTACGCAAATTTTCTTGCAAGGCTTGCTTGGTGCTTTCTTTATTTTGACTACGGCCTGATTCGCTGAGGGTAACAATCAAAACGTTATTAGGTAACTCCCGACCCACCATACACAATTGTTCAATTGCCGGATTTGTACCAAATCGTTTTTCAATGGGGGCTGGTACTATAAACTCCCCCTTTTGATTTTTAAAATTCTCAGAAAGGCGTCCTATGATTTTAACATTTTTATTCTCATCCAGCTCAGCAACATCCCCTGTATGCAGCCATCCATCATCAGTTAACGCAGCATTCGTTGCATCTTCATCTTTATAATATTCTTTCATCAAGCAAGGCGACTTAATCATTAACTCACTTTCCTCACCAATTTTTAGTTCAACTTTAAGTCTTGGGGTGCCAACATAGCCTGGGCGTCGCTGACCCAGCAAAGAAAAGGTGGCATAGGCCAAATTTTCCGTTTGCCCATAACCTTCCTGAATTTTTATGTCCAGATTATCAAAAAATTCAAGAATAGAGACGGGTAAGTGTGAAGCACCTGAGAAACAATTGGTACAACGCCCCAAACCCAGATGATGCCTGATTTTCTTCTTGATCAAAGTCGAAATGAAAGGGAGTTTAAGCAGCAGATTTAGTTTCTGCGGTGGAAGTTTTTGTTCTATTTTTTGCTGGAATACTCCCCAAATACGTGGTACAGCAGTGAAGAACGTAGGTTGGGCTTCTTGTAAATTCTCTACGAATTTATCCAAGCTTTCCACAAATGAAACATCGCAAGGGATGACAACACTACCTAATTGGATAGCGGAACGTTCATAGACATGGGCCAGTGGTAGATAAGACATAAGATGATAGTGTTGAACCTCTCGTATTCGCTTTATATCCTTAGGAAACAATTCAAGATAATTAGCAATAGTTCCATGGGTGTAGACAGCACCTTTGGGTTGCCCTGAGGTACCGGAGGAATAAATGATAGTATATAAATCTTCGGATGAAGGCTCTGAAATAATATCTTCGGCAGGCTGTTTTTTTAAAACGTCATCCCAACGATAGGAACAGCTTAAGTTTTCATGATAATCAAAACTGACTGTTAAAAGCTCATCAGGTATATAACCACGAACTCGCTGATGGTCATCAAGTTTCCCAACAAAGACTAATTTAATTTCAGCATGTTCCAGTACATAACTGATACTGTCCTCATGTTGGTTGGCAAATAGTGGAACATTCACCATTCCTGCCAAGCTAATTCCAAAGTCAGTAATGAACCACTCAGCACAATTTTTTGAAAAAATTGCGACACGATCCCCTTTCTTAAGGCCAAGCTCCTGGAGCATTTTCGCTACTTGCTTTGCTTGGCGCATGACCATTTGCCAGGTAAATTCATGCCATTTTCCATCACGAGGCTGCTTTAAATAGACTTTGTCAGCAAACTGTTTTTCGTTTTCCAGCAGAATTTGATTGAGAGATTTTGGCTGCTTTGTCATGGCTCGTATCCTCATTCCATTATGATAACTGAATTGATAAGTCTTTAATCAAGAGAAGCATTTATTGATTATCCAGGTATTAATACTCTAACCGTTTTATTAGCACTTGTTATGCCAACTTATTTGCTAGAACTTATCGCTTCCTGTTTTTCAGAAACAGGCACAATTTTTGAATAGAAGAAAACACAGCACTTAGAAAGGACGGCAATAATGAAAATTAATAAAACCTTGATAAAGCTATTTCCTCTCGCGCTTTATGCGTTAATCTCTCTTTACCATAGTGTCGTTATTTTATAATATCTACATCCACGCTTATGCGCAAAACCAGTTTGACTCTGTAGATGAGATGGCGTGGATAACCTAGCTCTTGATACATTTGCCCATTCTATTTCTTTTAAATCATTTATTAAACGACTCGAGTATAATAGATATAGTGATAGTCGTAGTAACAAGGCATTCAACGTATGAATAAAAAGCGCATGATTATTGGCATTTCAGGAGCATCTGGCATTATCTACGGGATACGTTTGCTCGAACTATTAGCAAAAACCGACTATGAAACCCATCTTATTGTCTCTAAAGCTGCTCAACAAACTCGCGCTTTTGAAACAACGTTATCTGCCAATCAATTGTCCGCATTAGCTACTGCTTCTTATTCGATTAACGACATTGCCGCCCCCCTTGCCAGCGGTTCATTTAAAACCACGGGAATGATAATTGCCCCTTGTTCGATGCGCACTTTGGCGAGTATTGCTTGTGGTACTACCTCAAACCTTCTCACCAGGGCAGCCGATGTCGTGCTAAAAGAACGCCGACGATTGGTATTATTGGTGCGAGAAACACCTCTGCATTTAGGACATATTGAAAACATGAAAAAAGTAACAGAAATGGGAGCCATTGTGGCTCCACCTGTTCCTGCCTTTTATAATCATCCACAGTCTGTAGACGACATCGTCACACACAGCATTGGGCGCACATTAGATTTGTTCGATATAGATATCGATGTGGTAAAGCGATGGAAAGAACCCGAATAATAGCTTAACGGGTTCCACCAATAGTTAGCGCATCAATTTTCAATGTAGGCTGGCCAACACCTACGGGTACAGATTGGCCATCTTTGCCGCATACACCAATACCAGCGTCTAATGATAAATCATTTCCAATCATACTTATTTTTCTCATTACTTCTGGCCCATTGCCTATAAGCGTAGCCCCTTTAACCGGTTTAGTTACTTTGCCATCCTCAATAAGATAGGCTTCGCTGGCAGAGAACACA
The DNA here is from genome assembly GCF_001467745.1 of Legionella jamestowniensis. Lineage (GTDB taxonomy): Bacteria > Pseudomonadota > Gammaproteobacteria > Legionellales > Legionellaceae > Tatlockia > Tatlockia jamestowniensis. The sequence goes on from NZ_LNYG01000013.1 coordinate 499,634, forward strand.
AATTGCCCAGAGGTGATATCAACCTGGCCACCCCCAAAGTTAACCGCGTATAACCCGCGTTGCACGGAGCGAATAATTTCCTCGGGAGAATAGGTGCCCGCTAACATATAAGTATTGGTCATGCGGGGCATTGGCAGATGTGCGTAAGATTCACGTCGACAATTACCGGTTGGTTTCATACCCATTAATTTGGCATTTAATTTATCCTGCATGTAATTGACTAAAACACCGTCTTCTATCAGTGTTGTATATTGAGCAGGTGTCCCTTCGTCATCAATTGTCAAAGAACCTCGTCTATCTTTTAAAGTGCCATCATCAACGACTGTAACCCCCTTTGCAGCAACTTGTTGGCCCATACGCCCTGAAAAAGCTGAAAGTCCTTTGCGGTTAAAATCACCCTCCAACCCATGGCCTACGGCTTCATGAAGCAACACACCAGGCCACCCAGGACCTAGAACAACAGGCATAGTCCCTGCAGGAGCTTCTTCAGCCTCAAGATTAATTAGGGCTTCACGAACTGCCTCCCGGGCATACTCTAACGCACGTTCCTTCTCCAGAAAATATGAGTAGGCGACCCGTCCACCGCCTCCAGAACGGGCAGATTCTCTACGTCCGTTCTTATCTTCAACAATTACACTGACGTGAATGCTTACCAAGGGTCTGATATCAGCAGTCATTTGACCATTAAGACCAACAACCATAACGACTTCATAGCAACCACTTAAAGAAGCATTCACTTGAATTACCCTCGGATCAATTCGTCTTGCCTCTTTATCAATCGCTTCTAATAAGATTATTTTTTCCTGCTTAGTCATTCCTTCAATAGGATTAAGCGGGGCATAGCGAGCAACGGGTTTATCACTAATATGAATCACCTGAGCCTGTTTCGAGCTTGTAAAAGCAATCGAGCGTGCTGCATCTGCTGCACGTTCCATTGCAGGCAACAAAATATCATCACAATAAGCATATCCTGTTTTATCCCCGCTCACTGCACGAACACCCACACCACGGTCAATCGAGTAACTACCACTCTTTACTTCAGAGTCCTCTAAATACCACGATTCATAGCTAGTGCTTTGAAAATAAAGATCGGCATCATCAACGTGGTGGCTCATCATAGAGCGAATCAATTTATCGAGTGCCGATTCGTCTAAAGAGGCTGGTTTTAACAATAAATCTTTAGCAAGTGCTAATGCCTGAGTCATAATTTTACCTTTTATATTAAATCGTTAATTCATCAATTAATGCCCAAGAACATGGTGTTCATTACAGGGGAATTGTCGTCTTAATTGTTCTAGGCGTTGCAGATCAATCTCTGCGGTTACCATTCCTGTACCTGTTTTCTTTTCCGCCAATATCTTTCCCCATGGTTCAATAATCATACTGTGTCCATAGGTTTGGCGTCCGTTTTCATGCTCACCACCCTGATTAGGGGCGATTACATAACATAAATTTTCAATCGCCCGCGCCCTTAGTAGCGTTTCCCAATGCGCAGCACCGGTAACTGCCGTAAATGCTGATGGAATACTGAATAATTCAGCGCCTCTTAATACTAATTGTCGATATAATTCTGGAAAACGCAAATCATAGCAAACCGACAAACCTACACGTCCTAGTGGTGTATCCACCACAACAAGTTCATCCCCTCTTTCAATTGTAGATGATTCTTGATGTGCTTCTTGCTCAGAGACGCGAACATCAAACAGATGAATTTTATCATAGCGAGCTGCACACAGCCCTTTATCATCAAACACCAGGCAACTGGATCTTGCCCTTTCTTTAAGTCCTTTTAGTGGGATTGTACCCGCAATCACCCATAAACCATATTCTTTAGCCCAACGACTCATGTATTCTTGAATTTCTCCTGAACCATATCGTTCGGCCTTTTGTAATTTATCGATTTCGTTTCGACCCATGAAGGCAAAGTTTTCTGGCAAAACTAGTAACTCGACTTGCTCATCTTTGGCCTTATTAAAAAATTCCTTTATTTGCTTTAAATTGTGATCGACAGAAGCCGATGAAGTCATTTGAACAGCGGCAATTTTTGACATGCTAGATCCCAAATTACGAAATTAACCTCATTATCAGCGATTAATTTGCATGGTTTCAATGGTAAACAACAAGATAATTATTTTCATGTTCCAATTCAGCAATTAACAGGAAGAACCTTGCCAGTTATTTCACATCACTATAGACTTGAAAAGGCGGCAACTCGCCTATACATATGCTAAACTAGCAATATAAACCATTGGAGCTATTTGCATGAACAGAAATGACGTTACCTTATTAAGTCAACGCAGTGAAGCGGTGCTTGCGACGAATAAAGTCCTGCGCAACACCTATTTATTACTTGGGATGACTTTTATATTTAGTGCTTTGGCAGCTTATACAGCCTTTGCCCTTAATGCTAAACCACTAAATCCTCTGTTAATGATTGTCGGCGTTTATGGTTTAATGTTTTTAACACATGCCTTAAAAAATAGTGCATTAGGGTTAGTAGCCGTGTTTGCCTTTACCGGCTTTCTTGGATATACCTTAGGTCCTATTCTTAACTTCTACGTGGCCAACTTTTCAAACGGCCATCAACTTATTGGTACCGCCCTTGGTGGTACAGGCATCATATTCTTTGCTTTATCTGGATACGCCTTAACAACAAGAAAAGATTTCAGTTATCTGGGAGGCTTCCTTTTTGTTGGCGTTATGGTAGCTCTGTTGGCCATGATCGCAGGCATTTTCTTTCAAATCCCAGCACTGCAACTGGTTATTTCAGCAGCTTTTGTATTAATTTCTTCTGGTTTAATTTTATTCCAAACCAGTGAAATTATTCATGGTGGCGAAACTAACTATATATCAGCAACCGTTACCTTGTTTGTTTCCATTTACAATTTATTTGTTAGTTTACTTAATCTGTTAAGTGCTTTTTCAGGCCGCGATTAAAATCATCTCCTCAACTGGATCCCGGTGTTTGCCGGGATTTTTTTTATCCATTAAATAATGCTATTTTTAAATCTTTTGATTAAGCAGGGGATGTATATTTTATTAGTGTTCAACAATTGAAATCTCGTCTTTGCGAGCGTCAGCGAAGCAATCCAGTAACGCTCTCTTGAACAAAAATCTGTCCTGGAGAGCCTCACTCCGTTCGCAACAACGGCATAAAAATTTTCGCCCTGTGTAAAGACGTTATTACCCCCAATTTGCCCATTTAATACTCACTTAATATTAATTGATTAAACTCTATCTATAACACTCTGCTTTAGATTAGCTATGAAGTTAATTCAGGCCAATAATGCTTTAAAAGATTTAAATAGCTACATGGAAGAATATGTGGCCAAGTTAAATCGGCCTAAAAATAGCGAACAAATTAATACTGGTAGCAGTGAAAAATCACGAAAAGAACATGATGAATCTAGAAGAGAACGTGCTGCAACGACTATTCAACGAATATGGCGTAAAAGAAAAGTAAAGCAAGCGTTTGTAAAAAATCCCTATTTTACTTATCTTTCCCTAATTGAGCCTGGTGATGAACAACGCCTACTTTCAAGTATTATGTTTGGCAGACATGTTGCAGAACTTAATCCAACTTCTAAACATCGAATAAATAATCCATACATCCATAAAAAAGCATTTTATCATCGTGATGATAATCTTGCCGGTGATCTGCTCGATCAATTGCTACTAGAATTTAACATCTCCTCAGAAGATAAAGACAAGTACACATTTATTCCGGTCACTCTGTTACAAAATACACCTATTCTGGAGATATACCATAATTTTTTCCCTGGTACACCTGTAAAAATCATTCAGGATAAAGAGCATTCAGTCGGCCTTGTCGCTTTACCAAAGAACCACTTTAATAATAGCCAAATTCGTGTACTCAGAGCTGCAGGCCTTATTGCATCTCCATGGGAGATAGCAATAAATATTAAAAATAAAGACAGCGTTGTAGTGGAAAGCGAAATTAAGCTCGATGTTAACTTACCCAGAACATTTAAAGAATTAATTGACAGTACTATCTACCGTAAATTATCTTCCATTGCTAAAAATAATCATCACCCCACACAAAAATTAGCAATATGTTTACAAAAAATTTTAAAAGATTTGCCTAACAATATAAAGCCAGCAGCAATACAACGTATTGCCTGTATGGTAGACATGGCAAATACTTTTTATGAATATGATTATCCCAAATTTGCTTTTTCCGTATATGCAACTATCCACGAAATTAGTCTTTCCCTTTTAGAGCAAACGAAAACAGAAGATTTAGAACATGGCTTTGATAAATTTTTAAATGAGGCCCAGTACACGCTTGACAATTCATTAGCTTTAGATAGCGCTAACCTGGAAAATGCTACCTTCATGGCATGTCCCGCAATGTCTGGTACCAATGCGTACATGCTTGCTATGAAGCTGGCATTGCAAATGAACACAGCTTCAGGAAAACCACCTCTAGTTAAAGTGTTCAAACCGAGTTATTTTGAGTTTGACTACATTACTAAAACAACCCATAACTCCGATGCCGATATTTTTGTGTTATCAGCTGGACCAATCGTTAATCCAGAAGGTTTAACACCTGGTGTCGATATTAATAAATTCATAAAACGAAATATTATTGCTAAACAAAGACAAAAACCGGTCACCTTAATCGTGGATGCTACAACAGCGCTTTATAAAAATATGCATCTCGATCCGGAAGTACGAACATTGATTAATGAAGGGAAATTATCTCTTATTGTTCATGAAAGTCATCAAAAATTCGGAATGATTCATACTGATCAAGCTCAATATGGACGAATGTTTGCCATTTGTTCAAAAGAACAATTTGACAGTGATCTAATCAATGGGATGCAATCAAACTCAAGGGAAGATTATGCAAATCATCTGGATCTCCGCGTGGGTGCCTATATTAGTTCAATCTGTGGCGACACCTTAGAAGAAATTAAAGAACAACATTTTAACAACGGTGCTCTTTTAAGGAATATTTTAATTCAAACGTCACTTGCTTCTAGAGCGGTTGTAAAACATGAGGACATGCTCTCCAACCTTAATGAGCTTTATTTTGTTACATCCACACAAAAAGAATTGGGAAGAGCCTCACGGGGTGTTATCGAATTCCGAGATAGTTTTGGACATTTTGGTACAGCATTAGCACGAGTTCTTGATCAAATAAGACTGAGTCCGGATGCGTCTGATGATTTGGATTGTTTGGTTCAGGCGGCACAAATATTTTTAGCCTATCACTTTAACCCCCAAAATGCTCTGAAATTGCTTGTTACTCATGTTATGGATACAGATAAACTTTCAATATCGGAGCAAATTATCGTCACGGCCTTAGCAAATAATGTCTTAAGTTCCTTATCTAACCTAAATGAATTAGATCATTTGCCATTATTATTTTCTTTACATCACATAATGAAACAATGTGAGGCATTAAAAGGAAGACAATATTCTAATAACATTGCCAACTCCTATTTTAACTTTCGTCAAAAAATTATTGATACCTATGAGGTTAAAAATGCTAAAGAATTTTTTGAAATAACGAAGCTTTTATATAGCAAAAATATACAATTAACTTCAAAACATTTAACTCTATTGTCCAACAACGATTTGATTAGAAAGGTAATAGTTAATCATCATGACCAGTTATCAAATAATGCGCTTTTAGCAATATTAGACTTGGCTGAGGCTCCACTTAGTCCAGCCCAAATACAATTAATGATTGAAAATAAAAAATTTTGTGCTAGCGTGGAAAAAATTTACACAGCAGTGAATGACATTTTATCTCATCTAAAAAATACTCCTCATAAACACGAAGATGCGATAAAACATTCCAAATCCTATTTCCACCAATGCTTTACTGCCTTAGAAACATTTCATAATACAAGTTCAAAAGATTTAAATAGTAAAGAAACTTTAATAACAAACCTTAATTTGGCAAAAGATGATTACTGCAAAGAAATTTTAGGTAACGATAGAAGTGTCGTATCACAAACGGCTCGATATATACTAAAAGGGATTGTCAATTTTATTGCGGGACTTACGTTCGGTGTTGCTCACTATGTCCATTACAAAACGACTGGACAGACATTATTTTTCTCAAATACAAATAGCCAAAACAAATTAGAACGTTTTCACAAAAAGATATCAGAAGAAATAAATAACGAAAATATGGAGCCCACCTCAATCCAACAAAACACTTCATCTAAATAAAGAGACTATGACATAGTTTTGAAATTAGCCTATCGGACTACATAATATTGCATTAACAATACTATGCTAAGCTCATTAAACGTAGATAAGACAATGAATCTAAAATACTGGTGACGATAAAATGGCAAACCTACAACGCTTTCATGATGCTCAAAAAAGCGACTATCAGAAGGCTCATGATGAAATTGCATCCGGAAGAAAACAAAGTCATTGGATTTGGTATATATTTCCCCAACTTAAATCACTTGGACTAAGTGATACCGCTCAAAGATACGGCATCGCAGATTTCAAGGAGGCCTGTGATTATTTAAACGATCCCATCCTTTTCGAACGCTATCTTACAATGGTCAAATTGATTAATGACCAATTAGAAAAAAAGATTCATCCAGCTACACTAATGAATGGTGTTACTGATGCGCAAAAACTTGTTTCCAGTCTAACCTTGTATCATTCCGCAGCCGAATATTTAGGTAAAAATGAACTTAAGGATTCTTGTTCTAAAGCATTAAATTATCTTGCCAACGAAGGATATATTGCTTGTGAAAGAACGATGAATGAGATTTATGAATATCAACTCACCGCAGGGGTTCATGATAAAGACACTGCTGATGTAGAGGATATTTCTACCGCACAGGAAAGCACGCCTCAAACTACTACTAAGGTTGAAATAGAATTAAACTCCACTCCCAATGCCGCAACTACTCTTAAAGTGATGGTCGATACCTTGGCAAAGAGTATTGAGAAGAAGGCTGGAACACGCTCCTCCTGGTTTACCTTGAATACAGAAACTAAAGTTGAAAAATTAAAGGCCATTTCACGATGGCTAGAAAAACATCCGCTTAATGAACAAGAGCAAGAGGCCATCGTTGCACTGATTAGAGATACATGTGCTATCAAACGCAATATCTTTGGTTTATTTGAACCTCACAGCCTGCAAGAGTTTCATACGCTACTGAAAACCTCTAATCTAAAACCTGCTTCTGCAAAAATTTCTTTTACCTCCAAAGAACTAGCGCAGATAAAAACCCATACTCAAGTGGCCAAATTAATTCAAGAAAAAATTACTCCTCAGCATGCAGAGAAATATAGTCTATGATCATTATCGTTACAGGGATTAGACGGGGATGCTTAAGCTATCATACTTTGCACTTTGTTCTTCTAAGACATCTATCTCATTATTACAAATATACTGCTTCAAGCCATTAAATTTCTCTCTATTCCATGAATAGATATCTAATTTTAGAAGACGTTCGATCACACTGTCAGCAAATCTTTTTTTAATTATTTTAGCTGGGCTACCAGCAACAATACTGTAAGGTTCAACATCCTGTGTAACCACGCTATTAGTCGCTATGACTGCACCTTCCCCGATTGTAATGCCAGGCATAATCACTGAGCGCATACCAAGCCAAACGCCATCTTTAATAATTGTATTTCCTTTTCCTTGATAAGATTGGACATAATTATCCGCAAATGGATATAGGCAGAACCAATCCATCCGATGATTATGATTACCTCCAAGCATGATAATCACCTCCGCAGCGATGCAAACGTAATCACCTATATAAAGTTGATCAATTTCCCACTGGGGTTCCCAATGTTTTAAACTGTACTCATCCCCATACAGATATCTCACCACCGTTTCTTCAAAACTTCCGGTCCAGGCATTGCTGTAATAACTATGTGTACCTTTAATGTGAATATTGGGATTTTTTACGTGTTCGTGAAGGTATTCCACGCGAGACCAATGTTTTTCAAAACCATTCATACAATTTAATTTCAAATAAACAACATTTTATTGGAAAAAAGGTAAAATTTGAATATAAATCCAATGGCAGCGATGCGATGAAGGTTTAGCAAACCTATTTTTATTAATGATTTGACATATTTACTATTGGTAAATAGGATTTAATCAATTTTTAAACGCAATAAAAACTAGCAACACGTAGAAGTAAGCAAGGAAGATTATGCTAAGCAAACATGAACAAGCTCCAAATGATATCAAACCAAGCGTGACAGCGTTATCGGTAGCAATGGCGTTCGTGCGTTCGCTTGATACTGGATATCTTTATTTATTCAGTAAGCAAGAATTAGAATTAATCAGGCATTTCGTTAATATTGGAAAACAGTCACTTTATGGCTTCAATTGGATTTTGTCTGAGGGTTTGTCTCGTATGCCTTACTCCATTCAGCAATCATTTTTTAATGCAGTCGTCGTTCCTGGCTATGATCATATTATCATGCTACGAAAGCTGATGATAAAGAATAAAATTGAAAGTGCGATTAAATCAGGCATAGAGCAAATTATTTTTCTTGGTGGGGGTTATGATATCCGTGCGTTAGTTACTTCTCTGACACATCCCGATATTAGTATTTATGAGTTGGACCGTGGACCAACACGCGAACATAAAATAAAAGCATTGAAGACACTTCCAGAAGACCTCAACCTAGGGGGTAAGAATATCACCGAACTTTCCGATGGCACAATCTTACTAGGCGAAAATCTACGGTACATTGAATGTGATTTAAGTGAGAACAATTTACTGGATACTTTAGAATCCCATGGGTTTAAACAAAAAAGAACCTTCGTTATAGGTGAAGGTTTAACCATGTATCTTAGCCAAGACGAAAATAAAGAATTACTAAAATCTATAGCGAAAATACTCAAAGAGAATGACGAGTTATTATTGAGCTTTCGCTCAGGAGTAATAAAACCCTCAAAAATTGCGGAAGCTTCTTTGGAGCGTTCAAAAGAGACTTACCGCTTTTCTTTGGCACCTCAACATGTTATTGCATTCGTTGAGGAATCGGGATTTACCGTGAGTGGAAAGTTTTTTGCAGCCAGTCTGTTAGAAGAAATAGGTGATTTCTCGGCTGCAGCCTATCATAAGAAAAATAAAAATAGCCCAAAGGAATACTATTATTCATTACAAAAATCTTCGTTAGAATTTAATGAAGACAGAAAAATAGAAGATGTAGCAGACATTAAACTGGAGATCCCCGTAAAATCAGAAGTTACGGAATCACCGTCAGAGTGTGTAACGATGTAGGACTAAAACGAGTTCTTGGAAAAACCCGCAATTGTCTAACCAAGGTTTTGAATTTGTGGTAAGTGTTTAGTGCTCAACCAATTCCTTAATATCTTTTTGATTGAATTTACTAAATGAAAGTTTTACTTCCGAAGGTGTTTTATCTGCTTTCTTAATTATATGCAAAATTTTATTTCACATATAATTCTCGCCACTCTATTTACCAGCTTGCTGCCAACTGGCTTTGGCACGAAATAAAGCCGGTAAGTCTGCTTGCGTTTTTTTAAAAGGTTTATTTAAGGTAAATAGGTCCCGTTCTTTTTGATAGTAAACCCCCAAAGGTACTGGAAAATCGGGAAATGTGAGACGAGCCAGGCGCATGGCGGCTATAAAATTACTTGAATCATGACAATAACTTGTTTCTCCGGCGGCTTTTCGTAATAACATTTCATTCTCTAGATCCAATGCCCATTGCTGTTCAGCGCCAAACACTAACGGTTGGCCATCATTCAAAATCACTGTTTGTTCCGCACGGTTTGCTTTTATCGCAAACGCATCAAAAGCACCGTTATTGAAAATATTGCAATCCTGATAAATTTCAACAAAGGAACACCCTTTATGTTCGTAAGCTTTTTTAAGTACACTTGCTAGATGGGCGGGATCTTTATCGACAGCACGTGCTACAAAACTGGCTCCGGAAGCAAGGGCAATGGTCAATGGATTAATGGGTTCATTATTTACGCCCTGTGGAGAAGTTTTTGTAACCTGCCCTTTTTGCGAAGTCGGTGAAAATTGTCCTTTGGTTAATCCATACACCTGATTGTTAAATAGTAAAATATTGACGTTGACGTTTCTTCGCAGACAATGGATTAAATGATTGCCACCTATACTCAATGCATCACCATCACCGGTGATTACCCATACGGTTATATCATCCCGCATGGCTTTAAGTCCTGTAGCAACGGCAGTGGCCCTACCATGAATCGTATGGAAACCGTAAGTATTCATGTAATACGGTAATCGCCCCGCACAGCCTATACCAGAAATAAACACATGCTTTTCAGGGGGTAAACCTAGCTCGGGTAACACTCGTTGTAATGCAGCCAGAATGGCATAATCACCACACCCAGGGCACCAGCGAACTTCTGTTGAATTGGCAAAGTCGTCACGTTTATAACTATTGTTCATGATTAATTTCCAATTTAATGGCGTTAACCAAATGACTGGCTGTAAAAGGTTGGCCATTACACTGATTGATTGATTGAGCATCTACCAAATAAGTAGCACGAAGTAACTGGCATAATTGGCCGGAATTTAATTCAGCCACTAAAACTTTGTTAAATTGACCCAGTAGTTCCCCTAATCCATGCGGTAAGGGGTTTAAATGTCGTAAATGAAGCAAGGCCAGGGGCAAACCTTCAGCATGGATCTGCTCAAGCGCCGATTTTAAACTACCATAAGTACTGCCCCAACCCACAATCAGAATGTCAGCGTTTTCATCACCCTCAATCTGTAATGCATCGTATTCACGTGCTATCCCAGCAATTTTATCGGCTCTAAGTTTTACCATCTGCTGATGGTTTTCAGCATCATAACTAACACGCCCTTCCTCACCCTGCTTTTCCAGGCCACCCAATTGATGGATAAAACCTGGCGTGCCAGGCACATTCCAACTGCGCGAAAGGATTTCATCACGCTGGTAAGGCTTAGGAAAACGGTTAAACGGAATTGTTGGGATATCCAAGGATTCCAATGACGGGATTTTCCATGGCTCTGCAGCATTGGCAAGGTAAGCATCGAGTAAGACAACTACCGGTGTCATGTACTTAATGGCCAAACTGAATGCTTCCAAAATTGTATTAAAGCAATCAGCAGGCGAACTTGCAGCTAGCACTGGCAGAGGTGCCTCCCCATGTCGTCCATAAAGTGCCTGACGCAAGTCACTTTGGCCGGTTTTAGTAGGCAAGCCAGTTGAAGCACCTGCTCGCTGTACATCAACCAATACCAAAGGCAATTCTGCCATCACGGCCAGCCCTAAACTTTCACTTTTTAAATCAAAGCCCGGACCTGAGGTACAAGTCAGTGCAAGACACCCTCCATACGAAGCACCTATACAGGCACAGATAGCAGCAATTTCGTCTTCCGCTTGCAGCAACCGCACCCCATAATCCTCCAAACGGGCACACTCATGTAAAATTGCCGAGGCCGGTGTAATTGGATACCCTGAAACCAGCAAGGGGGTTTTAGTGCTGGTAGCGATAGTGGCTATGCCCAGTGACAGCGCTTCAACGCCAGTTATCTGCCTGTATTCGCCATCAGCGCGATTCACTTGTCCTAACATGAATTGGCGCCTTGAAAGTTCTAACGTCATTGCATAATTAAATCCCGCCAGCAAAGTGAGTTCATTGGCCTTGGCAATGGAGGGATTGGTTTTAAATTTTTTTCGAATAAACTCAATGCAGCTATCCGTTGGTAAATCAAATAACCAAAGGACCAGTCCCAATACGTAGAAATTTTTCGCTTTCTTTGCTTGAGCATGGTTAATCTCTACGGAAGTGACAGCTTCCAATGTTTGAGTGATTAACGGCAAGGAAAGCAGTTGATAATGTCCTGCAGCATTATCAAGGAAGTCCTTATTTAACCCAGCCTTTTGCCAGTCTTTTTCCGTGAAGCTATCCTCATTGATAATCAACAAGCCTCCGACATTTAAGTATTGCAGTGAGTTTTTTAAAGCGGCTGGATTTAATGCAACGAGGACATCAAGTGTCTCACCCGCTGTAAATATAGCCTGTTCTGACATCGCTAATTGAAAACCGGAAACGCCTGCAACTGTCCCAGCAGGCGCTCTAATTTCTGCAGGAAAATCAGGGAGTGTTCTTACATCTTTACCGGTTAGAGCTGCAGTAATCGTCAGCTGCTCACCAACAAGTTGCACGCCGTCCCCTGAATCTCCGGTTAATCGAATAACGATTGCGTCAGTATTAGGCATAAGTTCTCGCTTCCAACATGAGTTGACGCATGTGTCTTACCGCCTCCTTTAACCCGCTAAACAAAGCACGGGCGATAATAGCATGGCCAATATTAAGTTCATGGAATTCTTTAATTGCAGCAATCGGTTTAACATTATGATAATTCAAACCGTGACCAGCATTAACAATTAAATTAAGACTGGCCGCATATTTTGCCGCTTCTGTAATGCGTTGCAATTCATGTGCCTGTTCTACTGGATTGGTAGCATCGGCATAGCAACCCGTATGGATTTCAATGGCTGGTGCCCCAGAAGCAGCTGCTGCTTCAATTTGTTTCATATCCGGATCAATGAATAAAGACACTTCGCTTCCTATCGCTTTTAAACGCTTGACCGCAGTGGCGACACCTTCATAATGTCCTACCACATCCAAACCGCCTTCCGTTGTCAGCTCCTCACGTTTTTCAGGTACAAGGCAGGCATGCTCCGGCTTAATCTCTTCGGCAAAATCAAGCATAGCATCGGTTACAGCTAACTCTAAATTCATACGTGTTTGCAAAACTGCTTTAATTAGTCGCACATCACGTGCCTGGATATGACGGAGGTCTTCGCGCATGTGCAAGGTAATTCCATCGGCACCAGCTTCTTCTGCTTCCATCGCTGCTTGTACAGGATCAGGATAGCGGGTACCGCGCGCCTGACGAACTGTCGCGATATGATCAATATTAACGCCTAGCAAAATGTTATTTGTCATACTTCACCATTAATAAAAATAAAGTGCAGGAATTATGACGTGAAACGTATTTTGCATCTATCATTTTTCTATAATTGTACAAATATAAGCGATTTATATGCCAAATTTTGGAGTATTTTATACCTGTCAGAATAAAATTTAAGAAATCTGTCGCTTCCAAGAATTTCCCTCTAAACAGAGTAAGTAAGAAGCTCTGCGGGATCGAGCTTTGCTTTGCAGGAGATCCTTCATGCAGCTAATGCTGCATTCAGGATGACGGGATTTAAACAACGCTCAAAAGGTTTCAGTACGTCATCCTCAAACCCAGTACGTCATCCTGAAAGCGACATAGGCGCTTGAAGGATCTCCTGAATAGGGCTAAGAACCATTCCTGTAAGCTTTTATTGATATAGCCCTAAGAGGCTGAGATGCTAAGAATAATGGGTTGGAGAGGCAACGACCCCATAAAAAATTTTGTTTGTGCCAAGCATACCTTTAACTGTCTTTTAAAGACAGCTGTCACGCGGTATAGTTGATTAAAATTAGTAACGTGCCAGAGTATGTCCTCTTTCCATCCCAAATTACCGCAACCGACCCCATGGCTTAAAAAGTCTGTAATTGCTGCTATTACATTATTTATCATTCTCCTTTGTAACCTGCAAAATATCAAAAACCTAGTTCATCATCAGTATTATGTCTATGAACAAGATGCTTACATGCATCTTGTAATTGCTTCTGATTTACTAAAAACAGGGGACTGGTATCAACATTTTAACCCACGCCTTAATGCCCCATGGGGAACGGATACGCATAGCTGGACACGGGCTATCACTGCCCTACTAGCCAGTGGCGCTTTGTTATTAAGTTTATTCATGCCGCTGACCACAGCCCTTTATGTGTGGAGCTTTTGGCTGCCTCTTATTTTTTATGCCCTCGCAGCCTGGACAATGCTATGGGTTCTTAAAGCATTAAAGCCATCCACATCACAGCAGCTTTTTGTGCTGCTTGCTTTCTTATTTAATCCATTTATCAATACTTTTTTTATACCTTTACGCGTTGACTATGATTTTTTACTCATTTTTCTCTCTATTGTTTATTGGGGGGTCTTGTTAAGATTCATACAAACAGGAGGAAGAAATTTTGCCATAATAACGGCAGTAGTTGCCAGCCTTGCCACATGGACTAGCATCAGCTTTCTATTGCCTTTATTTATTGGAATAGGTTTTCTTTTTTGGTTAGTGCTTGTTAAACAGAAAATTGCCCCTCAACCTGTCGCTATCCTACTTCTTGGCATTTGTATTGGTTTTGCCGTTGTTATTCGTCTTGAGCACCGACAGTTTATAACAGTAGCCTATGACATTATTTCCATTGTACACCTGATTTTTTTCCTTTTTCTAACCTTGAGTTTTACGCTCTATGTTAAATTTTTTAATGATAAAAAAATGACTTCTAAATTACTTTTTATCCTTGTCAATACAGTTATTTTTTTTGGCGCCATGAATGTTATATTTCCAGGATTTTATCGAGGACCCTACAATCAAGTTGATCCTTATTTGTTACAACATTTTTTTCCTACACTTTCTGAGTTTTATTCACCCTTTAGTATCGATCCATCCCTTACGCTGGCGATTATTAGTTATTTTTTAATCGGTGGGGGCTATTGCTATTATCTCTATTTGTCACGCCCACTTAGTATCGAAATATTATTTTTTTTGTGGGCTACCATAGTGACCACTTTACTTACGATTTACATGTACCGATGGGTTGGCTTTGCTATTCCTGTAAGTATTATTTTAGCTTCTTTGGTCATGAATGAGGTTAAGGATAAATCTCGAGGTATGCAATTCATATGGGTTGCCATAATGAGCCTTCTTCCATTCCTCATTTCTCTGACGATTAAAGACTACTTCATAGACCCACAGCAATTATGCCTTCAACAATTCCACTCAATGCTCAAGGATAAATTTTTAGAAAACCCCAGGTTCACTAATGACAAAACTATTTTTATCCATAGCAACTATGGTCCTTTATTACTTTATTCAACCCAATACTCTATCGTTGCAACCAATGACCATCACAATCCGCAAGGATTAAAGGATACTATTCGTTTTTTTAAAGCGAATGAAAAAGAAGCAAGACAAATCATACAACGAAGAAAAATAGATCTAATATTACTCTGCCCTTTAGAACATCCCACTCAATTTAATCCAAAAACCAGTCCCTGGCTTAAGCGAATTTCTCTGCCACCGACTTATTCGCAGTGGCAGTTATATCAACCGATAAGCTCTTCCAACTAGTCTGCTAGCTTGGCGACCTATGTTCAAAAGGACAAACCATTCCGGTCAGTTAAAAATTGGCCGGCCTGTATGCCGAAGCTTGGTTTTTTGCGAGGAAATACTATGACAGACACGACTCCTTCGCCCACTTAAGAATAAGAACTACCTGGCTCTCCATTCTGGAGAGCCATCGAGTAGATTGTCTCTTAACCCGAATTCTTCAATGCATACAAAGTACGTGACTTTAAAACCCTTCCATCCAATAAGGCCTCGATGGCTTGCCGCATAATATATTTGGCTGTTTTTAGAACAGAAACACTATTAAAGCATCCTTGGGACAAGGCTAATATATCTTTTCCTGACAACCCTGCTTCTGCAGGGATAAATCCTTCATTCACTTGAAAATGATAATATCTAGCTGCATCAATTAGTCTTCCTGAATGTGCTTCTTCAGTCAGTGAGATGGCCTGGCCACAAGCGATTAGTAATGACCATTCAAAACGTCTTAATAATGCTTCCATTACTAAATTATCAGTGACAGTTACCAAGCCTCGAAGCGTTTCGAGATAGACATCAAATAGGGCAGGATGAGGATCTGCAGGACTTAAACTGTAATAGAGTAATTCGTTAAGGTATAAACTGGCAAAAAGCGTATCCCCCTTAAGATTAAAGGTGCAGGAGGCAGTTTCAAACTGTCTCACATAATTACGGTCTTTTTTGCTGTCTACCGAAATCCATAAAGGCGTAAATGCTTGGAGGATGGCTTGCTTTTTAGGCGTTCTTCCTCCCTTGCATAAGCACTTAATGATCCCTTTTTCCCGAGTAAAAAAAGTAATGAAGACACTGGTATCCCCTGAAGGTTGTTTATGCAACACCCAGGCTTCCAGTGATTCAGTCGCCATAACCTAATTGCTTTAATAAACGCTCATCATCTGCCCAGCCTGATTTCACCTTGCACCAGCATTGCAAGAAAACTTTTTTCCCTAATAAATTTTCCATGTCCAAACGGGCACTGGTTGCCATTTCTTTTAGTTTTTTCCCTTTATCACCAATGATGATGCGTTTGTGATTATCTTTTTCAACCAATATTAAGGCATGAATACGTACCAGATTTCCTTCATCTTTATAAGACTCAATTTCTACGGTGGTTGCATAGGGTAATTCTTGTCCGCAAAGCCTAAAAACCTTTTCCCTTAATAATTCTGCGCACAGAAAACGAATAGGACGGTCTGTAAATTGATCGTCTGCAAATAAATGGGGGCCTTCAGGCAGATAATCTTTTATTGTATGTTCGAATTCATCCACTTGTGTTCCTGTCTTGGCGGAAAGAGGGATAATTTTAGCAAATTGGTGAAGGTTGCTTAATTTTTCGATAAAAGGCAATAATTGTGATTTATCAGCCATTTTATCCACTTTATTAATCAACAAAAGACAGGGGACGTCCGTCTGTTTAATCAAATGCAAAACATACTCATCTTCTTCCGTCCAATGGGTGCCGTCGACAATAAATGCAATCACATCCACATCTCGTAACACATTCTTAGCCGTTTTATTCATCATCCGGTTCATGACTTTCTTTGAACTTTGGTGAATTCCAGGAGTATCGACGTAAACATATTGATATTCATCAATTGTTTGTATTCCCAAAATACTATGTCGGGTAGTCTGAGGTTTCCTGGAGGTAATACTCAATTTTTGATGTAAGATACGGTTTAGTAGTGTTGATTTACCAACGTTTGGCCTTCCTACTAACGCAATATAACCGCAATAGCTTGTCATTAATGATCATTCCTGTTTATTTTTAAAACATTTTACCAGCCCGCCTGCCCAATTGCCAGCCACTGAAAATCACACTAACCAATAGTAAACTTGCAATCCCGTGTATTTTGCAAGCTAACAATGCAGATGTCCACTTGCAAAAAAACTATAAAGTTATGTAGTCTTGCTAAAGGATGAGCAAATTACAGTAGTTACTATGTATCCAGTGAAATTAATTGATGACCGGCTACAAACCATTATCCCCTTGCAAATTAAACCTTATGCTCATGAAGAAATACCTACCATTACCGGCTCGGCGATTAGCAGTCAGGCAGGGACAGTATTGTATGGCTACTACAATATGGAATATAAATTGCCAGGGAATGATTGCCTTCGTATTTTTGCTAACCACAATAAAAAGAATGTGCAGCTATTGTTATTAACCCGGAATCCTAATAAATTAAAAGCCTTACCCGGAACCCGCCCCTCTTCTTTAGTCGCGAATACTATTCAGCAAATAAACCGTTATCGCATTCGCTCTGATCATTATCAACGCCCGCGTACTAAAGCCCAGGTGAAAAAATATAAATTAGCGACTGCTTGCATCAACCAATTATCCCAACTTCTTGCAACAGAACGTAATCTAAACAGAAATGATTGGGAAGGACAAGAACAATTGCGTGCCAAAGTTATTGCCATTCTTAATGATGCACGTGCAAAGAATATACTGCTTGCTACAAATCCCCTTGTTTCCGAGGGAACCTTAGACACCCTGATTTATGAAAGTTGCCAAGCTGCGCAACATTATCAATTTAATCGCCTGCATCCTGTATGTAAAATGGATCAGCTTGATTTTAGTGAAGAGAAGACTGGAAAAATTTTTGTATGGGATAGTGAATTGCATATTGGGCAAAATGAAGAAGCATTAAATGATACTATTAGGATTATTTGCCAGCAATATGAACTTGTTTCTCCTGTCTCGCTAAGCAATATCCCGGCAAATCGTTTTAAACGGTTACAATTGTTTTTGCGAAAACTCTGGCTCGATGGACGCGATTGGATGAATCATTTAGCCTATCCGCAAAAAGCAAGCCCAGAAACAAAAATTGAAACGAGAGCCGACGGATTATCTATTACGAAAATTAAGCCTTATTACCACCTTGACGGGCTTGCTCAAATTGGCTATTCAACATTGGAAGCCTTAATAACCGGTATCAGCAAACACCAAAAAGCCATGTCTACCAAAGCTTCTTCAACGCAGGAGGCAGTGCAATGGTTAGTATGTCGTCCAAATGGTAGCTGGGTTGAGTTAAACAACCAGATATTGTTGCGATTAAATAATGAAATAGTTACCGTTTCTTTTTTTGAAGAGCAAGGTTTATTTTTCCCACTCCCCTGCGGGGAAGATTTATTTATGCTAAGCCAGTTAGGAAAGCATCACCTTTACCTGCCTGAGCGGGCAAGTCTGCAACTAAAAGCCTTTTTTTCACGTTTGCCTGTTTTCTTTAACGCTTTATTTTATAGTATCAAACAATTTATTCAGGATTTGTCCCAAGAATTTATTAACCATATTCATTTAAACCATGGTCAACCGCCCTTCTCCAAATTATTCGTTGCTGATAAAAAAATTCATCGCTTAAGTTACTTACAAAAAGCCCTGCATGAACACGGTTTATTAACGAATGGATTAACATTAGAAGAATTTGTTAGAACTGAACTTCAAAAAAATAAATATATCCTTGTTCGTGAAAAAAATCTTCCCAGCCCTCCGCCCTATGAAAATCCACTTCATCGTTTTTTAGGGGTACTACGCCATATTGGGGGTTTTTTTGTGGACACCAGTGAAAAAAATCCAATACTTGGTACTTTAGCGATAGCAGCTTATCTTTATGGCGCGGGCGCTGTGATTGCACCTGAAACATTGAGCTCTGTTTTAATGAAATTACGTCTTGGTGGACTTATTAAGGGGATAAAACCCACGCAAGAAATGGCTAAATGGATGAGCCACGGTACAACTTCAGAGGCTATTTCTGCAGCAATGACTTACTGGCAAGGCATTGTTGTTGGAGGTGACCTGGATAAATTTTTTATTAAAGCGGTCGACTTATTAAAGGAAGAACCTGCTGAGGTTGCCATCGTCATTTCCCTGGCAATTATCCTAGGCTATAGTCTTTGTGAAACAGTACCGCCCCTTGCAGAAGAAATAGGACAGTTCCCTTATATTAATTATGCAGCACTCGGAGCAAAAGGCGGTGCTGCCATTTATGATACTATTATGCATCCCGGAGAAGACTGGTTGCTTGGATCAATCAAATGGTTTCTTCGGGGAATGCTTAACCTTGTTAAGTTAGTGGGTGGTCCATTTGTTGAGGCTTATTTTTATGGTTATCACAATGGCTTTCTTTCTGGTTTAAAAAAAAGCCAGAATCTTTTTATCAAAACCACTAAACAATGCTTTGCCGCCCTTACTGATCTTCTTTTAGAAATCATCACCATTCCTTTGCTAGAGCTTAGTTCTTTATTAATCCATGTCCCCTTTCGAGGAATCACCAAACTTTTAAGTAAGACTTTAGCTGTCTGCGGAAATTGGGAGCTGTTTGGCAATCATCTAATGAGATTTGCTACCCGTGCCAACAGTTGGGGTTATTTGCCTGGCTTTCGGTTATCACCCTTATATGGTTTTAGTTCGCCTTTTGGAGATTATGCAAAAAATAAATGGGCTAATTTAGCATTGAATTTGCTCATGCTCTTTCTTCTACCTCCTGTAATGCTTCTTAAAAACTTGATTATATTGCCTGTTGCTGATTCGGTATCATTTTTGTTGCGATGTCTATTAACGGTGCTTGATCCTTTAAGCCGAGGCGTCGCTTATGGTATTGGATTGTTTTTAAAAGTTACTGGTATTTTTTGGGATAATTCTATAGGCCTCTTATTTAATCTGACCGCTTATACCATTACTTTGGGTTGCAATAAATTGGATAACTGGGCTGGGCACTTTAAGCAAAAGGCGGTAGCAAAAATACAAGTAGGGCGGCGAAGTTTGTATCATTGGGCTTTTTCTGAGGAAGAAGAAGCTTTCCATAAAACCCATAATGATGTAGAGCATTTTCTTGACCCAATGAAATTTGAACGTCTACCCCACACATCAACAGGTTGTGTACTTGAGAATCTGTTAAGCAACGTGGTACAAAATCTACCAGATGAAGAAAATCCTAAACATACCACTTTATTTCATTCAATACCTGGTAAACATTTAGGAAAGGTAATACCATCGCAAGAAGATGCTGTTTTGTATAAACAAACACTTACTCATTAGACTATGTTAAACAAAGGTTTTACATTATTTGAGTCACTTCTAGTACTTTTTTTGTTAGCTATTTTTACCTGCCTAGGTTACCCAAGTTACCTTTCTCATTTGCAGCATGCGAGACGGTACGACGGACAAGCCGCATTACTGGATTTAGCTAACCGGATGGAGCATTTTTATGCGGAAAATCATACTTATGAAACCGCCACCCTCGCTACTGGACAAACCACTGATATAAAAGAAACCAGTCTATCCAATGAAAAATGGTATCGTTTAAAAATAATGTCACAAACTCCCCACGGTTTTATTCTCCATGCCATTCCTCGCGACGCACAAAGCAACGATAAAGCATGTCAAACCCTCTCCTTTGACCAGGCAGGCGTTAAGGGAATTTCTGCAGGACCTATAAATAAGCCTACTGCTACTGTTATTAAATGTTGGCAATAAATGACCAACTCTAAGCACCTTCATGATGTCCAAAATCGAGATAGTATTAAACTGTGCTATTTTAGTTCTTTTGGAGCTCATTTTGGCTATTGTATAACCAATCAAATGGTGTATACTTAAGTATTGTTTTTACTTGAGGGATGGGTTATGGCAAACAGCACTAAAGTTGATTCAAAAGATATATTAGAAGCATCCTCTGAAATAAATAAAGAGCGCTTTGAACCAACAAAAGAACCTGTTCTTACAGCCAAATCCACCAATAAATCTGATGAATCCATTGAGATTAGAACCAGCCAAAATAAAATAGCTAGTCTAACAGCATCACATCTGGAACAATGGTTTGCCAACCTTGAAGCAAGAAACCAAAAAGAGAATCAAAAGGACAAACATGTGCCTGACCCGCACGATCCAGAAGTTCACCCTTCTTATCTGGCAACTATTTATCTAAGTCGTTACGGTCTTAAAACGCCAAAAGATGTGATTACGTTCCTTAAATCGCCTGCGGGCCGTGATGTTGTTTCCATGATTGGTCAACAATTGGCAGAAATCGAATCAATTAAAGAAGCTATTCAGCTAGAACAAAAAGATCATGAAATTCGACGACATCGCGCTTTAGCAGCTTTGCTTCTAGGATTGCTCTATGAAAAGGAAGCCAGGGCCAAAGAAAAAAATACCGAAATACAAAAAGAAATCGATAAAAAATTACATAAATCCTCTGATAATGCTGCATCTGATGTCAATTCAGACTTAGCCAAAGCTCAAGCGCAACATGCTGCCTATACAGAATCTATCAATGCCCTGCAGAAAACTCTCTCAGATAAACTTGAGGCATCAGAAAAGCTTGAAGAAGAGTTGGAGTTGGAGTTACAGACACTAAATGAACAAGATGTCATTATTGAAAATCGTTACGATCTTTTTGAAAATAATCTCGATGCGCTCGATCAATATGCCCTTCTTCTTAGATCACCTTCCATGAGCCCCGAAGAGCGAAACCAAACCTTAGTACAGTTGGAACAAAAAATAGCCCAGTTACAAGAGCAACTATCTACAACAGATGATAAAAGCATTAAACATCAACTGGACAGCTTACAAACAACCTATTCCATTTTGCAAAAACAAACCGAAGCGCCTGAATCCACAACTGAACATTTAGAATTCAAAATTAATAAAATTGAAGAAACCCTGAAAAAACAGGCTGGAAAAATTAGTGACTTAATTGCAGGGGGACAAGAGGAAAAAGCAAGAGCACTACTGCACAAGCATAATGGGTTGCATGTTCAATACGAAGGCCTTAGAGATATGGTTGCTGTTTTAAAAGGGAAAAAAGTACTTTGGAGTGTGGATGGTCAACCCATGTCTACCACTGATTTTGGCGAATCTGGTTTTATTCTTTCTAAAGAACAATCAATCGTATTACATAATGGGAAATATTATTTGTTGGGGAAAAATCAGTCGCCTGAAAATTTTCCTTTTATGAAAGAAGAAGAAAAAAGAGAAGCGCAAAAGAATTTTGAACGTGCACGCCCCAGTATTAGCAACTTAAAAACATTAGTTCATCATAATAAAACCCTTGAAAAAGGGTTACAGTCTGAAAAGAGAGAGGCTATCAATGCCCGTAGCGAAGCAATGCAGAAGGAGATTTTACTCATCTCCAACCAACTTACAAAACTTCAAGCTGCACGAGCTGATACAGAATTGGCAATAAAACAGTTAAATAAATTGGCGCCAGAGATAGCTACAGATCCTCGCTCAACTACCCCGGTTCCTTCACCTAAACCCAGTACGAGTAAAAGCACTCAGACAGCCAATACACAGGTTATCGCACAAAGTTACAGACATATTTTATTATTGATGAAGGCGAATCCTACACCTCAATCTGTATCTCGATTGGAATCTATTCTAAGAAGACCTGACGGTACAATTGATTCTTCAACACAAGCTGTTCTAGCTAGCATTCGCTATGGCCAGCCTATACCACAACAAACTATGAATAGTTTGTTAAAAAACATGGAACGACTTGGTATATCTGCTTATAAACCTAACGTAACAAGAATTCCACGTCCTAGGGAAACAGCTCACGACGATCAGCCGGCGCCAACTCCTTTTTCAAAAACACCCTATCCAAAACCATAATCAATACTTGCTAAGCGGCTTCAACTCTTCTAACATGGACAGATATTGCAGCCGTTAGCGAATGAAACTATGATGACTGACAAATTGTTTGATAATCAATCAATTATTGTAACTTTAGATGTTGATGCTTTTTTATTTGACAGGCTAAAGCAGATTGCCAGTGCGGGCTTTGCTGTGGTTGAAATTAATACCAGTGAACAGGACATTCTGAAAAAAGTTTTGCAGGATTTTCCATCTTTACGTATTGGTGCCGGAAATATCACGACAACCCAACAATTGGAAGACGCTTATCAAGCGGGCGTCCATTTTGCTTCAAGCCCTGGATTTCTACCCGCCATTGCTCAGACAGCAGCCATTTATTCCATGAATTACCTTCCTGGTATTGCTACAATTTCTGAGGCAATGCAAGTCATGGCTCTCGGCTATCATCAAGCAAGACCTTATCCTGCAAATCTAACCTTCTGTGCCTCATTAAATAAATGTTTACCGATGCTTAGATTATTTCCCGCTGAAATTGAATGGGATGAGGCTGAACATTACTTAAGCTTACCTGCAGTTGCAGCAGTTAGCATTGTTAATCCTGAGAGCAAACAACTTCAGGCATTATCGGCTGGGGTTCTTGCATAAATCAACCAGTAGCAAAAAAGCCCCAATGCAAATTGCGCTATCAGCAAGATTAAATACGGGCCAGTGGTGATTTTTATAGTAAAAATCAATAAAATCAGTTACTTGACCAACAACCGCTCTATCGTATAAATTTCCTACCGCACCCCCTAGAATCAAACCCAAAGCGCAAGATTGCAGTTTAGCTTTTGCAGGTAATCGCATCAGCCAAACGATTAAGAAAATACTCATTAATAGGCTAAATCCTGCAAAAAACCAGCGATGCCATTCACCAGTACCACTAAGAAAACTAAAAGCAGCCCCTGAATTATAGGCCAGCGTAAAATTAAGCATGGGAAGTAACGGAACAGGTTGGTAAGGAATCAAATTTGTAGCAGCCCAGTATTTAGTTAACTGATCAGCTACAATGATTGCAATACTTAATAAAAACCAGGGCCATTTCTTCATGCGTAGTGTCTCACTTCATCACGACCGCTGATATTTCCTACACACCGTTGGCATAATGTTGGATGGGCACTGTCCTGGCCGACATCTTCTCGTCGATGCCAGCACCGCTCACATTTTTCATGACTACTGGGATGTACGACAATAACCACGCCCAATTCAGAGTCAGCCTTAGCTTTTTCAGGACAATTTTCCAAATGCTCTATGTTCGCTGCAGACGTTATTAAAATAAACCTTAATTCATCACCTAATTTATGCAATAGAGAAAACATTTTTTCATTTGCATAAATGGTTACTTCCGCTGCCAATGCTGAACCAATTAAGCCTTCTTTTCGCTGATTTTCCAAAGCCTTGTTCACTTCATCTCTGACTTCCTGCAAACACTGCCAGAATTGCATATCAACATCGGCTATTGCCGACCATTTTTCATACCACCGTTCTTCAAACACGGAACTACTTGTTTTACCAGGAATAACTTGCCAAATTTCTTCAGCGGTAAACGATAAAATGGGGGCTAACCAACGTGTCAAAGCATGAATAATGTGAAACATCGCTGTTTGGCAAGAGCGTCTGGCAATGCTATTGGTTGCCGTTGTGTATTGGCGATCTTTAATGACGTCAAGATAAAAACTCCCCATGTCCACTGCGCAGAAATTATGTATTTTTTGATAAATTACATGGAAATTATAATTTTTATAGGCATCCAGAATTTCTTCCTGCAGCTGCTGGGTACGCTTAATCGCCCAACGATCTAGCTCAACTAACTCTGTTACATCAACAGTATGTTGCTCTGGCATAAAATCAAACAGATTCGCCAATAAGAAACGGGCTGTATTACGTATGCGCCGATAAGCATCCGAATTACGCTTGATAATTTCTTCGGAAATACTCACCTCATGGCGATAATCCGTGGAGGAAACCCATAAGCGTAAAATATCAGCTCCGTGTTGATTGATAAGTTTGTCCAGTGCAACATAATTACCCTTGGATTTTGATAATTTTCGCCCCTCTGCATCAACGGTATAACCATGCGTCAATACACTTTTATAAGGCGCATGGCCGTAAATAGCGACCGCTGTGGTCAATGAAGAATTAAACCAGCCCCGATGTTGATCTGATCCTTCAAAATAAACATCAGCAGGAACGCCTAATTCTTCATTTTGTTTTAACACACAATAATGGGAAACACCCGAATCAAACCATACGTCCAGTGTATCTGTTACTTTCTCATAATTGACAGCGTCTTTCCCTAAAAACTCTTCAATCTTTAAATCAAACCAGGCATCGATACCATGCTGCTCGACCCTTGTTGCAATTTTTTCAATCAGCTCTACCGAGGCTGGATGCAATTCGCGTGTATTTTTATGCACGAACAAAGTCATCGGGGTACCCCAGGCACGCTGGCGAGAAATACACCAATCAGGTCGGGTTTCTATCATGTTGGCTATACGAGCTTTTCCCCACTCCGGAATCCAGTTTACTTCGTTAATAACCGCAGATATTGCATTGCGTAAGCCATTTTTATCCATCGCGATAAACCATTGTGGCGTGGCTAAAAAAATCATCGGGGTTTTATGGCGCCAACAATGTGGATAACTATGGCGAATTGACTCACTATGCAAAAGTACTTGGCGTTCATTTAAAACTTCAAGGATTTTGTCGTTGGCTTTTAATACGGAAAGCCCCGCAAACAATGGCACCTCTTCACTGTAGCAACCATTCGTTAAAACAGGGTTAATTAATGGCAAATTATAGGCTAAGCCCACTTGGTAATCATCAGGACCATGGGCAGGGGCAGTATGAACACAACCTGTACCGGCATCAATAGTTACATGATCCCCTAAAACAATGGGAACTAGTCTCGCATTGAAAGGATGCTTTAAGGAAATCTTTTCGAAATTTTTGCCCTTGGCTTTTCCAGCAATGGAATAATTATCTATTCTATAACGACTCATTACTGATTCTGCAAGCTCAGCGGCAATCAAAAAATAGCGATCCGAGGTCTCTAATAATAAATATTCCAATTCAGGATGGAGACAAACTGCCTCATTAGCGGGTAAGGTCCATGGCGTTGTAGTCCAAATGGGTACAGTTATGGGCTTAACCGCTAAATTATCCGCCATTTTGTCTAAAATAATTTGTGGATTTTCCGCAACAAAAGCCACATCAATCGAGGGGGATGTTTTGTCTTCATAATCCACTTCTGCTTCCGCCAGTGCAGAACCACAGTCGATACACCAGTGAACCGGTTTAAATCCTTGTTGTAAATGGCCATTCTCAATGACCTTACCTAGTGCGCGAATAATATTGGCTTCATAAGAATAATCCATCGTCACATAGGGATGCTCCCAATCACCAAATACACCTAAACGTTTAAACTCATCTCGCTGGATATCAATTTGACTTGCAGCATATTCTCGGCATTTTAAACGAAACTCGCTGGCAGTAACTTTAACACCCGCCTTGCCTATCTTTTTCTCTACATTCAATTCAATGGGTAAACCGTGGCAATCCCAACCAGGTACAAAGGGGGTATCATAACCACTGAAGGATTTGGATTTATTAATAATATCTTTCAAAATCTTATTAAGTGCATGGCCGCAGTGCAAATGTCCGTTCGCATAAGGAGGGCCGTCATGAAGGACAAATCGTTCAGCACCCTTGCGAGCTTGTCTCATTTTGTGATAAATACCTTTGGATTCCCAATCCGCCAACATCTGTGGCTCTCGCTGTGCAAGATTAGCTTTCATCGGAAAAGTTGTATCTGGTAAATTTAAGGTATCTTTATACTCTGCCATTTCATCTACTCTGTTAAAGCGTTAATTTTGTTCAATTAAGCGTGACTAGCAAAAAAAACTCTAGCTGCATTAATATCATCATGAATTTGTTTTATTAAAGCATCTACTGAAGGAAATTTAATCTCATCTCGCAGCTTGTGCAAGAAAAATACTTGTAAAATTTCCCCATATAGACTTTCATCAAAATCAAAAAGGTGAACCTCTAAAACATTTTTCGTTCCATCTAGGGTTGGCCTACTTCCAAGGTTTGCTACACCTGTCAACCACACATTCTTTCTTTTAACCTGGATACAGAATACGCCTTTTAATGGCAAAGCCAGTCTGTGGGTGCTTAGATTAGCCGTAGGAATTCCCCATTGCCTTCCTCGTCCATCGCCTCTTATAACTCGCCCACAAAGACTATAATCCCTACCCAACAATAAAGAAACTTGGGCGAGGTCATCATTCGCTAAAGCCGTTCTAATTTTTGTGGAACTTACTCTTTCACCTTCAATGGAAACGTCAGGAAATGTTTCAATCCAAGCCCCATAATCTTTAGCCACTTTCTCAATTAAATGGATATCACCTTGTCGCTGTCTGCCGAAACGAAAATCTTCACCGACCAACAAATATTTTACTTTCAATAGGGAAAAAAAATAACGTCGTGCAAAATCTTCCGCTTCCATTAAAGCAAGCTTTTTATTAAATTTTAAACAACAGACATAATCAACATTACATTGCTTAAGTGCTTCCAGCTTTTCGCGCAGTGTTGCCAGCCTTGCCGGCGCTTGCGAGCCACGAAAAAATTCACCAGGTTGCGGCTCGAATAATAAAACGACCATCGGTAATTGCATTCGGTCAGCCTCAAGACGTAATCTGGCTAACAATGCCTGGTGGCCACGATGTACCCCGTCAAAATTACCAATCGTTGCAACAGTGCCGTGTGAAAAATAAGGAGTGTTTTCTAATCCACGTAGCAGCTTCATGCGTTATTAATAGTAAAAAGAAATAATTATACCGAGTTTACAAGCAGATTGCGAAATTAATCTAGGTTATTCACCGAATGGTGTGATTTATCGCCTCCTCTTAATTCATTAAAATACTATTCTTTGGTATCTCTAGCCAATCGCCGGTGAATAACCACAAAAAATACTGGGACAAAGAAAATGGCGAGTACTGTAGCCGTAAACATTCCGCCCGCTACCCCAGTACCCACAGCATTTTGGGCACCCGAACCTGCCCCTGTACTCAACACTAAAGGTAGCACGCCGAAGATAAATGCCATCGAAGTCATTAAAATAGGGCGTAAACGCATCCGTGACGCTTCCAAAGTTGCTTCAATTAATCCCTTCCCTTCTTTTACCATTAAATCTTTGGCAAACTCTACTATCAAGATAGCATTTTTGGCCGATAAGCCGACGGTTGTTAACAATCCGACCTGAAAGTAAACATCATTGTTTAAGCCGCGGAAATAAGTTGCCAATAAGGCACCGATGACTCCTAAGGGAACCACTAGCATCACCGAAAAAGGAATAGACCAACTTTCATATAACGCTGCCAGGCATAAAAACACTACTATGAGGGAAATGGTATAGAGCAATGGGGCTTGAGCGCCTGATAATCGCTCCTGATAAGACATGCCAGTCCAGTCATAACCAATCCCTTTAGGTAATTTGGCAGCTAACTGTTCCATCAAATTCATTGCTTCACCAGTACTTTTCCCAGGAGCAGCTTCTCCAAGAATTTCCATAGATGGCAAGCCATTGTATCTTTCAAGACGAGGCGAGCCATATTCCCACTGCGATTCAGTAAATGCTGAAAAAGGTACCATCTGACCATCTTTTCCACGGATATACCAGGTCTTTATGTCATTAGGTAGCATACGGAATTTGGCATCAGCTTGCACATATACTTTTTTGACGCGCCCTCTGTCAATAAAATCATTGACGTAGGTACTACCGAGATTAGTGGCGATTGCCTGATTAATATCCGCTATAGAGACACCTAAGGTTTCAGCTTTTTCCTGATCAATTTTAAGTTTAAATTGTGGCGCATCCTCCAAACCGTTAGGCCGTACACGAACAAGTGTCTCAGGATGCTTGGTAACCATTCCTAAAAGTTGGTTTCGCGCTTCCGTCAACTTTTCATGCCCAAGATTTGCTCTATCGATTAGCTCAAAATCAAATCCTGTCGCTGTACCCAGTTCGATAATCGCAGGCAAGTTGAAAGGAAAAACTAGGCCGTCCTTGATTTTTGCGAAGGCTTTAGTTGCCCTGTTAATGATACTTTCGACTTTATTTTGGGATCCTTGCCTCTCATCCCAATTTTTTAAGGTAATAAAAGCAATACCATTATTTTGTCCTTGGCCATTAAAACCAAAGCCAACTACGGTAAAGATTGAAATAACATTATTTTTTTCTTGAGTGAGATAATAATCCGTGATCTGATCAGCTACTTTTTGCGTTCTCTGTTGCGTCGCTCCGGGAGGTAACTGAATCATAGTTAACAACATCCCTTGATCTTCCTCAGGCAAAAACGAAGAAGGCAATGTGAAAAACAAATAGCTCACCCCTAAAATAATTGCTAAATAAATAAGAAGATAACGTCCTGTTTGAAATAAAATTTTCTTAACGCCATCATGATAAAGATGCTGCGCGCGCTCAAAGTTACGATTAAACCAACCAAAAAATCCTTTCCGATGACTTACTTCGCTGGGTGACATCGGTTTTAGCATGGTGGCACACAATGCAGGCGTTAATATTAATGCAACGAGAACAGACAAAATCATTGCCGAGACAATGGTAATAGAGAATTGACGATAAATTGCACCCGTTGACCCTCCAAAAAAAGCCATCGGTACAAAAACCGCCGATAATACGGTTGCAATTCCCACTAAAGCGCCTTGAATTTGCCCCATAGAACGGCGGGTCGCCTCTTTGGGATTTAAGCCTTCTTCAACGATGACGCGCTCAACATTCTCAATGACTACAATTGCATCGTCAACCAGTAGGCCTATCGCCAATACCATGCCAAACATGGTAAGCGTATTAATGGTATATCCAAAAACCGCCAATATGGCAAAAGTTCCTAACAAAACAACAGGGATAGCTATCGTTGGGATTAACGTAGCACGAAAATTTTGAAGGAAAAGATACATCACTAAAAAAACAAGTATCATTGCTTCAAATAGCGTTTTTACGACCTCTTCAATCGAAATTTTTACAAAAGGCGTCGTGTCATAAGGGTAAACAATTTTGAAACCCGTTGGAAAAAAGGGCTCCATTTCAGCGAGTTTTTGCTTAATCGCTGCCGCAGTATCGATAGCGTTTGCGCCTGTCACAAGTTTTACACCCAAGCCTGCGGCTGGCTTTCCATTGTAACGAGAAATTGTAGTATAATTTTCACCACCTAGTTCTATGCGGGCCACATCACGCAAACGCACAAGTGAGCCATCTTTATTAACCTTTAATAAAATGTTGCCAAATTCTTCTGGGGTTCGTAAACGTGTTTGAGCAATAATCGGGGCATTTAGTTGCTGACCCTCTACAGCGGGTGTTCCCCCTAACTGTCCTGCTGCAACCTGGTTATTCTGTGCTCTTATCGCCAGAATTACGTCACCCGGTATTAGTTGATAATTATTTAGTTTATGAGGGTCTAACCAAACCCGCATTGCATATTGTGCACCAAATAATTCAACATCACCCACACCATTAAGACGGCTAACTGGATCCTGAATACTTGAAGCTATATAATCAGCAAGATCATATTGATCCATGCTTCCATCTTCTGAAATAGCGCCGATCACTAACAGATAACTGCTACTTGATTTTTTGACATTAATTCCTTGAGTCTGAACTTCCAGAGGGAGCCTAGGCATCGCCAATTGCAACTTATTCTGGACTTGAACCTGGGCAATATCCGCATTAGCACTTGCGTCAAACGTAAGCGTAATGGTCACCATACCTGAAGAATCGCTTTGAGCCGACATGTACATCAAGTTATCCAGGCCACTCATATTTTGTTCAATAACTTGAGTTACTGTATTCTCTACTGTTTGTGCATCAGCGCCAGGATAGGTTGCTTGAATTTCAATGGCTGGTGGTGCAACACTTGGGTATTGAGCTATCGGTAAATTAAAGATAGCAATAATGCCTGCCAAACTGACAAGAATTGCCAAAACCCAAGCAAAAATAGGTCTGTCTATAAAGAAATTAGACATCTTTTAACTTACCTTGTTTTCTTTGGTTGGATAGCAGCTGAATTGTCTTTTTCATCAGCCTTAACCTCAATGAATGTAACCGTCATACCCGGCTTAACCTTCATATGTCCAGATACGATAATTTTATCCCCTTCTTGCAAACCACTTGTAACAAGCCATTTATCGCCCACAGCCTGCACTGCTTTAACATCACGTAATACTACTTTGCTATTGGCATCAACGACTAAGGCAGTGGCGTCGCCACGAGGATTACGCGTAATCCCCTGCTGCGGAGCAAGAATTGCTTTTTCTTTCACGCCCTCTTTTAAACGGGCACGAACAAACATACCAGGAAGAAGCTCATTTTTGGGATTAGGGAAAATAGCCCGTACAGTAATTGTTCCTGTCGTTTCATCAACAGTGACATCGGAAAACTCCAGGGTACCCTTTTCATTATAAAGCGTGCCATCTTCCAGGATTAATTCAACTGCCACATTATCCTTGCTTTTTTTAAATGTCCCTTGGGCGTAATCTCGCCTTAGGCGCAAAAAATCTGTAGTTGATTGAGTCACATCAACGTAAATAGGGTTAAGTTGTTGAACCGTAGCTAAAGGGGATGTCTGATTTTCCGTCACCAAAGCACCTTCAGTAACATTTGATCTACCAATGCGCCCGCTAATAGGAGAAATAACTTTCGTATAAATAAGATTAATGTGAGCAGTTTTTAAAGAAGCCTTGGCCGCTATTACTGTTGCATCAGCCTGTTTGGCATTGGCAACGGCAGTATCATAATCCTGACGGCTTACAAATTTGGATCCCAACAAAGGTTTATAGCGTTTTACTGTTAGATGGGTAATTTCTGCGTCCGCTTCGGCTTTTGCCAAATCCCCCTGGGCACTATCATAAGCGGCTTGATAGGGGGCAGGATCAATTTGGTATAAGGATTGACCTTCCTGTACATCACTCCCTTCAATAAATTGTCGTTTTAGTATAATACCACTCACCTGCGGTCTTACTTCCGCTACGCGAAAAGGACGAGTTCGCCCTGGTAGTACTGCTGTTAAAATAAAAGGTTCAGCCTTTAATGTTACAACACCCACCTCGGGCACGGTTGGTTTTGATTCTTTTTTGTCACTGCAACTGAAAAGTAGAAGCGATGTACTAATGAATAGTATTTGAATGACGCTACTTTTTATATTCATCGCCTCTAGGGTTCCTGTCTTCAATCCACTTATACATTTTCTTAACTATAGCATTAGAACAGTCAATTTGGAGTACAACGCAAGTTTATTATTAGATAGCAAAAAAATACTAATAGTTGGGGTAAAGGCTATGTAAAGTCCACCTTTGCGCTCGCAACAACTCCATAAAAAATCTGTCCTCTTAAATGAGATGCTCACGATAGCTACACGAATCTAATAGTATTAATCTATCGACAAATAACTTTAAACAAGTAAAAATGAAAACCCATCTATTTTAAAGGATTATTATGAAATTATATTTTACAAAAGGAGCCTGTTCTCTTGCGGTGCGAATTCTTATCAATGAACTTGGTGTTGAATGTGAATATGAATCAGTCAATCTAAAAACGAAACGCACTGAAGAGGATCAAGATTACTTACAAATTAACCCTAAAGGTGCCGTACCAGCTCTGGAATTGGAAGATGGACAAATACTTACTGAAAATGCTGTAGTTCAACAGTATTTGGCTGACAAATTCAATAACCGAGAATTGCTGGCACCTGTGGGCGACTTTAAACGCTATCGAATTCTTGAGTGCATGAATTTCATCACTACAGAATTGCACAAAAATTTTTCAAATTTATTTAATTCTACCATTCCTCAGGAAATGAAGGAGAAAGTGTATATTCCACTCATCAAAACAAAATTAGGATTTATTGACAAGCAATTAAAATACCCTTATCTCATGGGTGAGCAATTTACGCTACCTGATGCTTATATGTTTGTCATGTTGATGTGGGCAAAAAACTATAAGATTGACTTGACAAGATGGGATCACTTACCCCGTTACTTTGCGACCTTACAGAAGCGTCCCGCTATTATAAAATCGCTTGAAGAAGAAACGCTGGAAATTGCTTAAAAATTTATGCCTACCTCTCATGAAAGTTAGTTGGGCCAAGGCCCAACTAACTTTCAATTAATCAACCTTGGGTCGAACAATAAGAACATCACATTCGGCGCCATGCAAAATAGCGTTTGCTGTTGAGCCCAAAAGAAGCGCCAACCCATGTTTTCCGTGGCTTCCAGTAACAATTAAATCAATTTTCTTTTCTTTAGCGACGCGCAAAATTTCATTTTTAGTAGAACCAAATTCAATCATGCAATGTGCACTGTCGACACCGAGTTTTTTTGCTAAAGCTGCTAATTCTTTTTCAGCCTGCTCCCGAATTGAAACTTCAACCTCAGCAAATCCGGCAAAACCAGGATACGCATAAGCAGGAATGGGCTCGACCACATGGACTAAGAGTAAATCCGCTCCATTTTCGTCAGCAATTTTTTTCGCTTTATGAGCTGCTTTTATCCCTACCTCATCAAAATCTGTCGCGAATAACACTCTTTTGTACATAACTCTCTCTCCTTGACCACATCAGTTCTAAATAGTGTAAAATTCTATTTTCCATAACTAGCAGTTTACTATAAAATTTGTTTCTCTTAAATTCAAATTACTTGAATTATAGGACAGGGCAAAAGCATACTCCATTCAAATAACTAAGTTATTATCTCTGTTTCTAAAAAGTTCTTTATTCGGGACAATACCATCATTCTGAACAAATGAAGAATTCCAATAAGTATTTCCTATGTTTAAGGAGGGGATCCTTCGCTATGCTCAGGATTGACGTGAAATAACACATGAGGCATGAAATATCTCAGACACCGTTAAATAGTCCACGATGACGCAAACTAATTCAGAAGATGATGTGAATTTCATGTTGAGGTAATTTTGTGCATATGGGCGGTATTAAATTAAGTCAAAATAGTGTAATCTTGTCCTGGATTATTAAGAAATTAGGGGTGCCCTTTTAAGACGAACTTCATATTTGTCTCGAAAGGGCTGAGAAAATACCCATTGAACCTGTTCGGGTAATGCCGTCGTAGGGATAATTTATGTTTTTAGATGTCTTAGGAACTGTAGCCTCCTTATTGGCTACTTATTATTTTATTCAAATCAGCAATAGAGCATGGCCTGTTAGCCTGTTAGCAACCTTAGTTAACGGTTCACTATATTGGCAAAAGGGAATTTATGCAGACATGGCGCTTGAGTCAGTTTATTTTTTAAGTACTTGCTACGGTTGGTATTTGTGGCGAAACCCAACCACCAGTACTACTCAAGTGATTACCAGATTAACACCAAAGCAGTGGTTAACACTTGTAAGCAGCACGTTTACTCTTTTTTTGCTAATTTTAAACTTACTTAACTTTTTCACCCCTTCGGATATAGCAATTCTCGACAGTCTGACAACCGCATTAAGTTTGGCTGCACAATGGTTAATGTGTTACAAGAACATAACAACATGGATTTTCTGGTTTTTTACAGATGCAATTTACAGCTATATGTATTTTCAAAAACAACTGCCATTTCATAGTATGTTAATGCTTTTGTATACAATAATGGCCATTATAGGTTATCGCACCTGGGCTAAGCAGCAAGATAAAACGCCACTTAGCCTGAATAAAAATCAATTACCCCAGAGCTGCAAGCCCTGATGTGGAACGAATCCAGGGTTTATATTGGGTGAGATTAGTAGGTAAACTGCTGGCAGCCTGCTGTGCTTGTTCAAAACGACCAAATTCTCCCATTGTCAGCACATACCAATTGATGCCTTGCCGTTTAGCAAGGCGAATTTTTGTATTCGTTAAATGATGACTGTTTATAAAACGTTTGATATCTTCAAGGTTCTGGCTTGCCAATAATTGTACAGTATATTGTCCACGTGGGATTTCATACTTCGATGCTTTTGAGGCGATCGCCATGTTCGTGGGAGAAAAAGCAGGCTCCAGCAGGGGTTTGGGCGCCTCTCGGATTGACACAACATCTCTTTCTAAATTAGCAACTGGCTGTGTAGGAGGAAGTTCTTTCCCAATAGCTTTTGGAATAACTAAAACCCTATCCATTACCACCAGTGAACTATTTTCTTGGCCTTCTTCATCGAGAACCACTTCCATCGCACGTTTTAAAGGTGATGGCTGTGTATCCTGTCTTATAGCTGAAATGGTTAAGGCAGGAATATAACTTTCCATGCGTTCGCTATAACTGGGTATTTGACTAATTAAAGCGGATTCCTCACCCGATATTTGCGGTACTGTTGCGAGTTGTGAAGGTAATTGTTGATCGACAGCAATCAACATCTCAGGTTTTTTTTGAGGATAGTTTTTCTTATTTATCAATAAATCCTGGTTTTGCCAAATGTATACTGAAGCCAATAAGGCTACTGCACAGGTTGCCCCTAGACCAATGTATTTTGAATGGGAAGACCTCTGCAAATCTTTAGAACGAAGTGATTCAGGACAAAAATAACTCATCATTTGTTTATTGATGCGCGCAATATTACCACCAGTTAATTGATAAAATTGCTCTAATCTTTTATCAGACATGGTGAGGTCGATACGTTTTGGTGAAGAAAGTTTACTTAATACATAAGTCTTGGTTTCCATCTCTGTTAAAGCACCTGGCTCTATGCGATGAATTAAATTGTCCAAAGAAGCAGCTTCTAGTTTATTTAAGCTGGCTACCAGTGAAAAATCAGAAACCAAACAAAGATGAAAAAAGCATTGCTCCCCTTGCTGTTTTAATTCTGTTAAGAGTTCATATAAGAAATTATCTGCCACATGCTGCGCATCGTCAATAATAACGACAACATGCGCTTTTCTTTCATTAACTTGCTGTATTAGATTTGCAAAAGAAAGTTCCGTATCAGTTCGCAAATGCAGTAACGTTGCTAGTTGGGCTAATACGTCAGTTTGAGAGAAAGGCGGCGTTGCTTTTAGTAGATGGGACTTTATTTGAGAATCCAGACTAGTTTGCAGCAACTCACAAAAAGTTGTTTTTCCTCCGCCTTCTTCCGTTAAAACTGTTATTAAGGCATTGTTAAATAAAATCAAGTGATTGATAAAATCAATTTTGGTAAGCCAGGCGCTTGGTTTAAAGATGTTTTGGCTGCTTGCTGTTTCTTTATTTTCTGATTCTTGCACTGAGTTTTGCATCGGTTAATCTCCTTCAACTGCAGCTTGCAATATTGAGCGCAACAAGTCTTCTGATACCTTATCTTCAATGTAACAATTTCCTGGTGCTCTCATTAATATGAAGTGCAAATTTTTGTTTTTTATTTTTTTATCCTGGGCCATTGCTGTACGCAAGCGATCAAGATCGATATCTTTTGGAATTCGTCGTGGCAATTTAGCCTTTAACAACATCTTATCAACTAAATCAACTGTTCTTCTATCAAGTTGAGCGCACTGTTCCGAAAGTAGTGCAGCGCAATAAAGTCCAATCGCCACTGCTTCACCATGTAACCATCGATTATATTGAGTATACGCTTCAAGTGCATGCGCAAAAGTATGTCCCAGATTTAGAAAAGCACGCAGACCACTTATTTCCTGTTCATCCTGCTCAACATAATCTCCCTTAATCCGACAACAGTAGCCAATGACAGTTGCCAGATCAGGGGAACTGTTCATTCCATCTTGCAAGACATTGTACACCAGTTCAAGAAACTCGCCCCCTGCCAGCAACGCATATTTAATAATTTCAGCGAATCCGGCACGAAACTCACGATCTGGCAAAGTATTTAATGTATTTAAATCAATAATTACTGCAGCAGGTTGATGAAAACTGCCAATCATATTTTTGGCAAAGGGGTGATTGATAGCTGTTTTACCACCGATGGAAGCATCAACCTGCGCTAACAAGGTCGTAGGTATTTGTAAAAATCTTACCCCTCGCTGATACGTTGCCGCAGCAAAACCAGTAATATCACCAATTACACCACCGCCCAAGGCGATTAAAGTTGTATCTCGATGATGACGCTTTGCAATTAATGTATCGTAAATAACAAATAAACTTTGCTGATTTTTAAACTCTTCGCCATCTTGAAGAACAACTACATCACACTGTTTATCCGCAAATGCTATTTGTAAATAACTAAGGTAAAGCGATGCAATCTTTTCGTTGGTTACTATAAGAACCTGCTCGCCCGCTAAATAACGATTCAGTATTTCCTTATCATTTAGAGCATTATACCCTATAAGAATAGGATACGCCTGACTCGGTAAATGAATTACTACTTCCTTATATAAGTCAAACTTCGCCATAAATGTATTTTATAATATTATTTGCTACAGCTTTGACAGTTAATTTATCCGTTTCAAAACTGATGTCAGCCAACTCATCGTAAAATGGCTCTCGCTCATCCCGCAGCATTTCTAATCGGCTTTCCAAGTCTTCAGTTTGCAGCAAAGGTCGTTTAGTATCTCGTTTAGTACGTTCATATTGCTGCTGTAAAGATGTTTTTAGATAAATAACCGTTCCTCGTCCTGCTAGAGCATTACGGTTTTCAGGTGTCATTACCACACCACCACCAGTTGCCAACACAATATTTGTTTTTTGCGTTAATTCGTCAATTACTTTTTGCTCTCGACGGCGAAAACCTTCTTCTCCCTCAATGTCAAATATCCAAGAGATGTCAGCCCCTGCACGCTCTTCTATTACTTCGTCAGAATCATAGAACTCAAGTTTGAGCTCTTTTGCCAAAGTACGGCCTATTGTGCTTTTACCTGCTCCCATCGGCCCTATTAAAAATATGTTTCGTACTTTAACTATGCTCATTTTTAATTACACACCCCTTCAACTGAGACATGAGAGAAACACCCATGTACATGATTAAACATAGTACACTCCAGAAAAATTAATGATATTTTTCTAATCGCCTACCAAATTTCGTTAATTTTACACCTCTCATCCCGTATTGCTTTTGGTTGCTAAAGGATTTTAACGACAAATTGTTTGATATTATCCTAGGAGTAATGAAAATGAGCAACTCCTCATTTCTTGTTGATAAAGAACGACTCCTGAATAAGTTCCTCACAACCGGCAAATTACCTAGGAAAGGTGTTCGATTAATTTCATTATTTTTATCTTGTTTATAGATACCCCCCAAGACAATTGTACGACCATTCTCTACCAAAACACTCGTTTGAATTTCTTTTGTCAGAATTGTAGGTACACCATTAAAAACTTTTGGAGACGGTATATCCTGATTAATTTTTAGATCCATTAAAATCTTACTATCCGGGGTAATTTGCGGCGTCACTTTTAAACTTAACACCGCTTTTTTAAATGCCACGGCGGTTGCTCCACTTGAAGTAGCTTCCTGATAGGGGATTTCTTCCCCTGATTCAATTAACGCTGGCTGTTGATTGGTTGCTATCAACCTAGGACTGGATATTACTTCTCCCCGCCCTTCACTTTCAAGTGCTGATAATTCCAAATCCAAAAGTATATGATTACTCAGTTTAGCTAATGCTATTCCTACTGACACAGGCGAAGCTGTTGTAGGCAAACTCTCAAAATCAAAGTTTAAGCGGTCTGTTAATGAGATAGCTGCGGTCTCTGAATTTTTTTGGGAGGAGTCATATTTTTTTAAAGTTTTCAGGTGCGCTGGCCTTGCCACTGCAAAC
This sequence comes from Legionella jamestowniensis, assembly GCF_001467745.1. Taxonomy (GTDB): domain Bacteria; phylum Pseudomonadota; class Gammaproteobacteria; order Legionellales; family Legionellaceae; genus Tatlockia; species Tatlockia jamestowniensis. Next base: position 538,230 of record NZ_LNYG01000013.1, read on the forward strand.
CGCAATCCTAAATCTTGAGCAAATTCTTTCGTAACATTCACAATACGGGCTTCAATTAACACTTGTTTTACTGGAATATCAAGTTGTTCAATGAGTTTTCTCATCATTTTTAATCGATTACCGCTGTCTTGCACCCATAAACTGTTGGTTCTTACATCAACGGCAATTCGACCTCGAGTTGATAAAAAAGCCTCACTTTTTTCTTGTAAAACATTAGCAATATCAGTCGCTTTCGCATACTTAATTCGAAATAACAACGATTGTAATGGTTTAAATTTATTCGTTTCCAACTCTGCCTGCCGAATTTTTTTCTCGCGGTTAGTAAATTCTTCTGCAGGTGCGATAAATAAAGTATTACCCATGCGTTGTTTCTCTAAAGATTGGGTTGTTAAAATAATACTCAAAGCTTGATTCCAGCTTACATCATTTAAACTCAATGTAATTTTACCTGTTACTGTATCACTTACAACCATATTTGTTCCAGTAAATTCCGCCAATAACTGTAAAACAGCCCTTACCTCAATATCTTGAAAATTTAAAGAAATCCGCTTGTCGCTTAATTTACTTTTGCTAATTCTATCTTTTGTTACACTTTCTATTTCGCTTTTTAATGTTGGGTGTGGTGAAATAGTTTGAGCTATACCAATCATGTTGAAAAGAATTAGGAGACATAAGGTGATGAGCATTTTATGCAATTTCAACTCCTATCCTTATTTTTTAAAAGTATCTTAACAATATGTTGTTGCCACTTTCCTTTTGAATAATAGTGTGTTTTGAATAACAATACTTCGTTCTTAATTTTAATTAATTCTACATTTTCTTTTCCGATATGATCACCTGGCTTGACGACCAGGACTTTTCCATTAGGTTCCTTCACCAATACCCAACTTTTTGATGAGGAATGCAATAAACCAACAAACATTAAAGAATTAAACATGAATTTATTTAAAATTTGGTTTGAAGAGTTTTCGTCACCTTCTCTATTTTTTTCTGCACCGTAAATAAAGGGATTTCTTTTATTGGTTAATGGATAACTAAATTTTTCTAGCGACTTGTATAAAGGAGTATCTTCATGAAACACGGTTTTCCTATTTTTTATCATCTGAAAATAGTGGGTTAACTTATAATCAGCATCACTACAAGAGGTCGTCATTAAAGCAAATGCGATTAGCATCATTGTTTTTTTAAAAATCATTTTACTGGTAATCGGTAAAGTTTAAGCGTAACTTTCATTAATAATTGGCCAGATGATTTTTGAATTTTATCAACTGGTATTTTTGTTATTTTAAAATCCCCAAAGGTGATTAAATAAGGAAGTTGAGTTACTTTACTCAAGAAAATTGCTAATTGTCTGTAATGCCCTGATATCATTAAATGAATGGGTAACTCAATATAAGAATTATGTTTTATTTCACGCACTGGTGCGAAAAAATTTACAATTAATTGATTAGATTTTGCCAGATTAAAAATTTCTTGCGGTAAAAAAGAGATATCTTTCTTGTCAGAAAATAGCTTAAATATCTTATTTAAGGTTGTATTAAGCTTTTCTCTCTGTTTTTTATAATTATCGATAGTTGCAACCACGCTTTGCTTTTTTTCAAACTCCGCTTTTAACTTTATTTCTTGAGCCTTTAATGCATAATATTGTTTTTTTGCTTCACTAATAAATAAAAAATAGTTAATACCAAACATTAAAATGACAACTAACATTGTAATTAAATATTTATTTAATATTATCCATTCGGCAAATACTTGAACAGTTACTTCCTTATATTTTTTACTCAAGACCATTTTGAATTTCCATATCAGCTTGCATTTTAAATCGGTTGGATTCCTCTTGATCATGTCTTTTAACTATCTCAACTAACTTGGCATTTGATACCCATCTGTTCCTTGTTATATTCCTCATCATTTTTCCAATATCAACGTGATTTTTTGATTGACCTTTAATAATCATTTTATTGTTTTTTAACTCCACCAAAATTAAACGAATATTATCTGGGGTTTCTTTTGATAAACAATCAAAAAAACGAATTACAATGACGGGATTATTTTGCATTTTCAACAAGTTTATAATACTTTCTTTTATTGACCTTATATCGCTTTTTATTTTTGATATTTCTCTAATCTTTTCATTTAATAAATTGATCTCATTCTTCAGTAAATAGCTTCTATTGATTTGATTTGTTAAAATATTTTTCACCAGAAAATTGACTATAACGATGAAAGATAAAGCAACAAAAAAGCCAAGAGTTATTACGAGTTTAAATTTTCTTTTACCTTCTATTTTTCTTAACCTTCGCCATGGAAGTAAATTAATCTCAGTCATGGCTGAACTTGCAATCCTCTAAGTGCCAACCCACAAGCTACTAATAAAGACGGTGCTTTTTCGATAACTTGACGAGAGCAAATAGGGGCGGAATAGAGCATTTCCGCAAAAGGATTAGCAATAGAAACGTTAATCTTCACTTTATCTGGCAACCGTTGACAAAGTTTCATTAATAATTCTCTTTCTCCTGCTAAAAAAAGATGCTCAATAGATTCCGTTGCATGTGTAGAATAAAAAAACTGTAGGGTTTTCTTTATTTGACGAATTATAATTTCCAGATTTTCAATTGTGGTGATGGAACTGGATTGATAGTGAGCATTCCAGCCCGTTAAAGACTCCTTCCTATTCAACAAATTCTGCTGTAAAGCCAACGTTGCAATCCATTGGTTATTCCCTAAACTTTCCTCGTGTATAAAAATTATCTTATTTTCTTTTATTACATACAATTGAATCTTTAATAACACAATTTTTAAAACAGCAATTGTTTTTTTCGTTTCGTGATGTTTAATTGATTTTGTAAGCAAAAAAATTATTCTTTCTAAAGCATTTGATTCTGGTTCGATGACTTGCGCAGATAATCCCGCACATCTCATTGCTTCACTACGCTGATTAACCTGCTCTGCCCTGCATGCAGTAATCAAAACATCCTTTTTTTCCTTATTTTTTATGGATAGTCCTTTTATTACATAATCCAGATTGACTTCGTGCAAAGGGTAATTAAATTGTTTGGCTGCTTCTAAATAAACGGCTTCCTCAATTCTTTCTTCAGATAAATTCGCGTTAATTTGAACCAATTTATTCACAATCGCCGAATCGGGTATAGCCAACACGACTTGATTCCCTGACAACGACGTGGTCGATATAATTTTTTTTATACAATGTATAATGGCATCTATATTTTTAAATTGATTATCAATAACTGTATTAGGGGGCAATTTTTCTGTAGCAAAGCTCTCGATGCACCAATTATTTTCAATCTGCGAAATTTGTAAAATATTAATTTCTGATGGGGTTATATCCATGCCTACAACAGGGCGATGGCGTGATCGAAAACGCTTTAACACTGTATTTCCTTATTTGTTTATTGGACTTGTTGTTAAGTTGTTTTTATTCCTGCAACTTAAGCGCGACAATATAGCCTAACATTTAAGAAAAATAAACATTTTCCTTAATCAAAACATTCACTTTTGCATAGGCAACATTTTTTATGAGAGCGTTGCGAACAAAGTGAATAATTTTTGTCGGTTGAAAATTTGACGTATTAACTTTCACCTTACCCGTCTGTTCAACGCTTGCACTCATCGTTTTATTTACATATAGTGAATTAGCTAGGTTAGCACCCACTAATTGTAAATGTTAAAAGGAGTTACTATGTCACGTCTGCAAACTATCGTTTATTCCATAGCTCAAGTTATCGTGGAGTATGGCGAGCTTCAAAAAGTTAAAACAGAACCGTTAAAAACTTTGTTAAAAAAATCCCACTTAGACTTTATAGAAGCATTACAAACTATAATTAATGATGCTACTAAAGTATATGAAGATAGACTAAGTTTACTTAATTATTTGCTTTTTGAAATTAAGTTATTAAAACCATTAGTGGAACAACCTACGCTCGGTTTGGAAGAGTCAGAACTTATTAAACAAGAATTACAATCCTTTATTTTAACTATCTATAAATTAATTAAAACTTCTAAGTCTGAGAAAATTTCCGTTAATTACGATAACGAAAAGGTAGAGATTCCTGGCTTTATTCGAGGATTTACCGAGGGTTATTATCCTTGTGCTTCAGGTCAAATTATTAAAGAAAAGTTTGTTAAACCGCTTTTATTACAAGATCATGAAGAGTCTACTGTCAAAAGATTTGTAGAAAATCTCGTCACAGCACATCAGCGAGAAATAACCATCCCCAATGAAAATATCAGCTTAAAAGAAGAGCTGGTTCGTTTAACCCAAAAAATAGAAGAACTCGAAAGGAACAATTCAATCTTAGGTAGTGAAAATAAACAGTTGGGAAAAGAAAAAGAACAACTGTTTCTGGAGAAAGAACAGTTAATAACAGAAAAAAAAGAGAGTTGGGAAGCGCAACAAGCATTATTAGCCCAGGTAAGCGATTTAGAATCAGAAATGACAGCTCTAAGAAAAGAGATGGCTGTCTTGCGTGTTAAAGGGATGACAAAGCCCACTAACGTGCGCCCCTATCCTTTTTTTGGGGTGGTCCCCACAGGTTTGGCTACTCTACTGCCATCAACAGATGAAAGGAACAGCTCACCTACCTTTGGGTTTTCTTCACTTACGGATGAATAATCCTCTCCTCTTTTAATGCTAAATCCTCTACCCACCTCTAAAAATGCAGTCCAGTTCTACTTTCCGACGCCCCGCGGCTTTGTCCGCGGGCTCCCAAAATATGCGCTAAAACACTAGATCCCGCGGACAAATCGCGGGTGATGATATGATCAAGATTCAAGGGTAAGCAGGAATTTGATTACAAGACAGCTGATAAACAAAATTTTGTGCATATCTCGCATCAGTTTGCTTAAAATTTTAAAATTAACAGCCAACCTTCCAAATTGTCAAAAAATATCAAATAAAAGAGCAGAAGAAGTCGCCAAAAGCCATTAAATAGCGCTATAATCCGCAAATTATAGTAAATAAAATTTAAAATTATCAGATGAGAAAATCGGCATACTTTTGGCGTAAAGGCTTATGGGCTTTATTTAGTCTCTTTTTCCTCCTCATTGTGTGTGCAAGCTTCCTTTACCTTTACCTTGAAAGTCAGCTGCCTAACGTTGATTCTCTAAAAACCGTTAAACTTCAAGTTCCTTTACGTATTTATACACAAGACGGTTTACTCATTCAGGAATATGGGGAAAAAAGGCGAATACCCCTTAGCTATGAAGAAATTCCTCCTACACTTGTTCATGCCATTCTCGCCACTGAAGATCAGCGTTTTTTTGAACACCCAGGTGTTGATATTTTTGGTTTAGGTCGAGCCACCGTTCGCATGATCCAAACTGGCACCAAATCTCAAGGCGGTAGTACAATTACGATGCAGGTAGCTCGTAATTTCTTTTTAAGTCGAAAGAAGACTTTTTTACGCAAATTTAATGAAATTTTATTGGCGATCAAGATTGATCGTGAGCTAAGTAAGGAAAAAATCCTTGAACTCTATCTAAATAAAATATACTTAGGCAATCGTGCCTATGGTGTAGGTGCTGCGGCGGAAGTTTACTATGGAAAGCCGCTAAATGAACTGGATTTAGCAGAGTTAGCCATGATTGCAGGCTTGCCACAAGCCCCATCTACCCAAAATCCAATTGCTAATCCTCTTGCTGCCAAGAAGCGGCGCGATCATGTGTTAGAGCGTCTTTTAGAAGAAAAATATATTACAGAGAAACAATATCAAGAAGCTATTAATCAACCTATCACTGCCAAATACCATGGAACTAATATTGAAGTGAGTGCGCCTTATGTCGCAGAAATGATTCGCCAATCACTTTATGATCATTTTGGTCCCAAAGCGTATACGAAAGGTTATAAAGTTTATACGACTATCAAAGGTCCCCTACAAATCACAGCTAATAAAGTAGTGACTGAAAATCTTCTGGCTTATGATCGCCGTCATGGCTACAGAGGTCCAGTTGCCAAGATAAGCGGTGTCGATAGCAAGTCGCCTGACTCTATACACAAGCTGCTAGCGCAGTATCCTGTCATCGGTAGTCTTGAACCTGCTGTGATTTTAGCGGTAGGTGAAAAAGAAGCCATCGCAGCCACGCGGCATGGACGTAATTTTACCATTCCATGGGAAGGGTTATCCTGGGCAAGGCCGGCTCTTAAACATGGCTGGATGGGCAGAGCACCCACTAAAGCCCAGCAGGTAGTCGCTGTAGGTGATATTGTCTATGTCCATAATCAGGATAACCAATGGCGTCTGTCGCAAATTCCACAAGTCGAAGCTGCGTTAGTTGCCTTAAATCCCAATGATGGTGCACTGGAAGCACTCGTTGGTGGTTTTAATTTCCAGAAAAGTAAATTCAATCGAGCCACCCAATCTGAACGACAACCTGGCTCAAGTTTTAAACCGTTTGTTTATGCAGCAGCATTAAGCAAAGGTTATACGCTTGCAACGCTGGTGAATGATGCTCCCGTTGTAGTAGATGATCCAAGCCAGGCAAATTTATGGCGCCCTCATAATGTGAATCTAAAATTTAATGGTCCTACTCGTCTTAAAGATGCATTGGTTCATTCGCGCAATCTGGTTTCTATCCGAGTTTTAGATGATATTGGCTTTGATTATGCCATTGACTTTATTTCCCGCTTTGGTTTTCGTAAAGACAAATTGCCAAAGGCCTTATCGTTGGCTTTAGGAAGTTTATCAGTCAGTCCTTTAGAGTTGACTGCTGCTTATGCAGTTTTTGCCAATGGTGGTTTTCGTGTTGAACCTTATTTAATTGATCATATTACAGACAACAATGGGAACATTCTGCTGCAAGCCAAACCCTCTATAGCCTGTGAGAATTGTAAGTTGGATAAGGTTGATCCAGCTACGCTGGCTCCCAGAATCATTCCCGCCGATATTGCCTTTTTAATGAATACAGCACTTCAAGACGTAATCCAGCATGGGACAGCCCACGCTGCAAAAGTATTAAATCGCCCTGATTTAGCAGGGAAAACTGGGACAACGAATGATCAAGTTGATGCCTGGTTTTCTGGTTTTAACTCAGATTTAGTAGTAACCACCTGGATTGGCTATGATAATCCACAATCTTTACATGAATATGCTGCGGGTTTAGCATTACCCATGTGGATCGATTTCATGAAGGTCGCATTGGCTAACCTGCCCCAGAAAGAACTGCCTCAACCTGAGAACGTGGTTGCTGTGCGCATTGATCCAGTAACCGGTTTACTTGCTAAGAACAATCAACCCAATGCGATTATTGAATACTTCCGTGAACAAGATGTGCCAGGGACTGAATCATCTGCATCTGATGATACCGAAACATCCATGGAAGCAGACACCCAGGAGAATTTATTTTAGATGCGTTGATATTTTGATTGTTTTATTCTTTAAGCTAGCGGTGGGCTATGAAACGCATCCCACCTAACTTTCCTTTTGTAAATAGGTCAACGTAAAATGCGTAAGTTTCATCCCATTGCAAATAGTACTCTTCCCCAAATTTTTTAATCGTATGCTCTTTTAAACTTCGATACATTTTTAATCGTTCTACTAAAATATTCATCCAATGAATAGATAAATCCTCTTTTCTACTTAAGATAAAATTTCCGCGTTTAATTTCATTTTCATATTCATTCGCTGTAATTAAACCATAGCAGGCCATTTCTTGCTGGAGTCTTAATAACTCCTGTGACGTTAAATCGTTTGTAACAATAACATCAGTAAAACCTAACTTGCCTTCAGGTTTTAACACCCTTCTACATTCATTAAATAGAGATTTTTTGTCAGCAATATGTACCCAAGCTTCCTGCCCGATAATCCTATCAAATTGGTGATTTGAAAAAGGCATAGAAGTGGCATCACCTTGTTGAAACTTTACCAAATGACTTAAGCCACTTAATTCAGTAAGTTTAATTGCCGCCTCAATACGCGATTGAGTAATGTCTAAACCAAAAACCTGGCAACCATAATGATATGCTAAGTATCGAGACGCTCCTCCAACACCACATCCAATATCAAGTACGTGGTGATTTTGTTTAATATCAAGAGAGTGAGCCAATATATCAATTGCCTCAGAACCATCATAATGATCTTGATCAAAATCAGATAATTGTTCCTGAGTGATATTTTTCAACTGTTTGTACTTGTTTTCTAGACTGGAAGTGATTTGGTTATAATTAATTGGGTGTAAATCGTAAAATTGAATAATTTTATTGTGCATTTATCAAAACCTCAGCGAGATAATTATCTCTTGCACTCTACTGGGAGAGTAAAAAGAGATAAATTATCTCTAATATAATATAACTATAATTTTATATCATATTTATTCTCTAAGTTAATTGTTTACGGATAACCACAAGGTTTTCATTTACACAATTAACTTGCTAAGGCCTCCGCAGCTTCAATGTATTCATAACCAAGATCGCGAGCTACAGCTTCGTAGGTAATCATACCTTTATGGACATTCAATCCATTGAGTAGATGCCCATCACTAAGTAATGCCAATTTAATACCTTTGGTCACCAAACTGATCACGAAAGGTAAAGTGGCATTATTGAGTGCAAATGTTGAGGTTCTAGGAACAGCACCGGGCATATTCGCCACACAATAATGCACTACATTATCAACCACATAAGTAGGTTCCTGGTGTGTAGTTGGCTTACTTGTTTCAAAACACCCCCCTTGGTCAATTGCCACGTCTACAACGACTGAACCCGGCCTCATGGATTTTAACATTGCTCTTGTAACTAACCTTGGCGCTGCAGCTCCTGGCACTAAAACAGCGCCAATCACTAAATCCGCCTCCTTTACATAGTGTTCAAGAGACTCCACCGTTGCATAAATCGTATTTAATTTGGAACCAAACTGAAAATCAAGTTCACGCAAACGAGAAAGAGACTTATCAATTACGATAACACGTGCCTCCATACCCATAGCCATGCGTATCGCATTACTACCTACAACACCACCACCAATTACAACCACATTAGCAGGTGCGACTCCAGGTACCCCTCCTAATAAAACCCCACTACCTCCTTGGGCCATTTCCAGACAGTGGGCTCCAGCTTGAATTGACATACGCCCAGCTACCTGAGACATAGGGGTTAGTAAAGGTAGTCCCCCATCATTTTGTGTTACGGTTTCATAGGCAATTGCCGTTGCACCAGATTCTTTAAGAAGTCGTGTTTGCAGTGGATCCGGTGCTAAATGCAAATAGGTGAATAATGTTTGTCCTTCTCGCAGGCGTTTGCATTCGATAGGCTGAGGTTCTTTCACTTTAACGATTAACTCAGCACGCTCAAACACTTCATCTGCAGTAGCAACTATCTCTGCACCAGCAGTTATGTATTGTTCATCACTTATCCCAATACCTAAACCCGCTCCTTTTTCCACCAACACATGGCTACCTGCTCTTATAATTTCTCGAACACTTCCGGGAATAAGGCCGACCCGATTCTCTTGAGGTTTAATTTCTCTTGGAACACCTACAAACATAATTTTTTCCTTATAAAGCTATCTGATGGCATTGCTCAAGGCAATGCAGCATATACTTTTAAGTAGAATTTGAGAATTCTCGCATAAAAACTCTCACTATCGCTAGGGCGTATCTTTATAGAATTAGCGACTAGCTTTTAATTGCTCAATAAACTCAGGCACTACTTCAAATAAATCACCCACTAAGCCGTAGTTAGCAATTTGAAAAATGGGGGCATCTTCATCCTTATTGATAGCAACAATAACCTTAGAATCTTTCATGCCAGCCAAATGTTGAACTGCCCCAGAAATTCCAACTGCTATATAAAGTGATGGAGCAACAATTTTTCCAGTTTGCCCAACCTGATAATCATTAGGAACAAAGCCTGCGTCAACAGCGGCCCTTGAAGCGCCCACAGCGGCACCCAATGCATCAGCTAACTCTTCAATTAATTTAAATTTTTCAGTACTTTGCAAGCCTCGTCCACCCGAAACCACTATTTTTGCACTCGCTAAATCAGGACGCTCAGATTGACTGAGTTCGTGTTTAACAAATCTAGTACTGCTTTCCTGGATAGATTTGTCAATTCGCTCTATACAGCAAGGGGATTGACTCTCTGTAATCGCATCAAATGCTGTTGTACGAATAGTAAGAATTTTTGTGGCATCCAGAACTTTTACTGTTTCAATAGCATTACCCGCGTAGATAGGATGCTCAAAAGTATCCTTCTCAATGATACGGCTTACATCTGATACTTGAGCAGTGTCCAATTTAGCAGCAACACGCGGCAATAGATTTTTACCAAATGTAGAGGCTGGCGCCAAAATGGCCGTAAATGAACCAGCGATAGAGGTAATTAGCTCCGCCATATTTTCAGCAAGTTGATGTTCATAGACTGCATTATCAACTAGCCAGACCGCGTGAGCACCAGCTATGGCAGCAGCCTCTTCAGCGACAGCCTGGCACTGATATCCCGCAACTAAAAGTATGACATCCTGTTTTAGTGCTATTGCTGCAGAAAGCGTATTTCGCGTCGCAGAATGTATGAATTTATTATCATGTTCAACAATTACTAAAGTGCTCATCCTGCCTCCCTATTAAAGCACTTTGGCTTCAAATTTTAATTTATTGATCAACTCACTGACAGAGGTTACTTTAATACCCGCACTTCTCGATGCAGGAGCCGTAGTAGAAATGACTTGAACATGCTCCTTCAACGTTAATCCAAGTGTGTCATATTCAGTGATATCCAATACTTTGCGCTTTGCTTTCATGATATTTGGTAAGCTCGCATAACGCGGTTCGTTTAAACGTAAATCTGTGCTGACAACTGCGGGTAATGACATTGTCAAGGTTTCAAGGCCACCATCTATTTCCCGAGTTACTTCAATCGCTTTTTCCTGAACAGTCAATTTTGAAGCAAAGGTTGCCTGAGGCCAATTCAGTAATGCTGCTAGCATTTGTGGTGTTTGATTGTTGTCACCATCAATGGATTGCTTGCCCATCAATACCAATTCCGGTTGTTCCCTTTCCACAATTTTTTGTACTATTTTGGCAATGTTTAAACTGCAGAAATGTTTCTCTGTACGAACCAGAATTGCTCTATCAGCACCCAGGGCAAGGGCATGACGTAAGGTTTCCTGGCTTGCATCGGGACCGACTGTGACGGCAATAATTTCATGATCGTTATTTTTTTCTTTAAGACGAACCGCTTCTTCAACTGCAATTTCATCAAAGGGATTCATAGACATTTTAATATTTTGTGTTTCAACCCCAGTATTATCTGCTTTAACCCGAATTTTAACGTAAGGGTCTATCACCCGCTTCACTGCAACCAGAATTTTCATAGTTCCTCGCTGGAATATCAACCTGTCAGCATCTTGCCAGAGATGTTGATCAAAGTTCAAGTTTATCTTTATTGTTTTTATTTTTAAACCTTTAGGGTTTACACAGAATCACGTCGTTGCGAGCGTCAGCGAAGCAATCCACTACGAACTTTAAACAAAATATGTTTTGGTTGCTTTACTGCGTTCGCAACGACGATATGAAATTTTTTGTTCTGGGTAAGCTATTAGTCATTAGCTAATATTTGTAAATAAGCTTTAAATTCTTGTCCAATTTCAGGGTGGTTTAAACCTAACTCGACGGTGGCTTGTAAATACCCCAATTTTGAACCGCAATCATAGCGTTTTCCCATAAACTGATAAGCTTGCACTTTTTGTTCAGTCAATAAACTTCGGATACCATCCGTTAATTGAATTTCGCCACGCTGATCAGCAACCGTTTTCTTCAAACAGGCAAAAATTTGCGGTGTAAAAATATAGCGCCCCACTGAAGCAAGATTAGAAGGGGCAAGTTCTCTTTTTGGCTTTTCAATCATGCCGAGTATCGTTGTGTAATTTTCACCAGCATCAACAACACGGACTACCCCATATTGGGGAACATCGTGCCAGGGAACAGGTTGTACCGCTAACACGGATAATTTGTCTCTATTGAAATGCTCCGTCATGGCGGAAAGGCAGGGTAATCTAGAATCATCAATTAAATCATCAGCCAGTAATACGGCAAAAGGATCATCCCCTATAACATGTTCAGCACAAAGCACCGCGTGTCCAAGTCCTAAGGGTTGATTTTGTCTTACATACGTAAATTGAATACCCGGGGGCGAGACACTTTTTACCAACTCTAATAGATTTTCTTTTCCCTGTTCTTCAAGACGTTTTTCCAATTCAAAATGATTGTCAAAATGATCTTCAATTGCTCTTTTACTCGAACTAGTGATAAAAATCATGTGCGTAATGCCTGCACGAACGGCTTCCTCAACAGCATATTGAATAAGTGGCTTATCAACGATTGGTAACATTTCTTTAGGATTTGCCTTCGTGGCTGGTAAAAAACGAGAGCCTAATCCTGCAACTGGGAAAACAGCTTTTTTAACTTGCATCCTTTGTATACTCCTATTGGATAACGGAATCACCAACTGTTGGTCGCCCTACCGAATAATACGTTAATTTCGCAGCAGCAATGCTGTCTAGTTCAAAACAATTACGCCCATCAATAATTGGCGCATCGTTTAACTTCTCTTTTAAGAGCGATAAATTAAACGTTTTAAACTCTGCCCATTCAGTCACAATCACTAATGCATCCAAAGCATTATCAAGCACCATCTCTGCAGAGTTACACCAATGAATCGAACCATTATCAGGTAAAATTTTTTGCGCTGCAGATATTGCCACAGGATCATAGACATGCAGTTTTACTTCAGCTTTTAGTAAGGCCTTAATAGCAATTAGGCTGCTTGCCTCACGCAAATCGTCGGTTCCTGGTTTAAACGACAACCCCCAAATTCCGACGTTCAAACCTTTAAGAAAGTGGTTAAAATGATTTGCCAAATGATTAAAAACCCAATTTTTTTGAACATTATTAATGCTATCAATAGATTGTAAAAGACTTGTATCGATATTATTTGATTTGGCAATCTGAATGAGCGCACGAACATCTTTAGGAAAACAAGACCCCCCATAACCAATACCAGCTTGTAAAAAATGCGGGCCTATACGATGGTCAAGCCCAATACCCTCTCGGATATCATCAATGTTTGCACCAAACTTTTCAGCAATTTGACTGATTTGATTTATAAAACTGATTTTACAAGCAAGCATTGCATTTGCCGAATATTTGGTTAATTCGGCAGAACGAAGACTCATTGTCAGAAGAGGAATTTTTTTATCCACCAACGGTTGGTAGATTCTTTTTAAAATCTTCAACGCTTCTGTGGGGCCACCAATAATGATTCTGTCGGCATTTAAAAAATCATAGACAGCCGTTCCTTCACGCAAAAATTCAGGATTAGATGCTACTGTTATAGTAATATCTTTACCATTCGTTGCAAGTTCTTCATTAACAAGGCGCTGAATAGCGTCCCCTGTTCCTACTGGAACGGTTGATTTAGTGACCAATATTCCATTTTCTTTTGCTTCTTGAGTCACTTTTTTAGCGACTGCAAATACTTGTGACAAATCAGCGCTGCCATCTTCCTGACTGGGCGTTCCAGTAGCAATAATATGCACCTGAGCGGCCCCTATGGCTTCACCAGTATCAGCAGTAAATCGAAGTCGCTTCGATTGCAATTGTTCTTGCAATAGCTCCGGAAGTTCCTTTTCATAAATAGGACATTTCCCCTTAGATAGGAGAGCAATTTTTTGCACATCAATATCCGCACAAATAACTTCATGTCCAAGTTTGGCAATACAGACTGCAGATACCAGACCTACATAGCCTGCACCATAAACAGAAATAATCATGACGCTCTCAAAAATTTAAATGCCAGCATTATCGGCAAAATCTGACTGAATGAAAATAGCCTCAAGTAGATTTCTCAGGGTAAACCTCCAAAAGATAAATCGCAATCGTTCAAGGGGGCCCTTCCTCTCACGTTGTTTGGAGTAAGAACGACGCAATTTGTGCAAGATGGAATCCTTCAATTAATTCAATTGGATTCTTATGCTATTAAACCGATATCGCAAGCCGGTTTTGTATTTCTTGTGCATCAGAGTTCCGTAACAGTTCCAGAAGGGTTTTAGCCATAGTAATCGTTTTTTCAGTTCTGCTTCCTTTGACATTCACTCTTTTATTGCTTTCCAGTAGCGCAATAATTGCAGCTGCTTTTTCTAACTTTTCCGGTACTGAGAGATTGCTTCTATCAATTACACGTAGTTTTCGAAGCGCTTTTTTGATGGTCTCATTTTTATAATTACCAGCACGCCAGTCTAAAAACCATTGATCCTGCAACTGCCTGGACTTTTGCTCCAAACTCATTGCCAATATTTTTAATTCAAAGGTTTTAAAACGCATGCCACCAAACAAATCTTGTGGTGCCAATATTAGCGCTTTGCTTTGATCACCGGGCTGTGGGCTATTCATACCATCGGCAACAGGAGCGGCCAATAATTTATAAATGCCACCACTGGCATCAATACCTAAATTGATGGCTCCCCTGACCATAAAAATATTCAGCTCCGTTAAGCGGGCAACCAGTGTGGTTACTGCAGTAAAAATGGTCTCGCCAAAGACTCGCATGATGCGTCCAATGGTTTGTCCCTGGCTTAAGGATGATTGTTCAAGTAAACGCCCTCCTTTTGATAGGGTATACGTCACTGCGTAAAGCAACGCCAACTCCTCAATGAAAAAGCTTAAACAATACCCTGTGGTCAAATAAGGCATTAATTGTGTTAGTCGCTGTGCCCAAATAATAGAAATATTGTTATTTAATTGGTCATTATAAGCTTCGGCGGAAGTCAACATGGCCAGTATGCTGTCTAATAGAGCGCGTTGCGTGTAGGTTTTAGCATTTTCCCTGTCCCTTTTAATTCGGGCTTTTAACGCTTCCATGGTTAAAATGTTGCCGTAATGAAACTCCGGGGCTTCAGGATTAGTCAATTTTTTTTCACATAATGCAACAAGGTTAAAGCAAACAGCCTCTTTAATAACACCCGAACTTAATGTGCTTTGAAGCCATTTATTTTGAGGTGAACTTACTGGATATCTGTCTGGATGAAATAAAAGATGCAATTTTTTGGTATGGGAGCGTATCGCTTCGGCAGTTAACCCATCCTGGGAGAGGTATTGGCAAATTAGAGCAATGAGACCTGCTTCAATTTTTTGTTTTATCTCGAAGGTAATAGTGGCCTTATTTTCATAGGTAAAACGTTCCCTGTCATAATCAGCATAGTCAGCAATTAATTGTTTTAAATGCGCTTCAAAATCCATGATTCTGCTCCCTGCTCTAGTTAAGAAATTCTTAACTTTTCATGAGTTATCTTTTACAGATTAAAATAAGCTTTAAAAAAAACCAACAATAGACTTTAATTTTTTTCATTTTGTAAAAAAGATGGAAAATTTCTTTTTTTATTGCTGAGTCTGATAGCTTAAGATGCATTTTTTTAGGATAATTATTGTTTTATGTACTTGCTTGGATAAAATTTAAGCAATATGGGTATTCAAACTAAGAAAACTGAATTTTGGCTTGGACATCCTGCAATTAGCCTGTTCTTATTGGTGAGTGTCATTTTATTTATAAGAATCCTATTACGTGGCCCAGTGCTTCTACTCGATGAGTCTGAACAAGTTGTACTAGCACAACATCTTTTACCAGGTTACCCCAACCAACCGCCCCTTTATAGCTGGCTGCAATATGTCTTTTTCAAGTTGTTTGGAGTAAATTTATTCAGCCTAGCCCTTCTAAAATGTATTTTATTATTTGGGTGCTTTTATCTTTTTTATTTGTTAAGCCAGCATCATTGCCAAAATAATTTATTGGCGTGGTGTGCCCTTGCATCCTGGGCTCTAATTCCCTCCATAGGCCTGGATTTAATAAAAGACAATACCCACTCTGTATTAGTATTGTTTTCGGCCTGTTTAACCTGGTACTGGTTTCATATTTATCATCATTGTTCCAAAATTTTTTGGTATTGTGGTTTTGGATTTATTATTGGCCTAGGTTTGCTGGCAAAATTTAACTATTTATTATTTTTTATTATTTTTTTTATCAGTTCTTTAACCATTCAAACCTATCGCAAGCGGTTAACTCATCCCTTTATGCTGCTATCCATAATAGTTATAATAATTATTACCAGCCCTTATGCCTATTGGCTTTTAAAGTATTCTGACCTAGGCTTTGCCAGTGCTTATAAATTAAATCCTTCAGGAGTTACTTACTTACACGGGCTTGTTCAATTATTCAAAACGAGCCTACTTTTCGCTGCCCCTCTCTTTATTGTTGCAACCCTTTTTTTTCACGGAAGTCAGTTTAAACAAAAGAGCGATTTGCTGTTGTATCGTTATCATTTACTATGCTTACCCATTCTTGCTGCAATTGTTATCTTAGGCCGATTTAGTGAATTTGAAACACGATGGCTAATTCCGATATTATTTTTGTGTCCCGTCTTATACTTTAGTCAGCTTAAATACAGCCCCGCTTTAAAAATCAAAGTTATGCTATTTCTTGCCTTATGTGCAGCGACCCAAATCATTTATTTTCTGATTTTAATTTACAACAGCCATTCAGAACAAACACAACGCAAGCAAGTGCCATTACATCAAATACTAGAATTCATTAAGGCTGATTCTAACATGCGGGATTTTATTGTTTCTGATTCTTATTGGCTTTTGGGAAATATTGCTACAACCCTTCCCACAAAAAATGTATGGCTGATTCAACCTACAAAAGAGTATTTACCCAAAGGCAGATCGCTTATTGTGTGGACAACTCCCCAATTGCCTTACTGGATTAACCTTTTTGCTTCTTCCTCTTTATTAACGGAGATAAAACTGCTTGTAAATCCAGAAACAAAACAGATTGTCGGGGGACAAGCCTTTGGCTACATTGCCCCCGAAGAACCAGTGGCTTTTTAGTATGAGTCATCGCTAAAGGCCAAAGGCTCGAAATTGTTTTTTCTCTGTAGCTACTTCCTCAGATGGGGAAAATAAACTATTCTGGCGCGGCGCGCATAATGTCTCTGCTTCCAATGTTGCATTTTCGGCAGTTAACCTGCAATCCAATAATGTTTCTAATAACTGCGGTGTGGGGGTCTGATGACTCTCGTGTAATCCAAAAAGTAGTTTTAATTGATTATTCGTTATCGTGAGATCTTCTCTAAGTGAAACAGTGTCACCGAGTAGATGGTTAATCAGCAATACACCAAGGCGGTTAGATAGGTCGCGAGGGATATAGTTATAAGTTAAGCTTTGCACACGGTGCCAAAGTCGGGTAATGACTTCAAGACGGGTAGCACAACCTTCTACTTCTCTCCAATACTGAGATACCAAATCAAGCAATTGCACGATAGCCACCCGACCTACATTATTATCAGTGAAATCTAATTCCATTAATAGTTCATACAAAGGATTGAGGTTGAATGCGGAGCCAGTTTTTTTAATACGGCGTTCAAGTTGCTCAATAAGAACTTTAGTCTGCGGAAAATGGTTAAGATCTCTATTGCAAAATTGCTCAAATTTAAATAATTGTTGTGAGTCATAAATAGGGGCAGACTCTAGTCGTTCAAGAAGTCTTTTAACATCCCAATTTATTACTAGGAGACTATATTGGGGAAAGTCTGAGGAAAAATCAGTCTTTAAACCGTATCTAGCATCGTAAAGATGTTGTGCCGCAAGTCGACGATAATAAACTGATTTCCATGTATGATCCGGATAAAACTTAGATAAATCATATTGTGCCTTTTCGTTACCACCCTTGGCAGCTGCCTTCAGTAAATCCTTTATTTCGATTGTCCTTCGATAATTATCTTTTTGCTTGAGTTGGACCAGTTCATATTGAGCAGGGGGAAAATATTGACTTGCGGAAAATTGATACCACTTTTTTGCCTGCGTCAGATTGTTTTCAACGCCAGATCCCGAGTGATAACATAGCCCCAATTCGTACATAGAGGGTGCAAAACCTTGACTTACTGTCCTTTTATATAAATTTATTGCTTTAGAAAAGTGTCCGTTTTTAAAATAGCTACGTGCAAGATTATGTAGAGCTAGGTTATATTGACCGTCAGCAGCCAATCTATAATAGTAATTTGCTTTTTCCGTGTCTCTTTGAACGCCACAACCTATTTCATAGAGATAACCTAATAGATTTTGAGCAGTACAGGAATTTTTTTCTGCCTCGAATAAATGCTCAACAGCTTTGGTAAGACAACGCTGAACTCCCAACCCTAGGAAATAACGCATGGCCAAAATTAATGGCTCATGAGAATCTTCAATATGTGTGACCTCAGATTCAATATTTTGTAAATAGGTTCTGTTCCGTAATTCATAAACACCATCCCCTTCACAAGCAAAGAGAGAGAACAAATATTCTTGTGTAGTTATATTTCTAATTTCGGTAAGCGCTCTATGATATCCCTTATCCAGCAAGTCAATAAAAATCTCTGCAGCAGTATTATAATGCTTTTTTTTTATAGCTTCCTCATAGGATTTCCAAGCTGTAACCATAGTCCTTCCCTTTTGAGAACAATAAAAATTCTGCTCAAATTTATTTAAGTCATGAAACGTTTCTTCTACGGGGAAGCAATTGTTTTCGATGAATTTTTTAATTTTTGCTTGGTCAAGCATAGAATCATTCTCCTCAAGTAATTTTAAATAATCTTCAATAGGCATCAATGCCGCTACTTTCCAGTGAATTGAGGAAAAGAGGAGACGTTATTGTTCGCTGAATTAAAGATACAGTTATCCCGTTCTTTTCCTCAGCGACCAACCCGTTTATTCATGAAAACTTGGTAAGTAAAACCAGTTCTTCTATTATCCTGGCGAAGAAGACAGGTCGCATTTTTGCGATTTAATCACTTATTAAAATCGACAAAATTTAGGCAGCAGGCTATCAAAATAGGCTCAAGTTGTCAAAATTTATACCTCGATTTAAGCGATGGTTTAGCAGGAGCCTGATAACACAGCCACACTCGGGTTCCAAATAAATACGCAAAAATTGCAACTGTTGAGGTAAGGCGAACAATAGTGGACTTGGTGCATAACAGCCCTATAATTTTCAATGGTACTGGTACCCTTCTATACATGTGCTTTCTTTCGGCAAAGATGTTTTACTCAAAATCTCGACGTGGTCTTGGTTCCGGAATTGTACGGGGCTCACCCTGGCAAGGCCTAGCTGGAAATACATCACAGCGTCCTCCTGAAATGTCCTTTAATTTGTCTTTATTAACTTTTTCTTTGGTTTCTTTTTTTGCAGAAACGGGAGAAGGCTTTTTCATGATTTTTGCCCTGTAGCAAGAAGGTCTTTTAAAGTATAGTTGAATTTTTTTCGATGGATTGATTAGGCAGCAGGAAAAATACGGCATTCGTTTAATTATTAATGGTACTACCCCGACATACAAAGTACGTATTAAAGAACGTCAAATTTGATTTCGAAAAACAAAAGCAGCTATTTTTGCAGCTGAAGTATGCTCGCTTTTTATAAATATTTTTACATGGTCCTGACATTCTAAGTACGACTGACTCTTTTGGCATCAATAAAAATGATGGAGTTTTAAAGAATATTATCAAGAAATCCGCAATAAAATAGATCCATTCTATAGACCCAAGAGAAAATAAGTATTTATTTTACTCCACTCACAGAATGAACAGTATTGCACAGGGTCAATATAAAGCGAATATTGCAGAAGATGACGTTTTAACCCATAAATGTGAGATGTAAAGATTTGACCGGAATTTGAAAATGGAAATCTCTGTCAGGCACACAAACTGGGTGAAGTTAATTACTGCTACATTTATTTCTCTTCTCACAATGAGTAATAATAAATTGCGGTCCGAGTTGTAAAAATAACAAGCCACTTATAATAAGAGTCCTTCATTTTCCTCTGGAGGTGAGATTTTGACCAAAGCCTCACCTTTTGTCGCCGTGCCGAAGAAAAAGCTCAATTTTTTTTCTTCTTTAACTGCCATAAGAGTAGAAGCCCCATCTTCCCCCGATTCTTTAGAAACCTTGGTTTCCAGGGTTTTTTGTGGTTCAGGACTTAACAAAATTTCTTCTGTACTAGTAGCAACAGGTAGAAACTGTTTATTTTCTGCAGTGCGGAATTTAGTCAAGGACTCTTGAATGTCTATCCTGTTACTGGGATCAAAAGCAGTCATTTGTTCTATAGTACGTCTAATAATTGCTGCAGACTGTAGATTAAGTTTATAAATTCCTCTGAATAATTTGGAGTAATTGTTCTTTCTTGCAAAATTAAGTATTTGCTCTTTTCTCAGACCACGCTGATAACTGCTGAGTTCTATATGCCATAGCAAGGCAAGAATACGCCCCATGGCATATACATCACTTAATTTAGTTGTCCCTTTTCTTAAGTAAACTTCAGGGGAAATATAAAAAGAGGAACCTACCGCATCATTTTTAACTGTTTCCTCACCAATTTTAGCCAGACCAAAATCAATGACTCCCACTGAGTTTTTAGCAATATCAACAATAATATTTTCTGGTTTTAAATCGCGATGAACCAAGCCCGCATTAAAGACCTGAGTCTGCAAAGCTTCCAGTAAACGAAGACTTAATTTATATCGCTGCTTAAGTGTTAATACGGATTTACCTGCTAAATCATCATTGATAATGCTAAGTAAATCACGTCCTTCCATGCGTCGCGACACACTGTAGATAGACCTTTCATAAGCCACTGGATATTTAGGGTGAGAATGAGAGGTCATGTTTGCCATAATATATTCAGCGACTGCGTTATCCATATTTGTAGGGCTATATGGATATTCTTTAACCACCCGGCGTTTACCGTAAGGTTTCTGTTTGATGATTAAATTGCTATCTGTAATCTTTATAGTCACTACAATGGGATAAACAACCCCATAAGTTCCCTTACCTAAAGGATTAAAGTCAATGACTTCATAGCGATGGCCTCCATGCTTACTTGGTCGTTTAATGATGGTATGAGTTAAACAAATTTGAACACAAGTTAGTACATAATAAGATTTTGATTTATACCAAGCTTGTCGAGCTTGGTCGTATTCGTCAGTCTGTTGAAACAACGCGAGAAGCATCGGTATGTCTTTTTCTTCAGGATGAATAACATCAATTCTTTGCATGGTGACCGTGTTCCTATTTATTCTTATCGGGCTTAATTGACAGGGTAGCTCTCCAGGATAAGTTAAACTTAAACCAATATCCTCGATCAATAGGATGATCGATACTTTCATCGCTAAGAAAGCACCCTATATAAAAATTTACTTCTTTAGTAGTTAACCTTACTTAATACTTGGAATTACAATCTTGTGCATCAATTCATCTCTTCTCAAACTTCCTTGTTTCTTAAAAAAAAGACAATTTTGTGCCATTATTTCTTGATCAGGATGAATTTCTGCCTCTTTTAATGAATTTAAAACTCCGATGTAGGTTATATTTTTATCATCACATAACATTGCATGTCTAAATGTGTCGATAGAACATAATTTTGCTTGTAATTTAAATGCTAAAGGAAAAGACGCTAAAAACTCTTCTTGATTAAAATTTTCTTTTAAAGCTTGCTTTGCATTTTCAAATCTTGGTTCATTATCATTCAAACTCGTATTTGTTTTTACGTATTTGTTAGATAACCATTGATCATTTACAGAATTAACATAGTTTTGAACATAAGGTATTTGAAACGCTATTAATATACCCTGAAGACAATGAAAACCAGTTTGTTTTTCTCCGTCCATTTTGGGTCTTACTGGGCTAATGTCACGTCTGGCCGCATATTTCACTATATCCATATAATTTTCTATAAATAATTGCTCCATTTCTTTCCGATGAAGTTCTAATTTTTCTGCGAATTGTTCTTCCTTTATTTTAGGAGATATATTATTCATTAAATCTGAGGAAACAGAGAAGAATCTATTTATTGCTAATTCAGCTTGCGCAAACCGTTGCTTATCATATGGAACCCCCCAGGACAACCATTGCTGTAAAATTTGGGTGGTTTTTAAAGCTTGATCTTGATTATGAAGTCTGAAACATTCAAATTCTACATTACGTTTAGCGAGTGATTCTGCAGATGGCAGTGTGGTTTCTGTAATACCGTAAGGCTCGCCTACTCCTCTCCAATGAATGATTTTATATATACTTTCCTGTTTGTTCACATGGGTGACTACAGCGACATGACGATAAAAATTATGTACTTTATCTTTTAGAACTAAAATGTCAGCCACTTTCAAGTCACTGGCCTCAATTGCCATGATATTTCCTTATAAATTTCGAAAAAAATTTAAAATAATCAGCAACCTAAGATCAGTTTTCGGTTCGCAAAATATTAATTGTTGTTAGAACTTTTAGGGACGTTGCCCCTAGTATATCCAAAAATATAAAGAGGCTAGGATAAGCCTCTTTCGCCGACTCGATTTAGCTTTGCAAAACGAGAAGC
Organism: Legionella jamestowniensis; assembly: GCF_001467745.1. Taxonomy (GTDB): domain Bacteria; phylum Pseudomonadota; class Gammaproteobacteria; order Legionellales; family Legionellaceae; genus Tatlockia; species Tatlockia jamestowniensis. The sequence continues at coordinate 560,627 of NZ_LNYG01000013.1, forward strand.
TCTTTCCCGTTGTATTAAGTATAAATTGCGGGCATATATGAACACACCTGTGGATTGACCCAATATAAATACGGGATCACGCTTGTAAATTGAATACACTAAAAGTGTTAATCCCCCAAATAAGCTTAAGTACCAAAAGGCCACAGGTATAATACTTTTTTTCTCTTTCTCACTGACTAGCCATTGAACTATAAAACGGGCAGAAAAAATTCCCTGGCCAATTAAACCAAGGCCAAGCCAAAGATACTCAGTGTTCATAGTTAGAAACCTCCGGTGAACAAGGGCGTTTTAATAACCAACGCACACCGATTAAATCATGGATACCCACAAACAAGCGGTTCATAACGCCATATTTGGAAACGCCATGCCAACGTGGACGGTGGTTAACAGGAAGATTAACTAACTTAAACCCTGCCCTCTTAAAAAGCGCAGGCAAAAAGCGGTGCAAATGATTAAAATGCGGTAAAACCAGAAATGCATCTCGAGGAAACAGTTTTAAACTGCAACCGGTATCCGGGCAATCATCATTGAGCAGACGCTGCCGTATACCGTTGCCAATACGGGAAGAGAGTTTTTTCAAGGTATTATCATCTCTTTTTTTACGATTGCCGAAAACCACGGTACGCGAATCATGCAGATGCTCAAAAAGGCGTGGTATATCGTTAGGATCGTTTTGGCCATCACCATCCAAAGTGACCAGCATAGAATACTGTGCAGCACGAGCCCCGCTCACCAAACCGGCACTTTGGCCAAAATTTTTCTTATGGTAAACCACTTTTAAATTGCTATAAGATTGTGATAATGCCTTTAGGCACTCCGTAGTACCATCTGTACTACCGTCATCAACAAAAATAATTTCATAGATAAAGCGTTCACTAGGAAGGGCTGCCACGATTTCTTTATAAAGCCCTTCAACATTATCCACCTCATTATAAACTGGTATAATTATTGAAACATCTTGCTGCATGTTTGAAAGCATTCTTTTTATCCAGGTTAAATCAAATTTTTGCTATTATACTGCATGTCCCCAAGCGGGTGCCAGCCACGATTTGCGACGCAAAAAGCAAAGTAAAATTCCTATTTCGAGCAGACTTAAATAAGCAGCAGTCAACACATCGCTTAAGTAATGATGGGTCAGTAAGACACGGGACAACGCAACGGTAATTCCAGTTAACATAAAAGCATAACAATATCGGGGAAATACAATACTTAAACCAAAAACAACACTCATAATCGTGGTTGTGTGGCCAGAGGGAAAAGACCAAAAAGGTGCGTGCAGTTGTAAACCGTAGAACCCATACACATCATTATGTATCCATAAATTAGGGCGAGCACGACCAAAAAGTATTTTTAAAAAACCACAAACCGCATTTGGTATAGCAACGCACATAAACAGGAACCAAGCGCGGGCTGCCCACTCCCTGTTAACCACAATATAACGAAAGACTACAGCCAGAATAAAGAAAGTAGGCATATAGACCACGCCCAAACCTAATTTGGTTATCCAACCAACTAGCGCTAAATGCTTCCTTACATCAAGGTTATAGAAATATTCAGCCACAGCTTTGTCAAAATACATGAAAGACAGCACAATCAAACCCACATAACTTATCATTACGACAGGGTTGGTCATCACTCTTAGCAAGCGATCGAATGGTGACATTTATTTACTCTCCTTTTGTTGTGTTACTAAAACAAGCTCAAGCCAACGTCCTTTTGTATAATTATATCCTGCGACATGGGCTTTAATGGATAATCGCAGCCCTTTTTTTTCCCAGTCTTTTAAAACTGTGGAATTAACCAGTGCCGCCCGGGAGGAATCAGTTTTTAATAGTTGCTCGACGCTGGCACTATCGAGGAACTTTACTAGTTTGGTATTTAAATTAAACACCAAACTAGGTTCCTCAAACCCGGCTACCAATAAAGGTTTTGCAACTGTAATTTCTTCTGCTTTTACAAGTTCAATTACATTACGTGTCAGCCATGCAGGCTTTAATTGAGGAAGCAGTTGCCCGAATAGAAGAGGATAAGTAATTAAGGCGGCAGCTAATATCGCGATACTTGATTTACGATAGGCACCGTACCATGAAAAATAGACACTGGCAACGGTCAGTATTACTATTCCGCAAAAAAGGACAATGCTTACAGCAGGAATTTTTCCTAAAACTAAATACGGAAGAATCATAAAACTACTGGCCAAACCTATTGATAAAACACCCCACATAATTTGTAAGAAATGCAACCATTTACCAGGAAGAGGCTCTTGTTTACTAGAATCAATGGCTAGTGCACAAAGTAAAGCAATTGCAGGAAAAGTGGGCAATACATATTGTGGCAATTTCGTTGGCATGATTTCAAAGAAAAGCCAAGTGGGTATTAACCAAGCTAAAAGAAATTTAACTGTTTTTTCATGATGCCAGCGACTGGCATAAACACCAGCATGCCATAAAAATAAAGAGGCAGGCCAAAACGTTAAAGGTAAAATTAACAAATGAAATAAAGGAGGTTTTCCATGGGACTCATGTCCTCCCTGCAATTTGGGTAATAAATCCCTATGTAACATTTGCATGAGGTAATTGCTATGCTCTGCGTTATTGACCATATAAACCCAACCCAGAGTCAGCAGCAAAAATAATAAAAAGCCGCGACAAAGACGCAGCCCTTGTAACCAAGCAACGCGCCTTTCAAAAAGACAAAGTGCGCTAACTGTTAAAAAACCCACTAAAGGCGTTACTCCCTTTAATACCATTCCAAAAGACAGGGCAAGCCAAAAACAAAATGCCCATCCCCAATGGACACGCTCACCCACGATGCCCTTTTCATAACAGTGCCACAAAGCCCCTTGCATCAATAAAACAGAAAATAATAAAGAGGCATCAATAACTGCCATGTGTGTTTCAACAATTAATAGCAATGAGGTTGTAAATAAACCTGAGGCTAATAAAGCTGTACCTTGGTTTACAAAATGACGGGCAAAGAAATACAACAATAAAACAGAAAATAACCCCCCTAATAGGGAAGGAACGCGATAAGGCCAAATCGTTGTAGCATCAGCATTACTAAATAAACGAACACTGGCCGCTTGGAGCCAGTTTATACCCGGTGGTTTTTGAAAACGGGTTTTATCTTGAAATCGAATTTGAAAATAATTGCCCGTTTGCAACATTTGTCGACTGGCTTGTGCAAAATGAGCTTCATCTCTGTCAATCACTGGTAAGTTGGCAATCCCAGGAAGAAAAAGCAACAGTGATAACAAAGTTAACGGAAGAATTGATTGTAACTTAGACAAACGATTATGCCCGAATGAAAAAGTATCGATAATATAGGAAGCTTGGATAAAATTCCACCTTGAACCCAGGGGTAAACGCATCTAATTTTTGCACACAAAATTGCTTCCTTTGTCTACTTGCGATGCTTTATGCATGACATCCAACAATCTTTTATCAACGCATGCACTGGATTCCGCGCATAAAGAGCGAAACGTAAACATTTGCTTGCATATCTTTCATTAGATGCGTTTAATTTGACCTTGAGTCTGCTTATCACAACCGTTAGAATGCTTCATTTAAATGAATAAATGATAGCATGCCTGAATTAACCGCTGTCCAACAAATTGCCATCTGGTTACTGCCTGTCTTGTTTGCTATCACCTTTCATGAGGCAGCACATGCCTGGGTCGCTTACCGTTTAGGGGATACAACCGCCAAAATGTTAGGTCGGCTTAGCTTTAATCCCATAAAACATATTGACCTTATTGGCACTATTATTGTGCCCATTGCCATTTTAATATTGAGCCAATTTAATTTTGTCTTTGGCTGGGCAAAACCAGTACCGATTAATGACTCACAATTTCGCAATCCCCGACGCGATGTAGCTTTAACAACTGCAGCAGGACCATTGTCTAACTTACTAATGGCTGTTATCTGGGCAGGACTATTAAAATTAGCGACAAACCTTGATCCGCAATCATCCAACTTTGCTTTATTCCTTTTGTTGACAGCGCGCGCTGGTATTATTATTAATCTCCTATTAGCCTATCTTAATTTAATCCCTATTCCTCCCTTGGATGGAAGCCGTATCGTGGCAAGCCTGATGCCGCCACGCTCTGCGTCTATTTATTTAAGATTGGAACCTTGGGGATTTTTTATTTTAATTATTCTGATGTTTACCGGGATTCTTGCCTGGCTTATTAATCCACCCATTCAATGGTCCCTACTATTTCTTCGTTCCTTATTTAATTTATGAAAATTCTTGCTGATGCGACATTACCTGGATTATCTAAAGCTTTTCCCAAGCCCTTTGAGTTAACTTTATATCACGACACTGTTTCCCTTCCTCAGTTATTAGAAGGCCAGCAGATTTTAATTTGTCGCTCCACGCTAAAGGTAACAGAATCTTTATTAGCAAATTCACATTTGCGCTATGTTGCCACAGCAAGTAGTGGCACTGATCATATTGATACGAGGTTTCTCCAGTCCCGAGGAATAAAACTGATGGATGCTAGAGGAAGTAATGCGACAGCTGTTGCTGATTATGTCATTGCAAACCTTGCTTTTTTGCAACAGTATAAAAACTTTAAAGGGACCAAAGCCGCTGTCATTGGGGTGGGTGAAGTAGGGTCTAAAGTTTTGGCACGTCTTCAAAGTGCAGGTTTGCAAGTGCTTGCCTATGATCCGCCAAAAAGCAAACGTGAGCGTACTTTCACTAGTTGTTCGCTCGAAGCGGTCACAACATGTGATCTTATTACTATTCATGCTAACTTACACTTTAGCCCGCATGATGCAAGTTTTAATCTTATCAACAGTACCATACTAAAAAAATTAAGCCCTTATTCCGTCATTATTAATGCTTCTCGAGGGGGTATTGTTAATGAGACTGAATTGTTGCAGCAAACCAAGCCTCTCCTTTATTGCACCGATGTGTATAATAATGAACCTGCTATTCGTGCAGACATTGTCAATTTTTCAACCCTTTGCACCCCCCATATTGCAGGTCACAGCCTTGAAGCAAAAGAGAATGCGGTGATTATGTTAAGTCAGAAACTTCATACAGCGTACGAATTAGCGTTGCCAGAATATACCCTTCCCACTGTTGCCCATATTCCCCAGTTGCAAACGGAGGCGTCGTGGCAAGACTATGTCCTCTCCCTGTACAATCCTATTTATGAAACTGAAGAATTAAAAAAAGCTGGCAACCTGGAAAGCGCCTTTTTAAGTTTACGCAAAGGACATCAACACCGGCATGACTTTGCTGTTTATGCAAAAAATTTACCGGCTAACAATAACTTTTTACGAATTCTTGGCGACAGGAACAAAGTCTAATAGCATGTAGCCCGGTTGCTTGCAACCGGGAAATAAATCGCCAACCTACAATATGAATCTTTGAGCCTGTCAGAACCTACTTTTAGTGTCTAGGAAAGTTAAATAGAGTACTTCCCGGCTGCAAGCAGCCGGGCTACATTTACTTTTAAAGAATAGTTGCAGCATCCGAAAACTTGAATTAAATTTTATCCTCTTCGCCTAACTATTCTTTGTATACAAAAAACGTTCCACCTCAAGAAGAGTATTGGTTTTTTCACGATGAATAAGTAATCGATTATGGTTGAGCGCTTCTCTAAGGCTATGGCTTTCTTCATCCTTTTTATAATTTAAAACCTCTTCTGGCGATTTAAACAACTGTGGATTCTTTTCTATCGCTTCAATAGCATGTTTCAAAGCTTCTTTTATAAATGCAGCTTTTTTGCCTTTCCCAATCGAAAAAAATGAAATGCTATCCTGGAATTTTTTGATTTGACGTTCAATTGTTTCAATTAGCGAATTATAATTTTCAAAAGGTGCAGCTTCTGCAGCAAAATCGCTAGCCGCCGCTTTATTCATTTCTTCAGTATGCTTTAAACCCAATAATTCAGGAATCGCTAAAATCGCTTCATCAATTTGACTTTCTGCAAAAAGAAACTTAAAAATCTCACGAATATTACAATCAATACTGCTAATTGAAATAATCATCTCATCGTTTGCATCAACATTTTCTCGAGACCATACAATTTCCTTACCAAACTGCTTTAGCCGCTCGATCATGTTGAAATAATAAGCCTGTGCTTTCTCAGGGAAACCAGCAAAACTGAAAGCAAAAGATTCGTTTTCAATACCAACAATTTCTATTTGGTTAAAATTACTATCTTTATCATTATTTTTGTAAATTATATGAACAAATTTTCGCATAAAAGGTTCGACCATCCATTTTTTAATGGTATCGTCAGATGAACTTAAATCTTGCTCGTTTACTTTTTCCCACTTCATCGATTTTCACATATTAAGTTGTACTAATAAAGATAATTATGATCTGTTTTTGATCTTATTGATATGGGTATAAATACCCATTTTTTTTAACCATCGATATGTCGTAATGTTTAGTTTAAGCGGCTGTACTCAACCGGAAGTAAAAAAATGTATAAGCAACTTTATAGAGCGCTGCAACAATTTTTAATGGGTTATTACATCAGTATTAAATACGCCGATATCTTTGAAGAGACACTCTTAAAAATGGCAGGGATTATGACTAAACCACGCCGTTGTCAATTCGGTCAATTAAATGATGAACAAATGTTTTTTACAGTAAAAGGCATCCGAGAAGATGACAATTGATCATCGTAAGCATGCCTTAGCACATGCAGCAAGTCGATTACAAATCCTTTCAAAAGCACAGTTAGGCCTACCTGATGATATTCAACCCGAGGACATTCGGTTCCAGAGTTTATATAAATTATCATTTCGCTTTTGTTCAAAATCATCTAGCGTTTCTTTATCAACACCAGCTGCTCCTGCGTTGGTTTTCACCAATTTATAAGCTTGTACAACTTGCATTTTAGGTATTACAAAGGGTTTTGTCTTTTCCAACTATTTCCTCCTGATTGCTCAGTTGAATAGTAAGTTAAACCGCCTAATGCTGCCCCTTCACTCCATAGCCATTACAGCTACTTCATCGCTACTACGAACAGCTCCTTCCCAGTGCTTTGCATCGATACGCTCGCCTCATAACCTAGTTATTTGTACTTCTCTCTTAACATCAAAGCGACTGGTTCCCGTAGTTCCATAAGAAAGCCAAGACTAGACTCACGCCACCTATACGCCGGATGCCGTCTACGCAGCGCCCAAGTTTGTCCGTAAACTTTATCCTAGAGCCTATTATCAACCCTAGTTTCGACATCACTTGACTGATTAACGACGCGTCTACAGTGGTTCAGGATAATTCGTCTTTCTAGTCCTCACCTGCCAAATCAAGTATGACTTTTCCTTAACGCTCACGACCACTACTCTTAATAGCAGCCGCTTAAAGGTGGTTTGATACCTGCTCTTGGAAGCCGATATCGATGGGCCTACCATCATCTTTCTTATAGCTTCACTCTAGAATATCTCTTCATGACATATTCTTTCTGCCCTACGGCACACATCGCAGTAATCAGACTTATTAACAATATTCTGCGCGTGCTACCTTCTACCTTTACCCTCTTCCTCGTCTCTATGAATCATGAGTACTAACTGCTAATAATTGGATTTTAAGAATCCGCAGACTGATTGACGAGTTAAAGACAACCGGGCTATCAATTCCCCAATCTTTCACTAAATACATTGATAAACTGGTTGTCGCAAGTGCCAGGTTATGTACTCTAAAAATAAAAGCTGTTTTTATATTCTTCCATCTGACATGCTTCTTTGAAAATTCTTGTTGCATCTAATGAATTTACCTGACTTAACTCTCTTAATAATTTCCAGGCAGGCTCTTCAGCTATTGAAAGCGTATCATTAAGATCATGGCTATCATTACGAAGCATCGAATGCACCACAGTAACACATAAGCGAATAAGTATTAAATCAAATAGAACTTCAACTTCATCTTCTTGCAGGGGATAAATACCGTGATATTTTTCAATAATAGCAGCCGCCGCTTGTAAGGGATTCTTTTTTTCCATGATTGCATAAGTAACCGCAATAGCTAGCTCGCAAATCGTAGCGCTCTCAATCATATCCCCAAAATCGATAAATCCTGAAACTCGCGACTGACCAGTGGAGTTGGAAATCAGAACATTCCAGGGGTTAACATCATTATGAATAATGCTAGATCGGAGTTTTACTAGTTCAGGAAGCATTGTGTCTATATAATGATCATATATACTTTTTATGAGCTTTTTGTCATTTTCATTTCTAATTTTAGAAAGATGTCCACCGATTAAGTTTGCTTGTAATAAATCCCATGTAAAAGGACGTTTCGCTGCAGCGTGCTGGAATTTATCGAGCGCTAAGCTTAATTGGCCTAGCTTTTCACCAAAATCAGAAAGCAAATCAAGAGATTCTCTTGATTCATCTGCTAACAATTTATCTTCTATGTAAGTAAATAATCTAGCATATCGAAATTCTGTCTTATCAGAGTCTAATATAACAATATAATCTCCTGATAATGTTTTCTGAGGATCAGGAACTTTAAAGTGTTTATTTGAATTAAGTTGCAGAAGTGCGACATTTTGCATTTCAAGAACTGATTTTGGTTCCTCTGGATGAGATATTTTCAAAAGAAACTGTCTTTTATCATCACATGTTAAATGAAAATTAACATCATGACCTCCGGGTAGCTTTTTGGCTGAGACTTTAAGGCGATAATGTTTCAAAACAATTTCTTCAACTTCCGATGCTAAAAAATCTCCCATTTTTTCTTCCATCCCATTTAGTGTTATTTTATGAAAGCTACATTTTTATTCAGATTCAATTTTTCTTGATGATTTAATCAAGAATAAGTGAATAAAACCTAGTTTTAGAATTAATCGGACTTTTTGTTATTTCCTTTTTTCAAGCTTTATAAATTATCCTTTTAAATTTTTAATAATTAGCTCTTGTGGCAAAATTGGTCCTTCGTCTTTTATTAAACCATAAGTAGTTGGTCTAAAGAGAGCATTTAGAATGATATCTTGATTTTCTTTTACACAACTACTATCTGGCTCTTTCA
>NZ_LNYG01000013.1:569633-617898 GCF_001467745.1 Legionella jamestowniensis
TATTTTTATTTCAAATAATTTTTGGTCACTCTGCTTTTTGCAGACGCACCTTAGCGATTCTACGCTTGCCAACCTGAATAATATGGGTTTGACCAACAGGAAGAGTCATAAACGGATCTGTTACTCTTTCACCATCAAGCTTAACAGCACCTTGACCAGTTAATCTTATAGACTCTGATGTGCTTTTTGTCAAATCAAGTTGTTTAAGAAGTTGCGCGATTCCTACTGCCTCCGTACATATAATAGTTTGTTCCTCAATGTCTTCCGGAATTTCCCCTTTTTGAAAGCGCTCAATGAAAGCCATATGTGCCTTTTCAGCTTCCGTTTTATCGTGAAAACGTATAATCAATTCTTTAGCCAGTTCTATTTTGACATCTCTTGGATTTAATCCTTCTTCAACCGATTTCTTAATCGCCGCAATTTCATCGGTAGCCTTAAAGCTTAATAAATCGAGATATCGCCACATCAATTCATCAGAAATAGACATTATTTTTCCAAACATCATTTCTGCGGGTTCACTAATACCAATGTAATTATTTAAAGATTTGGACATTTTTTTAATGCCATCTAATCCTTCAATTAATGGGGTCATCATAATTACTTGAGGCTCTTGCCCATAATGCTTTTGTAATTCTCGGCCCATCAGCAAATTAAATTTTTGATCAGTACCCCCTAACTCCACATCAGCTTTTAAAAATACCGAATCATAGCCTTGTATAAGCGGATAAAGGAATTCATGGATGGCAATAGGTTGTCCTGACATGTAACGTTTATTAAAATCATCCCTTTCAAGCATTCTGGCAACAGTATGTGTCGCAGCCAAACGGATAAGATCCGCTGCATCCATACGACCTAACCACTCTGAATTAAACATAACGGTTGTTTTTTCTGGATCAAGAATTTTAAACACTTGTTGCTGATAAGTTTTCGCATTTTCAAGCACCGCGTCTTCACTAAGTGGCATGCGAGTTATATTTTTTCCAGTTGGGTCTCCAATTCTGGCTGTAAAATCACCAATTAAAAAAATAACCTTATGACCATATAACTGAAATTGGCGCAACTTATTTAAAAGCACTGTATGTCCTAAATGCAAATCAGGTGCCGTAGGGTCAAAGCCAGCCTTTATAATTAATGGCTGTGATTTCAATAATTTCTTTTCAAATTCCTGTTCAGGAAGAATTTCTTCACAACCTCGTTTTAATTCAGTGTATACTGCAAGTTTATTCATCATGACAACAAAACCTTACTTTTATGATTGACCTAACATCCTACAGCGGGTATCTTAGCCCGGTTATTCTATTCTCGCTAGAGGATAGTACTAGGATAAAATTAGAAGCGTTAAGCTTTTTAGTGGTAATGACTAGTTGCGGCTGATTCATCAATCTAAAAGATTGGGTTGAAGTACCTTAACTAAGGGGTCAGAACCAGAAGATGACTGTAATAAGTTTACTGTAGCATTTTAATAACAGCATTCTCCAGGATGACAATAGTAAAGGCGAAACATGGATCAACAACCCAATGTCTCATCACAAAATGCGAATAAGCCCTCTAAATTGATGGCACTGCTTGCTTTGGTAATTGCATTTGCATTGCCTTTCGTCTTGGTTAAGTTATTTCCACATAAGCATCGAGCACATTATTCTGATTCTCCTAAATCCCTGGCAGACATAGAAGACAAGCCAATCCCCCCTATACCTCCTTCTCCTGTACCCCAGGAAGAAAGAAATCCATCGTCCTCCGCTGGAGATACGATGCTGACAGTTATTAATAAAGTTTCAGGGGCTGTGCCTAAAAAAGTTACCAGGATTGAGAAAAAAAAGCCGATACCCGCTGAACCCTCTGCTAAACCACCCGTTACAACTGCCAATACCCAGCCTTCAGACAGAATTATCCAAACTAATGGCTGGAAAATTATTAAAGCGCAGCGGGGGGACTCCTTAGCAGTAATTTTTAAGCGTGTAGGTTTAAGTTCGCAAACACTGCAAACCATTATACATGATAATCCACGCACTAAAGCGTTTTCACAAATAAAACCAGATCAACAAGTAGAGTTCCTTATTCAGAAACAAATTCTAGAAAAAATGATTATGCCTGTTTCGAGTACACAAAACTTGGAAGTTTATCGAGAAGGGCATCATTATAAGAGCAAACTTAATTTTAAAAAAATGGATAGCCGTAATCGTATTGTTACAGCAACGGTGCGCGGATCATTGGCTAGTACTGCTAAACGATACAATATTCCCTATAAGCTCGTGCAGCAAATGACAGAAATATTCACTTGGGATATTAATTTCGCTAAAGAAATACGAGCAGGGGATCAATTTACCATTATTTATCAAGGGCTTTATGTTGGCAATAAACTGGTGGATGCGGGTGAGATATTAGCGGTTAGCTACCGCAATCGCGGAAGAACTTTCCAAGCAGTACGGCACACAGATAGAAGTGGCCATACCGATTACTACTCTCCCCAAGGGGCAAGTTTGAAAAAAGCCTTTGACAGGTACCCTCTTCGCTTTAGCCATATAAGTTCGACCTTTAGTTTATCTCGCTATCATCCTATCCTTCATTATCGTAGGGCACATAAGGGAGTTGATCTAGCGGCCCCTATTGGTACACCAATACGTGCAACCGGGGATGGACGCATTGAAATAATTGGCCGTCAAAGCGGTTATGGAAATATGATTAAAATTAGTCATAACAAAACTTACAGTACTATATATGGTCATATGCTGAAGTTTCAGAAAGGTATATCTCGTGGTACTTATGTTAAGCGAGGACAAGTCATCGGCTATGTTGGACAAACTGGCTTGGCCTCAGGACCACATTGTCATTACGAATTTCATATTAATCGACAACCAAGAAATCCAACTACAGTTGACTTACCACGCGGGTTTCCCATTTCTGGCAGGGAAATGGCAAGCTTTAGAGCTAAATCTGCTCCATTATTGGCACAATTAAAATCCGCTGAAACTGAGCAGCTTGCAAAACGTTAAAAAGCCATTGAAAAATTAAGTCGTCATACCATTAAGCAAATAAATAGCGACATACAACAACGCTTGCGATAATTCCCGCTAAATCAGCCAACAGTCCTGCAGGGATAGCATGTCTAGTTCGTTTTATCCCAACAGCCCCAAAATAAACAGCAATGACATAGAAAGTCGTTTCCGTACTTCCCATCATAGTAGCAGCCATCTTGGATACTAAAGCATCCCCGCCGTTTTGGTGGATGACTTCAGCCATGATACCCGTTGAAGCACTTCCGGAAAAAGGTCGAATAAATGCTAAAGGGAGCAATTCAGTAGGCATGCCTAAGGCTGATAGGATTGGGCCAAAAAAATGACTGAGAAGTTCAAAAAAACCTGAAGCTCGCAACATTCCTATTGCTACTAACATTGCAATTAAGTAAGGAACAATACTGATAACTATTTCAAATCCTTGTTTGGCACCTGTTGTAAACGCATCAAAAACATTAATTTTTTTAATGGCTCCGTATAAAGGGATACCTGCAATAAACGCAAGAAATAGTGAATTGGAAATGTGATTCGCAATATTACTCATTAATGATCTGCCCCTTTGAGCGATAGACTGGTAGTTTTGCTAATTGCTTAACTGCCACAATAGCTACTATCGTTGAAATCATTGTGGCTGCCAATGCGCTAACTATAATACTACTGGGTTGGGTGCTGCCATTCGCTGCAAGAAAAGCAATGGCAGTTGCAGGAATTAATTGTACGCTAGAGGTGTTTATTGCTAAAAAAGTACACATTGCATCACTAGCCTCGTGCGCATTTTTGTTGAGCTTTTCCAATTCTCTCATTGCTTGCAATCCAAATGGCGTTGCCGCATTCGCCAATCCCAACATATTGGCTGCAATGTTCAAAATTATTGCACCCATCGCCGGATGTTCAACAGGGACGTCAGGGAATAAAGGGCGCATTACAGGTTTTAGAAGTCTGGCGAAGCGATTTACTAAACCTGATTCCGAAGCAATACCCATAATGCCTAACCATAAGGTCATAACACCGGCCAAACCTAATGCTATTTCAAATCCCATTTTTGCAGAATCGGTAACAGAATGCACGACTTGGTCAAGGCGTCCTTGAACTACACCGACGATTACAGAAAGAAGAATCATTGATAACCATATGGCATTCAGCATTGTTGTACTCCCACTCCAGTCAGGTTAAAATGTGTCCTTTTTGTTAAATAGGAACTCTATGGACTCTTTTTTATTGGGTATAAAATTATTCCAGAGAATATCATTTTTTGTCTGTCTTATAGTGTTTTCTTTTAAAACGCCTGCGGCGGTTCATCCTAAACAGGAAGAAGCGAATAAAACCCTCAGCGAACTATATCACAATTTGAACAATTTACCGAAATCGGATATGGCAGCTCGTTTGGAGGCTATCAGTTCACAGTTTTTAGGTAAAGAATATCTTCTTGGTGCTCTGGGTGAGGGGATAAAAGGGCGCTTTGACCAAGCCCCGCGCTATCGAACAGATGCATTTGATTGCGATACCTATGTAACTACGGTGTTGGCAATTGCATTAGCCAATGATACCAATAATTTTAAACAGTGCCTATGTCGAATTCGCTATGAAAATGGTCATGTGGCCTATATAAGTCGCAATCATTTTACCTCTTTAGATTGGAATCTAAATAATCAACGTCAAGGGTTTGTCAAAGATATAACCAACACCTTTAAAGATGCCAATAACCAGCCTGTCGCACAAATGGCAAAAGCAGTGATTGATAAGCCTTCCTGGTATCAACATCTCACCACCAAGAATATTAGATTAAATTCGCAAAATAGCGAAAACGAACAGCTCAGGCGTTTGACGGATTTAAAAAACAGAGGCAGTACCCTTCCTAAAATTAACTCTGAGTTACCCTATATCCCACTAACTGCTTTATTTGATGCGCAAGGCTCAGCCAATCAATATTTATTTTCGCAAATCCCCAATGCAGCAATTATTGAAATTGTTCGCCCTAACTGGAATCTCAAAGAGGCTATTGGGACCCATTTAAATGTATCTCATTTAGGCTTTGCCTTTTGGAAAAATGGCACGCTTTATTTTAGAGAAGCCTCAACAGTTCATGGGCGAGTTATTGACGTGCCGTTAATTGACTATTTAAAAGAAGCGTTAAGCAGTCCGACCATTAAGGGAATTAACGTACAAGTCGTCGTCCCTCAAAATCCTTTTTCCAATGGCTGCACCTCAACAAATAATCTATAAGCCAGTATAATTGCTGGCTAAATGATGCAGTATGTACCAATAGCAATCGTTCTATTGTAAGGTAATTTATAAAACTCAATATTTAAATTGGCTGAATAATTACGGGTAAGAAAAGCAAACAGCTTTTCTTGCCAGTAAAACATTAAAGTTCGGTAAGATTTAGAAGCCATTACATTCGGGATTTCTACCAGGTAAGTCGCATTATCAACATTAAGCTCAAAGGACAATAATTTCTGTTTATTAAGCTGCATTAAGGCATCAGGGATAGAAATGGTGTCCATAAAACCATAGTGTAATGTTAACTGGCAAATTCTGGGCGCTAATTGATTGCACTCAAAGCGATGCTTCACACTAACATAAGGTTTATTCTGAACTTTGTAGTTAACAATAAGTATATTCTCTGGAACCGCTAAACTCAGCTTTAAAAAATGAAGAAAGCTGCCACCACTTTGATCATAGGTGTCCGTGATAAAAATACCTGTGACTCCAGGTAACTGATTAAGCGCTTTGTACCTTAGTTGCTTAAGGATTTTTGTAATGTCATCTTTTTGCATATAAAAATTCTTTTGCAAATGTTGCATGCCATTATTCCAGGTGAACATGACCACCGCCACCACAAAGGCAAATAAAACAGGCACCCAACCGCCTGTTAAAAATTTATGAGAATTAGCCCCCAGGAATGCTAAATCAATAAAAATAAAAATACTGAATATGGTAATTACCCACCCCCACGACCAATGCCAAACTTTCCTTGCGGCATAAGCCACCATTGCACTCACCAACAACATATCAAGGTTTACTGCAATACCGTAAGCATGGGCCATACCGCTAGAGTTCTTAAAAGTAAAAATAAGAATTAATGTCCCTATCAGCAAAAAGAAATTTACTTGAGGAATATAAATCTGCCCTGCATGCTCTTTAGAGGTTTGAATAATTGGTAACCTGGGGTAAAGTCCCAATAATACAGCTTGTCTAGTAATAGAAAACGTGGCTGAAATGACGGCCTGAGAAGCAATGACCGTAGCTGCGGTAGAAAGTATTAACAAGGGAATGAAAAACCAATCGGGTGCTAGCATATAGAAGGGATTTTCTATAGCTTCTGGATGAAGTAACAAATTAGCGCCCTGGCCGAAATAGTTGAGAAGCAACCCCGGCAAAGCGATAAAATACCAACTATAACGAATAGCATTTTTGCCAAAATGTCCAATATCAGCATAGAGCGCCTCGCCCCCCGTTATCGCCAGAAACACTCCTCCTAATAAAAAATAACCCTTCCATCCATTGGTCGTAAAAAAATGCCAGGCATAGGAGGGATCAACTGCTTGAAGTACGATGGGATTACGGATTATTTGTACCAATCCCAAAATACCAATGGTGGTAAACCACAACAGAATGATAGGGCCAAATGCTGCACCAATTTTTCCTGTTCCTTTAGACTGCAACACAAACAAAAAGATTAAAATAGTGCTTGCTAAAGGGATAATTAAATTATCAAATTTCGATGAGACTACCTTTAAACCCTCAATCGCCGAGGTAACTGAGATGGCTGGCGTCAGCATGCCATCACCCATAATCAAACCAGCACCAAAAATAGCGAGCAAATAAAATAAGTGTTCATGCTTTGTTTTTTTCTGCTTCAACAGAGCAAATAAAGCCAGAATTCCACCCTCTCCCTCATTATCAGCACGAAAAACAAAAATCAAATACTTTATCGAAATGACAAGCACTAAGGACCAAAAGATTAACGAAAGTATCCCCAACACATCGACAATGTTAATGGGCAGGCCACTTAGCGTTTCACGTACCGCATAGAGAGGACTGGTACCAATATCACCATAAACCACTCCTAATGCGCCAAGAGCCAGAGGAAATGAAAACCTTTTATTCGTCATATTAAACAATTATTTTTTACTTTTGATCCTCACTATAACAAACTATTGTTATTTCGTAGAGTTAAAACAATTTTCTAACGCATTTTGAGCTCAAATTAAAATCTAAGTTGCCGATTGCGAAATGAAAAGGGATCCTTAATAATGAAAAAAGTTATCAATCTAAGGAGTGGGAATGTTACACAAGCACGCTATGAAGTTTTTAGTCTTCATTAGCTTAATTTCATTTGTTTTAAGTAGTTGCTACAGGTATAACCCTCCTTATAACAATTTTAAACCGTATCGACGCGCTTATGTTACAACTCCCCCCGGTGTTATTGCTGGTACGGCAGCAATGGCGGCAGCCGGCGGTCCTGTTTTAGCGGGAACAGCGGTTGGTGCAGCAATGGGAGCAGGAATAGGGGCGCATAAAGATAGTAAACGAGAACTCATTAGACAAATTCAGCGTCATGAGATTCAGTACATTCAATATGGCGACACAGTCACATTTGTCGTCCCCACTGATCGCTATTTTTTATTTAATAGTCCTAGGCTAAATGAGCTTTGTTTCCCAGGGCTGGCTCTCCTTATCAAACTATTAAAAACATTTCCACCTTGCTGCCCTATCTACATCGCAGGTTTCACGAACGATGTTGGTTCGCGTTATCATAAAAATAAGTTGACACAAGCCCAAGCTGAGGCCATGCTGACATTTTTATGGGCTAATGACATTCCAGCTCAACGTTTAAATGCAGAAGGATATGGTGATAAACATCCTGTTTCGGATAACAAACTTGTCCATGGAAGTGCGCAAAATAGGCGTCTGGAAATTCAGGTGTTTTATAGTTGCGCAGCGCAAGCATCCCAACCTGTACCTTATGTAGGCTATATCAAGTAATTTATTGCTTTAACTGGTAGGTGTTTATGAAATCCAGATTTATTGGTGGCATTCTTTTAATTGTCGGTACGTCTATTGGTGGAGGAATGCTTGCATTACCTGTCGCAAATGCAGCTACTGGTTTTTGGCAATCATCACTTTTTTTATTGATTTGCTGGGCTGCTATGACCTTAGGTGCTTTATTTATTTTGGAAGCCAATCTTTATTTGCCCCCAGGTAAACACATGGTTTCGATGGCCGCTTCAACCCTTGGTGGACCGGGGCTTCTTATTGCTTGGCTAAGTTATCTTTTTTTACTTTATACGCTGTTGTCTGCCTACATTTCGGGGGGAGCAGACGTCTTTGGCAGTCTATTTACAGAGATTGGTCTGTCAATGAGTGAATGGCAAGACAGTTTAATATTTACAATGCTTTTTGGTCTTGTCGTTTACGGTGGCATTCGCCGTGTAGATTTACTAAATCGCGCCTTGATGTTTGGTAAGTTGGCCGCCTATCTCATTTTGATTGTATTAATAGCTCCCCATATCAATATTGCTAACATTCAAGGTGGCGATTACCGCTATATTACAGGAACTGTAATGATTCTTATTACTTCTTTTGGCTTTGCAATCATCGTCCCCAATCTGCGTGACTATTTTAATGATGATATTCAAGTGCTAAAAAAAGTAGTGATAATCGGATCTCTTATCCCACTGTTTTGTTATTTGGCATGGGATGCAGTAATAATGGGCAGTTTACCAACAGCGGGGCCAAATGGTTTGGCCGCACTCATGCAAGATCCGCATACAACCAGCACCTTGGCAAAGAATCTTTCAAATACTGTGAACAATACAGTAATTAGCTCACTGTTTAATTTCTTTACCTCCATTTGCATGCTGACCGCTTTTTTAGGGGTGTCACTATGTTTAATAAGCTTTTTAGCGGATGGTTTAAATATGGTGCAACAAGGCCGTCAAGGTCTTGGATTATTTATGATGACCTTCCTCCCGCCACTTCTCATTGTGGTTTATTATCCAGGGGCTTATATTCATGCGTTAAATTATGCTGGTATTTTTTGTGTTATTTTATTACTTCTATTACCTGCTTTAATGACAGTCAGCGGTAGAAAGAAATTCTCTCCCCGATACATCGTACCTGGGGGTAAATTTTCACAGTGGCTAGTGATTATTTTTTCGATCGCTTTACTTATTAATGCAGGTTGGCAATTGATTATCTAACTGTGTATGCTAGGAATTAGTTGAAAAGTATTGACATACAACAGAACATTAATTTATCATATTGATTGATTTTTTTACAAAATGGATGTAGCCGTGCCTAACTCAAAATTCATCGGTGGTATTTTATTAATTGTTGGGACCTCAATTGGCGGCGGGATGCTAGCATTGCCTGTGTCAACAGCAGAAGTAGGATTTACCAACTCCGTTTTTTTTCTGATGATGTGTTGGCTTATTATGACCGTGGGGGCTTTGTTAATTCTTGAAGTGAACTTACGTTTACCTTCAGGCAGCAATATGGTATCCATGGCAAAATCAACACTTGGCATGCCAGGACAAGTCATTGCCTGGATTACTTATCTTTTCCTTCTCTATACACTGCTAGCAGCTTATATTTCAGGAGGTAGTGATGTACTGGGAAGTATTTTGGTGAAAGCCCATATTGAATTGCCCAGTTGGCTTACTTCTTTTGTTTTTACTGCCCTCTTTAGTTGCGTTGTTTATGCTGGAATTCGTGCGGTGGATTATGTCAATCGTGGATTAATGTTCGGTAAACTCGGCGTTTATGTTTTATTAGTGATTATTATTAGTCCCCATGTCAACTTAACTACTTTAAATGGCGGTTCGTTAAAAGCAATCACCGGCAGTTTGATGATTTTGGTGACCTCCTTTGGCTTTGCTTCTATTGTACCTAGCTTGCGTGAGTATTTTAATGATGATGTTAAAGCTTTGCGCAAAGTTATTTTATTCGGTTCATTAATCCCTTTAACTTGCTACATTTTGTGGGACGCAGTCATTATGGGGGTTGTAGCGCGGGAAGGAAGTAATGGCCTAATGGCTTTAATGACCAATGAGCACGCCACAAGTGGTTTAACAAATGCTTTATCCAATGCAGTAAATAGTGAATGGATAACCGGGTTTTTTGGTTTTTTTACCTCAATTTGTATGGTAACGGCTTTTTTAGGGGTTTCCATCGGCTTGTTTGATTTTCTGGCAGATGGCTTGGCTTTAAAAAAATCAGGCCTTCAGGGCAAATGGACTTTGGCACTCACCTTCTTACCCCCCTTGGCCGTGGTCTTGGTCAATCCAGGTATATATCTTCACGCTTTAAGTTATGCCGGAATATGCTGTGTTATATTACTGCTATTATTACCTGCAATTATGACCTGGCGGGCACGTACAGTTGATCCTGAAGGTGGTATCCGGTTAGTTCCTGGCGGTAATATCAGTTTAGCACTAATCGCATTAATTGCCGTGGGTTTGCTAACGCTTGCCCTCTAGCACAGTTGTCAATGCAGATAACTGCATTGACTTGCGTTCATTTAAGCTAGCTCTTGCCATTTAAAATGAGCCATCATTTTTTTAGCAAAATTACCGTCTAACAAATGTTCGAAAGCAAAAGGATCCATCCAATAAGTCTGGAGAATTAATAAGGATTTATAACCTAACTCCAAATTGTTCGCTATTAACTGCTCACATATTTTTATAAATTTCTTGTCAGGACTTCGAGGAGATTGAGGCGCTATAGAACGCTCCTCCAGCATTTTTGCAAACATTTCGTTGAAATACTGCTGTACTAATCGCGGTACTGGTGAATTCCCATCAAAAATACGATGATCTGCACTTATTGATACAGGAAGCATATCTTGTGGTTCAAAAATTTGCGCTTCCTTATTCCAAACCGGCTTGCGCTCAATCTCAAGAATTGTATATTTCATCGCCTCATTATTGCGAAGCGGGGATTTTGTTCCTGTATAACCATAAAAACCAATATTGCTTAATGAAACCACCGCATTACCAGGGGTAGGATAGGCATAAAAACCATTACGATAATCGTAAAGTGCTTTATCGATGGTATTTTTTAAAAAAGGATGTTCTTTTTCCAACTCTTCCCGCTTTTTAAAACAATAAACCATCATCTGCAGAATTTTTCTAATATTTAAGGAAAGTTGTTGATTTGTCATCGTATGGCAGTTTTCAAAAACAATCGTTCCCATATGATCATCACAATCCGGTAATCTTACTATCAATCCGACATAGGCTTCTTTGCTTTGATACATCTTCCCATGACTTAAAAAAGAGCGCCATGAAACATTTTTATCCAAACCTTTACTAATAGTTTGCAGCATGAGTGTCGTTAGTGTTTCCGGGGGGAATTTCTTATTAAAAAAATCAAGACAACTTACATTAATACTGAACTCTCCCACCATGGTTGGATCACTTGGGTTTTCCCACTGGGTCATGAAAACTTTTCGAATAGGTGTCATCTCGACTTCATAACAATTTTGGGTGTAATTCTGAATTTTTGGGAAAATTTCTTCCCACATCTTCATTAGAAAAACCCAATCCTCGCTTGGCTCGATATTAATTTTGGCAAGCTGTTCTAAATGCTTGTCATGTAAATTACGAAGAAATTCAAGAACACCCTCCACACCTAAGAGCGTGGAAATAGAAAACATATATTTATATTGTAAAAAGATGTTGGTAATTAGTTGCTTTTCCAGAAATTCAAGCTTGCGCCGTACAAGCGCCATATCAGGTAAACCAATATCTTTGTATAGATCCGCCTCACAAACATGACGGTGTTCATCTTCAAGGATAGTTGAAAATACCTCCGGGGCAATATCTGCTTTATACAGACTTTTAAAAATCTCCTCAATCCATCCTTCACCAATTAAATTTAACAAAACCACGGCAATCTTGGGACAATCTTCATTGCGAATAAAATTGCACAAAATTTCTATCTCGTCATTGTAAGCAGGTGGTAGAGCATGAGGGGCACACAGTAAATAAACTATTTTGGTAAAGACAATGCCATGAAAAATTTCATCAAGCAATTGGGTTCGCATACGTTGTCGATGCTCTGCTAAAGACATTTTGGCTTCAAATTTTAGCGGAACCTGAATGGCTAAAACCTCTAATTGAGCCAGCATCGAAAACGCATAAATATAAAGGATTTTGTCGTGTTTTAATTCAAAGGGCAGACCATTCTTAAATAGCTTGTCTATACGACGTTTTATCAGCGCTTTTTCCTCTGCGGTAATCTGATTCCAACCCTCTAAAATCCATTGCTCAGAGCCCCAGGTAGGTCTAAGTAAATCATTAAGATCATCCACGCTACTAAATCCAACGTCTATTTTACTGTGTGTGCATCATAACCAGAGCAACCAGAGAGCGTCAACCTTAAATAATAATAGCCACAAAATCTATTTTACATCTGTTCATTTTGCAAATATTGGGTAATACTGCTGTCGTAATAATAAATGCTGCTTCTATGAATAAAACAAAACCTTTTTTGAAATGGGCAGGTAATAAATACCGCTGTATTGAAAAAATCCTTGGCTCCCTACCTCCTGCCAAGCGTCTTATAGAACCTTTTACCGGTTCCGGAGCTGTCTTTATTAACACAGACTATCCGTGTTATTTACTCGCGGAAGAAAACAAAGATTTAGTCATGCTGTACCAGTTTCTTCAACAAGAGGGTACTTCTTTCATAGACTATTGTGCTCAATTTTTTTCCAGCACTAATAATTGTGAAGATAAATACTATTCTTTTCGTGAAGAGTTTAATCGAAGTAATGACTTACGCTATAAAGCAGCTCTCTTTCTTTATTTAAACAGACACGGTTACAATGGACTGTGTCGCTACAATAATCAGGGAATTTATAATGTCCCTTTTGGTCGCTATGTTAAACCCTACTTTCCACGTCATGAAATGCAGCTTTTTTTTCAAAAATGCAATAAAGCAAAATTTTGTATAGGTGATTTCCGACAAACGTTTAAGCAAGCGGAAGCCGGGGATCTAATTTATTGCGACCCGCCTTATACTCCACTGTCTTCCAGCGCTAATTTTGCATCTTATACAAATAAAAAATTCAAAGAAGAAGATCATATCGATTTGGCACGGTTAGCCATGGAAAGTGCAGCACGCGGCATTACTGTAATCATCTCTAATCATGACACGGAATTTACCCGACATCATTATAGCCATAGTAAAATTATTTCATTCCCAGTAAGCCGCTTTATCAGTTGTAATCCCTTAAAACGACAACCGGCACAAGAGCTTGTAGCTATATTCAGTTAAGAAATAAGGTCGTTGATATATCCACATGGTATTTACGAAGAGATATTATATGACGTCAATATTCCCTACAAATAAGGTTCGGCTGAAAACCAAAACAAGTCTTTTAAATCTTTAAAAACTATCCCTACCCCTGTAAATCTTTGCTTCATGAATACGTCTTAATTGCTCAATTTTGTTGTAGAACAGAAAATTAGAGTTATTGAGTGACTTGTATAATTTTTCAGAAGATAGTGAGTTTAGAAAAATTTATCTAAGATACAATAAATCAACTATATCTGATATTCAGGATTATCAGACTTTAAAAAATCGTCTGGCGCGTGGATTCAACTCGCTAAAGTTCATAAAACTAATCACTTTTTAAATCCTACCCAATTCCATCTTTTATAGTAAGGTATCCCACATTTTGGAATTTCTTGTTTTATAATATTTAAAATGAATTTATGAGACGTTGTGGTTTTAGTCCTATCGCAATTGAAGAATTGAAAGGACATTGAAATTTTTAAAATTGCATCTATAATCCAGCACTTACTCTCAAGAAGTATCCAAAATAAGCCATGTTATCTATTTGGGAAAATAATTATGAGAATGTTTAAAGAAAAACCGATAACCCAAGAAGAGAACCCGATGACTCTAAAAAAAAGAGTCGAATTTTTAAATAATGTTATTTCTGTATTATCTCGTGATCCCTCAATGCGAGACGAAGAGAAGCAAAAGATCTTAGTTGGTTCATTGTTGTATACAGATTTAACTAAAGAGGTTGGCCTGACTAAAAATGACATAATAGAAATAATAGCAAAGCCTTAATGAATTTCTCTTATCGTCCTATGCTTGGTTTCAGAAGTAATCAGACTTAATGAGTGAATTTTAACCTTCCCTATCAGACAATTTCATTATTGGAAATTTAGTGATTTACCTGAATATTTGGTAGTCTCCATACCTATTACTAGATTAATTACGAGAAAATGCATGAATTTTAAAGCCCCTAGGATTTACTTTATTAATTCAACTTATTTTTAGCAAGTATTGTTCTTGGATTTCTTTTAGATCCAATAATGGGCATTTGGTTGGCCAAATTCTACTTTTTTATTATTGGTTCATTTTTTATATATCGATTCTTTAGAGAGTTCTATAAAACATAATTGTTATATAGAAAATTTTTATTTTATCTACAAAGTCTGAATCTAAAGGAGTGGGCTAAATTGATTATTAATTGATCATGGCTTATCCTATATGGCCTACTTTATATCAATATTTGCTATGATCAAGATAATTATACTAATTTTTGCTTTTTTTTATAACTTTACTCTTCATGCATCAGACAATGTTACTTGTCCATCCAATCTAACTTGTGATAATGATACACATACTTGCGATATGCCATCAGGATGGGTTTTAGATACACGTTCAGCCTTTGAGGATTTCTCTTATCAAAATACTATTTTAGCCAAAGTTATTAGCTACAAAACTGCTGATAAACAACCAACTATTGACCTAAGATGCTACTATTCTTACGGCGAATATTCAGTAATCTCTATTTACACATATGTAAAAGCATTAACAGGTGTTAACTGGGAATTTTCCAGTAGTGGTAAGAAAGCTGAATGTTCAGATTTAACAGATTCATCAACCTGCGCTGGTATTAACCAATTGAATAATACGATTGCTCATAAAACTCATTTACAAGAAATGTATGATGCTATAGCCTTAACAGAGTCATCCTCTTGCAATAATGCTTGCAAAAAAATGACTATCAAAGTCCGCGGAAATTCAGCTCACTTTTACTGTTTGCATAAACAAGATGCGCCATCGGGATGGGGCTGGGTAGAAGATGGAAATTCACAGCAAGCACTACCATTATGTGAATGTCATCCTGTGAGTCGTCCGGAAAAAAGATATTATGTGTATTGCGCATAAAATAAAAATTTGGTCATATCAACATTGGAAATTTAATAAAATTCAGGTTTTTTAGACCTTTATTCCCATGTCTATAAGCTTCTTATTGAACCTTTCAGTATATGGGATTAACCCTATTAATTTCACTTTTAAGCCATTACCTGTCTTCACTTATCAAATCTGGTTTTAGAATTAATCAGACTTTTGGTTATTTCCTTATTTCAAGTTTTTATAATTATCCTCTTAAATTTTTAATACTTAGCTCTTGTGGCAAAATTGGTCCTTCGTCTTTTATCAAACCATAAGTAGTTGGCCTAAAGAGAGCATTTAGAATGATATCTTGATTTTCTTTTACACAGCTACTTTCTGGCTCTTTCATCATTGCAAGATAGGTCTTTAACATTGCAATTCGCTCATGAGCATCTTGCGACATATGCATGTTGGCTATATAGATTTTTGAAAATAACCGAATCAGCCATAAGCTGACAAAGGAAATTAATAACAGCTTAGACATGATCCAAAGCGGAGTATAGGTATTTGGCAAAAATGGAATTTGAATAGAAGCTTCACTATTGAATAAATTAGAAAATTGAAAAAACAGTAAAATAAAACCAATAGTTGTAAAAACGGTTAAGCCTCCAAATAGCCACATGTTTCTTTTATGAGCTTTTTGCTTGTCTTTCCAATAGATTACGGGCGCTTCAAGTGAAAGCTTAGTTCTGTATATTTTCTCTAATTCTTTGGCTTGCTGTTTTGAACTTTCAATAACCTCTTTGAAAGCATCGATTTGAGTTGCTATCTCCTTTTCAATGTCCTCTTTACGTTGATGCAAACTCTTAATTATTTCTTGGTGGTCCTCTATGATCTCTTCAAATTGAATTTTATAACTTTTAAGAAATGTATCTATTATCCCTTTAGAAGCTTTTATTGTGCTTTTTGAGCCTCGTAAATAGTTCTGTGCCATTAAAAAGCCATCAAATACTTTCTTATTGAAAAGTGCAACTTTTAAATCGGCCAAATATGCAAATACAGCCACGGCTTCATCAGTAGAATTATCTTCCTTAGTTTGGTGAATAAAATTAATGTCTCCTTCTGTAAGATCTAATATTTTTGAGGACTTCTTTAATGTGTTGAAAGCATTGGATAGACTACTAGAATGGCTAATACCAAAACTTGGGTTGCCTAATGCTAAGTTTACATTAGATACAAATTGCTGAAAGGAAGAGTCATTCAAGATCATTTTAGCTTCGCTGCCATCTAGAAATGAAAATTTTTTTCTAAAAATATTTAACCATTCTCTCAGCTCTTCTTTGCTGTAAAATACTAAATCATTGAATTGAAAAAAAGCTGTCTTCACGTGTGAATCCTATATAACTTTAGGAGAAAGAAAAATAATAGAGTGAGGCGCAGAACTCTCGTATTAACTGAAAGATAAATTTTTCGTTTGATAAGTTTTTACTTCAACCATCATATGTATTCCATCCTGTTCTAAGGAATCTTGTAATGCCAATGCTATAAAATGCTCTGGAGAATAACCCAGAGTTTCTGCAAATTGCTTTGCCTTTTTTGCGCTGACAATTTTCCTATCGTGCTCTAAATCACATAAATACTGTTTAGAAACACCTAACCGTTGAGCAAAATTAATTTGATTTTCGTTTTCTCCTTGACGAATAGCACGAATGGCTTTTCCTAAAGACATGCGCCCTACTAACTTTTCTAGATGCTCTTTTGCATTAGTATTCATGCTTGTTTACCTCGATTACAGAAATTATTACTATGTCATTTTGCTCGTTTTCAACATAAATTGCTCTATAAGCTTTATTTAATCTTATTGAGCGTTGGCCTTGTCTATCCCCTTTTAAGGGTTCGTCATGAAAACCAGGTATGGTTCTAATCTTTTGAATTCCCATGCGCTCTACTGAGTCCACCCAAAGTAATAACTTCTCTTTAATATATACAGGAATTTTTATTAAATCCTTCTGTGCATTTATTGTTAATTCAATTTGACAAGGCTTCAATTTTGGTAATCTGTTTATCTTCTGTCTTAACAATACACCAAATTAGTGTACTATTATATAAATAAAACTCAAAAACAACAATTGGCTATGCTGACAAAAAATTTTCGCGAATTTAATCGACTATAGATGTCCAACTATAGATGTCAAAGATTTATTAATTCCTTTGTTTCATTTAAATTAAATTATTAGCTACTCTTTTCGAGACCAATATCAATGACAATTTTGCTATCTTTGCTCGCTCTTATTTTTTTGTTGGCCAAGATTGTTGATTCTAAGTCTCAGGTTTTTAGCGGATTTTTTGGTGATGTCCTAGTATTTGTCCTTGTAATTGTCATTTTATTTTTAATCTTTCTATTTATCGCAAGAGTAACTCGTTGGGTTGAAATCCTTAATAAGGAACCTCTTCCAACTCCAAAAATAAGAATTAAGGATCTTTTTAAAGATTTTAAAAATAATTGGAAAAGTGAAAAAGTAATAGGATTTTTTATAGGAGTTATTTTTTTAGCGATTTTATTAATTTTTGGAAATTTCGTTTGGAATATATATTTTCAAAAAACTTATGTATGCAAAGATGATGATGATAAAATTTATTTTTTAGTATTTGGAGCACATGGAGCTGCTCTTATTTACGATAATAATAAAAATTTAATTACATCTACTAAATATTACAACGTTGGAAAAAATAGATTTATCGGTGAAAACGGGTGGGAAGGATGGCCAGGAGTAGAAAAAAATAGCATGGTAGTTCGTTATAGAGATAAAAATGGAGTTTTAAACGAATTTTACTATGGTTGCTTATTAAAAAAGGGATTTTTTAAATAAAGATTCCCCCCAAACTTTTACAGAAACGCATTTGTATTAAGAACTAAATAACTCCTCAATTGTAAACTGCATTTCATCCTGACTTGGCTTGGCATAACGAAATATTTCCTTAATCGAGACATTGCCACTTAATTCCTGAGCAAAATGTACTCCATGCTTATCAGTCACTTTTTTCAAGAACGTATGTCTTAGCTTATGAAGCGTAAACTCAAATTGCTCATTCCCTGGCGCAAGTGCAGAGACTTGCTTTAAAACACGCTGACAAATGCGATAAATGTTACGGGTATTGATTCGATTTCCTGCTCTGTTTACAAATAGCGGTTCATTAGGCTCAGTAAGGCGAGTTTCTAAATACTGATCCAGATGTTCTCTGGCAAAGGTACTTTATTAGTAACACGCTTACTCTTATGGCGAACAACCGAATGAAGCCCTTTCGAGTGATATTGCTCCACATTCAAAGATACTAATTCCGATTCGCGTAAGCCTGTTCCTAATAACACATAAAAAATTAGCTGTTTCCAGTAAGGCGTTTTGATTTTTGCGGGTACAGATTTTTTTACGCTGTTCGCAAGCAGATTTTAATCGCATGAGCTGTTTGGAGGTAAGGCCATTCCATTCTGGCGCGTCTGTTTGTAAATCTTTAACACCTGATAAAGGGTCGCCTGCAATTAATGGCCTTTGGTGAAGCCATCGACCGGCATGACGAACAGTTGCCATAGTACGGTTAATTGAGGTGGCCTTGTAGGGTTTTCCAGTTTTTTCAGAAATAGTGCTACTTAAAGAACGTTGAAATTATTTACTGACCGCTGGTGTCCAATTGTCCACCTCGTCATGCCCTACTGCCCTATGAAAGAAATTTAAGAACTTATTCAAATCTTTTTGTTTGGCTTGTTCGGTTTTTAAAGGCGCCCCTCTGACATGAACTTGAAAATAAAATGACAACCAGGCCGATAAGGAATTGGTGTCAAAATGAACATCCAAGGGGTGAGAAATCTTATCTACCCCAAACTTTGAATTTTTGTCATTTCTTCCATTCAGTAAATTCAAGGCGCGCACTCCTTCATGATTTTTCCCATTATATCTTATTTGGGGTAGATAAGGTACGTTATCTAGCATCCATCCCCATGGTTTCAAGATCGATAATCGTCGCTACAAATAATTTAGGGTCTTGATAAGACTCTCGTTTAAATTGATTCGGAATTCGCTTGAGAATACGGTAATCAGGATGGTTTGAAAGACTATCTAATAATTGGTCGTTCATATCCTACATTCTTTATAAACTACTTTTTGTTATGGCTTCTTTAAAAGCCCCGAAAATCAATCGAAAATCCTTTGCCACTTTTAAAATTTTCAAAGGTAACATATGTAAGATCTATGTAGTAATAAAAGGAGATACAACAACGAATACCTCCATTTTTTTATTGTTCATTTCTCTACAAAATTTAATCTTTCCTTTTTTTCCACTTCATTTCTATTTCAAGCTCACATTCATTACTCTCTTCTTCGTACTCAAATTCAACAAAAACATCTACCGGAACATAAACACGTTTTTTGTCAACTTGTATTTGAAATCCTTTGTTTTGCTCAATGGCATCTGCTATTCGTCGTAATTTATTTGCCACTGCTGATGAACCATAGGTTTTTTCTAGCTCTATTACATCCTTGTCTGCCATAACCATCTCCGAAATAATTACTGTAAATATTTATAGTTAACCTCAAGAACCAACTTACTAAGTAAATTCAATATGTTGTTCTTGCATAGTTTTTAATTTTTACAGAAGAAACACTCCCTGTCTATGCAAAACATGAATGCGACTCGTAAATTTAACCGTGAAATTGGAAAATAATAAGAAAAGACAGCCATGGGAATTCCCCTTATTCACCAAGAGGATAAGGTGAAAAAAATTTTAATAATTTTTCAATAAAAATCTGGTACTTAGCTCAACGATCTAATTGACTATTTATGACCCATTTACAAGCAAATCATGTCTTTTATGATTTGATTAGTGTCACAATAATTATAACAATGAGGGCAGTATGAGTCGAGGCGGAAAAAGAGTCGGTGCAGGACGTCCCGCGGGCAGTAATATGGCGAAGCCACCAAAACCATTCGTGTTCCTATTTCACGTATTACTGAAATCAAGGACTACTTGTTAGAGCAACTACGAGCATTCCCTTTTATAGCTCCAAAGTTCGGGCAGGTTTTCCCTCCCCTGCTGATGATTATATCGAATCTTATCTCGATTTAAACGAACATATCGTTAAACGCCCTGCTTCTACCTTCTTTTTAATTACTGAAGGGGATTCCATGACTGATGCCGGAATTCAACCAGGTGACATGTTAAAGGAGCCCAGAGAAAAGAAAGATCAGTTTCTCTTCTATCAATTCACTACACCAGAAGCTCAAAGATTATAATCCAAACCTAGTGATTATTGATCACTTGCAGTACTGCTGCTTGATCAGAAAAAAAATAACGAAGGTTTCCAATTTGTTGGTAAGTCTCATGTCCTTTGCCCGAAATTAAGATAATATCATCTTTCTCGGCTAAACTTATCGCCTTGGTAATTGCTTGTTGCCGATCGACAATTTTCACAACTCGTGATGGATCAGCAACGCCAGCTTCAACGTCTTTAATAATAGTCATGGGATCTTCTGTGCGTGGATTATCACTGGTGATGATAGCTATATCACTATATTGTTCGGCAATTTTTCCCATGATGGGACGTTTGGTTTTATCCCTGTCCCCTCCACAACCAAAAACGACTAAAAGACGATTTTTTTTCATTTTGTTCAACGTCATTAGCACGTTTTTCAATGCATCCGGAGTGTGGGCATAATCAACAATAATATAAGGTTCTTGAGAGACAATTTCCATTCGACCATGAGCTGCTTGCAATTTACTCATAACAGAAGCAATTGTTTCGATCGAGTAATCATTGACTGCTAAACTCGAAAATATTGCCAGCGCATTATAAATATTAAAAAAACCTAACGCATCTATTTTTAACTGCAGTTGTCCCCAAGGAGATAAAATATCAAAGCTTGTTCCAGCTAAGCTGACTTCCCAATCCAAAGCTCTTACATCTGCTTCTTCTTTAATCCCATAACTGACAATTTGACACGATTTTGCTGTTATGGCCTCTCTCATTAACTGACAATACAAGTCATCCTGATTGATAATGGCTGATTTTAACGTAGGTTTGGCAAACAATAATGCTTTCGCGTTGGCATAAGCCTCCATAGTGCGGTGATAGTCTAGGTGCTCATGCGTAAGATTGGTAAAAATGGCTTGATGAAAATCAATGCCATCCACACGGTGCTGACACAGTGCATGTGACGACACTTCCATACATACCTGCTGAACAGCATTCTGTTGATAATCTGCTAAAAGATGCTGCAAACACAATGCGTCAGGCGTTGTATTCCCCAATTCTTTAAGCGCTGAAATTTTACCCTGCCCGAGAGTGCCAATATAAGCAGAATGTTGTCCTAACAACTCATAGGCTTGAGCCAATTGGTAAGCAATCGTTGTTTTTCCGTTCGTTCCAGTGACACCCGTTACTGTTAATTTTTTTGCAGGATAATTATAAAAATGACTGGCAATGTCGCCCAGTTTTTCAGCCAGATGGTTTAGGGGGATACAAATAACATCTTTAGGTAACTTATCCGTTGGCCAGTTAGCCGGTTCGTATACAATCGCAGAAGCACCTGCTGTAACTGCCTGCGGAATAAACAAACGACCATCGGTACTTGCCCCAGGATAAGCAAGAAATAAACAACCGGGTTTAATATGACGACTATCATTATGCAATCTTAAGATTTCGCAATCAGGAAAAGTGTGGTCTATCCAGGGACGCATTAATTCAGCCAGTTTCATTTTCAATCTCACATTGTTGTTTTATCAGGAGGAATCTCTAATATTCGTAATGCTCCAGACATCACCTGTGCAAAAAGAGGAGCCGCTACTGCTGCCCCATAATAACTGGTTTTTGTTGGTTCATGAATGACTACCACCACAACCAATTTTGGGTTTGACACAGGTGCGATACCAACAAAGCTTGCAATATGCCGATTTGCTTCGTAACCATTTTTCCCAGCTATACGCGCCGTACCAGTTTTACCTGCAACCCGATAACCTGGAATCCTTGCCTGCTTACCTGTCCCTTCATTACCCAGTACTGCTTCCATCATTGCTAAAATTTGCTCTGCTGTTTTTTCATTAACAACTTGCTCACCTGGTGTCGTTGGTTGATTATGGAGTAATGTGACAGGCAATGAACGCCCTTTATTTGCAAAAATAAGATAACCTTTGGCCATTTGTAGAGCGGTTACTGAAAGACCATAACCAAACCCCAAGGTTGCTAATACAAAAGGGTTGGCATCTTTTGCATTGACGATACTACCATCACTTTCTCCGGGATAACCACTCTCTGTACGTTGTCCAAACCCGCTTCGCTGCAATAAACCTATTAATTGTTCCGGTGGGCTTTGTAAAATCATCTTCGTAATACCCACATTACTGGAGTGCTGTAAAACCCCTGTAACATCCAACACACCATAATTATGAACATCCCGAACAGTGTGTCCATGTACTATCATCCAGCTAGGGCGGGTATCAATAATAGTATTTGGTGTAAACAAACCTGTACTAAGAGCACTCGCAATACTAAATGGTTTTATAACTGAACCAGGTTCAAATGTATCAGTGATAGCTTTATTGCGATAGCTGTCTCGGGTATAACGTTCACGGGCATTTGGATTAAAAGAGGGTGCATTAGCCGCTGCAAGAATTTCGCCATTTGTCGCATCTACTACTACAACCGATCCTGATTTTGCAGCAAATTTTTCCAGCGTATTTTGTAATTCGTGATAGGCTAAATATTGAATGCGATTATCAATACTTAATACTAGATCGTGGCCTGGGCGGGGTTCTTTTATCACGCCAAGCTCTTCAATAATTTGTCCCATTCTATCTTTTAAAACACGTTTTTTACCATTTATTCCCATAAGCCAATCTTGATAGGCAAGTTCTAAACCTTCAATTCCAATATCATCAATGTTAGTAAATCCCAATAATTGTGCAGTACTATCTACTGCCGGATAATAGCGCTTGAATTCTTGTTGAAAATTAACACCAGGGATTTTTAATTGCTCAATTTTTCTCGCAACCATAGGAGGTAATTGCCGGCGCAAATATAAAAACTCCCGAGTTCTAGCTTTCTGCACACGCTTTAACAAAATTTTTGTGGGAATATTCACTAAACGGGACAGCTCAGTTAACTGTTGTGCATTTGCCGAAAAAACCTGAGGATTTAACCAGACCGATTGTACGGGTGTACTCACAGCGAGAGGCGTTCCTTGACGATCGGTAATCATGCCACGATAGGCAGGAATCTCCACAATCCTCACACTGCGAGCATTACCCTGGACCTGAAGAAATTGCCGGTGCAAAATGGTCAAATCAACCATTCGCCACAGCAAAGCCATCAAGAGTACAATAAAAAAGAGTGACACAACCGAAAGGCGTGCCAAAACACCTTTGGCTTTCATTGGTTTTGCAACACATAGGTATTTTTATCTGCTGGCAGTTTCATTTGTAATTTTTCAACTGCTAGCGCTTCCACTCGTCCAGGAGTAGAAAGGCTTGCTTGTTCCAGCAAAAGTTGCCCCCACTGTAATTGCAATTGATGGGCATGCTGCTCCATACGTTGTAATTCACTAAAGACAATTCGATGTTCGTTGGTGACATAGACAACCGTTAATGCACTTACCAACACCGCAAGCAACAAAGTTAACATAAAACAAAGCTGTTTTGAGAGACGCATATCTAATAAGTGCCCATTGAAAAGATTGCTCTGATGAATCGCTCTAGCTGCTGCGTTCATGCTATTTTCTCCCCTATTCTTAAAACTGCACTGCGAGCTCTGACATTCGCTTTAATTTCGTCATCACTTGCTTTTATCGCCTTACCTATTTTTTTAAAATTCGTTTTAATATCTTCATTTCGTACAGGCACAGAAGCGGGTAATCTTAATCCCTGCGCCTTGTCTCGCATAAACTGTTTAACTATCCGGTCTTCCAAAGAATGAAAACTAATGACAACCAAACGACCCCCTATCGCCAATACATCAATTGCAGTTTCCAAGCATTTGGTTAAATCACTTAACTCTTGATTAACGTGAATCCGTATGGCTTGAAAAACACGCGTTGCTGGATGTTTGTGTTTTTCCCATTTTGGATTAGCCTGTTTCACAATTTCAGCGAGCTCTTCTGTCGTTGTAATTGGACCTTCGGCTCTTGCTGCCACAATTGCCCGAGCAATTCTTCCAGCAAACCGTTCCTCACCATATTCCCTAAAAATAGCTGCCATCTCATCAGCTTCTGCTTCATTAATAAATTGTGCTGCAGTTAGATTTTGCTCAAGATCCATGCGCATATCTAAAGGTCCTTGCTGCATGAAGCTAAAACCGCGAATCGGATTATCCAATTGTGGGGATGACACCCCCAAATCCAGCAAAACGCCATCAACTTTACCGTAGACATCTTCTTTTTTTGCAAAATCCGCAAGCTTGGCAAATGAACCTTGATAAATTTGAAAACGTTTATCTTCGGCAAAATGCTCTTTTGCATAGGCAATTGCCTCAGGATCCTTGTCAATAGCGAGCAATCTTCCTGACTCGGATAACTGCTGCAAAATGGCGCGACTGTGACCACCACGACCGAAGGTTCCATCAATATAGGTTCCTTCTGCCCTGATAGCCAAACCTTCTAATGCTTCATGCAACAAAACAGATTGATGCGCCATGATTTTGCTTTCCACTACAAAGAAAAAGTTTTCATTTCATCGGGCAACCCACCACCCTCACCAGATGCTTCGTCAGCTAGCCACTTCTCACGTCTGGATTGCCACAATGATTCATCCCATACTTCAAATTTATTACCTTGCCCTATCATGACTACCCGCTTATCGAGATGGGCATAATCTCTCAATAAGGGAGGCAGCAGCACGCGCCCGTTACTATCCAATTCCACATCTGTTGCATGCCCGATTAAAAGTCGTTGAATTCGCCGGGCAGCCGCATTAAAACTGGGAAGACTCTGCAACTTGTCTTCAATGATTTGCCACTCAGCCGCTGGATATAACAGCAAACAGGTTTCCTCAGTGTCTATTGTCACCACCAACAGTGCCTTCTCATGGCCACCTGCCAACGTGTCGCGATAGCGCGTTGGTACAGTTAGACGGCCTTTTCCGTCAATTGTGATGGCATTAATTCCGCGAAACATAGTCTTCTTTTTTGTGGTGGTTTTCAAATCCCCCCACAATTCTCCACTTTTTTGATATTTTAACCCACTTTTATACACTATAGAAACACTATTTCCCAAGCGTCAACCCCAAAAGTTATTTTTTTTAACAAAAAAAATCCAAGGGTAGTCCCCCAATAGAATATATGAATAAAATTAATTCATATTGTTATTTTTCAATACCAAAGGATTGATTTAGGTAACTAAAATGAATGCTTTGAATAAAATAGAGTTACAACTGATCTACAGTACTGGAGTTATTATTTAACTTGCGTCAATATCTGTCTTTATGCAGGCTCCAGTGAACCTGCTACTAACATTAGATTTACAATGCTTATATATTTAATCCCGCAGCCAATCGTATACCTTGTAATACCAAATCGGGGACAAGATAATCGTAAATATCTTGTTTATCAAATAAAGACGCAAACCCACCTGTTGCCAACACCAAAACCTCCTGGTTAGCAAATGCCTCTTCTTTAATCCGGGTAATTAATTCACGGCAAGCCCCTAAAGCCCCATAAAATACGCCGGATTGAATACTTTCAATCGTGGAGCGGCCTACCACTTGTTCAGTTTTAACAATTTCAACTGGCGGGAGTTTCGCAGTTTTGTTAGCTAACGCATCTACAGATAAACGCACCCCGGGCAGAATGGCGCCGCCTAAATACATTTTTTGCGCCGTAATAACACAAAACGTCGTAGCTGTACCAAAATCAATAACAACAATATTTTTCCCTGGATAAGCATGGGTTGCGGCAATCGCATTCGCGATTCTGTCAGCCCCCACCTCGACCGGATTTCGATATTTAATATTTAAGCCCGTTTTTACTCCCGCCTGGAGAAAAAACGGTTCTACCGAGAAATATTTAACACACGCTGAACGTAAGGAATAATCCAATTGCGGTACTACGGAACAAATAGCAATTTCATTAATAGCTTCGGGCGAGCACTGATTCTCACGTAAAACGGATTTAAGGAAAATACCTAATTCGTCTGAAGTACTTACCTGCGAAGTATGGCGAAATCGAAGACGAATCTCTTCTCCGGCAAATACACCGCCATAGATATGAGAATTACCAACATCAATACAAAGCATCATGAGCTTAAACTCAGCGACTAGAAAAGCGCGATCGTAAGTCTACTTGCGAGAATAAATCAAGAGAAAATGAAAAAAGTCGATCGATAAGCCGGGTTCTGTCTTGGACAATCATTCATCTAGGGCTTATGTCACCATAAACCTCGAGCGACCTACCCGAATCCCGTACGGGTCATACGTTCCGGCTTTACAGCAAGATGGATTCCTATTTGGTCTTGCTCCCAGTGGGGTTTACCCTGCCACGACTGTTGCCAATCGCGCGGTGCGCTCTTACCGCACCATTTCACCCTTACCTTACTGTCGCTAAGCTTTCAGTAAGGCGGTATATTTTCTGTGGCACTTTCCGTAGGCTCACGCCTCCCAGGCGTTACCTGGCACTTTACCCTGTGGAGCCCGGACTTTCCTCTTTTTACCGAAGTAAAAAGCGATTGCCTGATCGACTTTGTAATCAATACTAGCAGAGTGAATAGCAAAAAACCAGGAAATCCTGGTTTTTGCTATGGCTGAAAAGCTATTTATTAACCGCGCGTTCCAATAAACTCATCGTCAAAATAGCGCTTTAACTTCGTACGTAAAGTACCACGACTTACGCCAAGTACCCTGGCAGCCTTTGACTGGTTATAACGGGTAAGCTCCATTACTGTGCGAAACAAAGGAGCTTCAACCTCTTCAACAATTAATTGATACAGATTGAGGTTGCCATCTTTACTACCAACGTTATTCAAATAGCCTTTAACAGCACCAACAACTTGTTGGGTTAATGCTTCATTATATTGCTCAACTTGTTGCATAACTGCACTCATTATCCTCTCCACATCCAAAGTAAAATAACCTGATAAGTCATATAACGACCATCATGATCGATATACTATCAAATATCACAAAGTATGTAAACATTGTTTTAATGATATTCATTTCTTAAGGGAAGCTTAAGTAAAAATGAAGATTTTTTCAAGCAATTTTTGCACGAACGACCCATTTAGGAGACATTAGTAATATTTTTTTACAGTTTTTTTACTCAGGAATTTTAAAAAAGAAGAATAATGACTGCATTCCCATCCAGGAAGAGGAATTCTGAATTCTCCCCATGAGGGTTGGAGATTAGCAAGTAACATTTTCTTATCGGCCTATAAGACTGTCCCTGACTGCTCACAGTAAAGAATACTTTGACTTTCTTTACTTAATTTACCATTATGCTGGGTCTCTCTATAGAGAGATTTGGAAAATTATAATAAGGATTTGAAATGAAGGATTTAAAACACATTGCAATTGTTTTTTTATTATTAGGAACTGGATGCAACTATGCTGGTACCATGGGAACAATCTGTACTCCTGATAATGCTACGGTTCCCTGTAAGACAAGTGCCTGGGATTTTGGCATTGAGGCTTTGTATTTGAAATCACTCTACAACAACAATAATTTAAGTGCTTTCAATATAGGTAGCGCTAGTGGCACAAGAATTTATGATGAATTAGAGTATGATTTCGAATGGGGATTTCGCGTTGAAGGTTCTTATCATTTCGGTACAGGGAGTGATTTAAATCTTAATTGGACCCATTGGCGGGATGATAATCAACTTCGATTAGCGCCACCACCAGCCCGTGCTGCTATTGATTTAACTGCGCAATTGCGGACTACTTTATATGGCGATGCCAAACTGGATGCAATAAATTTAGAATGGGCACAACATGTCGACTTTGGCGAATATAAAAATATTCGTTTCCATGCCGGGTTTCAATATGCCGCATTAGAGGCCTCTCTTACAACCAATCAAACAATTTCAGGAGCGACGGGCGAACTGGCTGGGTCTAACGGAACAACCTCGGTTACTGAAAAATTTGAACAAGATGCTTTTGGGCCACGTGTAGGCGCAGATTTATCCTATGACTTTAACAACAAATTTGCCCTTTATGGGAATGTCGCCGCAGCACTTTTAGTGGGCAGAAATAAATACTCTAATAAT
Organism: Legionella jamestowniensis; assembly: GCF_001467745.1. Classification (GTDB taxonomy): domain Bacteria; phylum Pseudomonadota; class Gammaproteobacteria; order Legionellales; family Legionellaceae; genus Tatlockia; species Tatlockia jamestowniensis. The sequence goes on from NZ_LNYG01000013.1 coordinate 598,034, forward strand.
GCTCCTTTTAGCGACTTTGATAGACCTGTTCACTCTGTATACACTAGTCTTGTTCCTGAATTGGAGGCCAAAGTAGGAGGCGAATATACTTGGAGTTTAACTCAAGGTATTCTCTCCGTTAATGCCGGTTATATGGTTGTTAACTACTTTAATGCCTTCCATCAAAGTAATTTGGATCTCGATACCATTCAAGAAATTAGGTACAACAGCGATTTTGGCCTACACGGACCTTATGCTGGCATCAAATGGATAGGTAACATCTAGTTCGAACTTATTCTAGTGAAGGTTTTTTACTTAAATAACCTTCACTATTAACAAAACAGAATGCGTTATATTTGCTTTGATAGATTAATCCTCTACCGTAAAACTTTCTCCACATCCACACTGGCCTTTTTGATTGGGGTTATCAAAAACAAATTTATAATTTAATCCCTGTCGAACATAATCGACCTTCATCCCTTTAAGGTAAGGGTAGCTTGATTTATCGATACAAACGACATAGTCCTCTGTTAAAAATTGCACGATGTCATTGTCTTGAGGGGATTGAACGTAATCTACCACATAGGATAACCCTGAACACCCGGTTTTTTTTACTGATAAGCGAATTCCTTTGCTTTCTTTTTGTTTGCTTAGATAAGACAAAATATGCTCTCTGGCAGCCTCGCTTAGGGTAACGCCAGATGCCAAATCACTTGTGTGCTGCATTACTTCAGACATTTATCATTCCCCTTTTAACTTTAATTTCATACGCTTTACTACTTCTTGATAACCATCCTCGATTTGCAATGCAACAGGATATCGAGTTCTAGGTATTTCTAACTGATTAACTAGCCACAAGTAATCAAATTGTGGGTGTTCTTGGATATTATTTCCCTCAAGCCGACGACAAACTAACTCTGCAGCAGCAACTAGATAAGGATTCCCATAAGCTTTAAATCGAGCTTTAAGTATTAATCCCTGCCTGTCACACTGCAAATAAAAGTCAAATACATCACCTCGTCCTGGCTCTCCACCGCGGTAATACACGCTTAAAGGTTCAGTTAAATCGATAACTCCAACATGTTGAGGCGAAAAAAAACAACCCTCTAAAAGATCATTATACATCATAGTGGTGATATTTCTTGCAAACGGCCAACCTGGCGACAAATTATTGTAATAGCCTGCTTTATCTGCTCTTCCGTAGTAAAGCGACCACAGGAAATACGTACTGAACTGAAAGCTGCCTCATCATCTAACCCCAATGCCCTCAATACGTAGGAAGGCTGTAAGCTAGCTGAAGCACAAGCTGATGTGGTGGAAATTGCTAATTCACGTAAGGCTAATAGCAATGAATCTCCCTCCACGCCTGCAAATGTTACATTTAAATTACCTGCTATTCGTTTATCTTCATGTCCATTCAAACGTAGGCCCGGAAGGTGCTTAATCCCTTCCCATAACTGTTGACGTAAATGCAATATACGCGCTTGCTCTTCAATCCTTGCAACATCTGCTAACACAAAAGCCTCAGCCATTCCAACAATTTGATGGGTAGCGAGCGTCCCAGAACGCAGTCCACCTTCATGTCTTCCCCCAAAAGATTGAGGTTGCAAACGTACTCTGGGCTTATGACGAACATACAAAGCTCCAACTCCTTTAGGGCCATAATTTTTATGAGCAGAAAAGGACATTAAATCCACTGCCATTTCATTTAAATTGATATCCAGCTTTCCTGCACTTTGTGCAGCATCGACGTGAAAAATTATACCTTTATCACGCAAAAACTCACCAATCATAGCAATATCTTGAATGACACCGATTTCATTATTGACATGCATAATAGACACTAAAATCGTATCTTCCCGTAGAGCCTGCTTTAGTTCATCAAAATTGAGTAGCCCATCAGGCTGTGGTTCCAAATAAGTAACATCGAATCCTTCTTTCTCCAGTTGATGAAAACTGTCAAGCACTGCTTTATGTTCCGTTTGCATTGTCACGGCGTGGCGACCCTTGCGTTGATAAAATTGGGCAGCGCCCAAAATTGCCAAATTATCCGCTTCGGTTGCGCCTGAGGTAAATACTATTTCCGCAGGTGAAGCATTAAAAATATCAGCGATTTGTTGACGGGCGTGTTCAACTGCTTCTGCAGCGCTTTTGCCATATATATGAGTGTTAGATGCAGGATTACCAAAAATGCCATCAGGACCTAAATAGTCCATCATTTTTTCGATCACACGAGGATCCACCGGTGTGGTTGCCATATAATCTAAATAAATCGGCAAATTGCCCATCTTTTAACTCCTATTGTTTGTAGCCATCCATGTTTTTTAGCTATCTATAATAACTATATGCTACGACTCACCAATAAATATAAAACGTTGTATTGCACATGAAAATAAGCGTCTTACTTGTTATTTAATGCCTTTTGAATATGACTCAAAATACCTCTCAAAATGGTGACTTCCATATATTCAAGTTTAGAACGATTAAATATTCGACGAATTCTTTGTAATAAACGTTTCGTAGGACGAGTTGGTTTTAAAAATTTGGTTGCCACCATCACTATTTTCAAATGTTCAAAAAACTGCTCGACTTCATCCGCAGTCGCCAAGCGGTCTGAACTCAGTCCTACTTCCGCCGCAGGGGATAACAGTTTCATGCGTAGTTCATATGCGATAATTTGCACAGCTTGGGATAAATTTAATGAACTGTATTCCGGATTACTCGGAATATTAATATGATAATGACTACGTAATAATTCTTCATTGGTTAATCCTGAATGCTCTCGACCAAAAAGGATGGCAATTTCAGTATTATCGGGTTGTCCTGCAACCATTGTGGAAAATTCAGAAGGCGTTAATCCAGGCAAAGCAATACCTCGGGGTCTTGCGCTCGTTGCAAAAATCAATTGGCAACCCTTTAAGGCTTCATCCAATGAATTTGTGACCACCACGTTATTCAATACATCATCTGCCCCAGCGGCCATTTCATAGGCTTTTTGGTGGGGAAAAGCTTTGGGCGAAACCAAATAAAGGTTACTAAATCCCATTGTTTTCATTGCTCTGGCTGTAGAACCAATATTGCCGGGATGGGAAGTGGCAATTAATACTATTCGTACTGTTGAAAAATTCATAAGGCAATCGACTTTTTAAGCGCCTTCAATTGTTATTTTGAAGCAAGGAGTACCTACAGGCATTAAGATGTTCAACATCATTAAAACAAAATTTTTGATGCGAATAATAACAATTTCAGGAATTTACTGTTAACAGGTGCAAACTATACATCAATGATTTCTCTCTGTACAAAAAAAAATGTGTTAGAATCGCTGATTTTGTGAAAACGAGCAAAATCCATGCAACCATTATTAAATATTGCTATTTCAGCTGCCCGCCTTGCCGGTGATATTATTATTCGTCATATGGAACAAATAGACAGGCTTAAAATAACTGCTAAAGACGGTGAGGAGTTCTTTAGTGAGGTCGATGTTAAAGCTGAGCAAGCGATAATAAATACCATTCATAAAGCATATCCTGACCATGGTATTATTGCTGAAGAAAGTGGTGTTTACAACGATGATGCAGAATCAGTATGGATAATTGATCCACTGGATGGGACAACCAATTATTTGCACGGCTTTCCATTTTTCTGTGTCTCGATTGCACTTCGGGTAAAAAACCGCATTGAACACGGCGTCGTTTACGACCCTTTACGTCATGAATGTTTTTCTGCCAGTCGCGGTCGGGGCGCCCAATTAAATGAACGTCGTATACGTGTTTCTAAAAAAACACAATTATCAGATGCCTTACTAGGGACTGGCTTCCCTTTCCGCAACTTAGCGATAGCTCGTCGTTATCTTCCTACTTTTGAAACCATGATTGGAAAATGCGCTGGCATTCGAAGAACGGGTTCTGCCGCCCTGGACCTTGCTTATGTCGCAAGTGGCCGTATTGATGGGTTCTGGGAATTTGGATTACGTCCCTGGGATATTGCTGCAGGTGCTTTATTGATAAAAGAAGCAGGAGGCTTAATTAGCAGTTTAGAAGGCGGTGAAGATTATATGAAACAAGGTGATGTTGCTGCAGGAACACCTAAGGTTTTCAAATCTTTACTGCAAACTTTAATGCCGGTTGTAAAGGCTTAAATAAGCTCAATGGTCCTGCGGACTAGCCGCAGGACGTAGGGATATTTGAGAGTAGCCTTGATGAAGCGACAGCATATCAAGGTTATTCTACTCCAGCACCCCTTGATGTAGCCCTAAAGCCAAAGGCAATCGTTCAGCCAAAGCGGTACCAAGATTTTTAGAAAATCGCTCCAGTACAGTTTGCTTATAAGTATAATCAATTACTTTTTCTAACTGCATTTTTTCGCGAACGATTTGACCGCTACTTGCAAAACCATCAATTAAACCTCGTGCTTTAGCTTGTTCCCCTGTCCAAAAAAGACCAGAGAAAGTCTCATCATCGATAAGAAGCCGCTCTCCCCGTCCAGCTTTTACCTTGGCTATAAATTGCTGATGAATATTATCCAACATTGTTTGCAATAATTGCACTTGCTGAGGTGTTTGCGGTGAAAATGGATCCATAAATCCTTTGTTTTTACCTGCTGTTTGCAAACGTCTGCTTATACCAAGTTTCTGCATAGCATCTACAAAACCAAATCCGTTGTACAATACGCCAATGGAACCAACAATACTGGATGGATTTGCATAAATTTCTTCAGCTCCGGCAGCAACATAGTAAGCGGCAGAGGCACACATATCGACACATACGGCATAAGTCTTAATATCTGGATATTTACTGCGGTAATATTGCAATGTGTTATACATGTAATCCGCTTGTACCGGACTTCCGCCTGGGCTATTAATGCGAATAATTAAAGCCTTTAGTCCAGTACTTTTATAAGCAGAATCCATTGCTTTGGCAAAATTCTCAGCCCCTGCCCCTTCGGTATCAAAGATAGTTCCGTTTAAATCAATTAACCCAACATGGGGTTTTAGCCGAACAGTCTTGTCTTCATCCCCATAACTGTAGACCTGATAAAATATAAAAAGCACAAACATAACAAACAAAATGCGCTTGATCCAACGCCAGTAACGTTGACGCCTCTGATCACGCATGTATTCAATAACTATTTGATTTAACAATACTTGTGAATCAGAATTAGAGGTTGGTGGAATATCATTCATTATAGTGGGTCACTTGATTTTTTATAAAGAACCCACATTTTACGGCAGGTAAGAAGTAATTTAAACATTCAATTAAGAGGGGTCATGTTATGCGGATGGATAAGCTCACCTCAAAATTTCAAATGGCTCTGGCTGATGCACAATCCTTAGCATTAGGTCGAGACAATAGTTTTATCGAACCTGAACATCTTATAAAAGCTTTACTTGATCAACAAGGAGGGAGCTTAAGACCCTTATTGACTAAAGCCGGCGTAAATTTGTCTCAATTACGCACTTCAATTGATCAAGCCTTGGATAAACTTCCCAAAGTTTCTGGAACTGGTGGAGAAATTCATATTTCTAATGCCTTGGGCCGTTTGCTGAATTTAACTGATAAATTAGCTCAACAGCGCAAGGATAGTTATATTTCCAGTGAATTATTTATTCTTGCTGCGATGGAAGAGAATGGAAGCCTTGCACGTCTATTAACACAGGCTGGTGCTAATAAACAAGCCCTAGAAAAAGCCATTAATGACATGCGTGGTGGTGAAACAGTTAATGATCCAAACGCTGAGGAACAACGCCAAGCCTTGGAAAAATATACCATTGATTTAACCGAGCGTGCCGAGCAAGGCAAACTCGATCCTGTTATAGGACGCGATGATGAAATTCGCCGTACTATTCAGGTTTTACAACGTCGGACTAAAAATAATCCTGTGCTCATTGGTGAGCCCGGGGTAGGTAAAACAGCAATCGTTGAAGGTCTGGCACAACGAATCGTTAATGGCGAAGTTCCAGAAGGCTTAAAAGACAAACGTTTATTATCGCTGGATATGGGAGCCCTAATCGCAGGCGCAAAATTTCGCGGTGAGTTTGAAGAGCGTTTAAAAGCCGTCTTGAATGATTTGGCAAAACAGGAAGGGCAAATTATTCTTTTTATTGACGAATTGCATACAATGGTCGGTGCTGGTAAAGCAGAAGGGGCGATGGATGCTGGCAATATGTTAAAACCATCCTTAGCGCGCGGAGAATTACATTGCATCGGAGCAACAACCCTGGATGAATATCGCCAATACATTGAAAAAGATGCAGCCCTCGAGCGCCGCTTCCAAAAAGTTTTTGTCGCTGAACCCAGCGTAGAAGATACCATTGCTATCTTGCGAGGCTTAAATGAGCGTTACGAAGTGCATCATGGTGTAGACATTACTGATCCTGCTATTGTTGCAGCAGCCACGTTATCCCATCGCTATATTAGCGATAGGCAACTTCCTGATAAAGCCATTGATTTGATTGATGAAGCAGCCAGCCAAATTCGCATGGAAATTGACTCCAAACCAGAAAGTTTAGATAAATTGGAAAGACGTCTAATTCAACTGAAAATTGAAAGGGAAGCACTCAAAAAAGAAAGCGATGAAGCCTCTAAAAAACGCTTGGAAGATTTGCAGCAACTTATTGATGAGCTGGAAAAAAATTACTCTGATTTGGAAGAGGTTTGGAAAGCCGAGAAAGCTACTTTACAAGGTGCCACCCACATTAAAGAAGCATTGGAGCAAGCTAAAATTGAATTGGAAACGGCAAGACGCGCTGGTGATTTAACCCGTATGTCAGAGCTGCAATATGGGCGAATTCCCGAGCTTGAAAAACAACTTTCTCAAGTGGCAGCAACAGAAACAAGTGAAACCAAACTCGTGCGAAACAAGGTGACAGAGGAGGAAATTGCCGAAGTAGTTTCCAAATGGACCGGTATTCCAGTAGCCAAAATGCTCGAGGGTGAAAAAGAAAAACTATTGCATATGGAAAAAGCCTTACATAAACGGGTAATTGGGCAAAATGAAGCGGTAGACGCCGTAGCGAACGCTATACGCCGCTCACGTGCCGGTCTTTCTGATCCGAAACGTCCAATTGGTTCGTTTCTATTTCTTGGGCCTACAGGAGTGGGTAAAACAGAACTTTGCAAAGCTTTGGCGACCTTTTTATTTGATACAGAAGAGGCCATGGTACGGATTGACATGTCTGAATTTATGGAGAAACATTCCGTTGCCAGACTGATAGGCGCGCCTCCTGGCTATGTCGGTTATGAGGAAGGGGGATATCTAACAGAAGCGATACGCCGTCGCCCTTACTCCGTTATTTTATTGGATGAAATTGAAAAAGCCCACAGCGATGTTTTTAATATTTTGTTACAAGTTTTAGACGATGGTCGTCTTACAGATGGGCAAGGCCGTACGGTCGATTTTCGTAATACTGTTATTGTCATGACCTCCAATTTAGGCTCTTCCCTTATTCATGATATGGGAAGCAAACTAGACTATGAGCAAATTAAAACGGCGGTCATGGATATTGTTAGCCAACATTTTAGGCCAGAATTCATTAACCGTATCGATGACACAGTGGTCTTCCATCCATTGGGCAAAGAACAAATAGCAGCAATTGCCTCTATTCAAATTGATTTGCTGCGTCAGCGTCTGGAACAGCAAAATATTACATTAGAACTAACGCCTGAAGCGCTGACTCATTTGGCTGAAGCAGGATTTGATCCAGTTTACGGTGCAAGACCTTTAAAACGAACGATTCAGCAAAAACTTGAAAACCCTTTGGCACAGGCGTTATTAACGGGTCAATTTAAATCTGGAGACGAAATTAAAGTCTCTTGGAAAGAGGACCGGCTACACTTCAAAGCCAAGTAGGTAGACGTAGATAAAAAGAAAGCGTTATGTTACATGACGCTTTCTTTTTAAAATCTAGTTCTCTTCTAAAAAATGGTCGGTACTACTTCTTCTTCCTCTTGAACATGCGACAATCTATTTAATTGCTGTTCTAATTCCCTATCCATATGTTCATAGCCAGTATCAGGATGCCAGCATTTATAATTAATAGGAGATATACCTGGAATAGTGACATAATTGTGAAAAGCAGTTAATCCCCATCGCTTGGTGTCAACATCTAACTGATTAAAACCTTGGGCAGCAATAGCATGATTAAGAGCATCTTTTAATTCACGTGCTTTTGTTTTGCAACACGATAATGCCAATACATATGCCCCTAATACAGCATACTGACCATTCATGATCAAAGCCTCTTCTACATATTGTTGAAAACTTATATATTTTTCTTCAGTCCTGATTGGCGATGAATTTGGAATTATCACTTTAGTAAAAACTCCCTGAGCACTAACGCTTTGAGGTAGCCCTAATTTTAAAATTTCTTTAGTCGTTTCATTAAGTGCAGGGTGCATACTATTAAGTAATTCAGTTAATTCTTCACTTGTCAGCCTCTTATCCAATTTTTTTGTTAATTTGGTAGACACTAATGTGGTAAATTTTGGTAAAACATCCAAAGCCGTATTATCCATTTCCCTTAGTGACGCTGCTGCCGATTGCACAAAGCTAATAATTTGCAATTGAGCGATTACTTCTCTGGCGTTTTCTCGAGCCTCATTGATTATTTTACCCAGCTTTTTATAGAAACCTTTATCATCCTGAATGTAAGGAAATTGATCACCTACTTTTTGTTTTTCGCCAGTAGCACTTACTAATTCTTGCTCAAGATAGGCTTTATACGCTTCACAGCAAGTGGCAATAGTTGCATCATCAAGTTTTCTTTTTTTAAATTCAAAATCTTCTTCCAAAATCTGATAAATAGTGCAGTTATCATCAGGAGTATAACCAAACATAGAGTATAAACCCCAACCATCACCATATGACTTTTTGATGCGTAAATAACGATAGATAACAGCACCTAACAATATTCTCTGCATATTGTTAATTTTTGGTACTTCCCCTTCTAGTTGCAATTTGGAAAGCAATTGATAAATACAAGCGACCTGATCGCGTCTTAACTCTGGTGTTGTACTTACCAATAGCCCTGATTTTTTGCGAATTTTACTGTTGTATTTAGTCTCCAAAGAACTTATTTTTTGACGCATTTGCTCATAGCTTGGGGGAATATAGCGATTTATCAATTTATTGAAATAGTCATGGAGCATATTCGTATTGGTATGTAAATCCCGATAACCTGGAGGTTTGTAGCCCATATAATCTCCTTAGAATAGGCTTTTAATTCCTATTTTTGTCATTAATCCCGAAAATAAATTGTCCCAAGATAAACTCGCGGTAACCTGTTCTTTTTGGATATGAAGATTCCCTTGCATATTTGAGGGAAAAGCTTGAAATAATTGATGTGTTTGTTGGTATTGATTACTTTTTTCATAAACCCAATTGCAAAAATCATCTAACTCCTCAAGACAGGACTTATAAAATTCTGGTTCGAGTTGACTCAAAGAACTGAGTCCAAGATGCTGCTGGAATAATTTCAATAAAGGTTTATTTAAATAGCTTTGCAAAAGATTATCATATTGATACCACACATAAAGATAAATACCGACTAAAACATGATACCTGATACGAGGTGTAATTTCTTTTCCTGAACAAGTTACGCCTGTGTAAAAATCAAGGCATTCTGCTGTTTGGCGGATTAAATCAGCATCATTAAATAACTGTTGATTGGTAATAGAAGGGAAACAAGTACAAAATAAGCCACCGTAGGACACTCGCTCGACTAATGCATGAGTTAACGATACCGCTAAATTTTTTGCCTTAAATTGCAAATCCTCATACACTGGCATGGTTTTCTCCTTGCAAGCCCTTCGCCCGCACTTAATACAGCGAGCCTGCTACCCAAAGCCCTCCTTGGGAACCTTCTTTTTTTATAACAATCTGCCAAAGAATTTGCAACAATTGAATGATAAATCTTCATTTGACAAATTTTAAATCAATTTGTCGCACTAAATTTTGATGAATATTATCAAACCCACGGTTACTCATGACCAATACAGCATCACCCGGGCGAATTTTTTCAACTACCGCATTAATAATACTCTCAGTGTCCGGTAAAATCTGGTAAGAACACTGCCAATCGTGAACAGTCTTATCAAGACTAAAATGCTCGGGGCTCAAGACATAGGCATGATCAACAGCCGATAAAGCTTGCGCCATTGCTCCCGCGTGTACCCCAGTTTTCATGGTATAAGAGGCAAACTCTAAAACTGCCAATATACGCTGATGGCGACCACTCTGTTTTAACGCCTGTACGGTTTTTGTTATTGCCGTAGGGTGATGGGCAAAATCATCATAAACAGTAATACCATGCCGCTCGGACTTAACTTCGAGCCTTCTTTTAACAGGTTTGAACTCTGCCAATGCTCGAGCTGCGGTCTCAATATTTACTCCTGCATGATAACTCGCAGCAATGGCTGCTAAACCATTCTCAATGTTAAATTGACCAATTAAAGGCCAGTTAACGTCGGCCACTGGTTTGCCTTTATGCCAAATACGAAAGACTTTTCCACTCTCTTCAAGTAGTTCAGCGCGCCAAGTTGCATCCCCTGTAAAAGCCAAGTCTTCCACTGATGAAAAAACTCCTTGTGCTAGCACTTGATTAAGGGCAGCATCATCTCTAGGTTTTATAACGATGCCTTTTCCTGGTATAGTTTTCAGGTAGTAGTTAAATTGTTGTTGAATTGCTTCCAGATTGGCATAAATATCCGCATGATCAAATTCAAGATTATTAAGAATGGCCACTTCGGGTCGATAATGCATTAATTTAGGCCTTTTATCAAAAAAAGCACTATCATACTCATCAGCTTCGATGACAAACCACTCGCCCTGACCTAAACAAGCACTGGTATTAAAATTTGGAGCAACCCCTCCGATAAGAAATGCAGGATTAAGACCAGCCTGTTGAAGAATAAATGCCAACATTGAAGTAGTGGTAGTCTTTCCATGAGTACCGGCAACAGCTAACACACGGTAACGAGACAAGATATTTTCCGCCAGCCATTGAGGCCCCGAGGTATAATTTTTTCCGGCATTAAGTACTGCTTCCAGTACTGGCATCCCTCTTTTAATCGCATTACCTATAATGACCGTATCGGCCTTTAAAGCTTGTGCCGTATCTTCATAGCCTTCTGTCCATTCAATCCCTTTCGCTTTTAACAAATCACTGATTGGGGGATAGCAATTTGCATCGCAACCAGTGACTGTATAACCTGCTTCACGCGCAAGAATTGCCAAAGCGCTCATAAAAGTTCCACTAATTCCTAGGATATGTAAATGCATGCTTTTTCTCATCGCCAAAATGAAACCGTTAAAATATTACAGGCTAATAATCCAAAACTTGCCAAGACAGCAGTTAGATTATCTACCTCCAATGTCAGCTTATAAACATGGACAGTCACTAAAAACTGCCATACAGTTAACACCAACGTTAAAACCAAATAGATTAAACCTAATATTAATGCTAAACCATGACTTACCTTTGCTGCAGCCAAAGCCGGAGCAACGATTAATAAAGGTAACGCAAATATATGCACTATCAAATGGCTAGCCAGCAGTGAAGTAAGGGATTGAACCAGCCGACTCACTTTATCGTTAACTTTCAATAATACAAAAGTAAAAATAAAATAAACAAGAATTAAACAAACGCCCGCAGCGATGGCGCTTAGCAATTCAAACTGCTGCTTAATATCAGCCATATACCACTGAAGTATAATCAGGGTAGAAAACAAAAAAGCGATAAAAACTAACAAAGGTACTGAATAAGGTGTGTTGGCAGGACTTTCCTTAAAGGTAGCCACTAGCCAATAACGTTTTAAAATTGCCTCCCACATGGCCAATCCTATAATCTTTTTTAACTATTTGATTTTCTTATAATTTTCACCTGCTGCACAACCGGTTGCCGCCAAGGACCTGAAATTTTGTAGGTATAGCCACTTATTTTTTGCATCCCATGGTTAATTAACTTACTGGCTACCCACGTTGCAATCCCCGCAATAGGCCCTCCTGCAATCGTTGCTACGACCGGAAGACTTGCCGTTATATGTGGATTAACTTTTAAATTAAGATCATAGTATTGTTTGGCGATATCCAAATTTCCTTTCATGCTTGCATAGGCAACAGGACCATCAATGTAGCTATCCTTGGTTGTCATTACTCCCTTATCAATGACAAAGCTACCATTAAACTCATCGAAACTATAACCGTCTTCCGATAAATCGCTAAAATCTAGCTTAAGCCTACGGGGAATGGTCTGTAAACTGAGAATACTGAGCAATTTTCCCAACCCTAGTTTTTCTTCAGTTTCCGGGCTTAGGTTGGTAATGCGCCCATCTTTAAAACGCATTGCCATTTGTCCATGAAGCCTGGTTAAGGAAAATTCATAGATTGCACCGGGCCAACCCCCTCTAAATTGAACATTCCCTTTATCCGCTTCAACAACTGGACTTATTTTCCATTCTTCCAAGCTTTTGGCCAGATTAGTGATATGCAAATCCGCCTGGAGTTGTGTTGCATTAATTTTGTCTTTCTCGATCCAAGTGCCTGTGGCTGCAAACTCATAAAACGGCGACTTGATCTTACAGGAATTAAGTTCCCATCGATGTTTAAACGCTTTTGTTTTTAATGAAACATCCCCTAGATTTAAATCTTTCACCTGAAATGAAGCAACCCTTAAATCAAGGTTAGGTAAATCAGCAGGCTTTAATTTTGAAACTGCATGTAAGTTAACCGGATCATCAAGATCTAAATGCAGCCTTTCAATCAAACCCGTTACTGTATTACTAGAAGGCTGATAACGAAGATTTGCAGCAATTTTCTCTTGGTTCAGATGAATTGACCAACTGCCTTTCTCATATTTTTGCGCTTTTATAGAAAGATTTTTATAACGTTGACTGAAGACTTTAGCGAGCCCCAATTTGACATCAATTAAATTTATCGCATTGGGTACTTCCTGTTGATTATCCGTGGTTATCCTCTCTCTTATGCGAAGCCATTGTTGCAAATCAAACTCCGGTAAAGTTCCTAAAATTTGTAATCCATGTTGTTGCTCTTTGTTTACTATATTCTGGTTTCCTAAAATAATTTTTCCCTGTTGCAAAGAAAAACCATCTTTATTTCCTAAGAATAATAAATCACTGCTGAGACGATCAGCATAGTTAAAATGTAGTCGTACTGCCTTTTGCGGATTAAAATCAACATCAATTCTTAAGGGCATCCTGCTTTCCTTTACTTTCCCTAAAGGCGTGGGTAAATCAATAGCTACACCTTGGAGCGAAGTTTGAATACGCAAATGATCCAAATCACTGGGTTCATCGGTAATGGTTAACAAACTTTCTAACCATAAAGAACCGTGCATGAGTGAAAAAACAGGCAATTTAAATTTATCACGCAACACCGATATGTTGGTTTGACCTTTAACCCTAACTTCGGTTGAAGGTGTAGACCCTTTGATTGATTTAAGAAGAATAGAAACAGGATTACCCAAGAGTAAGGCTCGCAGATTACTATCCAGGACGCTACTCTGATCAAATTGCAGGGTTCCTGACAAACCTTTTAACTCGATATCATCGAGAGCATGATGTACTTTCAAGTGATTGTTATTAAAAGCAATATCTCCCAAAGCCAGGATATCGTCATTTTCAGGATAAAGAGGGGCTTCTAATTGTAAATCCAACGTTAATGGCCCTTTTATATCCAGTATATTTAGAGCAGATAACTTTTTCTTAAGCGGCGAAGAACGCACGTAAGATAAAGCTTTCCTTGCATTTGTTTCTGTTTTCGTATGAATTAACAAGGTTTCACGATCTAAACCTAAGTCATTAACACGCAGGTTACCTTTCTCAACCTCTATTCCTTGAAGATTGGCATGGATAATGTCTGCTTCAAGAGTACGTTTATTAACGTTTAAATACGCCTCAATATCCCGAGTCACAGGCCAATTATGCGCAAAAACCAGATCTACACCGGATAAATAGCTCTTGATCGAGAACTCACCTGGCGTTGTGTCGAAAGGAAAATCATTCATATTACCATTGATTACCAACTCTCCCGTGGCTTTTGCAATACGTTTAATGTCGTTTTTAAGCCAGGCATCCAACTTGGCTTTTAAATGTCTGGAAGGTAAATAGGTCATCCATTCCTCGGCATGATCTGCAGAAAACTCTGCCTTCAAACGCACCGCGCCTAACGAATCGTTCGTCACTTCATCAGCTACTCCCTGGGCACTTAACAAAAGATGCGGATGGCTAACAACAAATCGCTCCATACTTACGCGTAAACCTTGTTCTAACCTTTTCCAATCAAAGGCAGCATTTAACATGGAAAATGTGACAGGCGGTTGCTCTTGAGGGGCAACAATTATGTTTTTACTATCGAATTCCAGACGCCCTTCATCAGGCTGCCAGTGAATTACACCCGATAAATTCTCAAGGCCAGGATAGTTATGCTTCGGTAACCAGCCAACGTTTACAAAACGTGAGAGAATATAATTAACCTTTTTTTGATCAATCTGTAGCTGTGTATCATGCAATTCACCAAATGGTTTTATTGATAGAATAGTATTCATTGATTCAGGCCAGGCAATCGAGGTGGAGAAAAGAGAGTGCAACAGGATATTTTTAATGTATACGAAATAATTTTGCGTGTCTGGTTCATAACGGATTAAAAATGAATTTTCTGGCCAGGACGCACCACCCAAACGCAAACCAATGTGATCACCTGCAAGTTGCCATCCCCCCTTTTTTTTCAACTCCCACGCTAAATTTGCATGTAATGATTGTATTAATTGATCTTTTTCGGTTTGGGTATCCGCCCAAGCCAAATGATCAAAACTCAACCTTGCCTGGGCATTAGCAAACTTTCCTTTACTGACATCAGCCCACAATTGAATATCACCTTTTCCCGCCACAAAACGAAAACGTGCCTGAGGAATTAATTGTTGCCATTGTGCGGGTAATAGTTCATTCGCAGCAAAGAAAACATGTCCTGAGGTCTTATTTAATGCATCCGCATCTAAATACAAATCAGCCAATAGTGCAAAATGAGTTGCTGTGGATTGTCCTAAATGTGCGTTACCTTTAATACGATAACGACCTGAATGATTGGCAATGCTTAAATCAAAATCATCAAAAGGAATCAGGGAGCCATTTTTAAGATAAAGATTGGCCGAGACATCTTTTAAAATAATTTTTTGTTGCGCTAAAATCCATTGCAAAATTGGCTTTAGGGTTTCAAAATCAAAAACCATATCTTGTTTATTGGTAATGCCTTCTATTTCCCACCCATTGTCCGTTTCGTGCAAATTTAAATGCAAATCATCGATATACAAAACACCGGGTTGAATTTGCCAATGCCACAGTGAACTAAAGAGATTAATGCCAACAAATAATTTTTTGAGTTTAAGAACAGTTTTGGAACCCTCTAGTACTTTAACCTGATTTAATTTAATAACCGGTTCAAACCAATACCATCCAGTCTCCATAGCATTAATGGTTACAGGCTCGCCTAGTAAGGCAGACAAATGATATTCCACGTCAGACTTGTATTGTGTTGCCCATGGAGTTAAGGCACGGAACAGGCTGGAAATAACCGCGGCAGCAATAATTAGGATAGCTAATAATATCCAACATCGTTTGATTAATTTATTCACCGCGTTTTACATTAAAGTTAATCATTGAACCTTTACTATACCACTGCTTTTGTGCGTACTCATCACTTTCTTTCTGTTCCATTCGTTCCTGTTTTAAATGTTGCTGCTCTTCCAAACGTTCAATTATACGTTTTACAGCATCCTGCTCAGATTTCGCCTTGATGCAAACAGCCTCATAATGCGACCGTTGTTTTGCAAGCTGTGCCAGATGTTGATTCATATGCCCCAATGCCGTATCAAGTTGCGCAATAAAATCAATTCGATTCCGTAGACGTCCTACCCTGCACCCTGCATCACCCAAATTATGAAGTTGTTGGATATAATCTTGACGGTATTCCAATAATTGATTGTGACGGGATTTATCTGATAAAAATTGCTCACGTGCACGAACCAAATTTTCAATAGCTACCTTGGTAGCGCGCTCCTTTATGGCCAATAACTTTAACAAACGTTCTTTCCGAGAACTCATGCTATACCTTCTTCATCCAATAAAGCTGCCAGATTGGCAAGCAACTGCAAGCTAATTGCAAAATCTACTTTCTCATCCATATTCTGAACAATATATTCATTAATTTTATCACGAAATTTGATTGCTTTGTCTAATTGTTTATCATTTCCTTTTGAATAGGCACCTAATAAGATGAGATCTTTATTTTTTTCGTAAATTGATAAATATTTTTTTACTAGAAGCATCTGTTTTATTTGCGTTTCTGTAGCAACATTAGGCATTACTCTACTAATCGATGCTTCAAGGTTAATAGCAGGAAATTGTCCTGCCTCAGCAAGTTCTCTATCTAATACGATATGACCATCAAGAATGGCTCGTGCTGCATCCGCAATTGGATCTTGCTGATCGTCTCCTTCGGTCAATACCGTATAGAAGGCAGTAATAGACCCGCTACCAGGTTTACCGTTACCCGCACGCTCTACTAACTGTGGTAATTTAGCAAATACTGAAGGAGGATAACCTTTCGTTGCTGGAGGTTCTCCAATCGACAAAGCGATTTCACGTTGTGCTTGGGCAAAACGGGTGAGAGAATCCATCAGTAGTAAAACATGCTTTCCCTGGTCACGAAAATATTCAGCAATACTCGTCGCCACCATTGCCCCATGCAATCTCATCAAGGGGCTTTCATCTGCTGGGGCCGCTACGACCACTGAACGACGAAGCCCCTCCTCCCCAAGATTATTTTCAATAAACTCTTTGACTTCTCGTCCACGCTCACCAATTAGCCCTACAATAACAAGATCAGCCGCTGTAAAACGCGTCATCATACTAAGGAGTACAGATTTTCCTACTCCACTACCTGCAAAAAGACCGATCCGCTGACCGCGTCCTATTGTAAGTAGTCCATTAATAGCTCTCACCCCGACGTCCATAGGAGTATCAATTGCCGCTCGTTTTAAAGGATTAAAAGGTTGACTAGTTAGTGGGTAGTTTTCATAGGTTTCAATTGCTTCTTTATCATCAATTGGCAACCCGGCACCATTGAGCACCCTTCCTAATAAATTATATCCCACACCCACTTGCGCTACTTTACCACTGGGAATAATGAGCATCCCTGGCCCGATACCCTGAGTATGTCCAATAGACATCAAATAGGCGTTTTCATTGTCAAATCCAACGACTTCAGCTTCAACCTGTTCTGTTTTATTAATTTTTACCCAACATCTTGCCCCGACTGTCTGATGAAAACCACGAGCCTCCAAGGTAAGTCCAACAGCCCTACTTACCCGACCACAATGGAGCAAACCCGAGGTAGGTGTTAAGCGCAAGTTTTTTAATGTGTTTATTAACTGTGATTCATAACTAACCATTGTGAGAATCTTCGTCTTGAGGATTTGCTACTTCAGCGAGTTGTTTTTTAAATAGTTGCTGCAGGCGGGTTTTTAAACGTCCATCTAACTCGCTATAGTTACTTTTTAGGTAAAAATCACCCCGTTCCAATTTTTCATCAACCACAAGAATATTGCTTAATTCAACAATCTCCTGTTCATTAAGAATATTATGCAGCAATTCTACATCAACTGGATTCATGAAAAGCTGTTTATCGCCTTGAAGAGAAGGCAACTCTTTTTTTATTTCTTCAAGTAGTATCAATAACTTCTCAGGATGAAACGATATTTCAACACCAATACAAACTTCACACACCCAAGCAATTGTCTGGATTAACTCATAGCTAAGTTGTTTATCAAGAAGTGCTACAGGTTTTTTTAAAAAATTAATCCAACCAAATAACTCCTGCTTTTTTGTTTCTAGTTCGAGGGCGGCCTTTTGCATGCCTTCCTGATAACCTTGCAATTTCGCTTCCTCGCGTAATTTTTCACACTCCTTGGCAAATTCTTCCTGAGGATCAATTTCGATAACGGGTTCAGGAGCAGACACTTTAAGTTCCCAAATATTAAAATCCTCTTTATTTTTCTCTTGATAGAGCGGTTGAAACTCATTGTCCACGTGTAGCCTCTTAAAATGTTAGATTCTTACTTATTGACTGGATCGCGGAATCCATAGGTTCAAACGCCGAGTAGGAATGATTAAATCATCTCATCACCACCTTTAGTACCTAGGGCAATTTTTCCTTCCTCAGCCAAACTGCGTGCAATTGCCAGTATGTCTCGCTGCGCTTTCTCCACCTCGCTTACTTTTACAGGCCCTTGCATTTCCAAATCATCTCTTAATAAATCAGCTGCTCGTTTTGACATATTGCCAAAAATTTTTTCCTTTACAGGTTCTGTGGTGCCCTTTAGCGCTAGCATAAGTTGTTCCGTTGAAATGTCACGTAGCAAAGTTTGAACGCTACGATTATCCATATCAACCAAGTTTTCAAAAACAAACATTTTGTCTTTAATTTTTTCACAAAGCTCAGTATCCCACTCCTGAATCCTATCCAGAACATCCGTCTCCACAGAGCCATCTAGAAAGTTAATGACATCAGCGACGCTTTTAATTCCTCCTGCTGAAGCCGTTTTTCCTACTTTTTGTCCACTTAACTGTCGTTCAATAACATGACCAAGCTCTGAAATAGCCTCTGGCTTTACGGTATCAATGGTACACATGCGCAATAAAACTTCTGCCCGTTTTTCGGAGGAGAAGTAACTGACAACTTCTGCGGATTGCTCACTGTCTAAATGAATTAAAATAGTTGCAATAATCTGCGGATGCTCGTTACGAATAACATCAGCAATTAAACGTGCGTCCAGCCATTTAAGACGATTAAGGCCACTGTCCTTATCAGAAACAAGAATTCGATCGATAAATGGGATTGCATTCTCTTCGCCCAAGGCATTAATTAAGATAGTCCTAAGGTAGTTTTCGGCATCCACTGTCAAACTGGTTTGATCTTCAATGGCATTTAAAAACTCGCCAAGAACACCTTGCATCTTAGCTTTACTCACACTACTCATGGTAGAAATGGCCATTCCCACTTTTTGTACTTGTCTTGGTTCAAGATGCTTTAATACTTCGGCAGCATTTTTCTCGCCCATGCCCAAAAGTAAAATTGCAGCCCGTTCTATTCCATCCATGTTTATCCCCGTTCAACCCAGGTCTTTACTACTTGCGCTACCCGCTTGGGTTCTTTGTCCACCACCTGGCGCAGTAATGCCAGTTGTGACTCATAATCATTCGCGTGAGGTAACAAATTTTGTTGTTGTGCCTGATAAGTGAGTTCAGGCTGCTCAGGTTCTTCCTCTTCTTTACGCTGTCCAACTAACGATTTAAATAAAGGTCTAAACAGTCCAAAAACCAGCGCCAATAGAAAGAGAGCAGCCCCAATTTGTTTTATTATTGACCAAAATGAATCTTTTTGCCAAAAATGTGGTTCAGGAATAGCCTCTATAGGCTCTGGTTTGACAAAATGACTATTCACTACATTAATGCTGTCCCCTCGCTTGGGATTAATACCAATTGCATTAGCCACCAGGATTTTAATTTGATCAATTTCAGCCGGCGTAAGCGGTTTTGCTTCCATTTGTTTCGTTTTTGGATTCAAGATCGCTCGATCATCCACCAAAACGGCCACCGTTAGTCGTTTAACTGTTCCTGGTTGATTTTTTGTATGACTAATTGTTTTATCCAATTCAAAGTTTTTTGTCGTTTGTGTTCGAAAATCATTGCCCTGCGCTGTATCTGTATTGTTGGTTATTTGATTATTATTTTTATTATCATTGTTGTTATTATTTGGCTGTAACGCGGCATTGGCGGGGGGCGTATTGGATAAAGCACCAGGGACTCCACTCGGGG
>NZ_LNYG01000013.1:617908-866336 GCF_001467745.1 Legionella jamestowniensis
TAAAAGAAATTAATAATAGCTTAGACATGATCCAAAGCGGAGTATAGGTATTTGGCAAAAATGGAACTTGAATAGACGCTTCACTATTGAATAAATTAGAAAATTGAAAAAATAGTAAAATAAAACCAATAGTTGTAATAACGGTTAAACCTCCAAATAGCAACATGTTTCTTTTATGTGCTTTTTGCTTGTCTTTCCAATAGGTTACGGGTGCTTCAAGTGAAAGCTTAGTTCTGTATATTTTCTCTAATTCTTTAGCTTGCTGTTTTGAACTTTCGATAACCTCTTTAAAAGCATCGGTTTGAGTTGCAATTTCTTTTTTAATGTTATCATTTTGAGATGCTATCTCTTTTTCAAAATCTTCTCTACGTTGATTCAAATCCTTAATTATTTCTTGGTGGTCTTCTCTGATCTCTTCAAATTGAATTTTATAATTTTTAAGAAATGTATCTATTATCCGTTTATTGGCTTAACAAGTGAACGACAATTGAGGTGTCTAATTTTTTTGAAATTAACGATTTTATTTGACCAACATAGCTATTCATTAACTATACTCACCAAAAAAGTTAAATTTCAATATAAGTCTTTAAGACATTATATATTTTATGCCATGATCATGCGCTAAACGTAATAATTTAAGGTTAGCTCCTCTTGGACGTACTTCACCTCTTTCCCATTTTTGATAAGTGGAAGGAGTAACATTTAATATTCTAGCCATAACTGATTGACTTAATTTTTCTTTAATACGCATTTGCTTTATTTCAGCAGCCTCAAGAATTTTTACCTCATCCAAATTTAATGATTCAATTTCTCTAATTGTAACTGGATTCATTCTTAAATCTTTGGCTGTTTCAAGCATTGTATTAATAATATCGCTTTTACTCATTGCTCAACCTCCACTAATACACCTTCTTTTATTAGATTTAAAATTTCAGATTCAGAATAATCAAATAATGATTTAGCAACTAATTTCAATGCTTTTTCCTCATTCGCTGAAATATTACTTTTGGCATTTTTCTCAAATCCATAAACAAAAAAACAATTCGTACCTTTTTTAAATGCTACAATTGTTCTGACACTACCACTCTTGCCCCTTCCTTTGGTTGCTATTCTTTTTTTTAGAATTCCTCCACCATAATTTGCCTCGAATTTACCATCTCTGATTTCTTTACCTGCTAAGATTAACGCAGTGTCACTCACTTCATTTTTATTTGCCCATTTAGTAAATAGTTTGGTTTTTATTATTTTCATTATGTGACTCTACTATAGTAATTTTTACTATAGTAAAGATTGCTATAGCAGTCAAGTCTAGAGTCTACTTTATTTAATAAATCTTTTTTTTAAATTTTAATTTTTTTTGAAAATTGAGTAAAAAGTATGTTTACTATAAATTTATAAGGATTATGGAATTCTCATAAATTTAAAGAAACATTAATTAAAAAAAGCCAAGAGCTAGATGAAATGGATATCAAAAAATATATATTGAAAATAATTAAGGATGAGGAAACCAAAAACAGGTATCTGGCGAAGTTTAAGATAACTGGCTTGTCAGAAGATCAAAAAATATATCTTATTGCTAAAATGCTAAGAAGCATGAATGAAGAGGAATCTGACAATAAAGAATTTGCAAAAAATTTCGATGAAATACATTTATCAAAATCACCAATTAGAGAGACCATCCTATTATCCCATATGGCCATTGAGCATTTTTTAGATAAATACTTAGATATATTACTTCCAAACAATTTTAAGATACCTAAACAACGCCTTAATTTCGACCTTAAACTTTATTTATGCAGCGCCTCAGACAGCGGAATAGGCTTTTTATATAATGAAATCAAAACAATTAATAATATGAGAAATAAATTAGCACATAATCCTAATTATAATGTTTTAAATGGTTTAAAGATGCTAGTTAACAGTGATTGGATTAAATCTATAATTTCTGAAATTGAAACAATTAAAGAAGAAACCGATATAATAAATCTTTCTTGCAGAGCTATCTGCTCCATTATTCATGGAATAATATGTGAAGCTCTTCGTGATAAAAGGGATAATAGGTATCCTTCTTATAAACAATTTGTTCAATAAAATTAAGCGAATAAATTCTCTAATGTTTCTTGAATCTCTTCTGCGCTGGGTTTGGCATAACGAAAAATTTCTTTAATTGAAACATTTCCACTAAGTTCTTGAGCAAAATGCACCCCATGTTTATCGGTGACTTTTTTTAAAAAGGTATGCCTCAATTTATGTGGAGTAAATTCAAATTTCTCATTCTCAGGCAAAAAAGCTAAAGCCTGTTTTAAAACTCGCTGGCATATTCTATAAACATCTAACGTTTGCAAGCGTGTCCCATAGCGCGTAATAAATAATGGTTCATCTTCTTGGGCATCTCTTTTTTCTAGATATTGATCTAGATACACCCTACTTTCTTGCGGCAAAGGAATTTTTTGACTGATACGTTTTGACTTATGGCGCAGTACATCACATAAGCCCTTTAGGCGGTATTGCCCAACATTTAATGAAACCACTTCGGATTCACGAAGACCCGTGCCTAATAATAAATAAAAAAGTGCCGTCTCCATTAATGGATTTTGACTCTTGCGAGTACAGCTTTTAATCCGTTGCTCACAAGCAGATTTCAGTCTCATTAATTGGCGAGATGTTAATCCATTCCAATCAGGTGCATCTGTCTGTAAATCTTTGACTTGGGCTAATGGGTCACCAGCTAACAAAGGTCGCTGTTGATGAAACCAGCGACCTACGTGGCGAATTGTTGCCATCGTTCTATTTATTGATGTAGCTTTGTAAGGTTTTCCCGTTTTCTCGGAAATTGTTTTACATAAATGCTTTTGAAAATGCTTGCTTACAGCCGGTGTCCAACTATCAACCAAGTCATGCCCTACTTCCATTTGAAAGAAATTTATAAATTTAGACAAGTCTTTCATTTTTGCTTGTTCAGTTTTTTCAGGAGCCCCCTTCACATGCACTGTGTAATAATAGGACAACCATGCTGAAAGTGAATTGGTGTCAAAATGAACATCAAGAGGATGGAAAATCTTATCTATCACAAACTTTCGATTTTTTGAATTTTGCTCATCGAGGAAATTCATAGGGTCTCTTTTTTATTTTTTCCTGATTATACCCTGTTTGTGATGGATAAGGTACGTTATTTATTGCAAATTGCATTTGGTATTAATATCACCAATTCTTATTAAGGCTGCTTTAATATCGCATTGCAAGGAGAGCTCTGGAATTAGTCCAGTAAACCTGCTTTGACTGGAAGGATAACCTCATTGTAAATGAGGTTATCCTTCCTTTTTAATGCGTTGCTTTAACATCTTTCATAAAGAAAGCAAGGATAGTCACAACAAGTAATGAGATAGGTAAAATGGAAAGGGCAATTTGGTAATCGACAACCGTATAAATATATTCGCCACCAACAATGCCTCTATCACCAAAGGTATCCAAAAGTTTACCAACGAGTGGTTGGAATACTACACCACCTAAGGTAACTATCATGTTAACTGCAGCGAAAACAGTTCCAGACAATTTTGCCCCGCTGTTTTCTTTACCCATAATAAAGACAATAATTTCTGTTGCACTGAATGCTCCGTATAAAAACAGGAGAACATTTAACCAAAAATACGATAGCCCTGGGTAATAAAGAACGAAGCTTATGCAAATAAAAGCTAAAACGGCCCCGATTGTTAAAGGAAGAACGCGACGGCCACTACGATCAGATAAATATCCCGCTACGGGTGCACCCACGGCCCAACCTAAAAACATAGCGGAAACTGTTCTAGCTGCTTCAACTTTTGTTAAGTGATGCGCCTGCTCCAAATAACTCTTACCCCATAGCTCGCCAAACACAGAGAGTGAAGTATACAAACAGGCCCCCACAAAACCAATTAGCCAAACCTGCGGCGAGGTTAAGACTGACCAGACATTCGAAAAAAACTCTGGTAAAGCATATTTATGAGAAGAATGCCCTTCAGGTCCATCACGAACGATAAAGAAAGTGACGAACGTTAAAACAGCACCAATAACTACCATAAGATTTAGCACATGGTGCCATCCCATAGTAATTGCTATATCGGTAATCTTAACTTCACCATAAACAAGCCCTAACATCCCCAAAGTCGTTATTAATCCCGCCACCAATGAAAAATACTGTCTTGGCAACCAATGCAAAGCGAGTGATAAAACCCCGACAAAAGCAAACGATGACCCAAAGCCCACCAGAAAACGTCCACTACCAGCAATGAACATGGAGGAGGTGATGGTAAACATCCAGGAACCCAAGGCACAACAAAGGCAGGCGAACGTCAATAAACGACGAGGCCCATAGCGGTCCATGAGCATACCTACAGGTAACTGCATGGGTGAGTAAGCAAAATAATAAAGGGCTGAAAGCTGGCCAAATGTCGTTGCCGAAATATGGCCAAACGCTGCACTTAACTCGCTTTGAAGAGCACCAGGAATAATTCTTAAAACAAATTCATAACAATAAAAGAAAGCCCCTACTGCACACATCAAGCTGCCGAATAGCGCTTGTCTTCTACTGATAGTAATATTATTAGTTATCTGCATTAGCATAAGTTTCTTTAAGGAAAAAGGTTAATATTGCAGCGATAATAATTCCTATAGGAATAATCGATAACGCGAACTGGTAATCATCTGCTGTATACATTTGCTGTAATTTATCGACAGGAATGTCTTGCAAAGGGATATTGGCTAAATGACTTGATAAACTTAAGTCGAGCAAACGTCCTACCAAAGGCTGTAAAAACATGGCACCGAGCATGACGATCATATTTGTCATCGCCATAGCAGTCCCCGCAGCTTCATTTGGGCTTAACTCGCGGCCTACTGCAAAAACGATACACTGCACACTATAAAGCAAACCTAAAACAAACATAAGCATATTAACATGCATTGAGGATAATCCAGGCAAATAAAGAATTATCATCATTATAATGCCTGCTCCTGTGGCACCAAACAACATAGGCGCTTTACGACGTTTTATTTTGTCAGAGACATAGCCCATTAGAGGTGCGCCAATAGTAAAGCCCAAGAATAATAAAGAGTTCGCAAAATCAGCAGCTTCGGGGGTAAGGCTGTGAGCATGCTTTAAATAAGGTATACCCCATAGTTCTGCAAATACTGTGGTCGGTAGATAAACCAAGCAACCAAACAAGCCATTGATCCAGATTTGCTTATTTTTAGCAATAATTCCTAGATCAATCATACTCTTTTTAAAATTATCAACTGTACTGCTTTTACGTTGATGACTTTTTTTGTCCCTAATTCCAAACCACAAGATGAAAGCCAAACCAATACCAAAGAAAGCCGTTAAATTCACCGTTTCCCGCCAGCCAATCCTTATGACAAGGCTTCCCAATAAATTATCGCCAATCATAGCGCCAATAGTGCCCAAAGCAGCGGCCATACCCGAAACCATGGCTAATTTGTCTTCAGGTAACCAAATAGTAGCTAATTTGAGAACACCAACGAAGGCAAAAGCAGAACCAAAACCGACTAAAAAACGTCCTAGCGCCGCAATCCAGAAAACAGTCGTACTAGCAAAAATAAAAGTACCTACGACACAAACAAGACAGGCCAATGTGATTAAAAGTCTGGGGCCATAGCGATCTAAAAGAACGCCAACAGGTAACTGCAAGGGGACATAAGCATAATAATAAAATGCCGAAAGCAAACCAAAACCAGTGGCTGATAAATTAAAATGATCACGCAGTGCATGTTCCATAACACTAGGTGAAATACGTAAAAAATATTCATAACTGTAGTATACAGCACCTAGAGCGCAAATCGCCCAGGCCATCAACATATAATGTCTTTCATTTTTACTATACAAAATGAGCTCCTTCATTTCTTCTAGGGTTAAGCACGGCTGATTTAATCGGCAGGCGAAACAGACCGGCTGACACCACTTGCTATGGCTGCTTTGGCAACAGCAAGCGCGACCCTTTCCTTCAGGCGAGGGTCTATAGGTTTGGGGATAATATAATGGGGTCCAAATTCCCAGTTTGTTACACCAGGGTAATTGTCCTTAACAATTTGAGGCACTGGTTCTTGTACCAGTTGACGGATCGCTTCAACAGCAGCAATCTGCATTGATTGATTAATGCATGTAGCACGAACATCTAGCGCTCCGCGAAAGATATAGGGAAAACAAAGTACATTATTAACCTGGTTAGGAAAATCGCTACGTCCTGTTGCAATGATTAAATCATCACGCACCTTGTGAGCAATTTCCGGACGTATTTCCGGATCAGGATTCGATAGTGCAAAAATAACTGGTTTTGGAGCCATGAGTTTCAACAGATCGGCATTGAGAAGGTCAGGTTTGGCTACTCCAATAAACACATCCGCATCTTGCAAAGCATCTGCAAGTGTACGGCGCTCAGTTTTTCGAGCAAAAGCAAATTTATAAGGGTTTAGATCTGTTCGTCCAGAATGAATAACGCCTTTACTATCCAAAAGTAACATCTTTTCTTTATCAGCACCTAAAGCAACAAGCAGGCGCATAGAGGCGATGCCTGCAGCACCCGCGCCAATACAAACAATATTGACCTCAGAAAGTTTCTTTTGCTGCAACTCAAGTGCATTGAGCAAACCAGCGGCAACTACAATTGCTGTGCCATGTTGATCATCGTGGAAAACTGGAATATTTAACTGTTCGATTAAAGCGTGCTCAATCTCAAAACACTCAGGGGCTTTTATATCTTCAAGATTTATACCGCCAAATGTGGGAGCTATCCGCTTTGCTGTAGCGATAAACGCTTGGGAGTCCTCTGCGTCAACCTCTATATCAAAAACATCGATATCGGCAAAACGTTTAAATAATACAGCTTTACCTTCCATTACGGGTTTACTGGCCAAAGGTCCCACATCCCCCAGACCAAGTACGGCTGTTCCATTTGTCATAACAGCGACTAGATTTCCTTTACTGGTGTAGCGAAACGCGTTTTCAGGATTTTCAGCAATAGCAAGAACAGGCGCAGCCACACCAGGTGTATAAGCAAGTGATAAATCATCTTGCGAATTGGTGGATTTAGTGACATGAACAGCCAGTTTCCCTGGTATAGGGAATTCATGGTATTCCAATGCGCGTTCTTTTAATACATCTTTATCCAAAATATTTACTCTCTTTGGTACATCTCGGCGAAAAATCATATAGAAAAATGTTAACGATGAACAGTCATTTTGAAAAAAAAAGGCGCACTTTTGTTGCGCCTGTAACATTTTTCATTAACCGTTAATTGAAATGATAGATAATTACTTCGCCTTATCTTTTTTAAGATTATAACGGTCACGGAATTTCTGAACTCGACCACCAGTATCTACCAGTTTCTGTTTTCCTGTGTAAAATGGATGGCAATTTGCACAGACTTCAATGGTTAAGTCCTGAGTTAAAGTTGAGCGAGTTTCAAAAGTATGGCCACAACTGCAGGTCACATTAATCGCTTTATACTCGGGATGAATAGACGTTTTCATAAATACCACTCTCTAAAGTTAAACGAGTATCGCCACCTGAACGCATGTCAGGCACCATACTCTTATACAAGACGCGCAACATTATCAGATTTTCAATTATAGATCAATTTCTCTTGGCAGGCATTGGAGCAAAATCATACTTTCACCGAAATATAAACAAAAACGGTGTCACCCTGAATGCAGCGTGAGCCGCATGAAGAATCCCCTTGAAATAAAATCCGAACCACATTGAGAGGATTCTTCACTTCGTTCAGAATGACGTTTTTATGGTTTTCCTACCTATTCGAAGTAGGTTGATTTTGATTTTTCTGGGTAGAAGGTATCAGCCGCTCTTCTTCAAAAAACGTTACTTTTCCTGTTCTTAAATCATGAACCCCAGCCACAATACCAATTTGACCTTTGTCGAGCAGATTGCGAATGATAGGACTTTGTTCCCGAATTTCGCGCGCAACATTTAATGCATTATTTTTAGCAATAGCATTAATTAACTCTGGTTTTGAACAATCTTTAATGCCTGTTTCTTTTTCTGTAGGACCAACAACCGGTTTTATTTTGTCCAGTACATGGTCCAAATGTCCTAGACTTACATCATTACATGCGCCCGCTACAGCACCACAAGAGGTATGTCCTAGCACCACAATTAAACGCGAACCTGCCGCTTTTGTTGCAAACTCCAGACTCCCTAAAATATCTTCATTTAAAACGTTTCCAGCAACCCGCAAAATAAATAAATCAGCTAGCCCCTGGTCAAAAAACAACTCAGGTACAGAGCGTGAATCCATACAATTTAAAACAACTGCCCAGGGAAATTGTCCATAAGAGGAACGTTTCGCTTGTGCAAGATAATCACGGCTTAGTTTTGTTTGACTTAAAAAACGCTGATTACCCTCTTTTAAGCGTTGGAGCGCTTCTTTGGGGGTCATGGATTGTTGTGTGGCAGCTGAGGTAATCTTTCCCATTGTTAATACTTCTTCGGCTGTTTCAGCAAAACCTGGCACGGTAAAGAAGCAAGTTAACAACCCTAACATTCCGCTGGCTATTATTTTATTCATTGAATTATTTCCTTATTTTTATTAATTTCTTGCCTAATTTGAAATTTCAATCCAGACAGGCGCATGATCAGAAGGTCGCTCCCATTTACGAGGGATTTTATCGATATTTGAAGAAGTACATAAACAATTTAATTCAGCACTTAATAACACATGGTCAATACGTAAGCCTCGATTACGCCTAAAAGCCCCTGCTCGATAATCCCACCAAGTAAAAGACTGCTCTTCCTGAGGAAAATTGCGAAAACTGTCTGTCAATCCTAAAGCTAACAAGTCTGCAAAAGCTTGTCTTTCTGCTGGACTAACCATCACGCAATTTTGCCATTCTAATGGATCATGCACGTCTTTATCTTCAGGTGCAATATTGAAATCACCCAAAACCACTAATTTGGGGTATAAGCTTAATTGTTGTTTAATAAATGCTTTCGTTTTTTCTAGCCAGGTCAGCTTGTAAGAATATTTTTCAGATGCCAATTCTGAACCATTAGGCACATAGAGATTGATTAAACGAATGTCGCCAATCGTTGCAGCCAGTACGCGCCTCTGGGAGTCTTCGAAATCAGGAAGATCTTTAATAATATCTGAAATGGGATGCCTGCTAACAAGGGCCACGCCGTTATAACTTTTTTGGCCAGCAAAAGTCACATGAAAGCCCAACTCAGTAAATATATTTGCGGGAAAGAGCTCATCAACTAGCTTCGTTTCCTGCATTGCTAGAATATCAATGTCGGTGGATTGCAACCAATTCAATACATGCTCAAGACGTATTTTAATAGAATTAACATTCCAGCTCGCGATCTTAAGCATACCAATCCCCTGCGTATTCAATCATTAATGGCGCATGATCAGACCAACGCGTATCGCGATATACTATAGCCTGCTTCACACTATTTGTTAATCCCGGTGTTATTACTTGATAATCAATTCTCCAACCCACGTTTTTTTCACGAGCGGTTGGACTACGATAGGACCACCACGTATATTGTCCTTCTTCCTGATTCACAACACGGAATGCGTCAATAAACCCCATAGAATCAAATAACTGATCCATCCAGGCTCTTTCTTCAGGCAGAAATCCTGAATTTTTTTGATTTCCACGCCAATTTTTTAAATCAATTTTCTTATGGGCAATATTATAATCACCACAAAGAATTAATTCACGCCCCTCATTTTTCAAGCTTAGCAAATGTTTGGCAAAACGCTCCAAAAAATCAAACTTAACTGCCTGACGAACTTCACCACTTGTACCCGAAGGGAGATAAAGAGAAATTACACTCAAATTAGGATAATCAAATTGCAGGTATCGGCCTTCATTATCACAATAATCAAACCCCAATCCTTTTATTATTCGTAATGGTTTATGGCGTGCGTAAATTGCAACACCACTGTATCCTTTTTTTTGCGCGTCATAATATTCACAAAAATACCCCTTAGGATAAAAAAGTTCATCTGCGCTTTCACTCATTTGAGCTTTTGTTTCCTGAATGCAAACAAAATCGACATCTTGCTCGGCTAGCCAATCATAAAACCCATTTCGTGCGGCAGACCGAATTCCATTTGCATTAAAAGTAATTACTTTCACTACTTCACCTAAAAGAAAAAATAGTCACCTTACTGACTCTTTTTTGCAATTACAAGTAATTACAATTATAAAGCTGTCCGCAAACTAACTGTTGCCAACCGTTTTCCTAGTTGTTTAGCCAGCGAAATCTCATCCTGACTCAAAGGATTGTTGCTTAAAGCCCCTGCTACATGAGTTACCCCATACGGTGTCCCCCCGGTTTGCGTGGTATTGAGCGCAGGTTCTGTATAAGGCAAACCTATTATCATCATTCCATGGTGTAATAAGGGTAATATCATACTAACCAACGTTGTTTCCTGACCACCATGCATGGACGCCGTAGAGGAAAAAACACAGGCAGGTTTATCTACCAAATCGCCAGCAAGCCATAAGGGTGTTGTTGTATCTAAAAAGTATTTCAAAGGGGATGCCATATTGCCAAAGCGCGTTGGGCTACCAAGTGCCAACCCATGACAATCGCGTAAATCATCCAAAGTAACATAAATCGCACCACTGTCAGGGATAGTCTTGTCCACTGCCTCACAAGTTGGTGAAACGGGGGGAACCGTACGTAATCGTGCTTCAACACCTTCAACCGCCTCGACTCCTCGAGCAATATACTGAGCAAGTTGTGCTGTAGCACCATGACGCGAATAGTATAGAACAAGTATATAAGGTTTACTCATGAACAAGCTCCCCTATTTTTTCAGGGGGACGTGCCAGAACCATTTTTTCACCTAAAACGGCAATGGGTCTTTGCAAAAGCTGTGGATGGTTTATCACCGCACGCAAAACTGTCTTTTTGTCTGCCGCAGACAAATTTAATTCCTTATAGATAGCCTCATTTTTTCGAATTATAGTATCCAGGCTTAATTTATCTGCAAAGTGCTCCAAGAGTTCATAGGACAAACCTTGACGCGTATAATCTACCACGGTTACAGGAATAGAGGCTTCTTGCAATAATTGCAAGCAAGCACGCGATTTAGAACAGCGTGGGTTATGATAAAGAGTCAACATCTTTTTTATTCCTTATTTTTCTGAGAGAAAATGTCAACATACCCTGATAAAAATAGCAAGGCTAAATGCTTTTTTCATTAGCTATTAGTGGCTGAATACCACTTTTCAAAAAGTTACATTAATTTGAATTTACTATTGACGAATTAAACTCATCCTAAGAATATGATCTGCTACGTTTTCTACATAAATGGAATTAACAATGTCTATCGGATCGTTATACTTGTCTCTATGTGCTATTTTTATATCTTTGTTTTTTCCTAGTATAACCAATGCAACTTTAAAAAATAACTGGTCCCCTTATGTTAATTTAGAGGGAGGAATGGGGGCGCAAAACGTTAATAATGTCATTTTTGAAAATCCGAGACAACCACAACTTATTCAAAATAGTAACCATTCTGCTATCCATTTGGGATCTTGTGCATTGGGAACTTATTTTTCTTCCATACCCTTGCATATCGAAGTTCGTGCCACCTTTAATAGTCAAAGTAATTTTAATCGTGAATACTTCTTTCCCTCTTTTTTCTCCGTAGTGGGCGTCCAAAAAATAAAAATTCAATCAAATTATCTAATGGCAAGAGGCTACTACAGCCTACCTCTGGAGATTATTACTCCCTATATCAGTCTAGGTGCGGGTACTTCATGGAATAAAACAACTGCAACCCAATACGCCCCTCAATTACCCGGGTGGATTTATAATTTTAAAGGCACCACTCAGTCAGGTTTTGTTTGGTCAGCCGGGATTGGTCTTTCAAAACCTATTCATGACAATTGGGTATTAAACGTTGGCTATAATTATGTTGCTTTAGGAACATTTGATACCGGAGTTTTACCTAAGACAGGTGATGAACATCTATTTGGTAAGATACAATCTAATGAATTAGTCTTTGGTTTTACGTATTTCATATAATTTGTACCAATGGTATATAAATTAAAAAACTTATCTATTTGGACATAAAAATTAAATCTACGATGAGAAACTTATTGAAAGCCTAGCAATTTTGGCTCGACTCATGCAGCATTAAAAATATCTTTTTCCTAATAAATCAATTTGGTGATGAATAATACGATGACTACTCTTTTCAAGGACTGGAAAACTGTTGCATACACTAAATTCCATGAAGCGAAACGCTTTGTGTTATTTGTGGTCGAACATTTTATTAATGACGATTGTACGTATAGAGCATCTGCCCTGGCTTTTACCAGCCTTCTTGCTGTAGTCCCTCTGATGAGCGTAGGGTTGGCACTTTTATCTTCCTTCCCTGTGTTTCAGAATTTATCAGGTCCTGTTCAAGATTTTATTTTTGAAAATTTTGTACCAACAACAGGCAAAATTATCCAGGATTATTTACAACAATTTTCCGCACAAGTTTCCAAATTGTCCATTTGGGGGGTCGCATTTTTATTTGTAACAGCTTTGTTAGTCATGGTTACGATAGAAAAAGCAATGAATAAAATCTGGAAAACACATACTTCAAGACGCGGTGTGGCTGCTTTTTTACTTTATTGGGCCATTCTATCCCTTGGCCCTGTATTGCTTGGTTTAAGTTTAGCCGCTAGTTCTTATGTGTTATCAATGCCTATCGTACAAACACATCAGGCACCCCCTTTTATACTCAACAGCGTGCCTTTTTTCTTATCACTGATTGGTTTTACTTTTTTGTATGTAGTGGTACCTAATTGTCCTGTCAAGCTTGTGCATGGTCTGTGGGGAGGTGTGGTGGCAGCGATCTTATTTGAATCCGCCAAACAAGCCTTTGCCTATTATTTATCCCAATATGATACATATCAGTTGCTTTATGGGGCTTTTGCAACCGTTCCGATTTTTTTTGTTTGGGTGTATTGGGTATGGGTGATTACACTTTTGGGTGCTGAAATAAGTTATGCGCTTTCAGTACATTATAAACGACGCCCAGGAATTCCCATTGATGGATTTTCTCATGCCTTACTTTGGTTACACCAACTTTGGCTTGCCCAAAAAAAAGGCGAAGGCTTAAGTCGTGAGGCATTGATTTATTCAAGCTCACAGCCCTTCGCTGTCAATGTGGATGATATGATTAATGAATTAATGAATGCGGGCCTTATTCATAACACCATTACAGACGAGTTAATGCTCAGCCGCAACCTAAGTCAGGTTAGCCTTTACTGGCTAACCCAACATCTACCTTATCCGCTCCCTACTCATGATGAGTTGGAACGAGAAGCATCACCCCAGTCAATTCCCTGGCGGCAGGTATTAAGCAAGACAGATATTGAACTACAAAAAACATTGTCTGTTAGCTTAGCCGAGCTTTTTAGCCAATCCCATGCAGACTCGGTTTAAGTATTAACTGCTTAGGAGAATGGAGTAGTTGCGCACAAACACGTAATGCTGAAGAAAAATCTTGCAGCACATTTTCTTTGCCTATTAGCTCAATAATTCCTGCCTTTTCCAGCTTAACCTGCACTTGAGGGTTTACCCCTGTTAACATGACATGGACATGGCGCTTGTGTAGATTAACAATTACTTCTTCCAGGGTTTGTAAACCGGTTATATCCATAAAGGGTACCCATCCCAACCGGATGATTAGAAATTTAGGTTCAGTGTGGGTATTTTCCAGGGCATATTCAAATTTTTCAGCAGCCCCAAAGAAAAAAGGGCCTTCAACTGCATAGACCAAAACATCTTGCGGCAGCATTGATAATCCCAGCTCCTGAATAGCCTGTTGCAATTTATCTTCTTTTACCGGCTGAACTTCTACACTCCGAGCCATGCGACGTAAAAATTGCACCATAGCCAAAAAGACACCTACATAGACCGCAATGATCAAATCAACACTGATGGTTAAAAAGAAAGTAACCAACAAAATAGCAACATCAGCACGTGGTGCACGTTGAAGCATTTTAATAAAATGTTTTGCTTCGCTCATATTCCAGGCGACAACAAATAAAATTGCGGCCAGAACTGCCAGTGGAACGTGAACTGCCAGTGGTGCAAGACAAAGAATAATTACAAGCAATGTAATTGTATGCACAATTCCAGCTAAGGGAGAATTACCACCGTTACGGATATTGGTTGCGGTTCGTGCAATTGCCCCAGTTGCAGCAAACCCGCCAAATAATGGGGCTGCGATATTTGCCAAACCTTGGCCAATTAATTCTTGATTTGAATTGTGCCTGGTCCCTGCCATGCCGTCAGCTACCACCGCAGATAACAGGGATTCAATGGCTCCAAGCATTGCAATAGCAAACGCAGGTCCCATGAGTTCACTTAAGCGAGTAAGGGTAATCTCTGGCCAATGAAAATTTGGCAACCCTTGGGGAATGCCGCCAAAAGTACTGCCGATTGTAGCAACCCCCTCAAAATGAAAAATAGCTTGCAAACTTGTCGCTACCACTAATGCCACTAAAGGCCCAGGAACACGTTTTAATCCCGGTAATTTGAATGAATATTTTACTAACAATAAGGATAAAAGAGCTAAAGCAGTCGTTGTCAAACTAAGTTGCGGGAATACCTGCAACAGATGCCACAGTTTTTCATGAAAATGCTCACCGGTTACTGCTGGCAAACCGAAAAAATCCTTCCACTGGCCGACCCAAATAATAACAGCAATACCCGCAGTAAAACCCACGATAACTGGATCAGGAATGAATTTAATGACTGAACCAAGCCTTGCGATACCAAGGACAAGCAAAATTATACCTGCCAGGATGGTCGCGATTTGCAGCCCATCAATACCGTATTTGGCAGTAATTCCTGACAGAATAACAATAAAAGCGCCGGTAGGACCTGCAATTTGCAAGCGGCTACCACCGAAAACTGAGACTAATAAGCCTGCCACAATTGCTGTATAAAGACCTTGTTCAGGCTTAGCTCCTGAGGCAATGGCAAACGCCATTGCCAGTGGTAGAGCAACAACACCAACAATAATCCCTGAAATAATATTACGCAACCAATGGTGTTTTTGTAACAATCCCGCACGATAAGCTTCCAATACAGCAATCATGATAGCCTTTAGATTTATCAAAATATTGCCATTATACCTGAACGCTTAACAATTTTGCGATAAATATTTACAAAAAAATACAAATCAGTCCACAGTGACTAATAAACTCTCTCTTGCGAACTCCGATTACGCAGCACAATTCTTCTAGTAGGTTTCATTTAGTTTTTAAGTCATCATTTTTTAATTTTATCTACTGCACACTCGTTCCACGTTGGATCGAAAGCACTTACTACAATCTTTAGAGATAAATGGGGGTGAGAAGGATAACGTCTTTAAATAAAGGTTATTCAAGAGGAAGTTAGGCCGCTTTCGACCCAACATTCTTGCTAACTGATTTAATTTATATATTGTATTTTTTATAAAATATAGCGCGTTAAATCATCATCATCGACAAGCTTGCCTAAATGTTTCTCAACATAAGCCGCATCAACATGAACTTTTTCACCTGCTCTGTCCGTAGCTTCAAACGAGATAACCTCTAGTAAGCGTTCCATAACAGTGTATAAACGGCGAGCCCCTATATTTTCCGTACGCTCGTTCACTTTCCAAGCTACCTCAGCAATACGGCGAATACCTGTTTTGTCAAATGTTAGCTCTAACCCTTCAGTCGCCATTAAAGCAGCATATTGTTCGGTTAAAGAAGCACTTGGCTCTGTTAAAATGCGAACGAAATCTTCAACATTTAATGCTGATAATTCAACACGTATCGGTAATCGACCTTGTAATTCAGCAATTAAATCAGAAGGTTTAGCGACATGAAACGCCCCGGAAGCAATAAACAAAATATGATCGGAACGAATCATACCGTACTTAGTGGATACCGTAGTTCCTTCGACAAGCGGTAAAAGATCGCGTTGTACCCCTTCCCGTGAGACATCACCGCCCCCACCATGCTCTGCCCGCTTGGCTACTTTATCCAATTCATCAATAAAGACAATGCCATTTTGCTCCACATTTTCAATGGCGCGCGTTTTAATATCTTCTTCATTAATTAATTTCGCCGCCTCTTCCTCACGCAAAATTTTCATGGCTTTGGCAATCGTCAATTTACGTGTCTTGGTACGTCCTGAGCCAATTTGCTGGAACATCGATTGTAATTGATTTGTCATCTCTTCCATGCCAGGTGGCGCCATGATCTCAACACCAACTTGTGAGGCTGACAATTCAATTTCAATTTCATTGTTGTCAAGAGCACCTTCGCGTAATTGCTTACGGAAAACCTGCCGAGTAGAAGAGTCTTTTTCGCTTGAGGTTAGACCCATTCTTGGTGGCGGTAATAAAACGTCAAGTACACGTTCTTCCGCCGCATCTTCCGCTAAATGCTCTACTTTCTTCATTGCTAATTCACGTTCTTGCTTAACAGAAATATCAATTAAGTCACGCAAGATACCCTCAACGTCGCGTCCAACATACCCAACTTCGGTAAATTTAGTAGCTTCCACTTTAAGGAAAGGGGCGCCCGCTAACTTTGCCAATCTTCTGGCAATCTCTGTTTTACCTACGCCAGTTGGACCTATCATCAAAATATTTTTAGGCATGATTTCATTGCGTAACACGGGATCTTTAATTTGCATGCGCCGCCAGCGATTTCGAAGTGCAATGGCTACTGCCCGCTTGGCTTCATCTTGACCAATGATATGTTTATCTAATTCTTGTACTATCTCACGAGGAGTCATAATTACTGTATTATTCACTATTGCTATCCAATTCTTCTATGGTTAAATTGTGATTCGTATAAATACAAATATCGCCTGCAATTGCCAGGCTCTTACGAACAATCTCAATGGCTGACAGTTTTGTATTTTCTAATAGAGCACGTGCAGCAGACTGAGCAAATGGGCCGCCTGAACCGATGGCAATTAATCCTTCCTCAGGCTCAATGACATCACCATTGCCTGTAATAATTAAAGAAGAATTACTGTCTGCAACAGCTAACAAGGCCTCCAAACGGCGTAAAATTTTATCAGTGCGCCAATCTTTAGCGAGCTCAACCGCAGCCCTTACTAAATGGCCTTGATGCATCTCAAGCTTTCGCTCAAAACGTTCAAACAAAGTAAAGGCATCGGCAGTACCACCAGCAAAACCAGCAATGACTTTATCTTTATATAACCTTCTTACTTTGCGGGCATTGCCTTTCATCACTGTATTACCCATAGTGACTTGTCCATCCCCGCCAATAACAACCTTATTACCTCGCCTTACAGAGAGAATTGTTGTACCGCGATATTGTTCCAAAATGGATATCCTTTGGTTAAAAATAGAATTCGTTGTAAATGGGGATAAGATATAAGAAATCAATAGATCATAATAAAATTTTTATCATTTTCTATGCGCTTTCTGTTTCATTACTAAACAACATTTTTCGCAAAACCCTTTTAATTCAATGGTCTCTTGTCCAAGATGAAAATGATGATTCTGTGTTAACTGTTTTGCCAAAATATGAATTTTACTATCATAGACTTCTTGAACCTGGTAGCAGTGATTACAAACCATCAATATTTCAGAGGATAAATGTTTTTCAGGTTCATGGCAGAGCGTATACGATTGAATGGATTCAATTTTATGAACTACTCCATACCGGCTGAAATAATCAAGCACTCTATAAACTGAAGGGGGAGTCGTATTTTGTTTTGTTAACGTAAGCTTTTCCAGAATCTCATAAGCTTTTAATGGTTTTTTACTTTCCCACAAAATAAATAAAACATTTTTGCGCAGTGAAGTCCACTTAAGATTCATTGAGCCACAGTAAGCAAGAAAAGAAGCTGGATAATTCATGTATTTTCCATGGTACTAAAGAATACTAGCAGTAGCAGTGGATTCACTGCTACTGATTATTAATAAAAGATACACCATGAAGTAAAGGTTGAATAGCCAAATGTTCGGCTAGCGTTTGACCAACATCAGCAAAAGTATCACGGCGACCAATAAATTGGCTCGGACAGGACGGGCCAAACATTAAAACTGGAATATGCTCTCGTGTGTGATCGGAACCCGGCTGGGTTGGATCACACCCATGGTCAGCAGCAATGATTACGACATCTTCTTCATTCAATAACTGTAATAATTCAGGTAAGCGTCCATCAAACTGTTCAAGTGCATGAGCATAACCTGCTACATCACGACGATGGCCATAAGAGGAATCAAAATCAACGAAGTTAGTAAAAATCAAACTACCCGCGGGCGCTGATTTCATTGCCGATAAAGTAGCATCAAAAAGCGCCATATTGCCGTCTGCTTTGATGGTTTGCGTAATACCTTGATGCGCGAAAATATCAGCAGTTTTGCCAATCGCAATCACTTCCCTACCCACTTTTTTTAATTCATCAAGTAAGGTTGGTGCAGGCGGTGGAGTGGCATAATCGCGGCGATTTCCGGTACGCATAAAAGTCCCTGGCTCCCCAATGAAAGGTCGCGCAATAACACGCCCAATTTGATATGCATCAACAAGCTCACGGGCAATTTCGCAAACCTCATATAAACGTTGCAAACCAAAATGCTCTTCATGAGCCGCAATTTGAAATACGCTATCCGCGGAAGTATAGACAATAGGTTTGCCCGTTTTAAGATGCTCTTCCCCCAACTCTTCAATAATAGTGGTTCCAGAGGCATGCTTTTCACCAAGAACGCCTGGCAATCGGGCTTTTTTTAGCAAT
Source organism: Legionella jamestowniensis (assembly GCF_001467745.1). Taxonomy (GTDB): domain Bacteria; phylum Pseudomonadota; class Gammaproteobacteria; order Legionellales; family Legionellaceae; genus Tatlockia; species Tatlockia jamestowniensis. The sequence continues at coordinate 636,693 of NZ_LNYG01000013.1, forward strand.
TCATCGATAAGCGTTTGAGGAAAACAGGGTTCTTCATAGGGAAAATATCCCCAATCAAAACGGACAGGCACGCCGGCTAACTCCCAATGGCCACTGGGCGTGTCTTTACCTAAACTTTGCTCCACTGCATAACCATAATACCCTTCTGGTTTAGCAACTGTGGACAAATCGATTAAAGGAACACCTGAACTTGCTATGGCTGCATGGTATAAACCCAATTTAGTTAAATTAGGGATATATAGGGCTCCTTTGCGTAAATCCCTCTTATCGGCGCGATTTTTACTGCAGGCAATATGAATATGACCAAACGTATTCGCCGCTTCATCACCATAGCGATGTGCATCAAGACTGGCGCCAATACCCAAAGAATCCATTAGTAAAATGCAAGCTCGTCCTGGCATTTTTATTCCTCAACTTGTCTGCAACGCGTTTCTTTTAAACCGAATAATACCAACAATGCTAAAACTAATCCCAATGGTAAGATTATAGCGGCAAATTGGTAGTCTCCAAGAGAATACACAGGGATATCGTTAACCATATGCATCCCCCCATGCCCTATTAACAAAATGCTAAACAGGTTTTGATAAATGATATAACCACCTTGGGTCAAAATAGACACAACGCTCACGGCAGTTGCAGTCATCAATGGTGAACTGCTTTCGGCAACGAGGGCATAACTGATCACTTGTGATGCCGTAAAAAATCCCAATAAGAAGAATAGAATATTCATGGCTGGCAAAGATACAGGGAGATATAAAACAGCCAGAATAGTCACTAAAGAAGCAAGGGCACCCACTTTCATTGGTAATATACGAAGACCTAATTTATCGGAACACCACCCCACAACGGGACCGCCTATTATAGCACCAAGAAATAACATCGTATTGACGATTGCTGCGTCTTCTTTTGCTATTCCCAGGCGCTGAACAAGATAAAGAGAGCCCATCATTGCCCCAAACACAGCAATGGCCATATTCATCAAGCTGGTATATAACGCAGCTCTTAGAGTCTGTGGGTTCAAATAAGCTTTTTTAGCAGCAGTCATGATGGAGATTTTTTGACTAATTTTTTGGTGAGCAATTTTTGCTTTTTCAATAATACCGAAAGACATAAATAGCAACATCGCCATTCCGAGCCAGCCTACCTGCATCAAAGCATCCCGCCAGCCGACTTGTGCAACTAATTTTGTTAATGGGTATTGTGCTAACATACCACCGGTCATTGCCATGGTCACAATGACGCCCGTGACCATTGCCATGCGTTGGGGAGGAAACCAGCGAGAAGCAAGGCGAATAGGCCCTAGAAAACAAAAGGCACTTCCGATTCCTGTAACAAAACGACAAAACAATGCCAGATAAAAAGAGTGTGCATGGGCCAAAATAAACGTGCTCATCACACAAAGTAGCATGGCGAATAATATTGTTTTTTTAGTAGAAAAGCGATCAAGAACAAAACCGGCAACAAAAAGAAAAAGAACATTGGATAAATAATAGATACTGGACAGATAGGCCATTTTGTCAGCCTGGACATGGAAGTCATGCATGATATTATCGGCAATTGATGCAAACATATTGCCCTGAATGAATTCATAAAAGAAGAATAAGGACGCACTAAAACACACTAACCAGGGTAACAATGAAGCAGAAGCTCCCTCATCTTTATACTCTTCCACTATCTGCATTATAAACTCCTAAATTTTAACGTTTGCAGTAAGTTTCGCGGGTTAATAATACTGCCACTAAGGCGGCGACTGCTGTAAGAGGGAACATCCACATTGCATATTGAAAATCAGCTACCGCATAATTTTGAATGAAAGCGCCTGCATGATGTTGCATCAATAAGCCAAACAGCACTTGCCCAACACCAGCCCCTCCCATTATTAATACAGAGGCAATCCCCGTTGCAGCACCTGTATTTTTTAAGGGATTACTTTCTGCAATGAGAGGATAACTAATGACTTGGGTACTGGTGAAAAAACCTAAAGCAAAAAATAAAATGCTTAGCTCTGTCTGTGTTAAAGCAATATTCATGAACAGGGGGATTACCGTGAGCAGCGTTGCTAACGCACCAATAATCATTAACGGTTTACGACGCCCCTGTTGATCTGAAAGCCAGCCAACCAATGGACATCCAACGATACTGCCAATAAATATAAGACTGACCACATTGCTCGCAGCCATTTCTGGCAAGTGATGAACAACCTGTAAATAACTAGCACCCCATAAGGCACAAAGCACCATAATCGGTAAGTTAAGAAAACAGGTATACAATCCAGCAAACCAGTTTTGCCTATTGCTGAGGGCTTGCAAAAAACCTGGGACCACAGGAGTTCGTTCTACGTTTTTTGGTGATTCAACCTGACCAGGAGTATCATGGACAATATAATAAATCCAGACCAACAATACAGCACCGATAACCCCGTCTATAAATAAAGAGCGACGCCAACCGTAGTATTCATTTAAATGGGCAAAAGGGGTATGCGCCATCATCCCACCTAAAAACGCCATTGTCACTAAAGAACCTATTACTAATGCCTGACGATGAGGGGGGAACCACCGTGATACTAAAACAACACACGAGAGGAAACAAAATGCGTTGCCGATTCCTGAAAGAAAATGAAAAAAGCAGGCTAAGGTAAATGAGTTGGTAATAGCAAAACCTAGGGTGCCAATGACGCAAACTAACATGGCAATCAAAATGACCTTGCGCGTAGAAAAACGGTCCAGGATTACCCCTGCGGGCAATAGAAATAAAATATCAGCCCAGAGGTAAGTGCTTGACATCCAGCTTAATTGTGCAGCATCGAGATGAAAATCATCACGTAGCGGCTGATTAATGACATCAAAGATGTTCAGCTGAAAAAATTCATAGAAAAAAAACAATCCTGCAGATAGACATACTATCCATGCCATCATGCTACTGCGAAGTAAAACTACTTCCGAATCCACAGCGACAGAATTTGACAACGTTACTCCTTAAGCAAGGCCCCTGCAAACTGTCGCGGATTATAACAAAAAACGCACTGAATTGGTACCTTTATTGCACAGTTTAGCAAAAAAATTATTTTTGACTGTCGCTATCTGTAATTTTGTTGCGAGCAAGACTCCTGCTTTTATTACTCGTATCCCATGGAATCCTTAGGACCTTCTTTTTCGAAATTTGCTAAGGCTTCAATACGAGATTTAGTTTTATCACTAAGCTCCGTAGCCTTATAATCCTCACTTAAGAGTAACTTAGCCACGCTGTGATGCTTACTTGCAACACTAATAAGAGGGTTCTTTATATCAAAAGTATATCTTTGCATTGTTTTATCTAGACAATTGTTTTCCGCATATTGTTCTTCACTGTATGCTCTCTGAGTCCTTTTGCTGGCATCCCCCCATAAGGGTTGATTTATTTTGTCGACAAGATGAGGAGTTTGAACGATAAATAATGCTAGTCCTTCATGATCTTCAGCCAGGGCCGAAAGATCATGGGCATTCAGTTTGTCGAGCATCTCGGCCAATTTTGTTCTGGCCAACTCACCTAAGTTAGCTTTGTAGAACTTGCTAGTCTGTGACAACCTTGCAGTGTCTTTGGCATCTAAAAATTGTGTGGCAAGATAAAGAAGAAGTTCACGCGGCAGATCTTGAAGAGATGCTTGTTTTAATAGTTGCATAACAGGTTTCATTGCTTCTTTTGAGTTTTCTTCGGGATATTTAGATCTTGTCATGATCATTCCTAAAAGTTATTTGATCATAATTATACACCATGCTCTATTTTTTACCCAATACCCCCTTTTGTCCTGGATTTATCATAATGGGAACTGCAATTACTCGTTTGCATAACAAACTCACCATTTTTAAAAATAAGAAAAGGCAGGAGTTTTGCAAATCCTTACACTTGCCCCTATATTATATTTCCAGTAAGAATTTAACGATAAGGATAATCGCAATGATCCCAGTGAAAGGCTACGCTGCCTCTGCCGCAAAGGCTCCCTTAAAACCCTATTCTTTCGAGCGACGTGATGTGGGTGATAGTGATGTATTAATTGACATTCATTATTGCGGTATTTGTCATTCGGACATTCATCAAGTTCGTGATGAATGGGGAGGGGCTCTTTTTCCCATGGTGCCAGGACATGAAATCACTGGTGTCGTTCACAAAGTAGGTAAAAATGTTAACAATTTTAAATCCGGCGATCATGTAGGTATAGGTTGCATTGTGGATTCTTGCCGTCAATGCTCTAGTTGTGAAGAAGGCCTTGAGCAATATTGTGCGGAAGGTTTAACCCCTACTTACAATGGCATGGAGCGTGACGGAAGCCGTCTTACACAAGGAGGCTATTCAACGCAGATCGTTGTCAACCAAGATTATGTTTTGCGTCTCCCTAACAACTTGCCGCTGGATGCCTCTGCCCCACTTCTTTGCGCTGGTATTACGCTTTACTCCCCACTCAATCATTGGAAAGCAGGCCCTGGTAAAAAAGTGGCCATCGTGGGTTTAGGTGGCTTGGGCCATATGGGCGTAAAACTTGCGCATGCCATGGGTGCTGATGTGACGGTCTTGAGTCATTCCAATAAGAAACAGGAAGACAGCAAACGCCTAGGTGCCAATCATTTTTTTGCGACCTCCGACACAACCACATTTCAAAAATTGGCTGGTAGTTTTGATTTAATTATTTGCACCGTCTCTACAGGCATTGATTGGAATCAATACTTGGCGTTGCTGAAACGTGATGGCACGATGATCGTCGTGGGTGTACCGGATGATCATGTGCCTGTTAATGCCGTTCCTCTTATTTTTGGGCGCCGTAGTCTGGCAGGTTCCTTAATCGGTGGTATTCAAGAAACGCAAGAAATGCTCGATTTTTGTGGTAAACATAACATCACGGCAGATATTGAATTGATTCCTATTCAAAAGGTCAATGACGCTTATGAACGCGTCTTAAAGAGTGATGTCCGCTATCGCTTTGTTATAGACATCGCTTCTTTAGAAAAATAATAGGCTCTTTAATTTCCTACGCCCTGCGGCTTGTGCCGCAGTAGCCAAGAGTTTATATACCCAAGCTCGCATCAGCAGTACTTAGGAATGAGAACCTTTTGCCTTATTTAAATCCAGAGTATACATCCTGTAGCTTTAACTTTCTTTTTTACCCACTAATCCCATTTTTTGCCAAGATATTGGCTTTATACTATTTTAAGAGTAATTAAGCCAAGCGAAGGCTCTCTCTATGAATCGATTATGGAAAGCATGTGCATGCTCTGTCGCGTGTATTTCGACGTTACTATTTTATCCTCTAGCAACTTTTGCAAAACCCGCTACATCACTATCCGAATCTTCACAAACAGTCATTGAAGTTTCAGATAAACAGTTTCAATTAAATGAGAAAAGCAAAGCTACGAAAGCATTTGAACTCTTGTTTATAAATCCAGATGGCTCCACTACTAAAGAGGGCTATTTTGGCACAAAAGGAGAGCTTTTTAACGTGCTGGTCGTCAACAAAACGGCTGAGCCAATCACTATTCATTGGCATGGCCTTATTCTCCCAAACCCTCAAGATGGCGTTCCCGGCGTTACACAAACACCGATTAAGCCGGGAGAAAGTCGTCCTTATCAATATAAACTCGTCCAGTCTGGTACTTATTGGATGCATTCTCACGAGGGTTTTCAAGAACAACAGCAATTATCGGCTCCTTTTATTATTTATGATTCTGATAAGAAAAATCATGATACGGAAGAAGTAATCATGTTTTTAGAGGATTTTACATATCAAAATCCCTGGAAACTTTTTAAAACCTTACGTAACGCTAAAGTACCCGTGGAAAAAATATCAAAGCCAAATGATAAAAATAGGCAATCCACTATGTCCATGAAGATGGATACTGATTACAACGACATTGATTATGATGCATTTCTTACCAATAAAACTACCCTGGAAAATCCGCAAGTAAAACCTGTCACTGCAGGACAAACCGTAAGACTTCGTATTATTAATGCCTCTACTTCCACCAATTATGAAATTAACTTGGGAAAATTAAAGGGCAGTTTGATTGCAGTAGATGGAGAGCGGGTTAAGCCAATTGATGGTAGTCAATTTCCCATTGGCATCGGCAATCGACTAGATATCCTCGTTCGTGTCCCTAATGAGGGTGGCGTTTTTCCTATACTAGCTCAAGCGGAAGGAACCAATAAACAAACAGGGCTAATTATCGCTACCGTAAATCAGCCTATTCCCAAATTCAGTTCGATTGCCTCAGAAACTTCTGGGCGCATCCCCTACTATGAATTAGAAAAGCAACTCCAATCCTTAAACCCCTTACCCAATAAAAAGGGCGATATTAGCTTAAATTATACCTTACAAGGCTCCATGCAAGGTTATCGCTGGACAATGAATAACGAAAGTTGGCCTCATGTCATTCCTCTTATTATTACTAAAGGACAACGGGTGGAAATGATATTTACCAATAAAAACACCATGTCCCACCCCATGCATCTTCATGGGCATGTTTTTCATGTTACTGAGATTGATGGAGTGAAATTAACCAATGGAGCAATGCGTGATACGGTCCTAGTACAGCCCGACAGTACCATTAAAATTCAGTTTGATGCAGACAATCCTGGAATTTGGTTAATGCATTGTCATAATCTCTACCATTTTATGGGTGGTATGGGTACAACCATTGAATACGCAAACTATCCACGGCCACTGTTTTATCTAGAAACCATTGGGCAAGCAACAAAAAAATAATAATCACCCCTTTGAACTCTAAGGGGTGGTATCTAGATTAAGAATTTTAAAGATAATGTATGCCAAACTAATTCAAAAGGGCATTTCGCAATTGATGGGGTAAGGACCGCATAACTTTTTCGCTTAAATATTTTTCAAGTTTTTTAAGTATAGCATTTGCCCCCTATTGCTTTATAATTAAACATCGTCCCTAGCGTCCTCTACTCCACAGGCTCTGGCGCAATTTGCACAACAATAGTAATCGTTTCCAGCTTCAATGCCATGGCCAATAATACGGCACGAACAATGTTTACAAGTGGGAGCAAGCTTTTGAATGGCGCATTCAAACGAGTCAAAAAAATAACTGCTCCCCTTTTGTATTACTTCAAAGCAATTATCGTAACGGTTACCACAGACACTACATTTTTCCATAGGCATAATACTTTTCCTTAAGTCAATTACCTTAGTTTAAGTATAGGTAATTTTACCCATGGAAAATACAAAGAACTCATTGATACCATTTTCGACAATCTACAATGTTTAAAATAGGAAGTTTCAATGCAATTCACGGGCACCATTATCTCCCTTCCAGTTGACATTATTTGCTATTTAGCCTTCCAATATCTCGACTATAATTCTGCGTTTAATTTATTTATAGTCTTGATACCTGAGTATTTTACCCTTCAACATTCCTCAACATCTAAAAGGGATAGAACAGAAAAGATAATCACCTTCATGCATTCTTCCCCTGGTAAGGCGCTTACAAACATCTATAAAAAAATGGCGCCACTACCCAAAATCGTGGCCGAAGATAATACGAATTTTTATTTTTCTCCCCGAGAAGGTTGGTATACTTGGAATGAAAACATTGAGCAGCTTACAGTGGGGGAAAGCAATCCTCCTCAAAAATTTAATCTCACTCTTAAAAGCAATACTTCACAATTGTGGGAAGAAGTAAACTTAAATATTGCTGAGATTGTTAGTCGTAATTCACGAACTTTTTTGTTATCCACTGATGGCAAAATTTATCACAGTGGCCAGGACTTTTTCTTCATGAGTAACAAAGCCATTTTCAACCTCAAACCTATTAAAGAACTCGTTGATGAAAAAATTATTAAACTTGCTTTAGGTTGGGATCACATTCTTGCTCTAACCAGCAATGGCCAAGTCTATAGTTGGGGATATAATCATTTCGGTCAGTTAGGTTTGAGGCATCGAGCCCCTGATAGCACACCGCAATTAATTACAACCTTTAATGAAAAAATTACTGATATTTTTGCTGGCGATTATATTTCTTTTTGTCGTTCAGCAGAGGGAAAGATTTATGCTTTCGGCAAAAACCAATCTGGCCAATTAGGGTTGGGAACTACTGGAGATATCGCCTTCCCCCAAATTATTACTAATTTACAACACCTAAAAATCATCTCTATTGTCAGCAAAAATAGCCATACTCTATTTCTTAGCGAAGCAGGGGAAGTATTTAGTACTGGCGCAAGTTATAAAGGTGCATTAGGGCTTGGAAAAATTCATAATACAAAGACGCCGCTTCAAATCGATTCATTAAGCAATAAAGTAATAAAAAAAATTGCAACCGGTTCATTTCATTCGTTGTGCGTGGACGAAAATGGAATCTTGTATTCCTTTGGTGCCAATACAAAAGGGCAACTGGGTTTACATAAAAATCAAATACAGGGGGAAGCCTCTTTTGTTCCTCAGCCAGTTGGTTTTCTCGAAGAAGAGGCCATTACCGCAGTTGCTGCAGGAGAAGGTCATACTGTATGTCTTACTAAAAAAGGGGATGTTTACAGTTTTGGTAATCAATTAGACCATCCTCAAATCGGTCCTAATAAAGTCAATTTTTTATTTCCATTCAATAACGCCAGAATGCCTCAATCAACCATAAGTAAAATGCGATAGAGAAAAATAGCGTTAGGGTATATCCTACAATTAAACATAATAGTAGTTATAAAAATCACAACAAGATGTCCAGGAGACAACGATGTTTCGTGAATTAATCAATACACTCTCTGTGTGGCAACTCTTTTTAATTAATTTGGTTATGCTTCTTTCATTTTCCGTATTAGCCACTTATATTGCTTCCTATTTAATTTCAAAAGAATCGGTTGATACGGAATATTCACGTAGCACGGACAGTATTTTAAGCATTATGGGTAGTGGTTATGGCGTTTTCTTGGGATTTGTCATCATTACACTTTGGAACCACTATTTGTATGTACAAAAAAATGTTTACAAAGAAGCAGATGATCTTAGTGTCGTGGTGCGTAATTTAAACGTTTTTCCAGAAAAAGAGAGATTACCAATGGAAAACAGTTTAAAACAATATGTGCATCTCATAAGAACGGATGAATGGAAAATGATGCGAGAGGGCAAAGAAAGTGACAAAGCCTGGCGCGCCATGCATGCTATGTTACTGGCATTTCAGAATTACACCCCTAAGACAGCGAAGGAAGCACTATTTTATCGGCAAAATATGAATCACTTGGACTCTTTTTTAAAAGAGCGTCGTGATAGGCTAATTTCCATACATAGTATTCTTAATAATGAGTTGCGCACTGCATTAATTTTAGGAGCCATCGTTATTGTTTTTTTATCAAGTCTTTTAAAGGCTCATGAGGGTGGCACTATGCGTATGTTGGCTAATTTCTGTTTAGCCCTTGTCATTGGCTTTAACTTAACCCTGGCATTTAGTTTTGACTACCCTCTTTCCGGAAGTATCTCTGTCAGCAATGAACCTTTTTTTGAAGGCGTACTTAAAAACTTTTAGCGAGATACTGTATTAAATTTTCAATTCTTCAAAAACTTCTTGGGCAGCTAAAAGAGCATTGGTGGCTGCTGGAAAACCGCCGTAAGCTATCATTTGAGTAATAATTTCTACAATTTCTTCTTTTGTTGCCCCGCAATTAATGCCACAACGGACATGTACTTTTAATTGAGGGATTGAAAAACCTTGCACCGTCAGTGCTGCAATAGTTGCAAGCTCCCGCACTCTTTGATCCAGTGTACTTTCATGTGAATATAAATCGCCAAAAGGAAATTCCACGTTAATTTTTGCAAAAAAAGGTGCTATTTGTTCAATCTTTTTAAGGTACTCTTCGGTGATGTCTTTTCCCAAATGCTCTTGCATTTGCTTAAGACCTTTTTCGTAACGGTTCATTTATTATATCCTTGTTATGAATTGGTAATACTCCATGGTCCAGTACCAAGCAGCATAAAGAAAAAAGAAACGGCAGCAATAACATAATTTTTCTGAGCAGACGTAATATGCCCTACGATGCCAATTGCTTTTGCATCCGCCAATAATTTCTGATCGTCACTTGAAGCGGTTGCAGGTAACTGAATTGACTCGATATGGTGAACACAGGTGTAATGCGCATAAACACCGAGTAAAGAAAACAGCAAAGCGAGTGCCCCACCGATACGCCCGAAGATACCCAATAAAATAGAAATGCTGATTAGTAGCATCAAAACTAGCATGCTCACCGCTTGGAAATTGGGATACTTAGGATAAATTAGTGTTGCAGTTTGTTTTGCGGCCGGCCAATTTCGAACAAAACTGTAAAAAGCATAGATAAAAAAGCCAGCAAAAACGACTCTTAAGACCAACCAGGCGATTGCAGTCAACATGTTTCTTTCCTTAGATTACTTTATCCAAATCAATGGTCGCAAAAAGCTCAGGATTATCTCGATAATCAATAGGGACATCGATTAAGACAGGAACAGTTTTTTGTTCAGCTTCTTTTAATACGGGGATAATATCATCCGCACTTTTTAGGACATAACCTTCAGCACCAAATGCTTTGGCAAAATGCACCAGGTCCAGCTTGCCAAAATCAACACCACTGCGGCGTTTATATTTCATCATTTCCTGTTCCATGACCATATTGTAACATCCATCCGTCCAAACGAAATGGATAAAGTGTAATTTTTCCCTTACGGCTGTCTCAAGCTCTTGTGCCGAAAATAAAAAACCACCGTCCCCGGATATAGAAATTACTTTTTTATGAGGGTAAACCAGCTTCGCCGCCATAGCCCAGGGCATCCCCACCCCTAAGGTTTGTTGCCCATTACTGAACATTAAGTGATGCGGCTTATAAATGAGAAAGTAACGAGCCATCCACATGTATACTGTCCCAATATCACAAGTAATTAGTGTCTCATCATCGACATATTGGCGCAGCTCATAGATAAATCGGAGCGGATGAATGGGAAATTCCGTTTTATTTTTACCCTCTGCAATTTTTTCATTTAATGCGTCATGATAAATTTTGGCATGTGATAAGTCGCCATACACTTTATTTTTTGCAAGCGCCTCTTTAAGCAGAAGAATGTTTTCAGAAATTGCTCCTAAAATCTCCAGCTGCGGTTGATAGGTATAACGGACTTCTGAAAAAGTCGCATCGAGGTGAATAATTATTTTATCATTTTTAGGATTCCAAACTTCGGGATCATATTCAACAGGATTAAATCCTACTGTTAAAACAACATCCGCTTTATCAAGTAGTTTATCAGCCGGTTGATTACAAAAAAGGCCAACGCGTCCTGCGAAACAGGGAAATAACTCCCGTGAAACAACACCAGCCCCTTGGTAAGTACTTATAGTTGCTATTTTAGTCTGACCAAGCAATGCGCGAATTGCCTCTGCATTTTTAGGATTGCTTGCTTCTTCCCCCAGGAATAATACAGGCAGCTTTGCTTCGGTAAGAAGTTTAACCGCTTTGTCGATGGTATTCCCGCAAGCCATTGAAACCTCCATACACTCATGAGGGGCAATCACTGGACTGTCTACTTTTTCAGTTAAAACATCCTGCGGAAAACTAATAAAGCAGGCACCCGCACGTGGATTTAGAGCTTGTCTAAACGCCATTGCTATAATCTCAGGAATATTGGTCGCACTCATGGCTTCTACGCTGTATTTAGTAACAGCTTCCATAAGCTTAGTATTATTAGCTGCCTGGTGTGATTTTTTAAAATGCATAGCGCGAGAGACATTCCCCCCGAGAGCAATTACCGGGTCACCTTCTGTCGTTGCCGTAAGAAGACCTGTTGCCAAGTTGGCAACGCCGGGGCCAGAGGTCACTAACACAACGCCAGGCTTTTGGGTTAATCGCCCATAAGCAGCAGCCATAAAGGCAGCATTTTGTTCGTGCCTACATAAGATCAGTTTAATTTTCGAATCCAGCAAGCCATTAAAAATGGCGTCAATTTTTGCACCCGGAAGGCCAAAAATATACTCAACGCCATGCGCCTCGAGGCATTTGATAACTAACTCTGCTCCATTCACTTTATTTTCCCTTTGATAAGCCTTTTCTTCAGATTAGCACAAGATTCTATCCTCTTCATTTTTCTATAATAAAAGGAGGCAAAACGAGAATTCTTAACTTAAGTCTTATTCCTATGAGGAGATCCCTCAAGCAGCTTATGCTGCTTTCCAATCCTCTGCAGACAAAAATCCAATATTTAACTGCCAGCTACGCTCGTGATTTAAGTCCTGACTCATCACTATTCTGAGGGTATTGCAATTCTCTATCGGTTTTTATATGTTTCTTAAGTGGGAATAATCTAGGGCTATTTGTCTGTTTACCATCGTCTGATTGTTGTGTATGCGAACTATTTTTTGGCTCCAGAGTTGGACTATGCTGCCTTTTGGGCTGACGTTTTGGAGAAGCAATAATGTCCTTATCAATATCGTTTTTTGCACGATAAAGAACTACTGGAAATGTGGTATCCGACATTGATTTTGCGACACTAACACCATCAATATCCAGCAAAATATGATAGAATAAATCTTTAGCAATGCGGTGGACTATGCGCGGTTTACCTGGATTACTGGCGTCATTAGGATCCAGGAAATAAATATAACCACCGTTATCTAAATCTACACCAATGACTTTGATTATATGTGTATCTTCACCAGCGTCTTCTTCCTCTGCAAGAACAACCTCATAAACAAGATATCCTTCTTCATCAAAAGAAGAAAATTCGAGCGCTGGATTTATAGTAAATTGCTTAATTAAATTATAATCAATTTCTGCGAGAAAATGATTTTCATACCTTCTGAATTCTTCAAGTAAAGGCTCTAATCCTTTTGCTGGATGCCAACAAGAAGCAGCATAATGAAACTTCCAAATATGGTGAATCACTGCCCGCTCATAATAAGAAGCTAATTCACTGTTCGACATTTCCTGCGGATTTATATTGCTATTTTTTTCTTTGAGCTCTCTATTAACGACCTCCTCAACATTGAAATCAAGTTGCCGACTGACATTTACTGCCGCCTCAAAAATAGCTTTATCCTGACGACTTAAAATAAAATAGGTAAAGTCACTTGCTGTTCGGCATTCCAAAAACTCTCGCAGGAGGATTGGTATGTTATCAGACTTGAAAGTGTAATTTTGCAATATGAAGGCGGCAAAAACTTTATCTTTTGACACAGTAGCAGCTGCTTCAGAAATTTCACTTTGCTCCAATTGCTCATTAAACCAATCAACAATAGCATTTTCTTCGTATTTAAGTTTTTCTAAACGTTTACAAATTTTATGATAATCAGAAACAATTTTTTCAATCTTACGCTGGTTACCTTGAAAAAAAGGACCATAATATTTATGCTTAAAAGCACCAAACCAACAAATTTTTCCTGCAGATTCAGGTCTTGGTGCTTGATACTCAGGCAGACTAATTATTTCTTCATTTTTAATATAGGTTAAGGCAAGGGACGGTTGTCCAGGTATATTACGCTCAAGTTCCTTGACACCCGAAGCAGCAAGACTATTTTGATAAAGTTTTCCTGGCATAAATTTAAGAATAACTTTTGTTTTTTCATTGACATAAAAAGGCATATTCACACCAAATTTTTAATAGTAACCACTCCTCCTTGGCTAAAATTTCATCCTGCTAAAGTAATGGTTTGGCTTGTATCTGATAGTGATACATTTACCATCTTTTCTAAAAAAATGAGATAGTATCATAGAAAAAAATAAGTAGCATTCACATTATGGTTAGCTAGAATTCTGTAACATTACCGAAGTGGATAAACCATTTAAAAACATTTACTTTTGACCAGTTTCAAAACGCGTACCGGATGTTTAAGACGATAATCATTTGGATGTAATTGATAAATATCTTTCTCCCAATCCGCTTCCAGTTGATAGATGTGCCAATTTTCATCACTGGGTAAGATTCCTGAGTCCAATTGTTCCTTGAGCAACTGACATGCCTGGGTGATAGTACAGGTCCCTTCCCCACCACCGTAAGAACCATCGGCCTCTAAAAAAGATTGAGGTATGGCAGGAGGCACTTTATTCGCAGGTAAAGGCCCAAGTTTCATCACAACAACTTGTTGTTTAAAAGCTTCATCGTAAGCCCCAATCGTGTAAACTTTTTGACATTGATTGACCCAGACTTTGGCAGAACATAGGTTACTTGCTAATAACAAAATCCCAAATAGACCTTTATGCATCACTTAGATACCTATTCATAACAGAGTGAGGGCTAGACTAGACTGTCAAGGTTGATATATCAAGGGCTAAATGTCTTGAAAGGTCTAACTTTCTCTCGCACAGTATAATTGGAGTAATCTTATGCTTTTGAATGGCAACACTGTATTGCGGCACTTAATTTTTGTATTCCTAAACTAATTTCATCTAAAGTAGGATAAGTAAAACTGAGTCGAATGGCTTGTCGACCAGTAGGTTTCCCTACTAAAAATGCGGATTCCGGTATGTAGAGAACGTTTGATTGCTTAAACACCGCTTCATGCGATAACTGAACGTGCGTATTGGGTAATTCTAACCATATAAACATACCATGTTTTGGCATAACATAGCGAAAAGGAATGTCCATATATTCGTCTAGGGCCTTGGCCATATATTCTAGTTTATTTTTATAATGCTTTATTTGAGGATAGGTAATTTCCTCGATTGAATAGTTATTCAATATAGTATTTAAGGCTAAATGATTAGGATTCGAACAGTAAAGATCACTCATGTCTTTGAGTTGTTGTAGTTTTTGAATAATACTTTTTTCTGCAACAATCCAACCGACACGAATAGCCGGCGCAATTGTTTTTGAAAAAGAGCCTATATAAATGGCGTTTTTCGTGTAAGCACGCATTGGTAAAAACTGCTCATCAGTAAAACTTAAATAGCCATAAGGATCATCTTCAACAATAATAAAGTTGTATTTTTCCGCAAGTCCAGCAAGTGCTTTTCTTATTTGAGTATCCAAGGTCAGTCCGAGTGGATTATGACCATTACAGACTACGTATAAAAAAGGCAAGGGTTTGCGAGTTTTTAACAACATTTCCAGGTAATTTAAATCCAAGCCGCAATTAAATATAGAAGGTATAGGCAAATAGTTTAAATCAAACATATTTGCAATCTGCAAAAAGCCAGGATAAACAAATTCCTCAATCATTAAAGAAGCTTTAGGTTTTAAGAATAGATTTGCAGTTAAATAAATGGCTTGTTGAGCACCACCTGTAATCAATATCTCTTCTAAATCGCAGGGCACTGCTTGAGAAATCATCATTTTTTGTATTTTTAGTTTCAGTGCCTCATTAGGTGCCTGATATTGAAATGACTTGGAGTTCTCTACCGACAATTGTGAATAGGCTTCTTTTAACGCTTCAAGCGGCATTACAGAAAGATCAGGTAATCCCGCCGCAAAAGAAATAACGTCATTTCTTTGCGACAATTTGACGTACTTCTGTATTTCTAAGGGCTGAATTCGTTCATTCATCATAGCAGGACAACCTATTTCAATTGAAAGCTATTGCAGTAAGTCGGTTTCACTGCAATAAACTACCAAATCTTATCTTTAATTAAACTTCGAGTGTTTCGTAAAGTGCTTTAATATTTACTGTGCCAAAGCCCTCACAAACTTCACGTTGAACAAACTCCAGAAAAAGTGTTGGGCGTGTCACTACTGGTTTGGTAAATATTTGAAACAGAATTCCTTTATCATCTTGTTCAAGCATAATTCCATAAGGAGCGACTTTTTCTATACGCTTAACTTGTTCGGGATAAAGTTGCTTGACCTCATCGTAATAGCTTGGCGGAGCTTTTCTAAGCTCGCCAAAAAATTGTTCATAATGCTTCACCGAAGCAATAATATCATCCGTTTGAAATGCAATGTGATGTACTCCTGCGCCATGATTGTATTTTAAGTAAGTGTGCAGAGGTGATTTTTCCGAGCTTGGTTCTACCAACGGTAAATTTACCTTTCCATTCGGGGATTTCATGATGGTAATGTGCATTCCACTCTCAGCAGAATGGATGTCTTCATCGGTATTTTCAGAAAAGGAGAAAGTCTCTTTGTAAAATTTTACCCATTTATCAATGGTATTTTTCGGATGACAAGTTGCAATATGATCGATGTTATAAATCATTGGATGCTTATTGCAGGCGTGTTCATCATATTTAAATCCAGGAATTTTGTTATTAGAATTCATTGGTAGAAATTCATGCTCAACTTGATTGAAAACTTCCACTGACGCAGCATAGGTGCCGCTTATTTCTTGAGGTGAAAAAACAGGTATAGCTCCATTATTCACCGCCCCCTCAAAACAGGCAGCTACATCGTGAACAAAAAAACTGATTTTCTTAATACTATCACCGAACTCATTGACATGTTTAGCGATGGGTGTATCTTGATGTAAACTCGAGGTAATAACGATATAAATGTTCCCTTGCTTCATTAAAAAGGTAAGTTTATCGTCTGTTTTTTTCGACGCAATATGTTCAAACTTCAAAGCATTCATGAAGAAATTTTTGCTTTGAAAAATATTTCCTACATACATTTCTACATAGGCAATGCTTTCAATCACTGCGCCAACGGCATTTTGTTGTTTCATTTGATCACCTTACCAACTATAAATTCAGAAGTAATGTCTTTGGTTGTTGAACATCCAGATAAAATCATGGTTTCTTGAAGCTCTTGTTGCAGAATAGACAAGACATGGAAGACGCCTGCACTACCACCTACAGATAGAGCCCATAACGCTGTTCTTCCTATTAAAGTAGCGTCAGCTCCTAAAGCCAGTGCTTTAAAAATATCGCTACCGCGGGCTATGCCCCCATCTAAAAACAGTTTTACTTTGTGGTTTGCTTTTACTCGATGCTCATACATAATTTCCAGAGGAGACAGACTAGAATCAAGCTGTCTTCCACCATGATTAGAAATGACAATACCTTTCACGTTAGGAAAAGTAAGTGCAATTTCAGTATCCCTAGGGTCAATAATTCCTTTCAAAATAATAGGCAACTTAGTGACTCTAGCCAGCCAATCCAGATCATTCCAACTGATGGAGTGATCTAGCAAGGTTGAAAGATGTCTTTTGGATTTCAAACACGCCTCAAAAGGAATTCCTATTTTTTTAAGATGTGGGAATGAGGTGTTTTCAGGAAAGAGAAGAGGATGCGAGCGTTCTCGTTCTTTTTTTGCATAGACCGGAGCATCAACAGTCACAACAAGAGCATCAAAGTTAAGCTCTTCCATCCATTGAATAAAATTTCTATTAATTTCCCTGTCAGTCAGAAAATACATTTGCGACCACACAGGAACTTTTTTGTGTTGAGCTATTAACGCATAATCCATGGAGGAAAACATACTCAGAATCATTGTTGTATTGAATTGGTTAGCTGCTTCGAGCATATCCAACTCTCCATGCTTCGATAAGAGGCCTTGGTAAGCAGCAGGAGCAATGAGCACCGGTGCATTAAGGATATGATCAAACAACTTAATTTGTGTGGAGATTTCACCTAATCTTCGCAAAACCCGTGGAGAAATAAGCACATTATTAAAGCTTTCACGGTTTCTTTTTAAAGCCAATTCATCCAAGCTTCCTCCATCAATAAAAGAAAAAACATCAGGAGGTAAAAATGCTTTTGCCTTTTTATAAAAGGATCGAGTGTTCGTATATTCATCTAGCATGTAGTTACTTCCTTTTAGAAGATGACTCATTTAGGGGACTACGAATTCTTATTGCTACGTTGGTTATTTCTAAACAGAAACTACTAATATCGCGAACGACTAAACTTATTTCTGCAATCTAAAATAGTTTTTGCCACTGTAAAAACTGCAAAATTATACACATACATGACCTAAATAAAAGCATCGTGAATATTTTTTTTTGATAAATACTTGATTAAAGAAAATTTACATATCTTAAACTTAGTATTCTTAAAAGGAATAGTATGAACAAAAAACGCACTTGACATCAATTTAGATCTAAGATGATAATCGCCACGCAACATCTAAATAAGTCTGACTATGCCGCCGAGAGAGCTTATGATACAGGATTCCCACGTGGTTTTTTTGCATCATGAATGAATCCATCATAAATGCTCTTTAAGAGTAAAAATAGGCTAAATAATCCATTTATTAAGATGTTTGACCCTTAACATCCTCAGGAGAGTTATTATGGATAAAAAAGCGCTCAAGCAATTTATTGACGATTTCTATCAAGCCTGGAAAGAGCGTGATGCAACTAAAATCCCTACATTTTACGATAAAAATCTGAAAGCTTATTCTGATTTTACTGAGATAACGCTGGAAGATATTTTGAATCGTTTGGAATTTTCAGAGAGAAAATTTGCCGAGGTTAATTATGGGATTCAAGAAGTGTTTATTGATGAAGACCAAGGAAAAGTTGCTGTGAGAATGAAACAACGACATATTCCAAGAGATGGCTCTGATGTTGTGAAATGGGATGCCATCATGCTTTATACCATCGTTAATCATAAAATCACTGAACTGTGGATGTCTTTTTATCCAAACGCTGATTATTTAAATAATGCTTAATTATGATGTAATTATTGTCGGTGGTGGACCTGTTGGCATTGCTCTTGGTATTGAACTTGGTTTGCGCAATATTCGCACCTTGATTCTCGAAAAGCATGCCCAACCTTTGCGTACACCTCGAGCTCAATCTTTGTCTGCCCGCACCATGGAATTTTTTTTAAGATGGGGGATAGACAAAGCACTTGAAGACAACCTTTTACTCCCTAAAAATTTTCCACAAACAGGCATTTGGTGCTCTAACTTATGTGGAGATTCCTATTTTGTGAGTGCTTGGGGAGATAATCAATTAAAAGAAAATGCATCCCCTAAAGAAGGAGTGCGTATCCCGCTTTGGGTAACGGAAGAGGTTTTAAGAAAACGCTTACTGGATTTTTCTTGTGTTGATTTTTTAAAACATCATGAAGTGCAAGAAATGAGCGTCATTAATGACCAAGTCATTGTTCAAGCTTACGATAAAATAAATCAAACCACTCAAACGTATCAATCTACTTTTTTAGCTTGTTGTGACGGCGCTGCCGGGCCATCTAAAGAATTATTCAATAATCCATTTAACAAACTATCTGAGCAAACGAAAATGCTGGGGACTTTGTTTATTTCAAAAGAAATTATGAATAAAAAAACAGTGGCTGACGGAATCATGTACTTCGTGCTAGATGATGACGCGATGGCTTTTGTCGGACCTATTGATCTTGAGGAAGGCTTATGGCTTGCACAAATCGTTTGGACTGATTCTAACCTTAATCCTGATAAATCCACCTTATCTGCACTCATTGATAAAATGATTGGAACACCAGTGAGTAAGGTAATTGCTGATTCCTATTTTTGGGATATGCAGGTTCAACTTGCCGAATTTGCCAATAAAGATAATCGTATATTTTGGGTGGGAGATTCAGCCCATGCTTTTGCGCCCACAGGTGGCTTAGGACTAAATACTGGCTTTGGTGATGCAGAAAATTTAGGGTGGAAATTGGCGGCTGTTATCAAGCAAGAGGCTCCACTCCAATTACTTGAAACCTATGAGATTGAACGAAGACCCGTTTGGCAAAGTAATTTGAACTTCGCCAAACAAAATGCGGAGCAATTTGTCGAATTAAAGAAAAAATATCCCCCGGAGCACGATTATAATGCCTTTGTGCGTGCTTATGCAGATTTAGGCAATCAATTTTTATGCTCCTCCGGATTGACGCTAGGATATTCATACTTAGATACACCGTTAACTCAAAAATCAGCAGTGAAACAGCAAGAGCACTCTCCCTTTGAATACACACCAAGGGCTGAACCAGGCTATTTTCTTCCTCATGCTTTATTAAAAGAGGAGACAATTTACAAATACTTGTCTCCTACTCAGTGGAATTTGATTATTTGTGGCGAGCAAAAAATGCAAGAATCAGAGCTTAAGTTAATTAATGAGTGTTTCTTGTTAAAACACATCCATCTATTAAAAGTTGACCCGCAGACGTATCCATATACTTATTTGTTAGTCCGACCGGATTGGCATATTTCCAGAGCAGGAAATAGTTTAAACGATATTTCAGGATCTCTGTGGGAGATGATGTAATGAGCCTAACCTGCATCTTAATGGGGCAAGATAATTTATTGATTCAATGTGGTAACTATTTATTAGAAAACCAGCATCAAATTAAATGGGTTATTTCGCCAATAAAATCCATCCAAACCTGGTGTGATAAAAATAATATCCCTTGGGTCAGTTCTCTCGAAGAGTTACCTGATAACAAAGAAAATTTAGTCGACTACTTCTTTAGTATTGTCAATGGCGTCATATTAAAAGACGCTGATTTAAAAATCGCTCGCTTCGGCACAATTAACTACCATGATTCTATTTTGCCTAAATACGCAGGGGTCAATGCGACATCCTGGGCATTAATGAATGGTGAAACCACTCATGGCATTACTTGGCACCTGGTTAATGAAGGCATTGATGAAGGAGATATTGTTTATCAATCAAGCTTTTCACTGTCAGACAATGAAACTGCATTAACACTTAACTTACGTTGTTTTGATGAAGCAACAATTGGGTTTGCCCAAATTATTGAACAGATTCAATCTTCTTCGCTGATAAAGACAAAGCAAAATAGAGCAATGCGAAGTTACTATGGGCTTAGCCATCCATTACCTGATTTAGGCTTTATTAATTGGGAAACAGCAACAGCTCAACAAATTGATTTATATTGTCGTGCGCTTAATTTTGGAAACTACAGCAATAATTTAGGTACATTAAAATTGTATTTAAAAAAGGACTACCTCATCGTGGCCGAGGTGGAAAAATCAATTCTCCCCAACACTAAGATTCAAAGTGGTGTGATTCTTTCAATGGATGAAAAAGGATTGCTCATTTCGACAACGAGTGAAGCTATTTTGCTCAAAAAACTCATGACTTCAGAAAGTAAACTACTTGCTACAGAGGAGCTTATTCGACACTACGGTCTAGTCATTAATCAGCAGTTGCCTCTACTAGATCACGCATTCCTACGGGATGGAAAGGCTTTATACAGTCATGCATTAAGGCATGAGAAATTCTGGGTGAATCAATTAAGGGAGGTAGTCGATCATACAACCTATTGTGATCGCATTTTTGTTAAGAAAAACCAACCAACTGAACTAAAGTCGATTGCCATTGAGCAAGAGATTAAGAACTCAATAAACAATCCCAGTCATTACTTGCTGGCAAGTGTATTAATTTATTTATACCGATTAAATAATTATGAGAATTCTACTATCTTTTTAAGCAATGAGTATTTTTCTGATATTAAAACAACTTCTAACTTATGGGCTACCTTATTGCCAATAACACCCAGTTTGCAAGACAACTTTACTTGTAAACAAGTGTTAGAAGAACTAAATCAAACCCTTGCTTTAATATCTAAACGTGGGGCTTTGCTGAGTGATATTTATACTCGTCAACCTGCTTTAAAGCCTTTAATTAAAGACTGTATCATTACTGTGGATCTCTCAAATGAAACAGTGCATGTACCGAAAAACTCATTGATTCATTTTTATGTTGATCAGAAGTCTCATGAATTAAAAATAGCACATCGGATTGATACAAATTATCAGGGTGGAACGATAACTCCCTTAATTGAAAGAATGCCAGCCCATATTAATAATATTCTTCACTATATTTTGCATCAGCCTGAGACATTAATTAATGAACTCGTTTTTTTGACAGAAGAAGAACAGGAAAAACTATTCACGTGGGGAGTAGGTGAATATCTTCCTTTACCTAGTAATACTATTACCGACTTATTTGAACAATCGGTTTGCCGCACGCCGGATAATCCTGCTATTTATCAAGATAATCAATGTGTCACTTATCATCAATTATGGCAAAAGGCTGAAGCGATCACCTCGTTTCTTTATACGCTCGATTTACCATTACAAAGTCAGGTAGGGATTTATACGGAGCAAGGTGTTGATTTAGTTGCATTAGTCTTGGGAATTGCTAAGGCTGGTTGTATTTGTGTTCCCTTGCCAACAGAGTATTCTGTGGCTCAAATTGATGCGGTTGCAACAAATAGCAAGCTTAATCTAATTATCAGCTCAGAGTACTCTTTTGATAAGTTATCACAGCAACTTAAGGGTAATGCATCACAGTTCCTCTATAAAACTGAAGCGATTTTTTCTGAAAGCAGCGGTTTAGGTGTCTTGCCTAATCGCTCATTAGCTCATCAGCAGTTACTGGTTCTCATCGATAAAGAAAGTAATAAACAACAGATGCTAAGCCAAAAAAATATTATTAATTATGGTTTTTGGTTAAACCGAGCTACTGACTTTACTGCAAAATCTATTTTTGATTTATCTACACCTCTATCGTTTAATGTTTTGTTACCTTGTTTATTAGCGCCTTTATTTGTCGGTGGAATTCTCTCTATTGGTTCGTTCAATTTACAAACGCAGGCTAAACATTATTTGAGTTATTTGCAGATCCAAAAGATAAGTCATGTGAGATTAACTCCTTCCGATTGGGAATTACTGATGAAGTATTCAGTTAAGGTGCGCCAGCTCAATGCACTCAGTCATTTATTACTGACTGCTGATGTTAACCCTACCGAAAAGGTGGCTGAGTGGTTATCCATTTGCCCCAATAGTCAATTGGTCATATTACCTGAGGCTCGCTTTCATTAATTGAGACGAGCCTCTGGAGAAACCCTATGTAGTCCGCTCTACAGTTATCAAAGGCTCAGGATAAGACTGCAATACACTGCCATCGTATAAATAGAAAGAACAACGTTTATGTTTCCTCACATCTGCAATTACAGAAACCATTTGTGAGACGCTTTGTTTCACAGTAAGATCGCCACGTCCACCACCCATGTCAGTTTGCACTAATCCTGGCGATATAGGAAATGCACAAGGTCTATCGTCAGGAGAGTTTCCCTGAGCTAACCAAATGGATGATAACTCAATATTCCAGTTTTGCATGAGAACATTGCCAGCAGCCTTGCTTGCACGATAAGAACTATACCGCCCTTTAAGATTATGGGAGTAGCTGCTTAGTGTAGAACTAACATAAACAGCGCAGCTATTAGAGTGGAGTAATTTTGCAAATAAGGCACGCATGATATTATCATGGGCAAAGGTATTCACTTCCATTGTTTCACGCAGCTGCTCCTCAGTTTCTATAAGTGGATGAGAGCCTGAAGGGCTACGTATAATACCTGCATTCAAAATTAAAATATCAATCGTTCCATTGATTTCTTCGGCTAAACAAATAATCGCTTGTTTATCTCTGACATCTAAAGAAATCAATTCCAGACTGTTAGAATAACTCGATTTCAATGCCATTAACTCATCACGTTTGCTTTGTTCACGATAGGTTGCATACACGAAACAACCCCTGGACAGATATTCTTGAACAAAACCTAAACCAATGCCACGGTTTCCACCAATGATCACCACTTTAGTCGATTGATATTCCATATGTTTAACTCCTTTAACTATAGCTGGCTCCTCGCTCCGTTGTTTGCAATAGAGGTGTGGTAGGTTTCATAGAGCCCATAGAGGTAGCTACCTGTGAATTGTGAAATGAATTTCTATTGTAACCAAGGGGTTGACGCGGTGTTTCAACATCGATGGATGGTGGGCTTAAATCATCATGTTGCTTTTTTAAACTGAAAAAGGTGTGAAAATCAGTTTCAAACTGTTCAGGGTCTATACCCAAAGCACTTTGTTGATTGGAAGCATATTGGTTAATACCATGCATCAATTCCTCACCTTTCATTTGTTGCAAATAATGAACAATCAAAGACATCTTCACCAGCAGTCGAGCGGCAAGTGTATCATCATTTGCTAATGAACCAAATTTAGCTTGTGATTTGCGCACCACTAAACAAAAAAGATCCATTAAAGGAATAAACGAAAGGATTTGCAAGGTGGGTATTGAGATGCCTTCTAAAGCAGGTCTAATATCATCCCACATCTCATCGGCAAAAACAGTTTTAATGAGTTGCGTACCATTAGCAAATGCGAAAAAGGAAATATAGATGTTTACCAAAGTAAATAGCGCAAATGTTTTAGGGTACATTTGTATTTCCGGAGCCACTTTATCGCCAGTCCAGGTTGTAAAATAGCTATAAATTTGATTAAAAATCCCTGTACCATAAAATGCACATAAAACCGCTGTTGAATAAAGAGGAAGAGCGCCTACACCAATGCTTTCAGAAAGATTTAATCCCTCTAAGAAACCAATATAAATAGGATTAGCAATCCATCCCATACACCCAGCAATCATGATGCCAGCACCTAGAATACCAACTCCACCATTCGATAACATGTGATGCGCTTTATTAACAAAACGACGAAAATACGATTGCTGTACGGAAGGAGGAGGAAGTTCAGGCCTAAGTCTTTTTGCCAGCTCAACAAATTCAATGAATGAAGCACTTTCATGTTGAATTGTTCTTAATGGAGATTCCTCTAGTCCTGCATTAGATCGGCCTCTAACGATGGATTGTATCGCCTTCGAAAGCGTTTCTACGAGTTGATTTTTATATTTTGATTCAATGAGTTGTTGTTCACTCGCTAATCTCAATAACTCAAGCTCTTCTGCAGAAGTACGTGATTTTTTGATTAGAGAATAAAGCTTCTCAAAAGGTAAAACGGGAATACGATAATACCAATACTTCTCTGTAAGTATAATTCCCCAGGAAACTCCATGTAAAATAGCAGAGGACAGTGTTGAGTGAGAAACTGTGAGCCCGAGACACCAGGCTGCATCGCAATTAGGTAAGGGAAATAAATAAACTGCGATGGAAAAAGGCACGACACAAACCAAGGAACCTAAACCCATCTTTAGATATTTCGCAATCAAACTTCCTTTACTTGGTGAATTAATTAATTCCTTGATTTCTGGAGGTATATTTGATTCTGCTTGAATAGTATCAATCAAATTATCGGTGGCATTAATTAAAAATAAAGTATTACTGGCTGGGTTTGAGGCCGCAAAACTATAAGCCATCCAGGGAGCAAAATTTTTTCCGTATTCCCAAGCGGGTGGCCAAGCATAAATACCGCCCGTCCCACCTAAAATTTCTAACAATAACCCAATTTTCTCACTTTTACCGAAAGGGATAGGATCGCCATTCGTTTCTTTTATAAAATGATCATAAAGTGCTTCCAGACCATTAGTACGAGGAGCTAATGCTTTCACTTCGCGTGGGGAATTAATAAAGATTTCTTCTAAAGGATCTTCTTCAAAAGGCTGCGTTGGTTCATTAATTGTTGGTGTTTGCTCGGTTAGTATTTTTAAGGTGTCGGAATCTTTAGAATTGGATTTTTCTTTGCTATTAAACAACCTATACATGATAAAAATTTCCCAAACTGGCTCTTTAAAAAGGCGACAAGTATAAATTAAATTCAGCACAAATACTAACCTTATCCAACCCATAAAATGATATAGCTTTTCATTAGGTAACCAATCGGCACGCAAAAAAAATCACTTAAATTAGAATAAGTTAGCATTAAGTTCTGCCATAACCCGAAGTTACTTCCACATTCGGGTTACGCTTTTCATCCTCTGGTGAACAACCTAGATTGAAATGGTTTGAGGACTATCTAAAAAACCGCTTGCTATGAGGAAGTTAAATTGTTGCTCAATCATTTCGAGATAAGGCGGTGTTGTAATAGGATAATCAGGTGTTATTTCTAGTGTTTCCGCAGGCCCTTTATTCATTGATGAATGAAGTTTGTATACATGAGATAATTTATATAAGGCGTTTTGTTCATCTATGTCACTCATAATTCGATTCCATTCTTCTTTATCCGAGATAAAATCAAATCGATACCCTTTATGTTGAGCAATTTTTAAATAATCAAACCATGAAATTGATTCTGAATTATTTAAATTATAAGAAAAACGCTGTGGCGCTTTAGCTATTTCAACGATGGCTGCAGCTAACAAATCAACCGGCATCATTTCTACCCTGTCTTGGTCTACTATAAACCCTTTTTCAAGCTGTAACATTCCTTTAAGTCGCAACAAGGTATGATTTGTTTCAGGCTCATAAATACCATGCATGCCCGAGACAACATTGCCTGGGCGATATACATGAGCAACCACGCCTCTAATCGCTGCTTCTTGTAATAATTGCTCAGCAACCCATTTTGTAGTGAGATAGCCATTCATATTGAGATAGCCCTCCATTGAAGTACTATCTATGGAAGACAAACGTTCAATTGGAGAAATCAAGCGTGTTGCTAACGTTGACACAAAATGAATGGCTTTATTTTTGTTCGTAACTGCCATTTTAATGATTTCAATCACTGATTGAACATTAGTTTTATAAAGCGTGTTGTAATCATAAACATGATGCACCCAAGCTCCAACATGAAATATCGCATCGACTTCCTGCGTTAACCGCTCATAATTCTGTGCTGCCAAACCTAATTTGCGTTCACCGAGATCACCTAATACAGGAACTATTCTTGCCTTGCAAAGACGAGATTCGAGTCTATATTTTCGCAATTTACCAGTTAGCTTTTCTAAAGCCTCATCAACCGTAGCGGCTCTGATTAGACAATAAATAATGGCATCCGTCTTTTTCAGGAGCTCATCAAGTAAATGTGCACCAACAAAACCAGCAGCACCGGTTAGCAAAATAGATTGGGGATGCTGAACGCAAGGACTATCTGGCAATGGTTTAATTGCTGAATCCAAGACTACATCCTGTTCTAATTTCTCTTTAAACAAATGGATCCTTTGCATTGAAGTCAGGCTGGACTCAACTTGCGCTGCTAAGGATGTAATCGTTGGCATGGCAATGAATTGGCTTAGTGATAACTCTTTACCGATTTTATTGCTGACCAAAGTAAGCATTTTAACAACGAGTAAGGAATTGCCACCCAATTCAAAAAAGTTGGATGAGGCACCCAAATCGTCAATACGCAATTTAAAAATATCGGCCCAAACTGCTGCAATATCCACCTCAAGTGGCGTATTTAACGGCACTACATTTTTCTCAATATTGACTTTATCTTCCACAGTGCCGAGCACCTTTCTGTCGATTTTACCATTAACTGTCATGGGGAATGACACCAGTTCAGTAAAGGTACTGGGTACCATATATTCAGGTAAAAAGGCCTTAAGATGACTTTTAAGATTGGCTACATCAACCTGCACGCCAATCTTTAAGGTATAATAGGCAGCCAAATAAGCTGCTTCTCCTTCACCTTTTAATAGAACGGCAGTATGGGTTATCCCAGGATAACTACCAAGTGCGGATTCAATTTCGCCAAGCTCGATGCGAAAACCACGTAATTTGATTTGAAAATCCTTTCTACCGAGGTATTCAATAGAGCCATCTTCCATCCAGCGACCTAAATCACCGGTGCGATACAAGCGGGTATCTTCGGGCAAGCCTAAAAAATTAGCATAGGGATCTTTGACAAATTTTTCTTGAGTCAAGTCATCACGATAGAGATAGCCTCTTGAAAGGCCGCGACCACCAATACAAATTTCACCCACGATACCAACCGGACACCATCGTAAATGTTCATCCATAACGCACATGCTGAACTCTGCAAGTGGCCAACCAATATTATCCCTTCCTTTATCAATATCAGCTTGAGTTACAAATTTATTATTAGTATATACAGTTGTTTCTGTAATACCGTACATATTCGCTAAACGAGGCTTATCCACTCCGTATTTTGCAACCCAGGGTCTTAGAATTGAGACTTTTAAAGATTCACCAACAAAAGAAACGTATCGTAAATAGTTAAGTTTCTTACTGGATCGCAGGTCTTCATTAATAAACATTTGAAACGCAGACGCAGTTTGCGTCAAAACAGTTACTTTTTCAGAGTCAATGAGTTGATAAAATTGCTTGGTATCTCGCGTTACTTCATAAGGAATTACTAACAAAGTACCACCAAATAAAAACGCGCCCCAAATTTCCCAAACAGAAATATCGAAACAAAAAGTATGGAAAAGACTCCAAACATCCTGTGTTGAAAACTCAAATTGTTTTTTTAAGGACTCAAATAAACAAATCACATTTTCATGAGAAACACCCACACCCTTGGGTTTACCTGTTGAACCCGAAGTATAAAGAACATAAGCTAAATCCTGTGGTTTTATTTTATGCTCGAATGGTTGATCCACAAAATGTGGGGAGTTAACAATGCAATCATCATCCATATAGATAATTCGTTCCGCAGCAAAATCTAAATTCAAGGCATCATGTACTTTATGAGTTAATAATAAGGAGGCCTGGCTGTGATTGATAATGTAATTGATACGCTCTTGCGGATATTTTGGATCTACCGGTACGTAAGCCGCTCCTGCCTTGAGAATACCCAGCATACCAAAGATCATATCTTCATTTCTATCCACACAGAGAGCGACTAAAGTATCACCGCATAGTTCACAACCATAGAGCTGTTTGTATTGATGTCTAATATAGGAAGCCCATTGGTTACTGCGTTCTTCAATTGTTGCATAATCATAGCATTGAGACCCAAAAACCAAACCAATTTCTTTGGGGTGTCGAGTAACAGTTTCTTGAAACAATTCGGCCAGTGAGGTCGTAACGACTCGGTCAAGTTTTGCAGTAAAATACTTCTCTTTCATACGTTGCATTTCAGCTGCATCTAATAAACTTAAGGATTGTACTAATTCTTGAGGATTGTTAAGAATATTTTTTAGTAAAATAGTAAAACTACGGGCAATACGCTCAATGGTTTCACGCTCAAATAACGCATCTCTATATTCAAAATAAGCGGTAATATCATCTTTACTTTCTTCCAACATAAACAATGAAAGATCAAACTTCGCAGTCTTGGAAAAATAATGATGTACTGGCTGAACACTTATCCCCTCAAGCCTTAATGTCACTTTAGCTGTATTAGCCCACACGAACATTGTTTGAATAATTGGATGTTGTCCTGACGCTTTTCGGGCTAAATTTAATTGAGACGCTATATGCTCAAAAGCAACCTCTTGCTTACACAATGAAGAAAAAACGAGTGATTTGACACGTGAAGCCAACTCAAGAAAACTTTCCTGTTCTTTTATAGTAACTCGAATGGGGAGAGTATTAATAAAATATCCCATGATTTGTCGCTCAAGATCATGTTCTCTATTGGCAAAAGGAACACCCACAAGAATATCTTGGCTTCGCGTATATTGACTTAAAAATATGCAATATGCAGCATAAAGCACATGAAACACAGTCATTCGATGTGCTTGTGCAAACTCATTCAATCTATTGCAAGTGGTTTTATCTAGCTTAAAGTAGACACGATTACCTGAAAAAATATCAATTTTCTCTTTACCCTGTGGTGTGGTTAAAAAATTTAATCCAGAGTAACCTTTTAATGACTCAGCAACGGTATTTACTTTTTCCTGGTAAGCTTGTGATAAAAACTGCTTCTGCTCGGTTTGAATGTGATCAAAATAAGAGGGTTTGAATTCTGGTTGCTGAATAGCTTCACCGCGCATAGCCTGATTATAAAATTGATTTAAGTCATCAATAAGAATAGAAAATGAGGTACCGTCTGTAATAATGTGATGCAACACAATAAGCAAAGTAAATTCATCTTCATTCATTTTAACAAGCACTACACGCATTAACGGCGCTTGATCTAAGTGAAAGGGTTTGCTTATTTGCTGGTTAATATAATCTTCAAGTTGTTCATGATTGACTTCATTGGTTACAGTAAAATTCAACTCGGCTTGTTGATGCAGCCATTGAGAAACATTTCCTTCAGAATCTTTAACAAAAGAAGTACGCAAGATAGGATGTTTATCTATTAAAGCCTGAAATGCTTTTTTTAAACTATTGATTGACAAAAATCCTTTTAGCTTATAAATGAGTTGTTCGTTATAGGCCGCTTTCGCTGCACCATCCATAGAATGAATGAACCATAACTCTTTCTGCCCAATCGATAAGTCATATTGTTGTACTTCTAGATCTTGTCCATTTGTAAAAACTATATCAGACATGAGCCACCTTCTTTGTACTTAAATAATGAAGCATTTCTCCAAATTCATTATTTTGGACTACTTCTTCCAAATTCATATCAATGAGAAATGACGTTTTAATATGTTTGAGTAAATCAATAAACGATAAGGAGTCACCACCTAGTTCTAAAAAATGGGAATTTTCAGTAAGTTCTTCAGAAGCTACGCCTAGAACTTTTGACCACATAGCCTTTAATTGTTCTTCCAATGAGGAGTCTGTATCAGTTGAGATACTTTCGTTCTGAATGGCTGCTTCACTAACTCTAAATTTTTTAATTTCATAGTGTTTTTTTATAAAACAATAAGTCGGAATACTTATTTTTCTTGAATAGGTTGACGAACTATGAACGCTACTCCAGAGAACAGATAAGCCATTGGCCCATAACCAGCCCATCAAATGTAAGAAAGAAACGTCCGCATCTCGTCCTTTTTCGAGTTGTAGACTTGCAATGTTGAGCTTACTTTTGTCTAAAGTAGAACCTTTACCGAACTCAACATAAATAAAATGGGAGTGGTCCTCTTCTTTCATCAACTCGTTTTCATTGGCATAAAACTTAATACTTGGTTCGGTTAGTTTTAAGGATAAGACCTGAGTATTTTCTTCTAATAAGGCTGCTAATGCGTCCGCAAAAGAAAAATCACCCATAAGTGTTGTAGCCAAGTAAGCGCCATTACCTTGAGCGATTAATCCATAGGGTGCTATCTTTGTTGAAATTAATAATTGTGACAGTGCGTAATAAATTGAGAACGAAACCAGTATTGAATGTTTAACATGCTGAGCATTCAAAGGCTGCTTTATATCGACATGATACTTTTCTTGAATAATTGTCGCACAAGAATCAAAGGTTTCTTTAAATGCAGGATAATTTTTGTATAAACTTTCATATTGTGCCAATGATTCGGCTGCGAAATCTGCCAGGATAAAAATAACCCGTGGTATTTCATGATAGTCTTTATCATGAAGATAAGACAAATAGACACGCTCATTATCTTTTTGTAAGCGCTCATTAACAATGAAAAAACCTCTTTCTTTAAATTCAGCCCGACCTTCTTGCGCAGTAAAAGCAAGATTACCTAAATTAATTGGTTCAGCGCCATTAATATAGTTCTTTAATTGATTAGCCATTGAATACAGTGATTCGCGACTTTTCGCTGAAAATGGGACTAAAAAGTAATTTTTATTTTCGTGACTTAAATTAACTTGGCAAGATTCTTTGTTGTATTCCTCTAAAATAACATGCGCGTTGGTACCACCTAAACCAAACGAGCTTACTGCTGCACGACGAGGAACACCATTCGATTTCCAAGGCATTGTTTGATTGGAAACCGTAAATAATTTATTAAATGAGGCAATTTCGGGATTTAGTGTTTCAAAATTTAGAGTGGCTGGAAGTATTTTATTTTTTAATGCTAAAACAGTTTTCATTAATCCAAACACACCAGCGGCAGAGTCCGTATGCCCTATATTGGTTTTAACTGAACCAATCATGCAGTTGCCTTCCTGCTGTGTATATTTTTGATATACATTATGAAGCGCAGTCCATTCAATCGGGTCACCTAACTGCGTGCCAGTACCGTGTGCTTCAATGTAACTGATTTGATCAGCAGTAAGATGGGCATTTTTAAGGGCTTTTTCAATAACCGCGGCTTGTCCCTCAACGCTTGGTGCAGTAAAAGCCATTTTAGTTGAACCATCATTATTGATAGCGCCACCTTTAATGATTGCATAAATAGTATCTTTTTGAGTAATCGCATCACTCAGTCGTTTTAAAACCACAACACCCACGCCACTCGTTACCACAGTGCCTTTGGCACGAGAATCAAATGCACGGCAGTAACCATCTGGAGATTCAATCATGTCGTCTTGATAGTCGTAACCATAATTATAAAAAAGCGAGACACCACCAGCTAGGGCCATATCCGAACTATGACTTTTAAGGCTTTCACAAGCCATTTGCACTGAAACAAGTGAGCTTGAACAAGCAGTTTGTAAGGTAATACTCGGTCCTGTTAGATTTAACTTATAAGAGACCTTCGTACTCAAAAAATCTTTTTCGTTGCCAAGAATAGCTTGGAATAAATTAGTTTGTGCAAGAGGTGAACCAAAGATATGATTCATGAAATAATCATTTCTTCCTTGAGTAGCAAAAACGGCAATATCGCCATTAAATTTCTCAGGAATATTCCCGCTAAATTCTAAAGCCTCCCAAGCACACTCTAAAAATTGACGCTGTTGTGGATCCATGATTTCAGCATCTTTCACAGAATAACCGAAAAAATTGGCATCAAAACTAAATGGGTCCTCAAAAATAGCACCCCGTTTTACATAGGTATCACTTGTAATCGATGAGTCACTGACTGAATTTGCACGGAGTTCTTCAGTTGAGAGCTGACGCAAATTAGTCTCTTCGTTAATGAGAAGATTCCAAAATGACTCAGGATCTTTCACGCCTGGAATTCGACAAGCCATTCCTATAACAGCTATCGGCTCATTGAATATCGGCTCTGCAGCAGCACATTGTTCAAGCGGTTGTTCTTCTTGTTTAAACTGATTTTTTTGCGTTGACGAAATAAGCTCGGAAATTCGCTCTGTCAGTTGCGTTAGGGTTGTGTATTGGAACAACTCAACAATATTCAATTTTATAGCAAAGGCATCCTCAAGCTCTTTACGGACCATCATGGCTGCAAGCGAATTACCCCCTAAATTGAAAAAAGACTCCTCTTTACCAAAATTATTAAGATTTAAAATTCTGGACCAGATTTTAGAAATCATTTCCTCAATGGAAGCTGGCTTATCTTGGGAGCTAGACGTATTTTCTGGTTGACATTGAGGAACAGGTAATGCTTTTCTATCTAACTTTCCATTCGTAGTGACCGGTAAAGTATCTAAATAGATAAAGATACTGGGTATCATATAATCAGGTAAAATTGCTGCTAAGTGGTTTCGAAGCAGTTGGTCGTCCAATTGGCTATCAGCTACGTAATAGCCTACCAAAAAGGAAAGACTTTCGTTTTTGTGAAGTATTACAACACTATGTTTTACACCAGGATATTCTAACATCCTGGTTTCTATCTCGGCGAGTTCGATTCGATAGCCGCGTAATTTCACTTGGAAGTCATTGCGGCCAGCATATTCGAGATAACCATTGGGTAACCATTTGACTAAATCATTTGTTTTATAAATGCGGGGGTAATGTTCGCCGCTTTGTTGAAAAAAGGGATTCGAAATGAACCGCTCTTGCGTCAATTCTGGCTTATTTAAATACCCTCTTGATAAACTAGGTCCGCCCACATAGATTTCACCAATCATCCCAATCGGTACCAGTTGGAGATGTTTATCAACCACTACGCCTACGCGATTTGAGTAAGGTCTTCCGATGGGAACTGAATTCAATAAACTAAAATCTTCATTAAGCGCATAGGTAGTACAAAAAGTACTGTTTTCAGTGGGACCATAGGCATTAATTAAATTCTTGGGCTTGTAGGGGGAGTTCATTAAATTAAGCATTATATTTTTAGTTAATGCTTCGCCTCCGACTAATAAAAATTTTAATGGAGCAAATACGGTTTCATCCAGCGTATACAGTAAGTCGAACAATGCCCTTGTAATGAGAAGGATAGTAAGATTTTTTTTATCAATCGTTTCTTTAAATAGAATCGGATTAGACAACAGTTCAAAAAAATTATCTGGAATAAATAAGCGAGCTCCATTTAATAAAGAACCCCATAGCTCAAAGGTCGTCGAATCAAAAGAAACGTCGGAAAAAAAGGCCATCGTATCCGATTCGTCGGCGTAAAAATAATTCGCACAAATGACTTGTGCAATGACGTTAGCATGTTGCGCTAAAACCCCTTTGGGTGTGCCAGAGCTTCCAGATGTGTAAATAACATAAGCTAAGTCAGTTGGACTGAGTTGGATATATAAGTTAGCAGCGTTTTCGTTTAAAAATAATCGCTCATCAAGCACAATTTGTTTAAGATAACCATGATCACGCTTAAATTGTGCAGATGAAAGACGCTCGGTCAAAATAATTTTGCTATTAATGTCAGTTAATATATGTTCGATACGACTTGTCGGATAATCAGGATTAATCGGAACATAAGCGCCACCCGCTTTTAGTATGCCTAATATCCCTATAATAAAATCAGCACTGCGTCCGACACTGATTGGAATTAATGTATCGGCTTTTAATTCCTCTTGAGTAATTAATTGGTATTGCTTTCTGATATAACGCGCTAATTGATTCGCCAATTGGTTCAGTTGGGCGAAACTAAGCACGGTGTCTTTGTATTCAATGGCGATATTATTTGGCGCTTTAGCCACTCGTTCTTCAAACAATTGACATAATGTTTTGAATTCATAAGACATTGTTTCAACTGCTTTAGAATCATAAACTAGTTTTTTGTAAGATTTGGCTGACAAACAGGATTCATCAATGCCAATTTTTTCCATGAAATTTATATTATTTGATGACATTTAAAACTCTTCCTGATTGAAATTCCGATGTACTAAAGCCCTCTTGAGTTATCAACACTGCCTAAGACGATTGTCCATTAGCATTTGCAAGGCCTAGGGCTTTATTTTTTGTCATTGATTTACGCAGTGCAACGAGACTTAAAATGATGAGCAAAGCACAAAATAAAAAGGCAATGCCTGCCCCATAAAAATTCAAGCCACCGGTTAGTAAAGGGCCAACACCCCATGTAATGGAAGATAAGGCAGCAACTACACCCATCACTCGTCCTTGCCAATCACTTTCTGTAGTATCTGAAATAAGGGTTAACAGTGCGATATACATTAATCCCGTAAAAGCAGAAATGCAGGTAAATAAAATGACGTTTAAGGTAAAGGATTGAATACTAAGAGAGATAACAAGGTAGGCTAGCAATTGAACAAACAAAGCTAAAAAAATAACTTTTGTCTTTTCAAAATAATTAAAGAGATATTTACCACCAAACATCAAAGTAAGCGAAAAAATAATCGCTTCGAAACTCAATATAAGATCAGTGGATGAGTTTTGAGAAGGAAAATATCGGTTCAAAAAAACTGGAATATCGGAAAAGAATAAACCAAAAGCTACCATGGAAAATAAAACGGCTTGTAAATAATTGCTCAAAATTGGTTTGCAAAAAGCAACTTTAATATTTGCAAAGTCTTTTATTAAATTGAATTGATCTTTTGATTTTTTGGGTGTGTAAGTTTCTTTAAAGAAGAATTGAATACTTAAATACCCTAGGGCACTCATGATTGCTCCAATTAGAAAGGTAGAAGCACCAATAGGTCCCATATTAAAATGCATCAGCCCACTGCCCAGAATAGGTCCCAGAGAAAAGCCCAGGCAGTTCGATAACATTAAAATTGAAAGATAAAATGATTTATTCTGAGGTGTACTGATGTCTACTGCTGCAGCCTGTGCTACAGAGAGAGAGCCCGCTGTCATCCCAGAAATAATTCGACCAAAAATTAAAAACCAAATACTACTTAAGTAACAACCTAGTGCACTCAAAATAAAGCCACTGGTTAAACCTAACATGGAAATTTTTAATCCAGGCTTACGGCCGTAACGATCAGCAATACCACCCAGGACAGGGGCAAAGAAAAACATAAACACACTATAAATAGCTAATAAAAATTCATACAACATGTATCTTGAAGTCGATGACACTGTTTCAGGTATGATATTAGAATTACCTTTAAAAAAGAGTGCGGCAAAAATGGAGAAGGCTATACCCCATCCCATTGAATCTACAAAAACAACCCAAATTAGGGATGCTATACCTTTTTTATTATTCATAGTACATTCTCCATATGCATGCACTTTTTGAACAGTGCGTTCTTAGCGAAGGCATTATATACATTTACAACATTTAGTTGCAACGCAATTGTTCAAGCAGCAAACGGTTGTGAGAGTACATTTTTAGGGTTGCGAGCAGTTTTTTTTTTGAGTATGAATCTCAATGAACAAGGACTTAGCTCTAATTTTTTTGGCTTATGGATTTAATCATGACAAATTTATTTACTTCACAAATTCACCCTCCTACGGCATCAATCGAGCCTGCATTTTGGTTCATTTTTCACGGTGAAGAAATTCTTCTAAAGGCTAATCAAATTCCTCTGCTTTTAAGTCTTGACGAACTCAACCTTACTCTGGAACGTCAAATTTATTTAGGGATGTACGGCTCTATCTCTTGTTTCGCTGTGCAACTTAGTCATTTGCCTGTTTCCTTAGCGCAAGATTTAACTTTTCAGCATATTCGTCAAGCACATGAAACGCTGGAGAATGACGATTTATTTCAAGTGGTTTCGCGAAGTAAACAATTATTACACTGGGACAGGAGTACACAGTTTTGTGGGTATTGCGGGCAAAAAACGCACTATAGCAATAAGGAACGGGCAAAACTCTGCTCTGCCTGTCATACTTTAGTTTTTCCACAAATATCGCCAGTCATGTTGGCGTTAATTTGGCGCGATAATGAGATTTTATTGGCGCGATCTCCGCATTTTCTGCCAGGAATTTATAGTATATTAGCCGGCTTTGTTGAGCCCGGAGAAATGCTTGAGCAGACTGTAAGACGAGAAGTGAAAGAAGAAGTGGGACTTACCATAAAAAACCTGCAGTACTTTTCTTCACAACCTTGGCCCTTTCAAAGTAATTTAATGTTGGGATTTATCGCTGAGTATGACAGCGGGGAAATCCAAATTGATTCGACTGAATTGGAAGACGCACAATGGTTTTCTCTAGATAGGCTGCCTAAGTTGCCTAAACCAATTAGTCTTTCACGACAAATGATTGATAAGTATTTGGCTATTCGGATTAAATAAGCCTAGTCTTAGGCAGGCTATAGAGTGAGTTCCGTGTTCCTTTTTAAAGGGGTTAAATTAAGTTTTTGCTCGACTTCGTCAGGAGTCATTTCTTTATAGCGCACGATAAAATCCTCTTGATGAACAATGCGATAATTACCGTTTTTTAATTGGCATTGTACTAATTCATTGCCAGGAAGTAATTTGCCCACATAGTGTTGACTGACGACTTTTCCTTGAGCCATTTTTAGCTTTGTGGAAACACGACCTTCATTGAGTAAACGCGCATCGATATCTATTTTCATATCGTCTAAGCCAGAAAAAATTTGTAATGTATGAGTAACAGGCCCACGAGTATCATGTGGATCTTTAGCTTCAGTATTGGCATAACCAGTGTCTCCATTAATAAAGACGACTTGATCATCATCACTTCTTAAAATTGCAGGATGATCACCACAAGGTTGATGCCCGGTAAGCACTAAAGAAATCTTATTTTTGGTTAAATAGGTGCTGACCTCGGGAGGTATAGAAATAAATTTTCGGTTATCATCGAGCATTGATGCGGTGACTATGGTTCTAAATGGAGCAGGAATATTCATTGAGAATGTATCTAACGGGGAGCTGGCAGCACGTAATTGTAAAGGTAATTCTCCAGGGCATGAATCAGCCCATTTTTTAACCTCTGCTCGGAACCAGCAATTAAACTGACTTATCCATAGTCGAGCATTACTGATCGGCTCATCAGTAGGGATCATGCCAGGAATGCGACCAATGTTAATGGGTGTTAAGCCGCCATGAACAACTAAAATTTCTGTATTTGGAATAATGGCAGCAACTTGAGCGTGTTTCAGATAATCGCCGATCAGTCCATTGGGTGACGTCATCTCTATAATGCTGTTAAGTATCATACCCTCTGAAATCTCATCGATTCTTTTCCCTAATTGCGTTGCTAATTCTTGCGCATGGTAAGCAAAGGTATGAGAGCAACCTAAATTCTCCTCAAGCATCCAATTCAAATAAATAAGCTGACATTCTTCTATATTTAATGATTGTATATAATCGATTAGTTCAGTATGTCCCTGCGCTGATTTGCCTTTTTTAAGCATGTGCTTTTTCACATAATCTGAGGGAATTGTATGAGGGCGCGATTGCAACCAATAAGGGGCTGTGCCATTGATTAGACGCTCACGAATATATTTGGGGTGTAATTCCGTATGAAATCGAGTTTTACTGGCTTCTCGATTGCCCGCTAACAAAAATACTCGGTCTGGATAACGCTTTTTGAATGAAAGCAACTGCTTAAGTAATTTCACGTCTCCTGGGCCTCGATCAGTCAGGTCACCTCCATAAACAAAGAAAGGATTTACTGCGGAGGGCTGAAAAGTTAGCTGCCCATGCTTATCAAATTCTACGAGATGGCTGCGTGCAATGGAGTTTGCAAAGGATGGGTAATGACCTTCACTATCTGTTATATGAAGAACACTGGTCGAAATACGACGACCATTTAGGCCGACGCTTCGTCGATATACGGCTCGAAACATAGAATAAATCTCCTTAGCTCATTCTAAACCCAATAGCGTTCACGCGATTCTGGTACTATCCACTCATACCTATTCAAGCAAGGCTAGTTTACTTTTTTATTTAATCATTACAGGTCTATTGTCATTAGCAATAATATCTCTACATTAAAAACAACACCACGGAGATTAAGGACAAAATTTTTTCTGCCTTCCGACCGCGAAGTGCCATAAATACAAGACCTAAAAAAACTTTTTCCATTGGCAAAAAATTGTTTGGAAAAAGTGTTTTAAAGGTAGGTTCTAAAGCGAACGCCACTTTAGTGAAATCTATCATCAAAGACATGAAAGCAGAATCTGGGATCCCTGATGCACTAATTCATCACGGTAAATTTTTTAAAACAGAGAAAGGTTTTGCTTCTCATCGTGAACGTCTTTACTCAAAGCTTCTAAAACAAGCTGAACAATATGATCAAGATTACTTAACCTTGATCAATGAAATGTCAGCTATAGATATAAAATTGACCGTTATTAGAATGCAAATGATGAATGAAATTGAAGCACTACATTCTGCCGAACATCAACCGTTAAAAGCAAAAATGATGGCAGTCGATACACAACTGTATTCTCACTCTCGGCAAGTAGAAAAAATTTCGAAGGATATTGAACGTATTAAAGTGCTAAAGGATAGGCTAATTGAAATCCAACTTAAAAAAGATGATATCCGAGCAAAAAAAGTAATTTGCGCAAAAGAAAGCAATAAACTAACTCATGAAATTAAGACGTTGAGCAAACGAAAGGAAAAAATGCTGATCATGTAATTTCTCTACCGACCAGCGAAAGCGGTAAGCACTTTTTTATTGATGAAATTGATGTGCTACAACAAATTAAGGAAAACAGTAAAGGGCACACTAAATACCAATTGTTTGGTGAAAATTGTGCTCGAAATGTGAAAGGTTGTTTGTTGGCTGCTATTCGTAAAAACAAAGAATTAAACAATGCATTGGAAAAAATGGATGATTTACCTAAAGATTTCTTCAGATACAAATTCCTTGAAACCCCAGGCTCTGTCATGAAATGGGTATTGGAACTTTCTAACCGTTTAGACACATTAAATAAAAATTATGACCCTAGTTTAACTTCCTCAAACGGTTGTAATTAAATAATTTATATAAGAACATAAACACTAGCTCAAGATGTCCTTTATGCTACTGCGTCATTTTATTTAAACGCTTAGGGATATCTTATAAATTTATTACAACGGGTAGACCTTTTGATAAATTAATTAGAGATGAAACTTAAACTCTAATATTTATTCCTAAACGCAGTATATTATAATTAAATTTTGAATTTACACTGTATATTACCGAACCAGGCCTCAAAGAATCCGCAGGGGGAATGCTATTGTCTATAGTATTCACACGCAAGCTGCCCAAATCCACATAAAGATATTCTGCTTTTAAAGTAGCACGGTGGGTAATAGAATACTCAACCCCAGTTCCTACACTCAAGCCTGACTTATTCTTTGAAATAGCTCCCTCCGAACACACAAAACTTGCAGAGCATGGTAAACTTACTACTCGTTGATCAAATTTACTATTTACTCTACCAAAGGCTGGACCTCCTGAAAGAAAAATCAACATATTCGAAGACACTAACTTTCCAACTCGCCCACGAATTGTTGAAAGCCACAACAGATCTTTTTCTGTTGTGGTTGTAATATTAGATGTGGATAAGGTAGTGGCATTAGTTCCACCAATCGATGTATAGTTTAAATCCGCCTCAATACCCGCAATAAAATTATTCACTTGCCAGTTATACCCAATCTCCCCGCCTGCTAGAAAACCTTCACTTGACACATTCAGATTTTTAGGTGATCTATCTTGATTTGTAAGGATTAGTGCACTTGGTGAAGAGGGATTAATATATACGTTATTTGTGTTTATACCGTATCCAATATTTCCTCCTACATATAGACCTGGCCATAAATAAGAATCAGATTTAGTAGATAGTAGTTTTAATATATTATCATCCGCATCAAACCTGTAGTTGGTTTGTATCAGTAATCCATAGCTTTTTTGTATATCCTCACTAGGATCAGGTTGCCCACCGGCTGCTGTTTGTTCAAAACGTGTATATCCATTCGTTTTTATATACCAAATACGGCCGCCAGCACCAACGCTTAAATTATTAGACAACATCCAATTTAAAATGGCGTCAACTTGTGCCCCACTTCCTTTGCCATCATACTGAAGACCTTGAAGTGCAGGTCGAAGATTATGATTATCATCCGCTTTAAAATAGCTATAAATATAGGCTGCATCAACTAACACATTTAACGTTTCACTTAGTTGAATAGTCCCATTTGCTCCAATTCGCAATGAATTCCAGATAAGATCATAATTCATGATATTTACACTTTTTGGAATACTTGGGATACAAATCGCGCTTGGCCCCGCTTGGTTACAGCCAAAGGCATTTAAACGCTCGTTCCAAAAATGATAACCGATAAATCCTCCTAACTGCCAATTCATCCCTGAAAACAAAGCATAACCTATATCTGTACTTAGATATTTAAGAGAACCATGGTTTTGTGATGCAATGGCGTTGCTGTAAACATCAATACCGTTAGGGTTACCAGGAAAATCTTCGTTTTGGACATCACCATTATGGATGGAGCCCCCACCTAAATAACCTTTAAGGAAAAAACCATTTTCATGCTTTAATTGCCAAAAACCCTCTGCAGCATTCCCTGTTAAATTATCATAGGTAAGGCGAGACGCTAATAATGAGTTTAATCCAGTCGGCGCTAAAAAATTTCTAGTGGGTCCAAACAGTTTATGTTCGAATGTGTTGGTACTGAGCCAGTATCTTGGTCCAAACTCGAAGGTCCAAGGTGATTTGAAGGTATATTTTTCTCCCATGGTCCCGCTAAAGGTAGTTGAAGTGACTAAACATAAACCGCTTAAAATGGCAACTAACTTCATCTTATTTGTTGTCCTTAACTTCTACATCCTAGAGTTAACACGCATGTTCATTGAAATCGAAACTTATTAATAATCAAGTAATAAGTTTAAAAAAAACTAAAAGCATATAGTAATTATTTGCCTACATCAACAAGGATTTCCGGTAGTCCCCTTCTTTTGTAAGCAGGAATGAAAGATAGTCAAACCAGAAGATATTTCGGAGTACAATAAGTTTAGGATAAAAAAATAATTTAGGTTCTTTATACAGCTTGGCACGCACTTTAGCCAAGCTGTTAATAATTTTGTACTAGGAATTACGGAAATAATAGTACAGCTTCTCTTTAACCACTTACTGGAAAAGAACCATTTTCTGCGTTGCGATAATCGGGGAAAGAGCAGTGGGTATGAGCAATTTTCCAAACTCCTTCCTCTTTTTCAGCGATGAGCGTGCCTCGTAAATGCTCAAATGTATATTTAGTACCATCAATAATCACATAGGCAGTGCAAATTGCGGCAGTCCACAAAGCATTCTGCGACGTAGGTATAAATCTTATAATTTCAATCTCACTATACTCTGACTGATTCCAATCTCTAAGCAATTGCATTTCAATTCCTTTTAAGCCCTCGCGGTATTCATCAAGTCCTGAACCCCACATGGTTGAATTCCTGGTAAATAA
Organism: Legionella jamestowniensis; assembly: GCF_001467745.1. Classification (GTDB taxonomy): domain Bacteria; phylum Pseudomonadota; class Gammaproteobacteria; order Legionellales; family Legionellaceae; genus Tatlockia; species Tatlockia jamestowniensis. The sequence continues at coordinate 678,663 of NZ_LNYG01000013.1, forward strand.
ATTTATTAAAAAATGTAAATCACGCTTTTTATATCCCTCACAAAACTGTCTAAAAAGTTGCTCTGTAGATTTTTCTACAATTTTCATAATGACCTCCACATCAATAAAAGTTGATGGAGTATGAAATATCTCAGAAGAAAAATCTGTCCGTAACGTATACGGACAATTACCCGTGTATAATCCGTTCAAGCTGAGAATAGGATATGTACCCTGTACGTCGTTTTAATCTGATAAGGTAAGTTTCCACCGTTCGTGGGGAAATTTCTAGTATGTCTGCGATTTGTTTGTAGGAAAATCCTTGCAGAACAAATCTTATGCAAGCCAATTCTTGGGTTGTTATATAAGTCAGTCCTGCTTTACCCCTGACTTGAATTTTTCCTTTACTCAAGCACATGTCTTGATAATTCACATCTCTATAAGCTTTAGGTAATGCAATAGCGCTCTTATCCATAATATGCAGTAAATCCTTATTTTGCTTGTCAAAATCATAAATAAACTGCTCTATGATCTTTACTTTATTTAAATAAAACGAACCAGGATTAGCATGCTCATAGGGTAAAGCAACGGCTATCATGTCGTAGTAGTTTTTAGTACGTCGCACCAAAGTTAAGCCATTATGAAAATTAAGTTTCTCTCTGGCCAATTGTAAAGGTGCTGTCGGAGGTAGCGCTTCATCCCATAGGAACCAATAGAAAGGCAAACTTTCATGCTCGTTTTCATACGAAGAAAAAACGATAGGTTGATCATGATACTCTTTAATGTGCTCAAAAAAACCTGGATTATTCGTTAAGCAGTTGATTGAACCATCAGCATAACACCGAAGGTATTGAAAATAATTAAACCCAAAGGTTTCAAGCAAAAAACAACTTGCTTCTTTCACTTTATCTTTCAGGGTAAAGATAGGATGATCTAAATCTATTTCAATAGGCATGATGGGTCATATTCTTCAATGGAGCTATATTATATTATGGAAAAATTTACCTATAAAAAAGTAGCTAATTAACGGCTAAAAAAAATCGCACTAAGAACTCAATCGTGAAGAGAAAAAAATTGATAGGCAGGTAAGGGGACTCTTAACTGCAGACTTTGGCATTCACGTTTGAACACTACCAAAACTCATCTTGGATAGAAACGTGAAATAAGCTACTTTGCTAAAAATCAGTTTTTTTGGCTGGAATAAACAAAACCGTTTGCAAGCAAACGGACTACCTTGCTGAACGAATTTCTATTTGACAGCTAAATTCGGTTTTTGTATTCTCATTCAGTATTCGCTCTTCCTAAGCGAGCACCCTTCCAGCGCAAAACTCTCAGAGAGTAGGAAATTTCGATTTTATATTTGAAAAATAAATATTAGGAAGGGGGTGTTTATTTTTCGCTAATATAAGGTCGAAGTTATGTCATTATCTAAAACAATTCCTTCAATACAGTCGCTGAAACAAATTGCAAAAAAAATATCGTCAACCAAAAATATTCATTTAAGCCAAGCGCTTGATTTGGTTGCTAATGATTATGGTTTTACTCATTGGACAACTTTGCTTAAGTACTTTAAATCAATTCGTATAAATAATATTGAATCTTTTTGGCAGTCTTTTCTACCTGGCGAAATGATACTATTATCAGCACCTGAAGGTGCAGGAAAATTGTCCTTTGCTTTAAATATTGCTGCATATGCCGCACAAAAAAATTTACACGTTAAATATTTTTCAATGCATATGAATGCCCCTTTCATAATTGAGCGCTTAAATAAAATTGTCAAGACAAAGTTAGTTGGTGATTGGCTAAATAAAGGGTATTTGGTAGTAGAAGAAAGGAATTTTGATCAAAAAACATTAGTAGAAGAAATAGAAAATAATACACCATATACTTTGTTAATTATTGATTATTTACAAGCCATTAAATCACATGGTGGCCGTGAACCGTATAATGATCTTTTACAAAAAATTAAATTAACAGCACAACAGCATGCATCAAGGGTATTAATACTCAGTCAAATTAATGAAGAATGCAGCGTTGATTCCCTGGATTATATTGCGGGGGGGCGATATATTGGTAAACATTTCAGCCATGCTATTCATATAGAACAAAAGCACATAGAAAACCAGGATCACCGGAGTTTAGTTTTGGTAAAATCAATACATTACCAAAAACAAAAATTACTTTTACAGTTTAATAAAGGTAATTATCGTTTTGTTTAATGACTTTCAAAGCTAAAGACAGCTGAGAGTAACAGGGTCAGATCTTGCCTTTGCCCTATCGAAACAGCTTGGGGTCCTGCTAGAGAAAGCAAAAAGCAAGAACTAACCCCCTTACCTTTTTTCCTACCTCCCGCCTCTAAAAACAAGCGACTATCATTATGTAGCGTGCTTTGATTGCCTTTTAATGCAAGAACATAATGGCTTTTTTGTCTATTATTTGGTTAGCATTTCTTTCTGCGACCCCATGGCGTCAATACTAACGATCATCCACCAGCGTATACAGAATGGGACTCTTTGCAGGAGATTTTTCGCTAGGCTCATGAAAGAAGGCATATTTTAATGGAATAGCCGTGACATAGCCCTTCAACTTATTCGACTCTTAGCTGAGTATCATTTTGATTTGAGCCCTTAGGCTTAACCGAAGAATTCGACTGATTAAAATGATGTATGAGCAAAATTCCCAAGAACGGGGCACTCGATTAGTTTAGGAAAAGCAATAATTTTCATTAAATCAACCCTGAAGATTTTGTGCTTTTTTTGCACGACATTCGAAACATGAAAGTGTAGATGAAGCAATCATCGATTTGAAAAAATTAATGAGGAGAATTGACTTTTTTTTTTCAAAATTTGCGATATTTCCAATAATGTCCTACGCCATTCTTCATTATCTATGCTTAACCCAACTTGTCTTCAAGCATAGATTGCAAGTTGTTTACCTTGCATGTCCAATTTCACTATTCAGGTTGTTAGGTTAATTTTAACTAGAATCCAATAGGTACTTTACCTAATAGAACAAGGATCAGATAGATAACCAAGATAAGTCCGATAATTCCCATCGGTGTATATCCCCAGCTCCTACTATACCCCCATCTTGGTACGCTACCCAAAAGTAACAGGATGAGCAGAATTAGTAAAATTGTTCCTAACATGATAACTTCCTTAAAAATCCATTCAAAGTAATTATAGCACAATTCGCATATGCACTTCAGGCTATACTTACATACATGTAGATAATAAAGGTAGGTAAATTATGGAAAATGAACGAATAAGGAAATCTCTTCAAGAGATTATTGAGTATTTGGAGCATTACGAAGAAAAGAACTCACGGGAAGATCAATTCGAAAGGCCAAAAAAAATCAGATTTTCTTCAATACGGGATGTCGTGCGTGAACTAAATGCAATTCTTAATTCATTAAATTAATTTGTAAACATCCCTTTCCTATAAAAAACTTATCTTGTCCTATCCGTTTGATTTCCCCCCTCATTATCCATGGCTCGTTTCGCTTCACTTTCTTCCCTTCCTGGTGTTTGAGTGGGTTCTTTGGAGGGATGATGAGGCATATCACAAACTGGACATGAAGAATGCTTGGATAGGCAAGCATAATGACAAAATCTATTAAACAGACACAGAACAACGCCCGCTGCAAATAAAGCGACTATTCCAAGACCATTACCAGTCGATATTGTCAAACCAGTTGCAATAGCCAATAAGATAACCCCTAGTACTTCAAAGCGCAATGCCCAGAAACATGTACTCATTTTCGAAAATTCCATTTTTCTCATGGTATTACTCCTATACTCTTGATACACCGATGTTAGTGGAAAAATGTCGGCATTGACCGCCGTTGCGACACACATCAACCGTGTGAACCAAGTAGTTTCCTGCTAATTCAAAGACCTCTTTCACGCAAGCCTCAAGGTTGACGGAGTCGGCCGCAATAGCGGTTAGGCCAAAATATCTTTCATTAATTTTAGACTAATATTTGATTTTTCGTGTGTTTACGCAAAAGATAGACCTCAGAGCAGAGCTTTACTTGCGAAAATACTGTTACATCATCTGATCTATTGTAAGACCTACAGGGTCAGATCTTGCTTTTTGTCTATCGAAGCAGCTTGTGGGTCTTTTAGAGAAGCGAAAAGCAAGATCTGACCCCTATCTCCGATAGCTGGGAAAAATGAGGAAGAGCCGCGTCCTATTGGTTTTGATTTTGAAATTTCAAAATACACCGAGAAGTACACCTAGCAGAATTTTTGATTTTTAAGGGGGGCTACAAAATATTCAAATTACTGATTATCTAGGGGGTTTGATGGTCGGGACGGAAGGATTTGAACCTTCGACCACTAGCACCCCATGCTAGTGACAACCAATTTCATTTAATTTCAAACAAATTCAATTATAACCATAACATCCTTTTAAATAAAGGATTATTTGCATTTCAATATTTCAAATGATATAAATTGATTTCATACAAGCAAACAAAAAAGTGTAGCCAGAAGTGTAGCCAATTTCTGATATCCTAATAAGAGCATAATTATGGAAAAGTTTACTCATAACAAAATTGCAAATTTAAGTGCCGAAAAAAATCGTTACCATATTACTGAGGGTAATGGCTTTTGTTTAAGGGTTTCTCCTAAAGGTACGAAAACCTGGTTCTACCGTTATAAATTTGGCGGTAAAGAGAAATGGCTCACTATTGGTAATTTCCCAGTAATGGGTGTTGCTGAAGCTAGAAAAGCCTTTAATGATTTATGGGAGATAAGGCAGTCTGACCAAGACCCAGAAGACATTATCCAAAAAAAATTGCTCCAAAAAAATAATAATGTGAAAACGTTAATTTCTGATTGGTACAACAATTATATTGTTAAACACCGTAAGCAACCTCAACAGATTAAACAACAAATTGATGCTGACATTATCCCTCTATTAGGAACATTAGAAATTGAAAAAATACAGCCTCGAGACATAGCAAAGGCCTTGGATAATATAGTTCAAAGAGGCTCCCCTGTTCACGCCAATAAAGTGCTTAGTACCTTGAAACAAGTATTTAATTACGCGGTAAGTCGAGGAGAAATTACAATTAATCCAGCCATAAATATTCGAGCAAGAGACATAGGTGGAGTAGAAAAACCTCGTGATCGCAATCTCGATCTTGATGAAATAAAAAAAATATGGCTATTTTTGGATAGTGATAATCACTCGATGTCAATTCAGATTAAAAACGCCATTAAAATCATATTATTAACTGGTGCAAGGACTGGTGAACTAAGACTAGCAAAATGGTCTGAATTTAATTTCGAGAAATCTCTTTGGATTATTCCTCCCGAGAATAATAAAATCGGACTTAGCATGAAGATTCATCTGAGCGAGCTTACTAAAAAACTTCTGTTGGAAATAAAAGAAATCAGCTTATCTAATTTTGTTTTAGCTGGGGTCGATGATGATTCCCCACTAGGCGATAAATCGATATCTAAAGCTATTCAACGCATACAAAAACGAGTAGGTATCCCACAATGGACTGCCCATGATCTCAGACGCACTTTTGCCACTCAGCTTGGAGAAACATTGCGAATCGACCCAGTAGTTATAGAAAAATGTCTTGGACATAAAATGCCTAAGATCATGGCGACTTATAACAAAGACGAAATGCTGTACCAGCGCAAAGAGGCTTTAGATAAATGGAGTAGCCTGATAGAAGAACTAACAATAAACAAATTTGAATTTGTGCAACTATAGTGGTACAATTATAATGAATAGAGATATTGAATATATTGCCTATCAAGGCGAAAAGTTTACGATTGAATGGTACTTTGACGAAAAGAAGCATAGCCAATCTCAAGAATATTATTATTCTTTGAATAAAGACGAACGCATTCAGTTGTTGAAGCTATTAAAGAGAATGGGCGATGCCGGTATCATTCACGATAAAACCAAGTTTAGACATGAAGGAGACAAAATTTATGCCTTCAAACCTAAGCCAGATAGATTTTTATGTTTCTTTTTTGAAGACAGAAAAATAATTTTAACTAATGCCTTTAGGAAGAAGCAGGATAAGTTACCTTTAACCGAAAAGGAAAAAGCCTTAAAGGTTATGGATCAATATACCAGTAGAGTAAAAACAGGTGATTATTATGACTAAGAAACATTTATCTACTTTTGAACGAGAAATGCAGGACCCTCTTTTTCGTGAACAATTTGAAAAAGAATATGATGAGTTTCTATTATCTGAAATCATCAAAGCACTCATGAAGAATGGCAAAATGACCGTGAGAAAACTGGCCGAAAAAGCAGGGCTTTCTCCAACTGTAATTCAAAAAATTCGCTCCGGTGAGCAAGAAGATGTAAAGCTTAGTAACTTCCTCAACATCTCTCACACTTGCGGTTTTAAAGTCATTTTAGAAAAAGGGGATGATAAGTATTACTTATAAACCTTTAGAAATTAATCATTGTCTAAAGCAGTCATTGACCACTTCAGGCAATGAAAATGGATTTATCTGACATATTGATTAATCCAGTTATCAATCACGTCTTTATGCCAGGCTAAAGTTCTGCCATGTAATTTTACTGGCTTGGGAAATTTCCCTTCACTCCACCAACGGCGTAAAGTCAATCGGTCCTTTCCGATAATGACTTCTACGTCATTGATAAACAGAATCTGTTGTGTAAATAGATCATTAACTGGTTGCATCATTGATTCTCCAAATCCCTCTGTTATTTAAGTTGTAAACGAGCCTTCCATTCACCCTTGTGTTCCATATCAATGACTGTGATAAACAGCTTCAGCAAATTCAATTCAACCTTACTTTCTTTAGGTAAACGATTGTGCTGGTAGATTAACTGCAAATGAGCAATTGGGGAGTTTGATAAATTAGCGATTCGTTGTAGAGAATAATTGGTTGAATCCAGTAGATACTGAATAATACCCTTATAGATGGTGATCTTTTGATCGTAAAACATGCGATATACTCCTGTAAAACATGTGTAATAAAGTCCAAATCGCGCAAAATGAACATTAAGTATCATTTATCGAAACTAATATTAAAACGATATTAAAATAATTATCAATATGTATTTTTAAGAAATTTAAATTAAGATACGATATGATATTGAATGATACCGTTTTATATGATAATTTTTTTACGACGTTCGATTAAAAGGATAATTTTATGAGTAAGGGACCCTATCAATCGTTTGCAAATCGCTTGATCCATACCCTCAAAGATAAAGGACATACTGCATCTCGTTCACCTAATGGGATCTGTATTAAAGCCCTAGCAGAATTTACAGGTGCATCAGAACAAATCTGCCGTCGCTATATAAGAGGTGATGCTCTACCTGATTATGAGAAAGTTAAACAATTAGCTCATCATCTTCATGTAAACCCAGGCTGGCTATTATTTGGTGAGGAAGGACATGCAGCTCCTAAGAAAAATGAAGTCGATGAAACACTACTTCATTACATCTTGAAGCAAAGCCATCATTTATACCCTGTTTCTCATGGAAGTAATGACGATTACGCCGATTTTGTGTTAGGATTAATCAAAGAAGTACGTGCAATTGACACATCGGAAAATAATTTACTAAAAATCATTGACTTGGCCATTGGTTCCATTTCTTCCTACGAAGAACAAAGAAAAAAGCACAGTCATGCCGTTTAAGAAGTTTGTAGATATGGATGTAACAGCTGTTGAAGTAAGGCTTCACCCTAAAGCAAAAGATTTTCTCTTTGAACATTATATCACCATGCGAAAAGTGTTCTCTGACGTACTCGGGCAAGTAGAAACAGACTATGCTTCCATTGCCCTCATCAATCAAGCAGGACAGATCTTTTTCATGTCCTCCAACCCAGCTATAGAGCAAAATTTAATTGAGAAAAGTCTCTGGCTATTTGATGGTTGCTATCAACCAGAGTTCATCAGCCAGGATCAACCGAAATTATGGAGCGAACTTCCTCATATAGGCTGTATAGAAGCAATTACAAAATACAAACAGATAGAACCTGGACTCATCACAGGTATTTCCATCCCCACTGAATATGATTCTCATAGAGCAATCTTTTCATTTGGATTAAAACGAATAAATCCCTATATCCAAAACAAAAGCTCCATTCATTGCGAAAAACTGTTAGCCATGGGCAAGTTTGCGTTAAGGCAAATTCAAGAGTATTTAACTTTACCAGACAAACAGTCCTGCATGAAGACTAAGCCCAAACTCACATTAATCATCAACAATCAGGTGAACTATGAACACACTCCTGGATAAAAACGATCCTATTTTAAGACAAACCGCTGAGCCAATTAAAGAATCAGAATTTGGTAGCAGTTGGTTAAAAGAGCTGATTAAGACTATGTTCGGCATTATGGCTGACAAAGGTGCCGTAGGGGTAGCTGCTCCCCAAATTGGCATCAGCAAACGAGTTATTGTATTTGGTACTAATTATACCAAACGGAGAAAACCAGAATACCCGATCCCCGATACTGCATTAATTAATCCTGCATTAAAAATCCTGTCCCAAGAAATTCAAACTGGCTACGAGGGATGCCTTAATTGCGGTGAATTAATGGGAGAGGTTCCAAGAGCCATGGAAATTGAATATTCAGGCTTTGACATAGATGGAAATAGAATTACCAAAAAAGCTTCCGGCTTGGAAGCCCGTATTCTTCAGCATGAAATTGATCACCTGAATGGATTTTTATTTTTAGACCGAGTAGAAGATCAGGACTCACTAACCACTCTATCGGCAATGCAAAGTAAAGGATAATCCTATGAAGCATCAAACCCGAATCATACTGGCAGGCACACTAGGCAATTTAATAGAATCTTTTGATATGGCCATTTGCGGCCTACTCTCAGTCTACATTGCCAAATACCTAATTGGTGATGCTTCAAAGGGTTTATTTCTAGTATTTCTTACTTTCTTTGCTGGATATCTAGCCAGACCTATTGGGGCTATGATAATGGGCTTATTATCCGATATCTATGGCAGAAAAATTATCCTTGCAGCGTCCATCTTAACGATGGGCGTGTCAACAACCCTTATCGGGTTTATCCCCCCACACAGCACCATAGGTACTTTTTCTGTTATAACCTTATTAGTGTTAAGAGTTATTCAGAGCTTCTCCTGTGGTGCAGAATATCTAAATTCTTCAGCTTATCTGGTTGAAAATGCAGAAGCCTCCAAAAAAGGCTACTCGGGCAGCTGGGCTTCGTTTGGTGCCATGTCAGGAATGCTCGTAGCATCATTGGTAGCATTATTAGTTACTTATTTTACCAATCACTATCCTGAACACGATTGGCTAGTCTGGCGTGTACCTTTTGTCCTTGCACTACTAGGTTCTTCCATTGGCTTGTATATCCGGTTGTGTATTCCTGAGAGTATGGAGTACATCATGTACTATGCAGACAGGCCAAAACCTAAATTTAAGAGTCTACTTTCAGAATCAGTCAACTACATCAAGGACAATAAAATTCAATCTCTTTATGTATTTGTTTTAAGTTGCCTAGGAGTAACAACGACTTTCCAGATTTACATTTATGGTCCTATGCAAGCCCATTTATATAGTCATTTTCAGGATCATGAAATTATCCTATCAAATATACTTTCATTAATTGTTTTATTAGCTGTATTTCCTTTAGTTGGAAAACTATCTGATAAAATCAATCGAGAAAAAATTGTGATCTTTGCTAGTGTTGGTTTATTGATTCTTTCCCAGCCATTTTTTTATGTTTTATCGCACCATGATATTTATGAGCTCTTATTAGGACAAGCATTAATTGCAATTCCTGCTGGAGCTTATTATGCAACAGTACCGGTGATGTTAGCTGAAATGTTTCCGATTAAGTTACGATGCACTGTTTTATCAATTTTATATTCAACTGCTGCAAGTTTATCAGCTGGACTTGCTCCGTTAGTTTCTTTAATACTGGTTAAAAAAACAGGTATTGCATCATCGCCTTCTATATTAGTATTTACTTTGGTGGCTAGTGCTTTTATTACTATGTATGTGAAGCATTCTAATAATAGACAAAAATACTCTCAGTTACCTGCATAAAATAGTTTAACGATTACATATGCTAAATTTGCACACTCCCCCCATTATTTTTTATATTGGTACATTCATTGGTTAAAGCTGACAAAACCTATTATATTATTCAATCATCGCTTGGGTGGTGATATGAGCATGTTATAGATAAAATATACCCAAAATTAAGAGCCTACAAAGCCAAGACAGAGAGCACTGAATGAACTATATTCCAAGACGAATAGAAATTATTGATGATTCAGACAAGAAAAAAATTTGCTCTGATGCGGATTTTTTTGCTATGGATGGTCCTTTAATCCTACTAGGTGAGCCTGGCAGTGGGAAGTCTACTCTATTAAGAGAATTCAAAGAAAGAACAAATTCTATCTGTTATGATGCAGTATCCATAATGTTATCTCCAGCAATCGAAGCAGTTTCTAAGCCCTCTAAAATTATCATTGATGGAATTGATGAGGTAACAGTATATAAAAAAGAGCTTATATCCGATAATATTTTATCAAAAATCTCGCATCATCATAGCCCAAACTTTATATTGGCATGTCGCACTGCTGACTGGAAGGATGCGGTAAATAGTAAAATCATTCAAAACAGATGGAATAAAAAACCAATTCTTGGGCATTTATTATCCTTAAATGACCGAGAAATTATAGAGTTCATTAACAACGAAGGTAAAGAAATAGATGGTAACGACTTTTTTATAGAAGCTCAAAAACGAGGTGTTGTAGATTTACTAAGAAATCCTAATAATTTGTCATTATTTTTAAAAGCACATCAACAAAATGGTGGATGGCCGAGCTCTAAATTAGATTTGTATGAAAATGCTTGTTTGACTCTTCTTGAGGAACATAGTGAAATTCATGCATCTATTAAAACACCTCCAAATATCCATAAGCTAATTGAAACAGCTGGTTGTATTTGTGCTCAACTTTTGCTTTCAGGAAAAATAGGCGTATCTATTAATAATAAAGATTTATCTGCACCTAAAATTGAAGAATTTTTCGATGAGAATAGTTCTAATGAATTAATGCAACATATCTTATCAACAATGTTATTCCGTTCAGATTCTAATAATATTTTAGTGCCATGCCATAGAACAGTAGCAGAATTTTTAGCTGCAAAATGGCTCGGCAATAAGTTAAATAATAAATTATCTATACGACGTCTAGAAGCGTTGCTTTATGGTGATAGATATATAGTTCCTTCTGCTCTTAGAGGACTCCATGCTTGGCTTGCAGTTTTTTGTCAGCCAGAAAGGAATAGTTTTATTAACCGAGATCCTTACGGATTCTTAAAATATAGTGATCCCACAATTTTAACTACAGAACAGTTAAAATTTCTTCTGAAGTCTTTACAAAAAATTGCAAAGGACGATCCCTATTTCCGAGCCGAAGATTGGCATATCAGCGTGGGAGACGGTCTGTTAAGACCTGAGTTGCGAGACGATGTTTTAAGTATTTTACATACTAAAGATACGCCGTTTCAATTATCTTATTTAATTATTCAATCCATTGAACATACCGCATCTCCTAATTTTATTGATAGTATAAAAGATGAGCTCATATCTATTTTATTAGAACAAACTGTAACTCTTGTAGAAAGAGAAGCTGTTGTAACAGCTTTAAAAAAATGTACGATAGAACCCAATTGGATAATAATATCTGATAAATTACATCACCATGACGAAATTAATTCTCTATATCTCATTTTAGATATATTTAGAGTTGCTACCAAACTGTATAATTCAGACAAAATTTCAGAAATTTTCTTAGAAATATTAAAAAAATCAGCTGAAGATAAACAAATATCTTTGATAGCTTTAGGTTATAAATTATTCGAACAATTGTCTATTGAACAAATTGAAGGATGTATCCGATCTTTTCTGAAGGAATTAGGCTCAGCATCATCAGAAAAAAATGAAAAAATTCAAAACAAAATAAAGAGATTAGTATTACAGTTTACTCAAGAGAGAATGAAACGAATTTCTAAACCTGTACCTCAAGAATTATGGACTTGGTTAAGCATAATTGAAACAAATGCTTCTCGGCATCATAATGAGTATGATGAAATTACTAAATATTTGTCTGAAAATACTGATTATCGTAGATCTCTTCAATCAGTTGCAATTAAAAGCTCAAAGCCAGATAAACTCTGGCTAATATTCTGTTTAAGTCATACATGGTTATGGGTAATAGAGGAAGACATAATATTTCATCTCGATAATATTATGGGACTGCATACGTCGGATAACGAATTAAAATGGAAAGAACTAGTTCGTTGGATATTTGCCTATCAGCCTTTTACTGGTGCTGCTTTGAAACATGCTCAGGATCAAGCCATTCTAAATATAAATTTAAAAAAACATATACATGATATAGAACTGCAAAGAGCTAATGGAAAAAAAGAAATTGAACAATATGAAAAAAAGCAAGCAGCTCATCGTAGTAGACAAAAGAAAAAAGTAATAGAAAGACACCAACAATATCATGAAATTAGAGATCAGTTAGTTTCAGGAAAACATATAAATGGCTTAAATCAAATAGCGAAAGCTTATTTAGGTTGGTTTAGTGATATTCAGGGAAATGAACCGAAAAAACGTGTAGTTGAACTTTTAGGTATAGAGCTCTTACCACTAGCAATAAATGGAATCTGTTCAGCTATTGAAGAAAATAACATACCAACCGTCCATGAGATAATACAACTACGTATTAATCAAAACTTGATTTCCCCCTTTGAGGCTATTCTTTTAGCATACTGCGATATTATTTTATCTCGCAATGAAAAGTTAGACGAAATTCCATTAAATATTGCTCATTCAGCTCTAGCTGCTTGTCATTGGGGAGCTAGCTTCAAAAGCAATGATATATCCTCTTCTGTACAAAAAGAGCTTGAATTTATTCTTTTCAAAGACTCATTGTCAAAAGAAAATTTTATTTATGAAACGATAGAACCTTATTTATATTCTGAAGAAAGATATGTTCCTGGATTATATCGAATTCAAACTGACAGTTTATTCCAGGATATAGCAGGAAAAGTAGCTTTAAAATGGCTTAATAATTACCAAAAATTAGCTTATGATAGCTTGAAAACAGTCCTTACCATAGCTATTTGTTACTCACCTAATGATGTTATTAAGTTAATTCGAGAACAAATTAGTAAGCAAGAATTTGATAAATGCCCTCAACGGGATATTTGGATAAGCACTTGTTTTCTTCTGGACTTTGAATCTCATTTTGAAATACTCAATCAATATACTTCAGAAGATAAAATAAGTATTTGGGTATTAAGTGAGTTTATCTTCGTTGATAAGAAAATTTCAACTTATTGGCCAAAGATGAATGCACAGCAATTATATTTTTTTATTTTGAAATTTGGTTCAATATGGCCACCGGTGCCATACCCCACTGGCAGTTGGGAAGGAAATCAACATCCGTGGGATGCATCCAGACTTATTAAAGGATGTATAACTGAACTTTCTTTAATTACAACGCAAGAAGCACAAGATTTAATTTCTGATCTCATTAACAAAAACGATTTATGTCAATATTGCGATGAACTTAAACATGCGTTAACTGAGAATAAAAAGCATAAATCAGAAAGCTATAAAAAATATTTTTCATTACAAGATGTACAAAATATCTTACTGAGCAAAGAACCCACCGGACACAAGGATTTACAAGCCTTACTAATTGACCAATTAGAAATATTACAGTTAAGACTCAAAGGTAGTGAAACAAGTGATTTTAAATTTTATTGGGATAACGAAAACCCACATAAAGAAAATTATTGTCGTGATCTAATAGCATCAGCACTAACACCGCATCTTGAAAAATATAATGCACGCGCGCACGTAGAGGGCGCTAGATCTGATGATAAACGATGTGATCTTCTTAGTACTTATAATTTATTAGATGTGCCAATAGAAATAAAAGGTCAATGGCATACTGATCTATGGTCTGCCGCAATAGATCAACTACAAAATTATTCAACAGATTATCATGCCAACGGATTTGGTGTTTATTTAGTATTATGGTTTGGAAATAAAACCACATCTAAACTCCCAAAAGCTTGGAAAAGAAAACGTCCTCAATCTCTACAAGAAATGAAAAATAAACTCAATGAATGTTATAAAGATATTTCTGATAAAACTAAAATATTTGTTCTTGATCTTTCAAAATAAGCTCTTGTGAAAACATTTACTCGTATTTTGTGTTGGCAATTATGCTCTTTTCAACTCGTTCACCTAATGGGTCATCTGTCAAACAAAGCAACCAAGAAGCCGCAACCTGCAATTCCTTAGACAAGCTCTTAGCCTCTTCCGGCCCAGGACTCCTGGTTCCCTGCTCCCAATTCCCAATCCTGGCAGCCCCAAATCCTGTCCTATCAGCCAAAACCTTAATCGTCAATCCATTCGCCCTTCTTGCCTGTGCAATCCTACTGCCAATAATTTTTTTCATGTTCATTTAGGTTCATTTGCTATCAAACGGAAATACCCCATTGACACTAAAAAGTGCTTATTTACAATGGGTTATCAACAACACACTTCGTGTTATTGATTGATACTAATTGAAATCATTTGATAGTGCAAGCGCTGTTTTTTGATGGTGCTTTTGAAGGGATGAAATAGAAAAATGGGATTTTTGTTTGTTAATACCGATGAATTATCAGCTCTGATGGGGTTACCTTATATCCAGCAATCAGCCTATTTGCTGGGGATTCGTCCGTATATGGACCGTAATACCTTTCTGGTAGGTGTTAAGCGTAAAATCAGCTATCAACAGCTTGCTGAAGCCCTCTATGTTGAACCCCACCAAGGTTTTGAACATTCAGGTAGCCCTAGTCGTCCGCAATTACGCCGTATCATCTATGCGCTTGAGCGCGCTGGGTTAGTGGAGATCAAATCTATTGGTAAACAACTCATTTTAAAATGCTTATTAGCCAATTCGGATTTGTCTGTTCAAAATAAACCCGACACAAACCCGACACTTCAACCCAGCACAAACCCGAACGATAAAAATAATATTAAATCATCAAGTTACGACAAAAAATATCAAAAACCCAACACAGCGCAAAACACAAAACCCGACACACCTCATAACTCCAAAGATCGTTTTATTTTTTTACAGCAGCAATTTGAAAAATTTTGGTCTCTTTATCCTTTAAAACAAGACCGAACTAAAGCCTGGCGTGAGTTTGGTTATCTGCAACCAGATGAACAGTTGATTGAACAAATACTAACAGGCTTGCAAGCCCAAATTAATAACCGTGAGGAAATGGAGTTTTTCGGCGAGTGGCTGCCAAACTGGAAATACCCAGCCACCTGGCTTTCACGCAAATGTTGGAACGATGAATTACTTACCTTAAAAACCCAAGAGGAGCAGCAAAATGAAGCCAATCAAGCGCGTTCTCGAAAAAAATCAGCAACAGATATCCTTACTGAATCCTGCAAAGATGCAAACTTCGATTTCGACTTTGATGAACCCCCAGAGTCAGGAAGCAATGTCCTCTCATTCGACAACTCCAGAGTACGATAAGAGAATGGATACACTGTTTATGCGCCTTGCAGCAATTTATGGCTATCTGTGGGTCTCAACTTACAGCAACACTAATTTTCTCGAGGTCTCAAAACGTGAATGGTCAGAAGGCTTGAAAGAATTTGACAATCAAGTGTTGAAACTTGCTTTAGAACAAATAAAGAAAAAGCTGGCTGTTCCTCCTTGTCTGCCGATTTTTTATGAGTACTGCACCAACATCCAAAAAGGCATCCAAGCCCGTCAAGAAGTGTTAAAACAAAAAACTGAACCGCATATCCCTACCGATCCCAAAATCGTCCAACTTCATATCGACCAAATGAAAGACTACCTCTTCAAAGAAGCTAAGGAGAAAACATCATGCTAATTCTAATCCGTCGTATGGGCGAAGCAATTTACATTGATAAAGGCAGAATCAAAGTACTTCTTATCTCTGAAAAGGAAGGACTAATCAAATTAGGTATAGATGCTCCCAAACATATTGATGTTGAACGTAAAGAGGTCTTTATCCAAAAAGCAATGGAACAACATGCCCTGGCTCAAAAATTAAGGGATAAATCCACAGAATCAGGAGGCAATCATGCTTAGAAAATTTCTGCTTTGTAGTTTTGTTTTATGTAGCCTAAATGCTCAGGCAGCTAATATAACCCAAGTCGGTCGCTATGCCACGCTCAACAATCAACCTTTGGCAGCTCAGATAAATCCATTGAAAACTGTTCAACAGATTCATTTTCCTGCATCCATACAAACTATAGGAGAAGCAGTGAATTACTGGCTTCGTTATTCAGGGTATCACCTTGCTCCAAAAGAAAAACAAAGCGAAAGCCTACAACAAGTATTTCAACAACCACTACCACAGGTTAGTAGAAATTTAGGACCTTTAACGATTACCGATGGATTGACGGTATTGGTCGGTCAGCATCTATTCAATCTCAAGCAGGATGACCTGTTAAGAGAAATCAATTTTAGTCTGATAGCAAGGAGAGCAGGATGAAAAAGTATTTTGATGCCAAATGGCTTAGTCTTCTTTTGTTAAACGGATTGTTGGTCGTATTCATTTGTTTAAAAAGCCAACCCTCTATTGAGAACAATAAATTTAATACGCTGGATGAGCGATTAACCACTATACAAAAACAACTCAATCAACCTGTTGAACAACCGGATTTATCGCCTATTACCAAAAACATAAAACAATTGGGAGCGTTCATTCAACAAATACAAAATAAAGATGAACACCAATTAGGTGAAATGTTTACAACTGAACAAATCGCAATTAAGAAACAGCTTGAAGGCATTACTGATTTATTACGCCATCTGGATGAGAAAAAGCAACCTGTCAAAATGCTTCCTGCAAATCAACTACCGTTTAAAGTATTAAGCATAGACAGTATCCAAGAAGTTTCTGTTGCCTCTGTTTCCTACCACTACAAAACCCAAGCGTTGGAAAAAGGCGATTCCTTGGCAGGATGGACTGTCTTTGAGATCGACTTTGCGAAGCAAACCATAGAATTTGAAAATGCTGACAATGCGCATCTGCGGGTTCATCTAAGTCAACAAGAGGTGAGCCATGCTTAAGCTGTCCACACTGGCAATCGGGTTACTCCTGGGTCAACAGGCAATTGCCGGTTTGTATATCCCAGGTATTGCCACACCACCTATGCTCAGTGCTGATAATGCGTTGACGAAAGCAGGTCTGGCCGAATTTCATGATGAAGTTATTGAAGACAAAGATTTTCAACTTAACGACTTACAAAAACAGGAAGCCAAAGCATGGGGATTAAGTGAGGCAGAAGAAAAACGCTATCTGCAATTAATACAAAGCAGAAGTGGTATTTACTACAAAGACCTACGTATGACACCCGTTGATATTCTTGGACTAAATGCCAAGAATGACGCTGAACGAGCTCATTTCGCCGAACTTGCTGCCCTTCAAGAAGCCCAAAAGGTCGCGCAAAACATAGCCTGGAATAATGCCTTTTACAAAGCCTATAACCAACTGTTTAAAGATGTGCCTGTAGTCGGTGATTTTGATCCATCTCCTTACTCTCCCTATGCACATCAACCCATTCAATTAAAAGAAAGTGAAACGCTCTATTTCTTTATAAGAGCCGATGACGCTGTAACCACCATTGTACTGCAACTGGTCGATGCTATTAGCCGTACACCAAACACCAAGCTCAATCTTCTCTTTCTGGATATGGACAATAGCGCTATCCAACTTTGGGCTAACAGACATCAAATCCCTATCCATTTGGTGACCAGTCAACAAATCACCTTGAACCCAGGTAGCCAACAGTATGAGGGCTTAAAACTCGACAAGAAACAAACACCCTTGCTCTTACTGGCAAAAGGCAAAACTTCGCAAGTCGTCGATTTAGGGAGATTTTAATGATTAGGATTTTGCTCTTGCTGTTGGTCGCTTTAAATGTTCATAGCATGAATGTGATTCCTTTAACGCTGTCACAAAGTGATGCGTCATTAAGACTTAATCTGTCTAGCCCTATTGGCGTACCAGCAAAGAGCAAAGCCACTGTTGGCAAAGTAAGCCGCAAAAAATTGGATACCAATCTGTTAAACATGGCTCTATTTGTCATAGGCGCGGATAGAGAATCCATCAAATGGTTAGAACAACATCAAGAGCAATTAAAATCCATGCAAGCCACTGGGTTCATCACCAATGTGAATGACTTTGAAACCATTGTAGCTCTGCAAGAAAAGTTTAAATTGCCACTATTACCCGTCAATGTTGATCCATTGCTGAATTACATCCGTGAACAACATTACCCCTTAATCATTGCTGAGGGGGCTGTATGGCAGTAAAACAATATTCCAGACAAATGACTATGCAGCTGACTTTAGTTCTTTTCTTGGGTTGGTTAGCGTTGCTTATCTGGGCTGTAAGTCAATGGATGCTTCATGGCTATCCATTTGCCTTTGATAAGGTCAATGTCCTTGTAAATACTCAACGAGAAGCCATCACCCCTGTTTATCAAGGTTCACTATTGGCAGCCCTACCCTTAGATGCCAAACCTAGCTGGACGCTGACTATTCCCTATTTAAACAAATTAGCGATTAATGAATTTGCAGCAGACTTACTCGAAAAATCACAACAGTTTTTCCAGCTGGTTTTATTAAGCAGTCAATGTCTATTAATCAAACTTATTATTTTATTCGCTGCCATGCCTTTATTTGCCCTGACTATGGTTGCAGGTCTAGTTGATGGTCTTAACCAAAGAGCAATACGCACCGCTTGCTTAGGCCGTGAATCCTCTTATTTATTCCACAGACTTAACCACTATTTAAAAAAGGGACTTGTGATTTTACTCATGCTCTGGCTTGCCCTGCCTGTCAGCATCACCCCTGCTTATGTCTTTGTTCCTATCAGTTTATTGATGGGATTAATGGTGGCCATGACGGCCAGTCGCTTTAAAAAGTATTTATAGGGAGAAACCATGAAACGATTGCTTTGTTTGACCTTTATGATGATAAGCCTACACAGCTGGGCGAATAACCCTGATTTAAATGAAACGCTGGTGCGCATCATTAACCAGATTAACGCCATCATGCCCCTGCTTGATGAAGCACAAACACAGATAACCCCCAATACCCGTATCCAATTACAAATTGAAGGATTTGAAGATGTCCAAGGCCAATATCATGCAGGTTTAAGAGAAGATTTACTGAATATTCGCAATGGCCTGATTGATTACATCAATCAACCAATCATTGCACCACGCAAGATCAAGGCCTTGGAAATGGACTTTGTGAGGAAACCCTAATGAGTAAAGACGAAATAGCCAGAATGTTTGCCACCACCTTTAAACAAGCAAGCAATAACATATCGGCACAAGTCTTTTCCGGCAGTATCCGCTTTATTGCCATAGCCCTGGTGATATTAGCGGTGATGTGGTCTGTCAACCACATGATGGACGCAGAGGAAAAACAACAACATGGATACTTACTGCGTCTGGGTTCTCGGCTCATCAGATTAGTGATTGGTCTGATGATCTTCATTTTAGTTTTATTTGTTAAGGAGACAACATGAAAACAATGCTTCGCTCAATCTGCCTTGGAGTAGTAAATATCTTATATGCCCCTGTGCTATTGGCAGATAACTGGTTCCCTAAAATTTCCGACGCGGACAACATCGGGGACGGCTCTAAAAGCATGATGACCGTGACAGGGAATTACGTCAAACAAGGTCTGGGTTTATTGCTCTTCATTACCGCTGTTGTGACCTTTATTAAATTCATTACCACGGTACAACACGGTATTGAAGAGTCTAAAAAGAACGAAGGATCCATGGTGGCCTTCGGTACTTTTGCCGTAATGGGCATCACCTATTTAGCCATTAGCATTGCTTCTGGTTATGTGGGTTACACCATGATTACCAAGTTCAAAATATAGGAGGTGAAATATGAGTCAGCCTTCTTCGCGCCATCTGTCACACGACTTCCCAGCCTGGAAAGGTTTAAGTCTTCGTGAATTATTTTGGATTGTTATCACCACAACCCCAGCAACTACCCTGTTCTTCGTTCTCTTAGGAGCAATGGTTGAGTTTCCGCTGGCCTCTGGCTGCATCGGTTTTGTGATTGGATTCATTCTGTCTATTACTGTGTGGCCTAAAGGAGTTTCCCGCATCAAAGCAGGTAAGCCCTATGGTTATGTGATGAAGAAAACGATTCAGTGGATGGTGCGATTAAGGCTCAAACATTCACCTTGGATTCATTACCAGGGAACTTGGCAAAAGAATAAATCTGTTGGAGAGCCGCATGTTTAACTACTGGAAAAAAATCGACAGCCTACAACATCACAATCGTTTATTACTGGCTTTTATCGGTGTGTTATCAATCATCATCTTAGCATTAATTATTAACCTGATGATCATGCCCAAACGCTATGAATTCTGGCTTAGTCCTAATATGGCTGCTAATGGCGGTTTAATGAAGGCAAGCGAAATACCGAATGAATACGTGCAAGGATATGTGACTTCCTTAATGCCGACACTCTACAGCTGGTCTAATAAAGGCAAAGAAGAATTCAACCTAAACATTAAAGCCTTTCATTATTACTTCACATCACGGCATGAGCAGTTACTTCGTGAAACCCTGGCAGCTTATAAAAACGCTCAACTCTTTGACCGCACTCAAGTAGCAAGTCTCTATCGCTTTATGGAACCGCAAGACATTAAAAAAATTGGTCCCGATACCTGGGAAGTCAAGCTGATACTACGCATTACGCAAAGGCTCAAAGACAACTCTGCCATGGTCATTGCTGACAAAGTAGTGGCTTATCACCTTCGTGTGGTCAAGCTCAACCTGTCGCGTCTTCACAACCCTTTTCAATTAGCTCTGGATGGCTATACCCGTCCTGAAGAACGTTTACAAGATTTACTGGTCGACACGGAGGAACACCATGAAACTCATTAAAATTAGCTTATTCGCTCTGTGCTTTGCTGTGATGCACCTAAGCCATGCCCTGCAAAGTGAACACCTGGTTTGGGAAAAAGTTCCTTTAACAATTGAATTACCGATCAATAAAGAGCGGTTAGTCCAGTTTCCCCAAGCCATTAAGGTGATTGATCAACAACTCAGTGCCAGCCTCGATATTCTGAAAGTCAAAGGTAGCTTGTATCTTAAAGCCAAAGAATCATTCAAAGATTCTCGCTTGATTGTCCAGTTATTGCCTGAAGGCGAAGTGGTTATTCTTAATCTTAATGCCAATGAGAAAGCAATCAACACCACGCCGATTGAGATTCTGATAGATGATCCCAAAATCAACCTTAATGCAGGAGCCAGTCAATATGAATACAACGCTATTCAATTAACCCGTTTTGCCATTCAAGCCTTGTATTCGCCTGAACGGGTCAGAGAAATTCCAGAGGGAATTTACCGCTCACCTATGCAAACCAATAAAACCATCCCTTTGTTTTATGGTGCAAGCATTGAAGCTCATCCTCTGGCTTCATGGCGTGGCGGCAATCTTTACGTCACCGCAGTCGATTTAAAAAATTTGCTGAATCAACCTATAAAGCTGCCATTCACCAAACTGATGGGGCATTGGCAAACCGCGAGCTTCTATCCCAAAAATGAATTGCCAGCACGCAACCAGCATCAAAGCACCACTGTCTTTTTAGTCTCTGATCAGCCTTTTGCAGCAGCTTTAACTCAACAAGCGAGGTACAGCCGATGAATAAAAACAATGGCATTAAAATTCTGGCAGGCTCGGTGGTTTTTGCGGTCATTATGATTCTTATTAATAGCCGTCATAGCGCACCGGTTAACAACAACACGCCCAATCCTAATAATTTTGGCGAAGCTATAGCAAGCCAATTCAATGACAATATTCGTGATGTTTCCGCGCGATTATTAGAAACAGAAAAGAAATTAGATCAAATGCACAAAGAGAATAAATCGCTGCAAAAACAATTAAAACAACCCAAACAAGAAGCCAGCCATACACTGCAAGATGAGTTACAAGCGCTTAAAGAACAACTGACTGCACTGACTGAACATCAATCACAATCTTATCCAATGGAAGGAAAACCAGTGCCCTTAACAGGTCAAATCAAAGATTTAGATACCTTGCTAGATAAAGCCCCAACTGAAAGCAAAATCTTCAATGAACATGAATCCCCTATCAAGGAAGAAGGTCCAACAAAAACGCCATTCTATACTATTCCAGCTGGCAGCGATTTCAGCAAAATCACGCTCTTATCAGCTTTAATCGGCGAAGTTCCTGTTGAAGGCAAACTCATGCAGCCTTTATTTCCCTTCACAGCAATTGTCAGTCGAGGGGATTTAATGACAGCCAATGGGATGCAACTACCCGAAGAAATCACTGGTATGAAAATCAGCGGTTATTCGATTGGCGTTGGTTCCTTTCTCGATAACATCAGCTGTGTTCGTGCCTATGTCACCTCAGCCTTATTTGTCTTTGAGGATGGGCATTTTGTGAATGTCGGCCAAGAACAAATGAAAAGCTCCGCAGAGCTGGTGAATAACGACAGCATTGGTTACCTGACCACGCAATTCGGTAATCCTTGTATCAAAGGACAATACATCACCAATGCCCCTAGAGTATTAACAGCCTTCATGGCAGCTGGCGGTATTCAAGGTGCAGGAAATGCCCTATCTAAATGGCAAATGAGTTATCAGGCAGACGGAGGTTCTGCCATTGCCACACCTACAGGCGACTTAGCACACTTTGCTGCTGGTGGCGCAATCAACGAAGGCAGCCAAAAGATTACTGACTGGCTTGAGAAAAGAATCCAGGGCAGCTTCGATATGGTCTTTGTTCCTGCAAGTATCCGCGGCCATACAGGGTTTGTCCCTAATCAACTCAGTTTACATTTCAGCCAAACCATAGCCATTGATAAAGAACACCAAGGGAGGGTATTAGATTATGGTTACCATCAACAAAAAAACTTTGATAATGCTTTGCGCTAGTCTGGCATTAAGCGCTTGTTCCACTGCCAGGATGTCGCAAAACGCCATTCCTGAGCAGGGCTTAACAGTCAGCCAATTGTATCAGCAGAGCCTGCAACAACCAATACAAAAGCCTGTTTACCAACAGATGCGTCTTGATGATTCGGGAGAAGAATTTAAGCAACTGCCTAACCCCGAAGTGCCTATCCATGTTTTTGCGCATGTGGCGCAATTGGGTGATGAACAAATCATCAAGCCTGCCTACACGACTCGCTTTTTCCTTTACAAGCAAAACCAGTATGCCTTGGCATCAGAACTGTATTAAGGAGACATGATGAAACGATTATCTAACTGGTTGCTTGGAGAAATGAATCCCCAAGCTATAAAAGAACAAGCTGTTAAAAAGCGTTACGCCAATCCTTTACCTTCTTTTGCCGATAGATTGACTATTGTTGATTTTAATGAACAAGAGCAGGTCTTTTTATTTGCCGATGGCAAAAGTCTAGGCTCAGGATTTGAATTAGGTGATATTCAGGCAGAAGCAGCCTCCTCTGAGTATTTACAAGCGGTATTTCATAAAATTCGGGATACCTTTGCATCCGTAGTTCCACTACATGCCGTTGATCCTTGGGTCATGCAGATGTTTGTTCAAGACGAATATTGCCTTGATCCCGTTATTACTCATATTAAAACCCAAATCCCCCAACAATTTAGAGACAGTCCATTAACGCAAGATTATTTAAAACGCCTGCACGATCTTTACAATAAAATGACCCGACCCGAAGGCTTATTTATTGATCCCAAAACAGGCGCACCCTACCGTGGACGAAGACGAAGAATCAGAGTTTTGTTTTATAGACAATTACACCAAACCAATCTACCCCGAGAGCAAATTCTTCTCGAACATCAAGAAGTCATTAGTCAGATTGAAACCAAACTGCGCTCACCAGGGCTGGAAATCAAACGCCTCAAAGGGCAAGATTATTACCAGTGGTGGATACGTTGGTTTAATCCCAAATCAGCTGACGAGATATTAGAACAATACCCTTATCCGAATCCCATACCAGCAGGATTTAACCTAGCGCAAAATGTATTCTTTACGCCACCTGTAAGCGATGAAGATGGGTTTGTTTTTGAAGGAAACAAACAAAGAATTCTGTATGTTGACGGGTTAAAAGAAGCGCCTATCATTGGATTAGTCTCACGAGAAAGACAGCAAGCTAATCCCAAACATCGATACGCACTTTTAGATACCTTGCCAGAAGGAAGCATCTACACAATCCAAGTCGTCTTTAGTCATGATGAAAATCTTGATTCCCATTTAACGCGATTGGAAAAAGGAATCGTAGGAACCAGTCTAAAACCTCAGGAAGTCCGAGATGATATTAGGACAGCCCGTAATGAGTTAAGTATGGGCAATCGATTGTTCTGGGTTAATCAGGCCATTTTCTATCAAGCTGAAGATGAGCAACAAGCTCAAATCATAGAAAAAAATCTGCACGCGATTTTCAACGATGCCAAAATGCCCTTGATTCATTCCAACTATGATCTCCATCCTCTAAATTCCTGGCTCAATGCTCTGCCCTTTAATTTTGATCCCCACTATGCCCGTAAATATTTATGTTTTGATCGTCTGATGTATGCCACTGAGCTGGCAGCACTGCTTCCGGTCTATGGACGCAACCAAGGTGCAAGGCATTTACCTTGTTTCCCCTTTTTCAATCGTTTGGGTGAACCTGTTTTTTTTGACTTACTGCATCATGATTTTGTTAGCCAAAATTCTCATTGCGCTATTTTTGCAAACTCTGGTGGTGGCAAGTCGGTTTTAACGGGTTGGATGATTCAATCTTTATTAGCCATGAAAAATGCCCGAATAGTGCTTTTTGAAATGGGGAACTCTTTTGACAGGATACTCATTCACGCCAAAGCGCACGGTAAAAAGACCAAACAGTTATTACTAAGCAATAAGAAAGATGAAGCAGTCCCATTAAATCCATTTTGTGAAGCATATAAAGCTATTCCCGAAATCACAGATAATTTAAGTACAAAGCAGGCTACCTTAATTGCTCAAAAAATCATGGAATTAAAGAGCAACCTTCAAGAACCTGCTAATTCAGAAGACGTGGTCTGTGGTGATGGTCACCGCTCCT
Organism: Legionella jamestowniensis; assembly: GCF_001467745.1. Lineage (GTDB taxonomy): Bacteria > Pseudomonadota > Gammaproteobacteria > Legionellales > Legionellaceae > Tatlockia > Tatlockia jamestowniensis. The sequence continues at coordinate 703,784 of NZ_LNYG01000013.1, forward strand.
ATCTGGCCGAGCTTGCTTTAGCTTTACGTACCATGATTACTGAGGCTAATGCTTTGGAAGAAGAACAATTTACTTTGGCTGATGAAACTCTATTAATCGAAGTGTTAAGTGATGCGATTTTAACGTCCTTTAACAATGACATACCGCAAATGCTCACTGAGCATATTGTAAGTGCTTTTAAACGACGACTTGATAGAGAAACAGTTGCTCGCAAAAAAGACCGCATCCTTGATATGCACGATCGACTTAACAGTTATGTGATTAACAGTGCCAAATCTCGTTTTTTTAATGTGTCGACAGAGCCTTTAGGTGACTTTGATATTTTTCATGTTGATATTTCAGCCATTAAGGATGATACCGGAAAGCTGGCCTTGGTAATGGTTTCATTATTGCCAAGAATACTGGCTATGGCAGAAGCTACTCAAAACGATAACAGACCAACCTTTCTCTTTATTGATGAATCCCATTTGCAATTTCAAATCCCTTCTGTTGTGACCGTTTGTTTACTGATTGCCAAAGTAGCAAGAAAGCTCGGTCTTTGGCTGGTTGCTATTACCCAAAACGTCACGGACATGAATTCAGAAAAGGCCACCAAAATTTTATCGTTGATTGAAACCTGGATTTTATTGGGACTAGATGAAAAAGAAATCACTGACGTAAAACGCTTTAAATCCCTAACACCACAGCAGGAAACATTAATCAGAGATATTGATTCGCAAAAAGGCTTGTATGCAGAAGCGGTTTTATTAGGGTCACGTTATCAGGGTTTGTTTCGCGTCATTCCACCTCGCTACCTACTAGCACTGTTAATGACCGAAAAATCAGAAAAAGCTCAACGTCACCTTCTGGAGAAAGAACATGATGTACTTGAAGCAGCCGAAATCATGGCTAAAAAACTCGAACAACCTAAAACTGCTATTCACAATAGGACTTATTTTTATGACTAACTTGTCCTTTGCTTTAGAAAGCACTAGCCCTCCTCACCCAGTGAACACCTTCATCATAGCCACACGGGTCTTGCAAAAGCTATTTCAAAACAGCCATTATAAAGTGATTGGTTCTTGTACCTGGGCTGTAGGCCGTCTACCGCCCAGGCTTGAAGTCACGCCCGCGGTTGAGCAATTCTTGCCTGATCTAATCATTACTGTCAGCAATAAGCCAGAAGAAAATCCCTGGCTTGAGGCACGAACGCTTTACGAAAATAAAGCAGCAAGAACACTGTATCAACAAGCTTATAAAGCTGCGACTGGTTCTGAATTAGGTTTTGGCAATGACAGCGGCCAAACCACCGATCTTCATATTAATGATGAACGCACCCGTATCGTTGATGTTATTGGCAGCCCTGCTGCTTTCTATCGTATCCCTTACCTGTCACATAGACCTGAAACAGGTTTTGGTGTTCCTTATTATCTTGCCGAAGCTGATGCAGTCATGGATAGAACAGAAGCCGCTGAGTTGTTGTATATGGGAACTCATCCATACCTATTAATTAATCATGACATTGGCACATTCACCCAAAATTGGGGTTCTGAAATTCCAAGATTAATGCGAGTGACTCAGCCCTATAACTATAGAGCCTCAGTTGTAGCGGCCATGCACGCAGCGGATATCGTCACCAATAAAAATCCCTTACATGTCACCAAATCAACTCGTAATTCCTGTGGGAGAAACTGTGTAGTAGCTAATGCCATTTATGACCCCAGAAACACCAAGGTCATCTGGCAGGAAATCTACCCCATTAACCGAAATATTCACCCAGGGGATGCACAGGACTTTGGTACAGAAGATGACAAAGCGGGTAATGGTAATTATGTATTTGTCCTCTGGCGTAAATACCGCGGCTGTATCCAGCACGAAGGCAAACTCGTGAACTTTTTAACCTTTCCCAAAGTAGAACAACCTCAAAAACGATAGGACGATGCCATGAAGAAATCACTACTACTTAGTTTACTAATCCCCTCTCTGATCCAAGCTGGCAGCTTTATGCCTAGCCAATCTGATTACTATTACGAATTAGGAGGAACATCTAATTTATTTATTCCACCCGTCAATAAAGATCAAACACTGGTTATTGGTGCAGATATAGATGGCCGTATGGGCTTTTCCTGTAGCGGTTTTAATCCTGTGGTATCCATTACCAATACTTTTCAGGATTTAAAGAAATCAGCATTAAATATCCCTGGCGGTGTAATTGATAATTTGAAAGGCTCTGTCGCAGGATTTCCGCTTTATAAGCTACAACAGTCCATGCCTGCTTTATACAATGTTCTACAAAATGCTGCATCTAGCGCGCAAAATGAATTTACCCTCAAAGTTAAAGATTGTCAGGAAGTCAAACAAGCATTGGAACAAAACCAATCTCCTATGGAAGGCATCTTATCAGTATCAGATAGTCAGGGATGGCTCGATGCTGCCAAACGGGCTAAGAAGGAAAACGTCGATGTGACCGAAACGTCAAAAAGTATTGCCCAAAAACGAGATGAATACGGTCTACCCTGGATAGGCAGCGATAAAGGCAATGCTGGCGGTAAATTCCAACGCCCCATTAAGGTGATTAATGATGTAGTCATTGCTGGGTACAACATTCTTTTGGAGAGAAAACCTTTAAATTCCTTGGAGAAACCAAGTACTAAAATCCCTATGACACTAAGCTGGCCAACGCCTACTGATGCTGCCAATTGGGCAGTTAAGGTTCTAGGTGATATTCAAGTCAGCAGCAGTGAAAACAAACAAAATCACGATGCTAAAGCAGGGATAGGCTTATCAGCCTTATTGCAAAGCTGTGCGAACGCTAATACCTGTAGTCAGAACATTGCCAAAGCCTTATGGAATTTAGTCAATGGTACATGGACACTGACCGAAGAAAATCTGCATAAAGTCAGCGCCTCCAATTTACTGATTACTGATGAAGTCATTATCACAATTCAACATTTACCTCGTGAAGAACAGATGCTCACTGTCTCGAAGTTAGCTGAGGAAATTGCTGTCCAAAACATGTTGGATAAAGCCTTAATGATGCGTCGTATTTTACAAGCAGGACTGCAAGTACAAGAAGTACAAAACTTAAAACCTGCTATGAACATGGTCCTTTTTGCACTGAAAAAACTGGATGATGACATTCACTCATTGTCATTTGAAAACGATGTCCGCAAAAAAATGATGAATGAGACTTTGGGAACCATCATGGACATTCGCCACCAAGCACAAAACCAAAATATCCCAGGCCAGGATCATGAACAGCCAACAGTAAAAAATGGTGCAATCTACGTCAAAGAAAATAAAGGAGCTTAATCATGATCGTCTTTAACCCTTTATCCCTCTACACCACCTATCTAGGCTGGCAACAGTATGAGGTTCTATTTAACGCCCTGTGGCAAACAGGGCTGTTATATCTTGGCTTTTTGGCCATTGGCTATCGCTTTCTTAAAAATGTGCTTAATCCAGCTGGCGCTTTTTATGCTGTGGAACATGCTTTAAATAATTTCCTTTATGAATTGGCAGTCACTTTCCTGATATGCAGTTTATTTGTCTATCCTTGCGTACCATTGGAAACCAAAGCCTTACAATTTAAACCCCTATGTGGACTAAAGAACCCAACGACTGCGGTCATTGGCGACAGCGGCACAACTTATGATGAAGCCTTTGCAGATCTACTGACTAACCAGGTCAAAATTCCTATAGGCTTTGCCATTATCCAGAATTTCATGTCGAGCTTCACTTACAGCCTTATGAAGGTAACGGGTTGCACCGATAGTTTGCAATCTATTCAAGGCGATTTGGTATCAACCTATCTACCCCAAAGCGTTCGCAAACAAGCATTGGATTTTCATAGGCAATGTTTTATTGAAGCAAGAACTCAATTCAATAGTGAAAAGCATGAAGCCAGTGAGTTAGATCCTATGCTCAAACGCTATGGTGGTGAAGATGATTTAAACTGGATGGGTTCTAAAATTCTGCAAAAGATGTATTACAGCAAACTTCACGCTCGCCAACCCGTGTCAGGATTTACCTTTCATCAAGCCCCAAATCGCAATCTTGAAAAAGCAGCTAATCGTGGCGATATTCCACCCGAACGATTGCCAGAAGATGGATATCCAAGCTGTCAGCAATGGTGGAACAAAATCAAAACTGACCTGGTTGAAGTCTCTAATCAGGCCAGTGTTTTTAACAAGCATCTAAATTACTACGCCATGCTCGATAGAGTTCGCCAATATAAAGTGAAACACCCAAAAGCCTGGAAAGCAGACATCAGCGCAGAAGATTTTATTGCGAAAATGCTCTTGCAAGAAAGCAAAGACATGCAGACCAGTTCTGTGCAAAACCTCATGGATAATAACAATGGAAAGGTCGCATCTGCCATTACCCATAGCCTGGTCAATGTCGGACAATGGACAAAATCATGGACATCCACCCCATTAAAAAGAGAAGCAATCATGCAAACCCTGCCCGTCATGCAAGCGTTTTTCATGTTCTTTTTAATCATTTTAACGCCAATGGTATTGTCCTTAAGTTGCTATAGTCCAAGAGCGTTGGGCAGTCTGTGCGCCTTGTTTGTTATGGCTATCTTTCTTCAATACCTCTGGCATCTGGTCGGATTTCTCGAACGCTCTGTGCTTGATCCATTAGGGGAAAACGATGCTATTTCGGCCATGAAGAATATGGCTGTAATGTTTTACTTTGTAGCACCCGTTTTGTTACTCAGATTATCTAGTCATTTTGGCGGTGACGCTGGTGCAGGTCTTATGGATTTAGTCAGCGGTACTGAACGCCATAGCGATAACGTAAGTCAATCAGGTATGCAGGTAGCTAAAACAGGCGTTAAAGTGATATCAGGAGGTCTTCGATGAAGACCTTATTTAGACTCAAGGGATTCATTGTATTCACGAATACTAATCAAGCCCTTATCAAATTTTTCTTGAGCCTCATAAACAGTCAAATAGCGTTTAGCAGGTTTATCCTCGGCTACGCCAACAAGGGCATCAAGAACTACCGCCAACAAGCGAAATACCTTTCTCATTTGGAGCTATCCCTATGATTAAACATTACATCCGTTCATTCATTATAGTACTGATTCAAGCCATTTTACCAATCATTGGTTTATTGATAATTGCTCCTTGGATTATCAATACAAATATTCTTACTCGTTGGCAACATACATTCGCTAATATACAACCGTTGTTTCTAGGCTTACATGGACTACTTTATCTGGCTTTGATTTTGTTATGGCCAAAGCTGGTCACACGCATACAGATTAATAATCAACTCTCATCCGAACAACTCAAAACAGCCCTCAAAGTCCGCTGGTATCTACTGGCTATTTTCTTATTTATTGATGCACTGATGATTTGGAGAATGTTATGAGCGAATATCCTATTAATAACCTATTTCGGGAACCAACCGAAGCCTGGTCAGCGATTACCTGTTTGTCTTTGGCTCTACTCGCTTATAGCCAACCACATCTGTTCTTGCTTACGCAAACAATGAGTCTATATGCAGCGATTACACTATCAATCCCTGGTGTCTTTAGAGCATGGCAAGCAATAAAGGTTAAGCGATATCAGCACAGACTTTTAGCCATGCCAACCTATGCCCTATCCACCACAGAAATTCCTTTATCCAAAAACTGGCTATTTCTAGGTAAAGGTTTCCGCTGGCGACCAAGCCATACCCAAAAGCTGCATCAAATCAAACAGGTCAAAAATGAAAAGTTCATGCAAAGGAGCTATAGCTATCAGCTGGCCAGACAATTCTGCCAAAACCATGAACACACTCGATTAGCAAAATGGCTTAACAACCGCTCCAAGTTAAATCCATTCAGACCCGATCCTCCCGTCGGAGGAAGTCCTTTCCTTCACGGAGTTGGAGAAGAAGATAAACCAGTTTACATTCCTCAAGATGTACGTGTAGGTCATACTTTTGTGGTTGGTACTACCAGAGTCGGCAAAACTCGATTAGCCAGTATTCTGATTAACCAGGACATCCGAAACGGTGATGCCGTTATTGTTGTAGACCCTAAAGGCGACCAGGACTTGGTTAGAGACATGATGGCTGCCTGTAAGGTATCAGGCAGAACAGAAGATTTCAAAATCGTTCACTTAGGCTTTCCAGAGAAATCCGCACGATATAATCCTCTCAAAAATTTCGACCAAATCAGTGAAGTGGCTACACGAATCACCGATGCAATATCCGCAGAAGGTGAAGGGAAGCAATTTGCAGCCTTTGCATGGAAATATGTTAATATCGTTGCCATTTGTCTTGAAGAAATGAAACAACCCATTACCTACCAATCCATAGCCTTTTATATCAGTCGATTAGATCAACTATTGATGACATATGCCGACACCATTCTACCCAATCACTATCCCAAATATCATCAAGAGATTGAAGCTATTATAGAGGAACATGACAGCAAGATTGGTAAAAACAATAAAACCAAATCCCCTATGGAACGCCACCAGGCAGTCATTCAATATGTCAAAGACCACATCAACAAAACCATCAAAAGCAACAATGCCGAAGCGCTTCACGACCAAATCCTGATAGACCTTTATGATGCAGCTATTATGGATAAACACTACTATGAAAAAATCACAGCCAGCGTCGGCCCTGTATTGTCTGAAATCAATAAAAGTAATGCTTCAAAAATTCTATCGTCAAAGGCCAAAGCAGGTGACATTGAGCTGATGGATGTGATTAAAAATAAGAAAGTGCTTTATATTGGTTTAGATAGTTTAACTAATCCTAATATTGCCCAAGCAGTGGGTAAAGCTTTTTTGTCAGATCTGGTTTCTACAGCTGGTAAAATTTACAAGGAACCCAATGCTCGTTATATATTGAATCTGCATTGTGATGAGCTGTCAGAGATTATCCAGGATTCTTTTGTGAAGATTCTCAATAAAGCGGGCGGTGCTGGTTTTCAAGTGACCGCTTACGCTCAAACTATTCAAGATATGGAAGTTGCACTGGGTTCCAGGGCTAAAGCAGAAGTATCCGAGGGAAATTTTAATACCCTAATTATGCTGCGTGTTAAAAATGAAGAAACAGCCAATTTACTGGTTAAAGTGCTGCCTCAAGTTGGAGTTATTGGACATACCCAAGTTTCTATGGTTAATGATACACCTCATGGGGAAGATGGGGTTTATTTTAATACAACCAATGAGGACAGAGTACAAACTTCTTCTGTGCCTATGATTGGAGTAGAGGATATTATTTCTTTGCCAAAGGGGCAGGCTTTTGTTTTAGTAAATGGGGGAGAACTTTATAAAGTAAGAGTTCCTTTACCTTTAAGCCACAAAGATAAGTCATCTGATATCTATTCAATGAAATTGAAAATCAATCAACTACCAGAAAATTAACCCACCATGCCAATGGATGGTTTCTCCAGTTTTATTTGTTCAATATGAGATGAATGGATTCGTGATTCAAGTGATGTATCCAGTATTGCGGATCTAATATTGCATTGTATTTTTTACTGGGATTCCAAACGGGGCAAAAAGTGTTTTCCCATTAATTTGTACTTGGGTGAACAATTTAATAAATCCCGCTTTATTGGGCTCAATATGAAATTGTAATTCGGGTCCTCCACGTTCAGCCTTATTTTGGGGTTCTTTCCACATAGGATGAACGTGGGTAACGGTTTTAAAGTCTTCATTAAAACCAACGATGTGAGCATAGGCACCCATAATTGGTTCTAACGTATGAACTGGGTTTCCCTTGGCATCAACAATATCTATTTTACCCATGGCTGGTTGCCCCACTTGTAATGGTGTTTTATCAAAAGATAATTTGAACTGATAGCCATCAACAGTGCTTTCAAATAAAGGCTGGTGATCAATATGACCTCCTAATCCCTTAATGTTTTTAGGAGATGGAAAATCAGCAATAATATATTCCTGAATTTTTGTATTCGCAGGCAATAGATCGGCCCATGCACGATAAGAAGCATTTTTGAGGATAGGCTGCCACTCAAATTGGTAAACACCGGGTGTCGTTGTTTCAACTGGATGAACATGGCTGTAGTCCATGAGATTGTCATCAATAATCAATAAATGAATCTTTTGTGTATGTGCCTCAACAAGATCGTTTAGGGTAACTGGGTTATTATTTGTTGTTTTAGATAACTTGAGGAAGACTAGTTTCTTATCCTTTTTTTCAATTATCCTCTGAATTGATAATCGCATGGTAGCACTTTGCTGTGACTTCGATGAATTTTTTGAGGGATTTTTCATCGCATGATGATGTGAATTTCCAGCAATAGCAATTCCATAATACGAATTGCTTAATAGCAAACCAATGAGGGCAATGATAAATTTTTTCACAATAATTTTGGCTCCAAGGACACTCAACCGTTCTGTATCATTATATCGTAGATAAACACTAACTACCTAGGTTTCAATTAACCGCTTTATATGATTACTGTTTTTTTTAGAGTTTATACAACATCTCATTCAATTGCTTAAATCAGTTTAGCGAATTAAAGTATAAGAAAAATTAGATATGCTTAAGATAATTCACTTTATTTTAAGTTATTATTAGGTAATCTATTTATCGATGGAACTATCATGAGTGATATGGAGATCTTGGAGTATTTTCCTGAAGCAAGAGCCGAAGAGGAAAAAGAAAAAGCTCTCTGTTTTCACCCAAAAAATAGTAATCATGCACAAAATAATCTAGTCTATCTTTTGGATTGGGAAGAAGAGTTTGATGTTATCCGTTCAATCAATTAGAGCTATTTATTTTGACTGGTGATTGAATGACAGTCTATATTTTAATTATTTCCTTTTAAAATCATGGATAAAAATCATCATAAAACAAAGTCATTGGTTTATTTTAGCCTGCTGTTTATTACTTGCTGTTTGTACAAACAGTGGAGCTGCCAACGATAGTACAAAGAATTAAAATATTCATGTCGCGCAAGGCCATGGAGGTGGCAGTGGTCGTTAACATCAGGGGCTTTAGACTGAATTGTAAGGGTTTGTCATGAGTATTGATTCTCTTATAATACCAACTTAGGCGTTTGAATTTTTAGGGAAATTAAACTCACATGAATAATAGGTGAGCAGATTCAAAGGATGGACAATGACGCAGATTTGGCATGACAAGAAGCCCCAAGAAGTGGCCAAAGTACTTAAAACTGATTTATCAGTTGGTTTAACTGAGGAAGAAGCACAACGACGCTTAGAAGAGTCTGGCGCTAATGTATTGGTCAAACAGAAAAAAACTTCTTTTTTGAAAATTCTTTTCCAACAAGTAAACAGTTTAGTCACCTGGGTTCTTTTAGGCGCTGTAGTCATTTCATTTTTACTTGGTGAAACAGTAGATGCCATTGCCATTTTTGCCATTGTGGTTTTGAATGCCATTATCGGCTTTATTATCGAATTTCGAGCTGATCGTGCTATTTTAGCGTTGCAAAAATTGGCTTCCCCTAAAGCCAGGGTAATTCGGGATGGTCATGCCAGGATAATCACTACTTCCGATATAGTGCCAGGCGATATTCTTCTTTTTGAAGGAGGAGATTTAGTTACAGCTGATGCTCGTCTTTTTGAGCTGTCTTCCTTAAAGACGGAGGAAGCCCCTTTAACCGGTGAATCATTGCCTATTGAAAAAAATCTCAATTTTTATAGTGCTGAAACACCGCTGGCTGAGCGCAAAAACATGGTCTTTATGGGAACATCCGTGGCGAATGGTACAGGTCGAGCCATTGTAGTCGCAACCGGTATGAGTACCGAAATGGGACGTATTGCGACCATGTTGAATGAGGCTTCTCGTGATGAATCCCCATTACAAAAAAGGCTTAATCATGTGGGTTCCCGGCTATTATGGCTTTGTTTTTCCATTGTCCTACTGATTTTTATTCTCGGTTGGTTACGTCGTATTCCATTTTTTGAATTGTTTATGAGCTCCGTTAGTCTGGCTGTAGCGGCTATTCCTGAGGGTTTACCTGCGGTAGTCACTGTTGCTTTAGCCTTAGGTGTTCAACGCATGGTACGACGTGCTGTCTTGGTAAGGCGTATGTCAGCTGTGGAAACTCTGGGTTGTCTCCAAGTCATTTGTACGGATAAAACCGGGACATTAACAGTGGGTGAGATGACAGCCCGTAAACTCATTACCGCAGAGGAAGTGTACAGTATCATAGGTGAAGGATATCACTTGGATGGTCATTTTATTTCCCAAGGTCAAGAGAGTGATGTCGCCAAAGATAATTTGTTACAGACTGTTTTGAGCGCCGCTTCGGCGTGTAACAATGCAGAAATTCGTTTGCAACAAGGACAACTATCCACTGTTGGGGACCCAACAGAAATTGCACTATTAGTAGCGGCTGCCAAAGGAGATATTTGGCGTGATATTCTGGAGTCGACTTTTCCTCGCATACGAGAATTGCCTTTCGATTCAGAACGAAAACGTATGACGATAATCCGTAGGCAAGCAGAGCAACTGACTGCGTTTGTCAAAGGGGCACCTGAAGTGATTTTCGAACGCTGTAGCCATATTTTGACTCGAGAGGGCATCAAAAAATTAACCCCTAAAGAACGTGCCCGTATGCAACAATCCTGTCAATTGATGGCCAGTGAAGCATTGCGAATCTTGGCCTTTGCACAACGGCAATGCGATTCTTCATTATTGGAGGCTGCTGATGAAGACATTGAAAATAATCTTGTTTTACTAGGACTCATAGGACTCCAGGATCCGCCGCATGCTGATGCAAAAGCATCGGTTAAGCGTTGTAAAATGGCAGGCATTAAACCAGTCATGATCACAGGCGATCACCCCGATACCGCCAAAGCAATTGCTCGTGAATTAGAGATACTGAATCCAGGCGATCGCCTGATGACAGGTAATGAACTGGATAAGATGTCTGATGATGACTTTATGGCGTGTGTGAAACAGATTGCTGTTTATGCTCGCGTTACTGCTGAACATAAATTAAAAATCGTTCGTGCCTGGAAAAAACATCACATGGTGGTTGCAATGACTGGTGATGGTGTAAACGATGCACCGGCACTAAAAGAAGCTTCGGTTGGTATCGCAATGGGGCTCACAGGCACTGAAGTGACTAAAGAATCTGCCGATATTATTCTCATGGATAATAACTTTACCTCTATTGTCGATGGGATTGAAGAAGGGCGGACAATTTATGACAATATTGCCAAAACGCTTGCTTATTTATTAGCGGGAAATATGGGTGAACTGCTGGTTGTTTTTAGTGTTCTTTTAATCGGCTGGCCCTTACCACTATTGCCAATCCAATTGTTATGGATAAATTTAGTGACGGATGGTTTGCCGGCATTGGCTTTGGCAACCGATCCGGCTGAGCCTGGAATTCTTAAACGTCCGCCAAGATCATCACAACAATCTCTGATGAATTTTTCATTTTTCAAGCAGGTATCTTTTATAGGTTGTTTAACGGCACTGGTCACCTTTGGTGTATTTGCTTACGAATATTTAGTCAATGCGGATTTGATACAGGCTCAGGACGCTGCTTTTTCTGTTTTAGTGACTGCAGAATTATTAAGAGCCTTTGGGGCTCGTAGTCAAACCAAGACCATATGGCAAGTAGGGCTGTTTTCAAACATGCGCTTGTTTTTTATTGTCAGCATTAGTTTTGCGTTGCAGATCTTCATTCATCATGTCCCTTTTTTGCAACGTCTTTTTGGAATTAGTCCAGTGACTTTATCTGAATGCTTGCTTTGGATAGTCTTAGGAACCATCCCTTTACTGATTTTGGAATTGAAGAAAATGATTAAATTAAGGAATTCACCTCATGAGGCGTTTTAATTTTAAAAAAGGCTTCTGGGTCATCCTGATTACCAGCTTGATCAATTACCCTGTTTTCTCTTTAAGCCATGCTGCGCCATTACCAGTTTTAGAGAAGCTGATTGAAGAGGCTAAGGGAAATAACCCACAAATTAAGGCGGCTCATGCGCGCTGGATCGCTGCCAATCGTGTTGCACCCCAAGCCCGTTCACTCCCTGATCCTAAAGTCAGTGTTGGTTCCCCGATGAATATTGATCCCATGCGGCTACAAATGATTGGTGCAAGTCAGGAAATTCCATTTCCAGGGAAGCTGGCAGTTCGTGGGAAAATAGCAGTCGAGAAGGCAAAACGGGCTGCCGCGGACTTCCAGGCCACGTGCCTGGTTGTTATTGCCCAATTAAAGCGTATCTATTACAACCTTTATTCGGTTAATAAATCAATTGAAATCCTGCAAAAAACCCTACTGCTTCTGCAAGAGCTTGAAAAAAGTGCTCAAGTGAATTACAGCGTGGGAAAAGTTCCGCAACAAGATATTTTTCGGGCACAGACCGAAATCGCTCGCCTGGATATGCGTTTGGTTATCTTAAAACAAGAGCGGGAATCGCTTGAGGCGGATATTAACCGTCTTTTAAATCGACCCTTGGATATTGCAATTCATACCCCATCGCAGTTATCTGTAACCCATCATCGTCATAATTTGGCATTTCTCAATAACCTCATCAAACAGCGCTCTCCACAATTAAAAGCACGCGAACGAAGCGTTGAGCAACGACGCCAAACGGTTAAATTAAGTAAAATGAATTATTTTCCTGATGTTGAAATTGAAGGAGGAAAATTACATAACACAGTAACGAATAATGACGGATATATGGTCAACTTGAAAGCCACTATTCCTTTGTATTTTATGGAGAAGCAAAATAATGGCTTGCGAGAATCCCTTTCTCGTTACAATGCTGAAGTAGAAGATTTGCACACCACCTATCAAGCGCTTCTTTTCCAGGTCAAAAACGCTTTTTTAGTGGAACAGCGTTCTGCAAAGTTAATTGAATTGATCCAAGGCTCCATCATTCCTTTGGCCACACTAACGTTTAATTCATCACAAGCCAATTATGGAGTTGGTAAAGTGGATTTTTTAACCTTGCTTAATAACCTGCTGACGTTACAAGAAAATGAAATTGAATTGCATAATGAGTTGGCAAATCACGAAAAAGCCATCACGCAGATAGAAGAAATTACAGGGAAGCTCACATGAAGTCTAGAAAGCCAATCGTCTTATTTATTGTGTTATTGATCGCCGTTCAAATAGGTATTGCGCAATCAACAACAAGTACTCATGACAAGATGGATATGAAAAAATCCACCTCGGACAATTTAATCATGATAGACCCAGTTCGCTTACAAGCCATAGGCATTACATCGGAGCCGGTAAAAAGCCAATGGATTGAAAAAACGATTCGTACGGTGGGTTATGTTGAAGCAGATGAACGGTTGGTTGCCCATATTCATGTGCGTTTTGATGGTTGGATAGAAAAATTATTCGTCAATTTTACCGGAGAGAAAGTCAAAAAAAATCAAGCTTTATTTACTGTTTATAGTCCTGATCTGGTTTCTACTCAACAAGAATATTTATTGGCTTTACAAGCCAAAAAAATTCTTGGTAAAAACAAAAACACTTCAATTATATCAGGCTCTCAGGCGTCTTTTGAGGCAGCCAAACAAAGACTTTTGCTGTGGGGAATTTCTGAGAAGGAAATCGAGCATTTGACAAAAAGCGGTAAAATTACCAATACGATGACCATTAATTCTCCAATTAATGGAACGGTTACTCATAAAATGGCATTAGTCGGCATGCGAATCAAACCAGAAGATGAACTGTATACCATAGCCGATTTATCTCGTTTGTGGATTTTAGGCGACATTTATGAGTATGAATTACCTTATATTAAACTCGATCAAACAGCGGATGTCACCTTGTCGTATTTGCCTAATCAATTGTTTAAAGCCAAACTTGATTTTATTTATCCAACGGTCGATATGAAAACTCGTACCGCCAAGGTTCGTTTTGTGGTGGATAATGCCAAGGATCAATTAAAACCGGGGATGTACGCCAATATTGACTTAAAAATTCCTTTAGGCAAGCGACTTGTAGTGTCCAAAAATGCTGTTTTGATAACGGGTGAGCGTGCCGTGGTGTTTATTTATCATGGGGATGGAAAAATTGAGTGGCGCAATGTGACATTGGGTGTGCGTGCTGGTGATTTGATCGAGGTGGTACAAGGCATCAAAGAGGGAGATAACATTATTACCTCTGCTAACTTCCTCATTGACTCTGAAAGTCAGTTAAAGGCTGCGATGGGTGGTATGCAGCATTAATACGATAAAAGGATTTACATGGTTGAGAAAATAATTGAATTCTGCGCAAACAATCGATTTATCGTGTTGCTATTTGTCGTGGGGTTCTCCTTGGGCGGTTGGTGGGGTTTAAAAAATACTCGCATGGATGCTTTGCCTGATATTTCAGATACGCAAGTGATTGTGTATACCACATGGATGGGCAGAGCACCGGATCTGGTGGAAGATCAAGTCACTTACCCCATTGTAACGGCATTGTTATCCGCACCGAACGTTGTAGCAGTTCGCGGTTTTTCTGATTTTGGTTTTTCTTACGTTTATATCATTTTTAAGGACGGAACCGATATTTATTGGGCGCGCTCACGTGTCTTAGAATACATGAGCCAATTGAGTGGAAAACTGCCTGAAGGCGTGACCCCTCAATTAGGCCCTGATGCCACACCAGTCGGTTGGATTTATCAATACGCCTTAGTGGATGAAAGCGGGAAGCATAATCTGGCCGATTTACGCACTTTTCAAGATTGGTATTTAAGTTATTGGTTAAGAGCTATACCTGGTGTATCAGAGGTCGCCACCGTGGGTGGTTTTGTTAAGCAGTATCAAATTAATTTAGATCCCGTCAAAGTACTTTCCTATAAACTTTCTGTACCCCAAATTATTGAAAAAATTCGTATGAGCAATAATGATACTGGTGGGCGTGTCATTGAATTTTCAGGGACAGAGTACATGGTTCGTGGACGAGGCTATATCACGTCGACAGATGATATTGAAAAAATAGCCATTGGTACGAATGCCAATGGGACGCCGATTTTATTACGAGATGTGGCAACCGTGCAGCTAGGCTCAGACATGCGTCGTGGTGTGGTCGATTTAAATGGTCAAGGCGAAACCGTTGGTGGCATCGTCATCATGCGTTTTGGGGAAGACGTTTTGGAAGTGATTGGTCGAATCAAGGATAAGCTCAAAGAATTGGCTACTGCCATTCCAGAAGGAATAAAAATGGTCAATGTGTATGACCGCAGTAATCTGATTCGAGAAGCCATTTCAACGGCCAACTGGAATTTGATTGAAGAACTTGTGGTGGTTGGGTTATTAATCATTGTTTTCTTGGGGCATTTTCGTTCCGCTTTGATTCCAATTATTACTTTGCCGCTTGCTATTTTGATTTCGTTTATTCCCATTTATTTTTTCAATATTGGCCTTAATATCATGTCCATTGGCGGCATCATTGTGGCGGTTGGGGATATGGTGGATGCGGCCATTATCATGGTCGATAACGCACACAAACGGTTAGCCGATTGGGAAGCAAAAGGAAGTCCCGGCGATCGCAACAAAGTGTTGATTGATTCAGCGAAAGAAGTAGGCCCTGCCATTTTTGCATCATTAGTGGTTATTGCCATATCGTTTATGCCGGTTTTTACCCTGGAGGCCCAAGAAGGACGGTTATTCTCACCCTTGGCCTATACAAAAAATTTAGCCATTTTTATGAGTGCTTTGCTGGCCATTACTTTAATCCCCATGTTATTACCTATTTTGGTGCGTGGGCGTATCATCCCCGAGCAAAAACATCCCATTACCCGCGTGATGCAAAAAATGTACGCACCAGTTTTGAAATTAGCACTGCATTACCGTGGTGTTGTAGTAGCGATTGCTGTGGTAGCAGCATTAGCCACGGTTCCCCTCTATAAACTCATTGGCTCAGAATTCATGCCGCCTCTGTATGAAGGTACGATTTTATATATGCCTGTTACTTTACCTGGCATATCGGTCACACAAGCCACAGAACTGCTCCAGGAAATGGATAAGAAATTAAAATCATTCCCGGAAGTGGCTTATGTGTTTGGAAAAACGGGACGGGCTAATACGTCAACCGATCCTTCTCCTTTTAGCATGATGGAAGTGATTGTTGAACTTAAGCCTAAGAAATTTTGGCGCAAAAGCGTGACCTATGAAAGCCTGGTCGCTGAGATGGACAAAGCCTTGCAATTTCCCGGTGTGAGCAATGCCTGGACTATGCCCATTAAAGCGCGTAATGACATGCTCACCACAGGAATTCGAACCGCTGTAGGGATTAAAGTTTTTGGTCCTGACATTAAAAAAATTGAAGCCATTGGCAAAGAAATCGAAATGGTAGCCAAAGAAGTACCGGGGACAAGTACGGTGTATGCGGAACGGGTGGCTGGAGGGTATTTTCTTGATTTTGACATCCATCGAGACGAGCTTGCGCGCTATGGTTTAACCATTATGGATGTCAATCGTATCATCGAATCAGCCGTGGGTGGTGAAAACATAGCGACCACAATTGAAGGCCGTGAACGTTATCCTGTTAATGTGCGTTATTTGCGAGAATTACGCGATGATCCGGATAAGATCAATCGTATTTTAGTGAAAACACCCAGTGGTGCTGAAATACCTATTGCTCAATTGGTGACTTTAACCTTTCGTTCAGGTCCTGCCATGGTTCGCGATGAGAATGCGATGTTAGCAGGTTATGTGTTCATTGATATTAGCGGACGAGACATTGGAAGCTACGTGGAAGAGTTAAAGCAAGTGGTCAAGGCAAAAGTCACATTACCCCCGGGCTACACGCTTGCCTGGTCAGGTCAATACGAATTCATGCAACGCGTGTATGAACGACTTAAAATTTTTGTACCACTCACCTTAGCCATTATTTTTATTTTGTTTTACTTTACCTTCCGCACCATCACTGAGACATTGATGGTGATGCTAGGTGTACCCTTTGCTCTACTTGGCGGATTTTTGCTGCTCCTTCTATTAGGGTACAACATGAGTATCGCGGTCTGGGTTGGGATGATTGCACTTGCTGGAGTGGCTGCTGAAACGAGTGCGGTGATGCTCGCTTACCTTGATTCTGATTACAACGAGCAAAAAGAAAAAGGATTACTCAAAACCTTGCCGGACTTGATTCAAACGGTGCAGCAATGCGCCGTATCGCGTATTCGCCCTATGGCGATGGCAGGGCTTGCGAATATACTGGGTTTGTTACCGGTGATGTGGGCGACAGGTATTGGTGCTGATGTGATGAAACGCCTCGCGGCTCCCATGGTGGGTGGGATTTTTTCAGCACTATTGCTGACTTTAATTGTGATTCCCGTGGTTTATGTGATGTGGCGCTGGCAAGTGGATTTGAAAAAACAAGGAAGTCTAATGGAGGCAAGATGAAATTAACGTTCTTAGGGGCAACCCAAACCGTTACTGGTTCAAAATACCTTTTGACCATCGATTCTAAAAAAATTCTCATCGATTGTGGTCTTTTTCAAGGGTATAAAGAATTACGATTACGTAACTGGGCTTCATTGCCTATTGACCCGCGCGATATTGATGCTGTGATTATCACTCATGCGCATATTGACCACACCGGTTATTTGCCCCTATTAGTAAAAAATGGATTTCAAGGAAAAATCTATGCAACACCCGGCACAAAAGCATTGTGTGCTATTTTATTACCGGATAGTGGTCATCTTCAGGAAGAAGAAGCACGATTAGCCAATAAATATGGTTTCTCGAAACATAAGCCAGCGCTTCCTCTTTATACCGAAAAAGACGCGAGAACGGCATTAAAACATTTTGAAACCGTTGATTTTAATGCGCCGCACCAATTATTTAATGGATTTAGCTTCGAATTTCATCGTGCAGGACACATCGTGGGTGCCGCGATGATCAAAATAAAAACAAGCAAGTGTTCCCTTTTGTTTAGCGGGGATGTTGGTCGACCTTATGATCCGGTCATGAAGGCACCAACCCCCATTCAAGAAGCGGATTATCTGATCATGGAATCCACTTATGGCGACCGATTGCATGATGCAACTGATCCGTTGCCGCAAATGGGGCAAGTGATTAATACAACCATCAAACGAGGGGGTTCTGTCGTCATTCCAGCCTTTGCCGTAGGGCGTGCGCAAAGTCTTCTTTATTTTATTTATCAACTGAAACAAAAAGGAGAGATTCACAAAGACGTTCCAGTGTTTTTAGACAGCCCAATGGCCATCAATGCGACCCATTTGCTCTGCACTTATAAAGAGGATCATCGTTTAAATGAGGAACAATGCCATGGCTTATGTAACGCAGCTACTTATATCAATACCCCTGAGGAGTCAAAAGAACTCGATCGTCATAAAATGCCTCAAATCATTATAGCCGCCAGTGGGATGGCCCAAGGTGGTCGTATTGTGCATCATTTGAAAGCCTTTGCCCCTGATCCTAAGAGCACCCTTCTTTTTACCGGCTTTCAAGCAGGAGGCACTCGTGGTGCCAGGATTGTCAATGGGGAACGTGAGGTCAAAATTCATGGTAGTATGATTCCTATACGTGCCAAGGTCGTTGTCATGAGCAGTACTTCTGCGCATGCCGATTATCAGGAGCTGTTAGGTTGGCTAAAGCACTTTATTCGGCCACCCAAAAAAGTCTTTATCACTCATGGTGAACCTCACAGTGCACAATCGCTCAAAGACAAGATTGAACAGCAATTTGGTTTCACCTGCATGATTCCTTCTTACCAGCATGTGGAGGATTTGTCGTGACAAAAGAAGTGGGTCATGCCTTGCGTTTAAAATATTTAGGCATCAAGACGTATCATGAAGCCATTATTTACATGCGAGAGGATTGTCATGTGTGTCATGCAGAAGGCTTTGAAGTGCAGACACGTATTCAAGTGACCCTTGGAAAACGCTCCATTATCGCAACGCTTAATGTCGTTACCTCAGAGCTGCTTAAGCCCGGGGAAGCCAGCTTGTCACACTATGCCTGGGATTCTTTAAATGCTAAAGAAGGGGATGAAATCCAATTATCCCATCCTAAACCTCTGGAATCATTAAGTTATGTGCATACGAAGATTTATGGTAATGAACTCTCTTTTAAACAAATCAAAGCCATCGTGGATGACGTTTTAAGTGGTCGTCTTTCTGATTTGCAAATTTCTGCTTTTTTAGCGGCCAGTGCCGCAGAACGTTTAAGCAATACTGAAATCATGAAACTTACAAAAGCCATGATTGACAGTGGCGATCGCTTATCCTGGTCATCTCCTTTGATTGTAGACAAGCATTGTGTTGGTGGTTTGCCAGGAAATCGCACCACCCTTGTTGTGGTTCCCATTGTAGCTGCTTTTGGGTTAACTATCCCAAAAACCTCTTCACGGGCAATTACTTCTCCAGCAGGTACTGCAGATACAATGGAAACTTTAGCACCGGTGTCACTGAGCCCAAAGGCTATGTGTCACGTGGTTGAAAAGGAAAACGGTTGTATCGTTTGGGGAGGTGCTGTGAGCTTAAGCCCTGCCGATGATGTGCTTATTCGGGTGGAGCGTGCTCTTGAGTTAGATAGTGAAGGTCAATTGGTCGCCTCAATCCTTTCTAAAAAAATTGCTACAGGAGCAACCCATGCCGTTATTGATATTCCAGTGGGACCTACCGCAAAAGTCAGGAATAAGTCCAGGGCTTTACTTCTTAAGCAATCCCTTGAAGAAGTAGGAAAACAGTTAGGCCTTGTGGTCCATACTTTAATTACTGATGGCGCACAACCGATAGGAAATGGTATTGGCCCTTCCCTGGAAGCACGCGATGTGTTGGCGGTATTACAAGGATTGCTTCATGCCCCAAAGGATTTGCGCGAAAAATCATTAACTCTTGCAGGAGCAGTACTGGAATTTTCATCAACAGTACAACCTGGCTCAGGTCAATCGATAGCCAAACAATTATTAGATAGCGGCGAAGCGTTTAAAAAATTTCAGGCGATTTGTGAGGCACAAGGAGGCATGCGGGAATTGACGGCGGCACGTTTTACTAACCCTATTGGTGCTGAGAAAGCAGGTAAAGTATCTCTCATTGACAATCGAATGCTCGCAAAAATTGCCAAGCTTGCAGGGGCCCCTAAGTCTAAATCAGCAGGGGTTGATTTGCATGTTCATATTGGCGACCAAGTTGAAAAAGGACAGCCTTTGTTCACCATCCATTCAGAGTCTTCAGGAGAGATGACTTATGCTCGCGATTTTATTCGCGATAAACAAAATACCATTGTTCTGGGAGAGAAGCCTTGAAGCCCATTTTATTTTCATTATTTGATGCTTCAGAAATCAGTAGACACTTAAAAAAAGCGCTTCAAGTGGAGGTGGGTGATGCCACGTTGCATCGTTTTCCAGACACGGAGTGGTACGTAAAAATTAATTCGGAAGTTAAAAATCACAGCCTCATTGTAGTGGATAGCTTAAACCGACCCGATGAAAAAATACTACCTTTGTTGTTTTTTGCTAAAACAGCCAAAGAATTAGGAGCTAAAAAAATTGGTTTGATTGCCCCTTATCTTCCGTATTTACGTCAAGATAAACGTTTTCATCAGGGTGAAGGGATTACCTCGCGTTATTTTGCTGAGTTACTCTCTACTTCATTTGATTGGCTCATAACCATTGACCCCCATTTGCATCGTTATAACTCTTTAGATGAAGTCTACTCCATTCCTACTTTTGTCTTACATGCTACTTCAAATATA
This sequence comes from Legionella jamestowniensis, assembly GCF_001467745.1. Lineage (GTDB taxonomy): Bacteria > Pseudomonadota > Gammaproteobacteria > Legionellales > Legionellaceae > Tatlockia > Tatlockia jamestowniensis. Next base: position 724,391 of record NZ_LNYG01000013.1, read on the forward strand.
GCGAGATGGATTAAGGCTCATGTTATTAAACCAGTGCTTATAGGCCCTGATATGGAAAGTGAGCAATGGGTTGCCGACATTGCAGAAAAGGGCGATTTTCCCTATGTGATTTTGGAAAAAAAGAGACGGGGTGATAAAGAGGTGGCTATTTCAGTACCCAATATTCCGAAGCTTCACTCCTCTACCCCAGTATTAGTCGATGACATCATCTCCACGGCCAGAACCATGGTGGAAACGGTGAAGCATTTGCAAGATTTAGGGGTTAAGTCAGTGACTTGCATTGGTGTGCATGCGCTTTTTGCAGAAGATGCCTATTCCCTATTATCGGAAATGGAAGGTATGCAAATCATTACTTGTAACACGGTAAATCATATAACCAATGCCATTGATGTGAGTGATTTGGTTGTGGATGAGTTAGTAAAACACAATTTGGTAAAGGCTTTAAAAGGATAAGTGGACCAACATTTATTTTCAAGGAGTATCAGATGTCAATTTTTAAAATAACTATGGCATTTATTGTTTTTATTGGGTTAGTTGGGGCAACACTCTTTTTGAGCTCCTGTGATGGGTTGAGAAAGCATAGTTCACAGGAGGTTGATGGAGGCTATGGGGGACACGGTGCTGGTGGCCACGGTGGCCATGGCGGTGGGCATTGAAACGTGTTCTCTGCTTAAGTGAAACTACTAATACGAATAGGTGATCAATGAAACACGACCATCATCAACAAAAGCATACAAATACTGGAAAAGAGGACGCTTGTTGTCATCAGGAACATAGAGTACAGAAGTCACGCAATGCTTCCTCCAAAACAGAGGGTGTAATCATCTATACTTGCCCCATGCATCCTGAAGTACGTCAGACTAATCCCGGGATTTGCCCTCTTTGTGGTATGGCCTTAGAGCCGGAAACAGTGACAGCCGAAGAAGAAACAAATCCTGAATACCTCGATATGAGGCGTCGATTTTGGATGGCAGTAATTCTTACTTTACCTGTTGTGGTATTGGAGATGGGCGGACATTTGTTGCAAAACTTTATATCTGCCAGTGTTTCAAACTGGATTCAACTGCTATTTGCTACACCTGTTGTGTTTTGGTGTGGTTGGCCATTTTTTCAACGTGGCTGGCAAACTCTTAAAACACGTCAATTGAATATGTTTACTCTAATAGCTATGGGTATTGGGGTAGCATGGGTTTATAGTATGGTGGCAGTACTTCTGCCCGGGGTATTTCCCATGACTTTTCGAAGTCCAGAAGGGGTAGTCGCTGTGTATTTTGAAGCCGCAGCTGTTATTACGACCCTTGTCTTATTAGGACAAGTGCTGGAATTAAAAGCAAGAGAGCAGACAGGCAGTGCTATCCGTGCTTTATTGAAATTAGCACCTGACAGTGCGCATCGTATAAAAGAAGATGAGAGTGAAGAGGAAGTATCTCTGGATAAGATTAATGTTGGCGATTTGCTGCGTGTTCGCCCTGGTGAAAAGATACCGGTAGATGGTGAGGTACAGGAAGGCCGAAGTTTTGTAGATGAATCTATGGTGACTGGAGAACCTATTCCGGTTACTAAAGAAGCAGGTGCTAAAGTTATTGGTGCGACAATTAACCAGACGGGTAGTTTTGTTATGAAAGCACTTCACGTTGGTAGTGACACCATGCTTTCACGTATTGTTCAGATGGTGAGTGATGCTCAACGAAGCCGCGCCCCTATTCAACGTTTAGCAGATACTGTATCTGGATGGTTTGTGCCTGCCGTGATTTTAATTGCCATGCTTTCTTTTATTTTGTGGGCATTGTTGGGGCCGCAACCATCACTTAGCTATGGCTTAATTGCTGCTGTATCTGTATTAATCATCGCTTGTCCCTGTGCCTTGGGCTTGGCAACTCCGATGTCTATCATGGTAGGAGTAGGGAAAGGTGCTCAGACTGGTGTATTGATTAAAAACGCGGAAGCGCTTGAGCGAATGGAAAAGGTGAACACGCTTGTTGTAGATAAAACAGGAACACTCACTGAAGGGCACCCCAAATTGACGCAGATTGTATCTGATCAAGGCTTAAATGAGGAAGAGGCATTAGCGCTAGCGGCATCACTTGAACATCAAAGCGAACATCCGCTTGCCAAAGCCATCGTGAGGGCTGCAAAGGAAAAACAGTTGGCTCTTGAACCAGTCCAAAATTTTGACGCCCCAACTGGGAAAGGAGTAGTGGGTAAAGTAAATGGTCATCGTGTTGCCATTGGTAATATCAAATTAATGCAAGAGCATGGGAACGATAATACTTCTCTTTTTACAAAAGCAGATGCGCTCCGTGCCAAAGGTGCCTCTGTGATGTTTATGGCTATCGATGATAAAACAGTAGCCCTTTTGGTAGTGGAAGATCCAATTAAATCAACAACCCCTGAAACCATCCACTCACTTCAACAAAGTGGCATTGAAATTTACATGCTGACAGGGGATAGTAAAAAAACAGCAGAAGCTGTGGCAGGTACACTTGGCATAAAAAAGGTAGTGGCTGAAATCATGCCTGAGGATAAAAGCCGTATTATAAGTGAATTAAAGGATAAAGGACTCACTGTTGCAATGGCAGGAGATGGGGTGAATGACGCACCGGCACTGGCACGAGCTGATATTGGTATTGCCATGGGAACAGGGACTGATGTGGCTATTGAGAGTGCTGGTATTACATTATTGCATGGGGATTTGCGTGGTATTGTCAAGGCTCGTCGTTTATCAGAAGGGACCATGAGTAATATACGCCAGAATCTCTTCTTTGCTTTTATTTATAACATCTTGGGTGTACCTTTGGCTGCAGGAATCTTGTATCCATTCACAGGCTTACTATTAAGTCCAATCATCGCTGCACTTGCTATGGCGCTTTCTTCTGTATCCGTTATTATCAATGCGCTGAGGCTACGGCGGATAACACTGTGAAGAATGTAATTTGGCAAAGAAGATAAAAAGTTGAATTAAAGATAGATGCTAATACTGGTAAAATCACTCACGAATAAAATATTGATTAAACGTCCATTACACACAAAAAACAATACTGTTATCGTGCACCATTCATAGGGCATGGCTATGGAATGTCATTGAAAAATAAGCGAAACTAGAAAGATAGTGATGAGCATTAAAATCTCTATTAATTAACGTTGACTTAACCTAAATACTTAAATATTTTTGGCAGGAGGTATCTATTTATGTGCCATATACGCTCATTAAAAACAAGTCTTTTTTTCATTCTCTTATTCGTTATCTCTTTATGCTCTTCTTGTGCGTCGGTCGACTCCAAAGAAAGCCAAAATAAAGAGCCAAGAAAAGGACGATTTGGAGGTTACCATCCCCATGTGCACGGTCCTGGGCGCCATTAAAGTGAATTTAACCAAAATTTATTGAATCCAGAGAGACGTGTTTTCTTCATGGATACACTAATGGTTTTTTGAAATCATGTTACTTTGATCATAAGCTCTATATCAAAACCAAAGAAATGGCCTTTATCGGCATTTATAGCAAAGGGGGCGTGTCGTCTACCCCAATAATCAATGGTTTGGCCTCCACTATACTGGCCAACACGAGAAATACATCACCTAAAAAAAGAATCCGCATCGAATCATCACCTGGATAGAGCTGTTAATTATTCACTGCATAAAAGAAATTCAATGATTCCAGTGAATTATTAAGCTAATTTTTGCCATTCTATAGGGTACAGAGGGTATTCTCTTAAAGCAAATCAGGATACACTAAATAAGTGATACTGGGCATGGTATTTTTTAAAAGGTGAGGGATGCGTTACATCGGTTTAGCCATTATTCTATTAATACACTTCCTTTGTAATGAAGTGATGGCTGCTGCTCCACTAACGTTTAAGCAAGCATTAGATATTGCTTACCGAAATAACCCTGAATTGCAAGCAGAAATCGATAGAGCCCAAGCGATGCGCGGGGTTTTTATTCAAAGCGGTCTTTATCCCAATCCGCAATTAACTTTAACTGCCGAAAATTTTGGTGGTTCAGGTAGTTATAGTAGTTATGAAGCAGCAGAAACAACTTTTTCCGCCACTCAACCCATTCCTTTGGGGCATCGCCTTCAGTATCTAAAAAAAGCAACTTATGCGGATTACTTAGCATCTCTTGCCCAGATTAAAGTGCAAAAGGCCACCCTGTATGTGGCGGTTGGGGTAGCTTACGTGGACGCGCTGTATGCGGAGCAATGGCATCGCGTGACGAAAAAACTAATTCGACTGAATCTAGACATTGTGGCAGCCATTGAACGACGGGTTAAGGCAGGTGCTGGGTCTGAATTGGACTTGCGATTAGCCCAAATACGGTTGGGTGAGGCTCGAATTCAGGAAAATAAAGCGGCACGTGACGCGTTGTTCCAACGAGCCAAACTGGCTCGGTCATTAGGTGACGGGCTAAGAATAGATAGACCCTTGGTGGATAAGGGCTTGCCGGGCATTTCACTTAATTGGCCCAAATTATTAAAACACTTACCTCAAAGCCCGCAGCTCCTGCAAATGCAACTGCAATTGCAAGCCAAGCGTGCGACGATTACGGCAGTAAAAAAGTCCGTTTGGCCGGATTTAAACATACAACTCGGTGGCCGTCATTTTTCTGATGACGGCAGTAATGCTGCCGTGATGTCCGCTTTTGCGGAAGTGCCAGTTTACAATAGAAATCAAGGCAAAATCCTGACTGCAGAGGCGCAATACACGCAAACGTCCCATGACTTTCAAGGAACGCGACTTGATGTGCGTCAAAATGTGTACAATGCCTTTTTACAAGCCCAGCAAAGTCACTATGAAGCGAGTTTAGTCACCGATTCACTATTACCTTTAGCACGTAAATCAATAACACTCGCGCAAGAGGGTTATCAAATGGGGCGTTACACGTATATTGAGTTATTCACAGCACTCAATACCTTGTATGAAGAAGAGCGTCATTACCAGCAAGCCCATGCGGATTATCATAAAGCACTAATTCAGCTGGTAGGGCTTTTAGGATTAAATCCTGTTAAGGAGAGTCAATGAAATTTCTAAAGTTATTCATTCTCCCGATTCCATTACTGATTCTTTTATTTGGTTTAAGTTCCTTTTCATTATGGGCAAGTGGAGATACTCATGCGGTTGAGGAAAACAATCACCAAGACACCATGGAAAAAGGGCCCAATGGGGGACGTTTGCTAAAAGAAGGGAACATAGCCCTTGAGCTGTTAATATTTGAACGAGGGATGCCTCCTCATTTTCGTGCTTATCTTTATCAAAATGGAGAGTTGATTTCACCCGATAAGGCCCATTTAACGGTTCAATTGCTCCGCTTCAATGACAAAAAAGAAGAGATTACCTTTATTCCTGTTGAGCATTTTTTACAAAGCAATCAAGTGATTCGAGAACCTCATTCTTTTGATGTGACGGTGCAATTAGAGCTTAATGGAACACGTTACAATTGGCGTTACTCAAGCTATGAAGGTCGCGTAAAAATAGTATCAGGCATTCTAAAAGCGGCTGACATTCAAATTGCTACAGCTCAGAGCCAAACCATTAAGACCCAATTAAAGGTGGTCGGAAAAATTGTTCCTAATCGCGACACCCTAACTCCTATTTATGCACGCTATTCGGGCATCATTAAATCAATGACTAAAAATCTCGGTGATGAAGTCACTAAAGGAGACGTATTAGTCACCATTGAAAGCAATGAGAGTTTGCAAAACTACAGCATTACTGCCCCAATGACTGGGACTATTGTGCAAAAATATGCAACGAATGGCGAGTTGGCTCAAAACACCAAACCCATTTATGAGGTGGCCAATTTAGCCACGGTGTGGGCCGATTTTACCTTGTATCGCAAAGAGTCCCCTCTTGTGAAGCAAGGGATGGAAGTGACTGTCACGGGCGATGAAGGACAACCAAAGTCCACCAGCACGATTTCTTACATTGCACCTTTAGGCATCGAAGACAGTCAAACCACGTTAGCACGTGCGGTTTTATCTAACGAACCACGAGTCTGGTTACCAGGAATGTATGTGAATGCGGCCATTACCATTAAAGAAAAAAAAGTACCAGTGGCGGTCCTTCTTTCGGCCATCCAGCGCATGGATAAACAAGAGGTGGTTTTTGTCCAGCAAGGGGATTATTTTGAAGCGACACCCGTTACTTTAGGTGAAAAAGACGACCAATGGGCAGAAGTGGTGTCAGGGCTTGATGCTGGCCAGCGTTATGTCAGTAAAAACAGCTTTTTTATGAAGGCTGAGTTAGGCAAGGAAGGCGCGAGCCATGAGCACTAAGGATTGAGATGCTTGAAAAAATTATTCGCTTTTCTCTAAAACATCGTTGGTTTGTTCTTTTATTCACCTTGGTGATTGCAGCGCTCGGCGTCTACAACTTTCAACGTTTGCCCATTGATGCCGTTCCTGATATTACCAACGTGCAAGTGCAAATTAATACTCAAGCTTCAGGCTATTCGCCCTTTGAGGTGGAGCAACGCATTACTTTTCCTATTGAGTTAGCGATGAGTGGGCTACCTAATCTCGATTATACGCGTTCTTTGTCGCGTTATGGGTTATCGCAAGTCACGGTGGTCTTTAAAGACGGCACGAATATTTATTTTGCGCGTCAGTTAATTAATGAACGTTTGCAAGAGGTTAGGGATAAACTACCGCCCGAAGCGGAAACCACTCTAGGCCCCATATCGACAGGTCTTGGTGAGATTTTTATGTATACTGTCACCAATAAACCTAATGTGCCTGTGTCCCAGCGTTACAATCCCACTGAACTTCGTACCATTCAGGATTGGATTATTAAGCCTCAACTACGAAATGTGGAAGGCGTTGCGGAGGTCAATACCATTGGTGGTTATGAAAAGCAATTTCATATTACGCCCGATCCCATGAAACTGGTTCGCTATCGTTTAAGTTTGAACGATGTGGTAGAAGCGCTTACGCGCAATAATGCCAATGTGGGCGCAGGTTACATTGAAACCAATGGGGAGCAAAACTTAATTCGCGTGCCCGGTCAAGTAAAAAATATTCCGGACATTGAAAATATTGTGATTGCCAGTTTTGAAGGCACACCGGTTCGTATCCGTGATGTGGCAGATGTTGCTTTAGGTAAAGAGTTGCGTACAGGCGCTGCAACAGAGAACAGTAAAGAAGTGGTTTTAGGCACGGTGTTTATGTTGATGGGAGAAAACAGCCGAACCGTTTCTGAGCGCGTGGCCGCCAAAATGAAAGACATTAACAAATCCTTGCCTCAAGGTGTTGAAGCAGTCACGGTGTATAATCGAACCTTGCTGGTGAATGCCACGATTAATACGGTGAAGAACAATCTTCTTGAAGGCGCCTTATTAGTTTGTGTCATTTTATTTTTATTTTTGGGAAATATTAGGGCCGCCCTTATTACGGCGATGGTCATTCCTTTATCCATGTTACTCACCATCACCGGCATGGTGAGTAATCAAATCAGTGCCAATTTAATGAGTTTAGGAGCACTTGATTTTGGTTTGATTGTGGATGGTGCGGTCATTATCGTTGAAAACTGCATTAAACATTTAGGTGAGCAACAGCATGCACTGCAGCGAGTTTTAAATCTGGAAGAGCGCTTAAAAGTGATTGCCTATGCGACCACCGAAGTCATAAGGCCCAGCATCTTTGGCGTGTTCATTATTACGGTGGTTTATTTGCCGATTTTAACGTTAACGGGTGTGGAAGGAAAAATGTTTTTACCGATGGCTCAAACCGTCATCATCGCCTTGTTGGCCTCCATGCTTTTTGCATTGACGTTTATTCCTGCAGCCGTTGCAATTTTTCTTCGAGGACGTGTCCAGGAAAAAGAAAATTGGCTCGTGCATCACCTGTCAAAAGTCTATGCTAAAGTGTTACGCCGTAGTTTTCATGCAAGGCGATGGGTCATTAGTGCGGCAGTGGTTTTAGTGGTCATCAGTTTGCTCCTTGCTTATCGCTTAGGTGGGGAATTTATTCCAAGCCTGGATGAAGGCGATATTGCGATGCATGCGATGCGCATTCCAGGCACCAGTTTGACTCAAGCCCTGGCCATGCAAGATTTGGTGGAAGAACGGGTGCGGCAATTTCCTGAAGTCAAAAACGTGTTTGCAAAACTTGGAACGGCAGAGGTAGCCACCGATCCCATGCCACCGAACGTGGCAGATACTTTTATTATCTTAAAACCTCGAAAAGAGTGGCCCAATCCCAAAAAAACCAAGCAAGAGTTAGTGCAGGAAATTGAACAGGCGGTACAACAAATTCCTGGTAATAATTATGAGTTTACCCAGCCGATTCAAATGCGTTTTAATGAACTTATTTCTGGGGTGCGAAGCGATGTGGCGGTGAAGGTATTCGGCGATGACATGGATACCTTGCTAGAAATAGCTGAATCGATAAGTGCGCAATTAAAAAAGGTACCCGGGGCTGCAGATGTCAAGGTCGAGCAAGTCAGTGGCTTGCCGCTTTTAACCATTGCGATTAATCGCGATATGCTCGCCCGTTACGGTTTACAAATAGGTAGTGTGCAAGATGCGATTGTGATTGCTACAGGCGGCAAAAAAGGTGGGGAGCTTTTTGAGGGAGATAAACGTTTTGATTTAATTGTACGCCTACCTGAATCATTGCGCTCCGATCCGAATGTATTACGACAAATCTTTATTCCTTTGCCTCCTGCTAAAGACGGTGAGCGCCATTTCATTCCTCTGAATGAAGTGGCGAAAATGGTGAGAAGCGAGAGCCCTAATCAAATCAGTCGCGAAAGCGGTAAACGTCGCGTGGTCGTCAGTGCGAACGTAAGAAATCGTGATTTAAGTTCGTTTGTCAATGAGGCCAAACAACGCATTGAGCAAAATGTCAAAATACCCAGTGGGTATTGGATAACCTGGGGTGGGCAATTTGAACAATTGCAATCGGCCTCTCAACGACTACAAATTGTAGTGCCTATTACCTTATTGGGCATTTTCCTACTGCTGTTTATGAGCTTTGGTAGAGTAAGAGATGCGCTTTTGGTGTTTAGCGGCATTCCTTTAGCATTAACAGGCGGTGTACTCGCCTTATGGTTACGGGGGATCCCCTTATCCATTTCCGCGGGAGTCGGGTTTATTGCCTTATCAGGAGTTGCGGTGCTAAACGGCTTGGTAATGATTACTTTTATCAATAAACTACACGAGCAAAAAAAAATGTATTTAAAAGACGCGGTATTGCAAGGCTCACTGGCGCGTCTTCGTCCGGTATTAATGACAGCCTTAGTGGCTTCTTTGGGCTTTGTACCAATGGCATTAGCGACCGGTACAGGCTCTGAAGTGCAACGGCCTTTAGCCACGGTGGTGATTGGCGGTATTATTTCTTCGACTTTCCTGACTTTGTTGGTATTGCCTGGTTTGTATTATGTGTTTCATGAGCGACGTAAAAAGCCATTGATGAAGAAATCAGGCGAGGAAACCTAATTTATGCTGAGAGATACACAGTTTGTAATATCTGAGTGTTTTAGAGTTAATAATTAGAATTATCTTAGTAATTTATAAAAAATCGAGGATTAAAAAATGGAACATATTAAATATGGATTTGGAAAAAAAGTATTATATTCTTTTGACGATACAGTAAAAAAAGTTACAGAAGGGCTTCAAAAAGAAGGATTTGGAGTCCTGACCACTATAGATGTATCAGCAACGCTGAAAAAAAAGTTAAATCAAGATATGCCTCCTTATCAAATTCTTGGTGCATGCAATCCTCAATTTGCTCATCATGCTTTAGCTAAGGAACCCTCTATAGGTTTGCTTCTACCTTGTAATGTAGTCGTACGTCAAGATAACCTTGGCAACGTATATGTTGAATTTATGGATCCTAAAGCAGTATTGGAATTAGTCAGCAATTCGGAGATAAATCATATTGCTCTTGAAGTGAAGGAACGACTCGAGAGAGTATTGAGTGCAATGTAATCAATAAATTACCTCACTAAGAAAATAAACACTGCTTAGATACGTCATTGCAGTCAATGTGGGAAATCATTATGACAACACCTTTAACCTTAACGACCTTTTTTGTTGCAGGGCTTGATTGTCCTGCTGAAGAGCAATTAATTAGGCGACAATTACAAACAATTCCGGAAATCGAAAAGATGGATTTTAACTTCATTGCCGAAGAAGTGACGATTCATCATCGTTTAAATACGATTGAGCCACTCCAGAGACAAATTGAAGCATTGGGCATGAGTGTTCGCACCAAAAGCAGCACTAAAAGTGATAGCCCAAAAGAGGCCAATGATTTTTCTTGGTGGTGGCTTGCTGTAGCTGGATTGTTGGCTCTTTTCTCGGAAGTGCTCTCCTATTTATTTGGGACCGAGAAGTCAGTTTGGGTAGCGGCATTGGCATTAGTGGCTATGGCCATAAGTGGACCGCCTACCTTCAAAAAGGGTTGGCTTGCTCTGCGCACGAAAGCCTTGAATATCAACAGCTTGATGATGATTGCAATAACAGGTGCCATACTCATCGGCGAATGGCCGGAAGCGGCGATGGTCACCGTGTTATTTGCATTGGCTGAGCGTATTGAACGCTACTCATTGGATAAAGCACGATTAGCCATTCGAAGCCTGATGCAGATTGCACCGGATGAAGCAACCGTCAAAACGACGGAAGGAAAATGGCAAAAATTAGCGGTCGAGAACATCAAGTCAGGTGCAATTATCCTGGTTAAGCCAGGTGAGCGGATTGCCTTGGACGGCGTTATTGTGAGTGGCCAAAGTAGCGTTAATCAAGCGCCCATTACTGGTGAGTCGATGCCTGTGAGCAAACAAACAGGAGACAGTGTGTTTGCCGGTACGCTCAATGAGCGAGGCTCCTTTGAAGTGAAGGTGACCAAAGAATCAGGCGATACCCTGTTGGCTAAAATTGGCAAAGCAATAGAACAAGCACAAGCAGAGCGGGCACCAACCCAGCGATTTGTTGATGAGTTCGCCAAATATTACACGCCAATCATGGTGCTCATTGCAGTAGCCGTTGCTCTGATTCCACCAATTGCATTGGGGTATCCTTTTTATGATTGGCTGTATAAGGCACTCACCTTGCTTGTAATCGCTTGCCCTTGTGCGTTGGTTATTTCAACGCCTGTGACCGTAGTAAGTGGCTTGGCAGCGGCAGCTCATCACGGACTTCTTATCAAGGGCGGAAGTTATTTAGAAATCGGCTATCAGTTAAAACTCATTGCGCTGGATAAAACGGGAACACTGACTGAAGGAAAGCCGGTGGTCACGGATTTTATTGCCTATGAAAGCACGCAAACCAAAGGTGATTTACTGCTCTTGGCAGCCAGTTTAGACAGTCACTCCGAACATCCTGTTGCCCACGCTTTGGTCGAATACTGGCGAGAAGAACAACCAACGGGGTCGTTATTGACGGTGAGTCGGTTTGAAGCAATTCCTGGTCGGGGCGTCATGGGGAGCGTCAATAATGAGCAGTATTTTGTTGGGAATCATCAGCTGGCTGAAGACAATGGGGTGTGTAATTCCGGTATCGAAAAACAACTTGCTCAGTTAGAGCAAGAAGGAAAGACCACAGTTATTTTAAGTAATGACACAACCGTGTTGGCTATTTTTGCAGTAGCGGATACCCTTCGTTCAACCAGCCAATTAGCCATCCAATCCTTGCATCAACGTGGCATCAAAACAGCCATGTTAACTGGAGATAATGCCGTCACCGCTGCCGCTATTGCCAAAGAGGTGGGAATTGATGAAGTCAATGCCAATATCTTGCCTACAGAGAAGCTGAATGCCATGAACGCCCTGTTGGCTCATTACCACACCGTGGGTATGGTTGGTGATGGCATTAATGATGCCCCTGCACTTGCAAAGGCAACGATTAGTTTCGCGATGGGAAAAGGGACTGATACCGCACTTGAAACAGCGGATGTGGCCCTGATGAACGATAATTTAGCGATGCTGTCTTTTTTTATCGATTTAAGTCATAAAACAGCTCGGGTGCTACGTCAAAATATCAGTTTATCGATTGCTATCAAGGTTGTTTTTTTCATCTTGGCTTTGGCTGGGTTGGCGACACTTTGGATGGCGGTTTTTGCCGATATGGGAGCAAGTCTCATTGTTGTTGCGAATGGTTTGCGATTGTTGAATTTTCAAAATAAAAACACCAGTTAAAATGGTAAGAGGTTGTTTCCTATCATGCCTCTGGAGAGATTCATTTAGGGTTTCGTTAAGCAGGACATCATAGGATTCAGTATGTTATGATGACCGATGCAACGATTTTTATTTGTGGAAATGGAGATGTAAATGAACCCTATCGGATTTAAAACAATTTTTGTTTTTATTGGCTTACTCATTTTAGGATGCGGTTTAATGTCTTGTAATAAAACAACCCCTGCCGAGACTCATCCTGAAGGAGCTTATGAGGGTGGTTTTGGTGGTGATGGTGGCCATATACACCAAAATGGATAACAAGGGATTTTATAATCTACTCAGGGATGAATAATGGAACTCAATGCATGGTTTATAGGCGTTTTGGGTGTATTTGTTATTCTGTTAATTGGCCTCATGTTTCTCTTTAGAAAAAAGAGGCATTTGCGATTTGTCATCGCCCTATTCATTTTCCTCATCTTAGGAGCGATTTTTTTGCATGGTGTTTCCTTTACGTTGCATTAGAGTGTGTGGCAGGGATTTTTAATTAAAAAATGGATGCACGGTACCGTAATAAGGATGTGTATGAGGCGGATGCTATTACTGTTTTTATTTTTAACGGGATTATAATCATTTATCTCAATGAAAAATAAAATGAAGCAGTTTTTCTAGAGATAAGGAAAGGATTAAAATGGCCTTGTAACAGATGGCCTTATGTTTAAAATTTATTTTACCGATGAAGGGTAACCTTACATTACTCGTTGCCTCAGTTAAATCAGATACCTGTGCATGGAATTGTTTGGTTACATGGACCGTTATATCTGGTTTATAAATGGCTTGCCGGAATACAAGGCCAAACCGATTCTGATAAAAAGACGTTTGGATTTATCGATCATCAAATACACCAAGCCTTGTGGAGATTGGTTCATCGTAGACGCCCGAGAAAAAGTACAGCATGGAGGGAAAAGAAGTACTTTCGCTCTCAGGGTGCACGAGATTGGATATTTACTGCGAGAAACCCAAATAAAGATAGCAAAAGCACCTATATGGATTTATTTTTAATGAGTTCTGTTGCTATTAGAAGACATACCAAAATAAGGGTAGAGGCAACACCCTATGTTCCAGCCTATACAGAATATTTTAAGAAGCGCCAGCGCTACTTGAAACTATAGCGGCTAGAAACAAGGGATAAAGCATCAACCTCCTTATTATCATCAAATGAAGTAGACTGGATGGTTGGGTCAACCAAAGTTGGCCTTGCGAAGGCTTGAGCGGAGTGCGGCTAAAGTCGCATGCTCCGTTCTTATGGGACGGGGCTACAGTAATGTAGTCCTGTTACCAGATAGGACCCTGGATTTTTTAATAATTTATCTGCAGGTCATCATTTTCAAATAATGGAGTTTGCTTAATTTCTAAATTTCTTTGTTGTAATTGGTCAATTTTCACATAGGGACAATAATATGCATTAGCTATTACGGAATGGATATTAATAGTTGTTAAGTTTTTTGATCCCCTTACATATCTCTTATGAAATTCCCTTGGTGTATGTGTTACAAGAACGATAACATTTGCTCCTAACTTCGCGCCTTCATTTTTTAAAAAATTATTATCATCTTTTTCTAGATCTTTTAAAGAGGAGCGGATATCCATAACTTCATGTACATTTGGATTTTTAATAATCCCTAAGAAACGGCAATTTCCTGTAGGATAGGAAAAATACAAGTTAACATTTTTCGCATCTTCATTTACTTGACGTAATCCTCCACAGCCCGAATTCAAAAGAAGAATCATAAAGCTAATTATTAAATAAACAATTTTCATATCTATAATTCCTTTTATTTAGCGTGCTTTTAACATACCCATATAAGACTATTACTTACTTTGATTACGAATAAAAGTATTAATTGTAAAAATATAAAATTAATGTCGCTTTCAATTGAGTAAAATAAATTCACCATTTTGCATAGTGATGGCTAAGATGCATACCTGATTTGCGAGCTAAAGTCACTTGTCACCTGCTATCATATTTTCGGCTACTTCTTCCTCTTGTTTTTGATAGGTGGTAATAATCTGCTTAAAATAATTAATCCGCTATTGCAATAAATTGCTTTAAGGTATTTAAATGGCTTAATAAACCATTGACTATAGTCCATAGTCAAGAAAGTGATCATTACTACCAAGCAAGGAAAGAAATAGCTAAAGTTCCTCAAAGTGTCATTATTTAGCATCCCCATACAAGAATAGATATCCCCTGAACTGAATGGGTAGGTTAAATATTCTGCTATTATTGTATGTATCTGATTGATTATCTACTTATATAATGCCAAGGATATAGGCCATGAATGGACTAGAAAAGCAATGCTGTCCCAAGAAAATCCTATTAACTCAGCAGGAAGAATCTTCAGAAGGTTTAGATTCTTGTTGTGCACCCAGTGATGCAGACGCTACTGATAATGCCTTTGCTTTTTTCGGTCAGTTATTTCAAGCAAACCTTGCTAAATGGACTGCGGGGATAAGTCCTGCAGCGCTAGGCTCGTCCTATTCCACATGGCTTTGGCAATTGGCACAATCTCCAGAAGTATTATGGGAACTGGCCTTTTATCCTGTCTTTCATGCTAATGATTGCATTAATAATATCATTTGTGTCGATCGTGCTGCTGGTGGCAAAGACGTACGTTTCAAAAAAGACAGTTGGCAGCCTATGCCTTGGCGCTTATATGCGGAAGGATTTTTGCAGGTAGAGGATTGGTGGCGACGTGCCACAACCAAAGTTCCTGGGCTACCCAGCCAAGTGGAACGCACCGTTTCATTCTGGGCACGCCAATATCTTGATGCCCTGTCCCCTTCCAATTGTGTTTGGTCTAACCCTGATTTGTTTCATGAAGCCATTCGCACTGGGGGACTTAATCTCATTCAAGGCAGCCAAATCGCTATGGAAGACTCCTTAGAAAAGCTAACGGGCGCACCACCTACAGGCTCTGAACATTTTATCCCGGGCAAAGACGTGGCGATTACCCCAGGACGAGTGGTGTTTCAAAATCATTTAATCGAATTGATTCAATACGAAGCTCTGACTAAAACCGTGTATAAAGAGCCCATACTGGTTCTCCCTGCCTGGATTATGAAATATTATATTTTGGATTTATCGCCTCATAATTCCTTGGTGAAGTGGCTCGTAAGGCAAGGCCATACCGTATTCATCATTTCTTGGCGTAACCCCGACAAAGAGGATCGTGATTTAGGAATGGATGATTATTATCGCCAAGGCGCCATGGCTGCGATTGATGCGGTATCAGCCACTCTGCCTCAAACAAAAATTAATCTGATGGGCTATTGTTTAGGTGGCACACTAGCCATGATTACGGCGGCCGCGATGAGTAGAGATAAGGATGAACGCTTAAATAGCCTCACCCTTCTTGCAGCCCAAGGGGATTTTACTGAAGCCGGGGAATTAATGCTTTTTGTTACTGAAAGCCAAGTGGCTTTCCTTAAAAACATGATGGGAGAACAAGGGTATCTTGATACCAAACAAATGGCCGGTTCCTTTCAAATGTTGCGTGCCTACGATTTAATTTGGTCCAAAATGGTTCAAGACTACATGCACGGGATGCGGCGTGGGATGATTGACTTAACCGCTTGGAATGCGGATGCCACGCGGATGCCTTATAAAATGCACAGCGAATACCTTGAAAAACTGTTTTTAAACAATGATTTTGCAGAAGGCCGTTATACCGTGGAAGGAAAGCCGGTGGCTGCTGAAAACATTCAGTTGCCCGTCTTTGCAGTCAGTACTGAAAAAGACCATGTGGCGCCTTGGCAGTCTGTTTATAAAATCCACCTGATGACGGAGGGTGACATTACCTTCGTCCTCACCGGTGGCGGACATAATGCAGGGATTGTGAGTGAACCGGGTCATCCGGGGCGTTCTTATCGGGTTCATGAGAGCAAGAAAGGTGATGCTTATCTCAATCCTGAGAGTTGGCTCGCGATTGCAGAAAAACAAGAAGACTCCTGGTGGCAAGAATGGCATGATTGGTTAGTGCAACAGTCCACCAAAAAACGCGTTCCTGCGTTGGTCATAAATGCCTCACTACCCGCTGCACCAGGTACTTATGTACTGCAGAAATAAAAGGGAAGAAAAATGGACAAGGAGTTTCTTGAGAATGTGACTTTTGATGAGCTTACGGTAGGCCGGCAGGCGAGTCTAAGTAAAACACTCACTCAAGACGACATCAATTTATTTGCTGCCATGTCGGGTGATGTGAATCCTGCTCATATGGATCCGGTGTTTGCCCAAAGCGATATTTTTCATGGTATTGTGGGTCATGGCATGTGGTCTGGCTCGCTGATTTCAACACTTCTTGGTACTATTATACCTGGTCCAGGCACCATTTATCTTAAACAGGACATTCAATTTAAAAAGCCAGTGCGTTTAGGGGATACGCTCACCATCACCATCATCGTCAAGGATAAGGGTGCCAATAAGCCCCGTGTGATTTTTAATTGCAAGGGTGTGAATCAGCACGGAGAAACGGTCATCGAGGGCTTAGCAACCGTGCTTGCGCCAACGAAAAAAGTACGGGTTGCACGAACTCATTTACCGTCTATAGAAATACATAACCACGATCGCTTCGAGGCGATAATCAAAGCGTGTCGCTGTATGGGCGCTGTTCGCACGGCCATTGTGCATCCGGTTAGTATGAGTGTCATGGAAGCGGTGAACGATGCGGTAAACGCAGGACTCATTATTCCCATTTTAATTGGCCCTTTGGTCAAGATGAAAACTGCAGCTTTGGAAGCAAGTATTGATTTATCACAGTGGGAAACGATTGATACAGAACACAGCGATGCCGCAGCAAGCAAGGCTGCCGAATTGGCAGCTTCCGGCGAGATTGATGCCATCATGAAAGGCTCATTAAGCACTCATGAATTAATGGGGGCTATTGTACCCACCGCCTCGGGCTTACGCACGCAACATCGTGTGAGTCACGCCTACGTCATGGATATCCCTTCGTACCACAAACCACTCATCATTACAGATGCTGCGATTAATATTGCCCCTACTGCCACCGACAAAGCGGACATTTGCCAAAATGCCATTAATCTTTGGCGAGTATTGTTTGGCGAGGACAAGAAGCCCAAAGTAGCCATCCTTGCCGCCATCGAAACCGTCAACCCTAAGATGCAAGCCACTGTCGATGCCTCTATTTTATGCAAAATGGCTGACCGAGGACAGATAAATGATGGCATTCTTGACGGTCCCTTGGCTTTTGATAATGCGATTAACAAGGAGGCAGCCAAAGAAAAAGGGATTATTTCTTCTGTGGCAGGCGATCCGGATATTCTTTTGGTTCCTGAAATCGAGTCCGGGAATATTTTGGCCAAGCAATTGACTTTTTTAGGCCATGCGGATGCTGCCGGAATTGTTTTGGGTGCTCGTGTTCCATTCATTCTGGTGAGCCGAGCCGACTCACTTAGAACGAGGCTCTTCTCTTGCTCCCTGGCTGTTAAACTGGCGGCAGCTCGAAAGGAAGGACGAATCAAATGACCCAAGTACAAGAAGCCAGTATCCTTGTGATTAATGCAGGCTCTTCCAGTGTCAAATTTCAGCTTTTTTCAAGACAATTAAACCCACAACTGTTGGTTCAAGGGAAAGTATCTGATATTGGTAACAAGCCTTCATTTACAGCGATCGGTGCAATACCAAATCTCGGCAATACAGAGGTTGATAAAAAAAGCCTTTCTGATGAGTGTACGCATGAAGAAGCCTTACGTCTTATTTTGAACTGGATTGAGGTTTTGAGTGAACAATGGCAGGTGACTGCAGTTGCTCATCGCATTGTCCATGGCGGGACTCTCTTTAAAAACAGTGTGATAGTCAATCCACACGTCATGCAGAAATTATGGGCATTAGCTCCATTGGCTCCTTTACACCAACCCCATAATCTCAAAGCCATTGAATTCATCAGTACCCTGAAACCAGAGGCACTTCAAATTGCTTGTTTTGATACAGCGTTTCATGCCCATCATAAGGCTTTGTTCACCGAGTATGCATTGCCACAAAAGATAAGGGAACAAGGTGTTCGTCGTTATGGGTTTCATGGATTATCGTATGAATGGATTGTTCACACCTTGCGGCGGTATGAGCCTTCATTAGTTGAGGGACGGCTTATTGCGGCCCATCTTGGCAATGGAGCAAGTTTGTGTGCGATGCGTAATGGAGTAAGTATTGATACGACGATGGGCATGACTGCCTTGGATGGATTACCCATGGGAACTCGTTGTGGGAACCTTGATGCCGGCGCTGTAACGTTTATGATGCGTCATTTAGGCTTATCTACCGATGAGGTTGAGCGTCTTCTTTATAATGAATCTGGACTTCTTGGCTTATCAGGCTTAAGCAATGATGTGAAAATCTTGCAAGACAGTGAGGATACAAGGGCACAATTTGCATTAGATTATTTCTGCCTTAAAGCTGCCCAATTCATGGGGATGATGGCAGTAACCCTGGGTGGGATGGATGCCATCGTGTTTACGGGCGGTATTGGTGAGAACTCAGCCTTTGTGCGAAACACTATCTTGCGTCATTTGAAATTTCTTAAACCTTTTGAAACACGGGTTGTTACAGCTAACGAAGAGCGCATGATGGCAATTCATGCCATGTCACTTCTTGAGCGTCAAACGGGAGTAAAAGCTGATGGAGAATAAAAAAGGATTGATTGTTGGAATTGCCAATGAGTACTCCATCGCATGGGGTTGTACTAAAGCATTGCATGAAGCGGGCAGCGAATTGGCAATCACCTATCAAAATGAGAAAACCAGGGGCTATGTACAGCCTTTGGCTGAAAAAGTGTCATCTCCTATTGTTATGCCTTTGGACGTGACGGATAAGGAACAATTTGATGCCCTATTTCAGAAAATAAAAGACCGCTGGGGTCGTCTTGATTTTGTTATCCATGCGATTGCCTTTGCACCAAAAACTGATTTACAAGGTCGTGTTGTCGATTGCTCGAAAGACGGCTTCATGATGGCGATGGATATTTCTTGTCATTCGCTCATCCGATTGGCAAAAGCCGCTGAACCACTGATGGTCGATGGAGGGAGTATCATAACCATGAGTTATTATGGTGCCGAAAAAGTGGTCAAAAATTACAATCTCATGGGGCCTGTTAAAGCGGCTTTGGAAACCTCAGTACGCTATCTCGCCATGGAACTTGGCAGTAAAAAGATTCGAGTCAATGCCATTTCTCCAGGGCCAATAAGCACTCGTGCAGCCTCAGGTTTAGCTGATTTTGATACGCTGATGGAACAGGCAGCAAAGGAAGCGCCCTTGCATCAACTGGTTACAATAGAGGACATTGGTGAAACAGCCTCATTTTTGGTATCCGATAAAGCCGCCTCCATCACTGGTCAGACTCTTTATGTGGATAGCGGCTACAATATTAAGGGCTAATAAACCAAAAGTCATTTTTTCTTTAAAAGTATTCTTGGTCATTTAGTAATTACATGTATTGTCCACCATTGATATCAAAGTTAGCACCCGTGATAAAGCCACTTTGTTCATCAGCAAGAAAAGCAACGACCCGAGCAATTTCCTGAGGTTTGCCTAATCGCCCCACAGGAATTTGAGCGACAATGGCTTCTAAAACATCATCCCTCATCGCGGCAAGCATCTCCGTATTAATGTAGCCAGGGGAGACCGTGTTCACGGTAATTCCTTTCTTTGCGACTTCTTGCGCCAGGCTTTTGGTAAAACCATATAACGCCGATTTACTGGCGGCATAATTACATTGTCCGAACTGCCCTTTGCGCCCATTAATGGAGGAGATTGTGATAATACGCCCATAACCATTATCCAGCATGTTGGATAATACGGTTTTCGTCATATTAAAAACGCTATTTAAATTAGCATTAATGACTTCTTGCCATTGTTCCGGTGTCATTTTTTTCAAGCTGGCATCATGAGTAATGCCTGCATTATTAACTAGAACGTCAATTTTGCCGTACTTCTCTATCACCAAATCCGTTAATTTTTCACAATCATTGAAGGAAGAAATATCCGCATAGGCAATGTCGATATCAAATCCTTGCATGGATTGTTTTTTCTGCCATTCTCTTGCTAATTCGTGATGGCCATGTTTGAAGTAGCAAGCAATCACTTGATAATTGAGGTTTTGCATTTCTTGACATATGGCTGTTCCAATGCCACCAGTTCCTCCCGTTACTAAAGCAATTCGTTTGTTCACCTTCCTTCCTCCTTGATTTGGTTATTTAATTATTTAACGAGTTCAACGTCCTCTGCTTGCGGCCCTTTTTGTCCTTTGCCTACTTTAAATAGAACGGTTGCCCCTTCGGGAAGGGTTTTAAAACCGCTACTTTGTATAGCACTGAAATGGACAAAATAATCCTTGCCACTACTTTCAATAAAGCCAAAGCCCTTGCCTTCATTAAACCATTTTACTTTACCGCGAATTTTATTGGTCATTTTGGTTTCTTTTCTGATAATTTGAGTGCTTTATAGTGTCATGCTACATGATTCTCTGTGTCAATAGTCAGTATTTTAGCTCAGCAATCCTGGATTTTTTTATTCTTTCTAAGTCATGGGGTTTTAAAACCAAAAGACATAATCAAAAGAACTGAGGAGAATTATTGATTGTCGCATCCCTTTCTCAATTAATTGAATCAGAGGGCTTAGTTTCTTCTTCCATCTTCTTCAATGAAACAACTTTATCACACTGAATCTCAATCGTATTTGTTTTACGTGTTGATACACCCCAGCATCTTATCCTTTTTCCATCAATATTCATTGATAGGATATGAATAATCAAATTTTTTCCATAAGTGTTGTCTATCTTAATATCTTGAGTATTACTTGTTTTTGTAGTAATTCTCCCAATTGAATTTCCATTACGATGGAACTCTATTAATATCTCGATATTGGATAAAGATACATTTTTTATTTTGGAATCTTTATGATATTTAATATGATAGGATTCCTTGCCTGCATAGGCGTTTATTGCTGTGAAGAAAAAAATAACAATAAGAACAACCTTAAAAAAGCTCATTTTTTCTATTTTAGACAGTCTGATATGCTTCATGTGAGTCATGCCCCCTTATTTTTTTGATATTCCAATAAAAATTTTCATGTTCCCCAGTTCTATAAAATTAATATTAATCCTTCTTCTGCATACATATAATCCCTCCAAGTTTAGACTACACAAAACAAATTTTTGAGGGGCAATGAACGTAAGTCTGATTCAGAGTATCCTTTGACAATATATAACCCAATCATTAATGCATCGTATTCTACTCCTCTGTTCTGCGTCACTGCAATTTTGTGCAGTGACGCAGAAAACCAACCTTGATTTTACCGGGTAAAATCAAAACATTAGCGCATTTTGTCCTGGCGCCCGTCTGGCGTCAGGACAAAATTCTCTTCTTCAAACCCTTGCGCAGCAAGCACCGCTTTGGTACTTTTTAATGAAGCACAACTGAAGAGCTGGTGTGATTCCAGCGAAACGTATCCAACGTCTTGTGCAAAGCCACTTCATTCCCTAACTCTGTGGCTAGACGTTCAGTCGGGAAAACCATCTAGGAATCTCTGCCATCCGGCAGGGCAACTCCCTCGGGAGTTTAAGTCAATTTATTTCAATTTGACCATGGACTTGTGACAAGGCCCATTGTCTTGTCGTTTTTATTAATCAGCAAAATAAGGAGAAATAACCACTAGAAAAACTGTAATAATCGGCGAGATCGTTTGCCTTATAACGATTGTTTTGCCCCCCAACTTCGAGCTTTATGGCTTTTGCCAGGTTTCATTTTTGAGTGAGCCGCTCGACCAACACTAAACCAGAAACAGGGCAAATGAATTTTCGGATTGGATGATGAGACAATATTCCTTAAGACAAACTGCTAATCGGTACTTTCAGCTTGATAACCGAGGCAGCTATCAAGAAAAGAAAAAGCGTGCTTACGTCATACAAAAAATGATTGATGATTTATTTTGCATTGGTGATGTGCCTACCTCATGGCAAGTCATGAAATCAGAGCATATTCAAAAGCTGGTTGAATATTGGAAAAAAGACCGTGTCAAAGACGCCACGATTATGCGTTACATGACAATTATCAGAAATTATTTACAGGATATTGATTGTCAAATACTCAATATTGATAACAAATCCTTGCAATTGCAAAGAAAAAAGCCAAAACGCCAACGATTAAAATGGCAACCTAACCTCTGGGAATCATTCTCTGATAGGACACCACGTATCATCATGGCACTGCAAACACAATTTGGCCTAACTTTTAGTGAAGCAATACATATTAGGCCAGGTATCCATATTAAAGAACATAAACTCTCGCTCACACGCGAGATCACTTTTAACTCGGTGGATAGAACCATTCCTATCAGAAATGAAATCCAAAAAAATATTCTGTCTGATTTAGAACAACTAACCAATAGGCAAAGCCTGGTACATTTTTTTAGCTACAAACGCATCAAGCTAGATTGGAATCATGCACTGGTAGACCACAGCATCCCAATAAAAAAATCCTGGCGTTATTTATATGCAAGACAGATGTACGAATACTTACTACCGATTCTGGGCAACTACCAAACCTGTTTAGTATTACATGATGAACTGGGAATAAAATCCCGCAACACACTATGGGCATACCTCCATGAGTAAATCAAAGCTGAAAAGCGCATTATTTTCGATCAATGAATGTGTCAAAGAGTTAGGCGTATATTCCCATGCCAGCAAAGCCGACACACGCCATATCTTAAATCGCTGCATTAAGGATCTACATGACCAGGGTTTTATGGTTGCTCATGTTAAAGGGCTAAAATCAAAACACATTTATGTGTTAGTAGAGCACTGGAAAAAACTGGGTAAAAACCCCGCTACTATCAAAAATTACATGTCTAAACTAAGGAAGTTATCTATCTGGCTCAATAAACCAGAATTGATCAAGCCGAGCAATGATCATTATCAAATTGACAAGCGGAATTATGTGCCAACACATAACAAAGCCATCACTAACGTAGATTTCTCAAAATGCGAAAATCCAATGATACGTCTATCTCTTGAGGCCCAATGCCTCTTTGGTTTACGCCGTGAAGAGTCAATGAAATTAGTTATCAGTGATGCTTGGAGAGGGGACCGTCTAATATTAAAATCCAGCTGGACAAAAGGCGGTATTGGGAGATCCATAGATATCACCAACGATGAACAAAAAGAATGGCTAGAAAAAGCGATTAAGCAAGTACCTCATGGTCGATCATTGATCCCCAAAGGCAAAACCTATAAACAATATTTAAGGCAATACCAAACTGAAACAGAAAAGCTGGGACTTAAAAAGTGCCATGGTCTGCGTCATGCCTATGCTCAAAAAAGATATCATGAAATCACGAGTCAGCTTTCTCCAGATAAACAGTCATTAAAATGTCCAATTGAGGGTGGAAAATCATCTAAATATTTGTCTCAATCAGAAAAAGCAATAGATCGTGAAGCCCGTGGAATTATAAGTAGAGACCTCGGCCACTCCAGAGTATCCATAACCAAAATTTATTTAGGCTGACACTTTTTGTTTTTTTAGCTTTTCAATACACAATTTCATTTTATAATGTGGCACTGGATGCCATGAAGCTAGAAATTCTCCAATAATTTCAAAACCAACCTTTTTATAAACATGAACCGCACGCTCATTAGAGATCTCAGGATCAATAAGCACTATTTTTGCATCAGAAAATTGACTTAAAATAAACTCATGAATCATCCATACTGATAATCCCTTACCGATATAATCCAATCTGCAAATGAATAAATCTAGAGTAACTGCACCATCAAGATATTCTTCTGATTTCTCTATTTCAGAAGTAATTAAATAAGCGAATGGGATTTCATTATCATAGGCTATCCAATGAGTAGCCCACGATTCCCCATCACTTAAAAATTGATCAATGTCTTTAATCGTATTACTTAGACCATCACCATGAAGCCATTCATTAATATGTGGCTGATGAATCCACGCCAGAACAAGTTCATGTTGAGATTTATTCATTGGTCTGAAACAAAAACGCAACTCATTTGAGGAGGCTTTAATCATCTAAATAATACTCAAATAACGGGGAGCTAATCTTTGAATTGTATCACTTATCAGAAAACTGTGTATTAATAAATTTTCAAATAAGTTCATTTACTATCATTTGGAAAAAGCGCTTGATTTCCAGTTCTGGCTTGATAATCTAAAAGCAACACAACTGAAGAGTCAGTGCGATTCTGACGAAACCTACAGGTCTTGTGATATGCCATCTTGTTCCCTAATTCCATGGCAAAGCGTTTAGCAGGGAAACCCCATCAGGAGTTGTCTTTACGGCCTTGCGCCCGAGGAGTGCTTCGAGCACATCATCATTAATAACCAGGTAAATCAACCGATGTTTCGGTGATCTTTTTGCATAACCCAATTGGGATTAATAGTCCCTTTGGGGCTAATCCTCCCTATTTCCAAGGAGCCTATAATGCAACAACTGGAACCAGCACAATTTGAGATCGAACATTTGCTGTTTGAGCTGAATTGTTGTGTCAATGATTTAAGTCGCCACCGACTGCAAATCAATCCCCATGATATTCAGCAAGCAGAGTTAAGTATGCACAAACTGGAATCTCTGATTTCTTTTGTCAAACTGTTTGATACTCAACGAATCGCTTGTTGATTGAAACGATTTAAGTCTTATCTGCATAACAGAAAACCATCTGCCTATGCGGATGTTTTTCTGTTATGCGCTCACATTTAACAAATAACAGGAGAATACAATGACTGCATCTTTAAACCGCGTTCAATTAATCGGCAATTTAGGGGCTGATCCTAAAAGCATCACCGGAAAAGACGGACAATCTTTTGTCACAGCCACTTTAGCAACCAATGAGTCATTCAAACAGAATGATGAATGGCAAACCAGAGTGGAATGGTATCAGCTAGTGCTTTTTGGAAAGCTGACTAAAGTGACTGAATATTTAAAGAAAGGGGCGCAAGTATACCTTGAAGGCAAACTACGTTCTAATCAATGGACTGACAATGAAGGTAAAGCGCGTCAAGCCTTAAGCATTGTTGTCAGCCATATTCAGCTACTCAGCACACCCAAATCTACTGATGAATCAAGCAGCAAAACCGCAGAACAGCACATGGCTCAGATGCGAGAAATACTGCAACCCGATTCAGAAGAACTACCGTTTTGATCATACCCTACCACGGGAGCAAGCTCCTGTGTGGGATTGCCCCCTTAACACAAGGAGATAATCCCATGGACACCCCTTCAATCTACGTTGCCTGTTTAGCCTCTTACAATAACTCCATATTGTATGGTGTTTGGATAGATGCCACGCAAAGCGAAGATGACATCATAGAAGAAATCTGGGAAATGCTGGATAACAGCCCTGAACCCAATGCTGAAGAATATGCCATACATGATTATGAAGGATTCGGCAGCATCAAAATCCATGAGTACGAATCAATATGCAATATTGTGGAGTACACCTCATTTATCCAAGAACACGGGGAGCTGGGTTTAGCTCTTCTCTCTGACTATTCGATAGATGATGCACAAACTATGTTGGAGGAGCATTACCAAGGTTGTTATGATTCAGAGGTTGATTTTTCCAGGCAGTTATTTGATGACTGTTATGCCCATCAATTGCCGGATAGTTTGATCTGCTATTTTGATTATGAAGCTTTTGCTCGTGATCTTTTTATTAGTGATTATTGTTCGGTAGAGTTTGGTGGACAGGCATATATTTTTTCAAGCTATTAAGCCCCTCTTTGGGGCTTCTTTTCTACTAGTTTAAACTCTAAAACCACTTTGAAACTTCTATTAGGTTTTAAACAAGTATTATAGCCCGTTGATTCAATGTTACAATAATCGATTATTTAACTCAAAATGAACTGAAATGGGTTCTGGTGTATTTATAATTTTATCCGCAATACTCCATGCAACATGGAATACATTTGCCAAACGCAATTCAACTCCCTATTACGAAGTATTGGGAATTATGAGTTTTGCAACTGTATTCTCGCTTCTATTTATTCCTCTTTTCTCTGGTCCATTGTTTGAAACATCTGATTCCTTTTTATGGGCACTAACCTCCGGTTTATTTGAAGGAGGCTATATAATCACATTAGCTATCAGTTTTAGTCAGTCTTCGCTTGGGAAAGCCTACATTATTATGCGAGGTAGCGCCATGGTAATTGTCTGGTTTATCTCAGCATGCTTCCTTGGTGAAAATATAAATTTATTTAGTGTCATTGGTGTATCCTCTGTTCTTTTTGGATTGATACTAACAAGCCAAACTTTTAACCCTGATCAATCAAGACAACTGTTATTTCCTGTTCTATGTGGCATCTGCATTGCTGGTTATCATTTATGCTACGGTCGTTCTTTAGCATATGGTGCAAACCCAGCTGCGCTCTTTTCTGCAGCTTTATGGATTGCTTTGCCTTGTGTTTTTCTTTTGATGAAGAAAAAACAAAGACAAATATTCAAAGAACAAGTTAAATCCAATTGGAAAATGACTTCTCTAGGAGGAATTATAAGTGCATTATCTTTCTTGCTATTTTTAATTGGATTGCGTCATGCTGAAGCTGGTCTAGCCCTTACTCTTCGTAATACCTCAGTGGTATTTGCGCAAATATTTGCTTATTTTATTGGTGAAAAGATTTCCCAATATCAGTGGATTGGAGCTTTACTGGTAGCTTTTGGTGCTAGCTTAATATATCCATACTAAAAGTGCATGAGTCCATTGATCGTTTGTCATCCATAAGTTGACAAAAAATTCCCTTAAAATACTCTATAGAGTTATTAGCACTAGCGCTTAGCTGTAGTAAATAAGTATTTTCATTATCCCACCACAGAGCATCATGTGGCCCATAACAATTATTAACACTGGCAATGTATATATTGCTGGAAATCATATCACTCTTCGGGTTTAGGACAGTTAAATTAAAATTACTGTATCCACTAAATGAATTCATATTTGGCAATCTAGAAAGTGCTGGCTTCTTTATTGGGAAAGAGGCTTTATTGAAAACACGAAACCATGCAATTTGGTTTTTCTTTTCATTCTTCGGAAACATAACAAATTGAATTTCTTCTACTTGATTTTCATTACCATAAATAATTTGGCTATCTGGAATAAAGTCTAAGTTAAGATGGTTTAAATACTTAGTATAGGAATCCGGCCTGCTACTTCTAAGGATATTATGCATTGGCCATCTTAAATTCCATAAACTTGAAGGTGGTTTATATTCATTTCTATTAATGCACGCATTTTCTACGCAGTTGTTGTAGCGTGACCAATACGATAGTTCAAAAAAGCTCTTTTCTAAGATTTCACTTGATGATGAAAGAGGAGAAAAAAATTTACAAAGATCTAAGAACTCCTCATCCTTCAAATTTCCTTCAAGTAAACGAAGTTCAATATTAGTTCCATGGGATAAAAAACTTAACGTTTTAGATTTCGAATAATCATAACCAATCCAACAAATACTTTCCTGATTCAAAACGTGGGGTTTCATTTCCCAAACCCAATGATCGTATAAAGCAGCATGATCTAATGTTGATAAAGGCCCAAAATCATACAAAAATTGCTTACATCTTAAGAGAGCATTTTTATACTTAACAAAGTAGTAATAAGAGGAGAAATGAGCAGAACACCAAGCAGACCATTTTTTAAATTGATAATGACTTGGTTGTTCATTATAAGGAACATCTTCTTCCCTAAGTATAGGGTTATATAAAGTAACTTCATCCGTATGAGGTATCAAAATAACAAAATTTACTTTTTCTTGAGCCTGTGTAGGGGATATTTCGTGCACTAAATTCATTTCTTAATTCCAAGCATATTAAGATTGGGGGTTGTCTATAATTTGGTGGGGCTCAAACTAATAATTATAAATGAATGGTCTTTTCAGCCCCCCTTTCACTTCCTGTATTTTGTCATTACTCATAAAAAAACCAGTTATCGATGCCCGTACATGATTTCCTGCTGCATTTTCTACTTTTTTTATACAATGCAAAATATTATTTTTAAAAATAACCAATCGATTAGGTTTCGGTACGATATAATAGCCTATTCCATCGCCAATATAGTTATTCAACTCTGAGCTATTAAGGTGGAACCCTGCTTTTTTCATCTCATTATTAATTAAAGAGACTTCAGGATATTCAAATTCTTGCTGGTGTATAGGATTAATTAATAATTCGGCTCCCCAATTCATATCCCAATTAGGATGACAGTAATAAACATACGCGCCTGAGATTTTATATTTTCCGTCGGTATGCCAAGAAAGTCCTGAACCCCTTGGGTAAAGGTAGGGCCTAGCATAGAAAAAGTCCCAATCTCTATCTTTAAACCCTATTAAATGAGAAAACTCCGCAGAGCCCACAATTAGTGCCTGTATAAATAAATCAATTGTTGTATCGGTAGGGTAAATTTGCTCTGTAGTGCAGGGTTCAGGCCTTGAATGAGAAATAGTAACGTTACCCCACAGAGGAGCGCCATCCTCGAGACTAAAAGCATTTATCCATCTAGAAGAATGAACAAACTTAAATTTTTCAGTTTGAATAAAATTCCAAATTTTTTCAAAAGGGGATGGCTCTAAGAAATCATCGATTACTGCAAACACATCATTGTTTAAGATTAATTTCATACTACTTCTACAGCAAAATATCAGATGGAATACTTTTTCTCTTCTTTAGTTACCAAGGCATATACTCATCTTTATCTTCTTCTGCATCGATTCTATTAATATAAAATTCTTTCATCACATCTCCTTGTTCAAAATTATTTTTTAGCAGAGTGCCGATTATAAATTCAATAGATGAAAGTGGCAATTGAATTGAGGAGCTATTTTTTTTACACACTAGCCTATGGAAAATTTTGAAAGTGTAGCCAGAAGTGTAGCCAAGAATTCATGCTAGGGGATGTGGATTCGTTATAACCCTTGATGAGACTGGTCGGGACGGAAGGATTTGAACCTTCGACCACTAGCACCCCATGCTAGTACGCTACCAGGCTGCGCTACGCCCCGATTGGATGCGAATAATAACTTGTCTTAAGGGAAATAACAAGAATTTGAGTCTTTTTTGAGAAAATAGTTACCTCAATCTTGTCAGATCTATTGTTATCAATTTAAAACTGATAACAATAGATCATAGCATAATTTAAGGTTTCTGAGACTCTTTAATGTTTACACCTAAGAAATGTTGGGTGAATTCGTAATCTTTGGTTTGTAAATTATTACCACTGCATACTGGGCTTGCCCATTTATCAGCGCAGGGTTTATCTCTGCCGATAGACCACATGGATAAGCCGCCCAGTTTTTTGCTTTGGGCAAATTGGAGCAAAGCGTCGACGTTTGCTAACGTAAATTGTTCTGTGTTTACATCGTTCACGCCAATCATCGGTGTGACGATGATTTTTTGCCATAAGGCTTCTGCTTGTGCTTCTGGGTACATGGTTTGCAATAGCTCATGTAATGCTATTGCTGCAGAAATAGCGTAATTTCCCATATCCTCACTGTAAGCAGGACCATAATCCATAGCCATGATGTTAACTTGATAATTAAGTTTGGCTTTTTTTGCTGCTTCCAGTATTTCTTTTCCCTGAGAGGTTAATCCTTCGGGCATGGTAGGTAAAGTAAAGCTTATTTGAATTTTTGGATATTTTTGTTGAAACACGTTTAATGCAGCCATAAGCTTGTTAATGTCCGTCGTTCCATTTTCAATATCAAAATCCAAGCTTTTAGCTTGATAAGTAGCGGTTACTTGTTCGAATATAGTGACTAGCTGTTTTTGATCACAATTGGATGAAATGTCAGTACCATTAGCGCCACCAAAAGAAACGGCAATATCAATACCATTTTGCACCAACTTGTCTGTTAAACGTTTACCCCATTGACTATCGGTACTATAAGTAGCTTGTCCACCCCATGCTGGCTGACAAGTACCACTATCCGTAATAAATGCCAAATGATAGCCTTTTATACCATTGGCGACTGCAATAGCTGTTAAATCCATCGGCTCCATACTTTGAGTTTCTGGTTCCCAATGAATATTGATTGTTATATCAGCATAAGGGCTAAATGGAATTTTTTCAGGGGTTGCATAAACGACGGCGACAAAAAAAATCCCTAACGTGAGCATGGACAATAGAAGTTTTTTCATAATAAAGATTACGCAAGCAAATGATCATAAATAATACCACTCAATAATAAATAACACAAACAGAATAATTTAAAAGCAAATCAACCCGCAAATTAATTAATCCTTAATCTTTTAGTATTAAAATTAAACTATGTAGATGTGATGAGTTTTTATTATGAGTAAATATAAACTACCTCCTTTGGTTCTCTTTGAAAGCCATGCCGATCGTTCTGTAACTGACTTTTTAATAAGGAATCTCGATTATCTAAGAGAAGTAGGTTATACCAAAATTTGCTTTGAACTTCCTAAAGGATTAGCGTTAGCAGCAGTAATACAACAAATGCGTATGGCAATCATGTTGCAATCTTCAAAGGTTTCGTCAATGGATTTTAAGCAATCCAATTTTCAGATAGAAGTTGAAAAGTTACGTAGCGTGGCAAGTAAACAGCAGCTTTTCCTGGAAATTGAAGAAAAAGGACTTCGTTTTAAAGCCATTGATATGCCCGTCGAAAAGCAAATGGAGTATGGCTTAAATTCTAAAAAAAGAAATCAAATGCTGACTCAAGGAACCATTGAAACAGCGGAAGAAGCAGATGGGGGAGTTATTCTTGTCACGGGATTTGGACATAATGTTTTACAAGAAATGATTGCCCATTATGACTCAGGGCATGCTGACCAGTACTTGTGGTTTCATCTCCATAATCCTAATTATGAAACAGAAGCCCATAAAGAGCTTGTGAGGGATTATGAGAAACGTGGCTATGAAAACTGCTTCCCGTTAGGTGTTTCTATTCTCGATGTAAGCACCGATACAAAAATCGAAGAAATAGATACGCAAATAAAAGAAGCTATCAGCAAAAATTGCTACAATTATGTGGCTGAAGAAGTTGATACATCGACAGCAAGTATTCTTAAGCAATTGCTTGGACCAAACGTTTCCGCCCATTTGCGAACTGATGGTCAGCACCATGTTGATGCAATTATCCCTCTGCCAGGTGCAGATTCTGAAATAAGCCGGGGTGATTTTCTAAGAGAGCTGAGCAATACGTTAAAAGGTATTTCTTATGAGGTAGAAAAAGGGAGCGCGATTATTCGTGACATAAACGATAAACCAGTGGCAGAGCAGCTTTCTTCACTAAAATCTAGTAAATTATAAATTTATTTCTACTAAGGGTGGGGGGATGGATGTGTTTCCTCAGCAATTTCATCCTCCTCACCATCTTCCCCTGTGGTTTGATAACCAGGAACACCATCGCCTAACAAATCAACCTCATCACCACCACGAAATTGATTCTGATTAAATTCATCCGTAGAATCTTCCAATTCTAATTCATCTGCAAAATCCAATTCGGGTTTAATTAAAGTATCTACCGTTTCCTTTTCCAAATCACTCATCACTCATCTCTTTTCTTTATTTACTCTAAATTAATTATAGATGGATGAAACTATTTTTACTTTGAAGAAACTAAATTAAGGGTAAAAAAACAGTTAAGGGTATATTCTTAACTGTTTTTTTATAATTTAACCGAAGGCATTAATCCCAGTAATATGTCGTCCTAATACAAGCGTATGAACATTATCAGTACCTTCGTAGGTAAAGACTGACTCCAGATTAAGCATGTGCCGAATGACATGATACTCGAGACTAATACCATTTCCACCCAATAAATTGCGGCATTTGCGAGCAATCTCTAAAGCCTCTCGACAAGCATTCCCTTTAGCAAGAGAAATCATGACAGGTGTTTCACGTTGCTGATCTTTTAAGCGACCAATCTGCAAGTTTAGACACTGAGCTTTAAGAATTTCCGTATACATCATGGCCAAATCTTTCTGAATTAATTGAAAAGAGGCCAATGGCTTCTCGAATTGTTTACGTTCAAGTAAATAATCACGTGTAATGTCAAAACAAGCCATGGCAGCTCCCATTGCGCCCCAGGCGATACCATAACGCGCTTGGCTTAAACAACTTAACGCAGCCCCCAATCCTTTATCACTGCCCGGCAGTAAATTTTCATCGGGGACAAAGACATCTTCCAATACTAATTCACCCGTAATTGAAGCACGCAGGGACATTTTTTGTTTAATTTCAGGACAACTAAAACCTTTGAATTCTTTTTCAACAATAAAACCACGTATGCCCGCTTCCGTTTTAGCCCACACAATTGCCACATCGGCGATGGGGGCATTGGTAATCCACATTTTAGAACCATTCAACCGCCAACCACCGTTTACCTTCTTGGCATTGGTGCGCATACTAGCCGGATCGGAACCTGAATCAGGTTCAGTCAAGCCGAAACAACCAATGATTTTACCCGCAGCCATTGCCGGCAATAAACGTTTTCTTTGTTCTTCATTGCCGTAACGGAAAATAGGATACATACAAAGGGAACTTTGCACGGACACGAAGCTGCGTAAACCGCTATCCCCTCTCTCCAGTTCCTGGCATACCAACCCATAAGCGACATAAGAGGCCTCAGCCCCACCGTATTCAGCTGGCAGGGTTAAACCTAACAGCCCCAAATCGGCTGATTTTTGGATTAATTGACGAGGAAATTCGGCATGCTCGAAGGCCTCAGCCATTAAAGGTACTACATCTTGACTTACAAAACGCGAAACGCTATCGCGAATCATGCGCTCGTCATCGTGCAATTGTTCGTCAAGAAATAACAAATCGTCCACGTTCCTTCTCCCTTTTCACTGAATGCAATGCCAAAACGGCTGCAATAATTGAATCTCGGCTAGGTAATAAATATTGCCAGGCAGTTCCCAATGGTATAAAACAATCCTCGCCGGTAATCCGTTTAATTTTCAGACGGTTTGGTGCTTGCTCCATTAATAAGGTCATTAAACCTTCACTCACTGAACCACTCCGGCGTCCCTCATCGACGATTAAAACACGCTTTGCTTTTGCAACTTCGCGAATGATCGCGTCTGCAGGTAAAGGATTTAGCCAACGTAAATCAACAAGTTTTACATCGATGCTATGTTGCTCTTTCAAAATTTTGGCGGCCTGGCATGATAAATAATAACCATTGGCATAACTTAAAATAACTGTCTCACCCTCACCACGAACCCCCACTTCACCAGCTTCAACTGTTTTATCATTGGATGGATATTCAAAAAGCCAACCATTATCCCCTGTCTCATGTAAATCCTTCGTCATATAAAGCGCGATAGGTTCTAAAAAGACAACAACACGACCTTCCTGATGCGCAAGTTTCATGCAAGTGCGAAGCATCATAGCCGCATCAGGCCCATTGGAAGGACAGGCAACTAACACCCCTGGTAAGTCACGAAGCACCGCAATGGAATTATCATTGTGGAAATGACCCCCGAACCCTTTTTGATACGCCAATGAAGCAATGCGTATTACCATTGGATTTTGATATTGACCATTGGAGAAAAAAGATAGCGTGGAGGCTTCGCCACGTAATTGATCCTCGGCATTATGTAAATATGCTAAAAACTGAATTTCCGGCACCGGTAAAAAGCCATTATGAGATAACCCAATGGCAGTGCCTAAGATTGTTGTTTCATCAAGCAGGGAATCAAATACCCTTCGCTGGCCAAAACGCGCTTGTAAATCGGCAGTCACACGATAGACGCCCCCTTTTTTTCCTACATCCTCCCCAAACACTAACATGTTAGGGTATTGCATCATCAAATCCGTTAAGGCGAAATTAATGTTTTGACAAAGGTTACGTTTCATACCGAGCTGATTATAGCTATTACCAAACACTTTCTGTCGCCTTACTTCATCAGCAGGCAAATAAACACGCTTATTGCGAATTTTTGGCAAAATGGAAGACATGACTTCGCTTGCACTACTCATTTTAGGAAGACGAATCGCTTCTGTCGCTTTTGCTTCAATGAGAGCACGATTATCCTGATACAAATCAATCATGGCCTTTAAACCCATCCACCCTTCACGGTATAGAATCGCAGCAGTATACAGTAAGGGATCATTCGCTTCCCGCTGCTCAATTTCAATTTGAGTATTGTATTGTGACTCAATATCAGAGCCGGCATGTCCTAATAAACGCACACACTTCATGTGTAAAAAGACAGGTTGCTTTTTTATTCTGGCCAAATATTCAGCTTCCTGGGTTTTCTCATAAATATCCGCAATATTTAATCCGTCGCAACTTATATAATGCAAACCAGGTCGTTCTTTTATGGAGTGTTCTATCCAGTTTTGAGGGGTTGGAACCGAAATTCCAATACCATTGTCTTCGCAAATTAAAATTAAAGGTAAAGGGTAGGGTTGCGAGGCAATCCAGGCACATGCATTCAAGGTTGTCTGTGCACTGGCATGATTAGTTGAAGCATCGCCAAAAGAACATAAAATAACGGCATCAACGGGCAATTTACTGTTAATTGCTAATTCTTTCGCTCGAGTAATCGACAATGCTGCCCCTAATGCTTTTGGTAAATGAGACGCAATGGTTGAAGTTTGGGGAGGAATAGTTAAAGGGACGCTTCCAAAAACCTTATGGCGCCCCCCTGCAATGGGATCATCGGCAGCAGCCACTAAAGATAATAAAATATCTCTCACACCGTCAGTGCTCGAGAGTTGTTTTGCACGCTGTACGTAAAAAGCCCCACTGCGATAATGTAAAAAGGCCATATCGCTAGTTCTAAAAATTTTACCAAAGACAGCGTTGCCTTCATGACCGCTACTACCAATCGTGTAGTAAGACAAACCTTTTTCTTTCAATTGCCGGGCAATAAGGTCTAACAATCGGGATTTAATCTGTGAATCAAATAACTCTATGACCGTTTTTTTATCCAGTCCCACTTCTATAGGTCTGGTTGCCGTGCGCAAGAGAGGAAAATTACCTTCTTTTATTCGGCTAATGAATTGTTCATCGACTACGCTCGCTCTATCTAGCATCTTAAACACCCTGTCTTAGTAGCACTTCATCAAGTGTTTTAACTGATGAATGCATTTAGTCTCCCCATCTCGGGGTGATATCCTTTCTGGTCATTCGTTTTAAGCTTGAATTGCCTGGCATCAGCCTTCGGGCTATGACCTGAACATGTATTTTCTGTCGACAGATATCAAGAAATCGATAGCTTTGCCGATACAGTGGGCATCAGTATAGTGAAATGCCTCAATAAATGACAAGCAAATTAACTTACTCAAGGAAGTAATATGGCTATTGATATGCCAGGTAATATGCCGATGGTGAGACTTGAGCCCATGCAAGAGCTAAAACTCACCAAGCCAACCACGGAACTTTACGTAGGGCAACTATTAAAAACTGTGGTCGTAAAAGCATTAAGCGAAAATCAAGTACTGATTAATATCAACGGCCAAAACATTAATGCCCGTACTTCACATCATATCAATCCAGGTGAATTATTGCGGGTAAAAGTAGTACAGACGAAGGGAGAAACCGTTTTACAGATCTTGCGTGCTCCGCCAGAATACAGCTTACTGCACAAGGCGCTTATGCAAACATTGCCTAAACAGGCATCACCCGCTTTTTTATTAGCAAGTCTAAGTGAGCTTAACTCCTTTTCCAACTTACCACCCATGATTAGCCAACAAATCCAACATTTACTGGCCAGTTTCTCACCTTTGGCTCATTTACCACAGCAGTTAGCACAAGCCATAGGTTATAGTGGGTTATTTTTAGAAAACACATTGGCCAACTGGCGTAAGACAGATTCTAGGGAGCCCTTGACGAAAGATTTTAAAGGACAATGTATTAAGTTACGCGGATTACTCAATGAACAGCTGGGGACGTCTTCGGTAAAAGCAGCCTTCTATGAACCAGAGACTTTTCCTCTACTTAGCAACATTCCACAACCGCAGCGAAATTTAACCCCCGTCTCCTTTACAGGCCAAACAGTAGAACATATTTTAGCAATGCTGCACGAACAAACCACACAAACATTAGCTCGCATTGAAACGAACCAACTGCTACATTTGCTTCACTCTCAAGGTGAATCTTATCGCTTGCTATTTGAACTACCTATCCATACGTTATTAGGTTTGGAAGTTATTCCTTTGAAAATTGAAGAACACCGCCCACAACAAGCATCAAAGACTGCTAAATTAAGTTGGTCTATGAGCTTTGCCATACATCTTAGTCATCTTGGGGATATACAAGCCAAAGTAAAATTACAAGATACTGCCCTTGACATTCAAATTAATGCTGATAAAAAAGAAACTGTTGATTATTTGACCGACCAACAACAAACCTTCACCAATTTACTGGAACCATTGGGATTAACACTTAACTTATGGAATGTAGATTTCGGCTTACTGACTGAAGAAATGGATATCAGTAATCTTCATTTGTTGGATATAAAAATATGAGCAAAGACAAAACCAAAGCGGTGGCCTTGCACTATGATGGCAAATCAGCCCCTAAGGTGACTGCAAAAGGAGAAGGCTTTATTGCAGAGCAAATTATTAAAGTTGCTAAAGAGCATGGTATCCCTTTGCAGCAAAATGAACAATTAACCGAACTTCTCGCTCAAGTGGAATTAAATAAAGAAATCCCGCGAAGCCTGTATGTTGCTGTCGCCCAATTGCTGACTTTTCTCTATTATATCAACGAGAAAAAGCCCCAGGATTATCAATAACTGGCAAAAGATGTTCAAATATTCTACAATTCAGTTACCTGAGCAAGACTTGAGGTAAATTATGAAAGGGATAACATTAGTACCGATGTCAGTCATTTTGACAGCTTGTGGTTTTACCAATACTGACGTGGTTGAATACCGAAAAGTCAGTGTTACTCCCGTTGTTACAACTCGTGTTGTATCTACCCCTGTTTATACAAATCGCTGCTGCAAAACGGTCGTTGCACCAAGAAGATGTTGCCCAACAGCTACTACCGCTGTGGTTACCACACCAAGTTGCTGTGGCAGTGTCGTTACGACCCCCGTAGTAACAACACCGGTTGTCTATGATTCAGTGAACATCGTAGACACTGAACCGGTTGAT
Organism: Legionella jamestowniensis; assembly: GCF_001467745.1. Taxonomy (GTDB): domain Bacteria; phylum Pseudomonadota; class Gammaproteobacteria; order Legionellales; family Legionellaceae; genus Tatlockia; species Tatlockia jamestowniensis. Next base: position 761,658 of record NZ_LNYG01000013.1, read on the forward strand.
GTAACAACCACAACCGTAGAATATTATTAAAAGTAGCTTTAAGCTCGCAACTTCAAGATTGCTTTTATGGAATCTTGATGGGCGTTATACCGAATTAGCGAAGCTTATCGCGCACCGAAGCTAACTTGTGGAGCTGCTTTAGCTGTAATTAGTTGTGTGAATGTTTCAGGCAAATTTGTTTCCTTATTATGTGCTTGCATGACTGAACTATGTTGTTGCGATAAGCAATCTAAATAGCCTGTTTCAGCATAATTCGTATTCAATTCGGAGATGACCCCCGGATCATCTTCATTATCTGTTGCTTGCACTTTAGAAGGACCCCCTTGATCTTCCATGCTCACTGCCGCCACAGCGCCTTGTAAATTGTATTTATTATAGGCAATATCCAATTTTTCCTGAACAGCAGCAAGAGTAGCATTCCCGGAAACATAATCAGTTAATGCTTCAATGACTGCTTTTTTATCAGCAGGCAGTCTTGTCGGGCTTGCAGAGTCAATGCTTCTTAAAAGTCCTACACGGCCTGCTACTGCCTGTTCTCGTTCATTAGCACTTTTACAACCAGCGATAGAGACTGGCTCAATGAACACAGAAAGTGCTTGCGCAAGCATGCCAAATTGTTTACGTTGATGCTCATCATTGGCCATCATTTTAAATAAAGTTTGCACAGCTAGTGATTGCAAATCAGCTGCAGGCGCTATAGAACCCGTGCCTTTCCACAATGCTTTCTGGGCAGTTAAGAATTCCATCGTTTCTTTACCTTGTTGGGAATCTTTAAAATAATGATCTCCATCGCGTGCTTGAGGTAAAAACGATAGATAGGAGGCATGGGCAGTTCGGTAAGCAGAGGTAACACTGTCCCTTAGCATCGGTGAAAAAGATGCCGAATGATAACTTAAGGTAGCTAATAACGCTAAATCCGTCATTACTGCAGCTTCGCGCGTGGCGCCATCTGAGGCACCGTAACTCAATTCATTGGTATGTTGATTAACCGGTATATTTTGCACATAGACTAATGCATTCATCTTTCCACTTTCCAATTGCGCTAAGTTGTATAAGTGAGATCCTTTTAAAATTCGCGCCGCACTGGCACGCTGTTTATTCGCCGATTCAAAAAAACTGTTGTCGTAAGCTTTGGTGTGCAGAGATGTTAGCAGATTATAAATAACAGGACCTTGGTAAGTTTGATTTTTAGCCGTTAATAATCGATGAACATAACCAAGCTTGTCGCGAACATCCTCTACTGCTTTTTTATGGGACCCTGATTTAATCGCCATAGAAGGAATTCGTGCCTCGATCGTAGGATTATCATGTGCAGTTACAGTTTGGCGAACGGGATCATAATGGCAACGAGTAATTACTCGGATAGCTACTTTATCATGACCATATTGCTTATCATGAGCCGTTTCATTGGTAGCGCTAATGAGTATAGAGCTTTCATTGTCCGCATCCGTTCTTAAATAATCCCAGCCTGTTGCCGTTGTGCTGGTAAAGGAATGTTTATTCAAACCTTTTGTCAGTAATACGCTTAAATTAGCAATTGACTGGTGATCGCGCCCTTCCATTATTTTATCAACGAGTAGTTCGCGTGAACGTTTAGCCAACTCAACCCGTGCTTTATCCAATTTTTTATTTAAGCCAACATAATCAATAGTAGTACCGGTAGCTGATGCTTTTAACACACTCGCAAATTCATCCAACGTCATCGTATTAATTGCTTGCATTAACTCAAGACGCGCGTCTTCCGTGAGTAAAGCAACTTTGGCATTTTTTTCCAGGGCCCGCAGACTCAAAGAAACATGCATCATAAGCTCTTCTTGCAGCGCGATGACGCTAGAGCGTCGGGAAGAGGCAAAGAAGTTATCCAAAAGCACATCCATACCACGGGTGCTATCCATCCTGGCTTTAAATTTATCTTTAAGATTAGGGACCTTCTCAATATCGATATTACACCAGGTAACGGGAGTCACCTCACTACCAAGCAGACTGGTTAAATCGTCTTTTGTTCCTTCTCTTCCCGTGATTAATCGATAAATTTCAGCATAATTTGCATCATTTAATGTAAGCGCAAGAATGACATGTCCCTGAGGGTCAAAAATGAGTTTTTTTGCTTCAGTGCGTTGGGCTATTTCCAACGCTTTGGTTACTAAATAATTCTGATAAACCGCTTCTGCTGTCTTCTGTTTCTTTGCCAAATCCCTTTGAGAGAATTGGACCATAGATTGGTAGTGATGAATGGTTTTTTCAATTTGACGTCCAACCAATGACTGGGTGGCTTGCTCGGGATGTTGGAGTACTTGGCTCACTTTTTCCTTAAGTCCTGGTTGAATGTGGTGTTCAAAAAACTTTTCTTTTTCATGTTCCTGCTTAAGATCATAAAGAGCATAAAGAGCATCTTCATGGGATTTGAGCAGATTATTTTTTATAAATTCAATGTCTTCATCGTTATTGGTCAAATTTGCCCGTTTATATAATTCAAAGATCAAACCGGCCGCCCGTGAATTATGTTTACCGCTCCATTTGGCAAATAAAGCATCTTTATTTACACGTTGCATGTGTTTATTCAGTATCTGTACCGTCAATCCATTTCGGTTGATATCATCCATTAAATTACTGAAAAAATTGCTTTTATAAGCATTGGGTTTTTCTGCCAGATATTTTTTTATTGCTTTAAGAGCAGGGTCTGCTTGATGAAAAGCAATCAGTACCTCTTCCCGATCTTTCAAATGGTCATAAATTGTAGTTTCAAGATGTCTATAGGAAGTACTGCTTTCAGCATCTTCGTTAAGGGCATTTGCTCGTTGATCAGGAGCTTGTAGTAACGAAAATAAAACAGTTTTTTGTTCAGCTTGCTGGTGTAAAAAGAGAGGTGTTTGATTAATACTCTCTTTGATTTCTTGCAAGGTATCTTCACCAATAAAGGGCTGTATTTGTCTTTGTAAACTGACAGGAAGACTAAAAAATTTTTCTGGATTCTCTTTAACTAGTGCAGCAGCCAATAAAGGATGTGAATAGATGACGTTATCCAGTAGCTCCTGCTTATCGTGCACGATATCCAGTATTATTTGTATAAATTCTAATGTTTTATTGTTTTCAGTGTCTTGCAAGAGTAAATAGGAGCATAATTCATGGAGCAGAAAAGAAAAAAATTCAGGCGCCTTCCCCCACAGTAAAATTAATTTATCGTCCAGGTGAGGTAATGCCTTATCATTTTCATAAAATTTTATGAGACTTTGCGCCAGGGAAAGATTCGGATAATTAATACCCAATAATTCTTTAAACTCATGCTCGAGGTGTTGTCTTTCAACGCTTGATGTTGGGTGACTTTGCCACTGACGATAAAGAGATCCTGCTAATTTTTTTTTATCTTCCTCAGAAATACCCTTCGTCACAATGTTTTCTAATGAAAAATCTTCCTTCGATACCCCAAGATGTTCATACAGCTTGGCAATCCACCTAGCTGCCTGTGAATTGGCTGATCTATCCTTTTTGCGCGCCCACCAAAACAGGCTTATCAGTTCCTTATCGGTTAAACTTGCTAATTTTTCGGTTAAAGCCGCAACAGAGAGCTTATCGTTTTCAAGTAACTGGATAATGTCGTTAAAAAAACTCTTTTTCATCGCATCTTCGACAGAGTTTCCTTTATTGGCGACATAGGTTCGTAAATCTAAAAGCAAAGCCATTATGCAGTACCCGAATTAAGCCGTTAATTATAAAGTATAGAACTTTGCTTAAGAGAGTATTATTTGCGCATTTAGAAAGATAAAATTTACAATACTGTTACATTTTCAAAATAAAAAATGATCTATTTATTCAATGAATAAGTCCGTATGATAGAACTTTTTAATTTTCCGGTGAAATAACGTTTAATCTAGAGACTTACTAAAGTCTGAGCAATTACCCAATAAATTGTTAATTTTTGTGCACATTAAGTATGAAAGGGATCAGGAGACAATAATGTGGCTAGTCTTTGCAATTACAGCAGCACTTTTATGGGGGTTAAATTATTCGCTTGCGGAAAAAGTACTTCAGAGTATATCTCCAGTCACCTTATTAGCCTTGGAAATGTTAGTTGGCGCTATTGTTTTTTTACTGATGTCTTATTTCACCACATTTAAAAAAGACATAGCCCTTCTTATGACGGACTCCAATTTGCTGTGGCTCACTATTCTTGAAGTCATTATTGTTCTTGCAGCAAGTTTTTTTATTGTCTACTCGATACAATTTAAAAATGCAACCTTAGCAGGTATTGTCGAATTAATTTATCCCTTATTTATTATCCTTTTCACCTGGCTTCTTTTCGGAGAAAACCACATTGATGCATCCGTGATAATTGGGGGCACTCTCATTTTTGTTGGTGTTGCTTTTATAAGCATCTCTTAACTGGAAGCTTCGATAAGTTGCGGCAATCGCAAAGGAGTACCGCATCTTCTCTGATTAACTAACAGCTTCCCGTATGGTCCAAACTCTTTGTGTTTTATCAGAATCTGTTTTTTCCATCCATAGCACCAGTGGTTTGACCCCCACACCTGTCGGTATTAGTTTCGATGACAAAGCCACAGCAAAGGAGTATTTATTTCTTAAGTTTTTAAGTGCATTTAATACGCGGCTTGCATCAGCCTGATTATCTTTAAGGACCAATTCATTCCCGCGATAAATGACGGTTACCAATTGTCCTTTCAGCGCTTCTTTGACGACCGTCTCTAATCGGCGCCAACGAGCTTGTCTTCCGCGCTGTACTTCAGCCTGGGTAGGATTTTGCTGGAATTTTAAACGACCATGAGGGGAAAATACTTTTGCCCAAGTATTATTACCTGGTTTTTGTTGTAGAAAATAGGTACACAATGCATCTACCACGTAACGATATTTTCCAGCAACTGAGGATTTAGTCCCTGGGACATGGTTAACAAAGATTGCAAAAGCCAACGTATGTGCATTAGCGGTGTAAAGATATCCTGAAAGGCTGACTATACCTTTCATAGTCCCCGTTTTAGCACGTACGAGATCTTGTTGGGCAGGACCTTTGAAGCGTTTCTGTAATGTTCCATCACGACCGGAAACTGGCAGCGCCGCAATATATTCATACGATAATGGGAATTTATCATGTAGAAAACGTAATAAACCAACGGTTTGTCGAGGCGTCAACAAATCATGGCGGGACAAACCCGACCCATCGGTCAAAATAGCATTTTTCAGCTCAATACCTGTTTGTTGTTGAATGAATTTTTTAACAATGGATTGTGCATCTGCCCAATTCACCGGTGAGCCCTGTAGTTTCTCTGCCGCATGCAAGAAGAGACTATCTGCATAAAGGTTATCAGAAGGCTTCAGCGTATCCGCCATGAGTTGTGAAATCGGTTTGGAGGATTCCGTGGCAATTAATAAAGAACCTGCAGGTGCCTTACCCAATACTACACTGCCTTCCAGCACAATGTTTGCTTCAGCAAGCTGATGCTTTATTAAACCTTGCGCAAAAAGCAAGGGATTGCGAATTGCCATTTGTTGTTGTACTGCCCATTGCCCTACCGTGACACAACCATTTACAGTGACATGGTTTTGCTGATCCATGGTAAAGCCAACACCACAACGACTACCTCTAGCCCTAGTTTTTACCTGATTATCAATCACCATACTGTGGCTGGCATCATTCGATTCAATAATAGCCGGTTCTTCAGCTTTAGCAGAAGGATTGACCGTTATTGTTAAACGATTGGTGTCAATCATTAAAGGTGCAATAGGTGCACCATAGCTATAAACTAAATCTTCGGCCATCCACCCTGGAGGATAAGGATTAACAGAAGCATGACTGCTATCGATATAAACATTGCCTTGAATGCGATTGATGTGCCAATTTTTCAAACCAGCAATAAGACTTGCAAGCCGTTCATGATTAAAGGAAGGGTCACCTGAAAGATGTAAGTACAGTGAACCCTTTAAGACACCTTGTTTCAATTGCGAGGCATTTGTACTTAACTGATTTCGAAAACGATAGTCTGGGCCTAACACCATCAGTGCCGCTGCATCAGAAAATAACTTCATATTGCTTGCAGGAACAAAAGTGCGATTTGAGTTTCGGTGATAAAGGGTAGCACCGGTTGTTAAATCAACCACTTCTACCCCTATATTAAGTGAAGGAGAAACTTGATTGATTAATTTATCTGCACCGCTTTGAAAGCTGGCATAGGAAGATGCCGCTACCAAGGTTAACAATGTACCTGACAACATCCTTTTCATCAATTTAGTTTTCCTCACATTGAATTGTAGAAAGAGATGTTAATCATAACGCAAGCCCATGCGCTCCAGAAGTCCCGCCAGCGTATCATTATCAAAAAATTTTACTTGCAGCCATCCGCCACTCCCTTCATTAGCTACAATTTGTACAGGAGCGCCTATTTGCTCTGCTATTTTGGCTTCTAAACGCTCAATATCCCGATCCCGTTGTGGACTGCGCAACACTTCTCCCTCTTTTATTTTTTTAACCTGTTTTTCCAGATAACGTACCGACCATTCGTTTTCGATAATCTGCTGTACAAAAAAATGTTGCTGCTCACTGGTTAAGCCAACCAACATTTTTGCATGTCCCATGGAAAGTTGACCTGACTTCACACGCTCCTGGATAGCAGGACTTAATGTTAACAAGCGCAAAATATTGGCAATATGACTACGGGATTTCCCTACCAATACCGCTATTTCATCTTGCTGAAAACGAAATTCTTCCAGCAGCCGGCGATATCCTTCAGCTTCTTCGATTAAATTTAAATTTTCTCGTTGGATATTTTCAATTAACGTCACGGCGGCCGCTTGTTCATCAGTATATTCACCGATTAAGCAAGGAAGCTCTGGTAATCTAGCCAGCATAGCAGCACGCCACCGTCGCTCTCCAGCAATGATTTCAAAGCTGTCTTTTGACAATTCCCGAACCACCAAAGGCTCGATTAATCCCTGTGAAGCAATGGAGTCAGCTAACTCTTGCAAAGCATTCTCTTCAAAATATTTCCTGGGCTGATAACGGCCTGGTTTTAAAAACTCGATGGGGATTAATTTGAATACTCTTTTCATGCAATCAAAAACACTAACCTCGGATGCTATATTCTTTCATAAGTTCGAAGTGGCGTCATCATGAACAGATAAGGCATCTATGCTTTATATTGCATAATAATTTATAGTAATTTTGAGTCTCAATTATTTCTTGCCAGCACTTCTCAACAGAACTATATTCTATTTTTACCTTGTCCCCCAAGAATAGACGATGACCAAAATAGCGCTTTATTTGGCAGGTGGTGGAGCCCGAGGAGCCTATCAGGCAGGGGCTCTCAAAGCAATCAGCACCATTTTGAACTCTAAAAAAATTCCCTTCCACATGCTGACTGGGGCCAGTGTTGGCAGTATAAATACCGCCGTACTTGCTGAAAATGCGCTTGACTTTCCTGCAGCCACTAATAAGTTAAGTGAACTGTGGGGAGAGATTACTTGTAAGCAAATTTTTAAAACCAGCTATTATGCATTCAGTAAAACCTACATGCGTAATATGAAAACTCTCTTTTTTAGACAGCGCCTGTTAGGGCATATCCTTGATACATCCCCTCTTCGTGGGTATCTCAATACCAATATTAATTTTCAAAATGTAGAGGCTGCAATTAAAAAGCAGCATCTGGAAACCATTGAGATCATCAGCAACTGTTATGAAACTCAAAAAACCATTTCCTTCTACCAGCATCACAGCGAACATTTTAAGGATTGGAATTTCCCACTGCATGTTAGTCAACGAGTCAATTTGGAAATGGAATATTTTCTAGCGTCTACCGCATTGCCCTTATTCTTTCCTCCTTCAAAAATAGATGGTTTCCATTATGGGGACGGCCATTTGGGATTGGAAGCCCCTCTACGTGGCGCTATCCACTGTCAAGCAGATAAAATTCTAGTAATAGGGAATCGCCAGTTAAAAAAGGGGGAGCCTGAAAAAATAAAGGACAGCGACATTGATTTCTCACGCGTTCTAGGGGGCATGATCAATGGGTTATTTTTAGATAATCTTGATCGGGATATTGAAATGATTAACCACATGAACAATATTTCCTGCTTGTTACCTCCGGAGAAGAAACAGCAATCCCCCTGGCGAACAGTGGACATCCTTCATTTAAGGCCCAGCGTGGATATAGCCCCGATTGCTCAATCCCATTATTACGGCATTCCCTTTTTTTTACGTCTTCTGCTTAATTTTCTGGGTGCTAAACGGCATTCCGGTGATTTACTGAGCTTTCTTTTATTTGAAAAAGAGTTTACACGCGAATTAATTAAACTAGGCTATAATGACACAATGGCAATGCAGGATACTATTTCGACTTTTTTTGATGGATAGAATACTAAACAGTATACTACTGTTTTAGCCTATACTATTAATAGTTTTCTTTAGTATTGGAGTCACTTGTGTTTTTTCTAAAAAAGAAAGCCCAAACAGAATATAACTGTACTGAATTTGATATTTTTGAGAACAAAATCCATCATATTTCTTATAGCGCGAAAAGACAGTTTTCTCAAAGAAGCTATGAGGAACCCTACTTGTGGACCTCTAATCTTACCGCCTGCGTTGGTGTGGGTTTACGCTCTCAAGAGGGTAAACACTCAAGGATTGAATTATATCATTCGGCCAGTGAGCATTATTTAGAAAATATAGAAATTGATGAAGCTTTAAATGACAAGAATGAATTCGTTAGTATGTTATATTATTTTTTAAACCAAGTAACAGACACGCGGCATTTAAAAATATATGTGGCCTGTGATCCACTACACAGTAATCCATCAAGGGATACAAAATACATTCATAATGGAGTGAATAAGTGCATTGATTATATCAATAAAAGCCAATCTAAATCACTTAAAAAGATAGGCTTTTCCCAAGTTGAAGCCCGTAAGGTAGAGGCAGGAACTTTCTATATTACCGCAACAGGCAAGGCAGGCACGCTTGAAGATGCACTTTCAGAATCACTACATAAGATTCAAGGGTTATTTGCGGATGTGAAATTGGCTGACTCAGAATTATATACAGCATACTTGCAGTTAACTCAGGAAAGGGGAGAACTAGATTCATTTGGTGCTAAGAAAGTTTTTTTTGAAACATTGCAAGATTTAGCATCTACTTATTTATCAGAAGCACATGTTCCCAAACATCAAACAGCGGAACAACTAGCAATTAAACTTGTTTCTTGGGATTTATTTCTTAATGGGCCAGATAGCCAGTTGTTTAATAACTGGCAGGAAAAACATACAAGCATTCAATATGAAGCACCGCCCCCTTATGTTTAACCCGCGTGGATTTTAATTCTATATCATTTGATGAGAACTTAACCACTCATCAATTTCTGAATCAATTTTTTTAATTAATTGTGTGGATGTGGAGTTGTGCTTGGATAATTTTGAGAAAAATGCCATATGAGAATGCCCTGGTGCTTCTAAAGAAGGGGTATTCTTTTCAAGTGCAGAAATTTCCTTTTTTAGTTGTTTTAAACCACCCTTTAAATAATCCAAAGACAGTTTTCCTTCTGCAAAACGTTTATCAAACTCTTCTAATTTATTTTTTGCACTCTGGGATTGGCTCGCTAAAATAGCCAAAGAAGTCTTTATAGTTTGATATTCCTCTTGAATGTCAAGTGATGTATAAGCATCAATAATTTGTTGATAATAATTTTCATCCTGTTCAGGTTGCAATGTAACAAGACAAACACCCGGTGGTAATTGAATATTTGATTGTGCAGTTAGGCAGAAATATTTCTGAATTTTGGCAGCGCCTCCTGTGTCAAGTTGATTTAAAACCCCAGGTATCACCTGATTCAAATCGTCGCTCTCCGACAAAAAACAACGTTGTCCTACTGTAATTCGTTGCTCTTCTAATTCCCGCCGTAATTGAATGTATTCTTTTGTCGCTCTTTGGGCAGTATCAATTAGCCATACTTCATCAAATAATTTTAACGTTATTATAAAAGAACGATCGTACCTTTTTTGTTCTGGCTTTTGTTCAATTTGCATACTTTTGTCTATGGATTTTTCAGTCGTTGTTTGAAAGTCCGCAGGACTTGGATGAAAAGAATAAAACCGTTTGAACGGAGCAGTTAATAGATGGATAAAATAAGAAGCAAATGTGGGTTGCACCGTTAGTTGCTCATCCTTTGCAGTAAAATCAGCGACTGCCTCAGTTAAACTTTCTTTCGTTAAATTTTTTGCTTCGTTTAAATAGCGTAAATATTCATTGACAGAAAAAAGACCAATTTTTCTAAATGGTTTTGGAAGTAAATTGGAAAGTGAACCTTGTATTTTTTCAAAAAATAGAATTGCTTCTTCCGTGGAAGGACGATCCTTGGGATCTTTATGCACCATACAAGAAAAACAATAAGAATAAAGTTTCTTGTAAAGTTCAGGATCCTTCATTACAGATTGCGTAGGCTCGTTTAAATGGAGCAAGTAAAAAAAAGTCGCACCCAGTGCATAAATATCGGATGCTTCACTATATTCTTTTTTATTTTCTATTTCAGGTGCGGTATAACCTTTGGAATAGATAAATTTTTCTTTGGGATGATTGAGAAGCGTGCGTTTTTTCCTGGAGGCACCAAAATCAATAATCGTTGCTTTATTCGTAGCAAAACAATAAAAAATATTGTCTAGCTTAAGATCTTTATGAACAATCCCTTTGTCTTTAATTTTTTTATAAGCTTTAAGGACCTGCAGAATAATTTCAATCCATTTATTCGCAGCTAATAAATAATTGCCTTTATATAATTCTGCCAGTGACACTCCTTCAGCAAGGTGCATTAAAAGGTTTGCTTGTTCAGGTACCCACCAAGTACCACCACCGTGTGCGTGTTGTTTTTTCTGAAGCTCAATGAATGAATTGTTTTTGGCAACATGTCGCTCAAGATAACCTAATGCCAAGTCTACTTTTTGCAAAATCAGGTACTCAGTGTTTTTTTTATCTGGAACAGTTAATTTTAAAACAGCCCAGTCGCCAGTTTTGATGTTTTGTACCAATTTAACATAGCCAAATCCTCCTGCACCTAAATCAGCATTTCGCTTGAGTCCGTAATAAACTGCATAATAATTGTTATCAAAGGCAATAATATCGTAAGGCGTATCTAATTCATTTTTCTTAAATCGTCGGGCAAATTGCCCTTTTTTCGGTAGTGAGTCTTTAATACGCTCAATTTTGCTAATTGTTTTAGCAACAGATTCATTGCTTAGTAACTTGCCATCCAGGGAGAGATCATCCAAATTAACCTTTTTCGGGGCAGAAGGAAGACTAATTTCAGAAATGGTTGGAAATGGCATTTAAAACTCCCTATTTAAATTAAAGACCCGACTAAACAACTAGCAATCCATTTTGAACAGTATACAATGCATTCTCCCTTAACTAGACTACAGATTTTCTATAGTAGGGACAAGGTCATCTGCTTATTAGTAAAAATCAAACCATTGAGAGAAAAATTTCTTCTACATCCAGGAAATTACATATGTCAAATGAAGAAAAATTTACAGGACTAACTATTGAAACCCTTGTGCTAGTTGCCGTTTGGGAGAATCCTTTTGTTTTTCAAGGATGCTTCAAAATTACCAACCTACTTGGAAACACCCCAGTTCTCTTTTTCTTTAGATGCAATTCTCTTTATGAGGCACAAACAGATATCCTTGATCATGATTTTTCACCTGAGCAATATAAGTTTACCCATTTATATAACGAAAGAGGCCTTATTCAGCTTAATACCCTAAATCAGGTACAAGAAAATGCTCTCTACTTATTGAAATATGCACTCCATGTGACCTTAAAAGAAATGTTGTCCAGCAGAAAACTGCATTTTACCGCGATAGATGACATGGCAATGCACGCATTCATTAACAAAATTCAACCAATTTTGAACCAAGACTTACGCTTACCTGAAGAAGAGCATATTGGATTTGCGGTGGCCATGGATTTTTGTCCAGAAGAAGAAACGGGGTTACTGGCAGCTTTAACGTTATTGAGACAGTTAAAAATCTAAATTTGTATGTTAATTGATCTGAAGTTTATTATCTGATAGAGGTAAAGAAACATCTGTAGACCTTGCTCCATGGGCAAAAAAACCCGCCAAGGATAAACCAGAAGGACGTTTATTTATTTGACGCGAAACTTCGTTTGACAATACTTGATTGTCTTTCAGAAAGTCTTCAGTCATTGCTTTTATGTAACTGTCATTTGAATGCAAAATACGTACTACATAACTTGCAGCCTGCTGCAAGTGAGTCGGTGAACCTTTTTCAGCAAGACTCTTAGCCATATCAAGCATCGCATTTGTCAAACCTTGATCAATTGCTTTTTTCATCCAATTTAAAAAAAGCTCTGAATTTTTCGGATATATTTTTGCCAGACGATAAGCTGCAACAGCACTTCCAGCAAGTGCTTCAACCTTAAGGTGTCTAAGTAAATTTACAGTGTCAGTTTTGTATTGATAATCCTCATAAGCGCGTGTTGCAACTGCAAACTTATGTAACTGTTTAGTCATAAAAATTAATCACATTATTGGTTAAGAAAACTAAACAATAGATGAACTAAATTAAGTCATTATTAAGAAAGTGTGAGTTTACGCAATTTTTACGTTTTATCGTAAAGATACCACCCAATATGAAAAAGGCTATGCGCCCCTATCGCAGCAACTAACCCAAATTGCCAAAAAATCCACCCAAACAAAATGGCTTGCCAACTATTTAATAAGAGCATGCTGTAAATAAAGCGTCGGCTTGATTGGCAACCTGCAGCCAAATAAGCAGGAAGCTGGCCAAGGGCAATAACAATACCACTCAAAAGGATGGCTACCCAGATAATTAAGGCACTTTTAGTTCTTGAAAAAAGAATAGAAAAAAAAGTTAATACATTCAGTAATCCCCAACGAGCAATAACCTCTTCAACGACACCCCCATAAAGAATACAACCATCAATACCCAATACGGCTCTTACTTTACGCATGATGTGAAAGGTTTTTTCATCAAGCATGCTACGCACAAAGCCGTAATAGAAAATAAGAAAGACAATCAAGCCACCGACCGTTGTTAAAAAAACGGGTAATAGCATTTCCTGAACTTGGGAAAAACTCGCCCTTCCTTCTAGTAAAGCTTCTAAAATTGGCGCATTTAAACCTGTTTTTAAAGACAATACGCTACCAGCAAAGGTCATTAACAAAACCATAAACAACGTTTGCCCCATTGCCAACCGGCTAATGCGTCTTTTTAGGACTTCGCTATTGTCAGGAAGTAATAAATTAATCAGGCGTGGTACAGCTATAAACACACCCGGCAAAGACAAACAGACTAATACAATGACTAGAGGCCAATTAATTTGCATAATTATTCCTTCCTCAGCACACTATAAAAAAATCCATCTCCACCGTTTTCTTTAGGAAAAATTTGCCACCCAAAACCTGTATTGTATCCCCAAGGTTTACTCTCCGTCATTACGGTACAATCTGTTTGATCGGCTAAAAATTTTGCAATCTGTTGCTCATTTTCTTCCTTCATGATCGAGCAAGTAGCATAAACTAATAAACCACCCGGAGAAAGCAAAGGCCATAAATGTTTTAATAAATTTAATTGTAATTGCACAATAGTTGCAATTTCTTCTTCTGTTCTTAACAATTTAATATCAGGATGACGTCGAATAACACCGGTTGCTGAACAGGGGGCATCAAGAAGGATTCTGTCAAATGGCTTGCCATCCCACCAGGATGAGGGTTTTAGCGCATCTGCCTGAATGAGGGTAGCTTGTAATTGTAAACGTGTTAAATTTTCTTTTACACGCTGCAAGCGTTTTTCATCAACATCCAAAGCCACACAAGCATCCAAATGAGGTTCTATTTCCAAGATATGGCAAGTTTTACCACCGGGGGCACAACAGGCGTCGAGTACCCTTAACCCAGGCTTTAAAGATAGTAAAGATGCGGCCAACTGTGCCGACTCATCCTGGATGGAAACATCCCCCTCCATAAATCCAGGCAGAGTATAGACATCACAAGGGGTTTCCAGCCGTATCCCGTCCACCGAGTAATGATGTGGATAAGCTTCAATCCCCGCTTGTTGTAGCCGCTGCAAATAACGTTCTCTTATTGTATGGCGCGTATTAACCCGCAAGCTCATCGGGGGGTGGATATCATTGGCCAGTAAAATTTCTTGCCACTTTTGCGGCCAATCCTTTTGCAATCGCTGCAAGAACCAGCCTGGATGACCATACATAAAGCCATCATCATTTTGTAAAAGGACTAATAAATGCTGTTGCTCACGACAAAATCGGCGTAACACAGCATTCACCAATCCTTTGGCCCAATTTTTTTTTAGTTGAGCTAACAAATTAACTGTTTCTTTAACCACTGCATAATCAGGTTTCTGCATAAACTGTAACTGGTACAATCCCATGAGTAAAACAAGCCACACATCAATTGCTTTAGGTTGTTTGTCCAAAAGCTTGCCAGTCATGGCTTCTAAACGGAAATACTGCCGACAAACGCCAAAACAAAGTTCTTTAGTAAATGGACTTATGTCTTCTGTTGTTTGCAAGTAACGAGTAAGTGGTTTTTTTTCTTGCATTACCTTTGTTAAGATGTGTAGTGCCTGTAAGCGTTCATTTTTTTTCATTGTAAAACAAGATTTACGTAAAGTTGGGGGCGGTTGGCATTTAACCAATCGGCAATTTTCATTACTTTTGAACCTGGAAATTGAATACATTCAACCATAATGGCATCTTTAGCAGTAGCAACTAACATGCCTTGCCTATCAAGCTTAAGAACCGTTCCGGGAACTGCTTGTCCCACATAGTCAACCACATGAGACCGATAAATACGTACTGTTTCCTTCCCTGTGCTTGTATAAGCTATGGGCCATGGGTTATAGGCTCTAATTTGATTATGAATTTCATAGGCTGTTTTAGACCAATTAATAAGGGCATCTTCTTTATGAATTTTACTGGCATAAGTTGCGTCTACACTATTTTGTACTTTGGGCTGGGCTTGTCCCTGTTCCAATGCATCCAGCGTCGATAACAAAGGCTCTACTGCCAGTTTTGCAAGTCTGTTATGCAGCGTTTCTGCTGTATCATCGGATAAAATGGGACAGCATGCTTGTGCGAGCATGTCGCCTGTATCCA
Organism: Legionella jamestowniensis; assembly: GCF_001467745.1. Lineage (GTDB taxonomy): Bacteria > Pseudomonadota > Gammaproteobacteria > Legionellales > Legionellaceae > Tatlockia > Tatlockia jamestowniensis. The sequence continues at coordinate 776,806 of NZ_LNYG01000013.1, forward strand.
TACCCACGTCCATTTGCATGATAGTTACACCTGTTTCAGTATCTCCGTGAAGTATGGCATGCTGTATAGGTGAAGCACCACGCCAGCGGGGCAACAAGGAAGCATGCACATTGATACATCCAAATTTGGGGATGGTAAGCACGTTACGCGGCAAAATAAGACCATAGGCAATCACTACCATCACATCAGGTTTTAAGGTCGCCAGCATAGTCACTGTTTCCTCACTACGAAAGTTTAGGGGTTGATAGACTGGTATATGTTGTGATAATGCCCAATTTTTTACTGCTGAGGGTTGTAATTTACGGCCCCGACCAGCTGGCCTGTCAGGTTGAGTATATACCGCTATTAACTCGTGAGATGACTTAAACAAGGCATCAAGACAAGGTAATGTAAATTCTGGGGTGCCAGCAAATACAATGTTCAATTTTACTCCTCGCTAAAACAATAAGGATTTAAGATCAGCTACTTACGAGCCTTATTACGTTTGTATTTATCGAGTTTTCTTCTCGCCATAGCGCGTTTCAGTGGGGAAAGTAAATCAACAAACAATTTGCCATTCAAATGATCAATTTCATGTTGGAAACACTCACATAGCAACCCTTCGGCGGTCATTTCAAACGGTTTACCCATGCGATCTTGGGCACGAATGGTTACTTTTCTAGCACGCACCACCGTATCATAAGCACCAGGCACTGATAAGCAACCTTCCTGATATTCCATTTCACCCTCAGAGGCTATAATTTCAGGGTTTGCCAAAACTAACTGATTTGTTTTATCTCCAATTACGTCGACCACCGACAGACGCAAACTAACACCTATTTGTGGCGCAGCAAGACCAACACCATTCGCGTTATACATCGTCTCGAACATGTCTTCAATTAGAGTTTGTAAATTTTCATCAAACTGTGTAACAGGCTTTGCAACAAGCCTTAATCGCTCATCGGGTAAATAAAGAATTTTACGTATAGCCATAACTATCTATTTAATACAAATAATGCGTGATATTATCTCCTACACCTCGTATTGCTGCAAGATGCCATATTCAGGATCTCATAGGCTATTCCTACATACCTCTTGCAGTTAAATTGGATTGTTAGCTTTATGGAAAATAAGTCATATCTACTCGCTCTAAATAAAATACCATCCATAGGTCCCCGTACCATTGCGAAATTATTACAAAAGTGGCCAAATCTAGAAGAATTATTTTGCTTGACCCAGCAACAAATGGAACAGGCAGGCCTTTCCCCTCGCATGGCTCAATCCATTAAATCTTTTAATTTTAAAGAAATTGAAGCAGATTTGCATTGGTCAGAAAAAAACCATCATTATTTAATTTCGATTGAAGAAGCCCATTATCCTGCCTTGCTTAAAGAAATTGCTGATCCTCCCATGATTATTTATGCCCGAGGTGATCTGGCATGCTTTAAACAACCTGCCATTGCTATAGTAGGCAGTCGAAAACCTTCTGTTACTGGCTGCGAAACAGCTCACCGCTTTGCAATGGAATTGGCAACTTATCCATTAACCATTGTTAGTGGCTTGGCTTTAGGTATTGATGCCCAAGCCCATGAAGGTTGCCTGCAAGCAAAGGGTAAAACCGTGGCGGTTTTGGGAACAGGTATTGATTGTCTTTATCCACGGCAACATCAACTATTAGCAGAAAAAATTGCCCATACAGGCCTGTTATTAAGTGAGTTTCCCTTAAAAACTCCACCAATAGCTGGACATTTTCCACGCAGAAATCGTATAATAAGCGGTTTATCCTTAGCCACTTTGGTAGTTGAGGCGGCAGTCCAGAGTGGTTCGCTCATTACCGCTCGATTCGCTCTAGAGCAAAATCGGGATGTATTGGCTGTCCCGGGCTCTATTCTGAACCCGCAAGCCAGAGGTTGTCATTATCTTTTGCAACAAGGAGCAAAATTAGTGACATCAATACAGGATATTTTGGAGGAGTTAAATCTGGATAGTAAGCAAGTCAACCAAACTAACGCAACACTATCCCTTGCCACGGATAACAAAAACCTAGTAAAGTGCATTGGCTTTGAAATTACAACCGTAGATCAAATCATGGCACGAAGCGGGTTAGGTATTGAAGAGGTAGTCAGTTCCCTGGCTACATTAGAATTAAAGGGGCTTGTGAAAGCAATTCCCGGTGGCTACATGAGGTGTGCGTAATGAAAGATAGCTTGTTTGAAATGTTAATGAATTTTTTTGAAAAAAGCCTGGCACAATTAAAAGAAAGCCAAACAGTAGGTGTGAACACTGACGATGACGAGTCTCTCGACAACTCAAGTTTGGAAAGTCGTACCCTGTATCTTAAAGATGCAAAAAACAAATCCATGCGTATTTTTATTGAAGATGAGCAACGAAAATTTACCAAAGCAAGTTATCAGTTCCTAACACGGCTTATTCTTTGGGGTATCATTGCCCAGGATACAATGGAAATAATTATTAATCAGCTTTTATTTTCCGAATCCCGTTTTGTAACGTTACAGGAAACAAAATGGACAATTCGCAACACTTTGGCCGATAACCTTGATGCTAATCAACTTGCTTTTCTTGATCTTGTGCTATACCAAAAAGAAGACAAACTAGCCTTACATTAATTTTTATTACACAAGGAAAGGTTAATTTTTTATGAGCAAACACTTGGTTATCGTGGAATCACCCGCGAAAGCTAAAACCATACAAAAATATTTAGGCAAAGATTATGACGTTTTGGCCTCTTATGGCCATGTGCGAGATTTGGCTCCACGCAAGGGTTCAGTGAATCCTGACCAACATTTTGCCATGAATTACAAACCCATTGAAAAAAATTTGCGGCACATAGAATCCATTGCTAAAGCGCTAAAAAAATCTGATTCTCTCTTGCTCGCCACTGACCCTGATCGCGAAGGCGAGGCCATTTCCTGGCATGTGTATGAATTAATGAAAGAACGAAATTTATTAGACAATAAAGACGTTCATCGTATTTTTTTTAATGAAATTACAAAATCAGCCATTCAGGAGGCCATCAATAACCCGCGCTCCATTTCCATGGATTTGGTCAATGCTCAACAGGCACGGCGCGCACTTGATTATCTCGTAGGTTTTAACTTATCGCCCTTGTTATGGAAGAAAATTCGCCGAGGCTTATCCGCCGGGCGTGTACAAAGCCCAGCTTTAAGACTGATTGTCGAGCGCGAAGAAGAAATAGAACGGTTCGTAGCCCAGGAATACTGGCGTATTATCGCACTGTGCGAACATAGCAGTAGCGCATTTGAAGCAAGGCTTACACATTTCGCCCAAGAAAAACTGCAACAATTTACCATAAATGAGTCAACAAGAGCCCATCAAATCAGAGATAGCCTGCTTCAGCAAGCCCAGGGTGCTCTACTGGTTGACAATATTGAGAAGAAACAGCGCAAACGTAAACCAGCCTCTCCTTTTATCACGTCCACCCTACAACAGGAAGCAGCCCGAAAACTTGGTTTTACTGCTCGCAAAACAATGATGATAGCCCAGCAGCTGTATGAGGGAATTGATATCGGTACAGGCACAACGGGTTTAATTAGCTACATGCGTACTGACTCCGTTAACTTAGCCAATGAAGCCATTGACGAAATCCGCAGCTTTATCCATGAGCGTTATGGCAAAGACAATTATCCGAGTAGCCCTCGCCTGTATAAAACAAAATCTAAAAACGCGCAGGAAGCCCATGAGGCCATTCGTCCTACGTCAGTTAGGCGTACCCCGGAAATGGTCCAACAAGCATTAACCACCGACCAGCTTAAGCTATATAGTTTAGTCTGGAAACGTACGATTGCATGTCAAATGTCAGATGCCATCATTGATACTGTCGCTGTCGATTTAGTTTGTGGCCAAGGCAATATTTTTCGTGCCACAGGCTCTACAATCATTTTTCCAGGTTTTTTATCCGTTTATGAAGAAGGACGCGATGACGTTCAGGATGATGAACAAAATGCCCTGTTGCCTTCATTAAAAGTGGGTGACAAAATTAGTCTGAAAGATATTGTTGCAAATCAACATTTCACTGAACCACCTCCTCGTTATTCAGAGGCTTCCCTGGTTAAGGCTTTGGAAGAATACGATATTGGTCGCCCTTCAACCTACGCCACGATTATCCACACGCTACAACAACGTGAATATGTCATAGTCGACAAAAAACGCTTTGTACCTACTGACGTAGGTCGCATAGTAAATCGTTTTTTAACAGGTCATTTTACTCGTTATGTTGACTATAAGTTTACCGCTGAGCTGGAAGATACCCTGGATGCTATATCACGCGGTGAACGGGAATGGGTCCCTGTTTTGGAAGAGTTTTGGAAACCTTTTATCAGTCAAATTGAAAATACAGACACTCAAGTTCAACGCAAAGACATTACCACTGAAACGCTTGAAGAAGCCTGTCCTAAATGTGGGAAGCCTTTAGCCATTCGTCTTGGAAAACGAGGCCGGTTTATCGGTTGTACTGGCTATCCTGAATGTGATTATACTCAGGATTTAAATACACAAGAGAGTGAAAAACCTGAAGCAGATGTGGTAGAAGGTCGTGTTTGTCCGGAGTGTGCAAACCCTCTGCATATTAAAACAGGTCGTTATGGTCGCTTTATCGGCTGTAGTAATTATCCACAATGCAAGTACATAGAGCCTATTGAAAAACCCGCTGACACAGGGGTGGAATGTCCTAAGTGCCACAGCGCCACCATACTGAAACGCAAATCCCGTAAAGGTAAAATATTTTATTCTTGTGGCGCTTATCCTAAATGTGACTATGCGCTTTGGAATGAACCTATCGACAAACCATGCCCCAAATGCGCCTGGCCTTTATTAACTGTTAAGGAAACCAAACGTTCTGGCCGACAAATTATTTGCCCACATGAAGGATGTGGTTATACTGCAAGCGAGGAAGGGTAGCTTTCTCGCAAAGCAAGTAGTTTATAAAAACTTCGAGAATTGATAACTTTAATCAATCCTAAGCACCTCTACATATTGGGTTCATATTGCTCGCTTAATACTTCACTCTCTAACTGACTATCCTTAGGGAAAAAAGAATAAGCGGGATAACTCGCTTGAGAATAAATGATATCCGTGCTTTCCTCATCGCTTTCTGAGTCATCCTGGTGGTAACGATTCATTTCTTGTACAAAGATTGATGAAGAAGCCAAACTGAAGTCTTGTTCTAGTTCGTCAGTCATTAACTGTTGCCACTGTTGGTGTCTATTTTTTAATAATTGTATTAACGCATTAACGGAAAATTGTTCGGGAGCAATTTTTGAGAATTCTTCAGTTATAGAATTAATCACTTCTGGATCCTGGTTAAACTTTATAAGTTTAGTCATCATTACTTTTTGATGGGTGTAATAATCGGAGGTAACCACTTCCCTTATAATGGATTCAAAAACATCAAAAGAAGTAGCACCGACTAAACGAATCATTGATTTTTTTTCATTCTGAAAATTTTTTGAGGCAACATAATCACGAGGAAGGTTATCTTCACTTACACCAAAGAAATGTTCTTCTACAATATAAGGAATTCTTTTTAGAGCCAGTAATAAATCAGGAGACTCCATCATTTTAAAATCCAAAGCTTCTGCCATGTCTAATCCGAACGACAATTTATCGTGTTCGTTAGTGGAAGTACCATAATTTCCAGAGTGGGTATCCGATTGACATAAAAAATACCAAATAACCCACACGCTGGCTAACCCATAAAATTTTTCGTATTCATCTGAATTTTTAAACTGGGGGCATCCTGTAACAAAGTTTCTTATTTTTCGGCTGGCAATATAAAATTCATCCTTTTCCTTAACGATTTCCATTTCAGGGCCATAACCCATGAGCCGTTTGAATATTTTTGCACAAGCTAACTCGATTTGAGCTGCATATTCACTTCTTCGATACAAAAGATAATATTCGTTTTCGAAATTTTTGGCTTTTTCACATAAAAAATTGGGAGTGGCAGTGTAGCCGTAATTTAAACCTTCCTCTTTATTTCCAAAAACAAGGTTAATATTAGAGAAATCTGCAAATGTTTTATAAGTCATGATATAGACAAAATGTTCTTAATTGTCGCAATAATACCAGAAAAAAACAAAATATTCATTAGTATGGCAATATGCTTTATATTGAAGTGAGTGATAGGTTTATAGTGCAGAGAGAAGAAAATTTTTTAAATCACTGCATTGAGGCAGGAATTTTTTTTAAAATCTCTTCAATCGGCAAACCCATCACATTGTAATAAGATCCATCTATTTCTTTAACAAAGGAATGTCGTACTTGTTGAATACCATACCCACCGGCCTTATCAAAAGGATCGCCTGACTCGATGTAGTCTTGGATTTGTTGTTTTGTTAATGGGTGAAACGTAACCCTAGTGACTGCATAATTTATTGACCATCGTTGTTCTGGTAAAAAAACCAGTGCATACCCCGTATAAACTTCATGCGTATTGCCGCTTAGCATGCCAAGCATTCTATAGGCATCTTCCTTGTTGCGAGGTTTTTCTAGAATATGATGTTGGTAGACCACAGTAGTATCTGCTGCCAGAATTAAATCGGTAGCACCTGCTCCAATCTGGGGTAAGACAGCTTGTGCTTTTTCTCGGGCAAGTCTTGTGACATAGGCTTCAGGCTCCTCGCCGTTTTGTTGAATTTCCTCAATATTGGCGGGTATGACTTTGGCAGTTAATCCATGCTCTTGTAATATTTGCAGGCGTCTTGGTGATGCACTGGCGAGAACCATTTTTATAGGGTTGGATTTCATAATTATCGTTTGATCAAAAAATAATTTGACCCTTAAACATGTATTTAAGCTTTTTAATAAGCGATTATAACTTTATTATTTTATATGAACTACTTTTTTATTAGACTTGATAATACAGGAAAATTTAAAAGAAAATTATGAAGAGCATTAGCATATTTCTAATGACGATATTGGTTCAATCTATTATTTTGGCAATTGTTTTTATTGGTTTTTTGCTTGACCCATTACTAGGGTTATGGGTTGTGGGAATATATTTTTTTGGGGCAGGTACATTTTTAATGTACCAATTTATTAAAAATTTAAATTTAAAAAATTGTTCTTTTTAAGGCATGTTACAATTCCTTCTCACGAGCGACTTGTTATGCCTTGTTCGACCTGGCCACAGATTTATCTCCATCGCCAACCTACCGTGCTTATGCACGGTATCCAGCGAATCGGTTAATTATTTCAACAGTAACCAACATTCGGTCAACAGTTCTGTTTCAGCAACTTCATGATCAAAATTGTAATAACAGAATACGCAAGGCAAATCACCCAGCTCTTCATTTGAGTTGGGTAACCAATCACGATACAAACCATAAACCGTATCAGCAATGGTGTCACGCGTTCCTTTATGTACGGCTACTGCATAGCGACCTGCGAGTAAACGCTTTTCGATGACCTCTCCTTCCAATTTTATCTGTTCCGGGACAGTAATGCAGAGGTCAAGACGAAACTCCGAGGGAGGCGTTGTTTTTGGATCATCATAGGCAAAGGCAAACGCCTCTCCGGCTTTAGGCTTTAAGTTCATCGCTTGGGATTTTGCCCAGTTAACCAGCCGATTAACACTTTCTCCTACTTTTTGTGGAACACCACGATGCTCCAAAACAGCCAAACGCCTTTCTTTCATTGTTTTAATAACTACATTCATTGTGAGATTACCTTGTTGAGGCAAACGATAAGGGGGTTTTTCCCAAACTTGCCAACTTGATTGCAATCTAAATTCAGTTGGCGTCATACCACTGCTTTGTTTAAAAGCACGTGTAAAGGATTCATGGGATTCAAACCCCGCATTGATTGCGATTTCAATAATGGGTTTATTCTTATCAACAATTAATTGATGCGCAGCCCGTTTTAGGCGAATCCACCGAATGTATTGCTGTAAAGATACACCTGTATAAGCTGTAAATATTCGATGAAAATGATATTTAGAAAAGCAAGCTATCTCACTTAATTGGGCTAGGGTGAGTTTATCATCCAGATGTTTACCAACATACTCAATGACTTTTTCTAATTGACATTCATAGTTCATGCTATCATCCACACATCGTTATTTACATTCACAATGTTAATTCATTAGAAAAGCAGTCATTTGACTATTATTGCTAATTTAAAAATTTTCTTGCTCGATGAAGAATCCTCTAGGGATACAGTATAAATGTCATTTTTCCTATTGATCCCTTGTTTACCTTGAATAAAACGTTTTTATTTCATTGATGACTAACTTAATATCACTCTTTGACACATCAAGGTGGGTAACCAATCGTACAAGGCCTTGTTTATTGGAGCTTTTCGGCAATAAAATTCCTTTTTGTAGCAAAAACGACTGTAATTCTGCGTATTGTTTTTTGAACCTAAGAAATAAAATATTGGTTTGTAGAGAAGCTTTATCAATCTCAATCTCGTCTAATTCAGCTAAACCACTAGCCAGAAAAAAGGCATTTTCGTGGTCTTCACTCAAGCGCTCTATATTATTTTTTACAGCATAAATTCCTGCGGCAGCCAAAATACCGGCCTGTCTCATCCCACCTCCCAACACTTTTCGCCAACGCCTTGCCCGTTTAATAAATTCTTTACTACCGCAAAGGACTGAACCAATAGGTGCCCCCAATCCTTTCGACAAACAGATGGAAATCGAATCAAAATTCTGACTAATTGTTTGCAAGGGAACCTGCAGTTTCACACTCGCGTTAAAAACTCTAGTCCCATCCAAATGACTTTTTAATTGATGATCCCGGCAAAAAGAGGGAATTTTTTGTAAATACGCTAATGGCAAGACCTTACCGTCCGTTGTATTTTCAAGACAAAGCAATTTGGTACGAGGGTGGTGATCGTCTAAAGGTTTAATCATGCACGCGACTTTGTCCAAAGGAAGACAGCCCTCTTCATCGAAATCTATTGGCTGCGGTTGGATACTTCCCAATACGGCAGCACCACCTCCTTCCCAACGATAGGTATGTGCTGTTTGGCCTACAATGTATTCATCACCACGCTCACAATGCGCCATTAACCCCATTAAATTTGATTGTGTTCCTGAGGGAGCAAACACTGCTGCTTCCATACCAGCATTATCAGCTATCAATGCTTCCAAATGCTTCACTGTAGGGTCTTCTCCCCATACATCGTCACCTACTTCGGCATTCATCATCACTTGCAGCATATCCTTACTGGGTTTAGTCATTGTATCGCTACGCAAATCTATTTTTTTCATAATCACTCGCCTCAGCATAAATTGTCTTTAATACAGGCATTGTTAGCTTGATTAACTCAATCGCCTGTAACGTATTTTGGGCGTCTTCATAACACCCTTTTTCCAGGCTATAGTTATACCAAAGAAGCCAACTATGGAAACACATTTCCCAAAGATTGTTATCCGTCCGAGGTAATTTACCTTTTTGCTGAAGATAACCTAGCAAAGTAGCCTGGAAAAGTTCCTTATCGAATTGACAATTTGCCAAACCGGAACAATTGGTCGCCAAGCCTATTAATTCTATGAAAGGATGAATAAAACCTGCACTTTCCCAATCAATCAAATGAGGTTTTGTTACTGTTTTCCAAATAATATTCTGCAAATGCATATCGCGATGGCTAATTATCCAGTTTGCTTTATCATATTCATGAAGTTCATTGCAACGTTGTACTAACAATTTAAGCCAGACAGGATAAATGTATTGGTTTGGCAAATGAATAAGAGGGAATCCTCGTCCTTCTGGGTGGGTTAATGATAACCCGTGCAACTTGGCGAGTAACCCTCCTAACTTCATTGCCTGCTTTTTTTTAACAGCAACCACTGATTTGCCACTACAATAAGGAACGATTAGATAGCGATAGTTGTCCTGCTGATTGCTATTCCCTAACTTTAAGGGGGCAAACGTACAATTCAACTCCTGAGCTACATAGGTAGCAATATCTTCTGTGAAAGCTAATTGGATTTGTTTTATTGCTCCAAGCCAAGTGTAGTTATTAAGAATTTTACAAACCCACTTGCTTCCATCGTAAAGCTCGATTAAATCTGTTTGATGCTGCTGACCACCTTTTAACGAAACAATCGAATGTATAGGATGTTTAAAAAATTGCCCCGACCAATGCTGGTTATTCATGCATAAGCTGTTCTATGTAACGTCTGCAAGTGAGTGGTTTGTCCAAAAAATTCATCACATGACGAGTTCCACCTGTTCCTGTAATAACCAAAGAACCGTAACGAAGAAGACTTCCTAATACCGACTGGCGGATATCAATGGATTCAATTTTGGATAAAGGAATATCAATTGTTTGTCTTACTAACATCCCAGTGCGCAAAATTACTTGTTTGTTCTTAATGGTTAACGAGGAAAAATGGTAAGTTACCCATGTCATTAGTGTCCAAATTAGGGCAACAAAAAGAAACATTAATGCAACTTCTTTCAATTGATTAATTTGTGCACCTAAAAAAATAGCAAAACAAGCCAGTGCCACCGGCCAGAAGAATAAAATCCAATGCAGTCTCGCAAAATATACGACATTTCTGTCCGTCATTATCATCCTTCATCACTCTAATTAAAAAACCTTCTTATCATATTGCAGATACTGATAGCTGTCATCAATTACTATCACCAAAAAACGACGCTTCGTCCCAGGTATTCCTTTGTAATTTTTAGAAGCTTAATTTTAAGAAATTTGATATTCTTTAAATTTTCTTGTTCAAGAATACTAATGCGCCGCATCAATCGCTGTTTGAATCCGAAACTAATGGAAATTTGTCTGACTTCCATGGAGTTGGAAGGATTAAATACGATGATTAAAAATTATTTACCACCGCATTTAGCCAAACACTGCAAAGTAGGGAGTTTTATCAAGGGTTCATTATCAATAACTATTAGCAATGCCGCCTTTGCAACGGAATTACGTTATAGTGTCCCTGAGCTACGAGATCGATTGAGAAAGGAAGCTGGACTTTATTATTTAACGGGAATTAAAATTTTAATCGAAGCCCCCTCTGCACAGCTTTCTTCAAATACTAAAACCACAAAAACAGCCACGTTATCTTCCAATAGCCGACAGGCAATCCATTCCGCTAGCCAACAATGTAACTACGAGCCCCTAAAGGAAGCTTTGCAAAAATTAGCTAATTTAGCGGTTGACCATCCAGACATGATTAACTCGTAAGGATCACAAGACAATTTTAACAGCTGTTATATAACAAATGTGTGCGGGGTATGCATGCATCATCATGTTGAGACCTCTTGTCTTAGTGAATAAGACAATAACTAAAAAAAAGAGGGTTTAAGGCTAGTTCAAATTTTCAGCAAAAGGATATTTTATAAAAAATTTAAACTTTCCCTCGATTTTTTATTGATAAATTTAGATCAAAAACAGCCGCTTTCTTTTCAAAAAGAGTTGACTCTATCGTGGCAATAACATTAATAGTTATATTAATTTTTTCTTTCGGTTGTAAAGACTTAAGACTGGCAGAGATAAGATCTCCATCGCGGCAACAAAAAATAACTTCAGAAGAGGGCTTTTTTAAAAATTTTATTTGAGCTGCAGCAAAGCAAAAGTCATAATTATTAGGCATTTTTTGAATATGAAACCATGCCAATAATCCACCGGTCAGATCAGCCCCTACAGCAAGTGCTCCAAATCCCATGGAACCTAAGTGGCTTTTGGTATGATCATTAAGCGGCAATCTGATTTGGCAGGCTTTCTCTGTGATGAAGTCTATTTTTGGTTGGCAAAAGGCTATTAAAGGTGATTTTTTTTCTAACTTTTTGAGTAAATATTTTTTAATATCACTGGAGTTGAAGTCCATTATTGCCCCTGTTTACATCTATATTTAAATCTTTTCTTATTTGTTCAAGATTTGTTTCCCATAAACCGCTCCAGTCAATGGTAAATAATAGTTTGGCTTTTTTCCCTTGAGCATACCCTAATAAAATTGCTTCAATCGACTTATCTAAAGGAATTGTTCCATCAATGGCCACAGATAACATTCCAGCAGCAATATGGACCCCGGGAGGCAAATAGGTTGGCAGCTGAGCGATTGTGAAGCTAGCCACAATTGCCTCACCAATAAAATCTGTATCTGCACCGAGAATAACGTGATAAATATCATGCGTTTCAATCATTCTTATGCAAACATAATTATAAATTCCACACATTTTGTAATAAGGAGAGGCAAAAACAAAAGGCTTTATCTCATTTTCCCTAAGAAATTTATAATATTGAAATCCCAGAGTATCTTGCGGTAATTTCTCGAATTTTTCTAAATCTGGATTGCTTAATACCCTTTTATCAATTGTTGATTTTATTTCATTATTTTTTAAGAGTTCAGACACCATATTTTTTGAATAATCTTTATTTAAATGGGTTAAAAAATACATTCTATTGACATTTTTAAGGCTTTTATGATCATGAGTTATGAATCTAAATAAGCCAAAAAAGCCATAAAGTTGATATATTAATTTTATTGATATCAGCCTAATTCTTAATTTTTTTATCGCGCGACGGTAATGCCTCATTATGAGCAACAATTGAACACTTTGGATAATTATAGCAAAATTTAAAAACAAATTACTGGACTTTTTTTTGACGTAGGAAAGGAAAATTTTATAAATTGATATTATTTAGTTCAAGTACACCAAATATGGCCATCCCATAGGGGACTATAATTCTAAATGAATAGAAGCTATCTCTTAACTCTCTCAATCAAGCTTCGACAGGCAAAAAATCCGCTTCAGTAACCACAGTAGGTTGATAATTTTCTGCATCAAAATAGGTATATTCCCAAGCATCTTGCCGCACCATTAATTCCCGCAAGAGACGATTGTTTAGGCCGTGACCCGATTTATGTCCTTCAAAGGCACCAATTAAGCCGCAACCTAAAAGATATAGATCACCAATAGCATCCAGAACTTTATGCGTTACGAATTCAGACTCAAAGCGCAAGCCATCCTCATTAAGGATACGGTAGTCGTCAACGACAATTGCATTATCTAAACTACCACCTTTCGCTAAATCATTTTCACGCAATTTCTCATAGTCCGAGAGAAAACCAAAAGTTCGCGCCCGACATACTTCTTTCACGTAAGAAGTGGCAGAAAAATCAAAAGTGGCCATCTGTGGTTTATCATTGAAAACCGGATGATCGAAATCAATAGTAAAGGAAACTTTATAACCATTATGCGGAAGAAACTGTACGTATTTGCCATCATCTTCAACCCGAATTGGCTTTAATATGCGAATAAATCGCTTGGCTGCACTTTGCTCACGGATACCAGCAGATTGAATGAGAAATACGAAAGGCGCAGCACTACCATCCATGATAGGGATTTCAGGCGCATTAATATCTACATAAGCATTATCAATGCCTAAGCCTGCAAAGGCCGAAAGCAAATGCTCAACTGTAGCAACTTTAACACCATCGCGTTGTAATGAAGTACAAAGCATTGTATCACCAACATGATCATACAAAGCAGGGATTTCCACTACAGGATTCAAGTCAGTACGTCTGAAAACAATACCTGTGTTTATTGGAGCGGGACGCAGGGTGAGTAAAACTTTTTCTCCGGAATGTAAACCTACACCTGTTGCTTGAATGACTTTCTTTGGAGTTCTTTGTTTTATCATTCAGTAATCACCTTTTTGATATCCCATTTTTAAGCGCAATAAACTGCCAAATCATATCAACAATTTATTGTTTAGTCTAATCTTTTTAATGCTGTTTAGTGCTAATCCAGTCATTCTGGCCAAAGTCAGAATGACGTGGTTATCTCTAAATCAGTGCTACAAAAAACTAAACCAAAAGGATTACTCAACGCTTTCTTCTTGCCGTCGTAAGAAGGCAGGAATATCTAGATAATCAACATCCGGTATTGAAGATTCTGTCGTTGATTTTGGAGTTACAGCAGCCTGTTTACGCATGACGGCAGGTCTATCAAATTGTTGATAGTCAAATGTGCCATCACTACGGGTTGTTTCTGCTACCCGCGTCTTAGGTGTGGCAATAGTTTGCTGTTGATGACGGCCACGATGATCACCAAGGCCGGTTACAATAACAGTAACGCGCATCTCATCTGTCATCTCAGGATCAATGACCGTACCAACGACGACTGTTGCGTCATCTGAAATAAATTCTTTGACAACATCCCCTACTTCCTCAAATTCACCGATAGACATATCAAGGCCAGCAGTGATATTCACCAGAATTCCGCGAGCGCCCGAAAAATTAACATCTTCTAACAGTGGGGAAGCGATTGCTGCTTCAGCTGCTTGACGAGCTCTTTGCTCACCCGTAGCACTACCGGTGCCCATCATGGCCATACCCATTTCAGACATTACTGTACGAACGTCAGCAAAGTCCACGTTAATAAGGCCAGGGCGAGTAATTAAATCAGAAATGCCTTTTACTGCCCCAAGAAGAACATTATTAGCGGCTTTAAAAGCATTTAATAGACTAATATTTTTTCCCAGAACGCTAAGTAGTTTATTGTTTGGAATAGTGATTAATGAATCAACATGCTCACCTAAACGACGAATTCCCTCTTCAGCAGCCAAGGCGCGTTGCTTACCTTCAAAAGAGAAAGGTTTGGTGACAACTGCTACCGTGAGAATACCCAGTTCTTTCGCTACTTCAGCAAATACAGGGGCGGCTCCCGTTCCGGTCCCTCCCCCCATACCAGCGGTAATAAATACCATATCAGCACCAACTAATACTTCCTTAATTCTATCTCTGTCTTCTTCAGCAGCTTCACGACCTATTTGAGGATTAGCCCCAGCACCCAGGCCTTTGGTTAACTCTTCACCCAACTGAATATGAATTTTAGCATTTGAATTTTTGAGTGCTTGGGCATCAGTATTGGCACAAATAAATTCAACACCATCAATATTCTCAGCCACCATGTGTTGAACTGCATTACCACCACCGCCGCCAACACCAACAACTTTTATTACGGCATTGTCTGGTTGACTTTCCGTTAATTCAAACATTTGACCTCTCCCCTCAAAAATTCTGCCAATAACGAGGTTCTATCCCAACAAAATAATATCATTGTAACCTATCTGGATTAAACCTACTAGAGCACCTAATGACTTAAATTTAAACAATATTTCTCACTGCCCCACTTCCAGTAGCTTGACCGGGAAATCCATAATTGAATGTTCCCAATGCTTAATGATTTATTTTTGTTGTGCCTATTTTAATCATAAAGTATCTAAAAATTACCATTAAACCATTCTTTCATACGCGCCCACATTCCTTTACCGCTATCATTTAAATGGGCTACATTGTAACCACCTTCATATTGTTGCTGAAAACCATGTAACAATAAACCCACACCTGTCGTCATCGATGGATTAACTGTGGCCTCTACCAATCCTGAGACATGGTGAGCACAACCTTGACGCACAGGCATTTCAAAACACATTTCGGCCAACTCAATAGCCCCTTGAACACAAGAGCCACCGCCTGTCATTACCATACCAGCGGCAACACGAGATTCAAAACCGCTTCGTCGCAATTCATTGCGTACAAGAGAAAATAATTCTTCATAGCGCGCAGAGACTACTTCGGAAAGAACCTTAGTAGAAATTTTTCGGCCAGGCCGTTCGTTGACACTTAGTACTTCTATCATTTCGTTCGCATTACACATCTCAGGCATGGCGCAAGCGTGCTTCACTTTAATTGCTTCTGCTGCCTTGGTAGGTGTCCGTAAAGCCATGGCAATATCA
This sequence comes from Legionella jamestowniensis, assembly GCF_001467745.1. Taxonomy (GTDB): domain Bacteria; phylum Pseudomonadota; class Gammaproteobacteria; order Legionellales; family Legionellaceae; genus Tatlockia; species Tatlockia jamestowniensis. The sequence continues at coordinate 792,535 of NZ_LNYG01000013.1, forward strand.
TTGGTCACTTGATCGCCTGCAATAGGAATCACAGCTGTGTATTGAATAGCACCTTCAGCAAACACTGCGATATCCGTAGTACCACCGCCAATGTCAATTAAACAAACGCCCAGTTCCTTTTCATCTTCAGTTAACACTGCATGGCTGGATGCTAATTGCTCAAGAATAATATCATTGACTTCTAGACCGCAGCGCCGTACACACTTAGCTATATTTTGTGCAGCACTCACAGCCCCAGTTACAATATGCACACGAGCTTCGAGACGCACGCCAGCCATACCAACCGGTTCACGAATGCTACCCTGGTTGTCAATAATGAATTCCTGAGGAAGGATATGTAAAATTTTCTGATCGGCAGGTATTGCTACGGCTTTCGCGGCATCAAGTACGCGTTCCACATCTATTTGGGAAACTTCCAGATCTTTAATGGCAACGATACCATGTGAATTTAAACTGCGTATATGACTGCCAGCAATCCCTGCATACACTGTACGTACTTCACAACCTGCCATTAATTCTGCTTCCTGCACAGCCCGCTGGATAGAGTTCACCGTTGCTTCAATGTCAACAACCACACCTCTTTTTAATCCGCGGGAGGGATGACGCCCAATACCTATAATCTCAATTGCACCATCCGCAGCTACTTCGCCGATAAGAGCTACTACTTTTGAAGTACCAATATCTAAACCGGTGATGATATTTTTTTCTAATTTTTTTGCCATTATTTTCCCGCTTATTTTTTCCATTGCACCGCCATGCCCCGTGGATAACGCAAATCTACACTTACCAACTGCTCCGATTTTTCTGCAAAAACAGCAGGATACGCTTTACAGAATCGGATTATTTTTGTTTCCAAATCGCGCTTCCCCAAGCGTAACTGCACACCATTCGCTAAAGTAAGCTCCCAAGCCCGATTATCACGCCACTCTAATGAGGCTGCATGCAACCCATATACTGATAATATCTTACTCATTTTTTTATAAACTTGTAAGACTTCCTTCTGTTGATTCACAGGACCGCTTAAGTGAGGAAGAGAAGTATCCAGTCTCCCCCCTTGATTGAACAGCTCACCCTTCTCAGTAATCATAGCGTTATTCCATGTCGCTACCGGCACTTTTTCTACTAATATTATTTTTAATGTATCCGGCCAAATGCGTTCCACTTGAATTTTGTTTGACCAATCAAAAGCGCTAAGATCAGCATATAGTTTACCAACAGGTAATGAAAAGAAGCTGGAGTTTAAATATTTGGTCAATACCGATTCGAGATCTTTATGAGTAATATGATGGTAGCTTGCAGCGATTTTAACGGTGCTGATAGGAAATCTTTTTGGATCCGCCAGGTATAAATAAACTAATCTGGCAGCCAAAAAGAGAGCAACAATGATTAATAGCGTTAAAAAGCTTGCGTAACGCAACTTTCCTGTATCAGCATCCATCCACGTATCCTATCACCTCTTACCTTATCGTTGCTTAGCCTTTGGTTTGTTTACTGATAATCCGTGACTAATTGTTGTCGACAATGTTGATGGCTTATCGCCAAGTTAATTAGTTCATCTAGGAGTTGTGGATATTCAAGGCCACTAGCCTGCCACATTTTGGGATACATACTAATGGGTGTAAATCCAGGAATAGTATTAATTTCATTAAAATAGATTTTGTCTCGTTGTTCATCGACAAAAAAGTCTACCCTTGCCATCCCTTTACATTTTAAACGGGTAAAAATGTCGGCAGCAATTGTTTGTAAACGTTTTATCATTTCTGGTGAAAGTTGGGCAGGAACTTCAAGTTCTGTCTGGTTGCTTTCTAAATATTTGGCCGAGTAAGAGTAAAACCCATCCGTATGATGAACGCAAATTTCACCTGGCAGACTGACTCTAGGTCTCTCACAAGGTGAAGTATTTTCCAATACGGACAACTCAATCTCTCGTCCGGAAATACCTTCTTCAACCAGAATAGTTTCATCATAGCGTAAAGCATCTTCTACTGCTGCAGTTAATTCTGCCATGCCCTTAACTTTATGGATACCCACACTCGAGCCTAATGAACAGGGTTTAACAAACAAAGGCCAGTTTAAATCGGCTGCAGTTTGCCGACAGAATTGCTGTCTTTCGGAAGGAGAGCTATACCAAGATAGCGTGCGATAACGTGCTGATTGAATTGTTTCATTACAAGCCAAACGCCTTGCTATATCTTTATCCATACCAATTGCAGATGCCAATACATTGCAGCCAACATAGGCGACACCAGCTAACTCCAAAAGACCCTGCAAGCACCCATCTTCATACAACGGACCATGGGCCACAGGAAAAACCACCTGTGCATCAACGGCCAAACGGCCATTCACCAACAGGCTAGGCATACTACGCGATTGAGCTGTTTTTACAGGTAAACTTTCTTTGAAAGTTTTTAATTCTTCATAATTATTAAGGTAGAATTGCCCTGCTTTATCCATTCCAACAGGAATAATATTGTATTTATTGGCATCCAACTCTCTTAAGACAGAAGCAGCAGAAACTAATGAAACTTCATGCTCACCCGACTTTCCACCATAAAGTAATAATAAATTAATCAATTTAGCCATTAAAGGTCTCCGATGATATGCACTTCGCGAATTAATTCGACATTGGTTTGTTGATGAACAGTATCACGCACGAATTCAATTAATGATTCAATGTCGCTAGCTAAGGCAACACCATGTTGGTTAATTATAAAATTGGCATGTTTTTCTGAAACAATTGCCCCTCCAATCTGCTTTCCTTTAAGCCCACAAGACTCAATCAAGCGAGCAGCAAAATTACCAGGAGGATTTCTAAACACCGAACCACAATTAAATTCGCTGGTTGGTTGTGTATTGGCTCGATGTGTTAATAACTCCTTAATCAGGTTTAAGGATTTTTCCTTCTCACCCTTTATCAATCGGCAGGTTGCTGCAACGAACCATTCATCTTGTAATCCTGCCACATGACGGTAGGCTATTTCAAATTCTTCAGGTTTTCGTATGCGCAATTCACCATGGCGAGTTATTGTTTCTACTTCCACTACAGACTGCCAGGTTTCCCCCCCAAAACAACCTGCATTCATTCGTAAAGCGCCTCCCATTGTCCCAGGAATACCAGCCCAAAATTCACCGCCCGTCAAATTGGCCCGAGCACAAAATCTGGCCATCGTAGCGCACGAGACACCAGCCTCAACATGAACCAGTTCCTCGCTAATCAAGCGAATTTCTTTAAGGCAGCCCTGAGTTAAGATAACGGTCCCTTTAAATCCTTTGTCTCTAATTAAGGAATTGCTTCCCAATCCTAACCATAGTAAAGGTTCATTCTTGGGTAACTGCCTAAGAAAAACAGCTAAATCAGCAATACTGGCAGGCTTATACAATTTACTCGCAAGGCCACCGACTCGCCAAGTTGTATAATCAGCCAGTGGTTCATTAATCAGCAACTGTCCCTTGTAGGCTTCTGTATTGACGATGTCTATCGTTTTCATGCGGATTCTCGCACTGAAGTCTGCATTAAATTAAGTGCCAACTGTCCAATATTACCGGCGCCTTGCATTAAAATAACACTATCATCCGTAATTAACTCATCTAATATCTGGGTAAGGTTTTTATCATTTACCAGCCTGGCATTAGGATTATTTTGACTAATCTGTGTGAGCAACGTTTCGCTGGTTAAACCAGGAATTGCCTGCTCCCCTGCTGAATAAATATCCATCAGGAGTAATTCATCTGATAAGCTGAGGGCATCGACAAACTGGTTGAACAATGACTGTGTACGACTGTAGCGATGAGGTTGAAATACATGCACTAACCGTTTGTTGGGCCAAACACGACGAAATGCGTCAATCGTGGAACGGATTTCTTGTGGATGGTGGCCATAATCATCCACAACAATAGCGGAACCCCGTTCGAAGCGACGTTCACCAAGCATTTGAAAGCGTCGGCCGACTCCCTGGAATTTCATTAATCCTTTAACAATCGATTCATCATCAACGCCTAGTTCCGTGGCAATCGCAATGGCAGCTAATGCATTTAAAACATTATGGCGCCCTGGCCATTGGAATTGTATGTTCAAGGGTTTAAAAGGAGCTGGCCTTTGTACTGTAAATTCACTTAGTAAGCCATTTTGCGTCCAATTAAGCGCTCGATACTGCGCTTCTTCACGAAATCCATAAGTCCGTGTTGGTCGTTGCACTGCAGAAAGGATGCGATGAACTTCCGGGTCTTCTATGCACAATACCGCCAAGCCATAGAAAGGCAGATGATGCAAAAACTCAATGAAAGTATTGCGTAATTTATCGAAGTTATCATCATAAGTACCCATGTGGTCAGCATCAATATTAGTAACCACCGCCATCATAGGCTTTAAAAATAAAAAGGAGGCATCACTTTCATCTGCTTCTGCAACAAAGTAAGCCGAGGTGCCCAATTGAGCATTGGTACCACAGCTATTCAATTTTCCACCAATAACAAAGCTCGGATCAAGACCACCTTCAGCCAGGAGGCTACTCACTAGACTTGTTGTGGTTGTTTTTCCATGAGTACCTGCAATAGCAATACCATGTCGAAAACGCATCAACTCTGCAAGCATGGCAGCGCGCGGGATCACCGGAATCAGTTGGTCATTAGCTGCAGTAATTTCTGGATTGTCTGTGCTAACGGCCGTTGAGCGCACAACCACATCCGCACCAACAATATTGTCCACCCGGTGGCCAATAAAAACTTGAATACCCAACGATTGTAATCGCTGTACTGAGCGGCTTTCGCTGAGATCAGAGCCTGTTATGCGATAACCCTGGTTATGCAACACTTCGGCTATTCCACACATTCCAGCGCCACCAATCCCAACAAAATGTATTTGTTCTACTCGTCCCATCCTTGGTGATAGAAACTGCCCTATGTTATTCACAAAATTCCCCTTTAGTATGAACAGTATTCGGTTGCACAACAACATTTAACCAATACTGTCCTCTGTTGTTAGGTTGGCGCTCTTAATCCTAAAGATTGCCAACGATTTTCATGATCAATACGCAATAACAGTGCCATAACTACACAATTTACTACCATACTAGCGCCCCCATAACTTAATAGCGGCAATGTCAATCCTTTTGTAGGCAGTAGACCCGAATTGACTCCCATGTTAATTGCTGCTTGCAACCCTATCCAGAATGTTAGTCCATAAGCCGTAAAAGCGGCGAACAAACGATCCTGGCTGTAAGCAGTAAAACCAATAGCCATACCCCTTATCACCAGTATACTATACAAAATTAATACCAACAGTACGCCAACCAAACCTAATTCTTCAGCTAATACCGCAAATAGAAAATCGGTATGTGCTTCTGGCAGGTAAAATAATTTTTGCACACTATCACCTAAACCGACGCCAAGCCAACCTCCACGCCCAAATGCGATCAATGATTGGGTCAACTGATACCCACTATTAAATTGATCAGCCCACGGATCCAGAAAAGCAGTGATGCGTGCCACGCGGTAAGGGGATGAAAGTGCAAGCATCGCTAAGCAACAAATCACAATAACTAACAGCCCAACATAATAGCGAAATTTTACGCCCGCCAAGAATAAAAGGGCCATAACAGTACCTGAAATAACAACCGTGGCTCCAAAATCAGGCTCTTTTAATAGTAACAGCGATACTAAACCTAAAATTATCATGGGCTTGATAAAGCCTATGATACTGTGTCGTACACTCTCTTGCTGGCGTACCAAATAACCCGAAACATAAAAAACCATGGTTAACTTGGCTAATTCAGAAACTTGAATCCCTATAGGACCAAATGCAAGCCAGCGTCTTGAACCGTTGACGATACGACCGATTCCAGGGATTAAAACCAGCAGTAACATCAATAGACAAATGAGTAGTAGGGGAACACCCGCTTTTTCCCAAAACGTGCTATCTATACGCATGACTACCAGGGCTGCTAGAAAACCGGCGAAGAGATAGCACGCCTGTCTAATTAAAAAATGGAAAGGCTGATGATAATATTTGGTAGAAATCATAATAGAACTGGAAGCTACCATCATTAGACCAATAATAATTAACCCCAGAACAGCCCCCATTAACCATTTGTCATAAAGTGCTATGGGCTTGTGAGTGGGTTTACCACGCAAGTTGTAATGTCGAGGATGCATCGTACTCACAATTTTCCTACTAACTCAGTAAATACTTCACCACGGTGATTAAAATCACGAAACATGTCAAGGCTTGCACAAGCCGGTGATAACAGTACCACATCTCCTGGTTTGGCTTGCTCCTTCGCCATTACTACAGCACCGTCCAAGGAAGGGGCTCGCAATACAGGCACCACATCAGCAAGCGCTGCTTCAAGTTTATCGGCATCTTCGCCAATAAGCACAACGGAGCGGACATAATCAGCTACTGGCGTGCGTAATTCAGTAAAATCTGCTCCCTTTCCTTGCCCACCGGCAATCAATACAATTTTTCCTTGCATGGATCCTCCTATCCCAGAAATGGCAGAAAGAGTAGCTCCAATGTTGGTGCCCTTAGAATCATTAATCCAATTAACCTGATTTAAAGTTCTAACCCATTGACACCGATGAGGTAGACCCTTAAACGATTGGAGCACGCTAATGATAGGTTTAAAATCTATGCCTGCTGCACGAGCCAAAGCACAAGCAGCTAATGCATTCTGCCAATTGTGTTTTCCTTTAATACGTAATTCATCCACTGCTAAAAAACAGTATTCACCCTGTGCAAGATAATTAATACCCTCTTTCTCCACAATTCCCCAATTTAAAGCATCAGGCTTATCCAGACCATAATTGGCTTTGCTACCTTGATTTAATATCTTGCTAGGGTAGGTATGCTCATCTTGTCGATTGTATAAAAGAAATTGTGCGTTCTGATAAATTCGTTGTTTTGAATCAATATAGGCCTCATACGTATGATGCCTGTCTAAGTGATCAGGAGAGAGATTTAAAATAGTGGCAGCGACTGGCTTAAGAGAATGGGTTAGATCCAATTGAAAACTGGATAATTCCAATACCCAAAGCTCATACTCTTGATCATTATCCAAAAGGTCAAGAACCGGTAAGCCAATATTTCCAGCGACTGCCACTGATAATCCAGCCGCTTGAGCCATTTCACCCACCAGAGTGGTGACGGTTGATTTACCATTGGTTCCTGTGATTGCAACAACTGGAGACGTAGTTTCTCGAGCCAGACATTCAATATCTCCAAACACAGGAATATTGAGGCGAAAAGCTTCCTGGAGAAAAGGTTCGTCCAGTGATATTCCCGGACTTGTGATAATGCCTGCCAACTGTTGATAAATGGTATTAGGTAATTTTTCTAAAAAGACATCAACACCTGGAAACATCGCAGTAAATTCAGTCAATCCCTTTACTTCTGGACGGGTATCAAAAACTACAAAAGGCAAATTTCGCCGTCGCAAATAACCGGCGATGGAATGCCCTGTTTTTCCTAAACCTGCAACTAAATAAAGAGATTGGTTCATGATAGCACCTAACGAAGTTTTAAGGTTGCCAACCCACAGAGCACAAACACGACTGTCATAATCCAAAACCGTACGATAACTTTAGGTTCAGACCATCCTTTCAATTCAAAATGATGGTGTAGTGGTGCCATGCGGAACAAACGCTTACCGCCTGTATATTTAAAATAACCGACTTGTAAAATGACGGATACCGTTTCAATTACAAACAATCCCCCCATAATCAAAAGCACCAGTTCCTGTCTTACTATAACCGCAACCATTCCAAGAGCAGCACCAAGGGCTAAAGAACCAACATCCCCCATAAATACCTGGGCTGGATAACTGTTATACCATAAGAAGCCTAACCCCGCCCCCACAATTGCCGAACAAAAAATAGTTAACTCACCAGTATCGGGGACAAAGGGAATCGCCAAATAATGCGCATAGATTGAATTGGAGCTTGCATAGGCAAAAATACCTAATGCCCCTGCTACCATTATAATGGGAACAATTGCCAAACCATCTAATCCATCTGTAAGATTAACAGCATTACTACTGCCAACAATGACAAAATAGGCCAGCACGGGAAATAATGGCCCCAGATCAATTAGCAACTCTTTAAAAAAGGGGACCGTGAGTTGTGTTTGCACAGGAATTTCGGCATTCAGGTAAAGATATAACACTGCACCAAGCGCAATGAGTGATTGCCAAAAATATTTCCACCGCCCAGGCAACCCTTTACTATTTTTACGTACCAACTTACGATAATCATCAATCCATCCCACGAGACCAAAACCCGTGGTCACTAATAATACCAACCATAAGGCAACCTGCCTTAAATCTCCCCACAATAAGCAACTTACAATAATGGCCAACAGTATTAACACCCCTCCCATTGTAGGAGTGCCTGCTTTGGATAAATGGGTTTTCGGCCCATCATCACGCACCATTTGTCCTATTTGTAAATTTCTTAGCCATTTAATCATCAGAGGGCCACAAAACAGCCCTACAAGTAATGCCGTTAAAGCAGCCAAAATAGAACGAAAGGTTAGGTACTGAAATACTCTAAACGCATGATACTGTCCTTGTAATAGCTGCGTTAACCAGTAAAGCATATTATTAATACCTCATAAAAAAGTTAGGATGTCACCCGAAATATCCACGAGTATTCCAGGCCGCGCAAAAAGCTGCCAAGCATATCATATTCTTAGTAGTTCAACCCACCAGTCGATGCACAATTTTTTCCATTGCTGCAGAACGCGAACCTTTTACTAATACGGTTGTATTGGCATCAAGTTTGTTGAGCAAATCTAAAGCCAGCTCTTCTTGACTTGCGTAGTGTCTGGCGCTATCTCCAAAAGCTTTACTGCTATGAGCACTATGGGTACCACAAGTCATTAACAAATCAATTCCTTGGCGCTGGGCGGCATAACCTACTTCTTCATGATGTTCTTGAGTCCAGTTGCCAAGCTCCCCCATATCCCCTAAAACCAGAATGCGGCGACCCCGGCGTTTAGCTAATACAGAAACAGCTGTTAATACGGAGCGTAAATTGGCGTTATAAGTGTCATCAATGACCAACGATTGATTTTTACCGGGCAGAAAAGTCATGCGCCCAGGAACTCCACGAAATTGGTTTAAACCCTCAGTGATATCGGTCAAACTGATACCAGCAGCGTAACAACAACTTGCTGCCGCCAATGCATTGGCAATGGTATGTTCTCCAGGAACTTGCAGCATCACCTGTGCATGGGCTGTAGGCAATACTAACTCAAACCTAGCACAATCTTGGTCATTAAACTGAATATTTCTTGCATAAATATCAACTGGCTTGCCAAGGGAAAAACGTAAGACTTTTTTATCTACCAGGTTGTCATCCCAAAAATGAGCATAGTTATCATCTTCGTTAATAACGGCTATACCACCGGGTGGCAATGCCTGATAAATTTCACCTTTCGCACGCGCAACCCCATCAATTGAACCAAATTCGCCAATATGAGCAGGCGCAATATTGTTGATTAGCGCCACCTGAGGTCGTACGATGGCTGCAGTATAGGCAATTTCCCCCACATGGTTAGCCCCTAACTCAAAGACAGCATAACGATGGTTGGCATTTAACTGCAGCACACTCAATGGCGCACCAATATGATTGTTTAAATTACCAGGGGTTGCATGCGCAGGTTTAGGCAAAATGGAGGCAATCATTTCTTTTACAGTAGTCTTGCCATTACTACCTGTTAACGCAATGATGGGGCAATGAATAGTTTGGCGATGGGAAATCGCAATTTTTGCCAAGGCTTTTAACGTATCAGGGACGTTAAACTGTGGTATAGGTATTTCTTCATTCGATTTACTGCATATAATCGCTATTGCCCCTTTTGAAGCAGCCTCAGCCATAAAATCATGTCCGTCAAAACGCTCTCCTTGAACAGCGATGAATAGATTACCGGGCCGGACTTGGCGACTGTCAATACAAAAGCCAGTAACTGATTCGTTGCTAGCACAAGGCACATTAAGTAAGTTCGCAATATTTTTTAGATTCATAGCAGTCTAAAATAGTTAAAACCTTAGTGTACTGATTATTAGCCGAAGTCACCAGAGAGAGCTCTAATTTTATACAATTTTTATAATTATATAATCCTTCATGGTTTCCCGCTTTCAGGTATCGATCCGTCAAAGGCATGAAAGTTCATATTATCTTGATATACCAAGTAAAATTTCAATTAATCTATCTTGTTCCATCGTGGGGATTTTTATGCCAATCAGCTTATTGCGTGAGGTGGTACCATGAAGAAGAGATATTTGTTTTTGTGGGACGCGCAATAGTTTTGCTAAATAAACTACAAGCATTTTATTAGCCTTGCCTTCCTGGGGGCTCGCTTGCAGGCTAATCTGCAAGCCTCCAGTTGTGTTAAAAGAGATTTTATTCTGTTTGGCTCCAGGTTTAACTTTAACTCGTAGTGTAAGTTGCTCAGCACTACGTTTAAGCCAAAGCGGGCAACTCATAAGATTCACTAAGATTAAGGATCCGATAATATCGCGCTAAACTTGCTTCCGTTAAAGGCTGCCGTTGATCATCTAACAAGTAGGTATCCAGACCCTCACATAGTTGTTTCGCAGTGTCATACATAATACCAAAACGCTCTGCATCAATCGTTGGGCTACCTGATGATTGCATGAAAAGACAAAGTCCTCTTACGCTAAACGCGCCAATATTTTGTAAATCAAACACACCATTTGCAGTCGCTGCTGCAAGGCTACAAAGAACAGGGCCTTGACCATTTGCATACTGATGCCTATGGAACAATTGTCCTTCGCCAAAACGCAAACCCGCAGATAATACTGTTTGCAATAGTTCATAGCCGGCCAATTGACGATTTTCTTTAGCGAGTAAAAACATCATTAAAGATTTGCCAGATTCATTGGTTGAGATAGAATCCTCTTCGATTTTCCCCATCATTGGCCTTTTGTGTGCGCCATTAGTTTCATTAGGTTCTGTCGTTTCTGTGGGGAAATCCTGGTTTACTTTACGCACCGCAATAATGTCATCAAAATGCTTGCTTTCCGTTTGCCCTAACGAGGGTTGGTAATTAATGGGATTTAAGCTTTGACGTCTTGCCTTCATTAAGCGTCCTATGGCAATCACAACCCCAATGAGCAATAACACATTAAGGATAAGACTCCAATTTGCCTGCATTTTTAACTCCTCAATTAAAGAACTCTTACCATCATCAGGACGAGCTCATAGACAAAGCCTGCTCGACATCTACTGCAACCACTCGGGAAACACCTGGTTCACGCATGGTTACCCCAATCAAGTGAGCTGCCAATTCCATAGTTACTTTGTTATGGGTAATAAACAGGAATTGTACGAATTGTGACATCTCTTTTACTAAAGTACAAAATCGACCAACATTGACATCGTCCAGTGGCGCATCCACTTCATCCAACATACAAAATGGAGATGGGTTTAATTGAAAAATAGCGAATACCAACGCCACAGCAGTCATTGCTTTTTCACCCCCCGATAACAAGTGAATCGTACTATTTCGTTTGCCTGGGGGTTGAGCCATGACTAAAATACCCGCTTCCAATAGATTATCACAGGTTAACTCTAACATAGCACGCCCGCCTCCGAAAAGACGTGGAAACAGTGTCTGAAATGCCGTATTGACTTCGTCAAATGTTGTTTTAAAGCGCTGCTGCGTTTCTTTATCCATTTTCTCAATCGCAGCTTCAAGAGTGGCTAAAGCCTCCGTTAAATCTTGATATTGCTCATCCAAATGCTGTTTACGTTGTGATTCACTGTCATACTCTTCAATAGCAGCCAGGTTAATTGCCCCTAAACGTTTAATTTTTTCAACAACATCCCCCAACATTTGTTCGCGTACTCCCTGAGACATACCTTCTGGCAAATTAGCAATTAAATCGTGTAATTGCACATTCAGTTCAGCCAGCGACTCAATAATCCCACTCGCCCGAACCGAAAGCGCTTGTTCTTGCATTTGCTCTTGCTGCATTTTTTCTTGGATTACCTGCGCCTGCTTTTCTTCAGTACGAACCAAGCTTTCAAAAGAGTCCAACTCTTTTGAAAGTGCATTTAAATGTTCTCTGCAAACCGTTAATTGCGTTTCTAACTCATTATGTTGCAGAATTTTTTCTTGCAATTTTTCTTCGAGTTGCATTCCAGGTGTTTCCAAAGCCATCAGACGGGCAGCCAGAATTTCCCTCCGTTCTTTTAGCGTGTCCAGACGTAGCTGTTCACGTTTTATATTTTCCTCAAGCTGTTGGATTTTAGTTTTTTCCCTGTCATAAACCAGTTGGTTTTGATGCAGAGCCGTTCTTGCTTCCTCAAGCGCATTATGATGGGATAATAAGGTGTCATCCCAAACACTTTTTTGTGCACTTGTATTTCTTTGCTCTTCTTCATAGCGGTTTACTGCTTCAATTGCCAGTGCTAGGGACGTCTCTGCTTTCTCTTTCTCGCTTGCAAGTTCTTCCAGTTTTATGGCAAGTTCTTCCTGCTCAATGAGTAATAAGTTTCTTCTTGCTTCCACTTGTTGAAGTGAACGTTCTTTATTATTAATCACCACTTCGCAGGTTTTATGATCATCCCGTACCTTTGACAAATCCTGTTTGGCCATTTCCAGATGCTTCTCAAACTCTTTAAGCTGCTCATGCAATTGATCGCGAGTATTTTTTAACTCAGACTGTTGTTTTTGTGCTAAAGCAAGGCTTTCATTCAGCGTTAGTAACTCCTCCTGTCTTAGCAATAATCCATGTTGTTCTTGCTGGTGGGTAGGCACGCCAATTTTGGCCCAGGTTTTAGCTAACCAATACCCATCAGGGGTAATAACTGATTCTGTATCGAGCAAATTAGGTAGCCACCTTAATGCTTCGTCCAAATCTGTAGCAGTATAGATATTATCGAGCGAAAACAATCCCTCCGGTAAAAACCCTGTGACTTTTTCACTTAAACGTGGATAACGGCTTATTGAGGAATGAGCTGTTTTAGATGTTAGGAATATTGCTGAGGCCGTAGGCCGTTCTTTTAGTGTTGGCCAAAACTCTTCGATAGAATCAAGAACTATTGCCTGTAAATTGTCGCCTAACACCAATTCGCAGGCATATTGCCATTCTTTAACAACCGTCAGTTTCTCAACTAACCTGGGACTTTCTTTCCAAAGCGCCAGGTTAGAGGTCGTTTGAGCACGCCCCAAGGCCGCCTGCTGCATGGCCAATACCGTTGCCTGTTTTGTTGCTAAAGAATGAATCTCATCTTGAGTCTTTAACACCAATGTTTCAGTTTCTAAAAATTGTTCTCGACATCGGGCAAGCGCTGTCGAAGTTTGATGATAGACATGTTCTCTATGTTGTATTAGTGTAGCCAGCGTTGTTAGTGACTCTTGTTGGGCTTTGATCTCTTCAACAAGCGTATCAATTTCATTAACTTGCTGTTCCTCGGTAATTTTTTCCAGTCGAGTTAACACCTGTTGACGTTGTTCCGCAATATGTTGTAGACGCATTTGCTCCATCTGCATTTCTCGCAGGGCTTTATTAAATTCAGCCTGAATAGTCTGTATCTTGCCATTCCAGATTGTTTGCTGTGCTTGCGCCCCTAACAATTCTTGTTGCTTGCCATTAAATTCTGCTTGAAATTTTTCTCCCTGCTCAAGCAAAGCTTTCAATGAGTTTTCACTCTGCTGCAACACGTCTGTGTCTTGCTGTATTTGACTATTGGCTGCTTGCCAATCTACTTCTATTTGCTGCTTATCTGCTTGTAACCGTTGTTTTTCACGCTGATTTTGTTGAATAGTTTCTTCCAGACGAGCGATATCGGTCGCTAATTGATAGAAACCCGTCTGAATTTGTTGGAAAATGTCATTATCATCTTGAAGTTTTTCCCGAAGCGCGGTGCTTTGTTTAAAGGCCTCAGTGGCATTAGCCTGATGTTTTTCATAATCTGCCATAAGTTGCTTTATCAACGCTTGTTTAATGGCTTGTTCCTCAGTCAGTGATTGCCACTTAAAGGCTAAAATTTCGGCCTTGTACAGTCGCTCTTCTGCTTTTAAAATTTTATACCGTTCAGCAGCTTTTGCTTGTCGTTCAAGTCGTTGTAATTGCTTATCCAGCTCGTCTCTTATATCTGCTACCCGTGCCAGATTTTCCCGAGTGTGGTTGATGCGCAACAGTGTTTCCCGGCGTCGCTCTTTGTACTTTGAAACGCCTGCTGCTTCTTCCAAATAAGCCCTTAGCTCTTCTGGTCTTGCTTCAACAATGCGGGAGATGGTTCCCTGACCAATAATGGAGTAGCCTTTGGCTCCGGCACCCGTCCCTAAAAATATATCGGTAATATCGCGACGTCGACAGCGGCTACCATTTAAGTAATAAGAAGACTCTCCATCGCGGGTAACCACTCGTTTTACTGAAATTTCCTGGTAACTGCCATACTGTCCGGTTAAACGTCCCAGACTGTTATCAAAAACCAGTTCCACGGATGCCTGCCCCACAGCTTTTCGCTGTGTTGAGCCATTAAAAATCACATCGGTCATCGATTCCCCGCGCAAATTTTTGGCGGAGCTCTCCCCCATAACCCAACGCACAGCGTCGATAACATTGGATTTCCCGCAACCATTAGGACCAACAACAGCCACTAATTGACTGGGAAAAGGTATAACGGTGGGATCAACAAATGATTTAAATCCTGCTAACTTTAACTCTTTTAGCTGCATTTATTAGGCAATAAAAATAAATTGGCTGAATTGTAACCTACAAATAGTGCGCAGGAGAAGAATTGTTATTTAACTTTAAAACAAATAATCTAAAATTCAAAAATCGTGGTGCCCCAAGTATATCCAGCACCAAATCCGCACAACAATACCAAATCTCCTCGCTTGATTTTTCCCTCCTGATACGCTGCATTGAAAGCAAGTGGAATCGAAGCTGCTGAGGTATTGGCATGTTTATCGAGAGATACAATAAATTTTTCCATAGGTATATTTAGGCCAGTAGCCACTGCTTGTAAAATGCGGATATTGGCCTGATGGGGGATATAGTGCTGGACATCTGCAACAGTTAAATGCGTACTCTCCAAAGCTTCCTTGATTTCCTGCGTAAAACGAGAAACTGCATGTTTAAAGACTTGTTTGCCATTCATAGTAATAAAAGGCTTTTTTTCTGCAACAGCCTTTATGCCTTGACCAATTCCCCAGGGAATGTATAAATCATTAATACCTTGCCCATCGGAACCTAATCGGCAATAAAAAATTCCTTTCTTGCTCATATTTTTTGAGCGCTTCAGTAAAAAAGCTCCAAAACCGTCCCCAAAAAGGATTCCTGTTGTTCTATCGGTATGATCGATCACATTGGAAAAAGCATCACACCCTAAAACCAAAGCATATTCAAACTGAGAACTCGCTTCCATCAGGTAATTAGCAGTACCTAATGCATAGATAAACCCTGAACAGGCTGCTTGCATGTCAAAAGCCACACAATTAGCTATTCCAAGCTTTTGTTGAAGCATGGCTGCTGTGCTGGGCATAAGCTGAAAGGGGGTTGTGGTTGCAACAATAATCAAGTTAACCACCTGGGGTGAAACTTTTGCCTCCATAAGGGCTGCGAGGGCTGCTTTGTAACTACAATCTAAAAAATCTTCATCTTCAGAAAGCATATGGCGCTGTTTAATACCCGTCATTTGAGTTATCCAGGCATCCGAGGTAGCCATTGATGATTCAAGATCTTGATTAAAAACTATTTTTTTTGGTAAATAACCACCGCATGCTAAAAGCTCTATATTATTACTCATTATCAACTCCTTTGGCATGGTCATGCTAAAATAGTTGTCAACATCTAAACCAAAATCTGGTATAAATCTTCTAATACTTAGGTTAAAAAGACTTTCTTAGTTCCCATTTGGCAATACTGCCACTAAAACCCACCCCAAAAGAAATCAATAAAAAATTACCCTGTTTTTTATCTTTATTCAGTGCTTCCTCAAGCATAAATCCAATGGAGCATGACGATAAATTTCCAAAATTATTAATGATTGAATAGGAGTGTGATACTTTCTCGGTTTCTTCTAAACAAAAGTTATGTCGAATCCCGTCAATAATTTTTTTACTTCCGGTATGTATTAGAAAAAAATCAATATCATCGATGTAATCCTCTCTAGAATCGCTACAAAGCTTTTCAAATAAGCATTTGCTGTAAAAAAGTCCTCTAGCAGGCACTACTTTACTTAAAAAATATTGAGGAAATCCATCATACAGGGGCTTATAGCTACCGCCTTCATCCATATGCAAAATCTCCGTATCTTTACAAGAGTAATTAGTTAGGTGGTAACATTTGAAATTTTGTTCTTTATCAGCAGCTTGTAGCAATATTGAAACTGCGCCGTCACCAAACAAATAACTATTAATTAGATTGTTCAATTTAAGTCTGGCAGTTTCTTTTTCTTCCCCATCAGGCATTGCCTTTATCTCATTAAAACCAATTGCATTTTCCGTTAAAGTGGGCGGAAGCATCGCCGTGTGGGCCTCAGCGATGGTAATTAAGGCTTGTTTCCCGGGATTTGTTATTAAAAAAGATTGAGCGATTTCAATAGCCTTAACCATCGAAGAGCAGCCCTGATTTTGCATATTAATAACACTGACCTCTCGAGGAAGGATTGCGGGATTTACTTTAGCGATAACTTCATAAGCCATACAAGGCAAAGGCCTTAATGCCGTATTGGTGACAGTAATAAATAGGCAAATATCTAGTGTCTTATTAGCTGCATCCACGCATTTATGAATGGATTTCACCGCGAGCTCATTGATGTCTTCAATTAATTTTCTGGGTTTTTTCCCTGTTAAATAGCGTGGATAATCGTCCACCACTGCGTAACGTTGGTTGATAAACATTGAGTCAAGCATATTGTGAATCTCAGGACTAAGGTTTCCATTCGCTTCACGAATTATTTCTTGGCTAGAGACAGATTGCTCGGGTACAACCGAAGCTATACTTAAGATATCAACTGCTTTCATAACTGAATTATTATTATCCAAAGTGGTTAAGTAATTTTCAGTGTAGAAGAGAGAGTTCTACTTTTCAATGGTGACTGGACTTAAATCTCGAATCTAAAAATATTTCTTGACGAGCACTACCTGGCAATCTATTGAATTAAAAACAAAAATAAACTTTTATCGCTTAAAAATAAGCATCAGAAATAAAAAAATAGACTATATTTTGAATTTATCTCGATAAATATACTATTTTTAGAGATAAATTTAATTTTGCATTTATTCAGCTTTTGTTAATATAAGTTTAACAATTTGTAGGAGCTCGGATGACCCACGATACAGAACTTAGTGATCTCATGCACTCTGTTGCAATGAAAAGCCTTCAATTAATCGATGGAATGAAGAAACAACCGGCGCAGTTTCCTACGCTTATCAAGCAATATATGGATCTCACCACCGATTTTCAGGCTTTACTAACAGTCATGTTAAAAAATCCTGAACAAATTTGGGAAATGCAGCTTGCTTATTGGCAAGACGCCATGAGCTTAATGCAGGAGCAGTTTAATCATTGGCTGGAAGGGAAACCAATGCCAATTGAGGACAGACGCTTTAATAGTGAAGAGTGGATCAACAATCCCTTTTTTAACTTGCTAAGCCAACATTATCTTTTAGCAAGTGAGCATTTAAATTCCCTCTTTGAACATTTAGATTATGGTGATAAACAACTTGCTAAAAGAGTACAGTTTTTTACTAGACAATATCTTGATGCCTTATCACCAGCAAATTTTCTCCATACCAATCCCCAATTAATGGCAGAAACCATTCAAAGTCATGGCAAAAATTTATTACGTGGCTTGCAAAATTTACTAACGGATTTGGAAACAGGCTCTTCCCGTTTGATTATTAAAATGACTGATACTGATGCGTTTAAAATTGGGGAAAATATAGCTACGACACCTGGAAAAGTTATTTTTCGTAATGAAATGATGGAACTTATCCAATATAGTCCTCAGACTGAAGAGGTGAATGCTATACCTTTATTGATTGTCCCTCCCTGGATTAACAAATACTACATTCTTGATTTAAGTCCAAATAATTCATTTATTGGTTGGCTAGTTAAGCAGGGAATCACTGTATTTGTGATCTCCTGGATCAATCCTGATTCCAGTTATGCTGACAAGGGTTTGTTTGATTACTTAAATGAAGGCCCTCTTACTGCAATTAAAACCATCCAAAGACAACTCAAGGTAGAGCAAGTTAATTTGCTTGGATTTTGCATAGGTGGAACATTAATTGCTTGCTTACTTGCCTATTTGAATGCATTGAATGAACATCCTGTTCGAAGTGCGACGTTTCTTGCCTCAATGATTGATTTTAGCGACCCAGGTGACATTTCTGTGTTCATTGACGAACAGCAGATTCGGCGCATTGAAGAAGAAATGCATGCCAAGGGATTTTTAGATGGCCGCTTTATGGCAAGTACTTTCAATTCACTACGAGCCAATGACCTGGTTTGGTCTTTTTTTATTAAAAATTACTTGCAAGGGAAAAACCCTGTGCCTTTTGATATCTTGTATTGGAATGCAGATGCCACGAATATGCCTGCAAAAATGCATTCCCAGTACTTACGTTGGATGTACCTGCACAATAATTTAATTAAGCCTGGTAAAATTCATTTAAATCATGTGCCTTTAGATGTGACCCAAATTAAAGTGCCTACTTTTTTCGTGTCTACCCAAAAAGATCATATTGCCCCTTGGCAAACTACTTATTTGGGATTCCAACTGATGAAAGGAAAAAAACGCTTTTTACTTGGGGGTTCAGGACATATCGCGGGTATTGTCAATCCGCCCAGCAGCGAAAAATATGGCTTCTATAGTAATACAAGAACTGACCAAACGGCGGAAGATTGGTTGGCGAATGCTGTTCACTATCCTGGTTCCTGGTGGCCTGAATGGTTGGATTGGTTGAAAAAAGAATCAGGTCGTCTTGTAAAAGCCCTTGATTTCGACAAGCTGCCTTTTAAACCCATTATCGATGCACCTGGCAAGTATGTTTTTAAAACCTACAAGACAGCACCGCAAGAAGCAGAGCAAAATAAAAATAGTTTTAGTCCTGGGGCATTCATAGATAAGACTGCCTCTGCACCTGAAGAAGAAACGGTCTCTTGAAAGTAGTGCTTTAAATTCTTCGTGAATTATCACCACGAATTTGAAGCGAACTCTATCTAAAATACGGAAAATTACTCTTTAGTAATTTCATTTAGAAATACCACTGGCAAAATCTTTGAAAACGCATATTAATCGGGGCGTGTTTATCATTTACTCTATTGGTAAACATAAATTGAAGATTTTTTACATTGCTTAAATTTCGGGAGGAAAAAAGCTACTACTTTCGTAGTAGCTAACACATGGACTATTACTTTTTAATATCTGTCTTATTTTTTACTTCTTGGACAAGAGACAGCATTGTCTTTTCCATGATTTGGAATGATTTTTGTAAATAGTCCAATGCCTTATGTCCGTTCTCGATAGCCAAATGAATTTGTTTCTCGAGTAACTCTTCTGGCTTTTTAGTATTAGCCAGCTCATCAGGTTTTAAATAACTAAGACTTTGTAAAGTTTTTACATTAAGTTCTGTCAGAGCCTGAAATGGTTCTTGCATTTTTTTTGCGATTTCACTCCAGTTTTCAAAATAAGCTTGTGTCATGATTCTCTCTCCACATTTATGTTGCACTGCACAATTTAAGAATAGTACTTTTATATGCAAATTGTCAAGAAGTTAGAGTAATTTATTTTGCAATGCAACAATATTTTGAGAATTAGTTCGGAATTCTCTAAATAAGGGGAAATCACTATTTAACCCCAAAAAAACCCTGCCATTGCTTAAAGAATTGTTGCATTTGCTGATCCCATAACATGGTTGCTTTTTTATAGTCATTCAAATAAGGATTTGATTGTAATAATTTTTCCATATTTGCAAAGGTTTGCTCTAACATGGCTCTAAAAGAGAGATGCATTGGGTGATTAGCAAACGTAATGAGTTGTCTTAATAGTTCCGGAGATAGAAACTGCGTGGCTCCACTCTCCATTTCAACGAAAATCTGTAACAACGTGGCATTTGTAATATCTTTGCCAGTAGTAGAGTCTTCGACCTTAAAGGGTAGCCCCTCAACGACATAACGTTGTAACTCTTCCACAGTAATATACTGACTCTTTTCAGTGTCATATAATCTGCGATTTTTATATTTTTTTATCAGTCTTGCCATAGTCCTCTCAACCTGGGCCATCCGGTCTTTCTACTGATCATAAAGCTAAGATCTGTCGGCATTTTATTATCTTGCCGAAAGCCTTTGTTCTCTGCCGCCCAGTAGTACAACAATTAAACAAGTTTAGTTAGTCAAATGAACAGCCTTAATACATATGTAAGCCACCATTAATACTTAAATTTGCACCGGTAATGTAACGGCTTTTTTCATTGACTAAAAACTCCACAACCCAAGCAACTTCCTCAGGTTCTGCCAAACGCTTGGCTGGAATTAATTCAATAATGGAATCCAGAATGTCCGGTCTAATTCCTTTCATTAGGCGAGTATTGACATACCCTGGTGAAATACTATTCACAGTTATATTTTTTAACATCAACTCCTGCGCGAGACTTTTGGTAAATCCGTAAATGCCCGCCTTGGATGCTGCATAGTTGGTTTGGGAAAACTGCCCTTTTTGAGCATTAACTGAAGAAATATTAATAATGCGCCCACTTTCCTGGTTCCGCATTTGCTCAACTACCTGGTGAGTAACATTGTACATACTGTCAAGATTGACCCTTAACACTTCATCCCATTGTTGTTTGGTCATCTTGGTAAATACTGCATCTCTGGTAATACCAGCATTGTTAACCAAAACATCAACGCGGCCATACCCCGCAATAATATTTTCAATTACTTGCTGACATTGGTCGTAATCAGAAACATCCATTTGACGATAATGAATATTATGGCAATCATCCTGAGTTAATTCATCTAGCCAATGTTTAGCCTTTTCTTTGGCAATAATATCTAGAGCGATAATATGTCCATACAATGGCCTTAGCTGTTTAATAATGGCAGTACCTATATCTCCAGTACCACCAGTTACAAGGACAACTTTTTCTTTTTGCATTCTTTTCCCTATTCAATGAATACTGCGCAGGATTACATGTATTGACCGCCGTTAATATCCAAATTAGCCCCGGTAATAAATCCGGATGATGTAGAGGCCAAAAATGCAACGGCTTCAGCAACCTCCTGCGGTGTGCCTAAACGACCAACGGGAATATTGGCAATAATACTTTTTAACACCTCGTCTTTCATCGCCGCGAGCATTGGCGTTTCAATATAGCCAGGTGAAACAGTATTCACTGTAATCCCCTTGGAAGCGACTTCTTGTGCCAAGCTTTTAGTAAAGCCAAAAAGCGCAGCTTTCGAAGCAGCATAATTGCATTGACCAAACTGTCCTTTCCGCCCATTAATAGAAGAGATGGTAATAATACGTCCATAACCTTTTTCGAGCATGGCAGGCAAAATGTTACGGGTCACGTTGAACACACTTGTTAAATTGGCATCGATCACTTGTTGCCACTGTTGTGCACTCATTTTTTTTAAGCTGGTATCTACCGTAATGCCAGCATTATTAATTAATACATCAACATGATTATATTTTTCTAATACAAGTGCTGCTAATTTTTCACAATCAGCAAAATTGGCAATATTGGCATAAACGATATCGATCTCATAACCTGCTGCGCGTTGCTCTGCTTGCCAGCGCTTGGCTTCTTCATGGTTTCCATCTTTGAAATAGCAAGCAATAACTTGATAATCAGCAGCCAGGCGTTGACAAATGGCTGTACCAATCCCACCTGTTCCCCCAGTAACTACGGCCGTCATTTTTTCCATAAAACAATCTCTCCATAACTATATGATTGGATCTATTACTTCAAAGCAAAAGCACACAAATGTCAACCTTGCCAACATTATAATTTTAGCATTCAAATGCTTCTTTGCTCGCCCAAAATGCCGAATTTAATTGGATATTACTATTTTCTTTTGAGGATATGTAAAGAAAACGGAAAAACTCCGCTTTCGTTACATTTTAACAGGATGAGGCACATAACCTTTGAGTTGTTGAGCAAACTGATGCAATACCTCCAAACCTGATTCTTCAGCTTGTTTACACCATTGCTGTAATGCCTCGACCAATTCTTTTTGTGAGCTGGCTGTTTTTAGCCAAATATTTTGTAAAGATTGACGAAAACTATAAACTACACGGAGCTGCTCACGACTTGCTAATAAAGCTTGCAACCCTGCTTTGGCACGAGGAGTCAACAAACTATCTTGCAGACGTAATAAACGCCCTGCCCGCTGGAGAAGATGCTTATCAGATGCTTGCGCTACGCTACGTTTCTCATCTTTAATAATAGGACGAACCACGCGCTTATAGTACTGGGACATAACATGAAAGCGATTGCTCACTACGGCTCTGACTGTTTCAAGATCAACATGAAGTTTTCCTTCTTCTCTTGCAAGTTTCGGGGGCAATTTTTTAACTTTAGCAAGTTTTAGGAAACATAAGCAGCGAATATATAACCAACCAATATCAAATTCCCACCATTTAACAGAAAATTTAGCAGAAGATGCAAACGTGTGGTGATTGTTATGCAGCTCTTCGCCACCTATCCAAAAACCAAAGGGAAAAATGTTAGTGGCTGCGTCAGGACATTCAAAGTTTCTATAACCCCAATGATGACCGATACCATTAACAACACCGGCTGCATGAAGTGGGATCCACATCATTTGCAGCGCCCACACAGTTATACCCGGAAGGCCAAACAGAAACAAATCTACTAAAAACATTAATAAAATGCCTCTTGATGAAAAACGCGAATATACATTACGCTCAATCCAATCATTTGGAGTACCATGGGAATATTTAGCAATCATTTCCTTGTCTTTAGAAGCCTCTTTATAAAGCTCTGCTCCTTGCCAAAATACTTTTTTCAATCCTAATACTTTAGGACTGTGTGGATCACCCTCAATATCTGTTGTCGCATGATGCTTACGATGGATGGCCACCCACTCGGCTGTAACCATTCCTGTTGTTAGCCACAACCAGAAACGAAAAAAATGACTTATTATTGGATGTAAGGTTAATGCACGGTGAGTCTGATGGCGATGAAGATAAATGGTAACAGCAGCAATTGTGATTTGCGTTAAGATGATAGTTGCTAACACATACCCCCAAAACGACAAGTTCAAAACGCCATAAATCATAGGGTTTACTCCACTAAAATAAAATTCATTGCGAAATTAAAGTTACTTAAACTATAGTACTGTTTCCTATGATACCACAAATTGTACAATTCGCATTGCATCCTAAGGACTTGTGGACGATAATTTCAAATAGGTTAAGAAAATAACCGCCTTTTCCTTGAGTAGGGACTTATTCATGAACGAAAAAATTGAACATCTTATACAACAGCTTGTTCCTTTCCTGATTGCAGGTATTGCGATAGCGCTGGTAATCGGTCTATTTATTATGTTTTCCTATGTCCTCGTATGGGGTTTAATCATTGGGGCGATTCTTTGGGTGGCTTCTTTCATAAAAAATCTTCTCTTTTCAAGTAAGGAAATTGAGAACCCCAAAAAGGGACGAGTAATTGAACACAACGACAAAGATTAATGCCTGAACTACCTGAAGTAGAAACCACGAGGCTTGGTATAAGCCCATTTTTAATGAATAAAACGATTACCGCTGTGCATGTGAGACAACAACAACTTCGGTTTACAGTACCGCCATTACAAGAGCTTTGCTGTGGGCAGCAAGTACAGGCGACTACACGTCGCGCCAAGTATTTGTTGATTCATTTAACGCAAGGATACCTCCTCATCCATTTAGGGATGTCAGGTCATTTGCGGATAGTTAAACCTGGTTTGCCAACCAACAAACACGATCACATTGACTTGATCGTCGATGAAGAATATTCGCTGCGCTATAATGATCCACGACGTTTCGGTCTTTGGCTTTACGCTACTGGCAAACCGGAAAAACATCCTCTTTTGGCACATTTAGGACCAGAGCCACTCTCCGACAACTTTAATCTAAGTTATCTAAGTTCACGCGCCGTCAACAAACAACAAACCGTTAAAACATTTATCATGTGCAATGAAATAGTGGTGGGCGTGGGTAATATCTATGCAACGGAAAGTCTTTTTTTAGCGGGAATTCATCCACAAACTCCTGCCCGACTTTTGTCCGAAAATCAGCTCACTAAATTAATAGCCTCCATCAAACAGGTATTACAACAAGCCATTGATGCAGGCGGTACGACCCTGCGTGATTTCTTTGCCAGCGATGGAAAACCTGGGTATTTTGCCAATCATCTTCAAGTTTATGGTCGGAAAAACCAATCCTGTTTTCAATGCCACCACCGGATACAAGCAGTAGTTATAGGTGGCCGAAACTCCTCCTTTTGTCCACAATGCCAACCCTTGATAATCCCTTAATTCAATAAGAGTATTACTGTGAAACTAGTTAAACATACAGTATCATCTATCCAAACGCATTTATTTCTTAAGCTTTATGAAAATTAGCAAACTTCGCACCCAGTGGATCATTTTATTATCAATCCTTTACACCGCGAATGCTTGTTTTAAATCGATAATAAAACGCTTAACGGGCAGAACCAGTCGAGCCTGGGTCGATAAAACAATCCGCCAGTGGACCGAAAACTTACTGGGTTTAGTAGGCGTAAAATGCAAAGTAGTTAATCCACATGAGGTTGCGCCTAAACAAGGTGAAGCAACCATTATTATGTGCAATCACAGTAGTTTGTATGATATTCCTCTTAGCTTTAAAGCCTTCCCTAACCACTCTATTCGCATGTTGGCTAAAAAGGAATTATCAAAAATTCCTATCATGGGAAAAGGAATGATGGCTGCTGAGTTTCCTTTTATCGACCGAAAAAACAGGCATCAAGCGATCAAAGACTTGGGGGCTGTTCGCAAATTGCTGGAAAGCGGCATTGTCATGTGGATTGCACCTGAAGGAACCCGCTCCAAAAGTGGTAAGCTTGCCCCCTTTAAAAAAGGGGCTTTTATTACAGCAATTGAAGCCAAGGCGACTATTATTCCCATTGGTATTCGCGGTGCCTATGATATCTTGCCAGCAAAAACAACCCAATTTAACATTAATCAAACTGCCGAAGTACATATCGGTCAAGCAATTGATGCATCGGAATACACCCTTGCAAATAAAGATGAATTAATAAATCGAGTACACCAATCTATAAAAGAATTAATTGGTGAATCAGGCAGTTAATGCTTAAATCCATAGCCTTGGGGTTCTGCGGTTATCACTGCTGCAAGGCCTATATGTCTTGGATCAGAAGCAGCAGTCACTATATTTGCTTCTTTATCCCAGGTAATAGCCTGCATGTCCCCATAGTACTGTTTTAACGCCATTAACTTGTACCCCATTTTTTTCAGATCAAATTGCAGTTGAGGCGAGAAAGTTTCCGGTTCGAATTGTAGCCAATCTGGCAAATACTGATGGTGAAATCGCATGGCGGAAACCATCGATATCGCCCCCTGATAATCATAAAACACCAATGATGCCAGTAATACCATTGTCGGAATACGACTGCCGCCTGGCGTTCCAACAATTGCAACGCGTCCAGGCATTTCAAGAAAAGTAGGTGTCATGCTGGACACCGGTCTTTTACCCGGAGCAATACTATTTTTTTCACTGCCAACAATGCCAAAAATATTCCTTGAACCTGGCTTCACTGAAAAATCATCCATTTCATCATTTAGCAATACCCCCGTACCTCCTGCAACCACACTGGAGCCGAAAATAAAATTAACTGTAAGTGTTGCAGCCACCCGATTGCCTTCTCGATCCAGAATAGAAATCTGCGTTGTGCTTTTTTTGTCCTGTGATTCAATTTTTCCCTGAAACCGCTCACTGGGTGTCGCCTTATCTTTAAAAATTAACGAGCGCAATTGCTTGGCATTGTCCGCAGACAACAATCTAGCAAGTGGTACTTTAACAAAATCAGGGTCTGCTAGTGCTTGCTCTCGTTGCCAGAATGAAAGCCGCATGGCTTCGGTTAGATAATGCACCCATTGCACTTTTGACATGGTTTGCAAAGGATACTCGGCCAAAATATTTAACATGGTAATTAATGCGACTCCTCCCGCAGAGGGGGGCGGGGCCGTAATAATAAGCATATTATGATAAGCGCTTTGCAAAGGTTCACGAATTTTTATTTGATAGCGAGCCAAATCAGTTAGCGTCCAAATACCCCCTGAGGCACGTACCGCTTTTACTAATTGTTCAGCCACCTTTCCGCGGTAAAAACCATCATGACCTTTGGTTGCCAATAATCTAAGTGTTTTGGCTAAATCGGGTTGCTTTAAATGCTCGCCCAATTGATAAGGTTGATTATTATGTAAAAAAACAGCCGCCGTATCGGGAAAATGACGTAGCATCTGCAATCGATCAGCCATCGTTGAAAAATAGTTAAACTGATAATCAACAGCAAAGCCTTCTTCGGCAAGGCGAATAGCAGGATCTAACGATTTTGATAATGGAAGACGACCATAATGTTCGGCAATATACACCAAAGCAGCTGGCTCTCCTGGAATGGCAGCTGCCAACCCTCCATTCAATGACAAACCAAGCACTGGTTTTCCATCGGCACCAAGAAACATATTTTTATGGGCTGCTAAAGGTGCTGTTTCACGACTGTCTATGAAAATATTTTTTTTACTTTTTGCTTCGAATAGCAACCAAAATCCGCCACCCCCTAAACCTGAATGATAGGGCGCTACAACAGACAACGTAGCTGCAACTGCAATTGCAGCATCAAAAGCATTGCCACCGGCGGCAAGAACTTCCAAGCCAGCATTAGTAGCCAGTGGATGAGCACTTGCAACAGCATAAGCAGAAGGTGTAGACGCATATTCTGCGGCATTTCCCATCCCGGTATCGAAAGCCAGGCATGATGCCAGCAAAAATGGGTAGATTTTCATAAACTTATTTTCTCTGTAGGAATGCTCGCTCAACAGAAGGCGGTACAAATTGCGATACGTCTCCACCAAGTTGAGCAATCTCTCGAACCAAGGTTGAGGAGATAAATAGGACATGCTCAGAGGGGGTAAGAAATACGGTCTCGATATCCCGTGAGAGTTTCCGATTCATCCCTGCCAATTGAAACTCATATTCAAAATCATTAACGGCACGTAATCCGCGTAAAATGATCCCGGCTTTTTGTTCATGAACAAAGTCAATTAACAAGCAGTCAAAGCCTATTACCTCAACGCCAGGTAAACTTCCCAATGTTTCCTTAATCAGTGCTATGCGTGTTTCAAGGGGAAAATGCGGGCGCTTAGTCTCGTTGCTTGCTACAGCAACGACTAACTCTGGAAAAATTTTTGCAGCCCTTGTAATGATATCAATATGACCATTAGTAACCGGATCAAACGTTCCGGGATACACTGCTTTATGTTTCATCAATATACCTGGCAATTGCAACTTTTTGAAGTCTATCGTATTGTGCAGCTAAAAACTATTGCCTGAATAACTTCCTGGTCCATTTAAAGGAAATTTTTTAACTTGCAGACTATTATAAGATCTGACACTCACGGAAAACGGAATTAGGAGAAGCAATGAATGCGATTAAATTAACTTTATTAGGCTCGATTCTGTTAACTGCCTGTACTCCTCGCCCAACCACAATGGATGGCACTTCCTCTTATTATCCCAACAGAACTGCTAAGGCAGAAGCGATTACGCCAGGCTCAACGACAACTACCACCGCTGAAACTTTTTCAGCAACAGGCAATAACAAAAATGTTGATAAAAAACAAGCATCAGAAACCGTTGCCGAAACAAAGGGAAATACAGCCGAAACCGCCAAAATTGCCGCAACGTCCTCTGCTAGTGCGATTTCTTCCTGGGAAATCTCAGGCGCCATGGCAGCACGTAGTAAAAATAAAGGATGGAATGCTTCTGTCAATTGGCTGCAACGCGGTATAGGACACTATCAAATTCGTTTGTTTGGCCCCTTAGGGAGTGGAACTGTTCTAATTAATAAAAAAGGCGGGCTTGTGACGCTTCGTGACGGCCCTAAAACTGCCTCATCTTCCAATGCTGAAGAATTACTAAAGAAACAAACAGGGATTCGTCTACCCGTCAATAATCTTTATTATTGGGTTAGGGGATTACCAGCGCCAGGACATGTACAATCTGCAAAGCGCGACTCTGCCAATCATCTCCTAGTTTTAAAACAAAGTGGGTATGTCATTGATTACGGGCAGTATACTTCTGTAGGAAAGACTGTCCTCCCCAGCGTCATTCGATTACAAGGAAACGGCGTATTTATAAAACTTGTCATTAAGCGTTGGAGGATCTAAGCTTATTCTAATAATATCCAGGAGCTTGAAATTTAAGCCCTGGATAATTCAATTTGAAGTTTCTGTATTCTATCGGTCATATTGTCCACGATTTTTTAAAATCGACAATTGGAACAATCCAAGTAAAAATTGTTTGACAAGACCTTAAATAGTTTGCAAAATACGCTCGTTTGCAGCAATGCACGTTCAAGGATGATTAAGAAGAATCTACAACTTATTGGGGTGTCGCCAAGCGGTAAGGCACAGGGTTTTGATCCCTGCATACCTAGGTTCGAATCCTAGCACCCCAGCCACAATCTTGTTGATTCAAGTAAACAGACGGCAGAAGATACCCGGGAAGGATGCGTCACCGGATCGCTCAAATAATAACTATATCTTTCTGGCTGTCTTCTGCTATGTGTTTAAAAGTTACCTGATTAAACTAAAATCAAAGGTTTTTTGCACATGTCGACAATGATGATCTTTACTGGCAACGCTACACCAGAGCTCGCCCTTAATATAGCTTCACACTTACAGATTCCTATTGGTCAAGCATCCGTAGGTACATTTAGTGATGGTGAAACCATGGTTGAAATACTTGAGAATGTCCGTGGTCGTGACGTTTTCATTATTCAATCTACTTGCTCTCCAGCCAATAATAATTTGATGGAGCTAATGATCATGGCTGATGCGTTACGACGCTCTTCTGCTGGGAGAATAACAGCGGTCATTCCTTATTTTGGTTACGCACGTCAAGACAGACGAGTTCGCTCAGCCCGTGTTCCTATTACAGCCAAGGTTGTGGCAGACATGATGGCTTCCGTTGGGATTTGTCGTGTTCTTACTGTCGATTTGCACGCCGACCAAATACAGGGCTTTTTCTACATGCCCGTAGATAACGTGTATTCAACGCCAATTTTGTTGGAAGATATCAAACAACAAAATCTTTGCAACCTAATGGTCGTCTCGCCCGATGTAGGGGGAGTGGTACGCGCTAGAGCCATGGCTAAGCAACTTAATGATGCCGATTTGTCTATTATTGATAAACGACGCAGTGGCCCCAATAAGTCAGAAGTAATGCATATTATCGGTGAGCCTGCGGGTAGACATTGTATTATTATTGACGATATTGTTGATACTGCAGGCACACTTTGTTCGGCCGCTTATCAGTTGAAGCAGAATGGGGCTACCAGCGTTCGAGCTTATATAACCCACCCTGTTTTATCTGGACCGGCCGTAAATAATATTACCAACTCCTCATTAGATGAGGTAGTAGTGACTGATACCATTCCCCTCTCGGAGGCAGCCAAAAATTGTAAAAAAATCAGGGTTGTTAGCCTCGCTGATATGTTGGCTCAAGCAATTAAACGCGTCAATGTTGAGGAATCTGTTAGTTCTATGTTTGCCGAATAATTGCTGAGCTAGCTATAGTCGTCAGGTTAAGGCTTTGCTCAACTATTCAAACAGCAAAAAATCCTAAGTTGGGTCGCTTTCGACCCAACACAAACCTTACGGTTCACAATATTGATCGATGAACAAGCTACACAAATGAAAACCCTATATTCATTCACTGGAAAAATTTCTAAAACCTTACTAACGGTAAGAATTCAATCAGCCGAGAAATTCCTCAATAGCAGAAGATTTATTGAATAAAAAAAAGGGAAGATTTGTCTTCCCTTTTTTGCCTACACAGCAAAAAATTAGTCTCTTGTACCAACGTACTTGTCGTCAAAATAACGACGTAGCTTAGTTCTTAACGTTCCTCTGCTAATGCCAAGCATTATTGCTGCACGTGATTGGTTGTATTTGCAATGCTCCATAACAGCACGGAACAATGGTGTTTCAATCTCTTCAAGAACAAATTGGTACAGATCAACAGGATCAGTTCCCTTGAGCTCGGCGAAATATTTCTGCACTGATTGAGTCACGCTCTCGGCCAGTGACATTGTTACATCCCCAGCTTCATTACTGATTGTTGTCATTCTTTTTAACTCCTCCTTTAAAAACGAGCATATTACCGAATCAGCTAATTCCTGACAAGTCTAGAATCGAATTGATTTAAAATCAGGGACAAGCATCGAACCATGACTAGCATGGTTCATGGTAATAATTTCCTTGCTTTATTAAAATTTCATCATTTCAGGTCTATAAGGCTTACCATTAATCATAAATTGACCTTGATTAAGGCTAACCTCAATTACGTAATCGGTGCCTTGTTGTGCCAATACACCATTCTGTACCAATGTCGCCAATTGCTTGTCAGCTAAAGCAACAGCTTGTTGAGAAATATCTGATGAGCCGGCTGCTGCTTGAGCAGAAGCATCAGGGTTACTCTGCGGCTGTATTTGTTGAGCAAGATTTTGCTGGCCGTTTTGTTGCGGCTGTTGAGGCGACATCATCTTTTGTTTAATGGATTCTGTAACTAGCTCTTTAACCACCACGGCTGGCATTTTTAATTTTCCATTACCTTGAATTTTTTGTATTAACTCAAATGGATTACCCATCTCACCCTTAGGGAGAGATATCATTAAATTACCTTCAACAGTGCCTTGAGGCATTACGAAATTCATTTCTGTAACTTCAAACTCAGCTCCTTTACTGAATAACTTTGGTAATTCAGGCAGCATTGCCAACATTGCCCGCTGACGTTCTGCATCCGTACCTTGCTGCACTTGTTGTGCTTGCTGATTCAGTTTTGCCAAAGCATCAGCATCGAGATTGCGGATAGCTACTTCCAGACTCCCGGGACCGTAAGTTTTACCATTAGCTACTATTTTCTCAACGGAGGTTTTAACATGAGAGCTAAATAAGCCATCTTCTATATCAGAATCAGAATGAATATCAAATTGCCCTAATTCAAACAATTTTTTATCACTGTCCATCACAACAAAAGATGGGAAAGATAGGCTCGCGTCTCCTAAGAATAATCCCGTGTCTGTTCTATGAAGATTATATTCGCTAGTAACGGCGGACATTTTTGTATTGACTTGATCTTTCTTGAAAGTCAATCCTTCAATAGTGATGTTACCTCCGACTTTATCGTGATCAGAAGAGACATTGGTTGAGGTTGACATTCCCATCCATTCAAAAGTTGCATTACCATCTTTTGCAAATAATTTAAATGCTGGCACAGACATATCAATGCTGCTGTTACCCAAGTAATTTACAAAAAAGTTAATTACTACATTGGGTTGTGTTGATTGATTTGTAAATAAACTATTAAATTGTTCTGCATATTCTGCGGGCATAGTTAAATTAGTATGGGCATAACCCAAGCCAAATTTTACACCTTGTTCAGAAAATATGACCGGACCATGATAAATGGTGACAGGCATTTGTATTTTATAATCTTTTGCAGGAATTGTTTGAGTTTGGCCATTGTTTTGAATGGTCTGCTCAGGAACATGAACGCGCCAATCGAATTTGGCTTTAGAGGTAAACCAACCGCGATCATATTCAACGATCGTAGCAGCTAGTCCATTTGATCGATTCACAAAATTAAGACTTTCTTTAACTTTCTGCTCAGTAAGATAGCCCATACCATAATAAGAACCGAGGACTAGAACGGCTAGAATAACCACTAATCCTATGAATTTTTTCATATTATCTCCGTGTTAATGTTCGCCTCTATAACTAATCACGTCGGACGAGAGGCACCGCCTTAATTAAAACACGAGATTCACCAACTCGCCAAGCCATTACAAAAAAAATTCATAAATACAGCCAGTTATTATAGTTTACGTATAGGCTGGCAATACGTTTCTTTGACCATGAGTGCTAAAATTAAAGCGACCAAAGAACAGAGAGGTAGGATTTTTAAGCCGGCCTGAAAATCAGAAAGTAACAGTGCCTCTAGATTATAGGCGCGGGCACCAGCAGTGAGGTCAACCAAACGCCCCACCAGTGGCTGCATCAGCGCACCAACAAAGATTGATATCATGTTGGTAAAAGCAATGCAAGTCCCTATTACCTGACTTTCACAAATTTCGGTGGATACCGCATAGGCTATAGCCACCCCAGTATTAGTAACACCAAAAATAAAAAAGATCACATAGGCGAACGTTTGATCCATTCCCGGATAAAATACAAACAGAGAGGTCAATATAATTCCACTTAAGGCTGAAAAAACCATGAGTGGTTTTCTGCGTCCTATTTTATCAGATAACCACCCTGATAAAGGGCCACTTATTCCCCAACCGATAAAAATTAATCCTGTTGCAAAAGCGGCTGCATGTGCTGTTAAACCACGACCATATTGCAAATAGGCAGGTCCTATCGCTTCACCAATTACCGCTGTAGGGCCAAATAAAAAGCCAGCATAAAGGGCATTAATCCAAATTTGACGATGGGATAAAATAATGCGCAAACTACCAAGAATGCTAATCCCTGGTTCAGTCTTTTTCATTTCATGACGCTTAGTGCCAGGTTTATCCTGAACAAATTGGTAGAGAAGTCCAGCCAAAGCAATGAATAAAAAGGCAATGATAAGCATACTATGCCGCCAACCCACATTGGCAACCAAGAATGAAACAGGGGCTTCCCCCGCTGCGGCACCCAACATCCCTAAAGCCTGGGTTAATCCAGCCAATAAACCAAGCATGGCTGGTGGAAACCACGACGTTGCCAAACGCAAAGCACTCACAAATGCAAAAGCGGCGCTAAAACCAATTAACATACGGCCTACAGACGCCATCGCCAAACCATCTGCAAGACCGAATACACCACAGCCTAGTGCGGTTACCAGCGACATAATCGTTAATATTGCGCGTATACTCACACGATCAACAGTAAGGCCAACTGGAATCTGCATAAGAATATAAGGAACATAAAAAGAGGCGGTTAAGATGCCAAACCCTGCTTCATTAATACCAAAGTCAATTTGTAAGCTACGGTGCATTACTCCCGGGGCTACCCGGGCCATATAATCAGAAAAATAAAAGGCTGCAGCTAATCCCCAAACAATCCAGGCAAAACCTAATTGACTGATACGGCCCTCTTTTTGACTCCGAGACATTGCTATCATATTCATAAATTCACTCTGTTACCGTTTCCATCCTAGACGACTTGAATTAATAAAATTGCATTTAAAACAGTAGGTTGGTCATTAAATTGGCAAAAATCAATTCTACATTATACTGCTACCGACAATTATTTCAACACATTGCCCGATCCAGGGCTTAAGGAGTGCCGGGGCCTTTAAGGGAAGTGTCTTTGTACTGTACAAAGTGAAGCCTATAATTTTACAGAAATTAGTCTTTATTTTAGATATACTAATAGTTTTTACTTGAGTAACACAATGAACGAACTTGAACAAGCGATCAAGAATGCATACGACTCATTAGGAGGGAATAATGAGTCAAATAAAGCCTATCTTGAATTTATTAAGGCTAACTTTATTATTCCCATTGATAAAAATTCTAATCCTGATCTCCCTGAAGTTCTATATCTTGAAGAGAACGGCCAGGTATTTCTGCCCGTTTTTACTAATAAAGATTATCTGGATCAGTGGGCCCAAGAAATTCGTAATGAGATTCATGTGCTACATTTGTCTGGCGTTGATTTATTAAAAGGTATAGGGGATAACGTCACAGTCTGCCTAAATATTGGTAGTTCGTTGTATAAAGAGTTTAATCCGGCTGAATTAGCCAGGATGAGAAGCATGGTTTTGAAATTATTTAAATAGATTGTATTTTTATAAAATTCTAGATCCGCGAGATATCGCGTCTCTAGAATAATTAAAATAAATCAAATTTGGACAACTGGAGCATGGACAACATAAGTCTATGCGACCAAATCCAGAACTTGATAACCTACCACAGCCGTTGCGGCAATAGCACCGGTAATTTTTAGTACCGTTGAAAGAAAACTTGGGCTTACTTTGTGGTTCGTGTTGTAAACGTAATCATTGGCAGCTTCTTTTTCATTAGCCTCAGGTTCTATTAATAATTCAGCAAGCTCATAAAGTGGTTTTTCACCATAAAAGCCAGCCCACCAACCTTCAGTCCATTGCTCGTATTCCGCACTCCCGTACTGATAGGGATTAGCTTCTTCACTGACTTCTGCCAAAGCACATTCATAACCATAAGCATAACATTCTTCAAGGTTTGGATGTTCGATGTTAAAACGCAATTTAATGTGTGGTAACAACGCATTTTTTTCATTCATATTGATACCCTCTCTTAGCGTCTGCGTAAATCTTGTCATTCTAAATTTCCCAAACTGAAGTGTCTCCATTTCAATATCATTCACACTTCATTTATCCCTCATTCTACGCCTCGTAAATTTAACTTACATTTATGTATAACTTTTTTACTCTTTCTTGACAAAACAACTGCTAACAAACCTGAAATTGTTAATGCATTTATGGTGCCAAACGGTAATAAATCCATTTGCCTTTTTTCTTGTGGTAATAAATTCTATCGTGCAAACGGTTATTTCGCCCTTGCCAAAACTCTATTTCATCAGGAATTATCATATATCCCCCCCAATTCACAGGACGAACAATAGGCTCCTGGCCATGTTCTGCAATTAAACGATTTAACGCATCCTCCAGGGTCTTTCTGTCAGGAATGGGCTTACTTTGCGCAGAAATAACAGCACTCAGCTGGCTAGTTAAAGGTCTTGAGGCAAAATAACTGTCTGATTGCCGCCTGCTTGTCTTCTTAACACGTCCTCGAACACGTACTTGGCGTGCCATCTGGGGCCAATAAAAATTTAAACATGCATAAGGCGTGTGGCTTAATTGCAGTGACTTGGTACTTTGATAATTGGTGTAGAATATAAACGCCCCTTCCTCCAGTCCCTTTAGTAAAACGACCCTTGAATCCGGGAAACCTTTCTCATCAACCGTTGAAAGAACCATAGCGGTGGGATCACTTTTTTCAACTGGCAATACTTCTTCAAACCACACCCTAAATTGCTCTATGGGTGAATCCGGCAAATTTTCTTCTGATAAAGCCAGCTCACCATATTCTCGTCGTATATCCGCTAGCGTTCTCCAGTTTTTCATTTTTAAGCCTTTTTTATCATCCAGGTAATAGATGGTATACAAAAACGGTATTCTTACAATAAAGAAACTCTGTGTTAGACAAAATTTT
Source organism: Legionella jamestowniensis (assembly GCF_001467745.1). Classification (GTDB taxonomy): domain Bacteria; phylum Pseudomonadota; class Gammaproteobacteria; order Legionellales; family Legionellaceae; genus Tatlockia; species Tatlockia jamestowniensis. The sequence continues at coordinate 828,038 of NZ_LNYG01000013.1, forward strand.
TTATATAGTCGTTGCTAACAAAGTGAAGCAAATCCAGAACAAATTTTTGTTCAAAAGTCGTATTAATTGCTTCAGCGAAGAAATCCGTAACGATCTTTTTATTATTTATTCAACTTTTTCCTACCTACCGCGACTCGTTCGGGTACCAGAAGTCCAAAGTGAGGGAGTGGAACCTATGGATACTGCCGACCAGCCGCAGTAGATAGGGATAAGATTATTTCAAAATGGCTTCACTTGCAGCTCACAAAGACGCGACTCCAATTTTTTTCCGGCACAAAAAAAGAAACAGATTTTAAGACAGTTAATGTTTTCTTAATAAAAATCCTATAGTATTAGAACGCAAAAACATGTGCATATTAATTACAGAATGATAGAGAAATACCTTAAGCTCCTTGACAACTTCAAAGAAGAAGATATCGCCAGTTTTTTAAAAAGCTTAAGGGAAAAATTTATCCTTACCCTGCAGGGGTCTTATTTCAGTAGCAAAGCCTCATGTTTTTTCAGTCAACCCAATAAAGAAGGTGAACCCTTTACCAATTTTGAGTCACAACCGAAACAAATTGTCCAACTTAAACAAGTTATCAACGCGCTATACCACGCCCAATTAGCTTTTGAAGATTTACAATCGGTAAACCTAAGAAATGGCGATAAAAAATTTCAGGATCTTAAAAAGCTCTATTACAAAACTATTGAACATGGTTACAAGGCAAGTTATTTATTAACTCATCTTGACATAGACTTTCCTGAACTGTTCCGAAGCGAGATTCAGCAAGCCTTGCAAATTTTAGCTCCTATAAAGACATTTGCTGATTCACATAAAGACAGTGCCATTGAATTTTCTTCTATTTTAAAAAACTATCCTATTGGCCACAAGGCTGGTGTTATAAGTGGTACTGCCATTGCACAAATGAAACCCAATGATGGGAATTATGATTATGATTTTCTTGCCCATTTTGGCGCAGTTTTGCCAGGATATATTCATCAATTAACCACATACATTCAACAATATGGACCACAGATTTCTACTTATCAGCCTACAATAAATAAAGCAAAGCTTGATGAGTTGCAGGAACAGGCATTTAGACTGTTAAATTCAATTGAAAATTTACAAAGCGATGACATTTTTATCTCCTTCAAAGCACTTAATTATATAAAAATAATTCGTGAAATCATAAGCTTATCTATGACCAGTCTTGAACAAATAGGCTATGCGAATGACTCTTCACAAGATGTCATTCGCCATAACCTGAGAAGGCTAAAATATGAGCTACTCCCAGAATTATTTAGTCTCGCTGATCGTTTGGAAGACGAAGGGTTATTAAATCCAGGCACTCTTTCCCAACCTATGATGGCTCAAATTAAGCCGCTCTATGAGCTAATGGCGTTTTATGCTGCAAAATTTGTTGATTTTCCTAAAGAAGGTGAAGAATTACTAACCATTGAGGATGCCCAATTTGCTGACAGACGCCTTGAAAAAACCAGACAACGAATAGCGATTGCTCATTGGAATTTAACAAAACAAACCTCAGCCCAAATCGCATTAGACAATTTTTTTGCCATCATCGAGAACAAACAGTATTCTAACTATTCTTTATTAAACCTTCCTGAAGCAGAAAAAGATGCGTTAAAGCGAGAATTGAAATTCTTACTACCCTATGTTAAAGCCATTAACCCTGAGTTATCTAATCTGATTATAAGAGACTTAACATCAGAAAATAGTTATTCCCGCAACTTGCAAAGACCTTGGCATTGGTTAACAGGTACCGCAGGCCCAGTCGCTGTAACAAGTTTAATCCCATTGAAAACGAAACTACAAACGGCCCTAGCAAAGGAACGAGCTACTCAGCGACTTCATATTGAATTGAATAAAGACATTATTAGTTTCGTTGAAAATAATACCGATATTGATATTTATCCTTATCAACGTAGGGCGGAACTTAATTGTTTTGATGAAGCCAAACTTTTAGGTATTAATCCTACAGCACCTGAACATCAGCATCTGCAATTTAGTAAGGATACTGAAAATGTATGGATAACCAATAATGAAGCACTTACTGTTGGTCAGGCAGAAACCCTAGCACATTATTACCAAAAAAGATGTTTGCAATTAAACGAAGCTCAAATGGCCTTGCATTCATTTTTAAATTTCCTTTATGAGGATGAGCACGACTCAAAGAAAAATATCAACCCTAAAACAAAGCGGCAACTCCGCCTTTGGTATAGTCTGTTTCAACCTTATCTGGTAGAGAGTCTTCTTTCCGTCGAGGAAGCCGAAAGAAAAGATAGGACAATGGTTGATCTTTTAAGCGAGAAGCCTTTACTTGGGCAGAAAATACCCAAGCTCGATATGATTATTGATTATTCTGCGACTGATTATATCCTCCTTGTTTCAACTGTGTTTAAACAGCTATTCACAGAAGATGACATTATCCCAATTTTAGCTCAGCTTGAATGTTTAATTGCTCTTACTGCAGAAAGAGCAAAACAATATACTTCACTTGCCGAGCAGAAATACGTAGCAGGCGTAGTTTCACGAGATTTGATTCCTGATATAAATACAGACAAACGAGCCAATTTTGTTCTTAAACATACCAACTACTCCCAAATGGTAGCGGCTTATCGCTCTTCTTTATTTAATTTGATTGAAATTTTTAACACGCCCTTTAGAGAAAAATTGAAAGATGAGCCACCCTTCCCTGAAATAGTAGGCCAAAAACCACACTTACAAGGTAGTGAACTAAAAATTAAACGCAGTTTTAATCAGCTCTATTTTCTTAGAAAAAGATTGCAGCTCGCTGAAAAAGAGATTTTCCCTAGTGAGACAGAAAACCATGGCCACCTCCCACTTAAGAATGAACAACTTCTTGGTATTAAGCGTATTTTTAATTGCCGCTATCAGCTTATTCAAATTTGTATTGAATTCGAAAATCTTGATATAGTCAGAAAGCAATTGCAACCTGCAAAAGAGGGAGTACCCTTCCCAGAGGTAGGTATCCAAGAATTTGATTTGCTTGATACTCAATTTAATAATAAGCAGGTTTTTAATCGTATATATTATTTAAAAAGACAATTACAACTTGCAGAAAAAGAAATTTTCTTCTTGGAAAAGGACAGTCAAACGCCTAAAACAGACAATCCAGAACTAGCCCTGACCGAAAAACAAATTCTTGCGATAAAGCGTGTTTTTAACATTCAATATCATCTAGAACAAACCTGCGCCGAGCTGAAAACAATTGATAATATAGGAAAGCAATTACAGTTTGCAGAAAATGGTATACCCTTTCCTGAAGCGGAAAATCAACACGCAGACACTAATACTAAATCGCTGTTTAATAGTTTAAAACGCCAATCTGCTGAAAAAGTTGTACCCTTTCCAGAAATAGAAGATGCAGAATTAGCTCAACTTGAAATTCATCAGGTCATAGCGGTCAAACGTATTTTTAATAGCTTGTACCATCTTGAGCAAATTTGTATCCAACTTGAAAGCCTGGATCAAAAAAGCAGCCAATCTCTCTATGTCTATCACCTCATACAGGCCAAAAATCATGTTGATGAGTTAGTTACCCATGCTAAGACATTAGCCCGCGATCCTCATTTATCTTTATTCGCAGCTGAATTAAAAGAGAAAGGATTAGCAATTTACCAAGCATTTGCAGAGCAACAGGAAAATTATGTCGTAGGAAGCGAGGAAGTTGAGCTAAAGGATCCCAAATACCAAGGAAAAGTGGTCCAATACAGTGGCTTATGGTATACCTTAAGAAGCTTTATGTTAATACCCGAACATATTAAAGCTGCAGTACAGAATGAAGAGTTATCAGCAAACACCAAAGACCATGTAAACCAGCGTACAAAGCAGGCTGCCTTAAATATTGAAGCTATTATTGTAAGCTCCAATTCTTATTTCCAATTATTTTTGCAAACGCCTACCATGTACCGCCTTTATAAAGAGCTAAAGGCCAAGCTCGAGCAATTTACCCATCTTTCTCACTCTGCTGCGATGGATCACTTAGAAGAGCTCAGTCATGATCTTTTCGTCCGCATATTAATAACCACGGATGAATGGGAAGATAAACTTGGGTTAAGACCAGGGTTGCTATCGGATCCCATGAAAGCACTGTTGGATGAATTTCATAAAGGCTTGCTCGAACATCTTCATTTAAACTCTCAAGAACACTTGGCCCTTTTAAGCTCACATGCCCCTCTAAATTATCGCATAGAAGCCGCTAAAAATAGAAAACAGATTGCGACGGGACTCTTAAAACGAGATGATGCTTTAATCACTAGTAATATAGACGATTTAGACATTGATAAAGAACGTCTATTAACGCTGCCTCTTAACAGCAAAATAACATTGCTTAAATTATTCACTAATGAGGTAAATACATACAACCATTCGAATCATATTTTGCCTGCCTCACCTCTTGTCCAGGAAATCTTAAGCGCTCGTTTAGTTAAATTATACAAACTATTACAACCTCTTCTTTTAGCAGAACAAAACCGTTTAAACCTAATAAGTCGACCGATAGAGACAAAACATCAAACCATTGAATCTCTTCTACAGCAAGAAGTACCTCTTCCTCCCATGGCAGAAGACAAGAGTAAGAACGAGGAGCAAGAAATAGAATTAAATGGGGAAAAGAACAAGGAAGAATCACAATTAGATGAGGAAGGATATATTATTGAATTTAAGTCGGATAAGTTCGTAACAAAAGAAGATGGCGTAATTGAACTTGAGTTAGATGATTTTTCCCCAAGCAAATCAAGTTCAGAAGCCCTGGCATCTTCGACAAAACAAAAGCCAGCTGAGTTAAAAAATATTGTATACATTGCAAATGCTGTGCTTAGCCATTATCAGGGTTGTAAAAACTCCATCGAATTTGAAATTGCCACCGCCAATGAACGAATTGCTTACCTTGAAGAATGTATCGGAATTCAAGAAAAAGAAAGTGAAAAATATAGGCTTGAATATACGAAACATGTCTTTGAACGCGAACTTACAGAGATAATCTCTGATAACCGGGACTATCATTACACCCGGGCTGAATATAATTCTTTATTACAAGCCTTTCTACAGACTTATGCAATTGAAATTATTCAACAGTCTCAATACAAACAAGACATTAATGCGGAAGTAAAATCATTACTGGCTGTAAAAGCTGAAGAGTTTGAGCGCATTAATGGTGCAAAATTTATTCAACTTGAAGCGGTTAGAAAAGCGTTAGCACAATTTGATATTTATTTTAGTAATGCGCCAAAAACAAATGAAAATCGTGATAATGAAAATGGGACATTAAAGAAAAGTTACTTCTTTGAAACTAAAGATACATTGAGAGCTAAGATTCGATTAATTGATAATTTAACAACAATAGCCGAAAGTAACCGACCTGTCGAAGAACGTTTGGCTGAGATTGCATTTGAAGTAAAAAAGCCCATTTTTGTGGCTACCATGCACCGCCATCGCCATTATAATACTCTAAGCTTTGCCTGGATTGGCCAATGTATTATCTCTTTACTCTCAGCACTACACCTTTATACCCCTAAATATAAGTTGCTTTTTCAGCGTCTTGAAAAAGCGGCTACACATGCCCCGACAACTGAACCTGCAACTGCTAACTCCGTTTATATAGCCGCAAATCGCTTGGGAATATTTGCACCGGCTAATTCTGCTGTTTCCGAGCCACCCTTGCCAGAACCTATAGTTGCTGCGCCTAGTAATGAGCTATCTACTGTTCCTTAATAAATTACTAACCTAGCTCATCCTAAAAGCCGACACATTCGGACACCTCAGAAAAAGAACTCACAAACATAGTTCTTAGTGCCACATTCAGGAGATTCTTCATGCAGCCATGCTGCATTCAGAATGACGAAATGTAGCCACCCCTAAAACTCCAACGTCATCCTGAAAGCGACATAGTCGCTTGAAGGATCCCCTGAAGGTGGCACAATCGCTCAATGTCTTTTACAATCATTCGTTTTTAAGTATGTATGCATTTATTTTATTTTTGACAGGATTCATAATGACCACTTGTACACAAGCCCTGGAAATCGTTTCGATTGAGCAAAAACAATTTACATCCATACTAAAAACCCCTGCCCAACCCGTTACCTTTCCACTGAATGCAGACAATCTGATTCTAATCCAGAGAATGAAAGAAAAATTATTTCAATTAGGTGGCGTAGGTTTGGCAGCACCTCAAGTTAATTCTAATCTACAAATAGTGGCAATCTATATTCCTGAAGAAGCAGCCTTACTTCGTAATAATGTAAAACCTTATCCCATGCATACTCTGCTTAATCCTAGCTATAAGGGGATAGAAGCCAAGGGGTTCTATAGTGATTTTGAAGCGTGTTACTCCGTTTCAAGCCGTGCGGGAAAAGTTTCCCGGTATCAACAAATACAGCTTAGCTTTTATGATGAAGAAGGAACCCAGCACCAGACGATAGAAACTGGATTTTATGCGCGTGTACTACAACATGAAATTGATCATCTGAATGGCTTACTGATAACCGATCGCCTAACACCTGACTGTATCCAGGGAAGTATTGAAGAGATGATGGCTTTACGTCGTGCTGAATTATCCGACGAGCAAAAGGTGCTATTTGATAAAGCTATTAAGAGAAAATTTAAAGAAAAATAATACTCTCTAGTGAATAGATAGGAATAGTTTCTTTCAAAAATAGAGGACATGTAGGACATTGATTTAACACCAACACCTACATACCCAAATCCTTTAAATACTAAGAGACACCTCTTTTGACGCTTCAGAACTAACTGCATCTTGAGTCACTGGACCAAAATTTTCAAAAAAAATCCCCGGATAAGAACCCTCTGCAGCATAATTATTAATATGCTGCATTACTTCTAGAGGCAGTAAGCCCAATAGACATGTCTCATCTAGTTCAGCAGTGCGTTTGGCCTGGGCAAATAAACGCGCATTGATTTTCGTCTGCTGCTTTCTAAAAATAGTCCGTCCTATTTCTTTTTTATCTAATATAGTAATGTTTTGAATGCTTGGAAAACGCTCATAAATAGCCCGCCGCTGACCTATAGTCATTTTTTTTAATTCAGCAAAAGACAAGCCTATTGAGCTAACGCTTTCTGGTATCGCCTTGAATGATTTTTTCAACGTTTCCTCAGATGCTTTCCATATACAATTATTAGTCAAGTTAATATATTGCACGGAAGAACCTTGCAAGGCTTCAAAAACTCGCGTAGGGTCATCGTTCTGAAGTTTATTGGAGCTAAAATCAAGAGCTCTATCACTGCCCCAAAGCCTATTGCCTGCTAAATCAAGGTGCGTAACAAAAGTATCTATTAAACCCATAAGAGCGTGACTCATTTCGCTCTTCGATGAGAAGTTAGCACGTAGATCAAGGTGTTTAATTTTCGTATGCTTTAACGTAGATAATCCTGCTGCTATTTTTTGACCGGTTATTAAAGGTATCACTTGTAAAGGCTCTCCATAGGGAGCTCGTCTTATCATGACTTCTGACTCTTTGCAGAAGTAGTTGTTGGACAAACAAAGATGGGTCAATTCCATGCCTTGTAAACTAGCAAGTATCTGGGGTAGTTCATCTAATTTTAACCAAAGTGCATTAAAGCCTAAACCTAGAAAGATTAAATTCTTTTTCTCTTTAAATGTATTTAAGATGGCTATAATGTCTTTTGTCGGCAAGTCCCCAAGGCAATCCTCATATAGTAAATCATAGTGTGTAGTATCTTCAGCAAGGGCTTTTATTCGATTAATTAATTCTCTTGTACTTAACATGCTATGCTTCTCCTCCAAACAAAAGCTAACGCTTTCTTACGATGTAAAAAATATTGTCTTGAGGTAAAAAAGGAGAGACATGATGGTTCGCTGAACTAAAGATACAAGTAGCCCGTTCTTTACCTCAGCGACCAACCCGTTTATTCATTAAAACTTGGCAATTAAACCAGTTCTTCTGTCATCCTGGAGAAGAAGACAGGTCGCATTAAAGTGAAAATTATAAACAACAATCAAAAAGACTTATCATTGTACACAAAGAAGGGGGTTTGTCAATACTTCGAGAGAATAAAGCGAAATTTGATTAGAAATTGCCAGGATACTGCAGATTTTTTATCATTCTTTTATTAAAGACCATGCACCAAAGGGCATGGTCTGACATGATTATTCTATGCGGTTATTACCAACCAGTAACCTCAGCAATTGCATCCCCTAAATCAGCTGGTGAGCGTACTGTTTTAACGCCAGCAGCCTCAAGAGCAGCAAATTTTTCTGCAGCGGTTCCTTTTCCGCCAGAGATAATGGCACCAGCATGTCCCATGCGTTTGCCAGCAGGAGCCGTAACACCTGCGATGTAAGAGACAACAGGTTTCTTAACCTGTGATTTAATGAATTCTGCTGCTTCCTCTTCTGCCGAACCACCAATTTCACCGACCATGATAATGGCTTCGGTTTGAGGGTCTTTTTCGAAAAGTGTTAACGCATCAATGAAATTAGTACCTGGGATAGGGTCTCCACCTATTCCAATACAAGTACTCTGGCCAAAACCTTTATCGGTTGTTTGTTTAACCGCTTCATAAGTTAAAGTACCGGAGCGGGATACAATACCTACTTTACCCGGCAGATGAATAGAGCCTGGCATAATTCCGATTTTGCACTCGCCAGGTGTAATAATACCAGGACAATTAGGACCGATTAAACGAGCATCGGTATTGTTTTCCAGATAAACTTTTACTTCAAGCATATCAAGAACGGGAACACCCTCCGTAATACAGACAATCAACTTAATACCCGCGTCTGCTGCTTCAAGAATAGAATCTTTGCAAAAGGGCGCAGGGACATAAATGACTGAAGCATCAGCTCCTGTTTCATTAACAGCATCGCGAACTGTATTAAATACTGGCAAACCCAGATGTGTCTGGCCGCCTTTGCCAGGAGTAACGCCACCCACCATACGAGTACCATAGGCAATTGCTTGTTCTGAATGAAAGGTACCTTGCTTACCAGTAAAACCCTGGCAAATTACTTTTGTTTGTTTGTTAACTAATACACTCATTGTTAGCCTCAAAATGAAGTTCAGAAGCTTCCATCATTATCAATTGGAAGCCTTCTTATGTTAATTAGGCAACTGCTGCCACAATCTTTTTCGCTGCGTCCGTCAAACTGTTTGCGGCGATAACGTTCAAATCGCTTTTATTTAAAATTTCAGCACCCAGTTGAGCATTATTGCCTTCGAGACGCACTACGACAGGAACTTTTACATCCACTTCTTTTACGGCTGCGATGATACCTTCAGCAATTAGATCGCAACGAACAATACCACCAAAGATATTTACTAAAATGCCTTTAACGTTTTTATCAGAGAGAATAATTTTGAATGCCTCGCTAACACGTTCTTTAGTAGCCCCACCGCCAACATCCAAAAAGTTTGCAGGTTCACCACCATGTAGTTTAATGACATCCATAGTAGCCATGGCAAGGCCTGCGCCATTCACCATGCAGCCGATTGTACCATCCAAAGGAATATAATTTAATTCCCAATCAGTCGCTCTGTTTTCCCGCTCGTCTTCCTGTGTTGCATCGCGCATCCCTTTTAATTTAGGCTGACGGTAAAGTGCATTGCCATCGACATTGACTTTGCCATCCAAACAAAGCAAACGGTCGTTTTTAGTCACTACCAGCGGGTTAATTTCAAGAAGACTTAAATCACACTCAACAAACATTTTACCCAAGGCAATCATGAGTTGGGTAAATTGCTTAACTTGTTCATCCGTTAAGCCTAATTTGAAGCCTACTTCACGACATTGAAAGGGCATAACCCCTACAAGTGGATCCACAATCACTTTGAAAATTTTCTCAGGGGTTTCATGGGCAACTTTTTCAATTTCAACCCCACCTTCTGTAGAAGCCATAATAACCACACGACGCGTTGCTCTATCGACCACCGCTCCCAAATACAATTCACGGGCAATATCACAAGTTTCTTCAACCAGGACAGCATTGACTGGTTGTCCTTTAGCATCTGTTTGATAAGTTACCAGCCGTGTGCCCAGCAATGATTTGGTGACGGTTGCCAATTCATCTTTAGTAGACACCAGTTTTACACCACCAGCTTTACCGCGGCCACCAGCATGGACTTGTGCTTTAACCACCCATCTTGGTGTTGATAACTGCGTAGCCACTTGTAGTGCATCTTCTACACTATAAGCAACCTGGCCGTTTGGAACTGGCAATCCGTAGCTGGCAAACAATTGCTTTGCCTGGTATTCATGTAAATTCATCGTTAACACCCTTTAAAAAAGCAAAACCCGTCAATGCGGGTCTTGCGGTTAAACTTCGTTCAAAATTACACATTGAGCAGCAATCGAGAAGGATCTTCAAGTAACTCCTTCACGCTTACTAAAAACTGTACTGATTCTCTACCATCAATTAAGCGATGGTCATAAGATAAGGCGACGTACATCATGGGACGAATCACTATCTGTCCCTTTTCTACCACCGGCCTTTCCTCAATCTTATGCATGCCCAGAATACCGGTTTGCGGGGGATTAATAATTGGTGTTGCTAATAAAGAACCGAATACACCACCATTCGTAATAGTGAACGTTCCACCCTGCATCTCTTCCATGGACAATTTACCTTGTCTGGCACGATTTGCCGAATCACCAATTGATTTTTCGATATCAGCCATACTCATTTGATCGGCATCACGAAGTACAGGAACCACCAAACCACGCTCAGTGGATACAGCAATACCGATATCGTAATAACCATGATAAACAATATCTTGATCATCAATTGATGCATTAACCGCTGGAAAACGTTTTAGTGATTCAACTACGGCTTTGGTAAAAAATGACATAAAGCCTAATTTAACACCATGTTTTTTCTCAAAACTATCCTTGTATTGAGACCGTAAATCCATAACAGCTTTTAAATTAACTTCATTAAAAGTCGTTAACATGGCTGCATTATGTTGAGCTTGGACCAAGCGCTCAGCTATTTTGGCACGCAGTCTTGTCATGGGAACACGGCGCTCTTCACGCGCCCCCATTGGAACTGGCTGAGGTTGTTTATCTGGAGTAGATTTTGCCGTTTTCTCTCGATTCGTCTCGATATAAGCAATCACATCTTCTTTAGTAATTCTACCATCTTTTCCTGAACCTGAAATTTGCCCAGGTTGTAAATTATGCTCTGCGAGCATTCGTCTTACAGCAGGACCAGCGGCTTTTTCCTCAGCATCTACCACAGGTTCTTCTTTAGTGGCTGATTTTTCTTCTTTGGCTGGCTGCTGATTCTTGTCAGAAGCAGCACCCGCCTCAATTTTAGCCAATATTTGCGCAGACTCAACAGTATCCCCTTCGTTGAAGAAAATCTCTTTAAGCACCCCGTCAGCGGGAGCAGGGACTTCAAGAACAACTTTATCCGTTTCCAAATCCAGGAGATTTTCATCACGCGTGACCATATCACCAATTTTTTTGTGCCAGGCGGCAATTGTGGCATCTGCTACCGACTCAGGTAAGGCAGGTACTTTAACTTCAATAGACATGGTTATACCTTCTTCTGTTATATTATTACTCAATCAATCTAATAACGCCTGCTCAACTAATTCCTGTTGCTGTTGTGCATGTAATATTGGGCTACCAACCGCAGGGGCAGCAGCAAACCCTCTTCCCGCATAGCTTAAAGATTGATCATCGTTTAAGCAATCTTTTATATTATGTTGCGATGAAAACCACACGCCTTGATTCTGAGGCTCTTCCTGGCACCAAACCACTTTTTTCGCATGAGGGAACTTATTCAGTTCCTGCGTTAGTGCTTTTTTAGGGAAAGGATACAGTTGCTCAATCCTGATAATAGCAATATGGTTGAGTTTATCATCACGGCGCCTTTGCAACAGATCATAATAAACCTTGCCGCAGCATAAAACTATTTTCGTTACTTTATTTGCCTCCAGTTTATCAATTTCGGGCAATACTGTTTGAAATTGACCTTTCGTCAACTCATTCAATGAGGAAATGGCCAATTTATGGCGTAATAAACTTTTTGGTGTCATCACAATCAATGGCTTGCGGAATTTGCGTAACATTTGCCGCCGCAACATATGAAACATTTGTGCAGGGGTTGTGGGGGTACAAACCTGTATATTATGTTGGGCACATAATTGCATAAACCGCTCCAGCCTTGCTGAAGAATGCTCAGGACCCTGACCTTCATAGCCATGCGGAAGCAACATAACAAGACCACACAAACGGCCCCACTTTTGTTCGCCCGAGCTTATGAATTGATCAATAACAACCTGCGCACCATTGGCGAAATCACCGAACTGGGCTTCCCATAATACCAGTGAGGTAGGTTCAGAAGAGGCAAAACCGTATTCAAAAGCCAGAACTGCTTCTTCAGAAAGCACCGAGTCAATAATAGACACGGGCTTATGAGGATTGGAGACTGTTTTTTCCAGAGGTACATAAGTCTCACCGGTTTGAATATCATGTAATACTGCATGACGATGGGCAAACGTTCCTCGGCCAGAATCTTGGCCTGAAAGGCGAACTCCATAACCCTCATGTAGCAAACTGGCATAGGCCATGGTTTCTGCATAGCCCCAATTCATGGGAATGTCGCCGGCAGTCATTTTTTCCCGTTCTGCTAATAAACGTTTTACTACAGGATGGAGCTCAAAACCTTTCGGTAAATCAAGAAGTTTTTTGGATAACTCTTGCAAAGTACTTAATGAAATAGTGGTATCTACTTTATCAGTCCATTTGGCATTAATATAAGGAGACCAATCGATGGAAATTTTTCCTTCATAATCACCTTGTACGATATCGACAACGGCTTGCCCTTTGTCTAATTTATTACGGTAAGCTTCAACCAGCTTCTCAACGTCTTGCTTTGAAATTAACCCTTGGGCAATTAATGCTTCAGCATATACTTCACGTAAAGGACGCATCGACTTAATTTTTTTATACATTGCAGGCTGGGTTACAGATGGCTCGTCCGCTTCATTATGTCCATGTCGGCGATAACAGACGAGATCCACTACCACATCGCGTTTGAATTTCATACGAAATTCAAAGGCAATTTGTGTAGCAAAAACAACTGCTTCCGGATCATCACCATTGACATGAATCACAGGCGCCTGCACCATTTTTGCGACATCTGTACAATATAAGGTGGATCGTGCATCCAAGGGATTGCTGGTGGTAAAACCAATTTGGTTATTAATCACTATATGAATAGTCCCACCAGTGGCATAACCACGCGCTTGTGAGAAATTAAACGTTTCCATGACAACCCCTTGACCTGCAAAAGCAGCATCCCCGTGGATTACCACAGGTACCACTTTATTTTTTTTCTCAAGATCATCACGTCGGCGCAGCCTGGAACGCGCTGAACCCTCAACAACAGGGCCTATAATTTCCAAATGGGATGGGTTAAACGCTAAGGCTACGTGAACAATGGCATTATTTCCTGTACGTAAATCTGAAGAAAAACCCATGTGGTATTTAACATCTCCAGTACGCTCTGATTTAACTTTTCCTTCAAACTCTTGGAATAATTGATTAGGTTCTTTACCTAAAACATTAACTAATACATTTAAACGACCACGATGGGCCATTCCTATTACAAGCTCTTTTACTGCATTGGCACCACCAAGCCGTATAAGTTCCTTCATCATGGGGATGAGGGAGTCCCCACCCTCCAGGGAGAATCGTTTTTGCCCGACATAGCGTGTACCTAAATAACGCTCAAGACCATCGGCAGCAATTAGATCATCCAAAATGTCACGTTTCTTATCCGTATTAAAATCAGGACGTCCACGAGCAGTTTCTAACTTTTCCTGCAACCATTCCGTTTCTTCATTGTTAGAAATATGCATGTATTCAATACCGATGCTACCACAATAGGTATCGCGTAATGCTTGATAAATTTCACGCAATGGCATTTGTGTGCCATTAAAATATTTACCAGCAAAAAATTGGCGATCCATGTCCGCATCACTTAGCTGGTGATAACCTAATTCAAGACTGGGGACATGTATCCTCTCTGCCATCTCCAGAGGATCTAATTTGGCCGCATGATGACCATGGGCACGATAGGCATTGATTAAATGGGCCACCTGATATTGTTTGCTGTCCTCTGAAACAGCAACTGGCATTCGCTTTCGTTGAGCATTTTCCAGGAAATAATTACGAATATTACGGTGGGCAATATCTTTTGCTGCACCATTAGTTGTTGGAAGTGCATCAAAGGCTTCACGCCAATCTGCTGGTACTGAGTCAGGATCAGCAAGATAGTCTTCATATAAGCCATCAACATATGCCATGCTCCCGCCTGATAAATAGGAAGAAGCCCATTGCTTTTGCAGGTCACTACCGCTCATATTTGTCTCCAAAGGGCGTACTTGCTGCTAGCAAGCACTAGAATCTATCAAGTTTCCTGAGTCAGCATTTGCTTACGAATATCAGCAATTGCCTTTGTTGGATTGAGTCCCTTCGGGCAAACATTCGCACAATTCATGATTGAGCGACAACGAAATACACTGAAAGGATCTTGTAACTTATCCAAACGGTGTTGCGTAGCTGTGTCCCTGCTATCTGCCAAGAAGCGCCGCGCTTGTAAAAGACCAGCTGGCCCTACAAATTTATCTGGGTTCCACCAAAATGAAGGGCAAGAGCTGGTACAGCAGGCGCATAAAATACATTCATACAAACCATCGAGCTGAGCACGCTCCGCAGGGGATTGCAGGCGTTCGCGAGCAGGAGCAACCGTATCATTTTGTAAATAGGGCTCGATACGTTCATATTGTTGATAAAATTGCGTTAAATCAACCACCAAATCGCGCACCACCGGAAATCCAGGTAAAGGGCGTACAATAATTTTATCCGTTTTCAACTGTGATAGGGATGTAATACAGGCCAAACCATTCGTACCATTGATATTCATACCGTCAGAGCCACATACCCCTTCTCGGCAAGAGCGCCTATAGGCTAAAGTAGGATCTTGTTCAGCCTTAATTCGTTCAAGCAAGGTTAATAGCATAGGATCACTTTTGGCCGGGATTGCTATTTCATAATCCTGCATGTAAGGCTCAAGATTCGCCTCTGGATTATATCGGTAAATAGACAGGCTCAAATTTCTTATGTCAGCCACGGGTATATCCTCTCTAGTAAACGCGTTCTTTAGGCTCAAATGCCTTCACATATTTAGGTGATGTATTCACAGGACGAAAATCAATGGTATCACCTTGCTCAAAATACAATGTATGTTTAATCCAGTTTGCATCATCACGGGCAGGATAGTCTTCGCGGCTATGTGCGCCACGACTTTCGGTACGTGCAAGTGCTGAATGTGCTGTCGCACAAGCAGTAGCCATTAAGTTATCCAATTCTAATGCAGCAATTCGTTCCGTGTTAAAAATTTTACTTTTATCACTAAGCATAGCGTTATTTAAGCGCTCACGCAGTGCTTCCAAACGGTGAAGACCTTTTGCCATAACTTCACCTGTGCGGAACACGCCAAAATCCTCCTGCATCACACGTTGCATTTCATCGTGAATCACCGTCAAGCTTTCGCCTTCTGTTGAATTTTCCCAACGATAATACCGTGCAAGTGAGGCCTCAACGTCTTCATTAGTAACATAAGGCATATCGGGTAATTGATCGGATTGCCATAGCTCTTCAACATGAAGGCCTGCCGCTCGACCAAAGACAACAAGGTCAAGAAGCGAGTTGCCACCCAAGCGATTAGCACCATGAACAGAAACGCAAGCACACTCACCCACAGCATAAAGACCTTCAACAACCTGTTCTGCACCATTTTCCTTAGTAAGAACTTGTCCATGCATGTTAGTGGGAATACCCCCCATACTGTAATGACAGGTAGGCACAACAGGAATAGGTTCAACAATGGGATCGACGCCAGCAAATTTCATTGATAGTTCGCGAATTCCAGGCAGACGTGATTTAATTAAATCGGCACCTAAATGATCCAACTTCAACTTAACATGATCCACCCCTTTAGGATCAAACCCTTTCCCAGCGCGAATTTCCAATGCCATGGAACGCGCAACGACATCTCGAGAAGCTAAATCTTTTACTCGTGGTGCGTACCGCTCCATAAAGCGCTCACCATCTTTATTAATTAAATAGCCACCTTCACCACGACAACCTTCTGTGACTAAAACCCCTGCACCAGCGATGCCTGTAGGATGGAATTGCCACATTTCCATATCTTGAAGGGCCAAACCTGCACGCAGAGCCATACCGAACCCGTCACCGGTATTGATATGAGCATTGGTGGTGGATTGATAAATACGACCAGCACCACCAGTCGCGAGAATACAAACTCGGGTTTGATAAAAAACAATTTCCCCGGTTTCAATACACAGGGCAGTAACGCCGGCAATGCGTCCATGAGCATCTTTGACGAGATCGAGTGCATACCATTCACTAAATACATGGGTTTTCGCTTTTAGATTTTGCTGATAGAGTGTATGCAATAAAGCATGTCCCGTTCTATCGGCTGCTGCACAGGTACGCGCCGCTTGTTCGCCACCAAAGTTCTTGGATTGGCCACCAAAGGGACGTTGATAAATTTTGCCATTGTCCATGCGCGAAAAAGGGAGTCCCATATGCTCAAGTTCATAAACAGCCTCAGGACCTGTTTTACATAAATACTCAATACTATCTTGATCACCAATATAATCAGCACCCTTGACCGTATCATACATATGCCAACGCCAATCGTCTTCGTCAGCATTTCCAAGTGCCGCAGTAATACCACCTTGTGCAGACACCGTATGTGAGCGTGTTGGAAATACTTTAGATAATAATGCAACTTTCAAACCTGAATTGGCTAATTGCAACGCAGCACGCATTCCAGCGCCACCTGCACCAATAATTACTGCATCAAATTTATTACGTGCAATTGCCATGCTTATTGCCCCCACAAAATTATTATGCCCCAAACAAATTGGCCCAACAGCCACAAAAGAACCCACATTTGCACAGTGAGCCTTATTGCTGTACATTTAATATAGTCGGTCGTTACCGTCCAAACTCCAATCCAGGCATGCAAGGAAATGGCAAATAGAGCAATGAGACTTGCCACTTTAAAACCAAGGTGATGAAACAATTGGTGCCATTCCATGTAACTCAAATCGGGATGAAACAACAAATAGCCCAGTAGAAATAGCGAGTAGAAGGCAAAATAAATAGAGGTAACTCGTTGAATCAACCAATCTTTTAAACCATTTCCAGTTAAACTTGTAATATTGGTTACCATATCCAGATTCCTAGAAGAAGAGTCAATATTATTGACAGAACAATCACAAAAATAGCACTCCGACGGCCGGATTTAAGATGCTCTCCATAACCTAAATCCATAAGCAAATGGCGAATACCTGCCAGCAGATGATAAACCAGTGCTGCACTGAATGCCCACAACACCAGTTTGTGGAAAGGATGAGCTAGCTTTTGTTGTAATTCCATAAAAGAATTGACACTCTGAAGTGACAACGCCAGAAAGTAAAGCATCGCAGGCATTAATAAGAACAGAACCAAGCCCGAAATTCGATGTAAAATCGAAGCAATGGCCATTGGTGGAAATTTCATTGTTCCCAAATCAAGATTTATTGGTCTTTTTTGATTCACAGTCAAACTCTTCCTTAAAAAGAAAATGCTATTCAATATAGCATAATCACTCTTTATCAGTCATAGTCAAATTAATTTAAACCGGCTTTGAATATCTAATTATCTTTTTAGAAAGCTTCAGGCGCAAGTTCAAATTAAAAACTCATGTAGCCGTACAGTCCCTCTGGCAGGTTTGGGCATTTGAAATTTTCAAAATACGTCCAAAAGTGGCAAAAAGATGCCGCCACGTAACATGGGTTAGAACGTGGGGAGTATACCATTCTATATTTTTTGCGCAAAGTTTCAGCCTGCTCTGAGCCTAAAGTTTTTAGCCATCTTTCAATTACCGTACTATGCTTTTAATAAAGCCTATAGGGAATTAGCTATGCTAATTAAGCGCACTATCTACAATCAACGATTGGAATGTGCCGGCATTGAAATTATTGCTAACAAAAAAGCAAAGGAACATAGTGAACTTTTTGAGCATTTTGCAACCATTCAACGGAATACCGCAAAACATCTTCCCTTATTTATTCCCTATGCACTTCGCTTTTTAATTGAAAAAGCAGAGTCCCCTATCGAACAACCTATTGTCCTCAAACTTCATGCAGGTGATATTAATAATAGCTGTCCCCGTGAAGAGTTAGAATCATCCCCGCATCGCCTGGCTTTATTAATTGATAGTCCACAGCAACTCGCATGGTTAAATTTTGCAGACTACATTGCTTTAAGTGAACATTTAATGACAGCAGCCAACGTTTCCAAAGTCGTCAAATACAGTCAAGAGCGACAGCGAAAAGTCATTGCTTATGATCTTAGTCATCCCAATAGCTTTGAGCGTTCAAAAGCAATGGGTATGGATTTTTATTGTGGTGACTTTCTTTTTCATCCACAAGCCCCTGAAAAAACAGAGATTGCCGCGAATAAGTTAAATTTGCTGGAACTAATAACAAAATTGCAAGAACAAGACATTAACATGGAGATGGTCATTGAACTTATTCAGACAGACCCCATGCTAAGTTATCAATTACTTAAAGTAGCAAATTCCGTTGCTTTTTCTGGATATCAAGATATCGAATCTATTCAGCAAGCCGTTGTACGACTAGGCATTTGTAACCTAAAAAATTGGGTTATGGTATTATCCATGACTAATGTCTCCAATAAGCCGTTGGAAATAGTCGAATCCGGTTTAATTCGCGCCCATATGGCACAAAAATTGGCTGAGACGCAACCTGATCTTTGTGCACAAAGCGCTTACACAGCCGGGCTACTTTCAGTATTAGACAGTCTAATGGACAGCCCTTTAGAGAATTTAATTGACAAAATCACCCTGGCAAACGACATTAAACTAGCCTTGCTGTCTCGGAAAGGACCTTTTGGCAAAATTCTTGATATTGTTATTGCTTATGAGGAAGGACATTGGGAAAATTTGAAAGAAACAGAATACTTTGGCCTGGACTTAAGCAAGGTCTACATTGAGTGTCTTGAACAAGTTTCTTTAGGAACAAAAGCCATGAGCGAACAAAAGTAGTTATGTTATTCAGATATCTTGCTGCACAAGTTTACGATAGCTTTATCATCCTTGCTCTATTTTTCGGCTTTACTGCTATTTGCCTTTTAACCACCCATGGTGTGGCGATTACCCCGGCGACCAGGTGGTATCAGCTTGGTTTAGTTGTAGTTTTTATAAGTTATTACCAAGTTTCTTTCATCTACGGAGGCCAGACCATTGGCATGCGAGCCTGGCGCTTACGACTCATCGCAGATAATGGCAACCCCGGCTGGTGGCAAGCTGCAAAACGTTTAATTTTGGTCTTACCAGCACTGGTGGTCGGGTTATTTAGTTTTAACAATCCGCAACGACTCCTTTTTCACTGGACAAACACCCGCCTGCAGTTAGTTTCTACCTAACTGTTTTGTTTCGTTTTCCCCTAAACAAAAATAGGGGACAGTTTCTAAATTTTTTGCTTGTAGCATTTCCTTTTTTAATTCCTCGACAACATTTGTAATCAAAGGCTCTATTTCATGAGGTATAGAAGAATTAAGTACTTCCCTTAATTCGTATTGCTGGGGAGAGAAAAAGGCTTGCCAATCCCTTTTTTCAAAACATAAGAGTAACCATTTTAATGCCTTTTGTGTTAGTGTGGGGGGTGTAAAAAATGAGGGGGCTTGTCGGGCTTCGATTAGTGGTCGCAAACAAAGTTTTACCAAATCATTAAGCACAGTATTATTCGCTTTACTAAAGCTGTAAAGATGATGTCTTTCTTCTTGAGACATCAAACCAACCAAGCGATGTTGCAAATTTTCATCCAGTGAAAAAAATAATTGTTGCATTGCCTTATCACACAACCAAAGCGAATTATTAGCAGCAATCATCATGCGTAAAAGATGAAAGTTTGTTTCTTCCTTTCTGTGGCTATATAAACACCATTGCCGCAGTGCTGTAAAAAACTCTAATACTGCGTCAGGAGATGGGCGCTGTGCTTTTTCTCGGGCAACCATCTTCAGAATAAAGGCTTTCAGTAACTGACAAATAAACGTATTGGGCTTATCGTTGGTAAAATGACTAAATAACCCTTCGGTATTGTAACCTATCTGTGCATAATGTCTTATTAAAAGCCTGGAATCGATAGAAGGATTAGCATCTCTAAAGGCTAACATGTCCTTGAAGGGATTTTTAGCCCCTAGAATGCTTAACATCAGAGGACCCAAAGCATAAAAGTCGCTAACTTCAGAATAATAGCCGTCAAGAAGTTCCTGCGCAAAATGCTCAGGGGTTCCTTGAATTATTTGTGGCATAGCCAGTATAGGCTTACTGTAATCATCATCAAGATAAGCAACCTCAATTTTTACTTTAACGGGACCATGACTTTCTGATGTTTTTTCTTCCTTTATTAATTTAATTTTTACATTTGTTCCTTTAATATCCCCATGAACAATAGAGGGACCGCTTGTATTGTTATAATGCAATTGATTTAAGGCAACAATCAGTTGCCATATCGTATCAACCGCTTGGAAAAAAGTTAACTGCTTGAGTTGCGGATTATCATCACTATCAGGATTAATATGAAAACCTTCAATAAATTTCATAATTAATACGGCCCTACCTTCTACTTCAATAAGGGAAGAAGCGGGCTGCGTAATTCGATAAGGAGATGGGGCATGACCTGGTTTGTAAATTTTAATAGCGACAGGCTTATTCTCTTGCACAATGACATCGTCTTTGCCGATGGATAAAGGGTTGGTTATCTTTTGCGATGTTTTTAGGTTACATTGGTAACCTTTGTAGACGTCTGCTGAGGCACCTTGCCCCAGCATCTCTGAAAAATCACTAAAAAAATAAAGGATTGTTCCATCTTGTTGCAAGACAGGGAAAAGGCGAGGAGAACTCACGTCCTTATTGCTTTGAATGTCTCCCATACTGTAATGCCTCTATGACTAGCCGTTAAGTGGACATCTATTATACCGTTTTTTTGAATAAAAATCAGACAGAATTGTTATTTTTTTTTAATTTCCCTCTAAAAATATGAATAATTTGGCGATAACCATTATAAGCAAATAACTTTCTATTTTTGCATTAATTTTACAAAAAGATTAATTTTTGCTTAACTTTAAAGGATTAAAGTATTCTTATGAATACTAAAAATCGATGAGTACATTGTTATTAATCCAATGCTCTTATCGAATAAGGAAAGACAATGGAAACCTCACACGAAACAAAGAAAAACCTACGTAAAGACAAGATAAATCGTATTATTGAAAACTATCTTAAAGAAAAATTTAGCAATTATAATCCCTTCTGGTTAAACACACCCGAAAACTATCAGCCGCTTGCCGACGCAATCGATTTTTTTTATGACCTGGATGATGAAAATCTTGCTGTCGCCGCTATTGGCAGCGAAAATCAGACAACCAGGGAAGCACATCAGTCTCATTTTGCCAAACTGGCTGCGCTGCTTGACAAGTTTGTAGTTTTTTCGAAAGACACGCCTCCCATAGCCCAGGATTTTAATGCGAAAGAGGCTCGCCTTTTGGGAATTCAGATTAAACAAAACTTGGCAAACCGTTCATTACGTGATTTGCATGCCCAAACAAACAATTTGGGAATTGCCGAAAAATTACTCACCGAAGAATTAGGACCAAGTGAATGGTTAAATGAAGTTGACTTGGAGCGAGCACTTATCAAGCTTGGGGTCAAAGACAAAGTTCATATCACCCGCTTAAATGCTGAAGACATTGGTATAATTTTGCATTTTGAACGAGAAAAGCGGGGGGCAAGCCTGGCACCCTACTCTATCCCCTTATTGATTAATTGTGGCAATAATCAAGCGTTAGGGGCCCAGGGAACACACTGGACCGAAGCCTTGATTCATGTTGATCCGGCAGCGGGTACAATTAGGGTGAATTATCGTGACTCTATGCATGCTGATGCAGGGGTTCAAGCTGTTCTAACCGATGCCGTTCATTACAATGCAACGTCTGTTGTGGGCGGTGTAATAAAAACATACACCGCATTTCCTGGCGTTACTGGAGGAAATTTAGATATCCGTATTCACTCTGATAATGCGCAACTAGATTCCTGGAGTTGCGGCTATAGGGCCTTATATAATTTGCTATACCATCCACAGTTTCCTCCCCCGGCTTTAGTCACACCCGCATGGACAGCGTTTACCACCGCAGCTTATGAATCTGCCCCCTTGCGTAATGCCCTTTATCATTTGTTACTGGGAGAGTTGCAAATCAATGAAGCGTTTTTTAGGACGATGCAACTTAATAAAAGTGCCTTTAAACCACTTGGTGAAAGCACGAGCTATGGGATAGAAAAAGATTTTACAGAACAATATATTAAATTCCTTTCTACGAAATCCGCATCCGTTGTTAGTAGTGAACAGTTTGCCAAAGAATGTGAGACAATTTTTAAAGCGTTTGCGAAATTACAATTTGCCCCAGAACCTAAAAAAATTATCGATCAATTACAAGAAAATGTAGGCAATATTCAAAAAAGTCCCCTATCCTCTGATGCCAAAATTTTTATGCTTTTTGACGCGCTTAAGACCACCTATGGTGCTTTATCAGGTGCCCGAAATGCAGAAAGTGAATTGGCCAAAATTAGTAAATTTTGCGAAGAGCAACTTGGCGTAAAATTAACGAAGGGCTCTGCCTATCATCTTAAAAAAGACGGTCTATTTTTACAGATGGCCGCACAGCTTGGCAAAAAGACAACAACAACCATCCTCCCTTCGCCGACAACTGTAGCCACAGAGCCTAAGAAAATCTCCCTCAGTACCCCTGTGGTAGGCTCACCAAAAGAACCTGCTAAAATTAGTCCTTCTATCAATAGCATAGACCCGAAAATAGATCCCACTCAACCAAAGTTACTGGCCAAACAACATTTAAACCGTGTGGGCACTATGTTTAATTCAACGCAATTTTGCTACGGCAATAAACCCAGTGGGGTGGAACCTGGATTTAGAGCCATTGATTTAGACAACACATTCTTTGAACAGCTCAAAAAATTTACCGTTCCTATAGGACTGGATAGTACCGAAGTGAGTGCCTATAAAATTTTATTGACTACCCTCACAAAAATAGAGTCAGAAATTACTGGGGGAGCAGCGTTAAAACAAAAGCAGATTGCTTTTGCAACCTTCATTAATACGATTACACCACGCCCCTATGATGCTAAAAACCCATCTCCTGTCATTGCTTCGCTTTGTGAGCAAATTAAAGAAGCGGTCAAAGAGAACAAACAATTAAGTGCTTGGCTCTATAAACTAGACTATGCCGAAAAAGGAGCTGCCAAGGAGCGCGTCAAAGCAAACAAGGAGGCACTTCGTGAATATGTAGGCACTCATTTAGCCAGAATATTCAGCGATAAAAATCAAAATCAAACTATTGTTTGGTTAAAAGGCCCTCAAGGCCCTCATGCGTTATTGGCTTGCGGTTGGAAAAACGGTCTTAGAGAACTAACTGATTTTCTTTATGGTGGAGGAGAACCAGACTACAATGGTATTTTAGTTGAAAACCCCAAGGCCTTGGTAAAACGCGGAAAGCCTATACCCGGTTTAGGCCGAAACCTGATTTTCTGTCTTGCTATTGGTGATAGAGACGGCATCGGAAAAGAGGGGCAAAATAAAGGGGTTGCGGATGGCTACTTTTATGGTTTTGACTATGGAAAACCTTATGAAGGAGATGGCGTTTGCGGAACACTTCGTGATGATTTCTCCTTTACTAATCCAGGAGCCAGTGTTCCAAGGCTATTTAGAGGCACAAGTCCTCTAGGCGTGGCACGCCATATTATGTATCGCAATTACAGTATTTTTTACGATACAGAAATGTCCGAAAGAATGATTGGCGTACATCTTTTAAAAAAAATGATAACGGGTGAAAACCCCAGCGAAGAAGTAATGAAAAGTTATCCTGGATTAAAACATGAACTATACCGCATCCAAATAAACACACCTACAGCTGAAAGTTTGTTATTTCGTTTGACCCAAATCAGAAGTCAATGCAAAGAGGGCAGTCCTTTGCAACACTTAACAGACGAACTGCTAGTTAAAACTAGCACAGGCAAATTGCAGACGTTTGATTCGTATTTCACAGCAATAAAGATAGACTTGCTTGAGGCAGCTTTAAAAACAGCCATGCCTAATGATGAATTAATGACTTATTTAAAATTACTTGATAAGTGGTCAGTCAAAGCTGCGGTAAGTAACCAACAAATTTTAAATGTTTTTGAGCAGCGTTTATCATTAACTGCAGATGAAATTAATTTCTTAGATAAATTAGAGAAAGTTGTTTCACCAACGGTTGTCATGTCTGCTGATGGGAAAGCTTTTCTTAATCAAATGCAAATTACAAAACCCGAAGAACGTATTCCTTTTCAACTAACAAAAGAGTTAAACGGTAGTTATACATTAACAACTACGAATAAAGCCGTTAGGGAACTTTTAGCAAGCAAATTTTCATTGAAGTTTTATAGCACAGAGAAGGGTTTAAGTTGTAATTTTCCACCCAAAACTCTAAAAAGTTTAATAGAAGAGGTGGAACGTCAGTATGAAGAAAAACGACAAAGCGCATTAGCGAAACCTGTTTTCCTTCTTGAAACCTTACCTAATTTAAAGTTCAGCTATAAAAATGAAACTTTACCCCAATTAAAGGCCTTGCTTACGGGTAAAACACCTCAGTCAACGGGTACCGTCGAATATTACTGGGAGGCGGAAACACATGCCCTATCCCTACGCTTAACTGTTCAAACAGAAGCTCAGGCAAAATTGGTTCAAGAAATTTTCGCATCCGCTAAATTGCCTGTTGCTAATAGCCCAATCGTTATCAACGTTCCTTTTACAAAGCTTAAAACACTCCAACAAACTATTAATACGATTAATCAAAGGGAACTCAATCCTTCAGCGGTGCCATCCAAGTCCAAATGGGAACAATTGCATGCCTCTAAACATGAAGAAGGAGCCGCTATTCTTGAGGAAAATACTCGTTCAACCGAACTAACTCAACTAAGCAGCCGTTTAATTAGCCGTTTTACAAGCATGAATGATTTAAACCCTAAAGTATTGAGCTTGCTAACCAATGCAATTCAAGAAATGTCATTGACCGAGCTATCGGAATTAATGAAATATAGCGAAAAGACATTAAGAGATAAAAATAATATTCTGCATATTATCAATGATGAACTAGACCAGATTACAGAAGTCGATGAAGGAATTGAATTACAAAGTATTGGTAGACAAAATGTAGACTCGAATCTGGATCAACCTGATCAATTTAATATTTAAGTTTATAACCTCAATTTATTGCTGGATAGACAGTGCGCTAAGAGTAATTTGTTAACGCGATAAACCTGGTGCTTGCGCATGAGGTTGACGAAAACTTTCTCGAGGAGCTTCCGAAGGATAGCCATAACCCTTGTCTGCAAGACGCTTCACCGATTGTAGATATCGCTCACCCCAAGTCCCCGGATCAAAATTAGTCACAACCACGTTATAGCTTAAATTAATAATGGACTCAAACGCCTTACGTTGCGCCAATTCGTGACCACCAAAAGCCACCTGCACTTCGGTTTCCTGACTGATGCCACCACTTTTTAACCGCTCGATCAGTAAATAGATCATTTTTTCAATGGTATAATATAGCTTACAGTTAGACATACCAACCGTATACATGTCAGGGCTTTTTGACGTAGCTAATTTAAAGCCATGGTCATGGATTGCATACACAAATTCCAATTCATTGGCGCCCTGTATGGGTTCAGGATTAATCACTAAGGGAGGATCTATCGCATGAATAGTGGGCGTAATAATAAAAAGCTCAAAATTAGACCATCTCCACCATAATTGGTAGACCTGCTCAATTAACATGACTGGGTCAGTTTCATTCTCATGTAAAATCTTACGCCCTTGTTCCGCTAACTTGGCATACTCTTCTGAGGATAATTCTGTTGTCATTGCATGTACCTGATAACACTTAATAACTCTATCTTAGCCCAAAATCACTGGTTGAGCACAGTCAAAAGACCGTTAAAAATGTAAAATAAGTGTTATTTTTTAATAGAATTGTATTGATAATAGACTACGGGCTGAATCTTACACTTAAAGCAACGGGTCTGGCAGGGTGTTTTTTCCTGGCAGGAAGCGATGACACCTTTATGAAGCCAAAGTTCCAGCATCGGTTGTAGCGAGTCCAAATCAAGTTTAAATTCACGCGCAATTTGCTGGTTACTGACGATTTGTTTTTGTTGTATAAATTCACGAATTTGCAGTAACATTTTCGCCTCCAAACGACAGCCGTCGTATTATTGCCCCCAACATAATAATGATGGCCACGATCAGTGAAACCCATAGGAAGGATTGTTGTGGATGAGAAGTATAGGTAGCTAGTTGATAAATCAAAACAGCACTTATGTAAGCAACAATAAATGACCAGGCAATAGAAAACCACATGTAGTTACGATTTGCTTCCTGACGAATTACTGCCATGGTAGAAACACAAGGGACATAAAGTAAAATAAATACCAAATAGGCATAAGCACCGGCTTTGCCATCGAAGCGGTCTACCATCATCCCATAGACAGATTGGGACATTTCACTATCAGGCGCATTGGCCACTAAAGGATTGAAAAACGCTGAACCAAGTTCACTTAAATTTTGTGGAATAGACCAAAAAGCACTTGCCAGGGAACCCCAAAAATCAAAATGGGCAGCAGAAATTTGCCCTAAATGTCCGAGTTGAGCATACAGCGAGTTTAGAGAACCGACAACCACTTCTTTGGCCAACATCCCAGTTAATAATCCTACGGTGGCCGGCCAATTATCTTGATGTAATCCCATCGGCGCAAATAAAGGGGTTAACCATTGTCCAAGAAGGGACAAGACTGACTGCGTACTGGCTTCTCCCGTACTAATCCCACCTTCAAGGGTCATTGCGTTTAAGCCACCTAGAATGACACACACAGGGATAATTAAGCGACCTGCCCGTATTACGAAATGTCTTAATCGCCATAACGTTTCTTTAAGCAAGCGCTTTAACGTGGGTCTATGGTAAGCGGGTAACTCAAGAATCAAAGGAGAGGCCTGGCCTCGTAAGGTCGTTTGTCGCAGGATAAATCCTGTCAATACAGCCATTAAAATACCCAGCAGATAAAGAGAAAACACGACGTTTTGCCCTCCTGTAGGGAAAAAAGCGGCGACAAACACAGCATAAATGGCCAGACGAGCACTACAAGACATAAAAGGACTCATCATCACCGTTAATAGCCTATCTCTTTCCGAATCTAAAGTACGGGCGGCCATAATCGCAGGCACATTACAACCAAAACCTACTATCATAGGTACAAAGGATTTTCCGGGTAACCCCAGAGAACGCATAGCCTTATCCACGACAAAAGCCGCACGTGCCATATATCCTGAAGCCTCCAGCAAAGCGAGAAAGAAAAACATTGCCGCAATAACAGGAATAAACGTCAGTGTAGTATTAACTCCTTTCCCTGCCCCATTGGCAATTAAAGCAATTAACCAATTAGGAGTATGCAGCTGCTGTAATAGCCATGCACTACCTTGAACAAAAATTGTATCCGTGGTGATGTCAAAAAAATCCTGAAAGGCACCGCCGATATTAATTGCAAACAAAAACATCAAGTACATCATGGCTAAAAATAGCGGAATGGCAAAATAGCGGTGCAGGACAAAGCGATCGAGTTTCGCCGTGAAATGCTCACTGGCATCACTTTGTCTTTTTTGCACATTTAAAACAATATCATGAACTTTCTGATATCGGGCATCCGCCAAAACAATATCTAAGTCATCCGTACTTTCAATTTTCGATAAGACGATTGATTTCTCTCTCAATAAACAGTTATCACCCTCTATTAAGCGGCGCGCATAATAGCTAACCAAGGATGGAGCAATATTTCTATCATGTAACTGTTGTTCGATTGCAGCTAAAGCATCCTCTATTTCTTGAGATAGTTTCAAGTCGAGAGGCTTCGTAGCAGGCGGCAAATGACTGATGGCTTCATGCAGTGCTCTTAAACCTATTTTTTTATGTGCCTGAATGGGCAAAACAGTACAGCCCAATTGTTTTTCTAAAAAGTGAATATCAATTTTTATACCGCGCTGAAGAGCAATATCCATCATGTTTAGCACGATAATTACAGGCTTGTTAAGCTCCAAAATTTGGCTGGTTAAATAAAGGTGACGCTCGAGGTGACAGGCATCTATCACATTAACAATCACATCAGCCTCCAGGGTAATCAAGGCATTAGCGGCAATTCGCTCATCCTGACTTGAGGTGTTGGAGGAACTTAGTGAGTAAATACCCGGTAAATCTGTAATTTGATAAGAACGATCATTAAAATGGTAAGTACCTATTTTCTGCTCTACGGTAACGCCTGGCCAATTGCCAACACGCTGATTAGCGCCTGTTAACGCATTAAATAAGGTTGTTTTTCCACAATTTGGATTACCAACGAGCAGAATATGTGTCATAGGCGCTCCCAAATCAATTCTGCCGCCTCTTCTTTACGCAATGTTAATGAGGTACCACGAACCTCCACTTGAACCGGACAACCTAAAGGCGCTACTCTAACTACTGAAAGTTCTATTCCCCGGGTTATACCCAAAGACAGTAAGCGCCTCCTGTATTGCACATCAGTAAGGCCAAAATCAATTAGGCGAACACGGTCACCTTTTACAAGCTCAGTAATACGCATACTTTTTATTTTAAAACGACTAAAGCCCAAAGTGTAACACAAATGATATCGAGAATCATTCTCATTTTAGAAAAAAAATAGTCATTTGGCAAAGTATTTATTGTCAGGTTTATTTTCGATTGATCGGATAACCCGCTTCATCCCAAGCACTAATTCCTCCTTCAAGCGTAAAAACTTCAAGGTTGGGATCAGTCTCGATAAGTTTTTCGCAAGCGCTTAAGCTTCGTTTGCCAGCCTTGCAATGGAAGACAAGCTTTTTGTTTGCAGTTTCAGGAAGCCCCTTTGTTGAAATCACATTGAGCGGCATCGAGATAGCACCCGGAATATTTTCAGCAGCATGTTCTTCTGGATCCCGAACATCAATAAGCAATGCTTCTTTTTTTTCAAGCCAAGTCTTTAAAGTAGGCGCATCAATTTTTTTTATAGTCATTTTTAATTCTCCATGTCAATAAAACCAAGCCAGCGTAATGGGAAAATCCCACCCTTTTGCTTGATGTCCAATTATGTTACAATTTGCCTCATATAAAAAACATCTAAGATAATTATGCGCAATTTTTTCAATCCATTTTCAGGAATTATAGAAACCAGAAATACCCCCCACGCACGTACGTTACGCACGTCTTTAAAAACGAAATTTAGCGACACGTTTTATGCATTCCATGGCTATCTCAATAATGTAGGCAAACCTAGTAATGTTGGACTGTTTGATTATGCCACATTATTTATCTCCACTGCTGCCTTTTTATTTTTGCAATGGTGTTTAAATAATAAAGAACACAATAGACTTGCGTGGCTTTTATTTATACCCTCTGCCGCAATTAATATTCCTATCTACGTCGCAAGACTGGCTTTTTCAGCGGTAGCTACACTTATTAGTGCACCCGTGACACTCGCAGTCCAAGGTATCGTACATTTTTTTAATAAAGACGTCCGAGAAAAAGCATTGACTATTAAGCTTACAACGCCTACAGGTTACGATCGAACTTTACAGGAATTTTTAAAACACGAAGCACTGGATCTTGAGAGTTTGGAAGCTACCTTACAACCTGTTGATGCTGAAAGAAGGTCATCTCATATTGTTTTTGCCAGGAAAACTGAGGATAAAAAAACACATCGCATTACTTATAGCCCCATAGAAGGTTACGATATTAAATTTGAGCCGCAGCAAAAACAAGCTGTAGCCGCCTTTTTCAAACTTAATATTGGTCGAATAGAAACACGGTTGGAAGCAGCGAAAGCAAAAATCAATAAGCCTGAAGAAGCCGATGAAATCTACAGTGCTTTTACAGCGCCGTGATATTTAGCTTTACAGCGCTTCAAATTAAATTTTGCACCACACGGCGTGGATGTCTTTTCAAATAATCTACCGATTGCATTTCTTGCAGGCGACTGAGCGTTCTTTTAAACGACTGGCTCATTTCGCCTTCTGTATACAGCTTCTCAATTGGAACGTCAGCTGCCATCACCACACGGATTCCCCGATCATACATCACATCAATAAAATGAATGAGCAAAATAGCATGGATGGTATCATTGGCAGTTAGCTGCGGGATGTTACTAACAAAAACCGTATCAAAACGCTTGGCGATTTCTAAATAATCAAGCTGGCTACGCGGCAAATTGCAAATAACATTAAAATCAAACCATATCGCCCTTTCGCTGCATTTTATAAATGGAATACTACGATTTTGTACTGTCACACTACCCGCTTCCTTCATTGTTGGGGATAGCGCTGCAAATTGCTCTATTAAACTTGCCTCTGTCGCTGCATTTAAGGGATACAAGTAAGCTGTGCATAATGGCTCTCTTCCCAGGCGATAATCTCTTTTTTCACCTAAAAAAAGTACTTCACAATGTGTCTTTATAAGTGCAATCGCCGGTAGAAAACGTTCTCGCCGGATGCCGTTTAAATATAAATCATCAGGTGGGGTATTGGAGGTTGCAACTAAAACAATGCCTTGGGCAAATAAGGCTTGCAATAATTCCGCAAGTATCATGGCATCGGCTACATCATAAACTAAAAACTCATCAAAACATAACAAGCGAATGGTTTTCGCAAGCTCTGCAGCGATGCGCCGTAGAGGGTCTTTTTGACCTTGTAAACAGCGTAATTGACCATCAACTTGCTGCATGAAATGATGAAAATGTATGCGTGCTTTCTGCTGTTCTGCGACCTGTTCATAAAACAAGTCCATCAAAAAAGTTTTACCCACCCCTACGGGTCCATGGAGATAGAGTCCTACCGGTTGTGGCAATTTTTGCAACCAATTGAGCCAGGAGCGTCGAGGAAGCTGTAACTCATCACATAAGCGCTGCATGGATGCTAACACCGTTCGTTGGATTGGATCATCCTCAATATCGCCTGAGGCGATAGCCTCCTCATAGCATTTTATCAATGTCATAACGCCGGTACCTGCGGACGAATCGTGTCAATGAGTTTTGCTTTAAGTTCCAGCAACTTGCCATGGAAGAAATGGCCTGTTGCGGAAAAATGAACCATAGGTATAGATGGTGTCTCATTTTTTGCAAAATTTTCCACCAACGTCATTGGCACAACATCATCTTCATCCCCCTGTATAATTACCCAGGGATAGGGGGAAGGTTGGAATTCACGATAGTTAAAATGATGCACTGGTGGTGCAATAGTAATTAATAATTCATGCTCACATTGACAAGCCGCCCGATACGCAACATAAGAACCAAATGAAAAACCTGCAAATAGAATACGGGATGCTCCTTTTTCTTGCTGCCACTGGTTTACCAGCTGCAACATATCGTTACTTTCCCCTACACCATGATCAAAAGTACCCTCTGACCCACCTACCCCGCGAAAATTAAAGCGCAGACTGGGAATACCCAGCTCTTTAAATGCTCGTGCGAGAGTCGTTACCACTTTATTATTCATGGTTCCACCCTGCAATGAATGTGGATGGCCTAAAAAAGCAATAAATGAATCTTTTATTGACGCAGGAACGGTTAATATACCTTCCAAACGGCCAGCAGCACCTGTAAAGAAAAAAGGATGTTCACCAGCACGATGCAAATTTTCGGATAACAGCATAAAATTGATATTTATTTAAAATACTAATGATAACGCATATTGCAATTTCATGCGCGTCCTTTAAGATCAACACAGCACCGACTTTTTGCGGTGACTCTTTACTTAACTTTATTTCAGGAGGACTTGATCCATGAGACAGGTACCCGTATTAATCACGCCATTCCCTATTGCTTTTCTCTCCAATTTAGGAGGATTAGCATGAAAATTCACGATTTCAAACGTAAAAAACAGCAACAATCCAAGATTAGCATGATTACTTGCTATGATTATCCTTCCGCACGCATAGTCGCTGAATCCCATATTGATTGTGTTCTCGTCGGTGATTCTGTAGCCATGGCTGTACATGGTTATGACACTACCGTTATGGCTACCATGGAAATGATGACTCTCCACACGAAAGCAGTGGCACGCGGGCTTGGACAGCAATTCCTGATTAGTGATTTACCCTTTTTAGGGCATCGTGCGTCCAAAGCGGAAACCATTCATAATGTAAGACAATTGTTGCAGGCAGGTGCGCACGCTATAAAAATTGAAGGCGCAGATGTAGACACTCGTGAAACCATTGCCTATTTGATTAACGCTGGGGTTCCCGTAATAGGCCATATCGGTTTAACGCCGCAATCCATTCATCAGCTTGGCGGTTATAAGGTTCAGGGGAAAGAAGAGGGGCAAGCGCTCGCTCTAATAGAGCAAGCAATACAGTTAGAAGCCTGTGGTTGTTTTGGCGTAGTGATTGAATGTGTCCCCCAACAATTGGCCACCACCATTACACAACGACTCAGTATTCCTACCATCGGCATAGGTGCTGGTGTTGGTACTGATGGCCAAGTTCTGGTCTGGCATGATCTTTTGGGCCTGCAAACTGAATTTAAGCCACGATTTCTAAAGCAATATGCCCAAACCAAAGAGTTAATGTTGGCAGCAATTAATAATTACGCCCAACAAGTGCAACAATTGCAGTTCCCTGCAGATGAACACGCATTTTAGAGAGTAATTAATCATTAGTAGCTATAGCTTTTTCTCTTTGATAGGGAAAAAGCTACTGTGACTTAAGGAGTACTCATGCAAATTTTTTACGATATGAAGGAATGGCTAGCCTTTCGCCGTTCACTATCCCCCCATTTATCCCTGGGTTTTGTGCCCACCATGGGAAATTTACACGCCGGCCATGCTTCTTTATTTGAAAAAAGTAAACAGGAAAATCAACATACCATTGCCAGTATTTTTGTGAATCCTACTCAATTTAACCGCACTGATGATTTTACGCATTACCCACGAACACTAGAGAATGATTTTAATCTCTTAAAAGAATTGCAAGTTGACTATTGCCTAATTCCTACTAAAAAAGCCATCTATCCTGATAACTATCGCTTTCAAATCCACGAAACCAAACTCTGTCAGTTGATGGAGGGAAAGCATCGTCCGGGACATTTTACAGGTGTTCTTACTGTTGTTATGAAACTGCTAAATCTGGCTAAGCCACATTATGCGTACTTCGGTGAAAAAGATTATCAACAATATTTATTGATTCAAGAAATGGTCGATGCCTTTTTCATGGACATTGAAATCAAGGCTTGTCCCACCATTCGGGAAAAAAGTGGCCTTGCCTTTAGCTCCCGTAATAATCGTTTGACTGCGGAGCAACGGCTGAAAGCTGAAACTTTTGCCAGCATTTTCCATCAACAAAAATCCTGTGAGTTAATCGCAGAGGAATTAAAGCAAAAAGATATTGAAGTTGAATATCTTGAAGACTATCAGGGTCGACGTTTCATTGCGGTGACAATTGGCAATATTCGGCTTATTGACAATTATTTGCTCTAAATTGAATGATTAAATAGTTCCACAAAAAGCTAGAAGATAAAATAATTGCTGAGCCTATTGCCGATGCAAGACTCTCTGCTTAATGATCCGTATAGGATGAGGAACTAATTCCAAAGATATCTGTGTCGGAGATATCATCCTCATTTTTTCCATAACCTCGGCTATTTTCTTCATTTCTAGTCGCATTAAGTGTTTCTTTTTGGGTTCGTAGCGCGGGCTCAATAAATTGTTGGACAAAGGTCGCCCTATCTATACAGACTTTGGTGTTATCATTGAAATCAAAGCGTTCAAGCTTGCCATTGGTGATAGTACACATGCCGATAATGTGGCCTGGAGGGATGTGGTTTGGCACAAGGTATTCCTGATCTGTTTTAGCATGATCACTTTGTGTCAATTCTTGGGCATTAATTGCCGAATCCGGAAGATAGATGACGTAAACGTAGCGCATGTCTTGACCGGTACTTTCTTCCGGGAATTTAAGACAAGAGGTTAGGTTATCACTCGTGGAAATAAAGATGGTGGGCTGACGACTATTAACATATTTTTCAGCATCGTCATTAAAATTTACTAACGCGGTAAATCCGACTTCAAATAAATTTTCAGATGGTTTCTTTATAACCAGCTCAGCATGAGTCCCTTCGAATTGGCGAACAGTGTTTTTTTTCGGATTTCCTGAAAAATGGCGGCTATCTCCGCGAAATAATAAATGGGGTCGAGTTTTGCTACTATTGCTGAAGGTTATTTCTGAGGCGTAGTGAGGATTTTTTTTGATGTTTTTACATTGTAAACGATTCTGGCTTTCTTCCAACGTAAAACTACCAACAACCTGTCGTCCTTCAATTGCTTGGGCAATGAGGCTGCTGTCGGGTATTTTACCCAAATGAAACTCATCTGCAGGTATACGCATGGCTTTTGGAATATCCAACGCATAAACATATTTATATTTTTTCGCTTGGGTGAGATTCAGGTGATGCCAGGTAATTAGGTAACGGCTTTGATTATTTTCTGGATTGATGTCCAGGGCACTTCCTTGCCCTTTTAAAGCCAGTTTTTTTCCTGGAGCTCGAATCCCTTGTGAAAAGACAAGTTCAGGCGGGTCGTTAGTGTATAGATAAATTAAACTTTTGCTGTTGTCCTTTATATCCAAGCTGTCCCGCAATTCTTTTTCAGCAACCCTTTGTTGAATGATTTTAGTATTGGGTAAAGATTGAACGTTGGGATTATCGCTGTATAAACCGATCAGTTGAGCACAAATTTGATCAATCAATCGGTTTTGTTCAGCCACACTTTTATTGTGCAATTCCGCCAATGGAGAAAGTATTTGATAAAAACGGTAGGTAAAGGGTTGGCGATGATCTTTAAGTTGTTGAAGTATTTTGCCAACGCTGCTATCCGAAATGCTCTCCTCGTCGGTACACTTCTTTGCTATTTGGCCGATGCTTTTTAAGAAAGGAAGATAAAAAGACGCGTTGGTAAAATAGGCATTATCTTTAGAAGCAAGCAATAAAGTTTTCTGCATTTCTTCAACATGCTTTGGCAGGTTAGAAAACCCTATACTCAAGGGCTTTTTAGTAAGCCCTTTCCAAAACACATTGGCATTTTCAGGTTTAAGAGCTAGGTTTAACAACTGGTTTAATTGATTTAATTTTACCTGGTCTAACATAGCAGCTCCTTGCCCATCGCTTTAGTTAAAGTATATACAAGGGATGGGCCTGGTGTGCGCACCGAGGCTGTCGGTCAGAGTCTTGGTAACAAGTACGAGCGATCAATGAGCTGACTTTGGAGGGACACGCTCAAGTTAATGAGGCTTTATAGTAAACGGATGGCGTGAAAGTTCAGACGTTAATACCCTCTATAGCAACCTGATCAATAAATTACAGGCGTGAAAATCCTTTTCTTAAATGAGTTGAACTAGATTCGTGCTAGATCTACAAAAAAGTTAATTATAATTAATAACCCATCTCACTATCATCCACCCGCTTTAGGGTCTGCCTTAATTTCTTGTTTTAGCTCGTCGATTATTGTCTTGGCTTTTGGATTACCAAAGAATGTATGGGTAACTTCACCTACTACCTTCTTGATCTGCTCACTTTCTTTTTTGAAATGAGTACGATGCTTGCTGGCTTCTTTTAGACCTGTTAACCACAGATCCAAGGAGGGTTGACCTTTAAAGCAAGTGTTGTAGCAAGAATTTGCAGTCCATTGTGTGGCCCTTCCCCAAAAGCCAGCGGCCTCCCTTTCTTTCTTAGGCATAAATGCTGCTGAAGCCACTTCTACTGCTTTATGGGAAAACTGAAATTCGGGAACTTCCTTTCCAACTAATACCAGAGCCGTCCATAGATAACGTAACTCTTCAGGATTAGGTCCTCGCAACGTCAAAGGGTTTGCTTCACTGGGTGGTTCTACAAATTCTGCCAAAAACTGCGTTGCCACGGCCAACGAATATTTCACACGGGCAGCAATAACGGCTGGATCATGATTGTCACCCTGAGGAAATTTGCTGACGGTGATAGTGATCTGAGGACGATATCCTTTAAGGGATCTTTTATCCAACCGGTTGTCTAAACTTTTTGCACGCTCTTCAATAAAATAACCACATAAGGGATCATCCGGATTAACGACATGCTCACGAAAATATCCATGTTTTACTGCTTCTATTACACTATAGCGTGAGCTACCTAAATTTCCTGATAAAACAGTTGCCTCAGCTTCTGAGTCGGCTTCATAATCATTTTCAAAGTGAGCGGCTTTTTCACTCTGCGCAAAATCATGATAATCCGTTGCGAAATCTAAAAATTTCAATGCATATTTCTCATCTTGCGCGTAACGGAGAGTTTTTCGAATACCCTGTCTTAGCAGAGGATTGGAGGCTGTTGGATCACCGTTTAACAGTTTGTATAAAGGCTCATAAAGATCGAGTTCTTTTTGTACGCGTTGTAAGTAGCGAGTGAGTAGTGCGCGACGATCTTCAATTTCCAATCTCTGAGGGGAATTCTCAGGTAACCGCTGCATTTGCTCCATTGAAGGCAAACTATTCAATTGATGTTTTAGTTCAATACTTAGCGGTTTTAAATAGTCAACAATAACATCGCAACCTTCTGCTAACCTCTCATAATGCGGTGCCAAGTCACGGGCATTTTTCTTAAGTGATGCCTGAAAAGCAGGACTAAACCAATGGAGCGGAGAAACTCTTACCAAATAATCCAACTCTTTTCTGGTGCCACTATCGAGTGTGGCGATTTTATTAAGGTTGGTGTGAATACCTCTTAATTTTTCCCTATTTTCACCTAAAACAATTTTATAGTTATTACCTAACAATTTCTTTTTATTTTCAGAACGTAACTCTTGTAATTCAGTCAATCGATTTTCAGCCGTATCGGCAATCAGCTCAAAATCGTCTGCATTTAAAGCACGTAGGTACTTTAATTTTAAGCCTGCCTTTGCCAGATCTTCATTACTCTCGGCTTCGCTAATAGTAATTAATAACGCGTCATCGAAACTGTTTGCAAGTTGTGCGTTTAAAGCAGTGATTGCTCTTCTTCGAGCTACTTCGCGAGGATTCTCTATAATGGGTAGTAATTCTACTAAATCAGTTTCGCGAGGATGAACCTCCTCTTCTGCAAGCGCTACTTCTCGACGGTGTTCTTCAAGTTCATTTTCCCGTGCTTCAAGTTGCATTTCACGCTGTTCAAGTAAACTCTCTCTCGTGTTAAGTTGGTTTGCGCGCTCTTCAAGTTGGTGTTCACGTGCATCAAGTTGACTTTGACGTTCTTTCGTTTCTCGACGTAATTTCTCCATTTCCTCTTGAAGCCGTTTGGATTCCAATCGCATTGCCGCTACTTCTTTTAATGCCTCTTCAGCAATTTTTTCAGCCTCTTTTTGTTTTTTCTCAGATTCTAATGATTTGCGTTGCTCTTCTTCTAATTGTTTTTGAACGGCATCAACCTTCTCTGTTGCGGTAGATAATTTAGTTTCTAGATCTATTTTTTCTTTACTGTGTTTAACATTCAGTTGTTCTAACTGCTTTTCTAATGCACTTGAGCGACGCTCTGCTTCTTCAAACGATTTTTGTGTCGTTGATAAACTTTGTTGTAAATCGGAAACCGTTTCTTGTTGTTTCTTCAATTCAGAGGATAAAGAATCTAACGCTTCCGCCTTACTTTGCAGTGCTTCGGTTAGGCGTTGGATTTCATCAACTAATTCGGTGTTCTTTAATTCCTGACCCTCTGCCGAGGCCTTGGCACTGGACAATTCTTCAGTTAATGCTTCGTTGCTTCGTTTAAGTACTTGGAACTGTTCTTGCAACTCTTTCAGCGAAGCTAAGTTTGAGGCCAGCGTTTGCTCTGCTACTTCTAATTTCGACCTAACTTCCTCTGTGTCTTTCATCGCCTCTTTTAGCGATTGATTCAACTTGTTTAACACCTCTTCATGGCGCTTTTGTGTCTGCTCTAATTCTTCACGCACCACGCGGACTTGCTCATCCCCTGACTCTCCTGCCTTCTTCAGCTCCGCCTCAAGCCTGCTGACTTCATCGGCGTGGGACTCGTTCACCCGTTTGATCTCAGCTTCTAAA
>NZ_LNYG01000013.1:866346-867343 GCF_001467745.1 Legionella jamestowniensis
TTTTACCTCTTCCACATAGGCATTAACCTTATCTTTTAAATTACCGGCCTCTTGCTCAAGCGCTTCATTTTTTGACCCCAAGGAATCCACAGTGGCTTTCGCCGAAGATAGTTCTTCTTCCAGGCGCTTTTTCTCTCTCGTATACGTTTCCTGCTCACTGATATGGGCGGCCTTAAGTTGTTCTAACTGCTTTTCTAACGCACTTGAGCGACGCTCTGCTTCCTCAAACGATTTTTGTGTCGTTGATAAACTTTGTTGTAAATCGGAAACCGTTTCTTGTTGTTTCTTCAATTCAGAGGATAAAGAATCTAACGCTTCCGCCTTACTTTGCAGTGCTTCGGTTAGGCGTTGGATTTCATCAACTAATTCGGTGTTCTTTAATTCCTGACCCTCTGCTGAAGCCTTGGCACTGGACAATTCTTCATTTAATGCTTCGTTGCTTCGTTCAAGTGCTTGGAACTGTTCTTGCAACTTGTTCAGCGACGCTAATTTTGAGGCCAGTGTTTGCTCTGCTACTTCTAATTTCGACTTCACGTCCTCTGCGTCTTTCGTCGCTTCTTTTAGCGATTGACCTAACTTGTTTAACACCTCTTCATGGTGCTTTTGTGTCTGTTCTAACTCTTCACGCACCACACGGACTTTTTCATCCCCTGACTCTCCTGCCTTCTTCAGCTTCGCCTCAAGCCTGCTGACTTCATCGGCGTGGGACTCGTTCACCCGTTTGATCTCAGCTTCTAAAACCGATGAACGTTGCTGGGACTTTTCTAAACTCGCGCGTGCAGATGACAATTCCTCTTCCTGCTTTAATACCGTCTTCGTCTGGATTTCAAGGTCAGCCGTTAAGGACTTTACCTCTTCCACATAGGCATTAACCTTATCTTTTAAATCACCAGCCTCTTTCTCAAGCGCTTCATTTTTTGACCCCAAGGAATTCACAGTGGCTTTCGCCGAAGATAGTTCTTCTTCCAGGCGCTTTTTCTCTCTCGTATACGTTTCC
>NZ_LNYG01000013.1:867353-1481167 GCF_001467745.1 Legionella jamestowniensis
CTCAGCAGTTAAGGACTTTACCTCTTCAACATAGGCATTAACCGTACTTTGTAATTCTTTAACTTCTAACTCAAATTTTTCGGCAAGCTCATGTTTTTCAGCCAACGCTTCAAACAACATGTTAAAATCAGCGGTTTGTCGAATGGCTTCGTTAAACACAGCAGAAATTTCCAGTTGACTTGGCTTATTGAGTTCTATTGATGTTTTTGAAACCTCTTTGTATAAACCCTCATAAAATGCGCGGGCACCTTCAGTTTCTTGTGCCGCCTCTTTTAAAACTTTAAAAAGAATTTGTTTAAACGGTATGGATAAAGCACTGTTTTGTAAAAGTACTTTAAGCTTGGAAGAGTTTTTAGGCTCTTTTGCTTGCTCAATTAGCCACTCTTTATTAATTAAAAGAGCAACAATACGCGCTTTCTGCTGTTCTGGCGTGGCTGTCGAAAAATCAGTGCAAATTGCATCGAGTAACGTTTCCACTATAGCAAAATGCTGATCACGATTGGTTTGTTTAGATAGAAAATTTTTAAGGGGGTTAGCGGGATGAGGATTACTCAACAGCCGAACCAATATATCTGCACTATTTTCAGTATTTTCTTTAATAAAATGAATGAAGCGATCCAGGTATTCAAATTGATCCAATTCAAGCATGTAATTGAGAATATTTTTTCCCTGCGAATCGAGTTGAGAAAAAACTTGTTGCCACTCGTTGAACTGTACTTCTTGTCCCAGTTCGAGTAATTGGAAAACACCTGCAAAATTCGTTTTCGCTGCAGCAATCAGTAAAGGATTCCCTGGTGCGGATAATAAAAAGTCTTTGGCAAGTTCAGGTTGCTGTTTTAGGGCGGTCCAATCAATGGCAGTTAAGTTCGCCTCATTACTTAAGAACAAATGATAGGGTGATAAATTGTCTGGCGGGAAAGCAATCGCCATTATTTGTTCTGTAGTTAGAGGACTTCCTAACTCCAAGCGATTATCAAGAATGGCTTGAAATAAGGTTTTATTTCCAAGTACTGCGCAAAAATGCAGAGCTTTTGCGATTACTTCATCGTAACGATTGTCTTTAGGCAATAAACTTAAAAGGGTTTCTAGTTGTTTTTTATTATTATTGCGGATGGCAATGTGAAAACAGTGAGTCGACCATTTCAGATGAAGAGCGCTATGAATTTGATCTTTACCTGGTCCATATTCAGCTAGTGCTAAATCGAGTATATTATCTACTTCTGCA
Source organism: Legionella jamestowniensis (assembly GCF_001467745.1). Taxonomy (GTDB): domain Bacteria; phylum Pseudomonadota; class Gammaproteobacteria; order Legionellales; family Legionellaceae; genus Tatlockia; species Tatlockia jamestowniensis. Next base: position 868,579 of record NZ_LNYG01000013.1, read on the forward strand.
CGCTTTAGGGCTTCTACTAAGCTGTTAAATATCTCGGTTAACCCTTGTTCAGCAGCATAGTGTAACAATCCGTCTTCCCGAACCAGACTAACAAAGTCATCGCGCATTTTTGTCGCTTTATCAAACTTATCTTGCAACGCTTTCTGATTTTCTTGGTTAACCTTTTGAGATTTGCGTAACCGTTCAAGCTCAATTGCATGGCGTTCACGCGTTTCCTGTAATAAAACTTCAGCCTCAGAAACAGCATGCTCACCTTCTTGTTTCGCCGTTTCTACAGCCTGCGTTAAACGTTCTTCCTCTTCTACAAATTCCTTGCGGGTTTGTTTTATTTTTTCATCAAGTTCTAAAGACTGAATATCTATCAACTCTTTATGTTTTTCTTGCGAAACTTTTTGAGACTCGCGTAACCGTTCAAGCTCCATTGCATGGCGTTTACGCGTTTCCTGTAATAAAACTTCAGCCTCAGAAACAGCATGCTCACCTTCTTGTTTCGCCGTTTCTACAACCTGCGTTAAACGCTCTTCCTCTTCCACAAATTCCTTGCGGGTTTGTTTTATTTTTTCATCAAGTTCTAAAGACTCAAGATTTATTTTTTCCAATTGACTTGTAATCGCTGATAATGTCTCTTCCGCACTTTTTTTATCAGCTATTTTATTCACTAAACTAGTGAAAATGTCTGTCTGTCCCTGAGCAATCATTTCTTTAAATAAATGACGCGCTGGAGCTTCGCTACTTAGAAATTTGTCATTTAATTCAGCCTCATCAGTAAAAGCCTCCTGCAAAATATTAATGACCTTGTCTATTTGTTCTTGTGATTCTGGATAAGTGGTTAATACCTGTAAGCGACTGGGACCACCTTCTTGCGCAGGTTGTAATAATTCATTGGCTAAGTTTCTAGACGGTTTTCCTGAGGGAATTTCATTCAGAACCGTTTGCAGCGTTTCTTTCTTCTGAAGCGCTTCTTGGTAACCCTTGTCATTTAATTTTTCATAATTTTTTAAACAACGTTGGGCAGCATTTAATTCTTTTTGCAGCTCTTGCTTGCTCAGTCCCTGACCTAATGCAATTGAACGATGGACTTTTTGTAAAATTTCTTCGATTTCATCAACGATTTGTTGTTCAGGACTGTCCTTCATGTTTTCAGCCGCTAGAGGAGTTAATACTCGTTTTAACTCTTGAAGGCGTCGGTAAAGATGTAGTGGCTCCCCTTCTCGTTGATTGGAAGGAATAAACATAACCGCATTTGGATCATGATAAGCAGTACCATCTTTTAATGAATCGCTATCGAGTTCACTGCCACAAGCAAAAAATTCATTAAATTTTTTGACATCAACAATTTTTAATCCAAGCGGAATGTGGTCATCCGGTTCCAAAATACCGGTAACAATGTAATCATTCACCACTCGCCCTTTTACCAGGGCAAAATAAGCTTGCCGATTACAAATACCAAAAGTCATGGCAGTTAATGCCCAATCATCAAGGGCAGGGTCATTGGTTTTAAGAACGGTATTAAAGGCGGGATTAGGAGGGGTTCCAGCTGCTAATGCCCGATTTTTTCTATCACTCCCCAAGACTTTTTGGGGACTAAGATAGGGGAGTGTTCCACTGCGGGCACCATGCAAAATTTGCAAAGTGGGATTAATTCCGTAGACGATGCCAATACCTTCTTTTTTCCTTACGAAACGACCATCTTTATCAACACAGACGCCCTCTTTGCATTCAGATGAAAGATCGCTACCAAACAATTCAGCAAAAATGTCCTTTAAATTTTCCTGCTGACCTTCATATTTTCGCTCAAAACCACCAGTCGCCCAATCAATATAGCGGACTTCAAAACTACCATCACTATTTCGTTTATAAAGAAAATTTTCTGGTTTAATATCATTGTGCGCGAAACCAAACTCTGGACTTTGTTCACTGGCTCCCAAGGTTGCAAATTTTTGTGCTTCACCGACTAAAGCCTGTGATAACGCTAACATATCCGTAAGCTCTTGCAGATTATTTGTTTTACGTTGGATAGGATCGTGATAGGCAAGCTTATCTTTGGAATAATAATTTAAAGCCTCATTTGCCTTGTCTGCAAAAGTTTGCCCTTTAGCTCGTCCCGTTAATAGATGATATTGCTGAGGCTGACTGTCCTTAGCAAATAAAACGCCTTTCGATCGTTGCTTATCTGTCTCCAGCCAATATTGTGTTTCCCCTATCATCGTATTTTTATTAGCAATCGCTGCTGCTGAAAAATTTTTCAGGATATCACTTTCTACACGATAGAAAGGATCATCACGAGCAGTAATTGGTCGTGTTCTTAAATCATTACGACTTTCATCAGAAAAAGTGGGTTCAGTGCTGGGAACATATCCTTTTTTGATAACCTGGTTTAAACCAGATAATAAATTTTCAACTTCTTTGACAGAACCATATTGTCCCACACCTAGTAAACGGGAATGAGTAAAAAGACGAGATTTGAGTTTGCTCTCACCCGCATAAGCTTTATCCAACCCAGCAAAAGGTGCAATGACCCCTCGGCTACCACCAAAGGAAAAAATAAATTCGCTTTCACCAGGTGGTTTAATAAGTGAATACGGCAGTTGCTCAACATTTAAGTGAATCTTTACCGAATGCTCCCGCCCCTCTTTATCAATTACAATAATTTTTTGTTCTGGTTTTAAGGCATAAGGGATTTTAAACCGCACTTCATTCATTTTAAGGTTAAGCGATTCTATTTCTATGGAGATCTGTTTAATCGCTTCAAAATAAGCAGCCTCCTCTTCTGGTTTCAAGGCGGGTTGAGCATTTTGAGTTCGCTCAAGCAGTTTGATAGTTTCTTTCGCCATGCCAAAAATATTATCATGCAAGCGCTTATAATCTTTTTCAGACAAAGCGAGTGTAGGGGCCATGTCTTTGTATTCATCAAAGAAAAGTTTAGTAAGCTTAAGCTCTTTATCCGTAGTAGATAATTCTGACTGTAATATCTCATTTAAAGTCTTTAGTTTTTCTTCTCTCTCCTTGGTAAAGAGTGTTTTTGCTTTCTGCAAAATGGGGCGCACATAATCGGGTACCTCTGCTTCTCTGAGAGAAGCCAAATTTCGATAGGCCATTTCAACGGCAGATTCTAAATTTTTAATTTTTACAGCTTCTATGTATTGGTTGGCTGCTATTTTTTCGAGAGCCTCTGAGATCTCTAGCCCATTGGTCACTTCATTAATAGGCGCTATCGATTGCAGCTCCAATAATTTTCGTAATAAAATTTCTTCATTATTACTTAAAGGCAAGTCACTAATTTGCTTAATTTTTTCTTTATCAAAAGTATCTTGCAGGCTCTTTAATTGTTTTTTATAAGAATCTCTTAATTGCTTTTTATAAGCATTTCGCTGATCTACATCTTTTACTTTATTAAATTGCTTATCGAAGTCTTCCTCAAAGTATTGCTCTAAAGACTGGTCTATTTCTGCCAAGGTTCTGCCTTTCAACGTTAAGTCTTGTATCGCAGGGATCTCATGCTTAAATCGTTGTAATTTTTTTAACTCATTAACCAAAGGTTCTGAATTGCTCCCCAATCCCTTCGCTTCTAAAATAGATTGAGTGAGTTCATTATTCTTTAAGGACGAATAATAAAAATTAACATGTATCAAACCATCTTTTATCTGGAGGGTGGGAACAAAAAATTTTTTAAATTCCTCACTCACAACCCGTTCCATTTTTACTAAGTCATTTCCTTTTACCCTTGTTTTGTCACCTATTGCAAAGGAAGTCGTTGAGCTTCTAATTTCTTTCACTTTATTAAGAACAGCCACCAACTTTCTTTCTGCAAAAGAGAAGTCGACAGGCAATGAATGCGGCTTCCTGAATGATTGTTTTAGTGAATTTTGCTGCACCAATGCTGAAAACTCATCATCAGAAACACCACTTTTGGTAAACAACTCAATATCACGAATGTTTCTACCCCAAAATAAATCGCGTGCCAGGTTACTTTGTACTCTTTCTACATACTCTCTTCTGTCTGACTGGCCAAAACGCAACTTATGAAACACTGCTTTTTTAATTTTAAATGCTTCAATTTTAGCGTCATCCTTCCAGCTATCATTAGGTGAAATACCCAATTTACGTTCAACATTAAAGAGTAATTCAATAAGAGTTCTTCCTTGCGAATCTCTATGCTCGCTTAAGGTATCAATCACATTAGATTTTTCAACATTGGGTAATTTAGCGTTTAATAAAAGAAGAAATTCTTTATATTGTGCATAAGGAGGTAACGATTCTTTCACTGTTGCTCGTTCACAGTCACTACGGATGATTTCGAAAATACCCATAGAAATGAGCTTCTTTGCCAAGTCACGCAACAGAGGAGTACTCGATTCATCTTCATAAATGTCAAACGCCTGGTTTATCATCTCGCGAATATCTTCGAGCGATAACGTTTGCAACTGTACTTCTTGCTCTTTTTGTTCAAGTTTAAAAAGAATTTCTGTATATAGACGAGTTTGTAATCGCTTAATTGCCACAGGTGCATCGGACAAAGTGTCCGCTAAATGCCTGATGTTACGGAAATTACCTGCAAAATTTTGAATAAACGAGTCATCAATTTTAAATTCTGCATCTAAATCAAAGGGAGGATTTTTAGCCTCCTCTTGCAACATACTAAGTTGAAACTCAATTCGTGCCACAGCAGCTGCCTGTTTCTCTTTATAAGCTTGTAGTTGCTCATTCCCTAGCACATTCCTATAGGTTTGAAGTTGCTCATTTTCTAAATCATGCTCATCCACTTTTATAGGCAAGCGGGCCAATCTATCTTTAATTGCTTGAAGTTCTTGTTGTAACTCCTTGTAGGCAAACGATAAAAGCGCTTGTTTGAGGAGTTGAGCGGAAGAGTCAGAAAAGTTAATAGCGCTGATTCCAGCGATAAATTTCTTACAATAAGCCATGAATGAATTTCTTTTATTTCTGCAGATAAAATAATCATAGCGCTTAAATATTAAGATACAATTAAGATAAGAGAATTTTTCAATTAAACTAGCTAATTAACGTCATTAATTATCATATATTAATCAAATAGTTTTATTAACAAACCGTCATTACGTAACCTGTTTGTTATAGTGCGCCAAAGCAGCAGCGATAACTGCTGCTTTATGATGAGGTAAGGATTTATTTGAATAGCGTAACCATTCGGGATGTGCTTCTATTAAACCGGTGGTGAGCATGCCTTCTTGGAATTCTTTGGATTTTAACATCTCTAAATAAAAGGGAATGGTTGTTTTCACCCCAAATACCCTCATTTCTTCCAGAGCCCGTCGGGCGCGGCGTAATACAGAAGACCAGTCAAGGCTCCAAACAGTCAGTTTGGCACACAGAGAGTCATAATCTGGCGGAATGGTGTAGCCTGTATAAATTGCACTGTCGGTACGAACCCCTGGCCCGCCCGGGGCATAGTAACGTGTAATACGCCCAAAACTGGGCAGAAAATCATTTTGTGGATCTTCCGCATTGATTCTAAACTCAATCGCATAGCCTCGCCGGGTAATTTTATCCTGTGTCAGTGTTAATTTTTCCCCAGCAGCAATACGAATTTGCTCTTGCACCAGATCAATCCCTGTAATTTGCTCAGTGACGGGATGTTCAACTTGCAAGCGGGTATTCATTTCCAGAAAATACGCTTGATTTTGCTCATCCAAAATAAATTCCACTGTTCCCGCATTGGTATAACCCACAGCGGCTGCAGACTTGACGGCATAATCGTACAAAAGGTTTCGAGTGTTATCATTTAACTGAACAGAGGGGGCAATTTCGACAAGTTTTTGATGGCGCCGCTGTATGGAACAATCTCGTTCGAATAAATGTAAAACGGTACCGTGATTATCCGCGAGAATCTGCACTTCGATATGACGTGGGTTTGCAATAAATTTTTCCATAAAAACATGAGCATTACCAAAGGCCTTGCTCGCTTCGGATTGTACGCGCACGTATTGGTGCCTGATTTGTTCCGCGTCATGGCAGAGACGAATACCACGCCCTCCTCCTCCGAATGTCGCTTTAAGCATGACCGGATAACCCAATTTTTCCGCACAAGCGACTGCCTCGTCAATGGACTCCAAGTTCCCATCACTACCTGGTATAACGGGAATGTCCGCGTGTTGCATTGCTTTTCTGGCAGCAATTTTAGACCCCATAGTGGCGATAACATCTGCGGAAGGACCAATAAATACGATACCTGCTTTTTCGCAGGCAGCAGCAAAATCGGGATTTTCTGATAAAAATCCATACCCAGGATGAATAGCTTCGCAGCCAGCGGCCTTCGCACATTCAATGATGCGATGACCATTGAGATAAGCTTCCAGGGGTTTCTTACTCAGACAGTGCGAATGAGAACCACGTTTAACATGCAAGGCGTATCGGTCAGCAACGCTATGGATCGTCACAGCCTCAATACCCATTTCTTTACAAGCTCGCACAATACGAAGTGCAATTTCCCCACGGTTACTTACGAGAATTTTTTTAAACATCCATGCCTCTAGTTACAGGTTATGAGTTTGATATTGCAAGTAATTTGAACAGCATTAACTGCTTTTACCATTCTAGCAGGAAATCAAAATTTTTAAGACGCAGTATTTAAGAAAACCTAAATTGACCATTAAGTCAACCGTCAGGATTGTGGCTATAATTAATCTACATAAGAATTATATAGTCTAGCCGCTTGAATCCAATGGTCGGAGGCTGGTTAATTAATGAGATTAATAAACAGTTATAAAACCGCCTTATTTCAGGGAAGGAAAAGTGCAAAAACTTTGCCCTCCACTAAAATTTTAGCTGATCAAGTTCATTTACTTTACGAGCAAAATCCTTTTGGCATTTCTGCTCAATGTGGGGCCGCAATTTTTTTGACGATTGCTATTTGGCCTGTGGTAAATCATCAACTACTCCTCGGATGGGGCATCTACATGCTATCCATTAGTTTAATCTGGTTTAGCATAGCAATGTCTTATAAACTCAAAAAAAAGCACTATAATCCTAAAATCTGGTTAAGGTGGTTTTCAATTTTTACTTTTCTTTCTGGCTGTGGTTGGGGCTTTGCAAGCTCTATTTTAATGCCAACAGAAAATCTCATTTATCAAAGCTTTGTAGTAATACTTATTTTTGGCCTCACAGCAGGCTCCATGTCCTTCTTTGCACCCGTTGTTTCAACTTACGCGCTTTATCTTTTTCCAGCCTTTATCCCTTTTACTGTATGGCTATTTTGGCAAGGCGATATTTATATTCTCCTTGGGTTTTGTGGACTAATTTACATGCCCGCCGTCCTTATTAGTTGTTATTATTCCAATAAAATTTTGACCAGTTTTCTTTCTTTACATTATAAAAACATTGATCTTGATACCCTCAATCAACTACTTGAGCGTCGTGTTGCCAAACGCACGCGTGAATTGGAGAAATCACTGGCCATTACCAAATCGACCCTGGAATCGACAACAGATGGTTTACTCGTCATTGATTTGAAAGGGCGAATTGAATATTACAATCAAAACTTTATAGAGATGTGGAAAATACCAGAAAACTTTGCCCCCAAAACCGATCTTGCCCTAGTTATTGACGAAATACTTAGTCAACTTAAACTTCCGCAAGATTTTCTGGCAAAAATTGATGAGTTACGTGCCAATCCCGAACTGGAAACTGATTATGAAATCCTGTTAAACACGGGAAATATCTATGAGTGGCATTCGAAACCTCATCAACTACGGCATATTACGGTAGGCTATGTATGGAGCTTTCGCGATGTCACCATGCGTAAGCAAATGGAAAAACAATTGGCTTATCAAGCCACGCATGATCTTTTAACTGGCTTACCTAACCGTACCTTACTTTACGATAGGATACATCAAGCCATTGCCTATGCTAAGCGCTATGGTAATCAAGTCGCTCTATTTTTTCTTGATATTGATAATTTTAAATTAATCAATGACAATCTAGGGCATAACCATGGCGACATTTTATTGCAAAAAATTGCAAGAAGACTTACTTTATTTCTACGCAAAAGTGATACTATTTCCCGGTTCGGTGGGGATGAGTTTGTCATTTTATTCATTCTTAATGAGAATGATGATGTCACACAGCTTTCACAAAAAATTCTTAATAAACTAACTAAACCTATACAGCTTCTTAATCATGAAATTGTGATTACTGCAAGCATAGGGGCAAGCCTCTTTCCTGATCATGGAAAAGACCCGGCAACGCTGCTAAAGCATGCTGATATGGCCATGTATTTAGCAAAAAAAGAAAAAAATAATTTTAAAATTTTTGATCAAAGGCTGCACGAGAGCACACAAAAAAGTCTTGAAATGCAAATGGATCTACGAAGTGGGTTACTTGCTAATGAATTTTTTTTGGAATATCAACCTACCATTGATTTATTAACCGGTGAAATTATTGGCGTAGAAGCCTTAGTCCGTTGGAATCATCCAACGAAAGGCATTATCCAACCGCTGGATTTTATCCCAATGGCCGAATCATCAAAATTGATTATTCCTTTGGGGGAGTGGATTTTTACCAATGCTTGTTTACAAAATAAAGCCTGGCAAAAGCAAGGACTTAAACCATTACGTTTAGCTGTTAACGTCTCTGGAGTACAGCTTGTTAGGGACAATTTTGTCGAATTTATAAAAGAAACGTTAGAACAGTGTCAGCTTGATCCTACGTACATTGAAATAGAATTAACAGAAAGTGTGATTATGGATAATAAAAAGCAAAACTTACACAAACTCAAACAACTTAAGGCACTTGGCATTAGTTTAACGGTTGATGATTTCGGTACCGGCTACTCCAGCTTAAATTACTTAAGGGCATTTCCCGTAAGCAAACTTAAAATTGATCAATCCTTTACACAGGAATGCCTTAATAATCATAATGATGCCTCAATCATAGAAGCTATCATTGCGATGGGACACAGTCTTAAACTACGGGTGCTTGCGGAAGGAATTGAAACCCTTGAGCAGCTTAAATTTTTAAAAAGCCGCAACTGTGATGAAGGTCAAGGCTTTTTTTACGGGCACCCCATGCCCCCAGAGGCGTTCGCAAAATTACTGGCAAAGCATCAAAGATTTTGCTTTGAATAAAGTAATCCTACCATTTGGTAACTCGTACCATAGTCTCCTGCACCAGAGTGAGTCGTTTTTCAATTTCGCCTACTTCGGCGTTCAAATTTAATCGAGTACCTAAATCATTCGTTTGTTCCAAGCGATTAATTAAAGCCTGCCGTTGCTGCAATAGAAGTTCCTTTTCTTTTCCCAACTCTTCTACATAGTGTTGGCGTGTGGTAATCATACTCAAATAATTGCTTTGTCGTGGAGCGGGATTTACTTCCAAACGACATAATGCTATTAGAACATTGATTTTTTGCTGGATTTTTTGAGCTAGATAAAAACCGCTTTGTTCATTTTGATGGTTAGCCAATCTTTTAAGATCTGTTTTTATATCATTAATAAAAGCAGTTGCGCTGGCTGTTTCTGGTAGTCGGAATAGTCCTTTGGGTAAGATTTTGGTTGAAATAGTGTGTCCGAAAGAGCTCATTTGCCATTCTAATTCGGGCAAACGAGCCTCTAGTTCGTCAAGTGATAGACTAACAGTCATCTATCGCTACGCAGCCGCAATATCGATTTCTGCTGCAACCCTGGCACGATTTTGAAGCCAGGTGCTGATAAAAGGTGGTAAACACATGAATATCAATCCTGCAATCAAAGTAAGCTCATAACGACTTACCGACCCTACATTTATACCTTCCGGAGGCATGAAACTTACCACTAGGGTGGTTAAACAACCCACTATACCAACGCCTCCTACCAAGCTCATGCCAATTATCCCTCCGGGAATACGAAAAGCGCGAGGATGAGAAGGAGCACTAACACGCAATTTAAAAGCAGCAAAAAACATAAGTAAATACATGAGCATGTAAAGCTGTGCTGCCAGGGCAGTTAATAACCAGTAAGAACCATTAACAGAAGGCATAAAAAGAAATAAAGCAGAAAGAATAGTTACAATTACTGCCTGTGAAATTAACATAACAATCGGAGCCCCATTACGATTAGCTCTTTGAAACAATGCGGGCAAATTTCCATCTTCTGCGGCGACTAATAACCCTTTGGTTGGAGCAATAATCCAGTTACTGACACCTCCTAACCCTCCCATAACCAGCATGACTGCGACAATAGGCATAAACCAACTTAGATGGTACCTGGCAAAAAACGCATCAAATGCTTGCATAATCCCTGCAACAAGATTGATGTCATGTTGAGGCAAAACCACTGCAATGGCTAATGAACCTAAAATCAGGGTGCTAAGGATAATAAGCACAGAATAGATTAACGCGCGGGGGAAAGCTTGTTGAGGATTTTGTACATCATTGGCATGTACCGTCGCAATTTCAATACCACAAAAGGACATCATAATAGCAGTTAAAGAAACCCACATTGATTTATCCTGCCAATGTGGGCTAATGCTATGTGAATCGAATTGAACTTGTAAAGGGTTACCGCCCACTATCCACAAGGCACCTAAACCAATAATCAGTGCCATTGGTAAGAGAAGGCCTGACAGCGCACAAATGTTACTGAATAAAGCGGATGAACGCATACCCCTTAAATTTAGCAGTGTCGCCCCCCAAAATGAGCTAACTATCACTAACCATAGAAAATATGGATTATCCGCCATACCCGGATTAATCAAATAACCAATTGTTCCAGCAACAAAAGATAAAATGGTTGGATACCAAATCACATTTTCAATCCATTGTAACCATATTGCCAAAAATCCTGTTTTCTTGCCGAAAGCTTCTTTTACCCAGATATAGATTCCGCCTTGTTTAGCCCATCCAGAAGCCAATTCTGCGGAAACCAAAGCAGTAGGAATTAAAAAAAACAAAGCACCCAAAATAAAAAAAGAAATCAGCTGACTTCCAAATAAGGCAGTTGCTGGCAAATTGCGAATACTATCGACTGAGCCAACGGTAATCATAGTCAAACTGAAAATAGTTAACGCGTGTTTTCTACTGCTCATTGCATTCCTTCTCTGCTGTTCCAAACTACTTGCAAAAGGTCATTGTAACGTGGACAAGCTTAAGATAACCTTAATAATCGTGTAAAAACTAAACAAAAATAGCCTTACTCTACGCTACCCTGGTGAATTTGTAAATTAGGGAATAGTTTTAAGGCGATATTCATTGACGCGACACATAAAATATCGCGGTTTCATTTAGCAAATCAAGCTATCAGGGTGAGGTATTATATCATAATACTGGCCTACTGTACAAAATTACATCATAATAAAATTGTATTGCGGACTTTGCCCTTCAATTAGAACTTGATAGGATAAAACTAATGCATTCAGAGGATGGTTACATGAAGCGACTTAAAGCATTCATCGTGTCTATTGGATTAGCTATTTTTCTCTTGTCCCATCCCAGCTATTCCCTGCCTCCAAAGCCTCATCTATGTCAAAATGCAGCCACGATATATGTTAACGCAACATTTATTACTTTAAATCCCAAACAACCAGAAGTCTCTGCCGTAGCTGTGGGGAGACATCGCTTATTAGCGCTTGGCGACAAAGCAAACTTAATGCGTGCTTGCCAGGGCAAAGACACACAGGTTATTGATTTAAAAGGGGCATATGTTGTACCAGGGTTTATCGATACTTATTCAAAATTTCTTCTTTATGGCTGGTTATCTGAAAATGCTCTCGATGTATCAACAACCAACGCGCTTAAGCAATCTGATTGGCAAGAAATTAAAAGTCTTAATACATTTTTAGCTGCTCTTAAACATAAGGCTCCTAATGCCGATGGATGGGTAATTGTGAATGGCTATGATCCATTACGCATGCAAGGGGAATCTTTAAACCAAACCATGTTAACTAATTTGCAACCTACTATCCCTACCCTTGTCCTTTATGCATCAGGGGCACAAGCCTTAGTTAATCAGGCAGCCATGCAAAAAATTACTGCTTTTAATCATGAAAAAAACATGGTTATCGATAACCATGGATTTATTCGCAATACTTCATTAATGAAAGTGTTTGGTCACCTGATCAACAAAGAAGAGGCAAGCAAGGCAATACAACAAGCAGCACGTCAATATACTCAACAAGGTTATACCACAGCGACTGAGACGATGCTTAACCCAGCCTGGATTGCTGACTATGAGCAATTAACGTTATCTCCCAACTTTCCTCTTGATGTGGTTTTGTTACCTTCAACGATTACTGAAAAGCAACGCATGGATTTGACCTATCAGGATTTTTTCCGTCTATATGCTGGACCGGTGTTGTTTAAAGTAGATGGTAGTGCTCAAGATGGAGCCGCATTTCTTACAACCCCATCATCGCTACAAACAAATCGTCTTCATTCTGGTAATAGCTGGCCTGATACCCTTAAAAAATCTCCAAGAGAATTAGAACAATTTCTTGAAGCAGCGGATAAGGAGAAAGTACCGGTAGCCCTGGAATGCAATGGTGATGCCGCTATTGATTTGGCTTTAAATTTGATTAATAAAGTACAAAATACGCCAAGTGAAGGGTCGTTAAATGCCATCATTATCAATGCCCCTTTTGTACGTAATGATCAGTTGCAACGCCTGCAACATTTAAAAGTGAAGGTCAGTTGGTTTGTGCCGCATTTTTATTACTGGGGAACTGCTTTTTGTAGTTTTTTTCGCGATGCACAGGGAAACTATCAGACAACCCCTTTAGTAAGTGCAAAAAAAATTATGACCAGTTTAAGCGCCCATGCGAACCCCCCGGCTGCGCCACCTGCCCCTTTGCACCTAATAGCAATGATGAATTCAGGTGAATTGCCAAACTGGCCACCAGGGAATGCTAGATGTGTATCAATCAAACCTGCCAAAGCATCGTTAAAGTTTATAGATGCCTTGAAAGCATTAACACTAGACGCTGCCGTGTTATATGGACTTGAAAATAATAAGGGTTCGCTTGTTCCTGGCAAATTAGCAGACATGACTTTGCTGAGTGCTAATCCCTTAAAGACCGATATACGAACAATTAAAGTGTTAGGCACAATTTCCAGAGGAGTGCTGCGTCTTAATAATGAATAAAGTAACTGTCTCACAGTATTGTCTGCGAGACAGTTACTTTTACCTTAATAGGGGACAGCAATATTATGTGGGTTATTTTGTGCCTCAAGTTCAATAATAGTTTTAATTTCTCGTTCGATAATTTTTCTCAATTCCGTATTTGCTCTCTGGCCATGCCATTGTATGGGATTTTCATTATTTGCTTTGGCATGAGCGTCATAAATTTGGATATAAGTTTTGAGTGCTTCAAGACATTTTTTTTGTTTATCCAAAGGCACCTCACTTAAGCCATCTATTTTAAACAAATCCAGAATAACATTACCTAATGCACTATTTTTCTTGACACTGGTTTCATCACCCTTATAACTTCTGGTAATTTTTAGAAGATCCAGCAACAGCGCTCCAGACAGTGCTTCTTTCAGGAAGGGGGCAACCACCAAAGCATAATCTTGACCTTTGAATGAAGCGTCAACATTGCTGTAATTTGCTTTATTATCACTGATATGTTGTGCCAACGTTTTAATAAACTGCATATCATTTATTCTATCGGAATTATAAGTCGCAGGACGAATACTTCCCAGAAAACGATTAGAGTCTTTCTCTTTTCTTATTTCTGCATAAGTTATCTCCAGTTGATTAGCAGCTTTCAATAACTCTGACATCGGGGGGATTCGAAATGGCATATTGTTCTCCAGTTATTAATTTCCTTATTACTAACCTCAAAAAACATAATGCTGCAAATACGGCTGCTTTGTATAACAGACCGAAGGCTTCAAGTATACTCTTTATTAACGCTTTAAAAGAAGAATAAAATGAATAACGGCCTACTTTTCCATATTTTTATTTTCCTCGCAGCAGCCTCTATTATTGTACCGCTGGCAAGCCGCTTTAAACTAGGCTCCGTATTAGGTTACCTCCTCATAGGAATTTTAATAGGCCCTTTTGGTTTTAATTTAATTACCAATTCAGAGCAAATTATGCATTTTGCTGAATTTGGTGTCATTATGATGTTGTTTTTAATAGGGTTGGAATTAGAACCAGCCAGATTGTGGCAATTGCGCAAATCCATCATTGGTTTAGGTGGATTGCAAGTTACCCTCACTACCATTTTGTTAATGGGGCTCGGGCTTTTGGCAGGTTATAACTGGCGGGTGAGCCTTGCCATAAGTATGGCCCTATCTCTTTCATCTACAGCCCTGGTTTTACAAATACTGCAAGAAAAAAAATTAATGCACACCGCCACTGGCGAAACTTCATTTGCTGTTCTTCTTTTTCAAGACATTGCGGTAATCCCCATTCTAATTTTAATGCCCATGCTTACCAGTCCAGAGGCAATAACGTCTACGGCTTACCCTGTTTCAGTATTAACTGGATGGTCTCATGCCGGATTAATTGCTGGCATTATTGGTGCGGTTATTTTAGCCGGCCATTACCTGTCTCATCATTTTTTTTATTTAATAGCTCAAACCAACCTGCGTGAAGTGTTTACGGCTACTTCGTTGGCTTTAATTGTAGGTATTACCTTGTTAATGCAAACAGTAGGAGTATCGCCAGGGTTAGGTGCTTTTATCGGAGGAGTAGTGTTAGCGAATTCCGCCTATAAACGTACGCTGGAAACGGATATTGAACCGTTTAAAGGATTATTACTTGGCTTGTTTTTTATTTCAGTAGGGATGAGCATGAACTTCCATCTACTGGTCCAACAGCCTATAACACTATTTAGTGTCGTAGCCAGCTTCATTTTAATAAAAATTTCAATACTCTTAATGTTGGGACGCTTCTTTGGACTTACCACATTACAAGGTATTGCCTTTGCATTAGTTCTTTCTCAAGGGAGTGAGTTTGCTTTTGTATTATTTACCTTTGCCTATAGTACAAATGTGATTAGCCTGCAGGATGCAAACTTCTTCACCTTGGCTGTCGCACTTTCTATGGCCAGTACGCCTTTTTTAGTCCTTATTTACCAATACTTAATTGTACCCAGATTTATAAGCATTTTACCTCCTCATCAATTTGATGCAATTGATATCCAACATTCTATTATTCTTGCTGGTTATGGTCGCTTTGGGCAAATTATTGGACGTTTTTTAAATGCACAAGGTATTGAGTTAACAGTACTAGAAAACGATCCACAACAGATTGAACAACTAAGAAAATTTGGTATTAAGGGGCACTTTGGTGATGCTTCTCGACTTGACTTACTCAAAAATGCAGGCGCCCAGCAGGCCAAATTACTTATTATTACTGTTGATGATCCAGATACCTCTCTTGAAATCGTAAAACTTGCAAAACAAGAATTTCCGCAACTTAAAATCTATGCACGTGCCCGCAATCGTCGTCATGCGTATGAATTACATAAAGCAGGAGTTGATTATTTCAAACGGGAAACCTTCGATTCATCGCTGTCTATGGCTCAGGAAATTATGAAATTTCTGGGCTATGAGGAAGAAAGTTTAAAAACGAAGGCGCAAGCTTTTGCCCGGCACGATGAACTTACCTTACAAAAATCCTTCACTTTTTTTGAAAAAGAGCACGAATTAATTAACCTTTCACAACAAGCCCGGGGTGAATTGGAACGAATTTTAAAGGATGATCAAATTCTTTAAACAAATGAGGGCATATTGGAAATCAGAGATTTAAGCTTTAAAATAATCAGGCTGCAATACTGCACTGTTATCAACGCATAAATCTCTGTCACTTGGCGCTTACTGACTTTCTTTATAACGCTCAACGCTTGCTATAACTTCTTTTCGAGCTGCTTCTGGCCCTTCCCAACCATTCACTTTAACCCATTTGCCCTCTTCTAGATCTTTATAGTGCTGGAAGAAATGCTCAAGTGATGATAGCAAATGCTGTGGTAAATCCTTATACGTTTCCACTTTTTCATACATTTTGGTTAATTTGTTAGTTGGCACAGCAAGAAGCTTGGCATCTACTCCAGCTTCGTCCGCCATCTTCAGCATCCCCACCACACGACAAGGAATAACGGAACCACTGTATAAAGGTACCGGAGTTACAACCAGTACATCCACCGGGTCACCATCTTCAGATAACGTTTGAGGGATATAACCGTAGTTAGCAGGGTAATACATCGCGGTTGTCAAAAAACGATCGACAAATAAGGCTCCCGTTTCCTTGCTAACTTCATATTTAACAGGCTCCCCGTGCATAGGAATTTCTATAATGACATTGATTTCATTCGGTACATCACGGCCACTTTTAATACTCATTAAACCCATTTTCTCGCACCAATCTAATTTTAAAGACGCGCTATTATGCGCAAAACGGTCTTAAAAGGCAAAAAATTACTATTTCCAACAAGGTGAAATTATATGCACTTCAGGACAAAAATCATGCTCTTTGAATTAAATTCATACCATTATTCTAAGCAAAGCGAAGGACCTCCCGCAGATAAGTCTTGAGCTTCAACAATGAGATTCTTTCGTTTGCCCCAAAGACGTACGTCATGTCGAACGTAGTGAGACATCCTGCAAAGGGATCCCTCACTACGTTCGGGATGACGGTCGTTTTTTTTGATGTTTGCCACAGTGTGGCTGGGATACTCAGGATGATAATAATGTCGTTTATATTTGGTTAAAATAGGATTTTGCCCTGCATTAGTTTTCAGGGCACTTTTTTATCCATACTAACTCGAGCTATAATTGTAGGTTAAGCCAAAACTATCAGGATGAATATGAGCTGCTTATTTTGTAAGATTGCCTCAGGGGAAATAAAAGCGGATATTGTGTTTGAAACCCAAGAGATTCTTGTGATACGCGATATAAAACCACAAGCTCCTATACACCTGTTGCTAATTCCGAAAAAGCATATTGCGACGATTAACGATGCAGATAGCAAGGATGAGCAATTGTTAGGCCGTATGATACTAACAGCAAAAAATATGGCCAAAGTGGAGCAGCTAAGCGAAGACGGATATCGGCTGGTATTTAATGTTAACTCCGGTGGCGGGCAGGAAGTTTACCACATTCATTTACATCTACTGGGTGGCCGACAGATGACTTGGCCTCCAGGCTAGGATTCGTACAATGCACGAACTATATAAACAAATTTTAAAGAGAATTGGTGAAGACCCAGAACGAGAGGGATTGCGTGATACCCCTGAACGAGCTGCAAATGCTTTGCTTTATCTAACCAAAGGGTATCATGAACAGCTCGATGATATTATTAACGATGCCCTATTCGAGTCTGATATGAGTGAAATGGTCATCGTAAAAGACATTGAGATGTATTCCATGTGTGAACATCACTTGCTTCCCTTTCTTGGAAAATGCCACGTAGGCTATTTACCTAACGGTAAAGTATTGGGGCTATCCAAAATAGCACGTATTGTAGATTACTTCGCGCGCCGGTTACAAATTCAGGAGCGATTGACTTCCGAAATTGCAAATTGCATTCAATCAATTACTGGAGCACGTGGGGTCGCTGTTGTCATGGAAGCCAAGCATATGTGCATGATGATGCGAGGTGTTGAAAAACAGAACTCCGTAATGACCACCTCAGTCATGCTGGGTGACATGCGAAATAACCCTTCAAGCCGCAGTGAATTTCTGCAATTAATTGGTTAAACGCCTGGAGCATGCCTTTGTTTGTTTTTGCAAGGCGAAATTTTGAATAATTTTATGTAAGAATACCAGTAGGTTGGCTTTACTGATGAATACAGTTAGAGCCAATTGCTTTTCAACAAGTTATGAATTCTTAAGTATTCATTTGACTTCGCTATTTTCTTGTAAAATAATCCAATATCATCGATTTCTTCACCAATGCCCTTATAGAATCAATAAGTTAAGAAAAATTATGATTGTTATTTTCGTTCATGGTTGGAGTGTCACACATACCAATACTTATGGGGAGCTTCCGCAATGGCTTGAACGTGAGGGCAAAGACGGAAAGCTGGATATTCAAGTTGGTAATATTTATCTTGGGCACTATATTAGCTTTGACGATACAGTTACAGTCGACGATATTGCCCGTGCATTTGACCATGCAGTGCGTGATGGAATTGCTGATAAGCTGCGAGATGGGGAACGTTTTGCTTGTATTACTCACTCAGCCGGTGGCCCCGTTGTTCGAAAATGGATGGATTTATATTTTAAAAATAATCTTGCAAAATGCCCATTGAGTCATCTGATTATGCTGGCTCCCGCAAACCACGGTTCTGCGCTTGCCCAACTTGGTAAATCCCGACTAGGCCGTATAAAAAGTTTTTTTGAAGGTATTGAACCGGGACAGCATGTCCTTGATTGGCTTGAGCTTGGCAGTGATATGAGCTGGAAACTTAATGAAAGTTGGCTTGATTACAATTGCACAACCAACGGCATCTATGCCTTTGTACTTACAGGCCAGAAAATTGATCGCCAGCTGTATGATGCTATTAACTCTTACACCGGGGAATCCGGGTCTGATGGAGTGATACGCGTCGCTGCTGCAAATATGAATTATAGTCTATTAAAGTTACATCAGGAGGGTACTAACGGTGAAAATCTTGTTGTCGCTAATATGACACGTACAAAACCCATGGCATTTGGTGTTCTGCCAGGGTGTTCTCACTCCGGTAAAAGAATGGGAATTATTCGCAGTGTTACCATGGCCAATGCAGCCACCCATCCTACGGCCATATGGATCTTACGATGCCTTCAAGTAAAAAATCGTGACTCCTATAATACATTGACAAAAGAGCTAGCTAAGCTTACTGAAGAAACCCAGCACAATGAACATATACAAGTTGTGAACACACCTCTCTATAAGCGCAAATACATTACAAACCGCTACTCCATGATTATATTTCGACTTGTTGATGACAGGGGAAACTATCTTAACGATTATGATCTGTATCTAACTGCCGGCCCCCAATATAGCGAACATGCGCTACCCAAAGGTTTCTTTGGAGATCGTCAGCGAAACCAACATAATCAAGGAAAGCTTACGTATTACCTTGACTACGATATTATGGAAGCCGGGATTAACACGCCAAAAATGCAAGGTAATCTCGGATTTCGTATCAGGGCACGCCCCGAAGCGAGTGACCAAGCCCTTGCTTATTACAAGTTACTTGACTTTCATTCCTCGCTTGCTGATATTAATAAAATTCTGCATCCGAATGAAACAGTAATGGTTGAAATTATGCTACAAAGAAGGGTCGATAGAACTGTCTCTCGTATCACCAACATCCTTACTCCAGCAAAAATCAATTCAAAACCAAGTGGCAAAACAGTAGATTAATATTTAAAGGATATATTATTGTTGTTTATTGCATTTGTATTTTTTTAATCCAGATCTTGTTTCATGTGGGCCTCATCTTGTCTACTATTCTTGTAGCGCAACTAAGGATTGCAATAATTGCAGTACTGTGGTTCAACCAATTGTAATCCATCTTTTCTAGGTTTTATTTCCTTGTAATCACATTGTATGCATTTCCAAACTTCATCCCTAAAAAAAGAGGTAGGTGAATCACACACTTTGTAATTTAAATGTCCTTGAGTATTTGCATATCCAAAACCTGGTGCTTTACATTCGGGACAAAAACTTGCAATTTTAAGTGTTAATTTATGTGCAAGCTCTCTTATGACCCCCATTCTTGTTGGATTCATCATGGCACGCATGTCAGTTGCCAAATATAATTGATTTTCTTTTTGAAAACCTTTCTTTAAAGCGCTAGACAATGAAGACAGGTCTTTTATTCCCTTGGCAATTACTTCTTTTGTTGTATTAGTTTGAAGGGTAACAGCATGGTTAGGAAAACCAATTTTGGTTAAAAAACTCTTTAATTCTGTTTGGCTATCAATAGTTACCATATTAAAATTTGTTTTTTCTGAAATTAATTGCTCTGAGATTATCCAATTATTTTTTTTATCATAAAAAACCATAATTTCATGGCCAGCAGGTATAAAGGGTATAGCGGGATGGGGGCCAAAACTTCCCTCGCTTGCCAAACTAAGCTCATACCCATAGAGTTCTATGGCTTTTTTTGCTTTTAAAAGGCAAGTTTCATAAGGGTTTAATAGTCTGGGCTTCTCCCCTGTAAATGTCCCAAATTGATCAGTATCAAAGCTTTCAACACAAACCTCACAATTTAGATTCTTTAAAAAAATATTGGATATTGCTTTTTCTTTTCCATGCATGGTAGCAAGCAAAACTTGTTTATTGTCATAATAGTTCATGGAGTTTCCTTTAATCCTGTCTAAAGTTGTAAAGCGTTCTTTTCGTTACCCCAATCCAATGACCTGGCTTTTCAAGTCTATAAAATTGATTATCCGTAGGGTCAATTACAATTAAATGTACCCATTCATTAAAAAATAAATTTTCTAGGATCTTATGCTTTTTGATAATAGAGCTAACTATATCTCGGGGTGCCAAGACTACAGTTAACAAACGTTGGGGTATATGATAATACTTTTGATCGTTAATCATCACTGACTGAACCGGTAAGCCATGCATTAAATCACTGGCATTACCTTGCATAACACCAATTTTTCCGGTGACATTATGAGTAATTTTACTTCCACTTCCATAGCTTATGTTATCAATTGTTGAAAATAAATACTGTGCATTAATCCACTGTGCCACAATCATTGGCGCAGTTAAAATCATTTCCAGATAAACTCCGTCAGGGTCATTTTCCCATTTATAAGAATGAAGAAAACATCTACCCGCTAGATTAAGATCTTTGGTTAAACAGCGAGGGGCGACTATAAAAGCCGCGTTACGAGCCAATCCCCACTCTGGTCTTACCTCAGACCAATCATTACTTCTTCGAAATATATTTTTAGGACTCTGAATTACTGTTAAGTTTAAACTTCGTTCCTTGTTGTTTGCTGATTGAGCCCTTTTTAAATTCTCTTTCAGCTCACTAAGAATAGTTGGATAAATTACCCGTTGAGCCTTATCAAAAACCTCCACTGCATCGGTGGTGGTATTATGCAGCGCCCCAAAAAACTGTGTATCCAATGGAATGTGGATACCTTTATCTTCCAGACTTTGGCGCACTTCAACCTTGTTTAAAATGGTAGCGAGAAGTCTTGCATTTATGTCACCTTGGTTCCCGCCGCAAGCACCACAATCTAATGATGATGCATAGGGATTATTTAGAGTTGTACTTCCATGACCACAAAAAACAACGACCTTTGCAAAATTGGAAGTCAAGCCCATCAAATTCAAAATGGTTTCTGCGTGGTTAATCTGTTGGTGAAGCGTCATAGGTGAATTATTTTCTATTTCAGTTATTGTAAACACTGATTTAACTTGTTCTAGTTTTATTGAAGCCAATTTTTTTATAAAAGTACTTACTTTTCTTGAAATATTGGGGAACGTAGACTGCAAAAGCATGCGCAGGCCATACCAGGGTCCTAAGGCTTCAACCAAAGAAAAAGCGGTGGAAAAATTATATTTTAATTGCGGATAGAGCTGTAAAAATGCTTTATTTGCCTCGTTAACCGTATTTATATTGTTGACTAAATCAGAATTTGCTAAAAATTTTTCCTCAACTTGAAAACTAGGCTTTAAAAGAACAGGACAAAGATCTTTGAGTTGTTCATTATTCTTTATTTGAATCGCTAACCCAAAAAATCCTGCAAAGCCTAGTGTTTCATAGTTGCCACACTGCTCTAAAGCACGACGAAAAGGTTCAGAGCGGACATCAATACAAAAAACCATCTGTACATCCGCCCTTTTAGAGTGACGAGTTTTTTTATTGACATAAGGGAAAAGAGCATTTAGCAATTCAGTTCTATAAGTAATTTCATTTTGCTTTAAATCCTTAATAAGTTGTTTTAAATGGAAACCACCACTTTCTTCTTTTTTTTTTCTTGCGCTGCATCAGGCCACATAAGGCAGGTAATCACTAATCTGATGGCCACAAAATCAGTCAATGTAACTGGCTTTTCACCGGGATTTATAATATTTTTCCATTCTGATCGCCATTTAACATAACCAGCCCAACCAGGTAAATATTGCAGCGTTTGTTTGATAAATTGCACACGGCGATTCACATCAACACCAAGCTGTTCTAGACAAAAATGGACCGCTTCTTCAGCCGTTTTGGGTAAATTTTTTATCCAATGCTTTAACTCTTTTTTATTTCTATGCAGCTGCTTATCATAATAAGCCAATGCTAAAAAGCCCTGGTAGAAGCCTTTGTCTCGATGGGGCATTTCAATAGCCCCTTGCCCTGCATCCAGAAAACCGCCACACCATTTAATCATCTGAAGATTGACCTCTTCCAGAGGTACATTACGTTTCTGCCTTTCCCGATTTAAATTCCCCTGTGTTAAAGCCTCCTCAAAACTTCTAGCCTCAAACCCTTGCAACGGATTGCAAGCAATAAATGTTTCAAGTGGCCAAACAGGTACTATTTCTTGTGCACAAGTTTTTATAAGCAAACGTATTTCAGCCTGTACACTTTCGAAATTATCGTTTATGGATTGAGAAATCTCGTAGTGATCCCTTTCTTTTATTAACGCTGAGCTTTTCATTAAAGACTCCTTAATTAAAATTAGTAGTAATAAAGATTTCGTAACGTGGTTACAGTTTTTGGATGAGGTTGACTTGCATTCATCATTGCTACATAGAAACGACTCCAAAATTGTGTTCTTTTGATGCGTACAAATACTCCAAGATTAGTAACTATCCATAGGGTAAAGAAAACAACCATGGGAATAAGATGTATTAGCGTAAGCTTTGAGATAGAGGATATGACTAGCTGTGGAACTAATGACTCAATCAAAAAAATGCTTAACCCGTAGAAAACACCTGCAATGCTACTTAGTACATAGGTCATGGTGATTCGTTTAAAAGTTGGATTGCTGTTAAGCAAAGTGAGGCTAAACTGAGCACCAGCAATGAAAGCAAACATTAAAAGAAAAGTGGTAGGCGCCAGGAAGAAAATAGGTTTATTAATGGTTATCGCAAATAGTGCCATTGCTATAAACCCACCTATAAGCGCTGTCAAAAACGATTTTAAGGGAGTGCCGGTTGTTTCTTTCAGGCTTTTTTGATGAATCGCCGAACCAGCATTAAGGAAAAGATAGGCTTTGAACAACCCATGCCAGCATAAATGTGCAATCGCTGAAGCATATAGCCCCAGACCGCATTGCATCATCATAAATCCCATTTGGGCTAAGGTGGAACAAGCAAGCATTCTTTTAATATCATGCTGGATCAACTTCCAAAATGTTCCAAGCAGAGCAGATAAAGCACCCAGTAAAAATAAACAGGTTAAGATCTTTTCATCAAATAAGGGTGCAAATCTTATGATCAAGATTCCTCCTCCACTAATAAGGCCAGCATGCATCAAAGCAGATACAGGAGTGGGGGAATTTAATGAACTAATAAGCCATCGATGAAAAGGCCACAGGGCAGACTGCATAACTGCTGAGATAACTAATAAAGTCGAAAAAAATAAGTGTATTTGAGGTGATAATTGATGCGATAGATTTAACAAAGAGTTAATCGATGTGAGATGGGTTACTTGTGTTATAAAATTAATTGCACTTAGTAGTATGACACTACCTGGTACTAATGTTTTTAAAGCTAACACCCCAGCGCTTTTGGCAGGAGCCCATTCTTTTTTATGAATCATTAATACTACAAGTAAAAAATTACTTAATGTCCATAAAAACGCAAAGATGAAAAGATTATCAGTGAGTACCATCCATGTTGTGCTTAATGTAATTGCTGATAGATTGAAAAAATAACGACGGTAGAACCTATCCCCATCCATGTAGTGAACAGAGTAACGGTGAACAATGAAACTAATAAAAAAAATTAACGTACAAAGTAATAGAGGTACGGTATTTAAGTTCTCTGCAAAATTTACTGCCGTGCGACTAAAATGAACCCCTGTTAAAAGTATTAATCCAGCCACAAACCCACTCCCCATGAAGTAACTTGCTAGTCTTGCAGCCAGATGTGATCTTTTTTTTCCTATCATAGCGTTAACAAATAAAGCTAATATTGGAAAAACAGCTTCGAAATGTATTAAATTTAAAATCATTTTATGCGACCGCCATTAGAAAAATTGTTTTAATGATTTAAATTTATAAGAAAATGTGATAGAAATAAAATTAATAATTTTTATCAATATAATTAGGATTTCTAATGTCTCTTGATACAGTCACGTTACAATGTTTCTTAGCAGTAGCTGAGACGTTAAGTTTTACAAAGGCAGCACTTCGTGTTGGACGTACTCAATCTGCAGTCAGCCAGCAAATTGCCAAACTTGAAAATATGATTGAAAAACCTCTTTTTTTTCGTGGCAAAGAGTTATCGTTGACCTCAGATGGAGAATTATTCTTAGGCTATGCTAAAAGAATTTACGAATTACAAAGAGAGTCGATTGATCGGTTTAAGGCGCCAGAACTTGAGGGAGAATTACGGCTTGGACTTCCTGAAGATTTCGCTTCGATGATTTTATCAGATGTTTTAGTAGAATTCTCAAGACTTCATCCTAGAGTCTTACTGAATGTTGAATGTGATCTAACCCTCAATTTACTAGAACGTTTTAATCAAGGATATTTTGATTTAATTCTGATAAAAACTAACAAGCGCCATGAAGTCGGGCAAGGTATTACCGTTTGGAACGAACCTGTTGAATGGGCAGGAAAACTAGAGCTTTTTTCTTCCTGGAATCCAGAAGCACCACTTCCATTGGTGCTTTCTCCTGCCCCCTGTGTTTATCGTGGAAATGTTATTGACTCTTTGAATCAAAAAAAAATAAATTGGCGACTTGTTTACAGTAGCTCCAGTTATGCAGGTAAAATGGCTGCCGTGCGTGCGGGATTAGGTATCACTGCAATTCAGCGAAGTTTAATTCCTGTTTACTTAGATCGCTTGGATTTTCACTTTTTACCCAGATTGACTGATCTTCATGTCTCACTACTTAAAAAAGAGGAAACCAATAAAGCGATTGATTCTTTGGAATTTTTTATTTTAAAAAAATTAAAGCATTAAGGGCGCCCATGGAAAGGAAAAAAATTGTTTCAATTTATGATGTCCTGGATAAGTCAGCCATCTTGTCTATAGGAATGATGAGCACTTTTTCAGGCATACTCTATTTGGGCATCCCTATTGCCGCTCAAACTCTGATTAATTTAATTGCTTTCGGCAAATTATTACAACCATTACTCACATTATCTATAATTGTGTTTATTTTAATGATTGGATTAGGGGCACTTCATATTTGGCAAGCCGTCATTATTGAAATAATCCAACAAAAATTAATGGTAAAAATCAGTCTAGCCTTGACCAAACAATTTACCCATCTTTCGTTAAATACCTTTTCAACCCATCATGGCCCAGAATTGGTTAATCGCTATTTTGAGATTGTTTCAATCAATAAATCATTGGCAAATTTGCTTTTTTATGGAATTAATTTGGGATTACAGCTTTTTTTTGGCCTTCTTCTTCTACTAATTTATCATCCACTTTTCTTGGCTTATGATCTTCTTATGCTCTTGGGGATTTTTTTAGTCATTTTTATTCCTTACAAAAAAGCCTCCTCGAGTGCAAAGAAAGAGTGTACCCAAAAGCATGAGATTGGTGCTTGGCTAGAAGAAATTCTAATTAATCGTTTCCTCTTTCGTTTTAATTTATATCACCAATATGCAACCAAAGAGACCGACATAAAGTTAGTTGGATTTCTTAAAGCACGAAACACTCATTTTAAGCAATTGATAAAACATCAACTCGGTTTCTATTTTCTCTCTGCCTTAGCAAGTAGTCTTCTTCTGGGCGTTGGAGGGTATCTTGTTATTCACAACCAGCTTAGTCTTGGACAGTTAGTTGCGGCTGAAATTGTTTTAGGTGCTTTAATTTACGCTTTTAAGCGATTTGGTGCCTTAATGGAAAACTATTATGACTTAGTTGCCTCAGCAAATAAAATTGATGATGTCCTTTATTTACCAACCGAGTCATCTAAAGGCTCATCACCGGAAATTTTTCTTCCAGCCACTCACATGAAGGTTAAATTTAAGGAAAACTCTGCCCAGGTAACCTATGATAGGCCTTTAGAGGTTTACTCAGAAACCCCTGAATATTGTGAACAATTTATTCAAAATGTCCTAGGCTTTACGGTAGCAGAGGATTTTGAAGTATTTGTTAATCATATCAAATGTTCCCAGTCACATCTTATGATGCTACGTCAATACAGTTTATTTTTAGCAGCACCACAATGGTTTGCCGGAAGCATCTATGACAATTTGGTACTTAATCATCGAATTGACAAAAAAACAATAATAGAACAGTTAAAAGACCTTGAATTACTTGAAAAAATTATGGAGCTCCCCGCTGAAGTTGACACTGTCATTTATGACTGGCAATCAGTATTTACCGAATTAGAAATGATTAAACTTATGATTATTCGAGCTCTTTTGCTTAAACCCAAAATTTTAATCATTGATAGAGCCTTTGATTTAATTAATGAGGTAGAAATTCGTGGATTAATAGAGAAATTATTAACTTTAGAAAACACACTTTTCATTTTGGTTACCCATAATCAACAATTTCATTACTTTGATAATCATTTGGTCTTACACTCATGAAATTACATGCTTATGCAATGATTAAAAAACTACCTCGGCCGCATAAAGTGGCCAAAGTAATTTTGCTTGTATTATTGTTGTTTTTATTACTTTTAGGCGCAGTTCCCTGGCAACAATTTGCACTCGGCAATGGGCAAGTTATTGCTTTCTCGCCCAATGAGCGAGCACATACGGTGAATAGCCCTATTAATGGACGTATAAAGCAATGGTTTGTTGATGAAGGGATGCAAGTGAAACCCGGTGATCCGATTGTTGAAATCTCAGATAATGACCCTGAACTATTAAGTCGCTTGGAAACAGAAAAAAAAGCAATTCTACTTCGTATTCAATCGGCCAAACAGGCTATTACTGCAAGTAATGCAAATTTAGCTAGACAAAAACGGCTATATAAAGAGGGTATTAATTCAAAACGTCAGTACGAATTGGCACAGATAGAATATGCGAAATATCAAAATGAACTTGCGCAAGCAAATATTGATAAAGTGGATATCGATGTCCGCATAGCCAGACAAAAAACGCAGTTAATTAAAGCACATGCTACAGGAACTATTTATAAACGACTTACAGGACAAGAAAGTGTTGTGGTCAAGGCCGGTGATGTACTTGCACAGATTATTCCAGACACGCAATCGCGAGCAGTTGCACTATGGGTAGATGGAAATGATATTCCCTTTGTTCGATTAAATCAGAAAGCACGTCTTCAATTCGAAGGTTGGCCAGCTGTTCAGTTTTATGGCTGGCCTGAAATTGCAGTAGGTACTTTTGGAGGAGTAGTATCCTTTATTGATCCAATTGATAATGGCTCGGGTATGTTTCGCGTAGTTATTACCCCTGATGAACTTTGGCCCGACAAACAATTTTTACGACAAGGTGTTAAAGTACACGGGTGGATACAGCTTGGCAAAGTGCCTCTATGGTATGAACTTTGGCGGCAATTTAATGGTTTCCCCCCAGAAAGCTATTCTGCCGGGACAGCACAGCAATGATGTATTCTATTTTGCAAAGAAAGAAATATTTTTTATTATTACTATTAATGTCATTCAACGCTTTTACAAAAGAATCTCTAACATTGAAAGACGTTCTATCGAGTGTGGAATGTTTTTATCCACAAATAAGAATTGCTCAGCTTGAAATAAACAAAGCCCAAGGTGATTTTTTAAGCGCAGTTGGACAGTTTGATCCATCTTTAGATATTAATACACGTTCACAACCATTCGGCGGGTATGTAAATAATTACGGTGACGGTCAATTTAATATTCCTACGATGTACAATGGAATTAAATTCTTTGGTGGATATCGATTAGGCAGGGGAGATTGGCCTATTTATTACCAAAATTATTTAACGAATTCAGGCGGTGAGTATAGGGCTGGTTTATCCTTACCTTTACTAAAAGATAGAAGAATTGATAAAGAAAGAACCGAGTTATTATCCAAGGCGCAACTGATCCAGGTAAAACTACAAGAGGTTCAATTAACAAAAATTAAAATCTATAAAGAAGCGATTAATGCTTATTGGAGGTGGGTGGAAGCTGGTTTGCAACTAAGAAACTTTGAAGCATTATTAAAACTTGCCAAAGTGAGGCAAAATGCAATCAGTAAACAGGCAGAGAGAGGTGACTTACCGACCCTTTCCGTCAGTGAAAATTTACAATTAATTATGCAGCGTCAGCAATTGCTAAATCAAAGTAAGATGGTATTTGAACAAGCTGCAATCAATTTATCATTGTATTATCGTGGTAAAGATGGAAAACCTAAAATAGCGTTACCCAGTGTAATACCTCAATTTTTATCCAGATTACCGGCACAAATAGCTACAAGCCTTGGGCAACTACAAAATCATCCCCTCCTCAAAAAACTTGATGAGTACACTGAGGTGCTTAAATTAAAAAGAAATTTGGCTCAAAATGATTTACTTCCTAATCTTGATGCAACAGCTTACACCTTCAAGCAAGAAGGAAGCGGTGGGTATCCACAATTAATCCCTCAAGCAGGTATGGTAGGTTTATCTTTTAAATTCCCACTT
The DNA here is from genome assembly GCF_001467745.1 of Legionella jamestowniensis. Lineage (GTDB taxonomy): Bacteria > Pseudomonadota > Gammaproteobacteria > Legionellales > Legionellaceae > Tatlockia > Tatlockia jamestowniensis. Next base: position 897,219 of record NZ_LNYG01000013.1, read on the forward strand.
CTACAACGTGAGGCAAAAGGCAGGATAATATCCACTAATAGTGAATTACAGCAAGTTTTAGCGGAGAGAAAATTTTTATACGAACAATTAAAAATCGAACTTAATAACCTGTTTGTAGGAATAAAAGCTTATGAACGTCAGGTAGAGCTCTTAAAAAAAGAATTAGATCTAGCCCAACGCGTTCAAACCGGTGAAGCTAAGAAATTTTATGAGGGAGATAGCACACTGTTCCTAGTTAACCAGAGAGAACAAGCAACAGCCCAAGTTAAATTTAATTTAATTAACGCTAAGATTAAACTCTATGAGATGAATGATTTAGCTTATTTTTTTTCTTCTACGAATATTAAGTTAAATGGTGTGATTAACAAAAAATAATAATTTCTTGCAGGCATTCTATGATGGCACTCCACTTCACTATAATAAAAAAATAATTGATGTTAATTAAAAACAAATTGCGCACGCATAAGAAACCCGGTTACCGTGTTTCAACGTCACCGGGCTACAGATTCTAAATGAAGGTCAAACCTAATCTATTATTCTTCTTCTGTAGAAGAAGGATAGCTTTCAGCATCAGCAGTGACCGATTCGTTTGCATCGGCTTTTTCAATGTTTTCTGCTTCTTCTGATTTTTTAGCTTTTTCCTCACTCGTTGGATTAGCTGGTGCTTGAGGTTTATCCTTCCACTCAAGTTTGACACGACCTTGCTTATCCACACCTGCCACGAATACCTCAATTTCTTGTCCCTCTTTTAAGATATCCTCAACCTTTTGGGAACGATCACTGCAAATTTGTGAAATATGCAGTAACCCATCTTTACCTGGTAGTAAGTTAATGAAGGCACCAAAGTCCACGATTTTGCTAACCTTGCCGTTATAGGTTTGTCCTACTTCAATTTCAGCAATCAAAGCTTTTATTTGACGTTGAGCTTCTTCAAGCGCTGAAGCATCAGGTGAAAATAATTGCACAGTTCCACTGTCATCAATATCAATGGATACACCAGTACTTTCGCTGAGACCTTTAATGGTCGCCCCACCCTTGCCAATGATAGTACGTATCTTGTCTTCAGCAACCTTCATGGTCGTGATTCTTGGAGCATGCTGAGACAATTCCTCACGATGTTCAGAGAGAGAGTTATTCATTACACCAAGAATGTGAGTACGTCCTGCCAAGGCTTGATCTAAAGCTTGTTCCATAATTTCTTTGGTGATACCAGTAATTTTGATATCCATTTGTAAAGCCGTGACGCCTTTTTCGGTTCCTGCTACCTTAAAATCCATATCCCCGAGATGATCTTCATCACCAAGAATGTCGGTTAATACTGCAAAGCGATCACCTTCTTTGATTAAACCCATCGCCACACCAGCTACAGGTGCTTTTAATGGAACACCAGCATCCATTAAAGCCAAACTAGTACCACAGACTGTGGCCATTGAGCTTGAACCATTAGATTCTGTAATCTCAGAAACAACACGCAAGACGTAAGGGAATTCACTTTGCGAAGGTAACACGGCCATCAATGCACGTTTAGCTAGGCGACCATGACCAATCTCACGACGCTTAGGACTACCTGTCATACCAGTCTCACCCACAGAGTAGGGTGGGAAATTGTAATGGAGCATAAATCTGTCTTTGGTTTCACCCGTTAATTGATCTAGAAGTTGCGCATCTCTGTCATTACCTAAGGTAGCCACCACAATGGCTTGTGTCTCACCACGAGTAAACAAGGCAGAACCATGCGTTCTTTCGAGTATTTTCGTGCGGATGTTAATTGGCCGTACGGTTTTTTGATCGCGACCATCAATACGTGGCTCACCATCAAGAATACGTTGTCGAACTACATCTTTTTCTAAAGCGCTAAGCATTTCTGTTGCAGTAGCAATATTAATTTCGGGCTGCTCGTTGATCAAAGCATCCAAAGTTTGCTGCTTAACAGTAGCTAATTGTTGTCGGCGCTGCAATTTATCCTTAATGAGATACGCCTCTGTAATGGACATTCTTGCCAATTCGCTAATACGGCGCTCTAATATTGTGTCAATGGCCGGTGGGGTCCAATCCCAGGCTGGTTTGCCTGCTTCTTTTGCTAATTCATTAATGCCTTTAATGACATTTTTCATCATTTCATGACCGAATAGAACGGCACCCAGCATAATTTCTTCACTTAATTCACTGGCTTCAGACTCTACCATTAGAATAGCATCTGATGTTCCAGCAACTACTAAATCCAATTGAGATTGGGCAAGCGCCTTGTAGCCTGGATTAAGCAAATAAACGCCATCTTTATAACCTACACGTGCAGCACCAATTGGTCCGTGAAAAGGGATACCTGAAATTGCCAATGCTGCTGATGCCCCAACCATGGAAACGATATCTGCCGGTACTTCAGGATTTAATGACATCACTGTAGCAATGATTTGTACTTCATTGTAAAAATTATCAGGAAATAATGGACGTAACGGCCTGTCCATTAAACGCGACACCAAAGTTTCATGTTCACTAGGCCGTCCTTCGCGCTTGTTAAAACCACCTGGAATTTTACCTGCAGCAAATGTCTTTTCTTGGTAATTAACGGTTAAGGGAAAAAAGTCATTGCCCTCAGCAGCCTCTTTTTTACCTACTACTGTTACCAATACCTGAGTACCATTCATATTAGCAAAAACAGCACCATCCGCTTGTCTTGCTATTTCACCAGTTTCTAGCACAAGTGTGTGCTCACCGAAACGTATTTCTTTTGTGATTTTAGCCACGTAAATTACCCCTTAAATCATAGTAGTGAAAAAAAAGGGCGCAGAAAACTGCGCCCCTTTTATTCTTACTAAGAATTGCGTAAAGTTAGTCCCATGGTGTGGTTCCAACGATTAATATGAATCTCGCAAGCCTAAGCTTTGAATCAGAGTCTGATAACGAGCTTCATCCGTTCTTTTCAAGTATTTGAGCAACTTGCGGCGTTTGTTAACCAATTCCTGCAAGCCACGTCGAGAATGAAAATCTTTTTTATGGTCTTTAAAATGATCTGTTAAGTATTTAATACGACCAGTCATTAGTGAAACTTGAACTTCAGGTGAACCAGTATCTTTATCACCACGTTTAAATTCTTTAACAATTTCTGCTTTTTGTGCGCTAGTTAGCGACATATTCACTCCTAGAGATAAGCCAGTGTTCTTTTAAAGGGAAGCATTCTACCAAGGCATGCTTTAAGACACAAGTATTAGTTAATAATTTGTGCAATATTTATCGAGTATTATTAAATCCCAATTCGGTGAAAATTTTATACAACCGTTAAAAAATAGCCTTGGTTGCCTCTTCTGTCAATAGTCGCTTTACAGATAACTCACCTGAAAAGATTTTTCCTAAACCAATAAGTTGGCCTGCCTCATTATGCAACCGCAAATATTTTTCAAAATCTTGAACGATAATATTGGTGTTTTTAAGTACTTTTCCCTGACGTAATGCGAGCACCTCATCTTCCTTTAAAACAACTGCTGGGAAATGACTTACAGCACGCTCCATCGGTAATAAACAAGTCAATAGTTCAGAAGACGATTTTTCTTGCAAGTCATCTAAACTGTACATTACCTCACCCTGAAAACCTGAAGTATACACACGATGTAGCCGACTTACATGGGCCCCTGGACCAAGATAATCACCAATATCCTCCACTAAATTTCTAATGTAAGTTCCCTTACTACAAGAAACCCTAATATCGAAGCTGTTCTCATAAACTGCAGTGAGATCCAGTTGGTAAATCATGACATTCCGAGCTTCTCTCTCAATCGAAATGCCTTCTCTTGCATATTTATAAAGAGGTACCCCTTTATGTTTCAATGCGGAAAACATCGAAGGTATTTGTGTGATAGGGCCTGTAAATTGTAGCATGGCCTTTTGGAGTTCCAATTCGTTGACAACGAAATTCTCTCGTTGTTCAACAACTTGACCCAAAGCATCACCCGTATCTGTTTTAATACCTAAAAGAGCAGTTGCCTCATAAACTTTATCAGCATCTAATAAAAACTGACAAAATTTGGTCGCTTCACCTAAACAAACAGGCAACATGCCAGTTGCCAATGGATCGAGACTACCCGTATGCCCTGCTTTTTTTGCACGGAATAGTCGCTTTACTCGTTGCAATACCGCGTTGGATGAAAGTCCTTGAGGTTTATTAACAAGCAAAATACCATTAATCGCTTGTTCATTACTAATCTTGCTCATCGTCATTGTCTGGGTTTACTTCGTCAATCAAGCGACTCAGCCTTTTGCCATATTCTATAGATTCATCATAAACAAAATGAAGTTGTGGCACTGTCCGTAATTTTACTGACTTGGCAAGAGCCGTACGTAAATAGCTGGCTGCCGCGTTAAGAATAGACGTAGTTAACTCAATTTCATTATTCAACACAGTAAAATAAACTTTAGCATGCCCCAAATCTGCAGACACCTTTACTGATGAAATAGTGACAAAAGCAGGTAACCGCGGGTCTTTAATTTCTTGCTGAATAAGTTGCGAAAGTTCACGCTGCATCAATCCTGCAATACGATCAGTTCGCTTAAAGTCGTTCCTCATAAATCCCGCTTAATTTCAACAGTTTCAAATACCTCGATTAAATCACCAGGTTTAACATCATTGTAATTTTTTACACCAATACCACATTCAAAACCTTGGCGAACTTCAATTACATCGTCTTTAAAGCGACGAAGTGATTCTAATGTACCCTCATAAATAACCACATTATTTCTAAGAACACGGATAGGATTATTTCGCTTAATGACTCCCTCGACTACCATACAACCTGCAATAGCACCAAGTTTTGGCGACCGGAATACATCTCGCACTTCAGCTATACCAATAATTTCTTCTTTAAATTGTGGTGCCAGCATGCCTGATAAAGCACCTTTTACTTGATCCACAATATCGTAAATCACACTGTAATAGTGCAATGCAACTGATTCTTGTTCTGCAAGACGTTTTGCACCACCATCGGCACGAACATTAAAGCCGATCAAAATAGCATTTGAGGCAATTGCCAAGTGAACATCTGACTCAGTAATTCCTCCTACACCACTAGCAATAATTTCTACTTTAACCTCATCTGTAGAAAGTTTCACCAGGGCATCGGCGATTGCTTCTACTGAACCTTGAACATCTGCTTTAAGAACAATGTTTAACACTTTTGTTTCAGCTGAAGCCATCGTTTCAAAAATACCTTCCAGAGAAGATTTTTGTCGTCTTGCTAATTTAACATCACGGAATTTGCCCTGACGGAATAATGCGACTTCGCGTGCACGTTTTTCATCCGGAACAACAACAGCTTCGTCACCCGCATGCGGCACAGCGGATAAACCAAGGACCTCAACTGGGATGGAAGGTCCAGCATCATCTACTTGTGTACCATTATCGCTTACCAGTGCTCGAACGCGTCCGTACTGCAGACCAGCTAGAAGTATGTCTCCTCTGCGTAAAGTACCACTTTGTACTAATACAGTTGCAACCGGACCACGTCCTTTATCTAATCTTGATTCAATAACAACACCCTTAGCGGCACCATCGGTTGGGGCTTTTAATTCCAATACTTCAGATTGCAATAAAACTGCATCTAAAAGCTCATCTACCCCTGTCCCGGTTTTTGCTGAAATTTGCATAAACATGGTATCACCACCCCACGATTCAGGAATAACCTCATAGGCCGAAAGTTCATTCATAACTCTGTCAGGATCAGCATCCGGTTTATCCATTTTATTTACTGCAACAATAATCGGCACGTTGGCAGCTTTCGCGTGCTGGACTGCTTCAACTGTTTGTGGTTTAACACCATCATCAGCAGCAACGATAAGAATAACGATGTCCGTAGCCTGTGCACCACGAGCACGCATGGCTGTAAAGGCAGCATGGCCAGGGGTATCCAAAAAGGTAATGTCACCTTTAGGTGTGCTTACATGATATGCACCAATGTGTTGGGTAATACCACCCGCCTCACCCGCAGCAACCTTGGTACGGCGAATATAATCTAGCAATGAAGTTTTACCATGATCGACATGTCCCATAATGGTAACAACAGGCGCTCGTGATTCGCTGTGGCTACCCTGACTAATCACATCGCCCAACGTATCCTCAATGGCATTTTCTTTGAGAGGATGAGGCTTATGGCCCATTTCTTCAACGACTATTATTGCAGTGTCTTGATCAATAACTTGGTTAATAGTAGCCATTGCTCCAAGTCCCATCATGACTTTAATTACTTCAGCCGCTTTTACAGACATACGTTTAGCAAGTTCAGCCACAGTAATTGTTTCAGGGATGGCTATATCTTTTACAACAGGAGCGGTTGGCATCGCAAAGCCATGCGTGAGTGCCTCTTCTGCTTCTCTATATTTTTCAGATTTTTCATTACCTTTACGTTTTTTGGGCTTATTACGCTTAGGTCGGCCATGCATCAAGCGCTCTTCTTCGTCCTGTTCTGGAGTTACATATTTGCCTTTCTTTTTTCCACGTTTAAACTCAGAATCTAAATCAGTCTCTTTTTTATCATGATGTTTTTTCTTAGTGGCTTTATCTGTTTTCTCTTCCAACGGATTTGCAGATTTCTCAACAATATCTTTCTCAGGGGTAACGGGAGTTACAAGAGCTGCGTCTGCTATTTCTTCCTCCGGAATTTCTTCCCGGGCCTCTTCAACTGCTGCCGCTTGTTGCCCTTCTTGTTTGACAGAGTCATCTTGAATAGTCGCAACTGATGCCTTTTCAGCCTGTGCTGCGACGTTCGTGTCTTCCAAAGTCTCTGTATGAGCATCTTCCGAAACTGCCTGTTCCAATTCTACATCGGCCTCTGTTTCAGGCGACTGTTCAAGCAGACTTCGTTTTACATAGGTTCTTTTTTTGCGTACTTCAACATTAACTGTTTTACCACTATGAATATCATGACCAACAGTGACTTGAGTCAAACTTTTACGTTTTAAAGTAATACGCTCAGGGGCAGTTCGAACCTCTCGATTTGCATTGAGATGGTTTAATAAAATTCGTTTTTGGTCTTCATTTAATGTCTGATTATCATCAGTAAAAGCCAAACCAGCTTCCTGTAACTGATCTAATAGGCGTTTAGCAGGGATACCAACGACCTGAGCCAATTGTTTAACCGTCACATCCGCCATAATTTACCCCCTTTCAGCAAATTCCAATAAGAAATTGCTCTAAAAAATTCTAATGTTTCAAGCTTTATGCTACTTAAATCAAAATTGCATGTGCATTTTGATAAGCTCGAAAAAATTTCTCTAGTGCAGGATTGATTTATCCTGCTCTTGTACCGTCTTATTCGATCATCGATCGATTATTGAAACCACGGTTCGCGTGCTTTCATAATAAGTTCAGCGGCTTTTTCTTCCGTCATGCCCTTAATATCCAGAAGTTCGTCAACAGATTGCTCTGCCAACTCATCCATAGTTGTAATTCCTTTGGCTGCCAAATTTGCCGCCAGTGACTCTGTCATTCCTTCCATACTTAATAATGACTCAGAAGGAGTGCCAGGTAAGTCTTGCCCAGAAGTTAACGCTTGGGTTAGCAAAATATCATTAGCTCGGCTTCGTAATTCATCAACAATTTCTTCGTCAAATTCTTCAATGGCCAGTAATTCTTCCTTAGGGACATAAGCAACTTCTTCTAATGATGAAAAACCATGGGTTACGAGAAGATTTGCTATCTCTTCATCCACTTCAAGTGAAGCAGTAAATAAATTAATAATTTTACTGGATTCTTCCTGACTTTTACTGTTAAATTCTTCAACAGTCATCACATTAAGCGTCCAACCAGTAAGTTGGCTGGCTAATCTAACATTTTGACCACTACGTCCTATGGCCTGAGATAGCTGTTCTTTTTGAACTGCCAAATCCATTGTGTGAGTATCCTCATCCACGACTATAGAAGTAATATCTGCAGGCGCCATTGCATTGATAACCAATTGAGCAGGGTTATCATCCCACAATATAATATCGACACGCTCACCACCCAGCTCACTGGAGACTGCTTGAACGCGGGCACCACGCATACCTACGCACGCGCCTACAGGATCAATTCGTCCATCATTGGTTTTAACCGCAATTTTAGCGCGATTCCCAGGTTCACGTGCAGCTGCTTTAATTTCAATAATATTTTCGCCAATTTCTGGAACTTCAATACGGAATAACTCGATTAGCATTTCATTACGAATGCGGCTAACAAACAACTGAGGACCCCTTGCCTGCGGTACTATTTCATAAAGATAAGCACGCACGCGATCATTGGGCCGAAACATTTCATTAGGTAACATTTCGCTTCGCGGCATGAAGGCTTCTGCCTTACCGCCTAAATCAATAATAATATTATCACGAGTTACCTTTTTTACTGTGCCATAAATGAGTTGACCCAATTTAGTTTTAAATTGATCAACAACTTGTTGTCTCTCTGCTTCACGAACTTTCTGTATAATTACCTGGCGAGCAGTTTGAGCAGCTATTCTACCAAATTCAACGGAAGGCATCGGCTCTTCAATACGCTCACCCAGTGTTATTGAGGGCGAGCGTTCCTTCGCCTGAGACAATGTAATCTGACGCTCAGGAAATTCAAGTTCATCATCTGCAACCACTTCCCAATAGCGAAATGTTTCATAGTCACCAGTTCTAGGATCCATTTTTACTCTTACGCCGATATCTTTATCAGTCAATTTACGAGTAGCGGATTCAAGTGCTGATTGAATAGCTTCTAACACAACATCTTTACTTACACCTTTTTCATTAGATAATGCCTCAGCAACTAATAACAATTCTTTGCTCATTGTTCGCCTCACTCGCCTGTCAAATTTGCTTTTACTATTTGGGGAAATTGTACTTCTAGCTGCTCGTCACCTATTTTCAATAGTAAAGTATCTTCATTTACTGAAAGAATGGTCCCAGATAATTTACGACTACCATTTACTGGTTTAAATACTTTGACCTGAACATCATGGCCTATGTATCGTTTATATTGTTCTTTATGGAATAGAGGACGAGGAATTCCTGGTGAAGATATCTCCAAACTATAGTTACCAGGAATAGGATCTTCAACATCCAGTAATGCACTAATTTGTTTGCTCACCCGCTCACAATCATCAATGCTAATACCATTCTCTTTATCAATATAAATACGCAACAAGGAGTGCTTTCCCTGAGATAAGTACTCACAGCCCCACAATTCGTACCCTAAATCCTCAACCAAAGGTTTTAACAATTGTTCAATTTCGCTTTTTATCATATGCTACTCGGCTACCTACTCTTTTCTTTCCAAGCAGGCACTATTTTCGGAATGAATTTTCATCTGAATTTTGATGAACCTGACGCGCCTAGCATAACTCCTTTCTTTATTGTGCAGATACCCTTCAGAGAAAGCAGGTTTGTGCAATTGTTCAACCACGGTATCAATTGCCACACTTATTAAACATAATAAAAAACCCCATAAATGGGGTTTCTAATAGTGGTAGCGGGGGCAGGATTTGAACCTACGACCTTCGGGTTATGAGCCCGACGAGCTACCAGGCTGCTCCACCCCGCATCAACTGAAGGCAAGTATACTCACCCTTCTCCCAGTTATCAAGTTTTTTTTAGTTTATATTGCAGCAGCTTCACTCTTCTCGCACAAATAAGGGTGTATCTGAAACTTTTAAGATTTAATTTACCTGAAATGCAGCTATGTTGTTGCAAATTTTAGCAATTATTATAGCAAATAATAAAAAATATGCGCACAAACAAAAAATTGCTTATCCCCCGTAGTTTAAAGGGGTACACATAAAAGAATATTATGCCTGAACAATGCGCCTTATTTTTTGCAGGAATCCCGAAATGGAATATTTAAATTTACTAAAATAAACGTATCCACGATTAATCGCTGCAATTTTATAGGTGCTAACTTTGAACAAGTAGTGGTTTGAAATAACCTTTCGAAACACTGATTTCATCAAGCCTATACTTGAAAATACTGGTTTCGAGAACGTCAAATTTGTTAATTGTAAATTTTCGGGGGCTATTATCAGGAAAATGATAATAAAGATATGCACTCTGGACACGGTAGTTTTTGCTGGGACTACCATAGTGGATTGCAAAGTAACCGCTAACATATCTAATGTTAATTTGGCATACGAGGTAACAGTAAGAAAATGCAGTACCACCAACCTTCTAGAAGGAAAATCACCTATTGTGTATCTTTAGTACTTGGTTTCGATAAACCGCCATTTTAAATAGCGGTTTACCATTATCTAAATTAGGAGAATGCACTTAGACAGGCATTAATTAAGCCGGCAGGAAATATTCCAAGAAACAGCAAGGACAAAGCATTCGCAGAAAAAATTAAATTCATAGTTGTAGATAAGGTTATATTGGTGGTGTCCGTAGCTTCGTCAAAGTACATTACTTTTACAATACGGACATAATAATAGGCACCTATTACTGCAAAGAGTAATCCGAATACTGCAAGCCAGGTCAGATGGACATCAACCAGTGCTTTGAGAACGAGCAATTTTGTAAAGAAACCGACTGTAGGTGGAACACCCGCCATTGAAAACATGACGATAAGCATCATGAAGGCAATCCATGGGTTACGTTTATTTAATCCTTTTAAGTCATCCACAGCCTCTATTTCAATCCCATTTCTAGATAATAAAACGATTAGACCAAAAGCGGCCACTGTCATTATTGAATATACAAGTACATAGTAAAGTGCTGCTGCATAACCAGCTGCAGTAGCTGTCAAAATACCGAATAATGCATAACCCACATGAGAAATGGCTGAATAAGCTAATAAGCGCTTTATATTGGATTGTGTTATCGCGAGGAGATTACCCAAACCTGTAGATAATAAAGCCATAACAATTAATATCTGCTGCCATTGCGCGGATGCATCGGGTAAACCAATAGTAAGAATACGCAATGCCATACCTATTGCAGCAATTTTGGGGGCAGAGCTTAAAAATAAGGTAACCGAGGTTGGTGCTCCTTGATAGACATCGGGGGCCCACATATGAAATGGTGTTGCGGCTAGCTTAAATCCAACCCCAGCCAAAATAAACACGAGTGCAAAAGATAGCAGAGTGTTCTGTTGTTGCCAGTTAGCAGCTACAGCATTGGCTATATCCATTAAATCTAGCTTTCCAGTAGCGCCATATACCAGAGACAAGCCATATAACAACATTCCTGAAGCAATAGCCCCCATAACAAAATATTTCATGGCTGCCTCAGAGGCATCACTATTAGTACGTCGAATTGCTGTCATTGCATAAAGGGGGAGTGAAAGTAATTCTAATCCCAAGTAAATAGTCAGTAGCGAATGCGCTGAAACCAAAACCATCATTCCTAGTGTAGAAAATAAGCCCAGAACATAGTAATCCCCTGCAGGAATTTGACGCTCTTCAAGATAATGCCTTGAATATAGAAAACAGAGGAAAACACTCAGATATATGAATAATTTCATTAGCTGAGCCACATCATCGCTGATGAATAATCCACCTAAAATAGTGACTTTAAAACTACCCAAGAATAGGAAACTAACAACAGCAGCCAAAACCAAACCGATTTCTGCGAGAATAAATGCTATGGAAGCAAAACGTTCACGCAAAAACAAATCAGCCAGCAAGGCGGCACAAGCTGTAATTAGTATAATCATTTCAGGCAAAGCAATGTGTAGATTTTCTAATAATGCTGTCATGTCAGTTTAACCTTGCTAGTTATAATTTTGATTTATTTGCTTCAGCCAGTGTATGGCTTACAGATTGATGCACATAATCTAGTACGGGTTTTGGATAAACCCCCATTCCAACTACCATTAGAGCCAATAAGGCATAAGCGCTTATTTCAAACCCGGTGAGATCTTTAAGCGCCGCTACTTTATCATTAGCAATAGGACCAAAAATTACTCGTTTGTACATCCATAATGTGTAAGCAGCACCAATAATAAGAGTGGTTGCAGCCCAAAATGCAATCCAGAAATTGGCTTTTACTGCTCCTAAAATAACCATAAATTCGCCAACAAAGCCAGATGTTCCAGGCAAGCCTGCGTTAGCCATGGCAAACAACATAAAGAATGAAGCAAAAATAGGCATAGTATGTACAATACCTCCAAAATCTTTGATTTGTCGGGTGTGCATACGATCATAAATAAAACCAACTCCCGCGAACATTGCGCTTGATACAAACGCATGGGAAATCATTACTATAATTGCCCCCTCCAACACCAAGGCAGCATTCGGTACACCTGATTGACGAGCAATGGAAAAAATAGAGAAACAACCGAGTGTTACAAATCCCATATGGGAAATAGAAGAATAGGCAATCAATCGCTTCATATCTTGTTGGATAATTGCTACCAAGCCCACATAAACTACCGCGATAAGCGATAAGGCAATCATTAACATTGCATATTTACTGCACGCATCCGGTACAATTGGTAACGCAAAACGTATAAAGCCGTATGCTCCCAGCTTCAACAATATAGCCGCAAGCACAATAGAACCACCCGCTGGTGCTTCTGTATGCGCATCAGGTAACCATGTATGGACTGGGAACATGGGAATTTTAATTGCAAATCCAAGGAAAAAAGCAATAAAAATTAGAGTTTGAGCTGTCATGCCTAGTTTAATTGCATACAGCGTTTCAATCTTAAATGATCCAACGATATAACCCATGTATAAGAAAGAGGCCAACATGAGTACAGAACCTAAAAAAGTATAGAGAAAAAATTTAATCGCTGCGTACACCCGATTATCAGAACCCCAAATACCAATGATCAAGTACATCGGAATTAGCGTTGCTTCCCAGAAAATATAGAAAACAATCGCATCCAGAGATGCAAATACTCCCACCAGGAATCCTTGCATAATTAAAAACGCAGCCATGTATTGAGCTACACGCTTATGAATACTATTCCATGTTGCTAAAATAACAATGAGGGTGGTAAATATACTTAATACAATGAGTAACAGTGATAAACCATCAACCCCCAAGCTATAATTAATTCCTAGACTTGGCATCCATGGGTATTCGTTTACGAATTGCATTGTATAAGCATTAGCATCAAACCCGGCAATTAAAGGAATGCACATAACCAGCGTTAACAATACGGTAAAAAGAGATAAATAACGCGACACATTAGGATTATCATCATCACCAGTGAGGAATACAAACACACCACCGATGATAGGCAACCAGATCAATAAATTGAGCAAATGATGCATACCTTCACCTTATAATCAGCCTAGTAACAACCAGCATAAGAAAATAAACAGACCAAACACCATTACAGTTGCGTAATGATACAGATAACCACTTTGCATAGCGCGTCCTCTTTGCGCAAACCATCTTACTGTACGACCAGTTCCGTTCACTATCAGGCCATCAATAAGCTTTTGATCGCCGGTATTATAAAAGAAACGCCCTAGTCCTTTTGAGCCACGAACAATCACAAGGTTATTAAAGGCATCAAATCCATATTTATTAATAAGAATACGATAGAGCCAAGATAATCTTCTTGATAAAACAGCAGGGATGGAAGGAAAGGCGATATAGCAAATCCAAGCAATTAATATACCTGCCATTGTTATCCAAAAAGTTAGTGTCGTTACCGCATGTAAAGCTTCTTGCCAGGGCGAAGAAACTTCTTTGGCAATTTCACCGAGAACATTATGCTGAGGTAGCACGAATAATGACTTGCCTAATAATGTAGGGGTATCAAAGAGCATAGGCATATAAAGCACATAACCTAAGATTATGGATGGGATAGCCAGCAAAACGAGTGGAAGCCATACTACCCAAGGGGACTCATGGAGATGTGAGAGAGTATGTTCATCCATCCTAGGTTTCCCGTGGAATGTCATAAATAAAGCACGAAACGTGTAAAGCGCAGTGACCATGGCTCCCAGTGCTACACAAAAGTATGCATAGCCACTACCCGGGATTTCAGAAAGTTTGGCTGCTTCGATAATCGTATCTTTCGAATAAAAACCAGCAAAGGGAGGAACAGCGCATAGCGCAAGGCCCCCGATAAAAAAAGTAATATACGTAATCGGCATTTTATTCCAGAGCCCGCCCATTTTACGCATATCCTGCTCATGGTGCATACCTATAATTACTGAACCTGCAGCAAGAAATAATAACGCCTTGAAGCAGGCATGTGTCAGTAGATGAAACATGCCAGCACTATAAGCAGATGCTCCCATAGCGACCATCATGTAGCCTAATTGTGACAGCGTTGAATAAGCCACTACTCGTTTAATGTCATTCATTACTATGGCTAAAATTCCTGTAAATAATGCACCTGTCGCACCGATAACTAAAATTGTGCTAAGCGCTGTAGTAGACCATTCTACTAAAGGTGAGATTCGCGCAATCATAAATACACCAGCAGTCACCATGGTGGCAGCATGGATTAATGCTGAAATTGGAGTGGGACCTTCCATCGATTCCGGTAACCAAACATGCAAAGGAACCTGGGCAGATTTACCCATGGCACCTACAAAGAGCAACAGGCAGATTACTGTAATCAACGACCATGAATGACCGGCATATAGTTCTACTGTCTGGCCAGCCAGAACATTTGCACTACGAAAAACAGTTTCATAATCGAGACTTCCTGTATAGGCCAAAACCATTCCTATCCCTAAAACAAAACCAAAATCGCCTACACGGTTTACAATGAATGCTTTCAATCCACCTTCAATAGCTGACTCTTTATAATACCAAAAGCTGATAAGCAAGTAAGAAACCAAACCTACACCTTCCCAACCAAAAAATAGCTGCAAGAAATTATTGGCAGTAACCAGCATAAGCATCATAAATGTAAATAAGGAAATATAACTAAAGAAACGTTGATATCCATCATCATCAACCATATAGCCAATACTATAAATGTGTACGAGGAGAGAGACAAAGTTGACAATCACAAGCATGACTACGGTGAGCGGATCAATCAGAAATCCAATATGAAATGCATATGGAAACAACGTCCCCCCACTAGCCCAGGTAAAAAGATTGACATTTACAGTATCTACTCTACCGCTTAGAATTTCGGCAGCCACATAAATTGATAAAATTAATGATAAACCTACACCAACGATGGTCGCAGAATGTGCCCCAACGCGGCCGATTTGATTGCGAAAAAAACCAGCAACCACTGAACCAACCAGAGGTGCTAGAACAATTACGAGACATAGCTGTTGTATACTCACGTTATCAACCTTTTAAATGATTCATCTTGTCAACATCAATATTGCCCCGATTACGATAGAGCAACATTACAATCGCTAAACCTATTGCTGCTTCTGCAGCAGCAACCGTTAAGATAAAAAAGACAAATACTTCGCCCGCTACACCACCGTAATAATGGGAAAAAGCGATAAAGTTTGTGTTGACTGACAACAACATTAATTCAATGCAGACCAGCAATAATATAACGTTTTTGCGATTAAGCATTATACCGACCAAACTTAAACCAAACATAATTGCGGCTAATATCAGATAATTATTAATTGGGATCATTAATTTATTCCTGGTTATTTCTCTGATTTCATAGTAATAAGGTCAAGCCTATCTTCAGGACGTGTCATGATTTGCTTGGTAATATCCTGGCGCTTGGATCGAATAGTTCCTCGATGGGCTAAAGTGATTGCAGCAACAATAGCAACCAATAATAATACCGCCGCAACTTCGAAGGCAAAAATATAATCGGTATAGAGAACCAGCCCAATTTCTTCAGTATTAGAGATTGGTTTCAGCGGGGCGATATAATGTTCATCGTCTGCGCTTGTTGCTGCAGTTGAGGTCGTTGCTACAACTTCTACTGCTTTGTTAAAGGATTCTTCTGGCATTGCAATTAAGAGTAATCCAGTGAGTAATGCCACTAAAATTAAGCCGAAAGGAAGATAGCGAACAAAATGAGACTTCATTGACTCAATGTCTATGTTAAGCATCATCACTACGAATAGGAACAGTGTCATTACCGCACCCACATAGACGAGAACCAAAATAAGTGCTAAAAACTCTGCTTCGGCAATAATCCACAACACTGAACTGGCAAAAAAAGTTACAACCAGAAACAAGACGCAGCGAACCGGATTATTTTGAGTAATAACCATTAAAGCGGATAGCAAAGCTAATCCAGCAAAAATATAGAATATTATTTGTAACAATAGCTCATGCATTTTTCACCCCGTTAGCGCCATTTTTTATCGGCTTCTCTATCAGCGGCCAATTTTTTTTCCATCAAATCACCCACAGCCAGCAGTTTTTCCTTTGTCATAATATTTTGCCCACGTTCGCTGATATGGTAGTGATGAATTGGTGTTACAACAATCGAATCAACGGGACAAGACTCTTCGCATAAGCCGCAGTTGATACACTTAAACATATCAATATCATACCGTGTAGTGCGTCTTGACCCATCTTCACGTGGTTCGGACTCAATCGTAATAGCCAATGCTGGACACACCGCTTCGCATAATTTACAAGCAATGCATCTTTCCTCCCCATTGGGATAACGTCTTAAAGCCAGCATTCCGCGGAAACGTGGGGACAATGGTGTTTTTTCCTCAGGAAACTGCACCGTTATTTTCTTTTTGAAAAAATACTTGCCAGTTAATTTCAAACCACTAAATAGTTCCCAAAGCAGAAAGCTGCGCAGATAGTGTTTAATATATCGATATGCTTGTTTCATTAGCTTGCTCAATTAAGACTGGTTAAAACCATGGTTTTAGCCGTGCTACTACCATTAAGGCAGTAACAATAACCCAAACTATAGTGACCGGGATCAACACCTTCCATCCTAAACGCATTAACTGATCGTAGCGATAACGCGGAAAGGTTGCACGAATCCATAAATACACGAAGAGGAAAAATGCGACCTTCATCAACAACCAGATAAAACCAGGTACCACAAAGAAAATATCGTTTAATACGGGTATACCTTCAAAAGGAGATAACCATCCTCCCAAAAAGAGCAAGGCAATCACTGTAGAAATTAAAATCATACTGGCGTATTCAGAAAGGAAAAACAGAGCAAATCCTATACCTGAATATTCAACATGAAACCCCGCAACAATTTCTGATTCGCCTTCTGCCAAATCGAATGGGGCACGATTGGTTTCTGCAATACCTGCAATCCAAAAAGCAACAAAAAGAGGTAATAATGGTAAAAACCACCAATGCCATATCCCCCCCTGCTGCGACATGACAATATCAGTTAAATTCATGCTGCCTGCTGCCAATAAAACACCTACAAATGAAAATCCCATTGCGATTTCGTAGGAAACAGTTTGCGCAGCGCTTCTTAATGCCCCAAACATGGCATATTTAGAGTTGGAAGCCCAACCAGCAATGAGGACACCGTATACCCCTAGTGAGCTCATCGCAAATAAGTATAAGACCCCTGCATTAATATTGGCTAAAACAATGCCTTCAGAAAATGGAATCACAGCCCAACCCGCCAATGCGGGCGCTAACGCGAATAAAGGGGCAATTACAAACAAATATTTATTTGATTTTGTTGGAACAATAATTTCTTTGGTTATTAGTTTAAGTAAATCAGCAAAAGGTTGGGTCAACCCTCGCCAACCAACTCGATTAGGTCCAATTCGGACTTGAATATAACCGATAACCTTCCGCTCAGCATAGGTTAGATAAGCTACTGCTAAAAGCAGCGGTACAACGATGATCACAATTTTGATTATGATCCATAGTAAGATGCCAATGTCTTGTAGCATGTTTTTATCCTAACCCTTTATTGTTATTGCAGCAAAAGAGTGCCCTAGATCGACTGTTTCTGGCATTGCATTTGCCACCCAAACCACATCGGGGGCTATTCGTTCATCTCGTTTAAGCGGCAATGTTATCTCAATATCACCTTGAGATACAGTAGCAACCCCATCTAATTTCAATCTATCTGCCGTTGTCGGATGAATTTTTATACATGCCGTTTCTGTAGCAGCACAAACTTGTAGCGCTTGAGCATGTCGTACAATCATATCTGAACGGTACAATGGCCATTCGCCAACCCGAACCAATTCTTGATTATTTAAAGGCAAGGATTCTGGATAATAGGGCTGATATTTTACCTCCGTAGTCATGTTGACTAAAGATTTGATTTCCTGCAAAACATCTTCTGATGAAAGATAATCAAAATGTTTACATTGCAGCAAGTTACCCAAAACTCTTAATATTTTCCATGCTGGCCTTGCTTCCCCATGAGGAGATAGGGCACCTTTTACTGTTTGCCACGTGTGATCAACATTAATATAAGTGCCTGAAGTTTCAGCGTAAGGCGCTATTGGTAATATTACATCTGCATAATCCTGCATGGACTCATGTTGAAATGCAGATAACATTACTACAAATTCCGCGCCTAGCATTGATTGGCGAGCTCGATAAGGATTCGCAAAATCGTAGCCAGGCTCTACTGCCAAAAGAAAGTATCCTTTTAGCTTGGCATTCAATGCTGCCTGAACATCTAATCCAGGAGACTCAATCTCTCTGGCTGCTATTGTGCGATGCGGTAACATCCCTGCCAACCAGCCACCGGTACTGTTTGAACCTGTTGTTAACCGTAGAACACGAACGCCTTGTTGTTCTATTTGATTGACCAGGGTTCGCAGTAAAGAAGCATCAGGATGATTTTCAAATATCGCCCCTGTGATTATCGCTGCATTAGGTTGTCGTAAAGCGTTTGCCATAGCCAACATAGTTTTATCAGGCTGCAGACCAAGCAATAATTTTTGAACTGCCTCTGGCAATTGACTGGCATCTTCTGTTATGGCTAACAACAATTTCGCCATTTGCATTGGCAATTCCTGAGGGGATGTAATAACTTTCCCTGTCAATTCAAAATGGTAATCATAATCCACAGGATTAATGGCAAAAATCTTGGCACCATTACGGAAAGCTTTGCGTACCCTTACACCAGCCAGAGGAACTTCACGATGAATATTGCTACCTAATAAAAGGATATGACTCAAATTTTCCAACCCAGAATAGTTCAGTGAACTACCAGGCATCGTTGCTTGCATCGCTTGATCACGAAAATCCACTTGTTGAATACGGTGATCCAAATTATTAACACCAAGCTCTCGCATTAGTTTCTGTAGTAAATAGAACTCTTCTAAAGTTGAAGAGGGTGAGGCGAAGGCTGCAAACTGCTCTGGACCATGTTGTTTAATTACCCGGCTAATACCATCAGCAGTGAATTTCAACGCGGTTGACCAATCTACAACCTGCCATTGCCCATCACGCTTAATCATAGGTTGACTGGCACGGGCTTCATGGTTTAAGCCTAAATAACTGAAGCGGTCTCTATCAGACAGCCAGGTCTCATTAATTGCTTCATTTTCACGTGGAACAACGCGCATAAGCTCATTCCTACGTACGTGCAAATGGATATTTGAACCCAAACAGTCATGTGGAGCGACACTATCATGCTGGACAAGCTCCCAGGCTCTGGCTGTAAAACGAAATGGCTTTGAAGTCAGGGCACCGACAGGACAAAGATCAATAATATTCCCTGAGACTTCTGAAGTCATACTGTGTTGCACATAAGTGCCAATTTGCATTGCTTCCCCGCGACCTGTTGCACCTAACTCCCTTACTCCAGCAACTTCTTCACCAAAGCGAACGCATCGAGTACAGTGAATACAACGGGTCATTTCCGTTGCGATCAGTGAACCTAGATTGTCATCCTCTACTGCCCGTTTACTTTCTTCGTACTCAGAAGAATCATAACCAAAGCCCATTGAGATATCTTGTAATTCACATTCACCACCTTGATCGCAAATAGGGCAATCAAGTGGGTGGTTTATAAGAAGAAACTCCATCACGGCTTCTTGTGAACGAAGTGTTTCCTCAGATTTTGTGAAAACTTTCATTCCATCTGTAATTGGAGTTGCACAAGCTGGCACGGGTTTACGGCCATTTTCAACCTCTACTAAACACATACGACAATTCGCAGCTACTGAAAGCTTCTTGTGATAGCAAAAGCGAGGAATATAAATTCCTGCCTCATCAGCAACCTCAATTATCATTTTGCCGTTTTCAACTTCAAATGTTTTACCGTCGATTTCAATGGTAGCCATTGTTTAACCTTCTCAATTATGCTGCAACGATCGAGCGTTTATGCTTAATGAAATATTCAAATTCATGATAAAAATGCTTTACGAAACTTTGTACGGGCCAAGCCGCTGCTTCCCCTAAAGCACAAATGGTACGTCCTTCGATTTTATCTGCAACGTTTGCCAATTTTTCAATATCCCCTGGTTCCCCATGTCCGTCCTTGATTCTATGAATTAACCGAACCAACCACCCCGTACCTTCTCGACAGGGAGTACATTGACCACACGATTCATCCATGTAAAATTCAGAGATGCGATATAGAGCATCCACCATGCAAGTGGTTTCATCCATTATAATTACTGCACCTGAGCCTAATCCGGAACCTGCTTTTTGGATGCTGTCATAATCCATATCTAAATTCATCATGATATCACCTGGTAATACCTTCATAGAGGTTCCGCCAGGTATAACTGCTTTAATCTTACGTCCTTCTCTGACTCCACCAGCTAACTCCAATAGTGTTTTAAACGGAGTTCCTAAAGGAATTTCAAAATTACCAGGTTTATTAACATGACCACTAACACTGAAACATTTTGTACCACCATTATTAGGTTTACCCAATTTAAGAAACCATTCCCCTCCTTTCTCCATGATAACGGGAACGGAAGCAAATGTTTCTGTATTATTGATGGTAGTAGGTTTCCCATACAAACCATAATTGGCAGGGAAGGGAGGTTTAAATCGTGGTTGTCCTTTTTTACCTTCAAGGGAATTTAATAAAGCGGTTTCTTCACCACAAATATAAGCTCCAGCACCTAGATGGTTATATAAATCAAAATCAATTCCTGAACCTAAAATGTTCTTTCCAAGAAAACCAGCAGCATAAGCTTCTTTTAATGCTGATTCCATACGTTGAAAAGGAAGCCAAAATTCACCCCGGATATAGTTATACCCTACAGTCGCCCCCATTGTATAACCGGCAATAGCCATTCCTTCTATCAATTGATGAGGGTTTAACGCTAGAATTTCGCGGTCTTTGCACGTGCCTGGTTCACCTTCGTCAGAATTGCATACCACGTATTTTTGCACGGGAGAATTACGATTCATGAAACTCCACTTAAGTCCAGTGGGAAATCCTGCGCCGCCGCGCCCACGTAGTGCTGAGGTCTTTAGCTCTTCTATAATCTGCTGAGGCGGAGTTTGTTCCTTCAGAATGCGCTGCCATGCACTGTAACCACCGATACTCTGATAGGCAGCCATCGTCCAAGGTTTGTCCAAATGGAATGTTCGGTAACAGACTTGATTTAATTCAACCATGACAACTCACCTCTATCGTTCATTGGTACTGTTCCAAAACCTGGTCAATTTTTTCAGGGGTTAAATTTTCATGATAGTCTTTATCCACCTGCATCATTGGGGCATTTACACAAGCACCTAAACACTCCACTGACCTTAAGGTATATTTGCCGTCAGGCGTTGTTTCACCAAGTTTAATATTCAATTTTTTCTCTAAATGCTTCACTACTTTTGAAGAACCACAAAGCTTGCAAGAGATATTTGTACAAACATTAATTAAATGACGACCAACTGGTTTGTGTTCGTACATGGTATAAAATGTAGAAACCTCATAAACAGCAATAGCAGGCATATCTAGGTAGTCGGCTACAGCATCCATTAATTCTGGTGTTAAATACCCCTGCTCTTCTTGCACCACCATTAAGGCTCGCATTACTGCGGATTGCTTTTCAGTAGCTGGATATTTAGCAATCCAATAATCAATTTCATCCATACCAGCGGCTGATACAAATTGACGAAGTAGTTTAGCTGAATTATCAGACATTGTTTTCTAACCCTAATACATTTAATTGTGCAGGCAAAGCCTGCTTCATTTAGCGATCAATTTCCCCAAAGACAATATCTTGACTTGCCAGGATGGCCACACCATCGGCAAGCATATGTCCGCGAACCATTTCATCGTAACTGGATAAATGAGCGAACCCAGGCGCCCGAATTTTTAAACGATAGGGTTTGTTTGCTCCATCTGAAACCAGGTATATACCAAACTCACCTTTAGGTGCCTCTACTGCAGCATATACTTCCCCTTGTGGTAGGCAAAAACCTTCCGTGTACAGTTTGAAATGATGAATTAACGCCTCCATATCATGCTTCATTTTTTCACGCGTGGGTGGTGTTATTTTATGATCATCAACTTTTATTGGTCCGGGATTTTTCTTAAGCCATTCTATACATTGCCGAACAATTCGGTTGGATTGTCGAAGCTCTGCAACCCGAACGAGATATCGGTCGTAGCAATCACCTGTTTTGCCAACAGGAATATCAAAATCTACTTTATCATAGACTGCATAAGGTTGTTTTTTGCGTAAATCCCAAGCTATACCGGATGCGCGAAGCATTGGTCCTGTAAAGCCCCATTGTAAGGCCATTTCTGGTGGGACAATACCAATATCGACTGTTCGCTGCTTCCAAATTCGGTTATCGGTCAACAGGGTTTCATACTCATCGACGCGTTTAGGGAAGCGCTCCGTAAATGCCCACAAGAAGTCAAGTAAACTGCCTTGTCGGTGTTCATTCATTTTTTCTACTTCACGCTCACTATGCCAGCGTGAGGGTTTGTACTGAGGCATTGTATCGGGTAAGTCACGAGCTACCCCTCCTGGGCGATAGTACTTAGCATGCATACGAGCACCAGAAACAGCTTCATAACAATCGAATAAATCTTCTCTTTCACGAAAGCAATATAGAAAAACGGTCATTGCACCAATGTCAAGTGCCGTCGCCCCAAGCCATAACAGATGATTTAATATTCGCGTTACTTCATCAAACATTGTACGTATATATTGAGCACGGAGCGGAATTTCGATACCCAGCAATTTTTCTATTGCTAAAACATAGGCATGCTCATTACACATCATGGATACATAATCCAAACGATCCATATAACCCACATTTTGCACATAGGGTTTAGTTTCCACTAACTTTTCAGTTGCCCGGTGCAACAAACCAATATGTGGATCGGCTCGTACAATGGTTTCCCCTTCCAACTCCATCACAAGGCGCAATACACCGTGTGCCGCTGGATGTTGCGGGCCAAAATTGAGCGTATAATTTTTTAACTCAATCATTGCTCATCCCCTTGTTTTTCTGGGTCAAGATAGCGATTATCATTTCTTATTACCTTAGGCACGAGTATTCTGGGTTCAATCTCTACCGGTTCATAAATGACTTGCTGTACTCGAGCATCATAACGCATTTCCACATGTCCACTAAGGGGGAAATCTTTGCGAAATGGGTGGCCAATAAATCCATAGTCTGTCAAAATTCGGCGCAGATCAGGATGGCCATCAAATAAAATTCCATATAAATCATAAGCTTCACGTTCAAACCAATTGGCTGACTTCCATATTTCATGAGCAGAAGGAATAACTAAATGGGAAGAGTTTAAAAATACTTTCACACGTAGGCGGTGATTTTTTGTAGTAGACAATAAATGGTAAACAACGGCAAATCGAGGCTTGGAAAGTGCGTAAGCCTTAGCTGCTTGTCGCTCTACCCCTCTTGAAAATCCATGTTCGGTGGCAGATTCAGTTTCCCAATCGTATTCACCATAAAGTAAATAATCCACACCACAAAGATCTATGAGCTGATTAAATTCAAATGCATCATGATCACGCAATTGGTAGAGTGCCGCTTTGATATTAGTAGCCTCACACTCTAAGGTAATCTCGTCATTATCCAAGTTTACCGATGAGATCAAGCCATCCAGTTCAGTTGTTAGTTTTTCAGCCAAATTTGTTAATTTTGTCATCTGATGCACCTGTGCTGGTCTTAAGCTTCAATTATCTGTTTACGTCTAATTTTATTTTGCAATTGGATAATTCCATAAAGCAAAGCTTCAGCTGTTGGAGGACAACCTGGTACGTAAACATCAACAGGCACAATGCGGTCACAACCTCGGACAACAGAGTAGGAATAATGATAATATCCCCCTCCATTCGCGCAAGATCCCATTGAAACCACCCACCTTGGTTCAGGCATTTGATCATATACACGGCGTAACGCAGGCGCCATTTTATTGCATAAAGTGCCTGCGACAATCATGACGTCTGATTGTCGTGGACTTGGTCTAAAGATAATACCGAAACGGTCCAAATCGTAGCGAGCAGCACCCACATGCATCATTTCCACGGCGCAACATGCCAAACCGAAAGTCATGGGCCACATTGAACCGCTTCGAGCCCAACCTACGAGCTTTTCCACGGAGGTTGTAACAAAGCCAGTTTTCTGCAATTCAGCTACAGCCATAGCAAGCCTCTATAATATCTGGGTTTAATAACGTTATGGTCATTTCTTTTAAGGAAATGAAGAAGCTTACTCCCATTCAAGAGCGCCTCTCTTCCACTCATAGATAAAGCCAATTACCAATAGGCCTAAGAAGATCATCATCGCGGAAAAACCGAACCAACCAATCTTACGTAAAACTAAAGCCCAAGGAAAGAAAAAGGCAGTTTCCAAATCAAATATAATAAACAGTATAGCAACTAAATAGAACCGGACATCAAAAGGGATATGAGAACTTTCGAACACACCAAACCCGCATTCATAAGGGGCATTTTTGACTGAATCTGGGTTATGTTTGCCAAACAGTGAACCTGCTGCCAACATCACAAGGCCTATTATGAGGCCCATTACGATAAAGATAAATATAGGTAAGTATTGTGATAGCATCATTCACCACTTTGCTCGGATTAAATGGTGCCGAAGGCCGGACTCGAACCGGCACGGCTTACGCCACCGCCCCCTCAAGACGGCGTGTCTACCAATTCCACCACTTCGGCATAGTTAATTATTGTTTTCCGCTCTTACTGCTATCAACCGGTACTGGAATTTTATTTTCCGGTATACTGGTTTGTTGAGGAATGGCTTGCTGTGCTGTCTTTTGGTATTGAGAAGATACCATATAGGACAGAGACAAACTGGTGACAAAAAATGTCAAGGCCAAACCGCCGGTCAATTTGAACAAGAAACTGCCTGTACCTTGGCTTCCGAACACTGTATTAGATGCTCCTGAGCCAAAAGCCGCCCCTATGTCGGCACCTTTACCATGCTGAATGAGTACCAAGCCAATTAAGACTATAGCAATCAGCACGTGAATCATCAGAATCAATTGATACATTTTACAATATCCACAAACTGTTGTGCATTAAGTGATGCACCACCGACCAAACCACCATCAACATCTGGCATAGCAAACAATGCACTTGCATTTTTTTCATTTACACTGCCACCGTAGAGTATAGACAATTGATTGGCGTCATTACGGTCAATTTTTGCTACCAGGGCTCTAATTATGCCATGCACTTCTTGTACTTGCTCCGGCAACGCGGTTTGCCCTGTTCCTATCGCCCATACGGGCTCATAGGCTACTATACAATGACTAAAACAATGATTGTCAGTTTCAGTGACAGCTAATAATTGCTTAGTTATTACGCTTTCTGTTAATCCTTTTGTACGCTCTTCAAGTGTTTCACCAACACAAAGAACGGGTATCATACCATGTTCTTTCACATGGTGGAATTTATCTGCAACAAATTTTTCATCCTCACCAAATATTTGTCTGCGCTCTGAATGGCCCACCAAGACATAGCTGCAACCAAACTCTTTAAGCATTGAGCCAGACACTTCTCCGGTGAATGCACCCGAATCTTGTGGAAACACGTTTTGCGCGCCCCACTGAATGGTGCTTTCTTTTAATTCTTGTTGCACCAACTCCAAATAAACAGCGGGTGGAAATACCAGACAATTTGCACGTTTAAGTCCCTTGGTTAAGACTACCAATTGTTCACAAAGGGCTTTAATCTGGCGAATGTTGCCATTCATTTTCCAGTTACCAGCAACGATCTGTTTCCTCATTTATCCCCCACCGGATTACGGTGCGAGACTATACAGCAAACTGCATTTAAATCCTAGTACTAGTTGTTTTTTTCTTTTTTAGTGGCTTTATTGTGTTAAATTTTAGATCTAATTGACTCTTGTCAATCTAATTAGTTCAGTTAGAATCAATAGACATGCGCAAGGAGGTGCTGTTATGAAAGATAAAATTATGGACTTAATCAAGGAACTGGCTTATTTGGAAGAACCTTATATCCTTGAAACGCTGACCTCTATTTTTGAAAGTAAAAAAGAATTATTTATGGCAGATACAACGATAACGCTGCCCGAAAAATATACTTCTTTTTGGTTTGTGTTACGCAATGTTTACTCAGATCTTGCTACATGGCAGCAATTAGCTAGCGAGCAACAAAAGAACGCTTCTTTACAACTTGAAATTTCATCGCTTTCTGAACAACTTAAACACATTAAATCCCAAATTAACCACGTTAATGAAGAGCAGCTACAGCGGAAAAGGTATTTCACAACTATTTCTAGAGCATTATTCGAAGATTACAATGCTTATTTGCTTTCGCAAAATCCTCTTATCGCTACCATGGTACCTACCACCTCCCAACAGCAGCAGCATGTACTCAACAATTATTTAAAAATTCTTCAGGATCAGATAAATAAATTGATATTTGACACAGCACGCCTTCATTTAGGAACCCTAATCCTTAAACGAAAAGAGCTTAGTATTAGGTTAAAACAACTCCATGTCATTGTCACAGACAGCTTTGCTGATGCGCCATTAATCTATGAAAAGCTCAAAGAGCTTAACCACCGCTTAGTTAATCTTAAAGAAGGTATAGATAAAGCACAACAGGAACTTGCTGAGAACATTTCCACCAATGACATTCGCCAGGAGATTAAAAACAAGACTCAATTAATTGAAAAAGCAAAAGCAGAGTTGCTAAGTATAGAAGTGAAAATTGACAGACATGAATTATCGCCTGATATAAAAACAATGCTTACAAGTGATTATGCGATGGCGGATGACAAAGAAAATTTTATTGCTGAATCGCAGAACAGCTTAAGCTGGTCAAGTTCTCTTTTTAATCTCCATTCCTGGTATTCCTGGGGTACAGATACGGAATATAAAGCCAAATTAAGCCGCTCACACGCTGAATTTTACTTTTTGCAATTACTGCATCAACAAGAAGAGCTAAACACCTACATTCAGCAGCTCACCAAACAGCTTGTCAGTACCCAAGACTTACTGGGTACTTCATCATCCACTACGAAGCCGTCTATCGATTTAGCGCTCCTGCAACAACATACACTTCAATTGCTTAAGGAGTACAATCCCGATTATAAGCCTGATGAAGTCACTAATGTGTCCTTGCTGACAGCAATAATTAATACAATAGGTCCTCTTAGCAAATGTATTGATGAGACAGAAGAATCCTTGCATCTGCTTGTTCAATTAATGCAAATTGACAGCGCCATTCTGGAGCTACGAACAACGAATACCTTAACGGATGAAACTGATGCACTAATGCCCAAGCCAGAAGAACTTTCTCAACTACGTATAACTGAAGTGACTCGCCAGCAAGAAATAGAGCGATTACAAGAGAAAATTAAAGTTTGCACCGCCTCGTCGTCAAACCTGGCAACAATGATCGAATTAACCAATAAGCATGAGTTGTTGCGCAAAGAAAAAGGGGAGTTGGACACAAAACTTAAACAGAAGAAAGCCAAACAGCCACAAGCAGCGAACCGTAATAGTTTGGAGACTAAAATTGAACAAATTAAGCACTCAATACAATTGCAAATTATCCATTTAGATACTGAACTAAAGGCGCTTGCTACTAAAAGCGAAGACCCGTTGATTTCAGAACAAACAGTCAACAAACAAGTTACTAAATTAATGGATTATCAGAATAATCTACATACCTGGAATTGTTTAATTGGTAATAATATTGAACATTTTTCTAACCAATTGCTGAATTGGTATCAACAGCTCTTTATCACATTGCAAATGCATGTGACGGATGAAATTTCCTATTATCAGGCGTGCCAACTGTTACGTGATATTTACTTTGAAGTGGAAGCCTCAAAAAAATCTAAGGATTTTACTGTCCTTGCGAACTATCAAACACTATGTCCCACTCCTCAAACTACATGGCAATGCCTCACTTCCCTTAAACCAGGCTTTCCTCTTCTACAAGAAGGCAACAAATTGACTGATGTTCAAAATCCTGTATTAGAAACACACTTGAAAGGACTTTATCAGCAGCAACAATTGCTTCGAAAAGATTATCCACGAGAAGGACAGCTTTTACTCCAGGCTATCTATAATTTGCATCAAGGTTGTTTATTATACGAAATGAATCCCAAACATCCTGCACTTACATCATTACTTTGCAGCTTAGAAGATCCACGCTATGAGATACTACATAGCCATCGTGGATTTCATAAAGTGTTTGAATGGATAGCAAAACTTTGCTCTTTCTTAATTGATTTAATTAAACATCCTCAAGAAAAAAGCAACTCTCGGCAATTTTTCTTTTTTAAGCCAACAAAAACTATCCAGTTATTACAAGATGCGACCATGGAACTGGGCAAGCATGCCAAACCTTTAGAGGTTTCGCCAACTTGAGTCCAAAATGTCTTGATTTTAGAGTCCTGCTACTCACATATCTGAAGTTGTGAGCAACAGGGCAGCGAAAATCAAGTTTTTCTGTCAAATGATAAGGGGCTCAAACAATCCTAAGTGGCTTGTGAAGTAAAATATTCCTTTTCAATATGCAAGATTTCATTACTTAGTTGTTGGGATAAAGACTTCACTTTATTACCATCTTTACCCTCAACCATGACTCTTAATAAAGGTTCTGTTCCCGAAGGACGCAGTAAAATACGTCCTTCACCCTGCCATTCATTACTAAGCTCAGCTACGATTTTTAAAACACGGTCATGCTCTGCCAACTCTTTGGCATTGGTGGTTTTTATATTAACGAGTGTTTGTGGTAACAACTGGATACCAGCTGCCAAGTCCTGCAAACTTTTCTGTTGCCTTATCATCGAGGCCAATACTTGCAGGGCAGCTATGATGCCATCCCCGGTAGTGGTTTTATCCAGGCAAACTATATGTCCAGACGATTCACCGCCTATTTTCCAATCTTGTTTCTTTAAACTCTCGAGCACATAACGATCCCCTACTTTCGTGCGTAGAAAGGGAATCTTAAGTTCTGCAAATGCTTTCTCCAACCCATAATTGCTCATTAATGTGCCAACAACGCCTCCTGACAGTAAATTCATTTGTTGACGATCTTTTGCAATGATGTATAGAATTTGATCGCCATCGACAATATTCCCAACGGCATCGACCAGAATAAGCCTATCCCCATCACCATCCAGGGCTATACCAATATCCGCCCCCGTCTGTAAAACATGCTGACGTAGAGTGTCAGGAGCAGTAGAACCGCAGGAAGCATTGATATTGAAGCCATCTGGCTTATTGCCTATTGCCAAAACATCGGCTCCTAATTCGTTAAACACATTGGGGGCAACGTGATAAGTTGCACCGTTGGCACAATCCACTACGATTTTAAGCCCTGTCAGGCGTGTTAGTGAAGAAATTGTTGATTTGCAAAATTCGATATAGCGTCCTGAAGCATCGTTAATTCGTGCAGCCTTACCCAATTTCGCCGACGGCACGATTTCCAACGGTTTCTCCATTTCTGCTTCGATAGCCAACTCCATTTCATCAGGAAACTTACTACCATCAGCAGAAAAAAATTTAATCCCATTATCCTCAAATAAATTATGCGAGGCACTAATAACAATACCAGCATTAGCACGCAAAGTTTGGGTTAAATACGCTATGCCAGGAGTAGGCATTGGCCCTAACAACCCGACATTTACACCTGCTGCAGATAAACCAGCCTCTAACGCTGACTCCAACATGTAACCAGAAACGCGTGTATCTTTACCAATAATAACCTTGCCATTCTCTCCTTTGGCAATGACACGTCCCAGAGCCCAGCCTAATTTTAAGATAAATTCAGGGTTAATCGTGGATAAGCCAACTCTGCCGCGAATTCCATCCGTCCCAAAATATTTACGTTGATTCATCCTGTTAAGACCTCTACTAATTTAACGTGAGTGTTATATAAGAAAATATAACTATTTTTTTTACATCGAACTAGTTCAATTTAAACGAATCCCGATAAAATTCTATTGCAATATTAGGACATATCTTGCCCTTGCAATACACTACATTGAGACCCTTACACTTGATTTATTACCTTCTCATTATAAACTGCGTCCAACATTATAAGAACTTGCTGAGTTTCATCAATATCGTGTGTTCTTAGAATTGATGTTCCTTGCAAGGCAGCAATAACTGAAATTGCTAATCCTCCTAACAATCGTTGTTCGACTGGTTTTTGCAGAACAGCACCGATTGTTGTTTTACGTGAGACTCCTAACAGTAGGGGACGATTGTATTGATTAAAGGTAGCCATGTTTTTAACCAGCCGCAAATTGTGTTCGGGCAATTTGCCAAAACCAAAGCCAGGATCAAGAATTAAATTTTCAAATTTAATTCCGGCTGTAAGACAATGCTTTATTTTTTGCTGAAAAAAAGTATGCAATTCATCGATGATATCTTGTTCATAATGAGGGTGTAGCTGCATAGTCATTGGCTCACCTTGCATATGCATCAGACAAACTGGAACATCAAGTTGTGCGGCAGCCTGCAATGATTCCCCTGAATTTAAAGCGGTGATGTCATTGATCATGTCAGCCCCTGCTGCAACTGCCTCCTTCATCACTTGATGCTTTGTCGTATCAATAGAAATACAACAATCGGTTTCTTCTCTCAATCTTTCAATAACTGGGATAACTCTGGCTAACTCTTCCTCACAACTCACTGGTTGGGCTCCCGGTCTGGAAGATTCTCCTCCTACATCAATGATGTCTGCTCCTGCTATTATCATCTTTAAGGCGTGCTTAACTGCATTATCACGCTGCAGAAATTTTCCGCCATCTGAAAATGAATTGGGGGTAACATTAAGAATACCCATAATTAAAGGTTTTTGTTGGTACAACGAAGACGAATTCTGGTATGAGTGGCACCATTGCCGAAATTGTTTGCTATTCATTGGGGATATCACAAGTATTACCAAAGACAATAGTAAGCACCCACTAGAATCATTAGCCGGGTGCCTACCATAAACAATTAGTGCTCACCCGCAGGATGATCGACGGGCTTACCATTTATTGCTGTGGGAGTAGTATCGCCACCTTTTTTATCCTTCTCAAGGAGTTTCGTGGCATCCCAATCATCCGGAGGTGAAGGTTCTTGACCAGACATAATTTCTTGAATCTGCTTCGCGTCTATGGTTTCGTATTTAATTAATCCTTCCGCCATCAGATGCAGTTTATCCATATTTGCCAAGAGAATCTCTTTCGCACGTTGATAATTTCTGTTGACAATTTCTCTCACTTCGACATCAATATCCTGAGCCGTTTTATCAGAAATCTCTTTATGCTGATTTACAGGGCGACCTAAAAATACCTCGCCTTGCTCTTCACCAAACGTCAAGGGACCAAGGTTGGAAAGTCCCCAGGTAGTAACCATTTTGCGGGCAATTTCAGTAGCACGCATAATGTCATTTGAGGCGCCCGTAGTCACATTTTCCACACCAAAGATTAACTCCTCTGCAATACGTCCTCCAAAAAGGCTAGATAATTGGCTTTCCAGGCGACGTTTACTATGGCTATACCGATCTTGTTCTGGCAAAAACATTGTAACACCTAGGGCACGACCCCGAGGAATAATTGTTACTTTATAAACAGGATCATGCTCTGGAACTGAAAGACCAACAATAGCATGCCCAGCTTCATGATAAGCGGTTAATTTTTTCTCATTTTCATCCATGACCATGGAGCGCCTTTCGGCTCCCATCATAATTTTATCTTTTGCTTTATCCAGCTCAATCATTGCAACTTTACGTTTATTGGCACGAGCAGCAAATAAGGCGGCCTCGTTCACCAAATTGGCTAGATCAGCACCGGAAAAACCCGGGGTTCCGCGTGCGATAGGTAATATTTCGACATCTTTATCAATAGGCACTTTCTGTAAGTGGACTTTTAGAATTTGCTCTCGTCCGCGAATATCAGGCAAAGGTACGACGACCTGGCGATCAAAACGCCCAGGACGTAACAATGCTGGATCAAGAACATCAGGGCGGTTAGTGGCTGCAACCACAATTACCCCTTCATTCCCTTCAAAACCATCCATCTCAACGAGTAATTGGTTCAATGTTTGCTCACGCTCATCATGACCGCCACCCAATCCTGCACCCCGATGTCTACCCACTGCATCAATTTCGTCAATGAAAATAATGCAAGGTGCATTCTTTTTAGCCTGTTCAAACATATCCCGAACGCGAGAAGCCCCCACACCAACAAACATTTCCACAAAATCAGAACCCGAAATTGTAAAAAAAGGTACTTTGGCTTCACCAGCTACTGCTTTAGCCAATAAAGTTTTACCGGTTCCAGGTGGACCAACTAGCAACACACCACGCGGAATGCGCCCGCCTAAGTTCTGGAATTTGGATGGGTCACGCAAGAAATCTACTAATTCCTTCACTTCCTCTTTTGCTTCATCAACCCCGGCAACATCAGCAAAAGTGACTTTAACCTGGTCTTCCCCAAGCAGGCGCGCACGAGAGCGCCCAAATGACATGGCGCCACGACCACCGCCACCTTGCATTTGTCGCATAAAGAAAATCCAAACACCAATCAGTAATAGCATTGGGAACCAGTTAATGAATAGATGCAACAGGAAGCTTTCCTGTTGTTTTTCCTGGCCACTAATGTCTACTTGATTTTTTAATAATTCGCCTAACAAAGCATCATCTTGCATCGGCATATAAGTGACAAAACGATGATTATTTTTCGTAAGCCCTTTGATAACTTTGTTGTCTTCAATGGTTACGGTACTAATCATGCCTTGATCAACTTCCTTCAAGAACTTGCTGTAGGATATTTTTTCAGCGGATGTATGGCGCGGACCAAAATTACTGAATACTGAGACTAGCACTATTGCTATTATCAGCCACAAAAATAAATTTTTTACCATGTCGTTCAAAGCATTAACCTCGTTTTGTGACGTATTTCTACGAACGATAACGTTACTATAAATTATAGCCCTTCGCCAGCAAATAGGTTTCTCGCGAACGAGAACGTGAAGCAGCAGGCTTGCGAATGACTACCTTATCAAATTGCGTACGCGCTTGTTTAACCAATTCATCAAATCCAGCACCATGAAAGACCTTAAGTAATAAAGTGCCCCCTGGTTTTAACATCCTAGCACCAAAATCGAATGCCAGTTCAGCTAAATACATGGCTCGCGGAATATCAATAGCTGCTGATCCACTCATATTTGGGGCCATATCTGATAAAAGCAAGTCCACCCCCTGCTCAGGAACCCTATTTATTAATTGTTGGAAAACTTCATCCTCGCGAAAATCTCCCTGGATAAAAGTTACTCCTGGTAATGAATCCATTGGCAAAATATCTAGTGCAATAATCATGCCGCGTCCTTCTATTTTTTCAGAAACGTATTGCGTCCAACCTCCTGGAGCAGCGCCTAAATCAACAACAGTCATGCCGGGTTTTAACAAATGCTCTTTTTCGTCAACCTCTTTGAGTTTATAAACTGCTCGGCTGCGGTAGCCTTCTGCCTGCGCCTTTTTAACAAAGACATCGTCAAAATGCTCCTGTAGCCAACGTTTACTGCTTTTGGAACGGGGCATACATTTTTATCTCACTATAGATTTACTGAATGATACTGAAATTTACTACCTTTTCCCAGCAAAACGTGCAATAATTTGCCATTTAATGAAAGGATAGTCCCTATGGACACCACATTTAGACAATCCCTAAAGGCAAAAGCCCATCATTTAAAGCCAGTTATTCTCTTAGGAGCCAAAGGCTTGACACCCGCCGTAGTGGAAGAAACCAATGTTGCGTTAACCGCACATGAATTAATTAAGGTTAAACTTAGTGGTGTAGAAAAAAAAGAGCGGCAAGTAATAGCTTCGGAACTTTGCCAGCAGCTTGATGCTGAATTGGTACAATTAATAGGCAACATTGCCATTATTTATCGAGAAAATGAAGAGGACTCCCGTTAAGCCTCCTTTTACACTTCTTAATGCTGCAATAAAAGAAATGGGTAATTTTACCCATTCGTTATTTTTCTCTAATCTGTATAATTTTAAATCATAACTATTCTTCCTGGCATTAAGGCGAGCCAAGATTATATGCAAGAGTCTGAACTTATTGCTGCACTGCAAAACCCTGTGTTATTTAAACGTCTATTTGTAACCATTGATGATTTGGAAAAAGCTGCCGGAAAATTTCCACAATATAAAAAGCACTTAATCGACTATCTTTTAAATGATCCCGGGGAATTTACACGACTACTTCCCAATAATAATGCTTTACGTAGCACCACCCTATTGTTTCCGCCCTTTATCAATTCCATTTTGAATAATCCCCAAGTATTTAAACGTTTATTTACCAATAAATATGACCTTTGGTGGACTATAGAGAAATTCCCACAATACGACACCATATTGATCCATTATATTTTGTATACTCCCGGCGAATTTCAACGATTTGTTCCAAATAATCACACTTTAATCGGGATTATGGTTGCATACCCTGAATATGCCGAAACATTGATTTATTATGTTTTAAACAACCCTCACGAGTTAACACGTCTTTTTGCTACTGTTTATGATTTGGATAACACTTTTGAAAAAGTTCCATTCTTTAGTAGGGTTATAATTGACACGCTTTTAAAAAAGCCCGAAGAGTTTAAACGGCTTTTTCCAAATAATGAGACATTATATTTCGCTACAAGAAAACTTTCAGGTTTTATCAAATACGTGATGCGAAATTCCGAGGAATTTAAACGGCTTTTTCCTGACAGTAAAAACTTTCGTTTTACTGCCAAACTGCTTTCACAATATACAGAAAAACTAATGGATTACGTCTTGAATAACCCTAAGGAATTTAAACGTCTTTTTACTACCCTTGAAGAATTAAATGAAACAGGAAAATTGTTTCCTAGTTATGCTGATAGTCTCACACAAAAAAAGAACAGCTTAAAAAATTTAAACGAGATTAAGAAGAATATTTTGTTACTCATGCAAGCAAGAAGGAAAGGTCCGTATTTTTTTAAAGCCGTACCCAATGAAATAATAGCAAAAATCGCTACCTTCACGAGTGACGCTAGTTTGCTTAGCGAAGAAAACGCTTTTAAAGAAGCTTATTCGTTGGTTGCACAAATCAGCTGAAAGTATGTTCTGTTAATTACACACTCATGCCAACCTTTTGTGCTATATATTTAACAATATCATTCGACATTGAACATGATGAGATCCCTAACTGCTCTTTTAATTTTAGCCAGTGTCGCAACCTTTCTTTTAGCCGGTTATTATTTTATTGAGGCTTGGCGAATTACCTACAATACTGTCGCCACAAAAGGCCAAGTCGTTAGCTTTGAAGTGAAGCCCTCTCAAAACAACGTGGCTCGCGCGGAAATGCTGCATTATCCTGTTGTTCGATTTAAAGATAAAACAGGCGACACAATAACGGCTCCTGCGCGTTTAGGATATTATCTTCATCACTATAATATTGGTGACAAGGTTCCTGTACTCTATCACTCCCATGATCCTAAGCATGTGGCAATCGGGAATCACATTGCTATCTGGATGCGTTTTTTTTTAGTCTTTATGGCAGCCCTTTTTTTTACCGTAATAGCATGTATTACATCCCTTAATCGCAAATAATTTTCTTGCAGTAAACATAAATGCTTGCAAATGAGAATGATTATCATTTATATTGAATTTATCTTTTTCTTTCTTAGCAGTTGTAGAGCGATAAATGGAGAACCTCTTATGGCCTTAGCCTACGGTGATTTTCACGCACTAACCCATCAACTTCGGTTCATGCTTTTTGAAATAGGAATAGGGCTTCCCCAACGTACCGTTGAATATTTTATTGGTCAGGCACATCGGGAATGTCTTAAGCGCTTACAGCACACAGCAAGCCTTGAAAGGCTAATTACTTCCTCTATCAATAGCCATCACATTCATGATTTTATTGACCAACTGCAAGAGCAGCTTAAACAACAACAGCCTGCTTCACGATTTTTCAATTGGCAGGCACTCAAACACGAATTGGATGAAACAGTGGCAAATGAAGCCATGGCTCAAGCCTACCGCCAATGCTGGCAACTGGAATTAAGTAAACAGGCAAAAGGCTTTTCCAATTTTTGGGAATGGCTATGTGAAAAAAATGTGACTGAAACTGTACAGTTTTTAGAGCAATGGGGATGTCTTGGGCAATTGTTTCATCCCAATTTTCGTACCAAAATAGGCTTTAGCCGACGCGAAGTCTTGCAATACTCCCCTGAGTTTAATGCGCAGTTCAGTCTTCACTGGTGTGCGCTGCATCAGCGGCAAGCTTATTTTGCAGCACATGGCCTCGACTACAAACGCTTGATGGCAGAGCAATTTCCGAAAGAATATCAGCTTTGGCAAAGTCAATTACTTTTTAAGCATTATGATCCTGAACACTATTTGCCTCTACCCCTTCATCCCTGGCAATGGCGCAATCAGATTCAACATCCGTTTTCGCAATTAATTGACAGTAAAGATTTAATTTTGCTGCCTCACCTCCAGTTGGTTAGACCATCGATGTCTTTTCATACCGTAATGCCGCAAACAGCAGCAAATGCCTGCTATTTAAAGTTAGCCATGGCAGTGCAGACCACCTCAACAAGGCATTTAATATCCCAAGATATAATGGACGGTGGGCCAAGATTGTCTCCATGGATTAATCATTTATTGGAAAAACACGGTCATTATCAGCAAAGTCTGTTTATAACAGCTGATAAGGCAGGCTTGCGTGTTAATCACGCTACCGTACCGGAATCTCACGGTGAACAACTTGCTGTAATCTTACGTGAAAATCCGCTTTCGAAGCAAAAGAACGGGCAAATTCCAGTGCCATTGGGCGCACTCTTTGCGCAATCACCACTTTCTGGTAAGCCACTACTTATCGATATTCTTGATAGTAGCAACCTATCACCCGATGTTTACTTTAGAAATTATTGCCAAAAGTTGTTAACAGGCCAACTGCATTTATTGTTGAATTACGGCATTGTCCTTGAAACACATTCACAAAATGTTTTCATTGTCTTTGACAATCACCGCCCTAGTGCGCTGATTATTAGAGATTTGGAGAATGCCAGCCTTTGTCTGCATCGATTGTATGGTGATGTAGAAAAACCAAAGCTCTCTTCTGAATCAAAGATAGTGACTAACAATCTAACTGAACTTGGCAATAGGTTTGTTCACGGCAATTTTCAGAGCAACCTAGCCCCCTGGATTAATACTTTGAATCATCATTATGGTTTTGCAACAAATAAATTATGGCAAATTGTACGGGAAGAATTAAGAAAGTTATTGGACAATTTTGCCTCAGAAATTAATTCAGAACTATTAAATTTTTTTAAAGATCAACTGCTTGTTAAAGAGTGGCAACATACCCCCCTATTAACCATGCGCCTTCACAAAGACAATAAAAACTATACGGCATTCCCTATTTTTAATCCTTTAAGCCAACGATAAGCCGCTAACAAACGTGACAGTAGCACAAGGATTGTATAAACTTGACAAAGTCATTTGCCTTTGGCTGTTACCAGATGGCAATAGCCCTAACACAAAATCTAAGCCAGATGAGGGTATGTTTAAGTTACCATTTCTAAAATATATACCAAATGCTCTTACCATATTGCGTTTCGTACTGATAGTGCCATTTTTGTTATTTTTATACGAAAAGGAATATGCACAGGCTTTTTATTTGTTTCTTGTAGCGGGGCTAACTGATGGTTTTGATGGTTGGTTAGCCAGGCATTTTCAGTGGCAAAGTCCGCTAGGCTCGTTTATAGATCCTATGGCAGACAAGTTGCTTGTAGCCTCCAGTTTCATTTCTTTGGCGTTAATTGGCTCACTGCCATGGTGGTTGGTTATTCTGGTGTTTTTACGCGACTTGACAATTTCTGTGGGCGTTTTAGCCTGGTATTGGTTAATTCCGCATCAAATTAACTTTGAACCGACCCGATTAAGTAAAATTAATACCGGCTTGCAACTTGCTTTAGTGACTTTGTGTCTTTTTGAATTGGCTTTTTTTACCTTTGCGCCTTATTTAATAGAAATTCTCGTTTTTCTGACTGCAATAACTACCGCTGCAAGCTACTTAGACTATGTCTGGACGTGGGGTAAAAAAGCTTACTCGCGGAATGCTCTTGACAAATGAATCGGCAATTGGCTTTAGCAATTCAATTAAATGATGAATCGACTCTGGCTAATTTTTGCTGGGACAATAATCCCTTACTACAACAACAAATCGAAACTTGTTTATCAGGTACGGGAGAACGATTATTAACCATTTGGGGTAACTCAGGTTGTGGTAAATCTCATTTACTACAAGCTTGTTGTCAAGCTTTAAATAATCAAAGGGCAATTTACCTCCCCTTGCAGGTTTTGAAAGAATGGGGACCAGAAAGTATCGAGGATGTGGATACCCACAGCTTCATTGCAATTGATGATATTGACTTAATTGCTGGCAATACAGTGTGGGAAGAGGCATTATTTCACCTTTACAACAAAGTACGTGACAATGATGATACGACTTTGATAATTAGCAGCAGACAATCCCTTACAGCAATAAAAATGCATTTGCCAGATTTACGCTCACGTTTGAGCTGGGGATTAGTGATGCAACTTCATGAACTTAGCGATGAATTAAAAATTAGAACCCTACAATTACATGCCCAACAGCGGGGCTTTGAATTACCCGTGGGTGTCGGACAGTTCTTACTTAATCGATGCGGCCGTAACATGCATGATTTACACATAACACTTAATCAATTGGATGAAGCCTCTCTGGCTGCGCAACGCAAAATCACCATTCCTTTTGTCAAATCAATTCTCAACCTTTAATTGTTAGTCCTAAAGCTGCAAATTTTATATATAGCCATTTGCAGTTTTTTCTAAAGGTTGTTCAACCACTTTTCGAGACAGCAAGTCGCTTAAAGATTTGGTTTTTCTTAATACAGGCGCTTGGCCAAAAAAGGTCTGATTAGCACTGTATTGAAGAGAGCCAACTGGTTCTATACCTGCAATAACATCATTAGATGCCTCTGTCTGATTAGGCTTAACCCCAACCAGAGATTGTTGTAACGATGCTAATTGAGCTTGCAAATTTTTTACTTCTTGCAATAATCCCCCATTTTCCGACTCGAGATTAACCACTGTTTGCGTTAATTCATTGTTTTTACCTTTAAGCGCTGCATTATCTTTTAATGCATTAATTTTTTCCTCAATATTGTTCAAGAGAATTTGTAATTTTTCTGTTTCCCGATCTACGACTTTAGATTTACACAGCGCATCAATCTTCTCTTTATCCAATCCTTTCCAACGGCTGATAAGATTTTCTATTCCAGGACGCTCGACAAACCAATAAACACTAAATGCAGCTAAACCAATGACCACACTGGCAAGTAATACAGGCCAGAAGGTTGCAGCAACGGAAGTAAAAAATAAACCGGCAACTGCCAATGCCACCGTTTGACCAGCAAAAAAGCCACCACTAAAAAAGATAATACCAGCCACTGCCGCTGTGGCCATTTTTGCAGCGTTTAAATAAGGATTATTCAGGGCTTTCTTAAGTTTGTCGCGGGCTTCATTTAACGCTTCATGTCGTTTAAGAAGCATTACTGCCAGTGCTTTATCTTCTTCCAGTTGTTGTTGTGTTTTTTCCAAAGGTTTAGATAGCTCATAACGGATTGCTTTAATTTGTTGAAACTCATCCAGTAAAACATCCAAAAGCTTAGGCGTATCTCCTTTCTTCACCCCTAAATTTTTAGAGATTTCAACCAAATCAAAGCTATAAAAAACAATGATTGAAAGAACGGAAAATAAAGTACCCACTGCAAAAATAGCAATGGTAGGGACAGCAGAGAAAGCACCCATTATGGCTGTTACGCCATCAAAACCCTCACAACCAAAATAAAGGGTACCAGCTATCGCTAGAAGGACATATTTTGCTTTGCTTCGCCAACTTGTAGGTTTCTCTTTTTTCTTAGGTTTAGAAGGATTAATCGACTCTTTAAAATCTTTTAATAGAGATGCATTCAGTGAGGCAATTAGGAATGCTATTTCCTCATCAGCAATAATATGCTGAACCGTTTCAAACCAGTTAAGTAACGTTTGGCGCTCAATTGACGTTTGCTGTTGAAATACAGTGGTAAGGTTAAGATTTTTTTTTGACAACTGAGAAATCAAGTCTTGGCTTGTTGTACTAAGCTGAATGACCACGATTGTATTTCCCCCCTACGCGAAGTCCAGCCCTTCCCTAAAGTACTTCGGGCATAATCTCTCTATAATACTGTTAATTTATTAACCAAATATTAAGGATGCGAAAAAAAGGCGAATTTTTATATAATTTTTTATAAATGTATATTTTTATCTTCCTACGCTCTGTAACATTTTCACAGCTTGGAATTCTATTTGTATTTCGCAGGAGTTAATACACCAGACAATGAAATTTGTCCTGGTCAAGACTAAGATGAGCCTAAGCATCATTGCG
Organism: Legionella jamestowniensis; assembly: GCF_001467745.1. Taxonomy (GTDB): domain Bacteria; phylum Pseudomonadota; class Gammaproteobacteria; order Legionellales; family Legionellaceae; genus Tatlockia; species Tatlockia jamestowniensis. The sequence continues at coordinate 937,917 of NZ_LNYG01000013.1, forward strand.
ACTATCCCCCTCTCTTACTATACTTTGGATACTATTACCCCCCAACAGGACAAGCTTATGAAAAAGCTTATAAATGTTGACAATGTCTATAACTACGACTACTTAGGCTTTACCAACTGCGTTACTCATAATGGCGTTATTTATATTACGGGACAGGCAGGTATCGATGCCCAGGGCAATCTCGTGGGTCCAGGAATAAAAGAACAAGCTGTTAAAACTTTTGAAAATATCCAAACCATATTGGAAGCAGCTGGTGCGAGTCTTGCTGATATATTGGCAATGACTTGTTTTATTGTAGATATTGAAAAAAATGGCCCGGATTTTTTTACCACCAGAGCAAAAATGATGCCGGTCAACTCGTTTACCAGTGCATCAATAGGAATTTCAAAATTAGCCATGCCAGGCCTTCTCGTTGAGGTGCAATGTACAGCGGCATTACCGCATACTGCTTAAGTTATATGTCAATGGCTGCGGTTCGCTTTATATAGCGACTTAACTGTGGTGAAGTAATCAGCATTAACAAGCCGATAGCCAAAGTCACCAAACCAATCCAGGCAAAGACTTTCGTGTAAATCATCAACGATTCAATGCCTGGTGTTAAATTCTCAGGTAATGAGGTGTAAGAAGCCACTGTGGCCCCTATAAATCCAGCGATGGCAGAGGTTAAAAACCACATCCCCATTACAAAACCTGCAATACTATTGGGTACCAATTCAGCAACCATTGCAACACCTAAGGCAGATACTAACAACTCACCTGTACTTTGGAAAAAATAACTCGCAATTAACCACCAAGATGAAACAACCCCCGATGTATCATGAAAGTATCTGGCAAAAAACAAGAGTCCAAAACTGACACCACAACAAAGCATACCTGTTGCAAATTTGTAAGGAACAGGGAATGAAATACCTTGCTGATGCAGCCTGCCATACAGCATGGCTAACACAGGGCTTAAAGTAATAATCCAGATTGGATTTAATGCTTGAAAACTCTGTGGATCAATCGAAATACCCAATAGGGTGGGAGTGACATTATGTACTGCAAATAAATTTAAAGACGTAGGCATTTGTTGATAAAGCGTAAAAAAAACGATAGCTTCCAGCATTAAAATAAAAGCAACGACCATCCGCATAAAAGAGGCTTTATTTTCTTTACGCATATAAAAAAAATAAATAGTCACAACCACCGCGCTAATTACCCAGACAAGATTTTTAGCCAACATCACGTGTTGTAATAAATAGGCTGAAATGATAGTAACGATGACGATACCGGCTATTACTAATAACCATTGCCAGAATTTAACTTCTTTCCTGTCAGCTGCTGTATTAATTGATAACACGTGTCGGCGTTGGAACCAATAATTAGCCAAGCCTAACACCAGGCCAATAAAGCTAATAAAATAGGCATAAAAATAACCATATGTACTGGAGAGAGCTGGACCCACAAATAAAGCAACGGTTGATCCTAAATTAATTGCCATATAATACAGAGTAAATCCACCATAAAGACGAGGGTCATTTTCCTCGTAGCATTTTGCCAATAAGCTTGAAGGATTTGCTTTGAATAGGCCATTACCAACACACACCAACCCCAACGCTAAAAAAACATGTTCCTTATCGGTAATAGCTAAGGAAAGATAACCAAGTGCAAGCGTAATTAATCCCAGCACAATGGTGCGCTTCGTTCCCAAAACATTATCCCCTAGATAACCGCCAAAAGAAACGAGCCCATAAACAAGCGCAGAAAAGGCGCCAAAGGTGTAATATGCAACGGTATCGCTGAATCCAAGAAATCTGATGAAATAAAGCGTTAAAATGCCCTGTACTGTATAAAAACCAAAGCGTTCCCAGATTTCCAGCATAAAAATCATATGAAAGGCTCGGGGTTGAGCACGAAACAAGGCGAGCATTTTTTCCTTTATGTTTGAGAGGAGGATTAAATTTAACGCTATAATAATTTGGGGATAATTGCAATGCCATGCTCAGGACAAAAACCAATATAATCTAGCCCTAGGTGCTAATGATGGCCTGAGGGAAGTTCATCCATCTTCTGTGGTAAATTAGGTTTACTTTTATTTTCCTCCTGAAACAAACTTGGTGAATGTTTTGATTCAGACGTTTTTTTTATAATAATCTGATTTAAATCAATCCCTGTTTCTTTGAAGGCTGTAACCAGTGATTCGTGACTTAAAAACTGCTCTCTTTCTTGTGCTGACATTTCAATTTGGCTTATTGAGGATTGAAGCATTTGCAAAGTAGGCTGTATGGGTGCTCGCCCTAAGAAACCCCTTAATTCTTCCAGAGTTAAAGGGAGCCCACTTGAACATATAATTTCCTTTATTGTCCGCAATAATAGCTTTGGATTTTGAGAATTGCTTGCAACCTGTAGTTTATGCTCTACTTGCTCCTGTTGTTGTAAAAGTGCAACTTGCTCTTCCAATGCATGAATTGCTTCTTGACCATGTAACTTCACCATCGTTAATCCCGTAGACTCTAGGTTGATGCTGGGAGAAACAATATCCTTCTGGTCATTTGTCACAGGTGTTCCACTTTTGCCATTCAGTTTATTGCTTATCCATTTTATCCACTGTATCACTGGTGAGACTAGGATGCGGGCGAGAATATAGACACTTCCTAAAGCAGCTGCGGCGGCCACTACAGCCAAACCAACCACAGGAAAAGTCAGGGTAACAGCTAAACCAATGACTGCCATAGCAGACAATCCAATGGCTACCGTTTTGTCAGTCAGACTCATCATATTCATTTTGGCAAGTTTTTGTGAAAACCGCACCTGTTTATCATATAAGATCTGCAACTCTTCTTTTAAAGTATTATAAGCTTTCTCAAGTTCAACAAATTCTGCTGCACATGCTTCAAAATTTTCAGGCTCCCTTTCAATTTTCTCCTGTAAACTTTTAGCGCGGTCTTGAAGCTGCTTGAACATTTTTGCCTTAGGCTGGATTGCCTCCTCAACTTCACGTAGTGTTTTTTGCGTCTGTAGGTATTCCCTTACATGTTTAATTAGTAAAAAAACACTACACCCAAAACCAAGAATCGCAGTCACCAGTGCAATAGGAGGAGCTGCGGCAGGAACTGTCAATGAAATAATCGTTAATACTAGCAAGACTGTAGAATAAAGCCATCGTGCATTTTTATTAAGCGTGATAGGTGGCTTTTGGCCAATCAATAAAGCAGCCAAATAAATCAAAGGAATACGAAAAAAATCAATTAAAGCAAGTCCCAATCCTGCCCATTGAAACCCATTTCCTGCCGCTTGTGCAGCAGTGGCGGCAGCCTGTCCTTTAATAGCAACCAATTTGCTTATGGAGGCACCAGTTCCATCTAAGCCATGGAAAAAGTTAGAAAATAAAGGGAGTTTTTTTAATAACAATAAAATAATCGTTTTGTCTGGCAGAGGGCGGCCCTTAAGATGCATTTCATGCATCTCTTGCAGTTTTTTTAAAATTTCCATGGGCATTAAACTAGCATTAAACACTGTCTTTCCTCTTGCGATAAGAAGCCTATTTTCATCGCTTTTAGTCTTTCACCGAGTAAGATTTATCTATTTTACCAATTAATCATTAGCAGAAAATTAAGACTAGTCAATCCTTAACCAAATTTATCAAATATTTTAAATTTTTTTGACCGTGTGCTAACCATCCCTTGCAAGAAGCCACCCTAGTCCACTATATTTTTATATCTTTAAAAAAAATAAGTAGTTATGACAAAAAAAGGCCTTTATTTGGCTGGTGGTGGAGCTCGTGGTGCTTACCAGGCCGGTGTGCTGAAAGCTATTAATGACATTTTACAGGTGAAGCCACTTCCTTTTCATATGATTAGCGGGGTGAGTGTGGGTAGTATTAATGCTGCTGTTCTCGCTGAAAATGCACATGATTTCCCTATCGGTGTTGAAAAACTTGAATCAATGTGGGCTGATATTTCTTGTCAGAAAATTTTTAATGCCAGCAATTATGAGTTGAGTAAATCTGTATTACGAAACTTAAGTCATTTAATGATAAAGCAGCGCCAAACAGGACATCTACTTGATACAACCCCCCTACAGGAGTTTATTACTGAAAATATTGATTTTGATCTCATCAGAATTAATATTGCAAGCCATCACTTGGAAGTGATGGAAGTCATTAGCCAATGTTATGAAACGCAACAAACCATTTCATTTTATCAACACTACGACGCACCTGATTTTGTGGACTGGCATTACCCTCGCCATGTAAGTCAACGTACCACTCTAACAATGGAACACATTCTTGCCTCCAGCGCACTCCCTCTTTTCTTCCCAACCGTGCGCCTTGATGGCTTTCATTACGGTGATGGTAGTATGGGGCTCGTAGCTCCATTGCGGGGTTCTATTCGTTTTCAGGTAGAAAAAATACTAATTTTAGGAACCAGGCAATTGCCGATATTCACCAACGCCGAACATCTAAAAAATGGAAATATTGGCTTTGCCCGCATTTTAGGTGGAATGTTAAACGGTATATTTCTTGATAATTTGGATCGAGACATCGAAATGGTTAACCGCATGAATGATATCGCACGGCTTTTATCCATGTGGAAGAAGCGGCGCTCACCCTGGCGTCCTATTGAAACTCTGCATTTAAGACCCAGTATGGATGTCTCACAAATTGCACAATCCCAATATAATAACATGCCTACGCTGTTGCGCTTTTTACTGAACGTCCTAGGAGCAAAAGATCATTCCGGTGATTTGCTAAGTTTTTTACTGTTCGAAAAAGAATTCACCCGCGAATTAATTGATCTTGGTTATCAAGACACGCTTTCGGTAGCTCCGGATGTCATTAAATTTTTTGCCACTTAAATGCATCCTACTTCTACTTTATTTATATTACGGGGCACTGCGCAACAGAGCTTGGTAATCACTGGAGCGTAGTTTGGCCAATACTACCTCTGTTTCTACCCTTACACCATGCCAAATAAAGAAAGCTTCTGCCGCTTGTTCAACCAACATACCAAGACCATCAGTACCTCTACAATGATGTGCATGCGCCCACTTTACAAAAGAAGTGGGTTCTTGCATGTTATAAGCCAAATCATAACAATAAGTCGTTGGGTGCAAAATGTCTAAAGGCAAACTAAGCGTTTCTTTGCTCAAACTCGCCGAAGTTGCATTAATGATTAAATCAAACCGTTCTTTTAGTTCTTGGAAGCTACAATAAAAAATTGTCGGGAACTCTTCATGCAATATTTTTGCTTTTTCTAGCGTACGATTGGCCAGAGTTAACTCGGCAATACCACTATCCAATAAAGGTCCCATGATGCCTCGTGCCGCTCCTCCCGCCCCTAGGACAAGGACTTTTTTATCGTCTAATTGAATATAGCGGCTTAAATCTTTAATTAAACCAATGCCATCTGTATTATCAGCACAAAGTAACTCCTCCTGCATCCATAATGTATTAGCAGCTTTTGCCTTTAAACAGCGCGATGTCTTTGTCTCTGCCATGGCAAAAGCCCGCTCTTTAAAAGGCAAAGTAATGTTTAAGCCCTTGCCACCTTTCGCAAAAAAATTGGATACTTGCACTTCAAAGCAATCCTCAGCAACCCATTTTTTTTCATAGACAAGGGATTGTTTCGTTTGTTTTGCAAACTGCTGATGAATAAAGGGAGACAAACTATGGGCTACAGGATTACCCATAACGGCAAAAAGATTTTGCATATTTTACTCTTCTTACATCTCTATACAGGATGTGTATGGGGGATTACTCAAATTTTTGCAACGACTTTAAGCTCTCAATCCATTAATATTTATTTAAAATTGGCCCCAAATAATGACATTTTAAAACTTATCAAAAAATTTAATAATTATCTTAGTGAGAAAACGATTTTTTCACAATATCACCTTACTCCTTTTTTAGACAATCATCCCCTCCATCTAACCTTGTATTTAACGAATTTTACTCCTGAACATTTACCACAAATAAGCCGATGCGTTCAACGCATTGCCAATCATACCAAACCTCTTGTCATTAAAAGTAATAAAATTGAAGCCAGCTCAAGTATGTATATTATGCTGTTAATTCATAATACTAAATCACTTCAAGCGCTTAGCAACAAAGTCGTCACACAATTAATGGCTTTTCGTGACAAAAAAACCTGCATTCCCCCCTGGGTAAAAAACAATAAACGCAAAGTACAAGCTTTCTTACGCTTTGGTAGCCCGAACGTATTTGCAAATTTTTCGCCGCATTTCTCAATTTTTGCCGCTAACTATTTAACGCCACGGAACTCAGAAAAATTGCAAGAGATCTTAATCTCTTTCATCAACGAATTTAATAAAATACAAACTATTGTGGACGCAAAAGCCATTGCCATTGGTATTGGTTTAGCCGATGCGCAAGGACAAATCCTTCATGAATTATATGAATTTCCTTTAAATGGATAAATTCTCAAACTACTTAACTACAGTTAATTTCAACCTCAAACCTACCTGTTGTTAATGTTTTTTAATTTGCTCATTCGATTTAGATTTTTTAGAGCTTACAGATAATCGCTTTCCTGCTGTTTTGCCTGTTTCCATTGGGAGATTAGCTATTTCACTCATCACTCTTCGTGGATCGAAGCTGGAACTTGAAAGCATAGGATCTAACCAAGGCTTGGTAATATCGATCGCAGCCTTGGTGGGAACCATCGCCAGTTTTGAGGGATTTAGTAAAGATTTTAAGGTTTTTGCTGTATCCAACGTCGATTTTGAAGAATTCTTAACCGTTTCTGTCACTGGTTTTAGCGTTTGCTCAAAAATCACAAAGGATTGCCGAAGATAGTCAAGTGCCTTATGGCCATTTTCAAAAGCAAGGTTAACTTGTTTTTCAATGATTTCCTCAGGGCTTTTTATACCCAATAAATCCTCCGCTTTAAGGAATTTAATTTCTTTCAACAAGGTTAAATTAAGCTCGAGCATCTCTTGAAATGGTTTCTGGATGTGTCTGGCTATTTCACTCCATTGCTCTATGTATCGCTGATTCATATGTCCTCCCTGTCACCAATAAAGGGCTTATCTATTAAGTTTAGATCGTGTGCAAAATTTGGCAAATCGTAGGCTCGATACCTCTGCTTTTGGACGCGTCGAAGATCGAAGTAAACAAAAAAATTTGTAGTTTACAAAAGATAATGTCAAACGCTTTATGCATATTTATTAAGCAACATCATTGTCTGTAATGATGTTGCCAATCCCAATAAGCATTTCCGTTAAATTAAACGGCCAAGCTTTTAGCCACTATCTCACGCAAATCTTTTGATAATTCAAGAGTAGCCAATTCCTCTAATGCTTTTTTCATAAACGCTTGCCTTTGTAAATCATAGCGTTGCCAGCGCGTAAATGGCGTTGCAAGGCGGGCAGCAATTTGCGGATTTATTTTATCTAATTTGAGTAGCATCTCGGTTAAGAATTTATAGCCACTTCCATTGTTGGCATGAAAATTACGTGGATTGTTTTGACAAAAAGCGCCAATTAAGGCTCTTACTTTATTCGGGTTTTTAATATTAAAAGCAGGGTGTTTTAATAAAATTTTCACACGTGCCAGGGCATCTGGTAATTCACTACTTGCCTGAATTGCAAACCACTTATCCAATACCAGCTCGTCTTGAGACCACTGTTGATAAAAACTATCAATTGACTGCTCTCGTGAAGAAGCATGGGAAGAATTATTAAGTAATGCAAAACTGGCGATTTGATCAGTCATCGTCTGGGATTTAATAAATTGCTGCTGGCATAAAGATAAACTACGCTCCTCATCCGACTTCATCATAAGCCATAAACAGGTATTCCTTAACTGCCTTTGGCCGTAAGCCTGTGCGTTCATGTCATGGGTTTCAATTTTCCATAAACGCTCATAAGCGGCAAAGGCCACTTCAAACAAATACAGTCCCAATTCCTTGCGAAAAAAATCACGTGCAGCCTCAACCATCTCCACATCGACCGTGGATAAACAAGCAGCTACCTCTTCAAATGCAGGGGGCATGAGAATCTCAGCGCGAAGGGCATGATCAAGCGATTCATCCAGTAAAACATGCCGATAAGCGGCAAGTAGTGCTTCCGGGATATGCCAATCCTGACGTGGTAAATCAAAATAAGTAGTAATACAATCCAAGGCTAAGCGCTGGGCTGCATCCCATTTTGCAAAACCATCTGACTCGAAACGCAACAATGCCAGTAATTCGTTTTCATTTCTTTGGAAATGTAATTTTATTGGTGCTGAAAAATCGCGCAGTAAAGAAACAACAGGTTCTTCTTCTAATCCGGAAAAACGAAATGATTGTTCAGTTTCTTTCAACTCCAAAATATCTTTTTCGACAGATAATTGTCGACCCTTTTTATCGAATAAAGCCACACGTATGGGTATATGAAATGGCTTTTTATCAGAACATTCCGGTGTCGGTGGACAGGTTTGCCGCATAGTCAAAGTGAGTGTATCACCGCTTAACTGCTTAGAAACATGTACCTCAGGTGTTCCGGCTTGGCTATACCATCGCTTAAACTGGGTGAAATCAACCTGATTGGCATCCTCCATGGCCGCTACAAAATCATCAATTGTTACAGCCTGGCCATCATGTCTTTCAAAATATAAATCCATGCCCCGACGAAAACCCTCTTTGCCCAATAAAGTATGCTGCATGCGAATTACTTCAGCCCCTTTATTGTAAACGGTAGCGGTATAGAAGTTATTAATTTCCTGGTAAGAATCCGGTCTGACAGGATGAGCCATAGTACCGGCATCTTCCGGGAATTGGGTATTGCGTAATACCTTAACATCCTGAATGCGATTAACATCGCGTGAATTCATATCACGGGAGAATTCTTGATCACGAAATACAGTCAAACCCTCTTTGAGACTCAGTTGAAACCAATCGCGACAAGTAACACGATTTCCAGTCCAATTGTGAAAATATTCATGCCCTACAACACCTTCAATATCAGTAAAATCTTGATCAGTTGCGGTATCTGGCCGCGCTAAAATATATTTAGAGTTGAAAATATTTAAGCCTTTGTTTTCCATAGCGCCCATGTTGAAATCGCTGACTGCAACAATCATAAAAACCGACAAATCGTATTCCCGTCCATACACCTCTTCATCCCAGCGCATGGCGCGTTTTAATGAGGCCATGGCGTGAGCACATTTATCTTCGTTTCCAGGTTCCACGTACAAGCGCAAATCCACTTGCTTACCGGTACATGTTACAAAGGTATCTCCGATACAGGCTAAATCACCTGCCACTAAAGCAAACAGGTAAGAAGGCTTTTTAAAAGGATCTTGCCATTTAACCCAGTGTCGCCCATCTGATAAATCCCCAGAATCGATTAAATTGCCATTAGAGAGCAAAACAGGGTATGTCTGTTTATCTGCAGTGATTCTAGTACTGTAAGACGCTAAAACATCAGGCCGGTCCGGGAAAAAGGTAATTCGTCGAAACCCTTCCGCCTCACATTGGGTGCAAAATAAATGATTAGAGCGATAAAGCCCTGATAGTTGCGTATTTTCTTGCGGGCGTATACGTGTAATGATAGTTAAATTGAACTCGTCGGGACAATTTTTAATGATTAAATCCCCATCTTGTAATTTATAATTTGCTGCAGTCAGTTGCTGATTATCCATATGTACACTGACTAATTCCAATTCATCACCGTACAAATGCAAAACACCTGGATGCTGGCGTTTTAATTCCAATTGACTAGTAATCAAAGCATGATCATCATAAAGGTCAAAATTAAGCGCTACGTTTTTAACTGCAAAGGTAGGGGGTTGGTAATTTTTTAAAAAGATAGTAGTGTCTGGCATGGAGTTTGCTCCTGATCTTGCTATAGAACAAAAAATATTAAAATAATAGCTTGAATTTGTTATTAAATTTTATAGCTAAACTATACTAAATTTAGATAGTGTCTCGTTTTTAGAGATGAAATGCAAAAATTTTGAAATTTGAAAAAAAGCTGGCTTTTTTTCCCATAACAGGTAGGGATAGTACAAGGGGATGACTTATGACTACACTAGATTTTTTATCGGGTTACACACAACGTTATGTTGATAATAAAGAAGAAGAGCTAACCCTGGACGAATACCTGGAATTGTGTCGCACAGACCCATCTGCCTACGCTAATCCAGCTGAGCGTTTGTTAATGGCAATTGGTGAACCTGAACGCATTGATACTCGCCACGATCCTGTTCTTTCCCGACTTTTTTCGAATAAAGTAATTCATCAATACCCTGTATTTACAGAATTTTTTGGAATGGAAGAGCCTATTGAACAAATTGTAGGTTTTTTAAGACATGCCGCCCAAGGGCTTGAAGAAACCAAGCAAGTTCTTTATCTATTGGGACCTGTAGGAGGTGGTAAGTCCTCTTTGGCTGAAAAATTAAAAGACCTTATGCAAAAAACTCCTTTTTATGCCATCAAGGGCTCTCCGGTATTTGACTCTCCCCTTTCCCTATTTGATCCGGAAGAAGATGGCGAATTGCTTTTTGAACGTTTTGGCATTCCACCGCGTCATTTGCGTTATGTGATGTCGCCATGGGCAGTCAAACGTTTGCAGGAATACAATGGTGACATTAGCCAGTTTAAAGTGGTTAAGGTAAAACCCTCTCGCTTAAAACAGATTGCCATCGCCAAAACTGAACCGGGGGATGAAAATAATCAAGATATTTCATCTCTGGTAGGTAAAGTCGATATTCGCAAACTGGAAGAGTTTTCTCAAGATGACCCCGATGCGTATAGCTATTCCGGTGGTTTGTGCCGTGCTAACCGCGGCTTGCTTGAGTTTGTGGAGATGTTTAAAGCACCGATTAAGGTACTTCATCCATTGCTGACAGCAACGCAAGAAGGAAATTATAATGCGACAGAGGGTTTGTCAGCGATTCCCTTCGAAGGCATCATTCTAGCGCATTCAAACGAGGCAGAATGGCAATCTTTTCGTAACAATAAAAACAATGAGGCATTTATTGATCGCATAAATATTGTCAAAGTCCCTTATTGCTTGCGGGTTTCTGAAGAATTAAAAATTTATAAAAAACTTGTCGATCACAGCTCATTGAAAGATGCACCTTGTGCTCCAGGCACCTTGAATATGCTTGCGCAGTTTTCCGTATTAACTCGTTTAAAAGAGCCACAAAACTCAAGTATTTATTCCAAAATGCGTGTCTACAACGGTGAAAGTTTAAAAGACACGGACCCTAAAGCCAAATCATATCAGGAATACCGTGACTTTGCGGGTGTTGATGAAGGGATGAGTGGTATTTCAACGCGTTTTTCATTTAAAATTTTGTCCAAAGTTTTCAATTTTGATCATACCGAGATAGCAGCCAACCCGGTGCACTTGCTCTACGTACTCGAGCGACAAATAGAGCAGGAACAATTTCCTCAGGAACAGCATGAAAAATATTTAAACTTTTTAAAAGAATACCTAACACCGAAGTATGTTGAGTTTATTGGGAAAGAAATACAAACAGCCTACCTCGAATCGTATTCTGAATACGGACAAAATATTTTTGATAGATACATTACCTATGCTGATTTTTGGATTCAGGATCAAGATTATCGTGATCCTGACACAGGAGAAATTTTCGATAGAGCTTCATTAAATCTCGAACTGGAGAAAATTGAAAAGCCTGCGGGCATTTCTAACCCGAAGGATTTCCGCAATGAAGTCGTTAATTTCGTTCTAAGAGCCCGGGCTAACAATCATGGAAAAAATCCCGTCTGGAACAGCTATGAAAAATTGAAAACGGTTATTGAGAAAAAAATGTTTACCAATACGGAAGATTTATTGCCAGTAATTTCCTTTAATGCCAAAGCTTCTGAAGATGATAAGAAAAAACATGAAGAATTTATTGCCCGCATGGTAGACAAAGGCTATACGCGCAAGCAAGTTAGATTGCTGTGCGAATGGTATTTGCGAGTACGTAAGTCACAATAACTAAATGCATAGCTTGTCTTATTAGCCGTCTATTGATGCGTTTTTGAGGTTGAGAGAGGCAATGAATAAGGATTCTGGTTATGTCGCAAATAATTGACAGACGGCTAAATGCTGGTAAAAAGAGCACGGTTAACCGCCAGCGTTTTTTACGCCGCTATAAAAATCAGATCAAGCGTGCGGTTTCTGATGCAGTTGGTAAACGTAGTATTACGGAAATTGACCAAGGTGAAGAAATTAGCATTCCTGCACGTGATATTTCTGAACCTCGCTTTCACCGTGGTCAGGGAGGATGTGTTGAACGCGTTCTACCGGGTAATGATGAATTCTTGACTGGGGACCGTATTAAACGTCCATCCGGTGGAGCCGATGGTGGCGGCGGCGGGCAGGCTAGCGATTCTGGTGAAGGGGAGGATGAATTTGTCTTTCAATTATCCCGCGAAGAATTTTTAGACCTTTATTTTGAAGATTTGGAATTACCCGATCTTGTCAAAAAAGAACTGGCCAAAATGACCACTTACAAAACCATTCGTGCAGGAGTGACTAGCAGCGGTATTCCCACAAATATTAACGTTGTACGCTCGATGCGTCAGGCCACCGGGCGTCGCATGGCTTTAGCCTCCCCTTATAAGCGACAGCTACGCGAGGCAGAGGAAGAGTTAAAACAATTAGAAGCAAATCCAAATGCAAAAAAAATTGACATCTTACGCCTAAAAAGAGACATTGATTTTTTCAAGAAAAAAATTAAAGCCGTTCCCTTCATCGATACTATCGACTTACGCTATAACAATCGTATCCGTGTCCCCTCTCCTTCAACACAAGCAGTAATGTTTTGTGTCATGGATGTTTCTGGATCAATGGATGAAGCTAAAAAAGATATTGCTAAACGTTTCTTTATTCTGCTCTATCTTTTCTTGACAAAAAATTATGAAAAAATCGAATTAGTCTTTATACGGCATCACACTTCCGCTAAAGAGGTGAATGAAGAAGAGTTTTTTTATTCTCGTGAAACGGGGGGCACCGTTGTATCCAGCGCATTAGAACTATTATCAACTATCATTGAGGCACGCTACCCTGCTTCGGCCTGGAATATTTATGTCGCCCAAGCTTCAGATGGTGACAACTGGAATGCCGACTCCCCTTACTGCCAAGAGTTATTACAAGAAAAAATTATGCCTTTATTGCAGTATTTTGCTTATATAGAAATTATGCCCCGTCATCACCAAAGCCTTTGGGAAGTGTATCAGCAGGTACGTAATTCCTATTCCAATTTTGCGATGGAAAATATTGATAATGTCGCCGATATTTATCCAGTTTTTCGCGAATTATTTAAAAGGAAGACCACATGAGAAAAAAACCTTTATCCACTGGAGCTGAATGGACCTTTGAACTGATTCAAGCCTATGATAAAGAAATTGCTCGTTTGGCAAAAGATTTTAAGCTTGATACTTATCCTAACCAAATTGAAATAATTTCCGCAGAACAAATGATGGATGCTTACGCCTCCGTAGGTATGCCTATTGGCTACCATCATTGGTCTTTTGGAAAGCACTTTGTCGGTGTGGAAAAGAGTTATAAACGTGGGCAAATGGGCTTAGCCTATGAGTTGGTGATTAATTCAAACCCGTGTATCTCCTATCTCATGGAAGAAAATACCATAGCAATGCAAGCGTTGGTCATTGCTCATGCTTGCTATGGCCATAATTCCTTTTTTAAAAATAATTATCTCTTTAAAATGTGGACTTCCGCAGATGCCATTATTGATTATCTGGTTTTTGCCAGAAATTACATTAGCGAATGCGAGCAGCGCTATGGTATTGATGAAGTAGAAACTATTCTCGATGCTTGCCATGCATTAATGAATTATGGTGTTGACCGTTACAAGCACCCTGCCACATTGTCTATTCAGGAAGAGAAAATTCGTCAGCAAAATCGGGAAATTTATTTGCAATCCCAAGTCAATGAACTATGGCGAACTATTCCACAAAGCAAACAAGTCGATGAGAATGGTCATAAAAAACGCTTCCCAGAAGAACCACAAGAAAATATTTTATACTTTATCGAAAAAAATGCGCCTTTATTAAAATCCTGGCAACGGGAAATTGTGCGCATCGTAAGAAAAATTGCACAGTATTTTTACCCGCAAGGGCAAACGAAAGTAATGAACGAAGGTTGGGCGTGTTTTTGGCATCATACCTTATTAAATGCATTATACGATGAAGGCTTGGTTACTGATGAATTTATGCTTGAAGTTTTGCAAAACCACACCAATGTCATTATGCAGCCTCCCTTTAATAGCCCTTACTTTACAGGAATAAATCCCTATACGCTTGGCTACCATATGATGCAAGACATCAAACGGATTTGTGAAAACCCTACAAAAGAAGATGAGCAATGGTTCCCTTACTTAGCGAATACAGATTGGCTTACCAGCCTTGATAAAGCGATGCGTAATTTCAAAGACGAGAGTTTTATTGCTCAATATTTATCTCCCAGTTTAATTCGTGAACTTAAATTGTTTTACATCATCGATGATGACAGACACCCTGATCTATACGTAGGAGCCATTCACGATGAATCTGGATATCAAATCATCCGTGAAGCATTATCCAGACAATACAATCTGGGTTATCTTGAGCCTGATATCCAGGTTTATGCCGTTGATATCGAAGGGGATCGGTCTTTAACATTACGCTACACCCAACATAATCGTGTACCTCTCGGAGAAAGCACCGCCGAGGTTTTAAAACATTTATATACCTTGTGGAAATTTCCGGTAGCAATTCAGGCGATGGATAATACAGGACAAATTACTGCAGAGTATTTTTGTCCTCAACCGCCAGCCAAGAACGCTAAAGATAGTCATTAGACAGCCGTGCTGTCTGCCTAAATGATGGGTACACTATACGGATAATAGAGGCTACTCATAACGTTAAAACTAACGTATTTCCTTTTACTCCAACGGTCGTTCCAAACTCGGCGCATAGGGCTTGCATACGTTCAGCAATACAATTAAATTGTGCTTTATTTGCAGGCTTTGTCTGGCAATAGCTAATAAAAACAGGATGCAGCTTGCAGCCTGTGATTGTCTTTTCGGTAATTTCCAATTCAAAAAGAAGCTGATGATCATTCTTAAAGTGCGGATCAACATAATAATCGTCCACCAAATCACCAGCAGCATAAATAATTGGCACCTGCCTATAGATTTCAATCCCTTGAAAAACATGAGCACTATGACCAAAAATTAACTTATATCCCATATTAATAGCTAAATGGGCAAGTTTCCTAAATACCTTTGCAGGTCGAAAAATCATATTAGGCCCCCAATGCAGCGACAAAATTGGCCATGTGACACAAGAGTCTTGCATCTGTTTTAAACTGTGCTCGAATTGCTTTACTGCTTTTTTTTCATTGTTAAGATTAAGATAGGCCATTCCTGGGTGTTTGGCCGTAGCAGTAAAATCGGGTTGATGATCACAAAATGCGGCCATGCCAAATTTATGATGCTTTATCTGAACAGAAACTGGTTTATAGGCTTCAATGGCATTATACCCCGCTCCTGCATAAGCAATATTTTCCTGACTGAGGTAATCCAGAGTATCCAGTAACCCTTCTTTATCAAAATCAAGAATATGGTTGTTAGCGAGGCTAACGAGCTTTACGCCACAATGAGCAAGAATTCTCGCTGCTTCAGGTGGCGCACCAAAATAAAAAGCCTTTTCGGCACCAGGCCATTGATAGGGATAGGTGGTAATTGCACACTCCAAATTAACAATAACTCCGTCAACTTGACGCAATAAAGGGGTAACTTTACCCAAAGGATAGTCTATACCTTCCAACCAAATGGCTTCCTTAACCAGCCGTCCTAGCATTACATCACCGCCTAGCATGATGCGGGTTACGCCGTTGGTATTCATTACAACCCTATGACTTTATCTCTTCTAAAATTATAGGATATAAAGCTTAATTGCCACGGCAGCATGGAGGCACAAACATGTCACAACCGAAGTGGGAGTTCTGGATAGACCGCGGGGGTACTTTTACTGATGTAGTAGCGCGCAATCCCCAAGGTCAAATTCTCACTCGCAAACTGCTTTCCGATAATCCTGAGTCTTATCAAGATGCAGTTATCCAAGGCATTTTGGATCTTCTTGGCCTGCAAAATACCACATCAATTTCTGCCAAAGACATTGCCTTTGTAAAAATGGGGACCACATTATCCACCAATGCTTTATTGGAGCGCAAGGGTGAACCCGTTGTATTGGCAATAACCAAGGGATTTGGCGATGCCTTGCGTATAGGCTATCAAAAACGGCCAGACCTCTTTGCATTAAACATTGTTCTACCTTCTTTATTGTATGAGCAAGTCATCGAAATAAAAGAGCGTATCGATGCACAAGGAAATATTTTGCACCCCCTGGATAGCTTGCATGCAAAAAAATGCATGCAGCAAGCCTATAACCAGGGTTATCGTGCGATAGCCCTTGTATTAATGCATGGCTATCGTTATCACCATCATGAAAAGCGACTTGCACACCTTGCAAAAAAAATTGGATTTAAACAAATATCGATAAGCCATCAGGTCGCCCCTGTCATGAAACTAGTTGGTCGCGGGGATACTACGGTAGTGGATGCCTATCTTTCACCCGTTTTGCACCGCTATATCAATAGCTTACAAAAGCAGCTGAAAGGAATTCCTTTATTTTTTATGCAGTCTAATGGTGGATTGATTGATGTCAAAGGATTCAAAGGGAAAGAAAGTATTTTCTCGGGTCCCGCCGGCGGTGTTGTGGGAATGGTTAAAACCAGTCAACAGGCCGGATTTAATAAAGTGATTGGCTTTGATATGGGTGGAACCTCCACTGATGTTTCTCATTTTGCAGGCGAATATGAGCGCCACTATGCGTGTGAATTTGCCGGTATTCGATTACAAACGCCTATGATGCTCATCCACACGATTGCTGCAGGAGGTGGTTCCCTTTTACATTTCGATGGCCTGCGCCTCATAGTAGGACCGGACTCCGCCGGCGCCGATCCAGGGCCTTGCTGTTATGGCAAAGACGGCCCTTTAACAATCACTGATTGCAATGTCATATTGGGTAAAATTCAAGCTGGATTTTTTCCAAAAGTGTTTGGCAAAACTGGTGATCAGCCTATTGATATTCACCGTGTGCGGAAAAAATTTCAGCAATTAACCCTCAAAATCAATCAGGCAACGGGCGGACAACAAACGATTGAACAAGTAGCAGAAGGGTATTTACGCGTTGCCGTGGAAAACATGGCCAATGCTATCAAAAAAATTTCTGTTCAGCGTGGTTATGACATTGGCGAGTACCTTTTAAATTGTTTTGGCGGAGCTGCCGGCCAGCATGCCTGTTTGGTTGCTGATAATTTAAATATAAAAACTATTTTGATACATCCTTTAGCCGGCGTATTATCCGCTTATGGTATAGGCTTGGCGGAAATAAGAACGTTACGCGAGTCCCCTGTTGAAGAACCCTTAACCGCCATCTCATTATCTGCCTTGAAAGCCAATTACTGTGATTTAGAACAGGCTAATTATGAATCATTAAAAGCACAAGGACTCCTACAAAAGGTCAATCACCGCCGGCAAATTCATTTGCGTTACGAAGGTTCAGATACCATGCTCGCCGTTGACTATGGTTCATTAAAGCAAATAAAAACCGCTTTTATTAAGCAGCATCGTGCACAATTTGGGTTTGCAGATTTAAAAAAGAACCTCATCATTGAGGGAATACTGGTAGAAACTATCGCTGAGCAGCTTGATTTAAATGAAAAAGAAGAGCCGCTGTCTTTACGTCAACAAAAAGATATTCCTGTTAAACAAACTGCCACTTTATTTAGCAAAAATAAAGTAAACCAAGTTCCTGTTTATCAACGACACGATTTAAAACCGGGAGATTGCATTGAGGGTATAGCCATTATCAGCGAAATGAACGCAACCACAGTCATTGAAGCAGGCTGGCAAGCACTTGTGACGCCCAAGCAACATTTATTATTAACGCGTCTTCAACCATTGCCCCGCCTCAAAATCTACTCCAAACGTGTCAATCCAGTAATGCTTGAAGTATTCAATAACCGCTTTATGAATATTGCCGAACAGATGGGCGAAGTTCTACAAAAAACGGCCAACTCCGTAAATATTAAAGAACGCCTGGATTTTTCTTGTGCCATTTTTGATGGTGAAGGCGAACTAGTAGCCAATGCCCCCCATATTCCCGTACATCTTGGTTCCATGAGTGCAAGTGTCAAAAGTATTCTTCATCAGAACCGCTCTTCCATACATCCTGGCGATGTTTTCGTCCTAAATGATCCTTACCACGGCGGGACTCATTTACCAGACATTACTGTTATTACCCCTCTTTTTACTCAAGATAAAACTAAGTTGCTGTTTTTTTTAGGTTCACGAGGTCATCATGCTGACATTGGCGGTATTACCCCTGGCTCTATTCCTGCAGCCAGTAAAACGATAGAAGAGGAAGGAATTTTAATTAATAACTTTAAAATTGTTGATAGAGGACATTTTCTTGAAGAAGCCCTTTTACAAAAATTAACTGAAAGTCTTTATCCTGCGCGTAATCCAAGACAAAATATTGAAGATTTAAAAGCTCAAATTGCAGCAAATGCCCATGGTATCCAAGGGTTAAACGAATTAATCCAACAGTTTGGATTGGATGTAGTCCAAGCTTATATGAAGCATGTTCGCATCAATGCCAGCTTGGCTGTGAAGCAGCTTCTCTACAAGCTTAAAAGCGGTTACTTTCGTTATTCAATGGACGATGGAAGTCCAATTGAAGTTCATATCCATATTAAAAAAATAAAAAATACAGTGAAAGCCTGCATCGATTTTACCGGTACCTCCGCCCAACATCCGGGTAATTTTAATGCGCCTACCGCAATTTGTCATGCCGCTATTTTATATGTGCTACGTTGTTTAATTGCTGAGAATATTCCCCTCAATAGCGGTTGCTTCACTCCTGTCGATTTGATTATTCCACCACAGAGTTTATTAAACCCAAGCTACCCTGCTGCTGTGGTCGCAGGGAATGTAGAAACTTCGCAATACGTCGTTGACACGTTGCTGGGGGCTTTAAACGCTGTCGCTGCCTCCCAAGGCACCTGTAATAACTTCACGTTTGGCAATGCCACTTATCAATATTATGAAACCCTCTGTGGTGGTGCAGGTGCAGGTCCGCATTTCAATGGGGCATCTGCTGTCCATACGCATATGACAAATACTTATCTTACTGACCCTGAAGTTTTGGAATGGCGTTTCCCGGTCATCCTTGAAGAGTTTTCAATTCGTCTTGGCAGTGGCGGTACGGGGAAATACCACGGCGGGGATGGGATTATCCGTCGCATACGATTTTTAGAGTCCATGACTGCTAATATTATTTCCAGCCATCGAAAAATTCCTCCCTATGGATTACAGGGTGGTTTACCTGGCAAAACAGGTCATAATTGGATTCAACGCGCCAACGGCAAGGTAGAAGAGCTTGACGGCTGTGCTCAGGTAGAAATGCAGGAGGGGGATATTTTTGTTATTGAAACGCCAGGTGGCGGTGGTTATGGCAAAAAATAGGGTTAACCCCCTTAACAATTTCCATCTAAAAGCGAACTATACTTAAAAAAATGTAAGATGCTTATAGTCATTTTTATGAGTAAATTTCCAACCACCGAGTTTGAACACATCATGCGCCTGGTCGGTTTACAAACCGATAGCATTACTACACGATTTTTTAATTCCCGCGAAGGTAAGGAAGTCGTAGCACATATTGTTGAAGCTTATGAAAAAAAAGAACAGGAAAAAGAAATAATGCTCGAACTTTTTGCGGAATACGAAACCAATGCCGCAGCAATCTTATCCGCCATAGAAGAGGAGGAAGAGGAGCGACAAGAAGTTATGTTGCATGAGCAACCTGTAAAACTATCGCAACAATCTAAAAGAGAGGAAGTAAAAGATAAGGAGAAACCCACCATCACAAGTTATGAGGAGGATCTTGCTTCTTTAGAGACTGAACTTGAGGACGCTGAGAATGAGCTTTTACAAGCCAAAGCAAAATACGAGAATTATGACAATAATCTTAGAGAAGTGGATTCTTTCATTACAACCTTAGATTCCTCAGATATTGCAGGAACCCAAAAAGCATTGGAAAAAGAAATCGAAAGAGCAAGTGCAGAGCTTAAAGCTGAGGCTGAGACAGTTTCAACCCTGGTTGATGAGGGAGACTATGCAGGTGCACGAACCAAGCTTGAACAGCTGAATGCTAAAAATCTGCAAATCGGTACATTAAAAGATATGCTTGCTGTCACCAAAGGCGAAAAGCAAATGTATAATCAAAACGGTGAATTGGTTAGCTCTTTCAAAGAAGCTGCCTTTATTGTTCCTTCCGATAAGCAGCTCATTAAGGAAGGTGAACAGTTTTACTTGCTTGATAAAGGAAAAACTTTATCATCAACCAACAGGGAAGCGGCAAGAGAGGATTTCGTAAACGCGAAATCGGAAATGGCTAGCGTAAGAAATCTAGTGGATAATAACCGCTCAACTGAACTGGGCGAAATAGACCAGAAAATTGCTGGAATTGCCAAAAAGATTGAAAAATTGCAGGAGGAGAAATCACATGGAGCAAAAAATGATAATACTCTAAGCGCTATGCCTGATACCTTGGCCCATCACTCACAACACTCTCACGCTGAGCTTTATTTAAATTCATCAGACAGCTCACAAAAAACAACGCAAACTACAAATGAAGATAATGCAAGCGCTTACAAACATTAGAGGATAATCATCTCTAAGACTGCCTCGTAAATAGTGTGAATCTAAACAATCAACCGTATTGTAAATTTTTGTCCCCATCCTCGGCATACTGTGTTCTATACGGTATCCTAGGGGACACGTCTAATCCTTTTGTGGCAATGTTTGGTGCAAATAATTGCCACTAGACTCTATTATTCGCTAGCTAATTCAATAGCAAAGGCCACACCTAGCTTGGCAAAATTAGTCATATGCTCCGGATAGAGTAAATCCATCGTATCATGTATGGAGTGAATGTAGGGGTTATGATCTTCAAAACTTGTTTCGCAAGGAAATGCCGCGGGCACCCCTGCTTCTGTCCAGGAGGCATGATCACTGCAACCATAACCACATTTAGAGAAACTTACAGGCACTTGGACGTAAGTTTGAATCAGGTTAACTATAAAATCACTAAGTGGCTTATCAGTATAGTCACGAAATACCCACATGGTTTGATCAGAGGGGTCATTGCGAAAACCTGTCATATCGAACTGAATAGCCGCCTTAACAGGAATGGCTTTTTCCTGAAAATCTTCTACGACATAACGTGAACCGACAAGACCACGCTCTTCAGCTGCATACCAAATAATATAAACAGGCCGTTTTAATTCCAATTTTGAGGCTAAAAGAACACGCGCTATCTCCATCACACTGGAAGAACCACTACCATCATCCCCCGCACCGGGCATACGACCATCCAGAGTATCCATATGGGCCCCGATAACTACCGCCGGTTCTTTTAAATGTTTTCCAATGACAGTGACTAAAGAGGGTTGTTTATACCAGCCGGTGTCAACAAAATAAGTCATTGTGTCATGACGATTATACTGGGTAGCCATCGTTTCAAACTGCTGTTTCAGCCATTGTGCAACCTCTTTACCACGTTTTGTCGTAGCAGAGCGATTATAGTAGGAGGTTAAATGCGTCAAGGTTTTGAGAATGTGGTTCGAATCAACCTCGGCCAAAGCAGCGGTTACTTCCTTGGAATGATTAATTTCATAAATAGCTTGAGACTTAACTGCAGCACTAATTTTAGATTTTGCCAACAGTGCCCTTGCTGTTTGCACTTTGGAGAATGGCTTAGCCGCCAAACGATTACTCACATTAATAAAACGCCCGCAACCCACTTTATCTGCTACCAAAGCAATTTTTGTCACCTCAGCAACTGGAACTTCAATAATTTTAAAGTCTTTGTTTTCAGCCAACACATCGTAAGAAGGCAATTTTGTAGCCAGACATTGGGGTACTTGCAATTGTTCCACCCTGGGAAGAGTGCCAACCGCAAATGAATTCGTTGCCAATATAAAACTGGTGGACAGACCTACCATCCATTGAGTAAAACGCATCATCACTCCTTGTTAACGTTTATAAAATCGCTTTCATGGTACATGATGATGCAAAATTATGTCACCCCTATTTTTAACCGATGCTTTTAATTTTTAATAGCAATCTCCATTCACGTTAAATGCAATTTTTTTGCACGCAAGGTTATTGATAATCATTTTCATTTGTTATAAAGTTTCATTTCTTTTGATTTGTCTACTTGGTGAACAATGAAAACAAAAAAAATTCCCTATTACCTTCTTCTTATATTACTGACCATAGGCGCAAGTTTAATCCTTGGTTTTTTGAGCTTCGGAGGTATGTTTGTTTTATCGCCGCTCGTTCCTCTTGCACTCGGTGCTTTTGTACTTTCTGTTGCATATGAGGGGGAAATTTATCTACAGAACATCAAAGGGGCATTAAATAAGTTATTTTTTAAACGCGAATATCTTAAACATCACTTAGCCAACGACTATTTACTCAAATACTTTCCCAATACCAACGCTAGTGATTGCCCTGAATTTTTTAAAGATTATGAAAAGCAATTAAATTTATTACATAAATTTTCTCATAAACGCTTGGATGATAAGAGTCTTGCGGATAAAAAACGCATCGAAAAAACATTGCGCAATATGGAAAAGTGGTTTGCAAAACAACTGTTTAGCCAAACTGCTAACGAGGACTTAAACCATGACACCCACGTAAACAATTATGAGTCTCAATTGAAAAAATGGTTGCGTGAGCATAACCAGGCAGAATGGCAAGACAAATTAAAAGAGCGTCGTGGCACTTATAATTATGTGAAGGTCTTTAGTGCCCTTGCCGGGTTTTTTATGGGCCTAGGAACCACTTATTTATTGGTTGAAGCATTTGCTGCTATCCCCCTTTTAGCAGCTATTCCTTTTACCGTGCTACCCTTTTTTATTGTTCCCATGGCTGTGATTGCAGGTGCTGCCTATGGTTTCCTTACCTTCAATGCAGTCACGGAC
Organism: Legionella jamestowniensis; assembly: GCF_001467745.1. Lineage (GTDB taxonomy): Bacteria > Pseudomonadota > Gammaproteobacteria > Legionellales > Legionellaceae > Tatlockia > Tatlockia jamestowniensis. Next base: position 960,978 of record NZ_LNYG01000013.1, read on the forward strand.
ATGATTAATAATGATACTATTCGCAAATGGTATAACAAAATCCGTAACGATTTATCCAACGGCCTGACCGTTCGCTCTGTTTTTATCGCCACAACCGCCGTTGTATTGGTAGGTCTGGCAATTGCCCTTACCATTTGCACGGCGGGCACATGGTGGACGGTAGCCAAAAATACACGCCCCCTATTTAGTTGGATGGGAAAATTACCCAGTTTTGTAATGGGAGTCATTAATCCACTGATTACCGGAATGTCTTCCCTGGTTTTTAATCTACAAAATACCAGTGAATCTTTGGAGTTAATTGATCAAGCCACCAAAACTAAACACGGTGTTTTAAAGCGCTTCGGCAAGGCTATCGTTGACGGCTGGCAACGTCTTCGTTCCCAGGAAAATTGGTTGCAAATTATTAACCCGGCACGCCTTTTACTAAAGCTTACAATTACCCCATTGCGAATCCTGTTCTTTTTAGGGCATTTAATTAGTATTGGGGTCACCGCTGACAGGGTTCCAGGTGTGCCTGAGATTCTTTCAGCTTTACTTGGGATAATCAGTGAAGGTTTTGAAGATGCCCATTATTTCTTCGATCACGGCCATGGCGAACACTCTCATGGGCATCACCATGAAACCCATGACATCGAAATGCATACTTCTCACAAGCAGGATGTAAACAAGCCTTCAGCACATACCAAGGCCCTTTTAAAAGAACGTTTGGGTGCAGGCCATGGTCATGATCACAGTGTGGACATCCCTACTCGTCTTCTTAAAACATTATTTACCCCCCTATATGCGCTTGCTGCGGTTTGGGATTCTTGGGCAAGTCAAAGAAATGTGGATACCTCACGCAGTGTACTGAGTTTTAAAGAAGCCTGGGAAAAACAGATGGGACAACAGGAAATTAGCCACATTAATTTAAAAGGAATAGCACAGCCTTCTAAGAATTGGCAGGCCCATTATGCAATTTACCGTATTGATCGCTTTAAAGAAAAGCATTTGGAAAAAGTAGTATGGAAAAAAAGCATTGCCCAGCAAAAAATTGAAGAACTGAATCACCTACAAAATGATTTACGCAAGGATCTCCCTGTTGAAGAACGTTTGGAAAGTGAGAAGCGCAAATCGATTTATAGCCAGCAACGCTTCTTTGGTAAAGCAGAAGCTAAAACTACAACACAGGAATTTGTTGAAGAATTGCCCGACACAATTAGTGCTCCAGCCGCTTAATTAGAATGATTCTCACAACATCTATACTTACCGCGCTTGATGCGCGGTATCTAAAAAATTAAACAGCCCAGATTTAACGCCAATTCAAATTTTTTTAATAATGCCTTAATTTTGACCATCTATAATGAAAAAAATGATAACTTATATAAGTCATCCATGTATAACAACGATTTAAAAAAAGGAGATATACTTCTTTTTAAGGCTTATAAATCCCCGACAATTTCTCAAAATTTGATTCGTTTTGGTGAACTTTTCAATCAGGCAGCAACATTGGGTCAAAATGATACAGTAAGTACATGCCGCCATATGCATTAATCACAGCCTGCAGGGTAAAATTATAATTGCTCATGTCTCACCGGTAGCGAATGGTTATCTAAGTGAAGAACTGGACATTATGTTTAAACGTGACAAGCAACAACAACCTGATTTCTTAGTCTATCGACCCCATGAACCCAATTTTGCCCGCTCCCTTGCCCAAATAGCCTCAAGTGAGAATGCCCAGCGTATTAAAAATTATTCCCTGAAAGAAGGCTTAAAAACAGTAATTTCTTCAGGGAGAAAAGTAACAAATAATCCTGCCCATGAAACTAAAGCTCATTCTCAAGATAATTTTTGTTCTAGATTTGTTATTGAATCCATTGTACAGGCCGCATCGCTGATTAATCACGAACGCTTTAGTTAGTATCAATTAGACATTGACGTCAATTCCACTCCTAAAGCTTTAGAGTCCGCGTTAAATACCAAAGGCCATCTGTTCAGCTGCTATGTCTGTGAGCCAGGAAAAAATACGTTCCAGCATAAAGAACAACCTCACGAAACCTCTACTGAATTAAAGGATATGAATGCACCTTAAATTTAGAATTTAATCACTACAATTCCATATGCAATTTTCTAACTTTCAATCACTGTGATTTTCATAAGCATCCACTTCAGCAAGTAGCCGGGTTGCTTGCAACTGAATCTTATACACATCTCTGAAAACGCATTCCAACTCTAATTCCGACGGGTATAACTCAATATCCTCTTCAAGAGTTTTAGAGATTAACTTAGAACAAGCTTTTAATCAGACTTGGAAATGCAAGTTAAATTCATGCTATCGGATATATTCGAAATGACCCCTTCCATATATCAATTCATCAAAAGCCAAATTTCCCAAAAAGCGACAATAATTGACATATTGAACGAATATTCTTCATATAGCCTGGGTTATGATATAATTTTTAGATTTTAAATTAAAATGTCGTTCCGTTATGAAACAAAATTTCGATAAATCCAGTTCAAAACATCATACTCCGTTAAATTTATTTTCTCCTGATCAATTAAATACTTCTTTGGAAACCCAAAAAATTCACCCAGCAATCAAATATTTCCGTCAGTTACAAATAGAACAACCTTCAACACAACTGGAAGAGTTTTTATCAAATTTTGCTAGGCCAAAATCAATTGATTCTGAAACTTTTGCGGCAGGGGTGAAGAAGTTTATTCAGTTGGCTAATAGTAATCCGCTTGATAAAGAATCAAGTCAGGGTAGAAAAATATTATACGGAACTATTTATTCAGGTCTGCATTACAATAATGATTTAGCCAAATTATGGAATACTGAGCATGCTAACTATGAGCCCATTAAAGCTTCACAGATAACCACACTGGTACCTCCAAGATGGGCTTCCACGTTGCAGGATGGATTTATCACCCTGATTTATAAGGGGCAGCAACCAGCTCAAGCATTAGATGAATTAGTTAAAGGACCAACAGTCATTGATTGTGGTATGTTTACTCAATTAAGTTTATGGTTTGGTCTTCGATACATGCTAGGCAATGAGCGATTTAATCAATGTTTTGGCCGTGCCCCATTTTTTATAACCCAAGGCGTCTACAACAGTATTGAAGACAGCAACAAACCCTATTCTGGAAACCCACTCTATTCATTTTTATCAAAAGAAGAAGTAGCTAAAACTTCCTCTGTAACTGTGAAACACTTAACGAATACCCCTTTATATCCTTTAAAACATCCTGGAGGAAATTATGGTGGTGAAAATTGCATCGTCATTGGCAAACAATATTATATTTTTGATCCTCATTTAAAGGATACTCAAGGAATTACAGAATCTGCCGTGTTAAGCCTACTGCGTCAAGCATTTAATGAAGAAAGAGCACAATACGATACTGATCGCTTATCATTATATGCTGCAACCCCAGAAGAATTTCATCCTAAATTCTTACAAACATATAGCCAATTAATTGAAGCCGCTGAACAATTACGCGATAAAAAGCTCACAGCTGAAGAGTTTATTCATGTGAAACAAGACTCAGCACTTGAATTAACCTTTGATTTGCATAAATTTTCCACTTGGTTGCAGCGCCTTGAAAATAACATGCACTCTGACTCAATTGACTATTCGCCTCTACCTATTGACTCCTCTCTTCTTCCTGTTGAATTACTCAATGTAATTCCATTTGAAAACAGAACATCCATGGATTTTTCTAGATTTAAACACGAGACACCACAGCAGAATGAATTAATGATAATAAGTAAGCAATTTTGTCAAAGCATCATGGGTGACGAATCTAAACTGCTCATATTAACTGGAAAAGCCGGGGTGGGTAAAACAGCGTCGGCTGTTTGTGCTGCGAAAGAATTAGCAGCCCGAGGAAAAAACGTGGTCTGGATTTCAGAAGTAATGGTCAATGGATGGGCAGATCAAGCTAAGAGTATCGCTGATCTTGATAATTGCGGTATTGAAATAGATAACTTATTAGCCACAGACCCTGATGTTGTATTTCTAGATGATGATAATTTGACCGGTTTCAGCGGTAATCTATTGCTTGAAAAAATATATTCTTGGTATGTGAAAAATCCAGGAAAAGGATTATTTATTACCTCCAATGCACTTATTTGCTTTAAGAATTGTTATGGCTATAAATTGGATGGAAAATACTATTATCCTCCATTTAGTGATTACAACTCTTCTCAATACCTAAATTGGCATCATAAAACAGATTTAGCAGGTGCAAGTCTACGTTCAAAACGCGATGGACAATCAATTGGTGCTATAGTGAGTGATTCTGTCTGGAAAACTAAAGCGGATAGTCTAGGACAGATTGAGCTAATTCCGGCTTTTGACGATAGCAAGGAATTAGCTCCTATTCGTCAATCACTCGATAAGACAGGCACTATGCAGTGTAGTGCTTACGATAATTTACGTCCAGTACAAAAACAATGGCTTCATGTTCACCGGGTACCAGGAACATATTCATTTTTCGGCGGACGTTCTCATTATAATGAACCTTTCCTCACTGCAAATCCGTCAAAGTTTGAAAAAACTACTTGTAAAACAATAGCAGTTGAAATCGGAGAATATAACTCTAGCGTATTTGGAAAAGAAATTGATTTAAACTCTATGAATCAATTAATTCGTGTGCTCAATTATGCCCATGATCAAGGAGGAAGACGGATTATTTTAATCAATCAGACTAGTTACACTAGGGAACAATTACTCATTCAGATAAAAGCCCAACTTCCAAAGTCTGAGAGTGAAAGAACTTGGTCTCGTTTAATGCTATTACTATGTGAAACTGAAGACTCTATTTTTAGCTATGATCAATTTAATGGGCATATTGAAGTTGCTCCTCCAAAAAGTTCTGTGCATAACGAAAATAATCACGGTTTTAAAGATTTGTCGATGTTTAAAAGACGACCTACTCGTCTTCCTACACAGCATACGGGCAGAGGATTATTTGACTCAGTCATACGTTTAGAAAACAGGACTCGCGAACAAGAGGAAGTGTTATTAATTAAGCATCGCCATAATAGCCCAGAATTACAACATGAGTATGATAACAAATTTGGAATGATTTTGAAGCCATAGAGAATCAAGAAGCAGCCATGTTGCAAAAACTTGTATTGTCTATAACAAGCCAATCCAACTTCTAGAGCTGCCCATGAACAACTATCAACAGAATAGATGACGTCATCTTCACGGTGAAGTGATTATGCAATATATGCGCTGGTATTGCCGATGAATTAGAGGTCAATGTGGATTAGCTTTTGGGAAAGAAAACTCAAAAAAACCACTAGAAGAAACTTCTAGTGGCGTAAGACATTATCGTTGGTATCGACCTGGTTGGTCTTTCTTTTCACCTTGTCCAGGTTGATGACCTTGTTTTTGACCACCTTGGCCTGGGGCTTGTTTTCTTTCATCGGGATTTTGACCCATATTGCGACCACCTTGACCTTGTTGGTTTTGATTCATGCGTTCTTTATCGTCCCTGTTCATCATTATCTCCTTTTGTTGATAGGGTGAATCAAGTATAGAACAGAAAAAATAGAATGCTTTAAGCCAATAAGGACTGTTTCTCTCGTCAAGAAAAGAAAATGAGGTCATTCAAAGAGATAGCTAAGCTGGACGGGATAAAAAAAAATTACGCCTATCTTTTCCATTTGTTTACATAAAAGAGTGCTTTTAAAGCGGTTGAATACGATAATTCTTGCTATTCTATAATTGTGGTTAGAAAATCTTGCACGGCTAACACATTAAACTAGGAGGTCAAAAGAAAGTATGGTGAGCATGCTTTTATGTCTTAAAAGAAGCCTAAAATACTTTTGGTGAACTCCACGTTAAGGGATGAACCGTTGCAAGATCCTAACCCACCTTATCTATTCAGCTGCATTAATCCTGCAATAAACTTTTAAGGCCTGCCAAATGTGACTTGGCCATTGCTTTTGCTTTCGCTTCATTTTTTTCACCGGTTTTACCAAACCATTCCAAACTATCCTGAGGCAATTCATCCAAAAAACGGCTCGGTTGACACTCCTGAAGCTCGCCTGCGCGCCGACGTTGTCGTGCCAAGGTCAAACAGAGCTCTTTTTGCGCTCGAGTAATTCCCACATAAGCCAATCGACGCTCTTCTTCAATTTGATCTTCATCGATACTCACCCGATGCGGTAGTAGTTCTTCTTCCATACCGACCAAATACACATAGGGGAATTCCAAGCCTTTGGAAGCATGTAACGTCATTAATTGCAGGGTTTCACTATCTTGTTCATCGGCTTGTTCCAAAATATCAATCAGAATTAATTTGTTAACTACATCTGCTAATCGTTGGTCATTATTTTTTACCAGCAGGCGACCTACCCATTCAATTAGTTCCCATACATTATCCATACGTTTTTGTGCTTTGGCAGGTGTATCACATTGCTCGTAAACATACGCTTCATAACCGCTGTCTTCAACCATTTCACGCAATACCTCTACTACAGCTCTTCTTTCAAGTTGGCGTTTAATTTCCTCAAACCATTGCTTGAAATGAAGCAAGGCAGCGCGAGGCTTGTCTGCCAATCGTTCGGTTAATGCCAAATGATCGGCACAACTGTAAAGGCTTTTTCCTTTACTTTGGGCATAATTTCCTAACGTATCGAGGCTTGTTTCACCAATCCCTCGTTTGGGGGTGTTAACTACCCTTAAAAAAGCAGCATCATCCGCTTCATTACATAGCAGTTTTAAATAGGCAAAGACATCTTTTACCTCACTACGTGCAAACCAGGATTGCCCACCGCTAATACGATAGGGAATGCTGTGATGACGCAAAATTTTTTCAAAAACACGCGATTGGTGATTGCCACGGTATAAAATAGCATACTCACCATACTGGGTACGGTTACGTAGCTTATGACTAATTAAATCAGCAACCACTTGTTCTGCTTCATCATTCTCGTCTTTACACACGACCACACGTAATGACTCCCCATGACCAAGCGCACTCCATAATTTTTTGCTGAACAAATGGGTATTATTAGCAATTAAATGATTGGCCACATGTAAAATACGCCCGGTTGAACGGTAATTTTGTTCAAGTTTAATGACTTTAAGCTGCGGGTAATCTTTTTGTAATTGCGCCAAGTTCTCAGGTCTAGCACCACGCCAGGCATAAATGGACTGATCATCATCACCAACTACAGTAAACTGCGCCCGAATCCCTGTCAGTAATTTAACAAGCGAGTATTGGCAAGTATTAGAATCCTGATATTCATCAACAAGTAAATGGCGTATTTTATTTTGCCATTTTTCTCGCACGTCTGCGTGATTACTTAGCAAATTCACTGGCAAGCGAATTAAATCATCAAAATCAACGGCATTGTAAGCTTTGAGTGCTTGTTGATAGGCAGGATAAATTCGTAAAATGTCTTCATTAACTGCAAAGTCATGACTACGTTCCATTAGTTCTTCAGGACTTAACAATTCATTTTTCCAACGGGAAATCTGCTGTTGAATTTGTAGTAAATAATCCCGCTCTGTGGCTTTATTAGGTGGCAGAAAACTTCTAAGCAATTGCAAACAATCTTCGCTATCGAAAATGGAAAATCCTGTTTTTAACCCACACAGAGCGACATGGTGCTTGATAATCGTTAAACCCAGAGTATGAAAAGTGGCTACCTTCAAACCTCGCCGTACTGTAGCAGGTAACACCAAAGCCACCCGGGCACGCATTTCATTGGCTGCTTTATTGGTAAAAGTGACAGCACAAACGCTGTTTGCGGCATAGCCGCATTTTTCAAGCAAATAAGCTATTTTTTGTGTAATTACCCTCGTTTTACCACTGCCAGCACCGGCCAATACCAACAAAGGGCCATCTATATACTGCACTGCTGCCGTTTGTTGAGGATTTAACATTCTCTTAATCTCGAACAAAAAAAGATCATTATCTCGCGCCAAATCGAGGCGTGCAATCTTATTTATGCTAGAATAATGTATTTTGCAAACGCCTCAGGTTCATCATGAAAGAAACAGATTCCTTACAACGCTTTATTTTTGAAAATGCCAGCATTCGCGGAGAAATTGCCCATTTACAAGAAACCTATCAAATCATTATGGGGCAAAGGCCTTATCCCCCCATGGTGAGAAATCTACTGGGTGAAGCGCTGGTATCTTGTTTATTGTTAGCAGGCAGCATTAAATTTGAAGGTGATTTGAGTTTACAGTTTCAAGGAGATAAACGCCTTCCTTTGCTCCTTGTGCAATGTGACAACCTTTTGCATTTAAGAGCTTTTGCAAAATACGAAGAAGGATTGCAAGTCATTGATTACGCGGAAGCATTTTTACAAGGGCAAATGGTATTAACCATTAATCAATACAATCACACACAAGCTTATCAAAGTGTAGTTCCTATTCAATCAACCTCGATGAGTGAAAATTTAATGTCTTATTTTGCGCAATCAGAACAGATTGCCAGTCGCGTTTGGCTTGCGGTCAATGAAGACATGGCCGCCGGCATGCTCTTACAATTGATGCCCGGTCAAGATACCCAGCAACGTGAGCAATTCTGGGAATATGCAGTACAGCTCGGACAAACGGTCAGTGAACATGAATTATTAAATCTCGATAATCAAACTCTACTCCATCGTCTTTATCATGAAACTGAGGTTCGTCTTTTTGACGGTCGTAAAGCCAGTTTTAAGTGTCGCTGCAGCGAAGAAAAAATGAAACAGGTTTTAACCATCATTGGTGAAGAAGATGCCCAACAGTTACTTGCAGAAAAGGGACAAATCGAAGTCACCTGCGATTTTTGCAATAAGCAATATTGTTTTGACCCCATTGATGTGACGATGCTATTTCGTAAATAGCCTATGGCAAAATTCCAACTATTTGCCGCCAGGAGAATGATAATTTGCCTCGTAAATAGCAAAGATGGCAATAATATTGGCATAGCTTATGTATAAAAAGTAATCTTAAACTCATTTTAGAGAATCCCATGTCAAGACTAATCCTGGTGTTTGGTTTTTGGCTATTCTCCCCATTATTTGCCGGCAACGTGCATATTATTGCCGTTGGTGATGTACTTCTTCATGGACGCCTGCAACAAGCGGGCATGGAAAAAGGATTCAGCTCCTTGTGGCTTGCCGTGATACCGCAATTGCGTGAAGCAGACATCACTTATGGTAATTTAGAAGGCCCTGCGGCAGAAATGCTTGACCCCCGCGGTAATAATACACACAGTGTTAAAGAAGCCTATACTTCATTTCCCATGTTTAACTACCCTCCTTCTTTGATTCATGCGCTAAAGTTGTCCGGTTTTGATGTGGTTTCTACTGCGAATAATCACACGCTCGATCGTTGGGGTATTGGGATTGATAAAACCATTGCTACGTTAGAGGCAAATGCCATAGCATTTACTGGGACTCGACGCCAAAATAGTAAAGATGCCTGGTTTGCTGAAACCAGTGTTAATGGGATATCCATTGCCTGGCTAGCCTGTACCCAAGATACAAATGGAATAGCCGATAAATACCGACAAGTGCTTCATTGTTACCGCGATAAGCAACAAGTTTTGCAGTTAACCAATGAACTTGCCCAAACACATGATGCGGTTATTGTCACTCCTCATTGGGGCATTGAATATCAAACACAAGCGAATAAGGCACAACGTCTTTTAGCGAAAGAGCTAGCCGAAGCAGGGGCCTTTGCAATTCTTGGATCACATTCACATTGTGTACAGCCTTTTGATTGGATAACTACCGAAGTAGGTAAAACAGTATTCGTGGCTTATTCCCTGGGAAATTTTATTTCTAATCAAGGCAGTTTAAAAAATCGAGCGAGTGGCTTATTATCCCTCTATTTAAAAAAAGAGGACAATGGCATTACAGTGCTTGATAAAATTCATTACCAACCAACCTACATGGAAAATCGCGGAAAATCTATCCATTTATCTCTTGTGGTCTCCAAAAAGCATCCGGCTTATCAATGGATTAAAAAAGTGATTGGTGAAAAATATTTAGTGTTACCTAAAGATAATGCGGCAGAAGCTAAAGCCTCTGCCAGACCATTATTGCAGAGATGAATCAACTTTCGATAATAAAATAGTTTCTGGAGAAACAGCCTCCAGGAATTCTCCACGCATCGCGCGTAAGATTTGTTGAAGGGAGAGAAATTGTTCGCTGAGCTGAAAATATAAATCAGCAGTTTGGTTCTCCTGGAGCTCACCGACCGTAAGATAGGCAGCCTGGCCAATATCAGCAAAATATTCAAGACTAACATGTCTCTTTTTAGCAATGCCGGGGAAAAGTCCACAAAACAACAAACTTTTATCACCGACATCTTTTAACAACTCAACCTGTCGTCTAGGATTGTTCATGGATTCAAGGAAATCAAGCGCAACAACCGACTCAATTAACCTTGGACCTTGTGAAAACCGCATCAATAAAAACACCAGGTAACTTTCTGTATTTTCATTAAGTACCAAATGAGTTAAAGCTTGTGCTTCATTGACAAGAGCATGCCATTGACTGATTTCGGTGGGATGCAAAATCAATTGCTTCATAGTATCCCCCAATTTCCATTGTTTTTACTTTACTCTTAGTGTAGCAAACCGTATACCAAATATGCGGATGTTATCTAAATAAAGATAAATTATGGGTTTGAGTTTGCTAAAAGACCCCCTCAATAAATAAACTCAATGGTAGACCAAAAAAACATTAGACTTTAAAACACCAGCTATGTTTTTGTCTAAACAAATGAGGTGATAGTGCGGTTGCATTAGCTAGTTGAATTCACAAAATATAGGGTCGCTATCAAAGCACTGCACTGCCTTTCTTTATTTCATCTCCCTATCGAATTTTTCCGGAGTGAATAAAATGAAGCTTCTTATTTTTGCAATAGAATCTCCAACCCTATTATTATGAAGCCTTATGGTTTAATTAGAGAAGGGCATTATGTATATCAACAGCCTTTTGACGAAATTTTTTAAGAACGATGAATCTTTCAATAAGCTTGATGATTATCTGCCTCGAGAGTGTTGGCTTAACATTCTCGAATACCTACAAAAAGATAGAGAAATTAATACCTTGAGATTAGTCTCTACAGAGATGCAACGCGCCACCACCCTTACCAAAGCAGGAAGGAAGTATTATCAACGGAAAGATAACTTTTTCAACACTTATAAAAAAATAAAAGCAGTTTCGCAAAGGGATAATAATTATGAACTTTTTTTTGTTTCTCATTTAAAAACGCAAGTCGCCATTATAAAGGAACAGCTGATTACTCCTTCCAATACATTTAGTCTTTATATTTATTTTGATAATTCGTTGCAATCAGATAAAGAAAAGGCTTATTTAGCCCAGCAACTAGGTACTTGGGGAGCAGAGTTTATTTCTTCGCAAATACGTAGTATCACCTGGTACAATTATCCTAGTGATTATTTTAATTCTAAGGGACAGGGCTCTTCCTACTGGTCTTCTAATAAAACTGTTAAACATATTGTCAACAGCATGGACTCAGATGCCAAGCTTTCTTCTATTTATAATCATGTCATCTTAATTTTTACTATAGAAGCTTCAGAAAGCAATCATTTTATTCAATCATTAGTAGAACAGAAAAATAAATATCAATCAAAATTGCCTTTTATTATCATTGTCTCTTTAAACCCACTGATTAAACTAGAAGATTTTCAATACCCTATTTTAAAACTGTTTTCTATCTCACCTGGCTATAGGGAAAAACTAGCAGATACCTTCTTTTTAAATAACATTCATCCCGACCTTTGGACTAATACAAGTTACAGATATGAATTTTATTACCGCAGAAAAATGGAAAATATAGCTAAAGAGATAAGCAATTTATTTGAAAATTTAATCAACATAAAAGAGTCTCTTCAAACACATACCGATAATCAACATATGAACGGTCCATAAACCTTAGACCGCCTTACACGTAGTTAGTCACAATATGATCCTTGTGCTCCTTGAGCATCTCCCAATAAGTAGATCCACTTACACTAGAAACTCTGGCAAAAATATCGATTAACAAAAAATAAGGCATTCGCCATGAAACGTAGTAAATTTACAGAAGAACATATTATTCAGTCTTAAGCAGGCGGAATTAGGAACGAGTGTTTCAGAAGCTCGGGATAAACGAAGCGAATCTCTCACCCGATCCTCCTTTACTGTATGAAATATCTCGCCAATTTATGATAGGCTATGATGTTTACTGTTACGAATATCATCCAGTAAGTCTGCCGTCCGAGTGCTAATACTACCCTTTCGTAAGTCAGGAAATTTTTTTTCTACTTTATCAAGAGCATCAGTAATATCCATACGTTCTGCATAATCCAGGAGTTTCTTTAATCCTTTTACTTTTTCGGCTTTCCTATCTTTATTTGCATAAGGCCAGCAACTTTGTATTTCCTTTTCTAATTTATCAATCAGCTTTTCTATTCCGGCAATCTGCTCGTCAGTGAGACTGGAATCAAAAGATTGAACTCGGATTTCTGCGAAAGGATTCGCAGCTTGATTACCTGGATTATGTTTTTGTTGAGCGGGTAGATTTAGATAATAACTTTGTTTAACCCAAATTTGCTCACCTTGGGTTAGAGTATTACCTGTGCCCCCTAGCTCCTCATACAATTCATCCTCCATTACAATACACTGCTCATTTCTATAATTAAAGCGGGTTGGTTTACCCTTGTTGTCGAGAATGACTGCATCGTATTTCGTTTTAACTGCTTCTTTATCTGAATTAATCGGCCTTTCATCAATACCAATACCATTGGCGTCCAATATGAGTGCAATTTTACTAAGGAATGCTGCTATTTTTTTTCTATCTCGTAATTCATTATTATAAAAAATCAGAGCTATCTGTTTACTTGGCTGGCCAGTTGGGGCTAGCTGCTTGCCGGCAAATTTAATACTTACACGGGGTGCTTCTGCTTGATTTAATTCGTTTGCAATAAGTTGAGCGGCAAGGGCTATTTTATCAGGGTCTATACTAATATGAATTTTCCAACCATTACCAGGATTACCTCCGCTACTCCCTAAGGCATTTGCAATGATACTCCCCTCCTTCGAATCAGGCACCGCAAGCCAACCCTTGCTTTCAGGGCTATTAAAATCTGTAATATAAATCTGAGTTAATCGTTGTATGCTAATTGGCATGTTATAACCCCTGTATGAATTGTTTATAATTATATTGCTCTTTGCTTAAACAATTATTAACCCGAATTTTTTAAAGCTTAATTCGCCGATGCCATTTCTGCATTTCCACCTGTATACTTATTTATATCGTTAAGCGGGAAAATGAATCACAACATCAAATCATAAAGAGTAGTCTATGAGTGCAGCAGATTTGGAAAAAATTAGTAACCTCATTGGTGAAGCCCAGCAGCTCCTACAAGAAAATCAACAAGGTATAGAAGAAATTCTTCGTGAATCGCAAAATGAGGATACCTCTTTCGAAGAAATTTCCCATAGCTTACAATTAGTTCTTCAATATCGCCTCAATTGCCAAGATACCCTGGTTGCCTTGCTTAATCTTGATCACCACTTGCTTTATGGTTTGGGCATTCAAGCGCAGCACTCAGCAACAAGTAATCTCGAGCGTCTTTCCTATGCCTTGGGAAGTGATGATTTGAAACAAATTTTGCATGCCCTGTCGCAGTTAGTGGAGTCTTTGTTAAAAATAGCTCGACGCCACCAACGCATTACAGAGCATCATCCTACAAAGCTGGAGAAACAACCTATTAAAAATTCTTCCCCTAATAAATTCATCAAAAACATAAAAAAACTGCTTCTAAAGCAAGAACATTTTATTCTCTTGATTAATCAATTGGATTCTTCGATTAAGCAGCTCGTGAAGTTTGAAGCAATAGGTCCCGTTCGTGATCATATTGCAGCTTTAAGAGGGCCTGTTTCACAGTTCCATCAAGCTATACTACACGGCCTTGCACAGGCAAAACTGCTATATCAAAAAATTCATAAAACGCCAATACTCGATCACAATTTGTCGCAACTTTTAAAGAAAACGGAACAGGTATTGGATTTAATGCCCTCGCTTTATCAACCTTCACCTAACTATTCCTTAGGGCATTTTGCTGCCAAATCATCCGAAGACTTGGAACAAAGAGCTGCAGCCAAACGATTGCGCCCTTTTTTTGGCTGATGATAAACTAAGTTATGGTTCTCTGAAACTTCAACCAAATTGAGGTGATATTTAGTTTAAGAGCTCAAATAATTGATCTTTATTTGTGCTTTCAGATAAAGCAATGGGTAAAATAAAGCTTTTAATGACTGCTTGCCAGAAATCATCATATAAACAGTTTTGCAGAGGATGCTCATCGCTTACAGGAAAGCACGGCCCATGGTTTGCTTCCAGCAACCAAATGCGTTGATTACTGTCTACCATAAAATCAAAACCAAAAATCGCCAATCTTTTCGCTTTATCCACCACAAAAGCCTGAGGATACTGGTGCTGTAATGCGTTTATCGTAATAGTAACAATTTGCTTAATGTAAGGATAAAGGCTACCAAAAAAATCAAACCGCCATGCAGGGATTTGCACAACGTTTGCCTCATTATGATCCAAGTGTTCATTGGTTAAATGCGGGCGCAAATCGGCATATTGATTTTCTTTAAAAGGGTGCAAGGCCACATTAAAGTAGCCTTGTGGGTAAAGATAAACGCCTGCATAATTGGTCAGGATAACAAACATGCGTATGCTATATTTGTGTCCGGCTGGAGGTCTTAGTAAATGCGGATTAGTAATATATCGTTGCAAAACATGCTCCCCTCCGAGCCTTGTATTTCCTAAAAAATGATTTTCCAAATCATTAAGATGCTGAAAAATTTTGATGGCTTTACCATTATTTAGTAACGCTGGCTTTAAAATCCAAACTGGGGGTTGCTCAGTCAAAGAAGTATAATCATCGGCAATTTTTTCTAAAACGAAAGGCCAATTTTTATCATTGATGCAATAGGTCGATGGCATAACTTCAGGGCAATAGTAGGTCAGTAAGCGTGCTAGTAGATGCTTATATTCCAGACATTGCGCAGCCTCCCTATTAAATTGCAAATTGTTATCATTGAAACTTGCTTGCCAGTTAAAACGGCTACCATGCCAACCCTGCTGCTGCAAATAGCGGACTAAATTGAAATGTGTTGGCGATTGCCCTGCATTTAAAAAAAACCGTGCAGGAGGTTTTAAAAATTTAAGCATTTTCAGTGCGATACTTACGGTAATTTAATAATGTTAATGATAGTACACCACAAACCAGCCCCCAAAATGCAGCTCCAACTCCCCAAAGAGTAATACCTGAGGCCGATACCAAAAAAGTAATTAAGGCCGCTTCCCATTGGTTTTCACTATTCATCGCAGTTTTTAGGCTATTGGCAATGGGATTTAATAAAGCCAAACCTGCAATAGCCAGGATGAAGGATTTAGGGAAAGCCGAAAACAAGGCAACCACCGTCGCCCCCAAAAGCCCTGTCAACACATAAAATATACCGGCATATACTGCAGCAAGATAACGCTTGTCACGATTGGGATGTGCTTCCTCCCCCATGCAAATGGCTGCAGTAATAGCCGCTAAATTAAAAGCATAACCACCCCAAGGCGCTAATAAAAGGGTAGTGAAACCTGTCCAGCTAATTAATGGTGAGATCGGTGGCTTAAAACCCGAGGCCTGAATAACGGCCACTCCTGGCAGATTTTGTGATGTCATCGTGACAACAAATAAAGGGATACCGACACTAATTAAAGCCGACCACGAAAACGCCGGGAATGTAAAAATTGGTGTTGACAGGGCAACATGAAAATTTTCAAAATGAAACAACCCCTCCATTTCAGCAATAAAAGCACCCAAAACAAATACCCAAAGAATGACATAGCGTGGAAATAAACGTTTTCCTAGCAAATACACAATAAACATTAGGCATACCAACAAAAATTGCTCTTGCATTGCCACAAATACATTCATGCCAAAATGCAACAAGATACCTGCAAGCATAGCTGAAGTCAGGGCACGTGGAATATGCATCATAATCTTCTCAAACCACCCCGTTATCCCGGAAATCAAAATTAATATTCCTGAAAAAAGAAAAGCACCTATCGCTTCTGCCATGGAAATGCCTGATAAACTAGTAGCCAATAAAGCAGCACCCGGGGTCGACCAGGCGGTCAAAATAGGAACTCGATAATAAAGAGAAAGTCCTATGCAAGTTAGCCCCATCCCTACACCAAGTGCCAATAACCAGGAACTCACCTCCGCGGAGTTAGCTCCTGCAGCAGCCGCCGCCTGAAACACAATAACCGCAGTACTCGTGTAACCTACCAACACAGCGATGAAACCTGCTGTAAGGTTTGAAAAAGAAAATGACTTAAACATTAGCAAAATCCTGAAGATTAAATACCTATTGTATGCTACAATGTGCGTTATAGCGCACAATTGTAACATCGTGCGCTATAACGCACAATAGAGAGCGCATCAATGCAATCAGTATCAGGACATATTGCAAAAACATTGAAGGCCTTACGGCAACAACGTGGCTGGAGCCTTAATAAGGCCGCTACGGAAACCGGGGTCAGCAAAGCCATGCTAGGTCAAATTGAACGGCAAGAGTCAAGCCCCACAGTTGCTATTTTGTGGAAAATAGCAACCGGTTTTCATGTTTCTTTTTCTACTTTTTTAGCAGAATCAAAACTGTATTCACAAACTTTACTGTATCGCGCTTCTCCTTCTTCTGAGTCTCAAGCAAATGAAGAGCAGATTCGCATCAATGCGTTGTTCCCCTTTGATGAACAATTACGCTTTGAAATGTTTGTCATTGAGTTGTTACCCGGCTGTGAGCAATTATCGAGCCCACATGAACCTGGGATAATTGAGCATATCATTGTTACCGGTGGAGAAATAGAAGTTCTAATAAACCAGCACTGGCAAATTTTACGTTGCGGGGAAGGATTACGTTTTAATGCTGACCAAGCGCATGGTTATCGGAATCCAGGCGCAGTGAGTGCTTTTTTTCACAATATTATTCACTATCCTTAACAACCCGGATTCAACTGATTAGTGCAACTTTTGTATTAAAAGAGGCAGGTGAACAGTTTTCGTTTACTACGATGGATTGTTAACGTCCGTTTATTAACGCTATTATAGTGTTTATGAATCCACAATGACGCGCTGCTCTCATAGAAATACTCTAATTTGCTGCTCCATATGCCCTATCGCGCCAAATGTCTTGGATGATGCAGCACAAAGGCTTTTCCTACTTACTGACCGATAGGTTATTCCTCAGCTTAATTCCCAGTCGACCTGCATTCTGCGAACAAATTTTTTGCAATAAAAGAGGAGATAAATTGCAGCCCCGAATAAAACTCATACTTTGCTTCACACTTTCATAAGGATAATCAGTTGCAAGCATAACCTTATGTTCTCCCATAACATTTAAGATGTAGTCCAATAAAGGTTTGGAAAAACGTCCACTAGTAGTTACATAAACATTGTCCGAAATCACTTGGGATGGGGTACGTTTGATATTTGGTCTTTCTTTTATAAAACCCGCTAATTTAGAGATATTAGGGTTTACATAAGCCCAATCTATTCGATCAGGAATTAAAAACGGTATGGTTTCTCCCATATGTCCAAGGATTATAGTGAGTTTAGGAAATTGATCAAAAACACCTGCGTAAATCATTCGCAATAAACAAAGTGCTACGTCAAGTTGAAATCCTAATGGGGGTCCACCTAAAGCAAAACCATATTTGCCAAACTCGCTCATTAATGGTGTAGTAGGATGAATATAAATAGGAATATTCAGACTTTCAGCAGCTTCCAGCAAAGGCCAATATTTTTTGTCATCAAAATATTCGTCGTCCCCAAAGTTAGAATGCACCAACCAACCGACAAAACCCAATTTGGTTATTGCACGCTCCAACTCCTTAACTGAATTTTTTGGATCGTAAGGAGAAATAGATGCAAATCCCATAAATCGAGTGGGATACTTTTTAGTGGTTTCAAAAATCAGGTCATTGAGTTCTACTGCCAAGGAACCTGCTATGTGATGATCAGGAGCAAATTCATCGATACCTGGGGAAGAAAAACTTAATACTTGAATATCTAATCCAGCTTCATCCATAGCGTTAATACGCTCTTGACCCAGATTACATAAGATGTCAATAAATGCAGTATTTTGAAAAAGTGAAATCTGTTTCGTAAAACGCAGCATGTACGCCCCTGGTCTTTTTTCTTTAACAAAAAGAGGATAATTTTTTCGCGTTGCTAGGTAATCAAAAACTGCTTTAGTATAAAAATGCGCTTCCAAATCTATAGAGGTCATGATTTTGTCTCTTATTTATTTGTGATGTTTTAGTAGGGCAAGCCTTGGGTATTTTTTTTGATTTCAAACGCATTTCTTGCATTAAGGCATTACGAAGAATGGTGCCATTTGCTTGGGTTGCGCCAGACCAAAAACCGGTAGCGCAGGTATTTGTATTACAATCACCGCCAAAAGTAAAAAATGCTTGGGTTCTCTCTATTCTACAGTTACACAAAGCGCGTTTTGAATTTTGCGGATCAACTGTGCACAACATATCAACACAATTCGTCCAGGGCAATCCTTCTGGGCAGTTCATTGGTCTTTTAGTTGCAAATTGCTCAAATGAAAATGTTGAAATAAGTGTCGTCACTTTGTATCTATTCTGAACAGGTTTTCTCTCTTTACACGTTTTATAACCGGCACTTTTACCTTTTTCTACTACACAATCGCAAATTGCGTTGGCCAAGCTCCCTGGGATGGGAATACAGCGAGCAGAAGTACATAGGGCATAATCTTGATCGCATATAATTGGAGTTTCAGAAGCCTGCGCAAAACCGGTAAGAAACAAAAAAACGCACATTAATCCAATCCATTGTCTAAGTATTAAGTCCATTTTTTTCCTTTATTTTTTTATTGAGGCTACTTTATATATTTGTAAACTGTTTTATTAATTACAATGACCGCAAAAGGGACTAATAGCAATATTGTTCCCACAAAAAATAATCCTTACCCTTTCCATGAAGCTTAGGGTTCCGCTTTAGAGGCCAAGCTTCGATTCATAGTGTCTGCGTCTTTTGGGTCTACTCTGTAGATTTTTACAGAATGTTGAGCGCTTGAGTGAAATGCATTTGAAAGTTCTGTACATAAGCCACCGTCTCCTATAGCCCGCTTTGTGCAAAATTGTGTGACCTTAAAAAAACGGTAAAGACGGTAAAATTTTAAGAAAAGACAGCCAGGGGGCAGCAACCCTAGTGATGAGGAGATTGTCGAGACTGAGAAGTGATGAAACTGATTGACGGGATTAATCAAAAATATGGACCGAGACCATGCGACTCGCCACTCAAGGGTTTTCATGTAGATTATGTCCGGCATCCCGGAGCGCTTTGTTCATGGTGTCGCAGCGCACAATCAGGACGAATATACGTTTTGTATTGGTTATAGGCTTCATGAAAAGTAGGATGGCCTAACTTTTTTTGAAAATAATCTATCGCATCCGCATCATGATAGCTTACAGCCAAATCCAACCAATCAAACCCTGCTAACCAGTCACATTCCAATTTGGGGAACTGGACATTAATGTCGGGATCCATTTCAGTCTTTAATGCTTTAAGATCACCGAATGAAACAAGTGCAAGTTCAAATTGTGCACTGGTAAAACGTTGCTTACCAGGTGATATTTCGACAATCCGTCGCGCTAAAATTAAAATTTCTTGCAAATATTCCTCAAAACTGACGAGGCGTTTAGCCGGCTTAAAAAATTGTCGTCGTTTCATTTCATTTCATTTCTTAAAGAATAAAATATAATCAATAGTACATTTACTTACCTATTTTGGGAATCTCTTTTCTATTCTTTACAATCCTCTTCGTTTTTTCTTTGCAAAATCCCTGCACATAACTTTTAATAATTGTGGCCTGGGTATATCCTTAAAATTTGTTTTATTTAGGGCGATGAAGGGATTGCATGACTTCTCATTCAAATGTTCATTCACCAGAATCACCTTCGCGAAGCTTTGCTAATAGTAAAATATTAGCACTAGCAGCCATTGGTGGCCTATTCATTGGCACTGCTGTTGCCGGTATTCGTTTAGGCGTTGGCTTCATGCAAACCCTCTTTTTTGGCGCTAATGTTAATTTGTATAGTCCAGCGACAGTACCTTTCTGGCGTATTATGTTAGTGACAGTGTTGGGAGGAATATTCTTAGGATGGCTTTTACGCCTTGCCGGGCGCTTCAAACGCTTGGCGATCGTTGACCCTGTTGAAGCAAATGCCCTGGAAGGGGGTAAAATGTCTTTAGGCGACAGTTTAATCCTGGTGGGCCTCTCTATTGTTTCTATCACCATTGGAGGTTCAGTTGGATTTGAAGCAGCTATGACTCAGCTTGGAGCAGGTAGCTTAAGCTTCATCGGGCAAAAACTAAACCTTGAACGACGCGATCTAAGAATACTAGTCTCTTGTGGCACCGGTGCTGGAATTGCTGCAATTTTCGGTGCACCACTTGCTGGTACTTTTTACGCGCTGGAGCTAGTTGTGGGTGGGTATGCCATGCGCGCTTTACTCCCCACCTTATTAGCAAGCGCGATGAGCAGCCATATCATTTATATTTTTATTGGCTATCAACCCATTTTTCTTGCGAGCGACATCGGCCCCCCTGCCCTTTGGCATTTCCCTTTAGCCATTTTGACTGGTATTTCTGCAGCAATCATTGGTATTGCGGTAATGAGGGGGACAACCGGCTTTGAAAAAATCCTGTCTTCTTTTCGTGTCCCTACCATTGCCAAACCGACCCTAGGCGCATTGATTCTAGGTTTAGTTTCCTTGCGCGTGCCTGAAGTAATGGGGCCCGGTCATCATAGTATCAATGAAATTCTGGCCGGTAGTAATTTATTAGGCGGTATGATGGTACTTTTGCTTGCCAAAATCATTGCTTCAGTTGCTTGCGTAGGTTCAGGCTTTCGAGGGGGCTTATTTTCGGCCTCATTATTTCTTGGTGCAACACTTGGTTATTTAGTCCATGGGCTTTTATTGCTTCCTGTATTTGGCCCTACTATTCCGCTTGACCTGGCAGTGGTCGCAGGAATGGCCGGAGTAGCCACATCAATTATCGGTACTCCTATTGCCATTGTATTACTGATGGTGGAAACAGCGGGGCTGCAAACCGGGGTGGTAACTACAGCAATTACTGTTATTATCGCTAGCCACTTAACACGCTATTGGTTTGGTTATTCATTCTCAACCTGGCGCTTTCATGTTCGTGGCAATGATCTTTTAGGGCCACGGGATATTGGGCGCTTAAGAGAATTATCCTTTGGTGATTTGCAACTCAATAATCCTCTACGTGTTTCCTTGCAGACGTCGATAAATTCCGCCGCTAAAAAAACGTCAGAAACCGATTTAAACGTCATTGCCCTGGAAGAGAGGGAAGGGCGTTTTGTTGGCTTGGTAAGTTGCCAAGAGTTGCTAGAATCTCGCCCCAATACTCCAGCGCTGGCGCTCTGTAATTTGGCGCAAAAACCTGAGTTTTGTGTCCATAAAAATGAACCCTTAATTAATTATATTGAAAAGATTGGCGAAAGTTCTGCCGGGGAAATTGCGGTCCTGGATGAGCAAGAGCACCTTATTGGCTTAGCCTCAGAAGCGGCGGTGTTACATCGCTACCTCATGGAAATTTTGGCTGCTGACAGGGATGATGCGATTCAGATTATTAATAAGTAGAGGCAAATCTGATTGGCATAAAAATGCCAACCAGACCTTAATATTTTTATTTGAGATGGATTTTGTTTCGTCTCGACTAAGTTCGCGACACTATTAATCAATTTCCCAACTGATTCTGCTGGTGCAGTACTTGCTGGATAGTTGTACGCTTTGCATGTAAGTTGTAAACGAGAAAATTAAAAATAGACTCCGCAATGTTTTGATACGCTTGTTTCACGTCTTGAGCACTATCAAACGAATTAGAGTCGTCGCACTTGGTTAAGTATCTTTTATCTTCACTATCATCAAGGTTTAAACCATCTAAATAAGGATATAGCTCAGTCGCAGTTAGTTTTCCCTGCATGTAGGCGTTAAACTGTTCCAAAAAATCAATGTTTTCACTAAAAAGGCCTTTTTCGGCTACCTTTTTTAAGATATTCCAATTATCACCGTTCAAATTATAAAAATAGTTACCCTGTATTTTACAGCTTGGCGGACAACTGTGTTTAACCGCCGCGATAAAATCATCGATTGTATTCGAGTCTACTTCACGTTTTGTTATAATTTGACTGGCAAAAAGTATGTTTCTTCTGGAAGGAAGATTTTTCTCATCTTTTACTGCTGGCGAATACACACTGAGTGATCTTTTTCTCTCACCGCTATCCCGTTGCAAGTCCGATGTACTTTTAGAGCGTCTTGCACTCATTTGTGTTTTCAATTCATCATTATTCGATTTTTTTTTACCTTCATCTTTGGATTTTTTAAACAATTTAAACATAATTAACCTACTACAATTTAATCAGCCCCCAAGTATATCATATTTTCAACCATTGGGATTTTATTTTTTACAAAATGCTTCTTATTGACTCTACTTGCTGTTTTATACTACTTATGATTTGAATTCATTTACCTTCCACCCTTTTGAATAAATTATCTGTCATCAGAAACTTAGCGAAGGATGATTACCTTGGTTAAGGAATGATTTACTCTATTGTGTAAAAAGTAACGCTTGCAAACCACTCACAACATGTGTATAAAGAAACTTGTTTGCAATATAAATAGGCATACTAGTTAGTAATGAAACTTCAAGCTGCTTTTTCATTATTCCCCTCATCCAAGGAAAACACGAAAAGTTTTCTTCTTGCTCTAATTTTATCGGTTAGCAATGTCAATGTGGCCGGCGCGGCCGACTAACTCACTTCAAACCTATCCACACTTTCTGCTAAACAAATTAGGAACTTTAATGATGCAACGATATAAATCCATTTTTATCTATGGTTTTGCAATTTTTGCCATGTTTTTTGGCTCCGGAAACCTGGTTTTCCCTTTACAAATTGGAGAAGCAGCTGGTAATCATTGGGTGATTGGGTTCGTTGGTCTTTTGCTTACGGGTATTTTGCTTCCGTTAACCGGCCTTTTTGTTATTAAATTGTATCAAGGGAATTATCATGCTTTCTTTGGGGAAGCGGGTAAATTCGCAGCCTTTTTATTGCCCCTCTTTATGTTATCCCTCCTAGGTTCTTTTGGTGTCGTTCCCCGGTGTATTACCGTCGCCTACGGTAGTCTAAGTTATCTTTTACCGCAAATTAAGCTTTCTTATTTTAGTTTCTTTTTTTGTCTGGTTACTTTCTTTTTCTGCTTAAATGACAAAGTAATGATCAAGCTGTTAGGCAAATGGATGAGCCCAATCCTGCTTATCACGCTCTTCATTTTAATTGTAATTGCTATTATCAAGGCACCTGCTACTGTGGGCTCTATACCGGGTAAACAAGCGTTTAGCTACGGATTTATCACGGGATATCAAACCATGGATTTATTTGCCGCCTTTTTCTTTTCAGCCTTAATTTTTACACAAATCCAGCAATCACTGCCTGATGCTTCAGCGAAAGAGGTTCTTCTATTTGCCATTAAACCGAGTATCCTTGGTGCTTCATTGCTAGCCCTTGTTTATTTAGGATTTGTATTTCTTGGCTCGCATTATTCACCGCTAATTGCCGGTATTAAGCCTGAATTGATGCTACCTAGTATCGCCAAACAGGCCATGGGTGATTATGCGACTCTGTTTATGGGCATTGCCATGTTTTTTTCATGTTTAACAACAGCTGTTGCCCTTAATAATCTGTACGCACGCTACCTTCACTCCTTGTTAAAACTGAAGAATGAAAACTTTTACCTGATTTTATTGTTTACAACTGGCTTATCTTTTATCATTTCATTGCTGGATTTTAAAGGGATTGCCGCATTCCTGGCCCCAATCCTTGAATTAACTTATCCAGGAATTATCGCACTAACAGTAATGGCAATTGTAATAAAAGGGCGTCATGCATACAAAAAGGCAGTATTTTATGCAATGACTTTTTTAATGTGCATTCCTATGGCCATGCATTAATATTCACAAAGGAGATTTTAATGGTGCAATTTTTTCGACATGATTTTGCCGCAGAAGTGGACGATTTAGTTAAACGCATGGAAGTATTAAAGCAAGCACTTCAGGAAAAAAGTGGGGAAAATGCAGAAAACAATAAAGATTTGGCAACCAAATTTACTATTGCAGCCACGGATATTAATACTGTTATTAGCAATTACAAGTCTGCTATTTATAACAGTACGAATGAATCTGAGAAAAGGCAGTTGGTTAATGAGTTTAAAGACATCGTTGTTTGCTTGGAAACCCTACGTGAAAACCCGCAGACACCTCGTCTTAATGAACTAATTGCAAATCTTAAGAAAACTAATGAGCGTTCACCTAGCAAAGAAGCCCTGGCCCGAATAGGCGATGCACTTGCAACCATGTTTTGGTTAGGTGTTTTTATGATTTCAATCGTGTCACTGACTGTTTCTATGTCAACTATACCAGCAGATCCATTGGGGGGTATTGCTTTTTCTATGGTCTCCTTTGGTTTAATGAGCTATTCGTTTTACAACATGTTGAACCATTTTGATGGCGTGTTTGAAAATAAATACTTCTATGAAAACTCCCGACAAATTAATGCAGATGATATTTCATTTTTAAGCAATATTAAGGACGCTTATACACCAGCAGCAGAAATATCTACATTAGCAGTTTAATTTTCCTGATTCCTTCCCCCTGGGGGAAGGAAAAACACTATGCTATAATGCCATTCAACTTGAATCCATGTATAATGATAAATTCATGAACACATGTCTTCTTTGTTTTACAGCTTAAGTCATGTAATACTCTTACCGCCATAGGTCATTATGATTGAAAAAATTCGCAATGTCGCCATTATCGCCCACGTCGATCATGGTAAAACTACTTTAGTTGATAAATTACTGCAGCAAACTGGGACATTAAATGAGCGTGCCCCTAAAGTTGAGCGCGTCATGGACTCCAATGCATTAGAAAAAGAGCGGGGAATTACCATTCTCGCTAAAAATACCTGCGTACACTGGAACGGCTATCAAATTAATATTGTTGATACGCCTGGTCATGCGGATTTCGGCGGTGAAGTTGAACGTATCTTATCCATGGTGGACAGTGTTCTATTACTTGTTGACGCCGTAGATGGCCCTATGCCACAAACACGCTTCGTTACGCAAAAAGCCTTTGCACGTGGATTAAATCCAATTGTGGTGATTAATAAAATTGACAGGCCTGGCGCCAGACCTCATTGGGTGATGGATCAGGTATTCGATTTGTTCGACAATCTGGGTGCAACGGATGAGCAACTCGATTTCCCAGTAGTTTATGCATCCGCATTGAATGGTTATGCCAAACTAGATTTGGAAGATGAAGCTGAGGATATGTCCGCCTTGTTGCAAACCATTGTTGATAAAGTGCAACCTCCACCAGTAGATGCTGAGGGGCCTTTTCAAATGCAAATAAGCTCTCTGGATTACTCTTCCTATGTGGGAACTATCGGTATTGGGCGTATTACACGCGGACATATCACCGCAAAATCCCCCGTTAAGATTATTGATAAAGACGGCCAGGTTCGCAGTGGCCGTTTACTGCAACTCTTGGGCTTCAAAGGCTTGGAGCGTGTCGAAGTTGAACAGGCACGGGCGGGCGATATTATTGCAGTCACAGGAATTGAGCAGCTTAATATTTCTGACACCTTATGTGATCCGAACCATGTGGAAGCATTGCCTCCCTTGACTGTGGATGAACCGACTATCAGCATGACCTTTCAAGTCAATGATTCTCCCTTTGCTGGTCAGGAAGGTAAATTTGTTACCAGTCGTAAACTTCGGGAACGATTACAAACCGAACTTTTACACAACGTGGCCTTGCGTGTTGAAGATACAGAAGATCCTGATAAATTCAGGGTTTCTGGTCGAGGTGAGCTCCATCTTTCTATTTTAATTGAGAATATGCGCCGTGAAGGTTATGAGTTAGCCATCTCCAAACCAGAAGTTATTCTGCGCGAAGAAGAGGGTGAACAACAAGAACCTTACGAACGCCTTACAGTGGATGTTGAAGAAACACATCAAGGCAGTATTATGGAAAAGCTGGGGGAGCGCCGGGGCGAATTGCAAAATATGCTGCCAGATGGCAAAGGACGCGTGCGGCTTGATTACATTGTTCCCACGCGTGGTTTGATTGGATTTCATACGGAGTTTCTCTCCAGTACTTCAGGGACAGGCTTGATGTACCATGTGTATGATCATTACGGCCCTGCTATTCGAGGTCGTATTGGTAAACGGAATAATGGGGTGCTGATCGCTAACTGCCAGGGGGCAGCCCGCGCTTTTGCTTTATTCAATTTACAAGAAAGAGGCCGTTTATTCATTGAACCTCAAACAGTTTGCTACGAAGGGATGATTGTGGGCATTCATGCCCGTGATAATGATCTCGTCGTTAACGTGACCAAGGAAAAGCAGTTGACTAATATCCGCGCTGCGGGTAGTGACGAAAATATTTTATTAACCCCACCTATCAAACTTTCCCTGGAACAAGCGCTGGAATTTATTGATGACGATGAGCTAGTTGAAGTAACACCGCAATCAATACGCCTGCGCAAAAAGGCCTTAAAAGAGCATGAGCGTAAGCGTGCATCGCGCTCCAGTGAAGAATAATAATGATTTGAGTGTTAGCCCTCCTTCTCGAGGGCGTCTAAAATAGGCGTCCTCTCTTTGCTCTCTTACGATTTAGCATTTATAGTTATAAAAAGTCTATGTGAGCTTGTATGAGATCAGGTCTACTTAATTTTATTTCAGAACTGCGCGCCAGTTATTGGTACATTCCCTTGATAATGGCCATAGCTGCTTTTCTGCTCGCTATTTTAACGCTACGGCTTGATAATATCCTGGTTTGGCACTGGCTAGAGACATGGGGTTGGCTGCATGCAAAAAATCCCGAGGGAGCAAGAATTCTTTTATCTACCATCGCTACTTCGATGATTACTGTTGCCGGAGTCACTTTTTCCATCACTATTGTGGCTGTAGCATTTGCTGCAAGTCAAGTTGGGCCTAGGCTTGCAACTAATTTCATGCGCGATAGATCCAATCAAATTACCCTTGGTACTTTTATTGCTACGTTTTTATTTTGTCTATTTATCCTACTTGCATTATTCAATGCCAATAAATCTGGAATTATCGAAGTAGACAACATAGTTTTTGTTCCTCATATTTCTTTGCTTGTCGCAATTTTACTGACCCTAAGCAGCATCATTGTTTTGATTAATTTTGTTCATCACATTCCAGAAAGCATTAATATGTCCAATATAATTGCTCAAGTTGGAGAAGAGTTTGCTTGTCAAATTGATAGGCAATTTCCTATTAATATAGGAAAAGAACATCCTAAAAAACCAGTTGATATACCTCAACGTTATCAAAAGCATAAAGCTATTGTTGCCAAAAAAAATGGCTATATTCGTATTTTAGATGGCAATTCTCTTATAGACATCGCCCACAACAATGAGTTAATCATTCAATTGGAAGTGAGGCCGGGTGATTATGTTGCTGAGGATTCGCCTTTACTCGACATTTATTTCGCAAAAGAAATAGAGAATAGCGTTTGTGAACAATGCTTAAATACTTTTGTTCTAGGCCATAAACGTAACCAGGAACAAGATATTCTCTTTCTTGTAGATGAAATGGTGGAAATTATTGCTCGTGCTCTATCATCCGGTGTGAACGACCCATTCACAGCAATAAACTGCATGGACTGGCTGCAATCAAACTTACTTAAAATCTCAAAAACCGCTGAACCTTCCCCTTATCGTTATGATTCAGAAGATAATTTACGTTTAATCACAAAGCCTATCAGTTTTACTGAGTTTTGTGAGCTTATTTTTTGCAGGATACAACCCTATGTCTGTAGGGACAGGAATGCAGCATTACACCTGATGACAGTGATTATTTCAATTTATAATAATATTAATAATCATGAGCATAAAATTACTTTAGCATCCCATGCTCAATCACTCAAAGATGCAGTGACTAACTTTCTTATGAATGAGGATTCGAACAGAATTCGTAACTTATACAATAAAAACTTTTCTACGTAGTTTATAGTGATGTAATCTACTCTTTAGATGAAGATAAAAGATTAGTCTCTTTTTCAATTACTTTTGAACGCTTAGCCTGCTTTTTAATTTCATTTCGATCACTCTGCAACCCACCTTCTGCATGAGTTGCTACTGTGGTTGATTCTTTACTTGGCTTTATTGGCTCACATACAGGTTTCTCGCTAAATTTTGCTGCTTGCAATTGTTTGGCAGTCTTTTTATCAAAACTCAACTCGATTTCTGTACCTGGCATTGTAATCTCTGCCTCTTGAAAAGCACTTTTTACCAAACGAATAGCCGATGACTTAACTTTCTGCCAATTGTATTTATTGCTATTAAGCCAGAAGTAAATGCGTAAATTAACAGTTCCTGAGAGTATATTATCCACCAACACCAAAGGTTCTGGATCTTTTAAAATTGCGGGATGTTTTTCGAGGGTTTCTACGGCAACTTCTTGTGCTTTGGAGATTGACGTATTTCCTCCAATGCCAATGATAAAGTTCTCACGACGATTAGGGTTACTTGTATAATTATAAATATTACTCTGATAGACAACCGCATTAGGAACCTGCACTAAATGACCATCGGGAGTCATGAGCACCGTCGCTCTAGTCGTTAATCCCTGCACATAACCTGTGACACCTGCTACTTCAATTAAATCTTCATTGTGAAAGGGATTTTGTATACTTAATAAAATACTGGCCAAAAGATTCTCGGTAATATTTTTAAATGCTATACCTAAAATAATACCCATGATTCCTGTACCACCCAAGATAGTAAAAGCCATGGTGGTTAACCCTAACAATCTTAAAATAATATAGACCCCAAATAAGATAAAAAGGAATGACACAGCATGAGCGATTACATTAGAAAGAAGGGGATGAAGCTTTCGGGCATTTAAAGCCCTACGACTGGTAGCAGCAATAAGTTTTGCGACAAACCAAGAAATCATTAAAACAACTAACGATAAGAAAAATAGCGGCAAATTTCGTATTAAGGCTTTCCATTGCTCTTTAAAACTTGCACTTAATTGTTTTTGGAAATCCCAAACAGAGGAGCCCACTATTTCAATTTGATTAACAACCGCTACAACGTCCTGCGTATTATGGGCCAATGTTTCTGCCCATGTCTTATATTCTTTCGTCTTAGTCCTTCCTTTCAAAAACACGACACCATCTTTGACGCTGACCTTTGGATTCTGGTACCAGGAAGTGGCTTTGAGTATTTCTTCAATCCGCTTACTAATTTCTGTATCACGGACAAGGGGTTTTACTTCCACTTTATTGGGTATTTCTGATGGTTGAGGAGAGGAAATCGTTTGATTAGGTTTTGATTTTATTGTTTCAGCACCGAATGCAACGGGGACAAAAGTTATTAAACATATCCAACTTAACAAAAAAACCAATTTGTAAGGATCTATTGCTAATCTTAATGACATCCCTTTCCAAAAATTAATAACTCATCAACGATTATTTAGATTAATATAATTAAGGGTTATACATCAACAATGAAGTGTATTTGATCATCTAGTTTATAGGATATAAGAGGAAATACTGTAAAATAGATAATAGGTACCCTTTCTTTTGTTAATAGTAAACGATGAAGCAAAAATTTAAACGCGTTATCCTCTATGCACGCCAGCACCGTGCTAATCAAGATGTCAATGAAAGTTTGCAGCGTCTGGTAGATTTTCTGCATCACGAACAAATCGATGCCTATTTGGATATCGATACAGCAACTTATTTTGATGTGGATTTACCTACCCTTGACCGCAATCTTATGGGCAAAAAACAGGATTTGATTGTGGTTGTCGGCGGTGACGGCAGTCTATTATCGGCCGCTCGCATGGCCATTAAAGTCAACGTGCCGGTTATTGGCATCAATAGAGGCCGACTTGGATTTTTAACCGATATTTCGCCTCAAGACATAGAGCCCCATCTTGGTGCAGTTTTAAATGGTCAATATGAAGAGGAACATCGTTTTTTGCTTCATACATCCATTCACGATGGGGAAACCATCTATTTTCAAGGGGATGCACTAAATGATGTCGTTTTAGGGCGAGGAAATGAAACCCATTTAATTGAATTTGATGTTTTTATTAATCAACGTTTTGTAAGCCGCTATCGCTCTGATGGTATGATTTTAGCCACTCCCACAGGTTCAACAGCCTATGCCCTCTCAGCAGGCGGCCCTATCATGCATCCTCAACTCAATGCCATAGTGTTAGTTCCCATGTTTTCGCACAGCTTAAGCTCACGCCCCTTTGTTGTCGATGGTGAAGTTAAAATTGACTTAAAAATTAGTGACCGGAACGAAAGCGATTTGCGTATTAGCTGCGATGGGCATGAGTCTCGACTAGTAAAACCAGGGCAGGTGGTTTCAATCGAAAAAAATGCACAACATTTGCGTCTATTGCATCCTCTTGATTACCATTATTATGATACATTACGCATTAAGTTAGGCTGGGAATCTAAACATCAAGGATAATCATGCTTGTAACCTTGCGCATCGAAAATTTCGCTATTGTCAAAAAACTGGAGCTTGACCTCTCAGCAGGCATGACCGCATTTACAGGCGAAACAGGAGCTGGAAAATCCATTATGATTGATGCTCTCATGCTGGCTCTTGGTGAGCGCGCTGATGCTTCGGTCATTCGCGCCGGTGAAGAAAAATGTGATATTACTGCAAGCTTTCATATTGAACAGGATTCCCTTCCAGCCCAATGGTTAATTGATAACGACTTACAAACTGAAGACGGCACTGTTATTTTAAGACGCGTTCTTTATAGTGAAGGGCGTTCAAAATCTTACATTAACGGACATCCCTTTCCTCTGCAAAGGGTTAAAGAACTCAGTGAAATGCTTGTTCATATTCATGGACAACATCAGCATCAAACGCTATTGCAGCATGCAACTCACCGTGAGCAGCTCGATCGATACGCAGGGCATTTTGCATTGCTGGACGAAGTACAGCAATTGTATAAAAAAAGCCAGAAAATTAAGCAAGAATTAGAGAGTTTGCGCAATAGGGGCGCAGACGATGATAAAATTACTCTGTTGAAATTTCAAATTGAAGAATTATCAACCCTTAATTTACAAGATAATGAAATAAAAACGCTGCATGAAGAGCATCAACTACTACATCATGCCTGTGATTATTTGCAAAGCACACAGCAAATTCTCCATTTGTTAAATGCCGATGATGAAGCCAATATTTGTCAGCGCCTCAACCAAATTTTGCAACTATTGCACAACCTACCACAAGAACATACCAGCATAAAAACCAGTTGTGAGTTAATCAATAGTGCAATTATTCAATGCGAAGAAACACTCACAGAGGTTAAACACTTTGCCGAACAGGTGCAATTAGATCCAGAGCGCCTTCAGGAAGTAGAAACGCGCATGAGTATACTTCATCAAGTAAGTCGAAAATATCATGTCGATGTTAATCAATTATCCAGCTATCTGTTGCAACTACAAGCGCAATTAAACGAATTGGAGGATAGCGAAAGACGTATTGAAATACTTGAACAAGATTATAAAAAGCAAACTACCGCCTTTGAGTCAGCAGCTCTTAAGCTTCGAGCCTCTCGTGAATCGTATGCAAAAAAATTAGCAGCAGAAATCACTGCAACTATTCAACAATTAGGGATGCCTAAAGGGTATATAGCAATTGAAATTACACCGCTTGATAAAATGCAGGCACATGGCTTGGATAGAGTGGAATACAAAGTTTGCACCAATCCAGGCATGGCTCCAGATAGCCTAGCAAAAATTGCTTCCGGTGGAGAGCTCTCAAGAATTAGTCTTGCTATCCAGATGATTACCGCCCAGCGAGGCGCCACTCCCACCTTGCTTTTTGATGAAGTTGATGTAGGTATTGGCGGTGGCACTGCAGCCTTGGTAGGCCAACTTCTTCGTAAATTAGGGGAGCGCTTGCAGGTTTTTTGTGTGACACATCAACCCCAGGTCGCTTCTTGCGCACACCAGCATTTTATTGTCGAAAAACACAGTGACAAACAGCAGACTTATTCCCACATTATTGCCTTACAAGACAAGGAAAGAATTAATGAAATTGCACGCATGCTAGGAGGTTTGACAATTACTGAGCAAACCCGCTCTCATGCGAAAGAACTGCTAGCACAGGGAAATGCGTGTTTTGAAGTTGCTTTATGAGGGAAAATTATAATTACACAGGTGCCAAAGACGTTTCAACGGCAGGCTCATAACTATCCTGAAGATGGTTTAGCAATGAAATATTTTCTACATTAATTAGTCGATAGTCGTTGTAGAAATCCTTGGCTCCGAATGCACTCTGAAGATTCTTCGCCGCTTTGTAAAGGCAGCCATACATCAAACCAAAGCATCCCAGCGTGAAAGCAATACCAAATGCTGGATTTTGAGGCACAATGAACAGAGATATAGTAAAAGACACGCTTGAAACGATTAACCCCCCCAACCAGAATAAAGCGAAAAGCCCATCGATTACACGCTGTAAGGCTTCGAAATAAGGTAAAGCCTTATTTGTTTTTTCAATGCCTTTAATGAAGTTGTTAACATATTGAGGATCATGATTATTGCAAATGGCCTCTAAACAAACAACAATACTTTCAAAGTCGCTGATCAATACCTCTCTCTCGACTCTATTGTTTGTATTGCTATAGATAGCAACGGTATAGTAGTTGATAAGGGTATCCATATCATCCGCTACAGTTGTGTATTTATTTGCCAATGCGGTATTTGCTTCTGCATTCTCCTTATTTTTATTTAAAAATAATTGCTGCAATTGTCTCATACGTCCAGTCAATTCAATAACTTCTACGGTACGCCCATCTTGAAAAAATTTAGGCATCTAAACCTCCCTGGAGAATTTATGGATGCCGTGCATAAAGCACGGCAGGTAGACACAGCTGAGGCAATTTTGCGTTCAAGCCAGATTCGTTCCCCGCTGTGTAAGCTTATAAGCGAGAAAGCGATAATCAGATTAAAACGATTACTTGCTTATTGATTTGCTCATGCAGTGTCTCGATAAACTCATTTACTGAAGACACCTCTTTACCACATAGAAAATTAGCGGCCCCTTTTTTAACAAAAGCCCTAATCGCTTGTCCCAATTGTCCATGGCGCAAGACTTCTTTATGGACGAGCAGATTACTACGTTCACCGTCCTCATTAAGAGCCTTACTCAAGGCAGTAATTGCTGCATCCTCCTCTTCTAAGCTAGGTTCTTTTTTAAAGATGCTACAAGCCCAGTGAACCAACCCTGAGTTACGATGCGGCCGTCTAGTTTTTTGATAATCCGTAAGCAGATTTACCAGATTTTCGCTAATTAGTGGAGCCAATGCTTTTTGATAGAAAGCCATCTCAAGCTGAATATTTTTATGTTCATCTTTGTTTAACACAGCAATTAAAGGCAGGTTAAAATTCTCATTCGCTTTTTTAACTGTGTCAATGTTTACATCGGCATCATCAAAATACACAATACGGTTTACCCAGTCTGGTTTATATTTTGCAAATAGAGCAAACATATAAGCCTTTTCATCCACATAATAAGTTTCATTTGCCATCATGTCGGCAAATATTTTTGCACTCTTGGTCACTACACCGACAACATTACAAACATCTGTAGTATGTTCCCTAATGTCAGCGATCTTATCTTCTGTGGAAGCGGCAAGAGCTTCTGCAAAAGCGATGCCGGGTCTGGAAGCCAATGCGTCATTGAGGGCCGCATATTTGTCTTCTGCTAATAAATCTTTAGTCGTTTTACCAGTCGTTTTACTATTAAGACACTCGTCTAAAAATTCTTTAATTAGATTTCTATCTGCTAGCCAGAAAAGGTCATTGGGGGTAATAACGCCATGCACTGTAAAACCCTTCGTTTGCATATGATCGATAAGCTTTTGGCGATCTGCAATTTTTGAAGGGTAGAGATGCATGGAGCTGAATAAATAAACATCGCGAATCCCCGCTTTTTTAAGGGTTTCCAATAAATTATCATTGTATATTACGGTATCGGCATTACCCTGAAACACCAGGGTATTATCAACATCCAGCAAACCAACATCCTTTTTAACAATCAGGCCAGGCATTATTCACTCTCCAATTAGAAATAAAATGAACACATTTAACATTGACCTAATTGTAATTAAAATGAACAATAAAAAGATATGGGTAAATTTACCCACGCCTATACGATATCATTTCCGAATGTTTCATCGCGATAAATTCTTATACCCATAATTATCATGGCGGTATTGTAAACAATGTTAATACCTATGTAGCAAATAATGGCGCCAACTAGATTCAACCAGGGGATAAAAATCAGGCAGGCAATAATTTGCAAAAAGAGGAGATTTAACGTTAATTTTGCACCTACCCTACTGCCTTCTTTGGAGTATTGAATCATTTTGTAAAGAGGCATCGATATCGCATAAGTAAAAATATTTATCAGGCAAATATAAGTGTAAGGTAGCGCATCAATAAAGTTAGATTGATAAAGTAATAAAATCTTTTTGGCAAAAAGGCCAATAATTAAAGCAATAAAACAAGCAATCCCAAAGCAAATTAGCATGTATTTTTTCATTGTTTTTAAAAGTACTTCTTTACTTTGCGTAAATGCCGCAGAAATATCAGGACCAATCAAAATGCCAATGGGCCCAATGGCAATAAATGCCAGAGAAATAATTGAGGTGATTGCGGAAAATAAGCCTGTAGCATGTTCCGTATGTCCCAACCACTCAATAACAAGGAGTGGAATCGCTGTAAAGACAAATTTGTTTAAATTTTGTACTGTATAACCATATATTTTTTCTTTCCAAACATCCACTGTGATGCTGGCATTCGTTTCAGGGTTTAAAAAAATCTGTAATTTCGTTTTCTGTTGAATAATGAATGCCACACCGACAGTAAATAAATAGCTTAAAATAAAGCCTATAAGCATTACATGGGGAAAATAATGGGGATCATCGTGAAATAAAACAGGATAAAGATAAAAATAAGTAAATAAACTTAACAAGAAATAGATGATAGTCTGTATTAAACTCAAAATAATTGCGGTGCGCATATAATCCACAGCACGAAAGAACTGTAGATAAATGGTATACATGGAGATTCCTACGGCCCCCCAAAGAAAAAGGGATAAAGGATGACTAATTTCAAACAAGCGTAAGCCTTTAATTGCCAGGCTTAGGCTAATGATTGACAAACTTAATAACAAACCTCCAACAAGCAAACTTAAATAAATAGGTTTAAGAAAATCCCTGACGGAGAATGTTAAAGCGACAATATCTTTATATTTTTTTTTCACATAAAACTTAGGGACATAATAGCCAATGATTGAGTCAATACCGAAGGTAATGATTGTTGCGATTAAAAAAAGGGCATTTGTTGCAACAGTAAAATCACCAAACAATACCTCACCAGCATGTCTTGCTACCAACATATTAATGACAAAAAGCATAAATTGGTCAGCAATGATAATTAATAAATTAAATAAAAATTCCATAAGCATTACGGCCGATTAGCAAACTATAAATATATCAGCTATTTCCTTATTAGAAACAGTAAAATTGAATATTGAATATCACTTAAAAAAAATTCATATAATCAATGCGATTATTATCTACCAAAAAGAGGATATCGGTTTTATAAAAAAAACTTAATAACGATTTATACTTAGAGAATGATTATAAAAAAAGGATAGTAATGATAGGACTGATACAAAAAATTTTATTTACCATGATTCAAGATATGCGAGGCGACGAAGGTGTTAAAGAATTAAAGAAGCTCGCGCAAGTCCCATTAGATAAAACGTTTCAAATCAATAATATTTATTCCGATGAAGAATGGCAGCGTCTTTTCCTAGCGGCGCAAAACATGCTCAATCTAAGTCAGGAAGAAGTCGAAATGCAGTATGCGAATTACTTTTGCAAAGATGTTGTGCAACGATTCCCTACTTGGTTTAAGATGTCAAAAAACTCCTATGATTTTTTATCCATACAGCCAACTATTCACAACTGCTTTGCAACCAGTACAGCTGATGCTGAATCCAGGCAGGCTGTTAATGAAAAATTCAAGCTGGAGCAATTACCCAATCAATTAATTACTCACTATCGCTCCCCCAATCAATTATGCGGTTTATATAAAGCTCTGGCCCAGTGGGTTATTGCCTATTATCAGGATAAAGCAAGTATAGAAGAGAAAAAGTGTCTAAAATTAGGGGATAACGAGTGCGAAATCCATGTTAAATGGACAAAATTAAGGAATTAGCATGCGTCATTCAGATTTGGCATTTTCTGAGGTTCAAAAAAACATTGAAGAAATGGCAAATCAACTTTGTCTGGCAGTAAAAGGCGAGTTTGACTTTACCATCAAAATTGACACTGAAAATGAAAGCATGCAAAAACTCACGATGCTGGTTAATTTCGTACTAGATACCGCCCGTCGCTCATTAGTTGAAGTCAGAGAGAAAAATAACCGGTTAATGGAGCTTGATCAGCTAAAGTCTGATTTTATTGCCAATGTGAGCCATGAGCTTCGCACCCCCTTAACCCTAATTTTGGCGCCACTAAAAACAATTCTTGAAAATAAGAATCAGCCCCTATCCGAAGAGGTTTTGCAAAATCTTCAGCGAATTCAGCGGAATGCAGCCCGATTGTATACTCTGGTAAGCAACATTCTTGATTTTTCAAAACTTGAAGCTGGAAAATTTATCCCTCATGACGAATTGATTAATTTAAATGCGTTTATTTCACAGCTTGTCGATGATGCCCAAGATTTGGCAAAGGAAAGGCATATTGATTTAACGTTTAAAGCGCATGGCAAAACGAAGGACGTACTTCTCGATAAAAATATGCTCGAGAAAATTTTACTTAACTTAATATCTAATGCCTTAAAATTTACACCAGCACAAGGATTTATTACTATCGAATTACAGCAAAACACTAATACTTGTATACTTATCCGTGACAGCGGGACAGGCATACCTAAAGAACAACTGCCTTCTATTTTTGATCGCTTCCATCAAGTGGACTCTTCAAGCACCCGTGCTTATGAGGGCACAGGTATAGGTCTTACTGTTGTGAAGCAATTCGTAGAACTATTGCAAGGCACCATTGCAGTGGAAAGTGAGGTTGGGAAGGGAACTACCTTCCGTATTACTTTACCCGCTCGTTTTGCCAAGGACTCCAAGAAAAAGCTAACTGTTCAAGCTAGAGACTCCTCTTTTGAAACATTCAAAACAAGTCTTTCTACTACGCCAGGCGAAACAGTGAGGGCCTTCAACGCGTCACACAAGAAAAATCAATTGCCTTTGATGATTCTGGCGGATGACAATTCCGATATTAGGGCCTATATCGTCTCTTTGCTGAAAGATAAATTTAATATTATTGCTGTTGAAAATGGCAAAGCCGCACTTGAGGCCATCGATCAATCCAATCCACAGATTATTTTATCCGACATTATGATGCCTTTTCTTGACGGTTACGAATTAACTAAAATTTTAAAAAGCAAGAAAGACACCTGCCATATTCCTATTATATTAATTACTGCAAAAGCAGGTGATGATGCGGTTGTCACAAGCCTCGATGTAGGCGCTGATGATTATTTGGTAAAACCCTTCTCCCCTCAGGAATTAATTGCACGAACCACGGCTGCCTACAAACATTATGAACGTTATCTGGAAAATTGTCGGTTGAATTCACAATTACTCACCACTGCAAGGCGCGCAGGGATGGCTGACATCGCCACGTCCATTTTGCATAACATCGGTAATGTGCTTAACAGTGCGAATGTATCTTTAGACATGATAAAAGAAAACTCCAATCAACCTTACTTACAGGATTTAACGCTTGTTTCTTTGTTACTTAAAGACAATATAAACAATCTCGCTTCCTATCTAACGACAAATAACAAAGGAAAATTACTACCTGACTATTTAATAGCCCTGATTAATAAAATCAGCCAGGGACATGAAGCGATTGGCAAGGAGATGAATTGTTTAAGAAATCAAATCGCCCATATTAAAGAGGTAGTGGCCATGCAAAAATCACTCAGCGGCATTTCTGGTGTGTTGGAAAAATTTTCTGCTCGGGAAATTATTGATAGCGCCGTTTCAATCTGCGAGAATTCTTTTAAAAAACAAGATATTAAAATAAAAATAGAAAGCCCTGAGGATATCTTTATAATCACAGATAAAGCCAAGTTGTTACAAATACTTATTAATTTAATTCAAAATGCCATTGATGCTGTGAGTGGCTTTGACAACATTCCACGAATCAATAAATTTATCTGCTTTACTGTAAGAGAGCAGCTAGAACAGTCTAATATTACTATTAGTGTGCAGGATAATGGGATAGGCATAAAAGAGGAGCATCAAGATAAAATTTTTACATTTGGCTTCACCACTAAGCCCGACGGCCATGGTTTTGGTCTACATACAAGCGCACTCGCAGCAAAAGAACTCGGAGGTA
Source organism: Legionella jamestowniensis (assembly GCF_001467745.1). Lineage (GTDB taxonomy): Bacteria > Pseudomonadota > Gammaproteobacteria > Legionellales > Legionellaceae > Tatlockia > Tatlockia jamestowniensis. Next base: position 999,620 of record NZ_LNYG01000013.1, read on the forward strand.
GCTTACAAGTAAGAAGCAAAGGTGTGGGGCATGGCGCAGAATTTATACTGACACTACCCCTGAAAGAGGTAGAACGGAGAGCGATGCATGGTGACTACGAGAAGCGTAAAAATTCTCATTATTGATGATAATCCAGATATCCATTCAGATTTCATCAAAATATTAACGACAAAAAGTGCCCATGAGAATGATCAACTTGCAAAATTTGAACATCAAGTCTTTGGAAAGCAGCATTCCAATTCCAATTTACCGTCTTTTCGTCTGATAACCGCCACCCAGGGACAAGAAGGAGTTGCCAAAATTGCAGAGGGGATTGAAGAAAATGATCCCTATGCATTAGCGTTTGTTGACATACGTATGCCACCAGGATGGGATGGCATTGAAACCGCTAAAAAGATTTGGGAACTTGATCCTAATATCCAGATAGTTCTTTGTACTGCTTATTCAGATTACACGTGGGAAGAAACAATTCAGCATCTGGGGCAACGGGAAAATTTGCTTATCCTTAAAAAGCCATTTGACAGCATTGCCGTACGACAATTGTCGTGTGCCTTGACCAAAAAATGGGAGTTACTCCAAGAAACACGAGACTATACACAATTACTGGAAAAACAAGTTAAAGAAAGGACGCGGTCTTTGCAAGAATCATTATCAGTCACACGAGGAACACTTGAATCATCCGCTGATGGCATCCTGGTGGTAAATAATAAAAATCAAGTGATTGATTACAACAAAAATTTAATGAAAATGTTTCAAATAACCCAAAAGGATATTTTAGAAGAAGCCTCTTCTATACTTAACTTCATTGCTGAAAAAATTGACAAACCCAACACTTTCCTAAAGTTTGTCTTTAAATTAGGAATTTCGAAAAATAACAGCAAAACCACCACACTAAAATGCAAAGATCGACGGATTTTAGAAATTTATACACAACCTTATAAACTGCATGAGACGATTACAGGACGCATTTGGTGTTTTCGTGATATTACAAAACGTGCCTTATTAGAAGAACAGCTGCAACACCAAGCAACACATGATTCCTTAACTCAATTACCCAATCGCGTGTTATTAACCGATAGACTATCGCAATTAATTTCTAATGCGAAACGCAATAATACGGTATTTTGCGTGCTGTTTTTTGATTTGGATCGTTTTAAATTAATTAACGACAGCTTTAGTCATATCGCGGGTGATAAATTATTACAGGACGTTGTCCAAAGAATTCGTCAGGTCATGCGGGAAGAAGACACCCTGGCAAGACTAGGAGGAGACGAATTCGTTGCCCTTTTAAAGTCACATGATGAAACAAATGGGGCCAAAGTCGCCAAAAAATTTCTTGATGTTTTTCATAATCCTTTTGAGGTAAATTCTCATCAAATCCGAATAACCCCGAGTATCGGCATTGCTATTTTCCCACGAGACGGACAATCAATTGATGAGTTATTACGAAATGCCGATATTGCGATGTATCGCGCCAAAGAAGAAGGCGGTAACCAATTTCAATTCTATACTTACAGCTTAGGCAAAAAAAGTGTGGCGAGAATGGAACTGGAGGCCGAATTATATCAGGCTCTCGAACGTGATGAATTCTTTTTATGTTATCAGCCTCAACTTGATTTTAAAACAAAAAAACTGGTATCCGCCGAGGCTTTAATTCGTTGGCGTCATCCTAAGAAAGGGATTCTCTTACCTGTTAATTTTATTCCGTTGGCTGAGGAAACCGGGCTTATTCTTCCCGTTGGTGAATGGGTTTTGCGAGAGGCTTGTAAACAGAATAAACAATGGCAACAACTTGGGCTACCCAATATCCGGGTAGCGGTTAATGTAGCTACCAAACAGCTTAAGCATCCAGAATTTGGTATTGTCGTGCGTGAAATATTAGCAGAAACCAAGCTAAGCCCTGAGTTTCTTGAAATAGAAGTTACAGAAAATGTAATTTTAACGAGCAAAGAAGCTGCTTCGATTTTTAGTGATTTAAAAAAGCTGGGGATCCATTTGGCGCTTGATGATTTTGGCTCAGGCTATATGCTATTAAATCATCTCAAAGTATTCCCTATTGATAGAATCAAAATTGACAAATCCTATATTAGCAACATTCATTACAACAAAGTCGATGAAGTAATTATTCAAGCGATTATTACCTTAGCCCACAGTCTTGATTTAGAAATTGTCGCTGAAGGCGTGGAGTCTTGCGAACAACTTCAATTCCTGGAAACCCATCATTGCACGGAAGCACAAGGTTATTATTTTTGCAAACCACTTGCTTCTAATGAGTTTGAGGCATTCCTGAGAAAGAGTGAGTCTGTATAATTTAAATCATTTTTTTCTCTAATTCACAATAGACTTCTTTGTAATCATCTGAGGAGAAATCATCATCATTAGGGTAAAGAATGTAGTCTTCTGCCTTATCTTTTTGATAAATAAGATAATCATATTTTTTATTAGAATCAATCTGAATAATTATCCCTAACTTATCTGCCATTTTATTTGATTTAAACCAGTTAACTTCTTTCGCGTGTGCGATATCAGGTATTAGGGCAAAGTTTAAAAATTCATCGCGAGTAATTTCAATCATTTCTATCCTTAAAATAGTCACGCCATTTACATATGGTTTCTGATGATCCTTAAAGAAGAATAGAAAACTGTGATAATTTTTTCAAATAATCTCTTAAGTAACTCTTTGCCAAAAGACAACAATTAGTATCGCATTTTTAAGAGTGTCAGTAATGCAAAGCTATCTTGCAATTACCGTCGTTTTGGGCAAAGCTAAGGATTTTCCTTGAGATCGTATTTAGCCTGCAAAATGAGATCCTTCAAGCAGCTGCGCTGCTTTCAGGATGACGTGCGGTATAAACCGTCATTCTGAGCGTAGCAACGTCATTCTGAGCAAAGCGAAGAATCTCCAGCAGCTAAATCCAATTTTAAACAATCCTTCGCTTTGCTCTGGATAACATCGCTTTATTTATAATTTAAGCAAACCTGACTTTCCCTGCCTTTGTAACCTTTTCCACTTGCTTCTTGCCCAAATAGGCTATATTAATTAAAAAGACAATGCTTATCTTGAAGCTCCAAAAAAAGGATTATCTAGAGTTCAAGAGGAATGGAGGGAACATGAATCAATATGATTATAAAGGCTTTAAAGTAAATTATAGGGTGGACTTATCGGATGCAGTCCCTCATTTATATAAAGCTGATGGCTATGTTATCCGTGCCACTGAAAATAAAAATAGTAATTCACCCCAAAAATTCCATACCGAACACCCCACTAAAAAGGGGGCAGAAATTGAAATTAAAAAACTTCTCGAAGACTATATTGATTTTGAATGGCAAGAATTTTACGAAATGCAAAATGAAAGCCAGTAATTCTTTGAATTAATGTATTGTTTTATCGGCGCAAAAACGCGGCTAGAACAATTAAACTGAGTCCACCGATAAAAAGCGACGTTGCTAGCGGCCGCTTGCGTGCTTTTTGTAAGACAAGTCCTGAGTAGTCTTTAACATTATCACTAATATGCGATACGGTTTCTCGGGTGTCTTCATACAGATTATTGGCAATTTTTTTACCGCCTTTAAGTATTTTTTCTGTACGTTCTTTTACCTGAGAATTCCCGCCACTTCTAATATCCATGTCCAACTCCTTAAATCCAATTTAGCAAATTAAATACATCCTGTATGAAAGTATAGCAAATAGTCAATTAAAGAGCGTTTAATGCCAAGGATCTCAGTTGAACTTCGTGCGTTTTATCAACCAATAATAAATGATTAGCCGGTACATCTTGCCAGTCTGTATTAAAATTAGTAAGCCTCTCCGAAGCAATTAAACAACATTGGTAAGTATGTTGAGGATGTTTAACCGTTGTTGTGTGATCAAACGTTGTAAAGCAACCGCCCACGAAATAATGTAATGATTCAGGCTTGGCTTTTTTATGGGTGGTATAACGGCTGGCCACTAATCGCTCGCCATCTGTTAGACAAACATTAAAATAAGAAGCCTCACTGGTGCCGAAATATTTAATGAGTTCATTAATTTGTGCAAACGTTTCTTCCAGTACATCCGCAACTACCGCTAATTGACTTAAATCTTTCCCTTTTGCCAATTGTAAAAACAAAGCAAAGAGATGCTCAGAATCGGTTTCCCCTTGAATCCAATGGTAAATATCATCATCAAGCAAATGGCGTAAATGTCGTTTAACCACAATAAAATCTGCAATATCCCCATTGTGCATTAACATCCAGCGCCCATGAATAAAAGGATGGCAATTGTAGTTAGTGACACCTCCAGCGCCTGCGGCTCTCACATGGGCAAAAAAACAGGGGGATTTAATTTTAGCGGTAAGATGCAACAAATTTCTATCATTCCAGGCTGGCGAAATAGAAGTAAACAGAGCAGGTTCTTCGCTAATCAATGGCGTATACCATCCTAAACCGAAGCCATCACCATTGGTAGGCACCACCGTTTCACGCGCATGCAAGCTCTGCATTACTATCGAATTAGCAGGTTTAACCAATATATCATCCAATAACGCTTCATGCCCCAAATAAGCTACAAAACGACACATAGGAAACTCCTATTTTTATTTTTAACTATAGCAAGAAAAGCAGGAGAAATTTTTCACAACCACCTATATCTTTTAAATCAATTAGTTATTGCATAAATTAGTAAGGAGGGCTTAACCTATAATTATGAAATTATCAGGAGTTTATACACCTGCCATAATTTACCCTAACCAGGTGAAGGAAGCCTAAAAACTGCAATATGTTTTAAGGGATGTTTTTCCGTTTATTTAATTAAGAGATTTATATGCAAGATGCTTATCTATTGTTCTTCATCTTGGGCTTAACATTATTGATGTTCATGTGGGGACATTATCGATATGATACCGTAGCCTTAATGAGTCTTCTTGCCCTGGTATTAACGGGGCTTGTTCCAGTCGAGCATGCATTTTCAGGTTTTGGTAATCCTGCTGTAATTACAGTAGCAGCGGTAATGGTCATCTCAGCAGTATTGATCCAGGCAGGCTTGGTGGAGGAAATCCTAAAGTACATTAAGCCCTTTTGCACTTCACCGACATCACTCATTGGTTTTACTTGTTGCATTGCTGCCTTTTTATCCGCCTTTATGAACAACGTTGGTGCTTTGTCCCTCATAATGCCGGTAGCCATTCAGGGGGCAATCAATGCAAAATTGTCGCCGTCAAAAATTTTAATGCCCTTATCGTTTGCCACCATCTTAGGGGGAATGACAACCAAAATTGGCACGCCACCTAATTTGATTATTTCCGCCTATAAAGAAAAGCTAACCCAAGTCCCCTTTACGATGTTTGCCTTTACGCCAACAGGATTAACAGTGGCCATAGGAGGCCTTATTTTTATTATATTATTGGGCTGGCGATTCCTTCCTTCACGTCGCAAAGCAACAGGCGAGGGTAGTGAACTCTATCAAATACAAGATTATATTAGTGAAATTCGAATTCCTGAAGACTCTCCTGTAGTGGGTATGGAGCGTCAACAGCTTGAGCGCTTTATCGAAGGGGATTTTTCTATTCTAGCACTTATTAGAGGACGTAAGAAAAAACTGGTTGTCCCCTATGATGAAGAATTACAAGTCAATGATATTTTAATCATTGAAGCTTCGCATGAAGATTTATACCGTTTAATTGAGAGCGGCAAGCTCGAATTAACACAGGGCGAAGTAATTTCACCGGAAATTTTGCTGGGTAAGGATGTCAGTACGGTTGAGGCAGTAGTTACCCCAGGCTCAAGAATTCAGGGACGCTCCTGGCAAAAACTTCGAATTCGCTCCCGCATGGGATTAAACTTACTGGCTGTAGCACGAGCAGGAAGAGCTATAAAAAATCGTTTAAATCATGTTAATTTTAATGCAGGCGATGTTTTACTTATTCAAGGCCCCAGTGAAGACCTACGAGAAAATGTAGTCAGCTTAGGCCTGGTTCCCCTGGCAGAAAGAACCATTAATGTAGGCTTTAGACGCAGCACATTAATACCATTAACTTTCTTTATTGTGGGTATTTTACTCTCAGCACTGCAAATTCTCCCCATTGAAGTGGCCTTTACGTTGGTTGTAGTAGGCCTGGTAATCGTTAATATTCTTCCCATGCGCAAAGTCTATCAGCATATTGATTGGTCCATTATTGTCTTGTTGGGCGCTTTAATTCCTTTAGGGGAAGCATTAGAAAGGACAGGGGCGGCTAAAATGATTGGAAATTTCTTGTTAGCCATGACAGGAAGCGGCTCTATTCTTCTTGTTTTAGGATTGTTATTGCTGATAACCATGACGGTGTCAGATTTGATGAATAACGCTGCCACAGCCGTCGTGATGGCACCTATTGGGGCAGATTTAGCTAAACTACTGCATACCAATGTCGATCCTTTTTTAATTGCAGTCAGTATAGGTGCATCCTGCTCCTGCTTGACACCTATAAGCCATCAGAACAACACTTTAGTCATGGGGCCAGGAGGATACAAATTTTTTGATTATCTGCGACTGGGAGTGCCTTTAGAGTTGGTAGTACTCGCTACAGCGCTACCCGCACTGTATGTATTTTGGCTCTAGTAAATAACGCATAGACAATCAGGCTTTTTTCTTTGATTTTTCAGTTTCTTTTTTTGGAAAAGATTGCTTGCCTTTCTTGTCTTTACCCATGCTTTTCTTAAGTAAGGTAATAAAATCAACTACATCATCTGGCTTTCGAACTCTTTCCCTGGTTTTTTTACCGGCTTCTTTCTCTGCTTCTGCCGATTTTTTCTCAATCCATTTCGTCAATGCTTCCTGATAATCATCATGGTATTTTTCAGGCTTCCAAGGAGCTGTCATGTCTTTTATTAATTCAGTTGCCATTTTCATTTCTCGCTCTGAAATCTTATAACTTCTTAGCGATTCTGTAGGTACTTTTAAATCATCTTCTGGACGAATCTCTTGTTGAAACCGAATAAGATTAAGTACGAGTGCATTTTCATGAGGCATGACCAAACATAAGTATTCTTTGGTGCGAATCATGGCCTTCGCAACCCCCACTTTCCTGGTTTTTTTTAATGCCTCCCTTAAGAGGACGTAGGCCTTTTGATTTTTAGAATCAGGTACAATGTAATAAGGTTTATCAAAATATAGGCTGTCAATCTCATCCAGCTCAATAAATTCTTCAATGTCAATGGATTTATACACTTCAGGGCTTGCCTCTTCAAAGGCTTTTTCATCGACAATAATGTAATTCCCCTTATCAAATTCATAACCCTTTACAATCTTATCCCAAGGGACTTCTTTATCGGTATTACTGTTAACCCGTTTATAACGAATCCGCGATTTATCACGAGCATCTAATAGATGAAAATGCAAATCTTTTTTTTCTTCAACAGGAATAATTTGCACTGGAATTGTAACCAAACCAAATGAAATATCACCTTTCCATATTGCTTTCATAACATCATCTCAATTATTTACTTAGTTTAAGTATATAGGGCAAAAATAATGCAACGATGCAAGTTAAATCACTTTTCCAATAATGCGCGCCTTTGCTTTAAGAATTACTCCTAGTATTTTGCCGTTGCATCACTAGCCGGAAAAGTATCTTCTATTGTTTTATCCAATCTTTTCTCTTTTTGCTTTCGCTTGGCTTTTAATGCCTCCCTATTCTTATTGGATGAATCCACGTTTGTTTTCTCATTTTTTGGTCTAACTTCTTTATCCATTGTTTCTCCATATAGTTAGCTATTTACAATTATTCCTCCATTAGGATGTAACACTTGTCCTGTCATATAGGATGAATCAGCAGACGCGAGGAAAACAAAGGCTGGGGCAATTTCAGAAGGTTGTCCCGCTCGTTTCATCGGTGCTTGCAAACCAAATTTAGCCACTTCTTCCGCACTAAAACTTGCAGGAATTAAAGGGGTCCACACTGGGCCAGGTGCCACCGCATTCACACGAATTCCTTTTTTAAGTAAATTTTGTGAAAGCGAGCGGGTTAACGCGATAATTGCCCCTTTAGTAGCCGAATAATCAATGAGATGATCACTTCCTTTGTAAGCCGTAACTGACGTAGTATTGATAATCACACTCCCCTTTTTTAAGTGAGGCAATAGTGCTTTAATCATATAAAAATAAGAAAAAAAATTTGTTTTAAACGTTTCTTCAAGTTGCTCACAACTGATCTCCTCAATGGTGTCTTTAGGATGCTGTTCGGCAATGTTATTGACAAGGATATCAATTTGCGGTGCCAACTTTAGTGCTTTATTCACCAATTCTTTACAAGCTTCATTGGTTTGTAAATTTGCTGGTAAAAGCCAACAGCGACTTCCTGTGCTTTCAATAAACTGTTTTGTTTCTTCCGCATCTTCATGCTCATTCAAATAGTGAATAATAATATCAGCTCCCTCTAGTGCAAAAGCACAAGCGATAGCTCGTCCAATACCACTGTCCCCTCCGGTGATAAGCGCTACTTTACCGGCTAGCTTATTACTACCTTGATAATGAGGGGCTACGTACTGTGGTCTTGGATGCATATGTGCTTCTATGCCTGGTTGTTTGCTCTGATGCTGTGGCGGTTGCTGTCTTTCATTAGTCATACATCCCCCTTCAGCAGAGAAGTAATTTTTTATTTCTCTGCTGATTCTTATTTAGACGCTAAAGATATTGGTGCTTAATGTCTTGCCCGATTAGGGAGGGCACCATAATATTTATGAATAGAAGCGCCCCAACTCGGGTTTGACATATCAGGCCAATGATCCTTGTCGAAGCCTGGAGAGTTCTTTAGTGTTTCTTTATCAACCGCGATAACGAAACAATCTTTTGCATCGTCATAGGAAAATATGCTCCAGGGCATGGCAAACAGTTTATCCCCCATACCCAGAAAGCCTCCAAAAGACAATACAACATAAGACACACAACCTTCGAGTTTATCAAGCATCAATGCTTCAATTTTCCCAAGATCTTCACCTTGTAAGTTTTTAACTTTTACACCGACGACATCGTCGGCATTTACAATTTGATGTGTCATTGCTGCCTCCTTGTAGTTACAATTAATAACCTGTTGTTTGACCTTTGTTCTTTGTTGCAGCACCATTATTCATGGTAGTGTTATCTGTTGTTGCATCATCGACTGCAATTTTCATTTGGTCATCAACCTTATTAACACCTTTGACTGATTTAACAACATTTAAAATCGCTTGTTTTTCTTGTGCTGAAGCAACTTGCCCTGACAAGAAAACTTGTCCGTTTTTAGTCTCAACACCAACAGTCCAGGATGGCAAGTCTTTACCCATAATATCTGCTTGAATTAAAGCTGCTTTAACTTTGGCAGTTATCCAGCTATCCTGCAAAGGTGCATTACTATCCTTAACAGTAAGATTATCTACATTAACGTTTCCAATCCCTCGCGTTGATTCCACCAGGGTAACAACATTTTCATAATCCGTGTCAGAAGGCAGCTGTCCTGATAGGTAAACAATCCCATTGGTTACCTTGATGCTTACTTTCTCTTTATAGGTACCAAGTGAGGATTCAACAGCAGACAACAATGCATCATCACTTAAATGCATAGTAGTACCTTGCACGTTGTTAGATTGCATTCCTTCTGTCTTATCAGATTGAGGTGATTGAACAGCTGTAGCAGGATCTGTGCTTGGTGTCACTGTGGTGTTATTCACGTTAGCAAAAGCAGCAAAGGCCATACCACCGGACAATAATGCTGTTGCAATTTTTAAGTGAATTAATTTGTCCATAATACACTCCCTCATTCCATTAATTTAAATAGTTAACCATTTACAATATTCTAAATTGCATTAAGTGATATCACGTTTAACACGAAAGCAGTATTGGGAAATAATTGAATAACAGCCAAGGGCAATACAAAATCTTTTTAAAGTAGGTCATTGAAATACAGCTGTCACTTAAGCAATATTACCCTGCTCATACAATTAATTCCTTTAATCATATGACCTATTTTTAAGCATAGACGACAACTGTTTGTCATGCAAAAACAATCCTATTCTGAAAAATTCCTTCCTGACCTTAAAAATTACTTTAATTTTTTCCTTTATAATTTACACTAACTGCTTGACCTTCATGGAGTTTATTAAATGAACTGGCTGTTAAACATTAATGCAAACCAAGCTCTTGTTTATGTTGTCATCCGCTCATTTTTACTTTTCGGTTTTAGCATTATTCTGATTCGTTATGGTAATCGCCGCTATAATTTAAATACTGCCTCTGATTATCTTTTATTGGTAATTTTTGGGGGGTTAATCAGCCGCGGTATCAATGGTCAAGCTAGTTTAATGTCCACTTTGATAGCTGTAAGCAGTCTGGTTATTTTCCATCGTGTCATTGCCGTAATTACCTATCGTTCCCCCCATCTTGAATCTTTTATTAAAGGACACGCCCGGTTAATTGTGAAAGATGGACAATTTTTGCTGTCTCAATTGCAGAAATACCATCTGACGCAAAGTGACATTCTCACGGAAATGCGCGTACAATTAAATGAAAAAGACATTCAACTAGTTTCCGCAGCTTATTTGGAACCAACCGGTCGTATTTCTTTTATTCGTAAAAAGAATTAACGTTTTTGCTATCAATCTGCTTTCAAGGCCACTACCAGTCAACTCCCCGCTGAATCTTCTACACAACTGAAGAAAACCCGGTCCAGTTCTACTTTCCGACCTCCCTCGCTTGCCGCGGGGCGTCGGCAAAGATGTGATCAAGAGACCGGGACAAGCCGCGAGGCGTAGACAGAGAGGTTACCAAGAGACAGCAACTCCCAAAGGGACAAACTATAGATTTTTAGTGATTGACAATACTAGCTGATATGATAAGTTTAAAATGAGTGCTTAATTTTTAAGCAACAACGTTTGTTCATGGAAAGTTAATCATTTTTACCACTTTCCAGCTATTAACTGTATCCATTAAGATACTTGGAGCTAGATATGGAAGTCTCAAAGGAAACTGTACAGGCAAGCTTTGAATTAAATCGAATCGCTGAAGAATTAGTAGGCATTAAGCATGCCCTTTTTCAACTTGTTGGCATGCTACATCAAGAAAAGGAAACCAGCCAAGAAAGACCACTAGAAGAACCACCTTTACCGGAACCCCATGAGCCAGGTCCCGCTAATCTTCCTGAATCAGAACCTGTTGAGTTACCCGAAACACAACCAGAATCATTGCCTGATATCGAACCCATCAAAAAACCAGAACCAATACCAGGCGACTCTACATCCCAGTTAAACTTAAATGTCAAGCGTGCTTAAATCGCTTCTTCTTTTGATAATTGATGAACTGTAACCTTGATGACGCATAGCGAAATCAAGGTTTTCTTACTCACTATAAACTAAAAGTGATTAACCCTTATCACGATGCCTTAAGGCTACAAACAATTTTCCCTATAACTAAACCTGACAAGCCATAAAATGCTATCCAGCAATGGCTTGGAATTTGACCATACATTACTTTAATATAAAAAATCAAACCTACTGCTGTCGCCATTAAAAACCAAGGCATTAATTTTTCCCATTGTACATACACAACTTGATAAAGCCCAAGAATGATTAACGCAAAAAAGAGCGCACCAGCAATATCATAAACGTTATGATAATTAAAATGCATTAAACTCAGTGCTATACCAGTGAGTAAAATTGCTGTAACTGCCTTAATCCCACGAATATTCGTTTTATAGGCAATCCATCCATATAAAACCGCTGCCATTTGCATATGGCCACTCGGAAATGCAAACCAATTTTTAGCAAGACTAGGCGATAGTGGAACTTGAAAACTAACTTTCAAAGCCACATTAATGATGCTGCTTATTAACACCAGACATATTGCCTGATAATAAAGATTCCTATCCAAGCAAATCAATCCAATTATCAAAAAAGGGACAATGACAATACCATTGCTAAATAAAAGAAAAAATTGGCTTAAAGCATCTAGCATAACGGGGGTATTTAAAAATGAACTGGGCCCATCCTACCATGCGATAGCTTGCAATAAAATTGATTTAAAAGAGGACAATTACCTAAGACTCAGTTTTTTCTCGAATTAATTTTGAAACCCACAATTTTATCCACAGAAATTGTGGATTATAGAAATAAAGAGCCCATTTTATAATATCATTATTTATCAAGTAATTAAAGGGATTTTTGCCTTCTTTATTGGCAACTATTATTTTTAAAGACAAAGTTATCCACAGGCTTTATTCCTTATTTAAGTGAGTCCGACGCTCATTCATTGTTTCTATACTATTAATCACCGTTTGCAGGCAAATTTCCTTCATGATTGGAATATCTTTTAGAGGAATGTCAGAATGGATGGCATAAGCAATGAATAAACTATCCTGCCACATTTTTTCATTTTTTCGCGCCTTTGACTTTAACCACAAAGCTATCCATAAAAAATGAAATACCCATTTATCTCGCTGTGGCTCTAGCTCTTGCGCAAAAACAGCATTCATGGCGTCTTCCATGGTACACACTTTAACCCCTTCGATAATTGTACAGCAACGGTTTACTAATTTATCGATATGAGAATTCTCAATATACCAGGATTCTGTAAAGCGCTTGTTTTTTGGCCAGGACTTGGAGCGTTTGAGTGACGATTGCAATGCCTCTGGCGTAAAAGGGGTTATCTGTACAGACAATTGCTCAATGACGTGTGAAACATCGATAAAATGGGGTAGAAAATGCAATCCAAGAAGTTCCTGAATTTCCAGTAAATGTAAGTCAGGCATTTCTTCGCGCTGCACCATAAGTGCTAAAAAGTGCCCCACCATCATTAGTAAATAAGAAGTGTCAATCTCACGTAAGGTCACACTGTCATCAAAGGCTTCGTGATAATACTTGGGAATATCATCGGCTTGAATTGCAGGAGTAATCCAAGCATCTTTAATGCCGTAATCATATTTGAATAATAAACCACACAAATAGTCTTTGCCCCGTTTTTTAACGTGAATAAAGATACCCTGGGCACCACTACCATCCACTTCGCTGGCTTTAATACTAATAAGAGGAGAGGACTGTTCCGTATGGAATACCACACCGTTCTTACGTTGTATCTTGATCCAATGGTCAAACTGGTTGCGATAAGAAGGAGGATACCAATTTTTAATGGCTTGCAACCGCGAAAGGGAAACAGAGGTTAATGTGATCGTTTTCATGATTTGATTACACGTGGCGATGGCTACCTCCCGAACTTCTTTCTTTGGATGTAACAAACTCAACAAAGCAATATCATGACCTTCTTCGATGCTGTATAAATCAAACAACAAATCGACAAAAAAATCCGGGGGCATAGCATAACTTTGCGCAAAGAAATTTTCCGCAATGTCAAAGACAGACAAATCTGACAATTCTTCAATCATTTCACGAATAGCGTTTAAATGATCAACCTCTTCTTCTGGCGTTAACTCCTCTATTTGTCCGGCTAAATTTAAATAGGCTTGCTTTAACTCAGGAATTAAATCCACGTGGACTTCATAAAAAGCATTAAGGATCGGGAGCCAAAATCCCAATGCATGATGACCTTTATTAATGACTTCAGCAATTTGCAGCATCACTTGATTTAATGTTTTCGTGGCCAGTTTATTGCCGCTTTCTTGAGCGGTTTGTAACTGTGCCACACAAATATCCAAGGCAAACACGCAAGCCGAATAATAAGCCTGCCCTGGTTCGCTATCGTCCTCTATTTCGTCTAGAAGCGTAATAAGCTCCAGCGCCAAATCAGGCTGTTGGAGGAAGGAAGAAAAATGCTGCGGATCTGGTTCTGCATTTTGCATGATCAATGCCGCCATATTCATTAGCCACTTTTTTAACGCTTCAGAATCAAATGTCATGCTCAGTCAGGCACCTTTCGTGGTTTTCCTTCTTTATCAATTGCCACAAAAATAAATGTTCCTTGGGTCACTTTGTATCGACCACCTGTGGTTGCTGGTTCTGCCCAAACTTCGACATCAATCGTCATGGAAGTTGTCCCTCTTTTTATTAACTCAACATGACAACTCACAATATCACCAACATGCACCGGTTTTAAAAAACTCATGCTATGAATTGAAACGGTCGCTACTCTGCCATGAGCTATCTTTTTAGCAAGAACACCAGCCGCCAAGTCCATTTGTGAAACCAGCCAGCCACCAAAGATATCACCATTGGCATTTGTATCTGCTGGCATGGCTAACGTTTGAATTGTTAATTCCCCGCGAGGTATTGTCATAACCTAGGAACCACGCTTTAATTTCGCCAAAGCATCTGCCATTGCTGTATTGAAAATTGTTTTTTTAGCTGTCTCTTGCTTTTTCTTCACTTCAGGCTTGGCTGGTTTTTTAACAGAAGATGGTTTTTTCGCCAACGCTTGTTGAGGTTTGGTTACCTTTTTCTGAACCACAGGTGCCTTTCCCTCTTGCAGTTTCATGCTTAAGCCAATGCGGCGACGCTCCTTATCCACTTCAATTACTTTTACAGTAACGATGTCACCGGCTTTTACAATGGCATGTGGATCGTTAATAAAACGATTTGTCATGGCAGAAATATGCACTAAACCGTCCTGATGAACCCCAATATCAACAAATGCGCCAAAATTGGTAACATTAGAAACAACGCCTTCTAAAATCATGCCTTCTGCCAGATGACTAATATCTTCAATGCCTTCTTTGAAGTTAGCAGTTTTAAATTCCGGACGCGGATCACGGCCTGGTTTCTCCAACTCTCTTAATACATCGCGGATAGTGGGTAAGCCGTACACATCATCGATATACTGTTCAGCATTCACGCTTTGCAGTAAATCCCGATTGCCTATTGCCTTGCGAATATCAACACCTTGATCATTTAAAATTTTTTCTACTAAAGGATAAGCCTCTGGATGGACACAAGAGGCATCCAAAGGATTTTCACCATTCATGATACGCAAAAATCCTGCTGCCTGTTGAAAAGATTTCTCTCCCATCCTGGTTACGCTTTTTAACTGTTCACGATTTTGAAAAGCCCCATGTTCATCTCTATACTGAACTAGATTTTTAGCCAGGGTTTCGTTTAATCCGGAAACGCGGGTCAGCAAAGCAACTGAAGCGGTATTGACATCAACGCCCACCGCATTCACACAGTCTTCTACTACGCCATCCAAAGAGCGAGCCAGACGTGTCTGGTTAACATCATGCTGATATTGTCCAACACCAATTGATTTAGGTTCAATTTTTACTAACTCAGCCAAGGGATCTTGTAAGCGTCTAGCAATTGAAACAGCACCACGTAATGAAACATCCAGGTCAGGAAATTCATTGGCTGCCAATTCAGAGGCTGAATAAACAGAAGCGCCCGCTTCGCTAACAACAATTTTGGTTAATTTTAGGTCGGGATACATTTTTATCATGTCTGAAACCAAGCGTTCTGTTTCACGAGAACCTGTACCATTACCAATGCTAATTAAATTTACCTCATACCTGGCTGCTAATTTAGCCAGTTCTGCAATGGCTTGATGCCATTCATTTTGTGGTGCAAAGGGAAAAATCGTCGTGAAATCCAGCAACTTACCCGTTGCATCCACGACCACTACTTTGACACCGGTACGAATACCGGGGTCAAGACCAATCGTCACTCGGTGGCCCGCAGGTGCTGCCAATAATAAATCACGCAAATTTTTGGCGAAAACATGGATTGCCTCTTCATCCGCCATTTCGCGTAAACGCGTAAATAATTCCAACTCCAGTTTGGTAAATAATTTTATTTTCCAGGTTAAGCGCACCGTAGCAAGCAACCAGGTATCGGCAGCGCGTTGTTGATCACTAATATTAAAATAGGAGGCGACGCGTTTTTCGCCATAATCAGCATCGGGAAGCATTAAACTGAGCTGTAATATAGACTCGCGGCGCCCGCGAAATAGGGCTAATGCCCGATGCGAAGGAATTTTTTTAATAGGTTCTTCATACTGAAAGTAATCAGCAAATTTACTGCCAGTCGCTTTTTTGTCACTGACAACTGTTGATTTTAATACAGCGTGCTGCCACAGGTATTCGCGTAATTCATTAATTAATTCGGCGTCTTCTGCAAATTTCTCCATTAAAATTTGACTGGCTCCCTCAAGGGCAGCTTTTACATCGGCAACACCTGCTTCAGGATTAATAAATTCTTGTGCCTTCGCTTCTGGGGTTAAGCCAGGGTCTTGCCATAGCGCTAAAGCCAAAGGCTCCAACCCAGCCTCTTTAGCCAACTGCGCTTTTGTGCGACGCTTTGGCCTATAGGGTAAATACAAATCCTCCAGTCGGGTTTTGGTATCTGCCGCAAGAATCGCTTGCTCAAGCTCAGGGGTTAATTTTTCCTGTTCACGTATTGATTCTAGAACCACGGCGCGACGCTCGTTTAGTTCACGGATATAAAGCAAGCGCTCTGCTAATAACCGCAATTGGGTATCATCAAGTCCTTCGGTGGCTTCTTTACGATAGCGCGCGATAAACGGGACAGTAGCCCCATCATCCAGTAAACGAATAGCTGTTTCCACTTGCGAAACTTTAACTTTAAGTTCTTCTGCAATAATGGCCGCTGCCGCCAATATTTCTTGAGTCATTTACATCCCCGACACATGTAAAAAAAAACGCAGTCATTATATACTGATTACTTCCCATTTGGCGAACCTTTCCGATGCTTTAGTTCGTGGTTTGCATTATTCATCACCTGTTTTTTTTATTTACCAGAATTTAAAATCTGGCAAACTATTAAAAAATAATTTAGAGAAGCTGACGATGCCCAATCATAAACTGGTTCTTGGTTTTGCCCACTGGGGTAGTATGAGAGTCCCTGTCCTCAATATGATAAACACGGTTAAACTTGCTGTCGAAAACGGCATTGAAGAAATTGACTGCGCACCGCATTACGGGGATGGTGCACAGGAGAATATCTTGGGAGTCGCTTTGCTATGTTTACCGGAAGATCTGCGTAATCGTGTAAAAATCTCTACCAAAGCTGGACGTGTTATCGATCCAAATAAAAAATCAGACTGTAGCAATGGCTTTACCAACAGTAGTGGATTTTCCCAATCTTTTGATTATAGCAAAAAAGGTATTGAAGACTCATTTCAGCAGAGCCAGTTAAGAATGCGCGTCTCCAGTGTCCATGCTCTTTATTTACACGATATCGATGCAGCTACCCATAAAGAAAATCATACCCGACATTATGAAATTTTTGTAAAGGAAGGATACCTCGCTTTTGAGGAATTAAAAACGCAAAAAAAAATTACAATTGCCGGTATAGGCTCAAATGATGCTGACATTTGCGTTAAACTTATTAAAGACGGTCGTTTCAGCATTGACCGAATAATGATAGCGGGCTGCTACAATTTACTTAATTTCTCTGCCCTTGATGAGCTTTTTCCGTTGTGCAAGGAACGAAATATCCAGCTTTACATCGCAGCGCCTTATGGCGGTGGGCTATTAAGCGGTCAAACAGAAAATAATTTCTTCCGCTATGAAAAAGCAAATAATGCGTTACTTGAAAAATTGGACAAGATTAAATCCATTTGTATCAGTTATAATGTATCCCTGCCTCATGCAGCCATGCAATTTGTACACATGCATCCTCAAGTTAATAAAGTTGTCGTCGGTGCTCGAACGGAAGAGGAACTGCGTGCTTCCTTAACCTATGCAAACGAACCAATTAACCCTAAATTTTGGGAAGCCCTCAAAAAAGCCCAGTTAATTCCTGAAAAAACACCTGTTATGCCACTTAAATTAAAAACACCTGCCTCTTCTATATTTAAAGAAGCTGATGAAAAACTAGAGACATCACAAAATTTTATGGAAATCAAATATTAATGGTTTGGCAAAAAATTTAAGTGGATTATTTTTGAATTAACCAAACTTCATGCTTGGCTTGATGGACACCTTGCTTAAATAAGCATTCATTGTCTATGGACTGACTATCTTCGCTTTTAATACAAGTTATTGTCTGGCAAGACCCGTATAAAAGAAAAACCTCATCACTTGTAACACTGAAAGGTGGGCCTTCAATATGTTTGTCTTCATAACGCATAGTTTTTAATAAAATTTTTCCTTGTGACTTTAACCCTTGCAGACAAATATCTACATAAGATTGGCGTAAACTGGCGGGCAATGCAATGAGCGAAGCACGATCATAAATTGCATCAACTTTAGGAATTAAATCTGCATTAAGTTGAAAAATATCACTAACGCTTATGCGGATGCCTTCTGTGGAATAATAAATAACACCACTTTTTGTACTCTTTGTCATAGTTAAGTGATTATCTTCTACAAACTGTTGCACCGCTAACTCACTTAACTCTATTCCAAAAACATGAAAACCCTGCTTCGCTAGCCATAGCATATCAAGACTTTTGCCACACAAAGGAAGCAGAATTTTAGCACCTAGCGATAAATTTAAACATGGCCAGTATTTTAATAAATCCGTGTTGACAGTCTTTTGGTGGAAGGGAATTTTCCCTTCCTGCCACATATCCAACCAAAATTGCTTAACGCGGCTCACTCCACAGTAACCGATTTGGCTAAATTTCTTGGTTGATCAACATCAGTTCCTTTAGCAACAGCCACATGATAGGCAAGTAATTGCAAAGGAATTGTATAAACGATAGGGGCAACCCATTGTCCACATGCAGGTACAGGAATTAAACGTGCGCCGTCTGCTTCCCATGTTTGAGAATCATCAACAAAAACAATTAATTGGCCACCACGGGCACTTACTTCATGTAAATTGGATTTCAATTTATCGAGTAATTCGTCATTGGGGGCTACGGCTATTACCGGCATTTCTTTGTCCACCAAAGCAAGGGGACCATGCTTTAATTCACCTGCAGGGTAAGCTTCTGCATGAATATAAGAAATTTCCTTTAATTTCAAAGCACCTTCCAGTGCTACGGGATATTGCACCCCTCGACCTAAAAATAAAGCATGGGCTTTATTGACAAATAAAGACGCTAAAGCCTTTATTTTGTCGTTCATTTCCAAGGCGCGCTCACAACAAGCAGGTAACTCTTGCAGTTCAGTAAGCACTCGCACTGCCCTTTCATCCTTACAAAGCGCTACAGCAAGCATTAAAAATGCGGCTAATTGGGTGGTAAATGCTTTGGTAGAGGCAACACCTATCTCAACACCCGCTCGTGTGAGAAACACACAATCCGCCTCCCGGACCAATGTACTAGTAGCCACATTACAAATCGCCAAGCTGCCCAGATAATTCATAGACTTGGCTTTATGAAGCGCAGCAAGTGTGTCTGCTGTTTCACCAGACTGAGACACGGTAATAAACAGAGTATTATCCCCGACAACGACATCGCGGTAACGATACTCACTGGCAATTTCAACTTGCGTAGGTAAACCCGTCAAGGATTCGAGCCAATAACGAGCAATTAAACCGGCATGATAGCTCGTTCCACAGGCGACAATATGAATTTGTTTAACTTGTTGAAAGATGGCTGAGGCACGTTCACCAAAACTAGCTCTCACCACTTCTTTGCTGCTAATGCGTCCTTCCAAAGTATCTGCCAATACTTTCGTTTGTTCATATATTTCCTTTAACATAAAATGGCGGTAAGGTCCTTTGCTAACTGCCTGGCTATCTCCATTAAGCACATGTGACTCACGGGTTATTGTCTCACCTTGTGCATTAAACAAGGAAACCTTGCCACTCGTTAACAGAGCACTATCACCTTCTTCAAGATAAATAACAGATTGAGCAAAAGAACGCAGAGCCAATGCATCAGAAGCGATAAAATGCTCGTTAATGCCAAGACCGATTACCAAGGGACTCCCTTTACGGATAGCCACCAATTCTTGAGGGCGCTGCTGATGAATGACCCCCAAAGCAAAAGCACCGTGCATTTCCAGGGCTGCCTCCCTAACTGCACGTAACAGATTTTCATGGTGTTGATAATAAAAATGAATAAGATGGGCGGCAACTTCCGTATCGGTTTCAGAAGTAAACTTATAACCTGCGGTGCGTAATTTTTCACGCAGCGCGTCATGGTTTTCGATAATCCCATTGTGGACAATAGCAATCTCATCATTTGAGAGGTGAGGATGTGCATTTTGTTCGCAAGGTTTGCCATGGGTCGCCCAGCGGGTGTGGGCAATACCTACATTTCCAGTAATTGCAGTTGCCTGCATGGCATCTGCCAAGCTTTGGACTTTCCCTTGAATCCTTACACGTTTTAAACGTCCACTATTATCAATCAAAGCGATACCTGCTGAATCATAACCGCGATATTCCAGACGTTTTAATCCTTCCAATAACACCTTACTAATATCACGTTGAGATGTTGCACCCATGATCCCACACATAGAAACTCCTTAGATCATCGATCTCACCCGTATTTTCAATACTGTAGAACATAGGGTGAGCTCTTGCAAAATTACCCAGTATGCCATACTCAGCGCTAAAACCTAAATATTTGCTGGCGCTTCGCATGTAATTTTGTAACCATGTTGTTTCATAACCTCGCAAATCTCATAAGCCAGGTAGCGATGGGCACGAGTGGTTGGATGAATTTCATCCCAAAACAAATAACCATCAGGTGCATCACAGACGTGGTAATTCTTGTCATTAGGACCAAAATGCCTGTCGCGATATTGCAACACCTGTGCATATTGCAACACATAGTTTCTTGCAAAGGGTGAATTGGCAAACGCCCTGAACATAGGGAATTTTACGTCAATACAGGCATCGGTAGTATTTGAAAAACCATATCTTTGTGGATCTATCAACGCTTTTTGTAAGAATTGCTGCAAATCAATGTATAAAAAATCTACGTCAGGATAACTCGTCCGCCACTCTTCAACCCGTCTTTGCAGACGTTCATTATGCTGTTGCAAAGCAGCAGTTAGAACGGGTTTATCCGTCGTGTGGACAAATTTTGGTGTTTCACCAATATTGGGTAATCCCATAATAACAACATGGCGAGCCCCCGCTTGAATCAACTTTCGAACGCCTGCCCCCAAACCATCAATCACATTATCGATGTAGCTATTCATCACTGCAGGGTTGTAATTGTCTTCAAAAAACAAAACATTCAAATAATCATTAGCACCAGTCAGTACAAAATAAACAGCATTCTCATCGAGTGAATTTTTCATCATTAAATAAGCTTGTACGGTCAAGCCCAAGCTGGGTGGAATCAATTTTCCAACAATTAATGTTTTTAATGTCCCAAGCGGGTGACGAATTAAATTCCAGGTAGTCACTTGATAATCGTAAGTTACAGCCCAACTGCCTCCAAAAGCCTGATTGTCATAGAAATGCACGTCTTCTCTATCTACCCCTATCATGGAGGCCAGATATTCATTCCACACCCGCCCATTTGAAAAATGGTTTTGCCAATACGGTTCTCCTGGAAGAATGGGCACCTTACGCACTTTGCCTACTAAATTCGCCAAAAAAGGACCCAATTCGGTATCGAAGAATTCGGTAACTATCCCAATCCCTGTATCGAGAACGGCCTGTGGTACATAATAGTCATAGGCAAACTCTTCCATTTTATTAATAACAAAAATTTTTAATGGTCGTACCAGATAAGCAGGACTTTCCTCCTGTCGTAAACTTTTTAAGAGATGAGTAGTATTCCCGACATCAGATAAACTATCGCCGAAAACGACCATGGACTTAACAGGGGTAGCTGCAACCAGGATGGAACAAAACACCATCGCACACAGCCCTAAGCACATCCTCGTGCAAATTGATGACATAAATCTCTCCTTAGATTCATAAAAATTCCATTTGAGCTTGCTTGCTTTAATTCTAAAAAAAGGAAGGTTGTTTACGAATTCATCTACTAGATTAGATCCTGTCTCAATTTTTTGTCAACTTTTAAAACCTACCGCGCTAACAAAATGTGATTACAGTCACTGACTGCTTAAACTTTATTTTATTGACTAACTATGCCATCTTTTAATTAAGCTGCTTCTTTTTGTAATGGGAAATAGGATGACTTATCTAATCACCACCAAGCGCCTTGGTTTACGCCCTATGCGCAAGGAAGATATAACCTATTTGGAAACACTGGATAAAGATCCAGAGGTTAAAAAATATTATCCCGAAGGCACCCTAAGTTGCCATGAAATTAAAGAGTACATGAAAGAATGCCAGTGCAATTTCGAAAATAAAAATTTACCCTGCCTCGTTATTTTTACGCTCAAAACGGATAAATTTGTGGGTGAGGCTTATTTTGATGAACTGGAAACGGGTGAAATCAAGGTCGGTTATCTTTTTCATAAAAAATATTGGAATAAAGGCTATGCAACAGAGGTATTAAAAGCATTGCTGGAATGGGCAAAACATAACATAGACAGCGATTATATCATTGCTTACGCTGACAAAAGTAACACTGCTTCCCTTCGTGTCATGGAAAAATGCGGCATGCAATATTACAAAGAAGATGTTTATTTGGACATGGAATCACGATTTTACCGCATAAAAAACCGCTAGTCAGCTTTATTACTCCTACAATACAAATTCACCACATTTTTAAGCATGTGCTCACAGATTGTAAGTTGCTCAATACTGATAAATTCATTGGGCCGATGCGCTTGTTCGATATTTCCGGGGCCACAAATAATCGAAGGAATTCCAGCATCCTGGTAAGCCCTCGCTTCTGTTGAATAGGAAACTTTATATCGCTCTTTGACACCGGTTATTGTTCTCACAAGATGAGTCAGCGGAGCATCTTCATAAGCAGCAAACCCTGGGGCTTCCGAGACTTGATCTAGATAAATTGCCGCTTTGGGGTATATCTTTCTCATTTCTGGCACTAATTCTTCATTAATATAATTCTCAACCTGGCTTCGAAAATTTTCAAGGGGAAATTGGGGCAGATACCGTACTTCAAACAACAACTCACAACTTCCAGGGATAACATTGGTAGCAGAGCCCCCACTAATGATATTGGTAGAAATAGTAGTAAATGGCAGGTCAAAATCTTTATCGAAGGGCCCCTTTTCCCGGGTGTAGTTAGCAATTTTGTTGATGTAACAAATTAGACGACTGGCGTATTCAATTGCATTACAACCTTTATCTGCTCGAGACGAATGCGCAGATAAGCCTTGTATTTGGCAATGGAAAACCTGCCTTGATTTCTCGCCAACAATAGGACGCATACTGGAGGGCTCCCCAACAATACAACCTTCAGGGTTAAGCGCAATTTCTTGCAAATAGTCGATTAAAAAATCAACACCGATACAACCGACTTCCTCGTCATAAGTCAACGCAAAATGAATAGGTTTCTCGAGTTGCAAGCGGTTAAATTCAGGAACTAACGCCAGCATTACCGCAATAAATCCTTTCATGTCACTGGTGCCACGGCCATAAATTTTGCCATCTTTTTTTGTGGCCACGAAAGGGTCGGTTTCCCATAGTTGACCAGCAACAGGGACTACATCCGTATGTCCCGATAATAAAATACCTCCCTGAGTAACGCCGTTTTTAGCCGGAATACTGGCCAATAGATTCGCTTTTGTTTTAGAGGCATCATGAAGGATATGGTAATGCAAATTATGTTTTTTAAACCAAAGCACAACAGACTCGATTAATTCCATATTGGAATTGTGGGAAATAGTATTAAATCCGACAAGTTTTGTGAGCCATTGCAATGTATCCATGGTTATATCCCGTCTGTTTTTGTCACTCTCTAAATAAGTCCTACTACTTAGCATAGATGAATTTTGATACTTAACGCGACTTATCCTTTGGACAATAACGGGAAGCTTTTTAAAAAAATGGGTAAACATACCCATTTTCAAGCGTGGCAAGAGCTAATATAATAATTAGCGAATAGTCAGAAAATAGTCAGTGTCCGACCAGTTGTAAATGAATAGTTTGCAGCTGCCGGACACTCGCTATTGTCCCATCCTTAATACCTTATTTTAAACTCTACAAATCATCTATTAATATAAAAATAGGTTTGTCGCGTGTGTACCCACCAAGCTATCTTGGCTACTATGCGGGGTAAAAAAACCGCTTGTACCTATACTTATTTGAGATTGTGATCCGCTGCTTTTTGACTGATGACGCAGCAAAATCATTTGCAATTGGGCAATTATGGGACGATTGTCCATGGCGTTTGCTAGTTGCCAAGCTTGAATAATTTTCTCCTCAACGAAATCATCCACTGCTTCCAATAAACGTTGTGCAAGGTGATTGTGCCCAGCAATGATTGCTATATCAAGTGGAGTAATACCAGGGATACGGTTAGGAAGAAAATCTTGATATTTTGCTTTAAACCAAGCCTCTAGGGCATTTTTGCAATGATTTTTTTCAGCCAAAGTCAGCAAAAACCGAACATCTTCCTGCATTCCTGAGAAGACAGACGCTTTTTTTGCCAATAAACAATTCACTATTTCAACATGATTTTCTTGTACGGCGATATGTAAGGCAGTTGCCCCATCATCCGTGCAGGTCGCATTAATATTGGTTTTACCGTGAGCGATTAAACGTTTGACCACCTCTGTATGGCCATTTTGTGCCGCCATATATAGAGCAAAAGCCCCATCCGTCGTACGCGCAGCGTTAACGTCCGTTTTATGGTGGGCAAGCAAACATCCAACGGTTTCAGCATGACCATTTTGTGCGGCCACAAATAAAGCAGTAGCACCATCAACTGTAGAGGCAGCATTTACATCAATTTCCTCATGAATTAGTAAGGCATGAGCTAATAAAAGTCGAACCACTTTCGTATGACCTTTTTCTGCTGCAGCAAATAAGGCCGTAGCTCCGTCGGTTGTGGTAGCATTTACATTAATTCGCTCCATATCAAAACATGCCCAAGGGCATGCTTTAATATGTCTATCGTGATCGAGCAAGCATCTGATCACCTTCGTATGGCCATTTTGTGC
Organism: Legionella jamestowniensis; assembly: GCF_001467745.1. Classification (GTDB taxonomy): domain Bacteria; phylum Pseudomonadota; class Gammaproteobacteria; order Legionellales; family Legionellaceae; genus Tatlockia; species Tatlockia jamestowniensis. The sequence goes on from NZ_LNYG01000013.1 coordinate 1,024,456, forward strand.
CGCAAGAAATAAAGCCGTGGCGCCATCCTTTGCACGGGTAGCATTCACTCTTGCTTCATCCTGAGACAGTAAATATTCAATTAATTGAAGATATCCAGCTCTTGCTGCAACATGGAAGGCGGTGACTTGATGAGGAGAAACAGCATCAAAACTAGAGCCTAGCTCCGCCAATTCTTTAATTTGTTTAAGCGATTGGCGACAAATAATTGCCCAATGCAGTAAGGTATAACCGGTTGCCTCATCGATTTGCTCAATATTTATTTTTCTGGGCTGGCTTTGATAAAAAGGGAGAATTAAATGTTTATACATATAATCCAAGAGATCCTGATTGCCTGCTTTATAGGCCCAATCGTATAAAGAAAGGTAATTTTTATCCTTGAAGTATAAGTCCTCTAACTTAATTTTCCCTTTCAATACGAGGTTATTGCCCATTAAAAGTAGGAATAACAGTTCGGGAAGATGTTTACTTTTTTCTTCAGGCCATTGCTCTGCTACTATTTTTTTAAAATCAGTATCCTTAAGGTCAGGAAAATACGGTTTAATAATCGATTTTATGAATAGTCGGTCGTGAGTGATTTGGTAAAAACGTTGGGAAACTTGCTTGACATCATAATATGTGACTGAGGGTAAGAAATTTAGGATAGCAAAAAGCACCTCATCGGGCATGGTATCCCAGTCAACTGTTATCTCCTCCAATAAATCAACCACTTGCGTAGGTACAGATAGCTGTTTCTCATTGGGTTCATATTTCGTTTGCATCGTACAAGTGAGTATTAATAAAACAAGGTTGCTATCATAGTCTCTGCTTAAGGGTAATAAAAATTGGTCTTTTGTATGTGTGACATCTATTTTTTATATGCCCGGAAAGACAGGATTACTTGTAGGAAAAAGGATATGCTCATTTTGGGCTGAGTCTTTACAATGGCTACTTACTCTGTTTGTGGATGGTCGAAGAATCATTAGGAAATGCTAAATAGGCTGTAGCACCTGCTTTCTTACGATTTTTAAAAAAAAGACCGATGGCCGCCTTATTGAGTTCTGCCTGTATACTTCTTAATCCTACCCCTTCACCTCCGTTAAATTTTTTTTGCTCTTTGTGCTCGGGTTTAACACTTGCAACCCAAAAGTATTTCCCCTTTTCTTGATGAAAAAAACCTGACCCATTGTCTTTTAATTTTACCAAAAACTGCGAATCATTTTTTTGAATAATTAATGTGATACGTAATGTCTTTCCTATTACCAACCCTTTTTTGGCATAACTGTCATAGCAATTTTCAATAAGTTCCTGTAACACTTCCTCAAATAAAAAGGGGAATTTAATAGTCTCGCGCTTGGCAGCTTGTTGAATAAACCCCATACTTTTCTTCGCAATTGAGGCTGGATGGTATTCATCATGGGTGGGTTTTTGGATGAAGGATTGAATGTCTGCTGACAATACAGGAATACTAAAAGTATACTCAAATCTCATATTTTTCCCCTCAAGTCTCTCGCCGCAACGCTCAATATTCTCTATAGTTATCTTGTTGCTGATAAGCTATGATTCATTTAGTGTTTCCTAGCTGGGCTTTCAATGAATTATACCGTCGTCTCTTGCTCTCCTAAGCATGCAGAAGAATTATACCAACAAATCGCTGCGGATTTTCCCGAACACCACGGTCTATACAAAGCCGATGCACATAGTGACAGCATGCCATCTTGTACGCATTTTAAAGTCACCTGCGATAATCATGATGCCGGCCTGCTAAGTCTTTCCTTCCCTTATCCTGCTACTTGTCATATCGATTGGATAGGGGTTTTAAAAAGATATCAAGGAAAAGGATTTGAACATATATTACTTCAGCAAGCCTTTTCTTATGCTACACAGCGACAAGCTAAAATAATCACCGTAGAGACGCTTGCACCTTTTGAAGCAGATGCCAATTACCCAGGACTCTACCCTCTTTATGAAGCGAACAGATTTTATCCACTATTCAATAGAACACCGCAATCCTACGCGAAGACCGTGGTGTATATGGCAAAATCCTTTTATCAACCACTTCAAGCACTTATTGAAGTGGAGCAAGAAGCACGCCAATTTGGCTTTGATTGGCCCAATGAAATGATGATCCTTGAGCAAGCAATCGATGAATGCAACGAAATACAAGAAGCAATCGCTCAATGTGAGTCCAAGAAACGTGTACAAGAAGAAATAGGCGATTTGTTACACACGGCGATTTCACTCTGTCTTTTTGCCGGATTTGATGTGGAAGAAACACTGACAAAAATCACCCACAAATTCACCACTCGTTTCCAGGCATTAAAAGAAATTGCTCAAAAACAGGGATTCACTACGCTTAAGGGACAATCTCTTACTGCAATGATGGCACTATGGCGAGACGCTAAAGAAATGACAGCCCAAAGCCACAATGGTCATTCATGATGAAGTCTAATGTGAATACCGCACATTAGATTTATACCTAAGTGCAAATTCGCCAATAGATCAATTATGTTTTTTCAACAGGCGAGCACGCTCCCGATTCCAATCCCTGTCTTTAATCGTCTCCCGCTTGTCATGCGTCTTTTTACCTTTGGCTAAAGCCAATTTCATCTTTACGCGGTTATGCTTCCAGTATAAAGAGAGTGGAATAAGCGTATATCCCTGGCGCTCAACACTACCAATAAGTTGATTAATTTCTTTGCGATTTAACAGTAATTTTCGGGTACGGATAGGGTCGGGGAAAAGATGAGCTGCGGCTGTTGGCAGGGGCTGTATTTGCGCGCCAAGTAAAAAAGCTTCACCATATTTTATAATGATGTGAGCATCCGACAAATTAATCTTCCCCGCCCGCAAACTTTTCACTTCCCAGCCTTCAAGAACAATCCCTGCCTCGTATTCATCTTCGATGAAATACTCAAAATGCGCTTTTTTGTTCGTGGCAATTGTAGCACTTTGCTGTTTTTGGCTACCCATAGAAAACACCTAAAATTAATAATTACCGTTTTAATCTTAAAAGCAGCATTATACACTCAACAATAGCACTTGGCGAAACTCTTGATTTGCCGTCAGGGAAAATTAGAATCACGTTAATTTGCGCAAATATGACAGTGTTAAAAAAACAAACGATTGCCTTGTTTATAGTGATTTGATTTTTAAATAACTATTTCCTATATCCCGCTGCTTGCCAGCAGTATCCATAAGATATTACTCTGGATGCTCCGTAGCACATCCGGGTCATTTATAAATTAATCACTATACTCAGGTGATGAGGAGAATATTATGAATATTGGCGATAAAATAGATAATTTTGAATTTACTGCAACCAGTGGTTTGGAAGGCAAATTAAAGGACTATGAAGGGCAATGGTTAATTTTTTATTTTTATCCCAAAGACTCTACCCCCGGTTGCACGACAGAAGGCCAAGATTTTCGTGATGCCTATCCGCAATTTAAAGCATTAAATGCAGAAATATTTGGCATTTCGAGAGATAGTTTAAAATCCCATGAAAATTTTAAATGTAAACAAGAATTTCCCTTTGAGTTAATCAGTGATAAGGAAGAAATACTTTGTAAAAAATTTGACGTCATTAAAATGAAAACAATGTATGGCAAGCAAGTACGAGGAATAGAGCGCAGTACATTTCTTATTGATCCACAAGGTATTTTACGACAGGAATGGCGTAAAGTGAATGTCAAGGGACACGTCGATGAAGTCATGAATACGTTAAAACAATTACAAAGTTAACTTCAGGACCTAACTAATTGAAAATTAGAAAAGATAACGCTTGACTGCATTAATCACCCTCAGCACAATGAATACATTTAGCTGATAGGTGAAATCATGGAAAAGGAAAATAAAGACACTAAATTGTTCGTACTGGATACGAATATCATGATGCATGATCCTACGGCTATCTATCGCTTTGAAGAGCATGATATTTACTTACCTATGGTAGTGTTGGAAGAGTTAGATAGCCATAAGACCGGTCTTTCTGAAGTTGCTCGCAACGTGCGTCAAACCAACCGTATGCTTGTTGAGTTAATGAGTAATGCCAGCCACCAGGAAATAGTGGCAGGCTTGCCCATTGCCAATTTTCTTAGTGGTGAAAAAGTAAAAAGTAGCGGGCATTTATTTTTCCAAACGGATGAATTCGAACAATTGCGTCCCACTTCCTTGCCAGGTCATAAAGCAGACAATACCTTACTTGCTACCGCCTTAGGCTTACAGAAAAAATACCCTGGTCGCCAGGTTATTATTATCTCTAAAGACATTAATTTACGTATTAAAGCAGGTATCCTTGGTATTCCCGCCGAAGATTATTACAATGACAAAGTATTGGATGATGTTAATCTTTTGCACAGTGGTTTACACATTCTCGAAGATAATTTTTGGGATACCCATGCCAAAAATATGGAAGCTTGGCAAGATAATGGCAAAACATTTTATCGTATCAGCGGACCATTGACAGCCCAATGGAATTTTAATGATTGTATCAGCACCCAAGATAATCAGTTTCAAGCCATTGTTAAAGACATTTCAGAGGGTGGAACTGTCGTGCAATTGGCGCGTGACTACACGCAACCCAAACATGCCATATGGGGAATAACCGCCCGCAACCGCGAACAGAATTTCGCACTTAATTTATTACTGGACCCTGAGATTGATTTTGTAACTTTGCAGGGCTCTGCCGGTACAGGAAAAACGTTGCTCACTATTGCTGCGGGCCTTACGCAAGTCCTGGATCAAAGTCGTTACAATGAAATCTTAATGACCAGAGTGACCATCCCCGTGGGTGAGGACATTGGCTTTTTACCAGGCACGGAAGAAGAGAAAATGACACCCTGGATGGGTGCTCTCATGGATAACCTTGAAGTGTTACACAGTTCACAGGAAGGTGGAAGCTTTGGTCGCGGCGCGACACAGGATCTATTACAGAACAAGATTAAAATTCGCTCACTTAATTTCATGCGCGGCCGCACCTTCCTAAATCGCTTTATTATTATTGATGAGGCGCAAAACTTGACATCAAAACAAATTAAAACCCTGGTGACACGAGCCGGTCCTGGCAGTAAAATTATCTGTCTTGGTGATATTAAGCAAATTGATACACCCTATTTAACAGAAACGACTTCTGGATTAACCTTTGCTGTCGATCGTTTCAAGCATTGGCAACACAGTGCCCATATGACATTGACGCGTGGTGAGCGCTCAAGGCTTGCTTATTATGCTGCTGAGCATTTATAGTACACGCTTTTGCTTATCCACATGAGGATCGATAATGAATAACCAAGCCATCACTTTTGATGATGTACTACTGGTGCCAGCCTATAATCATCACGAATCCAGGCGTGTCGTCAACGTCAGTATGACTGACCGCTTGGGTAAACTCAGTTTGCAATTGCCTGTCATCAGCTCCAACATGGACACCATTACTGAGAGCAAGATGGCTAATTTCATGCACAGCAAAGGTGGCATGGGTGCTTTGCATCGCTTTTTAAGTATTGAAGAAAATATTAAGGAATTTAAAAACTGCCAGGGGCCTGTCTTTGTTTCTGTAGGCTGTACCGATGCAGAATTACAACGGGCAGAAGCGTTACGGGACGCCGGTGCTGATTATTTTTGTGTCGATGTCGCGCATGGCCATGCCAAATATGTGGGAAAAACGCTTAAAAGTTTAAGGAAATTATTGGGTAGTCGCTGCATTATGGCCGGCAATGTCGCAACCTATGCTGGAGCGGACTATCTAGCCTCTTGTGGTGCCGATATCATTAAAGCAGGCATTGGCGGTGGCTCAGTATGCAGCACACGCATTAAAACAGGCTTTGGTATTCCGATGCTAACCTGTATTCAGGATTGTGCCCGTACTGATCGTTCCATTGTAGCTGATGGGGGCATCCGCACCTCAGGCGACATCGTTAAAGCACTGGCCTTTGGGGCTGATTTTGTCATGATAGGTGGTATCCTGGCTGGAACAGAACCAACACCCGGTGAAGTGATTACCAAGGAAGATGGCAAGCAGGTGAAGCGTTATCGTGGAATGGCATCTAGAGAGGCCCAGGAAGATTTCTTAGGGCAAATGCACGAATGGAAAACTGCAGAAGGGGTTGCGACCGAAGTTCCCTATCGTGATAATCAGGATAGCATTATTGCTGATATTATCGGCGGCTTGCGTTCCGGATTAACTTATGCAGGTGCTGATACTATTAGTGAGCTACAGCGTAAACTGGATTATGTCATCGTTACTCAAGCAGGGCGCCTTGAGAGTCTACCGCACAAGCTGTTAGAGAATTAGATTATGCTAATCAAAATGGGAAAGAGTCTTACTCTTTTCCATTTATGCTAAAGCTAACAGTTCGGGATTTGCTTCGATAGTTTCCGCAATTTCTGAAGTAGATCCACTACTAGTGAGGCCATTCATAGATTCCAAGCCCTCGTTGGAACTGCTTGTTGGACTACTCACTGAATCCATAGACATAGACTCCATCGGCGAATCGTCGAAAACACTTTCGAGGTCCTCCCCAAATTCCATGTCTTCGATATCATCATGGCTGCCAGACCCATTGGAGTTAGAAGGAGTTGAAGGATCATCATCATCAAAGACACTCTCTATATCATCACCAAACTCCATGTCTTCGATGTCATCATGGGTGTTATCATCGCTGGGAGCGTCGTCATCGTCATTGTTTGATTTTTTGCCTTTGCCCTTCAGGCCAAAGCCACTGTTTAAACCTTGTTTAAATGCTTTCCCTAATTCGTCATAAAAGCCGCCGTATAGCATATTATTTACATCACTAACCATATTCTGCAGCTCTTTCACCATTTTCATTTGCAAATCATTGGTAGTTTCTTCTTTATTATCAGACTTAGAACCGCTAATGGGCTTCGGTTGTGGCGCCTGTTGCTTGGCTTTATTATCCTTAGCATTGTCATTAGCATCGTCATTCCCAATATCTTGGTAGAAATCTTCTAAACCGGGCATGATAACTCCCCTACAAAATTGTCGCGTTATTAATTAAAAGATAGCATAATTTGAACAAGAATCATCAATAGAGCCTTCTTGCATTTACTGCAATCTTAAGCTCACGTATTCTTAAACGTGGAAATTTCGCTTAAGATGAGAAGTAACTATCCTTTAAAGCGTGTAACTGTATCCTTGATAATACCAAATTACTGTTTATAGCCTAGACTTTTAGTAGTAATTTACAGTTATTTTGCAAATTTTTTTACCAAAAGGGACATGCATGAATATTGATGACTTTCGCGCCATGAGACGGGGGATTCCCCTTTTTGCGCTTGATAAAAAAGATGCGGCAATCATCGCTCCAATTGAGCAGCGCAATGGCCAAAAAAAGAGAGCATTACTTTTATTGCACGGCTTTACTTCTACACCTGCCGTCTTTCGCCTTATGCTGCCTTCCCTCACCTTTTACGATACCATCGTATGTCCTGTATTACCTGGACATGCAGACAATCTCAAAGCATTTGCTGAAGTGAAAGCGGACGCCTGGCTAAAAGCCGCCGAACAGTCCTGTGAACTTTTAGTCCGTGAATTTGAACAGGTCGATGTCTTGGGATTATCGTTAGGTGGAGTACTTGCCTGTTACTTGAGTAACCAATTTAAATTGCACCATCTCTACTTATTAGCACCTGCCCTCGATTTGCGGATGCCGATAGAAAAAACATTAAAATTAGCTAAGTTTTTGACACGGCTGGGGTTTCAGGAAGTTCGTGGACTTTCTGGTGATTTGTTTACCAATCAGAATTGTGAGATTGCTTACCGAAAATTACCGCTAACAGCGATCATTGAAATTTTTAATTTAATTAAACAGTTTTCTTTCAATTTACCTGACTGCCCAACCGATGTGTTTTTAGGTTGTCATGACAAAGTAGTCTCTTCATGGCGGGTAGCTGCGCGTTTTGCGAATAGAGAAAATGTAACCATTCATTGGCTTAGCAATTCAGCGCATGTCATTCCTTTAGATGGGGACATTGAAAATATTATTGCGTGTATGAAAGAACATTGGCAATAACTATTCATGGAGATTTGCACAAGACAAATTGGAGTCGCGTCTTTGCGAGCGTGAGCGAAGCAATCCAGTACGATCTTTGAACAAAAATCTGTTCTGGGTTGCTTCACTCCGTTCGCAACGACGACATAAATTTTGTCCGGCAAAAAGGATTATTTATTGTAGCGATCGTATTCCTGCATAGCATATAAATCCCAATCACGCATATCAAGGACCGCGCCATTATAAGCCATGAAATCAGTTTTCATCGAGGGGATATTATAAAAGTAAATATCACTGGCATCCGTAGCTAGTGTGTGTTGTCTTCTAACGGCGGATATTTCGGCAACAGCCTTATCATGGGTTTTAACAAATGCACGACCTGCACGTAAATAGCGCCCCTTGAATTGTGCTTGTTCGCACAATTCCACATCCAGTTTACCAACAATCCCGGCCAGCTGCACCACAGAATGGCCTTTTGCCCGCACGATTAAGGCATTACTTTTAATCCAATTCATTCCTAACCAGGCGTTGCTGTCTAGGTTAAGCCTGGTGATATTTACAATACCTGATAATTGCACTTTACTGTTATCCTGGATGGACAATTGCAAATTTTGGCTGGTAACGCCGCTAATTTGTGTATAGCCACCACCACTTACCGTTAATTTTCTTAGGAAAATTTTTCCACCTAAAGTAGTACGGCCTGGATTTTCAATAGAAAGATCCATTAATCCTGAGCGCAGGTTATTACCTGTGATGGTACCCGCACCGCGGTAATTAAAGCCATTTAAATAGCGTCCGCGTATTTCTGCCGTAATTGGTCCGCAACGTGGGTACCCTTTTCCTACCGCAATTAGCAGGGTACTACCAGTAACCACTGTTTTAACTTGCAATAGATCCGTGGGATCACCATGAAGGATGAGCTTAGGACGCGCATAACCTGTATGCAAACTTACATTGACATTTCCTTCCACAGTAACCTGGTTAAATGCAGGAAGCTTTCGGTGTTGCAGGGCTTGTTTAGCAGGTGGCGGAATAATAGTAACCTGCTTGGTACAGCTGGTGCCTACCAACAAGGTGATGAAAATTACTAAGAAAAACCGCCTTAACATGCCAACCCTTTTCCTTACTTGAATTTCCTTACATTAGAGGAAGTTGTTCTAATGCGCAAGGCTATTATGGGACTAATTATTAAAATCCGAAATCGTTATATTCCTTGGGCAACCCTCGTAGCGTGTAAAATCAGGCGCCTTATTAACAAGCATTTGCAAAGAGTCCGTTTGTGCTATTACTGCCGGTAATTGAATAAAAATATCAACCAACATGCCGTTTTTACACCCCAAATACACTTTATGTGTAGCATTTTCCCCAAACGATTCGCGTACCATGGCGTGTAGCCTCTCTTTCGTGACCGCCTCGCCAACATGCTCATGTAGAAATTGGCCAAGAAGGGTTTTGTTCGCTTCCTGATTCAAGCGTATGGCCAAGGAAAAGTAAGCATCACTTGAAAGCACCTGACAACTACCATGTTTATTCCATTCATGCCGCTCAAGACAACTACCGGCAGCGTAACTAGGCATAAATTGTTGTAAAGCCTGGGAAACATCGCTAGTTAAACTAACGGCAGGGTAATCACAGTGATGCTTTTTAGCTTCTACACCGCAAAATCCATAATTTTCACCGCAAATTTGCTGGTTAGGCCATAACCCATGCAACACTAAATGATTGGCTTGATAAGCGTTAGCAGGCAATTTTAAACATTCCGGTTTACCTACTTCATACCCATAAGCTTCACAAAATCCGGGCTGCCAACTCAATGCCAAGACATAGGAATCCGCAAGACCCGGGCTTTGCTCACAAGAGGTCTTCCCATTGGCATCAAAGTAATAATGACCGCATTCAGTACTTACCCAACGTAAAGCCTGTTCTGCATTTGACAACTCAATGCGTAACCAATCAGGATTAGTGGGGCGATTGATTTCACGAATACTATAATTTTGCGAAGGAATCACTGTTAACCCATCAGGGTTATTTTTTTTATTTTTGGAGATATAAGCTGGACAAGATTTTTGAGCTTCAAAATTGCCATTCACACTTACAGAAGAGAAAGTAATTAGCGGAAAAAGAATTCCTAACAAACCGACTATTTTTATCATTTAGCATCCCAGCAGCGATAAGATAGGCTGATTATACTCGCAAGTAGAGTAAAATGCCCTTTGCACAAGACAAAATTTTTCACGTTGTCGTGGCGAACGAATTAAAGTCATCCAGAACATATCTTGCTCAAAGAATCACATTAGATGCTGCTAGTGCTCGCAAAGCCGCGATCTTAAGTTTGTCCTGTGCAGGAATACTTAGGGAGCTAGCTGTGAAATAACAGAGCACTCCTCTGTCGAATTTTGTCGAGTAAAAAAAGCATAAGGGTGATGATTTTTCATATTGGCACCTTTGATTAGATCCATAATATCTTCACGACCCATAATCTCAGCAATGTCTATCGGTAAAATAGAAATGGTATCTTCCTTTGCCCCCTGGCGCTCTATTAGTTCATTTATTTTTGATAAAATAACTTCCTCTGCACCATTCTCATCCATGGTAACTTGTAAAAAGGTTATCAAGTTATCTTTACTCACTGACCATGACGTGCTGAAATCCATATTGTGCTCTAATAGCCATTGAATAATATCAATATTTCCCTTACTCACTGCAAAATGAGCTGGCGTAGAATTATCAACAAGTTTTTGATTTAGGCTAGCCCCAAACGCGTGTAAAATCTTAATCATCTCAAGATGACCCTTTAGAATTGCAGGATAGATGCAGTTTGCATCCTTAACAGTTTGATTAAAATCAGCACCCTTTTGATGGAGCTTTTCTATGATCGCTATACAATCTTGATTAGTAGCGATCAAAGCAGGCGTCAGTCCCTCGGTTGTTTTTTGATTGGGATCAGCGCCATTATCAAGAAGCTCATTAGCTATTTCAATTTGATTTTCAAACAGCGCTAAATGAAGGGGGGCATGTGCTCGAGCATTAAGTTTATTAGGGTCAGCTTTATGCTTTAGAAGCAATTTTACCATACGGAGGGAACCCTTCGTCGCTGCTATGTGAAGCGGACTCTCACCGTCGGCCAGTTTGTTAGGATCAGCACCACATAGAAGAAGCAGAGTAACGACATCCTCTTTATTGAGAAGAACCGCAGCACTGAGGGGAGTTTGCCCCTCGTTGTAAGCAATATTAAAATCCGCACCCAAATGATACAAACAAACAAGGTATTCAGTTTTACTAGTAAATACTGCGATATGAGCGAGCGTTGGGGTTGCGGAGATGTCCTTCAGATGTGGGCTAAGGTCCTCAAGAACCGTATTTAGTTTATTAAAAAGACTCCGTAGTTCTTTATTCAATACTATAGTTGGTTGGGTACAGATACTGATTACCAACTTTCTAATCGGTGGCGTGAATTTCTTTATAATGGTGTAATTATTTACTATGGTTTTAATGAATAATTTTGCACGGTTTATGTCATTCAGGATAAAGTACAATAGGGGAGCTTGATTTGTCGCTGAAGACTGCAGTAATAACGTTTCTATTGGAAAAATAGATAGTACAATACCTAACCGCTTTTCTGAAAAATCGACCATCAATTCCTGTCGTGCTTTTTCAGAGGGATCCGTTGGCTGTGCCACTAGCGGAGAAAAAGGTAATTTTGTTTTTGTTATTGTTTTAGGCTGAGCGTGTGAAACCTCTTTTCCTTTGTTTTTCTTCGGTACATTAAGCTGTTCTTTTTGAACCGTTTTCTTTTCTATTACTTCTGCAGGTTTCAAATGAATATATGGCATTGTATGCTGCTGAAACGCTTTAAACTGCTCCATGTTACGGCCAAGTATGCCAAGAAAGATATCGCGGGCCTGGGTTTCATTTCCCTGCTGTAGTAGTTTTCTTGCCTCAGCTTCCCAATCTTGTGTGGTTGACTGGTGGACGGGGGTACTTTGCGGTGATGCTGCCTGTTTGTTTTCCTGGGTAAAGGCAGGCTTTAAGGCATCGTACAAGGCTTCGCTACGATGTTCCTTGTTTTGTACGATGATAAGTTTTCGCTTTGCACGGGTAATCCCGGTAATAAAGCGGTTAAAATAAGGAAGGCAGGATTCATCCCCTTCCCCTGTTTTGGGCAAATGGCTTGTGGTATGAACAGTACCCTGCTTTTCTTTCAGTTTGCTGCAAGCTGCAGCACCGTCTTTCCCATCGAAGGGACGCCAAAAAAGAATGGTGTCATATTCAAGGCCTTTAATTTGTTCAGGGGTGAAGATTAAAGGGGTTTTAAATGTTTTTCGTGCTTCTTCAATAAACTCAGGGAAAGCAACAAGGGCAAACTTGGCACTTTGGGTGGCTTCTTGTTGCAGAGCCTCCAAGTCTTTCTTGCTGTTGGTTGCAAGCCAAAGAAGTTCCCCGTTGTCCTGCTCTTCTTTTGCTGAAATAATATGCCCCAGCTCGACCTTATCGGCAGCACCTCCTGTCACCTGGTATTTAAGTTGAATCAGTTGGTTGGTGACATTCACAATGGATGCCGGACAGCGATAGCTAGCTGGCAACTGGTGTTCGCTATACGGTTGCTCCTTTTTATGGAACAACTGGCGCAGAAAGGGTAGCCGCGATTTGCCATCAAAAAGGATTTGATGGTCGCCTAAGAAATAAACGATATTGCCTTTGTCAGCCAGCGTATAAAGGCTTTCCAGTTGTGCAAATGAGAAATCCTGGGCCTCATCCACCAGTATCATGGGGTAAGGTTTGGTGGGGGAAAGGGGCGTAAGTTCACTTGCCATATAGTGGCTGAGAAAAGCGTTGTAGAGCTTGCAAACCATTTGGCGTTGCCCTTCATCCAGGCTGCTTTGCCTTGTCCCTAAGTGAATATAGTCTTCCTCGCTGTAACCTGAGCGAATCCTAAACTCAAGCCACACCGTTTCAGCCGTGAGGGTATTCAACCCTTTATACGCTGCCTGTTTAATCGTCTTGGCAAACCAGTCTTGAAACAAACCAGTATCGGCCAGAGGTTTCTTCTTGTCGGTACAATGGTTGTTAAACAACTCCTCATAGGTTAGAAAACTAACGCAATCCTGCAGTTTTTCATCAACACTACCCTTCCATTGGGCTTTCATTTCCGCAACCAGTGTGGCTGAACGGCTTACATAAAGAACCGGCGAGGTGTCTTTCTGCATTCTACGCTTGACATAATCATGCAACGCAAAGAAGGCCACACAGGTTTTACCAGAGCCTGCAGGTCCATAAACCAGCGCAGGCAACTTAGCCTGCAGTGCTTGTTCTTGTTGGGCGCTTAAACCAATAAAATTTTCCTTGTAGTAATCCAAGGCAACGAAGCGACTCTTTTCTTTCTTGGGCGGTAGCCGCTTCTTCAAGTCTTCCTTTTCCTCAGCACTCAGCGCCTCGAGGCTTAACTTTTCCCCCCATCGAAACTCAATACTCGCATCCAGTTTGGCAAAAAAACTGTTTAATAAACCAGGGTTTCTTAAATAACGGTTCTTATGATAATCATGGTTGGCTACCACATCGAGTAAATATAATTTTCCTTTATACGTCGTAAACAGCAGACGTGTCTCTTTATTGACCCGAATGCTATAAATGGGCGTTCCTGAAACACCACGCAGCTTTTCCAGGTCAAGGCTTTTATACTCCCCCGCTGCCAGCTGCTCTATCTCTGTGGCAAACGTCGATAATAAATCGCTTTCACCAATAATTTCCCGCCAATAAAGAATGTCACTCATTAATAAATTAAACTAAAAGCAAATTGGCATATATTAATTCAATATGAATTAAATCTGGATGGGTAAATTTACCTATAGAATTTCTATCGAGGAATGAAAAGGGGAACGAATGTTATACGGCTTGACCGGCAGCCCAGCCCGATGACCAAGCCCATTGGAAATTATAGCCACCCAACCAACCTGTCACATCAAGAACTTCGCCAACAAAATAAAGTCCAGGAATAGCATTCACTTGCATGGTTTGTGAGGAAATAGCGCGGGTATCCACTCCTCCTAAAGTGACTTCGGCTGTGCGATAACCTTCTGTCCCATTAGGTTTAATACTCCATTGTTTAAAACTATCACCAATTTTTTGTAATCGTTTGTCAGAAAAAGTTTGCAACTCAGATTCTAACCCATCCTCATCCAAAAACGTGGCAACGACCCTTTTAGGCAAAGCCTCTTCCAGACATTGCTTTAATCGTGTATTGGGATTTAAGCGTTTGCGCTTTATTAAAGATCGAGCCCATTCGTCATTTGCATCCAAATCAATGGTTAATGGATCACCCGGCTGCCAATAAGAAGAGATTTGTAGCATTGCAGGTCCACTCAAGCCGCGATGTGTAAAAAGCATATCCAAGGTAAAACTTTGCTCATTACAATTGACTTGACAGGGTAATGAAATACCGGAAAGAAGACTTAAACGCTCCTTGTCTTCTGGTTGCAAGGTAAAAGGGACCAAGCCTGCACGCGTTGGTAAAACAGCCAAGCCAAACTGGGTCGCCAATTGATAGCCAAAAGGTGAGGCACCCATTGTTGGAATAGATAATCCCCCCGTAGCAATAACCAAAGAATGGGATGCGAAATGTTCTCCACCACCTAAGCGTACTGAAAAACCTTTCTCCGTTTTATCAACGCGATTAATGCTCGTATTAAGACGAATTGTGACATTTGCCTCTGAACAACAAGCGAGCAGCATACCCACAATGTCGGATGCTTTATTATCGCAAAACAATTGCCCATGGGATTTTTCATGGAAGGGAATATTATGCTTCCTTACAAGAGTAATAAAGTCATAAGAGGTATAACGTTTAAGAGCCGACTTGCAAAAATGTGGATTTGCTGAAAGGTAATGATGCGGTTCTATGACATAATTCGTGAAATTACAGCGTCCACCGCCTGACATTAAAATTTTTTTGCCAACTTTGTTAGCATGATCAATAACTAATACCCGCCTACCGCGTTTGCCTGCTTCTATTGCACACATTAACCCGGCCGCACCTGCACCAATAATGATTACATCAGGATTTTTCATAGAAAAAAAAGATCATCCCCCTCTGATGTCAGGCAATCCATGACAGCAAAGAGGGAAGATGCAGAGAAACAGCAGAGATTAAATGGCAGTTACCTCTTCCGCTTGCAAACCTTTAGGACCCTTGGTTACTGAGAATGCAACGCGTTGGCCTTCTCTTAGTGTTTTGCGGCCAGCCTCGCTGACGATTGCGCGAAAATGCACAAATACATCATCTTGACCGTTATCACGACTGATGAATCCGTAACCTTTATCATCATTAAACCACTTAACGTGGCCTGTTTCTTTATCAGACATTTCTACTTTCCAAATAAAATTAAACACACACTTGCGACAGCCTCTAACAAGAAACAGATAAAGTTAAACCACGCTAATTCGCCACTTTGAACTACAAAAGGAGGGATTTTCACGAAGAACACTGTATTCCAGCCGGAAGCAAAATGATCACAAGTGCTTTGATTATAACCTAGTCTTGAGCAAATAGCGAGAATTGTGTGCGAAATAATTCTCAATTGCACTGTACGAATAGAATGAGAGTGGCAAAGGGGAGTAGCAAATACTCCAATGAACCCATCTTTTTGCTATACGATAAAAATGAATTTTCCTGGTACTGGAAATAGCGGGGAAAAATCAAGTTATTATTTGACCAACCAGTTGTTCTTTAACAGCCATTAAAAGCGCAATAAGCTGTTAATTATTTCAAATAACAGTCAATTTATTCATATTGACTTGATTTTGCCCAAAAAAATGGTAAATTAGTCTCCTGACTATTCATGAGGTTCCACACTATGCCTTTTTTTTCGATGCAAACTCCTGAACAAATTAGGAATTATTGCCAAAAACAATCTTTTGACGAACTAAGAAATCTCAACCATCGATACGGCGCTTTTTTCGAAAAAGTAGCAGAGCAGGAAGATCTAAATAACGAAAAAATAAACCTTATCAATCGAAACATTCATGACTTGCAAAAGCAAATTGCAGATAAAAAAGAACAAGCTGAACAACATCGAAAACATGTCCTTGACAGTTTACCAGGTAATGCGGCTGAACGTTATCTTGCTTTACAAACACTCACTTACCACTCAAGCGATACCTCCATCCTGGAACAAGAAATTACCGAACTGACACAACAAAAAATTAAACATGAAGAGGATAATGCCTGGATAAAATTTGAGCTACATGCCTGCGCACAAGAGCTAAAAATTATAAATGCTGTAATCAAAGAAAAAACCCCAGTTGAAAACCGAGAGATAGCTCCACCCTCATCCATCTAATGTTTAATGCATGTGCCATCTATAACGTTTTAAAATCTCAAGGACTGAGATTAACTTCCGCACTTTTAAACTTTTTCCCATTATAGTGGTATTAGTAAGAGCTATTATTTAAAATCCATAAGTGGAGTCCGCCGCTTTTTTCTTTATTGTTACTTTTCCAGCGCATTTTTTTGGAAATGAGTACGAAGAAAAACTTCTTAGTTTTTTTGTAACAAAATCTCTAATTCTATTATTATAAAGCGCATGACTTATAATTGTCTGAATTATGTTTCCTTTCAGTCTTTTTACCAATTTTTTTAAAAAAAATAATCCTTTAAATCATTTTGATAATTCCTTGCCACGAGAATGTTGGCTTATGATTCTAGAATATCTACAAAGTGATAAAGAAATCCAAACGTTGCGATTGGTTTCCACAGAAATGCAACGCCTCACAACCCTTACTGAAGCAGGAAAGAAATATTATCAACGAAATATTTTTTTCGATACTTATGAAAAAATGAAACCGCTTTCACAACATGGCAATAATTATGCGCATTTCTTTGCTTCTAATCTCAAAGTACAAGTCGCCGCGATAAAGAAGCAGCTTGCTACGCCTTCTAATGAATTTGGTCTTATTATGTATTTTGATAACTCCTTGCAAGCCAATGAAGAAAGAGCCTATTTAGCCCAGCAATTGGGTGCCTGGCCAGGCAGTTTTTCTTCGCGAATACATCGCTATTCTTGCTACAATCATCCTACTGAGCATTTTGCTATAAAAAGAAGCGGTGTTTCCTACGCTAATTCCCACAGAATTATTGATCATATTTTTACTCATATGGATTTTGATCTCGATCTTTCTTCACCCATTTATAATCACATCCTGTTAATTTTTACGATTGATGCCACAGAAAGTAATCGTTTTATTCGATCATTAGAAGAAAATAAGAGTAAATATCAATCAAAAATGCCCTTCATTATCATTATCTCTTTAAATCCACTTATTCAAGTAGAGGATTTTCATTACCCAATTTTAAAACTGTTTTCTATCTTACCTAGCTACCAAGAAAAATTAGCCGATGCATTTTCCTTGAACGATATTCACTCTGACCTGTGGACTAATACCTGGTATAAATATAATTATTACTACCGCAATAAAATGGTCAGTATCTTTAAGGAAATAGATGAGTTATTAGAAAACCTAATCAATATAAAAGAATCCCTACACGCAAATAGCAACCATCAAATTACGAACAGCCGGTAAAATTTAAATCGCCTCTACCTTTGAGTATCGCAAAAGATGCTTTGGTTTGTAAAAGAATCATTCACAGAAGTTATATTAGAAAACCATTAGGCTAATGGATTAGGGTTTATATCCCCTGTGTTTGATCTTGCAGGGCCTTCCATTGCCCTACATCACTAATGAGAGGTGCATCTAAAGTTGACCATATTTGTCCTATATGGAAAAAATTTATGACATCATGCTCATGTCCATTACTGAACCATTATTAATTGATTGCTCTTTTTCTTCATCAATAGGAGCTTTTTGTTTGAGCTGCTCAAAAAAGAATTTAAATCCTTTTGAACTCCTGGGTGGTATAATTCCATTTTTAGCATCTAAAATCTGCTGTTTTGTAAAGTCAACTTCTTCATCTGATGTTTCAAATGCTATTCGCTGAACTAGGCTCAAAAGTTCACCTCTTACAAATCCAACGAGAGAAATACGGTGCCAATTGGCATTTTTCGTATCTTTCATCGACCCATTTGCATCTTGATCTTGAGTATTTAACTCCACATTACAGTGAAGGAGATCTTCGAAAGCAGCAACTAAAGAGTCACCCTCTTGCATATCAATATAAACATTGTACTCAGGAAAATAGGTTTCTCCACCGGTATAATTTTTTTCTTGTTTACCGTAGAAGCAAGTTAGCACATTAAAGTGTTTACCAGGGAAATGGTTGTTGTCTCGGTGGGTGTTTGTGGGATAGTCAAAATTCCACTGGACACTTGAAACAATATCACAATCAGGCATTACAAAATCTTTCACCTTATCCATAACAGATTTACAATAGTTAAACTCTATAGGGACTGCTTTCTGATATTCTTTCTCAAGCTCTTTCACAATTTGACTGGTAAGCTGTAAAATTTCCCAATTTTTCTTGTGTCTTATGTGATCATACCCCATGCGTACTCCGGCTCTTGCATTGCCTAAAAAACCTACTGGCATCGTACGAATTGAGGTTTTGTTTACTATTCTAACACCTGTTTCCACTTTTTTATTATCGTTAATAACAGTAGGGCGTGCCACATTAGGCATTTGTGCTGGGGTAATAGTGGCCACCACGTCTTTAACTTCTCTAATCAACTTATCTGAAATTACCTTTTTACGGTATCTCATTAATAAACAGCCAGTTTCTTTGTCATAAACATCTGCATCACAATCAATTTTTAATGCATTGTCTGGAAGGCTATGCAGATGTTGCTTCTCACTCATAACACTATTTTGCTTTTGCAGCCATATTTTCTTAACACCGTTTTCTTCAGCTCCAGGGTCTGTTTGTAGTTTGATAGGTCTTTTGTCAGTATCATCAAAAGGTAGGTAGGAATCTTGAAAATAATTTTTAATTGTTAACTTCTGAATTATGTTTGTTATTGCGGTTAGGGTCTCTTGTTTAGGCTCAGGAAAGCCTTGTCTTTTTAATTCCTCACTGATAAATGTTTTAAGAGCATAAGTATTCCGGTTAGAGACACCTTCATAAGCCAAATACTCTTTAACAGCATGAGAAAATAAAACAACCAACCCTTGTGCTGCTAATTGATATTCGCCAAGATCTTGCAAAAAAACATAATAGTCTTTAATTGCCGCAGCTCGCTTTGTTTTATCATCGTATAGAGAGTGGCGGCCAAATAGATAATTTCCGTCAACAGCATTCACTTTTAAGGGTATCCCTACAGTAGATCCCCATTGAGAAAATCGTAGTCCCCCTGGCAGACAGGTTTTCGTAAAGGAATACTTGGAACTATTAAGTGCTGCCAGTGGATAAGGAGTTTTTCCAGTCTCTGATTGTATTTGTGCAATTTTTCTCGTAAGAACTGTAGACTCTTCATCATGTGGTTTTACACTGTTCGCTAAATTATATAAAGCGGATAAGGTTTCTTTGTTACTGTTAGCTATTTCAGTTCCTGATTGAGCATCCCTCCCTGAACTTAGCTTCGCGATATCTTTCTTAAACGCTGTAAACGACTTGATTACTTCAACTTTTACATCCTGTAATTTTTGCTGCTCTTCCTGAGTAGGCTCTACATCAACATTCATGTCTGTCATTTTTTTTTTGGCTTTAGACTTTTGAGGTGTCTCTTTTTTTCGTTTTTTGGTGGCATTTATTTCTTCTGGTTCCTCATTCATAAATGACTCTTCATCAGTACTCATTTCTTCTTTAGAAGGCTTGGTTGTAGTTTTTTTTCTTTTTAAATTTTTATGAGAAACGGTAATGGCTGTTTTTTCACTTTCAATCTCATGAGGAATTGATTTTAAAGTGTCGATTATATCGGCCAAACTCTCGTCTTTGGATCCTAGGACCTGATTTTGACCTAAAACGCTTAACCCAAGTTGATTAGCTAAATCTAAATTATTGATTGACTCTTTCATTTCATAACCTGCCAAAAATTGGTAAATAAAGAGCTTAGATTATCTATTATGAAAAAAATTAAAGCAAATTTTTGTACAATTTATAGTCATTGCAAACAATTACCAAACTAACTTATGAGTGGTAGGTGGTATATACTTTGATTAAATAATGCCTGTACGACTACTTAATCTTGATTAAAAGATAATTAAAGGCTAATTTACAATTCACCAATGGAGTTCCTATTAAACGATTAAGTACAGCTGTAGCTACCATTGACAACCAGTGGATGACTGGTTCGAAGGAAAGTAAAAAAGCAGAATCGAGTGGGCATCACTTGCTAACCTCGAAAACATATCCTTTGCGTTAACCTCCTACGAACATAATATTCCCGCTAATTCATTCCACATAATCCAGAGTTGCAAAGCATCTAATAATTAGTAAATTCTGCTTTTAAAGAATTTTTAACTTCGTTACTATGTGTAGTTAAATTCACAGTTGTGATTCCAAGCATTTCATATAATTCTCTTTGCTTAAAAGAAGAGAATGCATTTATATGTTTTCTTATTGTTAACAGATCCCCTCGTTTAATTGGACCCGTTAAGGATTTTTCGGGAGATAATGTTTTTTCGAGATTAGAAACCGTTCCTTTCATTAAACTTGCAATTGCCTTCATGGCTATTTCATTTTCGACCCCAGCTTCTTTTAAACATTCCAACGCTTGTTGCGCCAAAGTCACTAAATAATTCGATGCAAACACCCCTGCGGCATGATAAAGGGGTTTTTTATTTTTATCAATTTGATAGACTTTTGAACCTATCGCTTTAAAGAGCACCTCTAACACACTTAATGCCTCGTTATCACCTTCCATGGCACAATAAGTCCCTTCAAACTCCTCCACGCTTACCGCAGGATTGGCAAAACTTCTCATAGGATGCACACTGGCGACAAAACAACCACTATTTTTTAAGGGTTGTAAAACCTCTGAGGATAATAAACCGCTACAATGAACAATGACACTACCCGACTGAGTAGATTTACTAGCCAATTCTCTCCCAATACCCTCAATACAATCATCTGGTGTTGTGATGAATGTAATATCGGCAGGAGGTAACTCTTTAATTGATTCGCAATACGTTCCTTGTCCAATAAAATTGATGGCTTGAGAAGTATTTACTAAGGATCTATTACAAATGGCGTGTATTTTTACCAACTGAGATTTGCAGAGCAATTTTCCAATTGTTTTCCCTAAATTTCCAGCACCAATAAAATTTACAGTAGTAACAGCCATAGGATTTCTTTTTTATAAGATATTCACAATATTATTCCAAATTTTACGTAAAAGCTCATCAGGGATATGGATATAAATTTCAAGCTCATCCTCTTGAAACTTTTAAGCTACATATTTTTTATCTAGTTCATTCCCAGCACTGAAATCCACCGTTATATTAATGCTCTATCTTTTACTTTTATCATTGGATTTTTACATGAAAAATCTTGAACATGGTCATTCAGAAGAAGAGATTGAAAAACGATTTTTAAAAAAACCTACACCTAGTTATTTGCGTGATTGGATTTATGGGGGTATTGATGGAGTAGTTACCACTTTCGCGATTGTATCAGGGGTAGTGGGAGGACAACTTTCTTCCTTAGTCATTTTAATTCTTGGATTTGCTAATTTATTGGCAGATGGCTTTTCGATGGCTGCAAGTAATTATTTAGGGACGAAATCGGAATTTGACCAATACCAGCATTTCAAACAAATCGAGAAAAAGCATATTTCGTTAATTCCTGATGGAGAGAAAAGAGAAATGATGCAAATTTTAAAAAATCAAGGCCTGGAAGGTGATGCACTGCATCAATTGGTAAATATAATTACATCTAACAGGGAGCTATGGATAAAAATGATGTTACAAGAAGAATATGGATTACCTTCATCCATTAAATCTCCTCTTCTTGCCGCCCTTTGCACATTTTTTTCTTTTTTAATTTTTGGATTCATACCCTTATTACCTTATGTATTAAATCTCAAGCTTGCTTTTCATTGGTCTTATTTATGCGCAGGATTAACCTTTTTTCTCATAGGCTCAATTAAAAGTTTCTGGTCCATTAAATCTTGGCTCCGCTCAGGGTTGGAAACTTTTTTGCTTGGGGGTTTAACAGCCTTCATTGCTTATTTTATAGGGTGGTATCTGCATTTATTTTTTTCTTAATCTATTTTCCAACGTCCTGTTGTGCAAATACACATAAGCGTCAATGTAAGAAAAGTTAGCACCCAATAGGTACTGTGATAGCATGAATTTTATAATTTATGCATAGGCGGCAATGACTCTTTATTTTCAGTAGCAGTTTTACCAGCTTTAAAAGAAAGAACTGCACGCCATAAGGCATCACCTTGCCAGGATGCTTTGCCATTCTTGTAATACAATGCTTGTGCTAATTCTTGAATTTGTTCTTTAAGCATTCCATCATCCACTTTATCTTCAACCTCAGTTAAATTTAGCAAATTAGCTTCCGGCCATCGCTTGTGTGCCCAGTTCATTAAAGCATCCCGTGCTGCCGAAGCATCATTACGCAAACAGGCATCTTGCAACTGTTTTAACACTTGTTTCATGCTGTAACTGGTGTTTTGCCTCTTTCTTTGCCAAAACCAGAAACCCAAAGTGACTAGCCAAGCTAGTGCGAATGCCAACGCAATCCACCAAGGCAAATTACTGGAAGCATTTGTCGTTGATAATGACTCCTCCCTTACTCTTTTCACTGCCGTGGGCGACTCATCAATTGATGGCATTTCGTTAGAGGGTATAGTAGCAGAGGTATCAGAAGACGGTTTAGTAGTATTTGCTGGCGTATTATTTGTAGCACTTATCTGAATGATACGCTCTGGCAATGTAGCTACTTCCTCTTTTCCTGTTACCGTATTAAACCAGGTTAATTGAAATGCTGGAATAGTAATTTGACCCGACTTATTAAATAAGTAAGTCATTTTGAAAGTAATTGTGCCTACCAGATCTGCTTGCTTAAATGAATTGCTTTCAGCCGGTTTTTCCGGATAAATAGAAAAATCAGCATGACTACCAAAATCAAGCCTTGGCAATAACTGTGCAGGTACCGCTGTTGCTTGCAATGTTACTGTGCGGACTAACGTACTGCCTTGTCGCATTGATAATAGATTGTTGTCATAACTTTCACTTAAACCAATCTGTTTAGCAGGCAGCCAGGTTTTACCTGCATATTGAGCAGGAATAGGTTTCACATTAAGGGAAATTGGCTTTGCACGTTCCCTTACTCGTTTAGGGACTGCCTCATAAATTACAGCATTAAATGTGGGAGGAGTAATTTTTAAAGGGCCACTTTTTTGCGGAAAAATGGCATAGCGTTGTTCTTCCACCGTATATAATCGACCATTTTCTGCTGTCTGATAGCGTCGTCCGGATTCTAAAGGAATAAGCAAAGCATCTTCAACCTGAGGGGGTTGGTAATCTGCATTCACCAAGTGGCGACTATTATATAATCTAACATTATAGATAACCTGTTGATTAATAAAAGGATATTCATCGCTCACCTCGGCCAGCAACTTAACGTCTTGCGCTTGACTAGAGTTTAGAGGTTGTGTTTGGGATGATTCTTCTTCACTAACTTCAAGCGTGACAGGCGCTGTTTTTTCCTGACCTACCTGAATCCCGGGAACCGTTATGATACCTGCTTTTTTAGGCACCAATAAAATAAGCCATTGCCCCATAGACTGCGCCCGGCCATTAATTACGGTGTAATTCATGCTGCGTTCAGTACCCACGATGGTAAAATCTTTTTGTAAAGGAGAGAGGTCAGGAACACTATTGGCTTCAGTCCCGTCCAAGGTTAAAAAAAGTCTTACCGTATCACCGGCCTGCACTTTTGCGGATTCCAACTGCATGGTTGCAGCAGTAAAACCCACCTTCACCACACAAACTAATAGTAAGCTGAGTAGAATTTTTTTCATTGATACCAACCACCTTGTCTACGTATATGATCGCGTAAAAATTTTTCTCGCAGCAATCCCCCGGGATCGTCAGGAATAAGTCTTAACCACTGCTCCTTAGCCTGTTGCTTTTCACGCTCCTTTATTGATTGGGCGTCACTTCCAACATTGTTTTTATTATCTTGCGCGTCTTTGTCCTGTTGTCCTTTATTTTTCTGATTTATATCCTGAAAACGCTCTTTTTGTTCCTGGTTTTGCGAATCTTTATTCTGTTGATCGTTCTTCTGTTCTTGATGCTGTTGATCCTTATCATGCGGACTTTGCTCGGCCTGATTCTTTTCATCCTTTTTCATATTTTGCTGATTTTTATCTTGCTGATTACCTTGTTTTTGCTGATTGTTTTGATCTTTTTCTTCCGGATTACCCTGTTGGTTCTGGTTTTTTTGATCTTTATCTTGCTGGCCACCCTGCTGTTGCTGGTCTTGCTGATTTTGTTGATTTTTATCCTGCTGCTTATTCGACTGTTGTTTCCTCAATAATTCCGCAATTAATTTACGATTATATTGTGCATCTTTATTATTTGGGTTAAGTGCCAATGCTCTATCATAAGCTTTCACAGCGTTTTCATATTGACCCAGCTTTGCTAAAGCATTAGCCTGATTATAAAAACCTTGTGCATTTTGCAAAGTCTCATAATACTTAGCTGCTTCTTTGTAATTTCCTGCTCGATAAGCTGCAGCTCCACGCCAGGCCTGATTTTGAAAAGTATCGGCAGCCTGCCCAAATTGTTTTTTCTGCATTAAAGTTTGCCCTTGTTGATCCTTAGTAAACCAAAGATCACGCCAATTAAACGAATAACTGGAAAGCGAAACACACAATAATAGAAGTAAGCATCCTTTCTTCATGTTTCTAACCTCTGCAACCAGCCACGCCTGAATACTGGCAATAGAAAAAGGAGTGCCGGAATTAAAAACCAACGTCCTTCATCTCGCCACAGAGGGATATCATCCTGTTGGCTCCGCTGAAATTGATTGTTGCTTTGCTTCATTGTGAGCCATTTATCCAAATCACCACTATTATCCGAAATTTTTAATAACTTCCCTTCTCCTGCACTGGCAAATTCTGCAAATAAAGGGTTTAAATTTTCATTGGTTTTAACCGCCATCACTGAAGTAATAATATGTTCTTCCGCTAAACTTCTCGCTGTAGCGATTGCAGCCCTACTCGGTGTTTCAGCTGTTAAGACCAAAATTTGCCCTTGACGAAAACCCGCTTGATTAAAGAGTTGGGCAGCTTCTTTGAGTGCTGCATCCAGCCTGTTTCCTTCTACCGGCATAATATCGGGCGAAAGTGAGGAAAGAAGCGCATCGATGGTTTGCGCATCCTCTGTTAATGGCGACACCACAAAGGATTCACCGGTATAGACAATTAAACCCAGTTGCCCTACCTCACGCCGTTTAAATAAATCATGCAGTTTAAATTTGGCACGAGTTAGGCGATCAGGTAATAAATCTTTTTCTAGCATGGCCTCTGACATGTCTAATATCACAATCCTCGGCTGAATTTGTTTGTAAGTAGGTACAGGTAGGCGTACCCAACTGGGACCACACAAACTAATAATCATGCATAAAGCGCTCGTCACTAAAAACACCAAGGCGAAATGGCGATTATGTTTTCCCTTGGTTACTAACAGATTTTCTAACAGAGGCTTATCACAGATAGCAGCCCAGGCCTCTAATTGTGGCCGTCGGCGCCACAAATACCAGGCTAAGGCAATCAAAGGTAATAAAGCAAGCAACCACCAAGGCCGTAGAAGATGAAACTCCGTCATGATAAGGAAACCTTGCGATTAACAACTCTATTCAAGCCAGTAATCAAACCGGCTTTATTTACAAGCCAACCACAGAACAAGAGAAGCGCAAGCGCTAATGGCCAAGGATAATACTCGTATCGAGGCCGAATAGTAGCCTGTTCCTGTGTTACAGTTTCTAATTGGTTAATTAATTCATAAATTTCATGCAGCGATTGTGTATCGGTGGCACGAAAATAGCGACCACCCGTTATTTTAGCAACTTCTTGCAAGGTTTCTTCATCCAAATCAGAAGATGCGTTGACATTAAAAAAGAGATTTCTCAATGCGCGGGGATCGCTTTCAGTTCCCAGACCAATCGTATAAACTTTAATACCATCAAGTTTGGCAAGTTCAGCCGCTTTTAGTGGCGCAAGAATACCGGAATTATTTGCTCCATCCGTTAATAAAATAATCATGCGTCCTTTTTCAGGAACATCTTGTAAGCGTTTTACCGCCAACCCTAAAGCATCACCAATGGAAGTAGTTTGTCCTGCAAGGCCTACTGTTGCATCTTCAATACGCAATAATACTGTTTGTCGGTCATAGGTTAAAGGTGTTTGTAAATAAGCGCGCGCTCCAAATAAAATCAGTCCAATACGGTCCCCGACACGTTGACGCACAAACTCCTCGGCCGCATGTTTGACCACTGTTAAACGACTAACTGGCCGTCCATGAAATATCATATCGGGTAACTCCATACTACCAGAAAGGTCAAGAACCAACATGATATTGCGGCCTTCCCGTTCCAAGGGTAACGGCTCACCAATCCAGCGTGGGCCTGCCGCGGCATAAAGAAGCAAACCCCATATGAAGAAGAACAAACCAATTTGTGCCTGGACTGCAAACGAACGCTGTTTTTGATTCACAATGGACAACATTGCACCAAAAAAAGGGACTTTGAGTGCCGCTGGCAACTTGATAGTCGCTTTAGGTAAGATGAACCATAAAAAAAGAGGCAATGGCAAAAAGAATAATACCCAGGGCAAGGCTAATTCGAACATGGTTTACCCCGCTGCTTAATCCATGCTTTTGCACAATTAAAAAGAGGATTGAGATCCATTTCCGTTAACTGTTGGTAGGGAAGTTGCAAAAGATGGGGACTGACTTGATTAAAATCAATACTCTTCCCCGTTTCATTTAAAAAATCTATCCAACGCTGTCCTTGTAAACCGGCTACCTGGTGCCTAGGATAATAAACCAAGGCCACACGACGCAGTAATTCTGAAATTTTCATACTGGTTATTTGGCTATTATGGGCACAGTGATATTCTTTTTGCAAAACGGCCAATAAACGCAATGCTTCTCTCTTAGCCTGGGTATGTTGATAACGCCGATAGCCTAGAAAAAGAAGTAGCCCCAAAAATAATAAACCAATGGCTATTAAAAAATACCAACCAGGAGCCAATGGCCACCAACCAACTGGCTGAGGTAAGTGAATATCCCGCAATTGATTGAGCACCTCTGTATCAGCCACTTGTTCTCCTAGGAAACGTCTGCCTTACCAGTTTTGGTATATTTTCTTCCGCGGTAACTTGTACATAGGGGATTTTTAAACGCTTAAACAATGCTTTTAAGTCTGCAATTCGCTGTTCACAATAATCTTGATAGCTTTTAGCCACTTCATTGCTGGTTGTATCAAGCACCGTTTCCAGCTGACCGTCTGTAATTGGATAATGTTCGGGTTTAGGGGAGGCAAGCTCCAAAGGATCGCACAGATGATAGGCCAAGACATCATTGTGAAGTCGTAATCGGCTAAGATGACGCTCACTTTCTTCATCCACCGTATAAAAATCACTAATAATGGTGACGATGCTACCGGGACGGGTAACTCGTCTCAGACGAATTAAAACCTCGCTTAACCGCTTGGATTGTACGTGGTTATCCAAAGGGACGCTGGTGAAATGGCTTAAGGCAGCCAAAAAAGGCAAGACGCCTAAATTGCGACTATGTGGAATAAACTCACTGTGGTCCGTTGCTGAATAAACCAACCCTCCGACTTTATCGCCCTGTTTAACTACGGTCCAGGCAATCATTGCAGCCAAACGTGCTGCAACTACCGACTTAAAGGCCAAACGTGTACCGAAATACATGGAAGGATTAAAATCACAAAGAAGAACCACCGGACGCTCACGTTCCTCCTGATAAAGTTTTACATGAGCACGGCCGGTACGAGCAGTGACTCGCCACTCCATATGACGGATTTCATCACCAGCTTGATAATTACGAACTTCAGCAAAATCCATGCCTCGCCCGCGTAGCTTTGAACAGTGATTACCCACATAAGCTGCGCTAGTGTCATGGTTGCCATTCGTTTTCTGAGCGTAACGCTTAAAAGCAATTAGTTCATCAAGTTTGGCAGTTATCCCATCACTCATTAATCACCTCTAGGGCACAGCTATTAAATGCAACAATGAATCAATAAAATCATCACTATTGACGCCTTCGGCTTCTGCTTCAAAACTTAAAAGAATACGATGTCTTAATACATCATGGGCTATTACGTGAATATCTTCCGGCGTTACATAATTGCGACCAGCAAGCCAGGCATGAGCTTTGGCACATCGATCAAGAGCAATAGTTGCACGCGGACTTGCCCCAAAACGTAACCAGCGAGCCAATTCATCGCTATATACACCAGGATTGCGGGTGGCAACCACTAATTGCACTATATAATTATCTAATGCTTCACTGGTATGGACATCCAGGACTTGTCGTCTTGCTTCAAACAAGGTGGCTTGGGGTAAAGGCTTCATGGAAGACATTTCAGGATTTAATGTCAAATGCCCTTTGGCCTCTGAGCGTGCCAAGGTCAAGATGTCATGTTCAACCTGCCCATCAGGATAATTAATTTTTACGTACATTAAAAAACGGTCTAGTTGCGCTTCTGGCAAAGGATAAGTACCTTCCTGCTCAATGGGGTTTTGCGTCGCCATAACCAAGAAGAGCTCAGGTAAAGGATAGGTAGTACCACCGATAGTTACTTGCCGCTCGGCCATAGCCTCAAGTAGAGCTGATTGTACCTTAGCTGGGGCACGGTTAATTTCATCAGCAAGAATCATATGATGAAAAATAGGGCCCGGTTGAAAAACAAATGATCCATTTTCTGGACGATAAACGTCGGTACCTGTTAAATCGCCTGGCAATAGATCAGGCGTGAATTGAATACGGTGAAAATCACCTTCTATGACAGCTGATAATTCTTTTACGGCGCGCGTCTTAGCTAACCCGGGAGCACCTTCAACCAACAAATGACCATCCGCCAGTAAGGCGATTAATAACCTTGACACCAAATCATGTTGGCCAAGGATTCGAGTATTTAAATGGGCACTTATCTGCGATAGGTGTTCCTGGACTGTTGAAATAACATCTAACTGCTCCATAAGTAATACCCTGTGCAAAAATCCTAATCCTAACGTGAAACAAGGTTTATGCCAAGCATGTCGACTAAAGGGATGATCAAAAAGGAAGAATCCTCCTATGTCATTCTGGGTTAATTTATCAGGCGTATAAATAGCGGAAAGGATGCAGATGGGACACGATTATAGCCAACTTGAAACTGTATAACGACGTTTTTCCACCTAAAAGAGCGCACTTAAATACTAAGAATTACATTACCCGGATGCTCTTCCAAATATTGAATTGGAGTCTGTAGCCGCTCTATAAGCGCTGGCAAGTCTACTTTTGTACGGTGCTCATCTAAATCATGTAAAAGCACTATTTCTGGAAAGTTTGGCGGCTCAGTAATGCCATAAGCCGAAAGAGCGTAGACCGGAGCAGCATTAGAACCATAGATGCTCCTGCAACAAATGCCCAAAGTTTTGCCAAGTCCTAGCAGATTTTCAGTCCACAATTGTCGTTTATTTAACTCAAAATTATAGATTTTGAGCGAGCGTTCTAACTGCGGTGCTTTGATGTTGTTATTTAAAAACAAGTGCTTAGAATCGCAATAATGATGACGTATGTGGGCAGGAGTTAGGGCAATGACACCCCCAACTACCCTGCACCAATAATCCTTTCTCTGCGAGTAATTCAAGGTATTAAATTGCTGAGTATAATTAAAAAGCGCTGTAGGCAAGGGGGCTATATTAAAGTGACGCTCATTTTCATATCTTACACCATTTAACTGATAGGCCACTCCCTTAGCCATTAGTTCTTTATATTGCTCCAATAGCTTAGCCCTTATTTGCTCGCCCTGCAGATTCTTAGGCAGACAATCCAACATCATATTTGCCATGTAGCGCACGTCCTTAGTCCAAATAGCATGTTGGAATACACTGATGGACTCAAATGTCCGCCCTGAAATATCGTGCAATGGCGCTTTAACCAATAAATCTTCAGGGTGTTTTTTTAATATAGCTTCCATCTCATTTTGCGCAGCCAAACCTGCTAGGGTAAAGAGTATTTCTTTCCGTAAATCGGGGCAAATTGCAAGTAAGTCAGCCACACGCTTTATATTACCTTCGGCAGCATATTGTGCCAGCCTGGCCAAGATGCGATTTTTTTGCATGAGCTTAGAACGAAAAAAAGGAAATTCTTTCTGGCGAATACTTTTTATCTTTTGAGGCTCATTCGTTTTATCTAAAAAGCTCGAAATAACTGCCATGATATCTGCATTCAGGGTTTCCAGAGGGGATAGCTCTTTTTTTTCTTTACTCATGAAATCACTCAGCGATAATAATTCGCGTATGGTGTATGAATGAAGCAAAAAAGACAATAATATTTTGGGTCCTCCTTTCACCGTTAAGACACAGCGCGAGATAATTCCGGTGCTAAACGGAAGAAGGGGCAGGGATGGTTAAAATAATGGTTAACAAGGAAGTAGGTTCGGACTTTTTTCGACCAACCTACTCGCTAAATGCTTTTCCAAGTGACAGGCAAGCAACGTTCTTGCTTCTCTGATTTTCAGGAAAATAAGAATCACCATGCTGCGCCAGCAAATAAGGCAGCGATTGACGAATACGTTCTTGACTTACTACTTTCGTCCAGCAATTAAAATCATTTAAAGGTTTGTTGTATTGTCTGAAAATATCAGAAAAAGCTTTGCGCATAAGTTCGGAATCAGACCAGGCAACAATTGGCAATTGAGGCGTTTGTTGCCAAATGGTTTCTGCTAAAGCAGGTCCATTGCAATAAACACCGTCTGTAGCACCCAAATCGCCATCCATCACAATAAAGGCAACTTCATTTTGGGCAATATAATGTAAAGCGCTGAGGCTATCCCCGACAACTGTCGTTTGAATGTGCTTATTCACCATAGTCAATAATCGGGTTAAGCAAAATGCATTAAATGCATTATCCTCAACTATTAAGACACGCATAGAAACTCCCTTCAACTTTCAGCAAGGAGTATAACGCTCAAACCTTAAGGGAAACTTAAGAAAAATTAATTCAATTTTTTAATATCATTGGAGGTAGCTATCAAAACTGTATCAGCAAGTCGCTTGGCAAATAAACCGTTGTCCACAACACCCGGTATTAACTTAATCGACTCCTCCAATTCAATGGGTTTGGTGATGTCAAAATTATAAACATCAAGGATGATGTTACCATTATCGCTAATAAACCCTTCTCTATATTCTGGATCACCCCCTAACTTTACAAGCTCACGAGCCACGTAGCTTCGAGCCATAGGAATAACTTCAACAGCAACCGGGAACGCACCTAAATGCCCCACAAGCTTTGATTCATCGACAATGCAAATGAATTGATTAGCCACTGATGCTAAAATTTTTTCCCTTGTTAAAGCGCCGCCACCGCCTTTTATCATTTGACGCCCTGCTGTCACCTCATCCGCTCCATCAATATAAAGGGGAACCTCTTGGGCGACATTTAAATCAATGACAGGAATACCCAGGGCTCGCAGTCGGGCTTCTGTTTCTTTTGAACTTGCTACACAAGCATCAATACGATGCTTAATGGTAGCCAATTGTTCAATAAAATAATTCACAGTGGAGCCCGTACCAATACCGAGGATCATTTCATCATCTTTAAGGTAATTTAATACTTCCTTGGCTACAGCTTCTTTCAATGCGCTCATTTTTTATCCATCAATTAAAAATTCATGGACAGATTTTAACGCCCTATGAGGGTTTTGGATAGATTTTTGCGAGAGTATGGTGATTCTTTAAAGAATCACCATGAATGGATGTTTGTCCTTTCGATAGTTCAAAACAAACCTAACTGCCTTACTCTATATTCTCTAAATCCACTTATTGTCCAACAGTTGGAGCTTCCAATGGAACGGCAGTACCAGCAGTTTTCTTGGCAGCTTGAGTGGTAGCTGGCGTAGATGTTGAGGAAGAGGCTGACGAGGAAGAAGACGAAGTACCAGAACTAGAACTAGAATCAGGATTAGAACGATTGGCTGAAGTGGAGCTGCTTGTCGCCCTGGATGTGGTCGAATTTGCCCGGGTTGAAGAACCACTTTGATAAATCGTCGTATTATGCCGCTGACTTGTACCATACTCAGGCTGAGAACTTCTGACTGGCGAATCAGTAAACAATTGTTCTATACCTTGACAACCTGTTAACAGCAGTGACGAAGAAGTCAAAATGCCAGCGATACCCCAAAAAAGCAGATTTTTTTTCATATTGTCATCCTTGAAATTGGTAATCTTAACTACTTTGCATTCTAACGGGTATCAACGCGCTTGTAAAATCAGGCTTATGATTTTTAACAGTTATTTTTTAGATGTCCAGTATTCTTAAATCATTCAATTGTATTGTTAATTGTGCAGTTAACCTAAATATTTTATCCTACTAATAATCTTTTTTCAGCCTGGTTCAAAGCCGTCGGTGCCCCATACAGAATTAAAATATCTTTTGCACAAAATGTGAAGGTTGGTGTTGGCTTTATATGCTCTTTATTGCGCCGAACACTGACAATATTTACTTGTGGAAGTTTTATTTCACCAAGCATTTTTGTGACGGCATACGCGCCCTCTGGTAGAAAAACAGGCCGCAAATGTTCATATATCAAATTTTCCTCAAACGACTCTTCTAACTCTAAAAATGAACCAGGAAAAATTTGCGCAAGTATTTCATAATTATTTTCCCTCGCTTCTTGCAATAATGTATTAATTTTTACTTTAGGGACATGTAAACTTTGTAGCAAATAATTGACCAATGTCAAACTCTCCTCAAAAACCTCTGTGACAATTCTTGTTGCACCTTTGTTACGTAATAATTCAAATTCTGTTTCATCTTTACATCTGACTAAAATTGGGATCTTAAGATCTTGCAAATGCTCTAAAACACTCAAACTTGCCTGCACATCATCAAAACTGATAACTAATGCAGTAGCTTTTTCAGGTTTGGCCGCGTTGAGTACATCGGGATGAGTCACGTTGCCATAGATGCTAGGCTCCCCTGCCAGCGAGGTATTGTGAATAATTGCGGGATCTAAATCAAAACCAAGGTATGGAATATTCACTTTATTTAAAAAACGTGCCACATTTTGCCCAACCCGACCGAAACCACAAATAATCACATGATCCTTCAACTCATCAGCGATTTCCTTAATCCTTTTTACAATCTGTTCTTGATCACCTTGTTTGTTTTTGGGTAATAAAAATCTGGCAACTTGTTTATTATTGCGAATAATCATGGGGCTTAAAGCAAACGAGATGATTAAAGCTGCTAATATCACTTGACCATAGTCAAGCGGTATTAGCTGAGTGCTTAGTGCCAAAGCCAAGATGGCAAAGCCAAACTCTCCCCCCTGCCCTAAAATCAAACCTGTACGAACTGCCGTTGCAATTCCATAGTGGGTAAACCAACATAAGCACATAATTAACAGCGATTTAGCTACCATCAAGGCAATTAACAGGAGCAATATCCAATACCAAGTATCCGCCCATGTGGTTATATTGGCTAACATGCCGATGGATACAAAAAATAATCCTAATAAAACATCCCTAAATGGACGAATTTCGCTTTTAATTTGATGCCGAAATTGCGTTTCACCTAACATAATTCCACTTAAAAATGCACCTAATGCTAAGGTCATTCCCAATACAGATGTCAACCATGCTGAGCCGATAGCTACAAATAAGACACTTAGTGTAAATAATTCAACAATACGTGTGGAGGCAACTAAATGGAATAAAGGCCGTAAAAGCCAACGCCCTAATCCGATAATAACAAAAATAGCCAAAAGTCCTTTAAGTAAAGCACTCAATAAAGAAGTATAAAGAGACTGTTCGCTTAAGCCAGTTAAGCTTGCTATGATGACCAGTATAGGAATTACAGATAAATCTTGAAAAAGTAAAATACCGAGTGCAGTTAAACCATGTTTAGCATGAATTTCATAATTCTCAGTAAGTACTTTAATCACCAAGGCAGTTGAAGACATAGCCACCACACATCCAATAACAATTGACTCTTTGATGGTCATTTGTAGCCATAGTCCAACAACGAGGGTAATCACGATACTTAGAATAACTTGTAGAGCACCTAATACAAAAACAGCGTGCCTTAAGTTTAAAAGCTGCGGCAAAGAAAATTCCAATCCTATGGTAAACATTAAGAGTACAACGCCAAATTCAGCAAGAGAAAGAATGGCAGGACTCTCAGGTATCCAGGCCAACACATGTGGCCCGACAAGAACACCAACTATCAAATACCCTAACGTGAGAGGTAGGCGAAAAAAGCGAAAGAGGACATTGATCAAAAGAACTGTCAGAAGCACAACCAATACTGTCTAAGATAGGATGAGGCATATAAGCTGTCTCGTTTTAAAAGTGATTGGAGCTCATTTGAAGTAACGACAAAAGTTAGTTTTGACGTATACTGAGCAAGAATTCTGATTATAAGGACTTGCAATGATTTATGACAACATTCTTGCCACGATAGGACACACCCCTGTAGTAAAAATAAATCGTATTGGCAAAGAACTCTCTTGTGAGTTGTATGCTAAATGTGAATTTTTTAATCCTGGCGGTTCGGTTAAAGATCGCATTGGTTTTCAAATGGTTAAAAAAGCACAAGAAGCTGGCCGCATTAAGCCTGGTGATACGTTAATTGAGCCAACCTCTGGCAATACCGGCATTGGTATCGCTTTGGCAGGTGCTGTTTTGGGTTATAAAGTCGTGATTACCATGCCCCATAAAATGAGCCAGGAAAAGCAATCCATTTTGGAACGGTTGGGTGCCACCATTTATCGCACACGAACTGAGGCAGCATGGGATGATTCGGATAGTCATATCTCTCTTGCCAAAGACTTGCAGCGTGAAATACCTAATTCCCATATTCTTGATCAATATGCAAATCCAGATAACCCTAACGCCCATTATTATGGAACAGCACAGGAAATTATTGATGATTTCGGCATGAATCTACATATGGTTGTGGCTGGCGTAGGAACTGGTGGGACCATTAGTGGCATTGCCAAACGTTTGAAAGAATATAATCCACAAATCAAAATCGTGGGGGTCGACCCGGAAGGCTCTATATTAGGCGGTGGTCATGAAATTAAACCCTATCAGGTTGAAGGAATAGGCTATGACTTTTTCCCGGAGGTTCTTGATAACACCTTAATCGATAATTACATTAAGACCAACGATAAAAACTCATTTCATATGGCACGACGGTTAATTCAGGAAGAAGGCTTGCTAGTCGGAGGCTCTTCCGGGGCTGCAATGTGGGGAGCTTTGGAGGCAGCAAAATCACTACCAGCTGGACAACGTTGTTTAGTCATTCTCCCTGACTCCATTCGCAATTACATGTCTAAACATGCCAACGATGAATGGATGAAAGAGCAGGGTTTTTTATAAGGCACGCCCTAGCAGGACGCGCGCTTACCCAATGCGCGCACCTGCTCTTTTGTCCAAAGCCTCAATTTGATCAAACACATGGTTAGCATCCAATTGCTCTATAGTGACCGCCCTGGCAATCGCATGGATTAATTGATTAGTAAAATGTTGATTCGGATTATTCATCAACTCATTGCGAACAATCCGTAGTTCACTGTTAGATTCTTTAAGCGCTTTAAAGAAGTGTTCACTACCATGCTCAATCCCTACGTACCCCTGGAAATAATCACTCTTTTTTAACCCTTCAATGTAAATATTTAATAATAATTCTTTGGTTGCACCATCCGCTTCAACTGCAGCGGTTAAACGGCGCTTGGTATCTTCGAAATTTTCTAACAGGCGTTTATCTTCTTGGGCAATGATGGCAAGAACTTCTTCAATGTCCGGATCATTTTTTTTAACTTGTGTAGGAGTAAGGCTAACTGCAGATACTGTTTTTACAGACTGAAATTTAGTTGGATTCATTACACAAGGAATATAATGCTTCTCTTGTAATTGAATCACCAGGGGATTGGCAGAGCGTTCTTTTTTCCCTTCGTAATGCAAATGCATAGGAATTTCTTTTCCCTCACTAACGACGCGAACCCGAATAGGATAGCCGGTTGCTTTAGCAGCTGCCGCAATAGCTGTTTCATCAATCCAAGTTGTGGGCTGGCGCATGGTTGCAGGTGAAGTAGGTGTTACTCCATCATTCACAAAAGCACCACGATATTTTGCACAGCTCTCACGATCAGTCATTTCATCAACAGCCATCTGACGGATAGTATAGGCAAGAGACTGAATAGTAAGCACCATTCTATTAGAGTTGGTCAGCCAGCGAAGTTGGTCAATCGCATTTGCATGAGGCAAAGAAGGTTTTTGTTCAGGGAAATATTCGAAATGTTTTATCAGTAGAGCATTTAATTCAGCACTGTTACGATTTTCAAAAAACATCGTATTACTTTCATACAGTTCTTTACTGATGATTGCCGCAGCAATCGCTCTAAATCCACAATCACCATTGCCACCTACATCCACATAATCCACAGTTTTTGCAGTCTGCTTGGTAGCTTCAGTAGGTTGTGGAGGAAGATTTTTAAAAAAACCTGTGCTGGCAAGTGCCATGGTTTTCTCCCCTTAAATACTCATATAATTCCATTCTAACCAATGCAGATTAAGGAAATATTAACTAAGACTTTACACTATTATGTTAAAATTTCAACTAAAAAGATTTAATTATGCGCAGTTAGTTCCAATAAAAGCGACTATTCTATTAACAAATCCATTATCCCATAAATCATTATGGCCTCGGTCAGGCAGATTAATGAGAAACTTGGGTTCATTGGCATGTTCAAAAAGGATACGGGCTTGCTGGGAGGGTACTATAGTGTCACTTTCACCATGTAAAATAAGCAAAGGACTTTTAATTTGAGAAATACGTGATAAAGAATCAAATTTATCCCATGGAGCAATAAAAACCCAAGGATAATGGTAGCGGGCTACCTGAGTCATTGAAGTATAGGGTGATTGTAGTACTACTGCACAAACCTTGCTTTTTGCCCCCAAATAAGTTGCAACGCTTGTCCCTAACGATTCGCCATATAAAATCGTTTGTTGCAGTGAAACGCCTTGCTGTTGTAAAAACTCAAGTCCAGCTTGTCCATCATAATACAATCCCTGCTCCCTGGGTTGGCCTTTATTGCCCCCATAGCCACGATATTCCAAAAGCAACACACCAAAACCTGCTGCAAGAAATTGCCGAACTAACGGCATCCGGTAACCAATATGGCCAGCATTCCCATGCAGATACAGAATAGTCGGCTTGCCAGCCGCAGCAGGCTTATACCAAGACATTAACTCCAAGCCATCTGCTGTATGAATTTTTACGACTTGCATATCTTCTGCTTGAAATACCGACCGACTTGGCACTTCTTTTGCTGGAAAATAGATCAAATTTCGCTGTAAAAAATAAATTAATAAACTTGCGATAGCAAATACCGTCATACTAATAAAAAGCAATTGTTTAATCATAATTTAAAACCAAGGCAGAAGTACTGGTTAATCGAATTTTTTAAGTATAGCGAGAAGAACCATTTTTACGAATCAAATGAAGAGGAATGCCAGGAGGCGACCATGGAGCATTTACAGGATCAAGATATTGTCAAATTAAAAGAATTATTACGACACACAGGTGAATTTATAGCTTATTTTGAACTTGCTGAAACTAAAATGCTCGAATGGCGGCATGATATTGAACAACAGGCCCAAATTCAACAAAATAAAGCACAACAACAACTGCAAAATCTCCATAATGAACTGGATGCTTTGCAAGAGGTATTAACCCAGGCCGGAATTGCTCGTTTTCGCCTAAGCGCTGAAAAAATATTAAAACAGGGTGAAGACCATCTTGGTGATTTACAGAAAGCAAGTCAGCAACTGTTAGATGAAATAACCGACAAGCACCAAGATCTCAGCAAATTTTTGGAAAAGGGTATCAATCAACTTGAACAGTATACCCTACGGGCAATAGAAAGACTCGATGAACATTTTACGCAATATGATATTCATCATTTTCGTCGTATAGCGAATGAGAGTTGTGAACAAGTCGAGCGAGTAGCGCATAATGCAGTGATTAAAAGTCAGGGAATTCTCGGAAGATTTCAATGGCGTGCAGCGTCACTTGCCCTGATTATCACGGTTATTACTACTTTTGCCATGGGCTTTTACGTCAGTAATGAGTTGCCATGGGAAATTCATCAACAAGCCAGAAATGAACGAGAGGCAGGCAAAGTTTTAATCAAAGCATGGCCAACATTGACACACGAGGAAAAAGCAAAGATCTTAAACCACCAGAAACCGCATAAAGCCTGATTCATGTTAATTTTTTTCTTGCTCCTGCTATTAGCAGCTATTTTGATTTGGTTTGGCAGGCGCCAGCAGCGTGCTGTAAAACGGTGGCGAAAAGCTTTGTCATTGGACAAGCATTTTGCAATTTACCAAGCGCTCTATAACAATATCAATGGGTTCGCCCTATCGCAGCATGCCAGAAGAAAAGAGGCTGCACTAGAATACACTTATGGCGAAATTGATTTTGAATCATTTATAGCTTTATTGTCATTATGCCAACCTAATCCTGCGACTGTTTTTTATGATCTAGGTAGTGGCACTGGGACGGCAGTTATCGCTTGTACACTAGTATTTGACGTTCGAAAAAGCTGCGGCATTGAACTATTTTCCGAGTTGCACCACTGTGCACTTAGGCAAAAACAACGTTTACAAGCCTATAAAGGCTATCAGGAAAAAGCAAAGCACATTACATTTATAAAGGATGATTTTTTAAATTGCCAATTTAGCGATGCCTCATTGGTATTTATTAATGCCACCGCCTTTTTTGGGGGGCATTGGCTTGCGATCAGTAAACATTTGGAACAGTTACAACCTGGCTCCGTGGTAATTTCTACTAGCAAAGCTTTGGTTTCGCCGCTATTTATTACTCGGAAAGTAACTGCTGTTAATATGAGTTGGGGGGTCGTCAATGCGTTTATCCAAGAAAAAATCGCTATAACATAGGACTCACTGAATATGCCATATAGAATGTTTTACACAATTTAGTTGCATTGACGTTAAAAATCTTGTTACAGTTAATTGATAACATTGAATAATTTTTTTTCGAGTCTATACTAAAAATTGAATGCTAGATAGAAGTCAGTCACCTGTTGTGTCCTGGTGATGACGCCCAGAAACGCGGCTAACCGAGGTGGGTATGATTAAATCGCAACTCATTGCAAACCTTGCTGCCAAAATGACACATCTGCCTGAGAAGCAAGTCACAGACAGCATAAATCGTATTTTAGAACTCATGAGTCAGGCACTCATTGAGGGAAAGCGCATTGAAATCAGAGGCTTTGGTAGTTTTTCCTTACATTACCGTCCCCCTCGCAATGCTCATAATCCTAAAACAGGTGAAAAAGTGATTACCCAAGAAAAATATAGTCCTCACTTTAAACCAGGAAAAGAGCTCAGGGAGCGTGTAGATGCTTCCCGCTCAAAAGTTAAATTGCAACGGCGAGAAGATAACTAAGTCTTTTTTGAGCATTAGACATTATTATGCCAATACCAGTCATTCCGCTACTATCTATTACCGTCATTCTGAGCGCCCTACCTCCTTCGGGGCTGGGCGCTCAGAATGACGACATTTTTTAAAAATGGCGAACACCTTAGAAGTAACTGCACCTAAAGTGAATGGAACCCTAAGCTCGCGGCAAGGTTACACCCGTTTGCCCCTGATATTTCCCACCACGGTCTCGATAAGAAACCGCACAAACCTCATCAGATTCCAAGAACAGCATCTGGGCAACGCCTTCATGTGCATAAATTTTAGCGGGTAAGGGCGTGGTATTTGAAAATTCTAGCGTTACATGACCTTCCCATTCTGGTTCTAGTGGAGTTACATTCACAATAATACCACAACGTGCATAAGTCGATTTGCCTAGACAAATCGTTAATACATTACGCGGGATGCGAAAATACTCAACAGTCCTCGCCAAGGCAAATGAATTAGGGGGAATAATACAGACATCAGATTGGACATCTACAAAGCTGTTTTCATCAAATGCTTTAGGGTCAACAATCGCAGAATTAATATTGGTAAAAATCTTAAATTCATTGGCAC
Organism: Legionella jamestowniensis; assembly: GCF_001467745.1. Classification (GTDB taxonomy): domain Bacteria; phylum Pseudomonadota; class Gammaproteobacteria; order Legionellales; family Legionellaceae; genus Tatlockia; species Tatlockia jamestowniensis. Next base: position 1,064,656 of record NZ_LNYG01000013.1, read on the forward strand.
ATCGAACATCATAACCGTAGCTGGAAACCCCATAGGAAATAATCCGTCCATTTTCAGTATGGCGAACTTGTTCTGGCTGAAAAGGGGATATCATCCCATGCTCCAAGGCCATTTTTTCTATCCAACGATCTGATTTTATTGACATGCCTCACCCGTTTTTACTGAAAAAAAGAATCTTTCTATCACAAACACTCCCCGAGTGGAAGTTAATATTTGCTTAAGCATGCCCAACTATAATACATCTACACTTTTTTAAGGCACTTATTGTTAATACATGACTAAAATTACTGCCTCTTTGTTTGCCCATATCGAAAATGATGCAAACCTTTCCGGTGTTTATAATCTGGAAGGACAAAAATTTATTAACACCATCAGTTATCTTCAGCAGTACTTAGATCAACTGCAAAGCAAAAGGGAAGTCCCACCAGCCTATGTAAACTTAATTTCTGACACAAATTATCTTAAAACCGTTGAAAGTAAGCGGGCTGAAATCATACAAAGTGGCTCTTTGGATGAGGACATCGTTAATCTAGCTGATACAATTACTAATGATATTCTTACCCTCGACATAGGCGAGAGACTCCTTCTGCCCGGTGGCTGGCTGAATTTTGACGGCGGCCACGGTATGGTGTATCAAATTACTCGTACCGAACATGGCTTTCGATTTACCGTCTTTAATGCGGGTGCGGGTATTGAGTACCACCATAAAAAGTCAAGTATTGAGAAGGAGCTCTATAATCCAACCAAAACCTGGGAGTTTCCTTTTCCTAAAACTCCGCATGAAAAAAAAGAGCTTAGTTTTTTTATAGGACGTCTCCTCAAGGCAAGGTTACCCACAGCAACGCGAAAAGCGTTTGATGAAAAGATACTCTATGAGGAAACGTTAGCAAGTATCAGTCATATTGGTGGTTACGAAGTTGTTCCTGAAAAAATCCCTGATTTTGGTTATACCAGTGGTCAGTTATCAGGAACATGCGCACAGCGATGTATTCACCAAATGCTTAAACTGAATTCGTCCTCGGCTAAAGTCTATGAGCGTTTTATTTTTAAATTCAAACACTATGCGCTGCTAGATTATGTAAAAGCTTGTTTTGACACCAAAGAGGAACCTCTTACACCAGCGGTTATTAACCAAATTCGCTTCGCGATAGAGAATAATTTAAAAATACTAAACATCTCAAACCTGTTTGATGCCGAGAAAACACAGCATTATTTTACTGAGCTTTCCCAAATAAAAGAAAAAATCAATAATCATAAGTTCACAAAACCTGTAAAAAAGATCACCGAGTATGATCCTTTACCCCTTTTGATAGTGAGAGGAAACCAGGATACCGCTAAGCCTCCCTATTTATATACTCCCTCCTATTATGAAAAGCCTCCTCTGCCCGTTCATTTAGGTACTGGTAAAAACCTTCTTATTAATCTGGATAAAATAATTAATCAGATTGCCCATTTAGAGCCGGCAACTCAATATTACTACCTTGAACAAGTATTGACGTCACTGCCTACTAATGTTGAGACCAACCGATTTTATGCAGAGCTCAATAATCTCAGCCAATACCAGCGCTTTAGCAACCAGCTGGATTCGCTGCAAAAAATACTACTGCAATTGCAAGACAATTGGCTTAAGGGAAGCCGCATTCCAAGCTTGCAGGTTATGCAACTACAACTCCTCAATATGCAGGTTAAAGTACATGAAAAAATAAACCAAGAAGATAAATTGCCTTCGTTTAACCTTTTCGATGCCACGATGCTAAACACCATTTTAGGCAATAATTTACGTAATCCATTTTATGCGACTAACCAGCCTGTTCTTGATAAAAATTTTAAGGCATTGCAGAAGCAATATAGATCGGCTGCATTTAACAAACATCGTGTTTTTTATGATTATTTAAAAAAGTTGTTAGCAACTGAACCTGATCTTAATAATCAATTAAAAAAGCTTTATAACGAGAAATATAGTGCAAATGCTACCCAGCTTCATACAAAAATTAGAAAGCATGGTCTTGAAGCACTTTATTTAATATCTCAACATTTAAAAAGAGAAGAACTACTTTCCACATCGACCCTCCCCGGCGAAACAAATTTTAGTCCTATCATCAGTAAAATAGTAAACCATTTAGCCTACGAATCTAAATTAAGACGGGCCATTAATCCTTTTTTTGCGAAAGAATTGAGTTATCACCAACGCCTTGATTTTGTTATGGAGAAAGGAAAATTCTTTCTTTATACGCCTTTATATCCAACATTTCTAACCTGGCAAGAACTATCCACCAAGCTTTCTGAGCATAAATACCCGCTCTCCGACTCGCCCGCGAAGGATGCGTTAAGGGCAGATATTCCTAATAAAAGTGAATATAACGACAAAATAACTCCTCTTAGCGCAAATGAAATACAGCTTACACCAGGAAACCCTGCAAAAGACGCGAATAGACCCGTTACTCAAAGCGATATTCTGGCGCGTGATTATCTTCATCTACGAAGCAAGCCACGGTTTCAAATAGCGCTGACGCTAGATTATTTTATTCGTCATATCGATAAGCTCTCTCTTATAGAAAATCAACGTTATGTTGAAGCGAATATTTTCCAACCCGGTCTTTTACTGGATGCCTTGAAAGAAAAAGCATTTCTACCGCAATTCGATAAATTTTTGAAAACTGGCTATCGTTTTTTTAATAAGGAAGGTCAGTTTACCAGTGATTCCGTCTTATTTTTACGATTAGATTTTTTAGTCAGTCGCTATCTCTACCATATTGACCCACAAAAAGGGCTTGCACGATTAAAGGCACTCCAAGAAACACTTCTAAACCAACTTTCTGTGGAAAATACCCCCGATGTTACTTATGTTTTGCAGCAATATTTGTTTCAAACCATTATGACTCGTATTGATCTGGACAAAGATTCCGGGGAGCTTTTTGAGCAGGCATTTAAAGCCTATGCTTACATCCAGAGCCATGCTAATCCTTTTATTCTTGAGGATACTGCCCATCGGGTGGACGTGGATAGTAACATTGCAAAGTTTCAAATTTTGATAAGTCATCAATCCATCAATCAAGTTACACCAGTAGTAAAAAATTTTCTGCTCCCTGAATCGGAGCAAGAAAATTGGGAGATTGCTGCTGACTCATTTCCCATGTATCGCTTAACGCACAAACTGAATGGAAAAACGCTTCGTTTTAATATTCTTCAAGGCAAGCGCTTTGAAAACGGATTAGCGCACAGCGGTTTACCATTGGAGCTTCAAAAACATCCGCTTATTAAGCATTTGAATTTGCAGGATAAGCATGAATGCCTTGTTGATCCAGAAGGTACTTACTTGCGCCTGCCAGAGGATAAGGTTGAGCTCTTTTATAAAAATAATAATCTTATTGTGCAAAAACAATGGTCAGTTGGAGGAGCTTTTCGCGAGTATGAATTACAACCACTTTCACAACATCACCTTGCGCAACATGCTAATAAAAAGACGGCCCCTATTAATGTTTCTTTACCTCATGTACTGACTGACGGCACGATGGATTATTGGCATGAAACAAATGATTCCAACCATGGGTTGTTAGTTCATAATAACAAACCCGTTTATTCAATAAGTAAAGGTGTATTGACTGTTTTAGATGAGCAAGGGAAAGAAACCAATTATAAACTGGATACACTTCCTGCAAACTACCGTCCTCTACTCAATAATTTTGAAAGCAATAAATTTATTCTGACGTACAGCAGTTTAACGGATACGATTGTTAAACTTCCGCGCTATAATTTAACATTTGAACTTCATCCCTCAGACCCTCAACTCGTTTATACGGAAACTAAGGAACGCGTCATTGATTGTCCCTCTCCAATCCATCCTGCAGTGGCTGGACTGGTGCTCGAAAAAAATAGCCATACCCGCTATTTAGTCCCTGTTGGTCGTTTTTTTGCAACAGAAAAAGAGGCCAAACAGGGAGAGTTTTATCCGGTAATCCATGATATCTATGGTACTATTGCTGAGTCAGCACTTCAGCAAGAATGGAACAAAAAGCCTCCGATACAAAAACCGCTGTGGCATTATCAGAATAGTGAAAGAACCCTTAGTTTTCGTTTGCAAAATGGGGAACCTGTCGCTGATACGGTGGCTGATGCACTTTATTTAGCTTATATCTACCTTGCTACGAATCAAGTTGAAAAAGCCTGGGCCGTACTACAAGATTGCAATACGCGACTAGGCGGGCTTACTGGCGATCCTGCCGAATTACAATTTATTAGTTGGATTTTTGAAGATTTACCTCATCGTTTATCCGACAATCATCGAGAAGCAGCACGACAAACGCCACCTTATGTGGCATGCCAATTGAAAGCAATGAGTCTTGCCTGTGATTTCCTCTTACAAGATAGAAAATTTGACTTAAAAGAACCAACCATTGACGACACGGCCAATTCGCAATGTGCCCAACTCCAATACCAGCAAGTGAAGAGTTTCCTTGATAATCTTCCAGCTAAAATTTATGACTCATTCTCGCGTTTACAGCGTGTTCGTCGTCATCTTGAGCATGACTATGACCTCTCTACTTTAGAGCGTAAACGCTTGCTGGACTATTATCAACAATCACAACCTAAAAAAGCATCTCCTAAAGGTGCTTTAGGTTATGAATGGATGCTTTTAAATCTTGAAACGCTTAAACAGGAGCGTGATACGCTACTATCACGGCAGCAATCAAATCCTTTATCACTTGATGATAATAAGCGCTTGGCATTTATTGAAAAACACCTAAAAAAAATAAAGCCACCGTTGGCTAAATCATCTCACCTTCAGCTAGTGGCAATTGATTTAACTTTAAATAGGGATAGCCGTATCAATGAAGCCCGTCTTCCGCAAAAAACAAAACGTATTTTTGACAGTTGGCAAAATATGCTTTCCTTTAAAGACGAGACGGATGTTCTAAAGTTAAGTAGTGCTTTCGATGCATTAAATTCAGCGATCAGTGAACATGATTTTATCTGCCATTTTCCCGTTTATTTAAAAATAGCGGCTACCAATCAAGATCCAACACTATTTAAGCGTTTATTAGACTTTTGTACTGCAACGCTGATTGCCAATCGTCACATACTATTGGAAAAGCAGGAGTCATCTATCCCCCTGTTATGCAATATTTTGTATCGCACCTGTAATAATCGCTCTAATTTAGTATTAGATTTGGATAATTTTAAGTTGGCTGATTTAATAAGGGGAGTAAGCTCCTTTTCTTGTCCTCCACTTAAAGTTTATGAGCCTAAAGATATTTACCAGCACGTTTTAGCGAAACCCGAAGATATCTTGAAGAGGGAACGCCCTCAAACCATACCTCTAACTCCACCTATGCTGGAAACAACTACTTTATTTGACCTCTTAAATTCATTGGCAAAACAAACTATCGGCAATAATAGGGGGTTAAACGAATTAAGCAATCAGCTTGATAGCGTCATCACACAATATCGCGAACTTCAAGCAGAAACTGCTCAGCATTTACAGGAAACTGCAACAGAAGACGCCGCAGGAAAATTACTCCTGCAATCTGAGCAACAGCAAAAGGAATTAGCTCAACAATTTACTGATAATCCTCTGCTGGCAAAACTGGTTTTAGACAGGGTGGACTCTATCGTAGTATCTATTGATAAGGTGCGAGAAAAAGCCTGGAAAAAAGCATTATTCCTAGCCAACCTTGGTCCTGATACACCACAACAGCGTATAGCATGGGAAATTTCCAAACAGGCAAAGGAAAAACCCACTCTTAATAAAAAAGAACTTTTATCAATCTATTGCCGAGCTGATCTTAACTACACGGTGGAGCTAACTGGATTAAACTCTACTAAGGCAAAAGAGCTGTATGAATTAATTCATAATGCGCTTGTTAAAGGGATACAAAGCCAACTTTTTAAACAAGTAAAAAGTAAACTTAGCAGTGCAACTAAAACGGGTAATATCGATGCGGCTTTAGAAGCGTTAGACACCTTGGCAAGGGAAGAAATTCCTGCCCTTGCTTCCCCGGCAACCGTCATTATACAACATGAGCAAGACATTTTGCTTCGTAAGCGTCAAGTCACGGCACTGCAATCGCTGCTTGAACCAGCGCCTGATGGTCGTGGGTTTAAAAATGTTATTGAGAAAATAATTCCTGGTGGGGGGAAATCAAAGGTTATTATACCCGTCGTAGCAGAAATGAAGGCTCAAGGTGATAACTTAGTCATCATTGAAGTACCGCCTGCGCTATTGGCCACCAATTACATCGATGCCAATCGTACCTCGCAGCGTCTGTTTGGTAAACGTGCCCATCGTTTTGAATTTGACCGTAATAGTACTGTTTCTCCTAAACGTCTTGAACAAATATACCGTCAATTTGTAGAAGTCATGACCACCAAAAGTTACTTGATAACGACGGGAGATTCGCTTCGCTCCCTTGAAGCGAAATATATTGAACTCTTATCTGTAAAAGAAAGAGACAAAACCTGGCATAAGCAAGTTTATTGGCTCGATAAAATCGTTAACCTTCTGCATCACAATGCAGATAATTTAATTGATGAAGTGCATAAGGGATTGTGGTTAAAGTCAATCCTCAATTACACCCTGGGGGAATCGCATCCTCTTGAGTCAACTCTCATTAGAAATGCCGTTGCTTTATATGGCTTCATTGATGATAAATTGATTAAAACAGCGCACACGCTACCGCAAAATTATGATTGGGCTCCCTTTCAAACAGATCTTGCGACCAAACTGGTTAATGATCCCACCAGTCCTTTGACGTCATTCATCAATAAAGCCGTTCGGGTTTATGGTACGGATGTTAAAAAAGAGCTTATAAACTATCTAAGCAATAAGGCCACTGAGTTAAGTCCCGTGATACTGGAGGCTACTGCAGAAGAGAAAGCCACACTTGCCTTCTTTAAGCAAGAAATTACGGTACTGCTACCTGCAACGTTGCAAGGTAGCAATACAGTTAGCAAACACAATGTCACCTATGGTCGTTCACGGCTAGAAAACTTAAGCCCTCTCCAATACACGCTTGCTATCCCTTATATTGGCAATCGCCTTGCCAATGAACGTAGTCGTTTTGGAAATGAACTGGAAGCAGTAAATTATACCATGCAAATGATGCTTACCAAGGGCATTGGTAAAAAGCTTTTCAAAGAGCTTATTGCCACCTGGCTTGCTGCTGCCCGTCAAGAATTATTCCAAAATCCCGGTCTTAAACATTTGGATGCCACACCGACTGGCAAAGGCTTTGCTCTTTTGGAAAAAGACACTGGCCTTAAATTAAGCCAGGTTCAACTGAATAATCCGCAACAGATAGCTGCATTACTTGCGCGGCATAAGCACAATCGCTCCCTCATTGCCACACTTTTACAAGAGCGGGTTTTAAGACAAATCAATCAAGATGGGACCATTCTTTCTATCGATGCCTATAATCATGTGGATATTTGCCGCAGCACGCAAGGTGTATCGGGAACACCCTCAAATTATACGACCTACCACCAACGCTTACATTACAACCCCAAGTCTTCTTTTGGTAGTGATGCTTACACCGTTGAGTTGTTGCGTAGTAAAGACAGTAAAATTTCCTATTTTGATTACGAGAATACTGCCCAATTTATAGAAAAGACACTGACCAACTCAGAAGCACACGAGCGCATTCGTGCCATTATTGATATTAATGCAACATTTACGGGTGTCACCAATCTTAATGTTGCTACAGAAATAGTGAGTTTTATTAACAAGCATCCAGATCACTTTAGTCTACCAATCAAACATGTGCTTTATTTTAATGAAGAACAGGTGCTCTGTGCGCTTGACGTTACCAAACCTGAAAAGCCTATTGTTCTTGGTACCAGTGAAGAAAAAGAAATCTCTCTCTTACTGGGCTCAAAACCTGAAGAGCGATTCACGTTTTATGATCAAGTGCATACGTTGGGAACTGATATCAGACAATACTTAGAAGCTCATGCCCTAGTGCTTGCTGATGAAAAAATCCCCTTCCAAGCCTGGAAACAAGGCAATGACAGAATGAGAGGACTCAGTCAAAGTCAAACTCTTGAATTTATTTTACCCAAACGTCTTCAAGATCTTACCTACGATGAATGGATTCAACGGATGCAGGATAATGATAAAAGCGTATTGGCCCTGGATAATTTATCTGCCGCTAAGGGGCAAATGCGAAATCTTTTACGCCGTAGGTGCCTGTCACTTATCCAAGACTTACCTTCAGAAGAAGCTGGACGCAAAGCGGAGTTGACCGAGCATTTTGCACCGTTTTTCATTGATACACCCTCACGTGATTTTTTTGCACTTTACGGGGCTATCAGTAAGAAAGAAAAAGTGACTGTCATTTTTGAGAATTTTAAACAACAGCTTCTTGAAACCTGGAAAACTTGTCATGCAAAAGCCAAGATAGAATTATCTGCGACTGAGCTTGAGCAAATCGAACAACGTCTGCAAGAAATTATTAAATCTGCTATCCCGAATGGCTTGGCAGAATATGAAGATACTGCCAACTCGCTTTCTAAAGAAGTTCAAATCCAAAAGCAAGTACAAAAACAAGTACAGACACAGCATACTCTTGATGGCTGTTTTAATCCGCATCTTAAATCGAAGGAGACTTATGATTGGTACAATTTACGTTTTAATTTTACGTACTACTTAAATCAACTAACGCTTCCTTTGAATACGTTTTGTGCCAATAGCGCCACGCCTGAGTTATTTTCACAGAATTTGAGAGCTAGCAAAAATTACGTCGAAACTTACCAGGGGCAGCAAAAATATGCCGATGCATTTTTAAAACCCGTGTTTTTAGTGTGGTATCACCTTAAAAACGAAAAACTTCAGGCGACTATTGTTACGTCTCAAGACGCCGAAAATTTGCAAGACATCGTTAAAGATTCCCCAGGCAGCTGGATAGCAACCACGGAAGATACCGTGGTTGCAGGAGAAGCGCCCGAGGCTATTTGTGCTAATTCCGACTATCAGCGATTACGCGAGCAAGTACGCTTTTTTAACGGAGAATGCTCCTCCCTTTTAAATCAAGGCACACCCTTGCTCTGGCTTAATGAGCAACCGGCAAATAAAATTGCATTCTTTGAACGATATTTGCTTCCTTATAGACCTGGTAATGAGGCTGAGCTAGAACAATTAAAAACCGTATTGCTGAAGGGAAATATTGAAGGATTTGCCTACATCGCAAACCATCCGTTTGAAGATTTAACCCAGCAAGACTGGAAAACACTATTTCCCGACACGATTCCTGTACAAATTGCAGAATATCAAAAAATGGCTGAGGCATTTGCTTATGTGAACAGCAACATCTGGGTTCAAACACTAACCATGGTGGAGTTGCAGGAAAAATTTAATTTGCCTCTAAATAGTCTCAGCTTTCTTGATAATCATCTGCAACCTCTTTTAAGGCTTAAACAACGTCTCGAGCAGCCGTTGCTTCTTTTCTTAAAAAATCTATCCAAGGAAGAAAAACATTACCTTGAACTATGTCTTGAGATGTCTCTTAGCAAGTTCTACGACCTTCAAGGCCTTAACAATCCTGAAGAAGCCCAGCCTGAGGAAATGGCCCTAGCCACCATTGAAGCGCTTTTCAAACTTAAGAACTACCCAGCTTTCAAAATCACTCAGGAAATGAGCATTGATATCGTGCTTATTACCTTTGCACAACAAACCACTTCTAAGAAAATATTAAATACTCTTTTAGAAAATCGCCCTTCACAGGCCTTGATTAAGACTATTCTGCAGAATTCTTGTTGTGATGATACGATAGTGAAATCCTTGTTGGACTCTCATAGAACATTTTCAGAGGAAACGCTTAACTTACTTGCCGAAAAATGTCATTCTGAAGAATTTGCCACTAAACTTTATCAAAAAGAAGGACTTCCTGAAAAAGCACTACGAATTTTACTTAAAAATGGGAAGCTAAATACCGCGCAGTTATTTTCCGTTTTGGATGAGACTTCAAATTTTAAAATAATTTCTTTAGTCTATTCCCATCCAGCTGCTGGTGATTCTATTCAGCAAGCAGCCTTGAAACACCCAGACCTTTCTCCTCGTTTAGTGTGCAATTTGTTAACCAAGAAACCGTTTCCTTCCGACACTGTGATTTTACAATTTTTAACAGATTCTACCCTTATTACCAATGCTACATTAGAAATTCTGATTAAAGAGATAAAAAATCCTGAAGTTATAGTAAAAATTATGACTCACCGAGCAGCAACGCCCGCACTGAACAACCTTGTTCTTGAACAGCATGAACTTTCACTTGCAATTGCAAAAATTATTCTTAAAGGTAAAACTGATAAAAAAATATTGGAAAATCTCTTTTTCAAGATATTAGATCGATACCAGAACTCTCAAGTAATTTCCGAAAAAGAAGAATGGGAGAATTGCCTTGCAGACATTCTTGGAAAAACCCCCGATCTTCATCCTATAAGAGCCATTGAAGCCCTTAAACAAACAAAAATAAGCGCAAGACTTGGGTTTTCTTTCTTATACTGTTTTGGTCGAAATTTAATAGCGATTTTACCCTTTCAAGAAATGGCCGCAACGGACAATGTGGAATCATTAAAACTGCTTTTTGCGCAAAGAAACACAGGAGAACTTTCGGAAGAGAAATTACTAATGCTTGCCAAACGCTGTGAAACTATACAATTAAGCGAGCTGCTCCTCAAACGCTCAGACATCACTGACAGTGTATTGCAGGAGTTGTTAACTAGCGCTCCGCTCACAGCCTCTTTACTGGCATTAATCATTGAAAAGGCATCCTCTCCTGATATGCTGGAACGAGTTTATGCGCACTCTGCTGCCTCTACTAAAAATAAAGAAAGTATTTTCGCAAGCCCTCTCCTTAATACGGAGCTCTTTAAATCATTCCTGGAGCAAAACAGGGTGGGAAATGGTGAGGTGACCCTGGCTTTAAAAAATCCCGCCTGCCATATTACCCCAGATCTATTGAAAAGAATGGCTGAAATGGCATTTTCTTCTGATGTGTTGGCCGGTATTGTGGCGTATGCCAAAGGAAATCAAGAGGTAATGAGCGCTGTAATCGACAATGAAAACTTTTCTTTTAATACCGCCCAATGGATTCTGTATAGACTAGATGATGTTGCAACACCTCAAGAATTGATTAAAAAATTAACTCTAAAAGCGTTTAAACACCTACAAAGCGAGCAAGAGCAACAAAAATGGGAGCCAGTCCTTCTTAGATTACTTATAAGATCAAGCTATATGCCTGGTCTAACAGATGAGATAGTAAAAATTATCAATGAACAAACCGAAATCAAAAGCTCAACAATAGGCGTCACTATTCTTCGTCGCTTTGGGAGTAGAGTAACGGTTAAATTACCGCTTGACGCTATGGTAAATAGCATTTCCGATACCGATGAAATTACCACATTGATTACTCCTGGAACAATAAAGGAATTCACTGAGGAGCAATTATTAATACTTGTTCCAAAATGCACGACCCAAACTCTACGTGAGTTACTTTTCAAGAGAAAAGAGCTCACTGAAAAAACCCTTCAGGCTATTATTGCTCACCATATTGGTAATATGCCATTCTCCCAGATAATACTTATTCTCAAGCTAGCTAAAACTCCAGAGACACTGCGACCAATTCTTAATAAATACCGCGGGCATGACGATATCCGCAAACTATTACTACAGCATGAAGCGCTCTCTGCTGACTTAATGCTGTCAATCCTAAAAGCTATACCTCGAAATGAGCTGGAATTGGCTTTAAGCCATCCGACGGCAGTTACCGCTGATGTTTTACAAGCAATGACCCAATGTAATGTGTCCTCTGCGTTGTTGCTAAAAATATGCATGCATCGAAATGCTGACTCTGCGGTTAAAACCATGGTTCTTAAACAGCCTAATTTATCACCAGAAATTGCCCAATACATCATTGATAGCTGTGGCATCGACATCGAACAACACCATGGCTTATTAAAAATACTGCTGACCAACATGTTTGAACGGTACAAACGTGAAAACAAAGTTGCCTGGGAACAGTGTCTCATTAAACTGGTAGAAAAATATGAACGTGGAACCGATGCTGCTGGCGACATGATTACCATCATCAAACAACAACAAAATTTAACGCCGACACTCGGCTTAAAAATTCTACAGCAGTTTGGCAAAGATGTGGCATCGGCTTTACCTATTCGGCAAATGATTCAAATTGCCGATGCAAAGGAGATTGATTTACTGGTTGATTCTGAAAAAACTGGCCCGCTTTCTGAAGAGAATTTATTGCTATTGGTTGATAAATGCAAAAAGCCAGAACATTTTGCGCACATACTCAAAAAAAATAACCTCACTGAGCATGTACTGTATGCCATACTCAATAAAATACCTGATTACGACAATTTGCATCTTACGCTTTCTCACCCGCGTTTATCTGAAAGAAGCCGAAGGCAATGGCTTGAAACACTAAATAGGCAGTATGATGAACTAGCATCAGTTCAAGACCCTGAGAAAAAATTACTGCTTTCATTAGAGAAGCTAAAAATTAAAAGCTGCCAACATGCTGTGAAAGCACTCAAGGATAGCAATTATGAATCCGCAGCTAAAACAGCAGTGACTCTTTATCATGCATTAAACCAGGAAATGGAAAATTATTTCAGCTCCCCAACACCTTCCACTGCACAAGACTTTCAATTGAATTGTATAAAAGCTATCAATGATGCAAAAGGCGTTTTAGAGGTACATCGCGGCTACAAACAAATCTTGGTAGATATTGTCAATGCAATTTTGGCAGCGGTTACTTTGAACTTGAAATCTGTATTTTCTAACAATTGGCGATTCTTCCAGGCTAAAACAGCCAGTGTCGAGATTGTTGATGAAATAAGCAAAACATTAATACCGCAGAATGCATAAAAAGAGCACCATGGCTCCTTTTATGCCAAAACGTTTACTTGGAACTTAACTTACTCAGTAAGTCACCTAATTCCATTGGCATTGGAAAGATAATCGTTGTGGGATTATTCGTGGCCAGGGCTGCCAATGTTTGTAAATACCGTAATTGCAGTGATTGCGGCTGCTGTGCTAACACTTGAGCCGCTTGTAATAATTTTTCTGACGCTTGTAATTCACCTTCTGCATGGATAACCTTAGCCCGCCTGTCTCGCTCCGCTTCAGCTTGTTTTGCAATTGCACGAATCATGCTTTCATCCAAATCCACGTGTTTAATTTCCACGTTTGAAACTTTGATTCCCCAATTATCCGTTTGTGCATCCAGAATTTTTTGAATATCGCTATTTAATTGTTCTCTTTCAGCCAGCATTTCATCCAATTCATGCTGTCCAAGTACTGAGCGCAATGTTGTTTGTGCTAATTGGCTGGTGGCTTCAAAATAATTTTCAACCTGGATAATAGCATGTTGTGGTTCTACCACACGAAAATACAATACGGCATTGACCCGCACAGAAACGTTATCCCTTGAAATCACATCCTGGCTAGGTACATCCATCACGATGGTACGTAAATCCACACGCACCATCTGTTGGATAACGGGAATAATGATAATCAATCCTGGGCCCTTAACTCGCCAAAAGCGCCCAAGCAAAAATACTACGCCTCGCTCATATTCCCTAAGGACTCGTAAGGTAGACATTAATAAAATGGCAATAATAATTATGAAAAAGCCCATGAATGAGAACATTTTTTTCTCCTTTGCCTGCTAGCTTCTTAATTCCCTTAGTTAAATAGTAGTTTATTTTTCAGCTTTCTATTTCTTCTACTTCAAGTTGCAAACCATGAGTTGCCACCACTTTGATGGGTTTATTAGCGGCAATAGGTTGTTGGGCATAGACAGCCCATATCTCGCCGCGAATGACAGCTTGACCGTGTGGGTCAATATTGCTTAAAGCTCGGCCTTCCGCCCCTAATAAGATATTAACGCCGTGTTGTGGCTTGCGTCTTCTTGATTTTATGGCCATTGTTGCGAGGCTTAATAGCACAATCAAATTAACGGCCGCCATTGCCCAAATTGCCGACCAGGCAATTTGATAGCTATCTTGCTCAGTATCAATTAATAGAATTGAACCTATGACAAATGCCGCAGTTCCGCCTAAACCTAAAGCACCAAAACTTGGCGCAAAGGCTTCAGCGATAATAAAAAGAATACCTAAAACAATCAGGCTAAATCCTGCATAGTTAATGGGTAGCAATTGTAGGGCATACAAGGCTACCAAAATTGCAACGGCACCGACGACACCAGGCACTACAAAACCGGGATTGACCAGTTCGAAGAAAATTCCGTAAATTCCAAGCAATAATAGCAAATAGGCCACTGTAGGATCAGTGATTACTTGTAAAAAACGCAAACGCCAATCCGGTGTGAGCTTAGTCACCTCAGCATTTTTTGTAAGCAATTTAATTTTTCTTCCAGCTTGACTTACTTCCATACCATCTAATTGCTTGAATAAATCCGCTTTATTAGTCGCTATGAGGTTAATTACGCCACTTTGTAGTGCTTCATTTGCGGTCAACGTGGCCGCATTGAGAATGGCCTTTTCGGCAAATGCTGAATCACGCCCACGAAGCTGTGCTATGGCACGTAGATAAGCTATCGCATCGTTGGTAACTTTTTTATCCATGGCAGTAGATTGTTCTTTTTTATCTTCTTTGCCAGTAAAACCATCACCGCTTAAAGTGACCGGACTTGCTGCCCCTAAATGGGTTCCTGGTGCCATTGCAGCTACCGTACTTGCATAAACGATAAAGGTACCCGCACTCGCAGCACGTGCCCCATTAGGCGCAACATAGGTAACCACCGGAACTTTCGAAGTCAGAATGTCTTGGACAATAAGACGCATCGATTTATCCAAGCCGCCTGGCGTATCAATAATTATCAAAATGAATGACGCGTCTTGGCCTTTTGTAATACCGCGATTTACAAAATCAGCCGTCGCCGGCCCAATGGCTCCCTTAATCTCCATCTCAACAATTTTATTGGCCATTATAGGGAGAGAGATCATCCATAATCCAATAAACAAAACAAAATAACGACAACAGATTGCGAGTTGACATTGAAAATGCAAATAGAGGTTTACGATAATTTTTTTCATAAGAACCACACACCATAAGGTGTGAAAACCTTCCATAGCGATCCTTAATTATCATCTATGGGATAAGAATAGCATTTTTTTTGAAATATCAATAAAAAGACCTTTACAGGTATACTTATACGTTTAAGGTTTATAATCTTCGATAATTACATCGTAGGTGAAAAAATAGTAGGACAATAAAAGGTAGTATATTTTTCTGCTGGTAGGTAATAAATATCTATCATAAAATTTTTACAGGTTAGCTCATCTAAAAATACATTAATATTTTCTTTAACTGACCAGTCATCACTTAGCAATCGTGGGAGCTTGATAAGCAGTCACCTTGACTATGCTATTGCTTCATCTAGATAACTGCCATTGAATGCTGTGAAGTTTTCACGCGAGCAAGCATCCACGAGACTAATTTGTCCAATTAAAAATACACACCAATTTGAGCGACGACCGAATCAGATGCCTGGCCTGTGCCTACTGTGTTTAGATTAACCACACCCGGTGGAGCAATACCATTTGCAAATTGGTTGCGCCTATAGTCGATGTCATGGCGATATTCTAAACTTTCTACGGTATCTTTCCAAATGGAAATATTAAATACGCCAGCGAGCCGTTGTTGCGGTAAATTTAATGCTAACGCTTGTTGGGTCCATTGATAGCCAAGGGCGAATGAAGCCGGCTTATTAAATGCCATAAAGGTGACCCCTGCTTCCAATTGCCCTGCTTGTGGCCTTGCCCCATGCCCATTAAAACTTAAATCCTGCGGGCTAAACGCTTCACTAGCAGCAACCCACTCAGCCGTAAAGTTATACCGATCAATACTTATTGTTCCATGAACCCCTACCCCCGGCACCTTATGTACTGCTTCACTTCCATTAGTAGGTGAGCCAAATCCACCAAAGGTGGTACCTGGTGAAGAACCCGTATCTTGCATACCAGCTGAATCAGCAATGGAGCCAATATAGCTTGCACCAATCTCACCATTAATATTGCCGTTGTGAATAGCATAACCCGCATTAACACCACCAACACCCGAATGACCATCGGTAGTATCTGATTTAAAGCCATAAACTGCAGCAAAAGGCCCAGAGGCAGTTTGTGATTTATAGCCAAATATAAACGGTCTTGATTTAGTACGAGTCAGTCTTAAGGGTAGCGGGGAACTAATCATAGAGCTTGAATATCTTCCAAAGGGCACATAAAGCTGGCCAGCTGTAAAGTAATAAGGAGTAATATCCAGATTACCGATATTAACGAAGCCCTGATTTAAGAAAAAGGTTGAGTTTTCTACCCTTGTTCCACCAATTGCCGGAGGAGTGTCATCATAGGCAATTGACATAAATGCTTCGACCTTATCATTGAGTAAAGCCGCCACATCAAGTTCACTCGAGCCTAAGTTTAAATCACCGCTGGTATTGCCGATATAGGGACGTGTAATATCAGCAACAGGTTCAGCCTTTCCACTCAATGCAATAATAGGGATATTGGGAATGGGATAACCTATTTGCTCATAAGCCCTATAGACACGACGTCGCTGCTCCATTAACCGAATATCTCGATTAATACTGGAGATGTTCACGATATAATCTGAGCCATCAAAAGCGGGACGCTCACCCGTGTAAGGCGAGGTGATCACGGGTGTTCCGGCGATATAAGTAACTACTTCATTATCAGCAATGAGTGCCGTGGGGAAAAAACTGCTGGAATGGGGATCACCATCTATGGTGTGAACAAGTACGTGCGCTGAATGGTATTTTCCTTTTACCCTTTCAGATTTGATGGTTCTTTCAGAAGAGCCAGAAACACTAGTTGTTGCTGGTGTAGTTGTTTGTTTATTAGCAATTTTTTTGCTAATAATTTGCTTCGGTTTTTCTGCAGTTTCTGATACTAATTGTTTTTGTAAACGATTAAGTTGTGTTTGCAAAGCTTTTGTTTGTTCTTGTAACCTTTGAATTTCTTTTTGTAACTCTGCATTGCTTGCAGCGTAAAGCGGTGCTGAAATAGCGACCATAGCCATTATTAATGCTCTCTGTTTCACGCGGGGTACTCCTGGCTGTTTTTTTTGCTTCCTGATTATTTATCGACGTGAATTATAACGTGCATTGATCGCAGTGGCCAGTGTTTGTGCATAATTTTGTGGGTTGCTTCGATTACATCTGCGTCCTACACGCTGCGGCTTGTTTGCGGAGTCTAGTATTTTAGCGCAGTGTTTCTGGATATTGCTGACAAGCAGTGGTACGTAGGAGCAGGCATTTAGAAATTAATCATTATAAAAAAAGCCCTTAAAGGGCTTTTCGAAAATGTGAGGTCTTTTAAATATTGCCGACCCATTTTACTCCGAGGTAAGGACCATAAAGACCGAAATCAGTGTTTTGTAAACAATTGCAGTTAAGATCCATCGCATGTAAAGCATCAAAGTAGTTAATCACTTGATAGCCACCCTCAATATTCAATGTGCCATAAGCCATTTCATGCGCATAATTGACGCCAAGCTTCGCCTCCAAACTGGGGACAACCGATTTTTTACTGGCATAAATATTCACAGCAACCAAGCCGGAGGGAGCAAGGATAATGCTATTATTGTAGCGACTTGAACCATATAGAATGGATGCAGCACCATTTGCTGTAAGGCTAAAGCCATTGATGAGATCATAAGAATAATCGATACCAACAACTGGACCAACCCCATTAAAATCAGCATCTTCGTCTCGAGTAAAACCGGCAGGTGCAATGATCGGTAATGCTATGCCATAAGCATGTTCAACATCACCTCTAATTCGCGCATACTGTAAACCACCATAGAAACGGGCATTTTTCACCATTCCCATATCGACATGTTGTCCCATCACAAGATTGACTTGATCAAAGCGAGTATCTAGTGAAAGAGCAAAGGGGAACAACACTTCACTAAAGGGGGTAATACCAGCAAAGTTATGATGATCGGACTCATTGTCAAAATGAACCCAGGTCATGGTAATGTCATTACCTGTATTAAAATGGTAGGAACCTTCCAGACGGTAGCCCCAATCCCAATCTTCATCGACTTCGCGAAGAGCACCCGCTGGAGTATATTCATAACCACGATGAAGGCTATAAACGGGTTGCAAATAAAGCCCTTGCACACCAATATCCCATTTTTTAGCTTCACAAGGTACGGTCACATCGCCAGGAACACAAGTAGGTCCCATGCTTCCCGCTGATACCAAACTACTTACTGCCAAGCCAAGAATAGCGAGGGTTATTTTTTTCAACATTGATCACTCCATCTATCAAAAAAAAGCCCATCAACAAGGATGGGCTTAGTAAGACATATTCCGGTTTTTGGGTAATTAAACGTTACCAACCCATTTCAAACCAGCATAAGGACCTTGTAAGGCAAAGTTAGACTCATGGCTCAGACCAGTAACTGGGCTGATGCGATGGTTAGCATTGAAGTAGTTAACAAACATCCAGCCAGCATCCAGAGTCAAATCACCTTGTGCCATAGCATAAGTGTATTTAGCACCCAGTTTAGCTTCCAACTCAGGAACGATTGTTGTTTTAGAACCAGAAGTAGTAGCTACTAAGAAACCGCCTGCACCAAATGCACCGTTGAACTTAGAGTCACCAACCAGAATTGCAGCGGCACCATTTCCGTAAATAGCAAAGCCATTACCGAAATTGTAGGTCATGTCCATACCAGTACGAGGACCAAAGCCGTTGAACTCGTGATCACCAGTTACAGAGAAACCAGTCAATACAGAAGCTGGTGGAATGTAACCAGATGCAGTCAGTTCATGTTCGATGCGAGCATATTGAACACCAGCATGGAAACGGATGTCTTTGAACTCACCGAAATCAACGTGTTGACCGAATTCTAAGTTAACAGCATCCCACTTAGGTTCGAAATGATGGCTACCATAGAAAGGACCGCCAACGCCATCAAGGAACACACCAGCAAAACCAGTGTCAGTATCTTTGTTCCAGTGGTACCAGTTCAGGTTCAAGTCGTTACCAGTATTAAAGTGGTAAGAACCTTCTAATTTGAAGCCCCATCCCCAATCTGGATCTAAATCACGATAGTGAGTAGTAATACCATCTGGAGCAGTTATGAAAGGATAGTCGAAAGAGGCATCATATGCTGGTTGCAGGTACAGAGCATACACACCGAAGTCCCAAGCTGTTCTTTCGCAAGGAACAGTAACATTACCAGGGGTACAAACAGGACCCATGGTACCAGCAAATACTGCACTGCTACCTAAAGCAAGAACAGCTACCGCTGTTTTTTTCAGATTTAACATGCTTCATCTCCACTTTTTTATTATTAATTTCCCGTTTAGCCGTCAAACCACAACATGGTGTTGACTATAGTACGCAATCATCGCTCTATCCGAGAACGTACATGGTCAGATTATCAAGCGCTACTTTGTCAAAGTCAACACTATTTCCACAAAAATTCTCTATAAATTCGATAATTTAGTTGACCCAATAAACAAATTTGCCACTTCGACACCCAAACAAGCTATTTTTTAACCACTTGCCTAATTATCAGATGACAAAATTTTTTATTCTTAAAAGATCAATCGGAAAAATCAAAATTCTTCACTAAAATCATCTTAATGAAGAGAGAATTTTTCTAATTAGTAACCTGACTTATTTTCTGACTGTAACAGATAAAAGGTTAAAGGTGAATTTTTTTTTGATTAATTTCAATTATTTGATTTAATTATCTTTACGACAGCCCGCCGATTTAGTGTTCTACCGGCTTCCGAATCATTAGGGGCTACTGGATCTTTAATGCCATACCAGGTTACCGCTAAACGCTCAGCACTCACGCCCTGGCTTTGTAAGTAATTGGCAACTGCTTTGGCCCGTGCCTCTGATACCGCATTATTATAGGATTTGCGCCCGGTCTCATCGGTGTAGCCAGCTATCTTAATTTTCTTCACTTGGTGATCAGCACGAAAATAAATGGCTACTTTCCTCAATTGTACTTTTGCTTCATCATTTAATTCAAAATTATCGGAATCAAAATAGATAATACTGGTTTTAACACTTTCATAATCAAAAGGAAGCAAATTACTCAGGCAGTGCTGATATTTGGCATAGACTGGTTGAAATCGAATAGGTGAAAGAGCAACAGTCACAGGAAATCCTTCCTCGGATTGATATTCAAATTTGGCTTGGAAACCCTCTGCCAGATAAGTTAACATCTTCAAAGTCGGTTCACGTGGTAAATAAAGACCATATTGGCCAGGATTGACCGTAGTTTTACTAATAAAATAAGATTTACCATAAGGTTTCCAGACGGGAGGGGTTGCATAGACAACCGCTGGTAATTGCTTTTGCACTTGTTGCCATTTACTTAAAATAAAGTGTGGGGATTTGGCTGCATACTGTTCGAAATACGCAATTCCATAATTAGGAACAGTCAGTGCCAAGCCGCACCGCAATTTATTGCCACTCATTCGCCAATTTTCATCACCCATGGGACTGGCATAATCAACATGGACAATGGCATAGGCACTTACAGGGAGCAGCCAGCATAACATTGCAATTCTTAACCAACCTCGTATGACAGACTGTATGGATGTCATTTTTTGCTCATCCCGTCTCGCAAATTCATGTTATGCTTCAAATATCGGCAAATTTAGCGGAACCTTTATTTATGGAATGTATTACGATTACACGCCCTGATGATTGGCATGTTCATTTTCGTGACGGAGACTATCTAAAAGATACTGTCCCTGCGACAGCGCAACATTTTTCACGAGCACTGGTTATGCCCAATCTTAAACCAGCACTTACTACCATTCATGATCTTATCGATTATCAACAACGTATTCTTTCTGCTTTACCCAAAGCATCGACATTTTCACCTTATATGACGATCTATCTTAACGAGTCTGTTACGGCTGAAGAGCTAGCCCGTGTAAAACATTACCCTTCCATCTTGGGTGCAAAGCTTTATCCTGCAGGGGCAACAACGAATTCTGAAGCAGGTGTTAATTCTTTACGCGCCCTCTATCCTTTATTTGAAGTGATGCAAACTGAAGACTTAGTCCTGCAAATTCACGGGGAAACGACACAAGGTGATATTTTTCATCGTGAAGCAGCGTTCATTGACAATGATTTAATGCCCTTAATCCGTAATTTCCCCAAGCTACGCATTATCCTTGAACATATATCAACTAAAGCCGCAGTAGAATTCATTCAACAAGCACCCGATACGGTCGCAGCCACAGTGACGGTGCATCATTTAATGTATAATCGCAACCATTTATTAGCTGGTGGAATTAAGCCTCATTATTATTGTCTGCCTATATTAAAACGAGACACCGATCAGCATGCTCTGCGAACAGCGGCAGTAAGCGGCAATCCCAAATTTTTTGCCGGTACCGATAGTGCCCCTCATGCAGTAGCCAGTAAACAAAGCGCTTGTGGCTGTGCCGGTATTTTTTCGGCTCCGTATGCAGTGGCTTTGTATGCCCAAGTTTTTGAAGAATTAAATGGTTTACACAAACTGGATGCTTTTTTAAGTCGTTTTGGCGCCGAATTTTATCAATTACCGTTTAATAAAGAGCAACTCACTTTAAAAAAATCTCCCCAGCTTGTACCTGCAATACTTCCCTTTGGTGCAGATAAGGTTATTCCTATTGCTGCTGGAGAAACCTTACCATGGAGTATTCATGACGCTGCCTGATAGTATTTTTTGCTCGCAATTTAAAGAAAGATTTCGAGGTTTTTTGCCGGTAGTCGTCGATTTGGAAACAGCCGGAGTCGACCCTTTTAAAAATGCGCTTCTTGAAATGTGCATTGTTCTCATCCAAATTGACAGTGAGGGTATTTTTGCCCCACAAGCGACCTATTTTGAACACATCCTTCCCTTTGAAGGCGCAGAGCTTGATAAAAAATCACTTGACTTCATCCAAGTTGACCCTTATCAACCCCTAAGGTTTGCCATTGAAGAAAAAGAAGCACTAAAAAATCTTTTTGCACCTATTAATCGGGCACTGAAAGAACACCAATGCCAAAAGGCCGTTCTCGTCGGACATAATGCCTGGTTTGATTTACTCTTTATAAAAGAAGCCGTGAAGAGGACTGGCGTTAAATCCCCCTTTCACTCCTTTACCTGCTTTGACACAGCCACTCTTTCAGGGCTTATTTACGGACAAACTGTATTGTCAAAAGCAACCAAGGCTGCAGGAATTGATTTTAATGCAAATGAAGCACATTCAGCGGTTTATGATGCAGAAAAAACAGCAGAGTTATTTTGCACCATGCTTAATACATGGCGCAAAATTCATATGAATTATTATAAGTCATCTGAATGAGAAGATAGGTATTCTGCAACTCCTTTGGGAGAGGCCTTCATGCCTGCCTTACCTTTTTGCCAGCCAGCAGGGCAAACCTCTCCATGCTCCTCAAAAAATTGAACCGCATCAATGATGCGAAGGATTTCATCGATGTTACGGCCAATCGGTAGGTCGTTAACGATTTGCGAACGCACAACACCATTCTTATCAATGACAAACGCGCCACGAAATGCTACACCAGCAACCGGATGTTCGACGCCATAAGATTGGCAAATTGTATGTGTCATGTCTGCAGCCATCGTAAAATTTACATGACCAATACCACCGTCTTTAACAGAAGTGTTACGGTAAGCATTATGGGTAAATTGTGAATCGATAGAGACTGTAACCACTTCAACGCCACGACGTTTAAATTCATCCATACGATGATGCAGTGCTATTAACTCTGAAGGGCATACGAAAGTAAAATCCAAGGGATAGAAAAATACCAACCCATATTTTCCCTTTATGGAATCATGCAAATTAAATTTGTCTGTAATTTCCCCATTAGCCAATACTGCAGGTACAGTAAAATCAGGGGCTTTGCGTCCAACTAAAACACTCATCTATGTCTCCTTTAGAAGCGCACCAAGTACGCATATTAAGTTTTAAAGTGCGACAGCTTCACGTAATAACGATTCTAACTCACCTTGTTGATAAAGCTCCGCAATGATATCTGAACCACCAATTAACTCACCTTTTACATATAACTGCGGAAAAGTAGGCCAATCGGCATATTGCGGCAGGGTTTGACGGATATCTGGATTAGCAAGCACATCCACATAAGCAAAATTCACCCCGCAAGCATCGATACATTGTACAGCACGCGCGGAAAAACCGCATTGAGGCATTTTAGGAGTACCCTTCATATAAAGTAGTATTGCGTTATCTGCAATTTGTTGTTTAATCTTTTCTATTGTATCCACTGGGTCACCTGTCATAAAACCAAATAAAATAAGCCAATATTAATTATGGCGAAAATGAGATCAATTCGCAACTCCCTTAAGTAAAAGGGCTTATTAAAGACTTAGTCTAACATTGAATATGTTTACCTTCCTGCTAAACTTAACATTCTTTTAAATTGGGAGACTAAAAATGGCTTTTACACTACCACCACTACCTTATGCTATGGATGCTTTAGAGCCACATATATCCAAGGAAACCTTAGAATATCACTATGGCAAACACCACAGTGCTTATGTAGCCAATCTAAACAAGTTGATTCCTGGCACCGAATTTGAAAATCTTAGTCTTGAAGAAATTATCAAAAAAGCGTCAGGTGGCATTTTTAATAATGCAGCGCAAGTATGGAATCATACTTTTTATTGGCATTGCTTAAGTCCAAATGGTGGTGGCGAACCTACTGGTAAAATTGGTGATGCAATAGGTAAGCACTTTGGTTCTTTTGAAAAATTTAAAGAGGAATTTTCTCAAGTTGCTGCCACCACGTTTGGCTCAGGCTGGGCATGGCTCGTTCAAGATAATAAAGGGGCGCTTAAAATCATAAACACCAGTAATGCAGGCACTCCAATGACAGAGGGTTTAAAGGCTTTATTAACTTGTGATGTATGGGAACATGCTTATTATATTGACTACCGTAACGCTCGTCCTGAATATATTAAAGAGTTCTGGTCACTCGTTAATTGGGATTTTGTAGCGAGTAACTTGGGTTAATTCACCATTCAGTCGCTTTATTAATAAAGGCAACAAACAAGGAGTTTTCATGGCACTAATCACCAGCTATAACCCTCTACCTGTCAGTTTTACGCATGGAGAAGGCGTTTGGTTATACGATGATCAAGGTAAAGCTTATCTTGATGCTTTAAGCGGTATTGCTGTTTGTGGATTAGGCCATGCACATCCCGATGTTACGCGTACCATTCAACAACAGGCCACAAAATTGCTCCATACGTCAAATGCCTATCATATTAAAGAGCAAGAATTACTCGCCGAAAAGTTAACGTCCATGTGCGACATGAAACAAGCTTTTTTTGCCAACTCAGGGGCAGAAGCGAATGAAGCAGCAATCAAGTTGACACGCCTCTATGGCCATAAAAAAGGCATTGAAACGCCATCAATTATTGTGATGGAGAGGGCTTTTCATGGTCGCACGATGGCAACATTAACCGCTTCAGGCAGTCGCAAGGTACAAGCTGGCTTTGAGCCTTTTGTTCCAGGTTTCATTCGAGCCCCTTTTAATGATATTGAAGCCATCCATACCATTGCAGCCAACCGTGATGACGTTGTAGCCGTTATGATTGAGCCTATCCAAGGTGAAGGTGGAATTTATGTGGCCGATGACACCTATTTACGAGCACTTGCCGGGTTATGCAAAAAGCACGACTGGCTACTCATATTGGATGAAATTCAAACAGGGAATGGCCGAACCGGTAAATATTTTGACTATATGCATTACGGCATTCAACCCGATATCCTTACCACCGCCAAAGGGCTGGGGAATGGCATTCCGATTAGTGTTTGTTTAATGGGAGAAAAAGCCAGTGATTTGTTTAAACCTGGCAACCACGGTTCAACCTTCGGTGGCAATCCCTTTGCTTGTGCCACCGCACTGACGGTTTTAGAAGTGATTGAACAACATAAGCTATGTGATCTTGTTACTCATAACAGTGCGATTTTAAGAGAGAAGTTAATGCAGGAACTTGGGGACCATCCTGGTATTCGCGCTCTTCGAGGTAAAGGGTACATGTTGGGTATCGAGCTTGACAGGCCTGCCAATGATGCCAGAGCGATTGGCCTGGAAAATGGGGTGCTTTTTAATGTTACCGCGGACACTGTCATCCGGCTGCTGCCACCTTTAATTATTAGTGAAGAAGAGATTGAAGAATTAGTCTTAAGACTGGCCAAAACAATAATGCAATTTTTTGAAAAAAATAATAATGGATAAAATCATTGCAGTACGCAGTTTACAACCCGATGACTTAGCGACTGCTGTCGCCACTTTAACAAAAGCTTTCGCAAAAGACCCGGTTATGCAATGGATCTTTGGCGAAGATTATCAGCTAAAAGCACCAGCAATGTTTGAAGCAATTACACGTTATTGTATGTTATATGGTAAGGCCTTTTGTACAACTGGCATGGAGGCTGTAGCACTTCGAAAATGCCCTACCGATAAAAAATTTTCCTGGTGGAAAGCATTTCGTGCTGGCTTTTTCACCCTCCCCAAAGCCATGGGAAATAAAGCATTTAAACGCCTCATGCTGTTTGATGATTTAACTCAAAAAGAACGTAAAAAACATATGGGTAACAACTCCTTTTGGTATTGCTGGTGTCTTGCCACACAACCCGATTATCAGGGAAAAGGTTACGGTACTGCCTTAATGAACTACACTTTTGACTTGGCAAAGCAAAGTGGTTTTCCTTGCTATCTGGAAACTGCAACCGCTAAAAACCAGGCTCTTTATGAAAAAAATGGTTATGTGAAATTGTCTGAATTTTATTTACCAGACAACGAGGTAAAAATTATCTCAATGCTTAGGGAGTAAACGTGTCTCATAGCCTTCCGCTAATCACAACAATAGCTACAGCACTTGGGTTAGCATTAATTTTGGGCTTTATTGCGGTAAAACTGAATTTGCCCGCTCTTGTGGGTTATCTCTTGGCAGGGGTTTTCTTAGGCCCTTTCACACCGGGCTTTGTGGCTAATACTGAAATTGCAGCGGAGCTGGCGGAAATAGGAATTATGCTACTCATGTTTGGTGTGGGACTTCATTTTTCGCTGGGCAGTTTGCTTGCAGTACGTAAAGTTGCTTTGCCGGGAGCTTTAATTCAAATTGTTGTAGCCACGCTGCTTGGTGCAGGCATGGCGATGATGTGGGGATGGGGATTAGGTGGGGCATTCGTATTTGGCCTGGCCTTATCCGTGGCCAGTACAGTGGTATTAATAAGGGCACTTGAATCTCAAGGAATACTGGATTCTATTAGCGGCCAAATTGCTGTAGGTTGGTTAATCGTTGAAGATTTGGCCATGATTCTTGTTTTAGTCTTCTTGCCTTTGCTACCTGATTGGATGAGAGCTAGTGCAAGCTTAGGACAGGAAAGCCTCTGGCTAATTTTGGCTATCACTCTATTAAAGATCACAGCCTTTATAGTACTAATACTATTTGTTGGACGTTGGGTATTTCCCCGATTATTATGGCAAATAGCACGCACTGGCTCCCGGGAGCTGTTTACTTTATGCGTTATTGCTGCTGCAGTATGTATTGCTTATATCGCTTCCCAATTATTCGGAATGTCTTTTGCCCTGGGCGCATTTTTTGCCGGGGTAATCATGAGGGAGTCCAAATTCAGTCAGCGTGCAGCCGAAGAATCGTTACCGTTTCGTGATGCCTTTGCTGTCTTGTTTTTTGTCTCAGTAGGGATGTTGTTTAATCCTCTTATTCTTATTAACCAGCCACTTAAAGTTTTAGCAGTCGTAAGTATTATTGTTGTTGGTAAGTCAATTGTTGCTGCTATTTTGGTGCTTGCGTTACGATATTCACTCTATTCCGCACTGCTTATTTCGGCAAGTCTGGCGCAAATCGGTGAGTTCTCATTTATCCTCGCTGGCCTTGGCGTTAATCTGGGCTTATTACCCCGGGAAGGCCAGGAATTAATCCTTGCGGGCGCTTTAATATCAATTGCCATGAATCCACTACTCTTTAAGGTAATCAAGCCTTTTCAACACTGGATAGGCTCCAAATCAACATGGATGCAACATTTTGCACGCAAGGAAGATCCTTTAAGTGAATTGCCAATCGCTACCAAAGAAGAATATTTATCTAAACAAATTATTTTAATTGGATATGGGCGCATAGGACACCATATTGGTCAAGCACTCTTGCAACAAAAACTACCTTTTGTCGTTGTTGAGCAAAATCGTGGACTGGTCGAACAGTTAAGAAAGAAAAAATTGGCCGCTGTTTTCGGTGATGCATCTGAATCCAGTGTTTTGATACAGGCACACATTGCACGGGCAGGAATGTTGATTATCACTCACTCTGACCTCTTTAACACAAGGCAAATAATGAGTATTGCACGTGCGCTTAACCCTAAGATTGAAGCAGCCATTCACGTTAACAATGAAGAGGAGGTTAAGTTACTTAAAAAAGAAATG
The DNA here is from genome assembly GCF_001467745.1 of Legionella jamestowniensis. Taxonomy (GTDB): domain Bacteria; phylum Pseudomonadota; class Gammaproteobacteria; order Legionellales; family Legionellaceae; genus Tatlockia; species Tatlockia jamestowniensis. The sequence goes on from NZ_LNYG01000013.1 coordinate 1,092,163, forward strand.
GATGGGATGTTTTTTTACTCTGAAAAAGAATTGGCTAAAAATATAAGTCATTTCATTTTTACGCGCTATGGGTTAAGCTTACCTGAAGGCATGGACAAATAAAGTATAAAGTACAATCCCTGTCGCTTCCAATGCAATCCCTTGTCAATTTGACAATTAACCAACTAGCGCAGAGGCATTATAGTGCTTACTTCACGGTTTTAATATACGTAAAATTACCCATTTATTGCTGTACCCGGCGTTGTCGTACGACTTCATACAAACAAACACCCGTCGCAACCGATACATTTAAACTCTCTACACTACCTAACATAGGCAAGGCAAACAAGCCATCGCAATGCTCTCGGGTCAAACGTCGCAAACCTTCCCCCTCTGCCCCCATAACAAGAGCAAGTGAAGTTTTACAATCAAGGGTATAAATACTCTCCGTCGCCTCTCCAGCAGCGCCATAAACCCAAACACCTTCCTGTTTGATAATTTCCATAGCCCTAACCAGATTTGTCACACGCACTACAGGGATTGATTCTGTTGCCCCACAGGCAACTTTGGTTACTACTGGTGTAATGCCGGCGTTTTTATCTTTGGGAATAATCACAAAATCAACACCTGTTGCATCGGCTGTGCGTAAACAAGCACCAAGATTGTGAGGATCGGTAATACCATCAAGAATTAAAACAAGGAATGGTTTTTTAGCATTTGCCAACAAACTCAGCAGATCATTTTCATTATATTGGGGTAAATTTCCAGCACTGGCAACAATTCCCTGATGCGTAAATTCAGCAAAACGTTGATGCATTTTTTGCACCGTTAGCCTTTCGATAGGAATCCCTTTCTGCTCTGCCAAATCAAGAAGCATTTGCAATTTTTTATCCAACCGCTCCTGGCTAACGTATAATTTTTTAGTGGGGCGATGAGGATTTACTAATAAAGCATGAACAGCATGTAAACCAAATACAAAATGTTCACTCATGCTTAGTCTCATTTTCTACAGGCTCAAAATCAATTTTACGTTCATCAAGATCTACCCGGGCTACCATAACGGTCATCTTATCTCCCAAGCGGTAAACCTGACCACTACGTTCCCCGACAAGGCGGTGTTTGGTCGCATCGAATGCATAATAATCATTTCGAAGCGAAGTAATATGCACCAGTCCTTCTACATAAATATCATTTAATTCCACAAAAATTCCAAAACCAGTCACTGCAGAAATGGTCCCTTGAAATACTTGCCCCAATTTATCCTGCATGTATTCACATTTAAGCCAGGAAACCACTTCACGTGTTGCTTCATCAGCACGCCTCTCAGCGGCAGAGCAATGTTTGCCTAAACGATTCATCTCTTCCTCGGTGTAAGCAAATTCACCCACCTCCTGCTGGTCAATGAGATGTCCTATCGCCCGATGGATTAATAAGTCAGGATAACGACGGATAGGTGAAGTAAAATGAGTATACGCAGGGTAGGCAAGGCCAAAATGACCATCATTTTCTTCCACATACTGGGCTTGTTTTAACGAGCGTAACATGACCGTTTCAATAAGATGTTTTTCGGGTCTATTTTCTATCTCAGCCATCGTTTTTCGAAAATCTTTAGGGTGAGGTTTTTTACCACCACCAAGCCTTAACCCCAGCTCACCAAGAAAAAGTCTCAGCGCATTGATTTTTTCCTCATCAGGCAAGGAGTGAACACGATAGAGGGTGGGGATGCTAGCTCGTTCTAAAAAGCGTGCAGTCGCCACATTTGCAGCCAGCATACATTCTTCTATCAGACGATGGGCATCATTACGAATAACAGGTTTAATACGTTTAATTTTCCTATTTTCATCAAATTCAATACATGTTTCTGTTGTATCAAAGTCAATAGCACCACGATCCTTCCGTGCTTTTAATAAGACGTTAAATAGACCATACAGTGAGTCTAGCGCCGACCATAATGCTTCATCAATACCGCTTTGTTGTTTATTTTCCAGCCATTGCCCCACTTTGGTATAGGTGAGACGAGCATGGGAATGAAAGACAGCTCGATAAAACCGTGAGCGTGTTATTTTACCTTCTTCGGAGATTGCCATTTCTGCCACCATGCATAATCTGTCCACATGGGGATTTAATGAACAAATGCCATTGGATAAAGCTTCTGGTAGCATAGGCACCACCTGGCCAGGAAAATAAACAGAATTGCCTCGTTTTGCTGCTTCCTTATCCAAAGCAGAATCTTTTTTAACATAATGACTTACATCAGCTATAGCCACATAGAGTTGATAGCCCCCCTTAGGTTTTTGGTAGCAATAAACTGCATCATCAAAGTCCTTTGCGTCTTCCCCATCGATGGTCACAAAAGGCAAACTCCTCAAATCCGTTCGACCCACCAATTCTTTTTCATCCACATGCTGTGGGATTTTGGCAACTTCCGTCAATACTTCTTCGGGCCACTGGGAGGGAATGCCATGTGCAAAAATAGCAACGTCAATTTCCATTCCAGGTGCCATATGGTCACCCAAAATATGAATTATTTTACCAATAGCTTGGTTACGTTTTGTTGGGAAAGCGACTATTTCGGCCAAAACCATTTGGCCATTTTTGGCATCTGCGGCAAATTCCAATGGGACAGAAATGTCATGCAACAACCGCTTATTGTCCGGAATTACAAAGCCTACTCCATGCTCTGTAAAAAAGCGGCCAACAACACTTTGATTGGCATGCTCTAATACCTCATGAATTTTACCTTCTGCTCTACCGCGTCGATCAACGCCTGTCTGATAGGCCAGGACCAAGTCGCCATGCATTACAGTTTGCATTTCCTTAGCCGACAAAACCATGTCTTCATCACCATCCTCCGGAATAAAAAAGCCAAAACCATCCGGATGTCCCTGCACAGTGCCACGTTGTAGATTAATGCGTTTTAGCAAGCAAAAGCGACCTCTACGGTCTTGCATAATTTGCCCGTCACGTACCATGGCTTTCAGACGAAATCCCAATGCTTCTTGTTCGGTTACATCCTCTATTTCAAGCTTGTTAATTAATTGATTACGGGACATTGGACGCCCGAATTCATCCAATACCTGCATGATTAACTCACGGCTTGGGATTGGAGTCGCGTATTTCTCTTTTTCCCTCTTATAAAAAGGATCCTTGGGTTTTTTACTCACATTCACCACATTGTTTTAATATTATTATTAACAGTCTATCACTTATTCTAAGTCAGGTAATCCAAAACCTCGCCCCCCTAAGTGTTCTGTTAGTGCCGACAAGCTCATATCCTCAGCAGCCCAAAATGTTCCGGAAGACTGCGACGGCATGGTTACAGCAGGCCAGCGACAAACGGATATGACACCCATACAAGGTACCTGCTGTTCATGACCTGGTTTTGATTCAATACAACTTAATTCAAACGATTCTTTATCCAGAGCCAAAGCTGACCAATTACCTGCTTGCAAACGACTGCTCCAACCTGCACTGGCACTTGGGTCAGAAACAGGGTGGGTAATCCACAAATCAGTATTTGATAGATTATGAATCATCACCAACACCGGCTTTTCTGTAGATAGCATCGCGGATTCTTTTACCGAAATTGGCTTACACGAAGCAGGGATAGTCATTTCGGCATTCGCCAAAGTAAAATACAACAATGCTAATAAGCTTACTATAAACTTCATTTATTTCCTCCATCAAGAAAAATTGCTCAAAAGCTAACTTGGCAACCCCTGTTAAGTAAAGTACTCTGTAATAAAAAAATTAAGGATTGTAAATGAAAGGATTCATTTTATTCATTGCCCTTCTATTTTTTCCAGCTTTAAATGCAAAAACTTTGGTAATCGGCGCCTTAATTTATGAACCACCCTTTGAAATGCCAGCCGATAAGAAGAACCACTTCTTTGGCTTTGATATCGATTTAATGAATGAAATCTGTAAACGAATCGATGCAGAGTGTCAATTTAAAGGATTAACCTTTGTGCAATTATTTGAGCAATTATTAGAGGGAAAAATTGATTTGGCAGTGGGTTCCATTTCCATCACCCCCGCAAGGGAAGAGTTATTTTTGTTCAGTTTACCCTATCTTGCCAGTAATGGCCAATATATTGCTTATAACAACTCTTCTATTAATTCTATCGATGATATTCGTCATAAAAAAGTGGGCATAGAAAAAGGGACGGTCTTTAAGGTGGTTACATTGGAAAAATTTGATGGTGATGTTCAAATTATTGAATATCCAACACTCCCTGAGGTTTTTCAAGCCCTGGTAAATGGCAACATTGATATTTTAATGGCTGATAAAGAAACAGCGGAGTATTGGATAGCGAATAGCCCACGACAATTTAAGCTCATAGGCAAACCTATCCCCATTGGAACCGGTTATGGGATAATGGCTAATAAGAAATCGCAAAGTTTAGTGCAGCAAATAAATAAAGCACTGACTGATATGGAAGACGATGGTACTTATTTAAAACTCTATCAAAGTTATTTTGCCCCCATGTCTGAACTGGAAAAGAAAAAAAATACCCAAGCGGCTTAAATGAATAAATCACCTGAAGATATGACAATAGCCACCAAAATGACATAAAATTTAAGCAACGAAGTTAGATTGCTTGTTGATTCATTATGGAAATAGATTCTAAGACCAAACCTCGCAAAATTATTCATGTGGATATGGACTGCTTTTATGCGGGCATTGAAATCCGTGATAATCCCTCTTTAGCTACAAAACCGGTTGCAGTAGGTGGGGCTTCAAACCAGCGCGGCGTGCTTTGCACCTGCAATTACATTGCCAGGCAATACGGTGTCCGTTCAGCAATGCCCACTGCCATTGCTTACCGTCATTGTCCGGACTTGATCGTATTACCAGTTAATATGCCCAAATATCGTCAAATATCAGAATCGATTCATCGGATATTCAAAGAATTTACCGAGTTGGTTGAACCATTAGCCCTGGATGAAGCGTTTCTTGATGTGAGTGAGTCCTCGCTTTACCGTGGCAGCGCTACCTGGATAGCAGAAGCTATTCGTAACAAGATTTGGCAGAAAGAGCAATTAACCGCTTCTGCCGGTGTAGCTCCTAATAAATTTTTGGCTAAAATTGCTTCCGGTTGGAATAAGCCCAATGGTGTATTTGTGATTCGTCCCGAACAGATTTTATCCTTTGTTAGCCAACTTCCGGTTACCAAACTGTTTGGTGTAGGCAAGGTTACTGCAAAAAAATTACAGCATATGAATTTGCATACAGGTGCCGATTTACAAAGATTATCTTTGCCCACATTGATTAATCACTTTGGTAAATTAGGTGAAAACCTTTATTACCAATCACGTGGAATTGACAATAGGCCAGTACAACCTAATAGAGAACGTAAATCGCTTAGCGTAGAAACAACTCTGCTTGAAAATATTAATAATGTTGAATTAGCCACTGCCATTATCACGGAACTTTATGACAAGTTATTAAAACGCATACGACTCTTAACCCCTGATTTAGACATTAAAAATCAATATATCAAAATAAAATTTCATGATTTTAAATTAGCTACTGCAGAAGTAAAAAGCACTAAACCTGAATTAGACAAATTTTATAATCTTTTTTATAAAATAAGAAATGAAACCACCAAATCCATTCGTTTACTTGGACTTGGCGTACATTTTTCTTCAAATAATAAGTCCGTTTCTTTTATTCAACAGTCTTTATTTTAGGTTCAAGGCAAGCAACGGGAAAAAAATTTATAGAGTTCGTAGTGCACATGCAGGGGAGCCTTCAACCGAAACTTGATCCCTAATTGAGGGATTCCTGTCTGGTTCGGATGAGGATAATTTGATTCAGATTAAATTGCCGGCTTTAGTATCAGGCATTATACTATAGAGTTTTTTACTTAATGACTCAAAATATGATTGAATTACAAGTTTCTAAAATTGCCAAATTGCACGAAGACAGCATCATCCAGTGGAAAGCAAAGGACATCCTTTTAAGTCAAACCGGTTTTATGGCTTTAGTTGAAGAAAACCATGCTTTTAATTATCGTTTATGGCATGCCGAGGATAGAGCCAGACGAGAGGATATGGGCTTTGAATATGTCTATCGTGCAAAACGTGAAATCGACCATTGTAATCAACAACGAAATAATCGCATGGAAGCCATGGACGAATGGTTATTCACAGAATTACAACCGGCAGAGCCTTCAGAATGCCCGGTACACTCTGAAACACCGGGGATGATAATCGATCGCTTGTCCATTCTTGCACTTAAAGCTTACCATATGGAGTTGCAAACTCACCGTGAAGGGGCGGATGAACTTCATCAGCAAAATTGTCAACGAAAATGGCAAACCATCCTGGAGCAACAAAATCAATTATTGATTTGTTTGAAAGAATTACTTACACAAATCACCCAACGCAAACGCACGTTTCGAATCTACCACCAATTCAAAATGTATAATGATCCCAATTTAAATCCAGAACTTTATCAGCAAAAATGATTACCAATATTCAGATGTCAAAGCTTTAGGAGGTTCTTTATGGGGTTGCTCTAAGCCACGTAATTGTGGTGCACTATGGGTACGACGTAGCTGAGCTTTGGGGTTCGAAAAAAATCCATACATGGATTGTGTTTTTTCTGTCGGTTTAGAACGACGTTGGAGGGTAATTTGATGACTGGGGGTAATGTCTGGGGTTCTATTATTATTGGTAGGCTTGAATGTGATGTCTTGAATCGTTCTATTAGAATCAGTTATTGAAGAACTATTTTTATCCGAGGAATCAGAAGACAATTGGCGATTACAATCTGATTCCCCTATAGGCGAGGTGGTTACAGTCCCTCCTGTTTCACTGGCATTGACAGTTGAGGGCACACTATCAATGGGGTCTTTACCAAACCCGCGTGCTTGGGCTCTTAAGGCTAACGCTGTACCATGCACCAAGGCACTTAAGACAGTGAGTCCCAACATAATGGGTGTATCATGATAATGACCATCTGCACCGCGTTCCTGAAAACTATTCATGGTAAAATCAACTGCCTTTGATCCTTTGCCTAACCCTGAGAAAAATGAGCGCACCACCTCAAACCATTCCTGGAAGAAAAACTGTGGGGAAGGGTCCACAGCCATGCCGTCGGTGATGGCGGTTTTAATTTTTTCTGGTTTTAATTCAGCGATTTTTTCTTTTATGCGATCTTTCGATTGTTTAAGTAATGTTAATATTTCATTTAAATTTTGGTCATGCGGATTATTAATTGTTTCTACTTCTTGCTTAATTTGGTGTCGATGGGCATGAATAAGGGAGTGCGCTGTAAACGCAATTAAAAGTCCCATGCCCATGCAAATGCAGGTAATAAGTAGTGCCGGAGGAAAGCTTGCAGAAGCCAAAACTATAATTGTCGCCACAGCAAATATTAAACTTGCAAGTGCTCCATAAGCTGCCAAACCATTTTTCATCCCTGCTAATAAAGCAGACGAGTAAGAAAGCGTGGATAATTCGCGCAGGTATGCCCGCTTTTTTTCAAACGCGTCTCGCAGAGAGGTGATGTCTTCGAATAACTCTAGCTGCCCTTGGTAGCTAATAGTTCCACCTGATTGCACGAGCTTAAGAAACTTGGTTTCCAATTCTTTCCCGCATAAGGCCAAATCTATTTTGGCTTGCGTAATCACCAAGCGACGTTGAAAATCGTATTCCTCATAAACGCGTGTAGCAATACACGCTATAAAATAAATGGCACAAAATACGGTCATTGCTAAAAATACTGGTGGTGCCAAAGCACATAATGATAAGACGCCTACATAAAGATAAAGTCCATCCACAATGCCACCATAGGCTGCAGAAAGCAGCATTTGGCGTCTTAGGGCCATTGATTGACGTTTTATGTCGTCGCGCTTTTCCTCTATTTCTGCCAGAGATAAGATGTCGGAATTTTTAATTTGCTCCAGTAATCTTGCATTGGCTTTCATCATGTCTTTACGAGTATTGACGTGATAGCGAAACCACATTCGATTTGCCGCAGATAGAACCCCAAGCAGTAAACCCGCGGGGACAATCATAAAATTTAAGTTTTGTCCGCCAATGAGATTAATAACTTGTGCTGCGCTGCGAAATCCTTTGTAAGCATTTTTTAATCCTTTCATGGTGTCGCGGCAATAAGGCCACACGGTAGCTAAAAAACTCTTGAATTTATTGGCATCATCATCTTTAAAATGATTGGCAAGCATTGCGAAGACGACTAAAGTAACTGTGCTTGTGGCTGCTGCAGCGATGCCTTCTGGAGTGAGCATCCATTCATGCATGAGATCAGAGGTTGAGAGGTTGCCATTCCCATAAAGCAAGTCAAAGGTGTACTTAATCATGCTATAAGAAAGGCTCAAACCGTCCAGCGCCCCAAACATGGCGTAAACAATTCGAAGTTCATGCAATCGTTTTGCAATCAATCGACTTTGAGCATCCATTCTCCCGGCAATTAGATAAATTGAACTAGATTCGGAATTTTCAGGGGTAAGCTCGGTCGTCATACGAATAGAGGCACGGCCTAAGATGAGGAGAATTGTACCTAATTACGACCCAAATGGCAACCATTTTTTCATCTTGAATTAAAATGATACAAAAAGAAATGGCCCATCGCTAATAATATCATACCACATGGAAAAATAAATACTTTTTTAAGCTGTCTTCGGAGTAATAAATTCATAAAATAGGACAATTCTTTACCTCAAACACTAGACTAAACTATGAAAGGTTGCATACATATTATGACTCATTGAACTCTGTGCGTAAGATTACAAATCTGCTAGGATTACAGGGGTTTACATAATGGGAAAAGATTTAATGAGTCTGCGCGGTTTTCTTGTTGTTATTTTATCATCGTTTTTAGGGTACTCCATGGCAGCCAATCAAAAAATTATTTATGGCTATGTTGAAAAAGCAACATTAGTTGATAAAAACATGACTCTTTCGGCAAAATTGGATACCGGTGCAAAATCAGCATCCCTTAGTGCCGTGGATATTCATGAAATTGAAGAAAATGGCAAGGCTTTTTTACGCTTCAAGGTACCCGGAAAACATGATGAAGTTGAATTTACGTGTGAATATATCGGCAAAGTGAAAATTAAAGTCCGGGCTGGCGAGCATATGTCATTACATCCTGTTGAACCCATAAAACGGCCTGTGGTAAAAATTGCAATTAAGATAGGCGATAAAACGCGGACTATCCTTGTTAATTTGACAAATCGCAAACGCTTCAACTATCCCTTGCTTCTTGGTAGGGACGCCATTATCGCTTTTGACGGTCTTGTTGATCCGCAGCATGCATTTCTAATTAAACCTGATAAAAACGAGAAAAAATGAAGTCAAACAAACGCCATGTTTACGGCTTAATTCTTACCTTATTTATTCTTGGCATGGGAGTTTTCCTCTATCGTCATTTAGTACTTGATGTTCCACTCACCGATACGGAAACGGTGAACAGCTGGATGGTTGAAGCCCACTTACGTTTTACTGCTGAAAGAAATATGCCAGTTAAAGCAAGCTTTACCATTCCTTATATGCCTCCTTATTTTGCCATTCTGGATGAATATTTTGTTTCTCATAACTATGGCGTCACTACCAATCTAAGCGGCTATAATCGGGTGACTGTTTGGTCTCTCCGACGAAGTAAGGGTACTCAATCCCTTTACTATAGGGCCATTTTTCGCGAAACGGATAACAATGAATCCTCCTTGGCCAAGCCTCCTGCTGTAAAAGCACAGCCCTTAACAGAAAACCAGACGGCAGCCGTTGAAGCAATCACCAATCAGGTTCGTCAATCTTCAGCAGATATTCAAACCTTTGCCCAAGGTACAATCAAAGAATTAAATAAACAGGATGGTAACGCCAAATTATTGGTTGGCAGCGAGTTTAGCGATGAAAATGTCATTCAAGCAGCCATTGTCGTATTAAACCAGGCAAAAATTTATGCCATGCCTGTTAAAGGTATCTATTTAAAGCATCAAAACAAGACAGACTTTAAATCCTTTATGGTAGTTTATAATGGCAAGGACTGGTTGTATATCAATCCCAGAACAGGCAGTGTCGGTTTTCCTAAGGATTTTCTAGTTTGGCAATATGGTTTTGAACCCGTTTATAGTGTCATTGGCGGAAAAAAACCAATTTTCAATTTGATTGTTTCCCCAACACCTATTAACGCGTTGTCCATTGCAAAAACAAGGGGAGTACAAACTGATTCGCAATTACTTCGTTTCTCCCTGTTACAATTACCTGTAAGTGCCCAGGAAACGTATAAAATTTTACTTACTGTTCCCATCGGCGCTTTTATCATTCTCTTATTGCGTAACTTTGTTGGTTTAAAAACTTTCGGCACTTTTATGCCCGTATTGATTGCGCTTGCTTTTCGCGAAACACATGTCATTTGGGGGATCACCTTATTTGTTATTATTGTCTCTTTTGGACTTCTGGCCAGATTTTATCTTGACCAACTGCGGTTATTATTAGTGCCGCGATTGGCAGCCATCCTTACTGTGGTGATTCTGTTGATGATTTTTATTAGCATAATGAGTCAGAATCTTGGATTGGAATCCGGTTTATCCGTTGCCCTATTCCCTATGGTTATTTTAACAATGACGATTGAAAGGATGTGTATTACCTGGGATGAGCGCGGTGCTTCCGATGCCATTAAGTCAGGGGTAGGTAGTCTTATTGCAGCGGTTATTGCTTATGGCGCTATGAACTATGAACCTATGCAGTATCTGATTTTTGCATTTCCAGAGCTACTCTTGGTATTACTGGCGCTCATTTTGTGGTTTGGTCAATACAGAGGCTACCGGCTTTTTGAATTACTGCGCTTTAAAGCCTTAGGCGGAGAACAGTTATAATGTGGAAGCTCTACCGCCGATTGCATAAGCGCGGGATTTTAAGTATTAATCGCCGTAATAGCGATTACGTTTTAAAGTACAATGCTCGCAAACTTTATCCTTTGGTGGATGATAAATTACAAACGAAACAATTAGCCATCCAAGCCGGAATAGCCGTTCCGAAGCTCTATGAAATCATAAGTACTGAACACCAAGTTAAAGGCATTGATAAAATTTTAGAGCCCTATAAAGATTTTGTCATCAAGCCAGCCCATGGGGCAGGCGGCGACGGCATCCTTGTGATTACCGATCGCGTTTTTGGCCGCTATCGCCAAATTAACGGTAAATTAATGACAAATCAGGAGATTAGCTATCATCTCTCATGTCTATTGAGCGGAGCGTATAGTCTTGGCGGACATGGTGACTACGCGATCATTGAGCATCGTGTCATTGTTGACCCCGTCTTTAAAGAAGTGAGTTATGAGGGTATTCCTGATATTCGCATTATTACCCTGTTAGGCTATCCTGCAATGGCCATGGTTCGGTTGCCCACGCGCCAATCGGGCGGAAAAGCAAACCTTCATCAAGGTGCTATCGGTGTTGGTATTAATTTAGCCACCGGAAAAACACTTGGCGGTGTATTTCAAAATGATCCCATCGATTATCATCCTGATACACTAGCGCCGATTGTGGATATAACCGTCCCATATTGGGATAAAATTTTAGAAATTGCTGCCAGCTGCTATGAGTTAACTGGCCTTGGTTATTTAGGCGTCGATATCGTGCTGGACAAAGATCACGGGCCCTTAATGTTGGAGCTCAATGCACGACCGGGATTGAATATTCAGATTGCCAATCGGGAAGGCGGGCTTACACGCTATCAAAAAATTGAAGCCCATGCCGCAAGAGAAAAAGAAGCCGTTGCCGCAAGAGTAGCTTATTCAAAGCAAGAATTTGCAAGATAACTTGAAAGAATGATCAACCCTTTTTTAGTAAGGATTTTGCACAACTCATATATCCCAGTGTTGTTTTATTCAAATGTGTCCATCTAGAATCCATAGATCCATTTTTTTTGACATCAGCAATGGCCACACCCGTTTCTTCTTTATTTTTAGGATTCATAAAGACTAGGGAAAGATTATGCTTTGCCCTATCGTAAATACCAGTTCCTACATAGAATGTTCCATCATTACACTTGGTAAAAATATCATAAGTATACTTGGTTTTTTTAATATTCATCCTGCAAGAAAATACCGTTTTAGTATCAATTTCTGAGCCTTTACATTTGTATAAGCCAGTGATGTGGCGTGGATAACCATCTGCAAAACAGTTTGACGACATTAGTAAGAGGATTATTAATTTTTTCATTCTCTTAAAATCCATTCCCAGCTCTTTGTACTGTATTCAGTAAAACATGAAACACGTTTATTTAAAATAGGCTAGATGCATCAACGCACCCTTTGATTCTATCAATCTTCCGCCAAAACGGAATGAACTAAACTTATAAATAAGACGATATCGGAATAAGGAGATTCATTATGCAGGCCAACGACTATCACGTATTACCTAATGAGGCCCTTGGGGGCTGGGATATACGAAAGGAAAAATCCAAACGAGCAAGTAGACATTTTGAGACGCAACAAGAAGCCATTGCCGCAGCGCGAAAATTCAGCCGCAAAGTAGGTGCTGAACTTTTCATTCATGGAAAAGATGGCAAGATTTTGCGAAAAGACAGCCACGGAAACGATCCCTTTCCGCCAAGCGGTTAACCCCTTCTCTTGAAATTTGCTGTGGGCTTGGAATTAGGGGTTGCCTGATATAGCTCGGCAACTTTGAATATGTATTGATGGGCGGTATTTGACTGTTTTTTTCTAAGTTATTTTTTTTAACCCATCGTTAGAGCATCCTCAGTAGCGAACTCTACACATAAATCGGCAACCTCTTGGTAAAATTCCTCCCGATTATCACTAACCTGGGGATGCTCATCGAAGAATATTTGCAAATCACCAATAGGCTCTATCAGGCTCATTGACATTGAGCTAAGCGCGGGTGGTAAATGGAGTGGCATGAAGGAAGCATCGTTATTTATACAACTTACAATTGTTTTTTGAGCGTCATAGAGCATTGCAAGCATCGTGTCTTCATAGCCAGTGGCTTGCTCAAGCAAATTCTCAATCGCAAGAGACTCTTCTTCATCAAATTCAAACTCCAAAGCAAAACCATCAATAAATTTATTGAGTATAGTAATTTTTGTACGTTCCTGTGGAGTAAAGTCGTCGTTATTTCCCGAGAGAGAGGGCACTGCTGCAGCAATCACCTTTAACAACGCTTCAGGAGAGCGATAATGCCGTACGTCGCTTAATAACAGTTTTGTTGCCGGCGTAAAATTCTGACAAGCATAAATAATCTCAAGTAGAGAAGTCAAATCATAGTAAAATTGATAATGATTTACCATATAGCGGCCAATGTATTCGCCAATACCCTCCCACATAAGCGCAGATTTTAACACCGCCAGCAACACGCTATTTTTATTTGATTCCAATGAATTTTTTGCATCTCTCCAGACATCAAAACCTTGGCAGAATTCCACAATAAATAAACTGCCTCTTAAAAACCCCATTTCTGCATAGAGGCAAGCCAATTTTTCAATGTCTGCCAGTGATTTATTTTTTTGCAGGTAAGCCAAAGCCATTAGAGCAGCATGACAAGCCTTATCGGTTGTCAAAGTTAATAATGCCTGGTGTTGTTCTGCATCAAACTCAAGAAAAAATTCAATGAGCTGTCGACGCTGGCATTTCCAAGTTTTCTTACCGACACGAAATATGACTTCATCTTTAATGTCATTGTATTCATTTATACAACTCACAAGTTTTTCCAACTTCTTAAAAGAGCTTCCTTTAAAAATTTTGCTTGTCTCTAAACAGACCTGTGTAAACACATGCTGATATTGGATTTCTGATGGAAATTTTAAATCATCAATTAATTTTTCTGCCGTTATTTTACCCACCAGGCAATACGTCATGAATTGATAACTACGCTCCGAAGGAAGCTTAGACAGCGTCGTTGCACAGGCGTTAAAAAGTTTATTCACCCTAGCGTAGCTTGGTTTAAAAAATTGATGATATGTTAGGCTGTGTTCATAGTGAACATAGCCTAAAATCTGTAACCATACCTTAGTAGGTAATGCTTTACTCCAATCATGAATTTTTTCTACAGCATTCTGCCCCATTTTTTCTTCCCGAATGGTTTCCTATTTATTTCTTGCAATTGTGTAACCATTTTTGTTTGTCTCTAAATAGTCGCGGAAGTCAATTTCGATTCTACTTGTTGACATAGCTCAGCAAATTGTTGATAAAACTCTTTTTGGTTATCCTCAACTTCAGTAGGGGCATCAAAAAACTCGGCCAAATCATCAATTGGCTCCACCTGATTTTCCGTTTCCTCTGCACGAGTTAAAAAGCTTAGAGACGTAGGGGCGGCATTGCCATCCATATAATTCTGGACAGTTTTAACTATCTCGCATAACTGCTTAAGTATTGTCGCATGATGATTTCTATCCAGAGTATTGTACAACCCTATCATTAAATCCTTTTCATCTTTATCGAAAGAGAAATTTCGAACATATTTTTCAAAGAAGTGCTTAAGTAGTATCAGATTATCCCTCAAGTTACGAGGATAACCGCTGCTATAATAATTCCTATTGAAGATATAACCCACTTGAATCATTCTCAGCATTACCTCAGGTGCTTTGTAGTGTCGGACATCATTCAGCAACAACTTAATGGCAGGTGTATTGTTTTGGCAGTTATGAATACTTTGTAGTATAAATTTGTGATCATAGTCGAACTGATAATGCTCCATGAGGTAATACTTTAAATACCCACCAACCTTTGGCCATGAAAGAGAATAGTCTAATACCCTCTGCAAGACGTTATTTTTTACTAAATCGAAATCTGTTGGCTTTACATCTCGATGTATACTCAACCGAAAACAAAACTCTAGAATAAACAAGCCTCCCCTTAAAAGCCCTACTTCTGCGTACACACTGGCTAACTGCTCAATTTGTTCGAGTGATTTATTCTTTTGAATATAAGCCATCGCCAGAAGTGCTGGGTAACAGCGCTTATCATTGGTTAATTTTGCTAATAATTCCTCTTCTTTGGCATCCATCTGAAAAATAAACTGCGGTATTTCCCCAAGGGATAGAGGTCGATTGACTTCTTCTATAAATTCCTCATCCTCTACATCGTAGTCTTTAAACGCAAGGAGACGCTCTTCTATCTGATCAAAGTTATTTTGCTTAAATAGTTGAAAAACTGCTGAAAAAATATAATAAAATGAGTTTTTGTATTGAGTGTCTGGCGAGCAGTTTAGTTCTTTGATTAAATTTTCGGTTGCTTTTTTACCCACTAAACAATAAGTCATGAGCCGATAACTTTTTTCTTCACGGTTAGACCAATAATCTGCAAATGCATTAAAAAGTTTATTTACCCTTGCGTAAGAAGGTTTGAAAAAGAAAGGTCGGTTTTGATTATGATCATAATGCACATAGCTTAAAATTTGCGCCCATACTTCCGTAGGT
Organism: Legionella jamestowniensis; assembly: GCF_001467745.1. Taxonomy (GTDB): domain Bacteria; phylum Pseudomonadota; class Gammaproteobacteria; order Legionellales; family Legionellaceae; genus Tatlockia; species Tatlockia jamestowniensis. The sequence continues at coordinate 1,107,550 of NZ_LNYG01000013.1, forward strand.
AACATTACACTTGGATCGTTTTGCTCTTCAACTTTATTTTGTCCTATCTTGGCCTTTTTACCAGGTTGCTCCCCAGTGTCGTCATCATGAGGTATCTGTCCTGACTCGGTTTCTTTTATTGTGAGTTCATCTTCATATAGTTCTTGAAGTTGTGTGGGCATATTTATCTCCAGCAGCAGATTTCTATAAATGATTTAAAGGGATTTTGGTGACTCAGCTTTATTGTGGTTGCTGTTCACTACTTCTTTCGTTTTTTCCAATTGAAACTTAAAAAAACGATGTGTGGTTTTATAAGGACTATCTGTCCCTAAAAAAAATAATATATGGCTTGCTATGTCGTCAGGCAGATTATATTTCCTGGCAATAGCCGGCATGGATCCTAGCGCTCTGGCTAAATCAGATTCGCCATTTCCTGTAAGGATAAAGCGCTCCCTGTTCTCGCCAAAGGCTTTCAGAATTTGATCTTTTTCTGCAGAAGTTCTTCCTGTAAACAAATCATTATCGCTTAACTCAACTAACTTAATCGAAACAGGAATTGCAGCCAAAATTTTAATTAACTCCTCAACCGTGAGTATATAAAGTCGATTTCTTCGTAAACTAAGTGAAGTAATGTGAGGGGGAATAGCGCTCAAAATCGCAGATGTGTTTTCAGGAGTTTTGTATAGGAAGAGAGCATTATCTTCTAAATCAAGTGTTTTAACGGAAGCTGGGATAGCGGCCAAAATTTCAATCAATATCTTAAATGCAAATCTACCAACATTAGTTTTTCCTAACCTAAGTGAAGTTACATGCTCAGGAATGCCTTTAAAAAGCGCAACCAAATCTGAAGCTTTATAGTTGGTTAAATCAATCTCGCTGAGATCCAGTAAAGTCACGCTCGATGGAAGCGCCCTCAAAATTAGGGATAAACCCTCACGTTTATGCTTTAGTTTCAAGCGCTCATCACTCAAACTTACTGAGATTAAGCTTAAGGGCAGCGCGTTAAGGATTTTAATCAAATCATTCGTGGATTTAAGCCAGAGGTGGTTACGGTTTAGATTCAGGGAGAGTAGACCATTTCGCAGCGCGCCTATTATTTTAACCACATCGTCAGAAGCTTTTATCCCAAGCCCATTACCGGTCAAATTGAGCGAAGTTATACTCGCCGGAAATGCCTGTAAAATGGCAATTATCTCCTCAGTCGATTTTCTCCCAAGGCCGCCGCCTATCAAACTTAGGGTAGTAACATGGGCTGGAATGCGTTGGATGAGCGGTATCAGTACTTTGCTAGTTTTATTTTCTAAAGCGCCAATACTCAAATACAAGGTAGTGATATTTTGTGGCAAGACTGAAACGAGGCGCGAAATGGTAGATACATGCAAAGAGACTATATTTTTGGAAATGGCTTGGCAGACCTGGGCTATTATTTCATCTGCCAATGTTTCAGGAAACTGTCCCGATAAATGAAGTGATATAATGCCGGCAGGGATAGCTTTAAAAATCTCTACCAGAGCCTCACCGGAAAGATGTTGGAAACTATTAAGATCTAGATATAAGGTGTTTATATTTTTGGAAATAGTTGTAAATCTCTGGATTACTTCTCCAGCGGATGGCTGCAAACCCTCTTCCCAATACATATGCAAAGGGTTTGAAATCAGGGGACTGTTATTAAAAGGCATCGTTAATCCTAAATTTGACCAACAAACACATATTTTGGGCAATATTTTATCTTACTGACGATGATGCAAACATAGGTAAGTTTACCCATACACCTCCTTGTCCACCCAATTATAAGAGAGTTGTTACCACCCAACTTGGCTTATTTACAAACATAAGAGAATCTTCTATCATTGAATAATGTCACATTATTCATAAAGGAGGCGCGATGAGCCGTGGCGGAAAACGATTGGGAGCAGGGCGTCCGGTAGGTAGTAATCGCTATGGGGAGACCACCAAAACACTGCGCGTCCCTTTATCTCGCATTGCGGAAATAAAAAAATATCTAGAGCGCCCCAAAGATATTCCACTTTATAGTTCGAAGGTGCGCGCTGGCTTTCCCTCCCCCGCGGATGATTATATTGAGTCATATCTTGATTTAAACCAACATTTAATTAAGCATCCTGCGTCTACCTTTTTTTTAATTGCAGCCGGGGACTCGATGATTGGTGCCGGTATTCAACCGGGGGATATGTTGATTGTTGATAGAAGTCTTGAAGCCACCCATGGCAAAATTGTCATCGCCGCCATTGATGGGGAGCTTACCGTTAAACGCCTGGTTAAAACCGCCAACGGTGCCCGCTTGCTTCCTGAAAACAGTGCCTATCAACCTATTGATATTACTGATTCTCAAGATTTAGTGATTTGGGGTGTGGTCACTTATGTCATTCACCAGGCCGTGTGACGATGTATGCCATCATTGATTGTAATAATTTCTATGCCAGTTGTGAACGTCTATTTCGGCCTGACCTAGTTGAAAAACCTATTGTTGTTTTAAGTAATAATGATGGTTGTGTGGTTGCGCGCTCGAAGGAAGCCAAGGTATTAGGCATTCCAATGGCTGTTCCTTTTTTTCAAGTAAAAGCGCTTTGTAAACAGCATAAAGTTCATATTTTCTCTTCAAATTATGCCCTTTATGGCGATTTATCACAGCGAGTCATGCGAGTTATTGAAGAAAACTGGCCAGACATGGAAATTTATTCAATCGATGAGGCTTTCCTGGATTTAAAAACATTGGCTTATGAAAAACTTGACCGGTTTTGTGTTGATCTACAGAAAAAAATTTTAAAAAATACCGGCATTCCAACCTCTATTGGCATCGGTCGAACAAAAACGCTGGCCAAGGTAGCCAACTGTATCGCCAAGAAAAACTTAAGTACCCCGGTATTTAATATTACGGGCCAGGAAGCCATTTGGCTTCCTCGAATAGGCGTTAATGAAATTTGGGGTATTGGTCGTCAGTGGGGTAGAAAATTAATAGGCTTAGGGGTGACTAATGCTTATGAATTAGCCACGATGAACCAACAACTGCTTAAAAGTAAATTTAGTGTGGTTTTACAATGCACTGCTTTGGAGCTTACCGGAAAAGCTTGTCTTGAGCTTGAAGTGCCCCAACCCAAACAATCGATTATGTCTTCCTGCTCTTTTGGCCAATTGCAATCAGAATATCATGCGCTTGCAGAAGCCATTAGTCATCACTGCAACATAGCCTGGGCGAAAATGCGAAAACAGGGGCTGGCCACACAGCATTTGTCTGTCTTTATTCGTTCAAATCCTTTCCATCAGCATTTACCCCAATATGCGAATGTGATCGGCTTTCGCTTGGTTAATCCTACAGATGATATTCGTTATTTAATACAGGCAGCAAAATTCTGTTTAAAACAAATTTATAAAGAAGGTATTTCTTATTACAAATGTGGCGTACTGCTCTCTGATTTAACGGATAAACACTGTCGTCAAATGGATATTTTTAATCAACCCTCAGAAGAGGCGCTTCTACAAAGCGAGAAAATAATGAAAACAATAGAAAGCATCAACAAAAAATATGGCACACACACTATTCGTTTGGCCGCAGAGGGTTTGCAAAAATCCTGGTCAATGAAAAGGGGATACAAAACACCAAGCTATACCACACGCTGGTCCGAGCTACCCTTAGCTTATTTAAAATAATCGCTTCGAATTGCCATTAGAGCTTCCATTTTGGCTTATTTTCTTATTTTTTAACAATAATTTGCTATATTTTTATTGTACCGAGAGTTTAAGGAAGGGGATGTTTGAGAAATTAAAGCCCATTAAACTTAATATATTAGTATTAAATTTTCTTTTTTTAATTGCCCTGTTAACTTTGGGTGCTATTAGTTATTTGTCTTATTCACAATTAAAGAGCCTTATTGAAGCAAATCTGCGTGTTAACCACGCTTATGAAGTTATTGGACAAATCGATGCCTCACTTTACTCGTTTGCAGAAATTGAAGCGGAGCAACGCGCTTATCTAGTATCGGGGAATAAAGATTTCCTTAAAGAAATTCCTATTATCAAGCCTAAGCTTGATAACTATTTAAAAGCATCTTTGGCGCTTACCGAAGATAACCACAAACAGAATGAAAGAATCCATCGATACGCAGCGTTAATTGAAGCAAGACTTGTCCTTCTACATCAGGTAATAGACTTAAAGGCCAACAATCAATTAAACACTCCCGAAGGTCTTGCTCTTTTTCATCGCAGTAGTGAAATTTCAAATGAGGCTAAAAGTTTAGGTCAAGAAATTAAATCGGTTGAAGAGGTTTTGTTAAGTGAAAGAAATCGTTTAACTATTCGCAGCGCGCAAATAGGCAGCATGTTATTGATTATCGGAAGTACTTTGGGGATTATTTTTTTAATAATACCCTTTATCCTGGCCAATATAGAATTAATCAACCGCAAAATTATCGAACATAAAAATCGCCACACAAGAACGCATCTACGCCAAATTATCGAGAGCGCTAAAGATATGATAGCAGCACTTGATAGCAAAAATCGTTTTGAAATTTTTAATGCGGCTTATCAGCGAGAATTTAGACAATTATTCGGTAAAACATTAAGCATAGGTATGGATATAAATAACATATTATCCGACCTGCCACAAAATAAGCAATATCTGATAGATATCTGGAAAAGCTCTTTACAGGCTGATGAGACTGTCCAGGTCGTGGAAGTGGAGCATGAACATGGGAAAAGAACTTATGAACTAAGCGCTAGCCAAATAAAAAATGAACATAATGAAATTAAAGGCGTAGTTCACACCGTTTGTGATATCACCAATAGAGTGATAGAACATTCCAAGCTTCAGAAATCTTATGAGAAATTATCAGAGGGGATGCAAGCGTTACAACTTAAAAATGAGCAAATCACATTGTTAGTGGATATGAGTGATATCATGTTGGCTGCCAATTCACAAGAAGAATTAAGTAAGATAATGGCCAAATTCGCGCACTCGTTACTTACTTTCAGTAACGGCTATCTATTTATTATGCATCCTTCTAAAAACTACCTTGAGAAAGCGGCTCGCTGGGGTAATCCACACACTCAGGAATCAATTATCACACCGGAACGGTGCTGGGCTATAAGACTTGGGCGGATGCACTATATCAAAAAAGCAGAAATGGAATTAGTTTGTGAACATATAGATACGAGTGCTAAAAATTTGCCTGCTTTTATTTGTGTGCCCCTTATGGCTCAAAACGATATTTACGGTCTTTTATATATTGAGGTTTCTGATTCCTCGTTTAATTTAAATGAGGAAACTCGTTTAATTATTACTGCCTTTGCTGAATTAACTGCACTAGCTCTGGCAAATGTACGTTTACGGGAAAATCTACGCTACCAATCTATTCGCGACCCTCTCACAGGCCTTTATAATCGACGTTATCTTGAAGATGCTCTTTTTAAACAGATTCACCAGGCAGAGCGTAGTCAGTTTCCTTTTGCCTTGTTAATGTTAGATGTCGATCATTTCAAAAAAATTAATGACAATTACGGCCATGATGCAGGAGATAGTGCTTTGAGGGAGATTGCTAAGATATTGGAAGGGCACACTAGACAAAGCGATATTATCGCACGCTACGGTGGAGAGGAATTTATCATTATGCTTCATAATATCGATTTGGACAAGGCCAAAAAATATGCGGAAAAGATTAGAATCGCGGTATCCAAATTGCAAATTAAGTATGGCGCTCAACCCGTGGTGCCAATCACCGTTTCCATTGGGATTGCTGTTTTTCCTACTGACAGTAAAAATAAAGAGGAACTGATTGAGCTGGCTGACAAAGCTTTATATGTGGCAAAAACAAGCGGAAGGAATAAGGTTGTTGCCATTTCTGGAACCAATAAAACACCCATTAATCAAAATTAATACAAGACTGATCGTCAAATATTCTATTCACCTTCTTCTTTCGTGCTGCGACTTGCTGCGGTTTCAGAATCGAAACAAAAAGTCGTTCTATCATGGATACTGCGGACAAGCCGCAGTACGTAGGGATTTATTTTATTTAAATCATTCAGTGCCTTAGCCCTGCATATTTTCCATATTACGGATACGCTGTACTTCAATGACTAATAATTTAAAATAATCGTAAGACATGTAGAAATTACCATGATCGCCAACGTCATCACCCCAGGAGTTACGCAAAGTGAATAAACCGCGATGCTCATTGCCTTTATCATCAATTGCTACTGCATTGTCATCAAAACCGGTAATTACCATTTCATGACCACCAAAATTGGGGTTTAAGTAAACGTCCCTGGCAATCTCTGGTGTTAATACCCAAGAATCAAAAGTAGACTTATGCGTACCAACTGCACCCATGAAACCCAAATCGAAATCCAAAAGTAAAACACCGAACGTGAGTCTGTCTTGCTCTTTTAGTGCACGTTTCACTTCGGCGACCACTTTATTGGTATCGGTTCGATCAGAAATAGCATTCATGATATCCAACACTGGAGACCAAGCGATTTTTTCACCGAGATTTTCGCTCATTTGATGGTATTCTTCCGGTGTCATTTGTACATCAGGCTCACTGCCGTGTATAGGGTATTCGGTAATGCCAGCACAACCTTGAGAAAGTTGCTGCTCTTTGCTAACTATACCAAACACATCCATTTGATTAAGTACAATACGGCCAAATGAACCATTCCAACCACTGCTACCATAAGCATTTTGTTCAAGGTAGCGGCCAAGCTCTAATTGACATACCTGGCTAATATAATCCCCTTTCCCTAAAGCAGCATCCACTGCTGCAGTCGTTGCAAACGTTACACAAGTACCATGCATACCCTGATTTAATACAGGAACTTCATTCATACCAAGCTGCACAGCACTGCCTGAAGCATCTTTAGCACTTAAAGCAAATTGCTGAGTATGGGAGAGAGCTTTTTGGGCTCGATTAGCAAGATTCTGTTTTGTGGTTGCTGATAATTGAATATCCAGAAATTTAATTTGTTTTACACTATTAGTTGCTGCCCTTGTAATATTTTTTGCATTCTTAACAGCAGGGACTTTTGCTGTTTTCGTTATGGTTCCAACAATTTTAATATCCTGAGCCGCCAAGCTTCCACTTACAAGCATCGACAAAATGGCGAGTTTTGCTACCTTCATAGTCAGTCTCCAATATTACTCCACGAGTTTTGTGGCAGGCGAGAGTATATCATAGGTATTAAAAACTGTTCATTAAGGATGAATAAAAGTCTAAACGATGAGGATACACCAGCTTTACAGCGCAGTTTACTATAATTAAGAGGAGAAACTCTTAGATAGGGAGATTAATATGAGCCTGATTCTGTTATTAATTTTAATTTTACTATTAGCCGGTCTTGCTCCAGCCTGGCCTTATAGCAGAAATTGGGGTTATCGACCTTCAGGAATTGTAGGGGTATTAATAATTATCCTATTACTTCTTTTGATTTTTCAGGTTATTCCTGTATAAACAAAACTCCCAATGGAACAAGTTAATGCTTTACTTCCATTGGGAGTAGATGACCCTAATGCATTGTATTTTGAAATAAGTTAATCATTGCTTCATTAAACTTCGGTATATCATCAGGTTTGCGACTCGTTAACAATTGTTTATCACACACCGTGGCTTCATCTACCCATTCAGCACCCGCATTCATTAAATCTACTTTAATAGAAGGCCAGGAGGTTAATTTACGCCCTTTAACAACCTCTGCATTGATGAGCAACCATGGCCCGTGGCAAATTGCTGCAATAGGTTTCTTTTGTTCTTGCATTTCACTCACAAAGGACGCTGCTTTAGGAAAGGTACGTAGTCTGTCGGGATTGATTACGCCGCCTGGCAACAACAAGGCATCGAAATCATAAGCATTTGCTTCATCCAGAGACACATCAACCGGGAAAACATCACCTTTTTCATAATGATTCCAACCCTGCACTTGACCTTTTTCAGGGGATACCAACACTGTTTCAGCCCCCTCCTCCTCCAAGGCTTTGCGGGGTTTTTCCATCTCTACTTGCTCAAATCCATTGGCAACCAAAATAGCCACTTTAATTCCATTTAATTTGTTCATATGAACCTCCTACCTAAGCTATCCTTTTTTAAAGTATAGAGGTTTTTAATCGATTTAAGGTCGGGAGACTCACCGACCTTAAATAAAAATTACTCATCCTCTCTTTTACAACTCATTCCCCAACAGGCACCGATGCAAGTAGACACCGCGCCGATAAAAAAGAGAACAAAAATCATGAAGGCGCCCCAGGCTAAACTGTCTGGAGAAACATTTGCAGGGACTGCAGTTCCAGCAGGTGCTGTCGTTGTTTGGTTACTTGTTTCGTCTCTAGTTACATTTGGCGTAGTGGTTTGAGTTGTAGCCACTGCTCGTGAAACGTGAGTTGTATAAGTAGAAACATAACTACTCATATGACCTGCCATAATAGCCCCGAGAATTAATGAGATAACCCAGGTTGTAAATCCATAAAGAATTCCAAGATTTCTTTTTGGGCAATACAAACGCCCCAAATAGCCAGCCGCATAACCCGCCACTATCATTGAGGCAATAACTCCAATTAGCAGGCCTATCAACCCGCCAATTGCAAGGACTGTAGCACCTTCCTGATTTAGCGTAAATAAACTTAGACCTATGGCAATACCAAACAAATTTAGCAAGAAACCCAAGCCCACGCCCACAAGGGCACCAACGAAAATCGCTGTCCATGAAATACGCTTAAAGACATGATGGCAATGATTTGTTTCAGTTATCATGATAACCTTCCTTGTTTAAAATTAAAAAAATCCCTATTAAAAAATATGGGAAACCAACCATATTAATACCAATATACTTAATGGTACCCCTAATAACCAGGCAATTATGTATTTAAGCATAGTTATCTCCTTATAAGCGATATGCGCAAAATTTTCTAAAGTCGAAATGAGTCTATAAATTCATCTCCTCCTTAAAAGAAATAGAGCAAAATATAAAACAAGGCAAACCAAATCTTATATAAAATTATCACTATGGAGTAATTTTCAGGTAAATAGGTGGAAGATTTTGGGTATCAAAACGAGCAAATACCAATTTATCTACAGGTTGCTTAGATGCTAAGTCCAAACATTGATTGTGCAGTCTTGCTTCAAATCGATAACCGCATTTTTCGATGACTCGCAATGAAGCAAAATTATCCGCCTGAGAGCAGATCTGCACCCTTGCTGCTTTTAAATAGTCAAAGGCATAACGAGTAAGCGCAATACTTAATTCGGTAGCAAATCCTCTACTCACGTAATGGCTATGTACCCAGTAACCGATTTCATAATAAGGGACGGCAGGATCACTCTGATCGTTATAACCACTGGCACCAATGATACGATATTCTGGCTTTAGCATGACCAGAAAAGGCATGTCTTTTTGGCGTGGTGTGCCCCAATTTATCCTACTTTCTTCAATAAATGATTTGGTTGCTTCCAGGCTTGGATCACAGGCCCAGGGCATCCAACGCGCAAGCTCAGCCAAAGACTCCTTAATGGCTTGATTTAGGGGAAATTCATCCCCCGGTTGGGGCGGCCTTAGGATAAGATTTGTCGTTTCGATTGAAGGCATCAATACCTCTAACAACTCATTAAATCACAAAGAAGTATTCAAGCATTTTTGCATAACTAGTTCTATACTATCTTTAACAAATTCCGGCAAAGAGAAGCACTATGGCTGTCACTACTGGATTATCAGGAAATGAAATCTATTGTTTGGCAGAAAAAGGTTATACTCCCGGCAATATTGTGGTAGGAAACAGTGTCCATTCATTAGGCCTTATTCGTAGTGTTGGCACCGGTTTGAAAGCCATGCTGGGGGGGGAGCTCACTCAAATTACTCAACTGATTGAAGATGGGAGAAAAACAGCCTATCAACGCATGCTACAAGAAGCCGTCAATTACAATGCTACCGGTGTTACAGGCGTTGATAGTCAACTTATTTTTCATGGCGGTAACGTTGAATTTTTGGCGATTGGCTCAGCCGTTCATGCCAATGGGACAACGCCATTGAACAAGTTTTCAACCTCAGCAGATGGCCAAGAACTTTTTGCCCAGTTAGATGTAGGCTTTAAACCTGTCTGTTTTGCCTTTGGTAATGTGGCATATTCCATGGGAATTGGCCGAGGCCTTCTTGGCCGTTTAAAAACATTGGCTCGGGGGGAGATTAAAGAATATTCTCATATTTTTAATCACACACGTCATTTAGCGTTAAGTCGTATTATAGCTCACGCCAAAGAACACAAGGCCAATGCCGTGCTTGGAATTAAAACTACCATTTTGCCTTTCGGCGGCGTTAATGAAATGTTAATGTTGGGTACGGCTTCGAGCCATGCCAAGCTATCTGGTGATACATTTAATGAACCTATTAGCAGTGACATGACGAATATTGAAATGTGGAACATGATAAGTAAAGGCTACATGCCACTGCGTCTGTTACTGGGAACCTCTGTGTATTCTTTGGGACTTGTGGGTGGCATTACCTCCACTATAAAATCTTTTGTGCGCGGTGAAATTAATGAGTTAACTCGATTAATTTACGATGCGCGTGAAAACGCATTAGCCATTATTAATGAAGAAGCCAAAGCGATTGGAGCGGATGATGTCATTGGTGTTAAAACCTATGTGTATCAATTAGGAAATGGCTTAATTGAATTTTTAGCCATTGGCACGGCGGTTAAAAAAACCAGTAGTCTCACGACAGAATCAAGTCAACTTCCACCCCAGGCAATCATTGTTGATAAAGATAGCTTCTATGATTCAAACGTTAACAACAGTTTAAAGGTGAATATCAATACGGGTAATAAACCCATTAACAAAGGTATGATGTTTATTTATATTCCCGTTATTCTCCTGCTTCTATTGCTACATTTATTTCTTAGAATGATGACTGATTGAAAAGGGTTAGCCCTGCTCCACCAGCCTTTTTACTTTCTCTACAAAAACAGGTCCAGGATCATCCTTGTCCGTTTGATAATTAGGATCGCGTTCTAGCCAAAGCGCGGTATGTTTGAAATTTAAATAATCCCTATGGCCAATCACATGGTTTATAGACGGATATTTTTTCTTTAAATGACACACTAAAAAAGCATTTGCTTTGACTTGTTCCTCGGTCAAATCATCGATGCTGTTTACACCTCCAATATTTTCAATACCAATTGCATAATGATTTAATCCTATCACATGTCTTGCCATCCAGTTTTCAGGCATCAATTGATAAATAGTGCCATCGCGATCCACTACAAAATGACTTGAAACGTTTAAATTTCCTGGCAACTCTTTAATACGTGGTGAACTTTGCGGAAAAACAGCTGGATTAAATATACGGAATGTGGCCTCAAACGTGGGGATGCATGTCCAATGTAAGACAATCATTCTTGGTTCAATTTCAATCGATGGCGAATCAATTCCATAATGGGTTAACTGGTATTGCCGGGTTAAGGCAATACGCTCTTTATCGAATTGGATTGGTGCTTGATGAATGGTTTGCCCATCCTGACAAGAAAAAGCATGGGTCAGCGAGCTTACTAACAATAAAAAAAGTGCAAGAATTTTCATTTATTTTTTAAGACCATAAAATAAGCTGTCACATAGTTGGGTAAATGACGGTTTGCTCGGTAAAATGCCTCTTTCCCGGCATAACTTCCTGCTAAAAAATCCACCTGATACAAATTATGTTGAAAAGCCCCTCCAGTATCCGCCAAAATACCAGCCCGTGTCACTATCTTCCCCCTTTTATCCGGGTACTGAATCATTAAAATTTTACCCAAACCTAATTGCTCAAGATCCGCTGCAAAAGTAACTTCAGTATTTACTGTAATTTTATGTTCCGCGTCTTTACCATAGCCTTTAATGCCATCAACCGCTTTAAAATACCAATAACGCTCCTGCTGGTAAGGATTTCTGGCCTTATCATAGGGAATATTGTTACAGCGATGAACATTAAATGTTTTTAAATGCTGTTTGCCAAAATCGGCGACCACTGTTCCCTGCATTAAAGCAGCCTCCAAATCCTCCCGACTTAGATACGCAAGTACCGGGACTTGTTTTCTAATTAAGGCACCTTTTAATACGGCTTGTTTTCCATAATGGAATCGCATCAGCTCAGGTTTTTTCTCTGCGTCTTCAAGGGGCAATGTTTCTTCATCTTTGGGTAGGGCATGCAGCGCAAAAGGGTAGGTAGTATTAGGTGTATTTGAAGCTTTGGCCCGATGAACATAATATTTGGTCATTAAAATTTTATCATTCGGTAACTTAGCAATTAAGGGCTTGGTTAATTGAAGCGGTTTGGTCTGCTCCATATCTGGGTACCAGCGAATGAAGTCAAAATGTTGTTTTACAAAAGCAGGATGATTTAATTCATTTTGATGCTGACAAATAAACCGCAACGTTGCTTTAATTCGCGCAAGTGGCAGCTTAAACACTTTGCCCTCATGAATCACACGTGAGTCATAGTGCTTCCCCTTATTTAAATAAGCCAGAGTTTCTTTGGCTGTTGCACATAAGGCAGGGCCATTGATCGCATAGTAAGCAGCAGGCAAAGGCTTTGCAGGTGAAAAATGAGGTTGTGCAACAGTTTGCGAAGTAATTAGCAAAGCACTAAAGGATAAAGAAAGTAAGAATTTGTTCACTGTTAAAATTCCAACGTTAAAAAAGGCACAAAATAGACAACAGGCATATCGGCCAGAAAATAGCTTTCATTCTACCTGATTCCGCCTCATACAATGAAGTTATGTTGTAACTGAGAGAGTGATTGGGTCGAAATGACCCAAAGCGTGAAATATGTTTCCCTGAGCATCTTCTTCTGCTCAGTGGGCGAAGAAAATTTTCGCTTGACGGCTATGTACCTTGCAACCTAACTGTGTTCATTTTTTTTGTTCGCTTACCGGGCCCAATGTACCTGTACAGATACTACCATTTTCATAAAACGTGCAGGAGTTTTGAGTTTGTGGGGTGCCATTATTTCCGCCTGACACCTCATTTAACTGCTCTTTTGCAATTTTTTTGCCTTTATTTTGTCGGGAAAGTTTTGCAGATTTTTTCATGGTAAGCCCTTATAAAGAGAAAACTACCTTTTAATAGTAGTACAAAATTGCCGCAAATAGGATAAAAAATGGCATTAACTTTGAATTTTGCCATCTACGATATGAATGACTCTGTCGGCCATGGCTGCGAAAGCAGGTTCATGCGTAACAACTACGACAGCGCGCTGATGTTGATGAGCAAGTTCTCTTAAAATCGTTTGCACGTTCATACTTGAGGCAGTATCAAGGTTTCCGGTTGGCTCATCTGCCAAAATTAACGGTGGTTCATTGGCAAGTGCCCTGGCAATTGCCACACGTTGGCTTTGTCCCCCAGAAAGCTGTTTGGGAAGTTTATGGAGCTGTTCTGCCAAACCTAAACTGACTAATAAATTGCCGGCACGTTCTTTAATAGCCTCTTTCGATAATTTACCTAAACGTTGCATGGGTAGCATGACATTTTCCAATGCGCTAAATTCCGGGAGCAAAAAATGAAATTGGAATACATAACCAAGCTGAGCAAGACGCATATCAGCCAATTTATCCTCACTGTAGGTTGCGGTATTTTCTCCCAATAACCATAATTTGCCCTCAGTCGGTCTATCCAATAAACCTAATAAATAAAGCAGGGAGGATTTACCAGAGCCTGATGGACCTGTGACTACTACAAATTCGCCAGCTTGTATTGCAAGGGTAATGTCACAGACCAAAGTAACAGGCACCTCCCCTGTTAAGCGTTTCGTCAATTGTTCCGCCCTCATTAATACGGACACTAAAGACCTCCACGCAAAATATCAATGGGCTGAAGCAAAGCTGCTTTGCGGGCAGGAAGCAAGGCAGCAATGATGGCAGCAGTCATAGCAAATGTCGCTGCAATTAAAAATTGAATGTAGCCCCAATCCAAAGGCATACCAATTGTTTCCGTACTACCAGGAGGTTTAAATTTTACCTGCATTAGGCTATACATTAGACTACTTCCCAGCGGCAATCCCAGCAAACAACCGACGAGTCCAAGCAGAACTCCCTGGATAACAAAAATAAGCTGTATATCACGCTTATGAAATCCCATCGATTTAAGAATCGCGATATCACGATGTTTTTCCATGACAACCGTGGAAATCACATTATAAATACCAAATGCAGCCACAATCAGTACCGCGCTAACGACGCTATACATAATAATGTTTCGAATAACCAATGTATTGAGCATGTCCTCTGATTTTTCTTGCCAGGAAATAGTTTGATAACCTACTTGCTTTTCAATTTGCGCAGCTAATGCATGGGCCTCATAAGGATTGGGTAATTTGATGACGATATTGTTAGCACGATGGGTACGATTCAATAAAGCCTGAGTCCGCTTGATACTCACAAAAGCCTGACTTGTATCAAAATCTGAACGACCAGTACGGAAAATACCAAGAATTTTAAAAACTCGAACCTGACCTGTGGGTGCTGTTACCGTAATATTATCATTTAACTTTAATGACAATTTTCGTGCTAACTCATTACCGATAACAATGCCATCAGAATTTATAATCAAATCATCCACTGTTCCTTCAAGCATGTAGTTTTCAATGGTTGAGACTTTTTTAATTTCCTCAGGGATCATGCCATTTAATGTAATGGATAGATCTCTGCCGGCAAAGCTCACCAAGGCTTGACCTACTAAAACCGGTGAAGCAGTAATACCCGGTATCGTGTATAAAAAACTCATCATTTGTTCATAACCACGAATGCCACGTGTCTCCGTCACAGGTTTCACATTACGAATTTCGATAGCACCTTCCTTGTAAAGTTGTTCCACTGGTTGCAAGCGGGGGTTTCGATATTCATCAACAATCGTAATATGTGGTGAATTATCAATGAGACGACGAATAAAATCTTTTTCTGATCCCTGCATTAATGAAGAAATTGTCAAAAAAAAAGCAACCCCCAGCACTATTCCCATCAGCGAGACTACACTTTGCCGTTTACGCGCTAACAAATGCCTTAAAGCAATGCTTAAAAATAATTTCATTCTTTTTCTTGCTCGACAAGGACAGTATTCACAGGTTCCCCTTGTTTTAACGCGAACGTAGGTCGCAACACAATCAGATCACGGGGCTCAACCCCTTGTAAGATCTCTACCTGCTTGAAGCCTTTTGTGCCCAGCACAACAGAGGACTTAACAAGCCGCCCTTGTTTTACCCGCCACACTTTATTTTCTACAATAGACGTTACCGGAAGTAATAAGGCATTTTTCTTTTCATGCAAAATAATATTGGTTTCTGCCGTCATGCCAATCAATAACGGCGTCTTTTCTGTAAAACCGATACGCACCCGGTAGCTACGGGCAATGGGGTCTCCTTTGGGAGTAATACTTTGCACTTTGCCGTAAAAAATACGCCCAGGAAAGGCATCGGCGCGAATTAATACTTTTTGACCGACGCGAACCTGTGCAATGTCCTCTTCATCAACTTCAGTAGAAATACGCAAGGGCGCACAGCAAGACAACCAGAATACGGCTTGGTTGGCAGGAATTAATTGCCCTATTTCACCATCGCGACGAATAATCCGCCCATCTGCAGGGGAAACAAGTTGTAGGTATTTAATTTGCGCTTCAACACCCTGTACGGCTGCCCGGGTTGCATTCCATTCGGCAAGGGTTCTGTCATACTCATCTTTTGATATTACACCTTTTTTAACCAATTGAGCATTGCGCTCATGGCGCTTACGAGCCAAGACTTCCTTTTCTTTTAACTCTATTAAAGAATGCTGCAGCTGGTCGTCTTCCAGTTGGGCTAATACTTGCCCTTTAACAACTTCGCTGCCCTCATCTGCTCTTAATTTAACCAAACGCGCAGACAGATGAGTAGAAATGGGTAACATCACTGTCGCTTCAACCGTGCCCGTCGCATAAGCAGCTTGCACGGCATTACCATAGACGGGATGAACAACTTCTACTGTATCCCTCATTAGCAATGGCAAACCAAACCATCCGCTAATTAGCAGAATAAGTAGCACTACTGTGAGTAGCAATTTTTTTTTCATAATATTATTTTTTTAATCCAGGGACTGAGAAGCGCTGCCTATCCTGTAAGCGTAGCGCAGTTAATTGCCCTCCCCATAAACAACCGGTGTCGATGGCATGAAGTGATGAATCTGGCGATTTACCTTCCAAAGCCGCCCAATGTCCAAAAACAATCTCCACCGGTATTGGCTTGCGCTCAGGAACCGTATACCAGGGAAGATAATTGGCAGGAGCATCTTTTATTGTTCCCTTATAATCTAGAAGCAAGCAACCCTTGGCGTTACAAAAACGCATACGTGTAAAATAATTAGTGATCACTCGTAGCCTTGTGAGGCCCGTTAAATCATCGCTCCAGCAGGCAGGCTCATTGCCATACATATGGGCAAAAAAGTCTGCGTAATTTTCCCCTGACAAAACCAATTCCAATTCACGTGCATACTGTTTTGCTTCTGTTAAACTCCAAACTGGGGGAATACCTGCGTGGCACATAACAAGATTCAATGATGTGTCATGACAAAGAATAGACTGCTTACGTAACCAATGCCCCAATTCTTGGCTATCGCTGGCAGCTAATACTGCCTGTAAACTATCATCAGGATTTTTGTGAGGGTATCCACCAAATAATCTGTTTAATAAATGTAAATCATGATTACCTAAAGTAATTTGAGGGGTGAGTGATAGGTTTTTAACAAAACGCAACACGTCGAGGGATTGTGGCCCTCGATTCACCAAATCGCCTACAAACCACAATCGATCATGCTTATCGTCAAAATTAATATGCTCAAGTAAACGTTGCAAAGGTTCATAACACCCTTGAACATCACCAATTGCATAATCAGGCACCGTTAGTGACTCCTGGCTTTAACATAGGGGGTACTACTGGTGTCGTAAGCGGCTGCCACTTACCCGTAGCACTCAAATGAGGCATGGCACTCACTTGCAAATTGGGTTGCTGACGCGTTAAATGACTATGGGATTGCGATTGATAAATAAGTTCCGTGGTTGAAATGGTATTGTTCTTTCCAGTATTTAAATGATGGAGTTGCACTTTTGCAGGCAGAGCCACCGCATAATCGGCAAAAACAATACCAGTATGCATTTGTTGCGTATGGCTTTGTTCAAAGCGGGAATGAATGCTGCCATCAGGCGCCAAGCGATGTAATCCTAAGGATAAAAAGCCATTCTGTACGGCTTGCCAATTCTTATATTCAGGATGCTCACGTACAAACAATTTAAACACATCAGGCAACATCAACATACCACCAGGGACCATGAATAAAGGGGCTTTGTTAATCATAATGCGCCCGCTATCCAGCGCCTTGGTAAGCCACTGAATAAATTCCACGCCCATTTGCTGCTCAATTTCTGTAATGGATTCTGGTGCCCCGCCTGCAAACGTACTTACACGACCATAACGCCCACTTCTGGCACCATAATTTCGTACCATCATTTGATTAAAATAACGTTGCAAGGCAATGGCGTTCGCTCTTATAAGGATGGCACCAAGCGTTCCTGCGCCTTGCAAATCCTCATTAAGCAAAGCAAGCCATACCGCTAATACTTGTGGATTTGAAGCAATCCAGGCAAAACCACCGGCTGGCATAAGTAATCGCGCTAACAATAGATTCAGGCGTTTGCGAAATTCTTCATCCGTTTCTTTTTGAAATTCATAGCTATAATGGCTACCCACGGCTACTAAGCTCTCCAGTAGAGGGTTCCACTGCTTAAGGAATTGACCATGGTTATCATAAAGTTCAATAGAGAAATCGATTTGTAACTTCGCAATCCCTTGCAATAGGGCAGCAGAAAATAAGGCATACTGCCATAATTTTTGCTCCTCAGTCAGTTCTGCCTGGCCCTCCTGAATGATGTATTGTTTAAACAGGGAAAGTGCTGCCTCCGTGCGATTCAAGGCATGATCCAGGAATCCCCCTTGCTGTGAATAATAACTATTTGCCGTTTCAGGCAAATTTTGACAATGATTTACAAAATTATGCATAAGACTTAAGCACAAGCTATCGAATCGCGCATTTTCTAGAGCACTAGCTTCTCGAATTTGTGTGATGAGGACTTTTCGCTTGTCTTCGGCCAACAAGAGTGGGGCTTGGACTATGCGCGTTAAATCGCGCAAGGATTTAGCATTTAGCGACTTCGCTTTTTTTCCGTAACGGTGAAACAAAATCAACCTCCAAGATCAGGCATGTACTATTAATTTTACACTAATTGGTCATAAATTTCGCTATACGAACATAATCACTAATTTCTATCTGTTCAGGGCGCGAAACAGGATCAATACCTAATTCAGTCAGCTGAGCTGCACTGAGTACAGACTTTAAGTTGTTTGCCAGCGTTTTGCGTCGCATGGAAAATGCTTGAGCCATTAACGACTCTAAGACAGTGAACTCCACCTTCGCATAAGGGGATATACGATAAGGTGTCAGACGAGCAATAGCTGACTCAACCTTCGGCTTGGGATAAAAAGCCTCAGGTGGTACATCAAACAAATACTCCACTTCACAATGATATTGCAACATAACACTCAGTCGTCCATAAGCCTTCGTACCTGGATTCGCACACATGCGTAAAACGACTTCTTTTTGTAGCATAAAATGCATGTCATCAATAAATGGGGCATAATCAAGCAAATGCAAGAGTAACGGTGTTGAAATGTTGTAGGGTAGATTTCCTATTATCCGCAGATGTTCGCCCCATTGACTGTAGTCAACAGTCAATGCATCACCGGCAATCAAATGCAATTTTTTAGCAGCAGGCAACGATTGCAGATGATTCTGTAAATCTTTATCAATTTCAATCGCGATTAACTGATTTAATTGCCGCAATAAAGGCCCTGTTAATGCACCAAGTCCTGGGCCGATTTCAATCACCTTATCCTTTTCTTTTAAATTTAGCGCGCTCAAAATTTTGTAAATAACAGCGTTATCTTGCAAGAAATTTTGGCCAAAGCGCTTACGAGGTTGATGTTTCACTTTTTTTCACCTAAAAACGAAGCAAAAATTATAGCAAACTCTTAGGGGGGACTATAGTATTAACCATTATTTTTATAAATTTTTACCCTGTCTTTTCCTGCCTGTTTAGCTGCATAAAGCGCTTGGTCTGCAGCTTTGATTATATCATCAATCGTCGCACCATGTTTTGGTGCTTCTGCGACACCGATTGAAATGGTTACCTGGGCTAATTGTTGGTTTTTATAAGTAACGGGGGTATCTTTTAATAATTCACGAAACTGATCGAGTTTCTTCGCAGCAGGCTCTAAAGTGGTATTTAATAATGCAACAACAAATTCTTCGCCGCCAAAGCGAAAAGCAATATCACTATCCCGAAAATTACTCTTTAACAATTGGCCAAGCAACCGAAGTACTTCATCGCCGGCTAAATGACTATAGGTGTCATTGAAGTTTTTAAAGTTATCGAGATCTAACATAGCGATGCACAACGTATTTTTTTCACGAGCAAGCCTTATCAGCTCTCTAGATAACAAATCATTTAAATAGCGGCGATTATATAAACCGGTTAGGGGATCATGTAAAGAAAGCTCGTTTAGCGAGGAGCGCAAATTAATATTGGCAAGCGCCAGTTTCACAATATTGCTAAAAGAAACAGCCATGTCTTTTTGATGTTGTGTTAATCGTCTACCCACAGGTGCAAATAAATGAATAACGCCTATTAGTTCATTTTGCACAATCAAAGGTAGCCCTATATTTCCACCCGGTGGAGGTTGAAGGTAATGATGGCATGGAATACTTTTTTGCGGATTATCAACCGAAATGATATCAGCTTCTCGAAGTACAAAACAATCCAGGGGCAAAGAGGTTTTGGTTAATAATTGCTGCTCCCCCCATTGCAGCACCGTCTCTACTTGATTAATGGCTTTATTAAATATCATTAATCCTCCACTTAAGCCCGGAAACAGATCTTGAGCGACCAAACGAATGCGGGGATAGGCTTCCTCCGCTGAAATACAAATCTGCAGTGAACGATTCAATTTGTTTAATAAATTTTCATCATGTTCTAATAGTTTTAATTCATTCAACGTTTCCAAGGTTTTTTCATTGAGCTGTCGCATTTTTTCTTCATTTTCAATACGATCACTGACATCTTTCATCTGCAAAATAAAGTTAACAGGTTCACCCTGATCATCGCGGATAAGCGATAAACTCACCATCGCCCAGATAATACTTCCGTCTTTACGTATAAAACGTTTCTCAAGGTGGGAAATACGCATCTCTCCCTTAAGAATTTTTGTCATGAATTCTTTTGTTATAGCCAAGTCATCACGGTAGGTAATTTCCAGAATATTTTTATTGTTTAATTCGTGATCATTGTAGCCAAGAATATCTTGTAGAGTTTGATTAGCGTGAATACAGTTACCCTCTGGTGAAACGATAGCCATACCAATGGGCGCATTTTCAATCGTATTACGGAAGTTTTCTTCACTGCGTTTTAAATCATGCAGCAGGTTTGAGCTGTATAATTCCAGGTAAATGGATTTGAGGAGAGATTTATTTGCCGCGGCAGTCGAAAAAATTACCAAAGAAACATAGAGAATTACCGCTAAAAAAAGGATAACGGAAAGCGAGTCGGTAATGGATACCGATAAAACAAGCATCACTAGCCAGATAGGTGTCATGAAGCCTAGATAAGCCCAGTGATAGGTGAGTAACTTAGCTGCCGGGGCTCCCAGTAAACCGGTTAAATAAACAAAAATAACAACACGCACCAGCGGATCATTGACATAAATAAATAATAATCCTCCCATCCCCCATAAAATACCGGATTGAAGATTATTCAAGATGAAATATTTTTTCCAAAAAGAGGGATATCGCAACGCTGGCCGTTTTTTTTCTTGATGATAATAAAATATCATTACCGCTCGTAGCACATCGTTTACTACTATCATTAGAATGACCCAGCTAATGACCATCATTGAATTAGTGCTGTGCGGCCATATCAACGATGTATACAGAAGGACTGCCAGGAAATCCGCCAGGATGATAAAATGAAATTTTTTATAGGATTCACTAATTAATCTTTCTTCTATTTGTGACTTGGAAACCCCGGGAAAATCCATTATTTGTTCCTCTTCGGTATTTAACGGGTATTGCCTCGGTGAATACATTCGGTTGTATTAACTGGTCTTGGTCATTATTTTTATAACTATAGCAGCAACATCCAAGGACGTCATTGGGGCTCCCTTCTTTTGGGACAAGCATCAGGAGTTCTAGGACCACATTCAAGAGTAGTTTAAAAAGCAGTTAAAAAATATCAATTGCAATGGTTAAATAGAAAGGACAAGCTAACTGGAACTCATCAAAAGAAGAGTCATTAAACCATGTTGAATCATCTGTTAGAACTTCGCCGTCGTGCTATCTATGTTTTAGTTTTTTTTGTAGTATTTTTTGGTGGCTTCTTTTTCTTCGCCAACCACTTATTTCAAATCTTGGTTGCTCCTTTATTGCAGGCATTGGGTAGTCATGATTCATTAATTGCAACGCAGATCACTTCACCCGTATTAACACCGCTTAAACTCGCTGTGAACGCTGCGGTACTTTGTACCTCGCCCTTTATTTTATTGCAACTTTGGCAGTTTGTCGCACCCGCCTTATATCATCACGAGCGCTATAATCTGCGATTTTTTTTGTTTATCAGTTTGACCCTTTTTTTATTGGGGCTGTTATTTTGTTACTTTGTTGTACTACCTTTCATGTTTCAATTTTTTGCCAATGCGGTTCCTTCTGGTGTTCGATTGTTACCGGATATAGCTTATGCCCTAGATTTTATTACACGCATGTTAATGGTATTCGGTTTTTGTTTTCAAATCCCGCTACTGTGTCTTATCCTGGTTCGATTGGGGTGGGCAGATCTTGTTTTACTTAAACAAATTAGGCCTTATGTCATTGTTGCGGCCTTTACGATGGGAATGTTACTAACACCCCCCGATGTTTTGTCACAAATTATGCTGGCTGTCCCACTCTGCTTGCTTTATGAACTCGGCCTTCTTTTAGCAGCCTTCGCCCAAACCTCCAAACTTAAGAAAATGGTAGCAACCAAAGAATAAGGGTATTGATTAAACCTTGAAACACAATGACCACTAGCAGTGCCAATATGACTAGGTATCTATCCAGGTAATAACCAAAGCCTGGATTAACTGGTACAAAAGGGTCCTTATCTTGCAGCCAACGACTAACCGCACTACAAACCGGCAGGTATAACAGGGCGACAATTTCTATGAATATGCGCGCTTCCATAAAGTTACCCACCAGTAATAGCATTAAAAAATAAACTAAAGCGACATATCGTAGCGGGCGATATTGCCAAGGGATGTAGTCATAAAAGGCAAACCAGAATAAAGGCAATCCAGCAAAACAAAAAATAAATAATAAAAGATGTTCTTCTGCAAAAAGCCAAGCCAGATTGACTTCAAAATGAGTATAATGAGAGCCTCGATAGTATAACTCAACGACGGTCCCTGGAAGATCTTGTGTTAACCATAAAACAATGAATCGGGCTATTCCATAAGCCAAAATTGACAGTAATAGTGGTCTAATCACCGTTGATAAACGTTGCCAATGAAGCGCAGGAATAAGTAATATTAATAAAAAACTGCTTTCTCGATTAAAAGTAGCTAAAAATACTAAAGGGATAAAATATAGCCATTGAGCACGAAGGCAACATAAAAAACCAACCATCATAAAAAGAAGCGAAGCCGTATCATAGGGATAATAAACTGTAGCTTCTCCTGCAATGGCATAACGATAATTTACTACAGTCACTAACGGAAGTAATAAAATGAATAGCCAACTTAACACTTGCGCCTGACGAGGATTAAACGCTTGTTGCAATAGTCTTATCAGTGTCAGATAAGTCAAACTAATTGTGATCAACTCAAGTATTAAAAATAACTCATTTACTTCCAGGGGTATAAAAAACTCCATTCCGCGCGCCAGCGCTGGCATTAACAATCGCTGACCGAAAGGCAGACGAGCTGAAAATTCAAACAATTGTTGGAAGGTTGCATCAATGTAACGACCAGTCAGCTTGATATGAAGAAAAGCATAACCAATTAGCAGCGTAATCGTTATAAACCGGAGTTTATAGACTCGTAAATCCTTTTCCATCCGCTTCATGATTTTTTATTCAAGATTCATCGAGGCTAACCGATATCACCCTTAAAAGGCAAGAACAGCCTAAAAGGTGGAGCACATGATGAACAAATCCGCAAAATTTAACGTGGGTGATTGCGTAATTCATAAACAACAAGGCTATCGCGCCGTAATCATTGATATTGATCCTTTTTTTCAACCCTCAGGGCGTATTAATCCTCAAATGCACAAACGCGAATTTGCAACACGCAACCCCTGGTATCGCCTTCTGGTTGATGAGAGTAGTCAAATGACTTATGTCGAGGAATGCTTGTTAGTTAAAGATTGCAGTAACCAGACCATTGATAATCCGCACATTCGCCACTATTTACACGAAAATCAGGGCAACTATCATAGCAATAGTCGCCAACATTAAACCATTTAAGTATGTCTTACCATAAAAACCAATAAGGCGACAAAAGCGATTAAAATTAAAGCCAGCATTCCCATAGTGGCAAAACTTTTGCTAAAGTTTTCCCGACTAAATAGCTCTGGCCGTCCTTTAATAGCTCGGTATAAAATCCATACAATAAGTCCGGCACCAAGAATCCCAAGGATTTGATACAAGGTTTCCATTATTCTTCCCCTTTTATTTCTTCAAAAGCAAACGCATCTGAAAATAGCTGTTCACGTGGAACCCCTTGTTCCAACAAAATATCACGTATGGCATACACCATGTCGAATGGTCCGGCAATGACTATTTGCCATAGTTGAAGATCACTGGAATGATGGTCCAGAATCACAGAGGCCAACGTTTCTTTACTAGTATTGGACAGCAACGAAAAGTAATGAAAATGCTCTACATGTGCTTGCCATTGCATTACTTTTTCATCCATGTATAAATCACTTTGCGAGCGGGCCCCCCAGAATAACTCAAATGGGCGTTTATCTCCTGTGGCCAGCAACTGTTCGATCATCGCTTTGATTGGCGCAAAGCCTGTTCCCCCTGCAATAAACAAGATAGGTCGCTGTGGAGAAAGTTTATCCAGATGGCAATTGCCCTGTGGCACACGTATCTTTACAGCTCCCTTTTGTTTAATTTCAGCCAGGAGTTGCAGGTTAGCTGCATTATCCTGGCTATGCCGGATATGTAATTCGTAATGATGCGAACCTAAAGGTGCATTAGCTATCGA
This sequence comes from Legionella jamestowniensis, assembly GCF_001467745.1. GTDB lineage: Bacteria > Pseudomonadota > Gammaproteobacteria > Legionellales > Legionellaceae > Tatlockia > Tatlockia jamestowniensis. The sequence continues at coordinate 1,131,862 of NZ_LNYG01000013.1, forward strand.
GTAGCTCAGCTCGCCATCCTCAGTAATGATTTGTAGATATTGCCCAGGTTGATAATCAAGGTATTTTGCAGGTTTTAATACGACCTGCAAGATGCTGTCAGTAAGCGGTGTTATCCGCTCTACTTGAGCGGTAATCGATTTATTCATCAATCTAATCCTAACTCTGGCCAATAGGCTTCCACTTGTTGCAATACATCGTTTGTCATAACAATCGGCCTTCCCCATTCCCTTTGTGTTTCCCCAGGCCATTTACTGGTAGCATCCAGCCCCATTTTTGAACCCAATCCAGAAATTGGTGAAGCAAAATCAAGATAGTCAATGGGTGTATTGTCAATCATTACCGTATCACGGGCAGGGTCCATCCTGGTTGTCATTGCCCAAATAACATCTTGCCAATTTCGTGCATTAATATCATCATCACAGACAATAACGAATTTGGTATACATAAACTGCCGTAGAAAAGACCAAACAGCCATCATGATTCGCTTGGCGTGACCTGGATATTGTTTTTTAATAGTGACCACTGCCAGGCGATAGGAGCAACCCTCTGGCGGTAAATAAAAGTCTACAATTTCCGGGAATTGTTTTTGTAGCAAGGGCACGAAAACTTCATTGAGCGCCAAACCAAGAATAGCAGGCTCGTCTGGCGGGCGTCCGGTGTAAGTGCTATGGTAAATGGGTTTTTCACGGTGGGTAATACGCTCCACCGTAAAGATTGGGAACGATTGGACTTCATTGTAGTAGCCGGTATGATCACCAAAAGGTCCTTCGTCCGCTTCCAAGCCTGGTTCAAGATAACCTTCCAAAATTATTTCCGCCGTAGCGGGTACATGCAAATCATTACCAATACAGGAAATAAGTTGAGTTCGCTGTCCTCGTAGTAGTCCAGCAAATGCATATTCCGACAATGTATCAGGAACGGGTGTCACTGCAGCCAGTATGGTCGCAGGATCAGCGCCTAAGGTTACAGAAATTGGAAAACGCTCTCCAGGATGAACCTCTTGCCAGGCTTGATAGTCTAATGCGCCTCCTCGGTGAGACAGCCATCGCATAATCAGTTTATTTTTAGCGATCACTTGCTGGCGATAAATACCTAAATTCTCGCGATTTTGATAAGGGCCCTTCGTGGTCACCAACCCCCAGGTAATCAATGGTGCTGCATCACCTGGCCAACAAGTTTGGATGGGCAGGCGGAAAAGATCCACCTCCTCGTTCTCCCAGACATAAGCTTGACAGGAAGCCGATCTTACATACTTGGGTGCCATGTTTAATGCTTGTTTTAATAAGGGCAGTTTGGCAAATGCGTCTTTAACTCCCTTTGGTGGTTCAGGTTCTTTTAAAGCTGCGAGTAATTGACCTACTTCTCGTAATGCATGAATTGTCTCTTCACCCATACCTAAAGCTACGCGCTCTACTGTGCCAAACAGGTTGGTTAGAACTGGTATGTCATAACCTTTAGGATTCGTAAAAAAAAGGGCAGGCCCGTCCGCTCGCAACACCTTGTCACTGACGACAGTCATTTCAAGATAAGGAGAGACAGGGTAATCAATACGTTTAAGTAGAAAACGAGCTTCTAATTGTGCAATAAAATCACGAAGATCAGCATATTTCATAATTACTTTTTAAAAATAAAATTCTACTGATTATCGCATAAGGCTGTAATAGACAGAAACAATTCAAGTTTACATTTGTCCTAGAATCACGCTCTGCGTTATTTTGGCAGATAGGTTGGTTGAAACGAGCAACCTATTTTACGACGTCATTCTGAGCGAAGCGAAGAATCTCCTTATTACCATCGAGTGTTACCAATGGAGATTCTTCGCTTCGCTCAGAATGACGTAAGATTAAGAGCAGTGCCTATAGACAGTTACTCCTGGCGTTTCATTGCTTCAAAAAACTCAGCGTTGGTTTTGTGATTTTTCATGCGTTCAAGCAGGAATTCAATTGCATCACATTCATCCATGGATTGTAGAATTTTACGTAAAATCCACGTACGGTGTAGTTCTTCGGGTGTAAGCAATAGATCTTCACGACGGGTACCGGAACGATTAATATTAATGGCCGGAAACACACGACGCTCAGCAATGTTACGGCTTAAGTGGATTTCCATATTACCGGTTCCCTTAAATTCCTCGTAAATCACTTCGTCCATTTTAGAACCCGTATCCACCAAAGCTGTAGCAATAATGGTTAAGCTGCCACCTTCTTCAATATTACGGGCGGCTCCATAAAGACGTTTTGGTCTTTGCAGGGCGTTAGCGTCAACACCTCCTGTCAGTACCTTTCCTGAAGAAGGAACTACCGTATTGTATGCACGCGCTAGACGTGTAATGGAGTCAAGAAGTACGACCACATCACGCTTGTGCTCCACAAGGCGTTTAGCTTTTTCAATAACCATTTCCGCAACTTGAACGTGACGGTTGGCCGGTTCGTCAAACGTACTGGCTACAACCTCCCCTTTTACAGAGCGCTGCATTTCAGTGACTTCCTCAGGACGCTCATCAATCAATAACACGATGAGATAGCACTCAGGATAATTTTTCTCGATGGAATGGGCAATATTTTGCAGCATTAATGTTTTACCTGCCTTGGGAGGAGAAACAATAAGACCACGTTGACCACGACCAAAAGGTGCGCACAAATCGACAACACGAGCCGTTAAATCCTCTGTACTGCCATTGCCTTGCTCCATGACCAGACGTTCTGTAGCAAATAAAGGGGTGAGATTTTCAAATAGAATTTTACGCTTGGCACTTTCCGGCGCATCAAAATTGATTTGATCAACCTTCAATAGAGCGAAATAACGCTCATTATCTTTAGGAGGTCTAATTTTACCGGTAATAGTATCACCTGTACGTAAGCCAAATCGCCTAATTTGACTTGGTGATACATAAATATCATCAGGACCTGCCTGATAAGAACCATCTTCAGAGCGCAAAAAACCGAAACCGTCAGTTAATACCTCTAAGACACCACCGCCAAGAATGTCTTCACCTTTATGGGAATGCGCTTTAAGAATGGCAAAAAGAATATCTTGTTTACGCATACGAGAGGTGTTTTCAGCCCCCATTTCCTGTGCGATATTGACAAGATCGGCAATGGGCAATTGCTTTAGTTCACTAAGATTCATACTTCTCACTTGATGTGTTGGTTAAACGAATGAATTTTTCCGAGATAATTTATATTGGAAGGACAGCCTGGGAAGCTGCTGCCTAGAGGCAACTCTAAGTTCGCCAGTATCAGTATTCATTTTAGCACAACTGTGTGCTACAGGTTGTTTGTTAGAAATACAGTTGTAAAGTGAATTACTGAAGTGGCGGCCAGAAAGTAGCCACACTTGAGAGACCAGATTAACACAGTCTCTCAAAGAGATCTACTCTTTTAAACAGAATTAGACATTACTTTCCACAAAAGCACTTAACTGTGACTTGGTAAGTAAACCCATTTTAACGGCTTCAACCTGGCCATTTTTAAAAAGAATCAGGGTGGGAATACTCATAACACCATATTTCGAAGGTGTTTGTGGATTTTCATCAATATTAATTTTTGCAAACACTAGATTATCACTGTGCGCGGCAGCTACTTCTTCAAAAATGGGGGCTAACGCACGGCAAGGACCGCACCATTCAGCCCAGAAATCCACTAACACAGGCTTACCAGAATTTAATACGTCTTGTTCGAAATTGGCATCCGTTACCGTTTTAATATTCGCGCTCATGAATCACCTTTATTGATTAAAATAAAATAATAAAACTTTAGTTTGACAGAGATTATAAATCTCCGCAAATTGCTTGCAAGACACTTAATGCAGCGATTGCAGCTGTTTCAGTTCGCAAAACTCTTGGTCCCAAACTTAATGGGTTGAAATTATAAGATAATATTTGCTCAATTTCTTGCGCACTGAAACCACCTTCTGGTCCAATTAACAAAGCGATATTATCCGTTAAAATCTGATAATCGCGCCAACTTTTGCCCATATCCGGGTGAAGAACAAATTTTAATGCATGTAAGTGACGTTGCAAGTAATCATTTAAATACAATGAAGCTTCAATTTTGGGCACTTGGTTACGGCCGCACTGCTCACAGGCAGCGATAGCAATGGCTTGCCATTGCGCTAATTTTTTTTCCATGCGTTCTTCGTCTAACCTGACGACTGAGCGCTCCGATAGTAAGGGGGTAATACTGCTAACCCCTAACTCCACCGCTTTTTGGATAACAATTTCCATGCGCTCACCTTTGGAAATCGCCTGTGCTAAATGAATAGAGCGTGGTGATTCTCGATTAACTAAACGCTGATTTAAAATGTTCACAACAACTTTCTTTTTGTGAACAGCAGTAATTACCGCCTCAAATTCATAATTGTCACCGCGAAACAAAGTAATTGTTTCATCCACTTGTCGACGCAAGACAATGCCAACATGTTGTCCAGCAGAAGGGGATAACTCAAGCGTCTGACCTGGTGCATAATCACCAGGTTGATAAATACGAATTTCTCTCACGACCTATTCTCAAAAAATTGGGATTTTAGCACCCCAAAATGCTTACTAACTTATGTTACCTATGATAACCATTTTTAAAGTGAATTAAACCAAGGGGCTATGTTAAAATTTTTTATTTCACTGGAGAATCGACAACATGAGCACTACGCGTATAGAAACTGACAGCATGGGGGAAATTGCTGTCGCCGCCGATAAGTATTGGGGGGCACAAACGGAACGTTCGCTGCATCATTTCAATATTGGCGCTGACATTATGCCACGCGAGGTGACTCATGCTTTTGGCATCCTAAAGAAAGCAGCGGCCTTGACCAACTTAGAGCTGGGGAAATTACCCAAAGATAAAGCAGAGTTAATTATAAAAGCGGCTGAAGAAGTGCAAAAGGGCCAATTGGATGCTCATTTTCCTTTGCATGTTTGGCAAACGGGCAGCGGTACTCAATCCAACATGAATGCCAATGAAGTGATTTCCAATCGCGCGATTGAGATGGCAGGTGGAACGAAAGGTAATAAAACCCCCATTCATCCCAATGATCATGTGAATATGTCACAATCTTCCAATGATACCTTTCCCACTGCCATGCATATTGCCGCAGCCTTGGCATTTCATGAAAAGCTGTTACCAGCAGTGCGCCATTTACGCGACGCCTTGGCTGCTAAAGTGGAAGAATTTAAAGACATCGTAAAAATTGGACGAACCCATTTGCAAGATGCTGTTCCCTTAACCTTGAGTCAAGAATTCTCAGGGTACGTGGCTCAATTGGATGCTTGTATTCATCGTTTCGAAGTTGTCTTACCTGAACTATATGAATTAGCCCTCGGAGGGACTGCCGTTGGGACAGGCTTAAATACCCACCCCAAATTTGCAGTAGCCGCAGCAAAACATATCGCTGAGATAACTAAACTTCCTTTCGTTTCCGCCCCTAATAAATTTGCAGCACTCGCTTCTCATGAGCCCCTGGTAATGGCCCATAGCAGTTTAAAAACATTAGCTTGCGCACTCATGAAAATTGCAAATGATGTACGCTGGCTAGGTTCTGGTCCGCGTTGTGGTATCGGCGAATTAATTTTACCAGAAAATGAACCTGGTTCTTCTATTATGCCGGGCAAGGTTAATCCCACGCAGTGTGAAGCAATGACTATGGTTTGCGCGCAAGTCATTGGTAATGATACCACCGTGGCTATTGCTGCCAGCCAGGGTAATTTTGAATTGAATGTGTTTAAACCGGTTATTATTTTTAACGTGCTACATTCCCTGAATTTGTTAGCAGATACCTGCCATTCTTTCCAGGTATTTTGTGTAGAAGGACTTGAGGCAAATCGGGAAAAAATTAATTATTACCTTCAGCACTCCTTGATGCTAGTAACCGCCCTTAATCAACATATTGGCTACGATAAAGCCGCCAAAATAGCAAAAACGGCCCATCATGAAAATATTTCATTGCAAGAAGCCGCTGTGAAGCTCGGCTTTTTAACTGCCGAACAATTCAAGCAATATGTGAAACCTGAAGAAATGGTTTATCCTGGTTAAGCTTGTACCACCTGTTGATTAAGAGTCTATCGACATTCGAGCATACCTCGATATCAATAGACTTAATCATGGGTGGTATTTTTAACTGCAGCTTTTAATTCTTGCAGGTAACCACTTAAGGCTGCAACGTTATTGCTGAATAACCATGGGATCCCACGATTCAGCTCTCGATATAAACTAAATTTAGAATCCACCATTCCAACACCTATCGCTTGCTTTTCACCAGCTCGCAATTGTTCAAGTCTATTTTGAGTCATCAATACATAATGGCCTAAAACCCCCCCATAACGTTTTTGCAAACTTAAGTCGCAAAATTTTTTTACATTGTTATGCTCGGCAACGAGGAGTAAAGCCTGTTTAGGAAATTGTGAGAAAGAAGCAAAAATTTGTTCATTAAGACTCAGTAAATGATAATCTTCACAAGGAGTAAGAGCTTGCAGTATTTCTTTTAATTGCGCTTCTGCCGAGAAAGGGGTTTTAAGCTCAATAAATAAATGCATCCGCTTTCCATAAGTGTTTATCACCTCTTCTAAACTAGGTATTTGCGGCACCATTTGACGTAACTTATGAAAAGTTATCCCTTTAATGGCAATATCCTTTCCCCATAAGCGGTTTAAAGTAGCATCATGATGGACTACCAAGATTTGATCCGCGGTTTCTCGTACATCAAACTCAATACCCCAGCATCCAAGTTTTAAAGCACGGGCAAATGCTTCGTGGGTATTTTCAAAAATCTGTTTATTTCGATCGTGGGCACCACGATGAGCGATAAGGCGAGCTTTCTCAGTTAAACCTTCATCCGGTTTTTTTCTGGGAAGACATGCGTGATACCAATCCACACATTTCTGTATAAAGTCTAAAAATTTCATAAAAAATCAGGATGAAACAATCTCAAAAAAGATTACCCATATTACCCTAAATTTTTTTTATTATCTTTACCCAAATTTAACAATAGCGTTAATAAATGCTTAATTAATAATCTCTATAATCAAATTATAAGCAAGCAATTCAGTGGAGAACGCTCATGGGTAAAGCTAAAACAGGCGAAAACTCCAAAAAAAGGGCAAAAAAATCTAGAAGAATTGAAATGGCACCCGCGCCTGAGGTAAATGAAGCCGATATTTTAAGAAAAGATACCGAACGCTTACTGGAAAAAAAAGCAGAATTAACCAATATTTTCGAAAATTTGCCACAAAAAACTTATCGTGCTGTTGCAATCAATAAGCAGGCAAAGGAATTATGGGCTGAGATACAGCAAACCCGTATTCGTTTGCAAGAAAGGATAGATGCCATTGATAAGCAATTAGATGTACAAGAAAAAAGTATACCCCGTAGTGTGGTAGACAATCTTCGGATCCGCAATCAGTGGATACAAGAGCGCAACAACATATTGCATCAGGAAATTAACACCCTTACCCGACAGCATGAGAACCTAGCCGCCATTGAAGAGGATTTATTCCCTAAAACAATAAATGCAAATGCGTTTCTCGACAAGAAAAAAGCTGCTGCCGAATTATATGTAAGTTTAAAAAATCGGATTAGTAAAATAGAAGTTACACTAAACCGCTATGATGATTCTATAAAAGAAGCCCTGCAAAAAGATATTGCCCAACTCAAAAATCAACTTCAAGAAGTTAGTGCTTCTGCTGACAAAATAAAAGAAGTATCCGTGCAATCATCACGCACCGGTGTAATTACTGCAGACATGTATGCCCAACTGGCAAACGTGCTTTACGAGGTCAACGAAAAAGCCTTTGCAGTTATACAAAACTGCCAATTACTGGAAGAACGCTTAGGGCTTGTAATGCAAGATCAAGTGATTGAAAAAGAGGTTGCTAATCTTGCGCAAACATACGAGATTTTAAAGGGCGCTTATTATCAGCTTACGGCCGATAGCCAGCACGGGGAGCTGTTTGAAAATTTAAAAGATCTGCTCATGGATGAAAATTCCCGCTTTAAATTATCATTTTCAGTCGACTCTTTTAAACCGTCCATTCCCATTACAGACTTACATTGGAGTGACGATGCCAGTCAACGTGCACGCATTAAAGCAGAGCGTGAACAATTGCTTTTGCAACTCAATGAAAAGGGCAAAGAGGTAGAAACAATAGTTAAAACCATTGTCGCCTATCAAAAAAATTTAAAAGAAGCCATCAGCGACGATTTAGAATTCTGTCTTCAACGTGCAGACTTGGAGGCAGCGTTTGAGAAGAGAAATTCATTACCTTATTACAGCAGAATTAAAGCAGCGATTAATTTTAACTTTCAAGCAAATGTAAATGATCCCACTTTTGTGACCCATTTACAGACTTTATTGTTAAACATTTCCGCAGGAAGAACAATTAAATTACACCGTAGAGATTTAGAAAAGCACCAAGAACAATTTTTACACGATTTTCCTGCAATCACCCTTACAGACAATAGCTTTATTTACCAAAAAAAGAAGTATCCTCGGCAAAGTGCTTTGGCGAAAAAGCTCGAAGAATATCACATTGCACAACAAAGGATTGCAACTGCTTTTGCAGATGGTGATGGAAAAACAAGCTATGCTTCTATTGATTACAAAGCTGAGTTAGCAAAACTTCACCAAAGTAAGGTTGCTATTGAAGAATTCACAGCAAATCATGTCGAAGAAAAACGCAAAATAGCGCTGGAAATAAAAAGCTTGCAAACGGAGTTGAAAAATTATGCTCTCATTTCTACTGCCAATGAGTCCTTTACTTATAATTCAACTCAATATCCATTGTCTATCAGCGTTAGACAAGCGATTACCCATTACAATTCAAAATTGGATAGACTTACAGCCACTTTGGCCACTGCAGACCCTTCCAAAACGACCCAAATAGAGCTAAGCCAATTGCAAAGCGACTTAAAAGCCCTTGCGGAGAATAAAAAAGGGATTCAGACATTTATTACAGATTATGAGGAAGAACAACAGTTAAAATCAGAGCTTAAAACACTTACCGACAATTTAGGAAAGCATGAGAAGCTGTTGGAAAGCAAGATAAATTTAGCAAATAAAATTTGTACCCGAATTGAAGAGGAAGTAACAAGAATACAAAAAAACAACTCAAAGGACTCTAGAATAGGAATTTTAACTGAATTGCAATCTCCTTTTATTCATATTCAAGCAACATTGGCTGTAACAAAGAATAGGATAGAAGATTTTCAAACCAGCAAAAATAGCGGGTCTCTCAAAGAGCAATTAGAAAAAGCAAGAGCCCTTCTAACTGAGACTATCGAGGATAATAAGACAACAACTCAAAAGTTAGCGGATAGCGTAACAGAGCAACTTTCTTCCAAAAATTTATCGAAGCTTACTAATTCCACACCAATTTTAGAAGAGCTCTTTCAGTTTTTAGAGAAACTAATTCAACCTTTATACAAGCTGCTTAAAGGGGACGAGAAACTTTCTAAGCCCGGTTTCTTCTCCTCAAAAGCAGAGAAGAATCTACAGAGTTTTAGTAAGGAGATTTTGCCCGACATTGAAGCGATTAAGGAACAACAGCAAAACGCGGCCCCTGCTGCATAATATTTCTCTGTATAGAGAATAACGATTGACAGCTTAAGCAATCTTGAGTATGTTAGCGACCATGCCGAGGTGGTGGAATTGGTAGACACGCTAGCTTCAGGTGCTAGTGGGGGTAACCCCGTGGAGGTTCGAGTCCTCTTCTCGGTACCAAACTCAATTGTTTTACTCACTTATTAATCAAGTGGTTATCTTGCCAAATGCCTGGCCGTAGCGAATGCTTTGACCTGCGGTTAACTCATCAAGCCATTGTACTTTTTCACCCTCAGCAAATAACAAAACAACGGTGGAACCTAACTTAAAATAGCCCATTTCCTCACCTTGCAACATGGCAATATTAGTCTGTTCTAAATCCGCATAGCTAAAATGTTGTTTTTTGCGTGAACGCTTTAGATCCCCATGCCATTTAGTCCCAATGGCGCCTACAATGGCCGCTCCAACCAATACCATTGCCATGAGTCCCACTTTAGTATCAAAAAAAATGACCAGCCTTTCATTGCGGGCGAAAAGAGACGGAACAATCCGAGCAACTGCAGGCTGAACGGAAAATAACTTGCCGGGGACATAAATCATCTCTCTTAACGTAGCATCAAGAGGCATATGGATACGATGATAATCTTTAGGGGATAAGTAAAGTGTGGCAAAGCAGCCGTTAATAAATTGCTCACTTAAAGCTGGCTCACATGCTAACAATTGCTTCACAGTATAGTAGCGACCTTTAGCCTGTAAAATTTGTCCTTCTCTTATCCTTCCTATTTCACTAATAAAACCATCGACCGGTGAAACAATATCTGCAGCCGCCAGTGGTCGACATTCATTCTTTAAATGACGAATAAAAAATTCATTGAATGAGCCGTATTTTTCAGGATTTTGTTCTTGTGCTTCTTGCATATCAACGCAAAACTGCCGGATAAAGCGACGAATTAGCAAATTCTTAATGGCAGGGGAGCGAACGTTAGCCAGAAGGCCTGTCAGTTGGGTTAACAACTGTTTAGGTATAATAAATTGCGGTAGCGTCTTTAAATAATCATTAAGCATAACAGTAAAAATCAATAAAAATTACAGTCTTAACAAGCAGTCTAACATATTTGTAAATCCGTGCCATTTTATGGCAAATTAAAAATTAATTACTTCAGCACGGGACAAACATTTTAAATCGCGTCATTGCGTTTATTGACTACCAGGGAGGGTAGTCCGCAGACAATCACACAGGGAGAGTGTTTATGCGCAGTAAATATCACCGCATTCATTATCGTGCCATGCCTGTTCAATCACGTTTTGGAATGATTTTTGGTGTCCTTCACAATGAAGAATGTTATACCGCTGAGGAATTGCAATTTAGGACAAGAGTTCTGGCCGCAAGGGTAAATTCCGGGTTAGACGCTGACTTGTTACAAACAAGTAGCAACTGGTTTTCTACTAATCAAGACTCTGCATTTGCAAATATAAATGAAAATTCCTGGTTGTTTAATCCTGAATATCTGCCACGAGAACCACTGAGTACAGAAGATTTTCATATTAGCCTGGTTGATAATCAGCGATTAAATTGGCCAGAGTTAGCCACAATGACCCGCACTATTGGCGATTATTTACTATTGCGCAATAGCAATTTGCCCACAAGCCATCTCAACCAACCCATGAATTATGTGTTATTGGATATGGTGCGCATGCTTAAACGCCTATCCATGGTGGACAATGCTGAATACGTCACCCAACAATTGCAATTATTGCATAATTATTTGAGAGTGGTGGAAATACATACTTCAGCCACTATTGGCAGTGACAGGCTTTTTCTAAGTGACTGTCGACGTACTATTGAACATCAACAGCAGACCATTGAAAATCAAATTCACTCCAGACAATTAAAGACTCAAATACATCAAGTGCAGCAACAATTAAATCAGGTGGCTGAATTAAGACACACCATATTACACTTTGCACTCTCTGATTCAGCGGTTAATCCTCATCCTTATTGGGAACATTTCGCTACTCTCACACCATCTCAACCAGATTCGAAAAAGGAATTTCCTACTTTGGCCGCCAAGGCATGTGGGACAATGCGTTCCGATGCGCTAACGACCCTCAGTGAAAAGCCTGCAAATCAGCAGTTAAATGTTCTTGAGCTATCCGCTGCAACACTTTCCCATTGCCAGGATTTTAACTTTGTAACCGATTTACCTGAAGCGGTGAAGGATGCCTATAGGAATAGTTTAATTGATTTGCAAGAAATTCTTCGTTTTCAAGGTATATTAGATCAGCTGCAGCAACTTTTTGACAAAGCCGGCGAAGTGTTTACCATCATTCAGTTTCGGGAAGAAATGCTCGGCCTGCTTAAAAATATTGAACAATTTATTCAACATTCTCAGCAAAATATAATGCAGGTCTTAGAGGCCAATACCAACCTTTACCATCAATTTATTCAAGCAAAGCAAGATTTGCGGTGGTGGGAAAAAATGCTCACACAACGGCAAGAAAAAATAGATACTTTTATTGAAAATCAAGACAATTTAGCACGTTTTGATACTACTCCTACCAGTTTGCAGATGGCGAATAAAGAACTATTACAGCATGTGAACCAAGTTGTTAACCAGTTAATGCAACATGCCAGTGAAACCAATCAGTTGGAGTTGGTAAGTACAACCCGGAACATGGTGGAACAATTAATGGACTCCATGCATGCCTGGATAGGGCGTCAATATGAATTAAAAGGTCTGCCTATTCCTGAAAAACCTAAATTCAACACCCTCTCTGAAAAGAACCAACTTGAGACCTCTAAACCTGTAAAGAAGCACTATGCGCACCCTCACCCATCAATTATTAAAGAACCGCCTCCCTTGACTTCATCGACATCCAAACTTAGCCCTTTCCAATTTTGGTCACCCCCGCAAGTCACTTACCTTCCAGCCACACAAGCTTGTCATTCTCATTCTTGCAATTCCATACCACCGATGCTTTCTTCAACAGAAAATAATCCAGGAAATTCTGCTAATCCTACCGCATCAATGATGTATGCTGGAGCAGCTCTAGGCTTCTTAGTCTTACTCCCTGTGAGTATTTTAGCGCTTAAACTGCTTTATGATTCCTGGCAAGTTTCTTCTGCGACAGAGAATAATGATGTTTCAGATTTTGAAGCAATAAAAATTAAAACAGAGGATTTATTAAGTCTTGTTAATAATTTACAAGAGGAAATAAGAATGAGTGACCTCGACTATTCCTTGCCATTTATTAATGAAGAATACCATCACTTGATTAACAAAGCAGGCAAGGGGCAATTTGATGTTTCGGAAATGCAAAGTCTCCATGATGAATTGGTAGAGATTCAGCTAGAGCTTTCAAACTCTATCTCACAGAACCTTAATTCACCAAGTCCTATTTAAATTCAATTGCCGCAGCCCCTTTTGCTGCGGTTTTATGAATTACATTTAATAAGTAGGCTCTACAGTAGTCCTTTTGGATTCCGTTATTTTTTCATATGTCTTAGGTTTCGCATAAAGCTTAATCTGTGTACCATAATAAGGAAGATGCGCTTCAGTGATATCACTTAAATCCACCTCAAGCTGTAGCTTTTTAGAACTACTATCTTGTTTCATACCTCTAAGAACCCTTTTTAACAAATGAGTATTTAACGAATTTTCTTCATTACCACCATCCGTTAAAATCATTGCCAGCAGTTTTTCCTTTGTATATTTTTTTTTACGGAATTTCTCTAGAAAACCATCGATTTCACTCGCTCGCGAACCACCGAAGAACCCCCAACCAGCATAATCGCTTTTGGCAGAGGCAACCAGTTTTTCAACCACTCTGCCAGGTTTTGAGGCAATCCAAACAAACATCGCATCATTAAACTGCTTAATTCTAGTCTTGGAAACAGGGGTGATAAATTGTTCATCCTGTTTAACATACTCTTGTGCCTGTTTGGCATAAAACTCAGCCTGAAAATTGCCATGCTCAATCGCATTTCGTACACTCAACAAATTAATCTCAACCTGCGCTTCTGTCGCAGTAATCATCATTGGTATTATATTTTTTATCAAATGTGTATTTAAGGAAGTACTCTCTACCCCTCCCTCGCTTAATATAGTGGCCAACCGGTTAGCACAATTATGTTTTGTAGATTTCAAATAGGCCTCTACAGAAGGAGCCCGATAACGCTGGGCAGTTACATGATAGAACGGGGGTTTATAACATTCGATGCTGTTAAGAATAATGCTATTAAAGGTTTCTATTTCTAACGTATTAGCCCAGGCAAACAGCGTTTTTAAGCAAGTTGATACTACCTCTTCATCCGTATGTTTTCGATTCAATAATGTAGAATAATCCACCGTCGCACTTTCGCTAAGCACCACATCCTTACCGATAAGATGACGCTGAAAGTGTAGCCCATTATAAAATTCTTGTAGATTCTTAAGGCAATCACCAAAGGAACGAGACCATTTGGTACCCATTAAGCAGGGTAAAACTTCTGTCTCTGATTTAACAATTAATTGGGATACAGCTGTGCAAAACTCTTGATTATGTCCAACCTGAAGTTTTGCAGTTTCCACGGAATAATATTTCTCGGCGCACTGGTGGAGCTCGTGCATAAAAGCCTCTAAAGACTTTAACCCTCGTTTTAAATTACTGGTTTCGTCACAATCTACGGTTTCTGACTCTGTTAGTAATTTAGGAGTCCCAATAAGCTGGAATGACTCTGTGAGTGAATTAATATCCAACTCTTCTTTTACAGCTAATGGCAGTGGATTTTTACGCAATGCATTAGCAAAATCGCGTATTAAATTATTGCCTTCCTGGATTATCGCTTTAATGGTTTGCCCGTGTGCATCCCGCCAAATTTGATGATAGCGCTGCGTCATTTTTTGCAGATCGTACCGGCCTTCTGGAGGCGTTGCATAACTATCTAAGACATTCTGGTTTGTCTCACTGTGAATATATTTTTCCCATTGCTCCTCCATTTTTTCATTTTCAAGAGCAGCCCAGGTTTGAATTTTATGGAAAGCAGAAGGTTTATTACGTAAAAAACGATTAAAGCCTACTACTGGGACACCGCTATTATTTTGTGTACAACCGGCATAAAGTACCACTGCCCGGTAGAGTTCATTATATTCCTGCTGGAAAACTTGCATAATATGGCTAACAAAAGACTGTGCATTTGTTTTTTCATTAAAAAGATCAGGATACATTTGCTCCAATTTCTCCCGCTTATGTTGCGGGAGGGAATAATAATCAAGTGGTAACTCATTAGCCAGATCAGGATAAGCTTCTTTTAACTCATCCCGTTTTTCCTTTGTAACGGAATAACGGCTAAGCTTTGCTTCCTTTTCAAGATATTCTTCCAGATAGCAAACCACTTCCGGAAAGGCTTTTTTAAAGTGCACTTGTTTATCTTTTGATAGATAATAATAATTTTTAATATTTTTAGATGGCCCAAAATAATCCTGTAATTTCTTATCCAAACTCGAATATTTTCCCTCCCATTCCTCCCGCATTTCCAACGGAATTGACAAATAATCCAGTGGTTGATCGGCTCCAAAATACTCCTCCAGCCGCGCCCGTAACATATCCGGGTCAAAAACAAGAAGTTCTTTAAGCAGGGCACTAAAAAATTGCTCTTGCCAAGAGATATCACCTGTTTCTGTTTTAATCGCCTGATTAGAGGCTAAGGCTTGAAACTCTAGATAAGATTGAAAACGTTTGGTTATATTAATATTGCCAGGCGTTGAATTGGTTGGTGTATGCGTCCGTCCTTCAATAATAGGAAAATTATCCATTTCCTTTGAAAGTAATTTCATCGCTTTTTCAGGGAGCTCTTTGAGTACGCCATCATTCCAGCGCTTACCTTTCATGATATAGGTATAGGGATAAAGCGCCATATCCCAATCGATTAAGCCAAAAAGACTGAAATTCCCTGGATGACGATCATCACATTTTATACGCCAGGCACTTACTAAAAGTTCTGCAACATTGTATTTCAATAAGGTTGCCGTAGAAGGACAAACTAACTCTCTTTCTTGCAAATTAGCAGGTAACGATTGGCCAGAGACAGCCAAGGGTGTGTAGTTAGGTAAAGTAAAGGAAATAATTCCTCGAATTCTTCCTAAATCATCAACAACGATTCTTTCTTTCGCAGAGCGCTCACCTAAGGCAAGGCCGACCAAAATACTGGCCGCAACAGAGTATTTTGCAAGAAGAGTAGGGAAACTCCCGTCTCCAACCCCGTCAGGGATTAATTCTTTGTAAAATCCAGTTTTTATTTGACCATCAGTATCAGTAAATTCGACTTTGTAAACTTCATGTCCTGATGTCGGTACCGCTGATCCAGCAGTTTTTCTTTTTAACTGGCCATAACGTATCGCCTTCGCTGGCAGTGGCATGGCTCTTTCCTTATTATTTTCCCTTATCGAATATTCATATTAAGCAGAAAAGCATCCTTAGTTCAATAGTATTTTTAAAAGCAATAATGCATTAGCATAAAATACATTGTAAATTCAATGAACAAATTAGGCCATACGCTGATTTTGATTCGCAACAAGACAGAAATGATAAAATTTAATCAACGCTAGAGAATACTTGTCGCCAAATCCTAGCAGGTTGTTTATTTACTTCATTCGAGAAATGAAGCAGCACCAAACATACCAGTGCAGTAATACTAACAAACAGTCCTGGAAACCATAAGGCCCCCATAATTTTAGCTTGTTCAGCCAGCGGCAAACTGATAGCCCCTATACTTGCAGCCAATGCCCAAACCGTGGAAACACCCCGACAACGATATTGAGGTGGTAATTGTAAGTAAAGAAAATAATAAAGAGCGGCACAAAGTAAACTATTAGAGAGCGCATAGGTTGCAAGCAGAAGCAACGTGGCTGTTTCGTAATGTAAGGCCGTAAAATGAAAAAGCAGGGGGGCTGTTGGTATAAGGATAAGCATACTTGCCTGAATTAAACGGAAGACTTGGTGTGGTCGGCTAAAGTAGGCAACAGGCAAAGCCAATGCCGCAGAAATAAATTGTGCCAGGGAGCCTATCCATGTACATTGGGCCTTTGTCATGAATTGTTGATCAACCGCAAAAGAAACCCAAAAAATATTGCAGATATAAACCATCACACTGACAAAAATTCCCATAGCAGCAATATTAATCAATCCTTGCCAATGAGGCCTCCATGAAAACACCTCTTTGGATGACGATGTTTGAAATTCAGGAGACTCTGTCAATTGCTTTCGCAAACGACAAACCCATAACGACAAGACACCTACGATGGCAAAAATTGCTCGCCATGCTTGCTCATAATCGATAAACTGTAGGAAACTGGCTAAAGCCCCCCCCATAAACATACCCAAAGCACTGCTTACAGCCACCAATCCGCCTGCAATGAGTGGTTTACGCCGATAATGCTCCACTAAAAACATCGCTGAGGTGTTAATTTCTCCACCTAAAGCCAGTGCCTGCGCAATACGTAATAGTAGTAATCCCCAGGTTGCAGCCAAACCAATCTGCTGGTAATTTGGCAAAAGACAAATTCCCAACGTTGCCATTCCCATTAGGGCAGCAGAAAGAAGCATAGGGTGACGGCGTCCATTTAAATCTGCTGCGCGGCCAAAAAGCCACCCCCCTAAGGGACGCGCAAAATAAGCTGCAGCAAAAAGGGCAAAAGATAGCATTAAACTGTAGTTCGAGGCAGGAAAAAATTCTTTTGCAAACACAGATCTCGCCAGATAAAGATAAAGACTAAAATCCAGCCATTCAAAAAAAATAAGGGCTAAAACAAGAAATAGGGCTCGCTGCTTCATCTACTCTGTAATTCCAAAGTTTAAACATTTGTTTTAAACCAGATCTATAACTATAGGCTGATTTTTCAGCCAGATAATAAAATAGACCCAGCAATAAATTCGATAAAATCGAAATTATATCATTTTTACTGTTATATTAGTGAAGATCACGCTTCTCTTTCTTTACAGGTTTCTATCAGGCATTTTACCCTCATTGAAAAAATCTCACCCCCGTTCTAGAACAAATAAATTATCGACGTAGCTGCTTGCAGCCGGGAAACTTCTTTAACTTCCCAGACCTCTGGGATTCATTGAAATGAATGACTAAGTAGATTGATATTTTGCATGCCAGCGATTATCCCGGTTGCTTGCAACTGTCTCTTGATCACATCTCTGCCGAAGCCCCGCGGCTTGACCGCGGGGGCCAGTGTTTTAACGCAGAGCCTCTGGATTCGCGGGACGTCGAAAAGTAGAGTTTGGAATGCGTTTTCAGAGATGTGTATAAGATTCAGTTGCAAGCAACCGGGCTACTTGCTGTCTTTAAAACGAATAACCTTTAGCGAAAACTTTGCTTGCTTTAAAGACTGTATCTGAACTTGCATGAGAACTCAGGTTCATTGTTTCACGGGAAACCTTTCGGTTTACCTCATTTTTTTTCTTTTCGTTTGACATAAAGCATTTTTTTTACGGTAGCGATAGTCTGTTTTTTTTCATCATAAATTTCAGTATGAAAAACAGGAAGGAATTTGCCTTTTTCTACTGTGGTTGTTTTTATGTGTTCCACCTGCTCGTCCTTAAGAACAAAATCGGCATAAACCCTACTTTCACCGGGTTTTATATAATTAATTTCACCATGCTTATCCCAAACTACAAATTCAGGGCCTAGACGTTGTATAAGCATCAGGGCAAAAAATGGATCTGTCATGGAATATAGGCTACCGCCAAACTGCGTTCGCATGTAATTTTTATTATACCAGCGAAACCGCATAGATACTCGTGCAAAAGAAAAATCGCTATTGATTGTTTCTACTTTAATGCCAGCCCCCAAAAATGGGGGATAACAGTTTAAAATAAAGCGCAATGCTCGTGCAGATAACTTCATATTATTTGTCAGTGGATGCTGCAGTAATTTGCAGTGCAGTGACATTTTGTAAGCCACGCGGCAATCGATTTCCACGACGGCCACGCTCACCCTGATAGTGTTCAAGATCAGCCGCTTTCAGTGTGAAATGTCGCTTGCCAGCATGGACAGTTAGTGCATCGGCCAAAAACAATAACTGTAAATCAACAATAAACTCCTCACGTTGTAGCGCTTTGGAGGAAGGAATACTAATTAACTTATTCCCTTTACCGCGACTAAGCTTTGGAAGTTCATTAGCCTTGAAAAGAAGCAAGCGCCCCACATTGGTTACACAAGCAATGTATTGCTCGTCTTTATTGGCAATTAAACGCGGGGGTAAAACACGACTATTTTCTGGTAATTTTATGCAAGCCTTGCCATTGCGGTTTTTAACATATAAGTCTTTTAATTGAGTGATAAAACCATAACCAGCATCGCTTCCCAATAATACCCAATCGTCTGCATCGCCTCCAATTAGCGCTTCAAACAACATGCCGTCAGAAGGGTTTAATTTTCCTGTAAGTGGTTCACCTTGTCCACGGGCAGAAGGTAAGGTGTAGCCTGGTAATGTATATACTTTACCTTCACTATCAAAAAATAGTACTTGCTGGTTACTTCTGGCATTGGTTTGGGCTTTAAAGTCATCGCCCGCTTTATAGCTTAATTCACGTCCATTAATATCATAACCTTTTGCTGCTCTAACCCAGCCCTTTTGGGATATTACTACTGTAATGGGTTCATTGGGCAAAACATCTTCTTCTTTTAGCGCTTGTGAATCCTGACGTTCTACCAAAGGGGAGCGTCTTGTATCACCAAATTGTTTTTTATCAGCAGCAATTTCATTTTTTACTAGTGTCTTTAATCGTTTTTCACTGGCTAAAATGGCTTGTAAGGAATCACGTTCTTTGCTTAACTCATCAAGTTCTGCCCGCAAACGGATTTCTTCAAGCTTGGCTAAATGACGCAACTTCATTTCAAGAATTGCTTCGGCTTGCCTTTCGCTGAGTCTAAAACGCGCAATTAATCCTTCTTTAGGATTTTCATGTTCCCGAATAATAGCAATCACTTCATCTATATTAAGGAAAGCAATAATTAACCCTTCCAAAACATGAATGCGATCCAGGATTTTTTCCAGACGATACTGTAAACGTTTTTTAACGGTTAACAGACGATAACTTAACCACTCTTGTAAAATGGTAACTAATCCCTTCACTCGTGGTTTACCATCCAAACCTATCATATTGAAGTTAACCCGATAACTGCGTTCTAAATCAGTCGTGGCAAACAAATGTGACATGACCCCATCAATATCAACTCGATTTGATTTAGGAACAATGACCAAGCGTGTTGGATGCTCATGATCCGATTCATCACGCAAATCTTCTATCATAGGTAATTTTTTTTGTTGCATTTGTAATGCAACTTGTTCAATAACTTTTGCACCAGAAACTTGGTAAGGAAGGGCTGTGATGACAATGTTGTGCTTTTCCTGGCGATAAACGGCTCGCATTTTAATTGAACCGTTTCCTGTTTCATATATATTGCGAATGGCGTGGCTGGGAGTGATAATTTCTGCTTCCGTTGGAAAATCTGGGCCTTTGACATAAGCACAAAGTTCATCCAAGTTGGCATTAGGATTATCTAGCAAATGAATACAGGCATCAGCAATTTCCGTTAAGTTATGCGGTAAAATATCAGAGGCCATTCCTACTGCAATTCCCGTTGCCCCATTGAGTAATACATTGGGTAAGCGTGCCGGTAATAGAGCAGGTTCTTGTAAAGTACCATCAAAATTATCAACCCAATCTACGGTCCCTTGTTGTAATTCTGATAACAGTAATTCAGCGTATGGAGAGAGGCGAGCTTCAGTATAACGCATTGCGGCAAATGACTTCGGATCATCGGGAGAACCCCAGTTTCCTTGACCATCTACAAAGGGATAACGGTAGGAAAAGGGTTGTGCCATAAGCACCATAGCTTCATAGCAGGCTGAATCGCCATGAGGATGAAATTTACCCAATACATCCCCTACTGTTCTAGCTGATTTTTTATGCTTGGCTGTTGCTTTTAGCCCTAATTCAGACATTGCGTAAACAATACGACGTTGCACTGGCTTTAAACCATCCGCTATGTGCGGCAATGCCCTGTCAAGAATGACATACATCGAGTAATCAAGATAAGCTTTTTCAGTAAACTCGGTTAATGGTTTGCGTTCGATAAGATCGTTCATAAGTCTTATGATTCATGCTAATTTGCAAATTAATGCAAATCGGGTTAATAAAGCAAATTACAATTATTTGCGAAAAGTTAGCCAACAAATTTCTTTGTTTTAAGGCTCAAGGTGCAGAATAGTGCATCTAATTTTTAAGCACAGATTTGCTTCATCTTTTGCCTACTTGTGTGGAGGCGTAGACATGGTGGTTGTATATCTTGCTATTAAAATGCATTTACCCTGATCCAATGTGAATAATCTAGCATAAAGCCAGTAAAGATGCGAATGGCTCTAATTATTCACGGCATTTTCTCACCAAATTCACAGAGTTATCCACAAACACTAAATATTCATGTTTATATTTACAAATATAAATTTCATTTAAAATCAAATAGTTAATATAAATTAAACTTTATTTGCGAATGAAATCATAAAGTTATTCACACGCTGTGCAAAAATAAATTTCTATGGCTTTATTTAAGCTTACTTACTGTTGGACTTATTTCGAGATCCTCCATGCAAAAGAGGTGTCATCTCCGCTCAGGCGAAGATTCATATAAAAGAAATTCTATTTTTATAAACAGGTGATGTCTAAACTGCCCGACTGAAAAGCCGAGACAGTTTTTTCTGGATTATTTAATATTTTTACGAATTTTTTGAATTGCACGAATTTGAGCAACAGCTCTTGCCAACTCAGCAGCAGCCTTTGAGTAATCCATCTCTGCGGATTTATTAGCAATTGCTTCTTCAGCACGTGCTTTTGCGGCTAAAGCTGCAGCTTCATCAATTTCTTCAGCGCGTTCAACTGCATCTGCCAAAACAGTGACATAGTAGGGTTGCACTTCCAGCATTCCGCCTGAGACATAATAAACCTCCTGAGCGCCACCTGGTAAAGTGATGCGAATTTCACCAGGTTTTAAAAGCGTCAACAGAGGGGCATGTCCAGGCACAATACCAACTTCCCCAAGCTCTCCAGTGGCGACGACCATTTCGACGACACCGGAGAAAATTTCCTGTTCAGCACTGACGATATCTAAGTGCGTTGTTATTGCCATGTCTGTTTGCCTCATAGGGTTTTAGCTTTAGCAACAGCTTCCTCGATGCTACCAACCATGTAAAACGCTTGCTCAGGCAAATCATCGTACTCACCAGCAAGAATTCCCTGGAATCCTTTGATGGTATCTTTCAATGAAACATACTTACCTGGCGCACCGGTGAATACCTCAGCAACGAAGAATGGCTGAGACAGGAAGCGTTGAATCTTACGAGCACGAGATACTACACGCTTATCTTCTTCAGACAACTCATCCATGCCAAGAATCGCAATAATATCTTTTAATTCTTTGTAGCGTTGCAATGTTTGCTGTACCCGGCGAGCTGTATCATAGTGTTCCTGACCAACAATCAGTGGGTCTAATTGACGTGAAGTCGAATCCAAAGGATCTACTGCGGGATAAATACCTAACTCAGCAATTTGACGGGAAAGTACTACTGTAGCATCCAAGTGAGCAAACGTAGTTGCTGGTGATGGATCGGTTAAGTCATCCGCAGGAACATAAACTGCCTGGATAGAGGTAATAGAGCCCGTTTTGGTCGAGGTAATACGCTCTTGCAGCATACCCATTTCCTCAGCCAGTGTTGGTTGGTAACCTACCGCAGAAGGCATACGGCCTAGCAGTGCGGACACTTCAACCCCAGCCAGTGTATAACGATAAATATTATCAATAAACAACAATACATCACGGCCTTCATCACGGAATTTCTCTGCCATGGTCAGACCAGTCAATGCTACGCGAAGACGGTTTCCAGGTGGCTCGTTCATTTGCCCGTATACGAGAGATACTTTATCAAGAACGTTAGAGTCTTTCATCTCATGATAGAAATCGTTACCCTCACGAGTACGCTCACCCACTCCCGCAAATACAGAGTAACCACTATGCTCAATAGCAATGTTACGAATCAATTCCATCATATTAACGGTTTTACCTACACCGGCACCGCCGAAGAGACCAACCTTACCACCCTTCGCAAATGGACAAAGCAAGTCAATTACTTTAATACCAGTTTCCAGTAATTCCTGGCTACCTGCTTGCTCCTCATAACTTGGCGCTTGTCGGTGAATAGCCCAGACCTCATCTGCCTCGATAGGACCAGCATCATCAACAGGGCGTCCCAAAACATCCATAATACGGCCCAAGGTCTTTTTACCGACAGGAACCTGGATAGGCTTGCCAGTGTTTTCCGCTTTGACGCCACGTTTTAAACCGTCGGTTGTACCCATTGCAATGGTGCGGACAACGCCATCACCCAGCTGTTGTTGCACTTCAAATACCAAATCCCCTTCAACAAGCTGAAGCGCATCGTTAACTTTGGGAACATTATCGCGGGGAAACTCAACGTCTACAACCGCACCAATTACTTCAACTACTGTTCCTAAACTACTCATGATATACCCTCTTATAAAGCGTCTGCACCACCGACAATTTCTGCCAGCTCTTGTGTAATAGCAGCTTGTCGGGCTTTGTTATAAGCCAATTGAAATTCTTTAATTAATTCACCTGCATTATCAGTAGCACTTTTCATTGCAATCATTTTTGCAGCTTGCTCACATGCAATGTTCTCCACAACGCCCTGATAAGTTTGCAGTTCGATGTATCGCTCCAGTAATCCATCCAACAATTCTTTGGCATCAGGTTCATAAATATAATCCCAATAGTGGCCAAGCTCCTTGCTATCCTCATCAGATACTGGAAGTGGTAATAATTGTTTTACTGTTGGCCTTTGGGTCATCGTGTTCACAAATTCATTGTACACAATGTGCAAGGCATCGATGGTACCATTGTAAAATGAATCGATCATTACCTTCACAACGCCAATCAAATCCTTAACACCTGGTTTGTCACCAAGCTGATCAACAGAAGCGGTTACATGGCCTCCAACACGTCTAAAGAAAGCCTGTCCTTTGCGCCCAATAACGCAAAGATCAACTTCTTTACCTTCATGCTGCCATTGACGCATTATGCGAATTGTTTCTCGCAATAAATTGGCATTCAAACCACCGCACAATCCGCGGTCGGAAGTGACAACAATCATACCCACCCTTTTAACATCTCGTTGGGTCATGAAAGGATGATGGTATTCAGAGGTAGCTCGAGCAATGTGTTTAACAACATTATAAATTTTAGTTGCATAAGGTTTGGATGCCCGCATTCTATCCTGCGTTTTACGCATTTTGCTTGCGGCAACCATTTCCATCGCCCGAGTTATTTTTTGCGTGTTCTTAATACTCGCAATTTTTGAACGGATCTCTTTCGCTCCAGCCATATCTTGCTTCGCCTTAATTAAACAAGCTACTGAATCAGTAACCTATATAAATCGTGTGCCGCCATAATGGCGGCAGCTTTATTACCAACTACCAGTGCGTTTAAACTCTTCTACCGCGCTCTTTAACTGAGCCTCGATATCATTGTCGTAAGCACCCGTTTCGTTAATTTTCTTCAACAAGGCTGCATGAGACGCCCGCATATAGCCATGCAAGGCAGCTTCAAATGCAGTCACTTCTGAAACGGGAATGTCATCCAGGAAGCCTTTTTCCACGACAAAAAGTGAAACAGCCATTTCAGCTACTGATAGCGGAGAATATTGTTTTTGTTTCATTAATTCGGTAATACGTTGGCCACGCTCCAATTGTTTGCGCGTTGCATCATCAAGATCCGAGGCAAACTGAGAGAAGGCTTCGAGTTCACGGTACTGTGCCAACGCAAGACGTGTACCACCACCTAATTTTTTCATAATCTTAGTTTGCGCAGCTCCACCTACACGTGAAACGGATAAACCAGAGTTAATCGCAGGACGAACACCTGAGTTGAACAAATCAACATCAAGGAAAATCTGACCGTCGGTAATGGAGATTACGTTGGTTGGTACGAACGCCGAAACGTCACCGGCCTGTGTTTCAATAATTGGCAAGGCAGTAAGTGAACCAGTTTTGCCAGTGACTTCACCATTTGTTAATTTCTCGACTTCTTGCGCATTAATTCTTGCTGCACGCTCCAATAAGCGAGAATGTAAATAGAAAATGTCTCCAGGGTAAGCTTCACGTCCCGGTGGGCGACGCAGTAACAATGAAATTTGACGATAAGCCCAAGCTTGTTTAGTCAAATCATCATAAACGATAAGGGCATCTTCACCACGTTCCATGAAGTATTCACCCATTGCGCAACCTGAATAGGGGGCAATAAATTGCAACGCAGCCGAATCAGAAGCGCCGGCTACTACAACAATGGTATGCTCCATTGCACCGTGCTCTTCGAGTTTGCGTACAATTGCAGCGACAGAAGACGCTTTCTGGCCAATAGCCACATAGATACATTTAACGCCAGTTCCTTTTTGGTTAATAATAGCGTCAATAGCAATGGCTGATTTACCTGTTTGACGGTCACCAATAATGAGCTCCCGCTGGCCACGTCCAACTGGAGTCATTGCATCAATCGCCTTTAATCCAGTTTGAACTGGCTGGTCTACTGATTGACGTGAAATAACCCCTGGGGCCACTTTTTCGATAGGTGACATTTTTTCAGCATTGATTGGACCCTTTCCATCAATCGGATTCCCTAATGCATCGACAACACGACCCAAAAGACTTCTACCGACAGGAACTTCAAGAATACGTCCGGTACATTTACCCTTATCGCCCTCAGACAATGCAGAGTAATCCCCAAGAATTACCGCACCCACGGAATCGCGTTCCAAGTTAAGTGCCAAACCGTAAACCCCACCAGGGAATTCAATCATCTCTCCTTGCATGGCGTCTGCCAAGCCATGAAGGCGAACGATACCGTCTTTTAAACTAACAATTGTTCCTTCGTTTTTTGCTTCAGAAACAACGTTAAATTGCTCAATTTTACTTTTAATTAATTCACTGATTTCAGATGGGCTTAATGCTACTTGTTCTGACATGAAATCTATCCTCTCTATTATGCGGCTAACCGGGCACCCAGTCGCTTTAACTGTTCTTGCACCGAACCATCAATTACCAAATCACCAGCCTGAATAACCGCACCACCAAGCAATGATTCATCAATACTTACCTCAAGCGTTATCTCACGCTTTAATCGCTGTCGTAATGATTGTTTAAGTTGCTCTTTTTGTGCATCAGATAACTTAGAAAAACTGCGAACATTAACAACAAGTGTTTTTTCCTGCTCGGCACGCAGCGCTTCATACAGCACTTTCATATCTGGAAGAAGCAAGAGCCGCTTATTTTTCGCCAATAAAGAAACCAGGTTTTCAATGGCCTTTAATTCATTAATGCCTGAGTTGGCAAAAGGCGTCATTAATAATTCCTGGTGTTGCTCTTCTGTTGTCTCAGGATTTGTAATGAATTGGGTTACAGCATCGTTCATTACAGACACAGCCAAGACCTGTAAAATTTCAGACCATTGACTAAGCTTGTTAACAGCCAGAGCATATTCAAATATGGCTTTTGCATAGGGTCTGGCAATGGTTGTTGTATCTGCCATATCAAATCTCTTTAATTAGACTATCCAGTAGTTCACTGTTTGCCTTCTCATCGATTTCTCGCATAAGAATTTTTTGTGCACCGGCAACTGCTAGTTGAGCAACTTCTTTACGCAAGCTGTCACGAGCACGATTAAACTCTTGCTGCAATTGCTCATGAGCAATTTTCGCTTGTTTTTGTGCTTCCAGCTTGGCTTCTTCTTTTGCTTCTTCAACCAGTTGAGCGGCACGTCGAGTCGCTTTTTCAATAATATCAGAAGCTTGCGCTTTGGCTTGCTTCAATTCATCTTTAACACGATGCTGAGCCAATTCCAGTTCTTTACGCCCACGCTCTGCAGAGGCCAAACCATCTGCAATTTTATCTTGGCGTTCTTCCATTGCTTTCGCCAACGGTGGCCAAACAAACTTCATGGTAAACCAGACAAATGCTGCAAAAACAAGCATTTGAACAATTAGCGTTAAATTAATATCCAAGGTCATTTCTCCTGTAACATTCGGGGGCGTTGCCCGCCCCATTAGGTGTTATCAAGAACCCAAGTTACTTAGGAAAGGGTTAGCAAAGGTAAAGAATAATGCAATACCCACACCGATCATGGTTACCGCATCAAGAAGACCAGCAACGATAAACATTTTTACTTGAAGCATAGGAACCATTTCTGGTTGACGAGCAGAACCTTCAAGAAACTTTCCACCTAACAAACCGAAACCGATTGCAGTACCTAACGCACCCAAGCCAATCAATAATGCGACTGCGATAACAGTCATACCTTGAACTTGTGCTATTAAATTTGCAGCTTGCATATAAATCCCCTTAATGGACAATGTTTAAATTAAAGTTAAAATTAATGATCTTCATGAGCCAGACTGAGGTATACAATAGTCAGAACCATAAAAATAAATGCTTGCAGCGTGATCACCAGAATATGGAATATAGACCATGCCAGCGCCAATAAAAATTGCGCAGCACCCAAAGTTGCAGTGGCTGCTACGGAGGATACTGTTGCATTTAAGGTTAGCAAGGCTATCAGAATAAAAATTAATTCGCCAGCATAGAGATTTCCAAACAAACGAAGTGCCAGCGATATTGGTTTTGCAATCAAGCCCACCAACTCGAGTAACAAATTAAAAGGAATGAATGCCCAATGGTTAAAAGGTTGTAATGCTAGTTCTTTAGTAAATCCTTTAATGCCTTTAATCTTAATGCTGTAAAAAAGAATTAAAATGAAAACAGACAAAGATAATGCAAATGTCAAATTCAAATCGTTTGTTGGCACCACTTTAAGATAGTGGACCCCTAATGACTGTGCCGCCAGGGGCAAAACATCAACGGGAACAATATCCATGAAATTCATGATAAAAACCCAAACAAAAATAGTTAAGGCGAGCGGCCCTATTAGTTTGTTCTTACCATGGAAACAATCTTTTACCTGATTATCGGCAAATTCCAACATAATCTCAGCAAAATTCTGTAATTTCCCCGGAATTCCAGTTGTGACCCTGCGAGCACCGAAATACAAAAGCGCCAAAACAATAATACCCGTAACTACAGAGAAAAAGAGAGTATCCAGATTTAATGTCCAAAACCCACCTGTGCCCAAACTCATGGTTTTGAGGTCAAAGGTTAAGTAGGTTAGGTGATGTTTGATATAGTCTGTGCTTGATATCATTTCAGTCACTTTTCGGCCTATTTTAGTTTGTTAACAAAAAACAAGGGTGCGAACCAATGGCTCATTAACACCACAATGTAGGTTAAAAAAAATGCAAGAGGGGCTATTTTGAATGACATAAACACGAAAGTAAACAAGCCAATTGTCGTAACAATTTTCAAAGCCTCACCCACATAGAAACCTTTGACAATTTGTCTTGCAGCCCGGGCACCTTGGTAGCGAAAAAGTTTTCTTGCAAAAAGCGCTGTAGGAATGATAGCTACCAATCCCCCAAGAAGCGCTGAAAGTGCTTCTTTCCTTCCCCAGGTCAGCAGCAAAACCAAGGCTATCAATACGCAAATCATTAGTTGTGCTACCAGCAAACGCCTAACACCATCGAGGCCACGCTTATCTTTCACAAAAATTCACCCATCTTTCAACGCGCGGATTATAAAGTAATCAACTTGGATAAGCAACGGCAGTACCTAAAATTGTCCTTTTTTTCTTCTTGCCTGAGGAAGCTGTTTTTTATAGACCTTCGCTTTTTATCCCTATTCCACACTGGAATAGTCCTATTCCAAACTATATTTTGTTCAAATTGCACAAAATTTATATAATGAAGATGTTTCGTTAACCTTGGAGTAGCCATGAGATTATTTACACAACATTTATCAACTTTGGAAAAATCATTATTGCGAAATTTACCCGCTCATGTTTTTTCAATGTTGAAAGATAAAAATTTAACTGCCCAAGAAGCGCATGAATTTATCTCAACTGACGATAGTTTAAAAGAGGACCCTGTTTCTATAAGCGTTATTTTTCAACCCGCCACGGTACATCCAGAGCAGGTAGAAATTCGAATTTATTCGGAAAACTCGGACTCTTCACTAAGCTTCTTTTTTTCTAATAAAATTTGGCTTTGCACGGGCATGGTGAACCAAGGGATAGATTTTATAATGGAGCATTCCCAGCAGCAATCTACCGTAGAGCAGGCAAAAAGCACCGTAGAGAAAGGCAATAAAATTATAGCATTATTTAATCGATTAGAACCTATAGCTAGCCAATCTCTAAGCCATTCTTGAGGGCTTTGATAAGTGTAGTGCCTTTTATAGTCATTGCTTAGATAGTCTTATTGATCTGATTAAGATCTATAACTCTATCCGCCATCTGAATTGTTTCAATTCGGTGAGCAATGACAACTTGTGTAATTGCAAGCGTTGCCAAGGTATGGTTAATATTTCTTTCATTGGCGACATCCAAATGACTGGTTGCTTCATCCATGAATAAAATTTTTGGTTTCTTATACAAAGCTCTGGCGAGTAGAATGCGTTGTTTTTGGCCTCCTGATAGGGTAGACCCCATATCACCGACCAACGTTTCATAACCCATGGGTAATTTTATAATTTCCTCATGGATACAAGCTAATTTTGCAGCGGCATACACTTCATCTAGAAGAACGTCTTCACTGAAAAAAGAAATATTATCGAGAATGGAGCCTGTGAGCAATGAATCATCTTGCATTACTGAAGCCGTTAATTCACGATAATTTTTTAAACCGAAATCATCGAGTGAAATCCCATCGATATATACCTCACCACTGGCTTTATGCAAGAGTCCCATCATAACTTTCAGTAAGGTTGATTTACCGCAACCGGAAGGCCCGATTATTGCTATCTTTTCCCCTGCTTTTATATCGAGATTGATATCATTCAAAATGGTTTTCCCATTGGCATCGTATTTAAAATTAACATTTTTTAAACATAAAGCGCCTTTCATTTGTTCTGTATGACCAGAGCCTGAGGGTACCTCCTCATATTCCTGAAACAAAATATCGCTTAAACGGTTTAATTGGATTGCAATCAATTTATAATCAATTAAATTTTGCATCAGCGACGTGGTTTTATTCACGAATGATTGACGATAGGAAAGAAAGGCTATTAGCATCCCTGCAGAAAACTTATTGCTCAACACTAGTGAACAACCTACACAAATAATTAGAATAGGTTCTAAGTGAAATAATAATTGGTTCACACAGTGGTAAATCACATTAATTTTGGCTATTTTTATGTCTGCATTCAAGGAGTTGACATAGCTATTGCGCCATGTATGAAATCTTACCCGTTCTTTTGCAAATGATTTAATTGGAATAATTGCCTGCAGCGTCTCCAGAAATACAGAAGCTGATTTTGCATGTTGCACAATGGAGGTTTCTGTTTCCTTTCGTAAAGAGTAATAAAATAGATAGCGAATAGTCATGCAGATTGATAATGAGAATAGAATCAATGATGTGAGTACATAGCTATAAAGCAGCATCACGAGCAAATTAATAATCAACATAAACCCATCGAGTACTGCATTAACGAAGTCTGTACTGATTTTCTTTTGAATTTGATCAATAGAATGAAATTTTGACTGAATATCGCCTTTATGCCTTTTTTCAAAAAAATCGAGGGGTAATTTTAAAAGGTGATTAACAACATTGGCAGAAAACTTTTCCGTCAAATTGTTTGTTAAATAAATTATTAAATGCCCGCGAATATATTCAGTAAAAATCTGAATCAAAATTAAAATAATGAACGCCGACGCAATAATATACAAATTATCAATCTCACTGGAACCAATGACATCATCAGTCACATATTGTATAAACAGTGGATTTAATAAATGTAGAATTTCAATCGAAAAAGAAAGTAAAATTAATAAAATCATGGATTTATTAATACCACTCACATTTTGCACCAAATCGTACAAACTTAACTTTGCACAATCTCTTATTTTCTGAAAATGGTCTGTTTTTTCAACTTCAAGCACAATGCCTGTAAACGATTTAAACACTTCATCCATACTGCAGTGTTTAAGTCCAATTGCCGGATCATGGATGGTGATAGAATGTCGACTTACTTTTTTCAAGACAACAAAGTGATTCATATTCCAATGAATGATCGCTGGTGTCTTAATCTGGCGCAGCTCCTCTAAAGATACCCGCAAAGGCCTGGTTATAAAGCCTAAATTTTCAAACATTTCTTTCAGGGTTAGCAAGGTTACACCGCGCTGTGAAGGCCTGCTTATGCGTCTGATAGCACGTAAGTCGAGTTCATGCCCCCAAAAATTACTAATCATTGCCACACAAGCGTGCCCACATTCAGCCACTTCATCCTGAAGGATAACTGGCAATCGACTGCTTTTTTTAAATTGAAGACTTGCTGTATAACTCATGTAAATAATTTCCCGTAATAACTATATAAAGGATCAAAAATCCATTGCCATAACTTTCTTTTTGAACCTACAACCACAGCTGATAGAGTCATTCCATGCTGAATTTTTTTCTCCCTGCCATACACCATGACATGCTGTCTTTCCAGACTAGCAATCACTTTATAATAAGGCTCCCCTATACGAATGGGTTTTTCCTCTTCCTCATCGGTCATGATATTTTGGCTAATTTCTTTAATAGTTGCTGCGTAAGTACCGAAACGCTGATAGGGGTAAGCATCATAACGAATCAAAATTTTGCTATTTTTATCAAGAAAACCTGCTTTTCTGGCCGGAATGAATAATTCCACTATCAGCTCAGCATCAGCCGGAATAATGGTTAATAAAAACTTCGTGCTGTTAACATATTGCCCCTCTTTGTAAAGCACACTGGAAATAATGCCCTCAATGGGAGCGTGCACGATGAAAGAACGGCTCTGCTTGTAATTAATCCTATCCATTTCAAGAAGGCTTTCTTTATTTTCAAGCTCATATAGCTCTTCCTGCTTTTGATTGTACTCAGCCTTCGATAGGTATTTTTTCTGTAACAACAATCGCATGGCAGCAAGGTTTCTGCTTTTATGCGCAATTTCCTTTTCGATGAGTTTGTGTCTTTTCTCTAATTGCGCAGCTATATCTTGTTCATTGCTTCTAAAAGAAGTATCTACGAGGAATAAAGTGCCATCTTTGTTTATTTTTTCGCCCTGATGAATATAACTTTCAGCAATAATTCCATTCATTTTAGGATAAACACGCACCAGTGCTTTGGTTGAATTGACATATCCGGAAACAATAAATTTTTCCGAAAATTCAGCAAAAATTAGAAAGGCACCAATTAAAAAAATGAATAGGGAAAAACCTATTGTCAAAAATTTATATCCTGGTGGCGTATTAATAAAAATTGCCCCGTAAATTCGTTCTTTTTTATGCTGAAGTACTTCAGGTCGAAAAAATAATTCTTCTTTCATCAGAGGAACTCTATACTTACCCGTGGTGGAAGGTAATAGCAACCGTTTAGCCAGGACTCGCTCTTTATTTTTTCCATAGTAATTTCTAAGTTTTGCTGGCAATCAATTCCATTTGATTACCCACTGTAACTATTGTTTTCGTCCTGAGTCGAACAATTAATGGATTAACTAACTGTGGTCTCCAACCAATTTTTCCAAGCCGAAAAATCAGTTTCCCCATAATTTTTACCGCTTATCTTTTTCAAAATTTGATAAGCAATTCTATGATTATTAGGTTGTTTTAATTTTAAAATGGCTAACAGATCTTTTCCTCCTTGTTGTTTAATAAGTCGTTTTGAATCCGCAGAGTCTAAGGTCGTTAGTAATACATGCAATGCTTTATTTCTATCCGTTACACTCGGGGAATCCAATAACTCCAAAAATGGCTTTGGATTAACGTCTGTAATTTTTGCCATAGCTATAGTGGCACCAATAACTCGTATCACATCATTACGAACATCACTGTCTTTATCGTGCACATGCGGTGTTAACAAGGTTACAATCTCTTGCGGGTTTGAAAAATGGCCGATTAAAAAAGCAGCTGCCGCACGACGTTGCGGATCAGGATCATGATTTAACGTATTAATAATTAACTCCCGTTGCTTTATAGCGCCTTCATTAAATTTAGCTAAATAGGGCTTTAATTCGGGATGCTGAAAATCGGTAATGCAATGATAAACAGGACAGGGGGCGCCACTCGGCGGGGTATTTAGAGCGATAACGGTCGACTTTGTGCCAAAAGCAATCATTTCATTGATTAAATCATTTTTAGGTTTAAAAGGTCCCGAAGGTATAGCCGGACTGGCAAAGCGAAGTCTTTCGGGTTGGCCTTTTCGGATAACCTCGATAGTCGTATATTTATTTTCATTCAGCGGGTAATGAATTGTATTTAAATCCACGTACAAATAGTCACCTTCTTTTTTAATATCTTCAATCAGGTTACTCTTTAGTTCAGTCATTCTTTCAATAGACATCTTATCGCTATTTTTAAATACTTTTTCAGTAAGATCAGCAAAATCGTCAATACTTTTAGCGTATTTTTTCACGATTTGTTGAGCTTTATAGGATTCATCTCCATACAAATCAATCACATTGCCGGCATTTAAATAAAACGGTAATGTTAGGCTTGCTGTAACTAGTAACATTTTTATCATGATTTTATCCTTATTCGTTGCACACCTGGGCACAATTTAAATCAACATGGCGATTCCTGCTTTGCGTAATCAAGCCTGCCATCTGGGTTCGATAACGCTCAATAGTATGCTGGGAATTTTTAGAATTCCATATGAATTGTGGCGATCTATTAACAATAAAATTGATAAAAATATCCAGCATCCTAAATTCTGGGTTGTATTCTTCTATCCACAAAAATTGCCCTTGCTCATTCACTTCAAGAAAAATGTAGTCATCCTCTGGCGTAACAATAAAATCACATGCTCCAAAGACAATACCGAGCTTTTGCATGAATAAACGTATTTTTTCCTCAAGCTCCGCAGGCAACTTGTAAGGTTCAACACCAAGAGCACCTTCAGGAATAGCTCGCCAATCTATTTGTCCATCCGGATGAATTTGAGAATTCAGTTTGGCAGCAACGAGATAGTCTCCAAAACAAGTAATTCTTAATTCGTATTTTTTCTTGACTTCTTTTTGAAAGATGCTGGGAACCAGCTGTAACAAGTTACTACTGGGTAGCTCCAAAAATTTAACTTTGGTCGTATAAGAAATTTTGATTTGCTCCTCTTCAAACCAAAAATTGGAGCAAAGTGGTTTATAAATGACACCATCAGTATCATGTTTCAAGAGAAATTGCCGTATATCCTTTGGATTGTTTGAACATAAAGTAACGGGAATATTCATTCCACAGGCTGCTGCAAGCTTTAACTGCAATAACTTGGAATTGGCTCGCGCGGCAGCTTCTTTCGAATTAATCCACCAGGCATTAGGTGCCATATTATAAGTAAGCGACTCAAAGAATAAGACATTTTCCCGCACTGCAAATTTATAATCCTGGGGATGGATTAGCTTTTTAGGCAAATACGGTTTTCTAGCACGTCGCCACCATACCACGTCATAATCATTATCCATAATTAGATGGTAGTTATCGGCATTTTTCCATTGATAATTTTCAGCAGTGATATACACCGAATTTCTCTGTTTCGTAGGTTGATCGGCTGTAAAAAAAAGTCGCACCTGATGTCCCATTTTTTCCAAGGCAATTTTTACTAACATGGCGTGACAGTCATCAGGCTCTGTAGGAATTAATATCTTCATTTTTTCTCATTGAGGTAATAGATTTTTCCCTTAAGGCTCTTCCAATAAAGAGCCTTCCTTAAGTTGTTAATTAATGATCTTGATTAACGTCATATTTAACATCCGTAATAGGACCACTACCGCCTGTTATCAAAAAAGTTCGTTGGACTGTGCCTTGTGATGAGCCACCAGATACTTTATCTAAATCTCCATGCTCTATTGTTTTCGCGAAGGTATAAGCGAAAACTCGCTCGTTTTGAATTTCCATTATTCTCTCCTTGTGCATTTAGGCTGCAAAATGATTTACAGCCCAGGACTTGCTTTTTTAGTCATTTACCAATCAAAAGTGACATCCGCCCTCCCATCAAAATTTCCGGGCCAGGACCCCGTTGGCGCAACTGTGGCTTGAGTTGTTAAGTAACTTGAACCACCTCCCCCAGATACCTTGTCTAAATCCTCCTGTCCGATCACTTTTGCAGAGGTATAGGCGAAAACTCGCTCGTTATTTTCCATGTGTTTCTCCTTTATTAATTTAAGCCGCAGAGCTTAAGTTAAGTTGCGATTTTGGACTTGCTTGTGTCTTGGCGACGGGGGCATTATTGAAGTTTTTTAATTTTTGGACGCCCCCCACACCTAGGGCTTGCAATCATCAATATCGCATGATAATCAACTAGAGCACGCCTTCGTTAATACCCTCGCTTATCCCAACACTACACGTTTTAAAGTTAACTATACTTAAAAGAAGTTTGTTCTCGAGATATAAAAAATGCCAAAGCCCTCAGAATTTAAAATTAAATCTGCAAAAAAACCTTATATCCCCCATAAAATAGGATTATCACACTTGGATGAGAATGGTTTTTTAAATCCCCTGGAGAGAACCACAAAAGTCCGAGAGATAGCAGAGAAAGGAAAAAGCCTCCGCGGTCAGTCAGAATATAAACGTGTAAAAGATCTTTTGGATGAAAAAAAATTCCTGGTTTCAAATTTACAAGATGAGCTTAACTTAAAAGATGTTCGCCTCAATGAAATTGATAGAACTCTTCGTTCAATCGAAAATCTGGAAGAAGACCTCAATAGTCTCTTAGAAGACAATGATGAAGAAAGAAAAAACGAACTGCTAGAAGCTATACCAAGACAAGAGCAATACATTATTAGTCTCGAAAGAAAATTGGCCACAAAAAATTTCAACGAAGATTACGACGAAACAGAGAAATCTGTACAAAAAGAGCTGGAGAAAACGAGGAAAAAATTAAAAGCAAATCAAAATGATTTACGCGAAATTGAGGAAAAGCCACCGGAATTCCTCCAGAAAAAAGAAGAAGAGATTAACCGACTTAATACGGAGTTGCTTAAATCCAAGCACCAGCTAATTTCTATAGTTCACCCCAATACAGAAAATTCAGAAAGAGCTGATTTACTACAACAATATACGGTCGAAGAGTGGGGTGAATTAGCCAGGGAGAAATTAAGCAAACATTTTGCTGCACTGGAGCCACAAATTCAAGCGGAGCGCCAAACCATTAACCAACTCGAAAAATTATTGGCAATAACTAACCCTAAATTACGTAAAGCCTATCTTCAATCCCAAGGGATTGAGACATTCTACGATACATTGATCGCCGAATATAAAAAGGAATTAAAAGTCTTAACGGTGTATCTAGGCGAACAACACGACAAAGACTTAGGTTCAGGCGCTTTCGGCAAAGTTAAAATTGCTCAAGATGAAGAGGGTACTTTTTGGGCGGTAAAATACATGGCAAAAGACCGCACCCCACACCTTCAGAAAAAGGAATACAAAACACTTAAACAACTTGATGAAGCCGGCGGAAAAGCGACGTTTCAATCGCTTAAAAATGTTAAAAAGTACGGTAGCGGGGCCAATGTAATGGTCATGAAGCTGGCGCCGGGCGTACCGTTATCAAAGCCTCCTAAAGAATCCCGCTCAGACTTAGCCACGATTGAAAAATTAGAAGCGATTAGTGATGCCATTCTTTGCCTTCATAATAAGGATATCATTCACTTTGATTTAAAGCCTGAAAATATCCTCTACGATGCTGCCAATAAAAAAGCAACGATTATTGATTACGGGACGGCAACCGCTCTTCCAGAAGGAAAGCAGGGTTTTCGTCCACGCTCAAAGGAAACTAAGGAATCGCCTGACACAATAGGTTTAGGAGGGTCTCCTTTATATGCACCTTTAGAAATGAGAAAAGACTTGTATGCTGCCAAGTACCACTATGAAAGTGATTATGTTAAACCAGCTGATTTTGAATACACCAAAGCGTTTGATGTCTATACTGCAGGTATCCTTATGGCAGACAATTTGGGATTAACGACCGTCCAATATTTACGTAACGATACGAATCAACCCTATCTTGTACTTGTTGATGAAAATAGTCCTGAGTTTATTAATAATAAAGCCATCAAAGATCCTACTCTACGTAAAGAAGTACTGGATATGTTAAAAAAAATGACGGTGGATGAGCCTCCTTCAGCCAGGCCTGATATGGAGGCTGTAAAAAAATTCTTTTCCGACAAGAAAAAAGCCTTTGTTGTCAAAAACAGTCTCACTAAAACTGCTGTAATTAATATTGATGACTATAAAAAAATGTCACCTGCCGACCAAGAAACTCTTAGAAAAAGCCTAGCAAATTATGATGAGGTTCTTCTAATTTCACCACAGGAGAACCTGGAAGTTAGCTTAAAGGATTCTCTCTATATCCGTCGAGAATTTGAGGAGCATAATATTCTGGTTAGAGAAGACATCTTGCATGGTTCCAAATCTGTTGGCACTATCGTTGAAGCTATTCCACAGTGGGACGCGCAAAAATCGGAAGTGCAACTCAATAGCTATAGTTATCTCTCCATTGCCAATCATAAGTTGCAGGAAAAACCTATCAACCGTGATGCTTTAGTGCAGGATCTTATCAAACATTTAAAACAGTATCGCAATCAGATGGGTGTCACTCTGGATCATAAAAAGCTCCTGAATGCTGCCATCACTAAACTCGAAACCGAGAAAATGAGTATTGACAAAGTGGGGGAGACGCTTGATGATTTGCAACGAAAGACGGGGTCTAAGATAGCGACTAATTTTAAAAGCACATTCTTTTTACCAACAAAAACCGACTCTTCGCAAGCAGGACAGGGTTCCCGAGCAAATTTTAAACCTAAACCCTAATCAAAAGACGGCTTGAGCAGGCTGCTATTTGTGTAAAAATTACGCTTTCTTTAAAAATTTAAGACGTTTTATGATATCCTTGTGATTTTTTTAACCTATTAAACATTTCGTCAATGATTTAATAGGAATTAGCAAGGATAAGGATTCATATGACTTCCAGTCTCGTTGATACCGATGACTTTATTTTTCACAAACTACCTATTGATCTAATATTTTATTTAGCCAGTAATTATCTGGACTACTCCAATGCTATCAATTTTTTTGAAGTTCTAATTTTAAAGAGTTTTAAATTGCAGGATAGCATTAAGTTAATTAGCAACTATGCTACAACCTATCATTCTGACCGCCGCTTCACGCTTTACCGACAACAATTGCCGGCACAAATTGTAGCTGGAACGCACACCAGTTTTTACTTTTCCCCTATGAAGGGTTGGTATGTTTGGGGCAGCAATCCTTTTCCTTGTAATGTAGACAATGCATTAATTTCAAAACCACAACCTTTAAGATTCCCCCCACAAAATGCTTTTTCAATGCGACAAATAAGAATGATCGCAAACCGCAATTGTCGTACATTTTTTTTGACAACAGTCGGTATTTATATGACAGACCCTCAAACACCGCTCCAACCCTTAAATTTTACTTCGGCGTTAATGAAGGACGAAAAAATTGTACAGATTGCTTTGGGTGCTAATCATGCGCTGGCACTTAGCAATAAAGGAAAGGTATACAGCTGGGGGGACAACACATTAGGACAATTGGGGTTAGGTGATCTGATTAAAAGTTGTGACGCGTTTACACTTATTCCCACGCTAGAAGACAAGATAATTACCAACGTTTTTACTGGGGACTGTCAATCATTTTGTCTTACTGCAGAGAAGGAAGTTTATGCCTTTGGTGCTAATATGGAGGGGCAATTAGGTTTAAATAGTGATATCACCAAGCATTTCATCCCACGGCGTATTCGTATTGATATTCTGTCAACTATAAAAGTTAAAGGGATAGCTAGCAGCTCAGACCATACGTTATTTTTAACAGAAGAAGGTCAGGTTTACAGTTGTGGTAGCAATTATGGTGCAAAATTAGGGATAAGTACTGGCGCATTCAGGGAGGTGAAATCATACAAGCCAATTCTTATCAAGAAATTGCAAAATTTAGTAATAGATAAAATCGCTGCAGGAAAAAATCACTCGCTTTGTGTGACAGCCACTGGCCAACTCTATGGTTTTGGCTCCAATGTATGCGATCAATTATCTTCTGAAAACATTAAATTCATAAGAGCCCCCTTACCTCTCAATAGTTTTGCGGACAAGATTATTACCGAGATTTCCGTCGGAAGAAACCATGCGCTTTGTCTGGATAAAGAGGGGAACTTATATAGTTTTGGCGACAGTACAGGAGGAGTGTTAGGTCGTGATGCCTGTGCGGAATCTAAAGAAGTGATTTTAAAATCTACTTCTTTAGCAGAAAACCCCAAGGCCAAAATTCTTTGACGAGAAAGTCTGGAAATGAATTTACCTGACATTAAACTTCCATGGATACCGCGTGTAAACGCGGTAAGTAGCGCCTATTAATTAATCTTGAGACTGGGATTGATTACTTTTTCTATTTTTATTTTTCCATTCCACATCAATCGTGCCAACTTCCAATCCTTCCAGTTTCGTATCTACCGCGACACGATTATCAAATACAAAACAAGTGCCTTCCCATAAAGAATCTTCTTCAGGCATTTTTTCCAAATAATTTAAAATCCCGCCATTGAGTTGGAAAACCTGGTCAAAGCCAATTTTTTTCAGGTATGCGGTTGATTTTTCACAACGAATACCGCCCGTACAAAACATGGCAATTTTTTTATCTTTATGCTGGCTTAGGTTTTTTTCCACGTAATCGGGAAAGTCACGAAAATTTTCTGTTTCGGGATTAATAGCTCCCTTGAATGTACCTAACTTGACTTCATAGTCATTTCTAGTGTCAATCACTAAAACATTTGGATCAGAAATCAATTTATTCCATTCCTGCGGGTCTACGTGTGTGCCATGAATGGCCTTGGGGTCTATATTAGGAACCCCTAAGGTTACAATTTCCTTACGCAATTTTACTTTAGACTTATCAAAGGGATTATAATCGCTATAGCTAATTTTAAAGGTTAAATCGCTTAATCCGTTGTATTGTCGTAGAAATTCTGTAAAAAATGACAAATTAGCCGATTCACCGCAAATGGTTCCATTAATACCTTCCGCTGCCAGAATAATAGTTCCTTTGATTTCCTTTTCTTTCATCAAAGCCAAGAGGGGCTCTTTTGTTAATTCATAGTCGGGGAAAGGAGTAAATTTGTAAAAAGCAGCTACGACATATTTCATTTTTTTACCTAACTTAATGATTAAATTCGCTAAAAACAGGAGATAAAAAAATTCCTATCCTTGGAAACCCATTTTTAAAAATTAATACTGTGAATTTTATCATAGTTGTGATAAGGCTGCGAATATACAAGACAATAATCAAAGAAATTATTCGCTTTACCCTGACTTCATTACTATTCTTAACTTTCTTGTTTGATTCCTGGAATATTAATCAGCCATTGTGTATATTTTGATCATAGGGGTTTTTTTTATCCCCTTGTCTTAACCTGGCATTTAAGGACGGTCATTATGTCTGAAAAGCAACAACGCACCGCAACCAGCACGCGGGAAAAAATGCTGAATCGCTACGGCGATGGTCTTCATCACAAACATAATAAAAATCATCAACCCTACCGAAAACACTGCAGATCACACCCAGCCCAACTTAATGGGCATACACCGCAAAATGAAGAAAATGAAAATACGTCCACGGGTCTAGTTCGCGCTTTTAAATTAAGAAAAATGCGTAAACGACTGGATAAAGGTCGCTTCCATTGATAAAGTAATGTAATCCTCCAGGTTAGCCACTTCCTGGATTGGAAGCAGCACGCAGTGGTCTGAGATTTTTTTGCTCAGACCACAACTTAAGTTTTCTCGCATCTGTACGTATCAAGCCAGTACCCGTATTGCTGAATTGTTTTCAATAAAGGATTGTTGATGAAAATAGTAGTTTTGGGCGCCACAGGATTTGTCGGTACCTGGGTAACAAATGCATTAATAGAAGCAGGCTACGAGGTTTATTGCGCTGTTAGAGACAAGGAAGCAACAAAACAAAAATTTCCTCAGGCCAAAATTATCTATTGTGATTTTCTCAAAACAACAACCGTCTCGCATTGGCAAGAGCAATTAAAAGATATTGATATTTTAATTAACTGTGTGGGTATTTTTTACCATCATGATAAAAAATTGATATGGAAAGTTCACTATGAAACTCCAAAAATC
The DNA here is from genome assembly GCF_001467745.1 of Legionella jamestowniensis. GTDB lineage: Bacteria > Pseudomonadota > Gammaproteobacteria > Legionellales > Legionellaceae > Tatlockia > Tatlockia jamestowniensis. The sequence goes on from NZ_LNYG01000013.1 coordinate 1,172,708, forward strand.
GTATTTGCAGCTGCAGAAAACGCACAGGTAAAAAAGATTATTCATCTTTCTGCATTGGGCATTGATCGCTACGACACAGTATATGCTGACAGTAAACTAGCCACCGAGAAATTTCTACACTCATTAACTATTCCTTTCGTTATACTAAAACCCTCTTTTATCTATGGCCCCGGTAGCCGGGGTGGTATTTCGCTTATTCGAAGCCTTGCAGCCCTGCCCGGAGTTATTCCACTCCCCGAAGGGGGCACGCAAGAATTCCAGCCCATACGTATCAGCGATTTGGTGCAGGCCATTAAAAATTTGATTGAAATGGATAAACCCGGTCAGTCAACATTGGCTGCCGTGTCCGCCAAGAGGGTGAGTTTAAAAGAAATTATTTTTTACTTACGCCAATGGTTGGGATTGAAACCAGCAGTCTTTATAAAAATTCCCATGAGGTTAATTAAACTGGTAGCCTTATTAGGCAATTACATGCCCTATTCAACCGTTAATACAGCAGCCATCGCCATGCTGGCACAAGGTAATACAACAACCGAACAAGAAGCCCTTCGATTTCAAGAGGCAACACAGGTTATTCCAAATAATTTTGAAGAAGGACTTCATAAAATGCCCGTTTTCGAACAAGATCGCTGGCATGCAAAATTAATTTATCTGCGACCCTTATTGAGAATAAGTTTAGCCTTCATGTGGCTAATGAGTGCCTTAACCAGCAGCTTTTTTTATTCAAAACAAGCGTCTTACCAATTACTAGCAACAATCGGTATTACTGCAGTCTGGCAACCTTTATTCCTTTATGGGGCGTCTTTAATGAATGCCCTATTAGGGATTGGCTTGTTATTAAATTATAAAGTCAAGTTTAATTGCCTTATCCAGATAGGCTTAATTAGTATCTATACACTGATAATCAGTGTTGCATTACCCTATTTATGGCTAGAGCCTTTTGGGCCTGTGGTTAAAAATATACCCATCCTGAGCAGTATTTTTATATTAAATGCTTTAAGCACTGATAACTAAAACTATTCGTTATTATTAAAAAAATTTAAAACAGAAAGGTTAAGATTAAATTTTGTCATATATAAAACTAAATTAGGATGTACTAGTTGTCTTTAAGGGTGTAAGGCACTGTCCATTTGATTGTCTAAATAAGGTTTTAGCGAGACCTCTTCAAAGGGATCTTGAGCTTTTATCAGATTATAAGGCACTAATTGCGGGTCTTTACTGCCATGTAAGGATACATAGTTTTTTGCTCCACTTCCTGAAATATATTTACCAGTGTGATCAGTATCGTTCCGATAGGAAAAGTAAACACTATTTGGTATTTGTTTATCCGCAGGTGGTAGATTACTTGGACCTATGCCATGTTGTCGAAGTTTATCTTCAATTTGTTGTAACATTGAACTCCACTCTTCACTATTGATGTGTTTGTTTTTAAATTCATAGAGGGTAATTTGTTTATTCGATACCTTTTCCATTGATTTTTTCATTAAACTCTCATGGCTGAGTATTTTTGCAGAAACGTCATTTTCCATTAGAATGGGATATATCAATGTCCAAGCGAGAGAAACTTGAGTGGGGTCAACTGATAGATGTAATTTCCATCCCGTTTCTTGTTTTTTCTGGGCAAATAAAGAGCGTTTATCAAACTTACTTGCTCCCTCATTCTCTTTATTTCTATTTCTAGAATTAAAATAAATGTAAGCACCTATCGCATACAAAAAATAGTTATTTATTGTTTTTCCGAGATTAGATTTTAAACTCTCATATTGGAGTTTCTCTTTTGAAGACTCCATGCTTTCAGAAAAACCAGGAGGGGAGGTGTTATTGGGTTGAAAAAATTGATTCGTACTAGAGGTAGCAATCTCTTTTAAATTTCTAACAGCTTTCCTTTTCTGTAACGAGGGCTTCGTTGAATGAGGTGGTTTTGGATTTGGCATGAACAGCAAACTCAGCTAAACACATGTTATTTAATTATAGCGAGCTTTCCGCTCATTTGTTGAACATAATTTAGTTCTTAAACTTGAGCCTGCCTTCACTGTTTCTTAGGTAAAAAACAAGCGCAAATTCAAAGTTTAGAGACATAACCTTATGAGGAATGGACCAAAAGATCGGGCAAACAGAGAAATTGCTTCTGTTGTAATAGCTAAGCGTTGGAAAAAGATAATTAAGAATTAATGTGCTTCAATGAAGCATTATCAGATAAGTGATAATATTTCAATAATTTTACTACTCGCACTACGCCTCGAGTAGTCCGAGCGATAGTAATTACCCGCTCTGCCTGGTCGGGTGTTACATCACCCATCAGATAAACAATACGATCGGAGGTAACTACTTTAAATACATTAGGATTAATTGAAGAATCTGCAAAAATTCTGCTGCGTATTTTGGCGGTAATCCAACTGTCTATGACTGAATTACTTTCCTGGTTAGCGATATCCATTTGATTAAACAACCGGCGATAACCTGTTACTTTGCTAACACGAGCAATCGCTGCTTCGCGTAACGCCAAAGTAGGTACATGGCCTGCCAATAAAATATCGCCATTAAAAACAGCCACATCAATGGCACATCCTTTTTGCTCCAGTAATCTGTCAGGTCCGAACAATTCGTGGTGCACATTCGCGGACAGTGTATAATCGCTTACCTTTTTATAGACATTATGTCTATCATAAACGAGCATGGCACCAGTCCATACGTTGGAAAGGCACCCTGATAACAGCGTACTTAGCAACAAAACGAAAAAAACCTTCCCTTGCTTTTTCATACTGCCTTGGGCCAGTTAAACAATATATTGAAATACTTTTACTACTTTTCGCACACCATTAATTTGCCTGGCAACACTAACCGCCAAATCGGCCTGCTCATGGGTTACAATACCCATTAAGTAAACAACACCATTTTCAGTTACAATGCGGATGGAGCCTGATTCTAATCCTTTCTTTGTTAACATCAAGCTTCTTGTTTGGCTTGTTATCCATGTATCTTCAGTTCGCTGTGTAAGGGGGATTGGATAATCAACTGTTACTTCATTATAAACCCGCCGTACATTCGGTGTCTTTCGGGCAATTTTCTCAGCCATAATGCGTAAAGAAGCGGTTGGTGCCTGTCCCACCAGTAAAACAACCTGATTAAAACTGCTCACAAGAATACGTGAGTCCTCAAAACGAGAGTCAGTCACGATTTCTTTATGGATTAGATGGAATATACGCGCATCGCTTTCGATCGTTGACAGGCTACGTCTGTCATAAACAACAAGCCCTGCTGCCGCTCCTGCCACAACGACAGCGACGCAACTCGTTAATAATGCACTAATAAGCAAACAACTGATGGCACGAATTTTCATGGTTACCCCAACATTTGACCAAACAAAGACTGATCAATTAAATCGCAAAAACAATGTAAAATGAATAAATGTGTCTCACGTATTCGAGCTGCACTATCAGCTTGGACACGGAGCTCGATATCTTCCGGCCCCAAATGATTGGCAAGTAAGCCACCATCTCTGCCGCTAAGAGCGATAGTATCCATTCCTCGATCATTGGCTGCATTGACAGCCTGGAGAATGTTATCGGAATTGCCGCTGGTTGATAAAACAAGCAATAAATCACCCTCTTGTCCCAGAGCCTGAATCTGACGTGCAAAAACCTGATCATAATGGCTATCACTTGCCACAGAAGTCAAACAGGAAATGTCTGTTGTTAAAGCAATAACAGGCAAGGAAGGGCGCTCAACCTCATAATGGTTAATCATTGCAGCTGAGAAATGAAGGCAATTGGCCGCTGAGCCTCCATTGCCGCATAAGAGAATTTTGCCATCGCTGAGTAAACAGTTAACCAATTTGGAGCCTGCTTTAGCAATTGATGCTGATAATGCATCGGCAACCGAAATTTGTGCTTCAATACTATTTCCAAATAGTTGCCTAATTCGTTCTTCCATCTGTGTCATCATTTATTTAACCTAATTAAAAATCAAGCCCAAAAGCATTTTTAATCCAATTGACTTGGGGTGTTTTACCTTCAAAACTTAAGACATCAAAACGCACAGGTTGCTTGTCTGTCAATTTATTGCTTAGCAAATAATGGGAAGCTGTTTTAATAATTTTTTGTCGCTTCCCGTAAGTGATGCTGGCAGCGGCTCCACCAAATGCTGCAGAAGAACGAGCCCTTACTTCAACAAACACGAGATAACCGCCATCACGCATAATTAAATCAATTTCACCCAGGCGGCATTGATAATTGCTGCTTATCCACTTTAAGCCCCGAGTCTCAAGGTAAACTTGCGCCTGTTGTTCAATTGCCAATCCTATCTTTCTTGTCGACATTTTTTCCTTAATGCGAGGTTTATCGTATTACTTATGAGTTTGCAGTCATAGCGACTGCTACTCCTCCTTTAAACCGCCCCCAAGCTGGGACACGAGCCACTTGCTGAGAACGGTTTAAATAAAGCACACCGCTTTTATCATGAATGCCCATGGCAGGAAAAAGCAGTAGCTGATTAAGCTGACTAGCCAAAGCAAAACTATCCATACCCAAGGCATAAAGCCGGTTATAACTGTTAAGTTGTTCAGGCCAATTCCTAGTACCCATTTGATGCTGAAATACCCAAGGCATGTCGCAGAAAATAATGCCATCCAAATCTTTATCTTTCATCGCATTAGTACTGCCGCTGTACACCGTTGAAGTGGCATAAACAGGGACATTACCAGCAAAATAATATTTAAGCAAAGGCATGATTTGGCGTGCTTTCGAAGGGTAAGCCAGTAAAAAAATCATGTCAAAATCCTGGCGGCGGCTAGGTGTTACCTGAATTCGCTGTCCTAATAATTGCTTAATTTTCTTTTCCCGGCCTTGGCTTTCTGTTACCTGTAAAAGACTTTGGATTGCCGCATTTAAATCACTATTATTTGCATAGCTAAATTTATCAGCGATCGCCCCGCCCAGACTGCGCCACTGCGCTATAAAGGCATCAGCGATCTCATCTCCCCAACTGCCGGCAGGATAAATAATTAATGCCCTCTTATGGCCACTTTTATTTGCTTCAATAGCCACCTGTTTCGCTTCATTGCTTGGCGACAAGCCAAAACGATAGGCATTGGCATCCAAATTTGTTTCCATATCATTTAGCAATAAAGTTGGTACTGGATGTTCCATCGCAGCAACACGTGCAACGTCTGCTTTGCTTAAAGGCCCTACTACATAATCAGCACCCTCATCCAGCGCTTGAAGATAGAGGGAAGAAACGTCTCCTTTTGCGGTGTCATAAAAACGAATATCAGCATTATTACCACTATTGTTGGCAGCAGCCATGAACCCATCGCGAATAGCGCCACCCGGGCCTGCCAAAGGACCACTTAAGGGGAGCAATAACGCCATACGCCGAGGTGTGCGATTTAAGTAAGGTTTAACCGCATCAAGGGAGGAAGGCAGGATGTTATTGGCTGGATGGGACGGATATTGGTCTTGCCATTCTTCAACTTGCGCTAAGATGCTATAACTACTACTTGCACTCTGTCTTGCGATGAGGGCCAATCTCATCCATCCTTGCATGTCTGAGCCCTCTTTCGCCTCGACAGCAAGCGTATTAAGTTCAGCCAAAGGTAATTTAGTTAGTGTCATCCATAAAATGCGACTGTTGTTGGCTCGAGCAGATGCATCAGGTAACAAACGTTCCAATTTAATACGTTCGGTAACTGCTTCGGTTGCATTGCCTACTGATTCATAAGCAGCGGCTAAAATGTCATGATACTGTACTTGATAAAAATCGGCTAAACTGTTAACGTCACCCACCCCAGAAAGCTTGGCAATCGCTGATTTGGGTTGCTGCCGCAACAGGTCTGTTTTCGCCAATAAAATATTTTTTTCTGACAGAAGCGCAGGAGGCAGGTAATCGCTGGTTTGGGCTAAAGTAGTTAGTCCCTCTTGCCACTGGCCATCATAAATTTGGCGACCAGCGGCCATGAGTAGCAACTGTTGTTGCTCCTCTCCCACCTGGTTTTTTGCCAGCGCAAGATAAGCTGACGCAGGTAGGCTATAGGGTGTGGTAGCCTGTTGATTCGCACGTTGCATCTGTGCCTGATTTTCAGCCACTTTGGTGCATTGTGAAAGCAATAAAGCCGCAGCCAGCAATAAGGTTATTTTTAATAGTGACTTTGCTAACATGAAGATAGTCCTAAACACAGGAACGCAATAGAATAAACTATGGTAAAAAGTTCAGCAACCACCCCAGGCACTCTTTATATCGTTGCAACCCCTATCGGTAATCGCGATGATATTAGTTTAAGAGCGCTAGAAACACTAAAGTCTGTTGACAGCATTCTTGCTGAAGACACCAGACATTCCTTGCAATTACTCACTGCTTTAGGTATTCAAAAACCATTGATGTCATTACATGCCCATAATGAAACAGAGAAAAGTCAACAAATTGTTGCTCTGTTAGAACAAGGTAAATCGCTTGCTTTAGTGAGTGATGCAGGAACGCCGTTGATTAGCGACCCTGGGTTTCCTCTGGTCAAATTGGCTCGTGAGAAAAAAATTGCGGTCATTCCTATTCCTGGTCCCTGCGCGTTGATAACAGCTTTAAGTGCTGCAGGAATTCCCTGTGACAGTTTTACTTTCATTGGTTTTTTACCTGCCAAAACCACAGCCAGAAAAAATAAATTGGCAGCACTCTCCACAAGCGAACATACCTTGGTTTTTTATGAGTCCACACATCGTATTTGCGATTGCATCGACGATATCATTGCTGTTTATGGCCCTGATTACGAGTTTGTTCTGGCCAAAGAATTAACGAAGGTCTTTGAACGCTTTGTGCAAGGCACGGCAGTTACCATAAAAAACTGGTTGCAAGAAGATGCAGCACATTGCAAAGGCGAATTTGTTCTCTTACTACCCCCCAAATTACAAGAAACCACCTCGTTGCAAGAAGAAGAAACCCTGAGTATTCTGCTAAAAGAATTGCCATTAAAACAAGCCGTTAAACTGGCAGCCTCATTAACCAAAGGAAATAAAAATGAGCTTTATAAAAAAGCGTTGGTGTTGCAAAACCGAACCTAGCAGTAGGGTTTTGCAAACTTTGCATAATACCTTCAGTTAAAGCGCGCTTTTAACCAGTAATCGCCCGAACGCAACGTACAGAAATGGGCCCGTCTTTAGGATCTTCATCCTGAAAATTTCCTCCCCCCACCGCAAAGAATTGATTCCACGCATTAGTAGGAAAATTAATAGAACTTTGCGTAGAACTCCAGTAAGGGCCAAAGAGGTTACCAATATTACCATTCTCTACCAAGTTGGTTTGCATGTTTTGCAAGGTAGGAGGATTGGGTGGAATGCCACAACCGGTGTTCTGGGCAGCATTATCATAGCCCATTTCACAAATCGCAGGTAAATACCAATCTGAGTATCCACCAATGGTTGCCTTACAAAGTCCTGCTGCATAAAACGATAGATTAACCGCCGGATTTGTTTGTGGTGGTGAATAATAGTTTACAATCACATTGGTATTGCAAGCCCCATTCAATGCACCGTTGCAGGCTTCTGGCGGGTTTATCGAGTTCTGATTGATTCCAGGTATAGGGTCAAATACAGGGTTACCCGCATTGTCTGAACTCCAAATTCTTCCATCTATGCCAAAGCTAGCCTGATTTGAAAGTGCGGCTACTTTTCCACCAATGCTTCCGGTATTTACAGTATTGTCATTAATAGCAAATACATAACCTGATTGGTACACACTACCATAGGTGAGGATATTAATAGTCGGCCGTACAGTATTGGTGTTACGCCCTGTAATAGCCAAGGTAATAGGGGTTGGATTTACATTACCAGGCGTGGCACTTGGTGTTGCGCCTGGAGTAATTCTTATAAAACAACGTCCGCCTGGTTCTAACGTGCCACAAGTCGCTGGAAAAATAGTCGTTCCAGCAGGCAAAGCAGGGGATATACGGTAGACCACATTGAATGCTGTTTCCGTACCCGTATTGGTAATAGTAATGATGCGCGAACGACCATTGGTTCTCAGTGCCAGTGTGGAAACACTACTTGATAGGGTAGTGTCCCCAGGGGCTGCAACAAGTTTAATATTGAGCACATGTTCTGCTTTTGGTTGATAACACTCTAAAGGATTCAATTTATCGCAAACCTTAGGGCCACCAAAGGTATCTCCCGAGAGAGAACGCCCTATAATGCGCAAAGTGAGTATACAGGATTGATGATAGGCTAAAGTAAAATTTGTTGGACAATTTCCTGCTGTCATAACTTGTTGAATGCCTGGAATGGGAACCATGCGCAAAGTATGCGTTCGTGTAGATTGATTGGTAACTTCATATTGCACAGTAATAGTGTCATCTGTTTCAACGGTTACTGAGGTGGGTGTACGGGGGAAAAAGGTCCACACCGGTTTCCCCGCTTGCAAAGTAGAAGCCAAAAATAAACTACCTGCACAAAGCCACAAATTATCAAGATTAAATTTCATAGAGCATCCTTACTTCAATAAATATTATGGAAATAAACAGCTAACTGTTTCCCTGACCAGGCCTTGTCTCGTTTTCTTTTTATGGTTACAAGTTATCTAACACTGAAAACCATCTAAGTTTCACAAAAGACATGTAGACATGCCCTATAATCAAATCGGCTTCTATTGTCTGCAAATATTGATTTCAGCTATTTTAAAGCATTAATCTTAAAAATTAACTATAGTATTTATAGAAGTGAGGACTTTATGTCTTGGCCGAAGAAGTTACGTTTTTTATTGCTTTACTTGGTGGTACCACTGCCGCTTTTAGGTTTTTGGGCAGGGGGCTTCTATAACTTTATAACCGTTGCCACCTTATTTGCACTCATTCCCATCATCGATTATGTCATAAAAGACTCCTACAATCCGGCTGCTACTGAAGAAACTCATTTATTGCAAGATCATTTTTTTATCAACGTCATCTTATTCTATGTCCCTTTACAAATCATTTTGTTGTTGGCGGGTATCTTTCTTATCAGCCATTATTCCTTACATTGGTATGAATGGCTTGGATTTACCTTATCGATTGGTTTAATCACCGGTGGTGGCGGTATTAACCTTGCCCATGAATTAATGCATAAAAATAATAATTTTCAACAAATGATGAGCAAAATATTATTAATAACCGTCTGCTATGGACATTTTTTCATTGAACATGTCAGAGGTCATCATGTAAAAGTTGCCACCCCAGAAGATCCTTCTTCTGCACGTTTTGGAGAAAGTCTTTATCGGTTTTTACCACGTACAATTATCGGTTCATTTAAATCCGCACTTCACTTGGAAAATAAGCGCTTAATGCAAAAAAAGCAGGCTTTTTTTAGCCATCACAATCAATTCTTATGGATTATCGGGGCACCTGCTACCATTGCCATTCTCTGTTTTCTTTATGGCGGGTGGGCGGCATTGCTTTTTTTTCTCGGACAAGCGGTCGTGGCTTTTGTGGTTTTAGAAATTGTTAATTACGTTGAACATTATGGGCTTGAACGCAAGAAATTAGCGAATGGACATTATGAATGTGTCTCCTATCGACATTCTTGGAATGCTAATCATTGGTTAAGTAATGCGTTGCTTTACCACTTACAAAGGCATTCGGATCACCATGCACACGGGGCTCGGCCTTATCAACTTCTTAAACATCATGATGAAAGCCCCCAACTACCTTCTGGCTATCTGGGAATGATTATTTTAGCGCTAATTCCGCCATTATGGTTTGCAATCATGGATAAAAGAGTACTCTCTTATAGAAAAGAAAATTGCCTCAACCGACCTAGACAATAAAACGTTAGTCTTGCAAGTTATTTACGCCAGGCTCTATGTTTTGTAATCCATAAATCCGTAATAAATTTAAAAATAACCACAAGATCATAAAGCAAAAGGAAGTATCGCAAAGGGGAGGTTAGAAGGCTTTTAAAAAACATTTTTATTCGTTCGCCTTTTGTACTCATTGCAACAAGCAAACTGGAAATTAATGACTCAAAAATAAAAGTTAATAAAAAAACCTCCCACCAGCCAAAAATAATAAACAATAAAAAAATGGTAGGAAATAAAATTTTTTCAACGGTGTTGGTGAAAATAAACCAGCCAATAGGGCGACCAAATTTTCTAGTAATATCCACACCAAAGCTTTGTCGATACTGTTCCTTAATTTTCCTTCTGGCTTTAAACTCTTCTTCGTTTTTTCTATTACGAATTTTATATATCAATTTATTAATTACTTTAAAAGGGGTAGAAACCAAGTAATTAAAATAATAGACACTTTGAAGAAAAGCTGACGACCATAAAAACACTTGAAAGGGTAAACGTTGAATATAGGGCTCTAAAGTGCAGGCTGAAACGTCGAGTAACTGGATGTTTCGATAGCCTTCGTTAGTAAATGCAAATCCTATGTAGATATCCTCTGAAGTCGTTAAATCATTGCCTAACGTTTCTCTCGCGCTTAGGAAAATATCCTTGATATATTTTCTTCTATAAGCAACAGCACAACCCACAGGATTAATAATAGTGCCAAAGAAAATCATTTCGGCGTGATAGATGAATTTTTGCAAAAATTTATACATTACATCGCGGTAAAGGTTAGTGATAAATCGTGCAAAACGTTGTAAATTAGTATTTCTTTTGTAATAACCAGCCTGAGGATAACATTTAAAATGGTCTTTTAAGGCATTTCCCACTTTTTCATCAGCAAGTAATTTGCTGCGATCTTTTTCTTTTAGCGGGTAAATTATTCCGCAAGCAGAAGCAATACCAACCCCTTTATAGAGCTCTTCTACCAGCCGTTCAAGATAGTTTTCAGAAACCAGGATGGTATCACTATCCAGAACAAACTCTACATCGGCATCACTTTCATAGGCACCTTTTTCGATACTCGGTGTTTTTCCAATACTCTTTTCTCTTCTTATAATGCTCACATTCGTTAAATTTAATCTTTTGCAGATATCTTCAGCAAATACTTTGGTATTGTCTAAACTGCCATCATCAATCACAAAAATATGGCGAGGCTTTAACGTTTGGCGTGCCAGTGAAGCAATGCACAAATCTATTTCTGCTTCGGCATTATAGGCTGGGATGATAGCATCCACCACTGCATCGCGCCAATTTTCTGCCGGTGTGGGAGTGGTTTTGTCACGCCCATAGATCAAACCAATAATACTTGTGACAATGGTAGGACCTATTAGGAAATAAGATAAAGTTGCCATTATTTATAAATTCCAATAGTGCAAATTGCCTAAATTTTTGTTCTCTTCAATGAACAAATTAGGAATGTCCATTATTAAACCAGTTGGCTTAAGCTTGTTAACAAATTGCTGAAAACCTTTCTTGCGATAAAAATCATGCTGCACGATGATAATCGCAACGGAAATATCTTGCATATCTTCAAATTCAATTAAATCCAGTTGGTATTTTTCCTTGACAATTTTTTTATTAGCCCAAGGATCATGGGCAATATAATTAAAGCCATATCCTTTAAGTTCTTTAATGAGTTTAAAAGCAAGACTGTTGCGAATATCCGGGACATTTTCTTTATAAGTCACACCAAACAAGCCGATTTTTATTGTTTCGAAACTAATATTTTTTTTGATGAGTATTTTATTCATTTCATGGATGATAAATTGCGTCATGCCGTCATTAACTTGGCGGGCAGCTAATATGATTTTAGGTTCAACACCATGCCTTTTTGCTTTAAATGCTAAATATTGCGGATCAATAGCAATACAGTGGCCGCCAACAAACCCTGGCTTAAACGGTATGAAACTCCATTTTGTTTTTGCTCCCTCGAGAATTTCATGGGTATCTAAATCAAGGGCATGCATGATTTGTGCGAATTCATTCATAAAGGCAATATTGATATCTCGTTGTGTGTTTTCCAGCACCTTTACTGCTTCTGCTGTTTTTATAGTTGAAACGGTATAAACTGTGTCACAAATTAAATGGTAAGCTGCTTTGACTTCTTGAAGCGTAGATTCATTTTGAGCGGAAATAACTTTAGGAATATTCCGTAAGTCATGTTCTGTGTCCCCGGGACTTATTCTTTCAGGTGAATAGCCAACATTAAAATCCTGACCACAGCGCAGATGGCTTACTTCCTCCAAAATAGGAATGCAAACCTCCTCTGTTGTGCCGGGATAGACAGTAGACTCAAAAACAACAATGTCTCCCTTTTTGAGGACTTCACCTAAACTTCTTGTTGCATTAATCAAAGGCTCTAAATTAGGAAGCTCATAAAAATAAGCGGGGGTAGAAACAGCTACTATGTAAAAATTAGCTGCTTTTATTAATTCAATGTCATTGGTTAACTTAAGTTTGCTATTTTTTAACCTGTCAGAAGAGATGAGATGATTTCTATCCTGGTTTTGCTGTAATTCTGCGATTCTATGTTTTGAAATATCATATCCATAAGTTTCTTTACTGTCCGCTAAAGAAATTGCCAACTCTAGTCCAACATAGCCTAAGCCTATTACCGCAAACGTTTTCATAACACCCTTCCTTGTGTTCCATACTAACTATGATAGCTTATCCTTTCCATTCAACAATGATCGCTTACTTTTTTATTAAGAGCAGTCAAAGTATGTATCGTTTCTTCTAAAGAAAACTTGTGTTTAAAGTCAATATAATGAAATAACCTGTCTAAGTCCGGTCTTCTTCTTTGAATATCAATATAATTTTTTCCATACGCTTTTAAATAGGAAATATGCTGAATGTCTCCCTTAGGGTTTACAATATTTTTTACTAATTCAGCCAGTTTGTTGATGCTGATTTCTCGGTTATTACCCACATTAATAATTTTACCAAATGCTTTTTTACTGTTCATGAGTAAATCCAGCATGACCACCGTATCACGTACATCACAAAATGAGCGCGTTTGTTCACCTGAACCAAATACGGTAATTGGCTGCTTCAACATCGCCTGATTGACGAAATTAGGGACCACCATACCATAACGGCCTGTTTGTCTTGGACCAATGGTATTAAATAGGCGGGCGATGATGACTGGAACATGAAATTTTTTGTAGTAAGCCAATCCCATTGCCTCATTAGCTAATTTGCTAATGGCATAGTTCCAACGGTTTTCAGCAGCAGTTTCAATAATAATGTTATCCTCTTCTGCAAGGGGCAATTTGTTATTTGGACCATAAACTTCAGCACTTGAAGCCAGTAATACTTGCGCTTTCCAATTGGTCTTTGAGACTGCTTTTAATATGTTTTCACAACCTGCAATATTTACCGATAGAACCTTTTCTGGTTCTTGAATAACCTTATAGACGCCGACTATGGCAGCCATGTGATAGATGCGATCGGCCCACGACACAAATTTTTCAATCTCTGGCCAGGTAATAATATTATCTTTAATAAAATGAAAGTTAGGATTAGAAAAAAATTGTTTAATATTACTTTCCACGCCCGAGCTTAAGTCATCAATACCACATACTGTATCACCTTTGTCTAAATGGTATTCAACAAGATGGGAACCTATGAAACCCGCAGCACCGGTAATTAATATTCGCATAGAAGCTAATATCCTTATAATTTTTTTTAAGTTTTATTATAGTGTAGTTGGATTTTTTAAATATTTGTGCTGAAATTTGCAGCATTATAGGAGGGTATAACCTTCTTGCACCTAAAAACGCCGTGTGAGAATTAAGCCGGTAGACCATGCATGATAATTGCCCGTGGGATTGTTTCTAAGGGTATAGCCACCTTTAAGCCGGAGTTGCCAGTCTTTATAAAGTCCCCAAAATGCTTGGAATGCTACATCCTCTTCATAGTAGTAATGGGGAAAGGTTTCATCCTTTTGCATGCCGAACCCACCCGATAGACTATAACCAACATTCTCGGATTGCACATAGTAAGCTTCAATGGTTCCTTCATAACCATTGAAATCAAGGGGATCATAATAGCCATTCCCCAATCGCTTTTTGTATTGCCAAATATCAGCATTAAGACCCACAGTGACTTTCCAGCGTTCAGAACCAAAAATTCTAGCTTTTGGCCAAATATTATAGTGCCAGTAGCTGTTGGTATCACTTAGCTCAGAATAAGAAACCAATAGGTTTAAATACTTTTGAATGAATGGCTGCCATTCCAGATAAACACCATTACGAGCTTCCATAATTTGTAAAGAGATGGAGCGAGGAGATTGGGGTACAAGGTAGGGTCGGTATAAATTACGCAAGCTTGTAAAAGTAAACTTAGCTGTTTCCCCTACATTAGGATTGAAGTTTAACTCATAAATTCCGTGGTTATTTTCATTTTGCACTTTCACGCCACCCGCGAAGGCAGATAAATTAAATAACGATTGAACCTGGGTAGCAAAACCAACCATGGCGCTTTCATCAAAAATGGAATGGTTTCCATTATAAGTTTCTAAACCGCTTCCAATCGCCGCAGTAGCCCGCTCATAAAGCCCACGAAATAATATACTGGTCGTTGGCGTCAGAAAATATTGAGCCGTTAAAGGGATGCTTAAAATTCTAGTAGTATCCGATGCGGAAATATATTCTGTCCCAAGGTTCGCATTGGTTCTTAACGGTGTCAGAATGATATTGTTTAAACTTTTTACTTGTTTTTCATCTGGATATAGCTTGTTAATTTTTTGTAAATAGTAAAGCGCATGATTGATTTGAAATCCTTTGACTAAGGCAGAAACTTGTGTTGTTAACAAATATAAATCGTCAGGATCTTTTTCAAGCAAAGGCCTGTTAATAGCCAGAGCTGATTTGTATCTTTCGGCTAACGCCAGGAAGCGGGCTTGTTTGGTTAAATAATCGGTGGTAAATCCTTTTAGGTGCCTGTACTGAGCTAGTGCACTGCAGGCACAAAGGTAATTTTCTGTCCATGATAATACCTCGGCATAATGAAGCCACCCTTCTGCAACTTTAGGATAAAGCTTGAGAAGTTTTTGATAAGCGCAGATAGCATCATCCGTTCTGCCTTGCCATCGTAATGCATGAGCCAATAGTAACATGGCTTCTTGATCGTCTGGTTTTAACAGCAGGATTCTTGCATAACTCTCCTCCATTTGAAATTTATCACCAGCCCAGGCTGCTAATTTACCTTTAGCCCTTAAATACTCAAGATTAACAGGATCGATGGCTAAAGCCTGGTTAATGGCCAGCAATGCTAACTGGGGTTTATCGGCCGTAGCATAAATTTCAGAAAGCATTTTATATAAACGAGAGTCATTGGGTTTAATTTTAATGGCTTTCTTTATAGCATCTATTGCCTGATTGTAATTGCCTACACTGGCAAAGTTATTGGCCTCAGCAACTAATTGTTCCGCAGGACTAAGTGCTCGGGATTCCCCCATTGCCATTTCCTGATGATCCAACCATTTAAGTCCGGCAATAGCCTCCTTATTGCCGGGAGACAAAACTAAAATCTTTTGATAAGTTTCTTTAGCTAATTTGCTATTTTTTACCCAGTTTGCATACCTTGCCTTTGTTTGTAACAAGCTAATGTGGTTAGGTTCAATCTCCAGGGCCTTGTTAATCGCATTCAGGGCATTCTGAGGGTTTTTAGCAGCGGCATAAGTTTGCGCCAACTCTTGATATAACGTGACATGTTTCGGATTTAATGAGATCGCTTGCTCGTAAACATTAATGGCTTGCTGATACTGATGTTCTTGATTGTATAGATTGCCAATTTGTCTCAAAAGATTGATTTTTTCATTATCGTCTTGGCTGAGTGCCAGAATTTTTTGCTGGGTTTCAATAGCTAATTTATTATTTTTTACCCATGTTGCGAGCGTCGCTTGGGAGCGCAGATAATCCACATTATCAGGCTCTAATTCCAAGGCTCTATTAATAGCTTGCATTGCTTTATAAGGTTCTTCTGCAGCAGCATAAGTTTGGGATAAATCTTGATAGAGGGCGGCGTTACCGGGATAGAGCTGTATGGCTTGTATATAAATTTTTATCGCCTCGTTATAATTGTGCGCTTGATTTTGAAGATTTCCTAGTTGTTTTAAAATCATAAGGCGATCCACTGTAGTTGCATTGCCATGCAAAGCAGATAATTCCAGTAGTTTTTGATAAGTTTCTACGGCAAGCTGATTTTTTTGCAGTAGGCTTTCCAAGCCAGCTTTTAACTGTAAAAGTTCTACATTATCAGCATCTAATTGCAATGCTTTGTTCGTGGTATTTAAGGCTTTATCAAAGTCCTTTGCAGCAGCATACACCTGGGCAAGCTCTTGATATAATTTGGGATTATCAGGATTTAAAAGAATACCTTGGTTATAGCTTTTTATGGCTTCCTGATAATTTTGCAACTGGGCCTGCAAACGTGCAATTTCGATGAAGGTCTCTTTCTTGTTAATAGTGATGTTCTCGGTTTTACTAAGCTGTAAAATTTTTTGATAGCTTTCTAAAGCTACTGCAGACTCTTTATTCCAATTGGCAATTTTTACCTTAGCAAGCAAATAATCCACATTGTTAGGACTTAATCTCACGGCCTTATCAACTTCAATCAGGGCTTCTTCGGGTTGATTTGCTTCAGCATAAACTTCAGAGAGGGCTTTATGTAATTTAGAATCATCAGGTTTTATTCGTATAGCATGTTTATAGGCATTAATGGCAAGCGGGTAATTTTTGATATGATGTTCTATTTGTGCAACTCTTAGCCACAAATCGAGATTGTTCGGATTATTTAATAATAATTGGGTATAAATGGAAATCGCCTTTTCCCAATCACCTTTCATTTCAGCCTGTAGCCCTTCGTTTGGTATCGCTGAGCCTTGGGAAAAAGCAGGGTAATTTGCAATCAAAATGATAGATAAACTTACATATAGCAAAATCCGTAATAGCATGTAATTATCCTGAAATTATCTAAATGAAATGCTTTGTTTTTGCGCGTTAAAATCTAATCTTACTTGATTAATTGTAATTTTTATACTTATGATTGATTGAGTGGCAGTAATAAAAAAATATTACTCAAATTTCATGAAAAATTAGTCAATTAAAATGAAAAAATCGCAAACGAATACTTGGGTAGGAAAAAAGAGCGGGGCTACAGTAATTGAAATTATATTAACTATTATGCTCCTGGTGCTTCTCGTTGCAATTGTTGTATCAATCTACTTACATATTAACTGGAAAAAATCTCCGGAGACCATTAAGGAAAACAAAGATATTTTACGCCTAGAAAATGCTATGAGATTTTATAAGCTGGATAACGGATTTTACCCCTCAAATACCCAGGGGTTAGAGGCTTTGCTTAAAAAACCAGTTACAGAGCCCATTCCTCAACATTGGACAAGGTATCTAAAAAAGATCCCTAAAGATCCTTGGGGGGTTGCTTACCATTATTCGAACCCGGGCCGATTTCATGCTATTGAGATATATAGCTGCGGCCCTACCGGAAAGCAAAACCCCTGGGTCAAATTGAAACATTGGCTAACTTCAAATCCTAAAATTAATTGTAAAAGTTAACTTTATGCTTTTCCCAAAACCTGGTTAATTAGCGAGAGGTAGTGTTCATTATCATCTTCAGAAGTAAAATAATTTTTTATGAATAATACTAACGCCGCTTTTTTTTCTTCTGGTGGATGACCTGATTGTAATTCAATACTTAAGGCAAGTGCCGCATTTAAACTCGCCATATCCTCAATAATTTCCTTCATTTGCAGGCTTTGTTCATCCGCATTGGATGCTTTCATTGTCTTAATTTTTGTAGCTAAATTATCAATACTATTTTTAAATAGCGTTTTATACCTAAAGTCCTGAGGTATTTCTTCCAGCAGTTGCCGTAAATAAGTAATAAAAATTTCATCAACGTTAAATTTATGGATATCTCTTAAGGTTTGCATCCATAAAGTAAAATGCGTTCCTTCCCAATTTTCGCAAACAATGCAGTCTCGCAGTAACCTCGGTAAAGAAGAAAAGCTTTCAATAGTCCCATTTCCCGCCAATATATCGATACAGTGATGAATATTTTCTACAGAACGCTTTGCAGTAAAATATTTATTTAAATTTGCCAAGGTTCTAAGCAATAGTTGTTGGTCTTTTTCTTGTTCTATAGCTGGTTTTCTATCCAATTCATCTTGCCGATACACCATGTTAAAAATACTTGCCAACATGGCGATGTTTTCCGCCTTAATTTGCGCCAATGTTTCCTTAACCAATGGATAATGAATAATAGCCTGCTGAAACGCCTGGCGATTACAAGCATAATAGTAAGCAATTTGATAGGCACGCCTTGCCATTCCCACTACAGAAAAGGCATTAAAAATCCTTGACAGATGCAAAACATTTTCCATAACCAGGTGAATACCCTCTGTCAACTCTCCCATCGGATAGGCTAAGGCACCATCAAAGTCAATTTCGCCAGTCGCCATGGAGCGCGTACCAATCTTTTGCTTTAACCGACGGATCTTATAGTTATTCAGTTGTCCATCAGGAAGGTGGCTAGGGACTAAAAATAAACCAAGACCCTTTGTACCTGATAGCTCTGCGTTATAGCGGGCTGTTAATAAAATTAAATCCGCATTGGCATTCGAACAAAACCATTTCTCGCCTATTATACGCCACTGCTGATATTCATCTTGATACGCCGTAGTAGCATTGGCACCTACATCCGAACCTCCTTGAATTTCTGTTAAAAACTGTGCACCTGTATAGTTATCGCGAAAGGAGGGCTCGGTTAATTTTTTCAAATAGAAAGCTGCTTCTTTAATGTTGGCATGATGATTTAGTAGACGAATGACCCCTGCCGAACAAGCAATAGGGCAGTTGTGACCAGCCTCCCCTGCATGAGAAGATAATAAAAATAAACTGAGAGTCTTTCGCATTTGTCCCGGCTTAAGCAAATAGCGCATTAAACCCGAGCCATAAATAATATCACCTGCGTGTATATAAGAGGGATGATGGATAACACGGTCATCACGCTGTCCTATGGCATTGTAATGGGCAATTTTAGGCAAGTTGGCATCGATGTTATTTTCCATGGCTGTGGGTTCTAATTCAGCAACAACCTGCTGGGCGAATTCCGCTAAATCCTGTAAAAATTCTGGCTCTGCGGCAAAATATGTTTGATAAGTATGCATTAAACTGGAGTTTGCTAATAAAATATTTTCTCGCAGTTGTTTTTGCCAGTTAGAAAAATAGGCTCTGGTTTGTTGATAGGGAGTTAACTCTTTCATCCTTACTCCTGACGTTCATCCTTTATTTTTATAATACAGAATACTTCTTGTCGATGTTAGTTTCTATTTTAAAGTCCAGTTTATTATAAATTTTTTTTTTACCTCTTTTAAAAGTAATTTTTATTCAGATAGAATAATTTTTAAAACTTCATCACCCAAAGGGGTAAACTATGCACCGCATCGTTTGTTTTTCTTTTTTAAGCTTTATTTTTACAAACAGTCTGGCCACTACTTATGGAAAATTAATAATTGATGATCCCGTACAAGGAAGCAGATCGGTTATTTATGAAGAAAAAAATGGTTTTGCTGTGAGTGAGGGAGACATAATTCTGGCTCGTATTGCTGATTTAAAGCGCAAAGGGGCTGTAATTACACTCAAAATAGGGGGTAGTCGTTGGCAACAAGGCATTGTGCCTTTCGAAATAGCTGAAGACTTACCTTTTAAAAATAAACTTGCGGTATTACAAGCAATCAATCACTGGCAGGAAAAAACAAATATTGAATTCATTGAGTTAACCAGTAGAAACCGTTCCCAATACGTTGATTATATTTCCTTCGTACCTGCAGAAGGAACAACCTGTTCTTCGTTTGTGGGTAAAGAGGGCGGGCTGCAGGAAATTATTTTATCCCCAAGGTGCACTACAATGAATACTGTTCATGAAATTGGCCATGCATTGGGTCTTTGGCATGAGCAATCACGTGCTGACCGAGCAAGCTTTATTCGTATCTTATGGGAAAATATTGAAGAAGAACATAAATATAATTTTGATCAGCATCTGACTGATGGGATGGATTTCGGAGCTTATGATTATCAATCCATCATGCATTATGGCCCTTATGCTTTCTCCAAAAATGGCCAGAAAACAATTACCCCTTTAATTGATGGCGTAGAAATTGGCCAACGCAAACAACTAAGCGAAAAAGATATTGCAGCTATCAATACCATGTATCCTGAAGCTTAGTGCGACGTTGTTGTAAAGTAAATAATTTAATCATTGGAATGACCATGCGTTCAAAGGAAAAGGAGTTAATTGATCTAGGGCCTGATTTTTATACGCCCGAAGAGTATCTAGATTGTCTAAAAAAATTATTTCGTGTTAACAAATTGTTGGGAGTTTTTCGCGACACCAAAAAGTTACTAAAAACCTGCTCCAAACAGGCTACTTTGTTAGATATTGGCTGTGGGAATGGATTATTTTTATTAAATTTAAGTCGTCATTTTCCACAAATGCAGATGCTTGGTGTTGATATAAACAAAGAAGCTATTGCCGCTGCTAAAAAAGCACTACATGGTTGGAACAAGAATAATTTAAAGCAGCAGTTGGCTTTTAAGGCGGTGGATTTTAAAACAGTCATTAACACGGGGCATTTTGATATTCTTTTAGCTACCCTATTTTGTCATCATTTAAATGATGAGGAGTTAATAGAGTTTTTACACCACAGCTATCATCATGCAAAAGAAGCGGTTGTTATCCATGATCTCCATCGACATTGGCTTGCTTATGGCCTTTATAAGTTTATAAGTCCCTGGTTATTTCGTAATCGGCTGATAACCCATGATGGATTAATTTCTATAAAACGTGGTTTTACCCGTAGTGAGTGGAAAGTATTTCTGGCAAACGCTGGTGTTTCCAACTACCAACTCAAATGGTGTTGGCCTTTTCGCTGGCAGCTAACTTTAAGAAAGTAATTGCAACTGCCTTTTTTTCCCGCTTAAAGTAGCTCCAAACGTTAATAACTCCGGGAAGCGAGCCACTAATGGAAGTAAGAGTCTCATACTTCGTGGATGATAGGTTAAGTGAGCAAAAAAGGCTGCTGCACGAATACGCAGGGTAAATTGTTGATGCCATTTTTTGCTATAATCGACTCCTCTATTGATTAAATCAGTCCTGCTATTTGCCGGGCCTTTGCTTAAAGTGATTGCCAACAGCCAGGCTGATTGCATTGCCATACTAATGCCTTCGGCAATAATAGGATGAGCTTCTCCGGCGATATTACCCACGTAAAATAAACCATTCCCATAGCAATATCTGATTCCAGGGCGAAGCGGCCCGATGGACAGCCAGTTTTCCTCTTGCTTTGCAGACGCTAATACTTGCTCAGCACCTCTACACGTCAAAAATAGATGCTCCAATAACACCTCACTTGCAGATTGACCAGGATGATTGGCTCTTATTTTTTGTAACATGTCTCGACGAATGCAACAAGAAAGTGACACACGATCATTGTCACTGTGGACTAACCCCCCGTAGCCACCGGGAAAGGAGATTAATGCCATTAAGTCTTCTTCAAGGGTTGTTTCCCGGAAATGCGTTTTAAATGCCAACAAATCCAAATTTTTATGCGGGGTTTGCTGTTTTTTTATAATTGCTTTTTCCCACGAACCCTGAGCGATGACTACAGTACGCGCAGTTAATTCCTGAAGGTCTTTTTTCGTTTCAATCAAACAGACAAAATAATTCTTTTTATCCATTATCTGCTGTGCAGTGCATGGCTGCCAAATAGTAACACCCGCTTTTTTTGCTTCATTAAGAAGAACCGTATCAAGATATTCCCGCCCCAATGCTCTTCCCCATTGACCGCAAGAATGATTTACAGCCGGCATTGTAGCCGTTAAGCTTTTTTCACCACCAAACCAGCCAACACGTTTGATACTAGGACCCGCCTGCTGTTGATAAAAATCCATCAAGCCAAGATTCATTAACAAAGGGAAATTGGTAGCGGATATAAACTCTCCGCAAACTTTTGGTCGTGGGAATGTATTTTTTTCAATTAGGGCAACAGACCAACCCAATCGCGCCAGCAATAAAGCGGCGGTGGCCCCAGCAGGCCCCCCACCAATTATAATTGCGTCAAAATCACAATCCATTGTGATGATCTTATGAATTATTATTAGACATACTAGATATATAGCAAATCGCTAATAATTTTGTTACAAAATTAACACGGTGTTAAAGCGCCTGAATTATCCTCCATGGCACCCTTTTGTGCCTCTGTATGCTTGCTATAAGCACGAAAGATCTCAAAGCCCGCATAAGCAACTGCCAATACGAGAGCAGCTTGCCAACAAACAGCAAAGGTGGCAATTAATAAGGTAGGCATGATGGTATTTTTAGCCAGGGTAAAAACAAAATCATTGCGGGCTGTTTGATAGGCTTTAAATGCCGCTTTTTCACCTTGATTAACAAGTTGAGCGTGTTCGAGCAAAAGGCTTTTTTCTTTATAGGTTTTATAAGCGCCATCCGATAAATACATAGCCACAGCTAATGTACACAGCATATAACAACCAAGAACGGTGACAGCTGGCGTAAAGAGCATCGAAGCTGAAAATCCTGCCATTAGGAGAAACGCAGCAGTGGCGTTAAACCAATAGGTGGCGTCAATCGCTTTCCACGTTAATTCAAGTTGAGCCAATTGTTCTTTGGTAGCGATATAGTGTTTATCAAATTTTTCACGCTCTTCCAGGGAAAGCCCCGTCGTAAGTTTATTAGTCAACCATTCTAATTCAGTAAGATATTGAGAGCGCTTGGTGAGGTATTCTTTTTCCTCCAACTGCCGACGCCATAAAATAAGGCAAACATCAAAAAACATAAATCCAGCAACAACCCAACCAGCGACAGGTGCTGAAATACCAAAAACCTCATTGTAATTCGTTAAGCAATTCACTGTACCCCAAACGATATCATTTAAAAATGTGGCATGGCGCTTGTAGATTTCATTAGTAAAACGCTTTTTCCAATCCAATTGTTTTTCTTGAGGGGTTGGGGCTAAAACATGCTTTAATACCATGCCTGCATTCATGATAAAGCGCACCGCAAAAAAACCCACGCTAAAAAAGCGTAAAATGCCATTAGGTGTTTCCAAAAGATTTATAACACTATCAACATTAATCTCTTTGCCTAAAAGAGCGCCTAACTTCTCCAGCCACTTAAGCTCTCGGGCAAGAAGCAGAGTATCTTTGATTGTTGTACGACAAAAAAACCAATAGATTCGATTTAAATTGGAAATTGCTACGCGGTCTCTTAATTTGGAAAGTTTTCGCGGGGTCTCAAGTAGATCTCTTAAATCTGCAGCAATTTTTTTCCCTAAAGCCTGAAAAAAACTCTCAACCTTTATAACAGCTGGGGGAAGTTTTCCTTGCAAGCATAGTATATTCAACTGCGCCAGCAATTTCTCATATTCTTTTACTTTGGACTCTTGTTCATAAATCACGTAATACTGCTTAAGCAGTATGCAGCAATAGTAGCAATAAAAACGTAACTCATCGCTGTATAGTCCTCGCTGAGTAAGCGTGGTAAAAAGGTTATCGAATTCCTGCTCAATCAGTAAGCGATTGGTTGCTAAAAAACCGTAATTATGATTCTTTGCTTCTTTCTCAGCCAATTGAAGCGTTTCTTGAGATGTAAGAGGAAGTGGTTGCTCTATCGAAGATGAATTAATCGCTGTTGATGCCTCATTTTTTCGTGAAAATAAAGCAAGCTTGGCGTGCTTATCTTTTAAAAAATCCTCATTTCGCTTTTTGTAAGCAGATTCAACCATGATTAATCCATAAAAAATTTGGGCAGAGAGATAAAATTGTAAACTTACCACTCTCGTACTACGCAAACAAGAGGTTTATAGAATTTCTGTCTATCCGTGGTGAAAAAATTTGTCATGCGCAAAAGGATTTACTGGATCTAATACGGGTAGTTAATTTTTGGTTAATCTAAAACCATTATACTTATAAAAGATATCTTTATTTATTTTGGTTAATCATGCCTGGATATAAAATACTTAATAATAAGTTGACTGAGCAACTACTAGCAGACCACTTACAAAAATCGTCTAATCCGCTTGCTCAGTATTTTCCAAAACCATCGATTGAGACAGTTACTCAAGAGGTGTTTAATACATCTGTGGGAAGCGAGGAGCTGTATATCAATCCCTTTAAATACTATACTGATCCAACAAAAAATTTAATCATCATTACAACCCCCATTGCTGCCAATAACTTTGCCGATTTATTGCCTCATTTAGATAAGCTTTTTCCAGGTAAGCAACTCTTGTTAGGACTGGATGGTCGGGGAGCAACTGAGCAACATATTGTTACTACTTATATTAGCGCAGATAAAAAGACCGTTGACATTTTTGATCCCAAAGCAAGTAATGCGATACGATTTTTTTCTGGCAAAGGCGGAACAGGTACCCTTCTTTTGGGATTGTTACGAGCATTAAATCCTTTTCCTAAAAGCACCCTTACTTTCGGAGAAGTTACCGCAAATTATTATGCCCTGGGCACTCAGTCATTTTTTGATGGAGTGTCCTGTGGCTATCATAATGTAGCAGCTATATTGGCATGCAAAGAATTGTTAGAGGATGGAGCCATTACCCGCGACAATTTACTTGCCAAAATAAAAAATCCAGTTAGCGAAGCTACTCAACTTCTTAAGGAAAAAGCACCAAAAAAAGTAGATAGTAATTTTGCAAGCTTTGTAAAAAAAGCATGGCAAGATACCATGATGCCTGTTGCAAATAAGGAACAGCGTCAGCTACTTAAATTCCAGAACTATTTTCTTGGCTGGCCTTATCAGGGAACTACTAACCAGAAAATCATTTATTTTGTTACCCTGCGCTTTCTTTTTCAACCTATTATTAATTTAATAAGAAGACCTATTGAATTTAGTTTTAATCTTTTGTCAGAAACTGCTAACTTTTTAAAAAATACTCTAATTAATTGGGCACCAACCCATTTATCCACTCAATATTTGCGCAGTGGTTTAATGCTTCTTACCTATGCTGCTCAAGGTTTATTCAAGGGAGCTTACCTCCTTTTGCGAACTTTTACATCGCCCATGGTTAATTTTGAATTATTACAAGCAAGAAAAAATCCACAGGCTGCTAGGGAAGCTCATCCAATAATTACGGAGTCAACCGTTTCAGCGCCTCTTCACTCTTCTGACAACGTATTATCTGATGGTAGCAATGTAGTAGCCTTGTTCAAGGAAAAAGGGGTAAGCACTGCGCCTAACAACAGTTTAAGTACAAACGATTTCGAAGATGTAATTGGAGATGGATTCACTGCGATCGATCATCCAAAACCGGTATTACCAGGCAGGTCTCGAGATAGCCAGTTTGGGGCAACGGATAATCTAACAGAGAAAAAAGGTAGCGCTAATTTGGAAGGCACAGTCTCCAAACCAAAAAACGTCTAAGATTGTTACTAGGTTATCCGTTATTTGCCTATACAAAAACTGGAAAAAATTCTTCCTAACAGATCGTCTGAAGTAAATTCTCCGGTAATTTCACATAAAGCTTGATGGGCAAGTCGCAAATCTTCCGCCAAAAGCTCACCCGCCTTATGACTGGAAAGTTGTTTTTCTCCTGCTAATAATAATTCGTTGGCTTTATCAAGCGCTTGGAGGTGACGGCGTCTTGCCAAAAATTGGCCTTCCGTAGGTTGGTAGCCCACCACCTCTTTAATTTTTTCCTTAAGTAAGTCAATACCATCACCGGTTTTTGCCGATAAATAAACTGCATTAGTTTCATTTTTAGGAAATAGATTTACTGCATCAATTTTATTGAATACCTGAATTACAGGTACCCCTGCAGGTAAGGTTTCGCGTATGGCATCACTTAAATCTAAACTTGCATTTTGCTGTTTAATATCAATAACCATGAGCACACAATCAGCGCGGCTGACTTCTTGCCAAGCACGTTTAATCCCTTCTTTTTCAACCAAATCATCGCTCTCTCGAAGACCTGCAGTATCAACCAAATGAAGAGGTATATCATCGAGCAAAATATTTTCGCGCATGACGTCGCGGGTAGTACCTGCGACATCGGTGACAATAGCCACATCACGACCAGCTAAACAATTAATGAGGGTGGATTTTCCAGCATTAGGACGACCGGCTATGACAATTGCCAACCCTTCCCGTAAAAGCGCACCTTGAGAGGCACTGGCGCGAATTGCAGTCAACTTTTCTATGATGGCAGTTAACATAGCAGACACTCTGCCATCACTGAGAAAATCTATTTCTTCTTCCGGAAAATCAATGGCGGCTTCAACAAATAAACGCAAATGGATAATCTCTTCATTAAGTTCATGAATGGTTTTAGAAAAATCACCCTGTAATGAACGAATAGCCAAGCGGGCAGCAGTTTGGGAACTTGCCTGAATTAAATCGGCTATAGCCTCTGCTTGGGTTAAATCAATTTTGTCATTGAGAAATGCACGTTCAGAAAACTCGCCAGGACGAGCAAGTCTTGCGCCCATCATAACGCACTCACCCAGAACATTATCCAAGACTAATGGAGAACCATGGACCTGAAACTCCACGACATCCTCTCCAGTAAAAGAGTGAGGCGCTTTAAAAAAAATAACTAACCCTGTATCAATAATTTCGTTATTTCTGTTCTTTAAAGAGCAATAATTAACTATTCGAGGTGTTAATGACTGATAATTGCTTAGCTTTAAAGCAATTTCATATGCAAGAGGCCCAGAAAGACGAGCAATCCCTACTCCACCACGACCCGGTGGAGTAGCGATCGCTACAATTGTATCATTTTGCATTATTTTGCAGGTATTACAGTTTGTTTAGGTTTATCATCATACTTACGAGTAATATACCACTGTTGTAAAATTGACAAGGTATTATTCACTATCCAGTATAGCACCAAACCCGCCGGGAAATTCCAGAATAACCCTGTGAACAATATTGGCAAAAACATCATTAACTTCGCCTGCATTGGATCAGGAGGCGCTGGATTTAATTTCTGCTGAATCAACATGGTAGCACCCATAATGATAGGTAATACATGGTAAGGATCGGCAGCGGCTAAATCTTTTATCCAAAAGATAAAAGGGGCTTGTCTTAATTCAACACTTTCCAGTAGTACCCAGTAAAGCGCAATAAAAACAGGGATTTGAATAAGGATTGGTAAACAACCGCCTAACGGGTTTACTTTTTCCTGGCGATATAGCTCCATGGTCGCCTGGCTCATTTTAGCCTTGTCATCCCCATAACGCTCACGTAGAGCTTGAAGCTTAGGTTGCAATTTACGCATACCAGCCATCGATTTATAACTACTGGCGGACAATCGATAAAATGCAAGCTTAATGAGTACCGTAACTAAAACAATTGACCATCCCCAATTACCAACCAGAGAATAGATAGCTTTCATTACTGAAAAAAGAAGCGAAGAAAGGAACCATAGCCACCCGTAATCAACGGTTAAATCCAAACCTGGCGCAATATTTTTTAATACTTCCGTACTTTCTGGTCCTACATAAAGCTTTGAGCTTATTTCCTTTTGCATTCCAGGTGCAATGGTAATAGGCTGACTAACTGCACCAATGGTGTAATCATTGTTTACTGCGCGCGTATAAAACATATTGCTACTGTCAGCATTTGGTATCCAGGCACTTAAGAAATAATGCTGTTGCATGGCTATCCAGCCGCCCTTAGCATTTACATCCAAATTGGATTTAGCCATATTTGGGAAAGTTACTTTTTGATAACGATGCTGGCCAGGATTTGAATAGGATGCACCAGTGTATGAACCAATATGGAATATACTGGACTTATCCTCTTGCGGTGATGTACGCAGCAATTGCGTATTTAGATAACCTTGCCAAGGAGCAGTTCCTTGATTATCAATTAAGTATCTAACCTCAATAAGATAACTACCACGGGTAAAAATAAATTGTTTTTTTACCGTAAGGCCGTCTGGTGTTCTACCATTAAGAGTAACAGTCAGCGTATTTTCCCCTTTTTCCAATTCGTATTTTTGCTTTGCACTGGAAAAATCAAAATTAAGACTTTTAACTTCTTGACCCTGTGTTATAAACAGGCTGCTGTTTGCAACGTATTGTTGATTGGCTTGATTTTGTAAGATAGTAATAGGTTTATCTTTTTCCTCAATACTTACTGGATATTCCAGCAATTGAGCATTTACTACATCACCATGAGTTAAATCAATACGCAGATTTAAAACATCTGTTTTTACCTGAATGGCCTCGGCTGAAGCTTTACCCGCTTGATCTTCTTTAATGGCAGCTTGTGGCGTTGGTGCTGCATCACTTGTCATTGTAGGTAACAAACTGTCGCTCTTAGCAGGTAAAGGCACAACCTCCGCACTTTGTTGAGCCGGCGCAGGAGGTGGATAATCTTTTTGCCAGTTCATCCACAGGGAGTAAACAACCAGCGCTAAGGCTGCATACAAAACTACACGTCGTATATCCATCAGGGTTTCTCTTCGTTAGGTAGTACAGGATCATAACCTCCAGCAGCCCATGGATGACAGCGCAACAATCGACGACAAGTCAACCAAATGCCTCTAACAACACCAAAGTGTTGAATAGCCATAAGAGCATACTGGGAACAACTAGGGTAATAGCGACAACAAGGTTTCATGACAGGGCGCAACAACAATTGATACAACACTATAGGTAAGCAAATCAAGTAGCGGATAAAGCGATTAATTTGTCCCATGTTTTACCTAATTTGGCATTTAATGTTTTATTTTCTGCGTTTGCAACGCCAGGTCTTGCTAATACAACCACATCTATTGCAGGCAACTGTTTTACACGGAACGTTTCTCGCAACAAGCGTTTCAGGCGATTTCGGTCATGCGCTTTTGAAATTATTTTTTTTGATAATGCTAACCCTAGCCTGGCATACCCCAGAGAGTTATTACGGTATAGAAAAATAAACTCTGAGGTCACCACTTTTTTTGCCTGAGCAAACACGTAATCGTAATCACTTTTTTTAAGTAACCGCCGTGTTTTATCAAAACAATTCACTTAAGCAGATAAACGTTTACGTCCTTTAGCACGACGACGCTTTAATATCAAACGACCACCACGGGTTGACATACGTTGACGAAAACCATGATCGCGTTTGCGTTTTAAATTACTGGGCTGGAATGTGCGTTTCATGATGAACCTGTTGTTAATTAAATTTTTAAGGTTGGCAATGATAGAAAACTTTACACCGGCTGTCAAACGCTGGAGTTAAGTTATGTTAATTAACTTTACGCAGGAAATCATTTTTCATCTCGTCGTTGCGCATATCGGAACAGATGTTTATTCAAGAGCATCCTGCACTTGCTTCGCTAGTGCGCCTAAAGACGTAATTTCATTTTTTTCCTGTGCAGGGAAGCTAATTTAAAGGTCGTGCATAATAATTATAAAATAAATTTTTAGAATTTGTTTTTTATTATTAGCTCGCCAACAACTGTTAGTAGTTTAAATTAACATTTATTAATCAAATGGTTACTTATTTTTATTGTTGTGATTAGTCGGTTCGATTTCTTGGTATGCTTTTTGAATTACTTTATAAAACCAGGTTGATTTTTAAATTTATAGGCATTTATTCCCATCTAAATAAAAGGGTTTTCCACAAGTACACTTATTAAATATGGTAGACCTGGGAAATGAATTTGATCAGAACTTTAAGTAGGGCACCAATAAAAATAAAATAAATAGATAATTTTCTTATTCTTATTATAAGCATCCTAATTACTGTGGTTATTTAACATAAATAAAATAAAATCAAGTGGTTATGTCTTATGTAGGCTGTTAATAAACTGCTTTTTTATTCTTAATGGCATGGTTAAAACATTCATTATTTTAAGTACTGACTGAGATTTGCTCATGTTTATCCCAGGATTTTCTTTAACTTATCCCCGGTTTAGCTCTGAGCAAATAAAAACATGTTTATATGGGTATTTAATTCTGCATTAAAGCTATAACTTATAAATTTTTTTAGAGATTCCCCAATAGATTGATTGAGTTTGCGAGGGAACGACATTTGGATTCAGATGAGGCAAGGCTTTGCTCTTCAATAGCGCCTTTTTCGGTGTTGTTCATGGATATTCATAAAAGTTAAGAGTTGAAATGACTTTTTGAAATAAGTTAGTATCAAAAACATTTTGTATACGAAATATTTCAATAAAAAATTTATTCCTGTATTAAATTGTATCTAACTATTTCATCTGCTAATAGGAGGAAGGAATAAAAAAATAACCTTCGAGGCTAGGAACAACAAGCAATTCCTGGTTAATAAAAGGTAGGAGAATAATATGTCCAATACTTCAGTTTCTGAGTCAACAGAAAATAGTGAGACGCTTTTTAAAAGTAACGGCTTGTTAACATTGGGGGTCGAGTTAGAACTTCAATTAATTAATGCGGAAACCTATAATTTATGTTCCCGGGCCGAGGAAATCCTTGAAGCCACCATTCATTTACAGAAAGTTAAACCGGAATTTTATTTAAGTACAATAGAGGTTAATACGGATATATGTAATGATGTGCAGCAAGCCGAAAGGGATCTATTTCTGACGTTGTCCGAGTTGCAGTCTTCAACGAAAGAGTTAGGTATTTTATTTTCAACTACCGGTACACACCCTTTTTCCAAGTATTCTGATTGGGTAATTTCACCTACAGCCCGCTATCAGGATTTAATCGATAGAAACCAATGGCTAACTCGCCGGATGAGTGTATATGGTTTACATGTCCATTTGGGGATGTCAAGTGGGGAGGAGTGTATTCGCTATAACAATTTTTTTATGTACTTCTTACCTCACTTACTTGCATTATCTTCCAGTTCACCTTTTTGGCAAGGAATTGATACAGGGCTTGCTGCTTGTCGTCCTACTACTTATGAATCCTTACCTACAGCTGGTCAACCTTATAATGTCTGCTCCTGGCAGGATTTTGAGCAGTTATATAAAACATTAAAAGCGTGTGGCTCCATTAAATCCCTTAAGGATTTATGGTGGGATTTACGCCCCAGTCCTCAGTTTGGGACTTTGGAAATTCGAGTTTGTGATGGTACTGCAACACTTGCAGAAACCATGGCTTTGGTTGCTCTGATACACACACTTGCTCATTGGTTTAAAGACAATGGTAGTTGGTTGGAGTCAGTTGCTTATCCACCCTTTTGGCTTTCTCGTGAAAATAAATGGCGTGCCATTCGCTATGGCTTGGATGCGGAATTACTAATGAACCCTGAAGGAAAAACAAAATTCATGCGAGAAGACATTGACGAATGGCTTGAAAAATTAACGCCTTATATTGAGGAGCTTAATTATCATGTTTACTTCGCTACGTTAAAAGCAATGATGACGTCAGGGACTAGTTCTGAGCGTCAACGCAAAGTGTTTAATCTCCGCTCCTCTTTTGAAGATGTTGTGAAGCACAATGTGAGTGAATTTTTATTGCAAGTTCCTTTGTATGACTTCAACAAATCAGTTTTTAATGATTTACTTGGCTTTCAATAAAATGTGGGTTATTTCCAATTTTTTATGGATATTCCATTTTAAACTGTGGATAACTCTGTTTTTTTCCACAGGGCTTAGTATAATCTCTTATTTGTCTACAATGCTTTTTAAAGGATATTGACTGCCTGTTTGCTGTAAGATGGTGAATAGGATAGCAAGGAGTAGCAAGGAATTCCCCATGGCAAATGATTTCTCTTGCTGCCTGGGTTGATTCAATGGCAATATTATTGATGCATTGTCTGAGTTTAGCCTTATAGATCACGAGGAGTATCTGTGTCTGCGAATCTTTGGCAGAAATGCTTAAGTTTTTTAAAAGAGGAATACCCTCCCCAACAATTCAATACATGGTTGCGTCCCTTGCAGGCTGAATTTCATGATGCTAATTTAGTTTTGCTAGCGCCAAATCGATTTGTTGTGGATTGGGTAAAAAAGAATTTTTATTCCAGAATAAAGGAATTGGTAAGTCAATTTGGTGGTGGCCTTATTTCATCGGTTAGTATTGAAATTGGTTCTAAAGCAGTTTCCACCGCCCCTATTGAACAGCAACCTGCAAAGATACAAGCAACTAGCAAGGTAGTAGCGAAGAAAGCAGCTGATTATAAAAATAGTTATCTTAACAAGAAGTTTCTTTTTGATAGTTTCGTGGAAGGAAATTCTAACCAGCTTGCCAGGGCTGCTTCATTGCAAGTTGCTGAGCGACCTGGTGAAGCTTATAATCCTCTTTTTATCTATGGTGGTGTTGGTTTGGGTAAAACCCACTTAATGCATGCTATTGGTAATACCATATTAAAAAACAACCCCGAAGCAAAAGTTCTTTATCTTCATTCTGAACGATTTGTTGCTGATATGGTGAAGGCTTTACAAACAAATTCAATTAATGAGTTTAAAAGATTCTATCGTTCTTTAAACGCTTTATTGATTGATGATATCCAGTTTTTTGCTGGAAAGGATCGCTCTCAGGAGGAATTTTTCCATACTTTCAATGCCTTACTCGAAGGCCAGCAGCAGATTATCCTTACAAGTGATCGTTACCCTAAAGAAATTGAGGGCATGGAGGAGCGTCTTAAGTCGCGTTTCGGCTGGGGGCTTACTGTCGCTGTGGAACCTCCTGAACTAGAAACACGCGTTGCAATTTTAATGAGCAAGGCGGAGCAATCTAATATTGAACTTCCTTATGAGGTTGCCTTTTTTATTGCCAAAAGGATTCGTTCCAATGTACGTGAGTTAGAGGGGGCATTGCGACGGGTAATTGCAAACGCTCATTTCACAGGCAAACCTATTACAATTGATTTTGTCCATGAGGCTTTACGTGACCTTCTGGCTTTACAAGATAAATTAGTAACCATAGAGAATATTCAAAAAACAGTTGCTGAATACTATAAGGTTAAGGTTGCTGATTTACTATCAAAGCGACGTAGTCGCTCGATAGCCCGCCCTCGACAAATGGCTATGGCATTAGCTAAAGAGTTGACCAATCACAGTTTACCGGAAATTGGTGATCATTTCGGTGGGCGTGATCATACAACTGTCATTCATGCCTGTCGTAAAGTAAAAGAGCTGGTGCAGGATGAGAATGATTTCGCTGAAGATTATAAAAATTTAATGCGCACTTTAACGTCTTAATTTGGATAAGCTATGTTTGACTTGACACTCGCCAAAGACCAACTCCTCACACCCTTATTAACTGTAGCTGGGGCCGTTGATAAAAAGCAATCATTGGCTATTTTATCAAATATTCTACTTTGTCTTGAGGATAATCAGTTATTGCTTACCGCTACTGACTTAGAGATGGAAATTACTGCCCGTATTACTTGTGATGCCAGTCATTCTGCCGGCAAAATAACGGTGCCTGCTAAAAAATTTATTGATATTATTCGCTCCCTTGATGACGATGCTACACCTACCATCACGTTAAGTGCGAATACAGTGGTTATTGGTGCTGGACGTAGTAAATTTAAATTAGCCACTCTGCCGGCAGAAGATTTTCCTGCGAGTGAAGATGAATTAAGCGAAGTGGAATTTACAATTGCCAGGACAGAACTTATTCATTTGTTGCAATCGACTCATTTTGCCATGTCTCAACATGATGTTCGTGTTTTTTTAAATGGCTTATTATTTGAATTAGATGGACAAGTCTTTACTGCAGTGGCTACCGATGGTCATCGCATGGCAGTGTGTAAATTGAATTCAGGGTTGGTTAATTCCCATCATCGTTTTCTCATTCCTAGAAAGGGCGTGCAGGAAATGTTGAGGTTATTAAGCAATATTGATGACGAGCAAATAGTTGTTTTTGCAGGCAAGGGTCACTTTAAACTTTCGACACAAAAATATACTTTTCAGTCTAAATTAATTGAAGCCCGTTTCCCACCCTACACGAAGGCCATTCCTAAGCAGCAAGATAAATTTGTTCTCATTGATCGTGACTTACTCAAACGCGCCCTAGCACGCATTGTTATTCTCGCTCATGAGAAATCCCGTGCTGTCATTTTACATATGCAACCTGGCTCACTTACTTTAATTGCTAATAACCAGGAGCAAGAAGAGGCAACAGAAGGCCTCGAAGCCCACACGGATGGCAACGAAATAAAAATTGGTATTAATGCCAGTTATTTGTTGGACGTATTAAACTTTCTTAGCGAAGGGTTAATACGTTTATCCATGTCTACTACTGATAGTAGTATTTTGGTTGAATCAGTTCAAGATGAGCATTATCAATATATTATTATGCCAATGAAATTATGAGCCTAGCTCAATTACAAATTCATCATCTCCGTAATATTAAGTCTGCCCGTTTAGATTTCCATCCACACATTAATCTTTTCTCTGGTGTTAATGGTAGCGGTAAGACTTCTGTGTTAGAGGCAATTTATTTACTAGGGAGTGGTCATTCCTTTCGAACGCGGGAAATATTACCCCTGATCAGTCAAGGCGAAGAAACGATGACCGTTTTTTCTCGCACGCTTGATGAGCAGAGTATTAGTATTCAAAAATCTGTCCATTCCCCTACTCTCGTACGCATCAATAAATTGACATGTCAAAGTAGTAGTGAGCTTGCTCATTTTCTACCGTGTCAGGTATTTTATCAGGATATTTTTCAAATAATTGATGCTGGTCCCGCCATTCGCCGAACCGTGTTGGATTGGGGGTTGTTTCACGTGAAACAGGATTACCATTTTTTGTGGAAAGACTATAAAAGAGCGTTGAAACAACGCAATTATCTTTTAAAACAAAAGGCGTCCCCTAAAGATCTTGAACCATGGAATAGTATCCTTGATGAACTTGCTTCTCGGTTACATCAAGCGAGAGAACAGTATTTCTTACAATTACGCCCTGAATTTGAAAAAACTCTCATGCAACTTAGTAATTTTCATTGTTCACTCAATTACTATAAAGGCTGGGACAAGCGGGATAATGGAAAATCACTTGCAACAATTCTCGCAGAAAGTTACCAAAAGGATATACTTCGTCAATTTACCCATTATGGACCCCATCAGGCGGATTTATTCGTGGCGAGTGAAGATTTCACGGCCAAACAATATTTATCACGTGGGCAACAAAAAATTTTGCTGTTCGCTTTAAAACTTGCCCAAGCCAATTTAACACCCAAGTCATGTATTTATTTGTGCGATGATTTGGCTTCAGAACTTGATAAGGGACATGTTGAACGTTTATTACATTTTTTTCTTACAGTAAACGGCCAGTTTTTTATTACTTCTACGCAACCTCTTGATGATTATTTCCAAACTTCAAAAGATATAAAATTATTTTCAGTGCTGGAAGGTAAGGTTACTGAATGATAAATGTTTCACGTGAAACATCCTTTTCTTACACAAGTAAAATTAGTTTCGCAAAGACATCGAGAGTTGCGCTCACTTCACAAAACCACTGGGTGTATTCTTAACCTCCTAAAATCTTTCAAATTGCATTTTGATCGTAATAACCCACATAAATTCTTTCCTTTTTGTTAAGGAAAATCAGGGCTTAAATTTTTACAATCCTGTAAAAAAGTCCGGGCTGTGGTACAATAAGTGATTTAGTACCTATATAGTCAAAGAGGACTCTTATGAGCGTTGACGCCAGTTATGATTCGTCGAATATTAAAGTATTGAAGGGATTGGATGCGGTAAGAAAACGTCCGGGAATGTATATTGGAGATACTGACGATGGGACTGGTTTGCATCATATGGTATTTGAAGTAGTCGACAATTCCATCGACGAAGCATTGGCAGGATATTGCACCGAAATTCAAGTCACCATTCATGGTGATGAGTCAATTACTGTTAAAGACGATGGTAGGGGTATCCCTGTAGATATCCATAAGGAAGAAGGTCGTTCGGCAGCTGAAGTGATTATGACGGTCTTGCATGCTGGTGGTAAATTTGATGACAATTCTTACAAAGTATCGGGTGGCTTACATGGTGTAGGGGTTTCAGTTGTGAATGCCCTTTCTGAAGAACTCCATCTGTTAATTCGTCGCAATGGCAAGGTGTATGAACAGCATTATCGAAATGGGGTTCCAGACGCTCCATTAGCCGTAACAGGGGATGCAACCTCGACAGGAACACAAGTTTGGTTCAAGCCAAGTGCTAATACCTTTACCAACATTGAATTTCATTACGATATTTTAGCAAAACGTCTAAGGGAACTTTCTTTTCTCAATTCAGGTGTATGTATTCATCTTTATGATGAAAGAACACAAAAGCGCGATACTTTTCGCTATGAAGGGGGTATCCAGGCTTTTGTAGAACATTTAAATCGCAATAAAACCCCCATAATGCCTTTAGTATTTACCCTGACTGGTGAGAAGGAAAACATAAGTGTTGAACTAGCCATGCAATGGAATGACTCATTCCAGGAAACCATTTTTTGTTTTACCAACAATATTCCCCAACGCGATGGAGGAACTCATTTAGCCGGATTTAGAGCTGCGCTTACTCGAACCTTGAATACTTACATTGAGAATGAAGGATTTGCCAAAAAGGCCAAAATCGTAACGACAGGCGATGATGCAAGAGAGGGTTTAACTGCCGTTTTATCCGTTAAAGTACCGGATCCAAAATTTTCATCACAGACTAAAGACAAACTGGTTTCTTCTGAAGTCAAGGCAGCTGTTGAATCCCTGGTAGCTGAAAAATTGAATGATTTTCTTTTAGAGAATCCTGCTATTGCCAAATCGATTGTTGGTAAAATCATTGATGCCGCACGTGCACGGGAGGCTGCACGCCGTGCTCGAGAAATGACACGCCGTAAAGGGGCATTAGATATTGCCGGTTTGCCTGGTAAGTTGGCGGATTGTCAAGAAAAAGATCCTGCGCATTCTGAACTTTACATCGTTGAGGGAGATTCAGCAGGTGGCTCTGCGAAACAGGGGCGTGACCGACGCTTCCAAGCTATTCTGCCTCTTAAAGGTAAGATCCTTAATGTTGAAAAGGCGCGCTTTGATAAAATGCTTTCCTCACAAGAAGTCGCTACTTTAATCACGGCTCTTGGATGCGGTATTGGGCCTGATGAATATGATCCTGATAAAATTCGTTATCATCGCATTATTATTATGACAGATGCGGATGTCGATGGTTCGCATATTCGTACCTTATTGTTGACCTTTTTCTATCGACAAGCACCTGAACTCATTGAGCGCGGATATATTTATATTGCACAGCCTCCCTTGTATAAAGTAAAACGAGGTAAACAAGAGCAATATGTAAAAGATGACGAAGCGTTATACGAATACTTAACCCAAGCAGCATTAGATGGCGCTGAATTTTATCCAGGTAACGGATTACCGGCCATAGCCCCCATTGCTTTGGAAGATTTAGTATTAAAATATCGACGGGTTGAAAAAATATTAAAACGGCATGCGAGACGTTATAACACGGATATTTTGCGGCGTATGATATATTTACCTATGCTCCATAATGATGATTTTAATCATTACGACAAAATTAATGCTTGGGCAAACCAACTTCATTTAAGCCTGCAGCAACTTGAGAGTAAAACACAACAATACAAAGTGAATGTCATTCATCATCAAGAGACTGATCATTATTTACCGCAAGTAATTATTACCCAGCATGGAATGGAAGCCCCAATTCTATTGAATGCCGAGTTTTTCTTTTCTAAAGATTATAGGGAGCTAACTAGTCTCGGCTCTAAATTAGCTACTCTGGTAGAGGAGGGCGCTGTTATAAAACGCGGTGAGAGAAATCAGGAGGTAGAGTCTTTTGAACAAGCCCTTACTTGGTTAATGGAAGAAGCGAAGCGTGGTCAGTCAATTCAACGTTATAAAGGCCTTGGAGAGATGAACCCTGAACAGCTTTGGGAAACAACCATGGATCCTGAAGTAAGACGTATGCTTCAGGTTAGTATTGAAGATGCTGTGGCTGCAGATGAAATCTTCACTACTTTAATGGGTGATCAAGTTGAACCAAGACGTGAGTTTATCGAAACGAATGCGCTGGAAGCTGAAAACATTGATATTTAACAACAAATTGTTCTAAGAAGCCACCGAGTTAATCTTTGTAATCAAACCTTTCTTTACTCCTTCAAGCATACTTGCTTGAAGGAGTGTCTTAAAAGCACAATTTACGATATTGAACGTATTCAATTAAAAAGCATG
Organism: Legionella jamestowniensis; assembly: GCF_001467745.1. Classification (GTDB taxonomy): domain Bacteria; phylum Pseudomonadota; class Gammaproteobacteria; order Legionellales; family Legionellaceae; genus Tatlockia; species Tatlockia jamestowniensis. The sequence continues at coordinate 1,210,723 of NZ_LNYG01000013.1, forward strand.
ATTAGATATCTATAGATTATCGCTATGTTCAAATTATAAATTCAATAAGGTAATCAACATTGAAAATAACTTCATTGTTTATATCAAGATAAATAAATTTTCAATTCGAATAAATTTAATACTTTCTTAATAAAATATATTTACAATAAGTGATTTTAAGGCTGATTGTACATATAAAATGAAAATATATAAAACATTATCGCAAGCGGCTTCTGCATTTAAACGTAGGCCAAGAGAAGTATTTGCTATCTTAAGTTTAAACGGCAACGCTTATTTTGTTTTTCGCAGCAATCCTAGTGCAGAGATGGCCACAAAAATTCAAGCATTTAATAAAATGAAAGTGCACAATGAATTAGTTGGAGAAGGTGATAAAGGGGGCATTGATCAAGGGAGGATAGAAAGACTTTTTAAATTCATGGTTAGCGCAGGCGTCCCATCTTTATTTCCGGAAAGAGGTCAACATGCAGAAGAGAATCTAATCAGAAATTTTTCCAGAAGTGTTGAAAAATATAAAGCAGCATTTCCAAGGCAAAAGATTCAAACTATCGATGTATTTTTAAGCCATTCACCCTGTCAAGAAAAAGGAGTCCACAATGCTAGCAGCCAATGCACCATCAATGGTTTTTTCCTTCCAATAGGTTGTGATCAAAAACTAACGACATTTTTTAAATCCAAGCACTATCAATCAGTCGATAAAAATAGTTTTAGTGATAAAACTAAAGTGCGAGTACGCTATAATTTTACCTTTGATGCTTCTGTTAATAATGAGAATGATCTTGTCAGTGAAGCCGATCCTGAACTTAAGTTTGCATTAAATAAATACATGGAAAATAAATAATATGCGTGGGAAAGATCAAATTGATGTGGTCATTGCCAACAGAACTCACCCAACAGATTTTGTAGGTAAAATTAAAAGCCGCATCCTTGCGGCAAAGCACATCCATTGTGCTGGTCCCTTAGTTTGACTTCCTGTCAGACAATCCTTGTCATCCTTTATGTATTCAGTATATATCCTTTGTACAAACTGTCATGAAGGAATTCGATGTATACAGTGTAAGAAATATCTCAAAGATGCAGAAGCATTCTCTTAGAATGCTAGCATCTAGTACAAAATGCGCACGCCCATAAGGCGTGCGCAAAGATTAATTATAAATATTGTTAGTAGTTAGTGTTTGGGTTGCCTGTTTTTCTTGAGATGTGGAAGGTGTAAACAAACTATTCCGCCCAGGGGCAGATAAAGATTTTTCTTCGATAATAGCCCCGAATTGAATTTCCTTATTATCCGTTTTAGCTAATGTGACAGAAAATATTTCATGAAGCTGCCTGGCAATTTTTGAGTGCTGTTCTTGTGGCGCAGAAGCGGCTAGCTTTTCAGAAAACGCTTTTCTATCGGGGATTAAATGATCAACTAAATCGGCGAACTCATGAAATAAGGAGACATCAAATTCAGGATTGCTAAAAACCAGATGTGGTGTGTCACCATGCAGCTTAGTAATTAATCGATTCAAAATACAGGCACGTTCCACTGCGCCCGCAAATTTTTCAGGACAAAGTGTGCGATGAACCATTGCATTTAATTTGCTGAAACCATCCGTTGGACATTGCAGGATAATTGTGGTTACTAGAGCGGTTCGTTGTTTAACACTGAGTTGTTGAATAGCTTCTGAACTTTCGTTTAATGACGTCCCGTTATCTTTAGTAATCAGTAACTCATAAGGATTTTCCATTGAAACTAATTCTTGCAGTGAGTATTTCATGTTAATCTCCATATTAATTGCCTGTGGTTGAATAGCCAATTGCCGTTTTCCCCAGCTCTCTCTGGTGGTTTCCACTGTTTAAATGCCTTGCTCCTTTGAATAAACAGCTTGTAAAGAGTGTGGAATAGTATGCTAGCCCTTGACAATAGACCGGGTGGTCAATAATTTTTGATACAGGCCCTTCTATAGTAACGAAATCGAATAGGATGCAACAACCTGATTTTTAATACCTCTGCACGGAGCAGTTTAGCCTATTTAAAAAAATGATGGCGAGAGTGGTCATGATTGCAAGCGCGAAACGGAATAGGTAATTAAATACTTTAAAAGCGGAAAAATATTTTTTAAGAACACTTAAGTTTTTTTTTTTACAGACGACAACATTCGTGAGTGGTTGCCTGAATACAATAATAATAAGGAGTGGGCAATGTCAAAAAATCATCTCTTGCAAGACCCTTTCTTAAACGAATTGAGGAAGGAGAAAATTCCTGTCTCTGTGTTTCTAGTGAATGGAATAAAATTACATGGCATAGTGGATTCTTTCGATCAGTACGTGGTGATGTTAAAGAACTCCGTTACGCAAATGGTTTACAAGCATGCAATTTCCACTGTTGTACCTTCACGCTTGGTTAAAATACCCGCTGGTGATGAAGAAGGAAATGTGGCAGACTAGCTGTTTTAATTTTAAGCGGACATTAAGCCTTGTTTGAACGACCACAAGGAGGAGAACGTGCCATCCTGGTACAATTGGCACTACCCGGCATAGATACTGCAAGAGCGATGGCTGAGTTTAAAGAGTTGGCAGTATCGGCACAAGCGGAAGTTATGGCTTGCGTAGAAGGTGCACGTTCTACTCCTGAAGCAAAATATTATGTTGGATTAGGGAAAGCAGAAGAAATTAAACACCAAGTACTGGCTCATCAAGCAGAGCTGGTGCTAGTCAATCACGAGCTTTCTCCCTCTCAGGAACGAAATCTGGAACGACTATTAGAATGTCGCGTTGTGGATCGCAGTGGTTTGATTCTTGATATTTTTGCCCAACGAGCTCGCACTTTCGAAGGAAAGTTACAAGTAGAGCTTGCGCAGTTGCAGCATTTATCGACCCGCCTGGTTCGCGGATGGACCCACCTTGAAAGGCAAAAAGGGGGAATTGGCTTGCGGGGGCCTGGAGAAACCCAGTTAGAAACAGATAGACGGTTGTTACGTGAGCGGATTAAATCCATTAATAAGCGGCTGGAAAAAGTAAGACGCAGTCGAGATCAGAATCGTCGTGCCCGTCAAAAAGCAGCATTGCCGACAGTATCTTTAGTGGGATACACAAACGCTGGGAAATCAACGCTTTTTAATGCCTTAACCGGAGAAAGTATTTACGCAGCCAATCAATTATTTGCGACACTTGATCCGACGATGCGTAAAGTGGAGCTACCCGGCGCAGCTTCGATAATTTTAACCGATACGGTTGGTTTTATCCGTGACCTCCCTCACCAATTGATAGAAGCTTTCCGAGCGACCCTTGAAGAGACGCAGGAAGCAGATTTATTACTGCATGTTATTGATGTTTCCGATCCGCATTGGCGGGATAGTGTGTTTGCTGTAGAACAAGTATTAGATGAGCTTGGTGTTAAAGATATTCCTATGCTCCAAATTTTTAACAAAATAGATCAACAAGGGAATTGGGAAGCTAAAATTGACCAGCAAGAAGAAGGAATTAAAGTGTGGATTTCTGCAAAAACCGGTGCAGGATTAAATCTGTTGCGGCAAGCCATTGCAGTCCAACTTCAAGGCGCGATTATCGAGGAAGAAGTTTTATTAGCCCCTGCAGAAGCCAAGCTGAGAGCTGCGCTTTATGAAATAGATGCGGTTATCGATGAGAAAGAGGAAAGAGAAGGCGGATGGCGTTTAAAAATTAAACTGACGAAAGAGCAAAAACAACGTCTATGGAAAGACTCTTTATAGGACGGTCTTCTTTTGCGTCTAATTAAGGAGCATCCCTCTAAAAGCTTTTGCGAACAACTAGGGTTATCAGGTTGAGGGATGCGTGTTTGTAATTGATTTTCAAAACTATCCTGTGTCACTTTTTCAATAATCATTCTAATTCTCATTTAGTTAAAACACATAAGGGATAATCTTATAAGGCACTAGTTGACAGTAAGTTTGCCAATAAGCACCGTATTTTTTAGCACACCGTTTATCATCTCTAAAAGCACGATCGATCAGTAAAACGGATAAAAAGCAGACGTAGAAATAAGGTGCGAAATGAGTAAACAAAGCAGGAACTGACCAGAAAAACGCCGCCGCAATTTCTGGTAAATAGTGGAAGTGCCGTGAAACGCCCCACCAACCAGAACTTAGGAGGATATTTTGTTTCTGCTCCCCTGTTTCCGTGTAATAGCTAGCCATCACAATACGTGGAGACCTTCCCCAGACCTTACAATTTCCCGCCGTGGTGCGTACCCGTTGTCGTTGTCTGTCGGCAAGATAATTTATTAAAATGCTTCCTGCTCCTGCAATAAAAATACCGCCAGCGAACCAGTAGGGGAGCGAATGAGGATGCATCACCAGATACATGGTGGGTGAGGTATAAATACAAGGTACCCACACAAGGCAACCCCAGCAAATATAAAAACCTGCTCTATCATGCATAATATCAAGGGAGCCAAGATAACCAGTTTCCCAAATGAAAAATTTGGTGATGTAAATAAATTGCAAAGCAACGGCAACTACCATGGCATTGGTTAAGCCGAAAAGAACATGCTGTTTGGCTGCATAGGAAAGTAAAATTAAACCCCAACTCATCATACCTAAACGGCAATTGATAAACATTTTAAGATTAATTCCAAACAAGGAGGGGTAAAGCTCAGTTCCCCAATAATAATCAAAAATGACATTGCCACTTGTGCCTGAATCTGTTGATGAGGGAGCAAATCGACCTTTTATATAAAGGAAAGCACAAAGAACCAAGCTGAAGCAATTTAATGCTCCAACAATCGCTCCAAAATTGTCATAGATAATCGTTGCTGAAAAAAGCTGTAAATAAAAACTACCAAAGCAAAAACAAAAAACAGTAATTAAAAAAACAGTAAAACCATTGGCCTTGTAAATGGGAATGTTGCCTTTAGGGGTCACTGGTCCATAAAAGGTTTTCCCTTTCACGAGTTTGGTTAATAAAAACTCAAAAATAATAAAGGAAAAAATAAGTATCCAGGCAGTAGAGGAGCCAAAAAAGACAGGACGCCAGATAGTATAAACGGTATGAAAAAAGCCCTCATTCAAGATGATTTGCCAGAGTAAATGCAGAGAGCCTTGTAGCGCTGTGTTGGTATACCACATGAGTATGGCAAAAGGAGGGCAACCTAAAATTAAAAATAATGGCCCCAGTGTGCCGCGAATAAATTTCATCCCTGATCCTTAAAATAATTGCACCACGCTTATCCATGCATGCTAAAAAAAGTAAAAAAATGGTATCTTTTTGAAGCTATGAGATCAATAGCTGTATATTTGCGTTTAAACTCAACGTATTTTAAATTTGCTAAAAGGACTGTGTGACAATATAAAGAAAGAATTACTTTCCTTTGTAAGCAATTACATTTATTGTTTGACCCATTAATAATTGCTTGTCCGAAATATGCTTCGTTCTTATTTATTTTCACTGATGCTACTTCTTTCAATTCTCTTGGGAGGTATTGTTGGTTATTCGTTTGAGCAGGTTAAATTTTTAAAGCCAATAGGTGATATTTTTCTGAATTTAATTTTAACCGCCATTGTACCTCTTGTTTTTTTCAGTATTGCCTCTGCGATTACAAAGGCCGGCTCATTAGGGAGATTCGGAAAAATTATCTCTAGAATGATCGTGGTTTTTCTTGTTACTGGTTTAATAGCAGCATTATATGCTCTGTTGATAGTAAAAATTTTTCCATTAACGAATGGCTTCTCTATAGAGCTTAGCTCTCCTATGAACACGTCGGTACCCGGGTTTTCTGAACAGCTTGTTGGTATTTTTTCCGTTACGAATTTCAGTCAGTTGCTTTCTCATGAACATATTTCCGCTTTAATTGTTTTTTCTATACTGGTCGGATTGGCTCTTGCCTCACTTAACAAAAAAGATACAACCTTTGTCAAATTTTTGCAGGAGGGAGAGTCGCTTTTTATGCGGGTTATCTCCTTGATTATGTATTTCGCACCTATCGGCTTTTTTGCCTATTTTGCGGTATTGGTGAATGAGCTTGGGCCAAAACTGGTGGAAAATTACTTTCGTATTGCCATTATTTACTATGTATCTTCGCTACTCTATTTTGTCGTTGTATTTAGTATTTACGCCTATGGTGCAGCTAGACTGAAAGGGTTTCAGTTATTTTGGAAAAACCTGTTTTTACCGGCGACAACAGCATTAGCGACTTGCAGTAGTGCAGCCAGTATTCCTGCTAATCTACTTGCCACTAAAAACATGGGTGTTTCCTGCGAGATTTCTGAAACAGTAATCCCTTTAGGTTCAATTATTCACAAAGATGGATCAGTAATAGGTGGCGTTTTTAAAATTGCTTTTTTGTTTGCTATTTTCCAGCTGGATTTTAACGGTTTGCCGGTTTTATTGCTTGCAATGATGGTCTCAATGCTGGTGGGAACCGTTATGGGGGCCATACCAAGTGGAGGGATGGTAGGAGAATTATTAATACTGGCAGTCTATGGTTTTCCTTCTACTGTTTTACTTGCGGTCGCCGCAATCAGTGTCATTATTGACCCTATAGCGACTATGCTAAATGTAACAGGCAATACTGTCAGCAGCATGCTTATAGCGAGATTAGTCGATGGCCGAAATTGGTTTATACGGAAGATCCATAGTTAGTACTTTTTAACCCATTTTCTCTAAAAAACTCTTTTAAATAATCAGGTGCCCCATCGCCTAAATTTTTACTAAGTTGTTCCAGTTCATGTGGGTTTTTAGCCAGTTTTGCCAGCACAATGCTTTTAATCGCCTCAGACGCGCCTTCTCCTGCAGCAAGAACTTTGGTTAGGAGTAAATTTTTCTCTAATTCCTGGGGAGACGGAAAGAACTGGGAAAAGCCTCTCCCGATGGTAGGTTTAGGGAATAAAGCATTAAAGGCAAGTTCATTGATGGAGGTATTATTACCTGCTGTAACATTGGAACCCTCGGTAAGTAATAATTCTTCAAATAACAGATTTATTGCTAAGGGATTATTTAAAAGCATTTGGTCAATTTCAGGATGATGCTTTTTAATTAGAAAATACATACAAGGTTCTTTGGGATTAAATATTACCATGTCATCCATTGACTGATAAGCGGGCGTAAGGAAGAGCAATTTTAGCATTTGGCGTAAAACCTGAGGGTGCGTTTCACTCGTTAAAAAATCAAGTAAGAGGTGGTTGGCTTGTGGTGTATCATATCGAACAGCCCCCACACGCATAATAACTTTTAAAAACTCTAATTTCTCTTCTTTGGTAAATTTGTGAAATGCTGTAATGCGGAAGGGGTTTAAAGCGCGATCTAGTCCAATCATTTTTTCATACAAACTCGTTTGCGAAGATGTTTCTTTTTCGGCATCCACTGGCGTTTCTTGGGCTGGCAACTTTACAAGGATAGGAGCATAGTTAACATCATAGATCTCCATCTTTAACTCTAATATATTTTTTAAATAATCAATCATCATTGAGGCGTTGAATGTAACCTCTAACTGAGGATGTTTAGATTTTAAATCCATATAGAGTAAGACTTTTTCAAATCCACTAAGCGTGATGAGAGAGTCGATGTGCGTATTGAAATAGGCAAACATCTTATGTTTTTCCTGCGCATCACCCGCAATCTCAAGATAGTAGTTTACATGCTCAGTTAGAGCGTCTGAGCCTAAGACAAACCGTTGAGCCTTTTTTAGCTTTTCATCAGCATAAAACAACGGATGTTGCTTTAGACTACTAATAAACCCTGTAAATTGCTGATAAGGGCTTTCCTTTAGAAAATGCCGTAAAACACTTAAAAAATTGGTCAGTAAATTGTTATCGGCAGCCGATTCGTTCTGGAATGCCTTTGTTTCAGTTAGCAAGGCCGTTTTATTTTTTTCATAGAAATCGACCAGTGTTTTTACAGGGGTGGATTTTTCATTCACTAGTCCGAACCATTGATGAAGCGTGGTGTACTTTTGAGAGGCTGCAATTAAGGCGTTGTAAAAACTTTTCTTCCATCCCATGGCTTGATAAAAAATTATCTTTGATAAAGACAGCGCTTCTGAAAAACTCTGATCACCCGTTAAGAGATTAACGGGCTCTGAATTTTCCATCAATGCCCTCATTGAATTTTTATGCAAAGGAAAGGGATTGATAATGCGAACTAATTTGTCAGCATTCGATTTTTGTGCCTCGAATTCTTCTTCCGATATTTCACTAACTGCAAAGGTATTTCCTTTTTTTTGATATATTAAATAAATGGTATTGTCAGGTTGAGGGCTATAGGCTATTTGTACTTGATTAAATTGTTCTAATTCTTTGATAAACATTGGCGATTCTAAAATAGCTGCTTTACTCTCTGAGCTCACATCGCTTTGAGGTAAAACATGCAAGGGTAAAATAATATCAAGCTCTCTTTTTTTAGAACCAAGAATTGCAAAGGCAATGAAGCGGGCTGGCGTTGCGCCAGTATGTGAGTTGAATAATTTATTAAAATAACCAAAATAGAGTTCTCTATTTGCTGAAAACAAATCCGCGGGTAGTTTTGCTAAATCGGTGGCCTGCATTTGTGCAGGCTCGTTGAAACGCTCGATATAGATACCTAAACTTCTGCTGCCAATACCGGAGGATAAAAAAAGGGAGCCTGGTACCACGGTTACACTACCCTGGCTAGTGTGCTGATATTCGATATCATAATCATATTCTGTAAAAGCAATTACCGGTTTCTTTGCATTGGCGAGTAATGTTGCCACAGGCTGCGTCAGAAAATGGGGCGCAGGATAGATAATAACTACATCGGAGAGCGAAACCAGTTCAGACAATTTTTTCTGTCCTGGTTCTGCATGTAAATTATGGATAATTTCATGATCTAGCCCAGCGTGAAATAAATTGCGAACAGGTGCCTCATCTTCTTTTTTTACTTGCACAACCACTTTAGTGGTAAATTCTCCCGGGTTGGTATTCTCAAATTGCAATAAAGCTTGCAATTTTGCCGCAGCACTTGGATCACCTAATGTTTGTTGTGGTGCGTAAGTAAGAATAAGAATTCTTGTCATAGTCTGTTATAAGTTAGGATATTGCTTTTAAGTGTAGCAAAATTAAGCATAAAGTAAGTCATGAGTCCAAAGGGCATAAAAAATTCAACTGATGCGGCATATTTGTTTTGAGCAAAGTGTATTTATTTTATCTTTTTAGTTCGTTAAAATACCTTCTTAGATAAAAATTAAATTTTGAGCGCATATGACATTTGATCATAAAAATAATTGTATTGAAGTGTGTTTATTTGAAAGCTATCTTGCCAAGTATTTTATTGAACACCCTGAGATTTTCGAACCACTTATTAGTAAGATTCTTACAGCATTTGAACAAGTCATTGCCAGGAATTCTGAGAATGCGATGTTCAATAGGATGCTGTTTTCTACCTTCTCTTACAGTAATGGAGGACCACCCTGATATAAAGGATATGAATGCGCTCAAGCAATCTAAATCACTGGTTGTGTTTGATACGTTCACTAAATTTTTTACTGAGCGTGTCCTTTCCTATCCCGCAATAAAATTACCAGAAAAAGGGTTAAAGAACTCTAACGAGATACCTTCGTTAAGTGCTTTAGTCCAACAATCCTTATTCAAATCCAAACAATTCGGGAAAACGCAACTTTTAAATAGAATGAGACCTGCTACCCTATTTTCAGATAGAAACCGGGGTATAGTTGCAGTTGAAAATTTGGATGAAATTGAAACTCGAAATTTAGGAATCTTATCCACAGAGGATACTCCTAATGATCTTAAAGATTATTTTGTGTCTCCTCACTTTCCATCGCGCCAGTACTATCAACCCAAAGAAAATAGCTTGATGGCTTTATGGCTTAGGAAGTATTACTTGCCTGTTATTTCTGGTGCATCAGGTGGCGTAGGAAAAACGATAAGCGAGATAAACTCCCTTATCGTGCTGTCAACAAACGACTATAAGTTGTTGGCTATTTTGATTGCATCTTCTACAATTGCTCTCGGGCATCATTCATTTTTTGAAGTGATAAGACCGTTGAGCTTTTTTGTTGGGGAGTTAGAAGAGAAAAGTAATTTAGTAGAATTTTATGAGCAAGTTATTCCAGAAGAAGTAAAACAGTTGCCCTCATATAAATCGCATATAGAGACGTACTCTGGGTTAATAAATGAGTTTGTCTTTAATCACTCTGAGGAAAAATCCTTTACCCATTAATCATTATAGGGTAGGAAAAGACGTTCATATGAAGTAGTTTTAAGTGTCATGGAATTTATGCTATCTAAGAGATGAGAATTGCTTTTTGAGTGTGGCAAAATTAAGCATTATGACTAAAAGTCTGCCTGCAGGCGTATTGCCTTTACGAAATATTAGAATTTAATTACTGCCCTGCCCACAATATCCCCTGAGCGAAGCAGGTCAAGGTTTTCGTTGATTTCCTCAAAATTAATAAGTTTAACCTTATGGCGGATCTTGCCTTGTGATGCTAGGGCAAGCACCTCACTTAAATCATTGTAATTGCCCCAAAATGAACCATGGTAAGTATATTCGCGAGCCACAAAAGGAAATAAAGGTATGTTAATTTTATCGCCCACTAATCCTACAGATGAATAGTGTCCAGCAACTGACAAAAGTTCAAAGCCCATGCGAATCATTTCTTCGGCACCTGCACAGTCAATGACGGCATCAAGCTCAGTTTGTCCAACCAGCTTGCCAAGTTCATTGCGTATGTTGTCAACCGACTTGCCTTTGGTGCTAATAACATAATCTGCACCGTATTCTTTGGCAACGGCAAGCTTGTCTGGATGGCGAGCAAAGGCAACAACCGCAGCTCCTGCACCTAACAGTTTTGCATACTGAACGGCATAGCTTCCCAAGCCACCAATACCAAGCACACCAAGCACTCGATTGGGACCCAGGGCACCGGCGTCACGAAGCTTTTTTATACCGCGATAGGGTGTTAAACCGGCATCAGTTAATGGTGCCAATTCTTCTGCACGCAGACGTTTATCTACCTTAATAAGATATTTTGCAGGAACAGGCACGAATTCAGAGTAGCCCCCATAGGGACCAAAGCCGGGCCAGCGGCCATGGGCGCAGATTTGGGTGTTTCCCTGATGACAATGACGGCAACTTTCATCTCCCCAACCCCCAACAACCACGACTTGATCCCCTTCTGCAAATCCGGTTGTTTGTGGCACGAGACTACCCACTTTACGGATGATTCCTGCAATTTCATGACCAGGTGTTAAGGGCAGCGGTAAATTTGCATATTTTTGAAAATAGCCATCTAGCAGCTGCACATCAGTACGACACATGCCAGCTGCAGTGACTTTAACGAGTACTTCGTCTGGCTGTATCCCGGGGGTTGGCACTTCTTCGAGGATTAAAGGCTTATGATAGGCGTGCATACGAGCGGCGAGCATGACAGTCTCCTTCCTTAGCAATTACTACTAGTATGTTTTACAACGGCAAAAAATGCCAATTGGAGATAAAAACAGCAACTAATTAGGAAACGGTAGCTCGAGTTGCTTTCTTCAAACTACGTACCGTCTGAGGCCCATAAAGAATTTGACTGAGTTTTCCTTCAGGATTAAATACAAACGTTGCCGGTACGCCGGGTATATTGCCCAGCCTCAGTTGTTTGGCAGGATCGAGCAAACTGGGATAACGAATGTTGTATTTTTTTATTAATTCCAACTGTTGTGCAGCAGGTAGCATATCGTAATTAACGGCAAACAAAGCCGCTTTGGTATGTTGACTGTGATAAAATCGGTTTAATTCGCGGATTTCGTCAAGACAGGGTTGACACCAGCTTGCCCAATAGTTAATAAAAATCCATTTTCCTTTTAGGCTGTTAAATGCAATTTGATCACCATTGATGGTTTTTAAAATGGTATTGTTTGCCAATACATAATGACAGGATAACAATAAGCAAACAGCTATAATGGATTTAAATCGTATCATCGGTCACCTGAAATTGATGCAATTAGTGTATTATTCTATTAGCACCGGTTTAGATCAAGATAAATCCATTCTAGAGTGCGCCGAACTACAATAGCGTATCAGTATAAACATATAAAAGCCTTGATCACACATGCCTTATCAAGGCTTAACGATTTCCGGCAGAGTAGGCTAGCATTTGTTGGTAATAAATGCCTGGGTGAGTTCTTCTTTCTCCTCTACTTTAATGCCAGGATTAGCGGCTGAATTCAATAGACCATGCTTGCCAAGTCCCTCATAAATTTGTTGCTCAGAGGTTGGGGTGCGCCAGTTCGGAGTTTTTTCCAAAGGCCTTTGCGTTGGTGTGCATGGGGGTGTGGGAATTGGATCTCTTTCTGGGTTCAGTGCCTTTTCCTCTTCTTCAATGCGCTGTAATTCCAGGGCGGTCAAAGGCTGTACCTTTCCATCGAAAATGTAGGGGAATAAGCGTAGTTTTGCTACTAGGGCGAAGGCATCCCATTTGCCTTTTAATTCACGGTATCCGCATTGAGCCGGAGCGATTTTAAGCTGGGCATAATCAGACGGTGACAGCGTTTTAATTTGGTTTAAATGTTTACGATGGTAAATTTTCGTATCGTTACCCAGCACAAGCAATGGTTGTAGTTGACGATAGTTTGAATCTACGTCAGGTAAATGCTCCAAACCCCCGTATTGTCTTTGTGAAGGCACCTTCTCGCCAGTAATTACATGCTCAATATCCAAGACCGAGCATTGCATGCCAGCGATACACGCTGCTTTATTAAAATGATTAATGCAGCTATTAAAATCACCGTCACCCCTCGCGGATGTGGGCGCCTCTGTTGGGGTTGGAGTAGGATCGTAAGGACGTTTGGTATAAACGCCCACCCGATTCAATTCATTGTGAAGATTATTAGCTAAAATACTTCCCCAAGTGCCAAAGCGCTCTGTTAGCAAAACGCGTAAGTCACCTACCATGGACATATGTCCCGCTGCAAAATGATCGCTATAATAATGAAAAACAAACAATTCAATGCAATAGGCTAATGCCTGATAACGGTAAAACAAATCCTGTAGATACTCGCTCGACAAATTCTCTTTTTGGCTTCGTAGCGTTTGTATAATCGTTTGGGATTCTATAGAAACGCCCTGATAGTCAGCATCGGCCATCAATTGTTTTAATTCTGCAGCAATATGACCATATTTAAGCGCAAGATGGTGCCCCAGGGTGTATACCCTTACCGACCAGGGGGTAAAATGGGTCTGGTTGCGGTTTAACATTTCGCCATAGTCTTTAACGCGAAGCACAAACATTAGTTGCTTAAAGTAATCGTTTAAAGTCGCAGAAAAGGGTATATAATTGCTGCTATCAATTTTATAAATTAAATCGATATTTTGTCGGCTAACATCAGGAGACGCCAAATTATTATAAGCGTTAAGTAAGGCGTTTTCTTCTTTGTCAGTGACCGGTTGTTCAATGAGATAATCCCCTAAACTATTGCTTGAAGCTTCCATGGCAAAGCTTTCTGCGGTTTCGAAACTATGACAGCTGGGAAGATCAAGTTTCATATTCCAGTCGCGGTCGGTAAAAAAATCAGCGGCCATCGCTATAATTTCCCCGGCGGTCATCTCTAGCCTCATTGGCTCGGGAAGCCCGTTTTCTTGACAGCGCTGTAAGGTAACATGCAGTACTCCCTGCTCATCAGTGCGTAAATAGGGGTTGCCTTCGATACCGGTAAAGCGTAATGAATTTCCTAATTCTGTGTGTTCTTTGGTGTCCATGGAAGCTCCTTTTCCACATTATCGTTTTTCAGCATAGAGCAAGAATGGTTATTTGTCAGCTTAAGTCATCTGTTGATTTAATAAGCCTCTCTTTTCGAGTATGCTAGATCTTATTTTTTAAATTTGCTCTCTTATGAAAACAATGCAAGTTGTAAGATTAATCGATGGTACTTTATTGCGAGAAGGAGCTGGCGTAAAACTGCATCGTTACATCGGGCTTGTCCGGCAAAACGATTTTGATCCTATATTACTGTTTGATTTCTTTGATAGTGATAATGAAATGGATTATATGGGTGGTTTTCCCCCGCATCCACATCGCGGCTTTGAAACAGTAACTTATATGCTGAATGGACAAATGGAGCATGAGGATAATCAAGGACATCGCGGCGTTATCGGTCCTGGCGATGTGCAATGGATGACCGCGGCGCGTGGGATTATTCATTCAGAAATGCCCAAACCAGCACAAGGACGATTAACAGGATTGCAACTTTGGTTTAATCTGCCTGCTATCAATAAATGGGATGCACCTCGCTACCAGGAATATAAGGGAAGCCAGTTGCCTGTTGAAAATCATGCTTCCGGCATGCGTATAAAAGTCATAGCTGGTAAGACGGATAAAGGCACTAAATCACCTATTGACGGTATTGCTACTGCGCCCGTTTTTTTAGACATAAGCTTTGCGGCCAAAGATTCAATCAAACAAAGTATCCCTGAGGGGTACCAGGTTATCCTTTTCACCTTAAGTGGCGAAGTAAGCATTGGGGGACGAATTGTTGGAGAAAAAATATTGGCAGACTTGGAGGGAGGAAATACTGTTGCTATTGAAGGCGAAGTAGGAACCCACTGCTTGCTCATCGCTGCAAAAAAAATAAAAGAACCTGTGGCCTGGTTAGGACCCTTTGTTATGAATACCCAACAAGAAGTACGGCAGGCTTTAGAAGATTATCGGAATAACCGTTTTTAAAGGAGAAAAAATGGCAAAGATCCTGGTGCTTTACTATTCAAGTTATGGCCATGTTGAAGCAATGGCTGAGGAAGTCGCAAAAGGGGTTAAGGAGATTGACGGTGTAAGTGTGGTTATTAAACGCGTACCCGAAATCATGCCAGAAGAGGTGGCCAAAAAAGCTGGCGTTAAATTAAATCAAAAGGCAGAAATAGCAAAACCCCAGGAGCTTGAAGAATATGATGCGGTTATCTTTGGGACTCCTACACGTTTTGGCAACATGGCAGCGCAAATGCGAAATTTCCTGGATCAAACGGGCGGAATGTGGGTAAAAGGAACCCTTATTGGTAAGGTTGCTAGCGTTTTTGTATCTACTGGCACCGGCGGGGGTAATGAATCAACGATTTTATCCTTCTGGAACACGTTAATACATCATGGAATGATTATCGTGGGTACCCCCTACTCGGAAAAAGGCTTGCAGGATTTAAGTGCAATGCGAGGAGGGTCCCCTTATGGCGCAGGTACAATCGCCGGGGCCGATGGTAGCCGTACACCCAGTGATATCGAGCGGCAAATTGCACGCTTTCAGGGTAGGCATGTCGCTGGCATTACCAAAAAACTGTTTAGCTAAAACTATCGTTAGAAGCAGGCCCTTGTTCCTTTTTTGTAGTTATAAGAGGCTTTTCTTCCTTGGTTGTTTTAAAAAACAAACTCCATTTCTTTTTCTTAGGCTTAGCAAGGGGAACTTCTTCAATGTCTTGAGATTGTTCCTCTTTTAAATCGGTTTTGAATTCATTCAAAACGTTATTATTTTTAGCATTTTGAAATAAACCGGGTGATGTTGTTCGTTGTATTTCTTTAGGGAATTGAAAGCCCTCTGCCTTTTGAAATTTAAGGAATGCCTTGTTCAGACTCATTCTGCCGGCAGGATCATAGGCAGTCATTCCTTCGATTACTTTCTTTATGGTAAGTGCTGCTTTTTTATTAAGCCCGGCTTCGATGCCATCAAATAAATGATAATGATTATTTCTAGCCACTTGAAGAAGTTGTCTGCCGTTTAAGCTGGTATCATAGCTGGTTAAATCCGTACGCCATAATAAAGCCAGGATACGCCCCAAACCATAAATATCACTCTGTTGAGTCGTCCCCCTGCCTAAAAGCACTTCAGGTGAAACGTATAAAGGGGAGCCAACAGCATCGTCATCAGCCAAGGAGTTATCAATTTTGGCCAAACCGAAATCAATCGTTCCTACCAAGCCTTCACTAAGTTCGACTATTATATTTTCAGGTTTTAAATCGCGATGTACGAGCCCTGCTGCAACAACTTGCGTTTGCAATGCTTCTATTAAGCGTTTACTTAGCATAAAACGCTCTTCAAGAGTAAGTTTATGTTTTCCACTCAAATCATCATTAAGGATATCAAATAACTCCCGTCCTTCCATACGCCTGGAAACACTGTAAATATGTTGGCCGAATTTCACCGGTGATTTAGGGTGAGAATGTGGCGTCATGCTGGTAAGGATATATTCGTTAACGGCATCATCCATGGTTTTAGTACTATAGGGGCGTTGTTTAACGATACGGCGTTTACCGTAAGATTTTTCTTTAAAAATTAACTCACTCTCCGTAAATTTTATAGTTACATTGACAGGATAAACTACACCATATGACCCTTTTCCCAAGGGAGTTGCATCAATGGCTTCATAACGACTGCCTCCTTTTTTGCTCTCTCTTTTTATGATTGCATTTGTCAATGCCACTTTAATTTTTTTCTTTTTATAAATGATTTGATAATAATTCGACTCATGCCATCCTTGCGTATTATCGCTGGTTTGTTCCAAAAGCGCTTTTAAAAGGGGGAGGTGCTTTTTTTTAGGTTTGGCAGGGTTAATAAGTTTCTTTTTCATAAAAAATCGTCCTTGTCCTGGTATCCTTGCAGTATTAAGTATAGTTGTTTTGTGAAAATATAAACAAAAAGTCCTTGTTTTGTGCATTTTGCTGTTTGCCGGACATGGCAAATAATGTATAATCACTGGTCATCTGTTTTTTTCTCAAGTTGAAACAGAAGGGTTTAGTGTTAATTGATGGCGGGAATGTAATGGCAATCACTTTAATTGTTTTTTCAATTGTAGTTTTAACTGTTGTTTGCGTGGTTGCTATGATTTATGGACTTTTTAAACAACCTGCTGTTAAGTTATCGTCATTGGATTATATCAAATTAACCTTTAGTGGAATTATTGCCTTTATTGCTGATACTCTGGGTATTGGCAGTTTTGCGGTTAATGTGGCGTTGGCTAAATTGTTAGGAACATTTCCTGATGATGAATTGCCTGCTGTCAATAATGGGGCGCAGGTTATTCCCGGTACGATAGAATCGTTCTTCTTCATGCGTCTCGTTGATGTGGATCTGACTACTTTACTGACATTGGTTTTCGGTGCTTGTGTCGGCGGATTGATTGGAGGCAGTGTAGTTACCAGGCTAAGCAAACAAGCCATTCGGCTAGCCATGATGTGTTGTTTCGTCGTTATTATTGTCTTATTAATTAGTCATCAATTTCGTTTAATGCCCGTCGGTGGTGATGTCGTTGAGCTTCACTCCTGGAAGTTGGTCATTGGTTTTTTTGCCATGGTGATTTGTGGGGCACTTACTTCTGTCGGGATTGGCTTATTTGTTATGGTGCAGGCCGTCCTCTTTTTATTAAATGTTTCACCTGTTGTTGCTTTTCCCATTATGACAACTGCCGGTGCTATGCAACAACCTTTAACCACACTGGTTTTTGTACAACAAAATAAAATTCCTTTGAAAAAAACGTTTATCCTTAGTTTGGCCGGTTGTGTGGGTGTTTTTATTACCTTACCCGTGTTTATTAAGCTTACCGTAACCTGGTTGCATTCACTGTTGCTCGCGATATTATTATTTAATCTCTATGCAATTAGTCGGACTTATTGGGCCGCAAGACCCCAAAAGAAGTTTTCATCCTCTTCAAAATCTTCCTTGGCAACAGCTGAATAATTCTGTTTTTAAGCGTATTAAAAAGGTAAAATAAAAAGGCCGGGTGCTTATCTTTTTATGCTTAAGTTGTCTTAAGCGCAAATAGTTAAAGAATTCCTATAATACATAGTTATATTCCACAAAAGGTTTGTTGATGGAAGAAGAAAAAAGTAAATCCCAGAAAAAGCGTGATGCAGAAATATTGCAAAAAGTGGGAGTGAAGCTGATTGCTTTAAGTCCGAGCAAATTGGATGAGCTGCCATTGCCGGCTAACTTACGTCAAGCAATTCTGGAAGCCAAGACCATTAAAAGTCATGGGGCCATTAGACGTCAGGCACAGCTTATAGGAAAACTCATGCGTGCTTCTGACAGCGACGCCATTTTAACTGCCTATGAGGCTCTCATTGCTGAAGAGAGTGCCCAGACTGCTGTATTTCATGAAATAGAACAGTGGCGCGAACGCTTAATCGTTGATGGTAAGAATGCCCTAACTGAATTTATTGATCATTATCATCCTAGTGATGTACAGCAATTAAGACAGCTCGTTAAGAAAGCTGTGGATGAGAGAAATACAAACAACCATAGCGGTGCTGCAAAGGCTTTGTTTCGCTTTTTAAGGGCATGTTTGTCATGAAATATTCATTATTTATTAGCTGCCCAAAAGGATTGGAATATCTTCTTGAAGAAGAATTAAAAGCATTAGGATTGCATGTGACTCGTGTTAGTCCTCAGGGTGTGTACGGTGAAGGTGATATTGCTGTTATTTATCAGCTTTGTTTGTGGTCGCGCCTGGCTAATCGGGTGCAACTCTTGTTATTCAGCGGACAAGCCCATAATGAGCAAAGTCTTTATCAACTTTGCAATCAGTTTCCCTGGCAAACGGTATTTACAGCGGATAAAACCCTGGCAATAGAATTTCATGGTTCATCGACGCACATCCGCAATTCTATGTTTGGTGCGCAGGTAGTTAAAGATGGTATTGTGGATCATTTTCGTCAATTTAAAGGGCTTCGACCTTCCATTGATCGTGAAAAACCACAAATTCGCCTGCATGCTCATTTAAAACATGACATTGTTACTGTGAGTTTTGATTTAACAGGCTATAGCATGCATCAACGTGGCTATCGCACTCAAGCAGGTGAAGCACCGCTAAAAGAAAATATCGCTGCTGCCATGCTGCTGCGTGCAAAATGGCCTCAGTTGGCTGCAAAAGGTTACAGTCTTCATGATCCTTTTTGCGGTTCGGGAACTATTGTTATTGAAGCAGCGATGATGGCAAGCCATATTGCTCCTGGCTTACTACGACAAGATCAATCTCTTAATCATTGGGCGCAACATCAACCTTCCTTATGGGAAAAAGTCCGAGCCTTAGCATTGCAGCAGGTTAAACCTTTAAGTGTTAAGTTAAGAGGGACTGATAATAATCCCAAAGTCATTAAAATCGCACATGCTAATGCTGAACGAGCGGGAGTGCTGCCTTTGGTTGAATTTACGGCACTGGCAGTTAAAGACTGTAAACCTCTTTACGCCAAGGGATTGGTAATTTGTAACCCGCCTTATGGCGAACGTCTCAGTGAAGCCACGCAATTGGTTCCTCTTTATCAGCAGTTAGGCACAACCTTGCATAGCAATTATCAGGGGTGGCAGGCTGCTATTTTAACCTCCAACGCCATGTTGGCCAAAGCATTGGGGTTACGGGCCGGTAAACAATACACGCTTTTTAATGGCCCACTGGAATGCAAACTTTATTGTGTTGCGCTTGAAAGTGCCAACCGTCTCAAAATGGGTAAAGGGGAAGCGTTATCCTCCGGTGCGCAGATGCTTGCCAATCGTCTACGAAAGAATTATCAGCATTTGCAAAAATGGGTCAAACGTCACCACATTAGTTGTTACCGCGTTTACGATGCGGATTTGCCAGAATACGCTTATGCGATTGATATTTATAATGATTATGCCGTATTACAGGAGTATGCCCCTCCTACTACAATTCCTGCTCACAAGGCAGAAAAGCGTAGTCTTGAAGTCATCCAAGCGGTTCCTGACGTGTTAGGTATTTCCCCTGATAAATTAGTGGTGAAACAACGCAAACAACAAAAAGGCAGCAATCAATATCAAAAAATGAATCAAACTCGTCATGAGATAACGGTCGTTGAGGGATCTGCCAAATTAAAAGTTAATTTATACGATTATTTGGATACGGGCTTGTTTTTGGATCATAGGGCGCTAAGGATGCGCTTTGGCCAATTAAAGCCAGGCACCCGTTTCCTTAATTGCTTCTGTTACACTGCCAGCGCCAGCGTTCATGCTGCTTTGGCCGGTGCTTTAACGACCAATGTGGATTTATCCAATACTTATTTAAAGTGGGCTCAAGACAACTTTAAATTGAATCGCCTCGAGCTATCTAAGCACCAATTTATTCACTACGATTGTTTGGAATGGTTAAAAAAAACGCGCGACCGTTTTGATGTGATCTTCCTTGATCCCCCAAGCTTTTCTAACTCAAAAAGAATGCAACAAACACTTGATGTACAGCGTGATCAAGCCTTATTAATTGATGCTGCCATGCGTTTGTTAAATTCGGAAGGGGTGTTATATTTTTCCACCAATTTTCGGCATTTTAAGCTTTCTCCGGCCGTTAGTGAAAAGTACAAGATCCAGGATATTAGTGCAGAAACGATCGACTTGGATTTTAAACGCAGTAAGCGTATACATCATTGTTTTATGATTACCAAAGTTTAAGTTGAAAGAATTTAACTTAGTATAGGACGAAATTTTTACATGTCGTCATTGCGAACAAAGTGAAGCAATCCAGAACATATCTTTGTTCAAAGCTCGTACTGATTGCTTCGCTGGCGCTCGCAACGACGCGATTCTAAATTTTTGTTCTGTGCAGAGAGATTTAATTACGAGTATCTTTTCTTAAAAGTTTGCCATCGTGTCCATGGATAAACAACTCGGCATTGTTTCTCTTGCTCATCTTTCTGGCAGCATTGATGGCTTTTTGCTGAGTTTCAAAATGCCTACTGGCTCGCGATGCGTGTTCTCTTTTTACATCCCAGCCACCAATCCGAAAATTTGGAATTACATGATAATCTCTCAACTGTGCCACGACTATCTCCAATTTTTTAGCAACGGCCGTGTTAACTACCGCCACTATTACCTTTTATTATATTTTTTTGTCAGATAAATTTTTTACAAGCGTTTCATTTGCTTCTTTTATGGTTTTCTCAGTGGGTGGAGAAACATTTGCAAAGGTTCGAATTCTGCTCATAATATTATGGGGGTGTCGATAGACGGACAGCGCTTTTCTTTCTTCCGGAGCAAGATTGACTATCTCTTGAATGTTTTCAAAGATTTGGTGTAAATTTTTACGTAACACACTGTGGAATTTGCGAAAATCACTTTCCTCCTTAGTGTCCGGAATTGCCGCCCTTAATGAATGAAGCATATTAAGGACATTGTTAACGTTCATTAATTTTTGTTCAAGTATTTTATGCTTCTCATCCTCTTGCCCGTATTTTTTAATTAAATGCTCATTTCGAGCCTCTAGTTTGCTTCTATGGTTATTTAACGCCCATTCAATTAAATTTAACTCACTAGCATAATTTTCTTTAAGCGCAGATTTAGAGAGACTAGATTTTAACTGATGATTATTTAGAATAACATTTAAGGTATGTACAGTAGGATCATAATCCATTATACAGTTAGTCTTTGTCCCGTCTTTATTATATCTTCGGTAAAAGGTTTTTAATTTTTCCTGATAGTCAGAAGCCGGATAAACTTGCTTCGACCAAGGATCACAAATTACCGCTTCAGGCCCCCAAGAGGTAATATCATTGATATTACTATTAGGATCTCTGCCTACCACCAAAAAGATATGATCACCTTTTTCTCCATCAATCGATAAAACTTCTAAATTGGTCAATGCTACTTGATTAGTCGTTAAAAAATAATCCATCGCTTGAAATGCAAGCTCATAGCAATTGCCTAAAGAATATTTACTACTAAATAAAATAGTTTTTTCGTAATCATAAATGTCATCGGCTAGTAAGTTGTAGGGATCGGTGCGAGTTTGATTTATTAACGCTCTTAGCTGTTTAAGTACAGCATTATTTAAAGCCTCAAAATATTCAACAGGAAGCTCATTGTTTTCGATTTGTGAACAGCCATGCACAATCTGAGAACAAGCATAATCCTTTGCGTGATTGGCGAGCTGTAGATGTAATGCTAAGTTGCTCATGTAGGTAATTATAGGTGGGATTTTAAATTTTTACCTTGGCGATGGGTTGTTTTTGCAAAGGTGTACATTTTTTCGCCGCAAAACATTTACACATTGTTCAATTAGAGCACTAGAATGTAATTGATTGAAGGGGAACAATCTTTAATGGTATAAGCTTAATAAGCTCTGTTATCTTTGGCGTCTTTGGAAGACGCCTGATGAAATGCTGTTTAACTAAAATCTTATCCTGTTTGATGTGGGCTTCTACATGGTGTCATCCGCCGGAGGTTTTTCTACACTAGCGTTTTTAACTACCGTTGGAGTAGCAGGCTCTCCATGAATAGCTGTTTCCAGTTTATTCATGCGCCCGTATTTGAAAAAAATTTCTGCCGTTAAATACAAGGGCGCTATTAAGGCTTGCCAAAAATTATCGATTAAGGCAGGTCGCTTTCCTTCGATATAATGTCCAGCTAACTGTATTGCCCAACCAAAAACAAAGGTGAATACAAATGTCCATAAGGCACCCCTCGTGGGGCCAGCCCAACTAATGAGATGTGCGAGCCAAAGCAAGAAAAACATGATGGGGGTTAAGACCAAGGCTAAACGCCAATTTAAAAGGAAATAATAAATGAGTAAGAGTACCGTGGCGATGCTAGCTAAGGTTGTGTCCATTACGCCGGGAACAATCAAATGAAAAAAACCTAAAAAAATCATCAAGGAGAAAATAATTAATGGTACACCAACAAGATGTGTGTAAAGCGTCACGGGTTTTTGATGATACTCTGCATAAAAATGGGCTTGTTCAATAAATGACTTCATTTTGATCATCCTGAAAAGTTTAATGAAAACATAGCACAGAGTTCTAGAAAGGCCAAGTTAGCCAAGGGAGGCTTAATTGCAAATTAATACATTCTTGATCCTTTTTGAACAAATTGTTATCATGTGAGCCTTCTACTTATACTGCAGTCCTATGAAATACGTTAAGATTTTAATTGCCTTTATTTTGGTACATATAGGGGTTGCCAACGCTGGCGAACCAAGTTTACGGGATAAGATAGGACAAATGCTTATCATTGGTTTTGAAGGTAAAACAATCGATGATGCATCTGCTGTGACGAAAGCCATTAATAAAAATAACATTGGCGGCGTTATTCTGTTTGATTATAACTACCACACCCAAACTTTTGATAAAAATATTGCAAACCCTGAACAAGTAAAAAAATTAAATCAACAACTGCAATTAGCTACTAGCAAGGCGAACGATAAGCATCACCGTCCACAGCTTCCTCTACTTATTTCCGTTGATTATGAGGGTGGTGCGGTAAATCGTCTTAAATCAGAGTATGGTTTCCCACAAACTGTTTCCGCGGCTGAAGTAGGGAAAATGATACCTGAGGATGCCAACCTGATTGCACAGACGATGGCTGCAACGCTTAAAGAGGCTGGTTTTAATTTGGATTTTGCCCCGGATGTTGATGTTAATATTAACCCTGATAACCCTATTATTGGCTTGTTGAGCCGTAGTTTTTCGGATAAACCAGAAGAAGTTGCCTTTTATAGTAGTATTTTTTCACAAGATTTTTTACAACATCGTGTCCAATGTGTTTACAAACATTTTCCAGGGCATGGAAGCTCAGCTACTGACTCGCATTTAGGATTTGTTGATGTGACGGATTCTTGGCAAGAGTATGAGTTAGACCCCTATAAACTGTTGCTGAACAGTGAAACCCCTTGTGGCATGATTATGACTGCGCATATTGTCAATCGCAAGTTGGATGAAAGTGGTTTGCCCGCCACGTTATCTCATAAAATATTAACGGAAATTCTTCGTGAGCAATTACAATTTAAGGGCGTAATTATTACCGATGACATGCAGATGAAGGCTATTAGCGAGCATTTTGGCTTGGCACAAGCGATAACCCTGTCGATCAATGCTGGCGTAGATATGTTGCTATTTGGTAATCAACTCTCAGAAAAGCCACAAAATCCTGAAGAAATAATTGATATCATCGAAACCAAGGTAAAACAGGGCAAAATTAAGGAAGAAAGAATTGATGAGGCTTACCAGCATATTCTGGCTTTTAAACAATTAACCTCATAGGGGCAGTAATTCAGTTATAAGGAATTTTTTTACTTAAGGACAAGTAGCATGAAGCAAACAAAATCTAGTAATCCAACGCTTGGAGGCAAGCCAAATAGTGTAGCAACCCGCAAAGAAGAATGGTTGAAAGCAGGTTTTTCAGTGGAAAAGCTTAAGCAAGACAATCCTAAAACTACTGCCCCAGTGGTTAAAAAACTTACCCACCCTACTTTATCAAGAGCCATGGGGCCTAAGCGAAGACTCCCGACCTCAATGCGCCTTTCTCGCAGAGAAATGACATTTTTTTATCAGGAAAACGAATTATTCCCGCCAGAAACCGTTGTTTCCGAAGCTGAAGAAAAATTAATCAATAGACTTAAGCAAGCCATCAAAAATGCTCAAATTAAATATCAGGAACATTATTTAAAAGGTTCTTTTCCTCGCGCAGAAACGGGCTGGTTTAGCAGTTTCCGGCATCGCCTGTTTGGCCAAAGCAGGGCACTGGATTTTAGTAAGATTGAAGCGAATGCCTTCAAAGCGCTGGTAAAAAAATTAGACGATTTTTTCAATGCAGCTGAAACTCGATACCACCACCATTCGTTTTCATCCTATCTGCTCGATGAATTGATGGTCTTGCTTGAACAGGAAAATAAGGCTGTAAAAAAGCCAAAAACTGGAGAACATTATGACTCAAGCCATTGGACAGAGAGTCGCCTAGCTTTAGAAGAGCTCTTTACGAAAGAAAATATAATAAATTTATGCTATTAAGAATGCTCGTTTCATAAAGAAGACAGCATGATGGAAGCTTCAACACTCAGGTCTATTCACATTGGAGGTAATAGCAGTCGGCATGCTGGTATAAATGCAGTGTATAAAATGATTCATCAGAGAGGATGAGGCTTGTTTTCTAAAGAGCATGTTGACAAAAGCGTTGGCCTCACTAGGCCATTTATAATCCTCATTGGTTTCTTGTTGATTTTCATGATATATAAATTCCTTCTTCTCTTGCAAAAAAGCATCAATAGCCTTTTTGTCAAAAGCAACCAAGGCACCGGATTTAATGGTTAAAAAATTTCCTCTAGGAATGACTTCAAACGTTTGTTTAGTCTGTACATGTACAAATTTTTCAATGGTGGAGTCGTAGGCATAAATTTCTTCAGGGAGAGGGGCTGGAATAATAAATACCGTTAATCCATTTTTTTGTAAGAACCTGCTGACATGAAAGGCATCAAAACCCGCATTACGGATTGTCTCTAACGGCAAATACCCTAACGCTTTTTTCTCACCAACCTCAGCCAAATCCTTCATTTGGGCATGAGCAAAAAATTTCATTCTTTCCTGGATGATTGATGAAGACTTATTGGGGTTAAAAAAAGAGTTTGGATCAATTTCATTGGATGGTAAGTTAACCGGCTCCTTTACAGGAATAATATGGGATGGTTGTTTTTGAGATTTAAAAAATCGTAGTAATCGTTTTACAAAAAACATACAAGAAGGTTATAAAAAACGCCATTGTGTATATTGTAAGTGTAGTTTGTTAAGAGAGTATTAATTGGACAAGAAATGTTGTCCTGCCGCTCTGCACAGGACAAAATTTAGAGTCGCGTTTGTTGCAAGCTGCAAGTGAAGCCATTTTGAAATAATCTTATCCCTACGTACTGCGGCTTGTCCGCAGTATCCATAGGTTTAAGTGCCCGACTTTGAACCTCTGGATTGCGAACGCGTCGCGGTAGGTAGGGGCTGGAGTTAGTTTAGCTCGGCTTAGTATTAGGAAGGATCAATTCATCATAAACGGCTGCCCCACCATTAATAATATTTCTAAACGCATTATAAATCTCCGCACTTTCTCTGTTACCCTGTGCAGCAAAAAAAGTGTGGGCACGGTGCAGAACATTTGAACCAATGCGTCTATTTTTACCTATCTCATGAAAGGCGTATAATGCACAACCATTAATAGCAATGGTTGCAGCCAAACCAAATTTGACATCAACAAGATAAAAGATAGAAGAGGCCAGGCTAGCCACGGCTAAAAGACACAATGTTTTATCCAATTTTTCCTTAAGTTGTTCTTGTGTCATGATTTTTCCTTATAGAATGATTCAAGAAAATATATGTTAGCAAAAAAAAATACATAAAATCCATTATAAAGGCTTTGAATGTGTAAATTGTTTTGTGTGCGGGGATAAAGATTTAGAGTCGTGTCTTTGCGAGAGTTAGCGAAGCATCGAGTGCGATCTTTGAACAAAAGTCTGTTCTGGATTGCTTTACTTTGTTCGCAACGACGATAGAAAAAATTTGTTGTTCCCCGTTTTGAACAGCATTAAATGGTCAAATACTCTCTAACAATAAGAATAAATCCTTTTATGATGCAACTCCATTTCTGTTTATGCGGTCACAGTAAATTAAAAATCAATTTCAAAAAAACGTGGATCATAAGCATAGCAATTCCACCAGAATTTTTGCTCACCTAATTCAATGTGCACACGCAACATGTCAAGATTTACAAGCCGGGGTTGAGGATTGAGATGACAGACTCGATAAACACCACCCACAAATACAAAATGGTAGCCTGAGGCAGTGATATTATAGCTTTCGGGGAAGCTATAATATTCACCGTGAGGTTCCAAAAGAATAGCCTTGTGAGATAAAAGAATTCTCTGGCTTATCGCTGTGATGCTAAAAAAAATTAAAAACAAGGAAAGACCAACCAGTATTTTTCTCATGAGGCCAACTCCTTTGGCAAAGGATAATTCTTTGACTGATTTAATTATAAACTAACTATACTAATAATAGATTGCGCATCGGAGATAGGTTTTGATTGCTTGATGATTGACAAATTTTAAACGGATGTAATAACAGGAACGGTGATTATCATGAAAGAAAAACATTTTGCTTATAAGGTAACAAGCCAAGATTCAGGACTAGTCTGTACACAAGCCGAGTTTGAGGAAAATAAAATGCTTGATTTGCTCAAAGAAATTCAACAAAAACATATTGAGGGTATTTATTGGATTTTTAAACAAAGGGAGGATGAGGAGCAAGAGCCACTATGTATAATAGATTGTTACCATAATAGAATCTATTACCATTATTCGGGTGAGGTTGAGGATATAACTTCTACCATTAAGAAACTGAGCAAATAAGCGGTTAACGTTGTACTTCAGGCCAACGGAAACAGCATTCAAGATGATCATTAACCATCCCTACTGCTTGCATCAATGCATAACAAGTAGTAGGCCCCATAAAGGAAAAACCGTCTTTTTTTAATTGCTTGGCCATGGCGGTGGCTTCTGTTGTTACAGCAGGAACTTCTGCGAGCTTTTTCCAGGCATTTTGAATCACGATCCCCTGTGTAAACTGCCAGAAGTAATCCACAATATTTTCTCGCTGGGCTACCCTTAAAAAGCATTGCGCATTATTGCGTACGGAAATTATCTTCAAGCGATTACGAATGATAGTTTCATTTTGCAACAATTGCTCAATGTCGTTATCACTCAATAAAGCAAGCTTCTCTGCTGAAAAATTTAGAAAAGCGTTACGCATTGCTTCACGTTTTTTTAAAATGGTAAACCAGCTTAAGCCTGCTTGCATGCCTTCCAGAATAAGCATTTCAAATAGTTTTTGCGGGTTTCTAACAGGAACCCCCCATTCTTCATCATGATAAGCAGTATAAAGAGGGTCTTTTGTAGACCAATCACATCGTTGCATAGATTTATCCAGACTAATACGTCAACCAGTTCAAGTAGCTAATGTTCGTTTATTGTGGATTCACCGGAATACATTATGGGTACCACGGAAAAACCGTGGTACGTTGCTGTTTGAATAAAAGTTAATGGCCAGCGTTTAATGCTTTTTACCTAAATAACGTCTAATTTTGTAAGGTGATGGCATAATATCTGACTGCAGGGCAACCGCAAAATGTTGTTCATCCAATTCATACAAACACACCCAGCCTCCTTCATCGGGCTCAGCAACAGGGCTACCTGATAAATAACGCAAAGCCTTGTTGGCTTCTTCCAACGCTTCTTCGTCATCTTCACCTTCAAAGGGTCCACTGGCAAATACCCAAGTATTGTCGGTGCCATAAGTGCTTATTTCATAGGCAAAATAGAGTTTAGGCATTAATTCTTCTGCATTGGATAAGCCTGCTACTTTAATCGCACTTACAGCGGGGCAAACGGGAGGTGCTTTAAAGGCAGCAAACGATGAACCTGCAATAACTAATGCGCCGGCAAAAGCGATTAACTTGGATTTAAACATCATGTTTTTAAACTCCGTGGACATTAATAATTCTTCGCCAGCCTAACAAGGGGATGAATTTCTTGCAAGACAATTTTCGGAATTAAAGAGGAATTGCACTAAAACTACATGAAATTAAATGTCCACTTCCCTAGAATAAACAAGACGTTACCTTCTCTACCTGATCCAGGTACATAGGTTGCTGATAAAGTCACATTCCGATGATTCAATGAAACCCAGGGAAGAATACCTGGAAAAGGAATACCGTGTAAAATATCGGGACGGGCGGTTATTAAAACAGTGTATCCAGCGCCAAGACGGGTATTGTCACTTAAATGGGCGACTTTTAAGAAAGCATAACCTAATGCGGGCTCTATATTTTTGTGGGAATCAAGAAAAGCGATCGTATAAATGCCATGCCAATCCCCTTTCTCATCATACAGGCCTTTTCCTAAACCACCCCCCCAGGCAGCTTCATTATAAGAGTTGATTTTGTACTTGGGGTAGGTATAACGATTATGCCAGGCATAACCTGTCACGTAGAGTTCATTGTGACCTTCATACCAAAGTTGATGCATGCGATAACAAATGGGCTGAAACCAGGAAAACCAGCCACCACATGCTTCATCATATTGATTAGCGTGAGCGCAACTTAGACTGGTTAATAAAAAAAAGCTAATTAGAGTTTTTTTCATTGATTCATTGGCCGGAGCTGCACCTTGGCATGGTTAATGCTAAAGTTGATTATAATTAATGAGTTTCTTTAGTAACTTCATCAACCTATAGAGCATATTATCATGGACTTGTTTCGCAAAAAAGCAGTTAATGAAGTTTGTAATTCAGGTTCGCCTTTGTCGCAATGCCTTTCGGCTCTTGATTTGGTTTTTTTAGGTGTGGGTGCAATCATTGGTGCCGGAATTTTTGTAATAACAGGGATTGTTGCTGCGACTCAAACTGGACCTGCAATCATTCTTTCTTATGTAATTGCAGGTTTAGCATGTGCGTTTGCGGCACTTTCTTATGCTGAGCTGGCGGCATCCGTTGGAGGATGCGGGAGTGCCTATGGTTATGCCTACACGGGATTTGGTGAGTGTATAGCATGGATTGTGGGTTGGGATCTATTACTGGAATATTCAATAGCAGTTTCAGCTGTTTCCGTAGGATGGAGCGGTTATTTTAATGATTTTTTGCGTTCTCTCCATTTGCAATTGCCAACTAGCTTACTGCACGGACCAGCTAGCGGCGGGTGGTTTAATGCATCGGCCTTCGCCATTATTGTCATTCTTGGCTCGCTTTTGGCTTGGGGTGTGAAATCAAGTTCGCGCTTTAACAACTTAATGGTATTGGTAAAGCTAATTGTTATTTTTCTTTTTATTGTCATTGCCACAACGGAGGTAAAAAGCGAAAACTGGTCCCCCTTTATGCCTTTTGGTTGGCAAGGCGTGGTTGAAGGTGCATCACTTATCTTTTTTGCCTATATTGGTTTTGATGCTGTATCGACTGCCGCCGAAGAAGCGGTTAATCCTCAACGTGATTTACCGATTGGTATTATCGGCTCGTTGTTTATATGCACAGTTTTATATATTGTAGTGTCCGGTTTATTGACAGGAATGACTCATTATTCAACACTCAATGTTGCTTCCCCTATCAGTCATGCTCTTTTATTGTTAGGACATCGTGTGGTAGCAGGTCTTGTCGGTGTAGGTGCTATCGCTGGATTAACGACTGTCATGCTGGTGTTGTATTATGGGTTAACCCGTGTATTTTTGGCGATGGCACGCGATGGTTTATTACCAGACTTTTTTGCAGTGACGAATAGTCAGAGAAAAACCCCGGTTAGAATTATTGTGCTATGTGGTTGTATTATGTCTTTAGCGGGAGGGTTGGTGCCTATTGATGATTTGGCTGAACTGGTGAATGTGGGCACTTTGTTTGCCTTCATGGTGGTTTGTTCAGGAGTGATATTTTTGCGCTACAGCCACCCTAATCTGCCCCGGCCTTTTAAGACGCCTTTAATGCCAGTGATTCCTGTTTTGGGTATTCTTAGCTGTGCCTACCTGCTCATTAATTTACCATTGGCCAGCTTGTTGCGATTTGCAGTTTGGATGGCGGTGGGCCTGCTAATTTATTGGTTTTATGGCCGTTTTCATAGCGTTCTTAACAAACAAGTTGAAGCCTAACTAGTTACGAGAAGCAATTGAATAAAAAAAAGAATAAAAAGCGCACCAGCATCTGTGATTTGCTGCAGCAAGTCATTGAAAAGCATCAGAATGATACTTCTTTAACCTATGGAGAATTGGTAAAGGCTTTTGGTGATCAAGCCTTCGGTTTAATAATTATTCTTTTTGCTTTACCCAGCGCATTGCCTATTTCTATTATTCCAGGTTTTTCTTTTATTTTTGGTTTACCTATTGTGTTTATCGCCATTCATATCATTATTGCCCGGCGCACGTTATGGCTACCGCAAAAATTGGCCAATCATCGTGTTGAATTTTCTAAATTTGTAGAGGTGGTGAAAAAAACAACGCCTTACTTGAGACGTATTGAGAAATTACTAAAACCACGTTGGTTATTTTTTACTTATCCTGCTGTGGAGCGCTTGCATGGTGTAGTAATGTTGCTGTTAAGTTTTTGTTTATTACTTCCCATCCCCTTTAGTAATTTTATTTTTGCTTCCTTAATCATTCTATTTGGCTTAGGATTGGCGGAAAAGGATGGGGTCATTCTTTTTTTTGCCTATAGTGGTGCAATTTTATATGGTTTTTTCTTGTTTAATATGACTGAAGGATTAATTAATTACATCAGCCGATGGTTAACATAAGGCCTGCCGATACGACAGCTGCAGCGGGAATAGTGAATAGCCAGGAAAGAAAGATTCGCCGCATGACAGGCCAATAAGTACCCGATAAGCCATTAATAAGTCCTACACCGGCTATAGAGCCTGTTACAGTGTGAGTCGTTGAAACAGGGATCCCATACTCCGTGGCTGTAAAAATCATAATGGCAGCCCCTGTTTCAGCGGCACATCCGCGAAGCGTATTAAGTTTAGTGATTTTAGTCCCCATCGTATGCACAATACGCCAACCCCCTGCCAAGGTCCCTAAACTAATGACAAAATGACAAGAAATTACCACCCAAAATGGCACATAAAAGGTATCGCCTAGCCAATTCGCAGAGAATAAAAGTACGGCAATAATACCCATTGTTTTTTGGGCATCATTTCCTCCATGGGTTAAACTTAAAAGCGCGGAAGAAGCGAGTTGAAACCCTTTGAAAAGTTTATTAAGGGTCGTTTCACTATTATTTCTAAACAAATTGCTGAAAAGAAAAGTGAGCAAAAACCCAATCACCAATCCTACAGCAGGAGAAAGAAAAATACCGGCGATTACTTTGGCAAAGCCTGCAAATTTTAATGAAGATACACCCCCTTTGGCCAAAGCAGCGCCAGCAAGACCGCCAATTAATGCATGAGAAGAACTTGAAGGTAATCCATAGTACCAAGTCACAAGGTTCCAAAAAATAGCGCCAATTAATGCCGAAAGGATGAGACTTGCATCCACAATGCTCGTATCAATTAAGCCACTACCAATGGTTTTTGCTACCATTAAATTAAATATCAGGAAGGCAATAAAATTAAAAAATGCTGCCCATAGTACAGCCTGTCGAGGGGTTAGAACACCTGTCGTGACAATGGTTGCTATGGAGTTTGCTGCATCATGAAAACCATTAATAAAATCAAACAGATAGGCTATCATAATAACGGCCAAAATAAATAAAGTGCCTGTTGCCATGCCAGTCCTTTAGGTTACCGTTAAGCGTTTAGTTTCTATCAATGACATTTTGCTAAGCTATGCTGCTTAACCCCTTTTTGTACAATTTACACATTGCCAGTCACAACGGGCATTACTCTTACCTGGCGAATGCGAGCTCCCTGGACACGCTCTATGGTTGCAAAAAAATCATGAAAAGCAATGGTTTCACCCTGTTTAGGTGCCCTTCCTAATTTGTGAATAATTAAGCCCGCAATGGTTGCCATTTCTTCCTCTTCTTCCGTGTCTAAGGTTAAATCTTGTTGTAAGGCCCTTTCGATAGTGTACAACGGACAATCTCCTTTGACGGTAATGCTGCCATCATCATGGGTTATCCATTCATCCTGGGTTTTATGGAATTCATCTTTAATAACGCCAATCACCAAATGTAATAAATTATCCAACGTTAAAAAACCGACAATTGCCCCGCGCCGCCCATAAACCAGGGCAAAATGCGGCATGCCTGCCTGAAATTGTCGAAGTAAGGCCAAAGCCGGTAATCGGTAAGAAATTTTGGGTACAGGTCTTGTTATCTCATTGAGTGAAAGTTCGACATTGGATTTTGCGTCATGCAATAAAATCTGCAAATCTTTAACATGTAATATACCAATAATTTGCTTTTTGGCTTTGTCATAAACGGGGTAGCGGCTGTACCGATAATGATTTAACGTATCAATCAGCTCACTACTTTTTATTGGCGTTTCCAACATAATCATATCATCGTAGGAGCGCATCACATCAATGGCGCGTAAATCTCCCAATTCGAGAGTGTGTGCAAGAATACTGCTTTCTTGCTGGGTTAGTTCTCCATGTACTTCACTGGAGCGCAGAATTAACTTTATTTCCTCACTGGAATGGAACTGTTCTCCCGCATGTATCACATCCAGGCCTAATTGTTTTAAAAGAAAATTGGAGCAGGTGTTAAGGAGCCATATTACGGGATACATTAGCCAATAAAAGAAGTACAACGGTGGGGCAGTCCATATGGAAATTTGTTCGCTTTGGCGAATTGCCAAGGATTTTGGCATTAATTCACCGACCACAATATGTAAAAAAGACAACAGGGAAAAGGCCACAATGAAACTGATAAATTCATTGAGGGTAGGATTAACCAAGCCTAAGGATTCAAAGGCCGGCGATAGTAAGCGGGTAAAGGCAGGCTCCCCAATCCAACCTAGCCCTAGGGAGGCTAAAGTAATACCTAATTGACAGGCTGATAAGTAAGCATCTAGTTTTTGGTGCACTTTTGCCAGCAGTTTTCCTCGCCAGGGATATTCTTCTTGGATAAGGGCAACTCTTGTTTGCCGCAATTTCACCATACCGAATTCAGCGGCAACAAAAAAGGCATTTAGCAGCACCAGGGCAAATCCGGCAAGAATAAGGACTATAGTTACCATGGCTAAAAATGATAGCTGGAATAAGTCATTAATTTGGAAACAGCGCCCATTATTTTTTTAATAAATTCGGGTAGCTCCGCTGCTCCCGCGGCAATGGCAATATCAGCGTGCTGGGTTTCATCCTCATGCATTTGTTCTAAAATATGCTTGGTCTTGTTATCTTGAGCCGGCAGTTTCCGCAAATGCTTTTGCAGATGCTGGGACACTTGCTTTTCTGTTTCGGCGACAAAGCCAAGACTATAGCGATCGCCTGCTGCACCTGCTACTATCCCCAGCATGAAAGAGCCGAAATACCACAGAGGATTTAACAAACTGGGTTGGCTGTTTAATTCATTTAAGCGCTGCTCACACCAGGCAAGATGATCAATTTCTTCAGCGGCGGCCTTAGCCATTTGCGTTTTTACCTCAACAAGCTGCGCAGTTAAAGCTTGGCCTCGATAAAGCGCCTGGGCACAAACTTCTCCCGAATGGTTAACTCGCATAAGACCTGCCACATGCTTTTTTTCACTCGCATTTAAACAATTTTCAGAGATAGAGGCTGCTGGTGTCATTCGGGTGCTTGAACGCAAAGTCGGTGGCCTCAAGGTGCGTAAAGCCGCATCAATCTCACCGATAAGGCTATCAAGTAAGTTGAGTGTGCGCATGGATTTCTCAATGATTAGGAATTACCCTATGGTATCCTGAATACGTTTTGGATTAAAGCGGTACCGCTCCCTAGCCTTAAGCTGCTATGCTTTAAAGTAAGTTTGGAAAAAAAGGAGTAATGATGACTATTTTATCCAAAGAAGCTCTGGAAAAGATAAAAAAAGAAAAAGTGGAACGCGATGAAGAGCATCCCGACGATATTGATGCGCTGTTTCGCGAGATGGATAAAAATATTGAAGAAAAGAAAGAGCAAAAAGAACAATATAATCCTTTTGCTGAAGGTGAATTTGACACTTTCCCGCCAGACACAGATTAACTATCTAAGGTAGAAAGTATACGGGAACCACAAACAGTAGGGTGTAGGTAGGGCTCCCGTATTACATTTAATACGGACTGCCTGCTATATTGATAAAATGGTTCGTTTATCAGTATTACTCATGTTAGCCCTTTCAATATTGCTAACAACATCGCCCACATTAAGCTTGAATAATGCATGAATGTTGGTTGCCTGTTTAAGGGTATTAGTTTCTTTCTCTGGAATGATTTCAATAGAAAAAGGAGCGTGGTTATCATCACAAGCTCCATTTAAACATCCTTCACATACCAGCCCTTCTGAAGGGCCTGTTGCTTTTCTCCAAACCATTAATTGATAGCTACTTGAGTAGATGGCTCCCCCAGTATGCGTACTCTCAATCCCATGGGAAGATTTTTTGATTATACACAATGACTTGAAATTGGTCAATTCTGATGGAGTATAGATTATCGCCGGACAAGGTTTAATTACTTAAGTCCTTTAGGAGATATCCACCCTTCTTCACTTTGTTTTTCCTGGATAAGCTGATTTAAAAATTTTGTAGTATTTTTTATTTTTTCTTCTTCTCTGCCAAAATATTTTTGTGTAAGCGATGCAATGCCCGCTTTCAAATTACTGCCTGGCTCAAGTCCTAATTTTTCCACTTTAATATGCCTAAATAGAGAATGGGCGCCTACCCCTTTGGCCTGTGTGTAAGCCTCTTTCAAAGCGGTCAGCACAATAATATCTGTTTCAGCTTCTTCTTCCTCTGTTTGAGTGTCTGGGAAAGGAGGGCTGCCGATTTCATTTAAGCGCTGGGTTAGGCGGTCATAAAGTTGATGTGCAACCCCTTTGTTGGGACTGGATGGATTCCCATCGATTGAAGTTACAATAACGTCTAGGTCATCAAGCAGGCCTTTTAACGTATTATTTTTCATTTTCAAATCCTTTTGGAGATTAATATTCATAAATATAGAACAAAATGAAAAATAATGGTGCAATTCGATGAGAAAAGAGGGTTAAAAAATATTGGTATGCAGGGCGGGAGAACAAGCATGGATACAGTCTTAAACAAGTGTAGCCAGGCTGCTTGCAGCTGAATCTTATACACATCTCTGAAAACGCATTCCAAACTCTACTTTCCGACGTCCCGCGGCTATACACAAGCCGCGGGGCATCGGCAAAGATGTGATCAAGAGACAGCTGCAAGCAACCGGCCTACGTTTGCTGCGTTGTCACGTTGGCATCGTCTCTCCAACCTTTTTCGGCTCAAATTCATAACGCAGATGTTCTTCCCATAACGTCCATAGTTGCTTGGCATGGCATCTCCGTCTATTTAAATAATTGTTTATAATAGGTAGCTATGGCCCCGGGCGTGGTTATCCATATTTCTTGAGCTGATTTCATTATGTGAGTTAAGGCGCGACGAAGGTGTCTCAGACGAAAAGGCTGTCCAATGATATAAGGATGCAGTGAAAGACCGAAAACCAATGGCCTTAGTTTTGATTGTTCTAACATTTCCTCAAAATTATCCATGATCATCTCAGCAAATTCTGAGGCACTGGCTCTATTGGGTATTATGGCGGGAATATCATTTACCTCCTGGGAATAGGGGATGGAGAGAATGCGCCCATGGGCCGTTTCAAGCCAAGTCGGTTGATCATCATGACACCAGTCCAGTAAGTATTCATATCCCTCCTCATATAGCAAATCCGGGGTATTAACACTCTCGGAAATCCATGGTCCTAACCAGCCTTTCGGAGCTTGTTTCTCTTTCCTGGTGATAAGCTCGGTAACCTCCCGAATCAGTGCCTTTTCTTCAGGCTGGTTTAAAATCCCTTGTTGCTCCGAATTGGTACGACCATGTGCAACAATTTCATCGCCTCGAGCACGGAATGCTTCGATGACTTGCGGACAATAATCATATGCAGATGAATTAACCAGCAAAGCTATTGGTAAATCCAATTGCTTAAATAACTCCAATAAATACCATACCCCTACTCTATTACCATAATCACGCCAGGCATAATTTAGAACATCAGGCTGAGGTCGTGTTTGCGGGGTAAGTGTTGCGCCTAAGCCTTCGCCAAAAGAAAAATGCTCTATGTTAAGGGCGATATAAAATGCCAGTCGCGTGTAGTTCGGCCACTCAAAAGTCGGGCGTTCAATGATCGGAGAGTAGCTGTAACGATAATGACGTTTTAGCATTTATTTCTCTTTGAATGAATGTATATTCAATAATATAGCAATCATTCAGAAAATAGCTAAATACTAGTGTCGATGAAAAACTCCCCCCGATACATGTTTATTCCATTACAGGGGTCGTATCTTGATTTTTGCCATCAATAATCTTTCCAAGCAAAAGGCAAGATCTGACCCTATGCCTCTATTGGATTAAAGTTTTATGGCAGAAATTACACAACCATTCCATTAACTTGGCTATCCCACATTTCTTTAAATTACCACCATCTTTCGCAACTAACTCTTGAAATGAACCTATGGCATAAACT
The DNA here is from genome assembly GCF_001467745.1 of Legionella jamestowniensis. GTDB lineage: Bacteria > Pseudomonadota > Gammaproteobacteria > Legionellales > Legionellaceae > Tatlockia > Tatlockia jamestowniensis. Next base: position 1,247,523 of record NZ_LNYG01000013.1, read on the forward strand.
GAAAACAATCAAATTATGCCATAGATGTATTTTACGATTTAGCTAAGCTTCTTAGCCAATCTTTTGCCACTGGGTTAACGTCCTCATCCTTTAATAACATTTCGATAATGTTTGCTGAGCGTTCTTCTTTTGTAGTCTTATCATCACCATACATATCATCGAGTATTTCGTTCCAAAACTGTAAAGCTGCGGAAGACGATAGGGTTCCTACTTTATCAAGAACATTGTAAATTCTATCTTTATAATAAGCATTCACAGATTTTTCTATCCAAGACAGGAGTTCTGGCGTTAGTCCAATCTTATCAAGACCTTTCCCTTCACCAAAGCCTTGCTCCCATTTTTTGGTTCGAAGATGAGCATATTTTTTACCATAGATACCATTCACCCAATCCATATACTTCTTGCCAAAATCAATGCCTACTTTTGATTCTGGATCGTGATGTATATTATTTTTTAATTCATTCACCAATTGTTGCCAATTTTTTTCAAAAATAGCTTTTTGATGCGTCGCTTTCATTTTCTTTTCAAACTCTACATACTGTTTCAATTCATCAGGCGTGAATATTTCCTTAACCCAAGCATGTTCTAATTGTTGCGTCATTTGATATACCTCAATTAACTGTATGATTTTTTCCCATGGAATGGATTTACGATGACTACAACTCTCCGTTATGCGCTTTAACATCCTACTTGCCTCTTGAAGAGCATCCGCTTTTTCCTGCAAAAATTTAGACTGCATCGCGAAGTTCTCAACCATATTATCCTGTTTAACAAGCAATAATTTGATTTGAGATAGCTCAAATCCAAAAAATTTAAGCGCAATAATTTGTTGTAGTTTCAATAAATCCTTCTCGGAGTACAAACGATAATCATTTGGTAGTCGCATACTCGGTTTAAGCAATCCGATCTTGTCGTAATAATGCAGTGTCCGCACGGATACCTGAGTGAGTTGGCTTAACTCTTTTGCATACCATTGTTTCATCGTTTTTTCCTCCTTGTTTCCAAGGTTAGGCTATGACGCAACGTCATAGTCAAGCATTTTAATCTTTAATAATAGCTGGCGTAATTCAGTTACTTACAACCGGATAAATCGCCAACTTAGATTATTTCCCCTTTCAGCCTGCTCGAACTACAAGTATTGAAGAATTCAATCATACTTCCCCGGCTGCAAGCAGCTGTCTCTTGATCACATCTTTGCCGACGCCCCGCGGGCTTTGTCCGCGGGGTCCAGTGATTTAGCGCAGTGCTTCTGGATCCCGCGGACAAGCCGCGGGACGTCGGAAATTAGGTTGGAATGTGTTTTCAGAGATGTGTATTAGATTCAGCTGCAAGCAGCCGGACTACGCTTGCTTAACCTAATACGAGCATTTTTTACTTTTCATTTACAGCTCCATCTTTTGTTGAACTTTTGTTACGGTTTGTTTCGCTTAATTGCTCTGATTATTTTGCAATTAATGGCAAATAAACAATGAATAACTAACAACACGCAAGTTATTGCGTAAAAAGTTTCAATATATCCTAGCAATGGAATGAACGTATAACGAGGGAAAATTTTTCCCATGGATATGAATACTATGATTAAAAGTGAAAAAACCAAGGCGTATATTTTATGATTTTTTATCTGAAGGGCTATTCCTGAGAAAATTAAAGAAAAAATCAAACCATACAAGGTAATGAAGTAAATAATTAATACCCACCAACCTTTGGCATCACTATTATTATAAGCAAATAGTAATGAAATAAGGCAGCCCAATAAAAAACTAAAGCTTAATATAAATGTATTCCGATTAAAGAGTTCTGCCTTTTTTAAATTACTTTCAGCTTGTTTTATAAGTCTTGCAGATTTTTCACTCCAGAAAATGAAGACAATAATTAGAGGAAGTGTTTGAATAAAACCATCAAAAGAAGTATTGGTTGTCTGGTACGACATTGCGAATACAGCGAAAATAAACGTTACAAGAATGAACCAAGAGTATTTATTTAAATTTTTAAGGTGATTACTTCTTTTTGATGCATCCATGTCTAAATCCGTTAACTTGGTAGCTCTCTTTTTCCATGAAAACTCACCCCAAAGTGTATACGAGAATTTTTATAAGAGATTTAAAATTTGCCAAAACCTAGACTGGAGTTGGCTCCCCGGGACGGGCTCGAACCGCCGACCTAATGATTAACAGTCATCCGCTCTACCGACTGAGCTACCGGGGAATGAGGTGGCATCTTAATGGTATTTTACGTAAGGATCAAGTGGATCATGCATATTTTTTGATGTTAGATTCTTTTTCACCAACGTAATGAATTGTAGTTCACTTTTTGTGCAAATCAAGTGATACTTTAAGACTGCAATGAAAATTGCTTAGCCATTTAAAAAATGACTAAGCAAACTAAAGATTAACTACAAAAACGTTGTAACCTATCCATCGCATCACGCAGAATTTCCATGCTGGTGGCGAAAGAAAGACGGATGCACCCTTCATTCCCAAAAGCTGAGCCAGGAACAAGTGCTAATCCTGTGTCATGGAGTAATTTGTCAGCAAATTCAATGTCATTGGCAAAGCCGCGTTTTTCGATAATTGCCTGGACATTTGGGAAGCTATAAAACGTCCCGTCTGCAGGAATGACTTCAACGCCTGATATGTCATACATACGTTGCACAATATAATCATGTCTGCCTTGAAATGCTGCAACCATTTCCTTGATCGTCTCATCACCACCATTGAGTGCCGCGACAGCCGCTTTTTGAGCGATAGAGCAGGGATTTGATGTGGATTGGGATTGAATGGTGGTCATTGCGGCAATAAGGGGGGCGGGTCCAGCAGCATAACCGATGCGCCAGCCAGTCATTGCATAGGCTTTAGAAACGCCATTTAAAACAATAGTACGAGGATACAATGCTGGGCATGCATTAAGAACATTGGCGAAAGGCTGTGTCCATAAAATATGTTCGTACATATCATCTGTTGCAATAAATACATGAGGATGCTTCATTAAGACATCCGTTAGGGCAGTCAATTCTTCCAATGAATAGGCGACACCGGATGGATTGGATGGGCTATTTAAAATGAGCAGTTTAGTTTTTGGTGTAATGGCTTTTTCAAGTTGTTCGGCTGTTATCTTGAAGCGATCGCCTGGGGTAGTTGGAATAATGACGGGAGTAGCGCCTGCGAGTAAAACAATATCAGGATAAGACACCCAATAAGGTGCAGGAATGATCACCTCATTCCCTTCCTCAATTAAAGCCTGGCATAAATTGTAAACACTTTGTTTGCCACCTACCGAGACTAAAATTTGATTGGTGTTGTAACTTAAGTGGTTATCGCGTTTGAATTTGTTAACAATCGCTTCTTTTAACTCAGGGATACCATCAACAGCAGTATACTTGGTAAAACCCGCTTCAATCGCTGCCACCGCCGCCTTTTTAATATGTTGAGGGGTATCGAAATCGGGCTCGCCAGTGCCTAAACTAATAATATCAAGGCCTTCTGCTCGCATTTTTGCTGCTTTGGCAGCCACCGAAAGGGTGGGTGAGGGTTTTACGGCCTGCACGCGTTTTGCCAGTGCGATATCCATCTTTAAACTCCTGTGGTATATTTTCTGACCAAACGATTCGCGAATGCTCACAAAATCAGATTGATCGGTTATAGTTTATATTATGAAAAATGTATTCAAAATTTATGCAAATTACCAGCCTGCCGGTGATCAACCAACAGCAATTGCTTCCCTAATCGACGGTTTAGAGTCCGGATTAGCAAGACAAATTCTTTTGGGTGTCACGGGTTCAGGGAAAACCTTCACAATTGCCCATGTTATCCAAGCCATGAAAAGGCCAACGCTTATTATGGCACCCAATAAAACGTTAGCAGCGCAACTCTATGGTGAGTTTAAAACCTTTTTTCCTGACAATGCCGTGGAATATTTTGTCTCTTACTATGATTATTATCAGCCCGAAGCTTATGTGCCTGCTTCTGATACGTTTATAGAAAAAGACGCCTCCATTAACGAGCACATTGAACAAATGCGTCTTTCGGCGACGAAAGCCTTAATTGAACGCAAGGATGCCATTATTGTTGCGACAGTTTCAGCCATCTATGGATTAGGTGATCCTGATTCCTACCTGCGTATGTTATTACATCTTTCCCGCGGAGAACAATGCGATCAACGTAAAATCTTAAAACGACTTGCCGAAATGCAGTACATACGTAGTCAGCAATCTTTAGAGAGGGGACAGTTTCGTGTGCATGGTGATGTGATTGACATCTTTCCGGCTGACTCTGAAAAAGAAGCCATTCGTATAGAGCTTTTTGACGATGAGGTAGAAAACATTGCCCGGTTTGATCCTTTAACAGGTGAGGTTTTACAGCGTTTGCCACGCGTGACAATTTTCCCGAAAACGCATTACGTGACACCTCGCGAACGCATTTTGCAAACTATTGATTGGGTGAAAGAAGAATTGCAAGAACGCTTGGCTGAATTTAACGCGCAAAATAAACTATTGGAAGCACAGCGCTTACAACAACGCACCTGTTTTGATATCGAAATGATGCTTGAGTTAGGGTATTGTTCCGGCATTGAAAATTATTCCCGTTATCTATCAGGCCGCCAGTCGGGTGAACCACCGCCAACGTTATTTGATTATTTACCACCAGAGGCGCTGCTTATTATTGATGAGTCCCATGTGACTGTACCCCAAATTGGGGGAATGTATCGAGGAGACAGGGCACGTAAAGAGACCTTGGTTGAGTATGGGTTTCGTCTTCCCTCAGCCCTTGATAATCGTCCCTTACGCTTTGAGGAATTTGAAGGTCGCTCCCCACAAACCATTTATGTTTCGGCAACCCCTGGTCCCTATGAACGAGAACATGCCGATAATATAGCTGAGCAAGTGGTTCGTCCTACGGGACTGGTTGACCCACTTGTGTTTGTAAGGCCGGTAAGAAATCAAATTGATGATTTGCTCTCAGAAATTCATCAGGTCATTGCTCAAGGCGAACGTATTCTAGTAACCACGTTAACAAAACGAATGGCGGAGGATTTAACCGATTATTTGCACGAACATGGCATTAAAGTACGTTACCTCCATGCAGATATCGATACAGTAGAGCGTATGGAAATTATTAGAGATTTGCGTTTAGGCGAGTTTGACGTCCTTGTTGGCATTAACTTGTTACGTGAGGGTTTGGATATGCCCGAAGTCGCTTTGGTGGCTATTTTAGATGCGGACAAGGAGGGTTTCTTACGCTCCGATCGTTCGTTGATTCAAACAATTGGCAGGGCGGCTCGCAATGTAAATGGCCGTGCTATTCTCTACGCCGATTATATAACAGGTTCAATGCAAAGGGCGTTAGACGAGACAGAGCGTCGCCGTAATAAACAAATAGAATTTAATAAAAAACATGGCATTACCCCTAAGGGGATCCGCAAATCAGTGGAAGATATCATGGAAGGGGCATATAGCATAAAACGCAAGTCTCAAGTCCAAGAGCGAAAAGTACCCTACCTTCCCCTACCCCCGGACAAATTAGCGAAGGAAATTAAAGTGCTGGAAAAACAAATGCACCAACATGCCAAGAATATGGAGTTTGAGCAAGCGGCTAAAGTACGGGATCAGCTGTTAGCATTAAAGGAACAACTAATAATCAGTTCCTGAGGATTAAAACTATTTGCACTTTCTGAAATACCTGATAAGTTAGGTAAGTTGCTCTATTCTGGCACTTTTAAAGCAAAAGTTGCTCGATAAGTAGCGGTAATTTTCAGGGAGTAGAAAATGAAAATTGAAACATTACAAATTGCCATTCAGGCATTAAATCGTGTTCTTTCTCATCCAGATAAAGCGTTAGGTCAGAAACTACTGGATTTATTAAATGACGACCAGTTTGAAGCGCAAAAATCGGCATTCTTTTTAAAAAAAGACATCCTTGCTATGTTGAACGAATTCTGGTCATCAGTTCCCGCGCACATTCTTTTGAGCGATGATCTTTCGAGTGCTCAATATTCTCGACTAAAACCATGGTTGGATTTTCAAGAAGCTTTAATTCATGCCGGTTGGGAGGGTGCCGATCACCCGCAACGTTTTCAGCAGTTAGCCGCAAAATTTTCAGTCAAAGATCCACTTTTAAATGTGTCTGCTTTGTTAGGTTTGTTAAAATATGCTACCCGCATGTTGGGCTATTTAGATGAAAAGAAAAGCGAAAATGAGATCGCTCAATATCCATTTGGTAAATTAAGCACAGTAATTGAAGCGAGAAAACATCTTGCTCATGAAAAAACAAAGCAACAACGTATAGTCACAACGTTGGCTCTTGTATTTTATCTTCTTCATCACCATTGTACGGCAGAACAGCTTGAACTGCTGCCTTTATTATGTGAATACCGCTTATCAACGACCAAAGAAGAGCGTCTTTCTGAGAAAGCTGCCCTGCGTTATATGCTAGAGCGAATCCTTTGCTCACAAGCGTTTTTTTTAGACTATAAAGATTTCATTACTCTTTCGCGCGATTGGGTAGAAGATGAGAATATAATTACCTTAGCTCCTCTATTACCTAACAATATCTCGGAGCTTAAAAAAAACTTGGATATATTACCCTGGAATAAAATTTTATTAAGGGGGAGTCAATCAGAGAATAAAAAAGAGGCACTTATAATAGGAGCCAACCGATTATTCAATGATTTTATTGCTTTAAACAAGCACTCTTACCTGGACGCATTAAGTCTTGCCTCGACAATAAAGCGGCAGGATGTGAAGTTACCGCAAAAGAGGGCATTCATAAATACGCTTCTTCACATCTTTTCGTTACAAGTTTATGAAAATGAACGTAAGAAAGACCCACGTCCCAATAGTTTTTTTGCTTTTTCCGGGAAAACCAAATGTAACGCGGCCTTAAAAAAGATCGAGTATTTAACAGGCGAGACTGATCACTTCAGTTTTTTTGAGTCCTTGGCATTAAAACAGGGGCGTCTCGGTCAATTAAATACTAACTTTGAGCATATTGACATTCAGGCGGAACGTATAGAAATAAAATAGCCCGACAGTCTAAGATTTTGAACCCTGAGGTTCAGGTGGGGTGCAGATGAGACGGTTCAGGCTTCCTACTACAGGTAGGCTTGCTCAACGCCGGCAACAGGACGCGCCCCTAGATGCGAGTATTGGTTCATAAATCACTCGCTGTCGGGTTAGTTGAAATTATACCACCCAATAACGAAAAAACACCAGCACGCAGTGAAGTTTACGCCATTTTTTCACTTTTATTAGGTCGTGTTATTGATGCAATCCAATAACACGACGTGAAACTATAGAAAACCAGTTAACTTATTGCTTTTTTTCTTGAGCTTGTTTCATGGTTTTTTTCATAACGTCTTGTGCTTGTCTGGTTGTCTGCTCAGTACGGTCTTTCACTTCTCGTGATACAGACAATAAGCTTTCTTCAAAAATAGAAAAGCTTTTTTGCATGTAGTCGAGGGCTTTATGGGCATTTTCGACGAAAACATTCATTTGTTTTTCCAGCAGTTCTTCAGGTTTTCGTATTTTTGAGAAATCTTCGGGTTTTAAATAGCTAATATTTTGCAAAGTGCGGGTATTTAATTCCATCATGGCTTGTAAAGGCCTTTGCATCCTGCTCATCATATTAGTCCAATTCGATACGTAATCCTGTTGCATAATAACCTCCCTTTCTATTGCAGTGGCTTATAAATCCAAACTTATCCTTGTAATTAAGAGGATTTTAAAGTCTTAAAACTTGTAAATCTAAGTATAGTAAATGAAGAACGTTTTGGCGGTAAAATGAAAATACTGCCTCGCAAAGCAAGTGTAACTTTGCGAAGATTGAGAATTCAATATAAGCCCCTGTCAGGATTAGAGCCCCCCTAAGAGACTAATGGGAATTTTAATCCGTTTGCGGATCCTGGGTGAGATTACCATGGACTACCTGATGAATTTTATTTTCCAGGGAACTAATAAAGCGCGTTACCTGTACACGCTGCTGTTCTTGCTGTCTTTGGCATGAGATTAATTCATGGCTTACATTCAAAGCTGCAAGCAATAACGTGTGGAATTCATCAAGCTGTTTAAATTTCTTTTTATTGTGCAATAAATGTTCGTTTAATTTTTCGGCCGCCTGCTGAAGATTTTCGACTTCCGCGTCAGGACATTTAATCTCATAGGATTTATTCATTAATTTAATAGAGCAAGATTTTGAAATAGTCATTTTTCCTTGGCCTAACAATGTGACAGTGCTGCTTAAATAGTAACAATTTTGGCTTGCCCGGGCAAATCAGTTATGATTAGGGTTTATTGATAGTTTGCCTCGAGTGGCAGAGTGTCAATAGAGCCTAATTATTTGCTAAAATGAGTGTACTATGTTGACCGAAAATAAAGCCTTACATCTCCCGGCCTATCAAATGTTTATCGACACGATTTCTGTTTTGGAGCTCCCTATTTCTGGAAGTGAACTGCATGGGATCATGTGCGGTTATCTTTGTGCAGGAGCCCCCACAGAAGGGGAAGCTTATTTGCGGGCGTTGACGGTAAAAAGTAAAAAAGATGAAGCAACGCGTTCCGCTGCTATGGCAATGTTTGATGTTTTTTTAATTAGCCAACAGCAGCTTGCTAATTTTGATTTTGAATTTCAACTGTTGTTGCCTGATGATGGCGAGCCACTCATGACCCGTGCCCAGGCCTTTAGTGAATGGTGTGAAGGGTTTACCCAAGGCATTAACATGGCCGGTGTGAGTTATGAACAACTTAAGGAGGAAGAGGCGCAAGAAGCATTGCACCATATCCTTGAATTTGCGCAACTGGATTACGAATCATTGCAAGTTGATGAAGAAGATGAAATGGCACTGGTTGAGGTGAGTGAATATACACGCATGGCCATATTAAAAATCTATGGCGATTTGTTGGAAGATAATAGTCAGCATGGTTCCCGCACCTCCCATTAGATACACTATAAATATTGGAAAGGAAGTAAAAATGATTACAAAGCAAGAATATCAGTCAAGAAGGCAACGGTTAGCCGCCCAATTACCCCAAGGCGCCTTGGCAATTATTCCTGCTGCAAATGAAGTGTTACGCAATGGAGATGCCCATTATCGTTTCCGTCAGGATAGTAATTTCTACTATTTAACGGGGTTTAATGAACCTGAAGCCTTGCTGGTGATTGTTGCAGGTGAGAAGGGTGAAAGCTATTTATTTAATCGTCCCCGCAACGTGGCTCTGGAACAATGGACCGGGAGACGATTGGGACAACAACAAGCGCCGGAGGCCCTTGGGGTCAATGAGGCCTACTCCATTGACGAATTGGACGAGCAGTTGCCTGAAATAATAAAAAACAAAACCGTCATTTATTATGCCATTGGCCGACACTCTGTTTACGAAAAAAAAATTCTTCATGCGTTAGAGACGGTAAAAAACCAGGTTCGACGTGGTATAAAGGCCCCTGAAGGGCTGTTTGATTTAGAGCCCCTCCTGGGCGAAATGCGCTTGTTCAAAAGCGAGGCGGAAATTCAATTAATGCGTAAAGCGGCCGCTATTTCTGTTAAAGCGCATAAACGTGCTATGAAATTTTGTCGCCAGGCCAAAAACGAATACGAGCTGGAAGCCGAACTACTTCATCAATTTGTCGTGGAGGGCTGTCGCAGTGTTGCCTATGACCCTATTGTTGGCAGTGGCGCTGGAACTTGTATTTTACATTATACCGATAACAACCAACCGTTGCGCGATGGCGATTTGGTATTGATTGACGCCGGCGGCGAATACCAAAATTATGCCGCAGATATTACCAGAACCTTTCCAGTGAATGGCCGTTTTAGTGAAGAACAACGTGCTATTTATGAGCTCGTACTTCAGGCGCAAAAAGAAGGGGTGGCTGCCGTAAGACCTGGCGTGGCCTGGAATGAAATTCAGCAACGTATGGTTCATATTTTAACGGCAGGTCTTTGTGAACTGGGAATATTATCGGGGGAGGTCAATCATCTTATCGCCACCGAAGCCTACAAACCATTTTACATGCATAATTCGGGTCATTGGTTAGGACTGGATGTCCATGATGCTGGCCGTTACAAACTTAACGAGGAATGGCGTTTGTTAGAACCTGGGATGGTATTAACCGTTGAGCCTGGCTTATACATCATGTCTGGGATGAAAGGGGTTGATAAACGCTGGTGGAATATTGGGGTTCGTATTGAAGACGATGTCCTTGTTACTGAGACTGGGCATGAGAATTTAACCGCTGCTTTACCCGTAGAAATAGCAGAAATTGAGGCGTTAATGCGTGGCTGATAAACAGGTAGACATACTGATTGTTGGGGGAGGCCTCACTGGTGCAACATTAATGCTTGCCCTGGCAGACAAAGGTTATACCGTCTTGCTGGTTGATGCGAGCAAATTCAGTGACAAAGTTCATGCGGAGTTTGACGCACGTAGCCTCGCATTATCACCTGCAAGTGTACGCATTTTAGAAATGCTTCATCTATGGCCGCTGCTTAAAAATGAAGCCACAGCCATTAATAGCATCCATGTTTCTGAGCAGCGTCGCTTTGGAGCCACCCGCCTAACCGGAAAACCTGATAAGCCACTGGGTCATGTGGTTGAAATGCAGCACATTAATCGAGCACTTCAGCAACGGTTGCCCCCTGAAAATATCCTGGCGCCCGCACAGTTACAAGCGTTTGATCAGCAAAAAAGCATGGTTACAGTGAGTACACCAACAGGCGAACTGGCTATACAGGCCAAATTGATTGTGGCGGCAGACGGAACCGATTCGGTGCTGCGCCGGTTATTAAATTTACCAGCCAGGCAAAAGGAGTATGGACAACAAGCGATCGTTGCCAATATTGGTTTAGCGCGTTCGCATCATCACTGTGCCTATGAGCGCTTTACCCCCTCAGGTCCTTTAGCACTATTACCGATGACTGACAATCGCGCTTCTTTAGTGTGGGCACTTAAACCTGAAGACGCTAAACGTCTGTTAGACTTAGACGAAAAAGCGTTTTTAAATGCCTTGCAACAAGCATTTGGCTATCGTCTTGGACGTTTGATGCGTGTAGGAAAACGGACTATTTTTCCGTTACGTCAAATGGTGATGACCCAACAAACGGCTTGGCCTGTTGTTTTTGTGGGGAATGCCGCACACACGTTACACCCGGTTGCAGGGCAAGGATTTAATTTGGGGTTGCGCGACGTCGCTGCGTTGGCGCAATGTATAATGCAAAACGGCCTTAATCAAAACATGCTTAAGCACTATGAGGCCATGCGAAAGCACGATCAGCAAAGCATTATTAACTTAACGGATGGTTTAGTTAATGTTTTCACCAGCCAACTACCAGGTCTTCCTTTAATGCGTAATCTGGGGCTTGTTGCAGTCGATAATCTTCCTTTCCTTAAGAAAAATTTGGCCTATTATGCACGGGGCTTTGCTGGGGTTACACCTGATTTGGTGTGTGGTATAACACTAGACTCCAAGGATGTACTATGAAAAACACATTTGACGTTTTGATTGTTGGTGGGGGCGTCGTTGGTTTGACGGCAGTCTTGGCCATGGCGCAACGTGGATTTAAAACGGCTATGATTGATGCAACGTCACTGACGGCGGTAACCACTGATTTCGACCCTAGAGTCTATGCCATCAATCTTGCCTCGCAAGAGTTATTAACGCAGCTTGCAGTATGGCAGGAGTTGGATAAAAGCCGCCTATCGCCATACAAGCAGATGCATGTCTGGGATGCGGCAAATAAGGCTGTCATTGATTTTGATGCCCGCTTGGTTATTGCTAAAGAGCTTGGCCATATTGTGGAAGAATCCATCCTTAAAGAGGCCTTGTTAAAACAAATTAAGAAACAACCTGCAATAACGCTTTTCCCCTCGAGCAAGATAACAACCATTCAGCACGGTAAAGATACGATTACTATAGGCAATGATGCAGAAAACTGGGAAGGAAAGTTACTGATGGTTGCCGACGGTGCCAACTCCCCTTGCCGTCAATTGCTGAACGTATCACTTGCCAGTTGGTCCTATCACCAAGAAGCGATCGTGGCTTTAGTGAACACTGAAAAACCACATGGGCAAACAGCCTATCAAGTGTTTAACCAGGATGGTCCTTTAGCTTTTTTGCCGCTTATTGATAAGCAATTGTGTTCCATTGTTTGGTCAACGACACCTAATCGTGCAAAGCAGCTCATGGCACTTTCAGAAGAAAACTTCAATCAAGCATTAACAACAGCCTTTGCACAAAAATTAGGGACGGTCACTTTGCGCGGTAAACGGCGTTGTTTTCCTTTAACCATGCGCCATGTCAAACAATATGCCGGTAAAAATTGGCTATTAATGGGGGATGCAGCCCATACGATACATCCTTTAGCAGGTTTAGGCCTTAATGTGGGTTTAGCCGATGTCAGCAGTTGGTTAACTTGTTTGGCACAAACCAATAATCGGCTTAACAAGAGAGCCCTTGATGCGTATCAGCGACAACGAAAATCTGCCGTGTGGCAAATTATTGCTTTGATGGAGGGATTGAAAGCGTTATTTGCTAACCCCTTAACCCCTGTTGTAGCACTGCGCGGCTTAGGTTTGCAACTGTGTAATCGTGTCGTCCCTTTAAAAAAATTTTTTATCCAACAGGCTGCGGGAAAGACAATAGAGCCTTAAATTACAAAAGTGGATAGATAAATTTCGCTAAATAAGGTATAACTTTTTTTTCATGTTGTCGCTATAACCCAATCAGGATGTAACAATGAGCAAATTGAAATTGCAAATAGCAGCCCTGTCCCTTTTTTCATCCTCTGTTTTAGCGGGAAGCATGGGGTGGGATGATGCGGAGGTCTGGCCTCTAGTCGTAACCTTAAGCGCCGGAACTGCATGGATAACCGGCGAAGATGATCAAACGATCACCGTAGAGCCTGATGTAGTAAAAACATACACAGCAGACAGCGATGATAAAGCCTTAGGCATTGTAGAATTATTTATTGGCTGGAATTCGGCATCCAGTTCGAGTGTTCAAGGTCAATTGGGTTTAGCGGTTGCAGGGAGTTCACAGGCAACGTTGAAAGGCAGCATTTGGGAAGATGCCGATCCGAATTTCGATAATTATAGTTACAGCTATAAAGTAAGGCATTACCACGTGGCGGCCAAGGCAAAGCTAGTAGGTAATTTAGGCTATAGTTTCATGCCCTACCTGAGTGGCAGCTTAGGCTATGGCTACAATCGCGCTACCAATTTCACGATTACCCCTAAAATTTTTCAAGAAGTCCCCGCACCAGCATTTACTGATGCCAACACCTCCACATTTACCTATACGGCGGGTGCCGGAATCGAGTGGGCCTTTTCTGCAAATTGGCGCGTGGGTTTAGGTTATGAATTTGCCGACTGGGGAAAAGTTGAATTTGGATTGGCCCCCGGCCAAATTCCAGGTTCTAGCTATGGCATTAACCACCTGTATACGCAGCAATTTCAATTAAGTTTAAGTTATTTTTGTTAGGACATATTTATGAAAAGGATCTTCCGTCATCTAATGGTAAGCATTGTCGCATTGTTTTGGGCATTCGGGGCTCAAGCGGGTGCGCAACCAAAATTTATCGTTGAAGTAAGAGTAAGAGCACCACTGGAATTAATCAATAGTGGCATTGGCTTTGCGCAATACCGTATCACCAACAAGACAACCATCACCAGACGCTTAACAATGGTACCTATTCCTGGTGTGCAGGTCATGTCAACGGGTTGCTCGTCCGTGTTTACCTTAGCCCCTGGCGGTTCATGTTTATTAAATTTGCGGCTCGTTGGCAGTGCGATGGGTGCAGGTGTACACGGCGGACCAATCATTTGTAAAACGAAAGGCAACACCAACGACCCCGATCGCTTTTTATGCTCTCAGCCACTTCCCGCTGAGCTGCTAAACGTCACTATTATACCTACCCACCGCGCTACCATTTCAGTAAGCCCTACGATACTTAAGTTTACCGAAAATAGCTCAGCATCGATAATAGTAACAAATAGTGTGGCATCAGGTCGGTCTGCTGAAAATATTATGGCCCACATCCCCTCCAATAGTCCGCTGCGTGTACTAAGTACGACTTGCCGCCCCACGTTAAGCCCGGGGGCCAGTTGTCGGATTACATTTACTTCTCCAAGCTCGACGATGACTACGGTTCGGGTGCAAGGTACAAACACCAATGCGGTAAACGTGGCAGTCTCGGTCTCAGAAGCTTTAATCAGCCTTTCGCCGACCTCTCTTACTTTTGCGGTGAATGACTCAGGGACAGTGACGGTGACTAATACCTCAAGTGCAGCAGCCCTTAATGTGGCTGCCAGTATTCCTACCGGCAGCTCGATCTCCGTGGTTAATTCAACTTGCCCCGCCAGTCTTGCACCGTCTGCCAATTGCACCATAGAATTTACGGCCACTGCGCAGGAAACAACGCAGGTAACGATTCGGGGAACAAATACCAATATTGAACTATTGCCCATTACCGTGGCTGCGCAACCGGTGTTAACACTTTCGCCCACCAGAGCTGTTCTTCGTGTAGGTGGTGCGCCAACCTCAATTACGGTTACCAATACCTCCACCCAAGTCACCGCCACGCAAGTATCTGCCACTCTACCGGCATCCTGGGGAGGAAACGTGATTCAGGACAGTTCCGATTGCGTGTCACTTGCACCAGGAGCTTCGTGTACTTTATCTTTCAGTTCGGCAAGCCAAGCGTTTGATCCCGAAGTAGGTATTGTTGTAAGTGGTGATAACACTTCTTCCACTACCTTCGGTTTAGTTTTTTTTATCAACGCTCCGGGGCAAGGTGGTTTGGTTTATGACGCGCTTGGAGGGGGTGACTACAGAATTGTGACTGAATTTGATAGTCCTTCCGATATTTGGGGTGATAATGTCGTAACATCTGCGACTAGTCAAAGTGATGGATTTGGTAATACACAGACCATTGATGCCGTAATTGATAATGGAGCGGCGGTGTTTTGCTACAATGACCTAAATGTGAGTTTCGAATGGTATTTACCAGCTATTGAGGAGTTAGAAGCAATCTACACGATCTTGTATTTACAGGGTTTTGGCAATTTTTCAGCCAGCAACTATTGGAGTTCAACAGAAACTGGTCAAAACACTGCATTTATTCTAAATTTTCAGGATGGTATACAAAGCAATTTGACTCCAAAATCGTTGTCTTTGAATGTTCGCTGTGCTCGCCTGATTGGTTCAGCCTAAAATTGTCTAGGTAGTATCCATGTGATGCTACCTAATATTTCCTCATAATTTCTGATAAACTCAGCAAATCTCTTCTGTCTTAACCGAAAATATGGTTTAATTTTAAACATGAATGGTTACAAGGCTAGGCTTTGGTGTCAGCGCGAATGAAATGGCGAGTCAAGCTTCTCCTCATTATTGTTTTTAGTAGTCAATCCGTATTTTCTGCAACGCTTGCTTCGCCGGCAACCTCTCTTTATGCGTTTAGCAATGCACCTAAAGAAGAAGCAGCGCGTGTTGCGGAAGCTGAAGCGCGGCTGCAGCAAGCCATTAGCAACCCAGAATATTTACTGCATCATTGGGTGGAGTTACCTACAGCTCCCGATGCCCGTCATAAAAAACCGCAACGATTGACCTTACGAGAAGCCATTCTCCTTGCTTTACGCTATAACCCCAATATTCAAAATGCAGAATTGGATCGCATTATTCAACGCTATCAATTACGTCTTGCCCACAATGAGTTTGAACTGCAATATGCGCTTGCCGGCTCAGCCGTCGCACAACGAACGCACTTTAGTGGCGTGGGCAGCACCAATAACAGCAGTGCTCTGGCAACCCCTGAATTTAATTTAAAAACGAAAACCGGTGGGCAATTGTCTTTAGATCTGGATAATAATGTGTCGAATTATAACAGTTATACACCAGTGCTAAATTTTTCCTTTACGCAACCACTTTTGCGTGGTTTTGGCAGGGATGTTAATGAAACTAATTTGCGCAATGCCATCGATAATGAATGGTTAAACAAATTAAATGTGCAACAAGCCGCCATTGATCAAATCACCCAGGTTATCATCGCCTATCGCGCCTTAATTTTAAGCGGCAATAATCTCGAAAATCAGCGTTTGCAATTAAAGGAAGCACGCAAGACTTATGAAATTAATGAGAAAAAGATTGAAGCTGGTCAACTCGAACCCACTGGGAATATCCAGCAATCGTATCAAATTGAATCTTTAAAGCTTATGGTGGAACAGGCTGAGAATGATTTTAACACCGCAGCCCAGGATCTTTTGCAAACAATAGGTCTTGATCCGCAAATGCATTTGTCGGTTCCCAGTGATGTGGCCTTGGATAAACTGGTAATTCCTGACCTAAAAGAGTCCATAGAGGTTGCTTTAAATCATAATACCCAGTATCTTGCACAAAAAATGCTCGTTCGTGCTGACGAAAGAGCCTATAAAGTGGCCAAAAATCAGCAGTTGTGGCAACTCGATGTCGGGGCCAATGTCCAAAGTGGACGGGTTAGCGATGTCGATGGCAATGGCGGTTTGCGTAACATTTATAATGGACACAATTTAACCGAATCGGCACAGGTGACGTTGACCATTCCGATTAATGATCTTAGTCGGCGCAATCAATTAATTGCGGCAAAAGTGGCTTTGGAAAAAGACCGGCTTAATTTGATTGCGGCAAAAAGAGCCTTGGAAACCAATGTGACCAACATTGTTAATAACATTAAAAGCCTGGCGAAACGTTATGAGTTGGCGAAAACGCAGGTGAAATTAGCGGCGCAATCCTATGAGCTGGAAAAGAAGAAATTGGCTGCCGGTATTGCAACTGCTCTTGATGTCAACAATACCCAAAACCAATTAATCCAGGCGCAGGCTAATTTAATCAGTGCAAAAATCGCTTACCTTAATCAACTGTCGGCGCTGCAACGCTTGTTAGGTACCACGCTTGATTATTGGCAAATTAACCTTAGGTATGGCAAATGAAAACAAAATTACTGGTTATAATTAACATCGCAGTGGCCATGTTACTGGTTGCTTGTGGGCATCAAGAATCGCCTAAAAAAACCTTGCAAACTTATGTGGTAAAGCCTGAACCCGTCCATAAAACCTTATTTTTTACAGGGACGATTTCGCCTCTCCATGAAAGTGCAATCACAAGCCCTATGGATGCTGTCGTGGAAACAATGCATTACCACTATGGTCAATTGGTAAAAAAGGGTGATGTTGTCATGACCCTAAACTCCAGTGAGTTACAAAGACAATACAATGAAACGTTGACCGATTATTTAAAAGCAAAAGACAATTATACGATTGCTAAAGCCAAATTCACCGGTACCCAAGAATTATGGGACGCGGGTTTATTGTCTAAAAATAATTATATTAGCGAAAAATCCAGTTTGGCGACGGCGCAAATGACTTTGATGCAAGCCACGCGCAAACTCACCGAGATGCTTGAGAAAATGGATGATGGTTCAGCCAAAAACCTGTCCTCGTTAACTATCGCCGAGTTTGATAAGGTAAGACAGGCGTTAACGACAAACCATGATTTAATTCGGCTTAAGGCACCCACTGCAGGCGTATTATTATATCCCCCTAAATCAAGCGATGATAAGTCTGGTAAATTAAATGTCGGGGCAGCGGTCAAAGCAAGCCAGGTCATTGCCCTTGTGGGTGATTTGAGCGGTGTCAGCGTTGAGATCGATATCCCTGAAGTGGATATCGATAAAATTCATACGGGTATGCCTGCTGCCATTACCGGTGTTGCTTTAGGTAAACAGGTACTGCAAGGTGAAATCGTGGCTGTGAATGCCCAGGCGACTAACGGCGGTAATGGCGCTTTGCCCTCGTTTAGTGCCGTGGTTGAAGTTAAAAATTTAACGGAAACGCAGCGTGCCTGGATTAAAGTTGGGATGAGTGCGAACATTGCCATTGATATTGATTCGCAAAATCAATTACTGGTTCCTATTACTGCTATCAAGCAAGAGAAAGGAAATAGCACGGTTAAAGTTAAAATGAGTAACGGTTCAACCAGCACTCGCATCGTGTCCACAGGTCCAGCCATGGCGGATAAAGTCATTATTGCTTCAGGCCTAAAGCCGGGGGATGTGGTCGCTTATGACTAAACCCTCTCTGATCAAATTGCAAAACATCACTAAAAGCTATCAAGTTGGAGGCATACCTTCCCAGGTTTTAAAAAAAGTGTCGCTTGAGGTCAAGGAAGCTGAATTACTGGCGATTGTTGGTGCGTCTGGGTCTGGTAAATCTACCTTAATGAATATTATTGGTTTGCTTGATAAAGCAGATAGTGGCGATTACCTTTTACGAGAACGTAATATTGCTGGCTTGGATGACGATGAACTTGCCCAACTCCGCAATGAAAGTATCGGCTTTGTATTTCAGCAATTTAATTTATTACCGCGCTTTAATGCGGAGCAAAATGTAGGGTTGCCCCTAACGTACCGCAATCTTCAACCTATAGAGATTAAAGAACGGGTAAGGGATGCCTTAGGACGTGTTGGTATGGAAGATTTTGCCAAACATCGTCCTACCCAATTGTCTGGTGGACAGCAACAACGCGTGGCTATTGCCCGTGCTTTAGTGGGGGAACCTCAGGTAATTTTGGCAGATGAGCCCACCGGTGCTTTGGACTCTCGTACCGGCACTGAGGTTATGAAGCTATTTTTAAATTTACACCGTGAAGGCCGCACTATTATTATGATTACCCACGATGAGCAAATTGCAGCGCAATGTGGGCGACAAATTACGCTGGCTGATGGTGAAGTCATTGCGGAGAAATTGCAATGACTTTCTTTCACCATTTGCAACAGGCGTTTATGAATTTAACAGCCGCTAAGCTTCGATCCTTGCTTGCCGTGCTAGGGATTCTTGTCGGGACGGCGGCAGTTGTGGCTTTAATTAGTTGCGGCCAGTTGGCAACGGAAAAAGCACTGGAAGAATTTAAAGCCTTAGGGACGGATTTATTAGCGGTTTCCGTGTTTCAACAAGCCCCTGGGAAAACAAGCAGTGGCGACGATCAATTACCGCTTGATTTTTGGCGAACTATACCCGAGCGCATTCCGGCAGTAAAACAAATAGCACCCTATACTACGACTTACCAACCAATGAGCTTTGAAGGCAAGACATTGCAAGGGGCAGTCATCGGTGCCGATGAGTCGCTGGCAACGATTATTCATGTTGAATTGGAGCGAGGGCATTTTGTTTCCTTCGTCGAGTCATTTGAACATTTTTGTGTAATTGGGGCAGGTCTTGCCCATCAGTTTCAGGAAATAAGTATGGATGATCCCATCGGCAAGCAATTGCGGATTGGCCAGATCTTATACACTATTATTGGCGTGGCGAAACCCTGGAAAGAAAATGCTTTTTTCAATGAAGATATCAATCAAGCGGTAATTATTCCTATCGGAGGGGTTTCTTTGGTGAGTAAGGACAGCAAAATCAATAATGTGGTTTTGCAACTGGAGGAAGACAGTTCGATTGATGATATTATTGAGCAAATTAAACGAATTATTCATGCACAAACCCCTAAACTCAGTCTATTTTCACGCAGCGCCAAACAAATTATCGCCAGTATGGAAAGCCAGGGGCGTATTTTTACATTGTTACTCGCGGTGATTGGTGGCATTTCCTTACTGGTAGGTGGCATTGGTGTAATGAATGTGATGTTAGTATCCGTAAGTGAAAGAAAGAAAGAAATTGGTATTCGTAAAGCAGTCGGAGCAAGGAATGGTGAAATTCAACGGCTTTTCCTTGTTGAATCGATCGTATTATCATTTTTTGGGGGCATACTAGGTGTGCTTCTCGGACTAGTTTTTACTTGGATAGTGGCCTATTTTAGTCATTGGCCTTTCACATTATTGTGGATGCCGCCTCTTGCTGGATTCGCCGTTTCTGTGGCAACTGGGATCTTTTTTGGATTTTATCCAGCAAGGCGGGCAGCAAAATTAGAGCCCATTATTTCTTTACGGGGTGAGTAATCGCTTATACCCCTATGCCAAAGGTGTTGTTATCATCGCTGTCATATTCTAACGTTGATTCAAGTTTAGCCATTTCTTCACGTTGATGTTCGATTTCAGCGATAAATGGAGCAATCTGTTCCTTGGTTTGCGTTTCCCAATAAGCAAGAATGTCTTTAAAAGAACCTGCTGCCAACACATCGAGCGTCTTTGATTGCAACGCTTTGACTTTATACTCAAGAAAATCTAAAAGATCAGTGAGCGCTTCTAGGCTGTCTTCTGTAGAAGGTTTAATCGTGCCGATACTATCCTTCTCAGGAGCAAACATCGATAAGTTCACCAATGAACCAGGTTGGCTTGGACCGCTTTCTTGCTTGGGAAGGTCTGCTAGATGAGCATTGACCATCGCCCTTAAACTAAAGATGGAATCAGGCGCCTTTTCTGCGATAAAAGGTGTAAAGGAAGCACTGGCGGCATTGGTGTGATGACGATGAAATTCTGTTTTACATGCAGCTTTGCTGTAGAAAGGTTCTTTGTCTTCGTAATAATGTTTTTCGTGACAGGGTGGTAAACTCGCTTCTATCGCGTCCAGTATATTGTTCTTTCCATAAAGGACAAGCAATTCGAGATGAACACGATAATTATCGAGCCTTGGCGTTCCGATAATGAGGGGATGTTCGTTCCCTTTTAAGTAAACGTTCAGTAACTGATGATGCGTCCCTTTTACAACTTCAGTCTTAATAATATCTTCCTCTGTTTTTTCTAAAAGCGCTAACGCGTAAGACAACACGTAATCAGGTTGTGAATGAAACGTCGCAATGGCAAATAGTGATTCATTATTATGGACAAAATTCCCTTTCAGCCCTTCTTTAATATTCGTCTCAGGGTTATAGTCATCAGGTTTTTTGGCTGTATGGTGTATGGTAATTGTTTCATCAAAATCAAAAACATGTAATATGCGCATGGGTAATTTCCTAAAAATAATAGTTAACGAAGGCAAGGGGATGGTATTGCCAGTATTTGAGAATTATTGCTCATTTTGATTATGATAAAGACAAAAAATAAAATGTCAATTATTGTTCAAATAGTACAGAGACCGCCTATTGGACGGCAAGGGAAAATTTAGGTTTTAAACATTCCTGCCAGTAATAAGAATGCTATAGTTAATTCAGTCATCAATAAAAAGTGTAAAAAAACGGAGATTTACATGGCCTTACAATACGATGCTATCATTTTGGGTGGCGGTAAAGGGGGGAAAACACTGGCAATGGATCTTGCAAAAAGCGGACAGCGCGTGGCCATGGTTGAAGATAATCAGATTGGAGGTACCTGTATTAATGTGGCTTGCATCCCTACCAAGACGTTAGTCCAATCTGCAAAAATAGCACATTTGTGTAGCACCGCAGAAAAATACGGTTTGAAAGCCCATGTTGAACCGATTGATTTTAAAAACATCCGGGCGCGAAAAGACAGCGTGGTTCAAGGAATGCGTGAAGCCAATTTAAAGCAGTTTTTAGCGTCAGGAATGGATTTGATGCTTGGTCGGGGCCGCTTTATTGGACATAAGACCATTGAAGTTGCATTATCGACTCCTCGGGAGGGGCAAAACAAATTAGAAATCTCTGCTGATAAAATCATTATCAATACGGGGGCATTACCCTTCATACCCACCATTCCTGGCTTGGAAAAGATAAATTATTACACCAATGACAGCTTAATGAATATTGATGCATTGCCTCGTCATTTATTAATTGTTGGGGGTGGCTATATTGGCTTGGAATTTGCGCAAATGTTTCGACGTTTTGGTGCTGAGGTGACTGTCATTGAGGCAAGTAACGACTTTATAAACCGCGAAGATCACGATATTGCCGAGCAGGTAATGCAGGTTTTAACGCAGGAAGGTATTCGTATTGAGCTGGGTGCCAAAATTAATCAGTTTCTCCAGGACAAAAACAGCATTGGCATCGAAATTAGCCGCAACGGACAAACAGAGATTTTAAACGGCAGCCATGTACTAATGGCCGTTGGACGAATGGCTAATACCAAAGATCTTGATCTGGCTAAAACAGGTGTCAGTCTTGATGAGAGAGGGTTTGTTAAGGTGGACGAGTTTTTGGAAACGTCCGTTCCTGGCATTTGGGCTTTAGGGGATGTGAAAGGAGGTGCGCAATTTACCCATCTCTCGCTGGATGATTACCGTTTGTTGAAACATAACCTGGCAAATCCCGAAAATAAACAATCCTCTCAAGGCCGCATGATTCCCTACACAGTATTTCTAGACCCTGAGTTAGCAAGAATTGGTTTGACCGAAACACAAGCGCTTGAGCAAGGGTATTCCCTTAACATTGCAAAAATTCCCGCAGCAGTGATACCTCGTGCGAAAACGCAAGGAGAAACGGCGGGTGTTTTAAAAGCAGTGATTGATGCCAAAACGGACAAAATCCTTGGAGTAGCAATTTTTTGCGCTGAAGCCGGTGAAATTCTTGGAGCAGTGCAATTGGCAATGGAATTGGGCATGCCCTATCAGCAGTTACGGGATGTAATGTTTGCCCATCCAACGCTCGTCGAGGGAATTAATCTGTGGTTCGCGCAGGTCCAGTAATCAACAGTATAAGGACAAAAAAATGGAGTGCTTATTTAAGCCAATCGTATTATTGCTGCTGTATATCGTAAGCAGCGTTGTCTTGGCTTACAATCTTGCTTGCCCTCCACGAGATAGGCAGGGCCAGTTACGTATTGATTCTCAAGCTATCCAGATTCTGGAGCAGTGTATCCAACAAACTCCAGCCACCAAAACACTTTTTTTTGATAGCAAAACACGACAATATGCACCTCAACGACAACAATTGCATGAAAAAATTATCGCAGCTATCCTGGCGAACAAGCCTTGTCAGGTACAGCACCCTATTGCCCTATTAACAGGTGGTTTTCCTGGGGCAGGAAAAAGTACCTATCTCCAAGAAAAGCTGCCTGGGCTCAATGCAAACACCTTTATTTCAATCGATGCCGATGCAATTCGCGCCAAATTGCCGGAATACCAAGGTTGGAATGCCGAAAATACGCAATCGGAAGTCAGGGATATCATGCTTGCAATATTAGGCCGCCTGGGAAAGCCTTGCCACTATAATTTAGTCTATGATTCAACTATGGCCAATACCGCGTATTATCAACAGTTAATACAACAGTTAAAAGCAAAGGGATATCGAGTTTATATAATTTATGTCGAAACACCCTTGGACATAGCGGTAGAACGGGCTAAAAACCGCTATCTAACTACAGGACGTTATGTTTCAACCGTGTACTTGACGCATATTAAGAAAAATGGGATGAAAACGTTTAACGCCATCAAGGGTATCGTTGATGGTTATCGTTTGGTAGATGGCCAAAGTTTCAAAATCCTAAAACAGGCAGGCCAGCCATTGCCAGTAACCCTCAATGATTAAAATAATCTAATAACCGGGAGCACCCGCCTTACCACACCTAAAAATTGCATAAGGTAAATAATGAGCATCACTATTAACAAACAATTAAGGCCGAGATTAATGAGTGGACTCATTATCCATAAATTCAAAAACCACAGTAAAAAACCGCAAATGGCAGCCATGACTAAATGATTTAATCTGTTCATAATGATTAACAGGCCTTTATGTTTCTGAAAGTTTAGCTCACTAATAAATATTCTTAGCACAGGAATCAGAGAGACAGTTAATAAAAAATTAATAATTTTGCGCTAAAATTACGCTACTGGCAATATTATTAATCTTTTAAAATGTCTAAATTAAGCGAAAAAGTCAAGAAAAAAACGGTTAATGCTCCTTTACAACCATGGCAAATGTCTGCCAGTGATGTTGATGCAATTGCCAGGCATTATAAAAAAAAGCGCGGGATAAACATTATAAAAAATGGTGAAACGGCCCTGGGTCGTGAACAAATACAAATAAAGGAAGCAGCTCTAAAAAAAGAATATACAGATAGTCTCGCCAAATTAAAGGACGAGGGCACGAAATATACCCAGTTCATTGACAGCGTTGGATTTATCTATGATACCTATTCTTTGCATCAATTTATAATAGGTGATGGTAATAACCAATTTTTAAGAGAACTTTGTAAAAATTACCTCGATTCAAGTAATTGCTATCTAAAACAAGGAATGACGGAAGAAGAAAGAAAAACGTTAAATGAAATGATTCAAAAAAATCCCCGCGCTAAAGCACTCTTAGACCCGCTAATCGAAAACTATTATACCCACAAAAAGAAAAGTGCTAAGGAGAGGATAGCTGACGTTTGTCTCTCAGAGAAAGAAGCATGGGAAGAAATTAAACGTATCCAAGCGGGATTAAAAGAAAATGAATATGTTGGTTATATGTTTACCAATGGTAGTAAAAAAAATAAAAAACATTTTGAAGTTGTGATTATTGGTTCTGAGGGAGTCATTAAACCTGTTTCCTGGTTTGGTGTGCATAATCCGTTACATACTTCTGACGAGGTTGCCACAGTTGGTTTAAATTCACCTACAATTTTAAAATCTCAAGGATCAATTCCTGAACCTCAAGCAGATATGGTAACTTGCGGCACGTTAAGTTTGATGTATACCAAAGAGCTCCTAAAAGATAATGCAAGACAGCTAAAAGAACGAACTTTACGCATTCCTTTCTATGATGAAAAAGGTGCATTGAAATGGTTTTTTTATCCTTCGCCACAAACCTTACGTTACTCACAATCCAGTACATACAATGAGCTTCTTTGCCTCATGCTGACGGATGAAGAAACACCGCAAAATTATAGCCATAAAGAGAATAATTATGAAATTGCCACTTTAAAAGGATTATTGATACGCTGCATTGAAACAGCCAGGCAGAAGAATGAGGGGTGGCTTGTGGACTACAATTTGAAACTGTTGGCGAATTTGGATAATTTTCGCACACACTGGTTGGCTGATTATAACAAGGCAATGCAAAAGCGCATGGATTTTGCTGATAGTGAAGGGAATCAATATTTAGCTTATTCAAGCAGGCGTATGTACAGTCATACCCTCCCTGTTGAAGCATTAGAAGAGCTTCCTATAGAAGAGTTGCTGCAGGTTTTAGAAAATTACACGCCTAAAGAAATTTTAGATTTACCCTTGCCTAGTCCGGTGCATAAGCAGGTATTCGACAATGAGGACTTCTGGCTGCGCAAATTTCAAAAACATTTTCCTCATATCCCCACTGATAAAAGTCAATCAGCTTTTGAATTTTTTTGGGCAACTTATGCCAAGGAATATGAGCCATTAAGTGAATACATAGCAAACCTATTTTCTGCTGCCAAGGAAAGCAAGCTTCGTATTACAGATTTTGGCGAATGGATTTTATCAGCAAAAGATAAATCAGGCCATAATCTTTTGTACTGGATAATGCAGCAAGGTAACCAAGATCTTATAACAGCAATTTATCAAAAGTTTATTAAAGGAAAAGACCAACAAATTGAATATTTATTCAATGCTGTATTTGATCTAGTTGCTTCTGGCCAAAAATCGCCAATGACTGAATTGGTGTTAAGCATGCTGGAGCATGATACGCCTGCTGCCTATCGCTCAAACATTCAGTCTACTTTTGAAGCGGCGCTTGTAAATAAAAATCACCTATTGATTAATCGCCTTCTTGAAAGAGAATTTAACAAAGAACGTTTTAATCGAGTATTGTCACCTGATGACCTGGCAAAAGCCTGGAGGTTGATGGTTTCATCCACTAATTTTGAAACGGCTAAACAAATAGAGAATGTTTTACCATCAGGCGAGCTTAAGCAATTTTTTGAAGAAGAGTTTTTAGCAGCTGCAACGAATGGTGAGCTGAAAGTGATTCACTATTTAACTTCACCAGTAACCTGTTCTATTCTACCTGCCGATAAAACAATTGAAGAAAGCTTAAAAAAAGTAGCTGCCAATGCTTGGGCAAAGCAGTTAGATATATTTAGATTGATGTCTAAAACAGGGCGTCTGGAAAAGCTTGACCCCAATTTATTGACAGAATGTTTGGCGCTTGCCAATAAGAATAAAGCCCCCCTTGAATTTAGAAATTGGCTGACCAATGCGAAAGCCCCTGCTTCTTATGCGTCTCTTACAAACCCCCAGCAAGAAAAATTGGCCAAGATTCGGGCGCTACTTGATGATTATACGAAAGGTGATTCAGCGACAGCACGTTTCTTTCATTTTCATTGGAATAGGCATCATACTAAAAGACTTGCCGAGATTGTAAAGGCAATTGATGCAGGAAACGTGACACTTCAAGAGGTAGTAGAACAGTTGAAGGAGATCGAGCCTGAAAATAAAACAGGTTCTTTTGCCAGGCGAAGGCAATATATTTTGGACAAACTTAATGTAGAAGAAAGTGATA
This sequence comes from Legionella jamestowniensis, assembly GCF_001467745.1. Taxonomy (GTDB): domain Bacteria; phylum Pseudomonadota; class Gammaproteobacteria; order Legionellales; family Legionellaceae; genus Tatlockia; species Tatlockia jamestowniensis. Next base: position 1,273,829 of record NZ_LNYG01000013.1, read on the forward strand.
CGCCAGAACAGCATCAGGAGTTGCGGGGTTAAGTAATAGCTAGAACAAGATAAGGATGTCTGGATAATTATCGACAATTTTATCCCTTCGATATTGATGGACTGTCGTTAAAAATTTGAAAGTTGGTATGTTCTATCACCGTTTCATACGCCTGTTCAGCATGGTTTAGTGCATCGGTTATCACATTAAATATAATATCCTTAAGCTCAGTATCTTTATAGCCATTGAGAGCGTCAATGCGCGTGAGAAGTCGATGGTCATCGCGTTCGCCAAACAACATGTTTAAATTAATCGTTTTTCGCATATCCTGGTATTGGGCGATTCTTTCAAGAACACTTTGCCTATTGGGCTCGTAGGCATCTGTCATGATCGCTTCAATCTGATTGATTATATTTTCAACAGGCTGTTTGTGGTTTTTAATTAAGTTGGCGCAAATTTCGGCAAGTTTTTGCATGGAGGAAAGATATTGACTTTGCTGACGAAGCATTAAAAACTTCATGGCATCACGAGCATACGTCCCCAATAAAAGATTGGATTGTTCTAGCGAAGGCAATGGCTTGGAGTGCAAATCATTCATCGCCAAGGTTCCTTTAGAGTTCCATCTGCAAAGTATAGCAGTTAAATTGCAAAGGAAAGATTAATGAGGCGTTAAGCGAAGAAGGCATGCAGAGTATGTTAAAAAAAGCGTTTAGCTTGCTGGTTTTCTCAAAAAATTCAGTTAACCTATATTGTATTCCTGAATCTATTGAATAAAGAGAATGACGCAAAAAATAAAGTGCCTTTCTAAAGAATCTTGTCATGAGGGCTTCCTGAGCGTTGCCAAGTATGATCTGGAAATTCCTAGCTTAAAGGGAGCGCAAGAAAGGTTTAAACTTCAGAAGCGTGAATTGATATCAAACGCAGATTCCATTCTTGTGCTTATATATGTACCTTCTGTCGATAGTTTTCTTTTGTGCCAGGAATTTCGCCTTGGGGTTTATTTAAATCCCAGTAAAGACGAGCCTTTTATTCTGGAATGTGTTTCAGGTGTTATCGATAAAAATAGTTCTCCCGAAGAAACTGCCCAGAAAGAAGTATATGAGGAGGCCGGGCTTACAGTGAACAGCCTGGTTAAGATTGCCGCGGTTTATAAAAGTCCTGGAATTCTGACGGAGAAATGCCATCTTTACTATACAGTGGTTGACGAAGTACCCCAAGTCGGAATCCATGGCCTTGATGGTGAAGAAATTAAAACAACTCTAATTCAGCGCAACAAAGTCTATCAATTCATGGATGAGATGAGAATAATCGATAGTGCAACCTTGATTGCTTTAAACTGGTTTCGCGCAAAACAACTCGATAAGCCAAGTTTATCCGCTGAAAATTAGATTAAAATTATACCACCAAGCTAATTTGAAAGACATTATTTGCAATTTTTGATTGCTCATTTTAATATGAGCTCTTTTTTAATAGAAGTTGATATGTTTGATAAAGTTGCATGGTTACTTTCCCAAGCACGCGCGCTTGTTGAAAAAAATTCTAACCTCTTTCTTGATGCTTCTACTCTCACTGATTATGTTACTGCTATGGAGCTTGCCCAGGAAGTAGAAACGCTTAACAATCTTTTGACGGAAGATAAACAAAATTTCCCCTCTCGTTTTAGGGAGCAAGCCATCAAGCGAGCAACATGCAATAGGGATTCAAGCCTAAGCTTAGTTGCCGATCCTACAGGATTTTGTAACCAACTTTATTGGAATATAGCCAAATTATTGGTTAAAGAAGAAAAGCAAACATTTGGGAATATGCTTTCTGTTCTTCAACCAGAAATAACCACGTTTATTGAGCTTGAATTTTATTTTGAAAACAATTTAAAGAAACCGAAAATTCAAGATGCAAAAATACGCTTGTATGAACGACCCATTACTGAGTTAACGACAATTGGTGAAGCAAATGATTTAACAAATTTTGTCGTTTATAAGTCTTGTCTTTTTGATGTTAGAAAGATAGCTAATTTAAATTTTCCCTTGCAGCAAACGTTTTTTCGCACCCTAAAAGAAAGTTATCCTGAATTTGTCAGCGGTGTTTATCGTCACAACCGCGCGTTAATTGCCTTGCATGAACAACTCCAATGGCTCGATGGAGCAGGAAAAAAGCCGAGAGAAGCTATCTCTGCCTTGAGGGAAAAATTTGTTGCCGGTGGCGAAAGCATAACTGGGGCTACTTATGCAACGGCAGCAGCAAATCAAGCTTTCCATAAGGACTTTCTAGGTTACTTAGAGGCGCTTCCTGTCACTTTCAGAGAGAATTTACTCGCCGCAACAACCAAAAACGGGATATCGTTACGCTCTATAGTAAATGCTTTGCATGACGGAGAGTGTGTAGAGGTGACCTCAACGGATTTGAAAGCTATTTTAAAAAATCCTGCCAATAAAGAAGTATTGGATAGTAATCCTTATTGGTCACACGAAGCTCAAAAAGCTTTGGAGTCGCAATATGCCAAGACTAGTTTGCTCACTATGCGAGAACGTGAAGCAGGGATTTTGCCAGCTTATTATTTAAGCCAAATTTTTAACTATTTAGAAATTTATAAGGTAGACGTTTGCGTAAACCTGTTATTAGTTTGTCCTCCCTCTTTTTATGCAACGTTGCTGCGGGAGGTGCAGTTTTACAAATTTTATGCATTGGAATTAGCGATAACGCTGCAGAGTGCGTTAACCGAGGCTCAACATCTGGCTTTAAGTGATGCTCTTTTTGTTAGTAGGGACAATTTGGGGGTTGAGAATGTATTTATTTTTGCAATCTGTTCAAATTATCAAAATCTTCTCAGGCAACTGTTAAGAAGCATTGACTCTGATCAACGTCTGAATGCACTTCATCACTTCGACACCAGCAGAGAAAAAATTTTAGAACTACTCTTTTTGAGCCCTGAAGCGTTAGAGATTGTTATACAGGAGCTGCCTGTTAATGATCGCATGAAGTTTTATATAGAAAAAAATCATAAGGGAATCCCCTTTTTGCACGAGGCTCTGTTTACAGAATCAATGCCCCTTCTGCTAGACAATTTACCGAAAGAACACGCCTTTGAAATTATTATGCAAAAAGATAACAATGGGAACACCGCCCTTCATTACTCAGCGTTCAGCGAACAACGTTTATCCAGACTTTTACAAGCGATCCCTGAGGCGAAACGTCTAGAGGCGATTAGAGAAAAAAATCAACAGGGAAAGACACTTCTATCTTTTGTGAAAGGGAGTTCTGGGCAAATAAGAGTCATTTTGCAAGCATTACCGAATAAAGGGATTACTGAGGAAAAACTGGAATTATATTTTATTATTGGAACGCTTATTAGCAATATTGAAACGGGTGTCAATCGAAGAACCTCCGGTGTAGGGGCTCAGAAAGTAAGGTTGCTTTGCCAAATACAAGATCAATTACTTGACGGCGGCGATAAAGAAGTGACTGAGTTTATGAGGGATGTTCTGAGCATTTGTCATATAAAACGCCATGCCATCCATTTTTGGGCCCAACCGGATAGTGTGAACGAATTTTTAGAAATGGCGAGGGAAAAGAATTTACCACGTCCTGAGACAGAAGAACCAGCAACTAGGTTTTGTTTTTGGAATTAATTTTCTTGTCATTGTGCGCAATTTTTGCGCCAAAAAGTACTCCTAATGCAAACCCCACCAATAATAGACCAATGAGGGGAAAGATGACCTCGGTACTTTTGAAAAGTTCAAGTCTATGGATTTGGGTCATCTTGGAAATATCGTTAATACCATACACACAAAGCTCTCCTGTCGGCGATGAGCAAAAACGGTCGTGCGGGCAATGACGTAAGATGATTTGTTTATCACCGATGCCACATTGGATATTTGCTCCTTTCAATACCTTAATCATAGCTTGAGGATACTTGGTAATGATCTCTGGCATGTTTATTTCCTTATATTCTTACTTAATGAGTAAATCTAAAAGATAGCAGTTCCATCGCCTGACTTATTGTAACAAAATTGTTAAAATTTGTAATTTTTATGGGGTCTGTGTTATATTTGTCCGAAGTTTACAACAATTAACTACCATGTTTTTTTTTAAAGCTAAAGATTCCAGTCAAGACTATGCAGCTCTTTTGCAAAAAGAAACAAGCTTACAAGCATGGTGGCAGAAAGTTCGCGATAAAAACACCTTAAGCTTTTTATACTCTTATCAAACAAAACAATTGGATGCGAGCATCGCCAAACTATCCCAATTGATTGAAAATTATGAGACTGAGCGTGCTGAAGTTCGGCGCAAGGCCTTGCATAAACTCTACCTGCAGGTATGCAATTGGCAACATATGCATGTTGTAAAGCGCCAAGCGAGTCAGCGGGTAGTACAAATGGAAGTGCTTGCCAATTGGCTTAAAGACCAGATTAGCAATGATTTAGCAGTTATTGTACTGCCTAAGGACAATCTTTATAAAGGGGTTGAAATCGCTGATCAGAATTTATATCGTTGGTGGAAAGCCATGAGCAATTTGGGATGGTTTTCCAGACGATCTGCAGCGACCAAAGAATTAGATAAAGCAATTGAATGGTTTTCTAATAGTATTATTCTGGACAGACTCAGGGGGCTTGAGGAATTAATGGCGGCCATTGAGGTCTGGAAGGATGAACGTCAGGAAGTTAGTCGTCGTTTGCCAATGGTAGAAGCATTGCAACAACAGATTGCCCAGCAGATAGAAGGGTTACAGGCAGAAGGACAACTTTATGAAAAGGGGCCCCGTTTCTCATTCCCTTTACGAGAGATGGCGTTCATGGCTTTTTGCTATCTCCAGGAGCTATTTGAGGGATTTGATAGTATATTTGAAATTTCTTCCTTACTCTTATGCTAAGAGAATTATCACATGTATTTAAGTTTACCGATCTTGGGCTCTCGCTCATATTGTTGTTATCGCTTTATCAAATACGCTCGTTCAATACCCATTTACTCTTTTTGAATTTAAAACAACCTGGGGGGCGTTTAGTTATCCCTTAATCTTTATTTTAACCGATTTAACCACTCGATTGCTGGGACAAAAGATAGCCAGAAAAATAGTTTATTTGGCAATGTTGCCCGGACTTCTTTGTTCCTATTTGATTTCCAATGCTTATGCGCAAAATGCATTATTAACTTATAATCCAATGGTTCTACGAATTGCATTTGCCAGTTTTTTGGCCTATGTGCTGGGGCAATTATTGGATATAGCTGTATTTCAACGATTAAGGGCTCAATCCAAATGGTGGGTAGCACCAAGTGTCTCTAACGTGTTTGGTAATCTGTTTGATACTTATTGCTTCTTTTTTGTTGCTTTTTACCATAGTACGAATGGTTTTCTTAGTATACATTGGGTGGAAATTGCAACGGTTGATTTGGTTTTCAAGTTATTGATAAGTATGGTTTCATTTTTACCCCTCTATGGTTTTATTTTAAAGTTACTCTTACAAAATAGACCAATGAAGGCCTCTGTTGCTTCCAATTAATCGGTATCTATTGGTTTCACATGGCAGTAGTATAGGTTGCCATTTAAATCTGCAAATTCAGGAAGGAGAATGCGCATGAAAATAAGCTTTTTCAGATCGGAAGAATCATCCCCAACCAAGACCCCTGAACTCCCCGAACGAATTTGTATGCATATTTTAAGTTTTATTGAGCCAGATAAACTAAATCAATTGCAGTTTGTTAATCGAACCTGGAAAGAACTGGTAAATAAAACAAAAAGTCGAATGGCATTAATGCCTACTATTAAACGTATTCCGCTTTTGGAGCCTTATGATCTCGGACAGCTGGGAATTTATCCTTTATCTGGTGGCATGACTAATTGTACCTTTAGAATAAAATTTCGTAAAAAAAATTGCTGGGTTTTACGTGTCCCGGGCGAAGGCTCCACTACATTTGTTGATAGGAAAAATGAGGCTAATAATGCTAGGCAAGCTGCTGATTTACAAATTAATGTGGCGATAGATTTTTTTGATCCCGATGACGGGTTGCAGTTAACCCGTTATCTTGAAAATAATCGAACACTTGCAAAGGAATTAAGGGAAAATCCGTTGATACTAAAAACAACGGCCGCTGTCTTAAAAAGTCTCCATAGTTCCGCATTATTTCCCAATGAAATAAATCTGTTTACTCGCAATAGTGAACTAATGGCGGTATTAAAAGAGCGCCACCCTGCTATTTTACCGACGGGTTTTGAAATGATTGAAGTGTGGATGGATAAAATTCAAACCCTCATAAATAGTTATACTATTCCCCTGTCCCCTTGCCATAATGATGTTACAGCATCTAATTTTTTAGTGTCTGAAAACCCAAATACCAAGGAAAAACTGGTTAAATTGCTTGATTTTGAGCTTTCAGCGAATAATGATCGTGTATGTGACCTTGCCTATCTTCTTTGGGATGCAGAGTTATCCCAGCAACATAGTGAACTTTTTGTTGAAAGCTATTTTGGACATTGCGATGAAGCGGTTTTGTCATGGCTTTATCTATATAAACCCGTAATCGGTTGGTGGTATGCTATCTGGTCATGGACACAAATAGCCAATAATGCCAATGCCTGTGCCCCAGAAGCTTACCAGGAATTGGCAGTGAAAAGTTACGAGAAAACAAAAGAATACCTCCAATCTGAAGAATTCAAAACAGCATTCAATCGTATCGAGGACGAAACGCAAAATGCTTCATTCACCGGCGTTCGAAGCTTTAGTCTCTAGAGAGACTGAAGCTTTATTCCATTGTTTCTTTTTTGCGGCACCCACAGCAGGCGAATAAATTATAAAGCCAGGCGATAATTAAGCCGAAAATGAAGAAGTCAATAAATGCAATCAGGCCTCCTAGCAAGCTGCCCAAAATAGTTGGTTCATAGCCAATGTATAATCCGCCCATTGCCGCGACAAAAGGTTTTCCATAGGAATAATACGTTGCAATTAACCCAAGGACTAATACAGAAAAGCCCCAAAGAATGCCTAAACTCAGTCCTAAAGCAACCGGACTCAATTTACATTTATTCATGGCAATCATCCAATGAATTACTGGTAATTTTATTATAGTGCAGATAGAAACAGCTTTTTGGCCAACGGGTTGTATTAATGTATGATTTGCGATTTTGTTTAATTATTGTTCTTATATATACTTTAATAATCAATTTGCATGTCAGGAATATGTTGTGAAGCCTGAGCAATTACCCTCGCTAGTTACTTTGTCAGCTACTCAAAATGACAATGTAGAGTGCATTGACTGTAATGGGAATGTTTTATCTATAGGCACCACAAGCGCTATATTATATGTACCTACATTATTGGTGGAGCAAGCGCTTGTTACTCCTGAATACTCCTTATATTTGCTGGATGACGATGAAAATTTAGATATTAACTTGCGTGAGATTGAAAACAATGAATCGAATGCAATCGTACTTGTCGGAACTCAGCGAGACAGGAATGCTTATTTTATTGAAGAAGGACGGTTGGTATCTCCTCACCCCGTGGAGTTGCCCTGTGCTTATTCACTGGAAAAAATTAAAGAACTGAAACCAGATGAAAAGGGTAAGGTAAATCCCGCTGACAATAATAAGAATACATTAGCGACAGTAATTCGTCGTCTCCGTTTAGACGGTGGTCGAGCCAATGAGGTGGAAATAACAGGTACCCGCACCGGGATACATGTTTTTTCAACGAGTTTTGGTCCGTGTAATCCCATCGTTGGTGTGCGAAAAGCTGATAATCAATTTGTGCTTAATCATGCTGATGCGTCAGGCGTCGACAGGCTAGGTGGAATCGGCAAATTTTTAAATAGTATTGAAAAAGGTGGAGGTGCAGATTTGATCCTCGTCATGCAGAACCCTAAAATTGCAAGAAGCATGGCCAAAGCTCCTATACTTGCAGGTGGCTTGGCGGTGGAATTAAAAAAACGAGATGTTTTGCGTGTTGATATTCCAGAAGGCTATAACGCAATTGCTTGCATCAATGGTAGTACCATTATTTTAACTAGGAATATGCAATTTTTTAAAACGGTGGAAGAAAAGCAGGAATTACTCAATAAGTTTTCGAGTGCAAATTTAACAGAAAAAAGTCGCGAAATTACTATGAGTGATGACAAGCAGGTTGTGCCTTTGTCACGCTCGGTAGAAGAAATCGATAGGGTGAATCAGCAGTTAAAAAAATCCATGGACAAGAAACAAGGACCCTATGATGAGATTATTCAGGGATTAAAATTACTGGGTATTGAGAAATCCAAAAAAGAAGGACTATTTAAAATTTCTTTGCGATTTTAATAATTTAGCATGCGCTTTGTGCTTCGCACAACAAAACCTGCGCCATCTGCACAAATTTCACAAGTATTGTTCAATTGCAGTTGTTTCATCAAGTTCATTTCCCTATAATCCGGGTTCCTCTTACTTAAGGAAAGTTAACCCATGAAAAAAGTAGTATTGTTTTTATTAGCAAGCTTATTCTTTATGAGTGCGCACGCAAGGGAAACGCTCTGTGGTTATCGAGATTTTTTTCATCTTGACGACAAGGTGCATCCTGGTATTTTTATTGTTAGTGCCAACAATACACCAGATATTTACCTGCAAGTGATCGGTCCTCGAAGTTTTGAAATTAGAGATACTCACCAATGCCGAGAAGGTTATGCGCATGTAACGGTTGCTTATGATGCGTTTAACTGGTGTGTATTGGATATTAAAGATGGTCCTTACATGATGCATCCCTCCGTGAGCGCGTCTTGCAGTGGCATGAGCTACAAAGGGATCACTTACGACGGCTTTAACTCCTATTCCTATACCATTAGTCTCGATTAATGTCGAAGTAGCCAGAGATTCTCTCTAGCTACTTTTATAAATGTCACTCTCTCAAGGGCCACAACTTGAATAGCATCATTGCGAGCGCTTCAAGGGTGGTTCCTAGTGCTCCATTCAGAAGATTCTTCAAGCCGATGTCGCTTTCAGAATGACGGGCTGACACCACTGTTGCTTTCAGAATAACGCGCAGGAAGTTTTCTATCCATTTCGTCATCCTGGCGTAAGCCACATGAAGGCTCCCCTGTAAATAAACCTCGATTCCCACTGAGGCGTTTTTTCACTTGATTCGCAATTACCATGTAAGAAAATTCAGCCCTGTGCAAAGATTAAATCAATCGAATTTAGATGACTTAAGGAAGTAGTAAGTTTCTTATTCTATAGTTAGTTAATATAAGCCGATCCTCATTGTGATTGTTATGAGTACGCCTCAAGAACGTTTAAATATAGAGTATGATTCTGCGGTAACCGCAATTCGTGGTAATCCAAGGACATTAGAACAGTTTATCAATCAAGACTCTTTTACCGAACTACAGAAACAGCAACTATGTCTTTTGGCGGTAAAAAAGCAGTGGTCAATCATTTATAAAGTACCGGAAGATTTTATAAATGATGACATTATCATTGCATGTATAGAACAATCGTTTGACTATGTTCAAGAGATTACGCCTCAACATGTCACGCCAAAACTTATAGAAGTTGTCGCACGAAAAGTGGATGACCTGGAGTTTGTCCCGCCTTGTTTACGGACGCCAGAAGTTTGTTTAAACGCGGTGAAAAGACATTGGCAAAGTATGGATATGGTTCCTGACGACGATAGTTTTCATCCTGTTTATCTGGCCGGTATTGAAAAAAATTGGAGAGCTTATTTTTATATTCCGGAGCAGCGCAGAGAAGATCCACAAATTTTAGACATGTTAAAAAAGGTGTGGCTATCCAACGAATTGTCATTCCCCGAACCGTTTGATAGGCAGAAGCTGTGTGTCACTGCTGTTGAACAAGATTCTGCTTTACTCTTAAGGATACCTCCAAAAATACTTAACACCGAGATTTGTGTTGCTGCTCTGAAAAAAGATGCACGCCTGGTTCAATATGTTCCGGGAGAATTGCGGATTAATGTTTGTACTGAACTAGTGCGCTTGTACAGCCTGGCGCTTGCCAGTTTTCCTGCTCGGCTCCAAAAGGCGGTCATCGAACAAATTGGGCCAGAAAAAATGTTAGCGAATGATTTTATGGCGCTTTCTTTACTTACTGCGCACAGAATCTACGAAAAAGACATTCAGCACACGATAGAGAATTGCGAACACGTTGTTATCACTAAACCAGAAGCATTCCAACTTGATGCGGAAATACATGATTCATTCTTGGTATATGCCAATGCAAATAAACGCTCTAATAAAACTATCCATGTGGATGCCCCCTATGTGCGCACCTGTCTCGATAGCTTGCGTAACAATAAAGCGATTAATCTGGTGTTATTAGGCCATGATCCTATGTTTGAAACAGAAAGAAGGATAGGTGGCCTTCATTACAGAGAAATTATTGAACTTCTAAAAGAATACCCCAACATCAATCGAATCACGCTCCTTACCTGTAACTCCGTAAAGGCTGAGTTATTAGAGGAAGAAAAAAAGATAAACCAACAATTGACCCAAAGAGAGCAGGCGTTATTTTCTCCTTGTGCTTTGCTCCTCATGTCTTCAGTGCCAGATGAGGAAAAATCGGCTTCCATTTTAGAAGCTTCAGGAAATACACATGCATTTATTTTAATAAAACAAGAAGAAGGTTATTCATTGTTTTATCTTCGCCAAGAGGAAGCTGCAATAAAGCGCTTACAGATTCCACTCAGTGAAGTTGAAATGTCCAAGCTGCATAAAGTAATTTACCCTAATGGGAAAAAATTACCTTTTCCGACTAATCCTGCCGAATTCCGTTATATTCGCGGTGGTCATGGAAGTGAACCCTTGGAAAAAAAACAATTTCTAGCTTTTTATCGCACAATGTTTAAAGAAAATCCCTACAGCAAGACGAATCCTGATTATAAAACGAATAAACAATATTATAGTTTCTTTAACAATATCCGCCTCGATGAAAGAGAATATCCCAAGCTTAAGAGTAGTTTACTGAAAGCGATTGTGGATATGATAAGGGAAGAAAAGTTTGATAGAACCATTTTTGTTAAGGGATATAATTATGCACTCCTCGTCGACACGGTAGAATGTCGGTTTATTGGGGGTATTCGTATGTCGGCTTATCAAGACTCCTACAAGAAAAAAAATCAAGCCCTATTTTTTGAAAATTCAAGTAGCTTGGATAAGGATGTTGTTGAAAAAGAACGGGACAAAACGGTTAACCGAGTGTTAAGGCAAGCAACCACTCAAAGTGAAGAGAGTGAAGAAAGTGAAGCATTATCTCAAGTAAAATCAATAACCTATGAAGTTAAAAAAACGGGATTTTGAATACTTCTTAAGTTTTAAAATGTCTTACCTTAGGTAATTATTTCTGTAAAACATAAGTCCCCGGCGCTGAAGGTAAAGAGGAATCCAGTTTTGGCGGCCGGACACGTTTTTCTGAAGAATGTTTAATAAGCCACTCATGCCAGGCTACCCACCATGAACCTTTTCTTTTTTCCGCCATCTTTACCCAATGATCGGCGTCAATAAAATTAGAATCTTTTTTGCGCTCTCGTATATGGTAGGAGCGTCCTTTGTGCCCAGGCTCGCTGACAATTCCTGCGTTATGGCCGCCTGAGGTTAGAACAAAAGTAATATCATTGTTCATCATCAGATGGATTTTATAAACAGAACGCCAGGGCGCCACGTGATCTTTTTCAGTACTCACTGCAAAAGTGGGCAAATGAATATTTTCGGCAACAATATGTTTCCCTTCAATGGCAAAACGTCCAGCTGCAAAATCATTGTTGAGAAAAAGCTTTTCTAAGTATTCACTGTGCATTTTATAAGGCATGCGAGTCGCATCAGCATTCCATGCCAGTAAATCGATAAGACCTCGTTGCCTACCACTCATGTAGTCATGTACCATTTTTGACCATATGAGATCATAGGATCGTAACATTTGAAAAGAGCCTGCCATCTGTTTAGTGTCTAGATAACCTTTTTCCCACATCATGTTTTTAAGAAAGGTGATTTCACTTTCTGTAATAAACAGCATCAGTTCTCCAGCTTCGCTGAAATCTCCTTGTGCTGCTAAAAGCGAGAGCGTGTTTAAGCGTTCATCACCTTCTCTTGCCATAAATGCTGCTGAAATCAAGGCAAGTGTGCCCCCAAGACAATAACCCATTAAATTAATTTTTGTATTAGGTATGCGTTTGGATACTGCATTAATAGCAGCCATTGCACCTAATCGATGGTAATCGTCCAACCCTAAATGGCGATCCTTGCCACGAGGATTGCGCCAGGAAACAATAAATACAGTATGTCCTTGGGACACGAGCCATTTGACGAGTGAATTGTGAGGGGATAAATCAAGAATGTAATATTTCATTATCCAGGCAGGCAAAATTAAGACAGGCTCCTTATAGACTGTTTTTGTTGTTGCCTCATATTGTATCAGCTCAATTAAATGATTGCGGAATACAACTTTGCCAGGAGTGATGGCGACATGTTCGCCGGGCACAAAATTTTCCACGCCTTCAGGAGGGATATCGAATATTCGTTCCAGCCTGTCCTGGATGGCCAGCTTGGTACCATGGAATAAATTAAGTCCCAAGGTACTAATGGTTTCTTGAAACAAATCAGGATTAGTAAGCACAAAATTTGAGGGTGATAGCGCATCGATAATTTGTCGGGCGCAAAAAGAGACAGTACGCTCAACATGAGAGGGTACTCCTGGAATACCGGTGGTGGCACGACGCCACCAGTCTTCAAATTGAAGGAAATTTTCGGCGTAAATTTCCCATGGCCATGATTGCCAACTGTCCGTATGAAAACGCACATCCCTGCCGTCCCCGGGTCTTAAATGACAAAGGATTTTGGTAGTGCAGTCTTGCGCATGAAAGGCAGGATAAAGGGCAAGTTCAAGTATTCTCCCGGGGCATAAAGCCAATTGGGAAAGCCATGAAAAATAGGCCGTCGCAAGGGCGGCAGGCGAGATACCGGCCGTAAATTTAGCAATAACCGCTTGGTAGGATTTATCCAATAAATCAAAAAATTGGTCTAGTTCTTCTGAAGTAATGGGCGTATCACAGACGTCGCAATGCAAGTTATTTCTAAAAACAGGACCTATTTGCGACAGCATAGCTGCTTCTCCAAGGGGCATCTTCTTTTTAATTTTTGGCATGGCGCGCTGTCCCTAATTAACCATGGTAATAATTATAAAAATAGTACAAAACCCTGCAAGAAGCCTTAAGTTTTTAATTTAAATATTAAATGACCATCGGTGAGATGGGCTCTATCTCCATATTTTCTGTATGCCTCATCGCGTGGATAGTTTCTCTTTTTATACTGTCTCGGTATTGCTGGGCACAATCTATTCTTCGAGCTTTACAGTTTTGTTGATATTGTGCCAAGACCATGGATTTTATGCCTCTATTAGAGTCATTAGAATCACTAGGATGCATTCTAAAAAAACGGTGAGTTTTGGCAATAGCAAGTTGTTGGGTGCCCGTATAACTCGTTGACCAATGGTAGCCTTTTTGATCCGGGGTAAAAATTACTCCATCATAATATTTAATTTCGCCGCTATCCAATAGTAAGAGGGCCTTCTCAAATGTTTTGGCAAGTACAGCGTTTTTCTGTTCTTGCCCACAGCAATAAAGATGAATAGATTCAAGCCTTGTAGCAATAAATAAAAAATCATAATTAAAACGTTCTGCCAAGGTTTCTGTACTAATAATTGTTGCGGTTGCAGGATCAGTGAGATTTGCTACCATAGTGGGATCTGCCTTGGCGCCGTGTGCTAAAACAAAGACCGTAATATTTTTTTCCAGCAGATCGTCGTTAAGATTATCGCCATGATGGATAACTTGAATTTCTTCAGTGGAGTACAAGGAATGGTTATTAATCCAAACCTTGGCTTCATCTGCAAGATTCCCTGCCTGAGTTCTATTAAAAGGAATATAAAGGATGATCATAAAATAAGCTCTACAACTAATGTGATCTTATTTTAAACAATTAATGTTAATAAAATATTAACTGAATCAAAATTGCTCCATATGATTTAAAAACAGCATAAAAGGTGTCGGCAATTAGTCTTTGAAAGATTTTCACGTTATTATGGCAGGCATGCTTTCTGCTTGTAGAAACTATTACAAGTCATTAACCAGGTTTTGTAGGCTGTCGATACAAAAATGTTTTTGTATCTTTTGAAATAAACAAAAGGGGTAGTCATGAAAAAACAGGCTTTAAAGCTAATTATTAGCGCCATACTGCTATTGCCATTTCAATGGGCTATGGCAGCAAACCAACAAAGCTGGAATAGCTGGCTTGCAGAAGTAAGGCAAGAAGCATTGGAGCAAGGTATCTCTGCGAGCGTTTTTGATGAGGCATTTGCAGGCATTCGTGAGCCAAGCCGGCAAGTTAAAGGATTGGCACGTTCGCAACCGGAGCATCGGCTCACTTTTAATAAATACCTTCATTCACGGGCAGACAATTATAGAATTGTCATGGGACGAAAACACTATGCCAAAAATAAAGAAATACTCGAGGAAATTGGCCGGCAATTTGGTGTAGATCCCTGCTTTATCGTGTCTTTCTGGGGAATGGAAAGTAGTTATGGCTCTTATATGGGAAATTTTCCAGTTATTAAATCACTGGCCACGCTTGCCTATGATTCCAATCGACGTGATTTTTTCCGCAAGCAATTATTTTTAGCCTTGCACATTTTAAATGGTGGACATGTCAGTTTGGATCATTTCAAAGGGGAGTGGGCAGGTGCTTCAGGACAACCGCAGTTTCTACCTTCCAGTTGGATGGAGTTTGCGGTGGATTATGACGGTGATGGGCGTAAAGATATTTGGAGTTCCAAGCCAGATGTATTTGCCTCAATTGCCAATTATATGAAAAAAAATGGTTGGCGAACGGGACAGCCATGGGCTATTCATGTGAAGTTGCCGCCCAAATTTGATATGAAACTGGAAGGTAAATCAATTACTAAACCTGTAAGTGAATGGACTGCTTTGGGTGTTCGCACTGAAAAAGGGGAGCCTTTGCCTTATCCGGAATTAGAGGCAAGTATTGTTCAACCCTATGGAGGGCCTGTGTTTTTGGCTTATCCAAACTATAAGATGATTTTGCGCTACAATAATTCTATATACTATGCGGGTGCAATTGGTTATATGGCCGATAAAATTTGTAATCGTGTCAAATAATTCCAAGTAAGAACCTGGTGTCTTAACGATCAAAATGTCAATTTATGCACAGATTCTAGGTCCCGCGGCTTGTCCGTGGGATCCAGAGGCTCCACATAGCTGGATTCTGCGGCTATGCCGCCAGAGCCTAGGCGTCATTCGACGTCTACATCTTCAATTGCACATAGAGTAAAGCTTACCAGGAGAGCGTTATGGAAAGTTATCTCGATAAAACAGCGAGCTTAACGCCAGCTGCAAGGCGAATTATCTGTGACAAAGCCACTGAATATCCCTTTACTGGTGAGTGTAATACGGCTGCCAAAACGGGAAGTTATCTTTGTCGCCGCTGTGGTTTAGCGCTTTTTCGGGCAAGGAATCAATTTCATTCAGGCTGCGGTTGGCCAAGTTTTGACAATGATATTGTGCAAGCGGTCTTACAAATACCGGATAAAGATGGACAACGAACCGAAATTCTCTGTGGCCGTTGCCACGCGCATTTAGGCCATGTCTTTGCCGGTGAAAATTTTACTCATGCTAATCTTCGTCATTGTGTTAACTCGGCCTCGATTGATTATGTCCCTGATAGTGAGGTTATGGATACGGAAGAGGCGATAGTTGCCGGAGGCTGTTTTTGGGGTATTGATTATTTTTTGCGGCAACTTCCAGGGGTTCTTAAAGTGGAAGTGGGCTATTCAGGGGGGATGAGTCAAGAACCAACTTATGAGCAGGTTTGCAATGGCGATACCGGGCATTATGAGGTGGCAAGAGTGGTCTATGATGTGGCAAAAACGGATTATCATTCCGTTATTAAACGATTTTTTGAAATTCATGATCCTACCCAACGTTCAGGACAAGGCCCTGACATCGGTGATCAGTATAAAAGCGCAATTTTTTACTACAACGAAGAACAACGACAAGAGGCGCAAGATTTAATACAACGTTTAAAAAACCGTGGTTATGAGGTGGCAACCCGTTTATTAGAAGCACAAACATTTTGGCCTGCCGAAGGCTATCATCAAAATTATTATGGGAAACATAGCAAGGCGCCTTATTGTCATCGGCCTGAACCAAGATTTGGTTAAAAGTCCGATTTGGCTTAGCTCAGCAAGATAGAAGTCCCGGCTGCAAGCAGCCGGGCTACATTAGACCCACAAGTAGCCCGGTTGCTTGCAACCGGGATTGCTAACTAAATTATATTTATCCTATGTAAGAATAATCACTAAAACTTTATTGTTGTTAATCAATCCTTAAGCTTATGTGTTTTACACTGATAAAAAGTAAGGGGAGATTACCATGTCAAATAAAAAATTATCTGAACGTTTGAACAATGAATTAGATGCGCTTGGTGTTCCTGGCTTGATGATGGAACGGGTCGAAGTCTGTTCTAAACTCTTTAAACTGCCAAGGTTTAAAACCGAAGCTGTGTTAAACGGGATGGTTCTTGATTCTTTAGCAATTCAAAAAATTGCCAATGAATTGGAAGTAAGCACGGATTGGCTATTAGGCTTAAAAAGCGAGAAAGATAAACGGCACTAAGTAAAAGACTTTTTAAGGTGTGTTATAAATGAGTTTTGAATGAATGTAAGGGCTGTCACATCATTGCTGTAAAACAGCCCTTACAATCTACTTCTAGCGAAACATTCAAAATGTAAATGCAGATTCCGATTGTGATTTTGGCAGTTCTTTTTCAGGTTTTTTAATGCTGTGTTTCTTTTTAACACCAAAAAAACCATTCTCACTGGCAGAGGATTGAAGAGGGAGATTGTCCTTCTTCTTTTCTTCTTTTTTCTCAGCAATTTTTGATAAGTAGCTAATTATTTTTCCAAGATTTGCACAATATTCTGCTTTGCTTGGGGTTTTACTCCAATAGCTCTGCGTTTTTTGTGCGTGCATCAAAATACTATTACCTAATGCATCAGGTAATAATTTTGCCCCTTTACTTACCAGAAGCTTTACCATAGAGAAATTACCGGTGCTTATTGCAGCATGCAAAGGAGACAGCAGAGTACCATCCTTGGATTTAGTTAGCACGATCCGGGCATTGACATTCGCGCCTTCTTCTAATAATTGTTGAACCTTGTCTCTATTGCCTTGATGTATAGCCTCTATTAATGATTCTGTTTTCTCTCTATTTGCAGTTAAGGCTTCGTTAATTTGCATCAAAGGTTTTTGATTTTTTAACTTGTTCTTTGAAATGTCAAAGCTAGTTAGGCTGCCACAGTGTCGAATATTACTTACCAATTTCTCAAGGTTAGAGGCTGATAAATGGGTAAATTTATTATTTGTTAACTCAACAGCGACTAAATGGTTAAATTCTGGTAGTACGTCAATTAAATGTTTGAGTTCAGTATTCGTTAAGAAGTTATCGGGAAATAATAAATAGGAAAGGGAAGGGCATTTTGGTAATTCGGCAACTAAGGTAGTAAATAACTTGCCTCTTAAATTACCTTTACAGGTGATTATTTCCAAAGAAGAAAGTTTTGGTAATAGCGAAATTAAGGTTTTAACATGCGTGTCTTTTAATTTTTCTTCAGTAATTTCTAGGATAGTTAATTTAGCAAGTTGTTCATCGCTTAAGTTTAGTAAAGTACTAATTTTCATCGATCTACTCCTATAACGAGGATTTAATCAGACTCTGATTATGGATGGGCGTGCCATATTACTTCTGGTAATTGTTCAATGTTGTATCACTGCGCCCAAAAGTTACAATCGCAGTGGCCCAATTTTAATGCACAGTGGTTAGTTTATAAATGGGCAAATTTACCCAATTAAAATGGTAAAGCCCAACGCATTTAATAGTGGTTGAAATGATTTAGGGATATTGCTTAGCCAGACTAGCGGGTTATTTTTGCTTAATCCAGGTTATTTTCATTCGCCTGTTTAATCTCTGTTTTGGTGCCTTCTATACCATCTTCCGTGTTTTTTTTATCTACTTTATAGAGTGCATCGACTTTTTCTGCCTTGCGTGTGTTTTCAATCAACTGCTGCTCATTTAACTGTGCTTGCCATAAAGCTTTTGCCTGTTGTTTGAATTGGTTTAAATGACGAAATAGCTTGGCTAAATGTTCAGCCAACATCGGTAATTTATTGGGTCCAAATACCACAACGGCAACCAGCAAAATTAATAAAAGTTCGCTGCTACTCATTTTTTTTATCGTCTTCCTCGTTCATGGCACGACGAAAATTTTTAATGGCAGCACCTAGGTCAGAGCCAATATTTTTTAGTTTATTGGTGCCAAATAGTGCAATGACAATAAGTAATATTAGCAATAATGATAAAGGACTAACGCCGCTTAAGCCCATGATCAACTCCTTGTTGTTCGGTTAAGCACAGTTAATACACCACCCACAATGGCAGCCGATAATGCCATGGCCGCCAATTTATCCTGGTTTAAGATGTCCAGTATACCCACCGTTACCAACGCTGCAAAAATACCGATACCAAAACCCTTATACCAAGGGGATGCAGATGAAGTCTCTAACCGCTCATTTTCGCGAATTAAAGTACGTACTTTTTCTTCCTTTGTTAATTGTAAGACATCGTGTAAGAGTCGTGGCATGTGAGGTAATTGCTCTGAAAGAAAAGGGAGATTTTCACGCAATTGCCTTATGAAAGCGCGAGGGCCCATTTGTTCTTTAAGCCATTTTTCAAGGAAAGGTTTGGCCGTAGCCCACAAATCTAACTCTGGATAAAGTTGGCGCCCCAGCCCTTCTATTGCCAACAGGGTTTTTTGTAATAACACCAATTGGGGTTGTACTTCCATTTGAAAGCGACGTGCGACCTGGAATAATCGCAAGACGACCTGGGCAAAGGAAATTTCTTTTAAAGGCTTCTCAAAGATGGGTTCACAAACGGTACGTATTGCGCTTTCGAATTCTTCGACACGGGTGTCACGTGCGACCCACCCGGACTCCACATGTAAAGCGGCAACTTTCCGATAATCACGATTAAAAAAGGCATATAAATTTTCTGCCAGGTAACGTTTGTCACTATCGCTTAATGTCCCAATGATACCAAAATCAATACAAATGTATTGAGGATCATGCGGGCGTAATGGTGAAACAAAAATATTGCCTGGATGCATGTCCGCGTGAAAAAAACAGTCCCTAAATACCTGGGTGAAGAAAATCTCAACGCCACGCTCCGCTAACTTCTTAATATCTACCCCATGTTCTTTTAATGAAGCGATATCAGAGACAGGAATACCATGAATCCGCTCCATGACCAGGATATTTTCACGCGTATAATCCCAGAAAATTTCAGGAATATAGAGTAAGGGGGATTTGCAAAAATTCCTGCGTAATTGCGCTGCATTGGCGGCTTCGCGTTGCAAATCAAGTTCATCCAGCAAATTGTGCTCGAATTCCTGGACGATTTCTTTGGGTTTTAAGCGCTTGCTTTCTGGCCAATACCTATCGGCCAGGGTTGCAATAGTATGCATAATGCTTAGGTCTTTCTCGATAATTTTGCGCATATTGGGGCGCAAGATTTTTACGACAACCTCCTCGCCTGTCTTCAATTTTGCGGCATGAACCTGGGCCATCGAAGCTGACGCAAGAGGGACTGGGTCAAACTCTGCAAATACATCAAATGCAGAGCGGCCAAATGCCAATTCAAAAATGGCTAACGCTTTTTCACTCGCGAAAGGAGGCACATCATCCTGTAACTTACATAACTCCAGGGCGATATCAGGCGGTAAAATATCCGGTCGTGTAGAAAGGGCTTGACCAAATTTAATAAAAATAGGTCCAAGTTCTTCTAGTGTTTTCCGCAACGCTTCACCGCGGGTTAACTTTTCCCGGCGAAACCAATTCCAGGGATTTAAATAAACAATAAAACGGAAAGGTGAAAAAAGGCGAATTGAAACAATCACTTGGTCGAGCCCATTTCTCGCCAGAATGGTATTAATATGGAGAAGTCGGATTAATTGGTTAATCGATTTCATGTTTACCCTTGAGTTGGTTAACATGAGCTTGTAAGCGTTCAACATCTAATGCCAATTGATCAATGTCATTAAAAAAATCATTGATTTCTTCACGGGAAGGAAAGGCACGTAATTCTTCGTGCAGATAATCCGACATATTGAGATGCAAGGACTCCTGCAATTGTTTTTTGAAAGCAAGACCTTGGCGAAAGAGCGAACCAACCTGGTGGGCAACCACATCACCCGTAAAGTGAGCTAAATGGCCTTCCCAATCAATATCCAGTTCATCAAACAAATTTTTAACTGCTTGGCCCAGTTCTACATCCCCTGACAGCCTGATTTTGTCATTAAACAAAGAGCGTGCTTTAGAGGCGGGTAGAAAGCTTAGGCGAATTAGACCAAGAGGACTGCTATGAATAATGGTATCGGGTTTCCCCTCATAATCGGCAAGCAATTTTAGCTGTTGCTGCTCAAATAAAATAAAAAAATTCACACCAAGTGGTGCAACAATAATTTCAAGCACTTTGCCATCCAAAGCACTAATTTTAGTCGGCATTGTCTCATCAAGGGCAAGCGCATGATTGATCGCTTTTTGCAGCGCTTTTAATGAATATTTTTTGATCATAATACCTCAATATTTGTAAGCAATATGCAAGGCAACAATTCCGCCACTTAAATTATGATAGTGGCAATCTTCAAAGCCTGCTTTCTCAATGATTGCTTTTAAACCTTCCTGCGAAGGATGCATGCGAATTGATTCGGCAAGGTATTTGTAGCTGTCTCCATCTTGGGCAAATAATTCACCCAGTTTAGGCAACACATTAAAGGAATACCAATCATAAACCGGTTTTAGCCCAGGCAAAGTAGGATTTGAAAATTCCAATACCATAACCTTCCCGCCAGGTTTACAAACGCGATACATTGAGCGTAAGGCTTCGTCTTTATCAGTCACATTGCGCAACCCAAAGCCAATAGTGATACAGTGAAAACTATTGTCTTTAAAGGGTAGTGCCTGTGCATTCGCCTGCACAAATGCGATGTTACGGTATAAACCTTCATCCAGAAGACGATTACGTCCTACTGCCAACATGGCAGCATTAATGTCTGCCAGAATCACTTTCCCCGTTGCACCAACTTTTTTGCTGAGCAACCGTGTTAAATCACCACTTCCTCCTGCAAGATCAAGTACGTTCTGTCCAGGGCGGACGTTACTTAATTCCACGGCAAATCGTTTCCACAAATGATGGATCCCCATGGACATGATGTTGTTCATGAGATCATAGTTTTCAGCAACCGATCTAAAGACGGCACCTACCTTTTTCTCTTTTTCATCCCAGGCCACGGACTCGAAGCCAAAATGTGTCTGTTTTTCGTTATCGGTCATTGATACGCATATAAATTCGCAGGTGACCTATCTTAACCTATCTGAGGCCGTATACCCAATGAAAAAGACAACACAAAATGAGGAAAATTGTAACTATCCTTTGTAACCGTACTATTATTTTTCACCATAAACTTGTAATCTTTTATTCATCCATTCGTACTTACTAAAGCAGACCGGTCATGATCACTGTCCTATTTGAAACCTTCGTGCCCTTGTTGAGCCTGTTTATCTTTTTATTGGGCGCCGGTTTTTTTTCGACCTTACTCGCATTGAACATGACTTTAAACCATGCCTCTCCTGTGGAGATAGGTGCACTTACCGGAATTTATTATGCAGGCCTGGTAGCAGGGTCATTGCGAGCAGAACGCTTTATTACCCGCGTAGGGCATGGGAATGCTTATGCCGTATTTGCTTCTACCTTGGCCATCATTTGCCTGATACATGGTATTTTTTACAATGTTCATTTATGGCTTGCTTTACGCTTTATCGGTGGATTTATTATAGCAGGTCTATTTATTGTCATTGAAAGTTGGCTTCTTTGCAAAAGCACTAAAATGAATCGTGGGCAAGTGTTATCCCTGTATATGATCTCCTTTTACGGTGCGCAAAGCTTGGGCCATTTCTTTTTGAACGTGGGCGAAACGCAATCGTTAATACCCTATGTCATTGCCTCCATGATGTGTTCGTTATCGATTATTCCAATAGCCATGTCCTATGTCAGCTCCCCTAAATTTGATAAGCCTTCGACATTGAGTTTTGCCACAATACTACGGGTATCACCCTCTGGATTAGCAGGTTGTTTACTCTCAGGATTAATTATGGGCGGATTGTTTGGTTTTATGCCCACGTATTTGAATCATATTTTTCATGATAAAGCGGAGGTTGCAAAATTTATGTTTGTCATCATCTTTGGTGGCATGTTATTACAATATCCTGTGGGCAAACTATCGGATGTCATGGAGCGAAGTATGGTTTTAATTTTGCTTACCCTGGCAACGGTTATTGTTTCCATTTTACTCATGAAGGGATATCACCATACTTCGCTCATTGTAATTTTAATGGCATTGTTTGGTGGGTTTACATTTACAATATACCCCATCAGCATTAGTTGTGCGTGTGATGAGCTTCATGAATGCGACATCGTAGCTGGCACACAAAGTTTATTGCTTGCCTATAGTGTCGGGGCCATGATAGGTCCTTTCATTGCCTCTTTTTATATGCATATTTCTTATGCACGAGGTCTGTTTATGTATTTCAGCAGTATTTGCGCAGTCGCCCTCCCCATGTTTATTATGTGGCGGGCTCAAAAAATTAATCGTACCAGTCCTGAATTAATTTAATAACTGCTTTAAAGCCTGTAAATAATCGGCTTCATTAGGTAAGGTATTCTCTCGCTGGGCCCGCCATAAACATTCGGCAAGGTAGTCCATCATTGAATGCTCTACTGCCAGGGGGGCAGCATATTTTTTTAGCAACTGTTGGTAAATTTTAGTGATACCTTCCGGCCTGTTGGTACTGACTTGCTCACGAATGGCGAGGTGTAGGCCCATATGCAAAAAAGGGTTTGTTTGTCCCATCTCAGGAAAATAGGCTTGTTCTTTATTATTCGATTCTAGCAAGGCATGATATTCAGGATGTGCAATGATTACATCGACAATTTGCTGCTCCAAAGGGAGTAGAGGTTGTTTGTTGCGATATTTTTGCCAGCTGGTAAAGAAAAGTTGCCGAGTATCTTGAACGCTATCACCGTAGAACATAAGCTTATCTATCATCATCTCTCATGCGTGGAGTCTAGCGTAGGTGTTGCAGAACAACAATCGTTTTAATCAATCGCTTAAAATATTGACAATCTTCCTACATCTATGAGATATTTCGACTGCGAGGTTGGACTTGCTATGTGTCATTCCACTGGGTCAATTGGCGACACACTGATTGGCCCTTTCTATTTCTCTTGTCATAAATCGTTATATCTTGCATTTTTTTCTACCATACGTTAAAAAGATTATTCAAAAATCAATGGAGTGAAAACATGTTAAAAGCGTTTGGTGGCATGGTTAATTATACAACCAGTTTTTTTAAAGCCGACCCGATCCCCCCTTCCGTTAAATTAGATACTTCAATCGCATTTGATTACCGCAATTCATCACATGTTGACATCATTAAGAATCGCGTCCTGCGGTTCAAGCAGGCACAAGCAGCGTTATTTCATTACGATAATCAAATTATTGGTGCCTTAGCGGTTAGTGCTGCCAGTTGGACAGGAGGTGTGTTGCCTCTACCGTTACCCTTATGGACAATTTCCTTAGCAAGCTGTAGCTACGGATGTTATCGTTTGGGCAATCGGACAAACTCAGGTTTGACTGCACAATATCGCGAAGCATTGAATGATTTATTGGATGTCTATAAGTGGTCGATGAGTAATAAAACTCATACTTGGTACAAACTCGGGATTCTTCAGATTCAGGAAATGATAACCACGTTAGGCCCTTGGGCTAAAAAGGATACTCTTGTGGTTTGGGAGGATAGTGATCTTGTTGCCGGTAAATTTACCTCGCGTGGCGTAGAGCCATCAGAAGAGTTTAAAACAAAGCTAAAAGAATTTACGGAGGGGCTACCCTCTAAAAGCGTCTGGTTTTCAGTCTATGGGGAAGAGGGCACTGACGACTTAATTCCTGCAGTGAATGCTTACCTTAAAGAGCTAGCCGTCGGAACGGCAAAAAAATGTGCACCTGAGGCAGTCACAACCTTTTTAAAGTTGCAATAATCACATTTAACTTAATGCTAGTTTTAAACTTAAAACTAGCATGAGAATGCCGCTGGCAAACTCAATGCGTCGCCAAACGTGAGGTCGTGAAAGCAGTTCTGAAAAATAATGAGTGGTAAACGTAAGGGATGAAAACCAAAATAAACTTGAGGTAATTACCCCCATTAAAAAGGCTTGTTGGTGTCCTGGGAATTGGGTGCTACCACCACCAATAATGACTAGACTATCAATAATGGCATGAGGATTTAGTAAGCTGAAACCTAACGCAAAAATGATAATTTGCCAACGGCTAGTCACACGGGGTGAAACAACCGTCTTATTTTGTTGACTGGCTAGGGCACGTTTTAGTGATTTAGTTCCATAATAGAGAAGAAAGGTAACACCAAACCAGGTTATCCAACCTTGTAGGGCAGGATGGAGCTCCAGGACATGATGAAGACCTACCACACTGGCGCAAACCAAAATAATATCGCATAAAAAACAAACAGTAGCTGAGAGGACTGCGTGTTGACGCAAGGCACCCTGGCGGATTAAAAATACATTTTGTGGGCCCAA
Source organism: Legionella jamestowniensis (assembly GCF_001467745.1). Lineage (GTDB taxonomy): Bacteria > Pseudomonadota > Gammaproteobacteria > Legionellales > Legionellaceae > Tatlockia > Tatlockia jamestowniensis. The sequence continues at coordinate 1,298,546 of NZ_LNYG01000013.1, forward strand.
TGCTGTAATCAGGGACAATCCCAGCATCAAACCATTAAAATATACCATCATGATACTGTTTACTCTTTGCTTAGGAGTGGCAATTATTGATCATTTTCGCTTATAATTAAAATTAATAATTTTAATGATTAATAAATTTTTCTTATGAGACTAGACCAGCGTGGTTTACAGGCCCTGGATGCCGTCATTCAAACTCAGAGCTTTGCAGCGGCGGCCAAGCAATTGTTTATTACCCAACCTGCAGTGACACAACGAATCAAGCAATTAGAAAATCAATTTGGTCAACCGCTTTTAATTCGCAGCCTTCCTTATCAAGCAACGCCTTTAGGGGAAAAGTTATTAAGTTTATTACGTCGTACTCGTTTGTTGGAAGAACATTTATTACAAGAAATTCATCATGAATCACCTGCCCGCCTTTCTCTAGCCTTAAATCGTGACAGTCTTGAAACCTGGTTTACCCGTTCTTTATCTACCTTAGGTCTACTTGAAAAATTTAATATTGATATTATTACCGATGATCAAGAAGTAACAATTGATTATTTTCGTAAGGGTTTGGTCTCAGCCTGCGTAACCAGCTACGATAGGGCTTTGCCGGGATGTGAGTGCAGTTTGCTGGGACAGATGACTTATTTACTGGTTGCTGCACCTGAATTTGTTAACCGTCACTTTACTAATAAAAGAACGTTGGAAGATAATTTAACACATGCACCTGCGATTATTTTTGATAATAGAGACAGGTTACCTGAGCATTTTTTTAATTATTTTTTTAAAAGACGACTACCGCTGAGTCGCTATCATATGGTGCCTTCTGTACAGGCTTACAAAGAATTTGCGTTGCAAGGTTATGGTTATGGCTGGATACCTGCCTTGGATGTTACTGAGGAATTAGAGCAAGGGCTGCTTCAGGAAATTTCATCCGCTATGCGCTGGCCCATTCCTTTATACTGGCATTATTGGCAGCTCCCGGCAAAACAATATCAACAGTTCATTAAAAAAGTAGAGCAAGGCGCCAGACAATTTCTGATATAAGCCCAACGATCCTAAATAATCTCTACTTCTACTACACCTTCTGTAACTCGGGTTGGATAAATTTTCAAGCGTTTAGGCTTCACCACTTTCCCAAGCAAATTTCCAACTGCTTTAGGCCATGGAGTCCAACAGTTCACAGCGCCGGTTTTCAAATCAAATTCACTTCGATGAAAGGGACAGACAATAGCACACTCATCGTTGATTTTACCTTTGCTAAGCGGTAACTTAAAATGAGGGCATTGTGCTTGTAGCGCATGAACTTGTTCTTTGTGCCATATAAAAAGGATTTTATGATTGTCGATGACAAGCGCTTCACGCTCTATATCTTGAAGACGTGCCAAATCGATTGCTGTTTTCCAAACCATAAAAAATCCTTACTGTATCGAAAGGCGCATGATATCAGTGCCGATTTAGCTTGTCAGCAAGCTTCATGAATATTTTAATGAAATCTCTCTGCGATCAACATTGCAGTTGCGTGGGGAGGGGTATAAAATGCCGAAATTATTTTTCCTGCCAGTGTAATTACCGTTAGGGTAATAAGTTTAAAGGAGGGAGCGTGGGCTCTTTGTTGAAAAAAAACGCAATGGTTGCCTCATTTCTGGTAACCTACAGCATATTGTCTGGTTCTGCCATCGCTGCAAACAAAACAGAGCCTGCTCAAAACGCGCAGACGTCTTCGCCAACACAGGCCGCACCATCAAAGACTAGCCCAAACGCAAACCCTGCTTCAAATCCCCAGGCTACCCCTAATACCCAAGGGACTAGTGTAAATGGCACAGAGAAAACAGCCAAAGATACGAATGCTGCAGGTACCCCTGTAAATGCCAATTCGGGTGCTCCTGCTTCAACCAATTCTACAGCTCCAGCAGCGACAAGCGCAGCACCTGCAACGGAGTTTAAGGCCGTGGATCATAGAAATCGCCCTGTTGAACCTTTAATTGATGGCTATTACCCTGTCTATCCACCTACTACACCAGCCCCTGGAGTACCCGCTGAATTAGTAGCACGTGGGGAATACTTGGCAAAAATGGGTGACTGCATTGCTTGTCATACCGACGTGAAAGGTGGGACCGCTGCTTTTGCGGGTGGTTTACCCATTAATACGCCATTCGGTACTTTTTATAGTCCTAACATTACTCCTGATAAAGAAACAGGGATTGGCAACTGGACAGAAGAAGACTTTATTCGAGCCCTGAAAGAAGGACGTGATCCGCAAGGGCGTAACTATTTTCCAGTATTTCCTTACGTTTACTTCGCTAAAATGACAGACGATGATGCGCGGGCACTTTATGCCTATTTTATGAGTATCCCGCCAGTAAAACAAAAAAACAAATCGTTGCCTTTCCCATTTAATGTACCAGGAGCGCGCTTGTCCTTGTGGGGATGGAACCTGCTCTTTTTCTTTCCCGATGACAACAGCGTGGTGTATGAGGCCGATAAATCGCCGCTTTGGAATCGTGGTAAATACATTGTCGACAGTTTAGGCCACTGCAGTATGTGTCATACACCGCTGAACCTATTTGGTGCGGCTAAAAATCGATTTTATCTGACGGGTTCCTTTATTGATGGCTATTGGGCACCCAACATTACAACCTATGGTTTGCGGTCAGCAAGTCGTTATGAAGTAGCGGATGTATTTGCTGAAGGTCAATTGATTAATAAAGCAGGTCCTGTAGCAGGGCCTATGGCTGAAGTGAACCACAATAGTCTGAGTTATCTGACAGAGGAAGATCGCCTGGCAATCGCAACTTACTTAAAAACAGTCACCAGTGAGGAACCATTAGGGGTCCCGCCTTCAGAGAAACAGCCTACTTTAAAACGTGGAAAACAAGTCTACATCAACGCTTGTATAATTTGCCATCAACGCGGAGAGATGGGTGCGCCATTAATCGGCAACGGTGCTGGGTGGTATGAACGCCTAAAATCCAGTGGTTTAACAGGGCTTTATCGTCATGCCATACATGGTTATAACAGCATGCCAGTTAAAGGTGCTTGTGTAACGTGCTCAGATAACGACATTATCTCTGCAGTTGATTATATCCTAAACGCATCACTGTCTCGCTCTCAGTGGCGTGACGTAGAAACTGGTGGTGCTGCTAAATACCCTGCCAACGGCAAGGATATTTATAATGAAAACTGCAGCATGTGTCATAACGATGGCAAACAAGGTGCACCAAAACTGGGTGATAAAGCAGTATGGGAGCCACTTATCGAGAAAAATATTGATATTCTCGTCGAAAACACAATAAAAGGTCCGTACCATCCTAAAAATGGTGGTTGTAAAAAATGCACCACGGGTGAAATACTCGAGGCAATTAAATACATGGTAAGCCAGTCAAAAACTGATGGAAATTATTCATTGTGGTAATAACTGCAAAAACTCTGATTCAAAACAACTGATGATTAGTCATGGTTGTCATGAGAATGATTTTGTTGCAACCAAGGTCATTCTGAATAAACCTGACCATTTAAAGAGGTGATATGGGGATGCTAAATGGGTTTAAGCTAAGCAGGGTATCTGCTACTGCGATTGGACTAGGATTAAGCCAGATTGCAATGGCTGCGGCAGATAATTGGCAAATGAATATGTACAAAGGGGTCACGCCTCTTAGTAAAGACATGTATGATTTGCACATGATTGCAATGGTTATCTGCGCTATTATTGGTATCGCAGTCTTTGGGGTAATGATTTATTCGTTAATACACCATCGCAAATCAAGAGGTTATCAACCGGCAAGTTTCCATGACAACATGCGCGTAGAGATTGTTTGGTCCATCATTCCTTTTCTAATCCTGGTTGGCCTTGCCATTCCTGCTACCAGAGTATTAATGCGGCTTGAAGATACCAGTGATTCAGATGTTACGATTAAAGTGGTTGGTTACCAATGGAAGTGGCAATATCAATACCTGGATCAAGGGATTAGCTTTTTTAGTAATCTTTCAACACCTTATGAGCAGATTCAAAATCAGGCACCCAAGGGCCAGTGGTACTTACTGGAAGTAGATAAACCGGTAGTTGTCCCTGTGCATAAAAAGATTCGTTTCTTAGTGACTTCAAATGATGTTATACATTCATGGTGGGTTCCTGAGATTGGTATTAAGCGTGATGCAATGCCTGGTTTTATGCATGAAGCTTGGGCAAGAATAGAAAAACCTGGTGTATATCGCGGACAATGTGCTGAACTTTGCGGATTAAACCATGCTTTCATGCCTATTGTCGTTAAGGCAGTAAGTGAAGAGGAATTTGATCAGTGGGTTTCCCAACAAGAAAAAGCAAGGGATCAGTATGCTGAGACAGAGGCGAAACCTGAAGCACAAGTCAAAATGACACGCGAAGAACTCATGAAGTTAGGTAAGCAAAAATATGATCAAATTTGTAGTGCTTGCCATCGCCCTGATGGCACAGGTATCCCGCCAATGTATCCACCATTGAAAGGTAGTTCTGTTGCTGTAGGCAGACCTATCGAACGTCATATTGGCATTATTTTAAATGGTGTACCAGGTACAGCAATGCAAGCCTTTAAAGATCAGCTCACCGATGCTGAAATTGCGGCAATTACTACTTATGAGCGTAATGCCTGGGAAAATAATACAAACGATGAAATACAGCCTGCAGACGTTGCAAAAGTACGTCAAGGTGACAACCAAGCACCCACTAAGGTGAATAAAGCTCAAGCTGGAGGTTTGCGATGAGTCAAGTGATAACACATGATGTTGATCATGAAGAAGAACATGAGCATGGTCCTGAACAAGGTAAAGGCGTAATTGGCTTTATAAAAAGATGGTTATTTACCACTAACCATAAGGACATTGGAACTCTCTATTTGTGGCTTGCCCTATTCAGCTTTTTCGTAGCCGGTACAATGGCACTGATAATAAGAGCAGAACTTTTCCAGCCTGGCCATCGCTTTGTTGATCCTAACTTCTTCAATCAGATGACTACATTACATGGATTGATTATGTTGTTTGGGGTAGTCATGCCCGCCTTTACAGGCATGGCAAACTGGCAAATTCCAATGATGATAGGGGCACCTGATATGGCGTTGCCTCGCTTAAACAACTGGAGTTTTTGGATTCTACCCTTTGCCTTTGGACTGTTAGGTTCAACCATGTTTCACAGTGGTGGTGGTCCTAATTTCGGTTGGACAATGTATGCCCCCTTGTCAACGACCTATGCACCACCTAGTACTGATTTCATGATTTTTGCTATCCACATGATGGGAATTTCTTCCATTATGGGTTCGATTAATATCATCGCAACCATTTTAAATATGCGCGCGCCAGGCATGACGTTGATGAAGATGCCCATGTTTGTGTGGACGTGGTTAATTACTGCCTTTTTGCTGATTGCCATTATGCCCGTATTGGCAGGTGCTGTGACTATGATGTTAGCTGATAGACACTTCGGTACCAGCTTTTTCAATGCAGCGGGTGGGGGTGATCCGGTATTGTTTCAGCATGTATTTTGGTTTTTTGGACATCCTGAGGTCTATGTATTAGTATTGCCCGCATTCGGTGTCATTTCAGAAATTATCCCCACATTTAGTCGCAAGCCTTTGTTTGGTTATCACTTTATGGTGTATGCGACCGCAAGTATCGCCTTTTTGTCTTTTATTGTGTGGGCACATCATATGTTCACGACGGGGATACCGTTAGGCGGCGAGTTGTTCTTTATGTACACCACGATGCTGATTGCAGTACCTACTGGCGTAAAAGTATTTAACTGGGTTAGTACCATGTTTAAAGGTGCCATGACTTTTGAGACCCCTATGCTTTTTGCGATAGCGTTTGTATTCTTATTCACTATTGGGGGATTTACTGGCTTAATGCTCGCCTTGGTGCCTGCTGATTATCAATACCAAGACACCTATTTTGTGGTGGGCCATTTCCATTATGTCCTGGTTCCCGGCGTTATTTTCGCTCTCCTGGGTGCAACTTATTACTGGCTACCAAAGTGGACTGGACACATGTATAACGAACGTCTGGGTAAGCTGCATTTCTGGTTATCTGTTATTTCTGTGAATGTGACCTTCTTCCCAATGCATTTTCTAGGGCTTGCGGGAATGCCTCGCCGAATTCCTGATTACGCCTTGCAATTTATTAACTTTAACGTGATTGTAACGATTGGGGCATTTGTCTTTGGATTTTCACAGTTGATATTTCTTTACAACGTCATCGCCACAGTTCGCGGTGGTAAAAAAGTGAATGCACAAGTTTGGGAAGGGGCTCGTGGGTTAGAGTGGACATTATCATCACCACCACCTTATCACAGCTTTACAATACCACCTGAAATTCACTAAAAAAGTGATAAGCATTAAGCTTCAAGCCTTAATGCTTATATTAGTTATCAGGCGTGAGATGACAGTTTTTTGAGAGAGAGACGTAGAATGGCTCAGAAAAGTCATACAAAATTAATTGGGATTTTGGCAGCGTTAGTGATTGGAATGTTTGCTTTTGGTTTCGCTTTGGTACCTATTTACAATAGCCTTTGCAAAGCCTTAGGTATCAATGGCAAAGTAAGTATGCAAGTTGATAATTATGACATCAAGACTGCAAAAATTGCTACTGACAGGGAAGTGCTTGTTGAGTTTGTGGCAACGAATAATGGCAATTTACCATGGGCATTTTATCCAAAAACTACTAAAGTCAGAGTGCATCCAGGGGAAATTGCCAAATTGTCATTTTATGCGGAAAATAGAACCGATCACCGCATGACAGTGCAAGCAATTCCCAGTGTCACACCTGGTATTGCAGCGAAATATTTGAAAAAAACTGAATGTTTTTGTTTTGCTCAACAAACCTTAAATGGGCACGAAGCAATGGATATGCCGCTTTTATTTCATCTTGATACAGATTTACCAGCCAATATTAAAACAATTACTTTGGCATACACACTGTTTGATGTAACGAATAGAGTAATTAATTAAACTCCACCTAAAATACGATTGTGGGGTATAGAGAGGAGAATTTTAAAGAATGGGACACGGCACTTATTACATACCCAAACCCAGCCACTGGCCTCTTGTCGGCTCGATTGGTTTAACAACCACATTGGTAGGTGCAGCTTCCTGGTTGCATCATGACTGGTATGGCCCTTACATCTTTACTGCTGGCTTGGGTATTTTGGTATTTATGATGTTTGGCTGGTTTGGTCAAGTCATTTATGAGAATCAGAAAGGGCTTTATGATCTTCAAGTTGATCGCTCATTTCGCTGGGGGATGTGCTGGTTTATTTTCTCAGAAGTCTGCTTCTTCGCTGCATTTTTTGGCGCGCTTTTCTTCGCCCGCTGGTGGTCAATACCTGTTTTAGGTGGTGAAATTCATCCCATTACCCACATTACCTTGTGGAATGACTTCAAGGCGAATTGGCCGCTGCTCATTAATCCCAATAATCAAATTTTCGTGGGCGCCGATGAAGGAATGAAAGCCTGGGGTCTTGCAGCAATTAACACCCTCATCTTATTAACTTCTGGGGCGACTATTACCTGGGCGCATTGGGCTTTAAAATTAAATAAACGGACCCAATTAATTGTCGGTATGATTTTTACCATTGCTTTGGGTATTCTTTTCTTAAGCTTACAATCTTATGAATATCATGAAGCCTATACCGAAATGAACCTTACATTGGATGCAGGTATTTACGGTACCACCTTCTTCATGCTAACCGGCTTCCATGGCTTGCACGTAACAATTGGTACCATCATGCTAATTGTTATCCTAATCCGCTGTATCCGCGGCCACTTCACCCCCGAACGTCATTTCGCCTTCGAAGCTGTAGCCTGGTACTGGCACTTCGTGGATGTTGTTTGGCTCTTCCTGTTTATCTTTGTTTATTGGTTGTAAATAATTTCTAACATACACTTCAGGTTAGAAGGGCTAATGTGAAGTGTGTGTATGAATTAAGGTGATAATTCTTTCTTCAGCCTTCTGAAGCGCTGCAGCGAATAAACTAGTATTCAAATCTTATTTTTCTGAAGAGAACTTAGTAAGAAGATTACTTTTGTTGTTTGTTCTTAAAAAAAACAATATTAAAAAGTTAATTATTGGTTGTTTAATATATCAATGTTTAAGATGGATAGTGCGCAAGCCTATTCTTTCTACGGCTTCTGTTAATCAAAGTTGAATTTTAGAATTAAGAAATAGTCCACCATACTAAAAGAAAGATATGGTGGTAAAAAGTAGTGGTATTCCCTAGATTAGAGGACCACTATATTCTGTGCTTGAAGACCTTTTGTCCCTTGCGTCACGATAAATTGTACACGTTGACCTTCTGTAAGAGTTCTAAAGCCGGAACTTACAATTTCTTTAAAGTGAGCAAACACATCCGGGCCGGACTCTTGTTCAATAAAACCAAAACCTTTAGCTTCATTAAACCATTTAACACTTCCATTTACTGTTTTAGACATAAATACATCCTTAAGTTTCATTTTTTAAAATGCCTTTTTATAGGCGAGATTAGCGGGAAGAGGTCAAGAATTAAAAACTACAATACGAGGAATTAAATGAATAACACGACGATGTGGATAGTATAAAAATAGAACTATTCTAGCTGTTTTTTATAATACTATTATTTAGGGTGATAGTCAAGCTTGCGGACATTTATACAAGTGCTTGAACTTATCGCAGTCTACTGCCTGTGGAGTGAGTTTATTTCTATAGTTGAATGATATAACATGAACTTAACAAAAAATGTGAAGATTTGTGGCCGCTCGAAGGTAACTATTTTTCTTCATGTAATAATGTTGCAGCTTCTAGGCGCTTCTCTAATAATCTATACCTTTATATTTGTTTTCCATGAGAAAGAATAGGGTTTTACAATGAGCTTACAGTATTCAGACATGATTGCAAACGATTGCTAATCATTGCTTTGACAGTATTTTACGCTTGCTATATTGATAGGCAATTTTAATATTTTGGGTAAGGACATCAAGTGATTATAGAAGGGAGTCATAATGAGTAATAATGGATTTCTTAAACGCTCTATTAATAGGCTAGAGCGAGCTGCTTCCTATATAAACATTGATCCGGATGTAATTGAAAAATTAAGACATCCTAAAGCTTGTCTGCAAGTCAGTATACCCATTCGTCTGGACAATGGTGAATTAAAAATATTCCAAGGATTTCGTGTTCATTATGAAACTGCGCGCGGCCCTGGAAAGGGTGGTATTCGTTATCATCCCTTAGTGAACATGGAGGAAGTGCAAGCACTAGCCTTATTGATGAGCTTAAAATGTGCCGTTGCAGGGCTTCCTTTTGGTGGTAGCAAAGGCGGAATCAATGTATCCGCTAAGGATTTAAACCCAAGGGAGTTAGAGCGATTAACCCGTAAGTACATTGAACTCATTGCTGATTTCATTGGAGCTGATCGAGATATTCCCGGCCCGGATCTTTACACCACTCCACGTATCATGAGTTGGATGATGGATGAGTTTTCAAGAATTGTCCGCCAACATAGTCCAGCAACTATTACAGGTAAACCTATACCATTAAATGGAAGCCTAGGTCGTGACACTGCAACTGGCCGCGGAGCTTATTACTGCATCAAAGAGATAGAAAAGAAACGTGGCTGGTCTGCCAAGGACATGACGGTTGCTATACAAGGTTTCGGCAATGCAGCTCAGCCCGTAGCGGAATTACTCTATCAAGATGGTTATAAAATCATTGCCGTAAGTGAAGCAGACGGCGGAATTTATATGGAGGATGGCATTAATATTCCTGAGTTGATACATAAGAAAAAACAAATGAAATCAGTACATGACGTGTATTGTAAAAAATCCGTATGTGAGCTCCAGGGGGGTAAAAGTATCTCTAATGAGGACTTGTTGACTCTGGATGTGGACATTTTGATTCCAGCAGCCATAGAAGATCAAATTACGAAAGAGAATGCAGATAAGATTAAAGCGAATATGATCGTTGAAATTGCGAATGGCCCAATCACCTTAGAAGCAGATAAAATTTTGAATAAAAAAAATAGTTTAATTATACCGGATATTCTTGCTAATGTGGGTGGAGTTATTGTCAGTTATTTTGAATGGATTCAGAATAAATCTGGTGATTATTGGGATCTTGATACCATTCATGAGCGGCTAAAAGATAGGATTACCAAAGAGTTCAATACTATTTACCAATTAACAAAACAACATAATACAGATATGAGAAATGCTGCTCATATTCATGCCTTAACACGCTACTATAATGCCTTAGCCTGCGAAGATTCTTATTTAGATTTTTCACAAAAAGATTAATCAGCGCTGTAAGCTACCAGGTTTGGATCTAAAAAGACAGCATCTATATATGGGGTATTAATAGCTATAAATTCTTCTTTAATTTTATCCTATACTCTCTGCCGCAATAAACGATTATTCCAAATTTTCCTTTATGAAGAGAAGTTAATAAATGAAGCGCGTTTAAGCCCATAACTTTTCAAATGCAGTGCGAACTGACGAAGTCCCTCAAGGCCTGATTCTTCTGCTTGTTTGCACCATTGGTGTAAAGTATCAATCAACTGATCTTGTGAAGCGGAAGTCTTTAACCATATATTCTGTAATGATTGCCGATAACTATGAACCAGTTGAATGGTATGATATCGACTCAACAAAGAATGTAGATTTGAGGTTGCTTGAGAGGATAACAACTTTTCTTCACGTTGTAATAATTTTGAAGCCTCTTTGAGCGCACGCTTCTCTGACTTTTGTATACCCTTGTTTCTTTTTTCATGACGAAGGATAGGTTTTATAACAAGCTTATAATATTCAGACATAATTTGAAAACGATGGCTAATCACTGCTTTTACAGTATCTAGATCCACACAGTTTTTTTCTTTGTTAAAAATAAGTTGTGGGGGTAGTTTTTTTACTTGGGCAAGCCCTAATAAGGATAAGCATTTGATATAAAACCATCCCAAATCAAACTCCCACCACTTCATTGAGAATTTTGCCGAAGAAGCGAATGCGTGATGGTTGTTGTGCAACTCTTCCCCACCAATAAATAACCCCCAGGGAAAGACATTCGTCGATGCATCTGAGCATTCAAAATTTCGATAGCCTTTATAATGTCCAATCCCGTTAACGACTCCTGCGGAAAGCGGGATCCACATCATCTGGATTGCCCAAATGGTAATTCCAATGCTGCCAAAGAGTAAAAGATCAAGCAAAAACATAAGAAGAATACCTTTCTTATTATGCGGGGAATACAATTTTCGCTCAATTAAATCATCCGGAGTGCCGTGAGAATATTTTTTAATCAATTCTTTGTCTTTAGACATTTCACGATATAACTCAGGAACCTGCCAAAAAACTTTTTTTATACCAAATAGCGTAGGACTATGTGGGTCGCCTTCAATATCTGTGGTTGCATGGTGTTTGCGATGAATGGCCACCCATTCCGCAGTGACCATACCAGTAGTTAACCACAACCAAAAGCGGAAAAAATGACTAGCAATCGGATGTAATTTTAAGGCGCGGTGTGTTTGACAGCGGTGCAAATAAATAGTTACTGAGGCAATGGTGATTTGCGTAAAAATTAGACACGCCAAGACATAAGACCACCATGAAAAATCTAAAAGACCAAACATAAAAATGCTCCAATGAGGGACTCAATTGAACGGCTATGTGTCCCGAAATATTGCCGTTATGGAAGAAAGGTGAAGGAGTGTGCCTTAAGGATAGCACCAATCTCAAATATCTAAAGTACCTAACCCCAATATTTCTTATATTTGTTGATATAAGGAAAAAATTCAATGGTTATTGATTTTTTGCTAAAGACTTGCAGAGAACCTCACGTGAAGTTTCTTTCAAGCTATAATTTCACAATGAGTAAAAAAATAACGTCCACTATTCGAATTGCCTCACAGGAAGATGCAGAAAGTATCGCCATTAATCACATCTGCTCTTGGCAGGAAACGTATAAAGATTTTATTCCTGAATCAATTTTGAAAAATTTATCTGTAGAAGAGAGAACTAGCCAATGGAAGCATCTTTTAGATCAAAAAGTTAAAATTCTCGTTATTGAAATCAATAAGAAAGTAATTGGATTTGCCAGCATCTGTTCATTTCGTGATGCGGAGGAAAAGAAAAAAGAAGTAGAGGGAGAAATCAGTGCTATTTATCTGCATCCTTCCTATTGGCGACAAGGATTAGGAAAAAAATTATGCCAAGCTGCTTTATCTGAATTAGTAAACCTAGGCTTTAAAGAGGTTTTCCTTTGGGTATTGTCTGACAATTCTCAAGCAAGAAGCTTTTATGAGTCCCTGGGTTTCAAAATGGCTAATGATAGAAAACTAGAAGCGTTTTACGAGGGTGGTCCTCTATTAGAAGAGGTACTTTATAAAAAAAGCTGATGTAACACTTCACTAAGCTACAACTCTAATATCCAATACATGCTCACTTATTATATATTGACATATCGGAAAATTCCGATATAGTTAAGTATATGAACATTTTACTCGTTATAAAAGCGCTCTCTAACGAGAACCGCCTTAAAATCCTTGAATGGCTAAAAGAGCCAGCCAAATACTTCACTTCGTCACATTGTGATGTCAGTACAGAAGGCGTTTGTGTGGGTTTAATTGAGCAAAAAATAGGCTTATCTCAATCCACCGTTTCGCAATATCTTTTGCAGCTTCATCAGGCGGGATTAATCCTTATGGAGCGTCGCGGACAATGGACGTATTGTAAATTGAACAAGCCATTTATTAGTGAATTTTTAATTCAATTGCAAAAGATATTGTAAAAATTTTTGAATGTATTAATCGGAAATTTGCGATATATAGATTTCCGGCACCCAGGAGAATTACTATGACACAGCTTGACTTACTTTTAACCCCATTTCAATTAAGCGAAACCCTGCGCTTAAAAAATCGAATTGTTATGGCGCCTATGACTCGTAATATGGCTCATGATGACCTGAGTCCAACTGCACTTATGGCGGAATATTATGCAAAAAGGGCAGATGCAGGTTTAATTATTACTGAAGGAACAATCATCAGTGAAGACGCTAAAGGATACAGTAATGTGCCAGGTATTTTTACCCGAGAACAAATTGATGGCTGGAAAAGGATAACTGATGCTGTCCATGCGAATAAAGGACATATTTTTTCACAAATCTGGCATTTAGGTAGGGTGTCTCATCCTCACTTTTTAAAGGGTGCGTTACCTGTCTCGGCTTCAGAAACGGTAATGACTGGCCGAATAACACGATCAGAAGGTTTAACTTATGGCCGATCACGCGCGGCTGGTTTAGATGAAATTCAAGGAATAATTGAAAGTTACGCCATAGCAGCAAGAAACGCGATTACAGCAGGATTTGATGGCGTGGAGATTCATGGGGCTAATGGATATCTCATCGATCAGTTTTTACATTACAGTACGAACCACAGAACAGATTCTTATGGCGAAACCCCTGCAAACATGGCGCGTTTTGCTCTAGAGGTAGTTAAGGCTTGTGGCGATACAATTGGATATCAAAAAGTAGGTATTCGCTTATCACCCGGCGCTTATCTTAATGAAATCGTTGGTGATAAACGAGACGCGCAAGTCTTTCAGTATCTTCTAGAGAAATTAAATCAACTACCAATCGCCTATGTTCATACAGGTAACTTTAACGATAAAGTGATTTTCGAAGCGTTAAATCAACAAACAATGACTCAATTTATGCGCACCTATTTTGAAGGAGTACTCATTGCTACAGGTAGTTATGATTTTCAAGAAGGGGAAGAAAAAATTAAGAATGAAGAATTTGATTTGTTAGGAATTGGCAGGCCATTTATCGCAAATCCTAATTTAATTCAGAAATTAAAGAATAATGAAACAATAGTTCCCTATGATGCCTCCATGCTAACTACTTTGTTCTAGAGAATACATTTAAAGAAGTTGGACGGCCTATGTGTCCAACTTAAATGTGAACCTAATTTGGCCTGCTACAAAATTGTAGACATCCTTAAAATTGGTGTATTTCTGATGCAACCTATTACAACTGGAAGCAAAATACGGTGCATGTAAGCATCAGAGGTAAAGCCTCTGAAAGACCTCGAAGAAGCCGTCGTATAGATCAGATATATACTGACCTAATTTTGATCAATGCCTGCCTCAAATAAGACTAAGATTTGAGATGATAACGTACCTTATCCATCACAAAGAGGGTATAATGGGGAAAAAATAAAAATGAGTCCCTATGAATTTCCTGGCCGAGCAAAATTCGAAAAATCGAAAGTTTGTGATAGATAAGATTTTTCATCCCTTGGATGTACATTTTGATACCAATTCACTTTCTGTCTGGTTGTCTTATTATTACACAGTGCATGTGAAGGGAGCTCCTAAAAAAACGGAGCAAGCCAAAATGAAGGACTTGAGTAAATTTATAAATTTCTTTCAAATGGAAGTAGGGCATGACTTGGTCGATAGTTGGACCCCCGCTGTTAGTAAACATTTTCAGAAGCATTTATGTAAAACTGTTTCTGAGAAAACTGGTAAACCTTATAAAGCCACTTCAATTAATCGAACGATGGCAACAATTCGGCATGTTGGCCGATGGCTTCATCAACAGCGCCCATTATTAGCAGGTGACCCACTTGCTAAAGTTAAAGATTTGCAAACCGATGCTCCAGATTGGAATGGATTAACCTCACGCCAGTTGATGAGATTAAAGTCTGCATGCGAACAACGCATTAAAAGCTGTACTCGTAAAAATCAAAATCCATTAATGGAAACAGCACTCTTTTATATATTATTGGGTACAGGACTGCGTGAATCTGAGGTAGTTTCATTAAATGTTGGTCAGTACCGTCAAAAAGGGCTATGTGATGTTCTGCGACACAAGTCAAAACGTATCAGCCAAAAAATTCCCTTACCGCAAGAGAGTAGGGCATATTTGGAGCAATATCTAGAGAAAAGACACGCTCAGGAAGATGAACCATTATTTGTTACACGGTATGGGACACGCTTGCAAACTTTGGATGTTTACCGAATTTGCCAACGGGTATTAAAACAGGCGTTAGCGTTTTTACCAGATCATGAGAGGTTTGATTTTACTCCCCATAAATTGCGCCATACTTTTTTGAAGAAGGTCACAGATAAGCATGGGGTTCATTTCGCACAAGAATTGAGTGGCAATGTTTCAATTAAGGAAATTTTTCGTTATGCCAAGCCTAGTCAGTCGGAGATGGAGGCGACGATAGAAAGTCTTTTTGAGGGTTAAGCAGTTGGTTATATAACAGAGAAGGTAAAATGAAATTTGTGTGTAATATAGATAAAACAGATCGAATAAACCGGACAATAATTGGGGCGGCACTTTGTATTGCAGCACTTTTTGGAATGGGAAAGAATTTTTATATTTTTTTAGGGCTGGCATTGATTATAGAGGGTATTATTGGTTGGTGCTCAATCCCATATGCACTGAGTAAGATTAAGCGATTGTTCTAAAGCGAAATTAAGACTATAAATTTGAATAAGTTTATCGTCCACTAACAGTAGACAGTTATAGTCGAACCAACATACATATGTAATGGGGCTCAGGGAGTAAGTTTTAAGTAAGGGAATGTTAGTAGAGATGCGAAATGGAAAATCTGGTAGGAAACGCCAAAGCTCTTGGGTAAGTGCTGGTTCTTTTAAATTTTGATGGCTTTTAAAGGCATAACATTTTCCTACCAACATTGAATTTTACCATAATATTTGTTCATCTTTATTTATATGAAGATTAAAATATAAAGTAAACAAAACCCCCGTTTTATATACAGCTACAACTACGCCATTGACTTACTTTTATTTAAGTTATATACTTTAACCATCAAAGAAAAATAAGAATAGCAATGATTTTTATTGAAACTCCAATTTTTACAGAAGACGTGAAGGACTTATTATCTGATGAAGAGTATGCTGAGTTTCAAGAGTATATTGCGGATAATCCTTTAGCTGGAGATGTGATTCAGCAAACAGGCGGGCTACGAAAAGTTCGATGGTCATCTCAAGGCAAAGGAAAGCGAGGCGGTGTTAGAATTATTTACTATTATGTAACTCCTGCTTCACAGATAAGACTTTTACTTATTTATAAAAAAGGTATTCAAGATGATCTGACTTCAGATCAAAAGAAAATGTTACGGCAATTAAATGAACGGTGGTAATCATGGATAAAAAATTATTTGAACGATTATACGAAAGTATGACTCAGATGAACGAAATTATTGATGGTGAGCGTGTTCCTTCACGTGAGTTCGTAGTGGATGCTGTTCATGTTAAAGAAATTAGAAAAAAAACAGGCCTAACCCAAGAAAAATTTTGTCATTTAATCGATGTAAATATTGGAACATTAAGAAATTGGGAGCAGGGAAGAAGAGAGCCAACAGGTCCCGCAAAAGCTCTTCTTCGCGCAATAAATAAAGATCCTGAACATGTATTAGCAGCATTAGCTAGTTGATAATTGATGTTTTAACCATTTCTATATGGGAAGAAGAAGCGCAGGTATAATGTTAAATTAAGTCTGATTAATCGTAAAACTAGGTTAATATTTGGGTGAGATGATTTAGTTATATGGGCATTTTAAGAATCCCCAAATATAAGTATAACCTCCCGAATGAATTGTATTATAATCTTTTAATGTTCATCACTTTAGTCGATAAAGAACCTATGAAATCCGATAGAAAATATTCTTTTTTTTACAAAAAAATGTCGAACCTTTCTACTCCGCATGATGAGACTTATTCTAAAGTAAAGGGTGTTTCTACATTAAATTTGGTTTGCGATAAAAGTGGTCGTCTTATCGGTGTGGTTTCTAGGTCACCACGGGAATTTAAACCTTATGCTCAACAAGCGAATCACGCAGACTCAACTCTCTTCGTCATGACAGACTTGGATCAGGAAGATGAATCTTCAAGTCTGGCTCAGAATACTATATAAGATCATTGCGTAATTTATTTACAGTATGGCGAACTTATCAATTTCGGGAGGGTGGGACACTTTGCGTAATAAACTCAATAAGTCTGATTACCGTGATAATCAGACCTAATATAATTGTAGTATTCGTGGATTTAGGGTTTCTAATGGTATTTTGAGGAATCGACTAAAGCATAGGGAATGCTCGACAGCTTATCATTACCCCTTCTCACCTCTGCGGAACTCACTAGTTCCGCAACGAGGCCCTTTACTTTTCAACATTTCAGATTGTAACCAAACCGCGGGGAGATTTTAGTTCTACTGCTTTGGTAACAGATACTTCTTCAAGCGCTACTTCTTTGCTAGTCGAAGGTTGCAGGATATTGCTTTCTGGGAATTGCTCTTTAATTTGAGCAATCGCTTTTGTAATGAGCATAGAACGAGATCTTACTTCCAGCGCATATTCGTTGATTTGGTCTAATGCTTCTCCTACTCTCCGGGGCGATGTTAGAACAAGATGTGGCCTTGCAGGGCTTGTGAGTATTTGTTTTTGTGTTTCCTGTTTGTTGGGGGGTATAACTTGCATGGCGTAGCCTTTATAACGGGAAGAGGGGTCGCCATTGTGGTTGTTAATCCAGGCTGCTAGGGAGTAATCAGTGCCAGGCTGATAGGGTTGGCCAAAATCATCGCCAAAAAAAGTGAGATGTGTTACGGTGCTAAAATTGGGGAAGGCCAATAATTTTTCTACAGCCTCGGCTTTGGTGGTGTTATAACGGAGTTCGCAAATATCGATTCCTCTCCAAACTGAAAACCTGGCCAACTCTTTTTTAAACTCCCCCTCTTCCGTTTTTAAAAAATAATCCGTTAATAGCTCTGCGAACTGATGTTCTATTCTCGGCAAAACAGATTTATCATGAACTAACTCACGTAAAGGGGCGGTTAATAAACAAATAGAAAATTTTTTAATCTCAATCAATTTGTCAATGTGACTTTCCGGCATCGATTCAAAATGAAGCTCCAGGATCTTGCGTATTTTTTTCTTTAATTGAGTAATATTTTCTCTCGTACTTAATTTATCAATAAAACTCTGCTCAACTTCATTTAAAGACAGTAAACAAGCCCGAGAGTTATCTCTATGGGTTACCTCGATTCCATGAGAGCTGATTACCGTTAACGGTAATTTTTTCAATTTCTTACCCCCAGGTCCTCCCCAAAAGCAACGTTCAAAAGATTCGATGTCCCGTCCAGTAATAAAAACAAGACGCTCAGGTGAGATTTTTAATAAATTGAGGATGGCACGTTGCGCACATGAGTCAGGCCAGGCCTCCTCAGGATTAGCCGTTAAAGGTGCTACTGTGCCATCGTAATCAATCAGTATCAGGCCATCTGCTTTTGCAAACCGTAGGCCTGATTGCACCAAGGTATCCCTTAAAACTTCCTCCGCTAATACCTGATCAATAATATCACGACGCCATTCTTTACCATTTTCATGCTCTACGATGCGTTTAAGCTCCAAAGCGCGAGCGACTCGGCTAATATCCTCTAGTTCCTCCATTTGTTGAAATTTCTCTCTGATACTCATTGCATCAAGGGGATCGATAATGAATGCTTCTTTTAGCTGTTCGGCAGCGCCGGCATTTTGGCTAAGCATCGGCAGTAAAGGGACCGGTTTGTTATACTGCGCAAAGAACTTTTCAGCGAATGCATAAAAATTTCGACTTAATCGGGTAAGTATTTGAGCAAGTTCAGGATGATGGCTAAAATGTTCTTTAAAAGCATGGGCATAGACAGCAAACAAGGTATTTTCTTCTCTATTGAGCTCTTGCGCAGAGATGGAGTCGGATTGATGGAGTAAAAAATCAAAAAAATCAGTCAAGCATTGTTGTACGATGCCGATCTGTGCTGCAACCCATTCTTTGATAACCAAGTTCATTCCATCAGCTCGCGAACTGACAATCATGTTGCCCAGCCGATAAAATTCTGTCATGGCATTCGGGGTGATAAGTTTAGGCTTCGAAAGGAGAATATTAGGTTTTTTTATGGCCTCGCGCAGTGCGTCTTCTTCTGCCATAAAAATATAGCTATCTGCATCATAGCCATGTTCTTTTAGGTATTCTTTAATCTCCTCTAATTTCTCTAAAATAATTTTTAATTCTTCTTGATAGGCAGGTACTTCTAACCTCGAGGGAACAATCAATAACAACAATGAATTTTTAACTGGTTTTTTGTGAAAAATACAGTCTTGTAAGTAGGCCAGATAGGCATCTAGCACCAGAGGCACGTTTTTTTCTGGATCCAGGCGGCCTATCGAGGTAAATAGTTGATTCTCCGGCTTGTGACTTTTAAATTGATGTAGTTGTTGCAGGCTAGAAAAGTCACTGAGCAAATCTCGATGGGCTTGCTCAAGGGTTAGCTCAGTCTGTTGAATAACATCGAAAAGGTTATCAATTAAGGTGTTATTCTCAGTGTCAGTATCTTTTAATAAATTGCATAGGGTCTCTTTTGTTTTGCTTCTATTCTCTTCTCGTAAGTTTTCAAGGGTTAATAACTCTGTGATAACTGTAATATCAATTGGTTTTGCTTTTACCACCTGTAAAAAAAGTTTTACGAGTGAAGTATAATATGAACGCTTTGTTTCTTGAATCAGCTCAGCCAGGCGTAAATCAAAGGTTGGCTTATCTGACGCTTCAAGGCATTCCATTTTCACGCCGAGCAACTTACTTAAATAGCGGACAATCCCTTCATCGCTTAAATCATCCTTTGCGAATAAATGATGGTCAGTCCCAATGGGATTTACGGTGGCGTCAATTTCTTTATTGGATAAATAGATTTTTACGTGCTTCTCATCAATTTTCTCAATTTTTGCATCTGGATGATAATAATGAACGCAATCCAGAAAATTTTTTGCATCTTTTGCTGTCTGAAATGCTACATGACCGGAAGAAAGAAGACCGTTAATAATTTCTTTTCCAGTATTAATGGAGGTGAAAGATTCTTCATGGTTTTCTGTTGTTAATGGTTTCGCAATGATAGGGAGTTCTGCCTTAAAAATATCAACGTCAGGCCAGGGAATATGGTGAAAATAACTGGTTTTAATGGCGCGCATTGCAATGGGCAGTGCTTTTTGTAAACGGGATTGTTCTTGTTTTGAGTAGCGCAAATCCACATAATTACTGTCTGTATAAGCCAATTCTTTGACAAATTTTTGCAAATAGCCTTCCAAATAATGGAAGACCAGTATTAACTGAAAATCATGCAGCCAATTTACATCGAATCGAATGCTTCGATAGGCAAGCACATCAGCAATGATGTCCCGAGCTAATGCTTTGGCATATTTTCTGTTGACTGTTTGATATAAAATCCATTCTTCTGCGGTAATTTCAAGCCTGGAATCAGGCTTAACCTCTGGTAAAGATTTATCCTCTAACTTATGAAATTTAGCCCATAGTTTTTCATTAACAAAGCGATACCACAAGTCAAAACGTTTGGAAGATACAGCGATTGGCGAGGTATTACGATGTTCTTGCAATGCACTCAATAATTGCTGCAATTCAGGATCGCTTAAACCTAATTTTTCCATGGAGTTGCTACTTAAAGCTGATCTAACTAGAGTATGTGGAAATTTGCTGCCAGGAAAACAATTCATAATCCATTCTGTCCCTGCAGGCAAACCTTCTTGACAACGTAATACCGTATCTTGCCAATTTCCCCCTTTCTCTTTAATGACAATGCGCAGCTTGCGCTCTGCAGACAGAAAACTGGTACCCATTTTACCCTTAAAAAAATGAATAGGGGTTTGAGTTTTTATTTGGGCAGGCATGGTTTACTTTTCTCCTATAGTCGAGAATAAAAACGGTAATTACAATATTGAAAAAAATGCATTATAGGCAACTTGCAGGTATTTTATCTATGGCATTTTTGAAGCCTGGAAGTAAAAAAGTTTAGTACAGGACGAAATTTTTATATGTTGTCGTTGCGAACAAAGTGAAACAATCCAGAACAGACTATTGTTCGCAGTTCGTACTGAATTGCCCCGCTGGCGCTCGCAACGACACGATTCTAAATGTTGTCATAACTGTTTATTCACCAACAGTCCAGGCTGGTATTTAATATGATTAATGCTCAACGTATAGGTGAAGCGATAATTCAAAAAATTAATACGGGTAATCACGGCTTCGCCGTGAAAAAATTGGGCACTAAAAATCACAGGGCTGTCTTTATCGAGGTAATCGGTGCTTGTCACTAGCATCTCTGTGTCAGTCAATTCAACTAACAAACAAGCGGCATGCGTGTGGCCGCATTTGAGTTTGACGGTAACAGGCTGCACGGGTTGGATTTGCATGATTCACTCCGCGCTCATATTAACTTATATCGGCGGCGCTGATCAAAACTTGAGCTTAAGTGCCAATTAATTCTTCAATGACAGATTGCAGGTTTTGCAAATTATCGTAATGAATAACCAGAGTTCCTTTTCCTGCTTTTCCCGGTTTAATTTTAATGGCCGCATTTAGGCGCTGCGACAATGTATCCACTTGCTTCTGCAAAAAAGGGTTTATCTCAGCCTTAATCTTTGTTTCTGTTTTTCCTGCCTTGACTCTGGCCACCAGTTTTTCTGTTTCGCGGACAGAGAGATTCTTGGCAACTATCAGTTGTGCTACTTGGGCTTGCTGGTTATCATCAAGCATTAACAACGCGCGTGCATGACCCATATCGATGTCACCGTTTTCCAGAAGTCGTTTAACTTCTGGGGTTAATTGGAGCAAGCGCAGAAAATTACTAACAGCCGTACGGGATTTAGAAAGCAAGTCGGCTATTTGTTGGTGAGTTAAACCAAATTCCATCGTTAAACGATGCATGGCACGGGCTTGATCCATCGCGTTTAAATCTTCGCGTTGCAAATTCTCCACAAGGGCAATCGCCATGGCGGTTTCATCGTCGACCTGACGAAGAATGACGGGCACCTCTGTTAAACCTGCCAATTGTGAAGCACGCCAACGACGTTCTCCGGCGATAATTTCGTATTGCCCATTGGCAATTTCACGTACTACCAAAGGTTGGAGTATGCCTTGCTGTTTAATGGATGCTGCCAGTTCGGTGAGCGCTGTTTCCTCAATGTCACCGCGAGGCTGGTATTTTCCGGGTTTAAGACTATGAATGGCCAGCTTTAGGCTTTCAGCAGTCGGTGGTCTTTCTGCAGTTAACGTAGCGCCGGCAGTACCTAACAGCGCGGATAAGTTTCGTCCAAGACCTCGGGTTTTAACTGTCATATTTACCTCAAATTAAACGGTTACCACCTGTTTGCTGATAACTTCCGCCGCTAAAACCATATAAGCTGCAGCGCCAGGAGAGGATTTATCATATTGCAGCGCCGGCATACCATGACTCGGTGCTTCGGCTAAGCGGATGTTGCGTGGTATTACTGTGCGATAAACTTTGTTGCTGAAATGTTCAAGCAGCTGCTTTGAGACTTCTGAACATAGACGATTCCGTGCATCATACATGGTGCGCAGCAGTCCTTCAATGTGTAAGCGGGGGTTTACGCTTGCTTTGACTTGTTCGATGGTTGATATTAGTGCAGCCAAACCTTCCAAGGCATAATATTCACATTGCATAGGAATTAAAACGGAGTCTGCTGCCACCAGGGCATTAATAGTGAGTGTGTTTAAAGCAGGGGGGCAATCAATGAGTATAAAGTCATAAACGCTCTGTACTGATTGTAAGGCTTTAAACAGAAAAGTTTCTCGATGGTTTCTTTCCATTAAACTTACTTCAGCAACGGTCAAATCACCATTGGCAGGCATTAAATCAAAACCGCAGGTCGTCGTAAGGCAGGCTTGCTCAGCAAGGCAATCTCGTAACAAGACATCATTAGTGGTGTGCACCAGCTCATTTTTGTCCACACCTGAACCCATTGTTGCGTTACCTTGCGGATCGAGGTCAATCAATAACACTTGCTGGCGGTTTGCCGCAATGGATGCTGCCAAATTAATTGCTGTCGTTGTTTTTCCCACGCCTCCTTTTTGGTTGGCAATGGCGATGACTTTTGCCATGTTTTATTCCTTAGTTGCATGTTTGATAATGACGCAGCAACGCTCACCTTCAAGACCTGGTACGGCGTAAGATTCGACCTGATAAGGTTGGTTGATGCTCGCCAATTCAGTTTCAGGATAGCGCCCTTTCATAGCAAGCCAAATGCCGTTGGTGCCAATGAGATGAGATGTCCATTTTATCATTTGCGCCAAATCACTGAAGGCTCGACTTGTTACTGTATCAAAACCTTGTTGCGGGTGGTAGCTCTCAACACGCGATTGCACAATTTCCACGTTATCAAGTCCCAATGTACGTTTCACTTCTTGCAGGAAGCGAATTTTTTTACCATTACTATCTAACAATACTACCTGTAATTGCCGATTGTGAATGGCTAATGGAATACCTGGTAAACCGGCCCCTGTCCCGACATCAAGGATGCGTGTGCCATGAAGCCAAGGTATAATCGCCAAACTGTCGAGCAGGTGGCGGGTTATTATTGCCTCCAAATCACGTATCGCCGTTAAATTATAACTTCGATTCCATTTATCCAATAAATAGACGTATTGAAGAAGCGGAGTAATCTCTATCTGGATACCAAGCTTGGCAAGTCCCTCGCCAAGCTGATGAACAAGCGTAGCAGACTGTGTCATGCCGATTCTCGATGTTTTTTTAAGTGCACCAAAAGCAGTGACAAGGCAGCAGGCGTTACTCCCGAAATGCGACCGGCTTGCCCTAAGGTGGCAGGTTTTATTCGGGTTAATTTTTGCATGACTTCAGTCGATAATCCGGACACTTTACTGTAATCGAGGGTGGCGGGCAATTGGGTATTTTCGTGTTTGCGCAAGCGCTCAATATCCAGCATTTGACGCTCAATATAGCCTGCATATTTACTTTGAATTTCTACCTGTTCTGCAACGTCTTCACTTAATGTTGGTAACTCCAAAGCAGAAATGGCTTGTAAATCATTGTATCTGACTTCAGGCCGTTTCAATAATTCTGCCGCTTTACAATCTTGTTGTAACGGATTATCAAGAACGGTGCTCAATGCTTCATTATGCGTCACACGGACAACGGTGTCTTTAAGCCGTGCTTGTGCAGAGGCAATGGCTTCCCGCTTTTCACAAAACGCTTTCCAGCGCGCTTCACCAACTAAACCTAGCTCACGCCCTTTTTCAGTCAAGCGTAAATCGGCATTGTCCTCACGTAACATTAAACGGTATTCGGCGCGTGAGGTAAACATGCGGTAAGGTTCTTGCGTGCCACAGGTAATGAGATCATCAATGAGTACCCCCACGTATGCTTCATCGCGACGTGGGCACCAGAGCTCTTTGTCTTGTGTTTGTAAAGCAGCATTCATTCCGGCGATTAATCCTTGTGCCGCAGCCTCTTCATAACCAGTGGTGCCATTAATCTGGCCAGCGAAGAAAAGATTTGTCAGCGGTTTTGTTTGTAGAAAAGGCGTTAAACCGCGGGGATCAAAATAATCGTATTCAATAGCATAGCCAGGACGCGTTATATGGGCATTTTCAAATCCCCGAATTGTGCGGACAAACTGCACCTGTACTTCAAAAGGTAAGCTGGTTGAAATACCGTTAGGGTAAATTTCATCCGTGGTTAAACCTTCCGGTTCCACAAAAATTTGGTGGGAGGATTTGTCAGCAAAGCGTACAATTTTATCTTCAATCGATGGGCAATAACGAGGGCCAATGCCTTCAATAACACCGGCATACATGGGTGATTGATGTAAATTGGCCTGAATAATTTCATGAGTCAGGCTTGTCGTGTGTGTAATATGGCAAGGTACTTGTTGTGGATGCAAGGCTTGCGTGCCCAAATACGAGAACACAGGAACCGGTTCATCGCCAGGTTGTACTGTCATCTGGCTGTAGTCCAGTGAACGGCCATCAATGCGCGGTGGCGTACCTGTCTTTAATCGGCCAACCGGTAAATCAAGCTCACGTAAACGGTTGGCAAGAGCGATAGCGGGGGGGTCACCGGCACGTCCACCGGCGTGCTGTTTCATACCGACATGGATTTTTCCACCGAGAAAGGTTCCAACGGTGAGAACAATGGCACGTGCTTTTAGCGTTAGTCCCATTTGCGTAATGACACCGGTTACTTGTGAGCCTTCCACCAACAAATCATCAACGGCTTGTTGGAATAACGTTAAATTTGGCTGACTTTGTAACTGTTGGCGAATGGCTTGACGATAAAGTACCCTGTCTGCTTGTGCGCGTGTTGCCCTTACAGCAGGTCCTTTGGAAGCATTTAGGATTCGAAATTGGATACCTGCTTTATCAGCCGCTAATGCCATAGCACCATCAAGGGCATCGATTTCTTTAACCAGGTGTCCTTTACCAATTCCGCCAATAGCCGGATTGCAAGACATTTGGCCGAGCAGATCCATATTATGGGTGAGCAATAAAGTTTGTGCCCCGATACGTGCTGCAGCAAGTGCTGCTTCAGTGCCTGCATGGCCGCCGCCGACGACAATAACATCGTAATGCTTTTCAAGATTCATAAAGAAAAAATAATTGCGCAACAAATCTTGCAATTATACACTTTTTTGACAGAATACCCAACACAAGGCTGGGCATCCCGTGAGTACTTACTAAGCTGTGGCTGTATTGTTGGGGAAGTCTTTAACTTTATCCTCAGCCCTAGTCTTGTTGTCCCCAGATAATCGTTGATAACCCCCATTATTAAAGAAAGGAAAGCAAGAGGATTTCTCAGACTGTGTAACACCAGGTTCGGCGTCAGTTTTAAGTGCTTTGAAGAAAGAAAGCAGTTGCTTGTCAGAAATTTCCTTAGGCGTTTCTGGAAATTCTTGCATGAATACATCTTCAAATTCTGCGAAGTCAGTTTCAAATCTGGAAAGGTTGGCATCTTGTAAGTCTTTTACCGCTTCTTTTTGCGGTGCAAAGCGACTGATAATAAGATGAGAAATCAACGCCACGGCAAAACCTGCTGCCATAACGCCCAACCCAATTCCCAAAGGCATGAATACCAAAGAGGCAAATACCAGGGCAGGGATAAAAGCATCCACAAAGATTGAGCGCACTAACTGAATTGCCTGGAAGCGAACCATTTTTTCCTGATGTTCCGATTCGGCCATTAAAGCTTGCATTTCCAGATAGAGTTGTTTTTTGATATTTGGATCAGTTTCTTGGGCAAACTGCACCATTAACGCTTTGCATTCTGCACGAACCTCTTTGATGGATTCTTTAGCTTTAGCAATTTCAAGACCACCACTCACTGCTGCATAGAGAACCGTTAAGGTAAAGCATAGGGCAGCACCTGCTACTCCCATGGCCAATACTAAAACTGGCGCCAAGGCGGCTGGAGGGAAGAAGAAGCAGCAGAACAGGCAGAAGGCAAATAACAGACCTGCGGCATAAGCGGTGTCGTTAATCAAACCATATTTCTTATATCTCCAAGCGGTTTCCGCTTGTTTTCTGGTTTTTTGCAGTTGCTTTAACTCTGCTTCTAATGTTGCTTGTTGCAATAAGTAACGCTGTCGTTCATTCTTGAGTGTTTTAACATTCTCGTCCTCATCAAAATTGGCAATTTTAGATTTAAGCTGTTTTAGGCTTTCTTGGATTCCAGAAGCAGAACCAGATAATTGGTTAATTTCCTCTGCCAATTCTTTTTCTCGCTCAATAAATGCAGCGATTTCTTGATTATGCTTGGTGCTTTCTTCAACAAATCTCCAAATGGTCAAACTCAAATCCATTAACAATAAACAAGCGGTCAAGACATTACCGGCATAACCAAGCATGCCTGAACCACGCAGCCAGAAAAAACAAACCAGGTTGGCTGTAGCCCAAATGGAATCATTCAGTAATGCAAATTTACGTTGATCCCATTGGGTTTTAAAACGTTCCCAAGCGGGTATGTTTGCTTCTTCGGCACTCATCCAGGGGCCTGCAATGGTATGTTTGAGCAACAGGCCAAGATTAACCCCAAAGCGTGTATAGTAGAGTACCCAACTCATATATCCCATCGCAGGAGAAGGGACACTCAAATGCTGTTGGGCATTGCCAATTTGGTCAGCGGGTAAAGTTCCTTGAAAGGCCATGAGATCGAGTGCAGAGGCCAGCATGCCACCACCCCAAACCCAGTAGAGGCGACGGAAATTGACCTGGTTCATCCACTCCACCATTACTGTGGTTTTTTTCCCTGGGCCAATGCCGGAAGCCTGTTCTTTTTTAAGACGCATTTCATAACTGTCTATAGACCTTTCTTCGGATTCTTTTGCAACGGTCTCCTCATTGAAAGCGAATTCGGTCATTCTTGATACAAGCCAGGGCGCTAGAATAGTCAAGCCCAAATATTTTAAATACATCTCTGAGTTTTCTAGGGCTTCTTTTAAGGATTTCTCCTTTTCATCAGTCGAGTTTTGTCTTCGGAATCCATTTAATTCCCCTAGACGCTTTAGGCATAAATTAATACCATTGATAGACCCTTGTAAATTTTTGGTTCTGTCTTCAGCGTCATCAAGATGGACCTGGGCCGCCAACAGATAGAGTGTAAAGATTAACTGCTTTTCGAGTTGCTCTTTTTGTGCAGGGTTTAAAAATTGAAACATTATGGGGTTTAAGTTAGCGAGCTGGGTACTGTAGTAACCTGATAAGCTGCCAATGGCTGTGCGCTGCTCAGCCAGTTGCTTAATATCGCCAATAATTTTAGTCGTTTTATCAAGCTTGCGGTCGCGGTAGAGGTGATCTGATAACCTAAATAACTCTAATGTAGGATTCACTGAATCGTTGCTCGCGGCCATGATATCACCTCAAAATGTATAGAAGCCTGGTGACTGATTAAAAAATATTACAGAAATGCTCAATCTGTTCTTTTTTATAACATAGCACGGAATTGCGGAACAAGCCTAAAGCCTTTAAATTTACACATTTGAAACTTATTTTACTGAAAATAAGCGTTTGAATTTATGCCAAACTATCGTTTGTAGGATAAATGATAAAATTTTATTGCTTTAACACTAAATCGGAATATAGTTTTGTTTTTATTGCAAGGTGGGTTACAACATGAAAAAAGCCGTTGTATTGTTATCTGGCGGATTAGATTCTGCTACTTGTTTGGCCATTGCCAGACAAGAGGGTTATGCTTGTTATGCCTTAAGTTTTCAATACGGCCAACGACATACTGCAGAGTTAGCAGCAGCCACTCGCGTTGCGCAACAGTTGCATGTCGCAGAACACCGTATTGTTAATCTAGACATTGGACAATTGGGAGGTTCTGCATTAACTGACCAATCCATTGCTGTCCCCAAGTATTCAGGGACACAAGATATCCCAGTAACCTATGTACCTGCCCGAAATACAATTTTTCTAGCTATGGCTTTAGCTTATGCGGAAACAATAGCGGCGAGCGATATTTTTATTGGGGTTAACTCCATTGATTATTCCCACTATCCTGATTGTCGTCCGGAATTTATCACTGCATTTGAAAACGTCGCCAATTTGGCCACAAAAGCTGCTGTTAGTGGCCATGCTGTTAAAATTCATGCCCCTCTGCAATTTTTAAACAAGGCAGACATTATTTTAAAAGGAACTCACTTAGGAATAGATTATGCGTTGACGGTATCCTGTTATCAAGCTACAGACAGCGGTGAAGCTTGTGGTATTTGCGATAGTTGCACTTTTCGTAAGCAGGGGTTTAGGGCGGCTCATTTACCCGATCCAACGCGCTATTAATAGCTTGACCTTGCTGTTTTTTGTACTCATTGAATGCAAATCTTTAGAGGTAGTTTGAATCCATTAAAATTCTGTGCTGGTATCAGGAATGAAAGAATGAAAAAATCCAGGGATATCTTTACAAAAATGTTACAACATATTGCGCATTTTCGGTTCACTTCTGAGCAATACATTGCTATTATTCGCACGATTTTTTAACCAACGGAGTAAAAAAACTATGCGCTTTATTAAATTTTTGCGTCAACATTGGGCAGCTACTGCCGCAGTAGTCTTAGGACTTTTAACCGCTGCAGCTGCTGTAACTGCTGCTATTATGTTCCCACCATCAATTCTTGCCATTGCTGGTTTTAGCGCTTTTGGTTTCACACCTTTTGCATTCTTAGCTTCTATGGCAACTCCAGCTGCTGTTGCAACAATTGGTGCCATGACTTTCGCTGCAAGTTTAGCGGCTAGCACCTTATTCAATGCAGTTGTTGGCGTTTACAATTTCATGAATGCTAAAATTACTCCTGCTGCAGAAATTAAGCCTACTATTGAACCTGTAGAAGAAGACGAAGACGATGACTTGGAAGATAAAAACTGCTGCAGTCCTTTCAAAGCCCTTTTGAGCAAATGTGCTCCTAAGAGTTCTTCTAAAAACCCTGAAGAAGAAGTACTTCTGGAAGACAATAAACACCACGGAAATCCTCTACACTCTTCTTCACGACCAAGTCGTGTATCTGAAGAAAGTAAAGAAAATTCTTCTGGCTTAAACCTAGGTAGTAGCACTACTAATTAATGTAGTTTCTAGTTAAAAAACGCGGCTTAAGCCGCGTTTTTTGTTTGAACCAATGTCCACTAACATTTATCACTATTCTATATATTTCTAATAACAGAAGGCAGCATTCTGCTTGCGAATGCGTTATAATTCACCATTTTATCCGTTAGGCTTGTGATATGACAACTGTTCGTAAAATGCTGGTAACCAGTGCATTACCCTATGCTAATGGTCATTTGCACTTAGGTCATTTGGTGGAGCATGTGCAAACCGATATTTGGGTGCGTACCCACAAAATGTTTGGACATGAATGCATCAGCGTTTGTGGTGATGATGCTCATGGCACTCCCATTATGTTGAAAGCGGAACAATTGGGAATAACACCGGAAGAATTAACCACGCAAATCAAGGACAGTCACGAGCGGGATTTCAAGGCATTTGCGATTGATTATGACTGTTACCACACTACCCATTCAGAAGAAAATAGAGTACTGGCAAGCCAAATCTATCAACAGCTGCAGGCCTCTGGGGATATTATTAAGAAAACCATTCGTCAAGCCTATGATCCAGTTAAACAAATGTTCCTTCCCGATCGTTATGTGAAGGGAACCTGTCCTAAATGTGGTACTCCTGATCAATACGGTGATAACTGTGAATCGTGTGGCGCAACCTATTCACCCACTGATCTGGTTGATGCCATTTCTGCTATTTCAGGGGCGAAGCCGATTGAAAAAGATTCTGAGCATTATTTTTTCGATTTACCTCGCTATGAAGAATTATTAAAAAACTGGACGCGTAAGGGACATTTACAGACTGAAGTTGCGAATAAATTGGATGAATGGTTTGCAGCAGGTCTTAAGCAGTGGGATATTTCCCGTGATGCGCCTTATTTTGGCTTTAAAATTCCAGGCACTGAGGATAAATACTTTTACGTATGGTTGGATGCTCCTATAGGTTATATGGCCAGCTTTAAAAAATATTGCGATGAAAACGGAGCTTCATTTGAAGAATTTTGGAATAAGGATTCAACCACAGAGCTTTATCATTTTGTAGGCAAAGACATTGTTTATTTCCATGCGTTATTTTGGCCTGCAATTTTGGCAGGTAGTGGTCATCGGCTACCAACAGCCGTTTTTACCCATGGCTTTTTGACCGTCGATGGGCAAAAAATGTCGAAGTCTCGTGGTACTTTTATTGAGGCGCGCACTTACCTCGACCATTTAAACCCAGAGTATCTTCGTTATTATTTTGCAGCCAAGTTAAATGGTCGAGTCGATGACCTCGACTTAAATTTTGATGATTTTATTAATCGGGTGAATGCTGATTTAGTAGGAAAAATTGTCAATATTGCCAGTCGTTGCGCAGGGTTCATTAACAAGCGATTTGATAATCAGCTAGGGACTGCATTAAGTGAACCAGCGTTATATGACTCTCTTTTAGCAGCACGTCAGGAAATTATTGATGGTTTTATTCAACGTGATTATGCGCGTGCTATTCGTCAAATTATGGAATGTGCTGATCGTGTTAATCAATACATTGATACCAATAAACCTTGGGTGCTGGCAAAAGACCCTGAGAGAATGTCCGACGTACAGGCGATTTGTACCATGGGTCTTAATTTATTCCGTCTACTCATTGGCTTTTTAAAACCAGTATTGCCGATGATGGCACAAGCTGCTGAGACTTTTTTAAATTGTGAACCCTTAACTTGGGAAACCCTTAAAAAACCACTGCTGAATCATCGTATTAACCTTTTCACGCCTTTAATGGTGCGTGTGGAACGTGAAAAAATAGAGGCTATGCTTACACAAACGAGGGGAAATACTGTGTCTGAAGAAAAAAAGCAACCACAAAATACGGATAATATTATTAGTATCGAGGAATTTAGCAAAATCGATTTACGTGTTGCCCGTATTGTTGCCGCAGAAGAAGTAGAAGGTGCTGATAAACTATTGCGCTTGCAATTGGATTTAGGCGACTCTCAAAAGCAAGTATTTGCCGGTATTAAATCGGCTTATGCCCCATCCGATTTGATAGGCAGGCTCACTGTCATGGTGGCCAATTTAGCGCCACGTACCATGCGTTTTGGCGTCTCAGAAGGTATGGTCTTAGCGGCCGGAGATGGCAAAGGACTCTTTTTGTTACAACCCGACTCAGGGGCAGTTCCAGGAATGAAAATTAAATAATGAAGAGTAAACCAATGGTTGCAGTTAAAACCATCGATGAGCTATTACCCCAAACCCAATGTAAAGAGTGTGGTTATGGGGGGTGCTTGCCTTATGCGGAAGCGCTAGCCCAGGGGGGCGTGCCAATCAATCGTTGTCCACCTGGGGGAGAAACAACCGTTAAAGCGCTGGGAGAGCTATTAGGAGTTGATGCGACTTCCTATCTTGCTGAAGCCAGATTAAATACGCGTGCGCCGATGGTGGCGTCAATACGTGAAGAAGAATGCATAGGATGTACAAAATGTATTCAGGCTTGTCCTGTTGATGCTATCGTTGGTAGTGGTAAGCTGATGCACAGTATCATTTCGCATGAGTGCACAGGTTGTGGTCTTTGTGTCGAGCCCTGCCCTGTTGATTGCATTGAAATGTTACCTCTTGCTGCACCAACCTATGACAAAAATTTTGCCCGTCAGCGTTTTAATGCCAGAAAAGCACGTCTATTACGTGAAGAGCAGGAAAAGCAACAGGCTTATCGACAAAAACGTCACTTAGTAAAGAAAGCGGAAGATACTACTTTGCAGGATGTGAAAGCAAAACAAGCGTATATTTTGCAAGCGCTCGCTCGGGTACAAGCGAAAAAGAATAATGAATAAACTAGCAAGACGTGCCATTTTTGAACGCTTTCGCGAGCAAAACCCACATCCTACTACCGAATTAAATTACAACACTGACTTTGAATTACTCATTGCGGTGATGCTATCCGCACATACAACGGATGTTAGTGTAAATAAAGCGACAACAAAGCTGTTTCCTGTCGCAAATACGCCCCAGGCTATTCTTGAATTGGGTGAAGAAAGGCTTAAAGAGTTTATTAAATCAATAGGCCTTTATAACAACAAAGCAAAAAACGTCATGTTAACTTGCCAAATGTTAATAGAAAAACACGAAGGCAAGGTTCCTAATACACGCGAAGCTTTGGAAGAGTTGCCAGGAGTAGGGCGCAAAACAGCCAACGTAATATTAAACACAGCATTTGGGCAGCCTACCATGGCCGTGGATACACATATTTTTCGTGTGGCAAATCGCACAGGTCTTGCACGAGGAAAAACACCGTTAGCGGTTGAACATGAGCTTCTTAAACAGGTAGAGAAAGAATTTTTGCATGATGCGCATCACTGGCTGATTTTACATGGTCGTTATATCTGTATTGCGCGCAAGCCTAAGTGTTATCGCTGCCTCCTCTGTGATTTGTGTGAATTTCCTGATAAAAATTTAACGCCACCTTAACCTACGTCCCGCGCCTTGTGCGCGAAAGCGCGGACTTTAATATGCATGGATGTCGTGCATAAGCACGGCACGTAGGGTCAACAATACGACTCCTGTGAGTTTATTAAATTTCGGCTACTCTGGTAATTTTTTAGCGTTCCCCCTAGAATGAAATTTCCGACTAGTTTGCAGGAGCATGGTATGGGTTGGTGGGATAAATGGAATACAGTCAAGGATACTGTCTCAGGGTGGGGGAAAAGTGCATGGAATAACGCGTCTTTAAATGGTGCTGTCAATGGCCTGGCCAATTTTTCTTACAATACCGTAAGTAGAGTATTAGAGGGGGTTCCTGCTGCGTTAAGGCTGACGCGGGCCGCATTTTCTGATATTCCAGACGAAACAAAAGAAAAGATAAGCAAATTAGCCAAAGGCGGTGCGCGCATCATTGTTGAGGATGCCATACCCTTGGCAGTTATTTCCTATTTTTACCAGGTTTTGGCACAGCAAGGGGAAAACTATTTGGAAGATAACCCTGATGAGGCTTGGCTGTCTGCAAATACTGCACTGTCGATGGGGTTATTTCTAATGTGGGGGGGGCATTGGATTTATAGTACTAGAAAGCAGACACAGATAACAGTTCGTACCATGGTGTTGGCGCTTGAAGCAGGAGGTGTTTTTAACAGCATACGACAGACACCCTCAATGGATTTATGCATCGAGAAGCAGTGTACTACTTTGCGTTTTTTAAAGGGTTCTTTTCGAGATATCATTGAATACTGGGCCACCAAAGCGGCGATTGCTTTCATAGGTTATGTGCCTGTTGTCGGTGGAAAACTCGCAGCTGTATTTGATGTTTATCACAATGGACGTTATGTCACTACCCTAGTGTTGCCCGAGTTGTGCGGCCCAGATCAAGAGCGATATTTACGTGAATACCCTGAGTTGGCGCTGGCAAACGGTATAATGCATTATGTGTTATCGAAGTTTGTATGCTCGATGATTGAACATTATTCAGGAATTCCCTCCGTATTTTACGAATCTACGGTACGGCAGTTTCTGTTAATTACACAAATCGGTATCGCTTCACAAATGTCACTTCCTCCTGCAGTAAAAGAACCCAAACGAAATATACCTGATCCCATTGCAGCATACGAAAGTGCTATAGGTTTTGTGGTGGATACCACTGCATTAGGACTAAAAAAGAAAATCCCGGAAATGCTTAAAAAACAAACGGTCCCTGTTATCCCTTGGGAAAAAATTCCAGGCTATGCACAATTTATATGGTCAAATCCGGTATCAGAAAATGTTATTAAACGGCTGTTAGTGCCCAGGATGCTTCGCAGTGAAAAAGCATTTATTAATGATCCTGTCATACCTTGGCCCTTACTACGTAAGCGAATCATTGCAGCCATAAAAAATATTGAGGATGTGAAGGCACATCCTTTAACAAAGATTGCTCTTCTTTCCCCTAGTACAACTGCCGAAATTGCTCGACCTATCTTTGGAACACCAAAAGCTGTGGTTGAATTACTTTTAAATTTAATGAAAAATGAAGAAGTTATGCGCCGCCTTGGTGTGGTTCGCAACCATGTTGGTGGGCTGCATCCAGGAGAGGCTCCTCCATTGCCTAGCCCAGAAAATACCTTTTTATTAGGTGGTCAAAAAAATGAGCCAGCTGTTTTTTCAACGGCTGTCACCGCAGTTGAGAATCAAGAGATATTGCTTTCACCTAATCTGGTTATCGTCCCTTCAATAAAACCTTCCCCGAGAATTGTTGAAGCTACGGAGGAGGGTGAAAAGAAGAAAGACGATAATAAAAGAGTGACTGATTCAATAGCAGTAAGTCTTGACCCCAGCGCAATTATTAAACGAAGGGCAGGAAGTGGACACTCTACAAAGCAGTTATTTTTTCAAAGTGCAGAAGACAAACTTTTGCCAGAAAATGTAATTCGCCATAGAACAAATTCACAAAATATACAATATTAAGTCTTTGACCTTGGATAAAAATAGAGGTTGTCCCCGCGGGGAAGCCCCCGTTTCGTAGGGGACAAACATTGGAAAGGAGCGTCCATAGGAAACGCTTAGTGCCACATTCAGGGGATCCTTCAAGCGACGATGTCGCTTTCAGGATGACGTGCTGTAGCGCGCTTTTCAAGACGATGTACTGAAGTCTTTTTTCGAGCGATGTGCTGAAGGGTTTTTCGGGCGATGTGCTGAGGGTTTTCAGGATGACGAGCCCCACATGTCGTCATCCTTCATGCGGCAGTAAGCCGCATGAAGGATCTCCTCCCAGCAAAGCGCCATCAGCGCTATCTATATTGATAAAATTTGCAAAAAGAAAAGCAATAGTGGTATATTACTGCACACTTTAAGGAGCTCCTAACATGGTAAGCCCTTCGTTGTAATATGAGTATCATTCTCTATGACTACTGTTTCAGCATCCCGGTCGCGCAGCTATTTACCGCTTACCATAAGCATGATAGTTTCCCTTGTCCTTTTAATTAATGTTTCCTTTAAAATAATTGAAATTCAGGGCATGATGTTTACCGCAAGTAGCCTTGTTTGCCCACTCGTGGCCATTATCTACCTCCTTGTATTAAAGCAATGTAATTTTATCCAGCAACGCCATGTTCTACATCAGTCGTTATTAGCACTGTACTTATTTTCTATAGGGATTTATTTATTGGTTAATTTACCTGCTGCTGAATATATGCATGACAATCCAGCTTATCAAATTGTCTTCGAAGACATTCCTAAAAAGTTTTTTGCCTCAACTTTGGCTTTCGGATTAAGTTTTTATCTACCGCATTTGCTCTGTTGTGCCAAGCGAAAAGAAGTGCTGCGCTCACCAAAAAAAAGGTTACTGTTAGCGTTAAGTGGTGGATTTTTCTTTTTTTCATTGGACTTTTATTTCCTCTTTTCCGAACCGCATGTTCATAGTTTCAATCGCATTTATGTTGATTCTTTAATGGTTGCTGCAGGGATTTTATTTTCTACCGGCATTATTTACCTTGGCTGCCTATTATTTATCCGGCACCTTAGGTGGCCTTTTAAAAAAGCTGTACCCAGCTATTTATTACATCCTTTATATCATTATCTTGTCGGTTTTGCTGTTACTATCATGTTAATCTGCCTTGCGTGTGAATACCGTCTAGTCTCTTTTTCTAATGAATGGACCATGGCAGCAAGCGGTCTTTTATTTCCACTCACCTTTTTGGTGAGTAATTTGATAGGAGAACTCTATGGTTATAAAGCGAACCTTTATTTCACGGTAGTTTTGATGCTAACAGAGTTGGCCTTTGATTTACTGCTAATGGGTGCTGTGGCACTTCCTTCACCGGAGTTTTTTAACCTCAATCCATTTTATTCTTTTATTATTCCTCGGCGTATACCAGCTGCCACGCTAGCTTTGTTTGTTACTTTTATAAGCAATGCTTTATGCCTTGAACATTTAAAGAAAACTGAACTTGGACAAAGTCGTGGTTGGCGTATTCTAATTGCTAATGTAGTGGCTACTTCTTTGTTGTGCCTGGTGAACTATAGTCTATTGTTCGGTGGCATTTATCCCTATGAACAAATTTTAAATTTAACAGTAAATGCCTGGATCTATAAACTGGCTGCTACAGTATTTGGGTTGCCTGTTGTCTTGTGGTTATATAATTTGCTCTGTAAACAGGCGCAGCGTGGCCCCTCTTTATTAAGCAGGTAAAGCGACCACTAAGTATGGGTCTGGCATGATTCATTAAAAAATCTTTAAATTGACCAGAACAACACAAGTGGTGCAAGTCTGATTTATGTCAACCGTTACTATCTTTTTTTACAGGTCTTTTCCAACCCATAATCGTCCTTTGCCTGGTTTCTGTTAAGGTTAACTCACCCGGGGGGGCATCCTTACGAATAGTACTGCCTGCACCTATTGTTGCGTAAGCTCCCACAGTCACTGGAGCGACCAGCTGTGTATCAGAACCGATAAAAGCCCCCTCCTCAATCACGGTTTTATGTTTGTTGGCGCCATCGTAATTACAAGTAATGGTGCCAGCACCAATATTTACCGCTTTACCAATTTCAACATCGCCTAAATAAGTTAAGTGGCTTGCTTTGCTGCCTTGTGCAAAGCTGGCATTTTTAGTTTCAACAAAATTGCCAATTTTGCAATCGTTGGCCATGGTGGTTCCTGGTCTTAAACGAGCAAAGGGACCAATGTGGCAATGGCTGCCAATAACACAATTATCCAGAACAGAATTGGCTAAAATTTCACAATTATCACCGAGGTGTACATTGTTTAAAACGCAATTAGGACCTATCCGGCAACCATTACCTACGGTGACATTGCCAGTAAAGAGCGTATTGATGTCAATAAAAACATCTTCGCCGCAGTGCAATTCACCGCGAACATCAATGCGATTGGCATCCGCGATAGTCACACCTGATAACAGTAGCTGCTTCGCTACGTTTTGTTGCCATACTCGTTCAAGCTGGTGCAATTGTAAGCGGTCATTTACACCTTGAATTTCGACAGTATCGAGAGCCTGCATAGAGGTAATGGGCAGATTTTCTTTAACAGCAAGGGCAATAATTTCTGTTAAATAATATTCACCTTGTGCATTATTATTGCCTAAAGTGGGTAGCCAGCGTACTAAATCGTTCGCCTGGGCACAACAAATACCACTGTAAATCTCTTTGATTTGTTTCTGCTCAATCGTCGCATCACGTTCTTCCACAATGGCACGAATTTGGCCTTTTTCATCGCGAACAATGCGGCCAAGACCTGTGGGATTTTCCACAGTTGCCAGTAATAAACTTAAAGGAAGGGGTTCGCCTACCTGGGATTGATTGCAGTCAATGAGGGCTTTTAACGTTTTTGCGCGAATAAGAGGAACGTCCGCGGATAAAACTAATACCTGAGCGCTGGGAGGAATATGTGGTAAAGCTTGCATTACTGCATGCCCTGTTCCTAATTGTTCTTCTTGAAAAACCCAATTGACGGCTAAATCAGGCAGTGCATTTTTAATTTTCTGGCCACCATTACCATAAATGACGTGGATAGCATCAGGGTTTAATTGCTGTGCAGTCTCAACCACGCGGGTAAGCATGGGTTTTCCAGCCAGGGGATGGAGAACCTTGGGCGTTTTAGACAGCATTCGCTTTCCTTGGCCTGCTGCCAAAATAACAATTTGTAATGACATAGGTTTTTCTTATTCCTCTTTATATACAGACACTTATAAAAAAAGCAATCTAATTATACAGTCTGCATTTATGTTGCGAAGATTTCAATTAGTGATATGATAAAAAAATTATGAGCAAAGGAGTAGTGCCATGACCATTTTTCTTGATATTGCAAAGCATTTTTTAACGAAGGCAATAGATTCTGAAAGAAGACGTCTTTTAACTAGCTATACTTCAAACCTTCCAGATTATAAAAGTAAAGAAGCGGAAAAACTTTCAAAGGCAATTTTAGAGCTGGTAGATCAAGAAGATGATGATAATAATGTAAAGGAATTAAATCAACTTATCACTGAATGTCACAATACAGTAGAGAAGGAATGTAGAGCTCAGGCACTGCCCATTGGAACATTTGCAGACTCCCTAGTAGCTTTAAGTACAATGTTGCTAGAACTGCATAGAGTGCTTGGTAAAAATAAGTTACTAAACATTTTACCTAATGAGGAGTTGACCCTAAACCCTAAAAAAAGCAAACCCTCGTTACAGTACGACAACCCGTTGAATATATTCCAATATTATGCTGCTTTATATGTAGGAGAAAAAGCGCTGGCACCTAAAAATACAATTGTTAGTACGGTAACTTCTGTTTTTTGGTCGCCTGTTCAAGTAAGCGATAACAAAGAGAATGTTCTTATGGCCGCTTTAATGAAATGTGAAATCGCTTTGGACGAGTTAGATAAGAGAAAAGCTATTTTTCCACTAGCTAGAGCAAAACGGGTATTGGATTTTATCGAAAAAGTCATACGGGATAACGCAGATACTTGTTCAAGCCATGCAGCTTTACAAAATGGGGTATCCGTTGTCGAAACTTTTGGTGCAACTTTAAAGTTTAAACCCACAGTTAAACCCTCAAGAGGGGATTTATTGGTTTGTATGAATAAAGCACGTGAAGAAGTTTCCTTAATGATAGATACGTTAAAGATTATTTTATCAAAAGAAAAAAGCAAAGACCCTGAAGATGAAGAAGATGTTACAAACCAGTTGTCAGTTTAATATTAGATGCTTAATTCTCCACACAAATTAGTCTCCAATGACGCTTTCACTTGTTGGGGACTTAACTTCTTACTGAATAAATAAAGTAACTTACAATGAGCTGCTTCGGGCGTCATGTCATGGCCGCTAATTAAACCAGCCTGCTTTAAGGTATAACCGGTGGCATATTGATTCATTTTGACATGACCCTGTTGGCATTGGCTACAATTGACAATCACTACACCACGCTCACAAGCCTCTTTTAAACTTTGTAAAAAATGTGGGTCATTATTTTGGGCATTGCCAGCGCCATAAGTTTCCAACACCAGGCCTTTTATTGGTTGTTGTAAAATGTAATCTAATACCTTCGTGGCAAAGCCTGGGAATAAGCGAAAATTGGCAATAAATTGGGGGCTTAGAGTCTGTAGGCGGAAAGGTTTTGCAGGTTTAGGTAACATCAATTCACGGTGTAACTCAATGCTAATGCCAATGTTCGCCAGAGGGGGATAATTAGGGGATTCAAAGGCATTAAAACGTTGTGCGCTGACTTTCTGTGAGCGGTTACCCCGCAATAGCTGCTGATTGAAATACACACAGACCTCATAAATAGGCTGGCGCGCGCACAACCATAAGGAAGTGATGATGTTATCCAGTGCATCATTGCGTACTTCGGATAATGGGATTTGTGAGCCCGTTACAATCACCGGTTTTCCCAGGTTTTCGAGCATGAAAGAGAGAGCCGACGCCGTATAAGCCATAGTATCTGTGCCGTGAAAGATAACGAAACCATCAAAATGTTGATATTCATTGGCGATGTCGGTTGCGATGCGATTCCAATCAGTCAGTGTCATATTGGACGAATCAAGCAATGGCTCATATTCCTTGATAAGATAATCAGGCATTTGTGGATCTTTTAAGGCTGGGATTTGTGCCAAGGCAGTTTGGACATAGCCAAGGGCAGGTTCATACCCGCGAGTCGTTTTAATACTACTGATGGTACCGCCAGTGTTGATAATTAAAATACGTTTTTTCATTGAAGTGACAGCAGATTTAGTCGTTAGGCAATTATAACGCTCAAAGGCATTCTGCGGAATGTCGGCAAGAAGAACATCGCAAAAAATAATAAACGCCTTGACAGAGTTAATATCGCACTGTAGAAATTAAATCCAGGAAGATCGAACAGGAGTTAGGATGGGTAAGGAATTAAAAGAAGTTGAGAAAGAAGTCAACATTGTTGTTGAAAAAATTAAAAAGCAAGCTCAATATCATGCCGAAACCACCATAAAAGTCAGAAAAGTTTTATTAGACTATTTTTTCGATGCCAATATTATTAATACGCTTACAGAATCCCCTGATTCCAATCACGAGCTATTCAACGTTAACGCTATGTTGGAGCCTCTGAAGGCTTGTCTCGTTGAGGAATCGAAACTTGTCGAGAAAGCAGAAGCTATCAAGCACGGCGCTCGCAGCAGCCTTGTTGAGGCGTTGGATGCCAATATTCAAGAAACGCACCTACCCTTTATCCGTAGTAAAGAGGGTTATGCTTTTTATCGAGAAATACCATATACCCCGAAGGCACAATCGTTCATGGAGCAATTTGCCCATGCGTTAAGCGTGTATCGAATTTGCTTGGGAATATGTGAGGCTTTCCATTACATGTCCGGGCATGCTTGTCTGGATTTGCAGGAATATTATGCAGCAATTAGTAAAGCAGAGC
The DNA here is from genome assembly GCF_001467745.1 of Legionella jamestowniensis. Classification (GTDB taxonomy): domain Bacteria; phylum Pseudomonadota; class Gammaproteobacteria; order Legionellales; family Legionellaceae; genus Tatlockia; species Tatlockia jamestowniensis. Next base: position 1,339,279 of record NZ_LNYG01000013.1, read on the forward strand.
ATCTAAAGGCGGCATTAAAGGAACCCGGCAATGCAACACCGGTAATTGATTCGTGGCGCCTTGCAAAAGATATAAAGCGGCAACTCCGCGATTTAGTCAAAGTTATAGACGCATTCACACCTGACTTTGAGTGTACTATTGAGCAGGAACAGGCGCGATTAAAATTTCTTATGGAAGGTGCTGCGGAAATTTTGCAAGATAGCTATAGAAAATTTCCAAATACAGCAACCCTTCCGTTCCTGTTTTCTGATCAATGGCAAACGACTGCGAAGATGCTAGATAATCTTTTGTATCCTGAAAAAACCAAATGTAGTCAATTGAGTAGCGAAATTAGCGAATTTAAAGAGATAGTTAATGCCAAATTACCTATACTTAAAACAGAGTTATTAGTAAAGGCATTTAAACTCGTTGATTCTTGCCTCAGTCGTTTAAGAATTGAAGCGCATCGTAAGCATATTTCTCTGGCTGAGGCCCCTGAAAATGGTGTTTTTCCGTTATACTGGAGCCTTGCAAAGTTAAGCCTGAACAATTCGCGTGGAAATAATGAAACAACAGAGACTTCATACCGAAATTTTTAACGGATAAAGTAGAGATTTATTTGCCAAACTCTTGCACTTTATGGAAAAATCAGGGTATTAAAAGTTTAGCTAAAGCAGTGTTTACTATGGTTATTGATCGCGCCGGATACCGGTTAAATGTCGGCATTATTCTGGTGAACGGCTCGGGTCGAGTTTTTTGGGGTAGACGACAGGGACATGATGCCTGGCAATTTCCCCAGGGTGGGCTCGCTGCCGGTGAAACAGCATTGGAAGCAATGTTTCGTGAATTACGCGAAGAGGTTGGTTTGGAACGGGACGATATAGAGGTTATTGGTTCAACCAAACGCTGGTTAAAATACAGGTTGCCCAAACAATATTTACGCCATGGTAGTGAGCCCTTGGTTATAGGGCAAAAGCAAAAATGGTATTTGTTAAAGTTAGTTGCCTCTGAGCAAAAAATCCGCTTGGACTTAAGTGACTCGCCTGAGTTTGATAGTTGGCGTTGGATTGATTACCACGAGCCACAAGAGTTGGTTATTTTTTTTAAAAGACAAGTGTACTCTCAAGCCATGAAAGAATTGGAGCACTTGCTAAAAAGACGGCGTACCCCTTTTGGTGCGCGACGTAAGCGAGGTAATCATAGTCGATAAATGTTAAAAATATTAAAGCGAATTGTACAAGATGTAACGACGGCAAATCATTTAAGTGAAGCACTGACAGTTTTGGTACAACGGGTACGTAAGGCTGTTGCTGCGGAATCAGTTTCCGTTTACCTGATTGATAACAAGCACGCTCAATATGTTTTAATTGCGACTGATGGTTTAAATAAACAAGCAGAATATAGAGTTCGCGTTGGTCTTGATCAAGGCTTAATTGGTTTAATCGGTCGCCGCGAAGAACCTGTTAATATTGAGGATGCTCCTTCCCATCCCGAATTTTATGAAAATCCTTTATTAGGTGAAGAACACCTAAGAGGTTTTTTAGGTGTACCTATTATTCAACACCGTAAGCTTTATGGCGTTTTAATTGCCCAACGTGCAGAAGCCTGTTGTTTTGATGATGCTGAGGAAGCTTTTTTAATCACGCTGGCTGCACAACTTGGTGGCATTATTGCTCATGCTGAAGCCACAGGGGAGCTTACTTCATTAACGCAACCTAAACTATTAGGTGCTAACAAATTCGAAGTTACTTCTACTGCGCTTACAGGTGTAGGTAGTGTCCCTGGGGTCGGTATTGGTTCGGCAGTTGTTGTTTATCCACCTGCTGATATTGATGCAGTCCCCCGTCATACGGTTGATGATGTCGATGCAGAAATTGTAATTTTTATGGAAGCGTTGCAAGCCGCACGGGAGGACATGCAGCGTTTAAGCCGTCGAATGAAATCAACTGTGGCCGAAGATGAACATGCTTTATTTGATGTTTATTTACGTATATTGGATAAAGACAGTTTAGGATCTGAAGTTGAAAACGTTATTCGTGAAGAAAAATTAAGTGCCCAGGCAGCACTTTCCTCGGTCATAAAAAAGCACGTGCAGCAGTTTGAAAGCATGGAGGATGATTACTTGCGTGAACGTGCAAGTGATTTTCGTGATCTCGGACGTCGTGTGTTAGCGGAATTGCAGTTATCACAACGGGAGGAAATCGTTTACCCCCGCCGTACCATTTTAATTGGCGAAGAAATCACTGCTTCTGCATTGGCAGAGGTCCCTGAAGGGCATTTAGCCGGTGTTGTTTCTGCAAAAGGGGCGAATAACTCTCATGTGGCAATTTTGGCGCGTGCTTTAGGTGTACCTACTGTAATGGGGGTGCGGGGTCTTAAAGTAGAGCATCTTTCACGGCGGGCAATCATTGTTGATGGTTACTATGGCCATGTGTATATTTCCCCTTCAAGAGCCGTTCTTGCAGAGTTTAAAAAATTAGCGCAAGAAGAGGAAGAACTTAATCAAAGTCTAGTAAGCTTGCGCGATAAACCCGCCGAAACGCTTGATAATTATCGGGTGTCTTTACAAGTCAATACCGGTCTTGCCATGGATGCAGGTTTGTCATTAAGTGTTGGTGCCGAAGGTGTGGGCTTGTATCGGTCAGAAGTACCTTTTATGAGTCGTGATCGCTTCCCTTCAGAAGATGAGCAATACATTATTTATCGCCAAATTCTAAAGGCATTTGCCCCCCGCCTTGTTACTATGCGCACCTTAGACATTGGGGGCGATAAAATTTTACCCTATTTCCCTGTTGCAGAAGATAATCCTTACCTCGGTTGGCGTGGAATTCGGGTTACGCTTGACCATCCCGATGTTTTTTTGATGCAAGTACGTGCGATGCTACGTGCCAGTGAGGAATTAAATAATCTACGCATCATGTTACCTATGGTGACGACGTTAAGTGAGGTAGAAGAAGCATCCTTTTTGATTGATCAGGCATTTAAGGAGTTATTGGAAGAAGGTTGTCTGATTGAAAAGCCCAAAATAGGTGTCATGATAGAAGTTCCGGCAGCAGTTTATCTTGCGCGGGAGTTAGCGAAACGAGTTGATTTCATTTCAGTAGGTAGTAATGATTTAACACAATATTTGTTAGCGGTTGATCGCAATAATGCACGGGTTGCTGGCCTTTATGATTCATTCCATCCAGCAATGTTACGCACATTAATGAAAGTCGTTGAAGGAGGACATGCTGCGGGTGTTGAAGTAAGTATCTGTGGTGAGATGGCAAGTGACCCACTGGCGGTTATTCTTCTTTTAGCCATGGGGTTTGATACCTTAAGTATGAACTCCACCAGTTTACCGCGTGTTAAATGGGTAATTCGCAATATCTCTCTAGCCCACGCCCGCAAAGTGCTTGCCGATGTATTAGAGTTTGAACATCCTGCTGAGATCAGGCTTTATTTGCAAAAAGCGTTAGAAGACGAGGGTTTGGGTGGATTGATTCGGGCAGGAAAATCGTGATCTTGTCTACAGCTGTATATGGATTTGTGTTTTATTTTTATTGGTATCTGCGGGGTAATTTGCTTTTTTAATTATCCAGTTATTCTCTTAGAGCATTGAGGTTACTGAATGTTGGTATTTCCTAATATAGACCCTGTTGCTTTTTCCATAGGCCCCCTAAAAGTACATTGGTATGGGCTAATGTACTTATTTGGTTTTGTAAGCGCCTGGTTGTTGGCACATTGGCGTGCAAAACACTATCAACTGCCGTGGACTTCAGAACAAATCAGTGACTTGATTTTTTATGCGGCCTTAGGGGTTATTATTGGAGGCAGGGTCGGGTATATGCTCTTTTATAATACCGAGCAATTTTTCATGAAACCCTGGATTTTGTTTAAGCTATGGGAAGGCGGCATGTCATTCCATGGAGGATTGATAGGGGTTGCTATTGCATTATGGCTCTTTTCTCATAAATCTAAAAAGCCTTTCCTGGAAGTGGGTGATTTTATTGCGCCTTTAGTACCATTGGGGCTTGCAGCAGGCAGGGCAGGTAATTTTATTAATGGTGAGCTTTGGGGACGAGTAAGCGATGTCCCCTGGGCGATGGTGTTTCCCCATTCGGATGGGGAACCTCGTCATCCTTCCCAATTATATGAATTAGGATTGGAAGGAATAATACTATTTATAGTGGTGTGGTGGTATGCTGCTAAACCACGGCCAGCCGGTTGTGTTTCGGCGGTATTTTTAATAGGGTATGCCCTATGCCGCTTAATTGCGGAATGCTTTCGCCAGCCTGATGTACAGCTGGGCTTTTTAGCCTTCAATTGGCTAACAATGGGACAATTATTATCACTGCCAATGCTTGTTATTGGCTTATGGTTATGGTGGGCTAAACGATGAAAACCTATTTAAACCTGTTAGAGCATATTCTTGAAAATGGTGTTGAAAAAACTGACCGTACTGGAACAGGAACCCTTTCCGTGTTTGGTTATCAAATGCGGTTTAAGTTGGATGAAGGCTTCCCCTTAGTTACCACAAAAAAATTACACACGCGCAGCATTATTCATGAGTTACTATGGTTTTTGCAGGGTGATACCAATATTGCTTATCTGAATGAAAATGGGGTCACAATTTGGGACGAATGGGCTGACAGCCAAGGTGACTTAGGCCCCGTTTATGGGCGGCAATGGCGTTCCTGGCCTACACCCGATGGTCGCTCTATTGATCAGCTAACCGAAGTGATTCAGCAAATTAAAACCAACCCTGACTCTCGTCGTTTAATCGTCAGTGCCTGGAATGTGGGTGAGCTTGATAAAATGGCATTAATGCCTTGTCATGCGTTATTCCAGTTTTATGTTGCGAATAACAAACTATCTTGCCAATTGTATCAACGTTCTGCCGATGTTTTTTTAGGCGTGCCTTTTAATATAGCCTCTTATGCCTTATTGACACATATGGTGGCACAGCAATGTAACTTGGAGGTTGGTGAATTTGTCTGGACGGGGGGCGATTGCCATTTATACCTCAACCATCTGGAGCAAGCGCGCACACAACTAGGCCGTCAGCCATTGCCACTGCCTACATTAACCATTAAACGCAAGCCTGCTTCCTTATTTGACTATGAATTTGCTGACTTTGAATTCCTAAATTACCAGTCACACCCATCAATAAAAGCGCCCATCGCTGTTTAGGATGGTCAGTGAGGTAATGTTTATTTTATCAAAAAATTTTTTACTGGGCTCAAATGAATATCTAAAAATAGGTATAGCCGAGGAAGTTTTATTTTAGAAAAGATAGGGAAAATAAAAGTTTTTCCCTATCTATATTTTATTTTTTGCCTAGGTGAAATGCGGTTTTTTCACCCGTTAAGTACTTTGTTCCATAGGACGTTTCTAATAAAGCTTTTTTTATTTCGTCGCCAGTTAGATATCTTCCCATATTCTTTTCTTTTGTGTTGCCTGATAGAAATTTTTCGATGAATTCGCGAGAAACTCTGACTGCGGCTTCAAGTTGTTCCGGATCATTACTATCTATTTTCCCGACTACATCGCCCAAAGTAAAATGCGATATTCCTGGAAGTCCATATTCATCCAAGCCTTTTATAGTCATCACTAATTCTTTTATATTTGGGGAGTATCTAAAGATATAAGGCGTTTTTCCTTCCATAGAGTTTAAAAGTTTTACTGCCTCATCCCTACTGAGTTCGCCGACATATTTTTTGTCGTATTCTTCTGTAGTGCTTTTAAACATAGTCAGGGGCTCCTTGTATGTTTCCCTATTAAGATAAAATAGGAATTCATTTAATTATATAGCAAATTTGATAAAAAAATAGCAATATGGTGTTTTTATGTAGATAAGAAACATCGATTTAAATAGCTACTTTTCTCTTGGTTATTCCAAGTACTAAAAGAAATTGTGCTAAATAATAAGTCAGCATAATTAACAAATTAGTAATATTGGTTTCTACAAGCACAAATTGCGTGAGTGCAAGAATAAAATCAGACAGTAAAAATAAACAGGAGCCACCACTAATTAATATTGGATATTGTTTAACTTGAAAGGCAGTAAAAACCATAAAGGTTAAAAAGCAGAGATAAATGGTGGCAGGGAGGGTCATCTGGCCTAAGGATGGCCACATAGACCAGTAACTTATTAGAACAAACAACAGCACCGGCAGGAAATAAAGGGTACGAGTTAGCTTAAGTTGAGCGTCTTTGATATACAATCGGATATAAGCGCAATGGGCGAGCACAAAAAAAAGAATACCTAATTTAAAAGCCCATTCAGCGGCAACGGTGAGAATGATGTCACCTAATAACGAAAACACCAAGGCTGTTATTAACCACAATTTGGTTGTTTTATCGGAAGTGGTTAGCCAGCTAATAATAATTAATAAAAAAATCGGAACAGGTTTTATAAAGCTGTTAACAGGATAAGCAATAAAAGGTAAAACAGCTAAATAAAAGGCTGCGCCTAAAAAGAACAATAGTATACCCACTTGGGGTAGTTTTTCTGTCATTACCCATCCTTTATTAGCGACTAAGCCTTTTATTCCTAACTTCATAAAGTTTAACAACTTTTTACTCCATCGCACGTATGATAACAATCACATTGCAACCCAACAATAGCAAATTCTTCCTCTATGCCGACGTGCCGTGCTTTATGCACGGCATCTATATATTACCGGATAATGGTAGTAATAAATGTTATTTGAAGAGAAGTCCAAAATTGGTAATTCATTAAAATATGATTTAAAATTGCCCTTCCTGTGTTTTTTGGAATCGATAATGAAAAAAGTTATTTTTCTTCTAATTGCGGCGATGTTCCTTTCAGTAGGTTATGCCAGCAAACTAAGCAAATTTTTGAATAAAATGGAAGCAGAAGATCGCGCCCGCCAGGAACGCGAGTGGCAACAGGATATGGATTTTAAAGATTTCGCATTTCGTTTGGATAAGCGCTATACCGATGATCGTGGACAGCAATGCCGTGACTATATATTCCGGGCACGCAGTAATCCTTATCGCCATGGTTATTACACGGTTTGTGATGAGCGATGATTGAAATAAGCGAGGTAAAACTCGCTTATTTCTTATAGGCAACTACTGTGGGAAACAGTTTCGCCTTATCGTAAAAAAATTCCATGTTGATAAAGCCTGCAGCATTTAATAGCTTTCTTGTTTGTTCCGTGGAGCGATAACACTGAAATTTTACCTTTAAAATATCAACAAACAGGGTTCGCTGTAACTGTAAATCATATGAGTTAATCACAGACATGTCCCATTCGCATTGTTCAGTGAGTACCGGGGGAGGGGTCAAAAAACTGGTTACCAGCTTTCCTCCGGGTTTTAAAGCCTGATAAAACCCTTCAAACAAGGCTAAAACTCGCTCTTCATCTGGTTCATAGATAGTCAGGCCATTACTAGAAATAAGATCAAACTCCTCTTGAATCCCTAGATGCCAGGCATCGGCATGATGCAACTCAAGTGGATGTACTACTTTCAGTTTTCCAGCCAGCCTATAAGCATCGGCAAACGTTTCGCGATCATAATCGAAGCCTAACAGACGAATATTTTTACATTGCTGTAATTGTAAATAAAGTAACTCGCTCATTGTGCCACAAGGAATACACGCTAGTGTTGCCCCTTCTCCCACTGCTTTCTGGTTTTCACGAAGAAAAATCTCAAAGCGTTCTTGGGTAGCTACTATGATGGGTGCCTTATCAAGCAAAAATGTTTCTAGTGGAGAAAAAGGCTCTTCACGATTATTTTTACCGGTTTTTCGCCCGTGAAAAGGATGGGTGGTTATGTAATGAGTCCAATAACCATTAATACCTTGGTTTTGGATGAGGAAACGCCCGAAGTCAAACTGTTGTAATTGATGGAGTAAATCGAGGTGCTGTCCTAATGCCTCAGGTGATTCGATGTCCTTTTTTAAGCGTGCCGCTATATTGTTTACACATAATTCCAAGGATTTTTTGTCTTGGGCATGAGAAATTAAGTGTGGGTTATCCTGTGTCGGCATGACATTTCCAATGGCGGTTATGGTTGAACAAATAAGCTGCGAATGGAATCGGGGATAGTAACCGATTTATTTTCTATATAGTTAACCCAAACAATTTTACTGGTTCCCTGCGTCATTAACACCTCATTTTGATAAATTTCATGATCCATCATGATACTGGAATTTCCAAGACTATGGACACTGCTTACCAAAGTTAATGTGGCTGGGTAAACAATAGGCTTTAGAAAAGTACAAGCGACATGAATGACCACAGGACCAATTTGTTGTTTCATATCTAAATGAAGGCTTTCTAACCATTCAATGCGTGATTGTTGGAAATAATCAAAATAGCGCCCATTATTAACATGGCCCAAGGCGTCCATATCGCCCCACTCAATAGGAAAAGTTCGTTGATGCACAGCTATTTTATGATTGGTCATGATAAATCCATAGGGTCGACGTCCACATTCCAACGGACATGATTATTCAGTTTTGTTATTGTCAGCCACTCCCTGAGTTGCGTCAATCTAGTTTGCAGAATTTTACGGGAAGAAGATTTTAGCAGTAACTGCATACGGTGTTGATTTGCTTTACGGGCAAGGGGGGCCGGAGCAGGGCCTAAGGTAATGATTCCCTGCATTAGCAGTTGTTCCTTTAAAGTATGCAGGAAGGCAAGCACTTTACTGGCGGATTTATCTTGTGCACGGATGAGTGCTAAAAAATGATAGGGGGGTAATTCAGCGTGCTGTCTTGCATCCAGAAGTGCTTGCGCAAACGCATCATAACCTTGTTGAATCAGCTTGCTTAGCAAAGGATGGTGGGGGAAATGAGTTTGAATAACCACCTGCCCTGGATGTTCGGCTCGCCCTGCACGCCCGGCTACCTGGGTTAATAATTGTCCCAAACGCTCCAGCGCACGGAAATCCTGGTTATAAAAACCCGCATCGGTATCGAGTATGACTACCAAGGTTAAATTTGGAAAATGATGTCCTTTAGCCAACATTTGAGTGCCAACAATTAATTGGGCATCGCCACGATGAATACTGTCCAAGTAATTTTCCAGCGCGTTCTTTTTCTGTACTTCATCGCGATCAATACGTAATAGCTTGGTATCTGGGAATTGTTGGTTTAAATAATCATAGATACGTTGCGTCCCCGCGCCTATAGGAATTAATTCTTTATTATGGCAAGCCTTACACTGTGAAGGGATGGCTTCCGTGCGACCACAATGATGACAGACCAAACGGCCAAGTTGGCGGTGTAAGGTCAAGTGGCTATCACAGGTTTTGCAATCCGCAATAAAGCCGCAATGGTGGCACAATAATACGGGAGCAAAGCCACGGCGGTTGATAAAGACCATCACTTGATTATCCTGTTGCAGATGCTGTGTAATGAGTTGTAACGTTTGTGGGGCTAAACCTTGCTGCAAAGGGGCATTACGCAGATCAACGATCTGATAATGCAAGGGTGTGCTACTTAAGGCTTTTTGCTGTAAACGTAGCAAAGTGTACTTGTTTTGGATGCAGTTATACAAACTTTCAAGACTGGGGGTGGCTGAGCCCAGGATGATCGGTATATTGGCCATATAAGCTCGCATCAAAGCAGTATCGCGCGCGGAATAGCGTACTCCTTCCATCTGCTTCAACGAGCTATCATGCTCTTCATCGATAACAATCAAACCTAAAGCGGGCATTGGGGTAAATATTGCCGTGCGCGTTCCAATTACCAGTTTTGCCAAATTGTCATGAGCCAACTGCCAGGCAAATTGGCGTTCTGTTTCGTTTAAATTGGAGTGGATAACCACCATTGGCTCGTTAAAGCGTGCTGTAAAACGAGAAAGCAGTTGAGGTGTTAAACCGATTTCAGGGACAAGCACAAGAACCTGCTTCCCTTGTGATAAAACTTCAGTAATGGTTTGTAAATAGACTTCCGTTTTACCGCTACCCGTAACCCCCTGTAATAAAAAACAGTGGTACCCGTTTAATCTGGCAATCATTGTTTGCACCGCTAATTGCTGTTCTTCATTCAAGATTAGCGGTTTATCTTTAGCTTTTTCTTCATGCAAAGGAAGAACGACTTCCTGCTTTTTTACGAGCAGATGTAAAGCGTACAAATTATTTATTTGCGCTTGGGTGAAACCTTCCCGTAAGATTTTTTTCCTACTGACAGGCTTATCCTGTTGGTGAAGAAAATCAAGAAGCGCGCGCTTCTTATAGGCTTTTGCACCAATGACTTCATAAGCGTCCGGTATAGGTTTGGCCAAATAAAAATAATCCTCAGTAGGCAGTTGGCAAGGATTACCCAAACGATAGTTTTTGGGCAAAGCCAGCGGTATAACTTCAGATAAAGGCGATTGGTAATAGGTACAAACCCACTGGCATAAATCAAGGATGGAGGGTGTTAATAAAGGGGTTTCATCAACAATTGCGGCAATGGATTTAAGTTTACCGTGAGGTTCTACAGGGTGTTCGCCAATGACAAACCCCAGACGTGTTTGCTGGCGAAAAGGGACCCAAACACGAGTACCAGGGAAAAGTGGCGAAGCACTGAGATAGTCAAAAAAATCGCGCGAAGTATGAGGAATGCAAACTTTATAAACCTTGTCCATGCCTGTTTTCATTGTAAATCAAGCTATTGCTGATTCACGTGGGCGCTGCCACTCATGGCTTGCAGATTGTCCAGGTGCAGAGAAGACTTTTACCACGACCTTTTCAATGCGGTGTTTGTCAAGTTCTACGGGGTCGCTAATCAACTCTTGCACAAACCAGCGTGAGAGCTCTTCAACAGTAATATTAGTTACTGGCATGAGGGTAACGTCTTCTTTTAAGAACGGAATTTTTTTGTGGTTAAATGTGAAGTAGTAGTATTCCTCATCTTCGGCAAACTGCAGGAAAGGAGAAAATTGCGGCATTAAAAATGTTTGATTCAAATAACGGCAAAGTTTATGAATGCGCTCTTTGTAATAGCGATAATCGAAGGTCAAACCATTTTCTTCAACCCAGGTAGTCAGTGCCAAATAGACGCCATACATATGTCCATGAAGAGGTTCTCTTTCTGTTGCAGAAAAAATAGTAGTGTGGCCTGCGGAAAACTTCATGGATTCTTTTTGCAGTTCTACTGTGGTCAAATATTTTTTCATCATAAACTCGCTCGTTTGTCCTGCAGTTGAAAGCCATGTAAAGGCATGTCAATATTTTTGCTTAAGCCAATGACTTTGAATAGCTCGCCCATCTCGCTAGGCTGAATGAGTTGTTTTACAGCCTGACTGGCTTGAACGCGATGAAATTCATCGTTAAGTTCACCTAGCAAGCTTAACAAACCATTTGCTAGCAAAAAAGAGGCTTGGTTAGTATAGCCGGCAATATGAAACCCAGCGCGGGAGCCTGCTTCGGCAATATGAGTAAAATCAACATGGGCGGTAATGTCTTGTTCTCCCACATGAATAAAAGGATTACGGTGTGCCAGATGGCGATGATGGCACATTAAAGTCCCGGTGTTACGATCGGGATGGTAATATTCATGCCGCGGAAAGCCATAGTCAATGAGAAACATAACACCTTGTTCAAGCATTAATGCACATTGTTTAATCCAGTCATCAACAAAGAGATTTGCTTCAGATTGATAAGGGTGTAGCTCGTGAGGAAAGACTTCCTCAATATATTTAAGCAAGCGCTGATTTTGGCAAGGTTTAAAAATCTCTGTTAATTGCATTTGCTCATCTAATATCACATAACTTTCTAATAAACCTTCTTCGGTGTGTAAAAAACGATGTACAGGCATGGCATCGAGTACTTCATTGGCAATCACGATACCTTTAAACGGTTTTTCAGGCCAGCGATCAAGCCAGGTAATGCGTGGAAACAAATGAGGTATTTTTTCCCGGATAAATGACTGTTGACGTTGTTTTAAGTCACTGCTTACTTCAAGGATTAAATATTGATGGGGGAGGCAGTTTAAGCGTTCGAGTTGTTGCAAAAGAGCAACACAGAGCTTGCCAGAGCCGGCACCAAACTCAAATAAAATCGGCTCATTAATTTGTGAAAGAATTTGTTGGCATTGGTTGGCAACCGTATATCCAAACAGGGGTGTTAATTCAGGGGCCGTGATAAAATCGCCCTGGCTGCCGAATTTTTGCAAGCCGGCACTATAATACCCGTAAAAAGGGTTATATAACGCTTGTTGCATAAAATCAACGAAAGGTAGTGCGCCTTTTTGTTGAATTTGTTCACGTATTAGAGAAAATAAGCTCATAATTAATTACTAAAAAATGGGGAATACCTTGACTCAAGCCAATAAACAAGCAGTAAAAGTGGCCTTAGTGACCGGTGCTGCAAGGAGGATTGGAGCCGCTATCGTTTCCAAATTACATGAAGCGAATTTTAAAGTAGTTATTCATTGTCATCAATCTTTAGATGATGCACAAAAACTTGCTGCTTTACTTAATAAACATCGTCAAGACAGCGCTCTTGTCATTTCGCAGAATTTAAATCAATCAGAAGCGTCCAATAAACTGATTACTGCAACCCTTAATTGGGGAATGCGTCTGGATTTACTGGTAAATAATGCTTCTGTTTTCAGCCGAACCAATCTGGCAAAACAGGATGAGAAAAGCTTTAACGAATTGTTTGACACCAATGTCAAAGTACCGTTTTTTTTAAGTCTTGAAGCATTTCCCCATTTGGCGACTTACCAAGGGGCGATTATAAATTTAACGGATATCCATGCGGAAAGGCCGCTTAAAGACTATGCGGTGTACAGCCAAAGTAAAGCCGCGTTAGCGATGCAAACCAAAGCGTTGGCCAAGGAGTTTGCGCCTAATGTGCGTGTGAACGCGATAGCTCCTGGGGCAATTGCATGGCCAGAGCATGACAATAGCCTGTCGTTGGAAATTCAACAAAAAATTATTGAGCAAACCTTATTGAAACGTCATGGTCATCCTGAGTTTATTGCCCAAGCAGTTTTAGCATTGGCAGAAAACCCTTTCATCACGGGGCAAATTTTAAATGTTGATGGCGGTCGCAGTATTTCCTAAGTAAGTCCCCATTAAGCCATAGTAGCCCTTGCACAATCGCTTCTACCATTACCTGGCACTATCGTAGCCCAGCTGCTTACAGCCGGGAGACTTCTATTTTGCTGCGCTAGCTAACTTAGTTTTAGAATTTGCAAAAGCATATCATGATAGGTTGACGGGTTCATAATTTAGGGTGGCGATTATCCCGGTTGCAAGCAACCGGGCTACTGCTATTCCTTCATATTTCTCAATGGATACCAGCGTGCCCGGGAGATTATTCCTCCCTCCGTATCTCAATGGATACAAGTGTAGCCCGGCTGCTTGCAGCCGGGAGCCTTAAGTTGACGTCCAATTTTAATAGGATAGTTCGACAGCCTATGCACAGTTTTATCCACAGAATTTGTGGATAAAAAAAATTAAACCAAATAGGGTAAAAATAGCTTTTTAGGCCAAGTGCAGCTTAATATGAGCAAGTTTAGAAGACAGGAGGGATGAGGAAAAAGAAAGAATGAAAAATAAAGTTATCCACAGCAAGGAAGGTGAGAATAATTTCAATTGGGTCTGTCATCATACCCAAATAAATTTTAAAAAAATAGTCTTGACACATAAAAAATTGTAAAAACAATTTTGGGAGGACTTTTATTCAATAAATTCCATAATTTTCAAGGAAGACTCAATATCTGATAATGTACTTAGTTTGTAAAACGCTTGAAGCTGTTCTTGGCTAACTTTGTGTTTAAAATAATAGCGGAATAAGGATTTACTCTGAAGCACTGCTTTGTAGTCATTTTCCAGGCGGGCAAGTCCTAGCAAATGTTGCATAAACAATGCCCTATGTGCTTCATCCTCGACCTTGGCGTTTGAATCATGCAATAAATTTTCATAGAGCCAAGGGTGACCGGTACCTGCCCGACTTACCATATACGCATCACAACCGCTGGCAGTAATGGCATTTAAAAGTGATTGTCGATTAGTAATATCACCGTTAGCAATAACAGGAATAGACACAGCGTGTTTAATTCGTTTTATTTGAGCAAAATTGCAGGGCTTAGCATAATCTTCTGTCCAATGTCGCCCATGCACAATAACTGCATCGGCACCCGCTTGTTCTATTTTTTTGGCTAAAATCAAATCCTCTTCTTTTTCTGAAAGGCGAATTTTTACAGTTAATGGAATACGTAGCCTTGGTCGCATAGTAGCTATAATATTAATGAGCAGTGAGGGGTTATCGAGTAACGCGCTTCCCGCCCCTTTTTTTCGAATCTTATTTTTAGGGCAGCCACAATTAATATCAATTAAATCAGCTCCATGTTGTTGCAACTGTACGGCAGCATCGGCCATGGTGGAGGGTTCATTACCGGCAATTTGATAGCAAAGCAAGCCTTCTTGGGGCGAACGAAAAAGATAACGTGAATTAGGTTTATGTTTGTATAATACATCGTGGGCAGAAATCATTTCACTGACACAAAAGGCAGGAGGTTTAAAGTTCATAAACAATTCACGAAATGGCGCGCAGCTGAAACCTGCCAATGGCCCTTGAATTAAACGAGTTGGCAATTGTAGTGAACCAATAGTTAGAGGACTATTTAAAAAGCGTTGCATAACAAATAAAAACGTCAAAGAGGACTATATTATACCTCAAATGTAGGGATGTAGTTTTTAATATTTAGTGTTGAAGAGAGTTATACATGGATAAAAAAAATCTTTCTCCTCTGGAGTTACTTAAAATAGCAACAGAGCATGCTTATTGTGCGCAACATTTATTGCATAACAATGGCGAAGTGGCTGGAATGGGCCATGAAAGCAGCGATGCATTAACAGCCGTTGCTTCATTAATGTATACAGCATTTGAATTAACATTAAAGGCCTATCTTTTACATGAACATAAAAAAATAAATCAGCCTCAACGGCTCATGGAGTTGGTGGAGTTAAATAGTGATCTGGAATTGCCGGGCCAAGACCGTCAAATTATTAAAAATTTGGCGAGATCGCAAGCTTTTCGAAGAGGCTATGATTACGAGCTTTGGGAAGACAGACAACAGTTCCATGTTTTTTGCACACAATTACTTGCTGTTTATGAACGTTTACAACAGGTAATGCCTCTAGAGTTACATCCGAGCTATCAGCCTGGGTAAGACAGGATATATATTATTGGTGATTTTGAAATCGTCTAAGGCGTCCCAACGAATTAATTTAAAGCTATTGATAATAGGTGGGCTCAATGCCGACCTATTTGTCATTCATGCATTTAATTCAAGGTTTTTATTAAATTATCTCATTTAGTGCAAAAAATCTTCAACTCTTAAGAAAACATTAAGGTTCTCATGGCATTATTCAGTATTGATAAAGATTCTAATCACTTCGGACAAAAATATATCATGACTAAATCTGTAGAAAATAAATCTAAGAAAGGTGTAATTACTGTAGCAAATAAAAGCATAACAAAATCCTATGATAAAATTCATACCTTGGGTAAAGGGGCTTGGGGAAAAGTGGTTAAGGCAAGGAATTCACAAACAGGGACTATCAAAGCAATTAAAGTACAAAAAATAGATACTGATAAAAAAGATAGTGCTGAACTAGAAGTCGATATTCAAAGAGAGGCGTCAGTCGGTATACATTTAGGGTATACGGAGAGCCTTTTTTTTCAACCGAGCAAAAAAAGAGAAAGCTTAACCAAGGCTATTATGGTCAATGAGTTTTGTCCGGGTATGAACATGGATGAACTAATTAAAGAAAGGAAGTATAGTGGCCAAGAATTTCTGGTAATCATGCGCGGTATGTTTCAAGAAATCTATCGACTACATCAAGCGGGTGTGATTCATGGCGATGTGAAACCAGCCAATTTTATTGCAAACAAAGATTTAACAGTAAAAGCAGTTGATTATGGTTTCGCTGCGAGGGATGGAGTAGATAGCTTGGAAACCCGGGGTACGCCTCGTTACTCCGCACAAGAACTTTTAAATGGGCGTCCAATTAGTCAAAGTGCAGATATTTATTCTACAGGAATTATTGCGCTGGCTGGATTAGGTCTTGTTAGAGAGGAGCCGGTTGTTCTATCGGGGAAATCTATAGTAAGACTCCTGCCTAATCAGGAAAATATGGAGAAGAATTTAGCTAAAGTGTGTCCGCATTTAAATGCTAAACAAATTGATGTATTAACTAACCTTCTTAAAAAAATGACCAAACAAAGTCTTAGTCTAAGACTTAAGCCTGATGAATTTAGTGAAATGCTGGAAACTTACGATAAAGAAATATTAAAAATTCCGCCGGTACCAGCAGTAGTAAAAAATGTTGCCGTGATGATTAATGATCTCATCGTCATGCTAGAAGATAGAATTAAAGTTGCAAAACCTTTGGAAAAAGAAGCCATTGAAAAAGCGTTAGGCATGCATGAAGAGTATACTGCAGTACATTTAAAACAACCGAAAACTCTATGTGCTTTAAAAGCCAAAATCGCACAGGCAAATGAAAATACTTGCCAGGATTTTAACTTTGCCCGGCAAATTATGGGTGACTTGCGTGATATTATCAGCGAAAAAATTCCTGCTAATAAATTTACTGCTCCTACGATCACTCGAATACTGGATACGCTCATCCGACTAATTAATCGCTTTCTGCCGGTTAAACCTTGGGCTCATTTAAGTGTAGAAGGTTCAGTGAGTGTGGCTCAAGAAGAGGTGGAAAAGAAGATTCAGAACAATTTCCAATCATAAATAAAGGCTACTGGCTAATGGGTGAGAACAACTAATTTATCATCCTTAGCCCACTCCAATTTCAGCTCGCAATTAGCAAGTTCTTTATTATCAATCGGATAAAGAATTCGATTCGGCATGAAAAAAAAGCTTAAAGGCATTGTGACTTGATAAGCTGGTTCGGGCGGGTTGATGACACAAATGGACCAGTTATTATTGTTTATCTGCTTCACCTGCGCCTCAATTAAAGCCTGAAGCTCATAGAGTTGGTGCGGTTGGTAAAATTTTCTGACTCTCTCTATCTTCCCGCCCACCAAAAGGGCAACAGCAACAACGACCACCATTAGCGAAGCAGGCTTTGATAAACTATCCCATACTGCTAATTTTGCTGCATCAACAACTGCAAAAATAAGCAAGCAAAGCCAGGGTAGAAAAAGCATATTAAAATAACGATGAAACCCTAAAATTTCTTTGTTTTCATGGCCAACGGCAAAAACAATGGCTTGCAGGCAATACAACATCAGTAAATATAAAACAGCAAACAGGGTAAAAACAATCATTGTCCTATTGAGTCTGACTTTATCAATGCCCTCGCTTTTTAAAGACCGATGCCAAAGTCCCGCTATGAATAAATAAAGGAATAGATAAGGTATTTTAATCAGATAATCAAAACTGGCGAACAATATTTCCTTGACATATAGTTGTTGTACTTGGTGATAGTCAGAATTGAAAGGGTTAAGTGCCGCAGCGGCAGTTTTTAACGAAATCCCTTGGGAAAAACTGTGAAAATCATAACTGTTTACATGAAATTTCCACAGAAATTTTGTCAATAAAACGGCAATCAATATACCCAGACAATGGAGCAAAATTTTGCGATTGTGTGATTCGACCAAAGCTAATAAGACTAAAGAAAGTAGGGAAAAGGCAAGGCCTATTTCTTTAATAATGGAAAGAAAGAGGATGGGTAAAACTATCGACACGGGATGCTCTTTCTTATAAATCAACCAGGTAATTGCCAATAAATAAGCAGCGACATAAGCATCAACTTCCATGCGGGCAAAAATAGTACCATAGGCTAGCGTAAACAGAATTAGCCAAAGGCTTAAACGAACTATCGAGCGGGCAAGCGTTTTGGGCTCAAAAAATACCATCATGGCTGAAATAAGGATTAGCCCTTGCGCAAAATAGCCTAACAGCTGGGAGTATTGGTGAGCCAAGGTATAAAGCAAATAATGGAAACTGGCCATTCCTGGAATATAGGTGAGAAAGCTCGGATTAATGTAATTGGCATTGTCTGGTAATGCATGAAAGACGAACAAATACTTACTAATAGTGCCCCAATAGGAATAATCGTCGATACTTCTGAATTTAAGGCCATAGGCGATGGAAAAGCATAAACCGCATAAAATCAGGTAGGCCAACGTGGTAAGGATAAATTGTTTGTGCTGTGAATTTTTTAGGAGATAACGTAGATAAAGTGTAAAAAGGAGAGCGCCACACCCAAGTAATATCATACTTGCCAGCTGCGGAACCACTCCTAAAAAGCTGTAAAACATTACTAAGCCTGAAAAACTGCTTGCGTTTAACAAACCTACTGATAAATTACAGTTTAATAAGCGTGTAAAGAAATAACCCCAGCCAATTAAGATAAAACAGAATAATGTACAAAACAGCAGTACCATAGATTATCCTCTGCCAGGTTAAGTTTGCGTTATGAAAGATTGAACTCTTGCATAAAATTTGCTAGCTTAGCCCTGCTAATTTTGCTAACTATTGATGCGAAAAAGTGACTTATGATCCACTGAGTTCAATAAAAAGTAAATAGAATGAGGGTCTATTGCCGCGCTGCGCGTTAAATACTCTTGTTTTTTTCGTTCCGCGGTTTATCAGCGGAATCCAGTTATACTGCAAGATTTTGGATCCCGCGAACAGGTCGCAGGACGTAGAAAAACAAGACAAATTAATCGTTAAGATTTTATTTCAAGCGTAGATCCGAAGTATTAAACGAAGTCATTTTCCCATAGACCTTCATGAACCAGGAAGTCCTGTTTATGTCATCCATAAAATATCCAGTTTTAATTATTCCAGCCTATAATCCCGATGACAGGCTTATTTCATTATTAAAAGAACATCGTGAGCTTTTTCCAGAGCAACAATGCATTATTGTGAATGATGGTTCTGAGGTGGGCTTCTTAAACGTGTTTAAACAGTTGGAAACAAGCGGTTATATTGTTTTGCATCATCAGCAAAATCAAGGTAAGGGGGCAGCGCTGAGGACGGCGATGAATTATTACTTGGCTGTTTTTTCTGATAAGGCACCTGGGGTCGTTACTGCAGACGCGGATGGACAACATAGTGTTCAGGATATCATCCATCTTAGCCAACGTTTTTCTGCGGATTCTTCCAGGCTATATTTAGGTATACGTCAAATCGCGAAAGCGAATATCCCATTGCGAAGCCGATTTGGTAATATACTCACCAAATTTCTGTTTAATTTAATTACGCGCAGCCGCATTAAAGATACTCAGACAGGGCTTCGGGGAGTTCCCAATCAGTTAATCCGAAGCCTGGTAATGACTTCAACCAAACGCTATGAGTTTGAATTTGAAATGTTTTTTATTGCAAAAAAATTTCGTGTATCGATAGAGCAATTACCCATCGAAACAATTTACATTGATAATAACAAAGGCTCTCATTTTAATCCTTTACTGGACTCACTTAGAATTTATTTTATTTTTTTGCGCTTTTGCTCCGTGGCTATTTTTTCCTTTTTACTCGATTTCAGCATGTTTTCGCTTATTTATTTCGTAAGCCAACATGCTGCTTTAGCCGTATTTGGTGCACGCCTTATTTCTGCCCCGGTGAATTTTATTTTAAATAAAAATCTTTCATTTAAATCCCATAAAAGCCTGTTAGTTTCAGCTTTCCAGTATTTTATTCTAGTAGCAATAATGAGTGCGTCTTCGTTTTATGTAATGAATTTCATTCATTACACCGGTTTAAGTATTTATATCAGCAAAATCATCGCTGAATTTCTAATATTTATGGCGAATTTTCTTATTCAATATCTGGTAATTTTTACCAAGCGTTCCAATTTAATTAGCCTTAGTGCCTAATCGAGAGCTAGGTCATGTATGTAATTTTTTGAATATAAAGCCTGCTATGCTCGAGCAGGCAGAGCCACCATTCATCAAAACTAATCATTGTGCATAACAATCGAGAGACTTTGGATTAAAAACGGTGAAGTAGCTTTTTTAACCACGCTTGCAGGGACAATTTGGAGAGTAAAGTCAATGGTGAGAGAAAGTTCTGGAATGTTAAAAGACTGCTTGACTTGCCAGCATGGAGACACACTACAATTATTACTTTCTATCACCGCGGGAGTGGTTCGGATTTGAGGATGTAGCGTCAGTTTTTCTTCATTAATCTGCACCCTTTTGTCAAGAAAGAATAAATGCATTGGCCCCCATGCTTCAGGAAGAAAATTTTTTTGGACTTCTTCAATATCTGCAGGCGTGTCCCTATAACTAGCTGAGAGGGTATCCATTAATACCTGTTGTGCCCAATTTCCCACCTTGGTAGTAGTATCATCAGCATAAGTGCTGGATAGGAAGAAGAAGAGTAAAAGAGCAGTTATTTTGCTACGCATGGTTAAATCCCTTTTTTAATTGGAATGCTATCTAGATATATAAGTTAGAATATAACTAAATTCCAAGTAAAAATAGCTAATGAAATGAAACCGAACTCAATTTAGGGTGGCGAATTATCCCGGTTGCAAGCAACCGGGCTACATGTTTTATCGCCTTTATATTGCTTAATATGCATAACAAGCGTAGCCCGGCTGCTTGCAGCCGGGAGGCTTCGATGTTGCTGAGCATGACAGGCTGGCCGAACTCATAATTTAGGATGGCAAATTATCCCGGTTACAAGCAACCGGCTACTATCGGCTTTGCAAGCCTTCACTTAGGCTACATTCAATTAATGTGCCTCGTCCCAATCATGGCCAATACCAATTGACACTTGCAATGGTACGGATAATTTTGCGGCATGTTCCATTAATTCACGAATAGTATGGGTTGTTGCATCAATATGATCTTGATGGACTTCAAAAATTAACTCATCATGGACTTGCATAATCATTCTGGAATAAGGGTGCTGTTGTTGTTCTTGCCATTTGGCAATAGCAATCATTGCTTTTTTGATAATGTCTGCAGCAGTTCCTTGCATAGGCGCATTGATGGCCATTCGCTCGGCTGCTTTTTGGCGAACCATATTGCGTGTATTAATTTCTGGTAAATGCAGACGGCGGCCAAACAAGGTTTCAACATAGCCTTGTTGATGCGCTTGCTTTCGTGTACGTTCCATATACTCAAGCACACTTGGATAGCGCTTAAAATAAGAGTCCATATAATTTTGGGCATCTTGCCGCTCAATTCCAAGTTGCTTTGACAAGCCAAAGGCTGACATGCCATATATTAACCCGAAGTTGATGGCTTTGGAGCGGCGGCGTTGTTCATGGGTGACTTCCTCTAAAGGCACTTGAAAAATTTCACTGGCCGTGGCTGCATGAATATCCCAGCCCATAGTAAATGCCTTTAGTAAATTCTCATCTTGCGACAGATGCGCCATGATTCGTAGTTCAATTTGTGAATAATCGGCTGCCACCAACACATGTCCAGGAGGGGCAATAAAGGCTTTACGAATTAAACGACCCTCTTCATTACGAATGGGTATATTTTGCAAATTAGGCTCACTTGATGATAAACGGCCTGTGGCAGCCACGGCTTGGTTATAACAGGTATGAACGCGGTGGGTAATGGGATTAATGCATTTAGGCAGGGCATCAATATACGTGCTTACTAATTTACTTAAGCTGCGGTATTCAAGAATTACCGCGGGTAGACGGTAATCAAAGGCCAGTTCTTGCAAAACGGATTCGGCCGTTGATGGCTGCCCCGTTGGTGTTTTACTAAAGGCAGGTAGCTTCAGTTTCTCGAAAAGAATTTCTTGTAACTGCTTGGGGGAGTTTAAATTAAAAGGGGCACCTGCAAGTTCGAGGGCTTCCCGCTCAAGTTCTACCATGCGTAATTTTAAACGTTCGCCATGTTTCGCCAGGGTTTCCTCATCAATCAATACCCCTGTCAATTCCATTTCGGCAAGCACAGTTAGCAAGGGAATCTCTATTTCTTGCAATACCCTTTTAAGGGACTCATCAAGCATGGGATAAAGTTTATGATGCAATTTAAAGCTACCGTCTGCCGCACCTGCAGCATAGGGGGCTGCCTGAGCAACAGGAATTTGATCAAACGCCTGTTGTTTGGCTCCTTTGCCAGCTACATCGTCATAGGTGATGGTTTTATGTCCTAGATATTTTAAGGCAAGTGAGTCTCTATCGTGCTTGCTTGCATTGCTGTTGAGGACGTAGGACTCAAGCATAATGTCAAAGGCTATCCCTTTTAAATGAATGCCATGTTTTTTTAAAACATTGTAATCATATTTTAAGTTGTGACCTATCTTGTCGATGTGTGAATTTTCAAGAATGGGTTTTAATGCGGTTAATACTTGCTCGCGTGCCAGTTGTGTGCTGCCATCTTGATGCGCAAAGGGAAGATAAAGAGGTTTATCTTCATCCAAGATAAGCCCAATTCCTACGATGGCTGCATCCAGGGAGTTTTTGTTATCCGTTTCGATATTAAGGCAAAATTGTTGGCAAGCCTTAAGCTTTGCTAGCAACTCATTTAAGTGTTCTTCTGTGTTAATAACTGAAAAATGAACAGGGAGGAGCGGTGCCAGGCCCGCACTGGCATTTTCTGCTTCTTCTTCGCCTAAAAGCTCTTTTAACCAGGTTTTAAATTCCATGTCGCGTGTTAGTGCGATAAGCTGTTCGCGATTCGCTTTTTTAATGGTTAAATCGCTTAGGGTGACAGATAAGGATACATCAGTTTTAATAGTAACCAAACGTTTCGATAGCGGTAAATGTGCCAAACTCTCGCGTAAGTATTCGCCAATTTTGCCACTAATATTGTTGGCATTGGCTAACAAATTATCCAGGGTTTGGTACTCAAGCAACCATTTAGCTGCTGTTTTTGGACCGCATTTCGTAACGCCAGGGATGTTATCAACGCTGTCACCAATTAAAGTGAGATAATCAATTATTTGACAGGGCTCAACACCAAATTTGTTTTTGACACCTTCTACATTGAGTACTTGACTGGTCATTGTATTCACAAGCGTGACATGCTCATTGACTAACTGCGCCATGTCTTTATCGCTAGTTGAAATCAAAACCGATTGACCTTGGGCGGTTGCCCAATGGGCAATAGTGCCAATAACGTCATCAGCCTCAACACCCTCGATGGTTAAAATAGGTAAACCCATGGCTTCCAATAAAGTTATCAATGGTTGAAACTGGCAATGTAAATCATCAGGCATTGGTGCGCGGTGGGCTTTGTACTCGGGGTACCAATCATCTCTGAATGTTTTGCCCTTGGCATCGAAAATCACAGCGATTTGTTGAGGGTTATAGTCTTTAATCAAGCGTTTGACCATGTTGGCCACCCCATACACGGCACCGGTAGGCTGTCCCTTGGACGTAGTCAGGGGGGGAAGCGCATGGAATGCACGGAAAAAATAGGATGAACCATCAATTAAAATCAGGGGTGCGGCCATTAGTCTGTCTCTTGTTGTGCTAGACGCTGACTGAGCTTTTCAACTCTGTCGCTTAAATTCTTTAAATTTTTACGCATCAGTGGAATACGTGTTACGGCTAATTCCTGCTCAATTGCTTTATCCCTTGGCCTGGCAGGACTACCTAAGTAAACATTTCCTTGTTTAAGATGCTTTTTAGGTGGTACACCGGCACGTGCGCCTAAGATAACACCATCGTCAATGCGCACATGATCGCTAACGCCAACGTTTGCTGCAAAAACCACATGATTTCCACTCGTGGTGCTCCCTGCAATCCCAGTAAAGGCACACAGGATGTTATGTTTACCAAGTTTTACAGAATGAGCCACTTGCACCAGATTATCTATTTTCGTACCGGCACCCACAACGGTGGAGCCTAACGTTGCTCTATCAACTACCGTATTGGCACCAATTTCCACATCATCTTCGATAATGACATTTCCTATATGAGGAACCTTTAAATGTTGATTATCAATAAAAGTATAGCCAAAACCATCCGAACCGATGACTGATGAAGCGTGAATGGCAACTCGTGCTCCAATCTGACAATCATTATAAATAGTAACATGAGGGTGGATGGTGGTATCTGGGCCAATTGTTACATTGTCACCAATATAGGTGTGACTTTTTATTACACAGTTATCACCAATCTGGACTCCGGCTTCAATGGTTACATAAGGGCCTATAGTGATGTTTTGTCCTAGGAGAGCATCCTCAGCAATAATAGCGGTAGGATGAATGCCCGCAGGTGTTTTTTTGGTTGGATGGAAATGGTTCAATAGCTGGATAAAGGCTTTAAAAGGGTGTGCTACCTGAATCACTGGTTTTATGGTACTTGTGATTGAATGACTTACCAGAATAGCGGCGGCGGCAGAATTTTCAGCAAGACTGACATTGTCACTGCCTTCTGCAAAAACCAGGGAGCCCTCAATAATATTATCAATAGGTGCCAATGAAGAGATTTGAATTTTTTTATCACCAAGTATGACGCCGTCAACTAAACTGGCAATCTCATAGAGAGAAGCATTCATGAATGTACCTTATAATCGTGCAAAATAGGACGATTATAGCGCGATGCTGCTTCAGTTGTGAATCTTTATCCCATCCTATAGGATAAAGACCTCTAATTGTGGAACTTAACATGTTTTATTCTTATCCACGTACCGTGCTTTATGCATGGCATGCATACGCTCTTATAGTTCAATCCAGTGTTGGATTTCCGTGAATGTACGCATTTTTGTTAATAGTATTTACTCAGCGCGTCGTAACAGTAATGCCGCATTTGCACCACCAAAGGCAAAATGATTAGATAACGCGATATCAATTTGCTGTTTGCGGCCTTTATTCGCTACATAATCCAAATCACAGGCAGGGTCAGGCTCTTCAAGATTAATGGTGGGCAGTAAAAAATCATGTTGCAAACTTAAAACAGTGGCAATAATTTCCATTGCTCCAGCTGCCCCGATGGCATGTCCAGTCATCGCTTTTTGTGCGGTTATGGGTATCTCATAAGCACGCTTACCGAATACGGTTTTTATAGTTTCTGTTTCTGTAATGTCATTTAATTGAGTCCCTGTACCGTGAGCATTGATATATTGGACATCACTTACGGCCAGTTTAGCCTCATCTAAGGCAGCGTGAATGGCACGCACTTGACCTTGTGTGTTAGGGGCTGTGACATGGTGGGCATCACAACTGGCACCAAAGCCAATAATTTCTGCGTATATTTTTGCCCCCCGCGCTTTTGCATGTTGCAAATCTTCAAGGATTAGAACACCAGCACCATCTGCCATTACCAGGCCATCACGATTTTTATCAAAGGGGCGACAGGCTAATTTCGGATTCTCATTTTGTGTCGACATAACACGTAATTTACACCATGCCGCCATGATAGTTTCCCATAATAAGGATTCAGTACCTCCACAGACTGCTAAGGGCAACTGGCCATTGGCAATTTGTTGATAGGCATAGCCGATAGCTTCAGCAGAGGAGACACAGGCATTGGAGATAGTGGAATTGGGTCCTCCAAGACCAAAAGCGATGGCGATATGATTGGCAACGGAGTTAGGCATGCCGCGAATCACACTGAGTGGCGGTATTTTTTTCCAGCTTTGTGTAAAAAATGTGTTGAAAGCGGGTTCAAGCTCCGGTGTACCGCCGAGGCTTGTGCCAATATACGTCCCTGCTTTCCTAAGCTCTTCTGAGGAAAGTCCTGCTCGCTCAATGGCATGATGAGCACAATACAGGGCATATTGTGCAACGCGTGGGAAGCGGTTTGACTTATCAAAACTTGGTAAGTGCGCCAAAGACAGCGTAACTTCCCCACCAATTTGTGTGGGGTAGGGCGAAGGGTCATAGGCTTTAATACGACTTATGCCACACTCTCCATTTGATGCTGCTTGCCAGAAGGCCTCAAGCCCATTGCCGATGGAAGAAACAATTTCCATCCCAGTGATGACAACCCTTTTTTTCATTCCTTCCCCTCTGGCGCGTTCCAGTCGCAATAAAAAGCAAAATACTAAAGCCTTTAGAAATTCTGTCAAGTTGTATTCAAAGTTTTATACATCCATCTTGTCTTTGCCACAAATCAGCATTTCATCATTCTCAAGCAGGTAATTATAAATCTTTACTATTAATTCACGAGAGTGATCATTATCGTTATTGGTGGCACTGTTAAATAAGGTGGTAATAATGACCCGATTACAGGGAACATACATATAAACTGCCCTGTAACCTAAGGTTTTTCCTTCATAAAACCAATAACGACCGATTCTTGCATCATAACCCTGGGAAATTCCAAGGCCAAAACCATAGGGGTTTTGCGCAGTAGTAGCAGAAATGGGTAATCCTGAGGCGGTGGAAATGAGGCGTTGCATTTTTTCTTGTTGTGCTTTGGTCAATAGTTTATTGTCAATGAATAAATGTTCAATCCAATGAATAACATCTTCGCTATTAGCGACTATAGCACCTGCAGCACCGGCCC
This sequence comes from Legionella jamestowniensis, assembly GCF_001467745.1. Taxonomy (GTDB): domain Bacteria; phylum Pseudomonadota; class Gammaproteobacteria; order Legionellales; family Legionellaceae; genus Tatlockia; species Tatlockia jamestowniensis. The sequence goes on from NZ_LNYG01000013.1 coordinate 1,365,615, forward strand.
AACTTAAATTATTTTCCGTCACATCCTGACCTAGTAATTCTGGATTATCGTACACATTGTAGGAATAACCTCGAACCAAGCGTGATAACACATTGGCTGGATAATCAGGTATTGGATAAAAGGTATTTTTTAAATGGAGTGGCTTGATAATCTTGTCAACGATCAGTGTTTGGAATGGCGTGTTATAAGCCTTGCTCACTATCTTATCCATCAAAACATAGCCTGTGTTGCTGTAAAAAAAACCAGGCTTTCGAGGTGGATTAAATTCTTTTGAATAAACCAGATTAAGTAATTCATCCTGGCTCCAATATTGACCTAGATTTTTACTGAAAAAATAATTAAGTTTGGGGGTGTCGGAATAATTGGGAAGTCCGCTACTCATATCCAGTAAACTGGTCAAATAGACGTCTCCCCAGTGTGGATATTCCGGTAAATAATTGCTGAGCGTCGCTGCCAGCTTAAGCTTACTGTCGCTTTCGGCAAGAAGGACAAGGGCTGCCGTAAAGGATTTGGTAATACTACCTACATTAAAAAGAGAGTGGGCATCGATAGCAGGGCTGTCTGGTTTTTTATCGCGATGCCCCACGGTGTAGGTTGATAATTGATCCTTGGCTTTAATGGAGGCTTGAATGGCAGTAAAAGCTTCCATAGCACCATATTTTTGCAAATGTTCTTGCAAAAATTGTTGAACTGCCTGATCCCTGGACTCTGTTGATTCATGTGGCGTTGAGGCTGAGGCGAGCGTGGTAAAAATCAGACAAGTAAAAAACAGTGCTTTCATAAATTCCTTTTACTGATAAATATGCCTAACAAATAAACAATAGGCATTTACATCCTATAACTAAACTAACATGAAGAGAAGTACAATCGCAATCATTAGGTTAGGGTTAAGTATTTCCTTCCTGCTTTACGCAGCAGGAGGGGATACGAGACGGATTTGATCGTTTCCTTCATTGTCTTCAACAGGTTGTTTCAGCCATTGATTAGTAAACTCAGTCTCACGGGCAGTTTTAGCCTGGCTAAAGAAAAAGGAGCTTCCGGCGAGCAGTCGTCCAGCACCAATGAAAAGTCCTATAATACTTACTACCATGATGACATCAGCAATAAGACGTTTCGTATCATGACGATGGGCAAACTGCTGGTGGGCCACTTGAAGAATAGCGCTCGCTTGTTCTTTAACGGGTGCATCGGATAAGCGAATCTTTACCGCCTCTTTATAAAAATTATCCAATGAATCTGTATAGGCTTGACCAAATTGGTTATTTTTATTTAAGGCCAGCTTGTCATCATGAAATTGTTTGAGGGCTAACAAGTCGGCAGCAACACTGGCAGAAAGCGTCTCTTTCCTGTCAGAAGAAACCGCTTCCCAAAGTGTTCTATCGGTTAAAATTAACTTAAACTTTTCTTTCACAGGCTCTTGGAGAAATGAAGCTAATAGTTGTTGTTTCTTGAAATAAACTGGCAATTGTTGATAAGCGGTTATTAATTGTGAAAAGGAGGATGCCTTATCGCTTATTTTTTCAGCTGCCTCGAATTTATCAAGGTTACTGGAAAAAATTGCTATTAGAGTGTTGATTCTATCAACTTCTAGTTTAGCTGCCTTATAGGTCTGCTGATGGTGTTCCTTCAAATTAGAAGGCAAAACCTCATAAGCTTCTGATAATCCAAGATAGGCGTCAAGTTTATTTTCCGTCCTTTCAAATAAAGCGAGTTTTTGTACATACTCATTGTTTGCTACCATTTGTTGCACTGTAGTCTCTGCTCGCTTATATTTTTCTTGCTCTGATTCTTGCAAATAAGGAGGTAACTTTTTATAGATTTCTTTTAGCGTCAGAAATGCTGCGGTTTGATCAGCGCCTATCTCAAACATGCTATAGGCAACATCAAACTCTTCTAAAAGCTCGCGGTGTTCTTGTAATTCTTTTTCGGCTACTTTCAGGTTTTCAGCGAGGGCTATTTGAAAAGATGGAGGCAATTCCTCTGTTGCTTGCTGTAATATTTTTAAAATTAATTCTTTTTGCTCTAGCGCAGTTGCTTCTTTAAAGGCTTCTTCCTGTTCATAGAAAAAAACCAAACTTTCCCGCAATATATTCAATCTTGCAAGTTTAGTAGAAATATCGTCTTCCCTGGCCTTAAATTTACTTTCATTCTCAGCAATGGCATGACTCATTCTCTGCCATAAAGCATTGTTGTTGATTATACGAAACAATAAAGGACTTTCTGAAGCATTTAACTCCTCTAGACAAATAGTAGCGAGTTGCACTCCACTTAATTCGTTTAATTCTTTATCATCAATAGGATAGAAAAAATTGCTGCCAAACGTGAAAGATTCTCCTGAGGTTAAAGAGGCAAACAAAGGCATAAGGGCTTCTCTTCTTTTATTAAAGGCACAGACAGCATCGGATAAGCCTTGTAAAACATCTTGCATGCCTTCTTTGTATTTATGTTTAATGTCTTTCGGGCTAAGTTTAGTTTTACTTGATTGAATCTCTTCTGTTACGAGGCGGTGACAATGTTGTGCTGCCTTCAAAAACCCTATAATCTGATTTCCTGCAGAGGCTACATCTTCCAGTTTTTTCCATACAGGGTTTTCTTTACTGTATTGACGTGCAGGTTCTTCATAGGGTTTAAAACGATAAGTACCTAGCGTTTGCGGGTCTATTATTGACAGGCGGCGCAAAATCGTGCTTTCCCGATAGTAGGGAACAAAAGCGTGTCCATTTTGTAATTCAGCTTCATCACTATTATTATAAGGAACCAAACCGTTTTTATTGTTAGACGAGTGGTGTTGCCATAAATTAAAAACTTCTGCTTGTTGGGCAGACAATTCAATGTAGTGATTGTATTGCTTAACAAGCTGTTGCAAATCGATGCTACTAAAATCAATCCAGAGGGCTTGTTCCAAGTTTAGTGTATCATTATCATTGACATAATTCGTTAAATTTTCAACAAACTCAGAAAAGACAGTTTTATCATTGATATCGTTAGAAAGGTCAATTGCAGAGGTGAAATGTACGCTTTGATAGAGATCAACTTCTTTTGCATGATGTAGGGAAACTTGCTCTTTCAATTTCATAATCCGTCCCAGCCGGTGCTTTAAAACTCTGGCGAATTCATCAGCTGCTTCAGAGTAATTACCCTCTTTTCCGAAGGTTGTATGTTCAAAAGCAGGAATCGCAAGGTATTGTGCCAGTGCTCTGTGCGTTTGTGAATCCAGTAAATCTCCTGGGATCTTTCGAAAGGCACTGGTTACCACATCCAATAAAAAAGTTGCCACGCTACCGGATTTAGAGGCTTTTTCAGCTTTTTCATGAGCAGCTTTTGCTAAAAGCTGCTTTTCTTTGCTAAGCGCTTCCATGGCAAGTTGTGCTTCTTTACTTGCTTCATTAAATTCTTTAGAGCGTTCGTTAGCCTTTGCTATTTCCTCATCTAACTGTACTTTTTCTTTCTCGATTTCCTGTATTAAATGGCTTCCTTCTGTTTCTATTTTCTTTGCTAAAAGACTTCCCTTTTCGGCTATTGCAGTGAATAAGCCTGCAATATTGCGGTAATTTTGAATATAACCTTTTGTGTATTTTTTTAAATTAAAAAGACCTTCGTATTCTGCTGGGAAAAGGATGTCTTCTTCTTCATTATTGGCATTAAGAGCAAAAAAGCGAAAAGCATCACCCCAGTCAATACGACCAAATTGGGAAATAATCTGCTCAAGGGGATGGGAACTTTCAGGCTTTAAGCAAACCATATTGCCACTGTGAACACTATGGGCGCAAAATAACAGCGAAAACATGATGGACAATGATAATCCGAAGTATTCGCCATTTTGCGTAAGCGCTGGATAAGCCGAAGGACCGTTGACCATTTCCCAGAGGGGATCGCGATCAGAACCGTCTTTATAACCTGTTCCAATGATTTTAAATAATTCGATAAAGGCGACTTTAGGCTGGATGAGGGCGTAGGAGCCGTTGTCAAGTTGAATCAAGTCGGCAAAAATCAGTGACTTTTCAGAACCTTTAGGCAGTTTGCCCTCGGAGATTAAAACTTTAATGATGCGTTGGGTGAATTCTTGTAAAAAAAGACCCGCTAATAATTCGGTAAATAATTCTTTTTTATCTTCAGGTTGTTTAATGAAAAACTCTTCACCCGTCTCTTTAGCCCTATAAAAACCATCAACATCACTTTTATTTTTACCACCCGTTTTATCTCTATATTTTTCTAAAAAAAGACCTTTATACGTAGGCATGCCTAACTCGTTAAAATTGTAGTAATAGTGATATAATAATGTGCAAAAGTTAAGATAACATTAAGACCTTGGCTATTTTTTAATTTTGTTCGTTACCAAAATATTCTTGATATAAACTAACAAAAGCTCCATCTTGTTCAATATCCACAATTTGTTGATTAAGTTGCTGAATAATAGAGATGTTTTTAGGGGTGCTCATAATGCCTACCCCTAAGCCAACAGACATTGGCTTTCCTAGCATTTTAAATTGCCCCCCTCCATTCTGTTCCCAGTAATAAGCAGCTGATTCATGGACAAAGGCGGCGGCTATTGTTTGATTACGAAGTGCCGATACCAAATCTTCTATATCGTTGAAATCTTGAAATTTGAATACACCCGGATAATTTACATTGAGGAAATTTGAATACACATTTGACGCTTGTGCTCCTTTCATAACACCAATGGTTTGCTGAGCTAATTCATCGATGCTTGAAGCCTTATTGTCTTTTAAAACCAGAAATTCGCCTTTGCTTAGCATGTAAGGCAGGCTAAAAACATACTGTTGTTCTCTTGCTTTTGAAATGACAATACCACCGATTGCTATATCGATGACATCGTTATCCAGTGCGCTAAAGAGTTTATTAAAATCCATTGGAATTAATGTACAGTCAGTTTTCATTCTTTGACAAAGAAGATTAACGAACTCTATATCAAAACCTTCATTAACAGACATAACAAAAGGAGGATATAAAAATACAGTGCCGACTCTTATCGCAGAATGAGCAGAAAAAATAGTGCATGAAAAAAGGAGAAAGAAAAAAACTGCTTTAATTGTATACATTTTATCGTCCATTGATAAAAAATTGTTAACAGTTACTTCTCTTGCTATAAGTGTAGACGAGAATGGCTAAATTTTAACAATCAGATTGAAAAAACATGGTACATCTTTCAAAGCAAGTTCCAGGTGTTTATCAATGTTCGCAAAGGGATCATCCAATAATCACTGACATTGGCTGTTTTAAAGCCAAGTCGAATGTATAAATTGAGTGCATTTTGATTGGTGGTTTCTACATCGAGCATTAGCTTGCTCTTGCCTAAAGCCAGGGCCTGATTAATGCAATAAGACAGTAACTCCCCGCCCCAGCCTTGTCCTTGATGTTGTGGTAAAATAGCAATGTCAGAAAATATGGCTCCCTTGGGTTGCCAATGAATATGGGCTTTACCAACACCATCGTTGTTATGCAACGCTAACAGTAAGGTATAATTGCTGTCATTTAATAACAGGCTAAAACGGCTCATCATGTTTTCCTGTTGCCCTGAAAAACACGCCTCATCGATGGAACATAAGACGGGTATATCGTCTAAAATGGCTTTCCGTATTTGAAGCTTGGGATTGGCTATGAAAATTGGTTCATAACTTTTTCTCAGCATGTGATATTCACTATTCCGATAAATAAATGCTTGTTCTGTTAGCCAGTGAGAATTAATCGTTGTTGGGCTGGAAAAAATAAGCGTGTTCGTTTCTTTGGCTATTAACAGGGGTATGATAGTGGTCAGCAGTTGTTTAGCTATCCCTTGGCGGCGATGCGCAGGGGCTACAAGGAGACTTACTTCGCAAGCATCTTCATAAAAAAAATAAACACTCAAAAAACCCAGTAATTGATCGTCCTGGTAATAAAATACATTGTTCTCTGTGGGGCGCTTTTGTAGGAGAAGATGATTATAAAAACTGGGGATTCCTCCATCCTGCTCGCGACATAAAGCCGCTAGATCCTGAATCGCTTGTAATTGACTGTCGCTGACTTGATTGTTACAAATGATCATGATTTTTTCTTCTTAAATAAATTAAGTATTGCATAAAAAAGGATATTTATTTTATAAATATTTTGTAAATTTTTTTAGCACCCACGGGAAGCCCTAGCTTATTGCAAAAAAAATGACGAAGAGCAAACTTAAAATAAATAACAAGGGATTAATGGATTGCCGAGTGACCACTTTCAAAACCGTATAAAGGATAATGCCGCTTCCTATGCCATCGGCAATCGATGAAGTAAATGGGATTAACATAATAGTGAGCATTGAAGGTGCAATTTCTGTAAAATCCGTTAACTTTAAGTCCGTTACATGTTTCATCATACTACATGCGACATAAAGCAAGGCTGGACCCACGGCATAGCTTGGGATCATTTGAGCCAGGGGGAAGAAAAACAGCATAAGGATAAACCCTGCAGCAATGACTAAAGCGGTTAGCCCACTGCGCCCTCCAGCTTCAATCCCGGCAGCTGATTCAATATAAGGTGAGGTGCTGGCAGAGCCTAAAAGACCAGCAAGCGCTGAAGCAGCAGCATCCGCTGTTAAGCTTTTGCTTAATCGCTGTTGATAGTCGTCTTCATTTTTAAAAACAGATTGATTGAGTAAACCAATTAAGGTCCCTGTTGCATCAAAGACTGCGATTAAAAAAAAGGTAAAGGTAGCTTTAAGGGCTGCAACATTGTTAAAACCTGAAAAATCAAGCTTTAACCAGCTCGTTTCCATGGAGGGAGGCAAAGCCACTATCCCGCGCCAGGGTGTTAAACCCAACAATAGACTTAAACTGCTAATGATTAAAATACCAATAATAATCGCAGCGGGAATCCGATAATAATCTAAAATTAAAATTATTAAAAAACCAATAATAAATAAGCCGCTTTGCATGCTGGCAAGATTTCCAAGTGCCATTAAGGTATGGGGGTTAGCAATAATTAATTGATTGCTATGCAAGGCAATTAACGCTATGAGTAAGCTGATACCGATAAGAATAGCCACTTGTAGGTTGTGAGGTATGGATTCTATTAATAAACGTCTTAAACGGGTAAGAGTCAGTAACAAAAACATCATGCCAGAAATAAAAACCATGGCCAAAGCATGCTGCCAATCCACTCCCATTCCCTGAACAACACCATAGGTAAAATAAATATTAAGTGCCATGCCGGGCGCCACACCAATAGGGGTATTGGCATATAACCCGGTAAATGCACACGCAAAAGCAGTTACTAGGCAGGTGGCAGTAAAAACGCCTCCCGGTTCCATTCCGGCTTCTTGTAATATGGTTGGATTCACGAAGGCGATATAGGCCATGGTTAAAAAAGTAGTGATCCCAGCCAGGATTTCTGTTTTTAAAGAAGATTGATTGAGAAAACGAGAATGGAAGCGCATCATAGGTTTGCCCAAGGCAAAAGACGATACTACAAAAGTTGAGAATGGCTTGCAATATAAAGCAATTATCTTGCATGCAAAATCTTTAACTCAAAATCGAGAATGCGACATATCTTTTGTAAAATTTAAAAATGAATATTAAGGACAGCAAAGACAATCTCAATTGCAATTAAGACAATAATAATAATTTCCAGGCTGTGTGAATGACGGGTTTCCAAATAACTGTTAAACATATCAAAAATTTCATTTAAGGTATCTAACCGATGATTGATTGCGTTTACCCGACGTTGGATATGTAGATAACGTTCCATCAACGTATAATATTCTTCAAGTGTAGGGTGCTGCCAAAAGTATTTTGGATGGTAGAGGAAGTTACTGATCAGGTTCATTTCGCTTTTAGCGCCCAATATTTCGCCAATGACTTGACGAATTTGATTTCGGGTTACAGGCATTTCCCCTTTACTCGAGAGGCTTTGAATCATTGGATTATATTTTTCAATGAGTGCTTCGATGATAGTTTCAAAATATTGTAATTTTGCTGATTGTGAAAAACCGTAGGATAAACTTAATTTTAACTCATCACTGTCTGTCTCAATGGTTAAGCAATCCACATCGAAAAAATCATGGGGTTCTATGGCTGTTTTATCGCCAATCTGATAGCTGAATTCATCACGCACAAGGAAGGTGACCAGTTTATCTCCGAAGGGCCGAATGATCTCGAGATACGTGTTAATTGCATAACGCTTTACTCCCCATGTGACAATGGTTCCATTTTTAAAGACAAAAACTAAAGCATCGGGCTCATCACAGTGGTTCAACCTTAATACATCACGAGCACGAACAGAGCTATAGCCAATTAAAGTATTTTTAAAATGATTATCCAGGCGAGTCAAATCGATTGAATTGGCAATGCAATAACTTAAGCATTCCATGATTAAATAACCTTTGATGACTCGTGATATTTTGAAATATCACGAGTTTATTGTATTACTAAATTATAACCTAATGAGAACAAGACTACACGCTTTCTGTCGTTTCACGTCCAGAATAGGCTTTTTTCCTGTCCGTTGCGCCACTTAGCCATTGTGGACATACTTCCAGAACTTCAGCAATTTTATCCATTTGTTCTGGAGAGGGTAGCAAATGACCAAAAATCATTGCATTGGCTAAATGACGAGTCACGCCAAATACCTTGGCAACCGCCTTGGTTTTTTCAGCCAATTCCTCGGGGAATCCCAATAAGGATAACTCACGATTAAAGCGTTGTGAAAATACTTTACTATTCACTTTTCACTCCATGAAAAAAAATTTCCTATCAGCTTTTGGAGCTGACCCCTCATACCCGTCAATCCTTGATACAGGTAAATCTGTTATAACTTATTTTTTTGCTAACGCAAAGTATTTTTGATATTTTTTAAAAACAAGTAGTTATCTGTGATGATGGTATTTACTAGTACATTAATATTCCTTATATGTAGCATTTATTGTTAGTTAATTATCATCGATAGATTTAAACCGTGTATCGAAAATTAATGAAAGCTTGATTTGCCTTTAAACGTCCTGACCAGGGAGTTGAGGTTTGAAAACCAGCACTGTTGGTATAAATGGTTGATGGCCCTTCGAATTTACCGCCATCGTAGTAGCGATAACCAGCTTCAACACTTAAATGGCTTCCTATTGGTGTAAAATTAACGCCAGCAGAAGCCTGCCAAGCAAAGCTATCCCTGTCAACCGGATCACCAATCGTCGTAGTAGAGCCCACTGGAACTCCGGCGACCACTGTTCTTCCTACCGTGTAAAAATTTCGTACCTCATTATGGGCGTAGCCAATTCCACCACCTATAAAAGGGGTAACTTCAATGGCTGCCAAAGTAGTGAAGGCTTGAGCGGGATGTATAAAACCATTCACTAAAATTGCTTTATTGTCGAGTTCGAAATAGCGAGTTCTTGCATTGCCTGAGAAACCGGGTGTACCAGAGGTACCAGGTGGTGACGTTTGAAATTTTTGATAGTCAAATTCCTCATGATTCATATAACTCACACTAACATTCATGTATTCGTGTATTTGTTTACCAACTTCAAAAGTATAAAACCCCCTATCGCCAAGATCTGCATCATAGCCTTGCAGGGAGGAATCCCAGAAAGCAGGGTTAGGATTCACAATGCCTGGCTTTTCTGTCCAGGAATACCCTGTACCGATGGAGGCAAACCAAGGGTAGTGGGGTGCACTACCAGCTGCTCCCATGGTTCCAGCCTGTAGCGAAAGTGAGAATAGGCATAAAGAAATTAAACTTACCTGTTTACGCATGAAAACTTCCTGTTAAATGGATGTAGGGAAAGGGGGAAATTATTTCAGATAGCACAAGGAAATTCAATTGTTAAAAATAGGGGAATAAGGGCTCATTTGCCTTATTCCCTACTAATAAAAATTATTCGTGATGACTAAAATAATTTAAATCCAATTCTCTCGCCGCTTTAACATCATCCAAGCGTTTTACAGGTAAGTTGTGAGGGGCTTCTTTCAATAAGGAAGGATTTGTTTCTGCTTCATGATGGATTGCTTGCATGGCACAAATAAAGCCATCCAGTTCTTCCTTGGATTCAGTTTCTGTAGGCTCTATCAGTAAACACTCAGGTACTAGCAAAGGGAAGTAGGTTGTCGGGGCATGGAAACCATAGTCTAATAAACGTTTAGCCAAATCCATTGCAGTAATACCATAGTTTTTTTTCTCTTGGCTTAGCGTTAAGATAAACTCATGGGTAGCGCGCCTTTCAGGATAGGCTGGACTAAATCCGGCTCTTTTTAATTCCGCAAGTAAATAGTTGGCGTTAAGGGTGGCAAATTCGGAAACGCGTAATAACCCCTCCTTACCTAAAACGCGGATATAAAAATAGGCACGTAATAAAATGCCGGCATTACCCATAAAACAGGACAAACGACCAATACTTTGTGGGTAGTCGCTTCGAGTTGCCCAGCGATAATCGTTTTCCTCTTTAATAACAACTGGAAGTGGCAAATAAGGAAGTAAACGTTTACCCACCGCAACGGGACCTGAGCCTGGGCCACCCCCACCGTGAGGGGTTGCGAATGTTTTATGCAAATTTAAATGCATAACATCGAAGCCCATATCACCGGGACGAACCTTACCTAAAATGGCATTTAGATTCGCGCCATCATAATACAGAAGGCCGCCGGCTTGATGGACAATTTCAGCCACTTCCTTGATTTGGCGCATAAACAACCCTAGGGTTGAAGGGTTGGTTAGCATGATGCCAGCAGTTTTTGGACCCACCTTGTTGCGTAATTCTTCTAAATCAATATCGCCATCTTTTGCTGTGGTAAGTTCTACCACTTTAAAGCCGCACATGGCGGCGGAAGCTGGGTTGGTGCCATGGGCGGCCTCAGGAATAAGAATTTCATCCCGTGCGGTATCACCCCTGGATTGATGGTAGGCTTTTATCATGGCCACACCAGCAAACTCACCTTGTGAACCGGCCATTGGCGTTAAGGATACACCAGGCATCCCAGTAATTTCAGCAAGATAAGTTTGTAACTCATAAAGGATTTTTAAAAATCCATGGCTTGCTTTTTCCGGTGCAAGTGGGTGCCGATTGATAAATCCAGCCTGTGATGCCGCTTTGTGTACACCACGTGGATTATATTTCATGGTGCAGGAACCTAGGGGATAAAAATTAGTATCAATGGAGTAATTAAGCTGTGATAACCCTGTAAAATGACGTATGACTTGTAATTCTGAACAGGCGGGCAAGCGTGGAGGGGTTTTACGTAAAAAATTGACGGGAATAGCTCCCTGCCTCTCTGTTTTTTCAGGCATTTGTGCCGTTGCTTTTCGCGTTGTCTTTGACCGATTAAAAATCAACATAATTTGCCTTCCGTTTTCTGAATGAGATCCTTGAGTTCTTCGCAATGTTTCACTGGCGTAAACTCAACAATCTGGAAATCTGCAATTTCAGCCAGATAATAAGGATCGCGTTTAAGTACAGACTCCAGGTAGTCTTTGTCACTGGTTGCAGCAATAATAATACCGCCTGTTCTAGGCTTCATAGGGCCAGAGGCTATTAGTAATCCCTGCTTGTAGTAATAATCGAGAAACTCTCGATGTGCTTGTAAATATTTATCCACCTCACTAATCGGCGTTTTATAAGTTAACTGTACGATAAACATCAAAGGCCTCGCTTAGCCATAATTGACTGTAAAGAATTGGCATAATGTCTAATTTCCTCATCCGTGCGCATTTCTGTTGCACAAACAAGAATGGCATTGGCCAATTGTGGATAGTGAGACTCTACCGAATAGCCACCTGTGATACCTGCTTCGCGCAGCTTGGTTAATACGTCATCGACCGGTTGATTCAACCTTAACAGCACTTCATGAAAATAAGGGGCATTAAAAACGGTTTCAACACCTTCAATTTTGGTCAATTCACTTACCAATTTTTGCGTGTTGCTATGGCATTGAGAGGCCACTCGGTATAGGCCTTCTGGGCCTAATAAACTCATATGAATGGTGGCCGCAGTGACTAGCAAGCCCTGATTTGTACAAATATTGGAAGTTGCTTTACCTCTCCTGATATGTTGTTCTCGCGCTTGAAGTGTCAATGTAAAACCTGTTTTTCCGTCTTTATCGACAGTGCGTCCAATTAGCCGGCCAGGCATTTGCCGAACATGTTCCATCCGTGTGCTAAAAAAGCCAAAATAAGGACCGCCCGAAGCTAAAGGGGAACCTAAAGGTTGGCCTTCACCACAAGCAATGTCTACCCCTTTGCTGCCCCACTGCCCAGGTGGCTTTAAAAGTCCTAAAGATATTGGGTTTACACAGGCAATACTGATGGTTCTGTGCGTATGAGCCCAATCAGTCAAATCATCGACAAATTCAAGGCAACCAAAAAAGTTTGGCTGTGAAATTACCAATGCAGTAATGTCCTCTCCTTGGTATTTGTCTAGCGCGGAAACTGCTGTGACACCCTGTTGTTCGTCAAAAGGCAGCGTAATGAGTTCTATATGTTGTGTTCGTGCGATAGTTTCTAACGTTTCGCGGTAGAGCGGATGCACAGTACCTGCAACCAATACACGATTGCTCTTGCTGCGTTTGTTAAGCCGCACAGCCATAAGGACTGCTTCAGCCAAAGCAGAAGCCCCATCATACATGGAGGCGTTAGCTACTTCCATGCCCGTTAATTCTGCAATCATCGTTTGAAATTCATAAAGTAATTGCAAAGTACCCTGGCTGGCTTCTGCCTGGTAAGGTGTATAGGCAGTTAAAAACTCACCACGAGAAGTAATATCCCACACCGCTGCAGGTATATGGTGTTCGTAACTACCAGCACCAATAAAACATATGCCGTTCTGATTTTGGCTCGCCAAATGTTGCGCTTCTTGTAGCATGGTCATTTCTGAAAGGCCTTCAGGAATATTTTTTAAGTCGCCATATAGCAAAGACGAAGGTATTTCATCGAACAAATCCTGTACTTTCTTGATACCGATGCTAGTCAGCATCGCTTCGATATCTTCTTTCGTATGTGGGATATAAGGCATAGTTAATGATCCTCTTTAATTTCGTTTTGATATTCTTCATTGGTTAAAAGTGTATCCATTTCAGAAGGATTACTAGCTCTCATTTTTACTAACCATCCAGCGCCATAGGGGTCTTTGTTTACTAACGCAGGATTTTGACTGACTTCATCATTAATCGCTACAATGACTCCACTCACTGGTGCATAAAAATCGGAAGCTGCCTTTACCGATTCAACCACGCCAATTTCATCACCAGCAGTCACTTCATCCCCTTCCTCTGGCAGCTCGACGAATACCATGTCACCTAATAATTCCTGGGCATGCTCTGTAATACCTACTGTATAATCATTACCTTCAGCTCTTATCCACTCATGTGTTTTTGTAAATTTTAAATCGGCCATTTTTCTCTCTCTTTTTATTTTTGTTCTCAACTTATCAATTTTTATAACGCTTTTCCTCGTTTAACAAATCTTGGCTTTCCAACCTTTGCCGGAATTAACTTGCCACGGATATCCACCAGTACTTCTTCTCCTGCTGCCATGGGAACGCGAGCTAAAGCAATGGATTGATTTCTAGTGGGGGAGTAACTACCACTGGTTATAATGCCCTCTGCATGACCTTCGACGACTATCCGTTGGCCTGAACGCATAATGCCCTTACCTTGCAAAATTAAACCAACTAACTTACGTTTAATGCCTTGTTGCTTTTGAGATAAGAGAGCACCCATGCCAATAAAGCCCCTATCTTCAGGCTGCCATTTCACCGTCCATTCCAAACCTGATTCAAGTGGTGTCGTAGACTCATCCATATCTTGACCATACAGTAGCATCCCTGCTTCCAAACGCAATGTATCCCGTGCTGCCAGCCCGCAAGGTTTTATCCCTGCCTGCAGCAAGGAGGACCAAAATGAAACAATTTCATCTTTAGGAACAATAATCTCCAAACCGTCTTCACCAGTGTACCCTGTGCGTGCAAAAAACCAGTGGCCAACATCAACGCATTCAAAATAAGTGAGTGTGGATACTGCGTCGATTTGCGCGGGAGTAAGCTTGGTCATGGTATTTGAAATGGCTTGAGGACCTTGAACGGCGAGCATGGCCAAATCATGGCGTTCTTGTAGCCCTACTGCAAAGCCCTCACTTTTGTCTCGTATCCAGGCCAAATCTCGTTGGCGTGTTGCAGAGTTCAAGACAAGGCGATAGTTATCGGAAGCCCGTTGATAGACAATCAAATCGTCGATTATACCGCCATGCTCATTGCACATGCAGCTATAGAGTGCGCGGCCTGTATGCTCAAGTTGATCAACATCATTGGTTAACAACTTACGTAAAAACTGCCGGCCTCCAGCCCCCAATATATCGACAATCGTCATATGAGACACATCAAACATCCCTGCGTCCTTTCGTACCTGGTGATGTTCATCAAGTTGTGAGCCATAATGTAATGGCATGTCCCAGCCATGAAAATCGACCATTTTGGCGCCTAGTGCTACATGCGTAGCATGCAATGGTGTTTTTGCAATCATTTTAATCCCTCTTTCGCGCGTTGGTTGCGAATGATTATACCGGTATGAGTCGCCGCGACAAGAGTCAAACACTCTTATCTTTTCTATGAAGCGATTTTCTCTGTAGAATAAATATACTACTTTTAAGCTGTACAACAGCTGGTTCTACTTTTAATTATAGAAGCACTCCGTACGTTATAAAAAAACTCTTTATAACTTATTTGTTTTCTATATTGGGTGTGCTGAAGCTTATCATTTATAGGCATGTTTTTTGCCTGATAACAATGAAAAAACAGCCTTCCAAATGCCGGAGCAGGGAGTATGCCTGAAGAAATTGTCACAAAGTCTTGGGGAAGTCGAATAAAGGATGCGTTTTTAGGCGTGGTGGGGGGCATTCTATTAATCGTCGCTGCTATCATTCTTGCATTTTGGAATGAGAGCCATGGTTTACACACCGCCCAGTCTTTAAGGGAAGCACAGCGGATTTTAATTTCAGTCCCTAACGCTCCTGTTAATCCGCAAAATAATTTACGGGTTGTTTATACAAGTGGTTTAGCAACTACTAAGGATATATTAAGTGATCCTCTATTGGGTATTTCTCAAAATGCCATTGGCTTGCATCGGCGGGTGGAAATGTATCAATGGAAGCAAAACCAGGAAACGAAAACGGAGAGTCAATTAGGTGGTTCCGAAAAACAAACCACAACGTATACTTACCAGAAAGTATGGTCAACACGCTTAATCGATAGCACCAAGTTTAAATATCAAGAAAACCATAACAATCCGGCTGCTATGCCCATTGAGTCGATGCAATGGTATGCCAAAACGGTTACAGTAGGTGAGTTCCAGTTGCCATTTGATCTAGTAACAAAAATTAGCGAGACGCAAGCGCTAGATTTGGAAAAGGTAAATACAACTGCGCTACAAAATAAACTGGATATCCCTGTCCGCTATATTAATAATCAGCTTTATGGTGGCAAAGATTATAAAAATCCTCAAATTGGTGATGTCCGGATTTCTTTAATAGCAACCTTACCGCAAACCGTCAGTATTATTGGTCAGCAAACTGGAAATACACTGCAAGCGTATATGGCAAAAGCCGGACAGCCCGTATTATTGCTGGTTTCAGGTCAGCAATCCCCTGAACAGATGATTCAAGAAGCATTGACGGAGAACCGCTTGTTTACTTGGATATTGCGTGGAGTCTCATTATTAATGATGATTGCTGGTTTTTCTTTAATGCTAAAACCCATTGTAGTCTTGGCAGATGTAGTTCCTGTTTTAGGTTCTATCGCCGGTTTTGGCACCGGATTCATAGCATTTATTTGTGGACTTGTTCTTTGGACAATAGTCACTGCAATTGCCTGGTTTGCTATTCGACCGTGGTGGTCAGCGGGATTGCTTTTCGTAAGCTTTGCATTCATTTATTTTCTTTATAGAAGAAGAAAAAGCCAGCAATTGGCTGCAACACCTCAGGCTAGTGGCGATATCGACAGATCCAAAAACATCGAATAATTTGACTTATTTCCCATTATTCCTGATGGATCCGCATAAATTTTTATACATTCTACATACCGCGCTTTATGTGCGGTATGTAGGCAGAGGTAATCGGACAAGGATACCGCAACATATGGATAGTAAACTTGTTGCTTATTTCAAATCACCATATGCTCTAGATTACTGTGTTTTTTGTAATGTTTTTGGAGAAGGATTTTTTATGATGACCTTCTTCGGAACTATGGGTGCTTTACTATTGGCTGGGGCAAGTCCTTTAATGATCACTTCATCATCACTACTGGGTCGGGCCATACCGTTTGCCTGACGACATCGTTGTGTGTCACATTTCATTTTACAGGCGCCATTCACACAGCCGTAACAACCCCAATTGTCCCAGCAACAGGCCCAGTTACTACTCTCAGAGCCAACCCATCGGCCTCCAGCTAATTCACAAACCCCTTTAAGATCTTCGCCACCGCCACCTGATTGTCGTGCCAGTGCATTCGGGACGAAAGCCCAACTCATTAAAAAGATTAGGAAAATTAAAAATTTGGACATGATACTTCCTCCAATGAAGTGTATTTAAAGTGGTTAAAGATAATCCATTCCCACTCCTCAGAAGCATAGATGCCGATAATCAATACAGCAAAAATCTCGCGGAAAATACTTCTATCCTATGCTAGATTAATAAAAATAGAGAAAGGGACGATGAAAATGAATTTAGAGACGCAAATTAATCAATTTTTATCCTCAAGCGCTTACGGTGTGGTTGGGGCTTCAAGCAGGCGGCACAAATTTGGTAATAAAGTATTACGTTGCTATCTTCAGCACGGTAAGACGGCTTATCCTGTAAATCCTCGCGAAGCAGTTATTGAAGGCATCGCCTCTGTTGGCAGTGTAAATGATTTACCTGCCGAGGTTGAAAGTATTTCTATCATTACTCCAGCTGCTGTTACAGAAAAAACAGTTGAAGACGCGATAGCAAAAGGAATTAAAAATATTTGGATGCAACCAGGTGCGGAGAGTGAGAAAGCCATTGAGATGTGTAAAAAGCACCGTGTTAATGTGATTGCAGGTGGACCATGCCTTCTGGTTGAATTAGGTTTTAGAGATGAATAACCAATGAAAACCATCAGAACCTTTTTTTTGATACTTGTTCTTTCTTCTTCCACTGTTTTTGCGAATGATTCTACTGCAGAATTGGCAGCGGGAGGATTAACGTTTATAAAAAATCCTGCGATTGAAATGCGCTCGGAGACTCTTTTTCTTTCACTAAAGAAGGTTCGCGTTCGTTATACTTTTTTCAATCAATCAGACAAAATGATTAAGGTTACCATAGCGTTTCCTTTACCTGATATTGAAAGTTATCGATATGGGTTGGGGTTTTCTGAACTACCCGTTGACGATCCGTCAAATCCAATTGGTTTTGTGACACGGGTCAATGGGCAACCTGTAAGAATGTCCATTCATCAACAGGCCATTGCCAAAAATAAAGACCAGACTAATTTCTTGAAAAAAAATAACATCCCGCTGTCCCCAAACTATAGCCAAACAAAAGAGGCGTTAAAGAAAATCCCGAAAACGCAGTGGCCAAAACTAGAAGCGTTAGGCTTGATCTGGATTGACGAATACGACGCAGGCCAAGGCATGACAAAAGAACCACAGCCTGGATGGACTTTGAAAACTGTCTATACTTGGGAACAAATTTTTCCGGCAAAAAAGACGATGATTATTGAACATGAATACCAACCCATCATTGGTGCAACAGCCGGTACTAATATTGGTGCCCCCTATGCTATTGGTGAACAATGGTATAAAGATTTTATTAAGAAATATTGTGTTAACGATAGCTTGCAAAAAAGGTTTGCAAGGAATATGAAAGGGGGGATGGCTCCTTATACTGAGCGCAGGCTTGCTTATATTCTTACAACAGGTGCTAATTGGGCAGGTCCTATTCATCAATTTACATTAACGATTGATAAAGGCAATAAAAAAAATTTGATTAGCTTTTGTGGGAAGGACAAAGCAAAGGAAATTTCGGATACCGAATTGCAAATCAAGGAAAAAAATTTCATTCCAAAACGCAATTTATATCTCCTTTTTCTTATTCCTTTTTCGCCAACGAATTAGAAGTCAGATGGCAAGATGCTGTCAGCAATTACCTATGCTAAAGTTAAACAAAAGAAAGAAAAGGAAATCCCCATGAATAAATATTTTTTTTCCCTGTTTTTATTGTTCGCTTTTTTGCCCGCACATGCCACTAATTGCTTCGGTATAAATATGCAAGAACAGATAAATGCACAGGATGATTGCGTGCAAAAAATCCTTAAGCCATGCATCGAGAAATGCGAAAGTAATGACGACACCGATTGCACACAACTTTGTCAGGAGAATGCTAAAAATGAATGTCGTCAGGCAGGTGAGTAGTAAAGATTTCGCTGCATGGATGAAAAAGAACTTAAATGGCAGAATCAAAAGCACCAAGGATTTGTTTATAAATTTCTAACGTTTTCTCGTCAGGGGACCGATAAACCCGTTTACTGTGTGTAATTTTGGCATCTGCTAGAAATTTCGCGAAGTAAATACCAGTTGGGAGTGGCTCAATGATGGTCACAGCTATACCTCGCTCATGGAGACCTTTATTAATTTTGTCGCGATAAGCAATCAGTCGACCTGAGCCAAAAATCAGTGTGTCTGCCTGCTTGTTTATAACAGCATCGGCGCATTGTTCAACAAGATTTTCAATGGTTTTTTCCGACGTATAATCGGCATGGGGGTCTAACTGAATGCCTTGCACACAGGCTAAATGCTCCCGCAGGCCATAATTTTTGGCAAGATTTTCCTGAATGGCTGTTAACTCGTCGGTTGTATTGATGATGGCAAATTTACGTCCCATCATGGTGGCAACATGCATCGTGGTTTCAGGTAAACTGACAACCGGTATTGAAACGGCTTCACGTAACGGTGCCAGGGCAATTTCAGCCATCAAGTCGATGACAATTGCAGAGACATTTTCCTTTTCAGCGAGCATGGCCTGCTTGATTAAACCAGGGGCAAGCAGGGCCATGTCAAGCTCATGGCGAACTGCATCGACTGCCAGGTTAACGTAGGCAATACTTATTTCAAGTTCAGGGGTAACATAAGGTTTTAACATGTCCATGTTTAAAACCTTTGTGTTATAACCCGGTAAAATTACTCGTATATGAGTCATGCTATTCTCCTGTCAACAAACTCATCATTCTTCGCGTATTTTTGTAAATTTTTTCAATGTTACGTGCTTCCAGTTTTTCAAAAACAAGTTGTGGCAAAACCCGTTGAATCAGATAATCATAAGCACTGTAAAGAAAGCCTAGATGCCATTCCTTTTTATCAATGTTATGTTGACTGTGCAAAGCCAATTGCTCTCGGTGACGCTCTATATAGCTGTATAGTAATTCCTTGCTAAATGCGTGCGGCAGCACATAAGCTAAAAACTCCACTAAGTCTCTTTGCGGGACATGGACAGTGGTAATTTCCCAATCATAAATGTAAATTTCTTTGGGTTCATGATTTAAATTAATCCCTACATTTTTGGGTACACAGTCGTTTTGCACCAGGGTTTTTTTCATGGCATCAAGGTGTGGACGCCACTGGGGAATGGTATTTATCAGTTGGCGGTGCAATGCATAATCTGTACCCGTCAAAAATGGTAAGGTGGCATTTTCAACTGCGTCTGAAAGAGCATGCCAGTAGGGTGTAAATCGTTGCATTTTGTCTGCGTCTAATACATTCTTAAAGCAGGGGAATTCGCGAAGGCCACCCGTTTTTCCATACCAGACGGCATGTAATTGGCTAATGGCGTTAATGAAAGGTTCAATCGCATCCTGTGTCCATTTTTCCACATTGAAGGGATCTAATGACAGGTAATCATCAGCAAGATATTGCAGTATAAGAACACAGGCTCCATCGCTCCCGTCCAGAAAATAGCCATAGCAAGCAGGCATAAATTTTTGAAAAGCGTCAAATTCCTTTTGCATGTCATAAATCGTAATTTCTTTTTGATTTACATCCATAAATTCAAGCTGTGACATATAATCCAATAAAGGAGTGGCAGTAGAAATTCCGCATTTTTCAAACGCTTGAGTAATTGCCTGTAAATATTGTCGCTCACTGATTTTTGATTTTACAATTAAAGAAACTGTTTCTTTTTGATTTTGCCTGACCAATGACAGATTGTACCGTTGTACACCTATAGGGTGATCGCCTTTCTTAGGATGCTTTAATTCGAGTGCCATTTTCTCGCCGGCAGAAGGTACATAATGGACTTCTTCAACGGTCAATCCAGGATCATTAAACTGTTTCCTTAGACAAAACTCGAAAAAATCATGAGTAAAAAAGAGGCCTGAATCGTTTGCTTGCACATAATTTTCTTTCATGATACCCCTTATTTTCAAATAGATTGTTAATTTTTACTCTCAGTTTAGACTTGATTTGTTGATAAGTGTAATTGAAATTTGGAAGACGTGAGCTCAGGATTAATATTCAAGTTTGGCAGTTTGTGACAGCCGGGTTAGAAAACCCGGTTGTCATTGGAGCGAATTAAAATCTAGAGGGAATTAACGGGTTCATTTAACATTTGTTCCCATTGTTCGAATAAATTTTTAAGAGGGATACAGTTAGTATCCTTATGCTCATTTAATAGCGAAGGTTCCTCTCCTTCTATAGCAGCCGCATGTTGTGTAATCGCATCAAGCATGTAATGCGCAGGTTTTGCTGTGGCTGG
This sequence comes from Legionella jamestowniensis, assembly GCF_001467745.1. GTDB lineage: Bacteria > Pseudomonadota > Gammaproteobacteria > Legionellales > Legionellaceae > Tatlockia > Tatlockia jamestowniensis. The sequence goes on from NZ_LNYG01000013.1 coordinate 1,386,327, forward strand.
GTCAATGGCTTCACGCGTAAAAGGATCATTAAACTGTCCCTCTTTAATCATTCCCTCAAGTGTTTCGCGATTATAGACACGACGATTAATTTCTACAGGATCAGTAAGAGGCTCTAACGTAATTGGATCGGTACATTCCATTGGCAAATCCTCACCCAGTTTTTCTGTGATCTTCGCTGCTTTAGCTTTTAAAACTGCATCAGGAGAAGGGACATGACTTAAAGGACCAATTGGCGGTATAGGAAGTGCTGCCACCGGAATTTCAGGGCGATCTACTCGGATCACTTCCGGTTCTTGTTGAGGAGCTACTACTCTTGGTGGAAGTTGAGGATGTGGTTGGGGGGCAACAGGATTGGGGGCTGGTCGTACTTGTCTACCAGGGGGAAGCTGACGAGGTGCTACGGGCTTAGGATTTTTTCTTGGTAAGCTTGTATTCGATGGCTCATTTTTCTGGGCTACATTTTTTGGTGTGGATAGTGAACGGTAACGTGCTGCATAATCCAGATGGAGCATTTTTTGCATTTGTGGGGAAAGAGGATTCCTATTAAGTGGTTGTGGTGTATGTGGACGCTGCACTTCTTTAGTGGATTGTTTGGATTGATTTACCGTTAACGTTAAGGGTACAGAGCTTACCGGTTTTGCTATTTTCGGCAAAGCAATTGCTTGGTGAAAAGCGCCAAAGTAAAAATCTGCCTTGTGTATGGCATGGATAAATTCCATGCGTTGCTGAGGTATATCATAGCGATGGTTTCCTTCCATTTCTAATACAAGAAATCGTGAAGGTCGCTGCCCCGGTACATTTCTAATATACTCATTCACTTTTTCAGAATTGGTTTCGTAAGTAATGTAAGGGTTGAGTTCTTGTCTGGATTGATTTTTTGTTTGATGGAATATATCGAAGAGTTTGGGGGAAATAAAAGGATTAAACGACGTTCGTGCTGGTAAGTTTACGATGACGTATAGCATATTAAGCCCTCATTGTGATCAAAACTCGTAAATTGCCAACAGCCTAACAAAGAATTCTTAAGGTTTACTTAAAGGCGCGAACTTATTGGGCCAATTTTTTGCCCTGTTCAAAGATGCCAATTTGGATATGGCAAAATTTTTTGTCGTTGCGAACGAAGTGAAGCAAACTACAACAGATTTTTGTTCAAAGCGTGTACCTAGATTGCTGCGCTGACGCTCGTAATGGAGGCAATTTCGAAGTGTCTTTAAGGTAAGCTTGAAAATTAATTCATTGATCAATTAGATAATTTGTATTCAAATAATATTAACAGGTATTAGTGTTTGTTGATTATTAGATAAAATAACGTTCAATATGCTAGTAGTTTAGCAACTCAAAATCATCAACACAGGAGGTGTTTTGCAATGTGTGGTATAGCTGGTGAATTTCAATTCAATAAGAAAAGTATTCCTCTTCTTAATCTGGAAAACGCAATGCGAAGGCAGCATAGTCGTGGGCCTGATGATGGTCAAATATACCTTACCAAGGGGGTCGCGCTTGGCCATCGCCGACTAAAAATTTTTGATTTATCTGACCGGGGAATGCAACCCATGGTCGATTCAGAGTTAGGACTGGCCTTAGTATTTAATGGCGCTATCTATAATTTTCTCGAGTTGCGTCAGGAGTTGCAGGCGAAAGGCTATTCTTTTAATTCAGACAGTGATACCGAAGTGCTTCTTAAAGCTTACCATGCCTGGCGAAAAGACTGTGTTCATCGGCTAAAAGGGATGTTTGCTTTTGCAATCTGGGAGCAAGATACAGGGAACTTAATATTGGCCCGTGATCGTTTAGGTATTAAGCCACTTTATTATAGTACTGATACAATGAGTGGGTTTAAATTTGCCTCGACATTACCGGCCTTGATCGAGTTTGGCGATATTGACACAACGATTGATAAAATGGCGCTTCACTACTATCTGACTTTCCATGCTATCCCTGAGCCACTTACTATTTTATCAGGTGTAAAAAAACTTCCTGCGGGCTCGATCATGACTGTGCAGCCTGATGGAAAAATTAAAGAAGACATTTATTGGCAATTGCATGTAGATGATAGTAAAACCGAACAACAATATGATGAACAATATTGGATAAACCAAACTGGGAATGTATTAAAGTCCGTTACTCAACGCCAATTAGCCGCCGATGTGCCTGTGGGCATATTACTTTCTGGCGGTTTAGATTCCTCCCTGTTAGTAGCAGCGGCTTCGATGCTTGGACAACAAGAAATTCAAACGTTTTCCATCGGTTTTGAAAGTTCTAATGGTGAACAAGGGGATGAATTTTTTTATTCGAATCTGGTCGCATCAACATTTAAGACAAGGCATCAGGAAATTTTCATTTCCAATAAACAACTGGCTTATTCCCTGTCTGACTGTGTTTCTGCCATGTCAGAACCGATGTTAAGTCATGATAATATTGGTTTTTATTTGCTCTCTCAGGAGGTGGCCAAACAAGTGAAAGTAGTGCTTTCTGGGCAAGGAGCAGATGAGATTTTTGCCGGCTATCACTGGTTTCAAACTAGAAATATTGATCATCCACAGCATTCCCATGTCGCCCAGATCATTTTCGATAGAATAGCTGATCGCTCTTTTAAAGAATACCAGCAACTGGTAGCACCAGATTATCATACGACTTGTCATGCACTTTCATTTTTGGAAGAGCTTTGTCAAAAAAATGGTTCTGCTAACTTAATTGATAACATGCTTAACTACGAAAGTACTTTTGCATTGGCCAATGGGCCTCTAAGTCGGGTTGACAATATGACGATGGCCGCAAGCCTCGAAGCAAGGGTGCCTTTCTTGGATGAAGAAATGGTTAGCCATGCTTTTTCAATCCCTCTGGATTATAAATTACCTCAGGGTGGCAAATACATTTTAAAACAATTAGGACGGGCCATGCTTCCTCAACAAATTGTTGACCGCCCCAAGGGATATTTTCCTGTGCCAGCGTTAAAATACTTAGAGGGAAGCACTTTAGAGTTAATGCGAGAGGTACTTTCGCCTGAAAATATAAAGCAACGCGGTATTTTTAATAACAAAAGCATTGAGGGTTTATTTAGACAATCAGAAAATAATTTTACTCCTTCGGGAATTTCCAAATTATGGCAAGTCGGACTGCTCGAATACTGGCTGCAATGCCATAAGATATAAACAAGTCCATAAAAAGTTAGCGTAAAATAGCAATTTGGTGATTTTTGCACCATTTACGTATCTTTGTTAGAATGAAATCCAAATGAACAACAATGTGAGGGTAAGACCGGCATTTTTTATGTATGAAAAATTCTAATCTAACTATATGTGACGCAACAATACATCCTGGCGAAGTAGCTAATTTAGCCCTTCCGCTCCCAGAGTTATATTCATGTACTTCCTTTTATATGCCCATCAAGATAGTTCATGGTAAACAGGCTGGTCCCTGTATTCTTATCTTTTCTGCATTAAAAGGGGATGAGTTAAATGGCCTTGAAATCATTGACAGGTTGTTAAGCCCTGAAAAATTAAAAAATTTACACGGTACATTAATTGCGATTCCTGTATTAAATGTGCTGTCGTTAGTCAATCATTTAAAAACGTTGTCTTACGAAATTAATCTCGAGCGATGTTTTCCTGGTAAAGAATATGGAACCTACGGTGAAAGGATGGCCTATGTATTTACCAAGGAGATATTGTCTAAAGCGGATTATTGTATCGAATTGCAAAGCGGTTCATTGAACCATGACATTTTGCCGCAGATCTATTGCAATTTATCGGACCCAAAAAGTAAAGCGCTTGCGCAAGCTTTTGCTGCACCGGTAATTACCAATATGAAGCCCAAATCAAATTCTTTACGCCAAACTTCTGAAAAGCTCAATATTCCTTTGCTAATTTATCAAGCCGGGGAGGCTTTACGCTTTAACGAATCTGCAATATCTCTTGGATTGGATGGAATTGATAGAGTCATGCATGCACTTGATATGTTGCCTGCGTTTAGTCAACAAATCCCAGAGGGATTCAAACCTGTTTTTTCAGAAGATCAGGACTGGATTTATTCTCATATGAGTGGTGTACTAAAAAGTAAAGTAGAATTAGGACAGCGTATTCATAAAAAGCAAATTATAGGGTTAATTAATGATCCTTTTGGAGCAGGGAAAGTGGAATCAATCAAAGCACCATCGGATGGTATTGTGGTAGGTATCAATCGTCATCCTCTTATCCATGAGGGTCAATCTATTTTTAAGATCGCCTCTTTTATCGATAATAATCGCGCTGAAACTGCTTTAGAAGCATGGAGTGAAGCGTTAACTGACGAAATACTCTGAGAAATAGCATATGACGGTTCGCGGCACTATAATTTGGCTTATTTGTGCGTTTTTCTTTTTATATGAGTTTTTTCTGCGTACTGTATTAGGTACGTTTCAATCTTCTATCATCGAAGATTTGCACTTGTCTGCAGTACAATTTGCAATAATCAGTTCCACTGCTTATCAAATAATTTATGGATTGATGCAGTTACCGGTAGGGATTATTGCAGATCGCTATGGCTTAAAGAAAACCCTTTTATTCGCTGCCCTTATTTGTGCTTTATCCAATTTCGGGTTTGCTTTTGTCCATGAATATAGGATGGCATTAGTTTTCCGACTATCAATGGGGTTGGGTTCTTCTTTTGGGTTCGTTTGCTTATTACTAGCCGTTTATGATTGGCTACCACGGAAAAATATTGCTTTCTTTATAGGGTTATCTCAGTTTATTGGCACGTTGGGGCCAATGCTTGCTGCAGGCCCGCTAAATGCATTGCTGGAAACTAATTTTTTAGGGTGGCGGGAATTATTTTTAGCGCTTGCTTTAATCGGTGGGGTATTTGCCATTCTCGTGTTTTGCTTTGTTGATAAAAATAGAGAGGCAACCAATTCTTTTTATATTTTAGCAAGGCCGTCGTCGTTGCTTTCCAATTTGTATCAACTTATCCGGCAAAAACAAGTTTGGTGGATAGGTTTTTACTCCTCAAGTGTTTATTTTTCTCTGGAATATTTGTCGGAAAATGAAGGAACTTCTTTTTTAATGGCAAAGGGTCACTCTGCTACGTTCGCAGCTTATCTCATCACTATTGCCTGGTTGGGTTATGCAATTGGATGTCCTGTTTTGGGTTATTTGTCTGATAAATTAAAGCAGCGAAAACCCATTATGCTTTTTAGTATCTGTTTAGTGCTTTTAAATTTAAGCGCCATTATTTATTTTCCGCTTAACCAGTTAGGTATTCTGGGCTGTTTTTTTCTGCTTGGTATTGGTGCAAGCGGACAGAGCATAGGTTTTGCAATCATTAGTGAATATTGTCAATATAGTTATCTTACGATAGGACTTGCTTTTAACAATACCTTAATTATGTTTTTTGGCGCGATAAGTGCGCCATTAATTGGTGAAATGCTTGAAAGAGGCGCCACAACCTATTCGTTGCTTCTTAACTATCAAACGAATTTTTCAATCATGATAGCGTTCATTTTGATAGGATTTATTTTTAGCCTACTGTTAATTAAAGAAACTTTTTGTAAGCAGGTTCATGAGCTTACAATGTTGGCTTCCAAAGCTTGATTGACCAAGATTGAACTATTGCTTCTACCTTTTAAAGATGGTTTGTAGATAGGATTGAAGTTTGTCCCAGCGTAAAGGAATACTACGAAAACCAACAAACTGATCAGGACGGATTAAGTAAAGACATTCCCCAGCGGCACCATAGCGTTCATGAATTTTATTGTCCTTATCCACAATTATTTCAGCAAGCCCCGTATTTTCTATAGTAGACTCCTTATCCACTACTAAATAAGAGTTTATCCATGAGCCATATTGCATCTTGATATTCTCCAGGAGCTCATGAACTGTTTTCTTTAGGTCATCAGAAGGATTATTGCTGGTTAAAAAGATAAATAATCCATGTTTCCCTGCCAATCGTTTTTCAAAGAGCCACTGGGTAGTACCTTGTTGGCTAGTGGTTGCCGCATACATATTCGGAGCTCTTTCACCTGCGCGAGGCCCTTTCCCGAACTCTGCCCAAGCGAGCAAGCAAGAACTATTTTCTGATAAATGCTGCGTTGAAGACCAATGGATGGGTAGACCGATAAATTCATCCACGATAGGACTTTTAGTCATACGTATTTTAGTTTGCGATAATAAGCCACCGAAATATTTTTGGGCGGGTTCAAGTTGCATCATAAGCTCAGTAAGGTGATCTCGATATTCGCGTGAGATAATGCCTGTCATTGAAAATGATTGCTCATTCATATCAGATAACAGTTTCGCTGGTTTTATAGTTTGCTCCTGCTCCTTAGAGTAGCTCTCCAGTAATCCTTTAGCCGCCACCCCCTGACATTCCAAGGCCAGTTTCCAACCTAAATTCCGAGCATCAAGTAACCCTGAATTCATGCCTAAAGAGGTAAGGGGGCTTACTTGATGAGCGGCATCGCCGCACAAAATGACGCGTCCTTTTTGGCGGGTATTAACCGACTTTCTATAAGTATGAAAATGAGAAATCCAGCGTGGGTCGGATAGCTGGCCCGGAATGGGTGATAGTTCGTCAAAATACTGTTGCAACTCCTCAAGGGTAGGTTGTCGGCCTTTTTCATAGACTTCAGTTTTAGGCAATGAGACAAGCACTCCCCAACGGTTATCGGGTAATCCACTGATTGAGGCGAAGCCTGTTTTGGCCAAAAAGAAATACCAGTGTCCGGGATTAAAATCACCATGCACTACTATATCTGCCACCATATAATGCGAAGGATATTCTTTGCCTTTGCTTACAAAATTGCCTTTTTGGCGCACCACACTATGGGAGCCATCACAACCAATGAGGTAATTACAATGAATTAATTCGGTTTGTTGGCCTTGTACACTCGCCTCGATAAAATTCTCTTTATCGACATAATTTTTTAATTCTACTCCCCATTCAACATGGGCGCCTAATTGCTTTAATAACTGTTCTTGAAATTTTTCGACATAATTCTGACCTATTAGAAAATAACAAGGATATTTTGATTCAATACCTACCCACGGCGCATGAGTAATCAATTTATTTTCAGCATAGACGACAAGGGCATGTGTTGCATTACCTGTTTTTATAAAAGGCGTTGCATAATCAAAGTCATCAAAACCTTCAAGCGCGACAGACGAAATAGCAGTTGCTTTTATATGTTGGGAAGTCTCGCTTTTTTTATCAATAATGCGAAAGTTAATTTTTTGACGAGCAAGTTCTAAAGCTAGCATTAAACCCGTAGGACCTGCACCCACAATAAGCACCTCGGTAGCTGATTTCATCCTTTAACCTAATTAAGTAATCTAATACAAAGTTTAGATCATTTTGCTTTAACCAGAGCGAAGCAAAAAGAGCGCTAAATGCTATAATTGCAACAAACAAGGGATTGGATAGAAGCGATGACCAGCAAAGGAATGAAACCAATTGTTATTATCACCGGCTCCGCTGGTAATATTGGCTCTGCCTTAACAAGCCAGCTCAAAGATGATTATCACGTTGTAGGTTTCGATAGGGCCGGAAGTGGCAGTGACTTTGAAATTGATCTCACATCCAAACCTTCAATTGAATTAGCCTTTAAGAATTTCAGGGAAAAATATGGCAATCACATTGCCGCAGTGATCCATCTTGCTGCTTATTTTGATTTCACCGGCGAAAACTCTCCACTGTATGATGCAGTTAATGTCAAAGGGACACAAAAGCTTCTGGCCGTTTTGCAAGATTTTGAAGTGGAACGATTTATTTTTTCCAGCACGATGCTCGTGCATCAACCTGGTAAACCGGGTAAAACAATCAATGAAGATTCATCCATTGAACCTAAATGGGCTTATCCTAAATCCAAGTGGCGTACCGAGCAAATTGTTCAAAAAGAACATGGTCCTATTCCCTATCTCATTCTAAGGCTCGCTGGTGTTTATGATGATTCTAGCTGTATCCCCACTCTGGCTAATCAAATTACTAGGGTTTACGAGCGGGACTTTAAGAGTCATTTATTTTCTGGTGATATGGATGCCGGGCAATCGTTTATTCATCGTGAAGATATGATTAATCTTTTTAAGAAAGCGCTTGAATATCGCAATGAGCTACCAGCAGAGGAAATTGTGCTAGGAGGGGAGCCAGAGATATTTAGCTATGAAGAACTACAGGAGCGAATTACCTGTTTAATCCATGGCGAAAAAGGGGACATTTTAAATATACCTCCTCCCCTGGCTAAGGCAGCAGCAGCTATGCAGAACAAATTAGAGCCGCTAGTCCCCGATGATTTTGATGAAGGAGAAAAACCTTTTATACGACCTTTTATGATTGATAGGGCCTCGGATCATTATGATTTAAACATTGAAAAAGCACGAACAAAGCTGCACTGGGTGCCGAAGCATTCCATCTATGAAACATTACCGAAAATAATTAATGCGTTAAAAACAAATCCAAAGCAGTGGTATAAAAATAATGGTTTAAATTTACCGGATTGGTTGGAATCCTTACCACCGAAAATTGATGTTTCACGAGAACAATATGAAACACTTTTTCGCACCGAACATCAGCAAAATTTATGGGCTTATTTTATAATTATTGGTTTGGGTTTTTGGCTTATTGCCTCGCCTGTTAGTTTAGGTTATGAATCTAACGCCCTAATCATCAGTGACATTGTAAGTGGTGCGGCGGTTGCCATGCTCGCTTGTTTGGCATTATCGTGGCGACTTGCCTTTGCAAGGTGGTTATGCGCAGGCGTTGGCTGCTGGATAATCACGGCACCGCTAGTATTTTGGGCCCCCACGGCAGCTGCGTATTTGAATGATACATTAATAGGCTCATTTATCATTGGTTTTTCAGTGTGCCTGCGTCCATTTGTTGGTGTCGCCCCGAACGCTATGCTTACAGGCCCGGACATTCCGTCAGGTTGGGATTTTTCCCCTTCGAGCTATTTTCAACGTTTACCCATTATTGTCTTGGCTTTTATTGGATTATTTATTTCACGCTATTTGGCGGCTTACCAGCTTGGTCATATAGATAGGGTGTGGGATCCTTTTTTTGCAGGCGCATTGCCTGACAATAAAAATGGTACAGAAGAAATTATTACTTCTTCTGTTTCAGAAGCTTGGCCAGTCCCAGATGCAGGACTTGGAGCAATGGTTTATCTTCTTGAAATTGTAGCTGGAATAATAGGTGGCGTTAACCGTTGGCGTACCATGCCTTGGTTAGTCTTATTGTTTGGCATTTTAATCGTTCCGTTAGGTGTCGTCTCAATCACATTTATTATTATACAACCTATCGTGCTTGATACATGGTGTACACTCTGTCTCATTGCAGCCGTTGCTATGCTGATGCAAGTTCCCTATTCGTTTGATGAGCTGGTTGCAACGAGTGTTTTTTTATGGCGTCGATGGAAAGCAGGTCGCCCATTATTGCGCATTTTTTTAGTGGGTGATAGCGATGATAATCCAAATGATAAGAAGGAAATTCAGGATAATTTTGAGCAATCGCCCTGGAAAATAATTCGGCAAACGCTGGACGGGGGTGTCAGTTTACCCTGGAACCTTGTTCTATGTTTAATCATTGGGGTATGGCTAATGTTTACCAGGCTTACCCTGGATACCTCAGGAGGGATGGCCAATGCCGATCATTTAATAGGGGCATTAATTGTCACAGTAACCGTCACAGCCTTGGCGGAAGTAGCGCGGGCGATACGTTTCCTTAATTTAATTTTCGCCCTCGCTTTATTGATTACCCCTTTTGTATACGGGGCTAGTGGAATCGCAACCGTTGCTAGCTTAATGTGTGGCATATTGCTATTTGTTTTATGTATTCCACGTGGGAAAATTGTTTCATCTTATGGCGAATGGAATAAATTTATTGTTTAAAATCAATCTGGTTATCACATCTGTACTAACTAGATTGATTGAGAAGTTTTGAGGGGTTAAGGTTGTTTACCAACTAAATGTATAATGCGTTTCATTTCTAGGCCCCCAGCCGTTTATAACGCGGACTTCCAGTTTTTTTTCAGAGATTAAAGTAAACTCCAGCACTGAACCCCAATAAGGGTTATAAAAATTAAACTCCTTTGTGGGCTGCTCGGCAGCATAATCTAATTTGCAGTAAATGGTTCGTGGTTCTGGGGCACCGAGTCCATCGCCATAAGCCAAATCTAATTGAACGGACGCTAGGGAGTGCGTTGTCGCTGATATTCCGCTTAACCCGTTGCATTTAATGCTTGCAGATTGTGTGTATTGATTATTAAGTTTTAAGCAGCTTCTGTTGGGTTGGGTACAGGGTTTTGCAAAACTCATACTGGCAATGAATGTCATAGCAAAAAAAATATAAAATCGTGGCATAAGAAGTAGAATTTTTAGAGGTGGTTTTTTTTATATCATTTTTGTTAAGTTATTGTCAAACGTGCCGAATTTACTAAATAGAGTTTAGGGTAAATGCTGAGAAATGAATGAATAGATTATATACAGCGCTCTTTCTTGAGGGTTTCCAGTTTACTGAAGGTGTAAGATGGCATAACAATAACTTGTGGTTCTGTGATTTATGGGGGAATACGGTTTATTGTTTTTCTGAAAAAGCCGAGCTTATCGAAAAAATTGCTGTTGATACACCCGTTGGACTAGGCTGGTTATCTGATGGAAGCCTATTAATCACTTCTCTAAAAAATAGGGAGTTACTAAAATATAACAACAATGGTTTATCCCTTTATCAATCCCTGGCGATGGCTGCACCAGGCTATTGCCATGACTTTGTGGTTTCCAAAAATGATACCATTTATTTAAGCGCTTCAGGTTTTTATCCAGCACATCAAGTAAAACCAGTTAAATCAACTGTTTTAATGATTACGCCAGAGCATGAGGTTAAGGTTGCAGCCACAAATGTTGGCTATCCAAATGGCATTGTTATAACTCCGGATAACAAGCATCTCATTGTCGCCGAAACCTTTGCGGCCACCGTCTCAATTTTCGATATTGATAAAAATCATACCTTGGTCAACCAAAGGCCATGGGTGAAATTTGATAATTTGGGATTTCAAGTGAGCTTCGATGAAAATGGGGTTCCTGAAGATTTAAATCGCCATTACCCTGATGGCATCTCTTTTGATGAAAAACAAAATGCGGTCTGGATAGCATCACCTGGAAAAAATGAAGTGCTATGTATCGGTGCTAATAGCGACTGCCTCGCCAATATAAAAACGCTTTATGCCCCTTTCGATTGCGCTCTTGGTGGGAAAGATAATAAGACGATGTTCATTGCCTCTACGGATAACAGCCAAAAGCAGAAACCTGGAAAAATCGAGAAAGTGATCTTTGAGTAAAATATTTTTACTTGCCAAAATAATTTTACTCAATATAATTAAAAAAATTTCATTTTGAAAAACAATTAAACAACAAAGATTTTATAGGTCTAACAGGTAGGAGTTTTTATGTATCTTAATTTAAGCGGAACATTAAGAGATTTTTTTCAGACGCTTGAGCCTGGTACTTTAGAAAAGTATTTGGATAATCCTGAGATTACCGAGTTGGATTTAAGTAGAAATAACTTTGAGCAGTTTACAGAAGAAGAACTGCTATTTGTTTTTTCCAATGTTCGTCTGGATGTAACAGTTCTGTATCTAGGCCTTAATAATCTCCATTTACTACAGCCGAATCTGTTAAACGCTCTTAAGGATTCATTGCCTTCAATAAAACAGCTCTATGTGTGTGAAAATGAAATTTTAAAGATGCCTGAAACTAACAAAGAGGCATTCAATGCTATTTTCCCTAATCTTGAGAGGGTTTCTTTTTTAAATGATCTTCTAGAAGAACAGGATAGGGGCGCTGAGCTTGAACACCTAAATTATTGCCGCCATTTAGGATTTAAAACAGAAGTGCCTTCCTTACGTTATCAATGTGCTTTTTTTACAAAAGCAAACCAATCAAGCAGTGGCCTTGAAGGTTCACTTCCACAGGAATTAAGCACCTATATAGATAGTTTAAGTGTTTTCGAAACTGCAGAGATACTTGAAGCCAGTCGAACGTGTACCTTGTTCTAATAATTTTGCCGAATTTCCATGAGCTTTTGGATTAGACGCCAGATTAATCCACCAGGTGAAAATAAATCTTCGCCAGTGGGTGGCTGACGTCTCTATCTTTTTATTCTGCTTCTGCTGTAAGGGTATTCTTATTTATTATGGGAGAAGCATTAAGAAAATGTTGTAAATCTTCAGGAGTCCCTAACCCCCACATTTTATCCACCGCATACGCCTTAAATTTCATGCCATCAGCAATGCCTTCATTGTAAACGGGCGCAACATAAAACTCATTGTTCACGCGAATATTTTTGTCAATCATTTGCTTGGCGTAGCGGACATAATCTCTGCCGTGTGTCCAATAATAAATGCCTACGGTTGCTTGATTGGAGATGACTTCCTTTTCACGGAGCATATTTACATTACCATGTTCATCTAATCGAATGTAGCTCCATTTGGGATGAGTACTTTCAAACGTTAAAATGCCCCCGTCAATATTTGGTGAATTCATAGCATGGAAAAATGCGCCACTTTCCCATTCAATGTATTGATCAGAGTTGGCAATTAGCAAGGGAGCTTCATTGTCAATATACTCAGCGGCCAGTAGGGTGCTGCAACAAGCACCTTCTGTCACTTGATCGGTAATAATAATCTTACAGCCTGGTGCAATGATTTTTAGCATGGATTCCAAATTGTAGGTTTCATAATGATCTCGCCGCACAATAAAAATAAAATTGGCACGAACATTTAAATTTTCAACCACAAGCTGAATCATTGGCTTTTCATTAATGCTAATTAACGGCTTGGGAAAGGTAAAACCGGCATTCACAAAGCGACTACCTGCCCCTGACATTGGAATTAAAACGTTCAATGATTCGTCATGCCATTCCGCTGATTTAACTTGGCGTTGCATATCTTGATAAATTTTAGCAACAGTAACTTCTGCCGGGCTTTTAACTGCACACAAGTTTGCTCCCGAAGATATAGCAGCTGTACGACCAACATAAGAATCTTCAACAATCAATGTTTCTTTGGGCAAAACCTTCTCTTTAATCATTGCTAACCAATACATTTCAGGATGGGGCTTTGGAGAAATGACATCCTGATTTGATATAAAATAATCGACATATTTCATTAAATTCAGTTTTAACAAAATAAGCTTGACTGTTTCACGTATAGAGTTAGAACAGACATAAATCTTTAACCCATCCGCTTTAAGTTTTTTGAAAAGTTCTACAATACGCGGATTAGGTTCAAGTACTTCATCAATAACTTCAAACGTAAGTTGCTGTTTCTTTTCCCAGATAAAAGGATGTAACTGTCGGTCTAACCCACGCTGTGCTGTAAGGAGGTCTAATTTGCGCTGGGTACTCAACCCATCGAAGAGTTGTAAGTGTTCTTTAGGGGAAATGACATAACGATTGTCAACTTCAGCCAAGGCTCTGTTTAAAGCGAGGAAATGATGTTCTCTCGAATCAACCAACACACCATCCAAATCAAAAATTACTAGCTTTATATTCATCCTATTACCTCGTCAAGCACAGGAATTAATTCCCGGCAATGTTTCATTCGGCGTTCATGCTCAGGTGGTAAAGTCATATAATCGCCATACAATTGGCTTAAAATAACTTCGGCCTTATTAGGAATAAGAAATTCACCTGTCTCAAATGCTGCACGTTTTAACGGGTAAATGTCTTCACGAGTGACAAGATTAGCATTTACGCAATCATAGCCATAACCCAGATAGAGGCTATCACTAAGTTTTGCCTGCTCAATGAATTGCTGTAATTTAGCTTCCAGATAGGTCTTTGGAATTAGATTGGCGATCGCTGCATAAACCTTGGCATGATGCCCCATCTGAACAGCACTGTATTTGTGGGTTAATAAACGTAACACTCTTTTGGATAACCATTTCTCACGCTTGCGCTGTTGCGAATTTGCCGGCATGGCGTCATAAACGAATACATCGATAAAGATCCCTTGTTGATAAGGCTCCTTCCCTGTTTCATGAATTTCAATAAAACGACTGTTGCGATCCCTTATTTTAAGAGGCACAGACAGGTTAAAATAACCCGGATCACTTTTTGGGGTTTGTAAGTGCATATGGGATGGAATTTCAGAGGGAGCAAGCTTTAGGAATGCTTCAAAACTGGCCCGAGGCATAGAAATATCCAAATCATCATCCCAAGGAATAAAACCTTGATGACGAATTGCCCCTAAAAGGGTTCCCCCTTCAAGCCAATAGTCAAGTTTATACTTCTGGCAAACCTGGTCGATTACATGAAGCATATTAACCATTTTTAATTGGGCTTGTCTTAACCGGCCATCGCTTTGGGCGCGATGGATAAAGTTTGCATGTTTAGAATCTTGAGAAGCAGGCTGCACCTTACCCTTGCTTGTCATGAATATTCCTTTACCAATAAAAGAGGGGGAATTATAGCTTGAGTGAATTATTTGTAAAAGAATAGCTATAAAAACCTGTTATACGGCGTAGGGCCATGATCATTTTTTTTTCAGTTATGTTATACTGCTAGGCTTTCGGCTAAGTTAATCGCCGCAACAAACAATCGCCCCTGCACAATTTTAAAATCCTGCTAAACTTTAAAAAAAATTGGTGAACTATTATGTTTAGATTATTTGACAAAACAAACTCAAGAGAAGAACAAGAGCAACTTATTTTTGAATTGAGTGACTCTATTCAGGTAACGCTACATTTGGAAAACGCTCCCTTCTATTCGCGTCTTTATCTTTTGAAGGATGGGAAAGAGCTGACCAATGCCTCTATTTCTTATGAGGATACACAAAAAATAATGGCCTATCATAACCAGTCTCGAAATATGAAACAAAACAATGAGAGGTTGCTACAGGAATTAAATCAATTAGGACTGGGCAATTTTAATCGGGTACTTATTGAGCAAAGCACCGCAATCTCTGAAAATTCAAATCGATGTAGTTAATAGCTTAAGGGTTACTGCTACTGATTGTGCATGAGGAAATTTTATCGGCTATATATTATTAAAGACCCACAGGCAGGTTAAATGATGTTAAGCCCAAAAAAAACTCATATCGCAATTGTTGGTTCTGGTCCTATTGGACTATATACCGCCATTCTTTTAAAGGATAAGTATGGCGGTTCTATTGACGTTACTGTGCTTGATTCTCGCGTTAACAGCTATGAAAGACCAGGTATTATTGCCAAACAAGCGGTACAGATTATCAATTCTTCTTTTAAATCAAGAGAGATACCAGAAATATATGTACCGGATTCCAAGGGGGAGCCCGAAAATTCTGTTTTTATAGGGGACCTGCAACGCGTTTTACTTGAGTCAGCTAAAAGCTATGGTGTAAATCTGGTTGATAAATCATTTGCAGAACTGGAAAAAAACCAAATAAAAACAAAAGAAGGACTAACGCTTACTTGCGATTTGCTCATTGATTGTAGCGGTGAAAATAGGTCTGTTGCGCGATTTACCGCGGAAAAATTTGGTGGAGATTCTACGTTTGGGATTCAAAGGATTGCCGAAAATCCTATAAAAAATCATTTTATAGCCTATGTCCAGATGGATGAAGAAAACAGTGGGCGATGTAAAATATTGGATTTAAAAACGCGAGATCCACTTGTTTATGCCAAAACGATGGAAGATTTGCAACAAAAGTATGGATGGAAGGAATTTGCTGATCCCGAAATGGTCATTTCGAAGTGGACTACAAAAGGTGAAGGGGCTCGTTACTGTTTCTACTTTGAAATCCCAGAGAAAATAGCCCGAGAAGATAGTAGTGTACAAGAAGCCTATCTTAAGGACTTATTGCTGTTAAAAACAGGACAATCCATAGCGTTTACCAGAGAAGAAGGCCGGCTGAAATTTCTTCCCTTTGACGTGGACCCAAAATATGTACCTGATCCTGTTAATACTAAGAACTATGCCATTCCCGTGGTGCTATGTGGCGATGCGTTAATGAGCCCTGAGTATCGTTTTGGTACAGGTGTGGCCAATGGTGTGCGCTGTGCTACAGGGCTGGTGAATTCTATCCACATAACCCCATTGGAACTATCGGTTCATAAGGGGAAATTTGCGACAGAAACCGATCATATTGTCCAGGGTCACCTTAAAGAAGTAAGAGACAGCTATCAGTCTAAAAGAAATCAATTATCGGATAGAAATTTGCTGGAAGCGTACAGCATGTATCAAAAAGCGTTTACTCAAGCGAAAGAGGCTGGAGGTAAAGCGGTTGAAGATTTGGCAAAAGTAGAGCATGGATTATTTACTTTAGCTGACAGATTCAAGAAATCGGCTGATGAAAAATTTCGGGCAGCCATGGAGAAAAAACGACTGGGGCAGCATTTCAAGCCTGAGCTTGAGAAAGCGGAACTATTTTATAAATCTGCCTTGGAAATTTATGAAAATTACACACCCAATTATCAAGTCTTAACTGAATTACATGTGGAGAAATCGAAAATATATTCTAATTTGGCAAAAGTGTTTTTTAATACAGGAGGAATAAAGGAGACTATTCGGCATGCTGAAGTAGCATTAGAAACTGCGATAAAATATAAAGTCCCAACCGTAATTAAAAGTGCAGCAGTCACGCTTGAAACCGCTTACAAAAAGATTTTATCAGACTATGAGACCGATTTTCCTAATGATAAATATCTTGAAAAAATTGACCTTAATAAGAAGCTGGCAACTATTGCTACCAAATATCTTGAAAAAGATGCAACACCTTACCTAAAAGAAATAGAAAAATTTGGGCAAAAAGTAATCGAAGTGCAGGAAGCGATGAAACAACGAATGAGTGATCTAAAAATAGACACAAAAGAAAAAGATTCATCGCTGGATAAGGGATTGTAGTGTCTTATTTTAAACTTGCTAATGAAGATGAGATAACCTGAGTTATTTTTCCTCATAAGCACGTTTGAGCGCGGCAATATCCAATTTTTTCATGGACAAGAACGCCTTTGTTATCCGGTCAATTTGCTCACGCGTGCCATGTTTCATCATGTCATCAAGACTTTTAGGTGAAATTTGCCAAGAAAGTCCGTATTTGTCTTTTAGCCACCCGCATTGTTCTGCTTCGGGCACTGCAGAAAGCCTCTCCCAATAGTAATCTATCTCTCTCTGATTTTCACAGTTGACCATAAAAGACAGGGCTTCATTGAAAGAAAAATCATGCGCTTGAGCACTGTCCATGGCAGCAAACCATTGCCCTGCCAGCATGAAATCGGCAAACATGAGAGTCCCTTCTGTTTCCGATTTGTTGTCAGCGCCATAGCGAGTGATATTGCCATGCTTTGAATGTTCAAAAACAGAAGTGTAGAAGTTAATCGCTTCTTCTGCTTTGCCATTGATGCTACCTACGAACATGAAAAACGGGGTGATAAAAGGTCGTTTATCGGAATTGGAATCTGCAAGGAAGAGTTGCCAGGAAAGGCCGTATATGTCTTGTATCCAACCATAACATTTGCTGAAGGAGTATTCTTGAAGTGGCATAAGTACCGTTCCTTCTTGGCCCAACGCATCCCATAATTTGCGAAGATTTTCTTCAGAATGCTTTTCTTGCGAAGGATTAAAATTTAGAAGGAATGAGATTGAGGGATTAAATTTAAAAAAAGGACCCGCACTAATCGCCATAAACGATTGATTAGAAAGTTCAAAAGACACCACATCGCAATCTCCTGACGGAGTGTTGTGAAGGGTGGTGACATTGGTAACCCTGGAGTCAGGAAATAAGGAGGTGTAAAACTCGGCAGCTTCTTTTGCTTCCTTGTCGAACCATAAATGAGGGGTTATTTTTTGCATGATCTAAACTCCTTTCAATTCAACGGCAAGCCTTTAAATCTTTTGCCAATAATATCCTATTTTGATTACACAGAATATTACCGATCATCACAAGATCCATTTTTTTATTGAACAAAAAAAATTTTATTTGTTATTATAAATGACTTGTTTGGTTAAATGGTATACATGTATGACTGACATTATTTTTATTGGGGCTGGTCCTATTGGTCTTCTAGGTGCAATACAGTTAAAACTACGATGCCCAGAAAAAGAAATTCTCATGTTTGAGAAATATAACGATCCCATAAGAAATCATGCGATGTATGTTGAACAGAGCTCCTTTGCTGGAATGGATAGAAGTCAAGGCTTTGGGGAACTTCTTGATAATATTCCTACAAAAGTCATCATTAGTGATTTGGAAAAAACATTGAGAGAGTATGCAGCATTAATTGGCATCAAAATTGAATATCAAGAAATCAAAGACTTTAATGAACTAAAAGGGCGATATCCAGATACCAACTACTTTGTAGGCAGTGGAGGTTTGCGAGGTATTATTCATCCTCAGGTTTTTAATGCTGAGAATCAAGTGAATGAAACGTTGCGTTATGCTGTCGAAGTGAAATACAAGGTCTCTGGGGCAACACGTTCACTTAATAAAGTGACAGAACTGCCAGGCGTACTTGCTCATACCAAACATCTTGTCTCTGAGTATGTAGGTCGATTAAAAGAAGATCTTACACCGGTGTCTCTAAGAATTTTTATTGATGAATCTGCTTATGAAACCATGAAGCATGCGACCTTCAAGTCACCTTATACGTTGGTAGATAAAGATAAAATTCCAGCTGATTTATATCAGACTATTGCAACTTATTTGAAAGCAAGGGAGCATCTCGCCGGTGAAAACATCGATGAGGGTAGTTTAAAAATCTCTACTATCACCTTATCCATTTATGCGAGTAAAGATTTTTGTAGAGAAGTGGATGGGAAGGTTATTTTTCAAATCGGAGAGGAGGGCTTTGCCTGTCCTTTTTATCGAAGTTTTAATGACAATGCATCATGCATTCCCTTTTTCATTAAGGCGATGAAAGCATTGTTTGAACACAACAATGTTGAGTCGAATAAAATTGCGTCCAGCTCATTTTTTAGTGTTTCTGCTGTCGAAGAAACGCCTCTTGAATATTATCAGCGTAGTGTGCAACGATTAGTAAACAGTGAAATAAGGGTCATTCATTCCTTGAATTTTGGGATTAAAATGCTTGAAACCTCAGTTGCTTCATCCCAATCTATACCTAAACTGTCAGGGGCTAAATTGAACTTTAAAAAAGGAGGCAAAACCTTCCTGGATGAGGTAAAAAGGGAGGAAAAAGATAATAAAGCGCCTTCTTCATCAACATGCATCCTGATATAAAAAAATAGATTTAATCAGGAAAAATACCTTTACTCAGAACGAAATTTTTTATGGTTTTTGCCAACGACGTGAATTGGAGGAACCGAGATTTATTGCAGGAGATCAACTTTGTTAAAAAAAAATGTTAGACATAGTTGATTCTTCTGAACGGGGCTCTACGAATTCTCCCTTTAAATTCTTTGCCGATTATTTAGTTAGACTAAAAGAGCTTTCTCTGGTAGTAATGTGTAATATTGAATCGTCGTCGTTTTTTTCAACAAACTGCAATTCGTAGGTTGAAACAAATTTAGCAATAGTCAATTTAAATAAAATTTCAGTGACTGCGAAGGCTGGGCAATTGCGCTGGCCTACAGAAAAGGGGACGAATGGAAATTTACCCAATGTATGACTTTTATAGTCCCCACTTCCTTCTGTATCTAGCTGTTGTTTAGGTTGTAAAAAACGGATAGGGTCAAATTTTTCCGGATTAACCCAATATTCTTTACCTTTAGCTAAGGCTTCCAAATCAAAGATAACCATGGTATTGGAAGGTATGGTCATTGAATCCGATAAATAACCACGTTCGGTATATCGCGGTATGGCAATGGGTGCATCAAACCTCATGGATTCTTTGTAAAAAGCATCCAATAGAGGTAAAGATTTAAGAGTACTAATAGATACGTCTTCTTTTAAAATCTGGTTATTACTATTAATTTCATCTTGGAGCATTTTCATTTTATCTGGATCTGATGCAATTTGTACCAGACACAAAACAATAGCATCAGTTAGGTTGTCTGCGGCTTTTAAAATCATCGGTATTGATTGGACAATGGGATTTTCAAAATACCTTCTAATCGTGGCAATAGATAAAGATCTCAAAGCAGATAATAGATCTTTATCTGACAAGGTCGGATGTTCTTCTTTAAATAAACTTATGACTGAAGCAGCTATTAAATTAGCATTTACTGGATCATTTTCTGTATGCAGTACTTTAACTAGTTTTTCGAATTCTTGCTCTAAAATCCCTTTTGAAAAAGCCCTGTATACCTCTTTTTTTTGTCTCAAGCTTGGCATTAAATTAAGCAATTCAGGAAAAGGAAATGCCCCCCAGCGTTTGACATCATTTCTATACGACTCCATTACTTGATAAGTATTGGTTGGTAATTTGTTAATCCCTAATAAACTTTCTACCATGGCTGTACGGATAATGCCGCAGACAGTATGTCTAACCTGGATATCTGTGTTCCGCTCAACACTTTTTTCTATTTCGGTGACAATTGAGTTAATAAATCTGGATGGAGTAAGAAAACGGGATAGATTTTTTCTGGCTACCATTGCGGTATGACCCGTTTCAGAAATAATGAAAAAATCATTACCAGAAAAAAATTTAAAAGAGGCATGTCCTCGCCGAGATAATTTTTCCTGATCAAATTGATTGAGTAATTCAATAAGTTGCGTGTGAGATTTTGGTGTAATTACTGCATAGTTCCCACCTAAATATCCCAGGCTCACAACGCTATAACCTGCTTTATTGCTTCGCGCTGCAGCGGTTAATGTTTGAATCATGACTTTAGGATCACGAATAAACTCTTGGGTAAAGCCAAACCCTAGTCTCTCTATCTGGCGTAAAAATTCTATCGCTACGTCATAGGCTTGAGTGGAGTAATAGCGGATACTTAATACGATTGAGCTTTCAAATAAATTGGCAAACATGAGATTTTCAAAAAATGAATCAATGTGTTGAATTTAAATCAAGAGTATTTCACTGTAAACTGATTTTTAGTTTATATGGATTTACCACTGGCAAGTATGCCTAACCTTAAATAATAACAGCAGTAACCCCCTTTGATAAAAGCCTAAATATCTTTTGCATTAGGTGCTATTTTAAATGAAGTGGGAGCTAACATTTTTGCAAGTAGCTCGTAAGCATCGTTACACGGGACAAAAATTTTTGAATTATGTCACTGCCGCACCATTCTCACTCCTTTTTGGAAGTCGTCGCTTTCCTGCCGCTTCTTCCCCTGCGATTTTAGCTATGAAATTATTTTCTCAACCAACATTTCCTTTGCCAATTTATTAGAGGCAATTGACGTTAGATGCCCATTATCAAACGTTGTGATACCTTGTTTTTTATCTTTGCCAATATAGGTTAAACAACCCTGCTGATTACAAAAGAAATGAATCAGGTCTATAAACAAAATATCTTTGCTTTGCTTAAAATGTATCACCAACTGATTATTCAGGTTAATAATTTCTTGATTGATGCCAACCATAGTTCGCCTAGGTGTATTTCTCCAAAGATTTTTGGCAATAATCTTATGAAGTGCAGGGGTCCATTGTGGAACGGGACCTGTAAAAATAATTTTTTTTACTCCCCTTTTTTTAAGTTGATTAGCCACAAGAATCATCTTTGATAGAGAGTGCCCTTTCGCCTGTCCAACAATAACTACATCAGGTTTTGTTTTTTTGATGGTTTGCAATGTTTTCCAGTTAGATTGATCGCAATAATTCGTGGTTGAAGGTTTTGTAACCTCTGGATTAGCAGCGCAACCCGAACTAACACCCAATAAAATTTGCCAATCTTTAGGCAGGTTATTGACTAACCCGTAATAAAGTTGCTGTACATGGGAGTCTCCCCACAGCAATACAGAATGGGAATAGGATGAGGAACGAGTAAAGCAACTCTTGCTAATCGTAGAGCGGGGAATAGACGTAGCTCGCCCCAACCTATATTTATCTACATCATAAAAATCACAATCCGCACGATATTTTTCTAATATTTTCTCCCTTGTATGATAACCCCACTCTGGAAGGGAGTCCTCAAAATAAGCTGAGTATTCAGTTCGTTCGTCACTTTGTTTAAAAATATTCGATTTATAATCAATTAAACCTAGGGCAAGGATTATTACTAAGGTAGTAGCTAACGAAGCAGAGATTTTTAGAGAACCCGCCCTAATCGGTTTTTCTATAAACCGGTAGGTTAACCAGGCTAGTAAAATCGAGCTGCCAACAGCAATAAGCCTTAAACTATTTGAAACGTTGCCTTTGAGGATATGTAAGAATGACAAAAGAGGCCAATGCCATAGATAAAGAGGGTAGCTAATCAAACCTACCCAAACCATCAGCCTATTCGCTAATAGTTTATTATTCAACCATGAAGCTGGACCTGCTGCGAGTATAAAAAAGGTGCCTGTGGTGGGCAGTAATGCCCACCATCCTGGGAAATTTTTTTCCTTATTTAAGAGTATAAAACCGGCAAATAGTAGGGCGAATCCTAAAAGTGATTGCGTATTTTTAGATGTTTTGATGAGTTTAGAACAATGTAAAGTAGCATACGCTAACACTCCCCCTATCATCAATTCCCAAAACCTTGAAAAAGGAAGATAGAATGCGGCCATCGGTCGGCCACTTGCTATCAAATGGAGGTTTGCAATAAAAGAAACGAGGGCGATCACCACGGTTATTCTGAAAAAATTCCAATGATGTCTCCACACGAATGCTAGTAAGAGTGGCCAAAAAATATAAAATTGCTCTTCAACAGCAAGACTCCAAAAATGCAAAAGCGGTTTAGTTTCAGCAGAATTATCGAAATACCCACTTTCACGCAAAAGAATAAAGTTTTGTATAAAACCTGCACTAGCAGAGGTATGTTTCCCAAGCTGGGTATATTCATCTGGAAAGAGGACAATCCAGCCGATGACCAGGCAAGCGGTGAGCACCACTATTAGGGCCGGAAATATTCGCCTGACGCGTCGGGCATAAAATTCAATGAGGCTGAAACAATCCTGTTCCAGGCTTGAAAAAACAATCGGTGAAATTAGGAATCCTGAGATAACAAAGAAGATATCAACGCCGATAAATCCCCCTGGTAATATCGCAGGAAACGCATGGAATATAACCACTGCAAGAATAGCAATGGCACGCAGCCCATCAATATCGGCACGATAGGCTGAATGTACTAAAGAAGAATGCTTTGGGGACGCAGGATTGAGTGGTTTTTTAGACATTATTTAAACCATAGTCGAGTATAGGGCTAGCAAACCGCACTATTTTATCCAGATTATTTAGAGAGGCAATTACATTTAAGGTATTAGTTATGCGTTATCTACGTTGAGCTCAAGCAGGGGCTTACAGTGCACCCTAGCACCTACTCAGTTTTTACTTTGGTGATGTTCACGCAATTTTTTATCAAAATTATACTGGGAGAGAGAATAGACAGCCCATAAAGCTGCAGGTATCCATCCAATAAGCGTAATTTGCAAAATTAAGCATATTATACCTGCTAGGGGCCTTCCAATGGTAAAAAAAACAAGAAATGGCAAAAAGATAGCTATAAGAAGTCGCATTGATGTTCCCACTTAATCAACATTATTTTAATAATAGTAAAGGATTCTGAAGATGTTAATCAAATGCAGAATCCATACACAAGACTATCATTCCACTGATTGACTTAAAATTATTTAAGAAAGTTTAGCCATGAAATAATTATCAGATAATGGAGTCTGATTTGACTGTCTCCTAAGCTTATTAGTTCCGAGACTTAACAACACTACGACACATTGTTAATAGTCCATTCTAAATCGGAATGTCGAGAAGAAATTTTTTCTCTGTCTTAATTTTAATCAATTTAATAACCTATCTTATTTATCGCTTAAGGGTAAAATATAAACTATTACATCAAGCGCTTATGAAGGTGAATCCTTATAAGCGAACAATTTGGAGTCTATATGTTTTTTGCATCACCGAAAATAAACCGTATTAGCAAACACTTAGAAACTACTCTAGCCGAAATCTGCCAAGATCGTTGGGCTTATTATTTGACTGTTGTAGGTTCTGCCGCCACGATCCAATATCGAGATCACTTACAGACACCAGTAGATAAAGAAGCAATTTTTAATACCTATGCCATTTTTCGTGAGAAGGAGCATTTTTCCTGGCGTATACCCGTAGATGATATGAATGAAATTTATTATTACAAAGTACGTAATGCACAAAAACAGTATGAGTTCTATAGCGGTCTTTTAAGAAAAGCACGGCTTATCAATAATGAATTACAAAAAAAAGATCCAGACTGTAAGCTCGTTATAAACACCGCACGAGAAATCGAGCGGAGTAAAATGACGGTTCCGTCTGTTTTTGGTGGGGATCCAATCGAACTAAATGTAGGTATGTCGCTTGGAGGAAATATCTTTATTGATTTCTTTGCCGGATTTGGGGGATTAATTTATGCCCCTATCATGGGGTTTGTAGGCCTATTATGCATTACCCCCTATTGCCTGGGTTACTCAGGCTATTGTGGAAGTCCGACATTTTTTCTAGATACGGCAAGTTATTTATGTAGCTCAGCATTTCAAGCCATGCGTTCTATAGTATTCCCAGCGGCGATGATGTATTCAGCGTACACCACTAATTCCTATAATCCTTTTACGAAAGGGGAAGTGAAGCGTTCTGTAGAGGGTATTATTTCCCTGGTTGAGGATTTACAAAAACAATCTGAGCTATGTGAACTTACAGTTTAAATTCTTTTAAAGTGTAGAAATAATAGAAAAAATTGCCAATCAAGAACCATATTCATCGCTTAACTGAAGGCACTTGCTGCCATCTATGATTTTAAACAGTAGCCCGTTGCTTGCAGCCGGGCTACTTGCTAGGACTAAATATTAACAGGATTTGATTGATTACAAAGATGAATAAAATCCGATAAACAAGTGAAGTTTTTTTGCCAAAGGGTGAGGAAAGAATGCGCCTCTTTTTGTTTTATTTCATTCTTTGATGCGACAATCACCTCTGCTGACTTGTCCAGAGAGGGTATAAAATTAGCGGAGATTTTCTCGAAAGCGGCATAATAATCGCAGTCGCTAAGTGTTTCGCCCATAGCAAACAAATAGCGATTTTTAGAACTTATTTTTTCAAGAATAAATTGCTTAAATGATGTATTTTGCTCCCCCTGCAGAATTGATTTATCTGTGCAATTGAAGTCCATTAAAGCAATTTTCGCTTTCTTTTGATTTGTGGTTTCACTTAAGACTATTCCTAAATTGGCATCACTAAGATCAGTTAAATTTAGAACCACACTTAGAATTAATAATCCTGCTGTTGCTAGCTGATCGACACGAAAAATCGCTTCTCTTTTTTTAAAAAAGCCTTGATGAATGGTATATAGGTCAAAATCACTATGCGACAAGTTATCAATATCTTGATAACTATAGCTTTTACCCGTCTTTTTTGAGTAATTCATATCTGTCGACAACAAATAGGCATAGTCGCTCGTAAAAACAAGTCTCACTTCCGGAGTCCGTACCCCACATTTTTTTGCCAGTTTAAAAATAATAAAATCAGTTAACTCATTATTATTGTAATCATGTGGGTCATAGCGTTTTACAAAGGTTTTTCTAAAGCTTTTATCAATGAGAATGACACCAGCTTGATTCCCTTTTTCCTTGGGCATCCAAATTTCTTCTGAAATTAAATTGTGTTTGAGTAAATCGTTAAAACAAGCTTCCGAAATTGATGTACCATTGCTTTGCGTTTGTCTGCCTCTTTTCATTAAGTATCTATTAATGATCTAAATGATCAAAATATTAACATTTAACTCAAAAATGATCAACATGAAGAAGAATATTTGGTTGCTTGCTGCGACTTAAACTAATTTTTGAACGCATTTATTATAAGGGGCAAACGACTAAACTATTTGCTATGGTAAAATTGCTTTTAAAGTGTTCTGATTCAAATACATTGATTAAAGACAGGATCTACGCTGGTTCAAATAAATGGCATGTTAACAGTTCAGATATCAAAAATGTGGGACAAGCATTGACTTTAGGGATTTGCGCTTGTGCTTTAGAAACAAAACCGTGTTTTTCCGCATGGGATATGAAAGAAAATAAATCATCAAAATAACCATCAATATTTAAGAAGCCAATAGGTTTGTTTAAAACCTCTATTTTAATAGCATTCCATGTATCAAAGGCTTCTTCTAAAGTACCTAAGCCCCCTGGCATCACAATAAATGCATCTGCTTTTTGTTGCATTAGTATTTTTCTTTCTTGCATGGTTTTTGTGATAATGAGTTCGTCCAATGAGGCTAAGGGCTTTTCCTGGGTTATAAGACTCTCAGGTATTATTCCTGTAACCTGTCCTCCTAAATCCATTACACGGGTTGCCAGTAGCCCCATCAAACCTAAACTAGAGCCCCCATAAATCAAGCGGATATTAGAACGACCCATTTGGCTTCCCAGCTGGATGACTACATCTTTAAAGCGCTCAGAGCTACCAGATTTTGCTCCCAGATAAACACATATGGATTTCACATGAATAACCAAAAATTAAAAAAGACATAATAAAAGCGGCTTGTTACTATTTTAATTGCTTTTGCTCCTCGCTAGCAAATAGATAACTCATTGAGGCCCTCCTCAATGATAGAAAGTCCAATTTCCAAATCGTTTACGTCAGTAGAAAGGGGCATGAGGAGACGTATTACATTTCCATACCCTCCGCAGCTAAGAATGACCAGTCCATGCTCTAAACAAAATCTTGTTAATTTATCCGCCGCTTCTTTATTGGGTATCTTCGTGCTTTTATCGTTCACCAGTTCTATCGCCTGCATAACACCCAAACCACGAAAATCACCCACTATTTTATATTTTTCTTTAAATCTAGAAAGCTTGGCGTGCAGTACTTTCGAAAGGGTAGCGACATTTTTCAAAAGCTCTCCTTCTTCAAAGATTTTGAATACTTCAAGCGCTGCTGCACAACTCAAGGGGTTTCCTCCAAAGGTTCCGCCCAACCCACCCACCATTGCAGCATCCATCATTTCCGCTTTCCCTGTTACAGCCGCGATGACTGTTCCACCACCAAGCCCTTTTGCTGATGCAGTAAGGTCAGGATCCACTCCCATGGCCTTCATCGCAAATAGATTTCCAGTACGTCCAAAACCAGATTGAATTTCATCCGCAATCAAAACAATGTTGTTTGCCGTACAAAACACACGAAGTTTTTGTAAAAAGGGGATTGGGAAGGGTATAAATCCTCCTTCCCCTAACACGGGTTCTAAAATCACTGCAGCGGTATTTTCAATGCCCACGCGAAAATTAACCAGTTCAGAAAAATCATTGAAACACTCTTCCACACAATTTTTTCCCTGCCAACGATACTCATACGGTAGGGGAGCACGATGAACTTCTGAGAGGAATGGGCCAAATCCATGCTTGTAAGGTTTATTCTTTGCTGTCAGTGCCATAGCCATGTAGGTGCGACCATGGTAAGCATGATCAAAACAAATTACGGCTTGCTTTCCTGTATAGGCACGAGCAATTTTAATCGCATTTTCTACAGCCTCAGCGCCTGAATTCAATAAGATTGATTTTTTTTCAAAATCCCCAGGGGTATGATAATTTAATTTTTCACACACTCTGATATAGCCTTCATAAGGAAGGATATTAAAACTGGTATGAAGGAATTTTTCAGCTTGAGCATGAATTGCATTGATTATCGCATGGGGACAGTGCCCTGTATTTACCACGCCAATTCCAGAGGAGAAATCCAAAAATACATTTCCATCGACATCCTCTATAAAGGACCCCTTTGCTCGTTCCACAAAGATGGGGGTAGTGTGAAATGGACCTCGCGCAACATGTTTATAACGCTCCTCCATCAATTTTTTTGATTTGGGTCCCGGTATTGGTGTTTTAATAGTAATTTGATCCATTAGTACCACCCAATTGGTGCATCATCTAGATTAATATTCACTTGCTTGATTTCAAGATAGCTTTCGATTCCATATAAACCTAACTCACGACCCGATCCACTTTGTTTGTATCCGCCCCAAGGCATTTCATTATGTGTTGGGTGGTAGTGGTTTACCCACAGAATGCCGGCACGGATTTGAGAGGTTACACGATGGGCACGGGTAAGATCTTTAGTCCACACAGCTGCTGCTAATCCGTACTCCGTATCGTTTGCAATTTGAATGGCTTCTTCTTCCGTGTCAAAAGGGATGACTGTGAGTACTGGGCCAAAAATTTCTTCTCGAGCGATTCGCATGGTGGGGTTTACTTCATCAAAAATAGTGGGTTCAAAAAAATACCCTTTTTCAAGCGCTTCACCGGTGGGGCGTTTCCCGCCACAGATCAATTTTGCACCTTCATCTATCCCTATCTTGATGTAATGCTCTACTTTTTCGAGGTGGGTGCGTGAAACCAGTGGACCCATTTTCACGTCCTTGTCTAAACCATGGCCTAGCTTGATGTTTGGAATTTTTTCCAACATTCCTTTCACTATTTTTTGGTGAATAGAACGCTCAACGATCAAACGCGAACCAGCAGAACATACTTCGCCTTGATTGGCAAAAGCGCCAAAAAGGGCGCCATCAATGGCCATTTCCAAATCACAGTCTGCAAAGACAATATTTGGGTTTTTGCCTCCCAGCTCTAATGATATTCGTTTCAAATTTCCCGTTGCGGCTTGCATTATTTTTTTCCCGGTAACGGTACCACCCGTAAATGCAACTTTATCCACCATCGAATTAGTTGATAATTCTTCACCTACTTCTACACCAGGACCAGTAACGAGATTCACTACACCTGCAGGAAACCCGCATTGATCGATCAGTTTGAATAACTCAAGCGCCGTTATTGGTGTCAGTTCTGAAGGTTTTAAGATGACGGTATTTCCTGCTGCAAGTGCTGGAGCAAGTTTCCAGGCTGCCATAAGAAGTGGGAAATTCCAGGGAATAATTTGTCCGCACACACCGATGGGCTCACGGACCACATAACTAAAGGAGTTTGCTGGAACCGACATCGTTTCGCCATGAATTTTAGTAGCGAGGCCGGCGTAAAATTCAAAACAATTGGCTGCATCGGTCACATCAAATTCTGCTTCTGCCAACGGTTTTCCACAGTTTCGTGTCTCAAGCTCTGCTAACATTTTTGCATTGGCACGAATCAAATCTGCAACTTTAAACAATAATTTACTTCTATCAAGCGCCGATACTTTTCTCCACTCCCCTTCATCAAAAGCCTTTCGTGCCGCCTTTATCGCAATCACCACATCTTCTTTGCTACTTTCGGGGACTGTTGCAATCAACTTACCATTACCGGGATCAATAATATCGCGAGTTGCCCCGTTTTGGGCTGAAGTAAATTTTCCATCAATATACATTTCATAACGTTTCATTTATTAAATCCCTTTTTATTGAATGCAATGAAGTTATTCTGGATAAATTTAAACTGTAAATCTTTAGACTGCTAGTTGCTTGTTTCATCAAATATAGTATAGAAAACTAAAGCAATAAACGCATTGGCCACACGCTGAATTATTGCAGCTCACGATCTTATTATTTTTGTGAACTATACTAAGGTGAGGGAGTTCAGTTTAAACCGATAAAACTCTGGAGTGTTAGTAATATTTATACTTTAAGTAATTATCAATAGAGCTTCTATTTCAAGGGTAATTATGGCTAAATCGGTCACTCAAACAGTTTATAAAAATAAAATTCTAATTCTTGGATTCGGCAGTATTGGCCAAGCAATTTTACCTCTTTTGTTCCAATATTTTAAATTAAAGCCCTCGCAAATTCACATTCTGGCCAAACATAGTTTTGGTGCTGATGTGGCAAAAGAGTATGGTGTTTCAGTCAAAGAAATGGCTGTTACAGAAAATAACTACCAAGAACTGTTATCCTCTATTCTTAAACCTGGTGATTTTTTGTTAAACTTATCCGTGGGAGTGTCCAGTATTGATTTAATAAAATATTGCCAATTCAATAAACTGTTGTATTTGGATGCAGCCGCTGAATGCTGGGAAGAACGGTATAGCGATAATAGCCAACTGCTTTCTAATTACGCGTTGCGTGATGCTACCTTGCAACTTGAAAAACAAGGGCCTACCGCAGTATTAAGGCATGGCGCCAACCCTGGGTTAGTATCCCATTTCCTTAAACAAGCCCTATGGAACATGGCAAACGATAATCATTTGGATTGTGCTCTTCCACAAAAAGCCGTGGAATGGGCGCAATTGGCCCACGATCTTGGCATAAAAACCATACATATTTCTGAACGTGATACGCAAATTTCTTCTCAACCTAAAAAAGAGAATGAGTTTATAAATACATGGTCAGTAGATGCTTTAATTTCTGAAGCGGTTCGGCCTGCAGAGCTAGGTTGGGGAAGTCATGAGGGCCATTGGCCCCCTGATGCGAATCATCACACATTTGGATCGAATTGTGGCATATACCTTAGCCGACCAGGAGCAGAGACCCAAGTCCGTACCTGGACCCCCCACTCGGGTCCCATTAACGGTTTTTTAATTACCCACACTGAGTCTATATCCCTTGCAGAGTATCTAACGCTACACCAAGACGGTAAAGTCTATTACAGGCCAACAGTTCATTATGCTTATCATCTCTGTCCTGATGCTATTTTATCTTTAAAAGAGCTCGTGCAAAGAAATTACATTACTCAAAAGGAAAAGCGTATTCTTTTGAAAGATATAGTTGATGGCTACGATGAGCTTGGGGTCTTATTAATGGGCAATAAAAAAGGCGCTTATTGGTATGGCTCTTATCTAACCATCCAAGAAGCTAGAAAATTAGTGGATCACAATAATGCGACAAGCTTACAAGTTGCCGCCGGGGTTTTAGCGGGTATGGCTTGGGCTATTAACAATCCAGAGCGTGGGATTACAGAACCTGAAGACATGGACCATGAGTATATCTTGAATATAGCCAACCCTTATCTTGGTCAAGTCGGGGGTTATTATACAGATTGGACTCCTTTACAGGATAGGGACAATTCAAATAATACTGATCAAAAGGACCCTTGGCAGTTTATAAATATTCGCATTGATGAAGCGGGATAGAACATTTTTGGAAAGATTCAAGTCTATCCTACAAGTTTAGAACAATTCAGGCGATTTAAAACGCTTTGAGTTTGCAATATAGCCTCCAGTTAAATTGCAAACTCCCATGAATTAAAGTTACCATGAATCAGAATTGTCATAGGCGTGTAACGCCATCGGTAATATTAAATGAGTTGATTCGAAACATCCCTTTCTACATTGACCCCATAAAATCAATAGTTGATAAATTGGAAATTTCATCTTCAACTTTCATGATTGATTTCGATTTATTAATCGCAAAACTACCTAAGAAGGTTAAGGGTAAAAGTCGTTGCTTATTGAGTGCCAAGTAAATCTCGGACTCGGGATTTTGCATCAGTACTTTCAAATCATCCCCATTATTTTTAATCTTTAATACGGCGTCGATTATACCCTGAAGTTTTGTAGCACTATTCATCCAATAGGGATTCGTACTCTTTTTTCCTTCTTGTAAGCGAGCCATAGTATCCATAATTTTTAGGCCAACATTTCCCTGTTTGCTTAAAAAAAGTATCGCTTGACTATAGGAAATATCTTCGGGGAAACGATTAATTATTGGAGGGGTAAAAACAAGTTCATCAGTTTCCAACAGACTTGTAAATTCTTGGTGAAGCATCCCATATAGATCGTTGAAACTCCCATCTAAAAAAGGAAAGTGTGCTACTAATTCATTGAATAGGTAAGGGGATGCACTAAAATTGGGGAATGGGGTTGTCGATGCTGATTTGAAGAGTTCATTTAATTTCTCTTTTATCTCAGGTATAGCTGCTTCTTTTCCACCTTTTTTTAATTGTTCAATAATCTCTTGGAAAGAGGATAAAAATCCTATATGGGTTAAGAGAGCGGTAAAATTATTGTAGGCATCGCGAGCGGATATTTGCTGGTTTCCCACCTTAATGTTAATCGATGGAGAGATATCAACAGGCTCATCTGGGTTACCGTTCAAAAAAGGCATCAAGTTGTTAACGAACTCGGTAAATAATGGCATCAATTTTGGAAGGTAATGATCCTCGTGTAATAGCGCGGATATGATATAGTTGTAAGCTTTAATTTGCTCTAGTAATATTTCTAGGGTCACTGTATCAGAATGGTCCTTAAATTCTTTTACAAGTTGGCGTTTTTGTTCTTTACTTAAATCTTCATCGTCAAAAAAATTTAAAAAAGTTATTAAGTTAGATTCAGTGACCGTTGCTGGTAAAATGAAATGGAAATGCTTATTTTCCGTTTGACTTGATTTTTTTGCAGTAAGGAACGACAAATGTTTGTTGTGAGTGTAATGGGCAAAATCGTGCATTAATCCTTGGCCAATCGATAAAATTGAATATTGGCCTAATAGCTTTCCATATTTATTTTTAAAATTTTTTAATTCTGTTTGAGGGACATAAACGCTAATAAAGGGACCACTAATTTTAATTTTTTTAATAAGGGAATTTTCGGGAAATTTTTTTAAAAACATAGTCTAAGGCCTTGTTCAACAATAATATTGCGCAATATTAATTCAATTAGCTCTTGAATGCAACATAAGGATTATAAAAATACTACTTGGACAATCTGTTAGTTCCCGATATACGAAGATCTTGATTTACTCATTTGGATTGTAAGCGTAGCCTGGTTGCTTGCAACTGTCTCTTGATCACATCTCTCTGCCGACGCCCCGCGGCTTTGTCCGCGGGGTCAAGTGTTTTAGCGCACAGCATCTTGGATCCCACGGACAAGCTGCGGGACGTCGGAAATTAGAGTTGGAATGCGTTTTCAGAGATGTGTATAAGATTCGGTTGCTTGCAACCAGGTAATTCTAAAAAAACATGACACTGAATTACGGTGTTAAAAATAAATTATGGGCTTACTACAAAATAACACGAATAGGACTAAGGCCTTATTCGTGTGGGAGTTAATTCTTCGGAAGAGGTATAGTTATGTGGGTGAGAAGAAAAATTAAATCGATTGGGATTATTACTCAGCCCGAGTTGCTTTGCTTTGTCCACACCTAAAGCGAACCCTATCAGAGAACCAATACAAACATTTCTTGCAATCGACCAGGCACTAAGGGGTGAAGGATATAAAGTAGAGTTCTCATAAATTTTAGCTGCTAATATTAGGGCTTTCTTGGAGATTGGAGACTCACAACAAATTTCAGAAAAATAGATAGAATAATCATCTTCTACCGTACAATTAAATTGCCCTGCTTGGTCTTTAATAAATTCTTCTATTTCACTACTGTTTAAAAAATTAACGACATCAGAGGCGATGAGTGTGTATACGAGGCCATTGAAACCACCTAATAAAGCATTTGCAATAAGAATAACAGGCCTCTCAGTTAAACTAAGTTGTGCATCCTTTAAAAATTGTTTCAACAACGTGCTCCCAAAGCATGATGATCACTTTAATTCGCAAATTACTAGGAAAATTATATACGCATAAGAATTAATTTATCTAGCTTTTTAGTTCATTATTATAGCTATCTTGATTTTCGTTCGACTCAAACGCTTCTCTTGGCTGGTTGAAAAAAACAAATGAAGAATACGCTTGATGATGAGTTTGTGCTAATTCTTGTACCCTTTCGTTAACCAAAACTGGCGAGTGCAATTCATGAATGTCTTGCAGTAGGTTTTCATAGTGTGAACGCAGATTTAAATCGCTATTTTGAGAAGGTTAACAATTTCCTCGAAGGATAAACCAAATTTTCGATAAATGTTTCATGATCTTGGGCAAGCCATGCCAGATTTCTTGCTCCGCAGTTTTGACTAGCTATAGTAATAATTTGATTTTTAGTAAAACCGAGTTTACTTAAGAAAGTAGACTGTTCAATATAGGCGACAAGATTATAATTGCCTCCATTATGACTAGCTAATTTTACTATTTCATCAATAGACAATTGATAATTTTCAATTAATGTCTGAATGTTTTCGTTCACCTCCAAAAGAT
This sequence comes from Legionella jamestowniensis, assembly GCF_001467745.1. Lineage (GTDB taxonomy): Bacteria > Pseudomonadota > Gammaproteobacteria > Legionellales > Legionellaceae > Tatlockia > Tatlockia jamestowniensis. Next base: position 1,420,286 of record NZ_LNYG01000013.1, read on the forward strand.
TACGAAAACCGCCATCATGATTGACCATCATAATAATTTGATCTTTGGTAAAACCTAACTTGATGAAGGAAGTAAAAATCAGCAAAAAAATTTGAGTGTTAAGTTCTCCACTTTGATGATTGACTACCTTTAACATTTCTTCTTCATTAAGGCCTAACTGTTTGAATTCAGCATAGTTTTCAACAAGTGTTTCACAATTCTTTTTCCCGTTAGGATGGCTATTGATTGTTTGTAGTTGCTTTTTAGTAAAATGTGATTGGACTTTTGTAAATGGACTCGTAATTGCGACTGCTACACCCCAAGATCCACCATCCTTACTCACAAGTTTTACAATAGTATTATGGTCCAGCTGATTACTTAATTGCTTATATTTATCTATCACAGCTTTGAGTGTGTAAGGACCTCCATGAGCGCTGGCCATTTTTGCTATCTGTGCAGTCGTAAAACCAAGTTTAATTAAATCCTGGTAATGGTGTTTAACCCCTTCAAGATTACTGACACCGCCTCGTTTAATAATTTGAGTAAGTTGTTCATGATTAAATGTAGCAATTAATTCTTTATGCCAATTTTTTAGATGTTGAACGGTTTTTAAACTGGAATGATTTAATAAAATGCAACGAATTTGCTTTTCACTATACCCTAACTGGTTTAAATTGGTGGATTCAGTTAAGAAAAAATCAGGTTTTATACCAAACTGAATCAATTTATCTTTAATAGTTTTCGATAACTCTGCCGCGTCAATAGTCTGTAACAGTTCTGGGGATAATTTGCTTTTTTTATTTCTTCTATTCTTTTGATCATCAATAGGCTTTCTTTTTCGGTTTGAATTTATTGGCGGAGTAGAGTTAGCAACCGATGACTCTGGATTGAGTAATGTCGGGTTACTAGTCATAAAAGGATAACAATAAGGCGTCAATAGAATGTAAATTTGGTTGGCAAGATAAGACGGATAAGTAGCATTTTCATCGCTAGATGCCTCTTGCATTTGTGCAAGAATATCATTTTGCCAACTGCTACAAAGCGTAGATAGTAGCTCCTTTGAAACTTTAGCGTGTTGTAACCAATTAGATAAAAGGTTCAGTGAAAAATTATGCGCTTGGTTTAGTTTGGGAAACCAAAGTTTTTTCTGCTGAATATCTAGGATGAATTTCTGCAATAACTGCTCGTCTTGCAGGGCATTTTCTAATTGAACAATAAAGTTAGCCATGAATTGAAAAAATAGGGGGAAATTTGTGGCAAAAGTATAAATGGAAGTTTAACAGGTAACGATAGGTAATATTACCCATTTTAAAATTTCAAGCGTGCTACAACTTACCACCGTGAAATACTGTTACAAAGCGCTGTTAATTATCGAATAATCAACTCAAATTCAGATTAATCTCTCAGTGTTCGAAAAACGCATCCTGGTCAATTAGGTTCTTCTCCACTTAAAAGTAATTCATCTATGCAACAAACTGCAATAAATGAAAGGGTCTTGCCATCGCTAAACCAGGACTTACTTAATTCCTTTTGAAGGAAATCAATACAATCGAAATAATTATCAAAAATGAAATCCCTAGCTCGCTATTGAGGCAAAAAGCAAGATCTGACCCCTAGACTCTGTGCTTAGACTCTGTGGCAGCAAGTAAAGTACTTGGTCGCCTTTGGCAACAATACCATTTGATGGAAAAGGTGGAAGTGGACGCAATACTTATTATAAACCAACCCATTTGCTGATGAGCTATTATCCTTCTGAGCATCAAAATAGAGATGAGATAACCTCATGGCAAATGGTAATGACCTCAATGCAAATAGTAGTCACTTACCTGATGATTTGCGAGAGGAATTGATCGATTGACTCCAAAGTCTCGTCAGATAAAGCCCGTCATTTTGAAATTATGCCAACATCACTCGTATTCTGCCGATCAAATGGCGACTATTCTTAATAGAAACGCGCGTGCTTTAAAGACGAAGCAACTTGTACCTATGTGTGAAGAAGGTTTGATAACTTGAGCTACAAGGGTTTATGATGGTCTTTGGTGGGCGGGAATGGTTTTAATAATTGGTGGAGGCGGCGGGAATCGAACCCGCGTCCGCAAATCCTCTGCCATCGGTTCTACATGCGTAGCCTTGTCTTTTAAGTTAACCGTGGTCACTCCGACAGGCAGGATTGAACACGGCGATTCCCTTAATTTAACACCTTAACTCGGGACGGGCCAAGATGCGAGCTTATCTTCTATGACCGTTGATTCGATACCGATAAGCGAGCTCGGTCAACGGGGCGCTGGTTTTATGGCAGCGCACGGTGCGGTTACACTATCAAAGCTTACGCAGCGATAGCTTCACCTGCAAAGTTTTCATCGTTTGCATTTATATTTATTGAGACTGATTTACGAGAGTGCTCCTTCTCGGCATGCTCCTCAGGTTTCGCAACCCGCGTCGAAGCCAGGTCGCCCCCTTTGTACAACTTATAGTATAACACAAGTCACAATGATCAATATGGGAATGAATAAAATTTTTTCAATCCTTTGATAAATCCGTTATGCAGGTTGACAGGTGGTCTGAGTACATCGTATCGCGGGTAGAATTTCCAGGACATGAGCCAGCCATTGGCCATTCCCAGAATGATTCAAGGTATTTAACCGCCCATAAAGCGAACTGTTTAACTTGCAACGTATTAAGGTTGCTAATGGTGCCGTGCAAGGGAGTTTAAAATAAGCTCTATTGCTGGTTGTCGTTTTGATTTTATGTAAAGCGAGCAACTTGCCAAAAGGGGTATTGCTATGTAGCACCGCCTTAATAACAGGATCGGGCAGGGCATTAAAATTCATGGTAATCAATGCGAATTCAACCGTGATGGTTTCATTTCTTGCCTGGGCGACAGACACGTCATTCCGTTTTTTATTGTTATCCATCACCATCAGAATGGCGCGAGAATAAGTGTTCTTCTTGGCATTCTTTTGTGCATGAATCACTTTAATTTGGCCGTTACGTTGATAATACTTTTCCAATCCTAAAGTCATTAACGGCTGGGTTAATAAAAAATTAAAAGGTGCTGGCAGCTCTGATTGTTTTATATCAACTAAGGGCAGTTTTTCTTTACCGAAAATTGGAGGATAGACAAGCGGTTGGGAAGCAGTCGAATCAGTTAATGCAAAAGAAAGATTTACAAATGCAAAAGAAAGACAAAATAAAGCAAACCACTTTGCAAAAAAGGGCATTTCAATCCTGGGGTTAAAGGGCATAGATGCTATGCCCTGATTTAGCGAGCGATATCATTATGCCGCAACAAAGCATCCACTGTAGCTGCTCGGCCACGAAATGCTTCAAACGCCTCGGCTGCTTTTTTAGAACCACCTACCTCCAGGATAGTATGCAAGAAATCCCGTCCTGTTTGTTCATTAAAAATGCCTTCCTCTTCAAAACGTGCAAAGGCATCGCTGGAAAGGACTTCTGCCCATTTATAGCTATAATAGCCAGCGGCATAGCCGCCACCAAAAATATGGGAAAAGCTATGTTGAAAGCGATTGTAATCCACCAGTGGGATAACGGTTGTTTGTTGACGGACTTCGGCTAACACCTTAGCCACAAACTCTTTATGGGACGCATCAAATTCTTCATGAATGCGGAAATCAAACAGGGAAAATTCCAATTGCCGCATCATGGCCATCGCTGACTGAAAATTTTTAGCCGCTAATAATTTGTCAAATAACGCTTTGGGTAGAGGTTCTTTGGTATCCACATGTTCTGCCAGCAACTTCAAGGCATCCTCTTCCCAACACCAGTTTTCAAAAAACTGACTGGGCAACTCGACCGCATCCCATTCCACGCCATTAATTCCAGAGGCACTTAAATAATTAACGCGAGTTAGAATATGGTGTAAGCAGTGTCCAAATTCATGAAATAAGGTGAGCACTTCGTCATGGGACAAGGTTGCCTTTTTGTTGGCAGAGGGTTTGGCAAAATTACAGGTTAGTGTGGCGATGGGTACTTGGAAGCTCTCATCTGCAAGTTGCCGTCTAGTCTGGCAGGAATCCATCCAGGCACCACCGCGCTTGTGAGGTCGTGCAAATAAATCGGCATAAACATAACCACGAACTTGCTGGTTCTCATCCGAAATACGGTAACATTTGACATCAGGATGCCAAATATCAGCATGGTTAACTTCATCAAAACTCATGCCATAAAGTTTTCTCACAATGGCAAATAAACCTGACAATACTTTATCTTGGGGAAAATAAGGACGTAATTCTTCTTGCGAAATCGCATAAAGCGCTTGTCTTTTCTTCTCGGAAAAATAAGCAATATCCCAGGGTGCCAGTTCTTTAATCGAATAGTTTTTTTCAGCAAATTCTTGTAACTTGGCAAATTCTTCTTTGGCCTGAGGATAGGCTTTTGCCGCTAAGTCATTAAGAAAGTCGCGTACCTGTGTTGGAGACTCTGCCATTTTAGTGGCAAGTGATAACTCTGCAAAATTATCAAATCCCAATAGCTGTGCTTTTTCGTGGCGCAGGGTAAGTATCTCTTGCATCACTTCTGAATTATCAAATTTTCCAGCAGAAGGGCCTTTGTCGGAAGCTCTAGTCACGTAAGCATGATACATTTCCTCACGCAAGGCACGATCATCGGCATAACTGACAATGGCCAGATAACAGGGAAATTCCAGATTAAAAACCCATCCGTCCAATTTTTTTTCGACAGCCAATTCATGGGCTGTATGAATAGCATGGTCGGGTAAGCCGCTTAGGCGTTTTTCATCCGTAATATGGATACTAAACGCTTGTGTAGCATCAAGCACATTGTTTTCAAATTGGTTGGATAAGGCTGATAAACGTGTCTGAATCGTTTCAAAACGTTCTTTCTTTTCTTTTGAGAGTGCAACTCCCGATAATTCAAAATCACGCAACGTATCCTCGATAATTTTTTGCTGGGCGCTATCAAGTTTTTCCTTATTGATAGAGTTGATTGCATCATAGAGGGCATGATTATGGCCAATTGCGGCATCATAAGCAGATAGTTTAGGCAAGCAAGCCTGATAACATTCTCGTAAGGGTTTTGAATTCATTACCGCGTGTAAATGGGATAAAGGAGACCAAAAGCGTTCAAGTTTGTCATCCATTTCCTCCAAGGGATACATTAAATTATCCCAGGTATACTCGGTCGTATGATTAAGGATTGCATCAATTTGCTCTAAATTTGTTTGCAGCAGATTATCTAACCGCCCTACAAAATTGCTGAGATCAATGTTGGTAAAAGAAGGTAAAGTCATTGATTTAAGCTCCAAATGCGACAAAGGCCATAGCATAGCATTGAATCAGCAAAGGCTCCATCAACAGGTTAGTTCATTATTCGTTGTAACAATGGGGGAAAAAAGGTCTTCTACCGTCGCCTCTTCCTGTAGGGTTTGGCTGGATGGGGCAAGGTTCCTCGCCTTGAAAAATCCTTTATCTTTTAATAAATCAGCATACTGTGGTTCGGCCAATTTCATAATTGGATTGACTGGCCGTTCTTTTTCTAACAACTGAACTTTGATGTAGGTTAGTAGAGTGATGGTAATAACGAGCGAGGCACCAATAAAAGGAATGACAGGGTTGGTAATCAGAGGTATGGCCAAGCACATTGCAAAAAATAAGCAGGTTACACTGGTCACATTGAGTAGTAACCGTTGCCATTCAAAATCAATATATTGCTGCAACTGTTGTTGATATTCCTTTAATTCTTCTAACTCTGCTGCATGCTCGCCGCCGGTTAGTTCAGCTTCTTTTTTCCGATAAAAAAACTCCAATTCTTTTAATCGTCTTAACTCAATAAAGGCACGAAGCCCGACCCAAAGTGCATCGAAAAGAGCAAGTGAAATGGCTAAGTACATTCCAAAAGGCGCTAAAGTCCCGGTGAATACAAAACAGTTCAAAAGGCTCCCGGCAAACCAGATACTATCATTCCCCAATTCAAACCAGCGTCGTTGTAATTGAGCTTGCAAACGGGCCATAAACGATAATTTCTTTTCTTCCTCGTTCATCCACTTTCCCGGAATGAGATGTTTTAACAGCAGCGCTATATTGACAGTTAACCGTGGAATGTAAAATAACCAGGAAAAATAAGCGATAGCTGGGCGGGCATACTGATCAGCAACGCTTATAAAGTGATAAAAATAATTTAAATCCTTAACCATAGGGATGAGTATTGCAGTAGCAAATACCCGCCGCGTTCTGGTAGCAAATAACCTCAGCCAATTAACCTCGGCTGTTTTCTCCCTGATTTTTTGGGCAAAAAATCCAGCTGTCTTCGTGGTGGGCCTGGTAGGCTGCGGGAACCTAAAATAGCGGTTGTTGAGCCAATTGCGATAAATCGCTTGCTCCGCTTCTAAACGCGCCACCTCTCGTGGTACCGTCAAATAATGTCGATAGAGATGCGCTAACAACTCTGAGAGGATTAAAGCTGTTGCTATCTTCTCTACGAGAATTTCGTTTGTTAAATGGGGCGTGGGATCCCGCTCGAGGGCAAAAATATCATGAGCAAGCTTGGTACAAAAAACACTGTATTCGAAATTTAAAACAGGGTGGTGACGAACGAACGGCTCAAAATAACTTGTATCTTGCTTCGCTAAAAAATGACTGAATTCCCACTGTGGCAATTCCTGTCCGACCTTCTCTGTAATAGTATAGCCAATGTGAGACTGTAATCTACGCAGTACCGCCGTCATACATCCCTGGAAGTCAATTTAATAAAGGAGCAATAATCCCAAAAAATAGACAAAAAGTAAAATTTGCATATTTTTTGCGGCTGGCCTTCTTTTTTTGTGTATTAATAGTACACTAAGTAGTACACTAACTTGCTGATTAATGCCTTCTGAGCGACAATAGACGCCCAAATGAAATTGCATAAGAGTACGCATGAGCCTTACTAACGATTTAGCCAATGCCATTCGCTTTTTAAGTATCGACGCTGTTGAACAGGCACAATCCGGACACCCTGGCATGCCTTTGGGAATGGCCGAAATTGCTACGGTACTGTGGACAAAATTTTTAAAACATAACCCTAAAAATCCGAAATGGTTTAATCGTGATCGCTTTGTTTTGTCAAACGGTCATGGATCGATGCTGCTTTACTCCTTACTCCATTTAACAGGTTATAACTTGAGCCTGGAAGAATTAAAGCGCTTTCGTCAGTTAAATTCAAAAACACCCGGCCATCCGGAGCACGATACCCCAGGGGTGGAAACAACGACAGGACCATTAGGGCAAGGGCTGGCTAATTCAGTGGGTATGGCTATTGCCGAGAAAGTGTTAGCTACGCGATTTAATCGTCCCGGTCTAGAATTGATTAATCACTATACCTATACCTTTGTTGGTGATGGTTGCCTGATGGAAGGTATTTCCCATGAGGCGTGCTCTTTGGCAGGCACATTAGGGCTTGGCAAATTAATTGTTTTTTATGATGACAATGGCATTTCTATTGATGGCAAGGTGGAATCCTGGTTTACAGATGATACAGCGACTCGCTTTAAGGGATACAACTGGCAGGTGATTGGCCCTATTGATGGCCATGATGCACAAGCCGTTGAGCATGCTATTGAACAGGCTCGACAAGAAACAAAAAAGCCAAGTCTCATTATTTGCAAAACAATAATTGGCTACGGTTCGCCCCTTGCAGGCAGTGAAAAATGCCATGGTGCCCCATTAGGTGCAGAGGGTGTGGCCAAAGTGCGCGAAATCTTTAATTGGGCGCATCCCCCCTTTGTTGTACCGGATTCATTATATGCCAAATGGAATCATGAAGAACAAGGCCAACATGACGAAGCACGTTGGTTAGCCAGTTGTCATGCTTACCAGCAACAACATGAAAATGAGTATCATGAATTTTTGCGCCAGATTAATGGTGATTTACCCGACAACTGGGATAAAAGCACAGGGGCTTTTATTGAACAATGCCGACTTCATGATAAATCGCAAGCCACACGTAAAAGTTCCCAACAATGTATTGAGCAGTTTGCTAAATTATTGCCAGAGATGTTGGGTGGTTCGGCGGATTTGACGGGTTCAAATAATACGGATTGGTCAGGAAGTAAGGCAATTACTGCGAGCGATTTTTCAGGAAACTACCTGTTTTATGGCGTACGGGAATTTGCGATGGCTGCCATTATGAATGGCCTGGCACTGCATGGCGGCATCATACCCTATGGCGGCACTTTTTTAGTTTTTGCCGACTATGCACGCAATGCAATCCGTCTCAGCGCTTTGATGCAGCAACGCGTTATCTACGTGTTAACCCATGATTCAATTGGTTTAGGCGAAGATGGCCCCACCCATCAACCCATTGAACACGCAGCGATGTTGCGTATGACGCCAAATTTATTGGTTTGGCGGCCTGCCGATTTAATGGAAACAGCTGTTGCCTGGCAACAAGCGCTTGAACATCATAATGGCCCTTCCGCCTTATTGTTATCACGCCAGAATTTACCAGCCCTTCCCCATGACAAAGCGCATGCGGAATTAATAAAGCGTGGCGGCTACATTCTTCAAGATTGCCAGGGTACCCCCGATGCAATTTTATTAGCGACAGGTTCGGAAGTGCAATTAGCCGTAGCCGCAGCGCAGCAGATGCAGGCATTGGGTAAAAAGATTCGAGTGGTATCCATGCCATGTTGTGAACGCTTTATTGCACAAGAGGATGCTTATCAGGAGCATGTATTACCCAAGGCGGTGCGCAGGCGTGTTGCTATTGAAGCAGCAGCTGCTGATTATTGGTATCGATTTGTTGGTTTGGATGGTAAAGTTGTTGGCCTTAGGCGCTTTGGTGTATCTGCACCAGCAAAAGATGCTTTTGAATACCTAGGTATTACTGAAGAGCAAGTAATTTCTGCCTTAAACACATTATTTTAAAACAGATTCGCGTGGACGAATCACGGTAATTTTCGGAGAGTAGTATGACAATACGAGTCGCAATAAATGGTTATGGCCGCATTGGCCGCTGTATTTTGCGTGCCATTTATGAGTATAAGCGCCAGGATGAATTTAAGATTGTAGCCATTAATGATTTGGCGGGTATTGAAACTACCGCGCATTTGACCCGCTATGATTCCACCCATGGGCGTTTTTCCAGTCAGGTGCAAGTGGAGGGCAATAATTTAGTGATTGATGGGGATGCTATTCGTGTGATTGCCGAACGTGATCCTAATGCGTTGCCCTGGAAAGAATTGGAAGTGGACCTGGTGTTTGAATGTACTGGCCATTTTACGCAGCGTGATGCTGCCATGAAACACATTCATGCTGGCGCTAAAAAAGTCTTGATTTCAGCACCTGGTAAAAACGCTGATGCAACGATTGTCTATGGCGTTAATCATCAAACGTTACAGGCGACGGATGTCATTGTTTCCAACGCGTCTTGCACGACAAATTGCCTGGCTCCCGTCGTTAAGCCTCTGCATGAAACACTGGGGATAGAACACGGTTTGGTGAATACCGTACATGCCTATACCAAAGATCAGATGCTCCTTGATGGTAGCCACAGTGATTTACGTCGTGCCCGCTCTGCAACTCAATCCATTATTCCTACCAAAACGGGCGCAGCAGTTGCCGTTGGTCTGGTTCTTCCTGAGTTAGCGGGGAAGTTGGATGGCTTTGCAATGCGCGTACCTACCTTAAATGTTTCTGTCGTGGATTTAACTTTTACTGCCAAGCGTGAAACAACTGCTGAGGAAGTAAACAATATTATGCGTCAGGCAAAAAATAATATTTTGCACATTAGTGATGAACCGCTGGTTTCTTGTGATTTTAACCATTATCCCGCTTCAGCCGTATTTGATACCACGCAAACAAAGGTGCTCGGTAATTTAGTGAAAGTCGTCGCTTGGTATGATAATGAGTGGGGTTTCTCTAACCGTATGCTGGATACCGCTCAATATATGATGAATCGTTAAGGATGGATGAATGAATCTGCTTAAAATGTGCGAAACCAGCTTGAGTGGCAAACGCTTACTGATTCGCGAGGATTTAAATGTTCCTATTAAAGATGGCCTCATTACCAGTGATCAGCGCTTGCGAGCGGCTTTGCCTACTTTGCAGGCCGCTTTGGATGAAAATGCTGCCGTCATGGTTTTGTCTCATTTAGGACGGCCAGAAGAGGGCAAAGTAGAAAAGCGTTTTTCCCTGCAACCGGTTGCGGATTATATGGCTGCCAGTCTGGATTATCCCGTCCGCTTCGTTACCGATTACTTAGATGGCCTAGAGGTAAATCCAGGCGAACTCGTCATTTGTGAAAATGTACGTTTTAACGTGGGCGAAAAGGCAAATGATGATGTTTTGGCCAAAAAATTGGCTCGCCTTTGTGATATTTTTGTGATGGATGCCTTTGGCACCGCCCACCGTGCACAAGCTTCAACCCATGGCGTGGCAAAATATGCGCCAATTGCAGTAGCAGGTCCACTTTTAGTAAGTGAACTGGAAGCCTTGGAGCATGTGCTGAAAGAACCCGAAAAACCGATTGTTGCCATTGTTGGCGGGGCTAAAGTATCAAGTAAGCTCACCCTCCTAAAACAATTAGTGACGATGGTTGATTATTTAATCCCTGGAGGAGGTATTGCCAATACTTTTCTTAAAGCGCAAGGTTATGAGATTGGTGTGTCCCTTTATGAAGAAGACTTAATTGAAGAGGCGCGCACTATTTTAGCATTGGCAGCAGAAAAGGGTTGTGAAATTCCTTTGCCTATGGATGTAGTTGTCGGCAAGTCTTTCAGTGATAGCTGTCCTGCGTTTAACAAATCGTTAAACAGCGTGGCCAGTGATGACATGATTCTGGACATAGGGCCTGATACCGTAGGGCGTTATGTAGATATCATTGAGGAAGCAAAAACCATCATTTGGAACGGACCAGTAGGCGTTTTTGAATTTCCTCAATTTGCTTATGGCACACGGGCATTGGCCATTGCCATTGCCGACAGCGATGCCTTTTCTATCGCTGGTGGAGGGGATACTTTGGCTGCTATTGATCAATATGATTTAACGCAGCAAATTTCTTATATATCCACTGGTGGCGGGGCCTTTTTGGAGTTTCTTGAAGGGAAAAAATTACCTGCTGTAGCTATCTTGGAAGAGCGTGCCAATGCTTCGTCGAACTAAAATTGTTGCAACTTTGGGTCCTGCTTGTAGCGAGGCGTCAACACTACAAGCGATGCTCGCTGCAGGCGTAGACGTATTACGCATTAATTTCTCGCACGTTGACAGCAGCATTTTTCAAATTGTGGAAAAAGCCAGGACAATAGCCCATGAACTTAACCATCCTTTAGCGATTATGGCTGATTTGCAAGGTCCTAAGCTTCGCATTGGCCGATTCAAAGATAATCAAATAACCTTATTAAATGATCAACATTTTACCTTGAATTGTTCGAGCCAGGAGTTAGGCGATGAGCATTCCGTTTCTGTAGCTTACACGAACTTATGCTACGAATTAGCCGTTGGTGATCATCTGTTATTGGATGATGGGTTAATTGAACTGAAAGTAGATAGCATAGAGCCGCCCTATATTCACTGTGTGGTGGTTGAAGGTGGAGTGCTGCGTAATAATAAGGGTTTGAACCGCAAGGGTGGTGGGCTCGCTGCCAGGGCATTGACTGAAAAAGATAAAAAAGATCTGCAAACGGCGATTGATCTGGAGGTGGATTATCTAACGCTTTCTTTTGTAAAAGACGCACAAGATATTAAGGAAGCTAGAGATTTACTGAATGGGAAAGCTATTCCTATCATTGCCAAAATAGAACGTACGGAAGCATTGCATCACCTGATAGAAATTATTAATGCAACGGATGCAGTGATGGTTGCCCGTGGCGATTTGGGAGTGGAGATTGGTCCAGCTGAAGTCCCTGCTATTCAGAAAAAAATTATTGAGCAAAGCCGACGCCTGGATAAAGTTGTCATTACCGCGACCCAGATGATGGAATCAATGATTTATCAACCACAACCTACCCGAGCCGAAGTATCGGATGTAGCGAATGCCATTTTGGAAGGTACTGATGCAGTGATGTTATCCGCGGAAACTGCAACCGGCAAATTTCCGGTTAAAGTCATTAAAATGGTGGATAGTATTTGTCGAAGTGCGGAAAAGCATGCTGGGTTTTTTTATAATGTGGACAATGAAAGCTGTCATTATCAACGTGCCGATCAAGCTATTGCTATGGCCACGATGCATGCAGCCAACCATTTCCCGATTAAGGCCATTGTGGCACTGACTGAATCTGGAGCAACAGCCATTTGGATGTCTCGTCAACAAAGTATTGTGCCGATTTATGCGGTAACAGCCAACGCTCGAACAGTCGGCAAGTTAAGTTTGGTTAATAATGTCTTTCCCATTTATATGGATTATCATTGTTTAGAAGACAACACCGTTAATGAGCAAGTCCTCAACTATCTGATACAACAAGGTTTTCTTGAAAAGAATGCCTTTGTTTTACTCACTCGCGGGCACACAATAGGTAAGCCAGGGGGTACCAATTGTATGGAAATTGTAAGAGCCTAAAATAGGCTCTTAGTCCTCTTAGTCGGTAGTCTCTTGTTGTGCTTTACGCGATAACCCTAATTTTTCTTTTAACCTGGCAACGGCATCTGGATCAAACTGCCTTGATGGTTTATGTTTTACCACAACAGCAGCCCTAGGGGGTGGAGTAACTGGATTTTGTGCGCTGAAAGCAGGTGCACGTTCGGGAAAATAGGGCAAATTCGTCTCTTGTGATTGCACGGAAGGTCTTGCATTTGAGTATGTAGTTGGCTTGATAGAAGAAAATTGTTTTCGCGAATTGCGTACACTTTTTTCGACCCGTTTTTTAATTTTTGCAGCGGCTTTTTCCGCCTCTTCTTCAGTAACCATACTAACAGGGTTACCTTGCAAATCAACACGCATTTCGCGTGCTTTAAGGCAGGTTAAATAATCTATCCGTCGGGTGAAAATAACGACTGCTTCACGTAATTTGCTTTTGGAAATTCCGCACGCTGCCGCTTTATCAGCTAAAGCTAAAATGTCATCCATAATCCCTATTTTTAATGGACGAATACGCAGTGTATTATCAAACGCTTGCGGAAAAGTGGTAGCAAGCCATGATAATGCGTCATTACGGTTTTTTTTAGATTGATTTTTTTGTGTCTTATTAATTATTACTGTGCGTGGATGAAGTTCTTGCCTTCTCATGCTGTTACCTTTTTTCTAAAAATTCAAAGTGGGCGTGAAGACGACACTGTTTTAAGCTATAGGTAAAATGATTATACGAGTTGTATCTTGCCATATATTAAGAAAACAGGTTCTTTTGAAATGCGCATACAATGTACAGCGTTTAATGCCTATTTGCAAGTGCAACTTTTTATAAACCACTTAATTCCTAGATGTGCCTAAACTTAGTGTCAGTTGTTTCGCATGACCACATAAAAATTTGTCCTGAGTATCCCAACAACACTGTGGCAAACATCAAAAAAGACGACCGTCATCCCGTAGTGAGGAATCTCCTTTGTATCAGGGGATGTCTCTCTACGTTCGACATGACGTACGGCTTTGGGAGCAAAAGCTTGCTTTGTTTTAAAAGTAAGACTGTTTTAAATTAAAAAAAGAAGGATATACTGTAAATAATAAATATTATTATCTTTTATTACTAAATAGGTAGGTCATTGGCAATGATTAGTCGACTCTTCTGGACATTTCTTGCTATTTTTTTCCCCTGGCTTGTTCTGTTACTCGATGATAATCCAGGTGGTGCAATCGTGGCTTTAGTGATGCAAGCGACCATTATAGGCTGGATCCCCGCTTCTTTTTGGGCAATCCGTATCTTGCAGGAGAATGCCGAAGCTTCAAAGGAAGAAAAGAAAAAGTCAGAATAAAAAATATTTAAGTTATGGAGCTAGTATGGCTATTCGTGTAATTGTTAATGGTGCCCAAGGTAAAATGGGGATACTTGCGTGCGAAACAATAAAAAATCACCCTGATTTTGAACTGGTTGGTGGATTGACTCGTCATGATAATCTTCGTGATTCCATCATTACTCTTAAAGCAGACATTGTGGTCGATTTAACCCGTGCTGATTGTGTATATGAAAATAGTCTTGCGATTATTGAAGGTGGTGCACATCCTGTTATTGGAACAAGTGGTTTAACCATGGAGCAAATCCATACATTAAAAGAGCATTGTGACAATAAACAATTAGGCGGTATTATTGTTCCCAATTTTTCAATTTCTGCTGTTTTAATGATGCGATTTGTCGCCGATGCGGCGAAATTGCTCCCGGATGTAGAAATTGTTGAAACACATCATCAACAAAAATTTGATGCGCCCTCAGGCACGGCAATGAAAACAGCAGAAATGATAGCCAGGGCTCGCACGCACAATCCCCAAGCGATAAAGGGACATGAATTAGTTACAGGGGCTCGCGGCGGAACGCATGAAGGTGTGAAAATCCACTCCTTACGTCTTCCAGGAGTAGTTGCTCGCCAACAGGTGATTTTTGGTACTACGGGTGAAACCTTAACTATCATGCATGACAGTATCGACAGGATTTCCTTTATGCCAGGAATAATTTTAGCCTGCCAAAAAGTTAAAAATTTAGAGTCACTTTATTATGGTTTAGAGCACCTTTTGGAGTAAGGGTTATAAAGGTAAATTAAAAGTAATTTTTGCTGTCATCCTTGTGAAGGCAGTAGTTGGGTCGTTTTCGACCCAACACACCAGCATCGCTTTGAGTTAAATGACGCCCCCATTCTTACCACTTCATGATTCTAGCCATCGCTTAACAATCAAACGCCTAATATTTAGTGGGGTAGAAGACTGAATCCGATCTGGAAAGCTTGGAAGTTGAAACCTTATCTTTATCAAAAAAATTAAGGAAAGAACCTAATTTTTGTGATCTTGGACGTCCTTTGGGGGTTCCTTCAGACCCAGAAGAGGGCTCAGGAGGAGGAACAATCCAGTTTGCAAAAATCTCTTGCAAGCCACTAATTAGTGATTTCAAATCATTAATTTCTTCGTCTCGTCGCTTAGCTTCGGTTTTAAGCGAGTTAACTTCGGCCTTTAGACTGATAATCTCCTCTCGATTCCTCAACGTTTCTTGCTGCAAATCAGAATTTTGACGCTGGACACTTTTTAGATGCACTGAAGCATGGGTTGACAAGAGTTCTGTCTGGCTTACTTTTTTTCGTAATGTTTGGGTTTGCTCTTGCACCTTGGTTTTAATGGATTTCTTACTGGAATACAACTTGGTTTTTGGACTAGACATTGCTATAGCGGGGGCAGCGGTTTCCTCTTGGTTACTATCATAAATAATTTCCCTTTCACTGAGTGTTTTAAGCGAACTAAGAAATAGTTCAACTTTTTCATCCAGGGAATAAACCTTGCAGTCTTTGACTTTGCCATTGGTAGAGAGTTCATAAACTTGGTTACTGTACATCGTTGCTGCATGTTTAATCGTTTTAGAATCCCAGCATTGAATTTCGTTTTGATAACGAAGCGTCAACGATCGGGCAAATAATTCAGCCATTTTTTTTGCATGATCCGGATTTTGCAAAATTGCTAGAATATTTTGCATCCGCTTATCTTCAAAATAATCAAGCACGCCTTCGCCTAATTCATTTAAAGTAAAGGAGGCAACTGTATCCAACAAAGCACCAACAATAGGGACACTACCAAGTAAACCGCCAATCAAGGAGGAAGAAAGCCCCACCATTTTTTTTCCTGCTCCCGCTTTCTTTTCCACCAATTGACTAAAAATTGAAATAACACCAATAATTTTTGCCCACAGTGCAATATAACTGGTGTTATAAAATAGATTGCTTTTTTCGTCTTCGCGGATTTGTTTAAGCGTGATTAACTTTTTGGTTTTATCATCCAGGTATTGCTGAGTTAATTCATGAGGGACAGTCAATTTCCCAGAAATTTCATTAAAAAAACTCTCTTGCTCCTGGTGAATAATTGCACTTAATTTAACTTCAAGATCACTGACTAATTGAGTATAGACATCTCCGTGCATCAGCTGGTTAAACAGCTCGAGAATATTTTCCTGAATAAGCTGTGACTTTTCCTCAATCTGTTTTTCGATTTCAGCGGATAACTCCCCTTTCTGTGAGTGCAGGGTAGTTTCCAATTCTTGCATCTTAAGACGCAACGTATCGATTTCCGGTGATTCGTTTAAAGTGAATTCACAACTTTCTACTGTTTGTAGATAGAGAAGTGATTGCGCTTCCCGCTCTTCTTCCCGTTCGATAATGATGGCTAGCCAATTCAGTAAATTACTATTTTCTCGCTGCAACAAAGCATGGTTGCTTTGCAGCATTAAATAATTATCTTCTGACTGTACCTTGGTTTTTTTGATTAATTCAAGCTGGTAATTTAATAATTGTGAGTGTTCTTCTAATACGTTGTTCCCTTGTTTTAGCTGTAGGTTATTTTGTTTTAATAATGTAAGTTCTTTTTTTAACAGCTCATTTTCCTGCTTAAGACAAGTGTTTTCTTGTTCGTAGAGCGATTCTAAACTAGTAGATGTAGACTCTTCGTAGGGTGGTGGAGGGTCATTAATGTAAAGATCATTCTCATTGGTTTCAAATGGCATAAAGCACTTCCTTGCTTACTACAACGTAATAATTACTGCCAAAAATAATCACTATATATAAATATCTTTTATTGAGCAATTGGAAATTAAAAATACGAAAAGCAGATTTTTTAATGAAAAAAAAGCCAAAAAGAGCGTAGGCTAAGAGCAATAATTAAGCTACCAACAAGAATCATGAGCAAGTTGGCAGGTAAAATACGCACCATGTAAGCTGAGATAGGAGCAGCAATAGCCCCTCCTGTGATTAATCCAAGAAGGGCTTGCCATTCAGTAATTTTGATAGTAACAAAAAAGGCAGCAGTTATACTCATAGTGACTAAAAATTCAGCTAAATTAACCGAGCCAATGGTATAACGCGGTGGCTCGCCTTGAGCCAGGAGTGTGGAATTAACAATAGATCCCCATCCACCGCCGCCTGCTGCATCCAAAAATCCGCCTATAAAACCAAGCGTGATTAAACGAGGCATTTTTTGCGCTGGCTTTTCTCTTTTTAGTAAAGTATGAACTAAATAATCATAAATCTTTTCTGATAATTCCGTTCTTTGAAATGATTTATAAAGCACATAAATTCCCATTATCAAAAGATAACCCATTATAAGAGGTTTGATAATGTTGATAGGAGCAAAACTTAAAACTTGTGCACCGACAATCCCCCCAAACATGCCTGGGATGGCCAGGCGGCGAAACAGCGTCGGATTAATATTCTTGAACATCATATGGGACAGACCTGAAATACCTGTGGTAACAATTTCTGCCGCATGTACACTGGCACTTGCCAAAGGTGGGGCAATGCCTAGAGTAAGTAATACAGTCATGCTAATAAGGCCATATCCCATTCCCAAACCGCCATCAACTATTTGGGCTCCAAAACCTACCAGCGTAAAAAGCCAAAAATCACTCACTATGGTGTCCTTATTACTGCGAGTACACAGAATTCTCGTTAAATGCCATGAACTTGGTTTTTACTAACAGACTGATAGTATGTTGAGCTTTTTCTTGAGACTCCTCTTCGCATAAATCAAGCAAGGCTTGATAAAGTTTCTGAATTGCCGGGGCTCGAGTCCAGCTCTCTCGAGGCCGTTGTTTAATTTCAAAAATAATTTGGGCAAGCTTATAGGCATGGGCTGCGTCATCATTGCCAGGACAACCTAAGATAGGTTTGATTTTTTCGAATCCTTTAGGTGCTGGTGATGAAATAAAAGGAAGCTTCCAGGTTCTATTGCTTAGAAATTTTTGCTCACCACATAATATTGCAAGCTCATTGAGAATGGCTTGTCGTAGTTCTGATGATAATTTCAAACTTGCCAGCATACACTCTGCAAACCTAGGCTTTACTAATCTCGGTAAATCTCCAATACGTCCGACTTCATTATTCGTGGCTAAAATATCACTGTTGCGAAGAGCGTGCTCACCTGCTTTTTTGCGAATAGCTTCGGCTATATCTGCTGGCCAATATTTTTCAGGTGTTTTAATTCCATCCGAGCCGGGTGCATTTTGCCCTGCAAGCTTATCACCATGCCCTGAAACGACTAATGTTGCTACAAATTCTACAAAATCTGCTCGCTCATGACCTTCATCTTTCAGACTTGACCATCGTCCTTTTTGATCTCGATACAGTTCCTTCGCAAATATATCTTCTGTTTCTATTTCTTCACGATCTTTGCCGCTGACACAAGTACTTGTTGCTTTGCCTTCTGCTTTCATAAATATAAGATTTTCGATGGAGGCTAAAAAAAGTTCTCTTCCATGATAATCAAAGACAGTCGCAGTACCATAAGAAGAATTTAATACAGCATGATATTCCTCCGCAAGCATCTGTAAATCCAGTAAATTAGCCAGGTAACTGTCCAGTTCTTCTTTTTCTGTATAAACCTTTCTTAAGTGCAAATGTTGGCTAAGCAACTGTTGCCAGCCAGGAAATGATTTAAGCAATGGATAATTTTCGCTGAACAAAGCGACCATATTTTTTCTAACAAGCTCACTTTTAGCATCCATTTCTAACGAAAAATAGGAGGTTTCTTTGTTTTCGTGTTTATATTCAACTTCAGTAAAAGCTTGGGCTATTATTTGCTCGATTTTTTTTAAATCCCAGGAAAGATCCAGTTCCTGTACTTTATTAACCAAAAGAATAATCTGGACCATGTTATATATAGCCATACAAGCAGGATCATTGGCTTGGGTATAGTAAAGGTATTTTGCCATGTTAAGAGGATGATTAGTTGACAAAATAATACGATTGGTTTCTTTCTGAAAATGGCTTATCGTTTCTTGGCGCTCTTGATCCAAATAGTAGTCGGGTATTAGACCATCAAGCAATTTAACAGGACTAATCAATGTTTGGATTAAGATAGGTTGCTTCGCTTCAGCAGTGCTAATAATTCTCGCTAAATTGCGCGATGCATGAAGTTTTTTAACTTGTGGAGGGAGCTTAATTACATCACGAGAAGCCAAATGACTTGAGCGCGTTCGGGAAGGATATCGTTTAACAACCTCCCCTTTCTCTGTAAGGGTTAAGCAGTTACTTTCGCAGAGGTTTGCCGTTAAAGGGATGCGACGTTGACGACTGGGTACAAAGGAAATCGCATCTTCCAAAAGCTCGTGGCTGTCTAATGCTTTTTTAAGAAACTGTTGTTCATATTCTTCTAGCACGACAAACCAATAGGGAAGTTTTTTTAATACTTCCAGCTCTTGTGCATTAAAATGACTATTCTTTGCTGGTGCTTTAGTTGCTTCTACCGTCCAGCTTTGAATTTTATCGCTAAATTCCTTAAGTTGAGAATCAATCTCTTGTATGTTGAGTTTAGAATCAAAAAACAGTTTAAGTAATTGTTGATCATGGCGAGGTAAACCTGTAAACCAAGTGGGAAATTTGTTACCCCGGATAGCCTCTAAATCATTGGTCAAACTTCGATAGTTTTTAATTTCAGCCCATTTAAGCATAAATTGGTTTAAAGCAAACTTAAGTTTGGAAAGTGTTTCTTCATTGGATTCAATGACAACATATTGTGGAATACAAGAATGCAAATAAATTTGCATTAGGTAAGGTAATTCACGAAACCAGACGGGTGTGGTAATTAAGCGTTCCTGTTTTATCGCATTAAATTCTTGAAAGGTTTCCGGCAGATATGGAGCTAATGGCCTTTCCCAACGTAATACATATTCTGTTTTATCATTAATTTTTAAAGGAATGAGTGTTGCTATACTCGCTCGGCCTTCTTTCATAATGACATATTGTTCTGCCTTGTTTAAAAGCTCAGTGGCTAATTTTATTTTATCACGTGAACCAACTGCATAGGGATAATAATCGGTAAGGGCATTGACTAGCAGGCCAGTATATTTCGCAAGGATTTCCTGATATTTATCAATGGGTTCCCCTTCGGGCAATAGGCACAAGGATTTACACCACAAGAGATAGTCTTCTAATGCGCGCCTTTTTGTCGTAAAAGCAGGAATTGTGTCTAAAATGTATAAAAATGATTGGTGTAAGCTATCGATACGCCGTTGGTAACTGCATTTTAAATCAGGAACTTTCGGGTAGTACTCTACTTCGAAGTCGCCAATAATTTTCTTTAGATTTTCTTCTAATAGTGAAGGGAGCTTTGGTTTTTTCTGAAGGTGCGCAGTTTCTTCCTTTAATTCATTCTCAAATCCAGAAAATTTAGTGCCTTCGGCCAGGCGCAATATTGTTTTTTTTCCCATGTTCCTTTTTTCCTTGCCTGCATTGATTGTTTTATTATTAAATAAATCCTTGTAGTTAACAATTTCTTCTAGATTATTTTAAGTAAGATATTCAATGCTGTTCATGCTACACTGAGTTTCTTTATTTAAGGATAAAACATGAAAATAAAAACAGGGGATTATACTGGCTCTTCTAATATTGGTATAAGTGAAGCGATTGCAAATGCCTTAACCAAGGCCGGTGAACCTGCCAGGATTGAAATCGTTGAAACACGTAGTTCCCATGTTGGTGGAGATAAACGTTATTATCAGGTATTACTAAGCACTTATGCTGACTAAATCACATCTTAAAAGGAGTTTTCAAGATGAGTTATACCGTCCCTCATTACTTTGGAGGTAAGCCATGGACTGTTACCTCTACCAATTCGCAAACGCTCTATAATCCTGCGCTAGGAGAAGCCATAGGCCAGGTTTATTTTGCGGATAAAGAAACCTGTGATAAGGCAGTTGCGGCTGCAAAAGCCGCTTGGCCTGCCTGGGCAGAAACTACCCCTTTAAAAAGAGCTCGAATCTTATTCAAATTTAGGGAGCTTCTTGAGAAACATCAACTTGATTTGGCACGTATCGTTACGCGCGAACATGGAAAAACGCTGGAGGATGCCAAAGGATCTGTAGCGCGCGCTATAGAAGTCGTGGAGTTTCACTGTGGTTTGGTAGCCCAATTACAAGGTGACTTTTCCGCGGATGTATCCAACCATATTGACTGCTTCACGTTGCGACAGCCTTTGGGTGTATGTGCGGGCGTGTCCCCCTTTAACTTTCCTATAATGGTGCCTGTCTGGATGATGATTCCCGCCATTGCCTGTGGCAATACCTTTATTTTAAAACCTTCTGAGCAAGACCCTTCGGCACCAGTCCGCCTATTGGAATTTTTAACAGAGGCTGGGTTACCAGATGGGGTTGCCAATTGCATCCATGGCGATAAGGCGGTAGTTGATTATTTACTGACACATCCTGATATCCAAGCATTTACGGCAGTCGCTTCAACCCCCGTTGCAGAAGCTATCTATACGAAGGCAACGGCGCACGGTAAACGGGCCCACACGTTTGGTGGTGCAAAAAATCATTGTATTGTGATGCCTGATGCAGATTTGGATCAAGCGGCGAATGCTATTGTCGGTGCAGGATATGGCTCAGCCGGTGAACGGTGTATGGCTATCTCTGCCATTATTGCGGTTGGTGAAAATACCGCCGAAAAATTATTGGATAAATTAATACCACTCATTCAAGCCATCCGCATTGATAATGGCGAAGTTCCTAGCACCGATATGGGGCCTTTAATTAGTAGCGCCCATAAGCAACGAGTACTGGATGCTATCGATAAAGGGGTTGCTGAAGGTGCGCGGCTTGTTGTTGATGGTCGTAATTTTAAGCATAGAGACTATCCAGAAGGTTACTTCGTTGGTCCTTCGCTCTTTGATCAAGTGACGGAGTCAATGTCAGTTTATCAAAACGAAATCTTTGGGCCTGTGCTGGTGGTATTACGCACCTCTGATTTTGAAGAAGCGTTGGCTTTAGTAAATAGTCACCAGTATGGTAATGGTACCGCTATTTTTACGCGGGATGGTTACACCGCCCGAGAGTTTAGTCGGCGAGTCCAAGTGGGTATGGTAGGCATTAACATTCCAATCCCGGTACCTATTGCCAGCCATCCCTTTGGCGGGTGGAAGCGTTCTTCATTCGGGGATACTAATATGCACGGTAAGGAAAGTATAGATTTTTATACTCGCCGTAAAACCGTGACCAGCAAATGGCCAGTGACGAATCTTGACGAAAGCGCCTTCACTATGCCGGTCCACAAGTAAAGACTCGTCTTTTCAGGAGAAAGCAATGGCACGGATTGGTTTTATCGGTTTAGGTCATATGGGGTTACCCATGGCTATTAATTTACTGAAGGCAGGCCACACTGTAACGGGTTATGATATTCAACAGTCAGCACTTAATCATTTGCAAGAAGCAGGTGGCAAGGTTGCACAGAGGCTGCCAGAAGCTGCATCAGGCCAGGAAGTTATTATCACCATGCTACAAACAGGCGGGCAGGTACGCGAAGTTTGCTTAGGTGACAAGGGCTTGTTCATTCTAGCTCAGCCACAAACTGTCTACATCGATTGCTCCTCCATTGATGTTCCCAGCAGTCGTGAAATCCACCAACAAGCAGTATTGAAGCAATTATTTGTCGTTGATGCCCCGGTTTCAGGGGGCGTGGCTGGTGCTCAAGCAGGAACCCTAACCTTTATGGTGGGCGGGGGTGAAGAGGCATTTACCAGGGCAAAGCCGATATTGGAAGCGATGGGAAAAAAAATAATCCATACTGGTGCTGCAGGTAGCGGGCAAGCTGCCAAGATTTGTAACAACATGATTTTGGGTATTTCAATGATAGCTGTTTCCGAAGCATTTGTTTTGGCTGAGCATCTTGGTTTATCCGCGCAAAAATTATTTGAGGTCGTCACAAACTCTTCTGGACAATGTTGGGCAATGAGCCAATATGCGCCTGTCCCGGGAGTATTGCCCCACACGCCTGCGAACAATAATTATCAACCAGGATTTACCGCAGCAATGATGCTTAAGGATCTTAATTTAAGTCAAAATTCTGCGACTGCAATGAATGTAGAGACACCTCTTGCCGCGAAAGCAACCGCTATTTATCAGCAATTTAATGAAGCAGGTTTTGGTCATCTGGATTTTTCGGCCATTATTAAGGCAATCGTAAAAGAACAGGTTAATTCATGAAAAAGTCTAATTCTAATAAAGATAACATTGAATTGTTTTGGGATAAAATTGCCCGTCAGTTTATTAACTGGATGGAACCTTGGGATAAGGTGTTACAGGGTGATTTCACCACCGGCGATATCAAATGGTTTAGCGGCGCTAAATTGAATGTTAGCGTCAATTGCCTCGATAGGCATTTACCAGCAAAAGCAAAACAGATTGCGCTTATCTGGGAAAGTGATGATGGGCAACAAGCGCAAAAGCTAACTTTTGCCGAATTGCACCATGAAGTCTGTGTTATGGCCAATGTACTTAAGTCATTAAAAGTTGCTAAAGGAGACAGGGTCGGTATTTATTTACCGATGATACCGGAAGCTGTCATTGCCATGCTTGCTTGTGCAAGGATTGGCGCTGTCCATACGGTGGTATTTGCTGGTTTTTCACCTCATGCTTTAAGACAACGTCTTGAAGCAGCGGGTTGTAATTTATTAATTACAGCAGATGGTTATCACCGTGGTGGAAAACATTTTGCACTTAAAGAACAAGCGGATGAAGCAATTGATAAACTTTCTATCTCAACACTGGTTATAAAAAGCAGTGGTGAACCTATCGCTTTTCATGCGGAAAAAAATCACTGGTGGCATGAATTAAAAACACAGGCCAGTGCACAGTGTCCGCCAGAACCGATGGAGGCAGAAGATCCATTTTTTATCTTGTACACTTCAGGAAGTACAGGGAAGCCTAAAGGGTTAGTACATACGACGGGTGGTTATCTCACTCAGGTTGCTTTCAGTCATCAACATATTTTTAATTGTCATGACAATGAAGTATTTTGGTGTACAGCAGATGTGGGGTGGATTACAGGACATAGTTATGTGGTCTATGGCCCTTTATGTAATGGTGTTACCTCGTTAATTTTTGCCGGTGTTCCTACTTGGCCGACCCCAGCCCGTTGTTGGGAAATTGTGGATAAGCATCGTGTGAGTGTTTTTTACACAGCGCCTACGGCCATTCGCGCTTTAAAACGCGCAGGGGATCAATGGTTGGAAACAACGAAACGTGATTCTTTGCGTTTGTTGGGGACGGTCGGTGAACCGATTAACCCTGAAGTGTGGCAATGGTATCGTGAAAAAGTTGGTTATGATCGCATACCGGTAGTTGATACCTGGTGGCAAACAGAAACAGGCGCTATTATGATTTGCCCGCAACACGAGTTAATGCAAGCAAAACCTGGGGCTGCCAGCCAGCCTTTGCCTGGTATTTTCCCCATATTGCTAGATGGGCACTGTAAAGAAATCACTGAGGCAGGTGAGGGAAGTTTAGCGATAAAATATCCTTGGCCTTCTATTGCAAGAACCATTGCCGGGGATCATGAGCGTTATCGCGAGACTTATTTCAAACAGGGTTACTACATTACCGGTGATGGTGCTCGTCGTGATAAAGATGGCGATTATTGGATAACAGGGCGAATTGATGATGTTTTGAATGTTTCAGGACATCGTCTGGGGACTGCCGAAATTGAAAGTGCTTTGGTGACGCACCCCAAAGTAGCAGAGGCGGCAGTAGTTGGTATTCCCCATGAAATTAAAGGTCAAGGAATCCATGCATTCATCAGTTTGCAGCATGGGGAAGAACCTTCAGAAGAGCTCTATCAGGAATTAGTGGAGACGATTAAAACCGACATAGGTGCCATTGCAAAACCCGATGCGATAACTTGGGTTAATGATTTA
This sequence comes from Legionella jamestowniensis, assembly GCF_001467745.1. Classification (GTDB taxonomy): domain Bacteria; phylum Pseudomonadota; class Gammaproteobacteria; order Legionellales; family Legionellaceae; genus Tatlockia; species Tatlockia jamestowniensis. The sequence goes on from NZ_LNYG01000013.1 coordinate 1,445,015, forward strand.
CCCAAAACACGTTCGGGCAAAATCATGCGGCGAATTCTAAGGCAAATAGCTAGTAAAAAAGTAGGCGACCTTTCTGAACTGGGTGATTTATCAACACTTGCCAATCCCCAAGTGGTTAAAGAGCTTATTCACAGCAAGGATTCCAATGCATAGAGGGGACTCTGCCTTACTCTTCTTGTACAGGCCAGCGGAACCACTCATTTAATTTTAAAATTAATGCTTCAATGCCTTCTTTTTTCAGGGAAGAAAAGGATTGTACAGTGATCAAGTCTGGCATTAATTGATAATGTTTACGCACTTTTAATACGGTATTTTTAACCTCACTGCGAGATAATTTGTCTGCTTTGGTTAATAAAATATGAACGGGTAATCGGCGGGCTAAAGACCAGTCAATCATCGTTTGATCCAATTCTTTAAGGGGGTGGCGGCAATCCATTAGAAGAATCAGCCCGTGCAAACACTGACGAACCTCTAAGTAATGTGCAAGATGTTGTTGCCAGTCTTGCTTAATTTCTTGCGCTACCTTCGCATAACCATAACCCGGTAGGTCAACAAGTCGGCGCTGTTCATCAAGCTGAAACAAATTTATCAACTGTGTGCGCCCTGGCATCTTACTGGTGCGGGCAAGTTGTTTAATACCCGTTAAACAATTCAATGCGCTGGATTTACCCGCATTTGAACGTCCCGCAAAGGCGACTTCAATCCCTTCGTCCGGGGGTAACTGGTTCACTCTGGCAGCACTTTTTAAAAAACTTGCACGTGAATAAGGGTTTAGCAACATTATTTTCAATTTCATTTTGGGATTTTAGCTAAGCAGTGTACCATTAAATAACGTGAGTTCGACATAACTAACAGTGAATACGTATTATGTCTTTAACAAACATTATTCCGAAAAATGCGTAGCATTTATTCGGGATCGCGTCTAATTAAGATAGAACCCTCGGATAAAGAATGAAAAAAATTGTATTTGCTCTTACTGTGTTCTGCACCTTTATGAGCAATGCCGCAGAACAAACAGTGGTACCGCCAGCCAAAACGGCTGTTTGCGTCGCTTGTCATGGACAACAGGGAGTTAGTTTAAATCCTGTATGGCCCAATATTGCAGGGCAACATGCCAGCTATATTCTAAAGCAATTGCAGGATTACAAGAAAGGAACTACCCGCAATGCACCAGAAATGACAGGAATAGTTGCAACGCTAAATGAGTCTGATATGGCTGAGTTAGCGACTTTTTATGCCAAGCAACCGCTCCCTGAGGGTGTAACACCGCAAAAATACTTAAAACGTGGTGAGCAACTTTACCGAGGAGGGGATTTTGAAAAGCATATTGCTGCTTGTATCGCTTGCCACGGTCCGCGTGGAACAGGAAATGCCCAGGCAGGATTTCCGGTGGTTTCAGGACAGCATGCGCCTTATACCATACAACAATTACAGGCTTTTAAAGAAAACAAGCGCTCCAATGATTTAAATTCAATCATGAGGGACATTAGTGCCCGCATGAGTCAGGAAGATATGGAAGCAGTGGCTTATTATATGCAGGGTCTACATTAATTTTTAATATAAGAGAGACTTACTATGTTAAGACGTTTATTGTTAATTATTTTGTTATTACCAACGCTGGTTTTTGCGGATGAATTTGTAGCGGGAAAAGATTACGAGCTTGTTGTAGGTCCTGCTGCTAATGCCAAATCCTCTAAAATTGCAGTGACTGAATTTTTCAGCTATGGGTGCCCTTGGTGCTATCGTCTTGAACCTGCCCTTATGACCTGGCTACAGCAGCAAGGCAGTAAAGTACAATTTTCACGTGTTCCGGTTGTTTTTAATAAGGATTGGAAAGTTTATGCAAAGGCCTATTACACTGCACACCTTTTAGGATTAGAAGCTAAAATTAATCCAGCTTTGTTTAAAGCGATTCAAACAGAGAGACGCAATTTGGCTAATAATGATGCTATGGTTAGTTTTTTCACTGCTGAAGGTGCTGATAATGCAACGGTTAAATCCGCGTTTGAAAATTCAACCATGGTTGATCTCCAGATAGCACAGGATGCCGCTTTAATGTCCCATTATCATGTTAATGGCGTACCTGCCGTAGTCATCAATAACCAATATAAGACAGATTTGCAAATGGCGCAAAACCAGGAGCGCTTCTTTAAGATTTTAGACTTTTTGGTGAATAAAGCTCATCAAGGATAAAACCTACAAAGTTAATGTGATGCACTGCAAGTTCTGGGTATTCAATTAATCATTCTGAATTTAATCACTCATGATTAAATTCAGAAATCCCTGGATTTTCTAAACTTAAAATTCCTGTATTAAAATCGTAAGCAAAAATTTCAGCATATCGTCCCCAATCAATCATAGTGCGAAGGACACGATCGGCCTCTTTTTCACTTAAGTAATCCTCAAGCTTACTTAAAAAACGCTCTTCTGAAACACGGTGCCCTGTTTTTTCATCCAGTACACGCCGAATATAACGAGCCAGAGGAACTTTCTCAATTAAGCAACAGGCAAAAATTTGCTTGCGAGCCTGAAGATCGGCCTCTGAAAATTGTTTGCCCAATTCACTCAATTGAATATCCCCATCTGAAACTTTGGCAAAACCTAAAATTTCCAAGGTTTCGAGGATAGGGAATAAATCATCGATGTTCATCATAAGTTCATCGGCGAGTTCTGGTAAATCGATTTTTTCCTCAAAAGATTTCATCGTTTCAATTAAACCCGATAATTCAGAAGGTTCTACATCGGGTAGGCGGTAGCCTAAACCAATTTGCCGTTCTCGTTGGGCGCGTTTGGCTTTTTCCTTTGGACCTGTCGTCATGAGTCTGTAGATTTTATCAACCAGGTCGCGAAATTCCGGTGTTTCTGGATCGCGTGGTTGTTGTAGTGCGACTTGTAATTCGGCACGGATATAACCAGGGTCACTGCCAAAAATAACAATACGATCGGCAAGTGTGGCTGCTTCTTCAATGTTGTGGGTGACTAATAATATGCCATTGGTATTGGTTTTCTTCTCCTTCCATAGCTCCAATAGATCTGACTTTAAATTCTCTGCCGTTAATACATCAAGTGCTGAAAAAGGTTCATCCATCAATAATACATCAGGATTAATAACCAGGGCGCGTGCAAAGCCTACGCGTTGACGCATTCCCCCCGATAACTCTTTAGGGAAAGCCGACTCAAATCCATCAAGACCAATCGTATCAATGGCTTCAATAGCACGGCGTCGCCTTTCCTCACGGCTTACCCCCTGGGCTTCCAATCCCAATTCCACATTTTCAAGGACAGTCAACCAAGGCATTAAGGCAAAGGATTGGAAAACCATAGCAATGCCTGGTACTGGTCCTGTAACGGATTTACCACGGTAAGTTACTTTACCAGCACTCGGCGGAACTAACCCTGCAATAATTCGTAATAAAGTGGATTTACCAGAACCAGATTTACCTAGCATGGCAACAATTTCGCCTTCCTTTAATTGGAAATTCACATCTTCAAGAACGAGTAAATCTTGATCAGATGCCTTCTTAAATGATTTACGGCAATTTTCGATGGCAATGATTGTTTCTGACATAGATGCCTCTGTTCAATTGAAGTGAAAGCGTTCTTCCGCTAAGCGATAAAGTGGACGCCAAATTATATGGTTAAATACTAATACATAGATACACATCATTGCCGTACCCAATGCAATCTTAGGAAAATTACCGGCAATGGTGCTTGCTTGAATATAGGCTCCCAAGCCGGTTGCTTTTAAAGTGGTATTCCCCCAACTTACCCACTCAGCCACAATACTGGCGTTCCAAGCTCCTCCAGCGGCAGTAATTGCCCCAGTAATATAAAAGGGGAAAACGCCAGGTAATGCCAGGCGCTTCCACCATTGCCAACCCCTAACTCCAAAATTATCGGCTGCCAGATAAAGCTCTCGCGGAATATTGGAGGCGCCGGCAATTACATTAAATAAAATATACCACTGGGTACCGAGAATCATGAGGGGTGTTACCCAAATTTCAACGCTTAAATTAAAGCGGACAATAGCAATTACAAATAAAGGATAAAACAAATTGGCAGGAATTGCGGCGACAAATTGGATAATGGGTTGGATTTTTTGCGCCAATCGAGGCCTTAATCCAATCCAGACTCCTATTGGGATCCAAATGATGGAGCTCACAATAATCAATACAATAACACGTGTACCAGTCGCTGCACCCAAAAGGAAGACATGAAAAATTTCATTTACTGCAAGTTGGGTAAGGATAAAATTTAATAAAAGCCAACCACCACTGAGTATGGCGATTAATACGACAGTATTCCAGATCCAATCCATATGTCTTTGATGACGATAATCAATTTCTTTAACTACCTTGGGTTGGCGACGACTAAGCCACTGGGCGTTGACAAAACGATCTTTAATTGTAGCAAAACGATTACTAAAGCGCTTTATTAAACGACTACCGCGGATTAGATCGATTAACCACGATTGATATTCTTCTTCGTCTGGTGACTGTTCCATTTTAAATTTTTCTGACCATGCAATCAGTGGTCGAAAAAGAATTTGGTCATAGAGAAAAATCACAATCACCATGGTGAGAATAGCATAGCCCACCGCGTGTAAATCGCGACGTTCAATCGCTAAAGCAATATAAGAACCTACGCCCGGTAGACGGATATCCTGATGTGATACAGCAATGGCTTCTGATAGTACTACGAAAAACCAACTGGCAGACATCGACACCATCATGTTCCACAATAGGCCTGACATGGAGAAAGGCACTTCAACCTTCCAGAAACGCTGCCAAGCAGAGAGTTGAAACATGGCTGCTGCTTCTTTTAAATCTGCAGGCAAGGTCTTTAAGGATTGATAAAAGCCAAATGTAATATTCCAAACTTGTGCTGTGAAAATGGCAAAAATTGATGCACATTCAGGACCCAGTAAACTCCCAGGAAACAAACGAATAAAGCCGGTGACGGTAATGGATAAAAAACTCAATACAGGAATGGATTGCAAGATATCAATCGCAGGAATAACAATTTGTTCTGCCCGTCGATTTTTAGCTGCCAGGGTCCCGACAATAAATGTAAATAGGATGGAGAAAGCCAGCGCAATAAACATGCGCAGTACGGTGCGTAAGGCATAGAATGGTAGTTTGGCCGGATCCAGTGAAATGGGAAGAGGTTCCCCCAGCTGATAGGGCGTTGCCATTTGCTTGCCGGCCCATCCCATGAAAAAGACAACGGAGAATATAAGGATTATTAGCAACAGATCCCAGCGATTAATATAACGGCTGACATTTTCACGATTAGCAAAGTAAAAGCGATTGTTGCGCACCAGGTTCCCCTTTTTGTTTTTTTAACCAATTGAAAAATATACACAGTCAATTGCGTATAAAGGGCGGGGATTTTAAAAGCACCCTATTTGAGTAGATGAGACCCCAAACCGCATAAAATACCATAAAAGCGGCTTTATCGATATAACTCTATCAATCTTTCAGAAGGTATGACAAAAATCGGCTATACCCTAATCTTTCCTGAGACATGGCAAAAAACTTATCATGCCCGCGCAGACGGGTAACGTTATAATGGGGTTTTTTTATTCATTAAAGCTGTTTAGAATGAGAAGTTTAACCGGGGATTTTAATGTACAAAACAAGAATTTATTATCTGCTCATTTTGCCGATACTCTCCATTAAAAGTTTTGCTGCACCTGATAATACCCAGTTAGCAGTGTGGGCAAATGAAGCGATTGTGGCTACGTATACCTTTGACTATAAAAATTTTTTACCACGCCAAAAGGAAATAGCCAAGTACTTTACTGCTGCAGGTTGGACTGCCTATAGCACGGCACTTAATGCTTCCAAGCTGCCTGAAACGGTGAAAAAGAATTATTATACGGTGAGTGCTGTTGCTACCTTGCCACCTACTCTCAAAACTGTCAATGCGACTCAGTGGGAAGCTACCATGCCTTTACTGGTCCTCTATAAAAATCCCCAATATCAACAAAAACAAAATCTGCTAGTAACCATTAATTTTATACAGGCGCCATCAGGTCAGGGAGTACGTGGTTTAGCCATTGCAAGCTTACAATCAAAAGTTACTCAACCTGCCTGTGTGTGTCAGCCTCAAAGTGAAGAAGCGGCGACTACAGAAAACGATAAGCAATAATAAAAAGATGTAAAAAAATTAGCGCCATTAGCAGGATGAGAATAAATGTCAGTTTACGTGGCATGGTAATATCAAGCACTGCTTCACGAGGATTATAAGGGTTATAGTAGATGTTAATGGCTTCATCTTTTTCATAGGCCATGGCCGCACGGTATGCCACTTTTCGAGCATATTTACTGTTTAAATTAATATGGGCTGTCTCTGGAAAAAAGCGATTGCCGTGTATTTCTTCATCCAGAACATAGAAAGAATATTCAATCTTTGGCCATAAACGGTAGCTTTCCTGTGTCCATAAAAACTGGGTGATTTTTCCCATTGTCACATGCCAGGCTTGAATTTTTATAAAATATTTCCTGTCTTGCCAAAAATGCCACAATAAGACCAACAGAAATGTAAGCCAAAGCAAATCAAGTAGCCAACGCCAGGATGTTATCCATTGAGTCACACAAATTCCCTATTGCCACAATTATTCTAATCGTAGAGGAATTAGATAGGTTAAGCAAAAAATAAATAAAAAATTCCTTGGTTATCCTATTTTAGGTCTCGCAGGATAAATGCTTAGGGACCAATATCTTGACCAATAGTGATGGGTCCTTCGGCTGTTCGAAAAATATTAACATTGGTTCGTTTAATTCTTCGATCTGAGGGTTGGCGTATTCCCCAGGCGCCGGCGATACCTACCTGTGTTACCGCTTGAGCCCTCAAGTAGCTGTCACTAATAGAACCCGTATTTATGACGGAACTATTATTGGTAATACTTATTGCTTGAGCCAGTGGGCTAGAGTTTCCAGCTCTTGCTCTAGCGATAATTTCCGATAATCTTGAGATTTTAAAAGTGCTCGCCCCATTGACAACAATACCTTCAGCGCTCATGAGAGGGGCAGTCGCAGTATTTCCAAGCTCCGCTATCGTTTCCACCGTGTTATTAACCATTTCTAACGCGCTTTGACCATTAAGTTCTATTCCTCTTGCAACCACAGGTAGATGGGCTGTTCCAACCGTTCTGGCAACAACAGATATGGTATTTCCTATCGAACGAAGAGTAGCATTATTGGTACGAATACCGGTTACTCTTCTTGAATTATTACTTTCCATGAAAAGACGTGAAGTGATTAAATTGACTGTAGGGCGTGAGCCATTACTACTCACAATATCAATACCTAGCTCATAGGAGCTATTAAGGCCGATGGTCACATTTCGAATAGTTGCATCGCCCCTTACAATCTCGGCAGTGGATTGGATGGTTTGTTGGGCTGCTAGCAAACTTCTTTGATGTGAAGACAGTGCCAAGGCTTCTATTTGATTATCAATAAAAATGTTACTAACACTATTAAATCCCGGCAAAACAAGGGCGCCGATTAAATTTGGCCTTCCTTCGCCAAACGCTGGTTTGACAAAATCAAAGGTTTTTCCTTCAATGCTTTGTCCCTGATTTAATTCAAGCAACCCATCGCCTGTTGGATCCAGTAAATAAATTCCCGTAGCTAAGGCCAATGTGCTGTTCGCATCAAGACTGTTGATAGTATCAACTTTAAACTGTGTTAATTCGGTATTAGCGCAAGGATCCTCTGCCGTACAATTGGCTAAGCCTTTTGCCGGATCAAAGATTTTTCCGCCTGGTTTGAAAAACCAAATATGATCTTTTTCAACAAGGTTAGCGCCACTATCAATCCATGCACGTTCTGTTGGAATACTAGTACCACTGTCGAGTGTTCCTAAATTACGGCGGATAGGTTCTAGCATGCGTCCTTCTTGCGGATTGATCGCGCCAAAACGTAAGCGCACGGTTAACATGAAGGTATTGTTGTGCAGATTGTCGTAAGCATCTTGCGCTAGCACGGTCACGCGGTCATTGAACGGGTATTCAATGGTGCCAATAACACCGCGCATGTCATTCATGTTCTGGAAGTTAAAATAGTAACCACCTAAGGCTAGTCTCACATTGTTAAATGGCAAAACCCGATAACCTACTTCGGCATCAACACCTCGGCCTGCCGTTTCGGTATCTACTAAAATATGGTCAAATTGTTTATGGCCTGAGAAACTGACGAAACGATAGTCGCCCAGTTCGTCTGCCCAGGCACTTCGAAAGGTTTTGCTACGTGAACCGACGGGAAAATAGCCATTAAGATGTGCATCCCATTGGGCATTTATCCCTTCGAGACCAGGATTTAATGACCAGAAATGCTTATTGCTGGATGATTCACTGCGATCAGCAAATAAATAGCCACCGAGAATGTAAGGCCCAAACGTTTGACGTAACCCACCGGCAATGCCGCCAAACCAACTGTCATCACGATAATATTTTCCTTGCACATCGCCGTACACTATTCCACGCCCACTTCCAAAGAGTGGTAACATTAAATCACCGCGAGTACCCGCAGTAGTTCCTGCTGCGCCATCGCCTAATAAACGTGCGGGAAGTGGAAAAATCTCAGTAGCAGCAAAACTGGAAAGATTTAGAAAAAACAAACTGAATAGAATGGGTATACGAGCGTGTGAAGAAATCATCAGATATTTTATTTTATGAATAAATTAAAATATCCGTTACTTAATCAGTTAAGTCAATCAATTTAAAGTAATATTTATTATTGCAAAAAGAATTGCATCCCTAAAAAAGATAGCGTGAGCACAATAGCAATGATGGGAAAAATAATAGGCAAAGAAAAACTGTCTGGCCTTTTCTTTTCAGTACATTTAATTTTAATAAGCGAAAGATGTATAGCTATAAAAATGCCAAGAATGATGCTACTGGTTAATTTTGCCAAAGTGGTGATGGGTAAAGCATAAGCAAAAATTAAAATAATCCCGATAACCAATAAGGTTGCGTAGACGGGGGTATGGGTTTTTTCATAAATTGTTGCAAATAATTTAGGTGCATTTTCCTGTCTGGCCATGCCGTAAATCAATCGCGAAGCCATAATAATTTGCACCAAGATGCCGTTGGTAATTGAAATTAAAGCAATGATGGAAAATAAAAAGGCTGATTGCCCCTGTTTAGTAATAATGGTTACCAAAGGAGTGCTAATGTGTTCTAATTCTTGCACCGTTAAAACGCTAATGACGACCCAGGCAATTAAAAGATACAAAATCGTAGTAATGGAAACTGCTAAAAAAATTGCAAGAGGCATATTTTTTTCAGGATTGATCGTTTCTTCAGCAGTATTCACCATGTCTTCAAAACCAATATAGGCATAAAAAGCAAGGAGGGCCCCTATAAACACCCCGTTAAAAGAGGTTGGTAAACTGAAGTGGGTTAAATCAAGCGATTGGAAGCTATGACGACCGTAGAAAATAATGAGAACTAAACCGCTTACTTCTATAATTGTCATTATCATAATAAGCGTGGCCGATTCCCGAATTCCCCAGATGGCAAGTCCGCCTAAAATTAGAACTAAAACGGTAATGCTGAAATAGGGGGAAATAGGGAAAAATAGTTTAAAATAATTAGCAAAGCCATGAGCAATAGTGGCTGCAGAAGTGACTCCCGTCAGTACCACCACCCAACCAATTAACCCGGATAGCCAGGGAGTATCAAACGCTTTACGCACATAAAGTGCAGAACCGGCACTTTGTGGAAAACGCGCACTCAGTTCAGCATAAGATGCTGCTGTAAATAAGGCGATAATTGAAGCAATCAAAAACGAAAGAGGAGTAAATCGCTCGGCTTGTTTGGCCACTTCTCCTACAAGCGCATAAATGCCTGCGCCTAAAATCGTTCCTAAACCATAAAAAGTTATTAATGGTAACGACAATGTCCGCTTCAAAGCCATGGCAGAATCCTTGTGCAAAATAATTTAAATGTTATGCCATGTTACGGAATGCCGGTACCACATTGCAATGTTACTATTGGCCAATAGTTGTTGCCGCAATACTATTTATACTTACGAGGGGAAGGTAATTGATGGGCATTTAAGGTCGATGTCGCATTTCAAGTTTTCTTTGTTTATCAACTACATCAGCAACACTGCCAAGCATTTCGGCGAGTAAATCAGTCATATCATCTAAGGTAATGATGCCTATCAATGTATTTTCATCATCGACGACAGGCAAGCGACGAATGCCTTTTTTGCGCATGAGGGTGAGGGCGTCAAAGAGGCTTTCGTTTTCATGAGCTACAAGCAGTGAGCGAGTAACAATATCTCCAGCGGCAAGTTCAGCAGGATCCAAGTCCGGAACCATGACCTCAACAACAAGATCACGATCGGAAATGATGCCAACAGGAACTTTTTTACCTTGCTTTTCCTCTACAAGCACAATGTCCCCAACATGTTTGGAGCGCATGAGTTCTGCAGCAACTTTAACTGATTCATCACTTAGCATTACTACTACTTCGCGATTACAAAATTCACCCACGCGCATAATTCCTCCTTAAGATTGCAGTTGGAGCCTGGCTTATTAATCCATTCACTTGGAATTAACGCTCAACTGATTCAACATACACTGTGCTGGCAACTGTTTCGCCGGCATTCTCAGCCTCGGCAAAACGTACTCGATCCCCTACTTCAAGTTTTGTAAAATCGTAGTCAATCACACTTTGACTCGTAAAACGAATTTGTCGTCCATCCGGTGTTTCGATGTATCCATAATCCGCAGGCGGATAAACTTCAAGCACATGCCCGTAAAGTGGTATTTCATGGTGTTTCACGTGACCACGGCGTTGATCCACATAGGCTTGTAGTTGTCTTTTGATTGCATTAAAAGCATCACGGATGGCTACATAGACATCTTCATGTGCATGATGTTCTGATGGCTCACGGCTAACTACCAATTCAGCATCTGGAACCGTTAAGTCAATGCGGACATGGTAGAGTTTTCCTTTCTGATGATGCCTATGAGGCGATTCAATGACGATACGACAACCCATTATTCGGTCATAGTAACGTTCCAGTTTTCTGGCAAGTGCAAGGGCTCTTTGTTCAGCTGCAGTGGAATGATCCATGTTGCGAAAAATCACTTGAATAGGAAGTTTCATTTCCTCCCTCCTTGTGGAAGTGCTGAATTAAGCGCCTTTTTTGATCTATAGTCAAAAAAGTTTACACTTGCAATTGAATACGACAGTTTGCAAGCTAAGTAAAAAGATTTTTATGTAAAAATTTCTGAAAGATTTTATAATCTAAAAATGAGGGACAGGGCATTTTTTATCCAAAAGTAACTGGTGCATGAATAGTTACTGTTAAAATGGCGCATTGCCCTTATTGTTTTGGTGACCCTGCCAGTAAACGGCGCAGATTTGGAGAAATAATGCTCTATCTATGGCTTAAGTTGATTCATATTATAAGTTCAACGTTGCTCTTTGGTACGGGCTTGGGATCAGCATTTTATATGTTTATGGCCAACCTTAAACGGGATAATTTGCTTCATTTGCAACGTACAACCAGAAACGTGGTGATTGCTGATTTTATTTTTACTACTCCAGCGGTGATTATTCAGCCTTTAACCGGTTTGCTGATGGTTTATTTAGCCGCTTTCCCTCTGACAAGCTTTTGGATTTTAGCGTCCTTGTTACTCTATCTACTTGTAGGGCTTTGCTGGATTCCAGTTGTTTTTATTCAAATTAAATTAGAAAAATTAATAAGTATAGCGATTACAAATCAACAAGAACTGCCTTCTGACTATTATCGATTATATCGGATTTGGTTTATCTTAGGATGGCCGGCATTTATTGGCGTATTGTTAATTTTTTATCTTATGGTAATTAAAATTGTCTAAAGCATTTATTCCATGCGACCTAAATAAGGCGTCTGTTTGGTAACTGTTTGGTCCTTGTGTTTGATTTGTTGGCTTTTTATCATTTTTTAGTGCACTTTGTGATAAGATATAAACTTTCTTAGGCTGAGTCTGAAACAAAATGGTTTGTTTTTTCAAAACGAAAAAAATTCAATTTCGTAGTGCAATAACGATCAGAGTTTATATTGAAGAAAAAATTGAAGAAAGAATTTTTGCTGAGGACGCACTCTACTCTTTGAAGTCGCAGCAGCAGTGTCAAAAAAATCCAGAATGTAGTCGCTTAATGATGAGACGATATCAGGCCTTATTTACTGAATTAAGTGGTTATTTTAATGAAGAGCCGTGGTTAAATAGATTTGAATATTTGGCATACCTCTATCTGCTTAATTCAGAGTCATTAAAGCAAAATTTAATACAGTTAACGCCAAGAAATCTAAATAATTTGAAAAAGGCACTTGTTGCTCTATTCATTAAATATTATAGGCAATTTGAATCCCGTGTGGCGGGAGAGACTCCAGAGAACAGTGACCCCGATTTATATCAAGAAAGAATTAAAGCCTTTAAAATGTTTTACATCCAAACTAAAAGTCTTGTGCTCTCTGCCAGAACGGTTTCTGGGGTTATTGCAGCGGTGGCAATGGCAGCAGAGTTGGCTTACCAACAACCAGAAATTGCTGAATTGTCGCTTAATTGTGTCGAAGAGTGTGCTCCTCTATTGAAAGATAGTTTGACGATGCGCCCTGCTGTTGTAGAAGAGGAACACGGTGCGGCCTTTAAATTTGAACAATTCCGTGAATTAGTTATCAAAAAATTGGAGAGTTATTTAAAAACGAGGGCTGAGCGAATTGAAACCCAACGTTCGGGTAACTATTTTACGCAAATTTATCTGCCTATTGATAGAGGCGTATTTTATAATAACCGTTTGCAAGATGCGCGGATAGAATTGGCAAGCAAGCTATTAGTTCAGCTGCAATTTATGAGTGAGAACGGAAAAGATATTGATAGTCCAAAACATTTGTTGCAAATGGTGCAAAAAGCAAAAATTGAGAATGAACATCTTTATTGTTTATATGGTCGGATTATTGATAAACAAGGGGACCTGGCTCAACTATTAGATACAATGCAAGGGGCATTAAAAGCCGCTTACGGCTGGCAAGAAGATAATTTAAAGAGGGGCAGCCTGCAGGCTATCCGCTGAATAACCCAAAAGTTTATTATGTGGCGATAATCAGCATCCACTCAAAAAACAAACGATTCGCTTTTTTAAACATGTGTTGTATATTTACACAATTTTTATTTCTATATGTTATGATTTGCTAATTTCTTTTTCCAAGAGGTGAAACCAATGTCCGGCTTTTTTTGTTTCCAGCAACAAACTTATCATGACAATGTATTAACTATAAACCTTTCATTGTTGCCTGGCAGCTTATACAGAGATACCGCTACCGAGGCACTACGGGAGCAACAAGCGCTAGAAGGTCGATTAGTAAGATTAAAGTCACAAAATGAACCTCAAAGAAAGACAGGGGCAAAAGCAAACACGATTGATGTGGCGCGAAAATTGATAAGCGCTGTTTTAACCGTTAATAAACAAATCAACATCATTTATAAAGATAATATTAATCTCGAACAGATAGCAATTGATCAAGAAAAAAATGGTGTTAATCGACTTTATTTTGAAGAAATTTATCTTGCTAATGAAGAAACATTGTCTTCGCAATTTAAGCATATCACCACAGATGATTTGAATCGGGTTAAGCGAAGTTTACTCGAGAGGCTATCCTTCTTTGATAAAAATTTTCTTCAGAAAGAAAGTAGTGGAGTTCGCAAAGAATTGGATAAAGCAGGGAAATTGAAGGCTTGTCAGAAAGTTATTCAACAGACCATACGTATGATTGCTTGTGCAAAAACTTTGTCGGCTGTTCTTGCTACGGTGGCAGTGGAAGCGGATTTATTGGCGCAGTTGAGCCTTGCCAAAGATAAGGATACATTTTTTGATCGTGGAGTAAACAGTGTTGCCGATTTATTCATTGACTGGTTGCCGGCCGCACTTAGTGAAACACTGCAACGAGCAACATTTGGTTCAAGTTTGAATCGTATTGGGTCCGCTTTTCAGCTTGAAAAGGCTCGAGAATTATTTATATCCAAACTGGAAAGGTATTTGGCAAGTCGAGCGCAGCTTGAAAATTGCACCCATGATGATAGACAAGTCACTTACCGTTACCGTCCCATGAATAAAGGAATCTTTTTTAACAAACCACTGCAGGAGGCTCGAATCGAAGTGGCTGCAACTCTGCTGGCAGAATTGAAGGCCATGCAGTTAAGCGGTAAGGATAAAGATAACCATAAGGAAGCTATTAGCCATCCTCAATTCTTTGCGGTAGCTCTTGCGCATGCTACTGAAACAAATAATACCTGTTACAGCAAACTTGCCAGAACCTTGCCTGGGGGAATTTTTATTGATGGTGAAGGCGAGTTGGCGGTAATTCTAGAAGAAATGCGTCAGGAAATGAAATCTATCTACCCTTATGATGTTCGCATTAACAGGAGTGGGGCTGGATTGTATGATCAACTAGGTTTGACAACTACTTCACCGCAACTTCAATAAAAGAAAAACCTGGTTATTGCTGTCACTGTGCAAGCAACTATACCTAAGGCAATATTTTTAGTTACAATGATCCTCTCTTTTTTAGCTGGAGGATCACATGCCTTCTTTTGATATTGTCTCAGAAATTAATAAAGTTGAGTTACGTCATGCTGTAGAAAATGCGCAGCGAGAAATGGGAACCCGCTTTGATTTTCGTGGTGTTGATTCAAGTATAGAGCTCAACGACTTGGTAGTAACTCTTAAGGCAGAGTCTGACTTTCAGGTTCGACAGTTAGAAGACTTATTCCGCAATCATTGTACAAAACGTGGGGTAGATGCCAGTGGTTCTGATATAGAGGATGAACCTGTACACAGTGGCAAGATATATTCCTTGTCTATGACATTCAAACAAGGGATTGATCAACCCACCGCCAAAGACATTGTGAAGCTAATTAAAGACAGTAAATTAAAGGTTCAAACGGCAATTCAGGGCGATAAAATCCGAGTTACTGGTAAAAAGCGTGATGATTTACAAGACGTTATCGCTTTGTTAAAAAAGTCCGAAATTAAATTACCACTCCAATTTGAAAATTTTCGCGATTAAGTCTTGCATAACATGAGGCGCATTAGCTCATCAAGCCTCTTGTTTATGGTCTAATATAAATATAGGTGATGACTAATCCTGGCTGAACCAGTTTTACTTTCAGATTAGGAGATTGTTGTTGACGCGTGGTGTGTATTCTTGAGGTATGAAGGAAACCTAAAACGTGTCATAGATCGCCACCTTGGTCTTTCTAGCGGCTCAGATGCGCAGGTGGTCGTTACCTTGCTTCATCCTGTCATGATCTTTTTCATTTTCTAAAAGAATCCATTGAGCTTTATCGTTAAAACACCCTTCCTTTTTGTCTAAAACAAAAACATGTCGTATAATTTAAAAACAAATACATAAGCAAGGATGTGCTTTATGAAGAAGTTAATTATTGCTTGTCTGCTGTTTGTACCTTCCCTTTTGTTATCAAGCTGCACGGTAACCACTGCCAATTATTATCCTGCGGGCTACAGAAATGACTTTGTTTATTCTGTTGGTTATTATGGCTATCGTCCCTATTGGGGAACAAGAGCTTATACAGGATATCGCTGGCCTGGCTATTGGGGTTATAGAGGAATTTATAGCTATCCACGAGCATGGTATGGTTACGTCCGCAGATGGTAAAATCTGCGGATAAATCATTACGAATTAACTAAGTGTGATTACTGGAAAGAAGATTAGTCTTATTTTCAAGTTCTTGTTGATAGGTTTCAACAAGACTTGTTTGCAGGGAAGGTCTTGGTCCATGAGTAATCGTACCTTTTGCCAAATGACTCCCCAAATCCTTTATTATTCCTTCAAACACAGAGGCAGCGTGTTGCGGGGCAGTAAGAAGTAGGGTTTCCAGTTGTATCGTCATGTCTGCTATAGCCTTGTCAAAAACATTTCTAGCTAGTTTGGGAAGTCGTGGATCTCTATTCGTTCGAACATTCAAGGGATTAGGTTTGGAGCCAAAATTTTGGTAGGGGCTAATAATTTTTTTGTGATTATGAGACATTTGTTGGATTTGCTCTTTGGCAACAGTATGTTCAGGTTGGATATTTATTACTTCTTGATACAAATCAAAAGCAATAATCAGGCTGTTTCTTTTTGGAATTCCAGGGTGTTTGGCCTTTGCAAAAAAATCAGCGGTTAATGACAGCAAATTAGCGAGGTATTTAGGAACAGGTTCCTTCGGAATAATGGAATTAAGGCCTGCGATAAGCGCATCACTCAAATGTGATAACTCTACTGTGGGTTGAACAGTTGGATATATGGGAAGTATGGGTTGCGCTTGTTGCCCTGTTGTTGGTGATACAGGATTAAAAAAGCTCAACCGATTTTCTTCTGAAGAACAAGAGGGTACAAAAAAGTTATGAGGTTGGGGTGATACAGAACCAGATGGCGCAACGGGAGAAGTTCTTTCAAATGAGCAAATTTCAAGTGATTCGGGAATATCAGCAGGTATCGAACCATAATCCATCGACTGGATGTCTTCTTCTATTTCAGGGCTCATCATCACCATAGAAGCAGTCGTTTCTAACGCTTTAGTCAATGTATCGCTGCCCTCATAATCGCTGACTCCTGAGGCTTCTTGAACATGAAGGGAAGGTTGTAATTGTATAAAATTTAATAAATCGGTAATGATTTGACTGTCTCTATCTTCTTCGGGGACTAATGGATAAATTTCTTGGCATGAAGCTGCAAAAGCTTCAATATTTTGATGTTTAACGATTGCTATACGTATTACGTAGCTAAATAATTCTAATTTTTGTAAGGGTAAAGTAATTTCTTTGTCTAATAATGCTTCATCTTCGATATAGGCTTCCATGAGATGAAGCATGGTTTCATCCTGAGTATATTTATAGTGTTGCTCTAATAAATTCAGATAGCCTAAATGGCAAGAAAGCTCAACAGATTGGCTTGATTTTTTACGGAAGTTAATGGCATGTTGCATCCATGCTATTGCTTCGGCGACTATTTGTTGTTTGCTCTGTTGATCCTCACCGTTAGTAGAGGATTGCTCACTTACCTCATCTTCCAACGTCTCAAAAATTTCATCACTAACTACTTCACAAGCATCCGCTAGCTTAGCAAAACAGTCCTGCAGTAAGTTTTTGGTGATTCTAATATTCCTTTTGTCTTTAAGTTCTCTGTTATATACCTCTTCCATTTCACGAACCAAGCCGGGAATCATTTGCCAGAGGGTTTTAACTGTATTTATCTCATCTGCCTTTTCCTCGAAAATTACTGCAACAGTCTCCAACGTATCTTTTACCGCATAGGTAAATGCATCATAGAAATCAGTATGTAAACGTATACCAGAGCTGGCATAACGGTTTAATGTTTCAAGCGCGCGTAAGTAATAGGTCAGGGCTTCTTCGTAATTTTTTTGATTGTAGGCGTGATCGGCATTTCTTTGATCAGGGCTATTAAAGTAAAATCGCATTAGAACGCTCAGCTAATTATGAAAATATCATTTTAACCAGATAGGTGTTTTTTAAGCAATAAGAATTTTAATTAATTTAAATGTATAATTTTGAGGCTTTATGATAAAAGGTTGGATTTTATATAAACGTAGCTTGCAAGAGTTAACCAGCAATGATCATGGTGTTAATCGCTTATTGTCAGCAGCAAAGCAATTAAATATTGAATTGGAAGTATACAAGCCAGACCAGTTTGAGCTTGTGGTTACCAGAGAGGATAAAAAAAGCATTCTTCTTAATGGTGCTCGTGTTTTTTTACCTGATTTTTTAATGCCACGTTTGGGTGCTGAGACCAGTTATTTTGCAATGGCCATTATTCGCCAGTTGGAAAAGTCTGGTGTCTATACTTGTAATAACGCGAGTGCAATTGATGTTGTTCGGGACAAAATGCTACTTAGCCAATTATTTGCTCAGAGCGATTTACCTTTTCCTAAAACCATGCTGGTTAAATTTCCTGTACCGGTCTCTGTTGTCGAGAAGGAAATAGGGTTTCCCTTAATTATAAAAAATATTTCCGGTGCACGGGGTGTCGGCATTCATTTGTGTGAATCAGCAAACAGTTTTCGTGATTTAATGGATTTAATAGCAAGCCATAGTGGCAATAACCAAATGATTTTGCAAGAGTTTATCGCTACAAGTTACGGTCGTGACCTGCGTGTCTTTGTTTTGGGTAATAAAGTAATTGGTTGTATGCAAAGAACTGCTAAAGATAGTTTTAAAGCAAATTATTCCTTAGGAGGAGAGGTTGCTCCCTATCCCATCAATGCAGAAATCGAACACTGGGCAATTGCTTGTGCTAAGTTATTTAATTTGGAAATTGCAGGTGTTGATTTATTGTTTACTGAAAATGGTTTTAAGATTTGTGAGGCTAATTCATCGCCTGGTTTTAAGGGAATGGAATTGGCTACTGGTAAAGACATTGCGCTGCAGATTTTGCAACATATTAGTAGTGAGGTGCAGAAAAGGAAATAATTACTGGGTTTTTTTACGCCATAAAGGGAGCTCGACAGCATCCTCGTAGTACTCTTCCTCCTTACCAAAATTACTACCATAGCAGCTCGTAAAAGACCCCAAAAAAGTTCCTACTGTTGATAAAGCTGTTTTATACACGGATTTAGTCAGATAGGTGGCTATCTGTGGATAATTTTTGCTATCCCAGTAAAATTGACGACTGCTGTGAGGATATAATGTAAACCAAAAATCAAGTTCAACGTCAGACATTTCGTCAAAAGCGTTAAGCAAGGCCGTTTGCTCTGATAGCGTTAATAACTCGTAGGGCCGTGACAGTAATTGTAAATCATTATAGGCCGCAGCTATTTTTTTTAGGGCAGCAGATTCCGCTGATAGGGTGGGGGAAACAAGCGTTTCATATCGCTGTTTTATTTCCGTATAACTCACACCAGGAGTGAGCTGCAATACCTCAAAAGCATTGTTAAAGTTAATTGCAGCCATCACTCCTTCTCCTTATTCTTTGGCTCGAGATACGTATTCACCTTTGCGAGTATCAACCTTGATTAATTCACCGGTCTGGACGAAAAGAGGTACACGGACTACCGCCCCTGTTTCCAAAATAGCGGGCTTTCCACCACCTCCTGAGGTATCACCTTTGAGGCCCGGATCAGTTTCAGTAATTTCAAGAATGACAAAATTGGGTGGCATCACTTGAATGGCTTCATTGTTCCATAACGTAACTACGCAAAGATCTTGTTCCTTAAGCCACTGTTTTGCATCTGCTACTGCCTCGGGACTTACTGCATACTGTTCGAAAGTATCAGGAACCATAAAATGCCAATATTCACCATCATTGTATAAATACTGCATTTCCACATCGGCGACATCTGCTGAGGGCAAGGTTTCCCCTGATTTGTAGGTACGCTCAACGACACGGCCTGTTTTTAAATTGCGGATTTTTACGCGGGTAAAGGCTTGTCCTTTCCCAGGTTTAACGAATTCACAGTCAACAATGCTACAAGGTGCATTATCAACCATTATTTTTAAACCATTTTTAAATTCATTGGTGCTATAAATTGCCATCAGTGCTCCACTGTTGAGATTTTGTTCTAATTTCGTTAGAGTTCACGCAGTTTAGCAATTTTGTATAATTAATGCGAGATACTCTGTGAGTTGGCAAAAAATTCTGGCTCAAGGTTTTGCCTCAGTCAATGAATTACTTGAATTTTTATCTCTACCTCAAACTGCCGGTAGTGTTAAAGCTGAAAAAATATTCAAAACGCGTGTTCCGCGTGGCTTCGCTGCACGTATGGAGGCAGGTAATCCTAAAGACCCGTTACTTTTACAGGTACTGGCTGTCGATGAAGAACTTCATGAAGTAGTAGGCTTTGAAACAGATCCTCTGGCTGAAGAAGCTGCAACCTGTCAACAAGGATTGCTGCATAAATATCAGGGACGTGTATTGTTAACCCTAACGGGTGTGTGCGCAGTGAATTGCCGGTATTGTTTTAGACGTCATTTCCCCTATCAAGCGAATAATCCTGGATCAGAAGGTTGGGAAAGTGTTCTAAACTATATTCGAGACAACCCAACAATACATGAAGTCATTTTAAGCGGTGGCGATCCTCTATTGGCAACCAATGTTGTTTTACACCGCTTATTAAGTCAACTAGAACAAATACCACAGGTAAAAACACTACGTATTCATAGCCGCATACCTGTTGTGCTTCCGGAACGAATTGATGAGGGGTTGTTAGAGCGATTATCCGCAAGTCGCTTGCATAAAGTGATTGTAATCCATAGCAATCATGCACGGGAGTTGAATGATTCAGTCTTTAATGCTTGCAAGGCATTAAGGGAGGCGGGTTGTCATTTACTGAATCAATCTGTTTTATTGAAGGGAGTTAATGATAATGTTGAAAGCTTAATTGCTTTGAGCGAGCAGTTATTTTATTGTGGCGTGCTTCCCTATTACCTGCATTTATTAGATAAAGTCCAGGGGGCTGCGCATTTTGATCTACCCTTGGAGAATGCCTTAACACTATATCGCCAGATACAAAAAAAACTTCCAGGTTATCTTGTACCACGACTGGCTCGGGAAGAGCCTGGTAGGGAAAATAAAACCTTGTTAATTTAGGTAACGTCCATAAAGTAAGTCTTTATTTTAAACCTAGATTTCGGATAAATAGTCTCAAGATAAATCTTCGCCACTTTTAGTATAAAGCTCCAGGAGCTTTTCTTGTGCGCTGTAGCTCCCGCGAATCACGGGTTTATAACTGCCATCCGCCTGCATCTCCCAAGTGCTGGTATTGTCTTTAAGATAATTTTTAAAAATTTCCTGTTTAATTCGTTTTTGATTGTTTTCATCCAGAATGGGAAACATTACTTCAATACGATTATAGATATTGCGTTCCATTAAATCAGCGCTTGCACAATAAATGCGCTCATTTTCTTGTATACGAAAATAATAAACGCGATGATGCTCTAAGAAACGCCCGACAAGTGACAGAACACGAATATTATCGGAAACATTGGGTATCCCCGGTTTAAGACAGCATACACTACGCACGAGCAGATTAATTTTTACGCCTGCCTGAGAAGCCCTGTAAAGTGCTTTAATCATGGTTTTGTCGGTTAGGCCATTCACCTTGATATTAATTTCTGCCTCTTGTCCTGTCTGGGCGGTTTGAATACATTCTTCAATTAACTGGAGTAAGTTTTTTTGTAATGTAAAGGGCGAATGGCACAAGGCTTTAAGTTTAACCGCTCTGCCCAGTCCAGTGAGCTGT
The DNA here is from genome assembly GCF_001467745.1 of Legionella jamestowniensis. Taxonomy (GTDB): domain Bacteria; phylum Pseudomonadota; class Gammaproteobacteria; order Legionellales; family Legionellaceae; genus Tatlockia; species Tatlockia jamestowniensis. The sequence continues at coordinate 1,466,279 of NZ_LNYG01000013.1, forward strand.
TGAAAAATGGTTTGTACATCGGAAGTAATAGTGGGTTCACTGGTGAGTAAACCAAAATCGGTGTAACGTTTTGCAGTTTGTTCGTGATAATTTCCCGTACCCAGATGGGCATACCGTTTGAGTTTTCCATGGGCCCTTCGTACTACTAAAGTCATCTTTGCATGTGTTTTATAACCCATAACGCCATAGAGCACCAACACACCAGCCTGATGTAAATGGCTAGCCAACCTTAAATTAGACTCCTCATCAAAACGGGCACGTAATTCGACTACTGCTGTTACTTCTTTACCGGAACGGGCTGCCTCCACCAAGGCCTTTACCATAATAGATTCCGAGTGGGTACGGTAAAGCGTTTGTTTGATGGCAAGCACATTAGGATCAGAGGCAGCCTGACGCACAAAGTCAATGACAACATCATAGCTTTGATAAGGGTGATGTAACAAAATATCCTGTTCATCCAATGTCGTAAAAATACTGCGTTTTTGATGAATCACAGCAGGGTATTGCGTACTAAGGGGTGGATAATTTAAATCGGGTTTATCAATGCGGTTAATGACACTGAAATACCGTTGAAAATTAACAGGCCCATCACAATGATAGGCATCCTCATGGTGAAGATGATGTTTTTGTAACAGGAAGTCAACAATATGGGCGGGACAGCGTTTGTCCACTTCGAGACGTACAACGTGACCATAATGCCGAGAGAATAATTCACGTTGAACCGCAACTGCTAAATCTTCAATTTCTTCTTCACGCAAGAATAAATCACTATTCCGGGTTAAACGGAAAGTATAGCAACCATTGATTTCCATGCCCGGAAATAAACTATGAATATGGGTTTCAATAATCGATGACAAGTAGACAAAACGGGTGCTTCCCGCGTCACAGAGCTCGGATGGTAAATGAATAAGACGCGGTAAAGAGCGAGGTGCATGAACGACCGCATAATCAATGTTACGATCAAATGCATCTTTACCACGTAAAGAAATAATAAAATTTAAACTTTTATTAAATAATCGTGGAAAGGGATGGGCTAAATCAAGAGCGATAGGACTAACAATGGGCAGAATTTCATTTTTAAAATAATGTTTTGCCCAAAGATGGATGTCGTCAGTCCATTCTTCGGCGGTTAGGAAATGAATATTTTCCTTTTTCATAGCAGGAAGCAATTGCTTGTTAAAGATGTGGTAGAGTTCATCCGTTAACAAGTGCACTTTTTTACTTAATTGACTAAAAATTTCATTCGCTTGCAAACCATCAATGTAGGTTTTGCGGGAAGAAAGGGCAATTTTCTCTTTTAGGCCAGCAACCCGAATCTCAAAAAATTCATCAAGGTTGCCACTGCAAATACACAGAAAGCGCATCCGCTCAAGAAGAGGTACACGCTCGTTTTTAGCAAATTGCAATATCCGCTCATTGAAAGCTAATGCGGTGAATTCGCGGTTTATATAATATTCAGGATTGTCTAAATCGTCACTCAAGCCAAAAACTCCAGACTTTTATTGCTATAGGCCTAGGTTAGTGTACCTTGTAATTTCTAGCAAGAGTCTTAGGTTTGTGAAGAGAACCCTAATGTACCAGAAAAAAGCAAACACCAATAAAAGCAATAAACCCCCAAAAGGGCGACAATTGTAAATAAGTCAAACCTAAAAAGAAAACAATGCAAGCCAAAGCTAGCGGCAAAGAGTAATAGGAATTAATGACCCCTTGTGCAACTGAAAAGGAGGCCGCGGCCAACAGGGCCAGTGCTCCGTATTGAACAGCAACCATGATCTTACGGGCAACAGGTCCATTGTAACTGGTTAAAAGTTGGTAACCTAAAATAGCTGTAAGTAATCCTGGCAAGTTAAGGCTAATTACTGCCAAAATTAAACCAGCCAGACCAGCCGCCTTATAACCAATTAAAGCAGCCAGTTTAACCGCCGTAAGTCCTGGAAACAAAAAGGTGGAGCCTACCATCTGTACAAACTCTTCTTCACCTATCCAATGACGGTAAGTGACAGCTTCATATTCTAATAATTTCAACATGGAATTACCGCCGCCTAAGGAAATAATACCGATTTTGCCGAAGCTAAATATAATCGCTAAGAAAGTTTGAGTCATGGTTTTACGAATTGCTTTAAGAAACTTACATAGTCGCAAGAAACGTGGCCTGGCAGCAAGTGCTTTGCAATATGGGTTACCAGTGTTTTGGAACGCCCTTCAATGCAGGTGCTAAAAAAAACGTTATCTTGGATACAAAGTCTTGCAAGCTCAAGTTTAACGCTCGGTACTGTAGGGAATTTGTGAATTAAGGTAATTTTGCAAACAGTGACCTGTTTACCTTTTTTGTGAAGCATGTCCGGCTGTAAATCAACTGGAGACGACGCATGGTAGAGATCAATTTTTTTACCAAAACCACGAATGTTATCTTGTTCTTGCAGTAAAGGTTTGTATTGTAATTCCTCTCGTCGCTTCTTGATATTGAAATCATTGTCAGTCAAAAGAAGATAGTGATCTTCTCGATGTTTAATCTCGTATTGTCTCAAATCCAAAAAACTGTCATCCAGGCCAGTTAAACAAATAATCTCATGGTGGGACCAAAAATATCTCGCTTCCCATTTGATATCCTCCTTTTCATAATGGGGTAAGCTCTTTATATCCAATAAAGGAGTGGTATTAATTTCAAAATTCCAGACAAGACGTTGGTTCATAAGCTGAAACATTTCCAAAAAGAATAACGCTAGAGGATTCATAAGCTGAAAGCAAGTTAAATGAATTTTTTATTAGCTATCCACATGCATGGCTCGCAAAATGATAGCAGTCAGGTATATACTTGTTTCTATTTGGACCTCACTCAAAGGGAAAAAGGAAGGTATTGAGATGGCTACACTTTTATTTCTTGTTTATCTCGGATTTACATTGGTCGTACTCTACCGAGGTTTAAATCCTCTCATTTGGGAAATTGGCAGTGCGGTGTATCTCTTAATTGCCACTTTCTTTGTCGGCATGCATTGGCTTCCTGGTATTCTTATCTGGTTAATCATTCTTGCTACCGTATTGGTAATTCGCATGGAGCCCATTCGCTTTGCCATTAGTGATTTTTTATTTGCTCGAGTTGGCAAATCAATCCCCAAATTATCCAAAACAGAAGAAGAGGCGCTTAATGCAGGTGATACTTGGTTTGAGCAAGATATTTTTACGGGTACACCCAATTGGGACAGATTAGCAAAGGTTTCATCGGAGCTAACTGAAGAAGAGCAGGCATTTCTTGCGAATGAGACAGAAGCGCTTTGTGACATGCTGGATGAGTGGCAAATTAGTCAAGCAGGAGATTTGCCTGACGGGGTATGGAATTTTATTAAAGAAAAAGGCTTTTTTGGCTTGGTAATTCCCAAGGAGTACGGTGGTAAGGGGTTTTCAGCACGGGCACATTCCGATGTGGTAATGAAGATTGCAAGTCGCTCGGGTGTTGCCGCAGTGACTGTTATGGTACCTAACTCTTTAGGTCCAGGTGAATTACTTAATTACTATGGTACTGACGAACAAAAAGCCCAGTATCTACCCAATTTGGCCAAAGGAATAGATATTCCCTGTTTCGCGCTCACAGAGCCTGGTGCTGGAAGTGACGCTACTTCTATTCAGTCTGAAGCTGTTGTGGTGAAAAGAAAGGTTGCTGATAAAACAGTTCTTGGTCTGGATATTACTTTAAACAAGCGCTGGATAACCTTGGCCCCAGTGGCAACACTCATTGGTTTGGCAGTCAACTTGAAAGATCCTGATGGGTTGCTTAAGGGCGAAGGAGAAGAAGGTATCACTTGTCTTTTAATTCCCCGTGATACAGAAAATCTCGAAATTGGTAATCGTCATTTACCTGCCATGCAACCCTTTATGAATGGGACATTACGCGGTAAAAATATTTTTGTCCCCCTAAGTACCATTATTGGCGGACAGAAAAATGCAGGTCGTGGCTGGCAAATGTTGGTAGAATGTCTGTCAATTGGCCGCTCTATTTCTTTACCTGCTTTAGGGGCGGCGTCTTCAACCATCGCTTACCTGACAACAGGGGCTTTTGCAAGAATTCGCCGACAATTTAACTTAGAAATCGGCCAATTCGAAGGCATCGAAGAAAAGCTTGCGGAAGTGGCTGGCTTAAACTATTTAGCGAATGCAACACGTCTTCTCACTGTTGCGGCGGTTAATGAGCACAAAAAGCCTTCTGTGGCCTCAGCCATCACCAAATATTTTAATACGGAATTTGGAAGAATAACGGTAAATAATGCGATGGATATCCATGCTGGACGTGCCGTGGTTGTTGGGCCGCGCAACTATTTATCCAGTTATTACCTTGGGGTGCCTGTTTCGATTACCGTAGAAGGGGCAAACATAATGTCCCGCAATTTGTTGATTTTTGGTCAAGGTTCAATGGCCTGTCATCCCTTCGTCCGTGACGAGTTTTATGCAATATCTCGCGATGACAAATCTAGCTTCAGAACAATTATTTGGCGACACATTAATTATTTCATGCATAATTTTGCAAAGGCAATTTGCTCTGCATGGACAGGAGGGGTGTTGATAGCCACGCCCCATACTAAGTTAAGACGTGAATATCAGCGCCTGGCTCGTTTAAGTTATGCGTACGCCTGGCTCGCTGATTTGTCATTAATTTATCTTGGCGGTGATTTAAAAAGGAAAGAGCGTTTATCCGCAAGATTAGCCGATGGTATGTCCTATCTTTATATGGCTATGGCGGCTTTGCGTTATTATCAAAAAAATGAAGAACATGCTGAACAAAAAGTTCATGCAAAATGGGCTGTGAGCTACTGCTTCTACCATGCGCAAAGAGCCATGATTAGTTTATGTCAAAACTTTCCTTCGCGAATATTAGGAGTTTTGGTTCGTTTAATAGTTTTTCCTTTTGGGCAAACCATGCATTATCCCAGTGACCGTTTGGATCATCAGTTAGCACGATTGATGATGTCCAATAATCACTACAGGAATGGTATAAAGAAATCGATTTATTTAAGCGGCGATCCCAACCAACCTGTAGATAGAATGGAAGAAGCATTGCAATTAATTATTAAGCATGGGGATTTATATAAGAAAGTGCCTGATTTAAAGCGACTTAAATTTAATGAATTAAAAGAACAGTTGGCGTTAAAAGTAAGTAAGGGGGAGTTAACCCAGCAGGAAATGGATGCGCTTGTGTCAGTCGAGAAAGCCCGCTGGGATGCAATCCAGGTAGATGAGTTTTCTTTTGATTCGATGAAAAAGAAGTCCTTTGCTTCTGTGACAGATACTTTTCCCAATCCTTTAGATAAATAAATCCTGATGGCGTGATGTTTCTAAACATCACGCCAGATGTATCACAATTCTAGGTAGATTATTTTTACGCTCTCTTAACAATATACTGAGAGGGTATCTATCTATATGAAAGAGACTTTTTGCTATAATCATTTAAAAATATAATTAGACTAGCTAGTTATCTATCATAAAAGCATCCTTTTGAGAGTATAAGTTATGACTTTAAATTACCGATCTAATGAAGCGATTACTCTTCCAAGCAAAGATGACTTAATTAAAATCAAAGAAACTGTAACAGATCATGACGTCGGCCTTTATATGCTAGATCACTTTATGGATCGACTTGCCGCTGCAAATAAAGTCGAAGAAGGAAGGCCAGCATATGAGAATATGTCTGCATTTGTAGACTTGTTAGCATTGCAAAGCAAAAATAGAGGCGATCCGTGGGCAGGTATACCTGGGCCACTTAATGACTTTCAGAATCTGCAGCAAAATAGGGCGGAAGAGGCAGCGGAAAAAGCAGGGCCTAAAATTGAAGGAAAAACGCTTGTTGTTGAGGCTGCTGTCAGCGATAAAAGTCAGATGGTCAGGGCCTTTTCGACATTGCAAGAAGACGTGAAAACAGGAAAATTAAAGAAAGAAGCGCTTGATCCGGAGATTAGACAAGAGCTTGATAAAATGATGCAGGCAGCTCTTGCTGAAGAAAATTTAATAAGTAAAGGCAGTGTGATTTATCAAGGCGATGAAAAAGGGCAAATTCGCCGCGATTCAAAGGGGGAGCCTTTACTGGCCGATGTTGAAAAGGTAAAACAGGTGATTAACAACTCCGCGAAAAACTTGGAGGGCTATTTTAAACAAGCAGGGAAGAATAATATTGATGTCCAAGTTAAAGAGCGCCCTTTTCCTGAACAGCCTAAAGTGGCAAAAACCCAGGCTCCAGAAAGTGCTCCTGCTGCTACGCCAGAGGCGGCCCCTGAACCAAGCCATTCAACGCCGCAAGCTTCAGGCCCTTCCTCTTAAATTGTTAAGGTATTGGCAAGCCGTAATCGTTCCGGCGAGCCAATATCTATCCACAATCCTTCGTAAAACTCGCCGGCCGCTTTGTTCTCGTGGGCTAAACGGCGTACTAATGGAATGACTGAATAGCGCCCTGCATGGCAATGATGAAAGGCCTCAGGACGATAGCAGGCAATACCTGGAAAGGTATACGTTTTTTCATTCGTCAAACGCTGCTGCTGAAGACCGAAATCACCTTTACAATTATGTGCAGGGTTCGCCACCAAAACCAGTTTCGCCATGGCGTTAGCAGGGAGTTGTAGTGCATTAAAATCATAGTCGGTAATGATGTCTGCATTGACCGTTAAAAATGGCTCTTTGCCTAACAAGGGCAGGGCATTATAGATCCCACCACCCGTTTCAAGGCCACCAGGGGGTTCTGGTGCATAACAAATTTCAATATTCCATTGACTGCCATCGCGCAAATAACGGCGTATTTGACTTCCCAGATGAGCATGATTAATGACCAAACGTTCAAAGCCACATTGAGCAAGTCTGGCAACATGGTATTCAATCAGCGGTTTATTATGTACTTTGCACAATGCCTTAGGTATATAATCGGTCAGTGGTCTTAATCGCTCACCTCTACCTGCAGCTAAAATCATCGCGGTTTTCATGGTAAACGTACCCTCTTTTGCATAAATTGATAAAAAGGTCCTAACTCTTTATAGCTTTCAAGACAAGCCATGACATAATGAAGTGTCAGTGGCAAGTCCTTTAAATAATTAGGTTTGTTATCGCGCAGGTACAAACGAGAGAAAACACCTAAGACTTTTAAATGCCTTTGCAAGCCACACAAATCGAAAGCATAGATAAAATCATTCAACGTGCAATGGGTTACTAAGGGGGATTGTTCATAAAAAGCTGTAACCCATTTAATCACTTGTTCGCGCGGCCACTGAATGTAGCAATCCTTTAAAAGGGACACCAGATCATATGTAAAAGGTCCAAACATCGCATCCTGGAAATCGATTATACCTAATTGAATATCGTCCTCGGTATTATTTAGAACCATGATATTTCGCGAATGATAGTCACGGTGAATAAACACTTGTGGTTGGTGTGAAATTTCATCAGTTAGCCAAGCAAATGTGGTATTTAAGAGCTGCTCTTCTTCGGTGCTTAACTGAATTTTTAAATAACGGTTAAGAAACCATTCCTGAAAATTACTGATTTCTTGCAGCATGAATTGTTTATCAAATAAAGGTAAATGGGCTGTATTTGCAGGAGGGCAACGTTGCATGATTAAAATAATTGCCATGGCTGCCTTATAAAATTTGTTGGCTGTGGTGGGTGATAGATGCTTCAGCAACAGCTCATCTCCAAAATCATCCAGAATAACAAATCCCTGTGCTGTATCTATCGCATGAATACGGGGTGCTTTAATCCCCATGCGGGTTAACATTTCACAAACGGTTAAAAAGGGTTGAAGAGCTTCTTTATCTGGAGGAGCATCCATAACAATTTGAGTTATTGTATCTAATTGCAAGCGAAAATAGCGTCTAAAACTGGCATCACCTGCTAAAGGGTTGATTGAGTATAAAGCGGAAGCGAGTGTTTTTTCCAACCACTTGTGAAGTGCGTTTTGCCGATTTTGCATGCTATACTCCAAAGCCATATTCTTGCTTAGAGGTTTGACAATTCCAAACCCTATAGTATTAATTATTGTGCACTTTGTGCATACGCATCATAAGGTATTTTGGTGGCGCTGAACATAAGGTTGAATTCAATAACTCAAAAAATAAATAAAATGATGTGCAGTCGCTATGCATCTGCTGTCTGCTTAACTGTGCTTGGTACAGCAGCTGGTATTTATCATCTGAAGAGCTATGCTGCAAATACAATGGTGGTAGAGCCAGTGCAAGCCTGTGTTATAGCACGTGATGTAGATTTAACGGATGCCATTCGTTCGCGTTTTGCCCAATGCCTTGGCTGGGAGTCCCAGCTTGTTTCACCAATTTCGGTATGTCGCGGTATCTATCAACCTCTGCAAGTTACACCCTTAGCTGATCCCAATGAAATACGAATTACCGCAGATGATGTGTCATTTTATAATGAGGGACGGTCTCAGTTAACTGGCAATGTGGAAGTCCAACAAGCACAACGCGTTGTCAATGCTCAAACCGCCTATGTCTATCGCGATGCCAAATCCAATCAGGTGACGAAAATTGAATTGCTTGGAGATGTACATTATTTAGAGCCTGATCGACTCATGATAGCCAGAAAGGCAACTATTTTTCCACAGGATAAATCGGGTACAGTTGAAGATGTGTTGTATCGCTTTAATTCACAACGCCCTGGAGCGACATTGCCTGCCTGGGGGAGAGCCAGCTTAATAAAGCGTTTTGCTAATCAGGATTATTTATTAAAACGTGCCACTTATAGCAATTGCGCGCCTCAAGATAAAGCTTGGCAAATTGAAGCAGAAAGTATAACTCTCGATGACTCAGAGTCTACGGGTGTCGCACGGCATGCCAAACTTCGTATTTATGATGTTCCTGTTCTTTATACACCCTATTTAAGTTTTCCAACATCCAAGGAACGTAAATCTGGTTTCTTAATGCCTACTATTGGTACATCAAATGTAGGTGGTTTTGATTATGCACAACCTTACTATTGGAACATTGCCCCTAATTATGATGCTACAATTATTCCTCATTACTACGCCCTACGTGGATTAATGTTAGGAGGTCAATTTAGATACCTAACGCCTTATTCATCGGGGGTTTTTAATGGGCGCTTTTTGCCAGGTGATCGCGCTTTTAAAGACTATATTCAGGACCATCAGCAACGCTATCCAATATTGCGTGGCCTTTCCACGGATCGGTGGTCAGTTCAGGTATTAAATAATACCTGGTTAGCCTCTAATTTACATTTAGGAATTAATTTTCAACAAGTGTCTGATGATTATTTTCTCCAGGATTTTAGCAGTAATTTTGCTGTACTAACGGAGCGACAATTATTGCGTGAAGCTAATTTAAGTTATACTACGGAGCATTGGTTATTTCGCGGAATGGTGCAAAGTTATCAAACACTTCATCCAGTTAACCAGACGCCAATCGCAGACATTTATCAGCGCTTACCGCAGCTCTTAGCCCATGGTAATTATGATACATTACCCTTTAATGGGAATTTGTCGATTTTGAGTCAATATGATCAATTTAAATGGCCTAATGATCCGTCGCTAAAATCTTTGCGAGTAGTTAATCGACGACTCGTTAAGCCCGAAGGTCCGCGCTACCATCTAAATCCGGTATTAGCTTTTCCACAAATTAAACCCTGGGGATTTTTTACCCCTTCTGTGGAGGTCGTGGAAAATTATTATGATGTTAGTCGAAATAATTATGCTTCATTAAATGACAGTAATCCGTTAAATGATTATGGTTTTCCAGTTGCTGCCAAGACCAATAATCATTATAACCGTACTATTCCTCGTTATAGTGTTGACAGTGGACTATATTTTGAGCGCTCCACCTCTTTTTTCAATCACGATTTGACACAAACGCTGGAGCCGCGTCTTTATTATTTATATGTACCCTACGCTGATCAAACCCCTATTCCTGTTTACGATTCAGGATATATGATTTTTAGTGTTGATCAGTTGTTTCGCAAAAATCGTTTTTCTGGATTTGACAGAATAGGGGATGCTAATCAGCTTTCCTACGCGGTTACGTCTCGTTGGCTCTCTGATGAAACAGGGGCAGAAAAAGCAAATATATCACTAGGTCAAAGTCGTTATTTTGCGGATAGACGCGTGCAACTTTGTCAAAATCCAGCAGGGCCTTGTCGGGATAATCCCTTGACATTAGGCTATTTATCCCCCATTGCTGAGTATTCTCCTGTAGCAAGCAGAGCCATGTATCGCTTTAATTCCAAATGGAATGTAACCGGTGATTACGTCTGGAACCCTTACACACGCTCTACGAATAATGGGCGAGTGAATTTGCATTATCAACCAGGACCTAACAAGATTATTAACATTGGTTATTCCTATCTCGTTAGTGGTGATATAACTCAGGTTGATCTTAGCAAAGTAAATGTAAACTCGTTAAATCAAATTACGTTTTCCTACGCTTGGCCTTTATCAGATAAATGGAGTAGCTTGGGAGGGTATAATTACAATATTAGTAAAGACTATGAAATGATGTCTTTTTTAGGCGTACAATATGATAGTTGTTGCTGGGCTGTAAGATTAATTGGGGGACGCAGTTTCCAGAGCTTAAATGCCGGCGCACAACCTATATATAACAACAATGTATATTTGCAAATTTTATTAAAGGGACTTGGTTCGGTGGGTAACAGTGATCCCGCGAGCACAATACATACTTATTTGCCGACCTATATTGATCAATTTCATAATAGCTAAGCTTTGATTTAAAAATTGTCAAAGTCGCTTGTATTTTCATTAAGAATGACCTAAATTGCGGAAAAAATAAATAGGGGATAATTCACATGTTAAAGAGGATTGCACTCTTAATGCTGATGTTATCAGCGCTTTCTGTTACAGAAGCTGCTCAGCCTTTAGATCGGGTGGTAGCTGTAGTTAATGAAGGTGTAATTACCGAGAGTGAATTGAATGCACAAGTTGAGATTTTACGTCAACAAATTGTGGCTAAAAATATGCAGTTACCGCCTGAAGTCACGTTGCGTAAGCAAGTTCTGCAACATTTAATTGATGTAGATTTGGAGTTACAGCTGGCAAAACAACATGATATTACAGTCGATAATACGGAGCTCAATGATACAATCAATAAAATAGCTGCAGCTAATAATTTATCGTTAACGCAAATGCGTGAAGAAATTGTGAGACAAGGACTAACCTGGGAAACTTATCGAGAAAACATTCGCAAAGAGATGTTAATTAGTCGGTTGCAGCAAAAAGCGGTGGGTAAAGACATCAATGTTACTCCTGCTCAAGTGGAAGATTATTTAAAAAATGCCCAGCAGGATGATAAAAGCCAGTTAACTTATCACTTGCAAAATATTGTTATTCCTGTACCAGAAGATCCTACAACGGAGCAAGTTAACAATGCGCGTGAAAAGGCCAAAACGCTGCTGGGTAAAATAAAAGGTGGGGACGATTTCAACCGTTTGGCAATAGCTGAGTCCAGTGGTGAGTTTGCCTTGGAAGGGGGCGACTTAGGTGAACGTCATCTTGCTGAGCTTCCTGAAATTTTTGCCAAAGAAGTTGTTAAAATGAAACCTGGCCAGGTCGTAGGGCCAATTAGAACGGGTAATGGTTTTCAACTGATTAAACTGATTGCCATTGGTGGGAACAATCAACATCATGAAGTTACCAAAACCCACGTGCGCCATATCCTGCTAAAGCCAGATGCCAGTATGACGGCTGAAGAAGCAAATCGACAAGCTTACAATTTATATCAGCAATTAAAATCAGGAAAAGATTTTGCCCTAATGGCTAAGCAGTATTCATTAGATGCTGCTAGTGCTGTTAAAGGAGGGGACCTTGGTTGGGTTAATCCAGGAGAGCTGGTTCCTGAATTTGAAAAAGCAATGGATGCATTGCCTTTGCATAAAGTAAGTAAGCCGGTGAAGACGGTTTTTGGTTGGCATTTAATTGAAGTGCTTGAACGCAAAAAAATAGACGATTCAGAATCATTCAAGCGACAACAAGTACGTCAGTTTCTACAACAGCGTAAATTTACGGAAGCAGTACAAAATTGGCAACAACATTTACGTACTACTGCATACATTCATATTGTGGATAAGGACTTGGCATAATGAAACCACTACTGGTAAGTAGTGGTGAGCCTGCGGGGGTGGGGCCTGATTTATGCCTCGCCCTCGCTGATCATGAATTACCTGTAGTAATCCTGGGCGATAAAGAATTATTGCAGCTGCGAGCTCAGGAGTTGAATCTACCCTTGACCTTTTTAAATTACCAACCCCATGCCACACTCTCAATGCGCCGTGGCCATTTAACAGTACTATCTGTTCGCTGTCCGGCAAAGGTAGTGCCTGGAAAACTAAATCCACAAAATTCATCCTATGTGATTGAAATGTTAACATTGGCCGCTGACAAGTGTTTAAAAGGCGAATTTGCTGGTTTAGTCACAGCGCCTGTTCACAAGGCTGTAATAAATCAGGCGGGGATACCCTTTACAGGCCATACTGAATTTTTGGCAACTCATTGTAATACAAGTAGCGTAGTCATGATGTTGGCTTGCCCCACAATGAAAGTTGCTCTAGTAACAACACATCTACCTTTAAGGGCTGTAGCCGATGCTATTTCTATTCCTACGGTTAAACAGGTTATTCAGCAGCTCAATCATACATTGAAGAATGATTTTAATATTGTAAAGCCTCGTTTATTGGTGGCTGGTTTAAATCCCCATGCAGGGGAAGGTGGTTATTTGGGTCGAGAAGAAATTGACGTTATTACTCCTGCCCTGGAACAACTAAGAGAAGAAGGTATCCATGTGTATGGTCCATTTCCAGCTGATACAATGTTCACACCACACAATGTAGAGAGATGTGATGCTTTTGTAGCAATGTACCATGATCAGGGTTTATCGGTTTTGAAGTACGCTGGATTTGGTGAGGCGGTGAATATCACTCTTGGTTTGCCTTTCATCAGAACGTCAGTGGATCATGGTACAGCACTGGAGCTAGCTGGTACAGGCAAAGCCGAAGTGGGTAGTTTGTTGGCTGCAGTAGAAATGGCACATTCTATGGCAATCGTAAGAGAAAAAGTATGACCATTATAAGTCTTATAGCAGCTGTTGATGAAAATTATGGTTTGGGTAAGGATAACCATTTGTTGTGTCATCTTCCTGCTGATTTAAAGCATTTTAAAAAGTTGACCATGGGAAAGCCGATTATTATGGGTAAAAAAACTTTTGACTCTATCGGTAAGCCTCTTCCAGGACGATTAAATATCGTACTAAGCAAACAGAGTAAGCCAATTGAAGGTGTTGAAGTAATGGATTCTTTCGATAAAGCATTGGCTTTGGTATCAGATGCGTCTGAGGTTATGATTATCGGCGGTGCTATGATCTATCAGCAGACTCTTTCCAAAGCATCAAGGATGTATCTGACAATGATTCATCATCAATTTCATGCTGATGTTTTTTTTCCTGAATTTGATAAGAGAAACTGGCAAGTGAAAGAAGCAGTTTTTTTTCCAAAGGATGAGAACAATAGTTATGACATGACCTTTTACCAATATGAGCGCCTGGCCAGGTGAGATTCCCGGAAAAAGCTTATCCGGGAAGACAGTTTAGTTACATTGAATACGGTTAAATCCATCTACTTTGCATCCTCTGCCACATCGAACTTCATTAAAGCTATTGATAACACAATTTTGTCCGGGTTGATTTGCACAGGCTACCTTTAAAGGTGATTTGACGCAGCCATAGCCGCAAGCAATATGTCCAAAGTTATCAGATACGCATTGCTGATCGGGGGAAGATGCACACGCAACCGAATTAATTGAGGTCACGCAATTATAGCCACAAGCAGTTTTACCAAAAGGGCCTTGCAGACACTGTTGTGCACGTTGACTCGGATGGCCGTGATGCGGGCGGTAGTCACGAGTTTGTGATTGCCCATGAGAATGCGTGTTGTTGCCTTCATATTGTGTAAGGAGGCGATAATTATCAGTAATTATTTCTTGTCCACCATATGAAATATTACAATGGTGATAACCTGGCCATGTTTTCCCTGGTTGCTTACTTCCTTTGAAATAGGCTTGACATAAAAATAATGGATTACCATTGGTATCTCTCCCTACTGTTATCGCAATGCCAGTATTTGACCAGGAACTATTACGAAACATTTGGCGAGAAGGAATTTTAAATTGATCTACAATATATTCCTTTCCACCATATGGGACATTACAGCGATTATAGCCTGGCCATGTTTTTCCCGGTTGAGTACTATTAAGTAATCGGCCTAGACACAAAAATAAAGGCTTACCATCGGTGTCTATCCCGACTCTGAAGGCATTAGTAAAAGGGGAACTATCGTGACTATGATAATGGGTCTGAGGCATAGCCCAAGCCATCTTCAAGAAGAATGCCATTAAAAGGAAATAAAAAGTACGCATTAGTTAATCCTCAGCACAAGTGTTAATAATTTGCGCACATAGGATAGCTCAATGCAAAGCGGGAGCGCAATGCACTAGATATTAATAATTTATTATTAGGAGGAAGTGGCTTTATTTGGTGAGCAATAATTTTGCATAGTGATAAAAAATAACCTACACTAGTTAACGTTTGTGACATCAGTTTTGATAGATATATTGCAACCCGGGGCTATTAGTTGTAAATCTTGAATAAAAGCATTGACTGCGAACTCCCAAACTATTGACTTCATACACTTATATGAGTGAAGTCCCAACCTGAAAATTAGGTCTGGTCAAAAAATTATTGTATCGGTTAGCAAACTCTAGTTTTGCAATGCAGTCATGTCTAATTGGTCTAAACAAAAATTTTAAGAATAGAAAGAGATTTTAAAAAAATAATAAAAAAGTGTTTGACAAGGAAGTGTAGATGAGTAGAATACGCATCACGCCTTCGGGGCGGTTTC
>NZ_LNYG01000013.1:1481177-1591109 GCF_001467745.1 Legionella jamestowniensis
ATAAGTAGTGATTCGTAGAAGATGCGAATAATGTGCTGCTTAAAGGCTATAAGATAGCTGTAGCTAAGGCACGTAGTGAGAAAATAGTATTGCTGGCGTAGCTCAGTAGGTAGAGCAACTGACTTGTAATCAGTAGGTCCCGGGTTCGATTCCTGGTGCCAGCACCATCTGGATCTAGTCCTCATTACTGGACTAAGGCTATTGACTTTAGTCATGCCATGACAGAAAATGGCGTTCTTTTGGGAGGGGTTCCCGAGCGGTCAAAGGGATCAGACTGTAAATCTGACGGCTCTGCCTTCGAAGGTTCGAATCCTTCCCCCTCCACCAGTATTGTGATAAAAAAGTGAGCAGGCGGGTGTAGTTCAATGGTAGAACTTCAGCCTTCCAAGCTGATAGCGTGGGTTCGATTCCCATCACCCGCTCCAAGTTTTATGACAGTCTGTTATATACAGGCTGTGGTTAAAAGCCCACATAGCTCAGGTGGTAGAGCACTTCCTTGGTAAGGAAGAGGTCGTTGGTTCGAGTCCAGTTGTGGGCACCATACAGGTACAACTTTTAATGGGGAGATCTTTCGATGGCGAAGGAAAAGTTTGAGCGTAAGAAGCCGCACGTAAACGTGGGAACGATTGGTCACGTAGACCATGGGAAGACCACATTGACTGCAGCGATTACCACGATTATGGCAAAGAAATTTGGTGGTACAGCGAAGGCGTATGACCAGATTGATGCGGCACCAGAAGAACGCGAGCGCGGTATTACGATATCAACGGCGCATGTTGAGTATGAATCAGCAAATCGCCACTATGCCCATGTGGATTGCCCTGGCCATGCTGACTATGTAAAGAACATGATTACCGGTGCGGCTCAAATGGACGGCGCTATTTTGGTAGTATCAGCAGCGGATGGTCCGATGCCCCAAACCCGTGAACATATATTGTTATCACGTCAGGTTGGTGTTCCCTATATTGTAGTGTTTATGAACAAAGCGGATATGGTTGATGATCCGGAGTTGTTAGAATTGGTTGAGATGGAAGTACGCGACCTATTAAGCAGCTATGAGTTTCCTGGAGATGACATACCTATAATAGTAGGTTCAGCATTAAAAGCATTGGAAGGGGATACTAGCGAGATTGGCGTACCAGCGATTGAGAAATTAGTAGAGACGATGGACTCCTATATTCCTGAACCAGTAAGAAACATTGACAAGAGTTTTCTATTACCGATTGAAGATGTGTTCTCGATATCTGGTCGAGGAACGGTAGTGACGGGTCGTGTTGAGAGTGGCATTGTTAAAGTTGGTGAAGAAGTTGAAATTGTAGGTATTCGCGATACTCAAAAGACGACATGTACAGGTGTAGAAATGTTCCGGAAGCTGCTTGACGAGGGTCGTGCAGGTGATAACGTTGGTGTCTTGTTGCGAGGAACGAAGAGAGACGAAGTTGAGCGTGGTCAAGTATTGGCGAAACCAGGAACCATCAAGCCTCATACTAAGTTTGAAGCAGAAGTTTATGTTCTGTCTAAAGATGAAGGAGGTCGTCATACCCCATTTTTCAATGGCTATCGTCCGCAGTTTTATTTCAGAACGACAGATGTTACAGGTTCATGCGAATTACCAAGTGGTATAGAGATGGTAATGCCAGGTGATAACGTTCAAATGACAGTTAGCCTGCATTCACCAATTGCTATGGACGAAGGGTTGCGTTTTGCAATTCGTGAAGGTGGTCGCACAGTTGGGGCCGGTGTAGTCGCAAAAATTATTGAGTGATAATGATGAGCAACAATCAAAATATTAAAATACGTCTTAAATCGTTTGACCATCGACTAATTGACTCGTCAATTCGTGAGATTGTTGAGACAGCAAAACGTACGGGGGCGCAATTGCGTGGCCCCATACCTTTGCCAATTAAGAAAGAAAAATTTACAGTGCTGATTTCGCCGCACGTTAATAAGGATGCGCGGGATCAGTATGAGTTGCGTACTCACAAACGCCTGGTTGTTATTGTGCATCCTACAGAAAAAACAGTAGATGCGTTGATGAAGCTTGATCTGGCTGCTGGAGTTGACGTGCAGATTAGCCTTGACGATGAATAATGTTGAGGCCAAAAGTTATTAACGAGGTGTTAGAATGACGATTGGGTTATTAGGCCGTAAAATCGGTATGACACGGGTATTTACAGAGGATGGTATATCAATACCGGTTTCTGTGGTTGAGGTGGTTCCAAACCGTGTATCACAAATAAAAACTATTGATAATGATGGGTACACTGCAGTTCAATTAACTGGTGGTGCTAAAAAATCTAGCAATGTTAACAAACCACTAGCTGGACATTTTGCCAAAGTTGAGATTGATGCCGGTGATATGATATGTGAATTCCGCGTAGATACCATCGATGATTTTACTGCAGGTCAAGTGATTTCTGTTCATGATGTGTTCAATGACGGACAGTTTGTTGATGTCGCAGCAACAACGAAGGGTAAAGGTTTTGCTGGTGGCGTGAAAAGACATAATTTCCGCACTCAAGATGCTACCCATGGTAATTCGCGATCTCATCGTGTGCTTGGTTCTATTGGACAAAATCAGACGCCTGGCCGTGTATTTAAAGGTAAAAAAATGGCTGGCCACTTGGGAAATGTACGTTGCACAACTCAAAGTTTAGAAATTGTTCGTGTGGATAAAGAGCGTAATCTTCTTTTGATAAAAGGTGCTATCCCTGGTTGTCCTGGTGCACGTGTTGAAGTGCGGCCCGCAGTTAAGAAGAAAGGGGGCAAATAATGGAAATTAAAACAATAGATACCAATACACAGCTTAAAGTAAATGAAGAAGTATTTGGTTATGCTTATAATGAAGGATTAGTGCACCAAGCTGTAGTTACCTTTATGAACAATGCTCGCAGCGGTAATAGTGCTCAAAAAACGCGTGCTGAGGTTCGTGGTGGTGGTAAAAAGCCATGGCGTCAAAAAGGTACAGGTAGAGCGCGTGCTGGTACAATCCGAAGCCCGTTATGGCGTTCAGGTGGTATTATTTTTGCGAAAAAGAAACGTGATTATAGCCAAAAAATTAATAAAAAAATGTACAAACGTGCATTGCGTAGTATAATCTCTGAACTTCATCGCGCAGGTAACCTTGTGGTAGTTAGTGATTTTCAATGTGAATCACATAAGACTAAAGATTTTATCAAGAAGATGAATGAATTAGACTTGCAAAATGCTTTAATCGTTATGCATGAAGTTGGTGAACACGAATATTTGGCTTCTCGTAATTTGATTGACTATGACATTTGCGACGTTATGTCGTTAGACCCTGTAAGTTTGCTAAGTTTTGAAAAAGTACTGATGACAGAAGGTGCCGTTAAGATTTTAGAGGAGCAGTTACAATGAATGCTGAACGTATATTAATGGTTCTACGTGAACCACATACCTCTGAAAAGGCAACTGTAATGGCTGATAAATATAAGCAGTTTACTTTTAAAGTGCTCAAAACAGCAACTAAACAAGAAATTAAACAAGCAGTTGAACATATGTTTAATGTCAAAGTGAAATCTGTATCCGTAATTAATGTAAAGGGTAAAAGAAAACGATTTAAGCAATTAAATGGCAAACGTAGTGATTGGAAAAAGGCTTTTGTTGCTTTACAAGAAAATTACGACATCGATTTTACCGTGACTGAATAAGGCAGATTAAGATGGCATTATTAAAATCTAAACCAACTTCACCTGGAAAACGTGGTGAAATTCGAGTTGTCCATCACAATATTCATAAAGGACAGCCCTATGCTGGTCTGGTTGAGAAATTAAATAAAACTGGTGGACGTAATAACCAAGGTCGAATTACTGTTCGACATATTGGTGGCGGTATTCGTGCTAAATATCGTATAATTGACTTTAAAAGAAACAAAGATGGTATTGAAGCAAAGGTTGAAAGATTGGAATATGATCCAAATAGATCTGCTTTAATTGCCTTAGTGGTTTACAAAGACGGGGAACGGCGTTACATTATCGCACCAGCCGGAATGAAGTCTGGTGACATTATTGTAAGTGGTGAAGACTCACCTATTAATAACGGTAATTGTTTGCCTTTAAGAAACATCCCTGTAGGTACTACAATTCATTGCGTAGAGCTTAAACCTGGTAAAGGCGCTCAGATGCTAAGAAGTGCTGGTTGCAGTGGACAAATCGTTGCAAAAGAAGGTGTATATGCAACTCTGAAGCTACGTTCAGGTGAAATGCGCAAGGTCTTAAGTTCTTGTAGAGCTGTTATCGGTGAAGTTAGTAATAGCGAACACAGTTTACGTGCTCTTGGTAAAGCGGGTGCAAAACGTTGGCGTGGCATTAGGCCTACCGTTCGAGGTGTCGCGATGAACCCAGTCGATCACCCTCATGGTGGAGGAGAAGGTCGTACTTCTGGTGGTCGTCATCCAGTAACTCCATGGGGTATTCCTACTAAAGGATATAAAACACGTAGTAATAAGCGTACTGACCGTTTTATCGTCAGAAGACGTAAGAAGAAATAATTAGCTAAGAGGATATCAAGGTGGCACGTTCTATAAGAAAGGGTCCGTTTGTCGATCACCACTTAATCAAAAAGGTTGAAGCGGCGATCGAATCTAAATCTAAGAAACCAATAAAAACTTGGTCCAGGCGCTCAACCATAGTACCTGAGATGATTGATTTAACTATCGCAGTGCATAATGGTAAGGATCATGTTCCTGTTTATATTACAGATAACATGGTTGGCCATAAACTTGGTGAGTTTGCCATGACTCGTACATTCAAAGGTCATTCTGGTGACAGAAAGGCAAAAGGCAAGTAAGAGGCAATGATGGAAGTAACAGCAAAATTAAAAAATGCACCACTTTCTGCCCAAAAGGGCAGATTGATCGCTGATATGATTCGTAAAATGGACGTTTCTAACGCTATTGACGTTTTGAAATTTACTCCCAAGAAGGGTGCGCACCTTATGCTAAAATTATTGGAATCTGCAATTGCTAGTGCAGAAAACAATAATGGTGCAGATATTGACGAATTAAAAGTAGGTGTGGTTTGTGTGGATGAGGCGCCGACTCTTAAAAGAATCAGTCCACGCGCGAAAGGTCGTGCTAATCGTATTTGTAAACGTACCTGCCATATCACCATTAAAGTATCTGACGAGGAATAGCAATGGGACAGAAAGTAAACCCTATAGGTATCAGATTAGGTATCGTTCAAGATTGGAATTCAAAGTGGTATGCAAGTAAAAACTATGCCCAACTCCTCAATGAAGATATTAATCTGCGTAAACACCTAAAAAAGAAGCTCATGACGGCAGCAGTTAGTAAAATTCGCATTGATCGTCCAGCTAGTAATGCAGTGGTTACAATTCATACTGCAAGACCAGGTGTTATTATTGGAAAAAAAGGTGGCGGTATTGAAGCTCTAAGAAGTGAAATTGCTTCTAAGCTTGGTGTTCCTGTTCATTTGAACATTGAAGAAGTAAGAAAGCCGGAATTAGATTCGACTTTAGTCGCAGAAAGCATCGCACAGCAGTTAGAGCAACGCGTCATGTTCAGACGAGCAATGAAGCGGGCAGTGACTTCAGCTATGAAAGCTGGCGCTAAAGGAATTAAAATATGTGTTAGTGGTCGACTAGGTGGTGCAGAAATAGCTCGTAGTGAATGGTACCGTGAAGGACGAGTTCCTCTACATACTTTCCGTGCTGATGTTGATTATGGTACTGCTGAAGCTAAAACTACCTATGGGATCATAGGCGTTAAAGTATGGATCTTCAAAGGCGAAGTGCTTCCTCAGAAGAAACGTAATGCTGAAAGTGGTAAGTGAGTGAGGAATTACAGTCATGTTACAGCCGAAACGTACAAAATATCGTAAACAAATGAAGGGCCGCAACCGTGGTTTGGCTCAGAGAGGTTCAAAAGTAAGCTTTGGTGAATTTGGATTAAAAGCCTTGGAAAGAGGACGTTTGACTGCTCGACAAATCGAGGCTGCTCGACGAGCTATGACTCGTCATATCAAGCGTGGTGGAAAAATTTGGATTCGAGTATTTCCTGATAAGCCAATTACCCAAAAACCACTTGAAGTCCGTCAAGGTAAAGGTAAAGGTAGTGTGGAATATTGGGTGGCACAAATTCAACCGGGTAAGGTTTTATTTGAAATGGAAGGTGTTAGTAGAGAGTTGGCTATGGAAGCATTTGATTTAGCCAAAGCTAAGCTACCATTCAAAGTAGTATTTGAAGAGCGCAAGGTGATGTGATGAAAGACATTAAAGAGTTAAGAGAGTTGACACCTGATGAATTACAAGCCGAGCTTATCTCCCTTCGTAAAGATCAATTTAACTTGCGTATGAAAAAAGCGAATGGTTCTTTGGAAAAGACTCATCTTATTCCTAAAGTTCGAAAAACTATTGCACAAGTTAAAACAATTATGACTCAGAAGGTAGGAAAGCGTCATGACTAATAGTGAAAGTAACGCCAGAACCATCGTAGGCAAAGTCGTTAGTGATAAAATGCAAAAGACTATTGTTGTTATGGTTGAGCGCACTGTAAAACATCCCAAGTATGGAAAAATCATGAAGCGTCGAACTAAACTACATGCTCATGATGAAAATCAAATTGGTAAAGTTGGAAATATTGTAAGAATTCGCGAATCTCGACCACTCTCTAAAATGAAAAGTTGGGTACTAGTTGAAGTAATTTCCTAATATTCATTTTGATTACTTTTAAAATAGTAAGAGGCCTGATATAATCAGCAGCCTTTTTCTGGTCGAATTTAGAGCTGGAGAATAAAATGATACAAATGCAGACAGTGCTCGATGTTGCCGACAACAGCGGGGCACGTAAAGTGATGTGTATCAAAGTGCTTGGTGGATCACATAGACGGTATGCCCGTGTTGGTGATGTAATTAAAGTAAGCATTAAAGATGCAATACCACGTAGCAAAGTAAAAAAAGGCGCCGTGATGAAAGCGGTAGTTGTCAGAACAAGTCAAGGTGTTCGCCGTGACGACGGTTCTCTTATTCGTTTCGATGGTAATGCGGCTGTACTTTTAAACAACCAAAACGAGCCTATAGGTACACGTATATTTGGACCTGTAACTCGTGAGCTAAGAGAGCGGTTTATGAAAATCATTTCTCTTGCTGCTGAAGTATTGTGAGAAGGATTAGTTATGAAGCGTATAAGATCAGGTGATACTGTAATTATTATCGCCGGAAAGAGTAAAGGTCACGTAGGCAAGGTAACCAAGGTTTTTGACAGTGGTGTAGTTGTTGAGGGTGGTAACATGATTAAAAAACATGTGAAACCTAATCCCCAGTTAAATCAACAAGGTGGGATTGTCACGCGTGAAGCCCCTGTCCATGTGTCCAATGTTGCCATGTATAATCCAGTCTCTAAAAAGGCAGACAAAGTAGGGTTTAAATACCTCGAAAAGGATGGCAATAAACATAAAGTTCGTTATTTCAAATCAAATAACGAAATTATTGATCTTGTCTGATAGGTGACAGAAATGGCTAGACTTAAAGATTTTTATAAAAAAGATGTAGTGCCAATGATGGTAAAACGATTTGGCTACAAAAGTATAATGGAAGTACCCAAAATTCTCAAAATTACATTGAATATGGGTGTTGGTGAAGCCGTTGGTGATAAAAAAGTTATGAACCATGCGCTTGAGGATATGACTTTAATTGCTGGTCAAAAGCCGGTTGTTACCAAAGCAAAAAAATCTTTGGCTGGATTTAAAATTCGCGAAGGTTGGCCTATTGGTTGCAAAGTAACCTTAAGACGTGAGCGCATGTATGAGTTTCTTGATCGTTTGATTACTATCGCTCTGCCTCGTGTTCGCGATTTTCGTGGCTTAAATCCAAAATCATTTGATGGAACAGGAAACTATAGTATGGGGATTCATGAGCAATTGGTTTTCCCAGAAATTGACTTTGACAAAACCGATGGCATTCGTGGTTTAGATATCTGCATCACAACCAGTGCTAAGACGAATGAAGAAGCGAAGGCTTTGTTAGAAGCGTTCAACCTGCCTTTGAAAGACAGAGATAAACACTAAGAAAGGGTAATACTGTGGCTAAAAAATCGATGCTCGCCCGCGAACTTAAAAGAGCTAAACTTGTCGCGAAATACAAAGAGCGTAGGAACGAATTAAAAGTTTTGATTAAGTCGTCTACTGATTTTGATGAAATTATGGAAGCACAGGCTAAGCTAGCTAAGCTTCCCGTTAATTCTAACCCAGTGCGATATAGTACACGTTGCCAGCAATGTGGGCGTCAGCATGCCGTTTACCGCAAATTTGGTCTTTGCAGGATTTGCCTAAGACAGCAGTTAATGACCGGTAATGTAACTGGTGGTCGCAAATCCAGCTGGTAAATTTTATTCTATGGAGAACAACTGTGAGTATGCATGATCCTGTTGCTGATATGTTGACTAGAATTCGCAATGGTCAGCAAGCTAAACATCAGAGCGTAACCCTGAATTCATCTAAATTGAAAGAGGAAATAGCCAGGGTATTAAAAGAAGAAGGTTATATATTAGATTACAATGTACAGCTTCTTGAAAATAATGTTAAAACGATTACGTTACAATTAAAATACTATCATGGTAAGCCTGTAATTGAGCGTATTTTGCGTATTAGCCGCCCTGGTTTGCGAATTTATAAATCATTCAAGGAGTTACCTTCAATTCCTGGTTTTGGTGTTGCCATTCTTTCTACCTCTAAAGGGGTAATGACTCATATAGCAGCTAAAAGACAGGGCGTTGGTGGCGAAATTCTTTGTGAAGTGGCCTAATACTAGAGAGGAATGATATGTCTAGAGTAGCAAAAGCCCCAATTAATTTACCTGCTAATGTTGAGCTGACTATTGGAAAAGATACTTTAACAGTAAAAGGTCCTAAAGGATCTTTGGAACAGCACTATAACAAGCTTGTAAACATTAGCAAAAGTGAAGAAAGCGATAATGTAATATTATTTAAACCCGCCTCTAATGATCCTAGTGCATGGGCGCATGCTGGTACAGTACGTGCCTTAGTGAACAATATGGTTAAAGGCGTAACCAATGGCTTTGATATCACGTTAGAGCTGATTGGCGTGGGATATCGTGCTCAAGCGAGTGGTAAGGCGATAACTTTATCTTTAGGCTTTTCCCACCCAATTGAATATACCTTACCTCAGGGAGTTACTGCTGAGACACCGAATAATACAACCGTTGTAATTCGTGGAGTCGACAAGCAATTGCTGGGTCAGGTCGCTTCTGAAATTAGAGGTTTTAGACCACCTGAGCCTTATAAAGGTAAAGGGATTCGATATGCTGGCGAAATTATTATTCGTAAAGAAGCCAAAAAGAAATAAGGTGTAAGAGATGAAGAATAAAGAAGCAGCCCGTATAAGACGTGGTTTAAAGGCGAAAGCCATTCATCGTCGTAACCCCGATAAGGCAAGACTTGTCGTCTATAGAAGTGGTACACACATCTATTCTCAGATTGTTGCTCGTGGTGAAAATGGTGACGTTGTACTTGTCTGTTCTTCTACAATGGATAAGGAGCTTAAAACTAAGCTTTCAGGCACCAAAGTAGAACAAGCCCAGCAAGTTGGCAAATTGTTAGGTGAACGAGCCAAGGCTAAAAATATAGATAAAGTTTCTTTTGACCGTGCTGGGTATAAATACCACGGTAGAGTTAAGGCTTTAGCCGACGGCGCTCGAGAAGCTGGGTTGAATTTTTAAGGAACGGTTATGGCAGCATTTGATGAAATTCAAAAGAGTGACGGCTACCAAGAGAAATTGGTATCTGTAACGCGTACAGCCAAAGTAGTAAAAGGTGGACGTGTTTTTGGCTTTGCCGTACTAGTAGTAGTAGGTGATGGTAAAGGTAAAGTAGGTTTTGGTCGTGGAAAGGCTAGAGAAGTACCAGTTGCTATTATGAAAGCAATGGAACAAGCCAAAAAGAATATGACATATATTCCGCTTGCAGGTACAACAATACATCACGAAATTACTTGGAACTACGGTGCTTCTAAAGTATTCATGAAGCCTGCAAGTGAAGGTACCGGTATTATTGCTGGTGGTGCAATGCGCGCTGTACTGGAAGTTTTAGGTGTACAAAATATTTTGGCAAAAAGTATTGGCTCTACTAATCCAAGCAATATTGTACGTGCCACTATTAATGCACTGACTAATATCGGGACTCCTGATTATGTAGCTGCCAAACGTGGTAAAACAGTTGCAGAAGTAATGGCGGAAGAATAATGAGCAAACAAATCAAAATCACTTTGGTTAAGAGCGTTATTGGCCGTAAACCAAAGCACATACAAATAGTAAAGCAACTTGGCTTAGGCAAGTTAAACAGCAGCGTAATTCAACAAGACAATCCTGCTATTAGAGGATTGATAAATGTTGTTAATTACCTGGTACAAGTTGAGGAGTGTGCGTAATGAATTTAAATACACTATCTCCAGATCCTGGTTCACGTCCTGGACGAAAGCGCCTTGGTCGAGGAATTGGCTCTGGTTCAGGTAAAACTTGTGGCAAAGGACATAAAGGTCAAAAGGCTCGTGCGGGCGGATTTCATAAAATTAATTTTGAAGGTGGACAAATGCCTATTCAGCGTCGTCTACCCAAAATGGGCTTCAAATCCAGAGTTGCACGGACCATCGATCAGGTTACTCTAGCTGAGTTAGTCGCATTAAGCTCAGAAAGTATTAACCTTCAAACACTGAAAGACGCAGGCTTGATCAATAAATCCATTAAAGATGTGAAGGTTATTCTTTCAGGTGAGTTGAATGTTCCACTTAAAATAAAGGGATTGCGCGTAACTAAAGGTGCACGTGCTGCAATTGAAAAAGCTGGTGGCAGTATTGAAGAGTAACTATGAATAACCAAAAGCAAGCATCAAGCCAATCCCGAGGTGGATTGGCGGAATTAAAATCGCGGTTGTTATTCGTAATTTTAGGAATATTAGTCTATAGACTAGGTGCACATATTCCAGTACCCGGTTTGGACCCTCAGAAATTAGCTAATTTTTTTGGTGAGCAACAAAATACAATTTTTGGCTTGTTCAACATGTTTTCTGGTGGTGCTTTATCGCGAGTAACCGTGTTTGCCATAGGAATTATGCCCTATATTTCTGCATCAATTATAATACAACTATTTTCCGTTGTTTCGCCAAAACTGGAGCAACTGAAAAAAGAAGGTGAATCAGGACGCAGAAAAATTAATCAGTATACACGTTACTTGACACTGGTTTTGGCTATATTTCAATCTCTGGGAATGGCTAGATGGCTTGCAGGTCAACAGATAGCGTTACATGCTGATGTAT
The DNA here is from genome assembly GCF_001467745.1 of Legionella jamestowniensis. Classification (GTDB taxonomy): domain Bacteria; phylum Pseudomonadota; class Gammaproteobacteria; order Legionellales; family Legionellaceae; genus Tatlockia; species Tatlockia jamestowniensis. The sequence goes on from NZ_LNYG01000013.1 coordinate 1,492,483, forward strand.
TTTTCTATTTTACTGCTGTAGTTACCTTAGTTACAGGCACAATGTTTTTAATGTGGCTTGGTGAGCAAATAACTGAGAAAGGTGTAGGCAACGGGATATCTTTGATTATATTTTCTGGGATTGTATCTAGTATGCCGCATGCGATTGCATCAGTTTTTCAACAAGTAAAAGAAGGACAAATGCAAGCGCTTACACTATTGCTGGTTGGTGTAATTGTAGTATTGGTTACTGGGTTTGTTGTCTTTATGGAAAGAGCTCAGCGACGCATACGTGTCAATTATGCACAACGTACTCATGGTCGTAAAGTATACGCTGCACAAACTAGCCACTTGCCCTTAAAAATTAATATGTCAGGGGTCATACCGCCAATTTTTGCATCAAGTATTATTTTATTACCAGCAACTCTGGCGCAGTTTTTTGCAAAAGGTAAAGGTATGGATTGGTTGGCAGATATAGGGATGGCGCTATCTCCTGGACAACCTCTTTACTTGATTATTTACGCGATTGCAATTTTGTTCTTTGCATTCTTTTATGCTGCTTTGGTATTTAATCCCAAAGATACAGCTGATAATTTAAAGAAGTCCGGGGCTTATATTCCTGGTATACGCCCTGGTGAGCAAACAACTCGATATATTGATTCAGTAATGACACGCTTAACACTTGTTGGTGCTATATATTTAGTGTTAGTGTGCTTATTACCACAGATTTTAATGTTTACCTGGCATGTGCCTTTTTATTTTGGTGGAACCTCGCTGTTAATCATTGTGGTCGTAATTATGGACTTTGTAGCTCAAGTTCAAGCTCATCTTATGACACAGCAATATGATTCTTTGATGAAGAAAGCCAATTTTAGAGGGACCAAGTTGCCCGGTCTTTTATGATTATTATCGGAGTTTTTAATGAAAGTTAGAGCATCAGTAAAACGACTCTGTCGTAACTGCAAAATTATTAAACGTAATGGAACTATTCGCGTTATATGCAAAGATGCAAGGCATAAACAAAGACAGGGATAAATTCTTGCTTGATTTTAGTTCATTATAATAGTATTCTTCTGTCCCTTTCTGACAGAGCAAAATAACGTTCGGAGAGACTAATGGCTCGTATTGCAGGTGTTAATATACCGGATCACAAACATATTGTGATAGCCCTTACATCGATTTATGGGATTGGCAAAACAACAGCGGCAAATTTATGTAAAACAGTAGGTGTTGATGCGTCTACAAAAGTATCGCAATTATCTGAGGAAAAACTCGAAGCTTTGCGTACAGAAATCGCCAAGATGACTGTTGAAGGTGATTTGCGTCGTGCGGTTAATATGAATATTAAGCGACTTATGGACCTCGGCTGCTACCGTGGACTTCGTCATCGACGTGGTTTGCCATTAAGAGGACAGCGCACAAAAACAAATGCACGTACTCGAAAAGGTCGACGTAAAGCTAGCAATATCTAATTATATGTAGGAAAACAAGATGGCTATAAATAAGGCAAAGCAGCAAAAAACTAGAAAGAAGGTAAAAAGAATAGTGTCTGATGGCATTGTTCACATTCATGCTTCTTTTAATAATACCATTGTTACTTTTACTGACCGTCAAGGTAACGCCTTATGCTGGGCTACTGCTGGTGGCTCAGGTTTTCGTGGCTCAAGAAAAAGCACACCTTATGCTGCTCAGGTTGCAACTGAAAAAGCATCTGCAGTAGCAAAGGAATATGGTATGAAATCTGTAGCTGTATTCATTGATGGTCCTGGGCCAGGTCGCGAATCAACTATTCGTGAACTGATTTCACAGGATTTTAAAATTGTAGAAATAACTGATGTGACTGGCATACCTCATAATGGATGTAAGCCACCTAAAAAACGTCGTGTATAAGTTCAGGAGTTTTTAATGGCTAGATACCTTGGTCCAAAATGTAAATTATCACGTAGAGAAGGCACCGATTTATTCTTAAAAAGTGGTGTTCGCGACCATAAATCAAAGTGTAAATCTGAAAAGTTACCAGGACAACATGGCGCTAACAAGCCTCGTCTAAGTGACTATGGTGTTCAATTGCGTGAAAAGCAAAAAATTAGACGTCTTTATGGCATTCTGGAAAAGCAATTTCATAACTATTATAAAAAGGCTGCTAGACAATCTGGTTCTACTGGTGAAAACTTAATGGTTCTTCTGGAAAGACGTCTTGACAATGTTGTGTATAGAATGGGTTTTGCCAGCACTCGCGCCGAGGCTAGGCAATTAGTTGCACACAAGGCGATATTGGTTAATGAGCAGGTAGTTAATATTCCATCTTACTTGGTGAACCCTGGTGATGTTGTTTCTATACGTCAAAAGGCTAAAGGGCAAGGTCGAATTCAGGCTGCGGTTGCGCTTTCTGAACAACGCGCTCCTTGTGACTGGTTAACTGTTGATTCAAGTGCTTTTAAAGGTACTTTTTCAACTGCACCAACATTGAATGATTTATCTGCCTATTATAACGTTAATTTAGTTGTAGAACTTTACTCTAAGTAAGCTCGGAGACAAACCGAATGGACATACAAGAAATGATGACGCCATCTGTACTTAAAGTAGATGCTAAGTCGCCTTACCACTCACGAGTCGTTCTTGAGCCTTTAGAGCGTGGCTATGGTCATACCCTCGGTAATGCGCTAAGACGAATTCTCTTATCATCTATGCCAGGTTATGCAATTACCGAAGTATCCATTGATGGCGTGCTGCATGAATACAGTACTATTGAGGGTGTTCAGGAAGATGTTGTAGACATCCTCTTAAACTTGAAACAAGTTGCTATTAAGCTTACAACTGGTAAGGAAGCTACTTTAACTTTAAGCAAACAAGGTCCATGTCAGGTAACGGCAGGTGATATCCAATTAACTCATGGTCAGGAAATTATTAACCCTGAATTAGTTATTGCTACATTAAATGAAAATGGTAAATTGAATATGACCTTAAAGGTAGAAAAAGGTGTTGGATTCCATTCTACCGATTCTTTTGTCAGAACTTTCGATGATGAAATTGAACAAAAATCAGTTGGTAAATTGAAACTAGACAATACTTTTTCACCTGTCAAAAAAGTTGCTTACTTTGTTGATAGTGCACGTGTTGAAAATAGAACGGACTTAGATAAGTTAACTATTGATTTAGAAACTGATGGTACACTTGATCCGGAGGAGGCTATTCGTATTTCTGCCTCTATATTGCAACGTCAGTTACATGCTTTTGTTGACATGAAGTTTGAAGAGTCTCGTACTGACAATAAGGAACGAAATGACTTCGATCCTATTTTGCTAAGACCGGTTGATGATTTGGAACTTACTGTACGTTCCGCAAACTGTCTAAAAGCAGAAAATATTTATTATATTGGTGATTTGGTTCAAAAAACTGAAAATGAACTGTTAAAAACACCAAATTTAGGAAAAAAATCTCTCACAGAAATTAAAGACGTACTTGCTTCACGCTCTTTATCTCTGGGAATGAAGCTTGAAAATTGGCCGCCAGCAAATCTTGGCGAGTAATATTTAGGAGTTTGTTATGCGTCACCGTAATTCAGGCCGTAGTTTTAGCCGTACAAGTAGCCATAGAAAGGCGATGTTTTCCAACATGTGCACTTCATTAATAGAGCATGAGTTGATTAAAACCACATTGCCAAAGGCAAAAGAGCTACGACGATATATCGAGCCTCTGATCACTGTCAGTAAAAAGGACTCTGTTGCCTCAAGACGTTATGTTTTTGACCGATTACGCTCTAAAGGTGCTGTCGGAAAATTATTCACGATTTTAGGCCCCCGTTATGTAGAACGTCCAGGAGGCTATGTAAGAGTTTTAAAGTGTGGCTATCGTCCTGGCGATAACGCGCCCATGGCTATCGTGGAATTGGTTGATAGACCCATGGAAGAAGCTGAAGATTGACTTTATGATTAACAGAAACGCCCGCTTATGCGGGCTTTTTTGTTAATTGCAACATAATCGATTTATATATTCAATTAGTTTCATAAGTTGAAATAAAGTGATGCATGAGTTGTAAGCAATTTGTTAAAATGATAATAGAGTGCTTATTTTTTTTATTTGCTAAATCCTGATAAAGAAATATTAATAACTCGTAAAATGAACTTACACCAATGCTTAATAGAGCTAGAAAGGCGAAGGTCAAGAACGCTCTAAGACTCTTTACCGGTATGCAATTCACTCTCTATATCTTACCCGGGCTCGAGAAGCAATGTCAGGATATGTTAGAAGAAATTGAGGTACACTTAGTAAACGAGAAAATTAAAGCGGGTACCGTTCATCCGACGGATAGGAGAATTGGAGTTTATAGTTCCATTCGTCATCCTGGTAAAACATATTATCATAAAGCAACAGATCCAAAACTGGAAACTTATAATCCTGATAATATTGACGATCCATTCAGTTTCCTTAAAAACGCTTTCTTCCACGGAAATCATGCAAGATGAAGAGGTTAAGGCGATTCTTAAACAAACAACTAGTACTCAGGGTCTAGTAGCTTTGTTAAAAACAAAAAAATTTATTGCGCCATTGGCATTCAAGGCACTTGCTGGACAGAAGGAAAATATTGTTAGCTATATAAAAACAGTCCCTTTAGAGTCTCGACGAGAACTAATAGATGAATGTTTAGATAAATCTACAAATTTAGGTGCATTGTTTAGAGTACAGCGTGGTTTTTTACTCCCAAGCTAGGGAGGGGAACATTGAAACAAATAGAAAGGATTAATTTAACAATAAAAAGTAACACACTAGAGCATTTTAAAAATGCACCTTGATGCCCATTAAAGTCATCAAGGTTGCAAGGCGGTTTAGTGAAGCATAAATTTCCTGATATTTAGTTTAAAACGGAATATCATCATCTAATTCTTCAAATGCTTCTTGAGGTGCTTGGGTAGCTTGTGGCTTACGGTTCATACCCTGATTCATTGGTGCCCCAGCAGCGGCCGGCATCTCGTCAAAACCTGATGAACCAGACTTGGCATCCAGCATTTGAAGATCACTCGCTACAATTTCTGTAGTATAGCGATCTTGTCCTTGTTGATCTTGCCACTTTCTAGTACGTAAACTGCCTTCAACATAAAGTTTAGATCCCTTGCGAACATATTCGCCAGCTATTTCACCTAAACGGTTAAAGCAAACCACGCGGTGCCACTCTGTACGTTCCTGTTTATCGCCAGTTTGTTTGTCTTTCCATGTTTCGCTAGTTGCAAGCGATATTGTTGTTACGGCATTGCCGTTGGGCATATATCTGACATCGGGATCTACCCCGACATTGCCTATTAGAATTACTTTATTAATGCCACGTGCCATGCTTTAGTCTCCTGTATGCGAAAGTTAGAGCAGAATTATAACTAATCTGAGGCCGATTGCGTAGGCGTGAGAGAAGTTTCATTCAAGCTAGTATAATTCTAACCAGTTATAATCCATAATTGAATTTTTTAGTCTATTTTTGTGCTTGTTCTAGAAGCTTTACTGCACTACCTTCTTGATAGGTAGCCTTATCGACCCGTAAATAAATAACTTGCTCTGCTTGTGAAATGTTTACATCACAAACTCCACGTAGGCTTTTTAACTGAGATAATAATTGATGAATATTATTAACGCCTGCAGGATAAGTTAGAATCAGTGTGGATAAATAAATTTCAGGTTTCATAAAAAAAGAAGTCGTAAACCATAGTCCACCTAAAAAAGCATTCACCATAAAAATTACCATGCTCCCACCTAGCTGATACAAAATACCGGCAAGGGCGCCTCCTGCGAAAATCCCCAAAAACTGGCTACTGGAATAAACTCCCATTGCCGTCCCTTTACTCATTGGATCCGATTGTTTGGAGATTAAGGATGGCAAGGTGGCCTCAAGAATATTGAAAGCAATGAAATAAATAAACATCAAAATCCATAATATCAGCCACTGATGGTTCATAAAAGCTAAAAAAAGCTGCATTAGACTAACTGCAAATACGGAACTTGTAAAAACAAGTTTCATTTTCCGCTTTTTTTCAGCCAAAAGAATAAAAGGTATCATGAAAATAAAGGAAAAAAACATTAGTGGTAAATAAAAATGCCACTGTTGAGCCAAATGCTGTTGTTCAATTTGTTGTTGTAAAAGTAAGGGAATCACAAAAAAGGTAGAGGTTAAAATATAATGTTGCAAAAATATTCCTATGTTCAACCGTTGTAAATGGGGATTGGATAATACGAGTTTAAGAAGAGAAGGATTGGCTTCGCTATCAACATGGAAACTTTCCTTTCGTGGTGTTGGGATGACAACATGTAATAGATAAAGGCCGATTAAGGCGAGAAATGTGGTTAAATAAAAAATGCCAGCTAAACCAAAATGGTGGGTAATGGCAGGACTTACAACCATGGCTAGGCTAAACGACAATCCTATGGTCATACCAATTACAGCCATGGCTCTTGTTCGGTACTCATCTGGTGTTAAATCAGCCATAAGCGCAATAAGCACACTACCAATTGCCCCTGTGCCCTGTAAGACTCTCGCAACTATCATTGTATAAATTGAATGGCTTAAAGCACCGATTAAACTGCCACAAGCAAAAATAATCAAACCTATCGTGAGGATTGGTTTACGGCCAAACCGATCGGAAAGCATGCCAAAGGGCATTTGCAACAATCCCTGGCTTAAACCATAACTCCCCAAAGCAAAACCGATTAAGGTAGGAGTTGCCCCTTCAAGTTTACCAGCAAATACAGTAAACACTGGTATCAGCATAAACAAGCCAAGCATACGAAATGAAAAAATAGCGGCAATGGGAAAAACCGCTTTTAACCAAGAGTGTTTCATTAACAACAATGCCTTTTAATAATGTTTGCTGATGGTACAAAGTTAGCGTTAGGGAGACAAGAATATTATAAGCAGAAAATATAAATATAATATATTATAGGATTTGACAGACAGGTCTATTCACTGTACTTTTGATGCATTTTTTATCCAGAGGAAAAGGTTAAATGAGTGGTGTATTGGCTAACAAAGTGGCGTTGATAACCGGTGGGGCGCGGGGCATTGGTAAAGCGACCGCTTTAAAATTAGCACAAGCCGGCAGTGACATTGCTATTGTTTATTATAATAGTTCAGACGAAGCTCAACACCTGGTTGAAGAAATTCAGCAAATGGGGCGCAAAGCGGTTGCATTACAGGCAAATGTTGCTGATCACCAGTCCGTGAAAGAAATGTTTGTGCAATTTCGAGAACATTTCTCTGTACTTCATTTTTTAATCAGTAACGCGGCCAGTGGTGTCTTGAAACCAGCATTAAAGATGTCTACCAAACATTGGCGTTGGTGTTTGGAAACCAATGCGTTGGCACTCAATCACCTGGTGGTTGAGGGGCGGGACTTGATGCCCCCTCAGAGCCGTGTTATTGCTCTATCAAGTTTAGGATCACATCGGGCGATTCCCAATTATGCCTTTATTGGTGCCTCCAAAGCTGCTTTGGAAGCGCTGGTTCGCTCCTTAAGTCTTGAATTAGCGGAATTTGGTATTACTGTTAATACCGTTTCAGCGGGTGTGGTTGACACGGATGCATTAAAGCACTTCCCTAACCGTCAGCAGCTATTAGATGAATATCATGCTCATGCTTTATCAGCTGAGCCTCTCATGCCAGAGCATGTAGCCGATGCTATTTACCTTCTCTGTTTGCCGGAAGCAAAAATGATTAATGCTCATACTTTATTTGTAGATGCAGGCTATAGTCGAGTTGGATAAGGGATCACGCAAGTGCTCTTGCGTGTTCCTTAAATAAAGCCGTAATAGGCATTATAGGCTTCCGCATCTTCATCATAATATTTGTTAGCGTTATTATTTGAAAGTTCTTCAGATGGAGTCTCGTTAGTTTCGCTATCGTTTACTGGAAGTGCAGAGCTGACAGAACTTGTAAATGCAATTTTGTCAGGATTAGGTATGGGGATTAAGTTTTTAGCTAAGTCATCTAGAATGGTTAGAATTTGAGTAATATCGGGTCTTTCAAATGCATCTTCATACATCATACTACGTAACAAGAGCCTAATCTCCTGATGACACGTCGGAATTTCATCCATGCGTGAGAATAAGGTGGCAAAGGAAGGGTGTTTGGCAGTCCAAATGACATCGGCAGGTCGAAAATCAGGATTGCGAAACATATCATCCCCCCATAGAAGCATTAGTACCCTACCTAAGGCATAAATATCTGTTTTAGCCGTGCTGTTCTCATAGAGGGAATAGCATTCAGGGGCTGCATAAGGAATAGCGCCATGATGTTCGCTAGAATCATCATAGCCTTTAGGTATTGCAAATGCCGCATCGATAAAATGGGTAACGAATTGCTCGTTGATTAAAATATTTCCAGGATTGATATCACGATGGATTAAACCTTTTTCCAGGATTTGCTCTTTATAGGTTTGCACTAAAATACGGGTTAAGTTATATCTTTGCTGGATAGTGAGCTGATTGGCTTCAATTAATAGCTTAAGAGGCACCCCGGGTAGTTTACGCATGGTGATATAGCTTTGCGTATCATCAACGGTCAGGGGCTTACAATGAAAAAATCCCAAATTGGTTAAATTACTAACCTCTTTTTCGGCTTGCTCCTTGGAAACATATTTTAAAGGTTGTGCCTTGACCAGACGTTGTTTTTCTTCAGGTTTAATTTTGGTAATTAATGCGTTGTCTTCAAACACCAGCGTGGATAAACTTAAATAAAGCTCACCAAAACACCCTTTGCCGTAAAGATTGTCATCAAGAACTTCATAGATATTTTTGGTGGCGTCGGAGTTTAAGTGCATGATGACACGATGACTAAGAATAATTTCCTTATCATTGAGCCAATGAGAACCTTTCGCAAAAGTAGTTTTGTTTTTATTCGCCATTAAAAGATTAGCTAATAAGGAGCGTGTAGTGGGTGTTAAATTAAGTAAATCGATAATTTGAGCCATAAGAGAACACAAACTTAAACAAAGGTGAGTTATTTTATCATAAATTGATTAAATATAGAACATCAAATGGATTTAGGTGCCGCGGTAATAACCGCGGCCAAGAAAGACCCACTGTCAATTATTTAAAATTTAACCGTTGCTTAGCGAAACCGATTATATTTTCTATCGAACTCACCTAAGTCTGCCTGCCCTTAAAGAGGGTAGGATTTCGACAAAAGGTCTTTCGGGAACAACCAATAAGGGTTCTTTTGAGTCCCTTACCATAGCTAACAAACTAAGCAAACTATTTACACCATGGCAAACAGCATCCGTACGCACGGTTTGACTACTAAAGTTAGTAATGAAACCTCCTATGGCGCGCTCCGGATTTTTGACATCATAGGTATTGGCCTTGGTGTAGGCATTTTGTAAAAGCCAGCGAGTAGTTAACAACATGGGCTGACGATATTGATTACAATTGTTTAAATGGTTAATTTGACAAAAGTCATAAAGAACTCCCATCACCTCATTTATCCAACCGTTGCCGCTAGGTGTAATAGCATCACGGTAACGTCCATAAGTGTAAGCATCATGTTTATTGGTGATTTGCAGCGATAATATTTTCGCAGCGGTTTCTTGGATAATGCGTCGATAAATCGCCTCATTGTTAATTTTGGCATAGTCAATCATTGCCATGAGAACCCAGCTAGTAGAAATAGAGTTCTTGGGTCGAAAATCATCGCCAACAAAGGCGCTTTGTTGCTTAACTTCTTCTTTAAAATGATTGGCAATTTTTGTAGCACCCTCATAATAGCGTTGATCCTTGGTGATGGCGTACAACCGAGAAAGAGCGGAAAGTACCTGGCCTGAGTAAAGGAAGGAGTGCTTATCATAAACACGCCAGCTAGTGCCTTTACAACTGGCAATGGGTGTTACATTGCCATCCGGTTTTATCATGGTTAATAGCCAATCGCCTGCCTTTTTAGCGGCAGTTAGGTAGTTATCACTATTGTAAAAACGATACAGTTCCAAAAGCGTAAAAATGGTTTTAGAGGTGGTTCCAACAACGACACGGCATTGCTTTTGCGATGTTAAAGGGTTAAAGGAATAATAAAACCCTCCTGCATGTGGGCCAGCGGGTACTTGCATAGACAAAATAAATTGGGCAATAGGTTTGAATTGTTTTTCAAGTACCGGATCGTGATTATATTGGTAAAGTTTAATGAGGGTATATAAGCTGGACGCGCTATAAATTGTGCGTAGTCGCTTTTCTGATTTGTCTTCTCTGGCGTCATAAAATTTGAAGAAGCCATGTAAGGAAGGATGCATTACATTGAGCAGATAATGTTGACTATTGGCCACTTGTTCTTTAATCAAAGATACATCTAAAAGTCGAACGGCCACGCGATTACCTAATAATTCCAATCCCTTTTTTAGGTATTCAATAAATGCATAAGTTTGCGTGGGGTAATAGTCAAAGCTAACTTTAAAGCGAAACTCTTCTAATTCTTTAACAGTTATTGGTTTAATGTTTGTAGTATTTAAAGCGCTTTCGGTGGCAGTTTGCAAAACCTGTGGTAAATTTTGACCCTGAACACTGGCCTGTCCAATTTGCGCGCCTTGATAATAGATACTGAGCTCAGTACTCCAATTAGGTATTTGATAGGAAGTATTCCACAAGGTATTCAGTGATGTTTTTGCGATGGGTGTGTTTAAAATTCTATGATTTGCCACGGAGCGGATATGGGCAATAACCATATCACGAAACTCTTGATTTTGATTAATGTCTGTTGTTTGGGAGCGGGTATCAGTGGTAAAGGGATAAACAAGGCCGAGAGGTAAAACATAAAGAACAGTTAATACGATTATTTTTATAATTTTTTGCATTATTTCCACTACTTATTAAGAAACACATCTTAAAAAAATTTTTTCATCCAGAAAAAGTATAAAAGATAACGATTTTATTTAATAGCCTGGTGAAAAGGCCGAAAGTTCTCATAAACTGATGTTGGAGATGATTTGAGCTTTAATAAATGACAGCCGAATAAAATTGTCTGATATTAACAATTACTAAGTCGCATCAATAAGCTACATAACATGATTAATCGCTGTGGAATTTGAATGGAGTGAGAATAAGAGTCAAAGTGACTAAAAAATGAGAAATATTTGCAGTGGAATCACCTTATTGCCGTAGCTGTCTGTTAAAAATTTATGATATACTTCGGGATTTTGAAAACCAGTCGAGCCTGAGGAATAAAAATGAATGTAGAAAGCGTGTACCCTAAGGTAAGGGAAATTATCGCTGATGTTTTGGTTATTGACGAAGAAGAAGTTTCTTTAAATAGTCGTTTAATCGCTGATTTAGGAGCTGAGTCAATAGATTTTCTGGATTTAGTTTTTCAACTTGAAAAAGAATTCAGCATTAAGATACCTCGCGGTCAATTAGAAAAAAATGCCCGCGGTGATTTGGCTGAAGATGAGTTTGAGAAAGGCGGTATACTTACTGCTAAAGGAATGCAAGCGCTCAAAAGTTATTTAAGTGAAGTTCCAGCTGATTACTTCAAGGAAAATTTAAAAGTTAATGAAATTCCCACCCTATTTACTGTTGAAACATTTTGTAAATTAGTCGTGGCAGCTGTGAATGAACAAAAAGCTTGTGAAACAACAGCCTGATGCGGTTTTTATTTGTCGATAGAATTTTGCAGTTATCTCCTGGTGAGACTATCCGGGGGATAAAGCATATAACACCGGATGATGCTTATCTATGCTATGACGATACTGGCAAGTTATGTTTCATTCCTTCCTTAATTGGAGAAACGCTGGGGCAGCTGGCTGCATGGAATGTCATGTTTTTTAACGACTTTAGTTTGCGTCCAGTAGCGGGAGTAGTTGCCAGTGCGCGTGTTTATCGCCCTGCTTATATCGGTGAGACCCTCGAATTAGAATCATTCATTGAGCGACTCGATGAGACTGCCGTACAGTATCACAGTATCGCCCGTATCAATGATGAAACCGTATTCCAGGTGGAGGGTGCTTTGGGTCCATTGCTACCCATGGATGAGTTTATTGATAATCAAGAGGTACGTGGTCAATTTCAAGAAATTTATAGGCCAGGAGATTGGTCGCCCTCGGTTAACTCTAAACAGATAGCGCTAAATATAGAAGCAAACCCTCGTGTTTCTAAATTGTCTTTCGACCGAATTATAGCCTCAGAGCCTGGTATTTCGTTAGTAGCAGAAAAAAGTATTACAGGCGCTGCTCCCTTTTTTCCTGATCATTTTCCCCGCAAGCCTGTATTACCCATGACGGTATTATTGGAATGCAAGCTTAATTTGGCACGCGAGTTTCTGGCTCAAGCACAATTGCATACGGCTTACCAAATTAGCGAGCTACGCAAAATAAAAATGAATGAGTTTATTTATCCAGGTGATATTGTTACCTGTTATGTGAAAGTCAAACAGCAAGATAACCAACAATTAATTTTAACTTATCGCAGCGAAGTCGAAGGTAAACGTGTCTGCGTTTTAGAATTAGTTATGACGGCGAAAGGTTGCTAATTATGAACAAAAGACGAGTGGCAATTACAGGTTTGGGCATCGTTTCGCCTTTGGGCAATGATGTTCATTCTACTTGGCAAAATTTAATGGCAGGTCAGTCAGGTATTGCTGAAATCAAACATTTTGATGCCAGTGGCTTCCCCACCCGCATTGCTGCGGAAGTAAAAGGATTCCAACTCAATCCTTGCATAAAGGGCAAACATAATCGTTTTGCCATGCCATTTACTCAATACGCGCTGGAAGCCGCCTATCAAGCTTTTGATGATGCGGGTATTACTCCTGATGAACACACTGCTTCCCGTTGGGGAGTGGTTACAGGAAGCGGTATGATGACTGCTGAGTTTAGCTATTTACAGCGTTTTCAAACTACTTGTGCAGCTGACGGGATGATTAATTGGCAAACTTTACAAGAGAAAGCCCAAGATTTTTATCGTCTGGTTGATTTCGGTAAAACCACCTCTAACTCCGGTCTTTCTTTGCTAATTCAGCAATTTGGTATAAAAGGTTATGCGTCGTCAGTTCATACTGCCTGTGCGTCAGGAGGACAAGCTCTGGGTTTAGCCATGCAGGTGATTCGCCGCGGTGAAGCAGATTTTATGCTGGCGGGTGGTTTCGATTCGATGATTAATCCCCTCGGTTTATCTAGCTTCTGCCTATTAGGGGCTTTATCTACTTACAACGAAACACCGACAACGGCCAGTCGACCTTTTGATAATACTCGCAACGGGTTTGTATTAGGTGAGGGTGCTGCTTTTTTAATTCTTGAAGAGTGGAGCAAAGCCAAAGCCAGGGGTGCAAAAATTTATGCGGAACTTGCAGGTGAGGGAAATTCCTTAAGCTCTTATCGCATTACCGACTCACATCCCAATGGGGATGGTGCTATTCAGGCGATTCAACGCGCGTTGGACGATGCCCAAGTGACTGCTCGAGATGTGGATTACATTAATGCACACGGTACATCCACCAAGATGAATGATTTAAGTGAAACCAATGCAATAAAAGCAGCATTTAGCGAATATGCCAAACAACTGCCTGTCAGTTCGACAAAAAGTCAAACAGGACATTTAATTGCTGCAGCAGGTGCTCTTGAGGCAGTATTGTCTGTTTTGAGTATTCAGCATGCTTATATCCCACCAACCGTAAATTTAACGACGCCTGATCCTGAGTGTGATCTTGATTATGTCGTTGATGGACCTCGTGAAAAATCATTAGGCGTTGTTCTTTCTAACTCATTTGGCTTTGGTGGCTCGAATAGTTGTTTATTGTTTAAACATCCTGAGTTTGGAGGAGTAAATTGATGAAAAACTCCAACCGTGTTTTTATTACTGGCCTAAGTGCGGTGACAGCATGTGGCGATACGGTCGAAAGTACTTGGGAAGCAATTTTAAATGGCCAAAGCGGTATTGATGAAATTAAGCAATGGGATTTATCGTCGTGGTCACATCGCTTAGGTGGTGAGCTTAAAAATTATCAACCGGCAAAAATGCTTCCTGATCGAAAATTGATGAAAGTAATTTCCAGACAGGATGTAATAGGTATAAATGCGGCAGTGCAAGCCGTTAATCATAGCCAGATAATTGATTATCGCACGACATTAGCTCCGGAAGTAATCGAACATTTTAACGACAGAACAGCAATTTTTGTGGGCTCCCCAGGTAATAAATATTTCCAACAGGAAGATTTCCTACCGCTACTTGCGAAAACCGGCGGGGACATGAAAGGTTTTGCAGATGAGTTATTTAATGAAGTTCATCCCATGTGGTTATTACGTATTTTGCCCAATAATGTACTGGCTTATACAGGAATTACTTACGGTTTTAAGGGACCTAACCACAACGTTACCAATCATGCTGTCGGCGGGACTCAGGCGCTAATTGAAGCTTACCATGCGATTGCCCAAGGGCAGGCTGACAGAGCTGTTGTTGTCGGTTATGACATAGGTATTGAGCCGCAAGCGCTCTTTTATTACGAGAAACTTGGCGTAATCAGTTCAAAGCATCTGAAACCTTTTGACAATGAGCATGACGGCACTGTTCTGGCTGAGGGTGCCGCAGCAATCGTATTGGAAAGTGAAGAAAGTGTGCAGGCTCGTTCAGCGCGTTGTTTTGGGGAAATTACCGGTGGTATTTCAGCGACAGAGGCGGCCGGTTTATTCTCGGTGGAGACTGAAGGTGGAGCACTAACAGAGTTAATAAAACGCACGTTAGATTCACAGCATCTAAGCCCTGATGACATTGACTTCATCGTTGCTCATGGGAATGGAAATGTGAAATCTGATAATAGCGAAGCGCAGGCTATTAATAATACTTTGGCCAATGTACCCGTGACTGCTTTTAAATGGGCCATGGGGCATACTATTTGTGCTTCAGGGGTGATTGATGCAGTATTAACGAGTTATGCGTTGGCGCACAAATGCGTACCAGGTATTGCCAATTTTACGCAGGCTGCACCAGCTTGCAAGCACTTAAACATTAAAATGGAGCATCGTTATTTGGACAGCGCTAAAACTGCATTAATGATTAATCGTGGGTTTGCCAGTATTAATGCTTGCATAGTGATTAAAGCTTGTGACTGAGTTAACGACGAAGATAGATAATTTGCGCATTTCGTTTATGGGGCGATTTCTATATCGTTTTATCCCTTATCGACGTAATATTGTTCACGCAAATATTAATCAGGTTTTTGGTGAGAGTTTAAACGGTCCACAAAAAGAACGATTGGCAAAAGCAATTTATTCGCACGTGGCCACCTCCATTAAAGAAATTATTCAATTACGATTCATCAGTGAAAAAAAGCTGCGTGAGCGTGTCGAAGTTCGTGGTTACCAACGGTTATTGGATATTGTTGCTAAAGAACGGGGTGTTTTAATTTTAACAGGACATTTTGGCAACTGGGAGTTTGCTCCGCTTGGAGGAATATTAAATTTTAAAGAATTTAAAGGGCAATTTCATTTTATACGTCGTACCTTTGGCAATAAAACGCTTGAGCAATTTTTGTTTCGCCGCTATTATCGCGCAGGGTTAAATGTCATTCCCAAGAAAAATTCATTGGAACAGGTATGCAAAGCCTTGGATCAGAACCATGCTGTCGTTTTTGTGTTAGATCAGCACGCTTCTCTGGTTAATCGTGATGGAGTAGCCGTCGAGTTTTTTGGTAAAAAAGCGGGAACTTATCGTAGCTTAGCCAGCTTTGCGCGTCATACGGGTGTTCCTGTGGTACCTGCAGCAGGGTATCGCTTACCAAACGGTAAGCATGTCCTTGAATTTCATGAACCTATCTATTGGAAAGATTACGAGACGACCCAAGAATCTATTTATCAAAATACGCTTGCTTATAATCAAGCGTTGGAACGTATTATTTTAGCTCACCCGGAGCAGTGGCACTGGCTGCATAAACGCTGGAAGTTAAAAACCTCTGCTTAATCACGAATGATGGGTTGTTGGGTAAAAAATTCAAAATTATAGTTGTACAGACCAACGAAAGTGCCATCGGCCTGAAGTTGTAAAAGCACTTTATTAATTTGTTCAATCTTGTCTTGATTGATCGGCGAAGCAACAACACCCAACCCTTCTCCAACTTGAAAATGTTCCTTTAGGACTTTAGCATCCTCTGGATACTGATGTGCCAAATATAACGCTGTAAAATAATTACCAAATACAGCGTCAATTTTACCGTCTTTTAAGTCAAGAAATATATTCTGATAAACATCATAGGGTACAACCGTAAATTGATTGATGAAATTTTCAGTAATATATTGATAATATTCGCGTGACCGTAGTGCTCCGACACGCTTACCCTGTAACTCGTCAATAGTATTGATAGGACTACTCTTCAATACGGTAAATCCGCCATCACAGGGTAAGTAAGGAAGACTAAACACAAACTCTTGTCTACGCTCGGGTGTAATAACAATAGAACCAATGGCAAGGTCAACTTGATTATTACGGACTGCATTAAGAAGGTTAACAAATTTAAGAGGTTTATATTGGCATTGCCATTGAAGTTTAGTGCAAATTGCATTCATCAAATCAATATCAAATCCTTGTGTGGCTGAGAGTGAGGTGACGTAAGGGGGATTAAAAATTGGTGTTCCAATAATAACTTTGGGATTAGCAGAAAAAGAAAAATTGCATAAAAAACAACAGGCTAGACAGAAGAATTTCATTTTCAAATGACTTCCTGCAGTAATTTTTATCTAAGTATAGAACAGAATTTAAATAGGAGTTTTATAAATATTAGAGATTTAAATCATTTGATGCTCTAAAAGTGCCAGGAAAAATTAAAAGAAAGACAGTCTATCAAGAAAGATGAACTGCCTTTCAACTGGTTATATAGTGCTTAGCCAGTTCAGGCCTACATAAGGACCTTGCAGACCAAAAGCAGATTCATTATTTGTACTACTAAATGCACTAATAAAGTGATTAGCATTAAAATAATTGACAACCATCCAACCCGCATCAATGGTCAAAGTTCCTTGTGTCATAACCCAACCATATTTAGCGCCAAGTTTGGCTTCTAATTCAGGAATAATGGTTGTTTTGGAACTATTAGACGCTCTACCAACCAAGCCGGGTATAGTAATGCCTGCATTAAATTTCGCATCACCAACCAAAATAGCAGCGGCCCCCTTGCCATAAATGGCAAGACCATTACCAACGTTATAAGTCATATCGCTACCAACCCGCGGACCAAATCCATTAAATTGGCTATCCACTGTGAAAGCAAACGGTAGGGTGGCGGGTATTATCGTGGAATAACCAGAAGCTCGGATTTCATGTTCAATATGTGTAAATTGCACACCGGCATGGAATCGAATGTCTTTGTACTGCCCAAAATCAACATGTTGGCCAAATTCCAGATTTACAGCATCCCATTCAGGCTCAAAACGGGTTGTACCAAAAAGAGCGGCAGGGAACCCTGGGATAAATACCCCAGTATAACTGTAATCATTTCGTTTATTATCCCAATGATACCAGTTCAGATTCAAATCATTTCCGGTATTAAAATGGTAAGCGCCTTCCAGCATGAACCCCCAATGCCAATCAGCATCGGACTCCACATAATGACGTGTGACACCATCAAAAGCGGTGTAGGGCCTGTAACCATAATCCACATCATAGGCAGGTTTAAGGTATAGAGCTTTAACGCCAAAATCCCAGCCATTCCATGCGCAAGGTACGGTAACCGAACCAGGGATACACACAGACCCCATGCTACCGGCAAATAGCGTACTGCAGCCCAACATAAGAGTAGCAAACATTCCTCGATTTAATCGCAACACGCCTTTAATCTCCTTGAATTTTTATTTTTTGTATTAAAATACAATAGGAATTGATAATACCTAATTAATAATAAAAATTCTAATTCTTCATGCCATTGCAATGCTGATCAATTTTTTCTCACATCTGTGTAAAAATTGATATACTTAAAATGATAAGGTCATTTTTTACATTAGCTAAAATTGCTGAAATGTTGATTTAAATTGACCATGAAGCAAAAAGGAAAACATAGCAAGTTAAGGAGCGCATCATGGACGTAAAAGAAATTATGACCCCTAATCCAGAATATTTACTGGCAACTAGCACTCTTAGCGAAGCCGCAAAAAAAATGCGAGAACTGGATACGGGTTTTTTACCTATTGGTGATAAAGCGACAGATAAGCTAATTGGAACTCTAACTGATAGAGACATTGTTATTTGTGGGCTTGCTGCAGGTAAAGACCTTAGTACGCCTGTGGAAAAAGTCATGCATAAAGGAATTTTTTACTGTTTCGAAAATGATGATGTAAGAAAAGCTTCCAAGTACATGAAAGAAAATCAAATCCGTCGCTTAGTGGTGTTAAATAGAGATAAAAAATTGACTGGTATTCTTTCTTTGGGCGATATCGCAGTAAATTGTGCTGAGGATAGAATTAAAGGAGAAACCTTGGAAGAAATTTCCAAACATTAATGACATCATTAACTATTAGCATCAATCATCAAGCCTGGTTGCATGGGGTGGCAACTAGGCATTTTATCAGATAATCTGTTTGTAAAATATTCTCTGTGCTATTATTGTGACCGCAACACTAGTTTAAAATTTCATCCATCGTTTATTTCCAGGCTACAGTCATGTTTTATAGAAAAATGTTGAAATCAAAAATCCATCGTGCACGAGTGACCCAGGCTGATTTGGATTATGAAGGAAGTATAACTATTGCCCCAGAACTTCTTATTGCTGCCAATATTTTACCGAATGAAGCGGTCAATGTGTGGAATGTAACAGCAGGCACTCGCTTTGAAACTTATGCGATTACTGGTGAAGAATATTCAACAGAGATTTGCGTAAATGGCGCTGCGGCTCATTTAGTGACGCCAGGAGATATTATTATCATCGCTTCATTTATTCAAATGCCAGACGAAATATGTCAACACCATCAACCCATTGTGATATTTGTTGACCATTCCAATCGCATGCAAGAAGTTAGACCTGAGATTCGTGGTAAAAAATTGTTAACGCCCGAAGAAAACTTGGTTTAATATGAATTTGTAGGAAAATATTGTAGTGCCTTTCTGAAACTGAGCATGTGCTGTCTTTATAAGGATATAATTATGGCTAATGAAAATCTTCTGTCTCAATTGGTTAATGCAATCTGGTACGAGGGAAAAACACTTTATACGCAACATGTCCCCGGGTTTTTTACGGCTTACAGAAGCGCAAAGGATGTTATGTTAACGTTGAGCGCTCCTGTGTATGCTCCCTTTGTTTTTACCTTAGCGACAGCACTGACTGGAGCCATTGCCGTACTGGCGACTCTCATCTGCGCGGGGGCGTATTTGACGGCGGGAATTTCCAAAGTAGTGGGTAAAACTTCTGTTGCCCGTGATGCCTGGGACATCGGCAGTTTTTGCGGTGTTATTGCGGCTGTTGCTGCTATTCTTCTGCCTTGCAGCGCTTTTCTGAGTCTGATCTCCTTGCCCTATAGTGTTGCACATTTAACAATTCGAAGTGGCATAAGTGTGGCTTCAAAACTTGTTGAAGACAGTAACTCTCAAGCTGCCGCAAAGTCATTGTCTGTTTAATTTTCTAAAACGCCGGGTAATTGCGAAGGGTTTACAGTTATGGATTCGCAGTTACTCTGTAAATCTTTATATACATGAAACGATGGATTCGGTATTATTTGCTCAAAATTTGATCTCTAGAATTGTTTTGGATGCTCTATGTTTGATTATATCTCTCGGTTTGGTTCCAACGTCCTTCATTTTACAAAAGCGGGTTATGAATCAGTTAGTGCGTTATGGACAAATGAAGGTGCTGCAAAAATTACTATGCCATTATTTGAAACGGCTCTCGCTGATTTCTTGCCTGCTATCATGGCGTTTGAAATTAATGAAACACTGCAAGAAATACTTAATGATTATCAAGAGGAAATTTCCGAGGAATATTTTGAGAGTGCTGCACTTGGAGTAGCAGCTGCCAGCGTCAATGTAGTGTTTATGTCTTATATTCTCCGAAATATTATGCGCGGGGGCATTCGGTTATCAGCGCTTCTTATAGCTATCCCTTATCTAGTGAAGCAGGGCATCTTGGACGAAGACCCCTCCTCTGAACCGGTTGAGAGTGGATCTATTAGAATAAAGTACTTAAGAAATATGATGCGCGCGGGTATTCGGTTATCAGAACTTCCCTCCTCTGAATCGTTTGAAGATGAATCTATGAGAATAAAATACTTGCTTGGAGAGCATTTTATTGAAGAAAGCCTAAATGCGTTTTTTCCTGAAGCCCATATACTTCACACTTTGTTAAACTTAAGCTCAAGCTATGCTCTGGTGGAGAGTGCTTTGGGTGGGCAGGCAGTACGCCGTTTGAATCGATTAAAAATTAATAGTTTACCCTTGTTAGTGGCTGGTGCTCGTTTTTTGATGGATTTAGCACTCCAAAACAATACCAATCCTTATTTAAGCTTATTGATTGATAATATAGTTTTTGTTGGTTTGTTTACAATAATAGCCAATATGAGATTAGATTCTGTTAATCTTGAGCACGAAGGGTATTCATTAAATCCTTCCTCTATTGTGACTCGGCTAAAGCCAGTAAAAATAACACAGTTTCTCTTAAAACAGGCAAGCAGAAAAGTATCACCGCAACAATTGCAGGAAATTGCAATGCAGTTAACGGAACACGCAGAGCAACCCTTATTAGTAGCCAAACTGATGGGATTGCCAAAAATGATGCTTTCACCAGAAAAATTTTTTAATGACTCTGTAATCCGTGATTTACTGGAGGCATTGCCTGGTCAAACCCGAGTGCAACTTATGAAGAAATACTCGCCAGAGCAGATAAAATTGTTTTTAAACTATTTTGAAACCACAATTACTAAAACGAGACCAAAATATACACCCACCATTTATAATTTTTTCCTAAAGCCATGGGCTGAAAATTTTCAAAACAAGGTAGCAGAAATCTCCCGGGCGAACGATGGACCCGTAACAAGATGTTTGATTAGACGTAGAGACAGAGATGAACCCAGGCGATTGTATTCTTTATTTAGGGAGATAGATGAATCCTTACAGTCACCAGGAGAAACGCATAGGAATTGTTTAACTCAATAGATGCCTGGTTTTATTTATTATTTACTTTCAGCCTCAACTTGTGTTTTGATTTTTTAAGGGACAAGTGGAGGCAAGTAATATGATTTATTTTGTTTATTTTTTATTGTTGATTGCGACAATTGGAGTTGCAAAGCGCCTCATCATATCTACGGACTCTATTTTAAATTCATTTTTCAGCATTCAAAAACAGTTAAAGCACAAGGATATTCTTACATTACTCGAGCATTTTGATTACGCTCCTGACGAGGGTGTTTGCTTTGGTTTTACATTAACTTGGGCTCAGGATGCAGCGCTGGGAATCGATGAATGTTTCTATGAACGATTAAATTTGATTAGAAAACATAAACAGTCCCTTGGAAATAAAATAGAACGCGTCAACTTTAAAATAAAAAATAAAGAAAGAATAAACGGACACGAAAATCAATTGTTGGATATTAAGTCTCTTTTTGAAGCAATTTGTCTTGCGCAAAGTCCTGAGGATTATGACGACATCTATGCTCAACGGCTTAATCAAACCGATATTGATGCTATTTTTTCCTTAATTCGTCATAAATTAGCCCAGAATTCTGAGATAAAGCGCTTTCTTTTAAAGACCACGGCGTTTAATACCAAAGATGATGGCATTCAATATTTTAATCAGTTGTTGGCATTATTAAAAACAACCGATAATGTGCCAATGGTTTTAAGCAGTGAAAATCATTCTGTGGGCCTTAAAAAAAGGGATGGTAAGTGGTTATTTATCGATATTAATGAGCTTTATACACAATCAGAGGATTATCCTTATTTAATTCTAAGTAGTGAAGAGCTCGTTATGCAACTAAGTGCAAGCTTCAGCGATAGTAGACAGCTTATTTTTCACACTGACTTCATCGCTGCCAACCCTTCTCTTGAATTAAAAAGACGTCTTCAACGATTAGATGACATCTATCCCGTTTTTCGCAGGCAAATAAGCTATAAAAATAGCCGACAAGTCGGGTTTTTGGCGATTAGTGCGCAGAATGGTGAAGAAAAAACAGTACGGGAGATTTTGCAATTGCATAATGGCTTGAATCGACTCAGCGTGGAGCAAATTAGCCATGCTGTTTATTATGCAATTTATAATCATCATGAGAAAGTATTAAATCTATTAATCAAAGCGCGTGGATTTGCTATCAATAGGTCGTGTCGAGGTGATGGTGCAACACCGCTTGGTATTGCTTGTGATTATGGTTATCTGGATTTGGTAAAAATCTTACTTGCTTGCCCGGGTGTGCAGGTTGATGCTAAAACCAAAGAAGGCTATACACCTTTAATGCTTGCTTGTTTGTCGCCTCATACACGTAATAATGCCGAATTGTTTGAAGCATTGCTAGAAGCAGGGGCAAACCCAGGATTGAGAAACTTAGCCTATGATGATGTACTGAGCATAGCAAGGAACGTAGCTAATCAGGCCGCAATTACGGTCTTAAGCAAACATTACTATCCATTTTCCGGCATACGAAAAAATTATGCGTCAGTGACAAGAGTCGGTTATTCATTGTTTACACCTAGAGAAGGAACAGCAATACCACAAACAACGTCACAAAATAATATTTTCAATTGTCTATAGCCACTGAAATCTGATCTGAATTAGCACTTATTTTCTATACTTAAAGTAGGAAAGTCATTTTGGGAGAAAAATCATGGAAATAACGATTTTTTTAGCCCAGGTAATTGGGTGGTATTTAGTGATAGTAAGCCTTTTTGTATTGTTTCGCCAGGAACAGTTAAGAGGCGTAATGGGCGATATTTTGGCACAGCGAGCACTATTATTTTTTATTGCTATTGTCACTGTGATTTTAGGGCTATTGTTAGTGATAAGCCATAATGTTTGGGTGCTCGGTTGGCCGGTAATTATTACTATCGTTGGTTGGTTAGTGCTCATCAGTGGACTTTTAAGATTAGTCATACCTGAAGCTTTATTAAGAGTGGGGCAATGGTGGCTGGCAAATCCAACCTATTTGCTAATTGCTGCAGTCATTTATCTGATTATTGGCGTCTATTTGCTTTACAGAGCTTATTTTGGATAAAAAGATTCTACCGCTCAATGAATGATGGGCCAGAAATGAGAAGGGGGGCATTTTACCCCCTCGCATTACTCTACTGTAACTTCAATACGCTTTTCTGGAGGGGTTTCTTTCTTAGGAATGGTAATTTCTAATACCCCATTCTTGCATTTTGCTTTTATTTTGGAGTCATCTGCTGTTTCTGGCAAACTAAAGCGACGATAAAACTGACCTTGCATGCGTTCTACTCTGGAGTAATTATCTTTATTTTCCATTTTTTCAAAATGGCGTTCACCTTGGATCGTTAGAATATTTTTTTCTAAAGAAATATGAATATCTTCTTTTTTTACGCCTGGAATATCGGCAAGAACAAGGAAGCGATCTTTTTCCTCTTTAATGTCAACAGCAGGTGCCCAGGTGCTGGTGTCTATAAAGGAAGAATCATCGGGTTGTCCTTTAAAGAAACTCTCCAGAAGATTAGAGAAATCCCGCAGAGGATAGTAATCACGTCTCGTAATATTCATAACTTTTCTCCTTGTTTAAGTTAAGCTTATAACCATAGGCATGGTGGCAAATTTTAAATTTTCAAGTGGAGAAAATAATTATGGTTATTAACGCAGGCTTTCATCTTCTTTATTAATAGAGAATATTCATTCATCGCCTAAATAAATTGATTAGCCAAGATGGTTGAACAGCGGCAGCAGTATAAGTTTGGATATTTTCAATCTTATTGCTAATAGGTGTCCAAAAAAAACTCGATATAGAGGAAAATCCATCGGTCACTTGTTCCAATATAGAAGAAGGATTGGTGCGCAAGGGAACGCTTTCACTCTCTTGCTGCGTGACAAGCTTAGGTTCCTCTGATTCGAATAAAAGGTTTGCTAAATCTTGAAATTGTCCTGGGCCTGCAACTGCCCTTGATAACAAAGAGGTTAAATGTTCCTGTTGATTTTCCTGAATATAAAGACCAATTAATCGTTGTCGATTGTTAATAAAGGGATCAAGGTGCGGGTAAAACCAATTTGCCAAATTTTTATCCCACTTTGTGCGTTGCCATAAGGCATCGAATAAATCATCGACTGTTTTTCGTGTTTGTATTTCTGTGGTCATGGCTTTTTGCCAATCATAAATGCTTAACGCATGAACCAGGGTTGTGAGGGAAGGAATAGGGGCTGTAGCATCGAGATGCGTTAGAAGTGTTTCCAGGTTTTCACGCGATAAACGATTTTCCTCCGTGGGGTTGTCTTCACCGGTTTTTTCAGTTTGCAATTTTTGTAAAATGATTGTCGAAGAAGATGTTTCTGAATTACGGGTGTTGTTAAGTAAAACATAGTGAGGCTTTCGGGGCTCAAACCAAGCTTCCCAGCCATAAAAAAAACTGCGTTTAAGCCATACCCGAAGTGGGGCAAGAAACCCTGTAACCGTACTTATTGAGGATTCGAATTGCGCTTCTTTCAACGCGCGTTTTGCCATTTTTTCATCATCTGAACCGACCTCTAAAAACGGCAAACCCCATGAACATAAATTGATGACGGTTTGATAGTTGCCATTCATACCAAAGCGAAGAATCGCTTGTTCACAATTGAACATTAACAATCCGCCGCTTATTTGGCCATCCAATAATTGCGGATGGGAAAGAAGGGCATTAAAAAGGATTCCTTTAATGTTTGCATTCATTTCTGCGCGGGTTAAAAGCCATGCAATCGTATGCAAGCGTTTACTTGTTGTGGAGGAAGTGTTTTCAGTTAAATAATCAAGGTAATCATTAAAACAGCGTTCAAGAGGTTCCAATTTTCCATGATAGTGAATTAAAAAATAATCAAAAGAGGGTAATTTGTCACTATCTTTCATGATGACATCGATTAATGGGTTAATGGTTAGGTCATTTAACTGTAAAGCAGAAGACTCTTGTGCAATGAACATATTTTTAAATGTTTGTGTAAACGCTTGAAGAAAATGGTGTTGTGCTTCAGTTGTTTTTTGACCCGATTGTAAAGGAACCAATTTTTGCATACGTTTTATATTCAATCGACCCTCATCATAAAAAATGGAGCAGTCGGCAAATAAAGCACTGCTGCGCAAATAATCGCTGGTTGCCCTACCTAATTTCCCTCGCAAGGCACTAAAATTGCTGTCTTCACTCAAACGCATAAGCAACTGAATGGTTTGTGAAGAAAAAGCAGCCTTTTTTTCAAGTAGCTTATCCGTTAACTCATGAATAAATTGCACCGAGATGGTTTCTGACTGACCTTTGTAGAGATAAAGATGGGCGGCATAATTAAGGTGGGACTCCTCACATAAGGGGATAAAAGTTTTAACGCGCGTCCCATCAAGTTCATTAAGATGTTGTATGAACAGAGAAAGAATAGGATGTCTTTTATTCTCAGACAGGTTAGCTAGCGCCGTTGGAATTTTGGTTGAAAGAAGGTTAGTCATGGCGATTAGAGGCTTTACACTATTTGGCATAGTAGCCAAATAAGTGAGCCAGTAACTAATGAAAACTTCTGTCTGTTCCCCTAGGATGTGTAGGAGAGGCTCAACACATACTTTATCCAGCCGATGAAAGTTTTTAATAGAGCACAATAAGGTTGCAGCTGCTTCTGGATGTAATTGTTTGACGACATCTGAAGGAAGCTCTTCAAGATGCAGGTCTTTTATTAGGGGGGATAGGCGAGGACACAAGGGTTTTTCTGCATCTGCCAATTGGGCAATAAACGCTTCACCCTGTAATTGATCAATGAAGTCTTGACGTCCCAATAGATGTGCGCCAATAAGGGACTTAATGATAGGGTTATCACTCTTTTTTTGTAAATTAATTAAATCATTGACTGCAAATTGACATTGGTTTAAGACAGCGTACAACGTTAATTTCGTATCAGCATTGGTAGTAATCATTTTGACGTGATTTTCCTGCTGCAACACACTATCGAGTAGGGCTATATGTTCAGGGGATGAATTTTTTATGTGCTCTTTTAACCAATCCCAAGAAAATCCAAGCACAATATTCGAAATTAAAGATACCGCGTCAGATTGAGTACGGATGTGCTCATAAAGCCAATTTGCTTTTACTCCTGTAATTCCTTTCTCCTTGCCCAGACATTTACACAAATCCTTTAATAACCCAAGATTTAAAATGTGAAGTAATAGTTTTTTTAAAAATGCTTGGTTTGCCAAACTAGGCTCGCTAGTCTGATGCAGCCACTCAATAAAAGAGGAAATTAAAATACTACGGTCTTCGGTAAAAAAAGAAAGTAAGCACAACCAGTGAAAATAAATGCCAGGTTGTTGGATATTCATTTCTCGATGAAACTTTTCCATGATTGTATAATAGCCAATGGCCTTATTGTTAATGCTGAAGAAATTAAAACAAGCGGCAAGATTTTGCTTGGCTTTTATTAATAAATCTTCTTCCAGTCCAAATGTTTTAAGTTTTTGTTGCATTTGAAGTAGGCTCTGATAAAGCGAGGCGTCGGCGCAAAATTGCTTATACTCACTTTTCTCGTTTCCCAGACTCCAAATAGCTAAATGGGGCAAGGGTTTTAGTTTAAAATAAAGTCGTTGCAGGATAAGGAGTTCTTCAACCTGAGCCACACTTAGACTCGCAAAATCCTCTAAAGAAAGGTTGGTAAGAAACACCGTATCTTCTTTACTTCTTTTGAAATTAAATGCGTCCTCCATCTTGGCAGACAAGCGATTCTGGTATAGCTCGCCAAAGCCAGCATCAATAATCTTAAGTAATAATTCTTCATAGGTTTTAGGGTCTGTCAGCGCAAAATTAATAATGTCTATTACAAAGGTAGTGTTCAAACTTTTTAGCAACATTGACGTTTTTTGAGGGTCTGAGTGTAGGTTTTCCAAAAAACGAAGCAGTTTGTGCGCAAGAAAATTCTTCTCTGGGGATGAGAATACGGTTTGATAAGACGTAAGAATCCGAGTTAGTGAGCCTAAATTATCTTTAATAAATGAATGCGAAAGCGCAGTTAATCGTGCCAAATCCTGACTATCATTATGTGCGCTTAACCCGAGAGCCAATAAGTGTCGACAGCGTTCCGTCAGCTCGTATTCCAAATCATTAAGTTTTGCAATTTCCAGGTGAAACCATTCTACATCGAGCTGATGACTAAATTGAGAAGGCAGCAATAAAACCTGGAGTTGTTGCAAGGATAAATTGGTTTTTTTGGCTTGTAAAACCATTAATAAGAGATTTGATAAATGAGGTAAATGAGCAAACTGTGTAGCACTCAATGCCAATGTTAAGTTTTCAACCGATTGAGTATATAAGCTCTGGGTAATTTCAGATAGAGAAGACGTGGTATTAAACGTCTTTAATAGCTTATAAGCCTCACCCATCCGCTGGATTCGCTGGTAAGTGAGTGAAAGTTCACCCTCCAATTCCTTGGTAGGGAAATAGCTGATTAACTGCTTCAATAGGTTTTCATCTACAGGTTCTGCTATAGGGGAAAAAAAACAGTGCAATAAAAGCCAGCGCCTGAATACATCATCTTCTAGCACCTTAGGGCATTGTAATAAAGCGGTTAATAATTTGGCCAATTGCATTGACGGGGAAAATTTCTTTGAGGAAAGCCATTCTTTATGGCGCTGTGCAGCCGTACTTAATAGTTCGATTTCGGTTTCGTGAAGAGCACTAACTAAGCCATTTTTTATTTTGCAAAAATAAGAATGGGGCCTAAGTAATTGAATTAGCTTTGGAAACGAATAATTTTCAATCGCTTGTAAATGATGTTGATATTGAAGAATGTCGCTACTGATTAGTGGCTCGTGAGCTGGTAAGTTTGCTTTAATGGTTTGTGCATAGTCCACAAGTAAATCGTAGAACGATTCGAATGGAGTTTGGTCAGCGCTTAGCGATTCATTTAGAAGTGGCAAAATAACTTGCTGATAGAGCGCTGTAGGTAGAAAGAGATTCCTAAACTCGGAGTTCCTCTGAGAGCGGGAAATACTTGTTAAGATACTATTGATTAGAGGCAGGCTCTGAACCCAGCGTGCACTCAGCAGCATGTGGGGGGCAACTTCTTCACATACGCCTAAGGGTTCAAAAAAAACAGTGAGTTGATTAACTTGCTCAAATAATTCAAATTGATTTTGAATTATTTGCTTTAAAATATTGGGAGGCAGTTTTTTTAGAAGTGAAAATTGGCATTGCCAGCCTTTCCAGGGATTAAGTGCAATTTGAGTAGATAGTGAAAACAAAAGCCCTGTCGGCTCTAATGACATATCCAAGGTAGGGTTTTGTAAATAGTCATTAATGCCATGCTCATAATAGTGGTCGTTTTTAATAGCTTCGTATAATTTTTGTTTGTTTTTTTCACCGGTAGTGAAATTGGAAAAAGCTGTCATTGTTTGGGTGTCAACATTCATTGCTTCAAGCCAACTGGAAAGAGGGGTGCCGGTCGTTTCAAGATAACTAAAAATAGCGTCAACAAAGTCTATTTTTGTTGCAACGGGACTATAACTATCCAAAATACGCAAAACTTGTTTCCCAGAGGTGATTTCAGCTATGAGAGTATTTCGCTGTGCTTCGCTAAGAAAAGTCATCCCTGCATGATGCCTGGCTAATAAGTCTACAAAAACAAAACGAGTTTTGCTTTCTGCATAAATGCTATAGAGCGTTGCCACTGGCAGCGTATGGGCTAGGATCATTAAGGAAGACCATTGCACATCACCCAAAGTAGGTTGCTGCAATAATTTGAAGGCAAGTTCTGTTTGATTTTCTGCGGTTAATTTTTCAAAGAGGAGTGCAAATTGATCCTCGTTCATTGACGCAGGGGGAGTGGTTAAAAGTTGCTTTACAAATGCTTGAAAACGAGGGTCATAGATTAATGTTGGGTGGAATTGCAATGTTGCATTTTGCAGTAGTAATTTTGTAAAAGGATGGCGTTCGATGCTTTTCGCATCGACTTGATTGAGCCACTCCACTGCAATATGGCTAAATTCTTCACTAACTAATAACTGGTTGGCCCAACGGCTATTTTGTTCGAAAAGATAAGAGAAGGTATTTAAAATCAATTGATGTAATTCATGAGAAAAGCAGTCGGGGCTATTACTTTTTTCTTGTTGTTTTTTAGCAAAATTGCTAATTAGTTGCAGATGCTGCAACACTAATTGTACATCAGCAGACGAATTTATTTGTAAATCATCTAATGTCAATAACAGCATATTAATTACAAATAATGCGATGGGTTCTATGGTAGGGGCTTGCATTAAGAGTTGTGCTTTCTTAATAAGTTCACGCTTTTGTTGCGTGGATTCTTTACTTAACTCATTAAAAAGCGTTATAAAATGAGCAGGTTTGGCGTTTAAAGATGCTAATTGAGTAAAAAGGGTATGTAAATGCGGTTTTAGGTTTTCATTTTGATAAATCGATTCAAGACAATGTTGCTCTTGTGGCAGCAAGATGAACAATGAAGCATAATTTAATTTATCGAAAGTCGATTGGTTAAGCAGTAAATTACACCAATAAGGTATTTTTTTAATGAGTTTGTTGTTGCTGCATTCTTGCAAAAACCATTGAAGCTCATCCTCTTTTAGATGAGGTAGAAGTTTTTCGAAACCCTCAAGTTGAGTAAGAAATTGTAATGCGTGTTTAAGCAAAACAGGATTGGTGCTTTTTTTCAGATGACTAATCAAATTTTTTATAAAGACCAGATTTTCTGCCAAATCCCGATTTTTTAAATAGCATGCTACTTTCTGCCAGTTGGTTAAATTAGCATCTTGGGTTGATTTGGTTAAAATCATCGCTAAGGATGCCGGCGCTATTTGTTCCAATGCAGCTGCTTCTATCTGCGTTAAATATTGTGCGCCAAGATGAGCATCTTCACTTTCACTAATATTGACAGCAAGTTTTGCCAAAACAGGGTCAAAGCAGTGTGCAACACCAAGCTGTGTGGTTAAAAGGGTCACGCAACAGGTATCGTCATAATGATCTGTTTTGGGCTTTAGTAAATGCCAACAAGCCTGCTTTAAATTACGGTAATTTTGTTGACCCTGATGATTGAGACTATGTTGGGCTGCCTCCAGATTTGTAAATAGTGTTTGTAATTTCTTTGGGCTGCTTTGAAAATAGCTTAATAAATTTAGCGCAATGCTTGCAGTTGTTTGTGGCGTTAAATGAATAAGGTTTAAGAGACGGTTGATCCTTAATTTTAAATCAGCAGCTGCATTATTCCCTAAATAAATTTTCAAAAGCATGGGTGTTAGCTCTTGAAAAAATGACGAACGAGATGAGAGAAGATAAAAACAAACGGGATTCTCCAGTAAATGCAATGCTAAAGGTTCAACGTACTGACTTCCATCTACCCATTGAT
Source organism: Legionella jamestowniensis (assembly GCF_001467745.1). Taxonomy (GTDB): domain Bacteria; phylum Pseudomonadota; class Gammaproteobacteria; order Legionellales; family Legionellaceae; genus Tatlockia; species Tatlockia jamestowniensis. The sequence goes on from NZ_LNYG01000013.1 coordinate 1,522,885, forward strand.
GCAAAGGCGCATTTTCCTCGCGTGCCGTTTGCAATCGGTGACAGAAGTGTTTTAAAAGCTCATTCAGTGTTGCTGTATAATCTTTATCTTCCTTCACTTTATCGATAAGCTGTTCTATAAGCGTAATTAAATTTTTATCCTCGATAAAAGGCATTAATTGATCAAGAAAGGCTTGATGAGGTGGTGTATTTAAAAGCAAATATAATAGTAAGGGCTGCCTATCCGTTGTTTTTAATAACTCAACCAGACAATCAAAATCTTCTATAGATGCATTATTGCGTAACATGTACAAATAAAAGACCAACAGTTCTTCGCTGGAAAAATATTGCAGCAAGGATAACTTTTCCGACGGCTTAATTTGTTTTAACAATTCGCAACAGGGAGACAGAAGTCTTGTCTTATTAATGCCAACTGCAAATAATGCACTCAACCATTGATAATGCAGCACACTGTTTGTTTTAAAAAAAGACAGCAAGCTGGTAGTTGATTCGTCAATGAATTCATCCGGTAGTAACTTGATGGCTCGTGCTAAATCTAAAAAATGCTGTGTTGAAGAGGGGGATGCACTTATTTTTTTTGCTAAAATGCGGTAATAAATTGTTGATAGCAACTCACCTTCATTACGAGTAATCTGACGTAAAGCCATCATATGACCACACAGATTAATCAATTGCTTTTCATTGAGGCGCTCAAGGCACTTTCCCATTAACTCATAGTTGGCTACTTTGCTGGTTGTAACAAAATTGATAGTAATTGTTCTATCCTCATCATCAATTTCATTGATACAACTTAAAATTTTGGTGAGGTCATGCGTTTTATTAGAAAAAAGATCAAGGAAACGAATGACTTCAGCCAAATTTTTATTGCTATAAAATAAATAATATTTTCTAAAACAAGGAATTAAATCACGTTGGCTTAATTGAGTAAAAACGGTCAAAAATGACTCTGTAGCAGCAGCTTTGAGCAACGGATCCTTTAAATCATATTTATCGCTATGCGTTAATAACTCCAAAACTAATTCTTTTTGGCGGTTATAGGCTACCTGCCTCTTAAGTCGCTTAATCATTAAAATGTTAGCAAGTTCGCTATTATTATGAATCAACTGTTCATATTCGGCTTGCGAATTGGTGGCGCGAACGGTTAAAGCCGTAGCTAGGGCATCGTACTTATATAAATAAATTTGACGTCGTTCGCTAAAACGCTGATGTAGTTTTTCTCGAGTCTCGGAGGAATAAGTTGCAGCAATCGCTCGCAACTGAAAGATTATATTTACTAGCTGTTCTGTCGTAAGTGCCAATGAAAGCGTATTAATATTGTCATGAGACACAGGCGATAGCAGTACATAACTGGCAAGTTTTGCAAAGTGACGATGCAGTTCTTTCTGCAAACTATCAGAGGGCCGATTGGAAAGGATGTAAGTTATCAGAGTTGCTAGCCACGAAGGATTACCGTCGGCTGTCTCTAACAAACGGCTATATAGGCGCTCACGTTGTGTAGCCGGGAGGTGCTGGAGCAGGAGGAGGAAGCCTGGATGTTGCGGGTGACTTTCAATCCAGCTAATAAGCTGAGAAAGGATCGCTTGCCAAGAGGTTTGATTATCTAATAAAAGAATGTCTAAATGTTTAAGTTTTTCCCTAATTTGGGTGTCATTGGAACTATCAAGTGCTTCGATTAATAAAGGCAGTAGCACTTTGCTTTTTAATTCAAAGTAAGGATTAATTGCTTCATTCTCACAAAGAAGTGTCAGGATTATTGCGAGATTATCAAAGGCTTGCTGTTCAATAAGTTTGTCAACAGTGAGGTTCAATACGGTTGAGTCTGGCTGTTCTTCAGCAAACAGTTTTCGTGCTGTGGCAAGATCAATGGTGGAGAGAAATGATGTCACAAAGTGATTACCCATAGCCAACTCCTGTTAGACTTGAATCGCTGTAACGTCTCTTAAACAAATTTAAAGGTAAGTTTCCAATCCTTGGGTAGCATACCCAAGGTGCTCCAAAATGCTATTTGTTGACTATCCATTTTCCATCCATCAAACGTTTAAAATTTAGCATTTTGGAGTATTTTGGGTCTATAACCAGCATAACGATTTGAAAAAAAATTTCAATATCTGTGTTATTTTTGCCAAAAATGAGGTGAAAATAGAATAAGAAGAGAAAATATTTCCAGACGACCAGCGAGCATGGAGAAAATTAATACCCACTTACTAAGTTGGTTAAGGTCTGCGAAATTATCACTGACAGCACCAAGTCCTGCACCTGCGTTAGCAAGCGTTGCAGTAACCGCAGAGAAAGCAGTAATAAAGTCATTACCAAAAGCCATTAATAAAATCATTAGACTTAAAAAAAGAGCGATAAATACAGAAATAAAGCTCCACATTGACTCTAAAATTGGCTCAGGCAAGCTATGTTTACCAAATTTAACGGGAATTAAGGCATGTGGATGCAATAAACGGATCATTTCTCGTTTACTTTGTTTATAAATTAAAAGTGCGCGAATTACTTTCACCCCGCCGCTGGTAGAGGCCGCACAGCCACCAACAATAGCCAATAGCATAAGGAAAACTGGTACATAGGTAGGCCAGGTGCTAAAAGGAGCAGAAATAAAACCTGTTGTGGTCGCGAGAGAAATGACATTGAATAAGCTTTTTATTAAAGCATGAGGATTCGCTTCAAAAAAACCATAAAACACCAAGCTTACACAAATAAGTAAACTGACACCTACTAAAAAAAGAAGATAGAAGCGAAATTCTTCATCATGCCAATAGGGAAGTAATGTTCTTTTCTTTAGGGCAATAAAATGAAGGGCGAAATTGGTTGCACCCAATAGCATGAAAAAACAGGCTATTAGCTCAATAATATCATTGTGGTAGTAAGCAAAACTGGCATCATGCATGGAAAAGCCACCGGTTGAAACAGTAGCAAAACTTTCACCTAATGCATCAAACCAATCCATGCCTGCCATCCAATAACTAAGCCAGCATAGGAATGTTAACAATAGGTACAAAGACCAGAGTGCTTTTGCGGTTTGAGCGATACGGGGGGTCAGTTTGCTTTCTTTCATGGGGCCGGGGGTTTCTGCTCTAAACAGTTGCATGCCACCCACACCAAGCATTGGCAGAATAGCAACGGCTAACACTACAATTCCCATCCCTCCTAGGAATTGTAATTGTTGGCGATAAAACAGCACAGCATGAGGTAAACCTTCAACATGGCGTATAATGCTTGCCCCTGTTGTGGTAAAGCCGGAAACCGACTCAAACAGTGCATCAGTCATGCTGTGATTATGATGTTTAATAGCAAAAATAAAAGGCAAGGAAGCATACAAACAAAGAACAAACCAAAAAAGTACCGCGAGTAAAAAACCATCTCGAATTTTAAGTTCTTGATGTTCTTTTTTAAAGCTGAACCAAAGGACGGTACCCGTAGTAAATGTACAAAAAAAAGCAGCAACAAAAGGCAACCAGAATTGCTCATGGAAAATAAAATTGATGAGAAGTGGAGTCAACATGCTCACACTGAACATCATCAAAAGCAAACCTAACAGACGCAGAATGGTTTTGATTTGCATGATTAACTCATAAACGTCAGGCTGACTTGGAAGAGTGATTCAATTTGTCGCACATACCGCCTTTTGAGTAACAACAATATCACATGGTCCCCTGATTCCAATACAAGTTCTGGATGTGGCATGATTAATTTTTCCTCGCGCATCACTGCGGCAATAAAGCTGCTAGGTGGTAGTTCAATTTGCGACAGGGAGCGTCCTACAACTTGAGAGGTTAAATGATCACCGTGCGTAATTAATTCGATGGCTTCTGCTTCATCATTTTGTAAGCGATAGACTTTTACCATGTTTCCACGTCGCAATTTTGTCAAAATACTACCGATGGTAATTAATTGAGGGGAAATCGCATGGTCAATATTACTATCGTCAATTAATTCAACATAGGCATTGCGATTGACTAAGGCAATGGCATGACGGGCACCCAGACGCTTGGCTTGCAAACAGGACATAATATTGGCTTCATCATCGTTGGTTACTGCACAAAATACATCAGTAAATTCAATATTCTCATTTACTAATAAATCCCTGTCCGCAATATCACCTTGTAAAACAGTACCTTTGTGCAGTTGAGATGCAAGTTCACTGGCACGAGACAGGTTGCGATCAATGACTTTAATGCGGTAGTTATTTTCCAACGTTTGTGCAAGCTTAGAACCGATATGTCCACCCCCAGCAATCATAATTCGACGGTTAGGGTGGGTATAACGTCCTAAAGCAATCAAAACTTGTTGGATGGCGGGGGGTGAGGCAATAAAAAGGACATCGTCACCGATATCAATCTTGTAATTTTGATCAGGCTCAATGGCAGCCTTATCGCGAAAGATGGCGACAACCCTGGCCTCAATGGGGTGTAGATGCTCATACAATTGCTGAATCGTTTTCCCTACCATTACACCGCCAGGTTGTGGCTTAATGGTCGCCAAGAGTGCTTGACCTTCGGCAAACTCCAGGATTTGGGTAACACCAGGATAATTAATTAAATTTTCAATATGTTCTGTAACCAGGTTTTCAGGACTAATACAAACATCCACAGGAACGTGTTCGTTGCAAAATAACTGTGGATAATCATAGTAATCGCGAGATCGAATACGCGCTATTTTGGTGGGTGTCCTGAATAAACTATAAGCAATTTGACAGCCCATCATATTAATTTCATCGCTATTGGTTACCGCGATAATCATATCGGCCTGTTCGATTCCTGCTTCAATCAAAATATTAGGATGCGCTGCCGAACCATGTACGGTGCGAATATCAAGACGATGTTGAAGTTCACGCAAGCGCTCTTCGTTTAAGTCTACCAGGGTTATATCGTTATCTTCGCGGGCAAGATTTCGTGCAAGGGTGCCACCTACTTGTCCAGCCCCAAGAATCACTATTCTCATGCCATTAACACTCCTTCATAGACAAAATGGGCAGGACCTCTTAGATAAATAGAGTTATTCATGTCTGGCCATTCTATCACTAATTTCCCTCCGGGTAGGGACACTTCGATAGTTGATGTCAGATCATGGTAAAGTCTACCCACTGCCGCCGCTGCAACAGCGCCACTGCCACAAGCCTGCGTTTCCCCACAACCGCGTTCATAAACACGCAAGCGTAGTTGATGATTATTAATGATTTGCATAAATCCAGCATTAGTTTGTTGCGGGAATAGGGCATGCTCACTTATTTCTTTGCCAAGCGTTCTCACATTCACCTCGTCAAGGTTCTCGACAAGACTCACTGCATGAGGATTACCAACACTAATAGCATGTATGGCATGAAAAGAACCATCCTGTAGTGGTAATTGATAGATTGCTGAATACTCCTCTGCATTAAATGGAATTTTTGGCGGATTAAGTTCAGGTTTGCCCATATCAACAGTAATGGTTTCATCCTCATTAATTTGTAACTGCATGTTGGTTGTGCAGGTCGCAACTGTGATAAGCTTTTTAGTTGTCAATCCATAGTGAACAAGAAAGCGTGCCAGGCAACGTGCTCCATTACCACATTGCCCTACTTCTTGTCCATTGGCATTGAAAATACGATAAAAGAAATCTGTTTTTTCATTTTTGCTAGGCTCAACTACCAAACATTGATCAAAACCAATGCCTGTATCCCGGCGGGCAAGTTCAGCAATGACTGCTGGCTGCAAATGGACAGATTGGTGTATGGCATCGATAACAATGAAATCATTACCTAATCCATGCATTTTTGTAAATCGGAGGGCCATTTTCCAACTCACTTCGTCATCGTACTTGGCTTTTGGTGCGGTGGTTCAGGTGCCGGTAAATAAAGAGGGCCTTTTTGTCCACATGCTGATAAAGTCAATACAGTGATACCAATTAATACGAGTATACGCATTTTTTAACGATATTTTTGTAAATTTATCAAGTATAAGGAATTCAGTCCAAAACCGCTATCAAAGTTTTGGAGAAGTTATGTCAGGCTCAGCTTCTATAAAGTTGGCAAATTTATCCCGGATAAAATTAACCGTTTTAAGAGTAGCACTTGTAAATCGCTCATGTGAGCGAGGATTAATACGAATAGTTTCTGCTCGTGGCGTATTAGTCTCTTCCCAAGTTAAGGAAAATACAAGTTCCGTTGGAATATCTTCGTTATCGCCATAAGCAGGATCAACGCGAATATTAATCGCTGCAATGTTATCTTCAATCAGTTTTTTAGCAATGAAATGTTCGACCATGTCCAAGATATTGTAATTTGAGGCAGCAGTTGCTGCTACCAGATTTTGAATGCTTTGTTCACCACCAAAATAATGAGCGATAAGATGGGACCAATGATATTTACTGTGGCTTTCGATAACAACAGTCGGGTTATAAGCGGCAAATACTTTTTGACAACTTAGACCTGTTAATTGATTTTGACCTATGCGGCGTGTAGGCTCCCGTTGTTCCAGTTTTTCCAAAGTAGCTACAAAAAAGACCGGTTCTGTATGTCGAAACAGGCGTAATTTAGGTATTTTTTTTCTAACTTCTTGCATGTTTTCTGTTAGTTGTACTTTTTTCGGAGAAGGTGTTTTATGCTTAAAGAAAGTAATGCTTGTCTCCCCTGTTATATGTTTCCACAATTCACGTGCTTTTCTACCTCCAGGGGTACGACAGACATTTTTATAATTTTTTTCAGGTGTGGCCGGCTCTAATTGGGTTAGTCTTACACCTTGTTGGACCAGGGTGGTGTGTAAAGCTTTATTTTCAGGCCTTTCTTCTAAAATTAAACAGTTTGTATCAGCATCTGCATCTTTGTATTTTCGCCGTTTTGCGTGGGGTTGCGCTTTATTACCATGGCGGAACTCCTTTGCTTTTCGTATTGGGCGTTGTTCTTTATTTCCAGTGGTCAATGAAGGGTCAATTTCAGACAAATGATGAGTAAGAAAAGAGGCGGTTAAACGAGAACTGTTTTGTTTAGTAAAACGGCGTAACAACTCTAGCCATTGTTCAGAGGTTAGAGAGGTTTCTTTAATTTGGGGCATGTTTTTTTGAACACGCCTTATAAAGCTGGTCTTCGCCCTGGTTTGAGCCTCATTTTGCATATTATTAAAACTCTCCAAGGAAGGAGAGATGTTTAAAAGGGTATGGATATCTTCTTCTCTGATTTGTGAATGCAACGCCAAACCCTGTACTAAATAATGCTTACAATCGTCATTGCCTCGTGTATACCAACGGATAATATCTTGCCAATTAATTTCGCAAATCTGATAATTTGCCGGCTTTTTGGATAGCGTGGTAAGAAACGAGTGAATTTCAGTGAACATAAAAAGTAAAAAATTAATAGTAGATCTTATTGATTATAACATAAGCAGTTTGAATGAAAAAGAACGTTTCCTTATAACGCTTAATCTGTGAGCAGCACAGCTTTTGGCTTATTAACCAAAATGCTATAACGTGAGCTTTTTCTCAATGTGCTCAGTTAGCCACTCACTGCCTCCGAGCTGTTCATTTAATTCAACGTTTTTATCAATCAACTCTTTAATCTTCTTTAAGTACTCATCAAAAAGGGGTTGGTTTTTCTCAACAAAATCTTCTCCAATATTTTTTTCTTCGGCGAGCTGAGTTACTTCACTATAGTGTTCGCCCATTTTGCTCTCAGTTCCGGCATGATCTTTTAAATATTCTCTCATTACAGCAGCAAACATCTGCCATTCAGGAGCACTCTCCTCTTGAACATGATTAAGAAAATAATCTCTAAGAATCTCATAATGATCGATAGATTGTGTGACATCGCTTTGAGGGGCTGTCTCATTTTTAGGTATGGGTAAACCTAGAAAACCATAAGTATTTAGTAATGATGAGCCGACTTTCATGCCGGTTGCTTCATTAAACTTGTTATGAATTTCTGTTTCAGTTGAAATTAGTCCGCGATTTTTAAATTCTTTTAGAAGGTTAAAAAATTGCTTTATTTTTGGAGCGTAATGTCCGCTATAGTCATCTATGTATAAAAGCTTCCCACCTTTGACTTCTATTGTTCCCCCATAGACAACAAATCCACCGCGTTGAAAACTTGAATGGTGAAATTTGCCTACGGTGGAGGATCCAGCAAATAGTTCGCCTTGTGGGGTAAGTACAAAAATAGCTCTTCCATGGTATTTTGTATGGGCAACATGATTTGTCGTATCGAAAGGCTCAATGGTTAAAGGATTGTCTTCGTCCTTAGGTTGCTTTAGTTGCCATAGTTTATCTTGAGCTGGAAGCAACCTGAATTCTTCTTTCTCAAGATCACTCAGCATGACTACCCCTAACTCCTTATCAAGGATTTTGTCTGTAGGATTAACGTCCACCACTTTTTTTCTTAATACTGCGCGCATTTGATCCACGGTTCGTTGCTTAACTAGATCCATTCGTGTCGTTTTGTCATCTTCGAATTTAAGTGGGCGTAGATGCCTAAGAGAGGTATTGGGAAGGAAGGTAGGCCACAGAGAACGCATATTTTTCCTTTCTTCAATAGCACCATTTATATTATCAGTGGAGCAGATAACAGCTATAAATTCAGCGGCTTGTTTCTTAAGTGTGTTAACCACTTCGTTATCAACCGCGCTGTGTTGGCAAGCTTCATACAGATTAATTAAATTATCTAAACGTTGGTAAATCGTTGCAGGTTTATAAACCTCATTGAGTAAAGTCTCTAACGTAGGGTTATTGTGATCACTTGCTTTCAGCTGTTTCACAGTCATTAAGCTAGGCATTGAGCGACTCCAGCATTTTGTCTTGAATATATTCATAATGTTAGAATATTGTTCTTAAGGGAGTCTTAAGAGTAAAAAAATGCAACAAAAAAATAATTAAGTAATAAAATGATCAAGTTGCTGTAGATCAAATTACTAAGAACTAATTAAATTTTAAGTTTTTGGTGTCTGAATGCAGATGTTATCTCTTCAGTTTACCTTGGCACCATTGCTATGAGACTAACTATGCTTGCTTTCTGAACAAAAAAGGCAGGTACAAGAAACATTTAAAAGAAAAAGCAGGTATTTTTACAGGATAATGTTATTTCATCTGAAGAGAATGTGCTGCTATTACGAATATCATCCAGTAAATCTGCTACTCGAGTGCTAATATTACCTTTTCGTAGACTAGGAAATTCTTGTTCTACTTTGTCAACAGAATCAGTGATATTCATTGTTTTTGCATATTTAAGGAGTCTCGTTAATCCCTCTACCTTTTCTGCTTTTCTATTTTTATTTGCATAAGGCCAGCAACTTTTTATTTCTTTTTCTAATTTCTTAATCAGGTTTTCTACCGCGATAACGTGTTTCTCAGTGAGGCATGATCTTTGAGATCGTTTATCATTGGAAGAGGCTAAGGGGGAAAGAAAGCCAATAGTATTTAAGGGATTGTTGTCTGTAACGATGAGCCCCTTTTTTTCTCTTTGGCATAACTTGCTTTGGATGATGGTCTCTTCATTAATAACTTTCCGAGTTTTAAGTTCACGTAAAAGACATAAAAAATTATTGAGTTTCGGTGAATAATGCCCACTAAACTCATCAATGTACATTAATTGCCCATCAATGACTTCTAGCATGCCACCACAGATTACCCATCCACCATTTAAGAGACTGCTATGATGAAATTTTCCAATCTCTGATGAACTCGCAAATAACTCACCACGGGGGCTTAATACGTAAATCGCTCGACCACGATATTTTGAACTTGCAATATGGTTTCGAGTATCAAAGAGAGAAAGAGTTAGTGGACCATCAGGTTTATCTTGATGAAACTGCCATAGTTTGCCTTGGGAGATGATAATTCTTTTAACTTCTCTTTCTTTTTCATTTAATCGGGCCACCCCAAGACGACTATCTTGTTGTTCTAGCTTCGTAGGTACTTGAAGGTAATTTTTACAATTTTTTATATGCGCTTTCAGACGTTCACGTAAAAATGTCTTGCGGTTGAAAAATTTTTCAGCGCTTCTTAAGTGTAAAGGGGTTTGATTCGGTATATAGTAAGGATCGATGGCTTTGAATTCTTTCCGTTTAACGATGGCTTCACTCCATTCACAATCACAAATAATACTAATCATTTTTTTAACAATTGCTATTTGTTCAAGAATGCATTGATTCTCAGCGTGATCCTGGAAAGTTGCTAAATCAATAAGGCAGTCAAGACGCTCATAGATATTAGACGCTTTATGAACATTTTCCAGATAAGTTAAAAACTTATCATTGAAAACTCCTTTAGATACAAATTGTGCAGGGGTAATGAGAGTGACAATAGACATTGCGTTTAATCCATTATTCCATTCGATTAGATAAATCTGATTTCAAAAAGGCATACTTTATATAAAAAGAACATTTTGGTCAAATAATTCCTTTAGCCTGAAAGTAGGGCAATAGAATTTTTCGGAGAAAAGAGTTTGATGAAAAAGACAAGATTGCTTTTACCGTTCTGGCCAATCCTATCGTTATATGAGGACGGTTACTTATGCGTCTCTAATTTATTTTAATCCATCGCCTAAAAGTAAGGTAAATTACCATTTATAAAGGATTTAACCTTGCTATAGGTCAGCGGTTTAGTAATAATTTGTGTTTTTTTCTGCTGGAGATAAGGTGTTAAACAGTTACATTAAAGAACCAAAGCAGCAAGCGGTTGCTTGCATAATTTGGATGCATGGCCTGGGGGCAGATGCTTCTGATATGGCTGGACTGGCTGATCAGTTAATAGTAAATGTCCCTATTCGCCATGTTTTTCTTGATGCTCCAGTGCGGCCAGTTACCATTAATAATGGTATGGCCATGCGTGCCTGGTATGATATTCTTGATCTAAAGTTTACTGCCAGAGAAGACAAGGAAGGAATTTTGAGTTCAGAAGAACAAATCCTTCAAATAATTCAAGCGCAGATGGAACAGGGAATCTCCTCTGATAAAATATTTTTGGCTGGTTTTTCTCAAGGCGGTGCGATGGCATTGCACACCGCGTTACACGTTACCTATCCTTTAGGCGGGGTAATTGCTTTGTCAGCCTATCTACCCCTAGCCTCAGAATGTAGCCCATCGCTTGCGAAAAAAACCCCTTTATTCTTCGGCTTTGGCACTTATGACACCATTGTTTTGCCAGCCTGGAGTAAGCTGACTATTGATTGGCTTTTAGCACAGGGATATGACAATTTAAAATGGCATACTTATTCAATGGAACACTCTATTTGTATGGAGGAAATTAAGGATCTTTCGCTATGGCTTTCAGAATTGACCAGGGGGAACTAGGCATGACAATAGTAAAAAAAATGCGCGTTGTTCCTTTCACTTGTGAACAAATGTATGGTTTGGTAAATAAAGTAGAAGAATACTCCGAATTTTTACCCTATTGTTCGCAAAGTATGGTCCATCATCGCGATGAGGATGAAGTTCAGGCCACATTAGTCATTGTTGCTGCTGGAATGAGTAAATCTTTCACCACGCGCAATCGTCTGCAAGCCAATAAAATGATAGAAATTCGTTTAATTGACGGTCCATTTAAGCACCTTGAGGGGTTTTGGCGATTTGATGAAGTGCCTGAAGGCTGCAAAATTTCCTTTGACCTGGAGTTTGAATTTGCTGGCTGGATGTTTTCTATGCTATTAGGGCCTGTGTTTGAACAGATTACTGACAAAATGGTTGATGCATTTTGTGAGCGCGCCGAGGCTCTTTATGGTCAAGGTTGAGATAATTTATATTCCTGAAGAAGGGGCAATGATTCATCTGGAATTAAATTTACAGCCCGGGGCTACTATCAGCGATGCATTAAATCAATCAAATTTACTGAATACTCACCCAGAAATAAAAAATTTACCAGTTGGGATTTTTGCCAAGCAAAAAAATCTCGACACCGTACTAAAACCGGGGGATCGCATAGAAATATATCGGCCGCTCTCTTTTGATCCCAAAGAGAAACGAAGACAGCGGGCTAAAACAAAAGAAAAATAGTTTCGAAATAACTAATTGAATTTCCTCGGGTGCTTTTTTAATGAGGGAGCTAGGGCGCGCGCTCGAGATGTAAATGTGCGCAACTAATAACAGAACATAAAAATATCGATTTATACAAAATTTCGACGTCCTCGGGATCCAGAAATCTCAGCATAGCTGGATTCTGCGGACAAGCCGCAGAATGTTGGATGTAGGGAAATGTATACCAGTAAACATACGGCGACCAAGAGATGTTTCTTTGCTTCAGGATGAAACAATGCAAAACATCAACCAGGCTAAGATTTGTGCTCGATTTTAATAAGTTTGCTATGCGAAAAATATAAACTTAGGTGCCGCACAGTCAAAGGACCTGCACCTTTGCGCCAGGTATAAGCATAATCCCAACGATCGTTATTAAAAGTAGGACTTAATAAACTTGTACCCATTAAAATAGCGACATCATTTTTGCTCATGCCTAACTTGAGACGCTCAATTTTCGATTGGGGTAATAAATTACCTTGCTGTACAATCCGTCTTGCATAATCATAAGAAATACAATTGGTTAAGGTAAAAGATAGGACTATTATTATAACAGCGGTGAGAACGGTTCTAATTCGCATTTTTTTTGCCTGTTCCGAAAAATTTGGCCATAATAGCATGTCAATCATAGAAAGACACCTGCAAAAATGGGTGAATAGTCATTGAGGAGTATTGTGTGGAAGAAAGTCAACAGCTAAAAGAGGCTGGATTAAAAATTACAATGCCCCGCTTAAAAGTTTTACAAATTTTAGAACAATCCCGTGATCATCATTTAAGTGCAGAGGGTGTCTATAAGGCCTTATTAGAAATGGGAGAGGATGTAGGTTTGGCAACAGTTTACCGTGTGTTGACGCAGTTTGAAGCAGCAGGTCTTGTGAATCGTCATAATTTTGAGGGCGGACATTCTGTATTCGAACTTAGCCAGGGGGAACATCATGATCACCTTGTTTGTGTTAAATGTGGCAAGGTCGAGGAATTCATTGATGAGATTATTGAGCAACGTCAACAAATGATTGCAGCAAAGGCAAATTTCAAAATGACCGATCATGCTTTAAATATTTATGGCCTTTGTCCAGAGTGCCAAACCAAATCTTAAGCTACCCTTAAGTTTCACGTGTTATAGTTGCAATAGTTGTATCAACAAGCGCACTAAACGTATGCTCGTTGTGCGTGAAGTATCGCTATGTTGATAAGAAAGAAATGTAAAATTTTTTAGTACTTCACTATAATCAAGTTATCCTCCCTAACATGGACGTTATTTTCATGTATGAAGATTTAATTTCGCCTTACAAGGCTTCTGAGCTTCCCATGTTACAATTGGGTGGTATTTTAGTAGATGAACATTTACTTCCCGATGCGCCAGTGAACCTGGTGCTTAAATCCCTCAATCGTCATGGTTTAATTGCAGGTGCCACAGGCAGTGGTAAAACCAAAACCATGCAAGTCTTAAGTGAACAATTATCTTTAGCAGGCGTACCTAGCCTGGTCATGGATGTTAAAGGAGATATCTCAGGACTCGCAGTACCTGGTGAAGTAACAGAGATGGTAGTTGCTCGCAACCAATCATTAAATTTAACGTATACACCAAGAGCCTTTCCGGTTGAAATGCTCTCTTTAAGTGATATACATCAAGGTGTTCCTTTACGCTCCACGGTCACCGATTTTGGAGCCTTGCTTTTTTCACGTATGTTAGATGTCAATGACACACAAGAAGGTGTTATTACCATTCTTTTTGAATACGCAAAAAGCAAAAATTTGCCTTTAATTGATTTGGCAGATATAAAAGCCCTATTGCAGTATGTGCAAACCGATGCTGGTAAAGAAGAAATAGAGGGGCAGTTTGGTGGGGTGGCAAGTAGTTCTGTGGGTACTATTGTACGCAAAATTATTGAGCTTGAAGCCCAGGGGGGTAATCAATTTTTCGGGGAGCCTGCCTTTAATGCCCTGGATCTGGTGCGCACCAATGCAGAAGGAATGGGGATAATCTCTATACTTCGTCTTAGTGACATGCAAGATAAGCCTAAATTATTTTCCACCTTTATGCTTAAGTTACTGTCTGATGTTTATCGTTTGATGCCCGAGTTAGGGGATCCACCTAAACCAAAATTAGTGCTATTCATCGACGAAGCACATTTGATATTTAGTAATGCTAGCAAAGCCTTACTTAATTTATTAGACACCATGGTCAAATTAATTCGTTCAAAAGGTATTGGTTTGATCTTTTGCACTCAAACGCCTAATGATGTCCCGGATACAGTTTTAAGCCAGTTGGGTTTAAAGGTTCAACATGCCCTACGTGCATTCACTGCAAAAGATCGCAAAGCGATGAAATTGGTAGCCCAAAATTTCCCTCCATCGGCGTATTATGAGACAGAACAGATATTAACTTCCCTGGCGATAGGGGAAGCTTTGGTAAGTGCCTTGGATGCAAAAGGACAACCAACGCCATTGGTGGAGTGTTTGGTGAGAGCACCTGAGTCGCGTATGGGGGTGCTTAGTGAACAAGAATTGAATCGTGCAGTGGCAACATCGACACTGCTGCCTAAATACGAACAACGACAAGAACGAAGTTCCGCAAAAGAGATCTTAGCCGCTGGGGTAGCTATTAATCGTCAAACTGGCCCGTCTACCGATGCAAAAACTAAAAAAGCAAAAGAAGAGCCTTCAATGGTTGAACAAATCACTAAAAATACATTGTTTCGCCAAATAATAAGGCAAATTATGCGTGATCTGACGCGAGCAGTCATGTCGGCTTTAGGTATTAGGCGAAAACGCTGATCGAGTGTGTACTCTGATAAGCACCATACAAGAGGGGCTTCCCTTACTGGGTAGTAAGTAAGAATCGAAGTGTTAAGATTAGCGTTTCAGCGACCTGGGCTATCGATTGATCAGTATTCATCAAGGCCTGGTTATTTTCAACTTCCAAACCCACATAGTCCTCTTCATTAAATCGTGTACGTAAGAAACTGGTAAATCCATCGGCAATGCCCAGATAGGGATAATTAAGGCGTACCCGATATTGACCAAACTCCGCTTTAATAACAGCTTGCCATGCACGGGCTAAGATTTTTTCTTTATACCGCTTAGGATCATAAAGAAAACCTAGATCAGTATTTCGGGGGAGATCATTCATTACTGGAGTAAAACTGTGAATAGACAGGTGCCATACTTCGCACCCTAAATTAATATAGTATCGAACACTATTGATCACGGCTTCACGAAAAGGTTGGTAGTATTCTTCAATAATGACTTTTTTTTCTGCTTTAGGTAAAGCTGCAGTGATTTCTGAGAAACAGGCTGGATGAGTTAATCGACGGTTGCAATCAATCAATAATCTGGTCGCCTCCGCTTGTACTAAAAGGCAATCGAATGCTTTACTTAAATGCCTGGCAACGGCTAGAGCGCCAAAATCGATGCCACGATGCGTATGTAATAGTGCTTCATGACCATCAAAATATTGTTGGTAAGCTTCTGGTACGGTATTAACCGCATGCTCACAACTTAAAATAAGCACACGCTTTTTCATGTTGGATTAAATAATTGATTGGCCAATAAACAATGTGAAAGCTGTCGGTAAGTGCGCGTGAGCGTGGCATGATTAATTTCATTGCCACAGGCATTTAAAAGACGCTCACTTAAATTACCGTGGTTTAAAATAAACTCTAATGTCTTTTGGGTTGTATAATCGAGCTCATGGCTTATTTTTTCAATTAAATGCGACCAGATACTGCGTACGCTCATTGAGCGTTTAGGCAACAGCCATTGCCTGGCTAATTCTGCATCTTCTATCTGTACTTGAAAACCCGCATTCACGGTTTCTTCATAAACCGTTTTTAGACGTTTTGTTTCACAGGGATTATCTAAATAATAAGAGGACTTCATGGACCAATATTTTAAAATCGCATGAATTGTCAGTGCGATGGCTATATCTGCCTGTACACATTCCTGCGAGTCAAGAATGCGGATTTCAATGGCTTTATACTCAAATTTAGGGATGGCTGCCCTGGAATTCAGCCATTCATATTGCAAAATTCCCTGTGGATCATGAGGATGGATGGCCCGATACATCGGCTCTAATATCTCTTTTTTATATTGGTCTTCACTGCTTATAAATTCAGGAATAATATCGCCACTAATGGAGGGGATACGTTGCTGATTTTTTCCATAAAAGTATAAGCGGGAGTCATTTAAGCCCGTTTTTTTACCCTCTAAAAAAGGGGTACTGGCAGCTAACGCCGGCAATAAAGGAAGGACTAATCGAATCGCATTATGCAAATGGTTAAATTCCTCGTCATTAGCAAATGGCAAATTAACATGCATACTCTGTAGGTTTGACCAACCATGTCCCTGGCAATTAAAAATAGTATCAAACTGATGATAAATGTCCCTATTCCCATGTGGCCACCGCTTGGTTTCTTGCAAGGGATTCATCCAGGGATGGGCACCTGTTGGCAGTAGTTGTAAATTGCGTGCAGCAAGGTAAGGTTGCAATTTTTCGATGGCTTTTTGAAATTGCGCAGCAATAGAAGCATCAGGCGGTTTAGGACCGTTATTTTTTAGTTCAAGTACATGAAGCACCAGTTCATTGCTAATGGCAATGTCTCCTAATGCTACCTCGTTTACTAATTCACCGGCTAACTCTTTGAGAAGAAGATCACTTTGAGGTTGTACATTTAAGTGCTGGGAATCCACAAGCATATATTCAATTTCGATACCTAATACCGAAAAGAGTGAATAATCAGACATAGCCATGTTTCCTGCGGATGCGCTGCAAAAATACACTCATGACCAGTTGATAGAGTGATTCACCTAGAATTTTATCTTCAATGCCAAAATCGATGTTCGGATTGTCATTGACCTCGATAACATAATGTTTATCGCCTTGGCTTTTTATATCCACACCATATAAGCCATCACCTATTAGGCGTGTGCATTTTAAAGCGGTTTTTATAATGGCTTCCGGCACTTCATGTATAGGAATGGTTTCTGTATCCCCTTCCCGTTTCCCTTTGATAGCATCCCAGTTATAAATTTGCCAGTGGTTCGTTGCCATGTAGTAACGGCAAGCGAAAATAGGTTTATTGTCCAGGATGCCAATGCGCCAATCATATTCAGTAGGAATAAATGGCTGTACTAACACCAGATCGGAAATTTTAAAAAACTGGAGTAATGATTTTTGCAAAGCCTTATTATCATCAAGTTTAATCACCCCATGCGAAAAGGCACTGTCTGGTCTTTTTAATACGCAAGGAAATTGAATGTTTGGGATTTCTTTATCGTATTTGCTAATGAAGATAGTTTCTGGCGTTAAAATTTGATGACTGCGCATCAACTCTGCGAGGTAAACTTTGTTGCTACATTTTATAATGGATTGTGGGTCATCAATCACTACTAGATTTTCCTGGGCTGCCCGCCTTGCCATTCTATAAGTATAATGGTTGACGGAAGTGGTTGCTCGAATAAAAAGAGCATCGTATTCGGCCAGTGATTTTGTGTCGCTTTTCTCAATAAAATCAACATTTAACCCCATGGCTTCCCCGGTTGTTGCAAAAATATCAAGGGCTTTTTTATTCGAGGGTGCATTCGGTTCAACTGGATCAATTAAGATAGCAAGATCGTGATAGCGTTGTTTTTTGCGCCATTGGTGAAAGCGCTTTTTAGATAAATAATTTTTTGCTGCTTCTTGCATAAACTCTTTATGGTGTTCAGGAATGTCAGTTAATGACAGAACCTGAAGTGTTTTAATTCGCCACTGCTTCTTTTTTTCTAGGGTGAAACGCATTAATGGTAAAGGAAATAAACCATGCAATTTTTTAGCAAGATTGGCATGACACTTCGCCATGTTTTGCCCAAAATACAAACTTAAAACGAATTCTTCTCCTTTAATGTCATGCAAACTGTGCTGAATTTCTTCATCGACATCTTGAGAAATAAACTTGGATAATTCTGCATTAAGCGCATCCTGAATGCTATGTACAGAAGGAATGGCTTTATGATCACGGGCATGGGCGAGCAAAGATACATAATAGCCGATAGTCTGATGATTATAAGATTGGCAAAGATTAATAACGCGAATGGATTTACTTTGGTAATAACTTTCACTGGATAAATACTCTGACGCTTTAACAATGGCAGCAAGTGAGCCAAGAAATTTCCACCCCGAAGGGTCATCCGTTACGATTAATGTTTCCATTTAATCACTCTTTGGTTGAATTATTATTAAATTAGCATCATAGGTTAGAACACCGACCATGATAGCGTTAATTAAACGATTACTACTTACTTTATAATAGTTATCTTGGGAAATGGGATTTTCCCGATGTGGATCTGCGACAACAACAAGTCTTTTTTTGTCATCATAGCCACATAGAACAACAAAATGTCCACAGGGTGTACCACGGATATCATCGTAAATGGCTTCTCCATTTGCATAACGTTCGCGGGAGCTGCGATAGAGATAAGTAGCGCTTAACCCTGTAAGGATAGGAATTTTTTTTGAAAAATAGTCTTTTAGTAATTGTACGCTCAAGGTGCGAAAATGGACTTCACCGCCTAATTCAAGGTAGTCAAGATAAGCTTGGCTTGCTTGCAGGATGCCTTTAGTTCTTTTATACCTCATTTGCGCATGTAACTTAATTTTCAATAAATCGTGACAGGCCCTTCCTTGCTCAAAATCAAACCATGTTGGATCAAAAATATTAAGATTATTAATGTAGATTATCACCTGAAATCCGTGAAGGAGGGCATGTTTTCCCAACATGGGTGCCAAGGTACCTCCTGAAAGAGAGCGCTCTACATTTTTAATCACTTCTGACAAATCAAGATTCAAACCATAATAACGATAAATTGCGTGTAAACTAGTAGGACCGCATGTTTCATCATCAGGTTGTGTATGTATCGTCAGATCGATCATTCTTAAGACCAAAGTCAGTCAAAAATTTAATCCATTTATGCGTTTAACGTTAGACCTCGCCTAATCATTTGTCAATCGCTCTTTTACTGAGAGAAACATTAAAATTTCTTTCTTTCAATCGCTTATTTTTATGAAAGGAAGATCAAAGAGCCGTTCTAAAAAACTTAGTACAGGAATTAAAAAGCCAAAAGCAAAAATAATAATAATGACGGGATAATGTCTAGCACTTGCTGGAGCTCGATGAAAGCGTGTAATTGGTGTGTGTTCACGACTCAAGAGATAGATGAGAAGAAGTAAGCCATAAAAGTAGAATGAATAAATTGAAAATTTATTAAACAATTCGGTCATTTTTTTACTGGAAAGGTAATCAATAGGAAAATTCAGTAAAAACAGGCTTAAGAGCCATAAAATTTTTTGCTTGATGCTATCACCATGCAAAAAAAACATTTCCCAGGTTAATGCCAGGGGGAAAATAAGTAAGGAAAAATAATAAAGCCACCCAAATGGGCTTAATAACAGCATCATTGATAAAGTTAATGCAAAAAACTGTTTATCTCGGGAGGCGGTTAACAGCGTACTGGCTTTTTTTAAGTACCATAGAAGAAAGGCAATAAACAAAACTCCATAGAGAATATTGATATATAAGCGGCTTTGGGTCTTATCATGCACATCAACAAGGGTACGAAAAAGAAAACCATAAACTGAAGCATTCCAATTGTCACCATACCATTGAACCTTAGGCATCATTGCGAAATAGTAGGTATAAATATCTGTTCCATAGATGATCATAGGAAGAAGGGACAAGAACAATGCTATACCAAGCATTACAACAAAAACTCGGTAGCGTTTTTGCAGGAGGACATAAAAAAATAACAAGGCGGGAAAAAATTTAAGCGCAATAACAAATCCCCACAGTGCTCCTGCCCAATAATCCTTTTTTTTAGAATAAAAATGATAGCCGAGGATAATACCAAATAATAACAAGGCACCGAGTTGCGTAATCGCTCTATCCATTAAAATACCAAAAAATGCCAGGTAGAGAAGATAGAGGCTTGGCCAATTTTCTTGGTAAAAGTCGGCAGAAAAAACATGTTTAAATACAAGTCTGGCGGCAACCAAGGATAATATCAGCGAGATTATCCACCAAGTAGTGAGGGCTGCATGGTAATTCAGTTTGGCCAGGGGGCTGAATAACATCAGTACAAAAGGAGGATTTAAATTGCAAGCAAGTTTTTTTACTACCGGTAGATAGGTAGCCACTAGGGTTTGATAAGGATTATTCCCCAGCATTAACGTTTGTGAGGCAGAATAAAAGGAAGCAAAATCTATTCCTTGCTGGAAGGTGAGAATAAAATAGAACAGAACACCATAGCTAGCAAGGAGAAATAAAAATGCTGCACGCTGCCAAGAGGCTAAATTCATTAGGTAGTTTGGTTGTCACCAGAGTTTCATTTTATTGATAATTCAATAAAAATTGCAAATGGATACAGAATAATTACAACTATTAGGATATTCCTGAGGAGAAGTGCTAAATAATTTAATCGTATATGCCTACGTTCTGCGGCTTGCACGTAGAATTCAGCGATGTTGAGAGATTTTCGATGCTCTAGACAACCTTGACTGATAACTCAAGGATAAAATTTGCTACTTCCTCTGGACTATCTGGATAATTAATGAAGGCTTGAATGTCTATCGGTCTGTTAACCCGTTGCTGTGTCGCTTGAGATTCTTGAATCATCGCTTTAACAGTGTCGCCTTGAGAACAAATAAAATAAACATCGGTTTCCGGGCGACGTAAAAATTGGGCTTGAAAGGATTTAAAAACAACAGAAACTTTTAGTCTTGCTTGATCTGCATGATAAAAACTGTGCATGCCACCTGCCAAATCGGCCCCAACAGCTAAAGCGCCAAAATACATAGAATGTAAATGGTTTTTACTGCGACGAGTTAAAGGCAATTTAATAACGATTTGCTGATCAGTTAACTGAATTAATTTAGGTTTTAAATGACCAATTAAGGGAACTTTAAACCGTCCAAAGGTCCAAAGAAAAAGTTTAAAGCGAGTAAAGGTGTTCATGAAGCTTCCTTGTCAACCTCAAGATTTGAAATAATTTTCTTTACACCACGTACGGCGGCCACTCTTTTTATAATGGCGCTAATAGCTTTTTCTTGTTTTAAATGTCCAGATAAAGTTA
Source organism: Legionella jamestowniensis (assembly GCF_001467745.1). Taxonomy (GTDB): domain Bacteria; phylum Pseudomonadota; class Gammaproteobacteria; order Legionellales; family Legionellaceae; genus Tatlockia; species Tatlockia jamestowniensis. The sequence goes on from NZ_LNYG01000013.1 coordinate 1,543,967, forward strand.
CTGTGCCGTTGGTAGTGGTTGCATTAATTCCAACTAAAGGGATTGACTCGTCATCGAATACTTTAGCCTTCAAAACTGCGGCTTCAACTTTGGTGGTAATATAGGCATCTGTAAAAGCAGTATTTACTTGTTTAATAATCAGTTCGTCCGTGTCTACTTCCTTCACGCCTTTTGTCATTTTTGCCAACCGTAATGCATCCACAAAGGCTTGGCGATCTTTAACATGCCCACGTAAAGAGACAACACCATTTTCAGTAGAAACATAAATTTTTAAAGGGTTTAAATGACGGTTTTTTGTAAATTTGGCAGTAATTTTTGTAGTAATGACTGAATCACTAAATTCTTGCTCGAATTCTTTTAAATTATTCTCAGCGTGTGCAAGGGCCACCCCAATGACAAGTATGAGACTAACAACAAATTTAAGGATTGTTTGCATACTAGGTTACCGTTAAAAAATCATGAAAAGAGTATACCATTTTCAACAGCTCTACCAAGGATTTTATCAGGAATTTACAAAATCTTAAAAGTTTAAAGACGTTGAAATATTTTTAAAAGTTTACTCAAAGAAAGTGGCCTTGTTCTGCTAAAACTATCGGCTTTCGTTTACTATTTAAGGCACCTTGGTTATTATTTGTCTTTTGATTGTTCAATAAGAAATTAAATGAAAATTACAGTTAAATACTTTCCAAGTGCTTGGACTTTTGAGTCAAAGGATTATAACCGGTGGCAAATAGAACAACGAATTGAATTGTCTTTATTAAATTATGTGAACGAGTGTAAAACAATTTTCCCAGAAAAATACCACCTTTTAGAAGAAATCGTTTTTACTGTGTCAAATCATGTGGCAATAGGAGATAATTGGTCCTTTGACTTTTATGAGCGCGGTGAGGGACTTTTAAAAAATGCTCTTATTAATCCTCGCAATCTAAACACACCAATAATTTCTGTTTATGAAAATCCCACTCACGGTGATGAAGAAAGCATGTCTTTGTCACAGTCTATTTAATTCTTACCACATTAATACTTTGGATGATAAATGGCGGGTTATTGGCTTTTATGACGATGAGAGAAAAATCTAATTTGGAATTCATCTCGGGAATTATAAAGGACTGATTAACGCGCCAATAATAAATTCCGGAAGTTACCCCTTCCTCAACAATGACAGGAGGGGTTAATGGAGAAGGATGTATAGCCAGATGTTTATTCTTGACCTCGGCAATTTCCTCGCTAAAAAAATTTTGCATTGCTAACCATGCATTTACCGTATAGCGTTTTCGCAAACCATCAAAATCAGCGGGGGTTTCTGTGTAGTTTATAGATAACGTGGCCATTAAAGTTTCTTGTGTCCAGGCTTTAACATTTAAATCATTGTCATTGCCATAATGGATAGAGGGGATAAAAAAGTAAATGAAAATTAGAAGGATTAGTCGCTCGTATTTCATAATGTTTCCTTATTATTTATCCCCGCGTTTTATCCTAAATTACTAATCGCAAAATGATTTGTTTAAAAAGTATAGCAGAGCTATAATTTGATTTTTTTTAAATCAAAATGTCCTATGCATTACATTAGTATCCGCGGCGCAAAAACTCACAATTTAAAAAATATCGATGTAGAAATTCCCCGCAATCAATTAACGGTAATTACAGGCCTTTCAGGGTCAGGAAAGTCCTCATTAGCCTTTGATACTTTATATGCGGAAGGACAGCGCCGTTATGTTGAATCTTTGTCAGCTTACGCACGGCAATTTTTATCGATGATGGAAAAGCCGGAAGTGGATGCCATTGAAGGATTATCCCCAGCAATTTCTATCGAGCAAAAGGCGACTTCACATAATCCCCGTTCAACTGTAGGTACTATCACAGAAATATACGATTATTTGCGCCTCTTATTTGCACGCGTTGGCGAGCCGCGTTGCCCTACCCATGGAATTAGTCTACATGCACAAACCATCAGTCAAATGGTCGATCAGGTTATTGCAATGCCTGAAGGGGCTAAAGCGATGATTCTCGCCCCCGTTATACGCGAACGTAAGGGGGAGCATGTGCAACTCTTGCAGCAATTACAGGCTCAAGGGTATGTTCGGGCGCGTATTGATGGTGAGATTTATGAGTTGGATGAGCCGCCAAAGCTTAGTTTAAGGCAAAAGCATACTATAGAAGTGGTGGTTGATCGCTTTAAGGTTCGCAAAGATTTAGCCCAACGCTTAAGTGAATCTTTTGAAAATGCTTTGAATTTGGCTGAGGGACTGGTAATGGTTTCTCCAGTTGACCATGAATTTGAAGAAATGGTTTTTTCATCAAAATTTGCATGCTCTGAGTGTGGCTACAGTTTAAGCGAATTAGAGCCCCGACTTTTTTCATTTAATAACCCAATGGGGGCTTGTCCATCTTGCGATGGTTTAGGAGTCAATCAATTTTTTGATCCCGAGCGAGTTGTCCATGAACCTACTGCAAGCCTGGCAGGGGGGGCTATTCGCGGTTGGGATAAAAAAACGACTTACTATTACCCCATGCTTGAATCATTGGCGCGTCATTTTAACTTTGATGTAGAAACCCCGTTTTGTGATCTGCCGGAAACCATTCAAACAATTATTCTCTATGGTAGTAAGGAAATGATTGATTTCCACTACCAGCGTCCCAATGGTGGCTTTATGTCTAAAAGACATAGCTTTGAGGGAATAATTCCCAACATGCAACGGCGCTACCGAGAATCGGATTCTTCCCTGGTGCGCGAAGAATTAGCCAAATACCTTTCGTCACGTCCCTGTGAAACGTGTAAAGGCGCACGTTTACGTGAGGAGGCAAGGCATGTTTTCGTTGATGATAAAAATTTACCAGAAATTACTGCCTACCCAATTGAACAAGCCTATGAATTTTTTCAAAATCTCGTGTTAACAGGCTATCGGGGTGAAATTGCAGCCAAGATTAATAAAGAAATCACCGAAAGGCTAGGCTTTTTAGTCAATGTAGGCCTGGATTATTTATCGTTGGCTCGTAGTGCTGAAACGTTATCTGGCGGAGAGGCGCAGCGTATTCGTTTAGCCAGTCAAATTGGCTCAGGGTTGGTTGGGGTAATGTATATTCTAGATGAGCCCTCTATTGGATTGCATCAACGCGATAATGATCGTTTGTTGAAAACCCTGCTGCATTTACGCGATTTAGGTAATACCGTTATTGTGGTGGAGCATGATGAAGATGCAATACGGGCAGCAGATTTTGTATTGGATATAGGCCCGGGTGCTGGTGTCCATGGTGGACAAATTGTGGCTCAAGGTGCACCTGAACGAATCATGCAAAATAAACAATCGCTCACTGGACAATACTTGGCAGGTATTCAATCAATCCCTATACCGGAACATCGTTTTCCAATGAATAAAGAGCGATTGTTACAGTTAAAAGGTGTCCAGTGTAATAATTTGCAAAATGTGGATGTAACTATTCCATTAGGTGTTATTACCTGCGTAACCGGTGTGTCTGGGTCTGGCAAGTCAAGTTTAATCAATGATACGTTGTATCCTATTGCCGCAAACAAATTAAACCGGGCAAGTTTATTAACGCCAGGTACGGTAAAAGAAATTAAGGGATTAGAATTTTGTGATAAAGTCATTGATATTGACCAAAGCCCGATTGGTCGCACACCTCGTTCAAATCCAGCCACCTATACTGGTCTATTTACACCGATTCGTGAATTATTTTCAGGCACACCTGAAGCCCGCGCCCGAGGTTATCAGCCAGGCCGCTTCAGTTTTAATGTTCGCGGCGGCCGTTGCGAGGCTTGTCAAGGCGACGGTTTAATTAAAGTAGAAATGCATTTCTTACCGGATATTTATGTGGCCTGTGATGTCTGTAAAGGGAAGCGTTACAATCGTGAAACATTGGAAATTCAGTACAAAGGCAAAAATATTCATGAAGTACTGGATATGACCGTTGAAGACGCACGACTTTTTTTCGATGCTATCCCTGTGGTCGCCCGAAAATGCCAAACACTAATCGATGTCGGGCTATCTTATATTCGCTTAGGGCAAAGTGCGACAACACTTTCAGGCGGTGAAGCCCAACGTATCAAACTCGCACGAGAATTGTCAAAAAGAGATACGGGTAATACGCTTTATATTCTTGACGAACCTACTACTGGCTTGCATTTCCACGATACCAAACAGCTACTTCATGTCCTTTTTCGTTTAAGGGAACAAGGAAATACCATTATTATTATTGAACACAATCTTGATGTGATTAAAACTGCAGATTGGATTATTGATCTAGGCCCTGAAGGCGGTAGCAAAGGAGGACAGATTATTGCTACCGGAACGCCAGAAGAGGTAGCTCATTGCAAGAAATCATACACTGGACAATTTCTAAAACTACTTCTGGTACGAAAATAAAAGAATAAAAAGTGGCTTGTCGGATATAGCCACTTTTTTAACCTCTGAATTTATAATGCTTTCATGAATGTTGTTAAGTCTTCTTTCTCTTGTTGTGTTAATTGCAGTTGCAAGATTACATTAAAGAACTCTACCGTATCCGCCAGAGTCAACAAGCGGCCATCATGAAGATAAGGTGGTGAATCTTTAATACCACGTAGAGGGAATGTTTTAATTGGACCATCGCCGATGGCTTTCATATTGTTAACCATGACCGGGTTAAAGAATCGCTCAGTTTTTAAATTATGCATGGTATTGTCGGTGTAATAGGGAGGAACATGACAAGTTGCGCATTTTGCTTTCCCAAAGAAGAGCGCTTCCCCCCGCAATTCAGCTTCAGTGGCTTTAGTAGGGTCTAATCGACCATAGATGTCTAATTTGGGTGCGGGTGGAAAATCTAATAACTCTTGGAATTCGGCCATAAAATGAACTTGGCTGCCTCGTTCAAGAATATTAACGCCTTTTTTGGTGGCTATGACTGGGTCACCATCGAAATAGGCGGCTCTTTGTTCAAATTCTGTAAAATCTTCAACACTTTTTAGCGCACGCTGTGAGCCAAAAAGACGTTGAATGTTAACTCCTCTTAAGGTAGGTGTGTCGATGCGATGCCTTATTTCTTGCGGGCGAATATCCCCCACAAGATGGGTGGCTGCGTTAGTATGGCCATTAGCATGACAGTCAAAGCAAGCAACACCGCGGCTTGGTATTTTTGTTCGTCGATCATCAGTTTGGTTAAATTGCTGTTGTGGGAACGGGGTTACCAGTAATCTTAAACCTTCCAATTGTTTAGGGTTGAGGATGCCATTAAACAATTCAAAATAGTTATTAATCGTAACTTCTTTGCCCTGTGAAACATCACCTAAATCAGGTCGAGTAGTTAAAAAAATGGGGGCAGGAAATGGGGGTAAGAAGTGATCTGGCAAGTCAAAATCCAAATCAAAACGCGTTAAGTCACGATTTTCCTGTTGATTATGTTCATCAATTACAAATTTGGGGAACAGCATTCCACCTTCAGGATGATTTGGATGAGGTAGAGGTAAAAAGCCTTGGGGATAGACTCCTTTTTCTTTAATTTCATCGGGTGTCATTTTCCCCAACATGTCCCAGGTAATGCCTTCTGGCAATTTAACCCGTACACCTTCCTGGATGGGCTTGCCGTTGGACATTTTAGTATCAGAGGAAGGTTTATTACTCAAGTCATAACGTTGCTTAAGTAAGTCTTGTTGGCGCTGATTAACGGCTGGTTTTGCGGCCACCATGCGATCCATAATCGTTTGGAACGTCTCTTTGATAACAACAGGCATATAACTGGATGGTGGGGGTGTTTGTGCTGCTTCAGCTGCCGGGGAGGATGCTGCAGCATAGACTGTTGACGTAAAACAGCAAGAAGTCATAGTAAACCATAAGGCTTTTTTTAGCATGGCAAAGTCCATTTTTCTGATAACTTCTTCCATCATAAAGAACTTATATTTCCATTTCAATATTATTTTAATAGCTTGTTTCTACAACATTTTATTAAAACTTGGCCATTGAATCTAAGGAACAATTAAATCAAGTTAATCATTTCACGCTAACTATATTGCAGCAAGTGCTTGTTTGTGCCTGACCAATATGGTGACGATGGATTTATGGGCAATAGTCTTTAGCATTAGGAGCGATGCCATAACTATCAATTTAGGAACACTTACCGCAATCGAGACAGCCAACACGTGAGTAACGGCGTGTAATTTACTCATCCTTTGTCTTCCTCTCAATTTTCTTCTACGCTTAAGCCATAGGAATTATTGCCATTTGGATTGTGCTATGAGGAAAACATGGAAGCTAAGCACATAGCTCTACCTAATAAACTTATCATCATTGGCTTCGGGAGTCTTGGTCAAGCATTATTACCGTTGCTATTTCGCCATGTAAAGCTTACGCCCTCACAAGTGATTATCATGGCTAAAGACAATCAAGGGATAGAGGTTGCTAATGAGTTTGGATTAACTTTGAAGATTCTTACGCTTACCCCCGAAAATTATCTTTCTTTATTATCTCCAGAACTTGATGAAGGTGATTTTTTATTAAACTTATCCGTGGATGTTTCCAGCTTAGCATTGATAAAACTTTGCCAGGAAAAAGCTGTTCTATACTTGGATGCTAGCACAGAGCCTTGGAAAGGTGGCTATACCAATAAGGCTTTACAACCATCGCAACGCTCCAATTATGCTCTGCGAGCAGAAGTGCTAAAATTAAAAAATAACAAAAAGACCACGGCTGTATTGACTCATGGCGCTAATCCCGGTTTGGCTTCACATTTTGTAAAGAAAGCACTGTGGAATTTAGCAGAGGAGCTGCAGTTAGAGAGTCAACATCCATCTAACGCAAGGGAATGGGGTTCTTTAGCCAAATTACTGGGCATTAAAGTGATTCATATTGCCGAACGAGACACGCAAATTACCCGGCGATTTAAGTTACCCAATGAGTTTGTTAATACATGGTCAGCTCATGGCTTTATTTCAGAGGCAAGTCAACCTGCTGAATTGAGTTGGGGTAACCATGAGCGTTATTGGCCAGAAGATGCTCATTATCACGAGTTTGACAAGCAAACTGCTATTTATCTGAATCGCCCTGGTGCCAGCGTAAAGGTTCGTTCCTGGACTCCCAGTTTAGGTGCTTATCATGGTTATTTGATAACGCATGCGGAATCGATTTCTATTGGTAGTTTTTTAGCATTAGAGAAGCAAGAGCCTTATTGTCCTACTGTGCATTACGCTTACCTGCCATGTCCCGATGCTATCCTTTCATTACACGAATTACAGGGGAATGAATGGTATGAGCAAGAATGCAAACGCCTTATTTTTTCAGAAATTGTGGAGGGTACAGATGAACTGGGCGTATTGTTGATGGGTCATAAAAAAGGCGCATACTGGTATGGTTCTCAACTCTCTATTCAGGAGGCAAGACAATTAGCGCCCCATAATAATGCGACCAGTTTACAAGTGGTTGCAGGTATTTTGGCCGGGTTAGTTTGGGCAATTCGCAATCCACAACAGGGAATTGTTGAACCAGAAGAAATAGACTATCAATACGTTTTGGAAATTGCTACACCTTATCTTGGCAAAGTAGCGGGCTACTACACTGATTGGACACCCCTGAAAAATAGAGAAAAATTGTTTAAAGAAAATCTTGATCGTGCTGATCCCTGGCAATTTATTAATATTCGTGTGCAATAACAAAATCAATCTTGAAGCAGAAGATAATATTTTTCCAGGTTTGCAAGTTTTTTTAAAAGTACTTTGATTAATACAGCTATAATAAAAATGACAAGGAACGCTGTTAAGAATGAAGTTCTTTAGGAGTAAGTTATGAAGAATAAGAATATTGGGATTACCACTCTGGTTGTTGTTATTTTGGTCTCCATGTTAGCCTTTTTATATTATCATCATGTTACAACGCCAGTTGCCAAACATATTGATTCTACTCCAGACATTCCTGCTGAAGTCCCTGAGCCTAATGTCGCTAATCCACAATAGTGAATAAATCAACTCTAAAAATGGGTAAGGTTACCCATTTTTAAGCATTACAAATTGTATTAAAATTGACTACTTAATTCATATTATTATCACAAAGTAATAAATTATGGCATTTGTATGCCATTGCCACGATTGTTTTTTCTTTGTCTATAATACCTCCCGGAGATTCCAATGCGTTTTTGTCTAACACATCTTGACCAAAAATCCCATCATGAGTTGCTGCAATCTTTTATAGAGATTCCTGACTATGTGACAGAACTTGAACTAGACGATAATGATTTGGGAAATCTGCCTAATCAAACAATAAAGGAAGCGCTAAAAATTCTGGCTACAAAAAAAAGTATTCATGCACTTTATTTAAACCAAAACAATCTTCATGAAAAGACAGCCGAAGAGCTGGCCACAATTCTTGCTGCCATTCCAGCCAATATTGTTGCTCTTGATTTAAGCATGAATCAGCTTGGTAACTATAGTGAAGAAGAACTGGAGCTGATTCTTAACGCGATTCCTCCCCATGTCAGGAAATTAAACTTAAGTGAAAACGGATTTGCGAAAAATGCTTCTGCACTGATTCGGGGCGTTGCTGTTTTAAGCCATGTGCATGAGCTTAGTTTAGGTTTTAGCAAACTAGACGAAATGAGCGCAGAGGAGTTAGTAAAGCTAATGAAATCTCTGTCTGATAGTATTGCTACTTTCAAATTAACAGGTAATCACTTTGCGAAAAAAACGAAAGGAGAGTGGGCAAGTATTATGGCCGCCATCAAGCCCACAATCATTTCTTTCCATCCCGGTATTCTCCCTGCAGATGTATTTTTTGCATTTAAGTTTTTCCCAAAAGGAGCCCGCGAAATTTATTTGGATGGCAATCCATTGTACCGAATTCCCGGACCTCTGTTAGGTCAAGCATTTGCAGCATTGGAAAATGTTGAATTACTAAGCCTGCATTCCGCTTGTTTTGGGCAAGGAAGAGATGGGGAATCAGCAACAGCCTTAAAACATTTAAATCCCTCAGTAAGAAAACTGTTATTGCAGAATAACATGCTGTTTAAAATGAGCATAAACGCCTTGACTAATGTCATAAAAAATATTCCTTTGACAGTGAATTTGTTAAGTTTTGCTAATAACAATTTAGGCGCCAGATCAAATGTTGAAGTAACAACAATACTCAATGCACTTCATGAGAAAGTTAGAACACTCGATTTAGAAGGGAATGGGCTTTTTCAAAATATCAAACTAAATGAAACGTTCTCTAACAATAACAATGAAAATTTATTCAACAAGAACAATGAAGAATTTTGTAAGGTTTGGGCGGCTATACCGTATAACGTTACCTCATTAAATTTGGGAAATAATATCTTTGAACCTGCAAAAATAAAATGGATCGCTAAATCCTTAAAGACGCTGCATAAAAATCTGGAAATTATTCACCTACACGAGGTCGAGTTTAATAAGTTGTCTACTGTTGAGCTTAAACAGTTAAAAAATGCTTTGCCGCAGGTAAAAACAGTCTATCTCAGTTATCATGAAGTATACCAAATGACACCTGAAAACCGAAAGATTTTATGGGCGATGCTTCCCAATGTAGAAACTGTTCTTTTGGTTGATAGCGATGGCATGGAGTTAGCGGATACACCTTATGAAAAAACAAATCTTGCCCGAGAATTTGGATTCAAAGGCGTACCAACATTACTAAGCAGAGTTAGTTTTTTTGTGAATAACCTAGGGGTTAACCTTAAAAATGCATCAATTCCTGATGAGTTAAAGGTTCTCTCCAGAGCGTCCGAACGGTTAAAATTTTAACCGTTCATGTGCGTTTAGTTGTATTTTCTATCGTGCATGGCCCAACTCTTGAAAAAAATAATAGTCTAACCATCCGCATTGAATGCCTGTAAAGCAAGAGATTTCCTGATAACTGTTTGCTTTTTGCTGCATTTTAGAGCTATAAATTAGGAGAAGATTAATCACAGGGAAGAAAAATGGGTACTTTTCTTATTGCCATTTTAATCATTGTCGCACTCTTGTTTCTTTGGTCAATTGGTATTTTCAATACCCTAATTGGGATGATTGAGGCTATTAACAATAATAAACGGCAAATCGATATCCAGCTTGATCGTCGTTTTAAAGTATTTGAATCGTTGATTGAAACGGTTAAAAAATACATGGATTATGAGCAAACCACCTTAAAGGATGTAGTTGCTTTGCGAAATCAAGCTCAGGCAGCCAAGGCTTCAGGCGATGAGAAAGCTCGGATTGCAGCGGAAAATGGTATTTCACAAATCGCGTCCGGGCTTAATGTTGTTTTTGAACAATACCCTGATTTAAAGGCCAATACTAATGCACTGCAATTGCAAGAAGAAATTGTAAACACAGAAAACAAACTTTCTTATGCCAAACAGGCTTATAATGATAGTGTTGAGCGCTACTATGCAAAAAAGAAATCATTTTTTGAATCCTTCGTTGTTAGTCTGTTTTCTAGCAAATTAGACAAAGAGTTTGAGTATTGGTCTTTACCTGAGGAACAAATTAAAGCACATGAAGATTACACGGTTAAATTCTGAGTTTAAAGATGGCATTAAGTGATTATCATGCGTCTGCTGCCGATTGGCGAGAGCAATTAAAACGCAATGAGCGTAAGACAAAGATTGTCATTGCGATTTTTTTTGCAGTCTATATTGGCGTAGGTCTATTGGCTGATACAGTTATTCTTGATAATTTAAACCCGGGTGCTACGCTTCTTGACTGTTATTTGGCTTTGATTACGTTAAAAGTCATCCCCTATGCCACGTTAATTATGATAGGTGTGGCTGTAATTTCTTTATTTATTACCTACACACTCTATGATCGTATTATGCTATTGGGTACCAATTATCGTTTAATCACACCAGGGACTGCCCAAAGTCTTGAAGAAAAGCAGTTATACAATGTGGTGGAAGAAATGAAAGTTGCGGCGGGATTAAAATTCATGCCTAAAGTTTATTTAATTGAAGCCAATTATATGAATGCTTTTGCCAGTGGTTATAGTGAAAAATCAGCCATGGTGGCCATCACCCGTGGATTAATGGAAAAATTAAATCGCGCTGAAATGCAGGCTGTGATGTCCCATGAGTTAAGCCATATCCGTCATCATGATATTAAATTGACACTGACGGTTGCGGTATTAAGCAACCTTTTGTTAATCGCGATTGATATCATGTTTTATAGCATGCTGTATAAGAGGGATAGACGTAACGATGACAATCGTCTGTTCATGGTAATTATGTTATTGCGCTATTTATTACCCATCATCACGGTGGTGCTCGCCCTCTTTTTAAGTCGTACTCGTGAATACATGGCTGATGCAGGCGCTGTCGAACTCATGCGCGATAATGAACCTATGGCAAGGGCATTGTTAAAGATTACTGAAGATCACCAGCGGCATGCAGAACAATACACGCAAGAATATGGTCAAACCCCCCATGAAGAGGTGCGACAGGCTTCTTATTTATTTGACCCTTCAAGCATTGATCCTATCAAATCATTGCACAATGCCTTTTCAACGCATCCAAGCACGGATGAGCGCTTACGTGCATTAGGCTTCAAGCGCAAAGCCAAGGTACAATAAGACACGCTACCAGGGTAAACATAACCAAATAATGGTCAGGGCTGTGATAACGCCTGCTATCCAAATAAGGCTACGTAAAGTCGCCCAATTGCACAAATAAAAAATGTGGTATATGACGCGAGAAATTAAATAGAAAATAGCAAGATTTTGAATTGTAGACGTCGTGTTATTGGTCGCAAGTGCTGTAAGAACTGCCGATGAAAAAAGAATCAATGATTCAAAACTATTTTGATGGGCAGCCACTGCTCGTGCTCCAAATCCTATAAGAATTGATTGCTGGGTTCGTGGATGATTATTGTCATATCCATGGGGTTGATTTTTCATTGCAATGATGACTGGAATGCGTGCTAGGTAAGGGAACAGGCAAGCGATGAACAGACATAAAACGAGTGTAAACATAGAATCCCTCTCTAATTTTTCTTTAATATTAGAGGATTAAGGGAATAAAAAATAGGTGTTGTATGGATGATTATTGATTCTTCCTACCTGGTCAACGTTGGTGGCAGGCCACACAACCATAGCCTGAGTTAAATAAAACAGCCTGATGGGGATTCGTGTGTTTTTTCCTGAAGTTATTTACATTGGCTTTAGCATTGACAATCCTTTTTTCCAGCAGATGTTTATAGGGCCAAATCGTATAGGTTTTGCTAAGTTTGGCATTTTGGTAAATGGCTACCCCAGTTTGCCAATCCCCGGATTTGACTAACATATCCCCCATATTTAAAAAGAATCCTTCAAAATTATGAGGAGCTATGGATGAATTCCAACAGGCACGCTGTTTGCCTTTGGAGGTTTCGCGATGCATGTAGTTGGCAAAGCTTGGCGACATGCGGTTAACTTTTTCACCTGCGCATAGGTTTAGGGTTTCCCATTGCCATTCTAAACCCTCTTTAAAATGGCTGGAATTATGGGGTAAGGTACTCATCGGATATCCGGCTGTAAAATAGTTGAACTCAGGCCATCTGGCGATAGCGTGTTTTAATCGAAAGTAACCCCGAACTTCCTCACGCTTATCGTGAAAAATTTTTCCTTCAATCAATTCACTGTCACCTAAGAAGCCTTCATAGATAGGCATATCTGGATTGAGTTGCAACGCATCTGAAAAATACTTCTTCGCCAGAATGATTTCATTCGTGATCAGTGGCGTTTCTTTAGGCAAGCGCTGTCTTTCGGTAATTTTCCAGATGTGAAGAAATCCAATATAAGCCGCTAACTTTTCATCATTGGGATTTTGTAAATAAGCTGCCATGAGTAAACTGTCTGCTCTAGTGATATCTTGATAATTTCCTTGATGTAAAATGTGCCAAAAATAATTTTTTGCCCGATGGGCTAGAGCGCTGGTGGAAGGGACAGGTTTTTTACTGGGTGTGGCCATAAGCGCTATTTTTTCACAGCCAGTTAAACTGAAAAAAAATGCCATAAGCAACATAGAGGATGACCGCATGTTAGTTTTGTCCTTGTAAAATAAAACCGATTAGAGCCATTTTTTATATTTAAAAAACTTGTAAGGAAGCAAGGCCGAAAGTAGCATGACAAGCAGTACAATCCAGTACGCCCATTTGACATCAAGTTCTGGCATCCACCTAAAGTTCATTCCATAGATACTGGCAATCAAAGTAGGCGGTAAAAAGATAACTGCAGCAACGGAGAAAATCTTAATAATCGCATTTTGCTCAATATTAATCAGTCCTAATGTGGCATCCAGGAGAAAATTAATTTTACTGGAAAGAAAACTGGCATGATCACTCAATGAATTGATATCTTTGCTTAATGTTGTAAGTCTTAATTGTCCTTCTGCATCTAATTGTGAGCCAGCGGATTGGCTAAAAAAAGCAATGAGACGACTAAACGTCACAAGAGATTCCCGTGTATTGGTGTTTAAATCAGCATGAACACCCACTTTTTGAATGATTCGTTGGTAATCGGTTTTCTCTTTACTAGGGGCATCTACAGGAGAATGAAAAATTATCTTGGATAATTTTTCTAAATGATGACCTACTGACTCTAAGATATCGGCTAGCCTATCTACTGTCACTTCGAGTAGAGTAATGAGTAAAAGTGCTGCGCTACTGTGATTTTCATCCGATTTCTGTAATTGCATAAGGAATAATTTAAAGGATAAAGGTTCAATATAGCGAATGGTAATTAATTTTTCTTTGGTAAGAACAAAACTAATTGCTTCGTGCTTGGGATCAGAAGTATCTGATTGAGCAATCATATTGGCAGTCATATAAAGGGCATCTTTATTCTTGTAAAGACGACTTGAAAGTTCTATCTCAAGCATTTCTTCACGTGATGGGATATTTAATCCTAGTTTGTGCGCAACAATTTGCTCTTCTTCCTGAGTTGGATAAACCAAGTCCAGCCATATTGCTTGATCGATTAAAGATAGATTGTCTTTGGTAATTTCCTGCGCTTGTAAAATTTGCTCATCCAGGTAAGCGACTATCATTCCAATCTCAATTGGATAAAAGAAATGCTTTTAAATTAACGCACTTGGAAAGGATAATCCAGTGGCAAGAGAAGTGCCTGCCAAAAATAGTGCTAATAAAAAAACAAGCAGTTTCATTATCCTGCAATGCGTTGCATTAATTTTGTTGTTGTTTAAATTTTAATAATTCAGTAAGCGTGCTATTTTTTTCAATCGCTTCACTTACCCACTGGCCCACTTGATGATGTGCTTCCCTGAAAGGCAGCCCCTGACATACTAACGACTCCAGGACATAAGTGGCATCTAAATAACCAGAGTTTGCTTTTGCATTCATTTCTTCAGTATTGAAATGGATACTTTTGAGGAAGGGAGTGATAAGGTTAAGACAGGCCAGTACAGTATTCGTGGTATCAAATAATGCTTCCTTATCTTCTTGCATATCTTTGTTGTAGGCCATCGGCAAGGCTTTCATAACAGTTAACACAGCAAGGAGATGTCCAAATACGCGCCCTGTTTTTCCACGAATAAGCTCTAGGACATCAGGATTTTTCTTATTAGGCATGAGAGAGGAGCCAGTTGAAAAAGCATCGTCAAGGGTTAAAAAATTAAATTCCTGGGTAGCCCATAAAATAAGATCTTCACATAACCTTGATAAATGCATCATGATGATGGAAGCAATGCTACAAAACTCGATTACAAAATCCCTGTCACTTACTGCATCCAAAGTGTTTTCAATAATGCCATTGAACTGAAGTGTTTGCGCCACCCAGTTTCTGTCGAGTGGTAAGCTACTGCCTGCCAAAGCCCCAGCGCCGAGAGGAGAAAAATTCATCCGCTCATACCAATCATCAACTCGGCTAATGTCACGTTTGAACATGGACAGATAAGCATTAAAAAACCAGCTTAAATGAATAGGTTGTGCTTGTTGCAAGTGAGTGTATCCTGGCATTTTATCATGTTCATGAATCCCTGCTAATTCATGTAACCCTTGAGTCAAGGTTTGCAGTAACTCTTTAACTTGTGTCCCTGCATGACGTAGATAAAGTCTAAGATCAAGGGCTACCTGATCATTACGGCTTCGTCCTGTATGCAATTTTTTCCCCGTTTCACCAATTTTAGCAATCAATAATTGCTCAATGAACATGTGGATATCTTCACACACATTTTCAAGAGGGTGTTTACCTTGTTCCAGTTCTAACTCAATTTCATCCAGCCCTACTAAGATGCTTTGCGCTTCTTCATGACTAATCAAACCCTGGCGTGCGAGCATTTGTGCATGCACTTTGCTGCCTGCTATATCATAAGGGAAGAGAATATAATCAAAGTGCAATGAAGCATTAAATTTCATCACCTCTGGTGTCAGTGGTTTTTTAAAACGTCCACCCCAGGTTTTATTGCTCATGCTTTTCTCCCGAATGAACCATGCCGTAAACTTTGGCCGATAGTGAAAATAAATTAATGAAACCTTCTGCGTCTTTTTGATTATAAACGTTGTCGGCTTCAAACGTTGCAAGTGCTGGATCATGCAAGCTAAAAGGTGAACTCATACCACAGGGAATTAAGTTTCCTTTAAATAATTTTAAGTGCACTGTTCCTGTGAGAGATTGTTGGCTTACTTCTATGAATGCATCAAGGGCTTCTTTGGCCGGGGAAAACCAACGCCCCTCATAGACAAGATTAGCGTAATGGGGTTGCAAGCTTTGTTTGAGATGCAGTAAATGTCTATCCAGACATAGACTTTCTAACATTTGATGTGCCTTATAAAGCACAGTTGCTGCTGGCGCTTCATAAACCCCTCTTATTTTCATTCCTACCAACCGATTTTCTACGATGTCGCTTACACCAATGCCATGAAAACCTGCTTTTTTATTGAGTGCTCTAAGCAATTCAACAGGTGTTAAGCGGTTGCCGTTTAAGGCAGTAGGTATTCCTTTTTTAAACGTTACACTGATTAGCTCAGCATTATCGGGTGTTTTTTCTAAGGGAGTTGTCATTAAAAGAAGATCAGCCGGAGGTTCTAAGCCTGGATCTTCTAAAACGCCTCCTTCATGAGAGATATACCAAAGGTTATGGTCTCTTGAATAAGGGGCTTTAGGCGTTACGGGTACTTCAATGCCATGTTGTTGTGCATAATGAATGGCTTCCTGTCGAGACTTAATTTCCCAGACTCGCCAAGGCGCTATGATAGTAATATTAGGTGCTAATGCCTTAATCGTATATTCAAAACGAACTTGATCATTCCCTTTTCCTGTTGCTCCATGAGCGACTGCTTGGGCTTTTTCTTTCAAAGCGATTTCTACTAATTTTTGTGCAATAAGTGGCCTCGAAACAGTACCTAACACATATTGATTTTCATAAATAGCGCCAGCCTTTATTAACTTCCATAAATAGTTCGCAACAAACTCTTCTTTAACATCGATAAGATAAGCTTTTGATGCTCCGCTTACGAGCGCTTTTTCTTTTATGGCTTCAAGGTCTTCCTGTTGTCCAACGTCACAAATGACAGCAATAATTTCTGCTTGCTGATAATTTTCCTTAAGCCAGGGAATCATAACGGACGTATCCAAACCTCCCGAATAGGCCAGAGCGATTTTGGTGATAGGGTTTGTCATCACAAATTCTCCTGATAATAGTGTTTTAATGCTTGTACTGGATTTATTAATGTTTGGGGCTTCACATCTGCAACCAGTTGCCCTTGTTTTAGGATAAGTAGGCGATCACTTATTTTAGTCAGG
This sequence comes from Legionella jamestowniensis, assembly GCF_001467745.1. Classification (GTDB taxonomy): domain Bacteria; phylum Pseudomonadota; class Gammaproteobacteria; order Legionellales; family Legionellaceae; genus Tatlockia; species Tatlockia jamestowniensis. Next base: position 1,560,670 of record NZ_LNYG01000013.1, read on the forward strand.
AAATTCAAATCATGAGAAGCAATAATCATGCTAACAGCCGATTCTTTCACTGAATTTAATAAAGTAATCACTTCATCAATTGCACTGAGATCCAATCCTGAAGTTGGTTCATCACAAAGCAACAATGAGGGTTTCATCATAAGGCTTCTGGCAAAAGCCACACGTTGCTTCTGGCCGCCCGACAATTGATGTGGAAAAGCATTCGCTTTATCACTGATCCCCAAACAATGGAGGAGTTTAAAGGCTTCTAACTGATGTTGCCTGTTTTTATCCTTTAGCGAAGGCGCATAAATTAAATTTTGTAGCACTGTCATGTGTGGGAAAAGTTGAAAATCTTGAAACATAAAGCCACTTGTTCCTTCAAACTGGATACTACCTGAATCGAGATTATCCAAGTGTTGTATACATCGTAATAAAGTCGATTTGCCACTTCCTGAAGGACCTGCGAGGCCAATGGTTTCTGAGGGTTTAATCCTAAAGCTTATATTTTGCAATATCGTTGAAGTACCAAAGGTTTTGCAGACTTGTTTAAGCGTTAGCATGAGACATCCTTAATTCGAATTTTTTACCCAGATATTCAATAAAAAGAACGAATCCATAGTAATAAAATCCTGCAATGCAAAGGGGAAGAAAATAAGTAAATTGTTCAGCAGCAATCAATTGTGCTTTGCGCATTAAATCCATACCACCAATAGTAGATATTAACGCTGTTTCCTTCAGCAAGGCGATCATCTCATTGGTTAATGAAGGCCAAATGATTTTTAAAACTTGCGGTAAAATAATATCTTTCCACAAGTAAAAATTAGGAATTTGTAAGACCTTTGCTGCCTCAAACTGTCCTCTAGGAATACCTTCTATTCCTGAGCGTATGATTTCAGCGATATAGGCAGAACTATTAAGACCAAAGGTTAGAATTCCTGCTACCATTACGTCTGCCCGTAAACCCAATAAGGAGGGCACTGCAAAATAAATAAAACTAAGTTGCAGGATTAAGGGCGTACCCCGCATGAGAGAAATGAAGCGATTAATGAGTAATTTTGCAATGTGTTGGTGACGCAGTATGGCAAGCCCAGTTCCAATCATAAGACCAATCATTAGACCTCCTGCCATAAGTTCAAGAGTAACAAGAATGCCTTGGGCGATAAAAAGAAACGTATCAGATAGAGTGGTCATTATGCACCTGCCAACCATTTTTGTTTAAGTTTTTCAATCTCACCCTGGGCTTTAAGCGTATTTAAAATGCGATTAATTTTTGCTTTAAGCGGAGAGTTTTTTGGCAAGACAATACCATAACCATCACGGGATTGAGCAATAATGGAATACCCTAAAGAGGAATTTTTTTGACTGAAAATAGCGCCTTGAGGTCCATCCATTAATACGAGATCAGCATGACCTGCCTTTACTGCTTCTATTGCCTGGGTATTATTGTCCATGGCAACAATAAAGGCGTCGGGAATAGTTTTTCTTAACCAAATCTCCATAGTACTGCCAAGTTGACAAGCGATGATTTTTCCTTTTAAAGCAGCCTTGGAATGCACGGGCTTGTTTTTTCTAAACACCGCGGCCATGGTTTCAAAATAATAAGGTGCAGTGAAATCAAAATGTTGTTGACGTGCTGGAGTAATGGTAATAGTCGATATGGCTGCATCGACTTGCCCTAAAGATAGTGCGGGCAAAATCGTACTAAATTGCATATTGTCAAAAACGGCTTGTTTACCTAAATGTTTAGCGATCAAGTTTGCTAAATCAATGTCAAATCCTTTGAGCTCGTTCTGTTCTATATATTCAAAAGGTGGATATTCCGCAGAGACAGCAAAATGCATGACGTTCTTGGATTTTTCACTTGTGCAACCAAAAATAAATAAAGTTAGAACGATAAGTATGATAGAAAATAGGGTTCTCATGGTTTTGTATCCAAAATTTATGCATTTTTTGACTATATAAAACTTATGCTTGTTTTGTCAATCACTAATGAATATACTTTCTAAAAATTGATTTTATATTCATTTTAATGAGGGAGTGATGTCATACGATAATGCGCTTGAAGGACATATTTTGAGTATTCTGCATAGTCAGGAAATCTCTGAGCAGGCTGATTTACAAAACAGCCTCAAAGAGAGAGGTTATGATATTCCTCAAGCTACTCTATCGCGACGATTAAAAAAATTAAAAATAGCGAAAGTAGCGGGTGTTTATCGTGTGGTTGATTTTAATAGTCCAACGTTGCCCTTGGTGCTTAATTTGCAAGTTTCTGATTTCGGGCTTATCGTTTTACATACACATCCTGGTAGTGCAAGCAGTCTTGCTTCTTTTCTTGATAAAAAATATGTCTCTTTTTCACTGCAGCAAGAAAATCTCTGTGGAATTTTGGGGACGATTGCCGGAGATGACACCGTAGCTTTAATTATTAAAAGCCAGCCTGATACACAAAAAGTATTAGAGCTGCTGCAGGATGACTTTCCCTATTTAAAAACGCCTTAGTGCTTACGTTTTGCGAGAAGATGCTTTTCAATGTTTTGAATTCAAAGGGATTTAATTTCTTCATTAACGCTAGGTTTACCCTAACCCTAAAAAAAGCCCTCAGACTGTTGCTGCCAAAGGGAATAAAAAATCCCTTTCCGTTTTAATAAAGCTTGGTGAGTACCCATCTCTACCACTTGCCCGTCTTGCAATACGATTATTCTGTCCATTTGTTTTAAGGTAGATAAACGATGAGCGATGACAACCGCTGTTTTATCTTGGATTAAAGTATTGAATGCCTGTTGTATAGTTGCTTCTGTTTCAGAGTCTAAGGCGGATGTGGCTTCATCTAATAATAAGATGGGCGCGTCTTTTAAGATAGCCTTTGCGATGGCAATACGTTGACGTTGTCCTCCGGATAGACGAGTACCTTGTTCACCAACGATAGTATCAAACTGATCAGGGAGAGCTTTTATAAAAGATAAACAATTGGCTTCAGAGCAAGCCTTTTCAATGGCTTCCTGCGATTTTTCGCCACAGCCATAGGTAATATTCTCTTTAAGCGTGCGATTAAAAAGACGAAGATCTTGAGGCACAAAGGCAAGGTGAGCATGTAAGGTTTGGATATCTACTTCTTGAATGTCTGTATTACCAATCAGGATTTGCCCGCTATTAGGTTGATATAACCGCAGGAGAAGTTTCAGAAGTGTTGATTTTCCAGCCCCCGAAAGACCAACGATCCCTACTTTCTCAGCGGGTGCTATCTCTAAAGACAAGTTGCGAATCACTGGTGAATGAGGACGATAATAAAAACTGACATTTTTAAAACTAATACTACTCCCTTTAAGTTTAGTCGATAATTTTTTTATAACTTTAGGTTCAACGCTATCAATCAAACTGTATCCATCTTGAACTTTCCCTAAATTTTTATGAAATTCAGCGATAGTCGATCCTAAATTAAAAAAAACGCCTGAAATGTTAAATGTCAAACTGAATACAAAAGCAAAATCCCCAAGACTTACAGTTCGCAACCAAAAACCATACAGCAGAGTCGCCATGGTTGCTAAAACAAACAGGTCAGTACAGAGACCTTGTTTAAATCGGGAGCGCTCTAAAAACATTCGTAGTTTAATATACCGTTCTGACATGTAATCGGTTGACTGTTTTAACCGTTCCTGTTCTTGAATTTGGGATGAATGCGTTAATACAGTCTGCATATTCATCAAAGTATCAGTGAGATTAGCGCTTAATTGACTTTGCGAATTGGCATAGGATGCAGCATATTGACTTGATAATTTAGAGCTTTTGTAAGTCAAATAAATGACAGAACCTGCCCATGTCCAGAATAGCAAGGACAGTAAAGGGGTAATAAATGACATAATAATGCCAGCCAAAGTGACTGCAATAATCTGTGGCATGATAATAATGAAAAAACTGGTTATGAGAGGGTCAAGTCCAGTTAAAACGTTATTGATTTTGCCACTCAATGCGCCTGAAGCCTGTTGATCAAAATAATCGAGAGGTTTGCGACAGAGGTAAGAAAAAAGCTCAGCAACAGCAAGAGACTGGCTTTGGGCTAGTCCTTCCGTATAGTTTTTTGTGATTAAATAATAATTACAATTTCTTAAAAATTGCACCAAAAAAAAAGCTAATCCGGATAAAATAACTGGTATATAGTTTTGTGCTGCTGACGAAACGATTGCTTTCAATTGATCAATTATCAATCCTAGAAGTAAAGGCGCAATAGGAAAGGTGAACGCCCAGAATAAGCTACCGGCGATTAGGAGGCTTGCTGCTTTTTTATTATTTTTATAGAAGTCTTTTATAAAAAATAAAAATGACTGTTTCATATTACCTTATTTGGACCGTCCTTGTTTTATCATACAGTAGCACCTTAAGTGATTTCCAATGTGAGAAGGATAAAATTTTCAAGAAGTGAACCCAACTCGTTATTAATTACTATTCCCATGTCATTAAAAAGCCAGTAAAGATAGCGCATTGCAGTAACCTTATCTTTTTTATGAGTGACTACACGCTTAGAAAAATGTGAATAAAGCAAGTGCTGCTGATAAGCCTCAGAGTTAATTTCTTGGGTTAATACTTGCTTATAAAAGTGATCAAGCATGCTACTATGACAATGTGTTTTAATGTATTGGCGAGCATGACGAAGCGATTTAGTGACTTCTTGATCCCATTCTTTAATTGCAACGCTGGCTTTTTTGAATTCAGTATAAGTAATTGGTTCTTCGAGATAGGATAACCAGCAGCAAAATAACAATAAGTTGATATTCACACCCTTGCTGTTTTGTAACAATAAACAATATTTTTTAATGTCTGGGTGCTGATAGACCTTAAGTGAAAATTGCCAAAAAGGATTATTTTTCTCCGTTGGGAGGTCTGAAGGAGGCTTATCATATGTCATTTGAAATTCCTATAAAGGCTTGACTAAACGCTAGAAGCACGAAAGACGGTTAGACCTTGAGAGCGAAACCAATCATCTTCGGCGACAGCATAGGGATGTAATTCCGGGATAGCATGGATGGTTTCATACCCACTGGTCACAAAATAGCGCTTGCCCCAAAAATAAAACTCTTTAATATCCCTGGATGGAGTTATCAAAATCTTCCCATGTGGGACGAGCTTAAAGAGTTGCTCCATGAACGCTACTATTTCTCCTTTTTTCTCAATCCCATTTTTTACACCTAGGAGATAGGGAATAAATGCGGTATCGAAAAGGGGTTGTGGCGAAGATTTTGTTAACTGTTCAATTTCGCCGACTTGAAACTGGATGTTTTTATTTAATTCAAAATGCTCTTGAGCGTTTTCTTCCAGCGCTTTACGAACAAGGCTTAGCATGTAAAAAAGATAAGAACGCCGCAGCAATTGAGGATTGATTATCCAACCTATTAAATGGACGTATTTTCCAACAGGTAATTTTAGTAAAGGAGGGTACCAACGGGTGAGAGCTGACAATAATTCACCAATAGATGGATACGGTTTTTTCTCTGAGTCGAATTCTCGATAGTGATAAAATTTTTTAAATGCCTTCATCCAAGTAATAGTAACCGGGTCTTTATCATAAACAGTGATTGATTTTGCACCTGCATTCGCCAATAAAAAGCTACTGTTTCCATAACCGGGGATAACTAAGACATCTTTATTTTCAATATCAGGACGTAGGTCATACTGTTTATTTCTATGCCCAGACAATCTTGACGATAAATACCTTTCTGCACCCATGGGATAAATTTGTACTTCCTTGTTATCGGTTAACCGTGTAACACGTTGTTCGCTTAACCATTTTATTTCCTGGGCGCTTAAACTGATTGGGGGTATTGTCATATTAATTTTTATCTCAAATTGGTATGCGCATCAAAAAAAAGAAGGTGCTGGATAAAAGAAAGTTGCCTCATGCTTATTATAAAATAAATTAGTTATATACGAATTAGGGATGGCTTGAAATGGTTTGATAGATGCTAAATCATTTTTGCCTTGTAATTTAATAGTAAAAATCAGTTGTTTTGCTTTTCCGGATTCTATCCATTTGTTAATCAGTGTATAGGCTCGCTCAGGATAGCAGGCAACATCAGAGAGTACCCAATCATAGCGTCTATCCAACTGGGCGGGTTCAAGAGCAAAAGCACTTTGTTGTATAAAATTGACGTTAGAAAGCGTGGCGATTTTGATATCCAAAGGCGCTTTATCGATAGCAGTAACGTTAGCTCCTAAAGAATGCATGACATAAGTCCAACCACCAGGAGAAGCTCCCAAATCCAAAGCCCATTCTCCCGGTATAGGATGTTTTTCTAATAAAGTTAGGGCTTCCCAAAGTTTTAAATAAGCCCGGTTAGGTGGATTTATCTTGTCTTCAATAAAAAAGCACTGTCCCTGGGGCCATTTTTTTAGGCGTTGGACACTATAAACGAGCGTGTGTTGATCCAACAAACTAAAACAACCAATCGAGGGGATTTCAGTCACGGGAAAATGGCGCAGAAGAAGTGGACATTTACGCAATTGCTCCTCGATTAGGCGTGAGCGTCTGATATGTGCAATTGGATGCAAATACCAAAATTTACCCGCTTGCCGTAGAATTTTCACAGCTTCAGAAATGGATTGAAATTTTACAAATTGTGGTTCTAGCCAAATATCTTGGGCAAAACATGCTTTAAAGTATTTACGAGGTGAGAAAACCAAATTTTCAATAACTGCTGTAACCTCACCTACTTCTTCGCAAAGCGTATGAAGAAATTCTGGTTTTGCCACATAGATGGCAGCAATATTATTTTCTATATTCACATCAATTTTGTTGGCCAAATTGCAAATTATAATTTATGTGATTTATTCCCACAATGATGCAAAGCAAAAGCCACATGTCATTGAATTACAATTTTAAAAAATGAGTCTTTTTAAATTAAAATACATTGAGACGATGATTCATTTTCTTCGGTTTTAGGTTGGGGCATTAATTTTTGATCTTTGTACATATCCTGATAAATAAGTAAGGCGGATTGTAAAAGATTGTTCGCTAAAGTCTGTTTATTATTCTTTTCATTAAAATTTATTGAATTTTTTGTAAGTAAGTACTTACAAGCAGCATGTTTTCTACTCAAAGAGGGTGATTGATCGAAGGTCCCTAAAGTAGCAGAAGAATAGGCTGCGCCCATCGATAGGTCATTAAGATAATTCAAGGTATCCTGAAGGGTTTCATCATTTAGATAACTCAACAAACTTTTGGCCCGGGCATGAAAAAGATAATCATCCCGAGCAAAAACTTGTTCCAGCATTCTTTTAAATGGTTGAACATGTTCTCCAAAGTAGAAGGCTGGAAATTTAGCTAGAACGGTTTTTTCAAGACATTGCAATTCTTGCAACTCCTTCTCCCACGTAATGATTTGCACGGTTAATGGAGATACTGAAGAGCCTATAGAGGCAGAGAACCGGGTAAGTGTGTGCTGTAAGCTTGAAATAGAGGTGAGGGAGCGCAATTGTGTAAGCAATTCTTTGGCGAATGAGAGAATCTCTTTATTGCTTTCCTGGTTAATAAGCAGCCTTAATCTATGAATATAATTATCAAGTAAATCACTAACCATAACCACCTCAACCGCTAATCACGCAAGCCGACTCCTTTCTTCAATAAAACCATGTTAAGAGCAGCAAGTAAAATAACTATTATGCAAATGATGACCATTGCGGTCAAGATATTTACTTCTTGTTGGCCAATCATCGCATAACGCAGGGCATTTACCATGTAAAGAATAGGATTAAAATGTGAAACAGTACGCCAAAAGGGGGAAAGCATATCCGTGGCATAAAATACCCCCCCTAAATAAGTTAGTGGGGCAAGGACAAAGGTGGGAATGATCATGACATCGTCAAAATTACGGGCTACCATTGCATTGGTAAAACCCGCAAGAGAAAATAGCGCCGATACCAATAAAACAACAAATATACTGAGTATAAGATTGGTAAATTCAATGGTTAAGAAAAAACAGGAGACGAGATAAACTAGAATAGCAACGATGAAACCCCGCAGTACACCACCCAGAACATAACCTAATAACAAGAGACCATCATGCATGGGACTAACCAGTATTTCTTCTATGCTTTTCTGGAAACGTACACTAAATAATGAGGTTGATACATTACTATAAGCGTTAGTAATAACAGACATCATGATTAGACCAGGAGCGATAAACTCAGGATAGCTCACGCCTTGTATAGCACCAATACGTTGACCAATCAGACTGCCAAAAATTAAAAAGTACAAGGCGGTTGTAATAACCGGCGGCAGAAATACCTGGCTTGCTATGCGAAACATTCTGACCAATTCCCGTTTAACGAGAGTATAGAGAGCGATAGTTTGCTTTTTAATGGCCATGGTTAATAAGATCCAAAAAAAGTTCTTCCAAGCGGTTTGTTTTGTTACGCATACTTTGAATGCTAAGACCATGCTTGGTGAGTTCAGCAAAAACATCATTCAAGGCCCATCGGTTATCGACGCGCAATTCAAAGGTATTATTGTCAATTAACGTGACAACAAAAGGTTCCATCTGAGGAAGCTTCTGAATGGGTGTTAAGGTATTAAAAACAAACGTTTGATGGGTTAAAGACTTTAATAAACTTTTCATTGACGTATTCTCAATGATTTGCCCTTGATCAATGATGGCAATGTGTTTACAGAGCTGCTCAGCCTCTTCCAGATAATGCGTCGTTAAAATAATAGTGGTCCCTTCTTCATTGGTGCGGGTTAAAAAATCCCACATACTGCGGCGAATTTCTATATCAACGCCAGCTGTAGGCTCATCAAGAATTAAGACTTTAGGTTGATGGATTAAAGCTCGGGCAATCATTAAGCGACGTTTCATGCCGCCTGATAAATGTCTAACGATAGTATTTCTTTTTTCCCATAAACCCAATTGTTGCAGTAATAATTCAGCACGCAAGCTTGCTTCCCGTGCTGGAATCCCATAAAACCCTGCTTGATGAATGAGAATTTGCTCGCAAGTTTCAAAGATGTTCAAGTTAAATTCTTGTGGCACCAAACCAAGGCAGGCTTTGGCGGCTTCTGGATTTTCATCTAGATCATAATCATGTATACGAATATTACCCGATGTTTTAGTGAGCAAAGTCGTAATGAGGCCTATCGTTGTTGACTTTCCAGCGCCATTGGCCCCAAGTAATGCAAAAAAGTCCCCTTTTTTTACCGATAAATCAATGCCCTTAAGTGCTTCAACACCATTGCTATAAACTTTTCGTAATTGATTAATTTCCAGGGCGTACATACAATTTATTGAGAGAAAAAACTCGATTATACACGAGAAATGAAACCCTCAAACAATCTTGGCTATATTGTCAGGTCAATGCATCTAAATAAATCTTATAAAAATAAAAAATATTTACCTTCCAGGTATACATGAATGTCGTGCATAAATCACGTCAAGTGGGCTTTATATGCAAATTAGGGATTTAAAAGCAATACAAAGGTTGTAAAAGTTGAGACAACATCTAAAATTTTAAAAGGATCTATGCAAAAGCATTCAGATGGATACCATACAAGGAATAATAAAATGAACACGAAAAATACCACCAATGTCGCTCATTTAATGATTAAATGTTTAGAAGAGGAGGGTGTTGAATATATTTTTGGATTGCCTGGCGAAGAAAATATAGATTTTATTGAAGCGCTTTCCAGTTCAAAAAAAATTCGGTTCATTTTAACGCGTCATGAACAGGCTGCTTCTTTTATGGCTGATATCTATGGGCGGTTAACAGGAAAACCAGGGGTTTGTCTGGCAACGTTAGGCCCTGGAGCTATCAATCTTTTATTGGGTACGGCAGATGCTAATTTGGATAGTTCGCCATTAATTGCAATTGCTGCTCAGGCTTCTTTGGATCGATTAAATAAAGAATCGCATCAGATTATTGATTTAAATCGATTGTTTGCACCGGTGACTAAATGGAATGCCATGATTTCCTTGCCTTCTGTTGCCCCTGAATTGATACGCAAAGCGTTTAAACTTGCGCAATCAGAACGAAGTGGTGCTGTAGCCCTTATTCTTCCTGAAGATGTTGCAAAACAAAGTGCTTCTGGTCAGCCACTAAAACCACAATGGCCAAAACAAACCATGCCTAATTTGGATCAAATAAAAAAAGCCGCTGATTATATAAATGAAGCGAAAAGAGCCATTATTTTGGCTGGAGCAGGTGTTTATCGCCATCATGCTGAAGAAGCGCTGACTCGTTTTGTTAATCAAACTAAAATTCCTGTAGCAATGACGTTTATGGCAAAGGGTGTTGTTCCTGCTGATAACCCTTTAGTGGTTGGGACTATTGGGTTTATGCGACACGACTACAGTAATTTTGGTTTTGATGACGCCGATGTGGTTATTACGGTTGGTTATGACCTGGTTGAGTATTCGCCAAAATCATGGAATCCAGAATCTAATAAAAAAATTATTCATATTCATGGTATTGTGGCGGAAGTAGATAGTCATTATTCATTGGCAGTAGGTATTGAAGGAAGCATTACTGCTGCGCTGGATACACTGGCAAAAGAAATCAAGCCCCATGATCACCGCACAAAAGATACGCAGGCCTTGCGTGCCATGCTCCAAAAAGAAGTCACTGATCATGAAAATGATGATGCTTTCCCCTTAAAACCACAACGCATTATTGCTGATTTACGTAAAGCCATGGCTGAGTCTGATATTGTGCTTTGTGATACCGGCGCGTTAAAAATGTGGATGGCGCGTCTTTATCCTTGTTATCAATCCAATACTTGTATTATTTCCAATAGCTTGGCTACCATGGGATTCACTTTGCCAGGAGCCATTGCGGCCAAACTCGTTCATCCAGGTAGAAAAGTGGTGGCAGTGATGGGGGATGGTTCATTTTTGATGAATTCGCAAGAAATCGAAACCGCCAAACGTGAAAAAATTCCATTCGTGATTCTGATTTGGCGCGATGAAGCCTATGGTCTTATACAATGGAAACAGGATCTAGAGTTCGGACACTCAGCTCACGTGAGGTTTACCAACCCTGATTTTGTAAAATATGCAGAAAGTTTTGGCATTAAGGCCTATAGCATAAAAGCGGCCAAGGATTTATTACCGACACTGCAGTCAGCTTTGGCCAGTAATGAACTTGTCCTCATTGATTGCCCCGTGGACTATTCTGAGAATGTTAAATTGACTGATAAATTGGGTCATTTAACGGGAACAATTTAAGGGTGAGCATATGCCCTGCTTTTTATCCAGCCAGTCAGACTGTAACGGGTTTTTTTTGTTTCATGAACTTCATGGGGTAAGTCGCTGGTAAAACATACAAAGCGATTGCCCTGTGGCAAAATACGTGCAAGCTGATGGTTATCACCATTATAGAGGATTAATTCGCCTGAATATTCTTTAGTCCAATTTTTATTCAAATAGTAAACACAAGAGATACGTCTGCTTTTTGTGGTGGCGAATTGATCAACATGTTTTCTATAAAAAGTACCGGGTTGATAAATTGCAAAATGCATTTCAAATTCAACGAGGCCTAAAAAAAATCGTTGGTTCAGCCTGTTTGCGATGTCTTTAATTTTTGTAAGAAAAGCAATGGCCGCCGGATTATCTTGAGGTTCATCAAGCCAACAAATTTCATCTGTTCGTATTAAATTATTACGGACAGCACTTTGTGTTTGGCCTATTTTGGCTTGTCTAAATTGGCCATCGTGATAAAAAGATTCAGCCATCGCTCTTAAGGTTTGAAAATGAGAGGGTTCGAGAAAATTATCAATAATGTGGAAACCAAATTGATGAATATCCTCTTCAAGAGTATTTATATTTAAAATAGCATTAATTTCAACACCTCCTATTGCTCTAACAACATTTGGCGATGGCGCCAATCGGGTAAAAATTTATCCATTAGCGTATAAAATCGTTTGTTATGATTTTTTTCTATTAAATGAATCATTTCATGAATAACAACGTATTCAAGACATGCCAAAGGTTTCGTCATCAAGCGCAAATTTAGCCAAATGCGATGTGCGCTAATATTACACGATCCCCAGCGGGTTTTCATACTTTTAATACCCCATTCCTTAACTTGCACACCAAGAATAGGTTCCCATTGATGAATCAGGTCTGGCAGTAGTGACTTCATTTCTTGCCTGTGCCAATTTTGAATAAGTTTCTCTTTTTCTTCGCGAGTGGCATTTGCGCTGGCAAAACAGTGAATCTGATCATTCACCACGCTAACTTGTGAACGCGTGTTTTGTGGTAAATTAATGAGGGTATAGGCTTTTCCTAAAAAATAGAGTTGTTCACCCGTGTTATAGCTAAGCGGTGGGTGTTGCGCTCTAAGTTGTTTTCGCTGATGATGGATCCAATTTATTTTTGCCTGTATTTGAGCACGAATAGTATCCAAACGATAGCGTAAAGGTGCACTTACTTTCACTTGTCCATCAGGAGGATAAATGCGTAAGTGTAAATTTTTGATAGGTTTTCGTGAGATTTCAACGATAATGCCATCAATTTCAATGGTATGTTTATTCATAGAAAATAATATCGTTTACAATGGAAAGGTATAATAACATTGCTAATCTAAAACTTTTATAAAAGGATGGTAGAGTTATGCAACCCCAAATCGTGTTAATCACTGGTTGTTCAAGCGGTATAGGCTATGATACTGCTTTGGCTTTATTACAACGAGGGCACCGCGTATTTGCAACTTGCCGCAAGGAAGAGGATGTAAAACGATTAAAATCTTTAGGCTTGGACGCTGTACAAATGAATATGGATGATACCCATTCCATTACGCTCGCTTTTTATGAAATTATCAAGAAAACCTCAGGCCGCTTGGATGTTTTAATTAATAATGCGGGTTACGGCCAAGCCGGCGCATTAGAGGATGTGCCGCGTGAAGCTTTACGTTCTCAATTTGAAACCAATGTCTTTGGTTTGATGGATTTAACGCGTTTAGCTATACCTATCATGCGTAACCAGGGACATGGGCGGATTATTAATATTAGTTCCATTTTAGGCTTAATTAGCATGCCGTTTCGCGGTGCTTATAATGCGTCCAAATATGCAGTAGAAGGTTTAAGTGATACGCTGCGGCTAGAGCTTAAGCCTTCCGGAATAAACGTAATCACGATTGAACCTGGACCGATTGAAAGCCGTTTCAGGGATAATGTGATAGAAAACTCCCTAAAAAAAATTAACCGTGAGCAAAGTCATTTTCAAGCGCAATACCAGTTTATGTTGGGAGATTATCGAAACAACAAAAAGCAATCTGTTTTTACGCGCGGGACAGATGCTGTCATCAGCAAAATTATGCATGCTATTGAGTCACGCAGGCCAAGAATGAAATATCGTGTGACCTTCCCAGCACATCTTTTTGCCATTTTAAAGCGTGTTTTAAGTGTGAGATTGCTTGATGCAGCCCTTGCCTATGTATCCAAAAAGGAATTAAATCAAGTGGGTACTAAACGTAGTTAATAACCCATGTTATAGGGGTTATTCGGGAAAAGATAAAAAGCGATCGGCAGGAATACAAGGACTATCAATGTATTCGCCATTGATTTTTAATACCATGTTCACATTGGCTCTTTGATAACGAGCCAACACCTCATATTGAGCTTGGCTAATATAAAGTCGGGTATTGCCGCAATAAACTAAAGAGTAAGAAGAGGGTGCCGGTTTTACACGAGCAGGTAAGTCGCATTCCCAGCGAAAACGGGTCAAGTCACAATTTGCAAAAGCACTACTTAGTGGCAATATGAATAATATTGTGGCTATACTCAAATTTTTCATGTTACCACTCCGCTGATTGTTTTTAACATTATCGTCGGCATTAAGAAATTCTTTAGACAAAAGGAGGTGCCATGCAAGCTACGGAAAGGTATCTGGAATTGTTAAGGCAAGGGGATTATTTAGGTGCGCTTCAATGGTTGAAATGTTTGGTTGAGCATTACTCTGTGGCGGATTGTGATGCTGATACACTGTTGCAGCTTGCTATTTTTGAGTTGGTTCAGCATGGTTTTTCCTCTGACGATTTTTTGCATATCGAATTATTGTACACCTTGCTTTATGAACAAGTGCCACCTTTTGTAGAGCAAATTGGTTATTATGCAACCGTTTTTTGTAATGCCGCGATGCAATGTCTGGTTTTTGAAGAAAATGATTTACTTAAGTTTTATAAAACCCCCCAATCTTTGGATGCTAAAGCTATCAATGAATGGATGCAACGTAATCCTCCGGAGTTTGATTCAGCAAAAAATAGTAGCTTATTAATGGAAAAATTCACGGCATTAGACAAATCTGTTTTTAATTTAAAAAAACAAGCTCAAATTATCCGTAATAAAATAAATTACATCTTGCAATGTCAAGCTACTCTTAAAGAGTATGTAATAAAATTGGCAAATTCTGAGGATAAAGAGGGATTTTATCCTGTGCGGCAAGGTTTAATAAATTCGTTGTATAGCTTTATCATGGAAAAGACAATGATCACTCCAGATGTCATTGAAACATTAAATTGTTTTGCTGAAAAAGTTTTAAAAATGGAGCCTTACCCTTGGGAAAAAGAAATTTTAGAAAAACTAATTATAAAGAATAAAGAATCTTTCTTTTCTTCATTTTTTGACCTTTCCGCAGGAAAGTTGCAATTTTTCGTGGTTAAGGTGATCAGTTCGATTTTACCTGTCGTGGAGGGTGAACATTCGGAGCATTCTCCACGCCCTGAATAATCGCTTCATGTGCAAGTAAATTGATTTTATATTGCAGCGCGTCAATGCGCCCCATATAGCCGCCTTGGCTATTTTTGCCGATGACTCGGTGACAGGGAATAAATAAAGCGATGGGGTTGCTTTTGCAAGCTTGGCCAATAGCCCGAGGGCTGGATTGTAACGTGGCTGCTAACTCCCCATAAGTTATTGTACGGCCGACTGGAATTACCAATAGGGCGTTCCAAACTAATTGTTGATAGGGGGTGCCTTGAGGTTTTAAAGCTAATTGAAAGCGATGATTAGGATTATTGAAATAATTCTCTAATTCTTTAGTAATTAGGGCTGTTAATTGATTAGTGTTAGCGCTGAATTGAGGGGATTCAGTAAAGGTTACATGGTAAACATAATGCTCATCATATTCAACTTCAAGCCAACCTACAGGTGTATTGAAAGGAGTTGTGATGAGCATTGAATTTAATTAATCTTCTTTTTTAGTAGTCAATTTTTCTTTAATACGTGCTGCACGGCCAGCCAGATCACGCAAATAATACAGTTTTGCACGACGTACATCACCACGGCGCTTAACAATAATACTGTCAACGATTGGGCTATAAGTTTGGAAGACACGCTCAACGCCAACACTGTGGGAAATTTTGCGTACAGTAAAAGCAGAGTTCAAACCGCGGTTTCTTTTAGCAATCACAATACCTTCAAAAGCCTGTAAACGCTCACGAGTACCTTCTTTCACTTTTACCTGGACTAAAACAGTATCACCTGGACTAAAATCTGGAATGTTTTTACCTTGCATTTGCTCAGCATTTAATTGATCAATAATGTTGCTCATGGTCACTCCTCAAATTGGTCATTCCTTCAGCAGGAAGTCCCGTGTTCGTTTTTAAACTCGATAAGCAATTGCTTATCTGTATCACTTAACTCAATTTGTTCTAATAAATCCGGGCGTTTAAGCCAGGTTTTACCAAGACACTGTTTTCGGCGCCAGCGTTCAATATCTCGATGATTACCACCCAGCAAAACAGGTGGCACATCAAGACCATTTATTGAGGCTGGTCTTGTGTAGTGGGGGCAATCAAGGAGGCCGTTCATAAATGAATCTTGCTCAGCTGATCTTAAATGCCCTAAGCTACCCGGTATGAGACGAATAATCGCATCAATAAACACCATGGCTGCTAATTCACCGCCACTTAACACAAAATCACCTAGCGACCATTCTTCATCCACATGATGAGTAATGATGCGCTCATCTATTCCTTCATACCGTCCTGCCACAAAAAGCAGCGACTGTTTTTTATTGACCACCTGATTCAAATCAGATTGTCGAATATTTTTACCTTGCGGACTTAAGTATATGGTCTTGCAAGAGGCAGGCATATTACTCTTTGCATGATTAATTGCACCATGCAAAGGTTCATAAAGCATTACCATGCCTGGTCCACCGCCGTAAGGTTTATCATCAACTTGCCGGTATGGCCTTGGTGCCCATTCTCGTGGATTCCAGTAGTCTACCTTCACTAAGCCTTGTTCAATTGCCCGCCCCACAACGCCATGTTTTAAAACATCAAACATTTCGGGCATCAGGGTTATTACACCCAAATGTAACATCATTAAAATTCCGCGTCCCAGTCAACAGTAATAATACGCCGGCTGGGATTTATGTCAGCGACAAACTGACCTGGCAAATAGGGTACCAAATGCCGTTTTTCGCCTTCAATTATTAAAACATCATTGGCACCAGTAGGCATAATTTCCACTACTGTGCCAAGCAATGTCCCTTGCTGGTTAACTACTTGCATACCAACTAATTCATGCCAGTAGTACTCTCCCTCTTCCAAGGCGGGTAACTGAGCACGACTAACAGCAATCTCCACGTTTGTCAGTGCAGCTACTTGCTCACGCTCACTATAACCGGCAACTTGCGCAAGAATGAATTTTTCATTCATTTCTACATGCAAGAGTTTAAGTGGCTGCCATTGCTTATTAATGTAAGCCTGCCAATCCGTGTAGCGTAAAATATTATCGCGCGGGTCCGTAAAAGAATGTACTGTAATAAATCCTTTAATCCCATGTGGGCGACCAAAACGACCAATAACAATTCTGTCTATAGCTTTATCCACTACTATTTAGCGTCTTGAGCGTTCTTCTTGTTGTATTCTTTAACTAATGAGCGAACACGATCAGAAAGTTGTGCTCCAACGCTTTGCCAGTGAGCTAATTTATCCATTTCCAAATGGAGACGGACTTCTTGGCCACGTGCGATTGGGTTAAAGTAACCAATGCGCTCAATGTAGTTACCATCGCGGCGTTTGCGGCTATCAGTAACAACCATATTGTAAAAAGGACGCTTTTTTGCGCCAGCTCGTGATAAACGTATAACTACCATTATGTCCTCTACTTTAAGAGTGTTTACGTAAAAATGCCGTGTATTGTACGAAAATTAACTTGGCATTGGAAGTCATTTTGAAATTATTTACTTATCTTCCGGAAATAAGCCTTTGAGTCCTGCTAGTCCTGGCATGCCACCCATGCCTCGCATCATTTGCTTGATACCACCTGGTTTGGTGAATTTTTTCATCATCTTTTGCATTTGCTCAAATTGTTTTAATAAACGATTAACGTCTTGGATTTGCGTTCCAGAGCCAAGGGCAATACGTTTTTTACGGGAACCTACAATAATTTTGGGAATGCGTCGTTCC
The DNA here is from genome assembly GCF_001467745.1 of Legionella jamestowniensis. Lineage (GTDB taxonomy): Bacteria > Pseudomonadota > Gammaproteobacteria > Legionellales > Legionellaceae > Tatlockia > Tatlockia jamestowniensis. The sequence continues at coordinate 1,578,046 of NZ_LNYG01000013.1, forward strand.
TTGGGGGTCATAGAGTTAATTATAGCTACCGTTTGAGCCATTGCTTTGTCATTCACTTGACTCATTGCTTGTTGCGGTAATTGACCTATGCCGGGCAGCTTACTCATCATTCCAGTGATGCCTCCCATTTTATCCATTTGGAGTAACTGTTGTTTAAAGTCCTCCAAGTCAAATCCTTTTCCTTTTTTAAGTTTTTTGGCTAGTTTTTCACTGGCTTGTTTATCAGCTTTGCGTTCAACTTCCTCAATTAAAGTAAGAATGTCGCCCATACCCAAAATACGTGAAGCAATTCGGTCTGGATGGAAGGGCTCAAGGGCTTCTATTTTTTCCCCTTTCCCTAAAAATTTAATAGGTTGACCTGTTATATATTTAACAGAAAGCGCGGCACCACCCCGAGCATCACCATCAGTTTTGGTTAAAATCACACCGGTTAAGGGTAAAGCCTCATGGAATGCTTTAGCCGTATTGGCAGCATCCTGCCCAGTCATGCTATCGACGACAAATAAGGTTTCAGCGGGATTAACGGCTTGATATATAGCTTTGATCTCCGTCATCATTTCTTCATCAATATGCAAACGACCCGCAGTATCAAAGATTACAACATCAATGAATTGTTTTTTTGCACTTTCCAAGGCTTTAGCGGCAATGGTTAAGGGTAGTTCATGCGATTCTGCAGGAAAAAAGGTGACATCCAGTTGCTCAGCGAGCAGTTTAAGCTGCTCAATAGCAGCTGGCCTGTATACATCCAGGCTTACCAGCATTACCTTTTTATTTTCGGTCTCTTTTAAGTAGCAAGCCAATTTGGCGGAACTGGTCGTTTTACCGGAGCCTTGCAAACCAGCCATTAGGAAAACGGCGGGGGGTTGTGTTTTAAAATTTAATTCCGCACGTGAGTCCCCTAAAACATGAACCAATTCATCATGAACTATTTTGACAAAGGCTTGCTCTGGTTTCAGATTAGGGGTAACTTCTTGCCCTAAGGCTTTTTGTTTTACTTCGTCGATAAACTCTTTGACAACAGGAAACGCCACATCCGCTTCAAGTAGAGAAAGCCTCACTTCTCGCAGTGCATCGTGAACATTTTCTTCTGTTAAGCGTCCTTGACCACTTAAGGTTTTAAAGGCGCGGGTTAAGCGTTCGGTTAAATTCTCAAACATGACAATTACTCTAATGCAAAAAGGATTACTATAACATAGTAGACAGTGCCGCCAAAACTAGCAAAGACTAGAAATAGATAATTTAAGAATAATGATGGGGTTGTGTGTGTTTTATCCTAAAAAGAATGTAAATACAATATGTTTCTTGCTGTACAAGAGAGTCATATTTCCCTATTATCACCACCGTGATTAAATCAGTTGGGATGAATAATGTTATTTTTATTTATTGCCGGTGCTTCGGCTTCGGGAAAAACAGAAGTTGCCAATAAAGTTGTCGAAATACTTAATGAAAATAAAATTAAAACAGCAACCCTTTCCATGGATCATTACTATAAAAGCCAGCAAGAAAGAGGTGGCGTTATTGAGATAAATTTTGATATTCCTGAGGCTTGTAATTGGGAGTTATTAGAGAATCAGTTAAAAATGTTGTCTGAAGGCCAAATAATTAATAGACCCACCTATTGTTTCCTGGCCAAAGATAGACTGCCAACTACTCAGACGATTAATCCTAAAGATGTCCAAGTCGTTGTTGTTGAAGGTATTTTGGCGTTGCATAATGTAACAAATCTAAACCTTGTCAATAAACTGGCCATTTTTGTAGAAACAAACAGCTATCGTTCCATTCTTGCACGACGAAAAGAAAGGGATCAACAATTTCGGGCGACTTCGCCTGAAGAAACTGCAGCCAGAGAACGTAAGACAGTGGGTCCTGCATTTTTTAGATACATTGCACCAAGTAAGGCCAATGCAGACTTAACTGTCACTAATAATGACAGCGATGTGGTTGTAAATGAGCAGTTGCCAATAAATTCCGGTGTAAAAAATGGCATTGAAAAAGCTGCGGAAGAAATTATTGATAAAATAAGGGAAACACATGCGCAGCTTTTCCCTGCTGCAAAGATAGCCACGATTTAACAATATTTCCGATATTCTTATGTTAAAAAAATTTGCACCTGAAGATTATGAGGTTGTGGAATTTACTAACCATATACATCCACGTATTAAAGTACAACCTAGGTATTTTAATCAGGGTTTCTGCGCTTCTGCGTTAATGGTTGGTCGCCGTGCGGTATTGGATGGTTTATTAGAAGCGCTGAAAAGGGTACCTCAAACATATGGTTTTCTTATTTGGGATGTGTATAGGCCTAGAGAAGTTCAGCGAAAACTGTTTGATTGGATGTCTGAAAAAATTCGTAAGCAATATCCTGATTTAAGCGAAGAAGACCATTATAGGGAGGTTTTAAAATATGTGGCTCTTCCTGCAGAGGCAGGGGATGAGTATTGTTCACCTCATCTAAGTGGGGGTGCCATTGATTTGACGTTCTATGATCTTAAGACTGGACAAGAACTAAACATGGGGACGCCTTTTGATGATTGTAGTGAAAGAGCGCACAGTGGTTATTTTAATTTAAAATCGTTTCTATCTACGGAGGAAACTCAAATTAAACAGCGACGAGATTTCCTGCGGACAGCCATGGAGAGTGCTGGTTTTACGGCATACCACTATGAATGGTGGCATTTTGATGTAGGTAACATGTTTTGGGCTAATGTAACGGGACAAGCTGCTGTCTTTGGGCCTTTGTTTGGTGATGATGAGTGGCCTTCTTTATAGGCCAATCGCAGTTTGTTATGATGAGGTTTCTTGTTACCTAAGGAGACATGGTGCAGTTCTCTCTAACAACCCTTTCACTGGTACTAGCAGCATTGATTCTTATTTCAGCTTTTTTTTCAGGCTCAGAAATTGGAATGATGTCTTTAAACCGCTACCGCTTACGTTATTTAGTCAAACAAAATCATAAGCAAGCCATCCGTGTCAATCAGATGCTGGCAAGACCGGATAGACTGTTAAGTGTTATTTTAATTGGTAATACCTTTGCAAATATTGTTGCCTCAATGGTTGCCACCTTAATTGGCCAACGACTTTATGGTGACGTAGGCGTGCTTGTTGCAACTATTTTCCTCACCCTCATTATATTAGTATTCTCTGAATTAACCCCCAAAACAATAGCTGCACTACATCCTCAACAAGTTGCTTTTAAAGCTTCTTTCCTTTTAAAGATGCTGCAAAGTTTTTTTGCTCCCGTTATACACATTATAAGCTGGATAACTAACTTAATTTTAAGATTATTTGGTATTTCTATAGAAAAAAATCAACGTGAGGCATTATCCGGAGAGGAATTGCGTTCTGTAGTACATGAAGCGGGTGGGTTGCTACCGGTTGAACATAAGAGCATGGTTTTAGGTCTGCTGGATTTAGAGCAAGCAACTGTAGAAGATATTATGATTCCCAAGGCGGACATTGTAGGCATCGATTTAGAGCAACCTTGGCACAAAATCCTAGAGGAATTAGAAACTGCACAACATACTCGCCTACCTCTTTATAAAGATACTATCGATAATTTAGTAGGACTTGTCCATGTAAGAAGTATTCTCAACTTAATGCTCGAAGAGCGTTTAGATATGGAGAATTTACTCAAAATTGCAGATGCTCCCTATTTCATTCCTGAAGCTACCCCTCTTAATGTGCAAATTTTGAATTTTCAAAAGATGAAAAAAAGAAGTTGTTTTGTAGTTGATGAGTATGGTGATTTATTAGGTTTGGTCACCATGGAGGATATTCTTGAAGAAGTCGTGGGAGAGTTTACCACCGACATGGCTAATCTAAGTAAGGATATTATTCAACAGGAAGGTGGGTCGGTCATAGCTGATGCTAGCGTTACACTACGTCAATTAAATCGTCTGCTGGGTTGGCAACTACCTGCGATTGGCCCGCGAACCCTAAGCGGTCTTATTATCGAATATTTGGGTTATATCCCACCGGCTGATTGTTGTTTGCAAATTGAAAATTTTCAAATTGAAATTTTGAAAGTTAGTGAAAATACCATTAAAACTGTGCGAATGCTGAAAGTAGGCAAGAAGAAATAATTAATTAGCTCTGATCAGATTGTTCTTTAATAGATAATACTCGGGCAGTAAACAAATAACCGCCGTTACGGATGGTTTTAATGAGTGCGGGTTTTTTTGCATCCGTCTCAATTTTTTGTCTTAGTCTGCTAATCTGTACGTCAATACGGCGATCAAACGGGGTAAGATCACTATTTTTAGTGAGCTGTAATAAAAATTCTCGACCTAAAACTCGTTGAGGTTGGCGAACAAACGCTAAAAGTAAATCATACTCTCCTGCGCTAAGCTGTAATTCTTCGTGGGTGTTACTGTCAAACACTTGTCGCGAAGCAGGATATAAGCGCCAGTTGGCGAAAAGGAGCACCTCCTTTTCTTGTTCCATTTCTTTGGCTGCTCGTTGCACCCTTCGAGAGATTGCACTAATTCGCGCATGTAGCTCTCTAGGATGAATGGGTTTGACTAAAAAATCATCGGCGCCGATTTCCAACATATGAACACAAATATCTTCATCAACGTTGTCACTAATTACCAAGAGCGGCACAGTATAGCGGTGATACAATTTATTAATTATACTTTCGTCGTTTTTTTGAATAAGTGACCAGTTAATTAGTAATGCAGCAGGAGGCGGAGAGATTCCTTTATTAAGCTGGGTGAAATCGGGCTGTTGAATAATGTTAAAATCAAATTTGGCAAAATAATCCACCAACTGCTCATCCAGGGGGGCATCGTCGATAATAAGCAAATATTTTCGATGCGACATTTGTCTATCCCCTTCACTAGTGGCCCCTAAACTAGCAAATTATACACTGCATAGAAAGTATTTTACATCCTGTAGTAATCAGGCAAGTTCAAACTATTTAAAATTAATTTAAAACAGTCATCTTGCAAAGTTACTGGTTATTTTGGGCAAATTTTCATTGAGGCACTTTTTATATGCATTAGAAAACCTCAATATCTGCACTGGCAATAAAGAACGCTAATTTGTAGAATAGGACAGTTTTTTACCGGGACTATTACTGTTTTGTACCGAGAAGTCAACAAACCCTATTCCCGATTTAAATTTTAACGCAGGAGATAAAAGAATGAAGAAACTGTTTTATGCCCTAGGGGTAGTGTTATGTTTGGTCTTGGGGGCATGCTCCAAAGATGTACCCCCTGGAGATTATGATGTCAATGAAGTGGGTAAATTAAAAAAAGTTGCCTCGGGGGTCATTATTTCCAAACGCCCTGTTAAATTCCATAGTCAGGCGGCTACTGGTAGTAGTAATAAAGCACCGGGTAGTGAGTATCTTGATGGTGGCCATGGTTATGTTTATGTCATTAAATTAAATAGTGGCGCGATTGTTTCAGTAGCACAAGCAGAAGATTTAAACCTGAAAGTCAAACAAAAAGTATTGGTTGTATATGGTAAGACCACTCGGATTTTACCCGATAGCAGTACCAATTTATAATCCTGTCAGGAGAGGCCCTTGGGCATCTCCTGTTCTCCTGAAGTGGCAAAAATAAAGCCATCATGCTTAAATGATATTAAGAGAGATTATTTTATCTTTCTGTATCGTATATAAAAGTATCAAGCTCAGTATAAAGCGTTTCTAGCTACGAATGATGGTTAGGAGTCACTATGGGTGATGCAAAAGGATTTGCTAAAGACTGGCTGGTTAATGATTTCTATCGCACCAAGGCCTTAATAAAATATACCATCAAGCATATTGAAAACCGCTTACAAAAAGCGATGGGGGATGGGAAAAATACGAGGATGCGTATTGCGGATGCGGCGCAGTGTTGTTCTGAACTGGCCTTAAGATATGAGGAATTATTAAATTTATTAAAACCTACTGGCTCACAAGAACCCAATGTACCAAGTTCTCTTTCTGAGAATAGCCCCTCTCGATGCTATATAACAATTCAAACACTTAAACAGCAGTTTAACTCGAGTATGACTTTATCGGATGAAATAAGAATGGTCCGAAAGTTAAAATTTTATTACCAATTATTGCAGGAACAATTAAATAGAATGCAGCCTCAGTCACTAGAATATATTCAACGCTCATTAACAGGACAGCTTAAAATTCTGATTGAATCTCAGTCTTGTGCAGAATGGCTACATGCAACAGTAGCTTTTGCCAATGACTCCGGAGAAAATATTCTTTCTGCCTTAGCTTTATTGGCTAAACTGGATGACACAGAAATACTGCAGTTAGCTTCTTTGTTTAAACGCCCTGAAATTATATTTACAATTAATAATCTGTTCTTCTATAAGTCAAATCCTCATCAACTTTTTAAACAGGCTTTACACCCGGAAAAATTATTATCGGTAAAAGCAAGACTTTCTATGCTTCATCAATTTATTGAAAGCATGCATCAAACAATCATGCAATCCTTAAAACAGCGTGGTCTTGGTGAGTTACATGATTATTTACTGCATGGCGATGATCTACCGCAAGGGATTACTGTTGCAATAGAAGAAGAGATTCATAAATTGATTATTACCGCCTTAAAGGAATGGCGTCTGCCTAATATTATTCTGTCGGATGAGTTAGTCGCTAAAAATAAATTAAATAATTTATTCCGCGCCTACAAGTTTTGGTTTAATCCTAATCGTTTAATTGATACGGTAATGGCACTACAGCAACAATCTGGCCATAACTGTGATACTAGTGATGATTGCATGAAGTTTTCTGCTTACGTACAAGAATTATTTCAGCAATTATCGACTACAGAATGTCTGGATCTGTATGGTTATTTTTCAAATAAGGATAGTTGTTATCTGATGCGAAGCCTTGTGGCAGTGTTAGAAGATCAAAAAATTGCTGCTTTACCTTTGGCTACACAAGTACAAAAAGAGGCAATTGGCCGAGTTTTTCACACGCTTGATTGTACAATGGAGGCTCTCCGTCAAGAGTTACTGAATCGACATATCAACACGGCGCCCTATTCAAGAAGTAGTACACACAAACCACTAAAACCTGGTCGTCGCAACTTGGAAGCAATAAGCCGTATTATGGCACTTTATGCAAATCCTCCCGTACTGGAAAATAAAACGCTTGAGCAGTTATTCCAGGAGGTCGGGGGTCACATTTGACTTCGGATAAGAAGCCAGTTCCTTCTGGTAAAATTGCAACAATTGTTTGAGCATCGATTTGGCGGGGGAGGAGCGCGCAAAGGTTGAGTTTAAGTTATCAGTCCATTGGTTATCACTAAGGCGCAAAATAACGGTAATGTATTGATAATCATCAGGGTATAAAGCAACCAGCCAATTGCCATCAAGAATGGCATATAGTTTTAAGGCATCCAGTAAAGGTAATTTATCGCTTCTTAGCTGCAGTTGGTTGTTATTTGCATTTACTTCATACAATAGTTTTCCTAGAATCTTTGCCCTTTCCCGAGAAACAATCTGGTTAGGTAGCTCGCCGCTTTCTAAGAAAAAGGCACGTTTTTCAGGGCGCTCATTGGTGAGGATGGCATTCAGTAATGAAACGCCATCAAAGTTTGGCTTCAAAGCTATTTTTAAATAAGAATAAATGGTAGGTGCTATATCAATTAACGCCACTCTGGCATCAACCACCTTTGGTTTTAACGTTAGTTGGTTGTTATTAAAAAAATTAAAACTTAGCAAGCAATGAAATTGGACGGGACTAAGCAGGTCTGAACCGTGACCTGCACTCATGTCCAGTTCTGTGGATGTTTTGCGTTTAAAATAATCCGCAAGTTTACTTTGTCCCTCTCCCTGGTAATTGGCGATTTTCGTCCTTCTACTTCCGGATTGATATAATGATTCGCCATGGTCACTTAAAATAACCACCATCGCATTTTGCAATAAGCCAGTCTCTTTTAGCTGTTTAAAAAGTAATCCTACTTGTTTATCGGCTTCATAAACAGCGGAGAAATAGAGCCCTTCCCTTTCCTGTACGCTGTAGACATCACCGACTTCCGCGGGTGATGAGGTGGCCCAAGCGTAGGGCCAGTGGGGGAGTGCAAAATGTACGGCGAGAAAGAGCGGCTTTTGAGGGGAAGCATCTCTTAAGGTTTGATGCAATGCACGATTAAAACTATCAGGATAATAGGAAAAATGGCTGGCGCGGTTTAAATAATTATAGGGAAATAACCAACGACTGAGAGAGTAATTAATTAAAAAATTACTTAGGGGAAAATCATAAAAAGTTCCTAACAGTATGTCATTGACGCCTAAACGTGGCCCCACAATTTTTTGAAATCCGAACTCTTTATCGATTGTACTGAATCGACGTTCATCCGTTGCAAATATCGTTTCGTAACCTTTCTGTTGTAAAACCCAGGCAATACTTTTTGAACTTTTGACAAGACCAGAGGGCATTAAATTATAGCGGGCGTTATGATGAAGAGGATATAACCCTGTAAGAATACTGGCCCAGGCAGAATAGGTCCTAGCTAAAGGGGTAATGGCTTCTTTAAAAGACACACTGTTATTAATGAATTGATAAAGATTAGGCGTATCTGATGGATTAATTCGTTCGGGGCTGAGAGAGTCGATACCAATAAGAATGATATTAGGTTGTTGGGTTTGGTGTTTATTTGCCAACGGGGTATGCAGATAACGAAAAAAGCTTAATAAAAATACTACTAGGAATACCGCTGTTAGAAGTATTGGAAACCGTAAAAATGTCTTAATAAGAGCCAGGATAGTAAATAAGCCAAGCAATAGCAAAGAAACTATCATCAATCCTTTTATCAAAGGAATTGGAGTCTCGGGGAGAAACACGCGACTAAATAAGCTTAAAGGAAAAAAGAAGCAGTTGGCACTCAGTATTGCGATAACAGAAAGCGCATAAATAATGAGCTGCCAACGATCCAGGGCGATTTTTGCTAAATAGCTATCTTTTATCCCCCAAAGCCAAAACAGTTGTAGCAACGTTAATAAACAATAAAAAATAATTTGTATAGTGGCAGCGACCGCAATTTGTAAATAAACAGGTAGTGGAAGTGGGATTGCATTAAGAAAGCCCCCACTTTGACTAAGTACATAAGCAAACTGCAAACTTAGAAATAACAAGTTAAACAGAATGAAGTTGATAAAATAGTGGTAAAAAAAATTTTTATTCACGGTTTAGGTACAATAGTACTATTTAAATGCCAATTATAGACATAACCATCAATGGTATTAATATGTTTCAATTGGCTGCGCAGCGGTTCTTTAGCAAATTGTTTTAGGTGAGTAATAATATCTGCTTTAGATCCACCAAAGTCTTCGTTATACCATTCATAAATTTTAGAAACGATGAGTTCGCCTTCAATGACTTGGGCTCCCCGCAGAGAATTGATGTATTCTGAGGCATCTTCATTTAAGTCAGTTTCGATTGTGGAACCGCGATAAGCTTTTTTACTTAAATTAGCAGCGCCGATAGTGCCATTATTTATGGCATAGTGTGTACGCGGATCATTCCAGATAGGTCTAATTATTCGATTATTGATTTCGTCAAGTGATAATGGGGTCCCATTAATGGTAATGAGTTTGGCGCCCCAAGGACCGATACTAAATAATCCTGGTGAAATGTTAATTTCTTCAATGCTACCTACGGGGTAATAGTCAGCAATGATTTGTACTGTAAGCGCATTGTAAAGGTTTATCCAAAAAGCAAGTTGTTCGTCGCGATTGTAGGCATCGATATCAACCTTGCTCATTTTTGTGAGATAGCTTTTTAATAAATCGTAATCAGCATCCGTAAGGTTTGCATAATCAACGAGGTTAATGCCTTCTTCATTAGTCACAACGCGTTTATTTAGAAATTGTTGCCATTCGTCATGTGAAATAGTGGCCTTGGATAAAGGATTATTGGTTTCCCAAATAGGCCAAAGGCTTTTATTAAATGAAGCAAATACACTGGTACTAATAAGAAATAAAATAAAAAAGCTACAACCTTGTAGTAATCGACAAATCTTATGCATCTTTATATATTCACTATAGCTCGATTTCGCAATGCATTACTTATAGTATTACCATCCAAAAACTCTAGTTCTCCTCCAGAAGGAATACCATGTGCAAGCTGACTTATTTGTACTGGCTGATCATTCAGTAATTCATGAATAAAATGGACTGTAGTTTGGCCTTCGATAGAGGGGCTTAAGGCAAGAATTACTTCTGTAATGTTTTCTTCAATCACTAACCTGCGTAATTGAGGCAATCCTATGTCCTCTGGACCCATACCATCAAGCGGTGAAATTTTTCCCATTAATACATAATAACTTCCATTAAACGAGTTACTTTGTTCGATGGCTGTAACATCTGCAGGCGTTTCCACTATACATAGGATTTTTGAATCTCGTTCTGGATTTTGACAGAGCGTACATAACTCATATTCGGTATAATTTTTACAACGCTTACAGTGTTGAATAGTATGCATGGCCTCTTCGAGACAAGAAGCCAAATGCAAACCACGTTGACGTTGGTGTTGCAACAAATGAAACACCATTCGCTGAGCTGATTTTGGACCTACTCCAGGCAAACAGCGCAATGCATCCACCAAACGATTCAATGCATCCATTACTAAAATTATTCCTTCTCGCCATCCTTCAGGAAGTCAGTAGGAATATTAAGACCGGCAGTCAGTTCACTAATTTTTTGCTTGGAAGCTTGTTCTACCTTACGGGCTGCATCATTGAAAGCTGCAGTTACCAAGTCTTCCAGCATTTCCACATCATCCATTAATGAGGGGTTAATTTTAACTTTATTGACTTCATGGCGACCGTTCATTTCAACTTCAACCATGCCACTGCCAGAAACGCCTCTTACAACTAATTGACTTAATTGCTTTTGAGCTTCCTGCATGCGCTGTTGCATTTTTTGCGCTTCTTTCATAATGTTGCCAAGATTTTGATTAATATCCATGTTGACCTCTCATTTGGATTTATTTCGTTAATTATAATTCATCTTTAATGGATTCAATAGAATTTTTGACCAATTCGGCCGAAAACTCTTGTTTTAACTGCTGAAAAAAAGCATCTTCTTTTAAAGAATGTTCTGCTTCTTGCTGGCGTTGATGTTGTGCTATCTGCTTTTGTTGAGCGGGTGATGAATGTATCATCTCTTCGCAGGTTAATGCAATTTTAATTGTTTCTTTAAGATAGTTTGTCAAAGCCTGTTCGATGCGACTGGTAATTGCAGGAGTAAATAGCGACTGATGGCCCTTAGCTACACGCAAGTTTATCGCCTGCCCTTTTTTGGCAATAAATTCAGCATTTTCTGCCGCATTTAATGCTAAACCGGTAAGTTTAAGCTGGCTTAGTAATTGTGCCCAACCTTCTGCGTTGAGTGGCTGTTCTGGGACAGCATGCTCTACCGGCGAATCGATTTTTTCTTCAGCAGGAATTGGCTCCGATTCTTTTAGCGGTTGCTTTACGACAATGTCTGTAACTTCTAATGCAGCGGAGAAGTCTGGTGTCGAAGATTCATGCTTGAAATTATCCATTGTAGTATTCGTGGCTTTCTCATGAGGAGTTGACATTTCGTAAGCCAATGTAGGCGGTTTGGTTTGCGGAGCCGGTCTGAAAGTTAGCATCCGTAGGACAGTCATTTCAAAGCCCATTGCCAATGTAGGTGCCAAATACATCTCTTCTGAACCCTTTATACCTATTTGATAAAATAGCTGAATGTCTTCTGGGCTGAATTGTTTAGCTAATGTTTTAGCCTGTGAATTAATTTCAATTAAAGAACCATCCCCAATATTTTGATAGATGGTAATGTCGTGTATATGGTGCAGAAACTCATCCAGCACATAACGAAAATGCCCGCCTTCAGCTGCAATTTGTTGGCTAATTCGCAAAATTGTTTGAGGATTTGAAGTAGCCAAAGCATCTAATAATTGAATGGCGTAATCCTGTTGAGTGTAACCTAAAATTGCTTTCACTTCGGAAGCTACTAAATTTCCATTACAAGAGGCAATCGCTTGATCTAATAAACTTAAAGCATCACGCATACTGCCCTTGGCGGCTTTAGCCAAAATTTCCAGGGCTTCTGTTTCAAATTGTAAATGCTCTGCATCAAGTACCTGTTGCAAATGCAGACTAATTAATCCTGTGGTCAGATGTTTAAGATGAAATTGCAAACAGCGTGAAAGCACAGTGACAGGCAATTTTTGTGGGTCAGTTGTTGCCAGTAAAAATTTGACATGGGCCGGCGGCTCTTCAAGTGTTTTTAACAAGGCATTAAAGCTATGCTGCGAAAGCATATGCACTTCATCTATGAGATAGATTTTAAAACGGCCATGGGTGGGGGCGTATTGTACATTTTCTAATAGTTCTCGTGTATCTTCGACCCGTGTTCTGGATGCACCATCAATTTCAATTAAATCTAAAAAGCGCCCTTGCTCAATTGCCAAGCAGGACTCACAGTTTAAACAAGGCTCTGCGCTTACACCCTGCTCACAATTCAGTGCTTTCGCTAAAAGACGAGCTACGCTCGTCTTCCCCACACCACGAGTGCCAGTAAAAAGATAAGCATGGTGTAATCGCTGTTGATTAAGCGAATTAATTAATGCTTTATTAACGTGTTCCTGGCCAACCAGTTGAGAAAATGTACGTGGTCGCCATTTACGTGCTAGTGCCAAATAGCTCATAGGGCTTCACAAGTTGGGCGGCAGCTCTAAGAGCCACACCCCGGCGCCCGAATCAACTGCTACCGCTGCTCCCTTCCGGGCCTGACGGGGTTCACAATCTATCGTCGCGGGGGGACCAATAGAGCCACCATTGTTGAATTGCGAAGAGTAACAAAAAAAAACGAAGAGTGCCAGCGTTATTGTTTGATGCTATAAACTGACTCTGCTAATTTGTTACAGCAATACGTATCTATGAAGAAGTGAAAATCATTTAAAATGATTTTGTTCAAACAACTAATTAGATATCTCATTATATATAGCACATGCTTTTGGAAAGGAAATTCAAACAAACGAAAAAAGTTATGATTTAGCAAAAAAGTGTTTGACAAGGAAGTGTAGATGAGTAGAATACGCATCACGCCTTCGGGGCGGTTTC
>NZ_LNYG01000013.1:1591119-1643619 GCF_001467745.1 Legionella jamestowniensis
GTTAATGCTGGCTGTGGCACTACCAATCCCAACTTATATACAACATTGCATACGAATAATTTAGGCGGTTTTGGCAATCTTGTCTACTGGAGTTCTACCGAGAATTCCGGCAATCCTACGTTCAACGCCTGGGTCCAGGACTTCGACACTGGCATCCAGGGTGACGGAGGCTTTAAGCCGGATACTCACCCGATTAGGTGTGTTCGAACTTTTACCCCTTAACCTCCTTTATCCCTTTCTTTTTGAGGCAGCGCAGCTGCCTCATGATTTTTAAATGAACGATTTGGATTTTGGTGAAGAGCTTTCTACTTGAGGTGTTTTAGATGAGCTGGAGTGTGTCGATGAAGCTGATATCATTTAATAGGCAAGCCCTGGTAAGTGAGCTTTTAGAGCACATAGGCAAACAGGTGTCCGGACTGCCTTAATACCAGCTGATAAGCCAGAATCACATTTTATGGAGCGTGACGCGATTCTACATTTTTCTCCTGCACAGAAGTGGATGCCAAAAAAAATTGACAGTATTAATCATTTAGGATGAGATGATCTTTTTAATTTTTGGAGAAGCCGATGTTATTGGAGAGAGAACAATCTTGCGTATTACTTATTGATGTTCAGGAAAAATTGGCTCCCCATGTAAAAGAGCCTGAAAAAATACTAGAGCGTTGTGCCTGGATAATTCGTTTGGCTACAGAATTAAAGATACCTATGTTGGTAAGTGAACAGTATCCAAAAGGATTAGGTCATACTGTTGAACCTTTAAAATCATTGACGGCACATTATCAAACCAATGAAAAAGTCCATTTTTCTTGTTTTCGAGAGTCCTCTTGTAAGCAAAATCTTGAGTCTCTTGCAAGAAAGCAACTTGTTCTGATTGGAATTGAAACCCATGTTTGTGTCTTGCAAACAGCAATGGATTTAAATAAAGCCGGTTATGACGTATTTGTTGTAGTGGATGCTGTAAGTAGCAGGGCAGAAATTGATCACAAATACGGATTAAAGCGTATGAAGCAGGCGGGTATTCAGCTTGTCACTTCTGAAATGGTTTTTTTTGAGTGGGTGGGACAAGCTGGAACAGAGGAATTCAAAGGATTGAGTAAAAATTACTTAAGGTAATTGCATCGTTTAAAAATAGCATAAGGAATAATAAATGAATCTGGATAATCAAATTGCTGTAATTACTGGTGGGGCTTCCGGTATGGGGAAAGCCTGTGCCGAGTTATTAAGTTCTCACGGTGCCAAGGTTATTATTTGGGACAAACACACAGAACATACCCTTAAAGATGTAGCCTTATCGGTAACTTGTGATGTAAGTGTGGCTGAAGAAGTTGAACAGGCGATACAAAAAACAATCAATGAAGTAGGTAGACCACGAATTTGTATTAATTGTGCAGGTATCGCGCCTGCCAAACGTATGGTAGGTAAAGAAGGCGCTATGCCCTTAGCCGATTTTAAGCGCGTGATTGATATCAATTTGGTAGGTACTTTTAATGTTATGCGTGTGGTGGCCGAAGCAATGACCCATTTGGAGCTTGAAGCAAAATCACAAGAAAGAGGAGTGATTATCAATACCGCTTCTATCGCTGCGTTTGAAGGTCAAATCGGGCAGATGGCCTATAGTGCTTCAAAAGGCGGGGTGGTAGCGATGACTTTACCAGCAGCCCGTGAGTTAGCACAATTTGCTATTCGCGTTAACACCATAGCCCCAGGTCTTATTGCTACGCCGTTATTGTTAAATATGCCTCAAGAAGTGCAAGATAATTTGGCGGCAACGGTAACCTTTCCAAAGCGACTGGGAAAACCTGAAGAGTTTGCTGCATTGGTATTACATCTTGTTGAAAATCGATTAATGAATGGTGAAGTGATTCGGCTCGATGGGGCATTACGAATGCAGGCGCGCTAATCTTTCCTGTTTATACGACTAATCTTCTGCAATTTTATGAAAAATTGCAGAAGTTTATGAACTAAGAGAGCTAGAGATCGAGTTTTTTCTCGTTCTTTTGACTTTCATCGTTCTTGGCCCCATTAGGAGGTGATTGAAAGATTGAGGAGAATTTTGTTAGCATTTCAACAAGTGGGATTGCATCTGATTGAGCGTTTTCAGAAAGCACTTCACCCTCACCATCCACCTCAGGTAATGCCTCCATAAAGCGAGTAAGACTATCCTGCAGGAGAGAAAAACTGTTTAGCATTTTCTCCAGCTCTTTAGTTGCCGTTTCAAATTGCTTTAATTCACTACTCAGTTTTTGCGTTTTTTCTACATGGTGTTGCAAATCATATTTTTTTTCTAATTCACTAATTTCACTGAGAAGTGTTCTTTGTTGTTTATCAAGGTTTCGTTGCGCTTTATTCGATTTCCCTACTATTACAGGGCGTCGGGTAATTTCCTTTTGTAACTCAGTAAGCTCAATTTTTTTATTAATCAGTAATAATTGGCCTTGCATTTGTTCAATGGTATCCTTTCTTACTTGTTCGAAACTATCTATCGTAATGCCTTGCTCGACTAATAGTTTATCAAGAGAATCCAGTGTATTGGCAACTTGACGCTGCGCGGATCGAGTTCTTCCTTTTCCTATCATTTGTAATAGTCTTTTACTGGAGGCATCCAGTTGGGCTGATAAAAGCATAATTTCAGGATCAGAACGAAGTTTTTTAATTATTTTACTTAAATGTCTTTCTACAAATTCATCGGATTTTTTCTGATAAATTTTTCCAGAGGCAGTGTTTAAGTCGGGTTGCGATAAAAAATTCAGGCGTGAGTTGCAGTAATCAATCTCTTCCAAAATAGACTCACTTTTATCCTGAGACAATTGATTGCTACTTAGGCAATGCTTAAGTAACAAGCGTAATTCTTTTAAAAACTTGACTGAATCAAGGGTCTTATCCCTATTCGCCAATAATGCTTCCTTAAACGGATGGTTGGGTACTGACATGATAGAATAGGCAAAAGGAAAGCCATTTGTATCGCCCATGCAAAGTGATGCGCCATGTTTGAGAAGAATGGATAGGCAATCTCCCATGGATGATTGGTGACTATGCAGATCAAAACACACCTGAATAGCAGAGGGGTAGGTTATATTTTTAATGGTAACCGGTTGATTGTTAAGGTTAAAATCACCATAGGTTAATATAAAATCTAAAAGCTCATGATTTCTTGTCTGTAAACTAAGGTTAAGGTACTTTTCATCCAGTAAGTGATGCCAGGAAACTAATTGCTTGGCCAAGTCAAATTTTTTCTCAAACAACAGGGTTGGAAGTACTTTTTCACCCAACGATTGAGTTTCACGGTAAAGGCTTTGTAGTTGTGCAAATACTGTCAAATTCTGCCTGTTTTGTTTGTGTGTTAAAGAAAATGCCTGAATCCGTGACAGAAAATCTTCTAATTTTTGAGCTTGAAGAGTTCTTTCCAGATCTTTAAGTAATTTCATTTCAGCGTCTAGACCTCTAAACTCCTTCATAAATGTATTAATGGGCTTCCGAGATTTTTTCCCTTCTGATTGCTGAGTTGAATGAATGCTTTTACCTTTCTTAGAAGATTGATTTGTTTCTTCCGACTCTGAAGAGTTATCCTTTGTGGGCTCAAAAGGAGAACTCTTCTCTGCGACATCGATAATATCTGAAGGCTCTATAGCAAGCGATTTTTGGATGTTTTGGAAAAAATGCAGATTTTTTGAGTATAAGTTATGTCTAACCAGAGGAGTCAAGTCTGTTAAAACCCCGCAAATATTGTCCAGTATACCCACATATTCTTCTGTATGTTCTTTCCCTTGCTGTAATAGCTCCGCGGCTTCTTTTTCAAGTGCTGCAAAATCGACTTCCAATTGTTTAACGGTTTCCTTGTGTTTTTTTCTTAATTGAGCAATAACGGGTCGCACGTGGGTGATTGCTAAATTAATAAATGCATCTTCTAACCGAGGTGTTTCAATTGGCGTATAACCAATTTCCTCTTCTTTTGAAAAACTGGCGTTCATAGTAAGTTCGTCATTTGCATTGAAATACACATGGAGGCGAAAAACTTCCCCCTCAGCGTTGGTGAAGTAAGCGGTGTAATGGTATTGACTTAACTGGGGGTTATCTCTGCGTTCTGTTTCATAAATGCTTATATGGTGATTCAGTAATTTATAGGCCTGGCTTTTATCCCTAAGCTCTACTTTGGTAGGGGCTAACTCAAGACGATAATAAAGACTTTCTTCTTTATTCCTATCAAGAACGACTTTGGTACATTCAGAGGTAAAAATATCTTTAGTAAAATGGAGGCCAATAAAATTAAAGAGTGTATTTTTTGACATTGGTTATACCCTGTCTATTGAGGTGGGACAAAGTATAACCATAAATATTATTGTTGTGCAATTATTGATTACAATTTACAAAAAATATTTCCTTTGCCTTCAAATTAGGCTTTTTGATGACTATTCGAGTCGTTAGAGGATTTTACCCCACCGGAAGCAGTATAAACGCTCGTTGTGTTATCAGGTGTTTGACCTGTAATAGTATTAATAATTTCCTGGCGCGTATACATGTTGCTGGTGATTACTTGTCCATTGATCGCATTTAATTCGCGACAACGAATTAAATTTTCAGCAAGTTTTTCGTTTAATGCCTTAATGTGTTGTGCTTCCTGGGTAGAGCTTTGAAGTAAAAAATCCTCAAGCGTTTGCTTGGCAGATTTGATTTGCAGGTTTAATTCTAATAAATCTGTCCGGATTTGAGTGGTTTGTTCAAGTTGATTGGCAATTGCTTGTTTTTTCTCTGCTAATATTTCCAGCAAATCAAACTGACGCGCTATTAAAGCATTTTTTTCTTCTTCTAAAATTGCAATAAGTTGTTCGACCAATTTTATTTCTTGCTCTAAAGTCTGAATAAGCAGAGCGGGCTTTGTAGTAGTCATTTATGGAAATCCTTTTATAGGTAGCATGGAATGTTTTAAATTCGATTCTCAAATTTTCTGCTGCTCAGATTTTAATATCATAAATAAGCTTTTTTCTTATCATGCTAAATCGTAGGAATTAAGCCATTTCGATATCCTGAAACATCATTGAAGCGATTTGCTTGCTGTTCATTTGATAGCGGCCACTGGCAAGTTCTTCTTTCAACAATTCAACACGATTGCTATCAATTTCAGGAGCGCTCAAAATAACTTCTTTTAATTTGTTGAGTTGTTTTGAAAAATTACTTAAATTCACCTGGTTACTCTCATCAGAATGGGATTCTGGAGTAACAGATTGGTTTCGCTGTAATCGACTCTCTGTATCCAGTATTTTGTAAGGATTCGAGTCATTAATTGGATTTACCATAACATTACTCTCAATTGCGCTCATGATTGTTATCGGCTCCTATTAATAAAATCTTTAGAATAATTTCATACTTTTACCTATACCACACTTTAAAATTCAAGTCATCTTTTCAGCTAGTACATCAGGGCAAGATCATATCATTTTGGATTAATTTAATTTGACACCGCCAGCTTGCACAAAATATCGTCCTCCTGAGTATCCTAACTACATGGTGGCAAACATCAAAAAGCTGATATCCCGAACATAGGGAGGGAGCTGCTTTGTATCAGGAGATGTCTCACTACGTTCGACATGACGTAGGTTTTTGGGAGCAACGCGAAGGCCCTATTCTTGTAAAGATCAAGATTTATCTGCAGCATTAAAGTGAAACCCGAACTTGCCTTTTAGCGCTCACCTGGGCTTCAATAATTTTTTTTGACGAAAGGTTTTTCACGCGAATCAGGTCGCCAGCGGCTCCATCATTTAAAGCAATCCCTTCCATGGTCACACTAAAGTTTTCACTTAGGGCCTGGATAGCAATTCGCTCGCCTTTTCGAACCAAAGGCTCTGCCTGCAAAAGATGGGGAGTAATCACATTTCCCTGGGCAATGTTTGTTTTACAAGCCTGGTTAATCACATCACTCGTTTTATCAAAATATCCCTGCTTTAATTGGCTGATATCTACTTCCTGGATTTCCACATCGTCTTCGTTAATTAAAGTTCCTTTAAGTAATGGATGTTTCGCAGTAAGGACAAATTTTTGCACGGTTATTTTAACGGGTACAAAAAGTGTCCAGCGATTCTCTGTCTCCTGGCATTTAATGCCCATTGTGTTGGCGCGTATGACTGGAATTTGATAAGGATTAAATACTTCAAGGTGATCATCCTGGCAAGCTTTTAATTTGAGTCTGGAGTCAATTTTATCAACGGTTACCTGAATTTTGCTGTCTTGTTGCGTGGCAAGCGAGGCAAGGATATGTTGTTCAATTTTTTCTTTGAGCAAGTCTAAGGATTGAACATTTTCTGTGGCATATAAAACATTGTGTGTAAAAAATAGAAAAAAAACTAGAATAACCTGTTTCATTGGGGTAGTCTCATTAACCAAATTTACGTCTTACTGCCTTTAAGCAAGATTTGGGCCAGTTTTGGAGATGAGATGTTTTTATATCGAGTCCTTTTAGTGGTATTAGGCTGCTGTTTTTGTATCTGTTCTTATTCGGCCAGTCATCGGCCTGAAGAATTGTTACAGTCAATTAAAGGGCAACCTAATGAGGGTGGGAAAATTGTTGAACATTTCTGTGCTAGTTGTCATGCAGTTAAACCGTTAATACCTGTAGGTGCTCCTCGTATGGGGAAAAAAGAGGATTGGGAGTATCGTTTCAAACAAGGATTCAATCAATTATTCCAACATACTGAAGAAGGATTGAATACAATGCCACCGCGTGGCGGATGCTTCGAATGTTCGGATGAACAACTGATGTTGGCTATTGAAGCGATGTTGCCGACGGACTTGGGAAAAGCTTTTGTAACCAACAAAAAGAACATAAAATAATCAAATAGTTAAAAATATTTATAAAAAAAGCTAAATTTATTCAAAACTCTCCCGATAACATAAAAAAAAGAGGGAGGGTTAACCAATGAAAAAACAACTTCTCATTGGGCCACTGTGTGTGTTAACGGTCGGTTGTGCGATGGATAGAGATTCAGTCGTAGACGATGCTGGCCATGTTCACTATACAAGGAGTTTTGCTTCTGATAGCAAGGGCAGCTTTCATTTTCCAGAGAAAAGGGCTGCTACTGGTCGAAAAGTATTTATTTTTGACCCTAAAGCAACTGCATGGGCTGCCTATGATGCAGAGGGTAACCGCATAAAAACTGGTAGCGCCTCTGGAGGCAAAGATTTTTGTGAAGACGTTGGTAGACCTTGCCGCACTGTAACAGGAACTTTCCGAATTTATTCCAAGAAAGGAGAGGATTGTACTTCCAGTCTTTATCCTATTGAAACCAATGGCGGGGCAAGAATGCCTTATTGCATGCATTTTAATGGAGGATACTCCATTCATGGTGCCTATGAAGTACCTAATTGGAATGCAAGCCATGGATGTATTCGTGTATTGCCTGGAGCAGCTAAATGGTTGAACCAGGAGTTTATGGATATTGGTACAACTGTAATTGTAAAGCCTTATTAAATGAGGCTAACTGCACCTTCAAGGAAACTGCGAACACTGTTTTAACTTGATTGCAGCAATGCGTCACTCCAGTTAACTGAGTTCGCAGATTATTTAGTATCACCGTATTTTGGTTTTGAATAGTAGAGAAATAGAATCGGGTCATTGCGAGCGTCAGCGAAGCAATCTAGTACGATCTTTAGCAAGGCTCCGTTCTGGATTGCCTCACTTCGTTTGCAACGACGACATAAAAAATATTATCTTGTGCAACGCATATTGGGCATCAAACTATCAGGTTTTAGACTCTAAATAATTTTTTAGTAAACGGTTTACGTCATCTGGATTGGCTTGTCCTTTTGTCTGTTTCATTACCTGGCCGATAAAAAAAGCCAATAACTTGTCTTTACCTGCACGATAATCAGCCACTTGCTGTGGATATTGATTGATAATTGACTTAACAACCTCATCGAGTAAATTAGCATCTATGGTTTGTGACAACCCTTCTTGCTTAATGATTTCATCCACATCCTTTTCTCCAGCCCATAGGTGTATAAAAATTTCTTTTGCAATTTTGGCCGAAATAGTTTTTTGGCTCAGATAATTAAGCAATAGGGCAATGGATGAAGGAGGGACTGGTGAATTTTCAAAATCAAGATTGGCTTCATTAAGAGCCGCTGCATGGGTACCTTTAAGCCAGTTGATAATTATTTTTTCATCGGCAATTGTTTGTGCTTTTACCGCCTGGAAGAATTTATAGTGTGCAGGTGAGGCTAATAAAAAGTTAATATCTTCTTGGTTTAAAAGTTTATTTTTAAGAAACGTTTGCTTAATTTCTTCCGGCAAAGGGGGCATTGTTTGTTTGATTTTTTCCAAATCTGCTTCGCTGATATGTAGAGGCAAGAGATCGGGATCGGGGAAATAACGGTAATCGTTTTCATTTTCTTTGCTGCGAAGGGGATAAGTCGCATTGGTATCCGGGTTATATAATCGCGTTTCCTGGTGAATGGCTTGACCATTCTCTAATAAATCTTGATGCCGGGCCTGTTCATAGGCAATCGCTTTTTCAATAAAACGAAAGGAATTTAAATTTTTAAGTTCAGTTCTTACCCCAAGTTGCTCAGAGCCTCTGGGTTTAAGGGAAATGTTAACATCACAGCGAAAAGAACCTTCCTGCATGTTCCCATCGCAAATTCCAAGAAAGCGCACCAACTGGTGTAATTTTTTTAAATAGGCCACTACTTCTTCAGCGGAAAAAAGGCAAGGCGCTGTCACTATTTCTAATAAGGGGATTCCTGCACGGTTTAAATCAACTCCACTGTAATTAGGAAAAGCGTCATGAAGTGACTTCCCCGCATCTTCTTCCAAATGAGCCCTAACAATAGAGACTTTTTTTTCTCTGTTGTTGTCCAACTCAACCATTAAATAACCATGTGAGACGATAGGTGCTTGAAATTGGCTTATTTGATAACCCTTGGGCAGATCAGGATAAAAATAATTTTTACGCTCGAAGTAAGAGTGCTTATTAATTTGGGCATGGATAGCCAGTCCAAATTGAATGGCCATATAAACTGCTTTCTGGTTAAGGACTGGCAAAACACCGGGTAGTCCTGCATCGATAAAGCTGGTTTGTGAGTTGGGTGGGGCACCAAAAGCAGTTGCCGCAGAAGAAAACAACTTTGACTTTGTTTTTAATTGCGCGTGAACTTCAAGACCTATCACTGTATCCCATGCCATAAATCACCCTTTATAGGTTGGCCTGGCTTGGTGCCAGTCAGTACGTTGTTGATAATAATGGGCTATATTGAGAAGCTTTGCTTCGTCAAAATAATTGCCAATTAATTGCATGCCTATTGGCAACCCTTCACTAAAGCCTGCAGGGATTGAGAGAGCGGGTAAACCTGCCAGATTGGCAGCGACGGTGAAAACATCCGCTAAATAATTTTGTATCGGGTCATTAATTTTTTCACCTATTTTAAAAGCACAGGTAGGCGTGGTGGGGCCTAAAATAATATCAACTTGTTGTAATGCATCTTGCAGTTCGAGTTGAATTAATCGTCTTATTTTTAAGGCTTGTAAATAATAAGCATCAAAATAGCCCGAGGAGAGCACATGGGTGCCTGTCAAAATTCGCCGTTTGACTTCCTCGCCAAACCCCTCATTACGTGAATTAATAATCAATTCGCGTACGGATGCAGCTCTGGCGCTGCGATGCCCAAAACGTATGCCATCATAACGCGATAAATTGGATGAGGCTTCAGCACAGGCAATGACATAATAACAAGGCACCCAAAGTGGTTGCAGCGGTAGGTCAAGTTCAATAATTTCTGCCCCTTGTTGCTGAAAAATTTTTACGGCAGCGTGTATTGCCTCCTGCACTGCCATATCCACTTCTTTCTGGAAGAAACAGGAAGGCAAGCCAATTTTTAACCCTTCTAAGGGATAAGAAAGACTGAGTAAATAATCTGTCAAAGGTTGATGGACTGAAGTGGAGTCCTTGCTGTCAAATCCTGCCATTGCCTGTAAAATGATGGCTAGATCTTCGGCGCTACGCGCCATAGGGCCCGCCTGATCTAGACTGGATGCAAAAGCAACCATTCCGAATCTGGAGATTAAGCCATAAGTAGGTTTTATCCCTGAAATGCCACAAAAAGCAGCAGGTTGTCTAATAGAGCCCCCAGTATCAGAGCCAGTTGCGAAGGGAATGAGTCCAGCTGCTACGGCTGCAGCAGAACCTCCGGAAGATCCTCCCGGAACCCTGTTCGTGTCCCAGGGATTGCGAACGGGGCCAGAATAGCTATTTTCATTTGCTGAGCCCATGGCAAACTCATCCATATTGGTTTTTCCTACGACAACAACACCCTCTTTTTCAAGTCGCGAGACGATAGTCGCTTGATAAGGAGACTGAAAAGAAGCCAACATTTTTGAGCCGCAGGTCGTGGGAAATTTTAAGGTGCAAAAAAGATCCTTATGTGCCATGGGAATGCCTGTCAAAGACCTACCCTGACCTGCGTGAAGTAATTTATCAGCCTGGGATGCAGTATTGAACGCGTTCTCTTCACTAACCGTGATAAACGCGTTGAGAAGTTTGTTTTGCTCAATACGACGTAGAAAATATTGGGTTAATTCGACACTAGAAAAGTGTCCATGTTGCAAACCATAAGATAATTCTTTTAGAGAATAGTGATGCATCTGTTATTGTCCTGACTCAATAATTTTGGGAACCAGATACAAATTCTCTTCGAAAAGTGGCGCAATCTCTTCCAATTGCCTGCTACAGTCTTGCTCCTGCACTTCATCTGGTCTTAAACGCTGGTGCAAATCGAAAGGATGAAACAGTGGGGCAACTCCCGTTGTATCGACCTGCTTTAATTGTTCAACAAAATCCATGATGGCATTAATTTCTTCCGCTAACTTTGTATTTTCACTGGGTTCTGCGTCCAGATAAGCAAGCTGTTCAATGCTTTTTAAATCATCGCTTGTAATTGCCATTTTTTTCCAGAAAAGCCATCTTTTAGGGACTAAGATACATTTTTTTCGCAAATGATAAAAGAAAAAACTTAAGGGACATTGCTCCGTTTAAGAATATTGGATATACAAGTTTAGTTGTATGTAGACAAGTAACTACATTCATTCTAATATTGTAGTTACGTAGCTACAAAGAGATGATTATGACAATTTCAACATTTACTAGCCGTGAGTTTAATCAAGATGTCAGTAAAATAAAGAAAGCAGCAGCACAAGGCCCTGTTTTTATTACTGATAGAGGACATCCAGCCCATGTACTTTTAACAATCGAAGACTATTTAAAATTATCTAAAACTAAAGAAACTATCGTTGACTTATTAGCTATGCCTGATGAGACAGATATTGAGTTTGAAACACCCAAAATAAAAGGGATTTATCATATAGAGGAGTTTGATTAATGTATTTAATGGATACCAATGTTGTATCTGAAATAAGAAAAGGTACAAGAGCTAATGGTAATGTAATATCATGGACTAAAACAGCTTCCACAGCCTCTTTATTCCTATCAGTAATTAGCATACTAGAAATAGAAATCGGAATTTTACAGAAAGAACGTCAAGACCCATCTCAAGGC
Source organism: Legionella jamestowniensis (assembly GCF_001467745.1). Lineage (GTDB taxonomy): Bacteria > Pseudomonadota > Gammaproteobacteria > Legionellales > Legionellaceae > Tatlockia > Tatlockia jamestowniensis. The sequence goes on from NZ_LNYG01000013.1 coordinate 1,602,657, forward strand.
GCTATTTTACGTACCTGGCTTAATTCCCATGTACTTCCTGCTTTTTCAAAGCGCATTATAAACATTGATATTACAGTAGCCCAACGATATGCAAAACTTCATATTCCAGATCGTCGTTCAGAAAGAGATGCCTTAATCGCTGCTACAGCGTTAGTTCATGGATTTGTAGTAGTAACAAGGAATGTCAAAGATTTTGAAGAAACCGGAGTAGAACTTCTTAACCCTTGGGAAAGCAAAAACTAAAACGAATACCTTGCAGAGCCCCTGTTTTACAGTAGAATGGTTTACCATGTTTTTGGATGGGTGCATTATGTTAGAGCAGGTAAAAACGGCGGGGGGTATTTATATTGAATATGAACAGCATTGTTTGGTTTATGAAAATGCTATAGAACCACTTCTTGAGCGGCTGGATACTCAACGAGGTGCATTGTTTGCGTCGAGTTTTGAATACCCAGGACGTTATACTTGCTGGGACATTGGTTTTTATAATCCTCCTCTAGCTATAATTTGTAAGGCCCATACCATCCAATTACAGGCACTGAATAAACGCGGCGAAGTCCTTTTGGGAATTATCCACCCTGTTTTATCGGGTTGCGATGAATTATCAATTACAGGACATTCAGAGCAACGTTGCACCATCGAAGTGAAACCTGGGAAAAAAATATTTAGTGAGGAAGAGCGTAGTCATCAGCCTTCAGTGTTTACGGTATTGCGCAAATTATTGGCTTTTTTCAAATCCGATGAACCTTATTTAGGGTTTTATGGGGCTTTTGGCTATGATTTAATTTTTCAATTTGAGGCTTTGGAGCAATGCAAACCTCGAGCGCAAGAGCAGCGTGAGATGGTTTTATATCTTCCAGATGAAATTTATGTGGTGAATCATCGTAAAGAAGAAGCATTTATTCGGCGTTATAATTTTCAATTTCAAGGTAAATCAACTCAGGCTTTACCACGAGAGGGGGAGTTTAAAAATTACAAGCCAGAGCTAAAACCTGCGAAAAATTGTGATCATGCTTCAGGTGAATATGCCAAACTGGTAGAGGTTGCTAAACAACGTTTTGCCTGTGGCGATCTGTTTGAAGTGGTTCCCAGTCAGACTTTTTATGCGCATTGTTCCGAACAACCCTCTGCTATATTCAGTCGTATGCGCCGCCTTAATCCTTCTCCCTATGGATTTTTTATTAATTTAGGAGAAGATGAGTACTTGGTAGGGGCGTCACCGGAAATGTATGTGCGCGTACAGGGCAAACGGGTAGAGACCTGCCCAATTTCTGGCACTATAAAACGCGGTGCTGATGCAATAGAGGATGCTCATAATATTCAACTTCTTCTCGAGTCGGAAAAAGAGGCTTCTGAGCTAACCATGTGTACTGATGTTGACCGAAATGACAAATCGAGAATTTGCGAGGCTGGCAGTGTACGCGTTTTAGGACGCCGGCAAATTGAAATGTACTCCCGTCTTATTCATACCGTTGATCATGTTGAAGGCATTTTACGAGAGGGTTTTGATGCGGTCGATGCTTTTCTTACTCATATGTGGGTTGTCACCGTAACCGGTGCCCCTAAACTTTGGGCTATGAAATTTATTGAAGAACATGAAAAATCACCACGACGTTGGTATGCGGGTGCTGTTGGTTGGTTTGGTTTTAACGGTAACTTAAACACAGGGCTTGTTTTACGAACCATGCGTATACAACAAGGAATTGCTGAGATTCGTGTCGGAGCAACCTTGCTGTTTGATTCGGACCCTCAAGCCGAGGAACAGGAAACGCGTTTAAAAGCATCCGCATTTTTAGATATGTTACAAAAGCCTGAAACCAAATTAACCACTGCTTCTTTTTTAACGACCAATGGCTTGGGCAAACGTGTTTTGCTGGTGGATCATCAAGATTCGTTTGTGCATACTTTGGCGAATTATATACGTCAAACCGGTGCTGAGGTAGTTACAGTACGCAATGACTATGCGTTAGAGTATTTAAAAAGTGAGCCTTTTGATTTGGTACTGTTGTCACCTGGTCCTGGGAGGCCTGCTGATTTTAAAGTGTCAGAAACTATTGATGTCGTCCTTAAAAATAAGTTACCTTTATTTGGTGTTTGTTTGGGGTTACAAGGGATTGTCGAGTATTTTGGCGGTAAACTAGATACCCTAAGTTATCCTATGCACGGAAAAGCTTCTGAGATTGAGGTTAAAAATAATGCCGGTCTTTTTGCAGGATTAGGTTCTTTGTTTACCGCCGGTCGTTATCATTCGCTTTATGCTCGGTTGGAGCAGTTGCCTGCGGAGCTTGAAGTAACTGCCCTTAGCAAAGATGGGATTGTGATGGCAATTGCACATCGTTCCCTCCCCATCCAGGCTGTGCAATTTCATCCAGAAACGATTCTTTCCATGCCAAATCAAGCCGGGTTAAAAATAATAAATAACCTCATGGGAATGATAAGTACCAATGCGCAATAAAATTTTAACGCTCTATTTTGTAGCCATTATTCTCGGTATTCTTACCGGAATAGTAGGGTCTTTTTTTCAGTTAGCTGTGCAGTATGGATATCATTTGGTTGCTTCGATTGTACAAACTGCACACACACAGGCTGGTAAAACGTTAGTATCGATTGCTATTTCCACTGTCTTAATCTTTCTTGCCTGGTTTTTAGTGAGAGGTTTTGCCCCGGAAGCTTCAGGTAGTGGCGTACAAGAAATTGAAGGGGCGTTATTGCACGAGCGCCCCATTTTGTGGCGGCGCTTGTTGCCTGTTAAATTTATTGGTGGTGTGATGGCTATCACCGCCAAAATGGTGCTTGGACGCGAAGGACCTACCATCCAAATGGGAGGAAATCTTGGTGAGATGCTGGGGGAATTTTTACATTTATCTCCGAAACGCTGTGATGCCTTAATAGCAGCCGGTGCTGCTGCTGGATTGGCCACCGCTTTTAATGCGCCATTGGCGGGTGTACTTTTTGTGCTGGAAGAAATGCGCCGTCAATTTAATTTTTCCTTTACAAACTTCAAGACGGTAGCGATTTGCTGTGTAATGGCCACCATTACTTTGCATTTTATTATCGGTCCTCAGCCTGCCATTCCTATGTTCGTTTTTTCTTTGCCTAGCCTGAAATCCCTCTGGCTTTTCTTCATTTTTGGCATTTTAATTGGATTTGTTGGGCTTTATTTTAATAAAATTTTGATGGCTACCTTGGCTGCAACGGATAAATTATCGGCCAAAATGCGAATTATGTATATCTTATTGATTGGTATTCTTGTTGGATTTTTGGCACAAAATTTTCCCGAAACAGTAGGCGGAGGTTATGAAATCATTGAGCGTTCGCTAACCATGACACCTTCCTTCACTGTTTTATGGCTATTAATTTTTATTCGATTTGCAACGACAATGATTTGTTACTCTTCTAGTGTACCTGGAGGAATTTTTGCACCGATGCTTGCTTTAGGTACTTTGTTAGGCCTGGCTGCCGCTGGTATTCTTCATTATGTGGTTGATGATGTCACGGTTCAACCGGGTATGTTTGCTGTAGCTGGAATGGGCGCTTTATTTTCGGCTGCAGTTCGGGCACCAGTTACAGGTATTATTCTGGTAGTAGAGATGACACAAAACTATTCTTTAATTTTACCACTGATGGTGAGTTGTTTAACATCAACTACTATTGTACAGTTGGCGGGTAATAAACCAATATATACCCAACTGTTAGCACGCACCTTAAAAAAAAGCCAAACAGTTGTTGCCAGTGAGTATAAATAGCGTCTTCCAGCGTGTGCCGTAAAAATTTGTCCTAAATTGAAGTAGGAAAAAAATGCCCCAAAGTAACACAGATAATAAGGTCACCATTAAAACAGTGCGGAAAGGAGTACTTGCAAATCTCGTAAATAAAGGACAGGAACTTTTTACAAAAATCACTGACTATGGGAATGGAGTAGTCAATCTTTATCGTCTAATTATAAATCACAACGCCGCCAAAGACCCAAATGCCTTTCATAAATTGCTGGATGAGCAATACAATAAAATTCCAAATGACAAGCTTAAAGTATTAACGATACCTATTTTTTCTCCCACCAAGTCCCAAGTGTGTGATCGAGTGGTTGCTATTGGTAATCCTGTAATCCTGCAAGCACTTCGCCGCATACCGCGTGCTGAAACAGTTTCTCCTTCCTATTTTGAAACACATCCGGATATTCCTAAAATAAGTGGTGGCAGGGCGTTTGGCTCAGTACTTGAAGCGATAGGCATGGGAATTTTAAGTGCAGATAGTGAAATCCATACACCTTTTATACAGGAAATGATTTCTACCCTAACTATTAAATCGATTGATGACAATGAAGAAAAATTTATCGACAATGAGTATAAAAAAAGATTTATAAAGGTCATTAAAGAGGAAACGGCTCAATTAATTTCTGCAATACGAGATGCTGCAGAATCCAAGCTGGGGGAAATTTGTTATCTTGATTTTCGCTTTTATGCATTAAAAATCTTTTTAAGAGGTTTTTATCCTAATGCTACCTGGCACGACAACTGGATAAATGAACTTTCTCAAGAAATTGAAACTATTTCCGATATGGCGTTTAAATGTATGGTAAACCCTCATGCTGATTTAAACGCGTTGCGGGCTGAGGCCAATAAGCGTCTAAATACCTACATCGACAGAATCATGTTAGAAGACCAAACGTTTTATCTGCGTGAAAATTATGTGAAAAGTACCGATAAAGAGTCTCTAAGACAAATTATAGTGTCTTTGCTTTTTGCTGGTGGTGACAACATTAAAAAATATTTAGATCATGTTTTTGTGGAATTTGGTAATGACAAAATTCGTGAACGGTATTTGTCTAGAACTCCAACAGCAGAAGAGCTTAAATTATACATTACTGAAGTGGGACGACTGTACACAACAATTTATGCCCAGCCCGGTGAAGCATTGGAAGACTTTATAATCGAGTATAAGGATGAAATTATTCATATTAAAGCCGGGGACAAACTTCATTACAGCACTTGGATTGCTAACCGTGATACGCAAGAGTGGGGGCCTTTTGCCAATGAATTTAAGCCAGAAGAGAATCAACAACAGTATACCAGATTACACCCCTTAGCTACGTTTGGTGATGGTTCTCGTGTATGCCGAGGAAAATCAATTACGTTGGCAATTATTGAATATCTAACTGCCAACGTGCTCGAGGAGTTTAGATGGAAATCTTATGTAGATGGACAAGACAATAGTCATCCTACTGAATTTAACTTCAATAATGGTGTGCAAGGAAAACCAGGTTTTACTTTCATGGCAGTAAAAAGACCTCAGTTAGGGAGAGATAGCAAGAACGCAACCAGCGAAATGATAGATGGTACTATTCTTCCAAATTGGCGTATAACTGGAAATCCAGAGGGTAGAGCGAGTAAAGCAGGCAAATTTAAACAGCCGCTCCAAATACCGGATAATTTGTCAATCCAGCAGCACGAGCATCCATTAAACTATAATTGTTAACTGTTTGCATACCGCGCGCTTCTTGTGCGTTATGCAAATTTACTGCATTGTTATTACAATTTTCCCAAAATGTTCATTATTTTGCATTCGTAAGTGGGCTTGTTCTATTTCTTCGAAGCCAAATTTGGAGTCAATAACAGGCATGATATGTTGATTTAATAATGCCGTACCCCATTGATGTTGTGCTGACTTCCATAATTCAGCTTTCTCGGTCAATGATTGTGAACGCAAAACAAAACCATTAATTTGCAATCGCTTCTGCATAATCCGTAGTAGATTCATTTCCACTTGGTGGCCTTGCATGCAGGCAATCTGGATAAGTTTTCCTTGTACTTTTAGAAGATTAAGATGTTTGGAAAAATAAGGACCACCTATAAAATCAACAATAACATCCACGGCGCACTCACCTAACACTGCTTCAAAATCATCTTGTTTATAGTTAATAAGAGCGATTGAAGCTAATTTTTTAGCTTTGAGCATTTTATCCTGAGTACTAGTAGTGCTGATTATTTTAGCACCTTGTAAGTTAGCCATTTGAATGGCAAGGGATGTGATTCCACTTCCCGCAGCATGAATTAATAAACTTTGTTCTTGTTTTAACTGGCCCAACAAAAAAACGGTAGCATGTACGGTTATTAATGCTTCAGGCAATGCAGCGGCATGTTCATAATCCCAATTGGCAGGAATTCGCTCTGCCAGATGCTGATTAACACAGCAATACTCAGCATAGCCTCCACTACCAACAAGACCGTAAACAGCATCACCCACTTTAAAACGTGTGACTTCATCCCCTACAGCAATAACATCCCCCGCTATTTCTAGCCCAGGTATGTCAGACTCACCGGCAGGTGGAGGATATTTGCCTTGACGTTGTAATAAATCAGCACGATTGACAGCCGTTGCTTTTACTTTTACAAGCAGTTCTTCTTTTTGACAGACAGGAAGTGATTGCTCATTCATGATTAATCGACTTTGTGGACCAGAATTTTCTATTAAAATGCAACGCATAGTATTGCCGAGAGCTTTTGTTTAACCAATTGTAGCCTGGTTGCCTCTTAAGCGGCAACCAGATCAGGGTAAACACCAACCTACATTACCTGTCATATAAGTATTTTATATGGTTTATATACAAATAAATCGTTTCTGCAGAAGCCCAAAATTACATAAAAATAAAGTTTAATGTTGCAGAAAGGGCAATAATTTAGGGCTATGAACCATGAAAGAAAAATATGAGCCTGCAGAGCCTGGACTCCAAAACTTACCTCCGGAAATTAAAGTAATAGTTCTTAAGTTTCTTGATATTAGATCAAAGCTTGCTCTATCACATACAAGTTATGATTGGCGCGACTTAATTCTAAACTTGCCAGATGCTAATGAAATAACGAATACATTATTGCGTCTTGACAAAAAAAGACATCATCATATGACAATACAAATCATGTCGAGAAGAATGACAGCAGATTCAGCAGCTAAACTATTTGAAGAATTACTCTCTCTTAGTATACCTTCGGCCTATGTGTTTTTAATCATCATACACACCACACCGTTGTCTTTATTTTTTGATTCATCTGAAAAAAGAGGTGCAATATTTGTTTGTGCGGTAGTTATTATAGTGCTTGCCACAATGTTAGCCATCGCTGATGATCTGGTGCATTATCTTAGTGAAAGTGACGTAAAAGCTGAGAAACAGTATGCACATCGCCGTACTTTTCAATTTTTTACCCAACCTAAGCAAACTACTTCGCAAGGTTCTATACCGACCGATACAAATTCGCAGGAAGAAAGGAAGGAGCTATCATAGGAATTTATCCTACGTGAGACATACAAGACGCATAGTATTCTATTAAAGCTCGCCAATTGAAAACCGTTCGTTATATACTGCAAAACAACCAGGTTATTTAATTGTTTAATGGCTAACTATACACAATATAAAAAACTGGCTTTGATACTTATCTTGCCACAATTGCTTGTCACGGTTTTATTTTTTATTTGGCCTGCACTGAGTGCTGTTATTCAGGCATTTTTCTTTAGTGATGCGTTTGGTATAAATAGTCGATTTGCTGGATTAACCAATTTTTTTGATTTGATAAAAGATCCTGGTTATCTACAGGCTGTCTATGTCACTTTTTTAATTGCTTTTTTTGTGACCTTATTGACAATGGGGCTGGGTTTATTCTTAGCGGTGCTTGTTCATGCGCGACAGAAAAGCCAGGGAGTTTATAAAGCTTTATTTCTATGGCCTTATGCCGTGGCGCCGGCAATCGCTGCCATACTGTGGCGCTTTTTGTGTCAACCAGCAATAGGTTGGCTAACCCATGCACTGCAGCATTTTGGTATTGCTTTTAATTACCTTACTAATGCCAAACAGGCGTTGCTTGTAGTAATATTAGCCGCGAGCTGGCAACAATTAAGTTACAATTTTTTGTTTTTCTTTGCAGCGCTTAAAGCAATTCCTTCTTCTTTAATTGATGCAGCAATTATTGATGGGGCATCCGGATGGAGGCGGTTTTGGCAAATTATTTTTCCACTCTTGTCGCCAACAAGCTTTTTTTTGTTAATAATGAATTTAATTTACGCGTTTTTTGACACATTTGGCATCATTGATGTAATGACCAATGGAGGGCCTAACAACAGTACAACCACCTTGGTGTATAAAGTTTATAAAGATGGTTTTGTGGGGTTAGACCCGGGAAGTTCCTCGGCGCAGTCGGTTATGTTAATGTTTATGGTTATTGTGCTCACACTAGTTCAATTTCGCTACCTTGAAAAAAAGGTGCATTACGAATGAAAATTTTAATGCGGATTCTAAACCATGGTTTGTTAATTTGTTTCGTATTGTTATTATTTATGCCGCTTTATTTAGCATTAGTTGCCGCCAGTCATGAAGGAACTGCTATGATGCAAGCGCCACTTCCTGTTTGGCCAGGGCATAGGCTGTTTGACAATATTAAGACGGTTTTAACGCAAGGAATCGCAGCGACCGGAGGACAACCGATATGGCAAATGCTAGTCAACAGTTTTATCATGGCAGTATTGATTGCAAGTGGTAAAATTATATTGGCTTTGTTGTCTGCGTTTGCTTTGGTGTATTTTCAATTTCCTCTAAAGGGTGTATTTTTTGCCTTAATTTTTTCTACCCTAATGTTACCGGTGGAAGTGCGGATAGTTCCTACCTTTCAAGTGATTGCCACGTTTGGTTGGCTGAACAGTTTCGCTGGATTGAGTCTACCATTAATGGCCTCTGCGACGGCAACTTTCTTGTTCCGTCAATTTTTTAAAACTATCCCCAAAGAACTGGTGGATGCAGCAACGCTTGATGGGGCAGGGCCGCTGCGTTTCTTTAAAGATATCCTTTTACCTTTGTCGAGGACACAGATTGCAGCATTATTTATTATTCTTTTTGTGTATGGCTGGAATCAATACCTTTGGCCCTTACTTATTACTACCGATAGCAACATGTCAACCATTGTAATGGGGATCCGTTATTTAGCTGGCGTTGCAGATCAAATTCCGCAATGGCACTTTATTATGACCATCGCCTTAATTGCCTTATTACCTCCTTGTCTGGTTGTGCTGGTGATGCAACGGTGGTTTGAAAGGGGGTTAATCCATTAATGTCCACTGTAAACTTAGTTGACGTAAGTAAACTCTATGGCCAGCAACTCATTCTGGACAACATCAATTTAAACATTGAAAAGGGTGAATTTGTAGCAGTAGTAGGACCCTCAGGATGTGGGAAATCGACATTATTGCGATTGGTAGCAGGTCTTGATACGGTAACAAGTGGTGCTATTTTAATTAATAATCAATGTGTTAATAAAATTCCTCCTGCCAAGCGCGATATGGCTATGGTTTTTCAAACCTACGCTCTCTATCCTCACATGACGGTTTTTGAGAATATGGCTTATGGTTTGAAAATGAGAGGGATGATGACTAAGGATATTCAGCAGCGAGTTAATGAGGTGGCAACGATGTTGCAATTATCAGATTATCTGCAACGCAAGCCTCTCTCTTTATCAGGCGGACAGCGACAACGTGTGGCGATGGGGAGGGCAATTGTGCGCTCACCTGCCGTATTTTTATTTGATGAGCCACTTTCCAATCTTGATGCAAAACTGCGCACAGAAATGCGCTATGAAATTAAAAAACTGCATCAACAACTAAACACTACCTGCTTATATGTCACTCATGATCAGACGGAGGCCATGACGATGGCATCAAGGGTGTTAGTGCTTAATAAAGGCAAGGTAGAACAGATAGGTGCCCCCCATGTACTTTATAATCAGCCTGCCTCTGTATTTGTTGCAAGTTTTACAGGCCATTATCCGATTAATTTTTTACCAGCAAGAATTGATTTAAATAATCAAAAAGTAGTTACTGAGCTGGGAGTAACATTTCCATTGCCTTTCTTAAGCGATTCGATTTCCTGTGGGACGGAAGTTGTTATAGGTATTCGTCCTGAAAATTTACGAATTTCTAAAAAAGATGAAACCACAGCCTTACCAGTAAAACTTGAGTTTATTGATGACATGGGGGCCGATAAGTTGGTACAGGCGATTACTTTATGTGGCAAGGCAAAATTTGCAGTACGCGTTCCGGCAGATACTGAAATTATTGATAATCAATTTACCTTGGAACTTGTTGTAAATAAAGCTAATCTATTCCATCAAAAGACAGGATTGCGCCTTGGAGGGTGGCATGGCTGAAGAAAAAAAATTTTTAAGAAAGATTGATGCTCCATTTTATAATTATTTTCAAGCCATCGTCTTGTCTTTTTTTAGCAGGCGTTTGTATGTTGATGTGGGCAAACGGTGGAAAGGATTAGGTGCACTTTATTTGTTACTGGTCATGTTTATAGTGACTATTCCTTTCGGCATACGTATTATCTTCGATTTTGATACATTTTTCGAGCAGCAACTTATTGAGCCTATTAAGCAACTTCCACCCATTTATATTCAAAATGGAAAGGTTTCTTTCGATAAACCCATGCCCTATTTTGTAAAAAATAAATCAGGTCAAGTGGTTTCTATTATAGACACTACAGGTACGGTAACCACTATCGATAATGCTTATCCACATTTAGCGGCTTTAATTACAAAAGACAAGTTTTATTATCGAGTTCCTTCGCCCCAGTTTTTTTTCACAAAACAGCCGAATAAAGAAAAAGACCCGGTATATGTTCAACCGCTCAGTGAAAACATTAACCAGATCTTTGATGGTAAAACCTGGGTTGAATCTTCAGGTTTATTCAAAGTAAAATTAATTTCCCAATTGATTATTTATCCAACTATAGCGCTTGTATTTTTTGCAATTAATCTCGTCTTTTTATTAGTATTTGCGCTGATGGGGCAATTTCTTGCAAGATTGTTTTTTCACCTCACCATTAGTTATAAACAAACATCGCGCTTATTGGCTGTTAGTTTGACACCACAAATAGTTTTCCTTGTATTAGGTTTAACCTTTGATTGGTTATTTCCGGGATTTGGGGTGGTACTGATTATTCTTTTAGCATTTTATTTTAGCTTTGCTGTTATCTCGTTAAAACGTGAAAGTCAGAAGCTGGTGGTTTCGTGAGGGAGTTAATTCATTTTGCTCATGGGAATGGATTTCCCTCACTATGCTATTCACAGTTGCTAAAACAATTAAATAAAAAATATGATTATTGCTACATTGACAAAATAGGGCACAACCCGCTATTTCCCGTTACTGAAAATTGGCATTTTCTTGTCGATGAGGTGATAGCCAGTGTAGAGCTTAAGGCATGCCAACCCGTAATCGCCCTTGGGCATTCATTGGGGGGCGTTTTAAGTTTGTTGGCGGCTATCGAAAAGCCTGAGTTATTTAAAGCAGTTGTGATGATTGATTCACCACTTTTGGGAAGATTTAAATCAAGCATGGTGCGACTGGCCAAAGCCTTAGGCGTGATTGACAGGGTGACCCCTGCTTTTAGGACGCGAAGTCGAAGAGAGCATTGGCAAACTAAAGAACAACTTATTGACTATCTTAAAAACCGGGATTTATTTAAAACATTTACATCGGATTGCTTGCAGGATTATATTGACTATGGTCTAAGAAAAACGGAGCATGGATATATACTGCGGTTTGATCGCCACATAGAGTATTTAATCTATCGAACCATCCCACACACGTTTCATGAGTATGAAGGTAAATTAACCGTCCCTGCGGCATTAATTTATGGGGATAAAAGTACAGTAGTTGACAAGCTTGATATACGCTACATGAAGAAGCATTACAATATAACGAGTGTGAGAATAAGTGGGACTCACATGTTACCAATGGAGTCACCAGAACACGTCGCAAAGCAAGTTTTTAGTGTTCTGGATGCTATACTGAAAAGATGATAACTTTCCCCGAATTGCTTGAAAACCGCTGTCTTCTAAGCCTATTCTAAGAATGTTTTCATTTTTAAATTTTCAAACCTGAGGATAATTTTATTAAAAGGAGAGAATAGTGGTGCACAGTCTAATCGTTCTTGCAGCGGTAAGTGCGGCTATCTTATTGTTAGCCAAACAAGCATCTCTTGTCGTATGGGCTATCAGTTATGGTCTGTTTGCTTTATTAGTGACTAAATATGGCTCTCCAGGTGTCATTTCCCAAATTGTTTTGTGGACATTATTTGCTGTCTTCATACTGGGTTCTATTAAATCCCTGCGTAAAAGTTTATTAACACGTCGTATATTCGGCATAGTGAGTAAAGCAATGCCCGCGATGTCTTCTACAGAGCGAGAAGCATTGGAAGCTGGAACCGTGAGTTGGGAAGGTGATTTATTTAGCGGTGCCCCTGACTTCAACCGATTGCTAGCTACACCTGTTGTTAAATTAACTGCAGAAGAACAAGCATTTATTGATGGTCCTGTTAATGAACTCTGCCGCATGATCGATGACTGGGATATTACACATGTAAGAACGGATATGTCCCCTGATATGTGGCAATTCATCAAAGAAAAAGGTTTTTTGGGAATGATTATTCCTAAACAATATGGCGGTTTAGAGTTTTCAGCAACTGCGCAATTCTCCATTCTTGCAAAATTATATGGCCGTTCTGTTACCGTAGGTAGTACCGTTTCTGTACCAAATTCATTAGGTCCAGCCGAGTTATTATTAAAATACGGGACGAAAGAACAAAAAGAGTATTACCTGCCGCGATTGGCAGACGGAAGGGAAGTTCCCTGTTTTGCATTAACAGGCCCCAACGCTGGTTCAGATGCTGCTTCAATTCCGGATAAAGGAATTGTTTGTCGTCAAGAATTTAATGGCAAAGAAGTGTTAGGAATCCGTTTAACCTGGAATAAACGTTATATTACCCTTTGCCCAGTTGCAACGGTTATTGGCCTGGCATTCCGCTTGTTTGATCCTGAAAACCTGTTAGGTAAGGGAAATGATGTGGGGATTACTTGTGCATTAATCCCTGCAAATACGCCCGGTGTGATTAAAGGCCGCCGACATTTTCCACTTAATACCGGCTTTTTAAATGGTCCTACACAAGGAAAAGATGTTTTTGTTCCAATGGATTATTTGATTGGTGGTGCTGCGATGGCTGGTGCTGGTTGGCGTATGCTTATGGAATGTTTAAGCGCTGGCCGGGCTATTTCTTTGCCTTCGAGTGCGACAGGTGGATCGCAAGCTGCTGCTTTAGCGAGCGGCGCTTATGCGAGAGTTCGCAAGCAATTTAATACAGCCATTGCCAATTTTGAAGGTATTGAAGAGCCATTAGCCCGCATTGCTGGATATACCTATTTAATCGATGCTGGCCTTACTATGGCTGCTGCAGCGATTGATCAAGGGGCTAAACCTTCCGTAGCGGGTGCGATATTAAAATACCATACGACAGAAAAAGGACGCCAAGTAGCCCTTGATGCGATGGATATCCATGGCGGCAAAGGCATTTGTTTAGGGCCTAATAATTATCTTGGACGTGGCTATCAGAACCTACCCATTGGCATTACTGTGGAAGGGGCAAATATCCTGACACGAAGTCTTATTATCTTTGGTCAAGGGGCGGTTCGCTGTCACCCTTATGTCTTTAAGGAACTGGAAAGTGTTCGAAAAAATGATTTGCAAGCCTTTGATGAAGCATTTTGGGGACATGCTGCCTTTGTGTTAGCTAACCTAACCAAATCATTAATGTTTGCAGTCACTGACGCTCATTTTGTGTTTACGCCCAAAAGCAAAGTCAGGCGCTATTATCAATTGGTTTATCGCTACAGTACTAACTTGGCCTTTTTATCTGACTTTGCAATGGCAGTTCTCGGAGGAGAACTTAAACGAAAAGAGAGAATGTCTGCTCGTTTAGGCGATGTACTTAGTAATTTATATTTAGTTTCTGCTGTTTTAAAACGGTTTCATGATGATGGTGAACCAATCAATGATTTGCCTGTGGTGGATTGGTGCTGCCAGCAGTTATTGCATGATAGCGAAGTAGCCATTCATGACGTTATTTCTAATTTTCCTGCCCGTTGGGCACGCGTGGTGTTGAAGTTAATTTTACAACCCTTCGGCAGCCATCGTCATAAACCTGCGGATGGTTTGGATCATAAAGTGGCTCAGATCCTTACCGAACCTAATGAAACCAGATCACGTTTGACACGTTTTGTATTTAAAGAAGCTGTTCAAAATTGTCCATTAGGGCGTTTGGAAGAAACGTTTAATATGATTTGTACAGTTGAAGAAGTTGAGAAGAAAGTAAGTCGTGCGGTTAAAGATGGAAAACTCACCTCATTAACTTTATTAGAACAGATTGAGGAAGCAGAACAGAAGGGGCTGTTAGACACAAAAGAAGTCGCTCGCTTAAAAGCAGCTGAAATCAAACGACAAGAGATTATTGCGGTTGATGACTTCAGTGATGATGAATTACGAAGATCTACTGCTGATTCTTCATTAGTGAAAGGGGTTAAGAAAAAGGAAACCACCCTAAGTGAAGGTGATTTAACAGCAGAATTGATTTAATCTTATTATTCATTCAGATGGGTGATTTAATAAAATTACCCATCTGAGTTTTATTCGACAAGCATGGTCACAATTACCTTAACCAATCAAAACGCTAACTCTTCATATCGGGAAGCTACTGTGAATGTTGCTTCAAAGATATGCATAATTGATGGTGAAGAGAGAGATTTAAAAAGCTTACAAGATATTAATTTTCAGCATCCATTGTTGACTTATCCATCCTTGCAATCAAACTCTAATAGATATCATTACAGTTATGATAATATTGACGAGTTATTAAAGACAGCTAGATATATTTACGCTACCCTTCTTTGGGCAGAAAAGCCCCACGAGTGTCAGTTTGTAATTTCACCTTCGCATAAGTTTCTTTCATTAAAAAAAACTTATCAAATTCCTTTTTCTCTAGATTATAACAAACCTGCTAAAAGCTGGATTGACATACATCAAATGAATAATTTACTCAGTCATATATCAGGGTATCGTTTTCGGTATATCGATAATTTGATAATCGAGCAAACACTCTCGTTAAAGGATTTGCCGAGAAAGGTCAATGGAGATGTCCTTTTTGATTTTGATAAACAGACCTGCGCCTTTTTGTATAAAGCTGAACCTTTTGAAAAATGCGACTTACGTTACATTAATGAATTTATTGGTTTTGGTGTGTACGCCAGGGAAGCCATTCTACGTGGGGAGTTTGTTTGCTTCTATTATGGTGTAAAAACAAGCAACCCAGAAATAAAGCGTTATCATTTTAGTTCACGCTTTGATGTGCTAGGAATGGGAACAGATGCTAGCTCTTATAGTAACATTGCTCGATTTATAAATCATGCTCCAGCACGAACCAGAGTAAAGCAAGTTGAACCATCGCTGCTTTATGCCAATCTAGCTTATAGATGGTATCTACTGTATGGCATAGAGGTTGTCGGTTTTATTGCCTTAAAAAATATTGCAAAGGGAGAGCAATTACTCATTGATTATGGTCCTGGATATTTTGAGCCAACAGAGGAATGTCGATTTAATGTGGAAGGAAAATTTCTAGCTCCTAATGGCATGTTGTTAAGTGAAAAACACCACGAAAAATTAAACATGCTGCGAATCATGGCTAAACATGGCATTTCTCAAGCGGCATACCGTATACTAAAAAGGCCGCTAATAGCGCTTTCAATTGCGTTGGCAGTTTTTGTATTAATTTACTACATGTAATTTAAATAAGAGATCCTATTTAAGTTGGGCTTAAGCTTCCTCAAGGGCGTCATCTGGCATAGTGACATTAAGTTCAAGAACAGAACTATCGCCTAAACGTTCCAGATTGACACTCACCTGATCACGACTAACACGAATGTATTTTGCGATGACAGCCAAAATCTCTTCCTGAAGTTTAGGTAAATAGTCTGGTGTATTTCGTTGTGAACGTTCATGTGAAATAATAATCTGTAAGCGCTCTTTTGCTACTGAGGCTGTACTATTTCGTTTTCTTAAATAGCTAAATAGGCTCATGCTGGAATGTCCTCCTTGTTTTTACTGAACAAGCGACGAAGTAATCCTTTGCGTTCGGTATTTACAAAACGCATAGGGCGACTTTCTCCCAAGAAACGAGCAATAGCATCTTGATAGGCTAGGCCAGCATCACTCATTTCGTCAAGAACCACAGGGGTTCCAGTATTAGAAGCTTTTAGCACGGCTTTTGACTCAGGAATAACGCCAATTAGAGGTATTGCAAGAATTTCTTTAACGTCTTCAACAGATAGCATCTCTCCTTTTGCAACTCTTTCAGGGTCATAGCGGGTCAATAGTAGATGTTCCTTAACGGGTTCTTTATTCTCAACAGCCCTTTTTGTTTTGCTGGCCAGAATCCCTAAAATTCTGTCGGAATCGCGCACGGAGGAAACTTCTGGATTCGTTACAACGATAGCGTGATCAGCAAAATACATTGCCATTAAAGCCCCAGTTTCAATTCCTGCTGGTGAGTCACAAACAATGAACTCAAATTCATTGGATAAATCATTTAACACTTTCTCTACCCCAGCAAGTGTTAAAGCATCTTTATCGCGCGTTTGGGAAGCAGGCAAAATGCACAAATCAGGTAAACGTTTATCCTTAATAAGGGCTTGATTTAAATTAGCTTCCCCATTAATGACATGAACAAAATCATATACAACCCGGCGCTCACAACCCATAATAATATCAAGATTTCTGAGACCTATATCAAAATCAATAACAACAGTCTTATGGCCGCGCATGGCGAGTCCAGAAGAGATTGCTGCTGAAGTTGTGGTCTTGCCTACACCACCTTTACCTGATGTGACAACTATAATTTTAGCCAACGTTAAACCTTCCTGTAGTAAGTTACACTTTTTAGCTCAGTTTACACGTTATTGTTTATGCAATTCAAGCTTAAAGAAGATTAATTTATCCTTAAATTTCATTTGTTGTCTGCGTTTTATAAAAATGGGGTAATTTAAAGAATTGTGAGTTTTTTTTATAAATAAGAAAGAGAAATAATTTACAAAAATAGCTACCGGATTATGATGAACATAATCCGGTTTTGGTGTACATAATGACCTGAATTAAAATGATTAGTACCAGCCATTTGAGCCGCAGCAAGCAACGGTATAGCTACCACAGCCACCACAAGAACTTGTGCCACAGCAATTTGAAAATCCGCAGCTAGAAACTAGCGCTGAAGAGCCTACAATTAACAACAAAAATACTATTTTCTTCATGATAGCATCCTTGCATGGATAGGTTATTAATATTATACAATTAGTTCAAATATTAAATAATTAAAGTGATGATGCTTCATTGTGAAGCGTAGTAGCTGAAATTCATTTATTCAAGTTTTGGCTATAAAAATTAAAATTTAATCAATAGTTTTAAAAAGATAATTTAAGAAAAATAAAATAGGGATGATGATGAGGCCAGACTTCGTTTATTTTTTTAAGAAAAAACAAAGGGTATTTTAAATTTTATTTTTAGATGAAATTTTATCCTTTTACAGCATAGTCATGCATCCTTCTATACTAATAATTATAGGTTCGGAAAAAGAAAGGAATAGTCATGCAACCTCCGCTTTTAAATGCTGAAAAAATCGTTGATACAGCGCTTACCATTGCCAAGAAGAGTTCTTGGGAAAATTTACGATTATTTGATATTGCTCATACTCTTAATGTTAACTTAGCAGAGATTCAGCGTTATTTTCGTGAAAAAAACGAGCTGGTTAATGTTTTTTTTGACCGGGCTGACAGGGCAATGATTATGAAAGGAAGTGAGCCAGAAATTATGGCGCTTCCTACCCAGGAGCGTTTAGCCTTGTTACTAATCACCTGGTTTGAGTACATTCAACAGCATCGACAGGTAGCAAAAGAGATGATGTATGCTCAGCTTGAACCAGGCCATTTACATACGCATTTTTCATTGCTGCTTCGTATTAGTAGGACTGTACAATGGTGGCGTGAATCCGCACAACGCTCGGCGAGTTATTTGCATCGAGCGATAGAGGAAACTGGTTTAACAGCAATTTATGTGGCTTCGCTTTTCTATTGGCTGCGCGATGACTCAAAAGATGCGGCTGATACAAAGTGTTTTATTGAAAAAAAATTAACACGAGCAAATAAAATTGTGCATTTCTCTAAAAGATTTTGTAGCATCTGTTCATGCCGGGCTTAATCTTTAGAAAACACACAGGGTAAAATTATATTTTATTTAAATTGTAATCAACAAGGTGTCATCCTTCGTTTTGCTCGGGATGACGGTTATTTGTGCAAGATGGGGGTGTTAAATTAATTCAAAATGCTATGGTCTGCCTTGAGGAAATCACACAGATTCATTTGCCATTTTCTATAATCTTTGTATAATGTTCGGTTAATTTAATTTTCTAGGAGTGTGGTATGTTTTCTATCGTACAGCAAGCACTGACCTTTGATGATGTGTTGTTGATTCCTGCCCGCTCCACTGTGTTACCAAAAGATGTGTCTTTGAAAACCCGCTTGACACGTGAAATTGAATTAAATATCCCTTTGCTTTCTGCTGCGATGGATACAGTAACCGAAGCTCGGTTAGCCATCGCTATGGCGCAAGAAGGGGGCATAGGTATTATTCATAAAAATATGGGAATTGCTGTTCAGGCTGAAGAAGTTAGGAAAGTTAAAAAATTTGAAAGCGGTATGGTGAAAGATCCTGTGTCTGTTTCCCCCCATATTACTGTTAAAGAATTGCTGGATATAATGACCAAGTTTAACTTTTCTGGAATGCCTGTGATTGAGGGTGAACTTCTAGTTGGAATAGTGACCAGTCGAGATATTCGGTTTGAGACAAACCTGTCTTTGCCCGTTAGTGCAGTAATGACCCCAAAAGATCGGCTTGTTACGGTTAAAGAAGGTGCCAGCAGAGAAGAGGTCCGCAGTTTATTGCATAAACATCGCATTGAGAAATTGCTTGTTGTTAATGATGCATTCAATTTACGTGGTTTAATCACAGTCAAGGATATTCAAAAAGCCAAGGAAAACCCCTTTGCTTGCAAAGATAGTTCCGAACAGCTACGTGTAGGTGCTGCTGTTGGTGTTGGAGAGGGCACTGACGAACGAGTTGAAGCATTGGTTGATGCTGGCGTAGACGTTATTGTTGTAGACACAGCTCATGGTCACTCCCAGGGTGTACTCAATCGTGTTTCCTGGATCAAAAAGCATTTCCCCGATGTCCAGGTAATAGGTGGCAATATTGCAACCGCTGCGGCAGCGCTTGATTTGGTGGAAGCCGGTGTTGATGCGGTGAAAGTGGGAATCGGTCCAGGTTCTATTTGTACTACGCGAATTGTAACCGGGGTAGGTGTTCCTCAAATTACCGCTATCGCGAATGTTGCTGAAGGACTTAAAGGTCGAGCCCCTATAATTGCTGATGGTGGTATTCGTTTTTCTGGAGATGTTTGTAAGGCATTGGCAGCAGGGGCAGACACGGTAATGTTAGGTGGTTTGTTTGCGGGCACTGAAGAATCCCCGGGAGAAATAGAGCTTTACCAAGGAAGAACTTATAAAAGTTATCGTGGCATGGGCTCAATAGGCGCTATGTCACAGACACAAGGATCCAGTGATCGTTATTTCCAAGACGCAAGTCAGGGGAACGATAAATTAGTGCCGGAAGGCATTGAAGGGCGGGTACCTTATAAAGGGCCGGTACAAACCATTATTCATCAGTTAATGGGTGGCTTGCGTTCTTGTATGGGATATACAGGCTGCAAAACGATAGAGGTACTGCATGAGAATGCCAAATTTGTTCAGGTAACCAATGCTGGCATGCGTGAATCCCATGTCCATGATGTAAGTATTACTAAGCAAGCTCCCAATTATCAAATTGATGACAATTAATTATGACAACAATTAAACGAAAACCCCTTGTTATTCTCGATTTTGGTTCGCAATACACACAGCTAATTGCAAGAAGAGTAAGAGAGATGGGGGTTTATTGTGAAATTCATCCTTATAACCTTGATGTAGAACGACTTAAAACCATTAATCCATGTGGTGTGATCTTATCAGGAGGTCCTTCAACAGTCACCCTGGATATTAATCCCAGGGCGCCTGAATGGCTATTTTCCTCAGGAATTCCGTTATTAGGTATTTGTTATGGTATGCAAACCATGGCTGTCCAATTGGGCGGGCAAGTACAATCTTCTGACCTGCGTGAGTTTGGTTATGCGGAGCTACGTTTGCATGGGCATAGTGAATTGCTGGAGAATATTGAAGATCGAACCACCGAAGAGGGTACTGCACTACTGGATGTCTGGATGAGTCATGGGGATAAAGTAGCCCAGTTACCGCCTGATTTTGAAGTTATTTGTGAAACACGTAATGCCCCTATTGCTGGTATGGCCCATAAGTCCAAGCCATGGTATGGCTTGCAGTTTCATCCCGAAGTAACTCATACCCTGCAAGGCTTGCGTATTTTACAACGCTTTGTCATTGATATTTGTCACGCTGAAACCAATTGGACAGCCGATAACATTATTGACGAAGCTATCCATACCATTCGTCAACAAGTAGGTAATGAGCAAGTGGTATTGGGGCTTTCTGGCGGTGTGGATTCTTCCGTGGTTGCTGCTTTGTTACATAAAGCCATCGGAAAGCAATTAATTTGTGTATTCGTGGATACGGGACTATTACGGCTTAATGAAAAAGAACAAGTGATGACCATGTTTGGTGAACACATGGGAATAAAAATTATTGCTGTTGATGCTGAAGACAAATTTTTGAATGCTCTCAAAGGGGTAGATTGCCCTGAGAAAAAGCGCAAAATCATAGGCCATACGTTTATTGACATTTTTGATGAAGAAGCTCAGCGCTTGCCTAATGTCCGATGGCTAGCTCAAGGCACTATCTATCCTGATGTTATCGAGTCTGCTGCAACCCAAAATAATGGTGCCTCAATGGTTATTAAATCTCATCATAATGTAGGGGGGTTGCCTGAAACATTAAATTTGAAACTTCTGGAGCCTTTGCGTGAGTTATTTAAAGATGAGGTTCGAAAAATAGGGCTTGAATTGGGTTTACCCTATGAAATGGTTTATCGTCATCCATTCCCAGGACCTGGTTTGGGTGTCCGTATTTTAGGTGAAGTTAAGAAAGAATACGCCGAAATTTTACGCCAGGCAGATGCTATTTTTATCGAAGAATTAAAAGAAGGCGATCTTTATCACAAGGTTAGCCAGGCTTTTGCCGTTTTTTTACCCGTGAAAAGTGTAGGTGTAATGGGGGATGGAAGACGCTATGATTATGTCATTTGTCTTCGTGCTGTAGAAACAATCGATTTCATGACGGCACACTGGGCGCAATTGCCTTGGGATTTTCTAGGCAGTGTTTCTAACCGCATTATTAATGAAGTTTCTGGTGTATCTCGGGTAACCTATGACATTTCTGGCAAGCCTCCTGCGACAATCGAATGGGAATAAATGATTCATTTTGGATGGCTGAAGCTTATAGTCTCGCTTTAAAGGCTAAAGAGCAGGGTGAGGTTCCAGTTGGAGCGGTGTTAGTTGATCACAAGAATCAACTTCTAGGAAAGGGTTGGAATCAAGTATTGCAAACCAATGATCCCTGTGCGCATGCCGAACTTATTGCTATCCGTGATGCTGCCATGCAACTTCAAAATTATCGCTTATTAGATACCACACTTTATGTTACGCTAGAGCCTTGTGTAATGTGTGCAGGCGCCCTCGTACATGCTCGTATAAAGCGAGTGGTTTTCGCTACTCGAGATTTTAGAGCGGGTGCAGCAGGATCCGTATACAATTTACTGCAAGGTTACCCATTAAATCATCAAGTGATAATTGATGAAGGAATGATGCAGCATGATTGCGCTTGTTTATTGATTGACTTTTTCAAAGTGAAAAGAAGCTGACCTTATAATTGTGACCTATCTCGATAAAAATAGTCTTAGTTCATCAGAAGTAGAATATCTATTCAAATAGCAAATTTTTTTTAAACAGAACCAGTTGCACCGTTAAATCCGGATGAAGAGTAATATTCTGCTGATAAGTTTTTTTAGGTAATAGTTTTAATCAATCTCCACTTTGATTCCTGGAGTCACCATTTTGCTGAGTGTTATTGCATCCCAATTGGACAAACGAATACAGCCATGGCTGGCTGAACGCCCAATGGTATCTGGCTTATCTGTGCCATGTATTCCTATTCCTTTTTTATTCAAAGCTATCCAAACAACCCCCACAGGACTATTAGGGCCGGGCGGAAGCTGGTAATAATTGTCGCTGCGCCGCCCTTTTGTGAGCATTTTTTTATCATAACGAAACCAGGGAAGGTAGGTAATAGACATAAGCTTCCAGGTGCCTTTAGGTGCTGGTAAATGTTCTGAACCCGGTGTGATTGGGAAAACAGCCAAAAGTTGCCCATCTTCATAAAGTTTTAGCATCCGCTCTTTGGTGTTAATCTTAATGCTTCTATTGGAAAAATAGGCTTTTTTTTCAGCATCTTTGCCTTCTTTTATTATTTCAATACGAAAAGGCTCGATATTAGGTACTTTGAGCATATCTCCTGGTTTTAGTTTTCCAAGGTCTTTTTCTGGATTAATTTTGGCCAAAAAATCAGAATCCACATGGAAACGCTCAGCGACGAATTCAGCATACGAACGATAAGGTAACTTTTTCTTCTTTGATTGTTCTTTGGGAGTTTGGGGTACTTCACCGATAAAGTTTTTATCATCAGTTGTTATTTTATAATTTGTAAAGAGAGGCGATATATTTTTTAAAGATTGTTTAAGGGCTTGATCGGTGACATTAGGATTCGCATCTTTATAATACTTCAGGGCTTGCTGTGTAAATTTTCCTTGAATGCCGTCAATTTTTCCTGGACTGAAATGTTTTTGATCGAGATAAATTTGCAGTTGCAGGATATTTTCAGAGAAAGGCTTGTCTGCTGTTTCAGCCCATACATTAGCCATTAACCCTAATATAAGAAGAAGTAAAAAAACTCGCTTCATCGTATTCACTTAAATCATGTATTTCTTACTTAAGTTTAGTAGGTCTAAAATAGTTGTGTTTCAAAAAAATGCGTTGCCGCAACTAGTGGTGATTGGATTGTTCTTTTTAGAGATTTTCGGTAAATAGTTTACGTATTAATGCATGTTTTAATTGCTCCTTCTCTTCCTTACTCAAAGGATTTCCTATTTTTGTCGTGATAAAGAACATATCTTCCACGCGTTCCCCAAATGTAGCAATTTTCGCATTATGTAAATTGATATCTAGGGTTAAAAAAATACGGCTTATCGTAGCAAGTAACCCTGGTCTGTCGGTTGTAATTAAAAAGAGGCTGGTTTGATGAAGTTGATCGTCCTCACTAAAGCTTATTTGCGGTTTTAAATTAAAGTGAGCCTGAGTACGTGAAAGCCTGCGCCTTGTTGTCGTTGGTAATTCTTCGTTGTTGGTAAGTTGCTCTTTTAGCGCATTTTGAATGGTGATAATGCGTTCTTTGGCAAAAAAAGCCTGATGTTGTTCATTTAAAATAATATAGGTGTCCAAATCATAACCATTATTGCAGGTTAAAATAGTAGCTTCCTGAATAGTCGCATAATGATTGCTTAGTACAGTAGTAGTAATTGTGAAACGCTCATCACGGTGTGGCATATAAATAAAAACTTCAGTGCCGCCCTGGCTGTGATGAGGCATAATTAACACTAAAGGATATTCTTTAGTGTTGATTATAGCTTTAGTATGTCTGGCAATCACATCAGCGGGTTCATGCAAGAAATATTTATCTTTAAAATGAAACCACAAGCTCTCGATGGTCTCTTGATGGAAACCATCTTTAAATAAAAGCTTCATCGCTTGTTCTTTGCGAGCCTTAATCATCGCTGCTTCATCCAGTAAATTTTTTTCCTGCATGGCAAATTGAGCTGCTCGATAAAGTTCTTTTAGCAGAGAGTCTCTCCAAGTATTCCAGAGTTTTTGATTGGTAGCGCAAACGTCAGCCACGGTTAGTAAATAAAGATAATCTAAGTATTCTGTTTGAGGAAGTTGACTGCAGAAGGTTTGAACGGTTTTAGGGTCATAAATGTCTTGACGCTGTGCAGTTTGTGACATTAGCAAATGATTTCGAACTAACCATACCAATAAACTGCGTTCGGCCTCACTTAAATCATGACGACAAGCAAACTGATGGGCTTCTTCAGCCCCTAATTCTGAATGATCACCGCCCCGACCTTTGGCAATATCATGAAAAAGGGCTGCGAGGTATAGAATCTCACGTTGTTTTATCGCGGGCATTAATTGAGCTGCTAATGGGAACTGGCCAGCATATTCTGCTTTTAAAAACCGGGTGAGATTACGAATAACAAAAAGCGTATGTTGATCCACGGTATAGACATGAAATAAATCATACTGCATTTGTCCTGTGACTGCTGCAAAGCTATCCAGGTAATAGCCGAGAATTCCATATCGATTCATATGTTGGAGTGTTGCAAAGGGATCTTCAGCCGTTTTAAAAATGGCAAGAAAACAGGTTGTCGCTGCTTGAGATTTACGAATTTTATGACTAAATAAATGCAAATTTTCCCGAATTAAGCGAATAGTGCTTGCACGAACGCCCACAATATCAGGGCGTTTAGCCATCCATAAAAATAATTCCAGTAAAGCCAATGGCCTTTGCCTGAATACTTGAGGGTGCTTTACTTCAATATAATCATTGGCGAGCTGAAAATTAGCATCTAGGGGTGTTATCTGTTGTTTTTCATGATAAATAATAGCTTCAGCAAACCATTGTAATAACATTTCGTTTAGTTCACGAAGCCGTTTGATTATTTTAAAATAGGTTTTCATGAACTGTTCGATAGCTAGCCCATGTGGTTTATCTGTAAAACCAAATAAACTGGCCAATTTGGTTTGATAATCAAATAATAAACGCTCTTCTTGCTTTCCCGCGAGCATATGTAACGCAAAACGAACTTTCCAAAGAAAGTGTTGACAAGCGATAAGCTCCTCATATTCCTTGTCAGTAATAAAACCACTACCAATAACTTCAGCAAATTTACTAACACCAAAATGGCGTTTGCAAATGTTTAATAAAATATGGATATCCCTTAAACCTCCTGGGCCATTTTTTACATTAGGCTCAAGATTGTACGCTGTATCCCCGTATTTGGTGTAGCGTTGAATTTGTTCTTGTTTTTTAGCAAAAAAATAGCGATCGCTAGGCCACATATGCAGAGGATGTGTTTTATAAAGTAATTCTTCCATCAAATTACTGTAACCACCAATTAAATGTATGTCTAAGATACTAGAAATGACACTTAAATCATTACTGGCAAGCTCTGCACAAGCTTCTACTGTGGTAATTTGATGGCTTACATCTAATCCTATGTCCCAGCAAGATTGGATAAAGGCCTGGGCCCGCTGGGAGTGTACTTTTGAAATATCTTCAGAATGTAATAACAGTAAATCGATGTCTGAATGTAACTGTAATTCGCGCCTTCCATAACCTCCCAAAGCCAGGAGACAAAATTTATTATCCTTATCCAATTGGTTTTGATGAAATAAAGTCAATAATACCTCATCAATGAAAACGACCAATTTATTGGTAAGGGCGGTAATATTTTTTTTTTGGTAAAATTCTTTACACAGTTCTTCCTTGAACTGTTTAATTGATTTTTTTAGGGCAAGGTTAGCGTTCTTCATTGCGCAAGGTTAAAATTTCAACCCCATCTTCAGTGACGAGCAAGGTATGCTCCCATTGTGCTGAAAGACTATGATCTTTAGTAACTACAGTCCAGTGATCCGGCAACAAGCGGGTATGATGTTTGCCAATATTGATCATTGGCTCAATTGTAAATGTCATCCCTGGTCTTAACATTTCACCCGTCCCGGGAATACCATAATGTAAAACTTGAGGATCTTCATGGAAAATGCGGCCAATGCCATGACCACAATAGTCCCGTACCACGGAGCAGCGATTTTTTTCGGCATGCTGCTGTATCGCATGACCTATGTCGCCCAAGCGTACTCCAGGTTTTACCATATTAATGCCAATAAAAAGACATTCATGGGCAATATTGACCACATGCTTTGCTTTAATTGAAGGATTACCAACATAAAACATCTTGCTGGTATCCCCGTGATAGCCTTCTTTAATAACCGTAACATCAATGTTAATGATATCACCATCTTTCAAAGCTTTTTTACTTGGAATACCATGACACACTACATGATTAATTGATGTGCAAATAGATTTAGGAAAGCCATTATAGTTTAAAGGAGCAGGGATAGCATGCTGTTCATTAACAATATAATTGTGACAAATTGTATTGAGTTCGTCGGTAGTGATACCCTCTTTTACATAGGGGCCTATCATTTCCAGAACCTCAGCAGCAAGTTTGCCTGCCACACGCATCTTTTCAATTTCTTCAGGGGTTTTTATTGTGACTGCCATGTTTTAATCCACAAAGTATAAATAGTAGCACAAGAATCTTTTCATCCAATATTATGACTGGATTCTATTAATTATAAAAGAAAATTAAATTCTTTGAGTATACTGCAGGGGTGTGAGGGCTATGGGGCCGTAACCTGGGTTTAGCGAAGCGAAACCCAGGTTACGTTATGACTGATTACAATGTCTTAGCATTTATGATTCATGCGTTTTTCTTCCCATTGTTTCATCATTTGCTTGAATTGTGATTTTTGATCCGCATTAAGAACACTGTAAATTTGTTGTTTAGCGGTAATTTTGGCTTTCATCATTTGGCCTAACAGTTCTTTTTTCTGGTTAATCAAGCTATCTAACTTGGAATTATCCATCGAGTCTGCTGTAACCAAGTCATGAATTTGAGAACGGATGGATTTCATTTGTTCCCAATTTGATTGTTGGCTTTGTTTCAGTTGATCTTTGATAGTTTTAATTTTTGCTTGCTGTGAAGCATCCAGATTCAAAGAGTCCATCATTTCTTGCATGCGCTTGCTAGGACATGGACACGCTCCCTTATCTGAAGCCATGGAAGAAGTAGTAGAAGTGGTTTGAGTTGAAGTAGAATCATCATTTGCAGCAGCAGCAAAAGCAGTTTGTCCTAAAGCAAATGATAAAACGATTGCGACTAGCGATATTTTTTTCATTTTACTATCCTTAGTTAAAAGTTATTATTTTAAACTTCCTCAGCAACGATTATAGACACTGATTTTTATTTTTTCCTCAAATCAGAGACATTAATAATAAGAAAAAATAAATTAAAGTCAATGAAGTTGATGATTATGCTGGATTATGGTATAAATACGGCGCTTTTTAACGACACACACGTTTCGTCACATGCGGTGGGGTCCCAATAGGGTACCGTATGGGAAGCGTGGAGGCTTAACCCTGGAGAAATATATATGAATGTTAGTATGCGTGAACTGTTGGAAGCGGGGGCTCACTTTGGCCATAGAACCCGTTTTTGGAATCCAAAGATGGCACCTTATATTTTTGGTTCTAGAAATAAAATCCACATTATCAATCTGGAAAAAACGTTACCAATGCTAAATGATGTAGTTAACTATGTCGGTCGTTTAGCATCTAACAAGGCAAAAATTCTATTCGTAGGTACCAAACGAGCAGCACAAGATAGCATTCGTGAGCATGCCAAGCGTTGTGGTATGCCTTATGTTGATCATCGCTGGTTAGGCGGTATGCTGACAAACTGGAAAACAGTACGTCAATCTATTTTCCGTCTTAAAGAATTAAAAGAAATGCGTGAAAAAGGCGCATTTAGCATGATGATTAAGAAAGAAGCATTAATGCTCACCCGCGAATTAGAAAAACTGGAGCGCGGATTGGGTGGTATTGAAGATATGGGTGGTCTACCTGATGCTCTTTTTGTAGTCGATGTAGGATTTGAGCACATTGCAGTTGAGGAAGCTCGCCGCTTGAAAATCCCTGTTATTGGGATCGTTGATACGAATAATAGTCCTGATAACATTGATTATGTTATTCCAGGCAATGATGATTCTATGCGTGCAGTAGATATTTATGTTCGCTGTATTGCAGATGCTATTCTTGACGCCAAACAAGGTAATACTGTAGGTGGTGTCGCATCAGACGCTGAATTCGTTGAAGTTCCTGCAAATAATAAAGAAGTAGAAAAAACTGCAGATGAATAATTAACTTTTAAAGAGGAGGGGGGCGTTGATTCATTAACGTACCCCCTTTTTGCTATGTGGAGGGTGGAATATGTCAATTAGTGCTTCATTAGTCATGCAATTAAGAGAGCGTACTGGTGCGGGAATGATGGAATGTAAAAAATTCCTGATCGCCACTAATGGTGATATCGAGCAGGCAATTATTGAAATGCGTAAAGCTGGTCAAGCTAAAGCAGACAAGAAAGCCGATCGTGTTGCAGCGGAAGGTGTTATTGTTATTGCTCGTTCTGCGGATGGACGTGCAGCAGTGATGCTTGAAATTAATAGTGAAACTGATTTCGTTGCCCGCGATGAGAATTTCACTAACTTTGCATCTAAAGTTAGTGAAACAGCATTGGCTTCTTCAGCTGCCAATATTGATGCGTTATCCAACGAAACGATGTCGGGAAGTAATGTCACTGTCGAGCAGGCAAGACAAGAGCTTGTTGCCAAAATTGGCGAAAATATTAAATTGCGTCGTATTGAAAGAATGTCTTCTGAGGGTGTAATTGGCCATTATTTGCATGGTAGCCGCATAGGTGTTCTCGTGAATATGAAAAATGGCGATGAATCGCTTGCAAAAGATATCGCTATGCATATTGCTGCTAGTCGTCCCATGGTTGTTAATCGTGATCAAGTTTCTGCAGAAGCGATTGAAAATGAGCGAGAAATCTTTACAGCCCAAGCTCGTGAAAGCGGTAAACCACAGGAAATCATCGATAAAATGATCGAAGGTCGTATCAACAAATTTGTCGATGAAGTTAGCCTTCTGGGACAGCCTTACGTTAAAGATCCTAACAAAAAAGTGGGTCAATTGTTAAAGGAAAAGAATGCTGAAGTCGTTTCTTTTACACGCTTTGAAGTAGGTGAAGGCATTGAAAAGAAAGAGGACAATTTCGTCGAAGAAGTAATGGCTCAGGTTCGTGATTAATGATGAATTCCAGTCACTCGCAATTAAAATATAAGCGTATTTTGCTAAAATACAGCGGTGAAGCATTGATGGGTAAAGTACAATTTGGTATTGACCCATCAATTCTTGACCGCATGGCTACAGACGTTGCCGAATTAATTCGTATGGAAGTTGAGGTCGGTATAGTCATTGGCGGCGGTAATTTATTTCGAGGCAAGGCGTTGTCGGAAGCTGGTCTTGGTCGTGTAACGGGTGATCACATGGGCATGCTTGCCACTGTAATGAATGCGCTGGCTCTGCGTGATGCCTTGGAGCGTATTGATTTACCTGCGCGCATCATGTCTGCAATTCCCATATTGGGGATTGTAGACCCTTATCATCGACGTAAGGCGATTACCCATTTACGTAATGGTCACGTCGTCATCTTTGCAGCGGGTACAGGCAATCCATTTTTTACTACTGATTCTGCAGCCTGCTTAAGAGCAATCGAAGTGGGTGCGGATGTTGTATTAAAAGCAACGAAGGTTGATGGCATTTATTCAGCAGATCCTTTTAAAAATCCTGACGCTGTTCGTTATGATTATTTAACTTACAAACAAGTGTTGCGAGAGGGATTAGAAGTAATGGATTCAACAGCCATTTGTTTATGCCAGGATCACGGGATGCCGCTGCAGGTATTTGATATGGCAGCTCCAAATGCGCTGAAGAGAATTGTTCTAGGTGAACGGGTTGGAACCATAGTAGGAGCAAACCATGATCAATGATATTAAGCAGGACGCTGAAAAGCGTATGAAAAAAACAGTTGAAACACTACAACATGATTTAACTAAAATCCGCACTGGCCGTGCTAATCCTAGTCTCTTGGACCATGTTCAGGTTGATTATTATGGCAATCCTACACCATTGAACCAAGTGGCCAATATCACTGTTAGTGATTCGCGTACTTTACTGGTGACCCCATGGGAAAAATCAATCGTCGCTGCTGTAGAAAAAGCAATCTTAACCTCAGATTTAGGATTAAACCCTGCAACTGCTGGAAACGCTATTCGTGTTCCTATGCCAGCCTTAACTGAAGAACGTCGTAAAGAAATGATTCGTGTGGTACGAGGTGAGGGTGAACAGGGTCGTGTTGCCATTCGTAATATTCGTCGTGATGCCAACAATCATCTTAAAGAGATGGTTAAAGCTAAAGAAATCTCGGAAGATGACGAGCGTCGTGCAAATGAACTCATTCAAAAGCTAACCGATAAATACATCGCGGACGTTGATGCATTATTGGTAGAGAAAGAGAAAGAT
The DNA here is from genome assembly GCF_001467745.1 of Legionella jamestowniensis. Lineage (GTDB taxonomy): Bacteria > Pseudomonadota > Gammaproteobacteria > Legionellales > Legionellaceae > Tatlockia > Tatlockia jamestowniensis. Next base: position 1,632,944 of record NZ_LNYG01000013.1, read on the forward strand.
TTAATGGAAATTTAACTGCTGTTTTGCACCCTGCGGCTTGTACGCGGAGGAAGAAATGCTGTCCAAAAACATGTAACCGTGGGACAAGCAGCGGGATGTAAGGCAGAGATATGATCAAGAGACAGACTTTGTACACAGTGGTCCAATGTTTCAATGGGATTGAATCGAGATCATTAGAACAAAAAGATCTGCCGTAACCCACTCTCACTTCTTAGGTGATGCTGAAGGGAAGAAGGCTAATTGTTGCTGAAGGCTGGCTATCTTGAGGAACCCACAGCCAAAGTTTGCACCGAATAGGGTCAATCATCTGGAGCCGGGTATACCCTCACCAGGTAATCTACCTCCTGGGGTAAATCTTCCACCGCTTACATCGGTCAACTTATTGGGTGAAATTTTTTTTTCATTTCTCTCTTTTTTTGCACTTTTTTGCTTAGAAGGTTTTCGCATAAAAATTCTTCGAATAAAACGAGGTGGTATTTTCACCATAGCATTTGATTGAATATTGTTCAAATGGATAAATAATCATCCTGATGTTGGAAAAACTTTTCAATCTTTTAATTCTGCGATACATCCCCATTTTTCATCCCAAAAAAGACGTTTTAGCGTCTTGTTTTGTCTAAGTTTCTCTGTTAGGTAGTTGACTGAATTCTGCTTGGTGGCAAAGATAATAATATTTGCAGATTTTTTAACTGAAATTGCCAGCGTGGCATTTTGAAAGTTTTTTCGAAGCAATTGAAATATAGGCCATTGCTCGTTGCGATTTGCGAGATTAACCGCAAGGATGCCATCTGATGTTAATATTCGCCTACAATGGCTGAAAAATTCCTCAGAATTACATTGTTCAGGAAAAACCTCATCCGTAAAAAGATCTACTAGGATATGCTGAAACTTTCTATCTGTCTGCATCGCAAATACCTGGGCATCCTGGTGAACAACTTCCAAATGTTCAAGTTTATCAAGGAAAAAAAATTGTTTTGCAATGTCAATGACTTCACTATCATATTCCACAACAGTGAGTTTAATCTTATTAAAAGGAGAAAGAGCATGAGCGACGCCCGCACCGCCAAGCCCAAACATACAACAACTGCCCGGATTCAGCCGGACAAATAAAGTAAGGGGGTTCACATAATAAAGAGCGGGACGATGTGGAAAATAGCGGTTCAGAAGTGTTTGCAGGGCGGTGCCTTTGAATCTTAGCCACCGGAACAATAAATTTTCGTAAACATAAATGCCTTTCGTTGACTTGTGAATACAGTTTCCCCAAAAAGTTTTCCACATCAGCGGTTTGTCTCACGTTGGAAAGGATAAATAGAGCCTAAGGTCAGAATACGGGTTAACTCATCCAGCGCAGTTAAGCTTTCATTTACCAGCGAGGGGTCTGCTAAATCATTCGCATGTAACTGGGAGCGGTAATGGCGTTTAACCCAAGCCTCCAATTCATTTAGCAACTTTTCATTGATTAAAATAGCTTGATGCATGGCTTGTAGCTCGTTTTCATTTAAAGGAACACGTAAACGAAGGCAAGCGGGACCACCTCCATTGCGCATACTTTGTTTTAAATCTAGAAAATGTACGTCAACAATAGGATTGGAATTATCTGCAATAAGCTCATCAATCACCGTTTTGGCACGTTCATTAATTTGACACTCAATGGGGGCAATTAATGCCATCCGAGTTTGTGTGGTACTTGAGTCTGGTAACGTTATAAGTTGCGAATTAAAAAGATAGGTGTTCACTGCTTCTGTTACGGTGAGTTGTTCACGCTTGATTTCTATGATGGTTACAGGGAAATCAGTTTTTCTCTGGATTTCCTGAAAAATCGTGGCTTGTTGCAGCCAGGCTTCCTCATGAACTAATAAAACTGATTCATTGACAACCCCAATGACATCATTGTGAAATACGCCCTGATCAATTGCTGTGGGATTTTGACAGGCAAAAATAACTCGTTGAGGATCTAATTGATGGGCTCTAACAACTGCCTGTGAAGCTTCTAGGGTATGCCTTGCGGGATATTTCTCTGGTTCCTGGCTAGTCATTGTGGTGGTTAGTCCTTTCTTTCCATAAACAAAGAGATTAACTCCAGGACTACTATGGTTTTTGCACAGTCGATTATGGTTGGCTGCACCTTCATCCCCTGTAGTAGTGCTTTTAGGCAACAACGGATGATGCTGGAAATAACGGTCATTTGAAAACAGGTATTTTAATAAGTAATGTGAAAAATCAGCTTCTTGATGACGATGCAAATTACTAATTAAATTGGCCGCAGTAAAATGAACACGTCTGTCATCCGTATCTAGGCTTGCAGAAACCGTTGCGGCGTTTGCCGTCCACATGTTGGAGGCAGAATAACAGGCACTGAGCAGCTCAGGAGCATTTTGATGCGCTTTTGCAATTTGTTGAGCGGCGCTGCCATTAAAACCCAGTTGATAAAGTAAATGCAGATTAGGGCGCTGGTGAGGTGGCAACACTGCTTGTTTTAATCCTAAGCCATGTAATAATCGCATTTTGGCAAGCCCTTGAAGTGCGGCAACCTGTGGATTGGATAGACTTAAAGCATTGTTGGTTGATGCTAGATTACCTGCTGCCAAACCGGCGTAATGGTGGGTTGGTCCTACCAATCCATCCATATTTAATTCAAAAACAGCCATAATATTATTCCAGTTGAATCCCAGGGAGTAATTGTAAAGGTGGTATCAATTCAGCTTGTTCTAAACTCGCAATTGGATAAGCGCAATAGTCTGCGGCAAAATAGGCACTGGGGCGATGATTCCCACTACAGCCGACCCCACCAAAAGGAAGGCTGCTGGCAGCGCCAGTGGTAGGTCGGTTCCAGTTAATTAATCCTGCCCGAATGCTGTGATAGAAGTGTTGGTAATTTTTTTTGCTGTCACTGAGTAACCCTGCTGATAAACCATAGCGCGTATGATTTGCCATCACCAGTGCTTCATCAAAAGTTTCATATCTATAAATTTGACTTATCGGAGCAAACATTTCTTCATCAGGAGCTTCTTTAATGCCAGTCATATCAATGATACCAGGCGAAAGAAAACCGGTATTTTCTTTTATTAAAGACATGGTTAGTAAAGGATTACCCCCTAATTCAATTAAATGTTCCTGCGCTTTTAAATGATGGAGTGCATGCTCGTGGCTGATTACAGGTCCCATAAAAGGCTCTGGTTTATGCGTAAAAGGGGCTACCTTCAGTTGCCTACAAGCTTGAATTAGCTGTGATAAAAATTTATCTCCATGACTAGTATTAGGGATAAAAAGTCGTCGTGCACAGGTACAGCGTTGTCCGGCAGTAATCATTGTTGATAATAAAGTATGGTAAACGGCAGCCTCCATATTATTTACTGTATCAATGATTAAGGGATTATTACCTCCCATTTCCAAGGCTAGGATAATATCAGGGCGGCCACTGAAATATTGATGAATAGAGCGGCCGGCTTTATAGCTACCAGTAAAATAAACGCCCTGGATGTCAGTTGTTAGCAGAGCTTGACTGGAAGTAATACCCCCTTGAACACAGTTGATAACACCTTGTGGCAAACCACTTTCGTGCCAACACTGAATAATAAATTGGGCAACAGCAGGGGCTAACTCACTCGGTTTATAAATCACTGTGTTTCCTGCTAAAAGGGCAGGCACAATGTGGCCATTACTTAAGTGCGCGGGAAAATTAAAAGCCCCAAGAACGGCTACTACTCCATGAGGTTTATAACGAAGATAGGCTTGTGCATCAGCTGTACTAAAGTCTCTTTCATTGGTGCGCTCTTGGTAAGCTTTAATCGATAAATCAATTTTGGCAATGACAGAGTTAACTTCCGTTTTTGTTTCCCACAACGGTTTCCCTGTTTCCAATGCGATTAAATAGGCCAATTCTTGTTGTTTGGCACTCACTTCTTTAGCAAAATTTTGCAGGTAACTTGCCCGAGCTGACACACTTAAGGCGGCCCACCCCGGCAATGCTAAATGTGCTGCTTCACAAGCCATTAGAATCTCTTCTGCTGTTGCATGATTGCCTTGCCAGACAATACTGCCATCGGCAGGGTTTCTTGACTGGAGTAATTCACCTTCCCCTTGTCTCCATTTGCCGTCTATATAATGAGTTGCTGTATTACTTTGATGACTTTTCATGTTTTGGACTCACTGTAGATAGTAGGTTCCTCGATTTGGAGGGGGGCTAAACGCACACAATCCCCCTTGCTGACTGCTAATAATTCAGCTGTTTTTTTACTGATAATACAGGAACATTGCTGTTCATTTAAAACTGCTTGACTAATCGTAGCTCTAAAATCGAGCTTGGTATTGGCTAATAAAAATCGCTTGGAACTTACCTCATCACTAATGTTTTTTACCGTCATTATACGACTGCTGGCAATGGTTCGAATTTGGTCACGCGGTGCTTCAATGGTAGGACCTGCATCAAAAATATCAACATACGCGTTATAGCGGAATCCTTCTCGCATGAGGATATTCATTGCTGGAACTGTTGATTGATGAGGTTTCCCTATAACTGCTTGAGCTTCCGGTGCAAGCAGTTTTACATAGATGGGGTTTCTTGGCATTAGATCAGCAATAAACTGTTTATTGGTTGAAATGGTTAGACGATCGGCTTCAGGGAAAGGCATGTGGAAAAAATGGCGCCCGACATTATCCCAGAATGGTGAATGTCCTTCTTCATCTGAAATGCCACGCATTTCAGCAATTACAGTAGAAGCAAAGCGAGCGGGGTAGTGGGCCATAAATAAAAATCTGGCTCTTGAAAGAAGTAATCCATTATTATTATGGCGATACTCAGGCTCAAGAAAAAGTGTACAAATTTCACTACGCCCCTGATTATCATTGACGAGACTTAATATTTCGTAATCACTTCGTATATTGAGCGAATAACTAATGCGTGTTCTTTTTAGAACTTTGTACGAATAAAAAGGTAGATCATGGCCGATTGCGGCCTCTATCGCTGAAGTCCCAATTATTTTTCCAGTGGCGGGGTCTTCAAGGACAAATAAATAATATTCGCTCACAGGTTGATTCACCGCTTTTTGAAAAGAAGCGCAAGCCCATTCCAGCCTTCTCTCTAGCACCTCTTTGTCTTTGGGGAGTGTGGTCATGCCGATGCCACTATGCTTGGCCAGTCGGTAAACGGCATTCAGATCTGCTTTACGAACGCTGCGAAATAACATCATACACGTAGTTCCTCAAGCCCACCCTGGGCTAAATCATGGAGTAAGAGAGTACTAAGTGCAGCACGTTCAACTAGACTGTCCAATAAAATGTATTCACTGGAACTATGAATGTTTCCTCCCCGGACCCCTAATGTGTCAATTACGGCTAGTCCATGGTGGGCAAGATTATTACCGTCACAGCAACCACCACTGTCTTCCCAATGAATCGATAAATTAAGCAAGTGCCCTAGCCGTTGTATTCGAGCAAATAATTTTTCAGTGGCGGGGCAAACTCGTTTTACGGGACGACCAAAACTGCCATGGAGGGTTAATGAATAATCTTCACGTCTCATTTTCTCAATGATGGCGTGTAATTGGTTTCTTACCCATTGCTCATCTTCATTTTTTTCAATACGAACATCTAATTTAGCTACTGCCTTGTCAGGAACGACATTTAAAGCTTCACCACCCGCAATCTTACCCACGTTGATGGTAACATTTTCGCGTAGGCCATTAAGAGCATGAATTGCTACAATTGCCTCGGCCAAATAACTAATCGCATTCCGCCCTTCATAAAAAGCTCTTCCTGCATGAGCGGCTTTTCCTGTAGCGATAAGTGTTAACTTACCGCTTCCTCGACGATTTTTCGCTAAATTGCCTTTTGAGTCCATTGCTGGCTCGTAGACTAAAGCGGTCTGATAATCTGCGGCAATTTCATCAAAAAAGGTACTGGATGCAGGGGAACCAATTTCTTCATCAGCATTAATGACGACATCCCATCCTAGTTTATTAGCACTTGTCATTTCCTCAAAAGCATTAAGGGCATGAAGCATGACGATGAGCCCCCCTTTCATGTCAGTCACACCGGGACCATTCAGATGATTCTCATTTACATATGTTAGTTCTTGAAAAGGATGATTGGCTGCAAAAACGGTGTCCATGTGGCCGCTTAGAAGAATACGACGTTTTAATTCAGGTCGTTTACGAATAAAAAGAATATCACCACAGCGTTGCGTGATGGTTTCTCCTTTCATATTGACGGTAGAAATCATTGGCAGGGGAGGGCGTTGTATATCATCGGCCAAGGGTTTAAATGCGGCTTCCAATGCTTGTGACATTTGGGCTAACCCTTGCAGGTTTTCAGTGCCTGAATTAATTGAACAGAATTGATGCAACTGCGCTATCATGCACTTTTCCTCCGCATGAAGTCGCGATAGTAATCCGTTTAAAGCATGATCCATGTTTTATAATCCATTTTACAAAAGCTTATGACATTAGCGGAAAAAGAAGGCCATAGCAATAATTGTAGCAAGTTGTCTACTGTCCCATTCTATATTAGTGCATTGATTAGCTTTACTACATTACAAAAAAGATGGAACACCTTTAACCGCTGAAGATATTAGAAAAGATTAATAGGATTTGTAAACGAGTTATCTAATTTCTTTGCGGCTAAATGAAGCCTGCATGCCCAGCCTTTATAATTTATATGTGTTATTGTCACAGGTACAAATTACCCCACCAAAATTAAGTCTCAAAAGCTGCTAATCTATTATTATGTAAATTTCTTTTCATCTTCATTATGGAAACACAACGAGGTTTATCCGTTACAACAAATTCAGTTCAGGTTATTAAAAGTATTAATGATTTTCATGATCAAATATTGGGTTCTGGAAATAATGCCATTGCTATTCTTGATGCAGCAAGGGAACATCCTGAAAATCTATTGTTGCAAACTTATGCTGCTGCATTTTATTTGTATGCACAAGAAGACATAGCAACCTCAATAGCAACAGACTATCTTTTACAGGCTGAAAAATTATTAGGAAACACTAACCTAAGAGAAAAATTAACCTATGAAGCTATAAAGGCATGGCAACGTTTAGATTATGATGCTGCGCTCACTTTGTTTTATGGGTTGCTTGAACTTTTTCCTCGCGATACGTTAGCTTTAAAGTTTGCTGAATGGCTTTTTTATTGTACGGGACAAGCCTATCATGCACAGCAATTTCTCGCTGTATGCGAGAAATGTGCTCCAGTTAACCAAGACGAATCCCACTTTTTAGCCATGCATTCTTTTGCCTTAGAGCTTTGTGGGAAATACTCCCAGGCAAAAGCGATGGCTGAAGAAGCAGTAAGTCTCGAACTAGTTACTCCTTGGGCACACCATACCTTGGCCCATGTTTACTTGTTAGAAGGTGACATTCAAGGTGGAATCAAGAGGCTACAAACACTTAAGAACAGTTGGGATAATATTTTATCTTTATTAAGGGGACATAATACCTGGCATTTAGCGTTGTTTCATTTGGCAAATCGGGATGACACCAAGGTCATGGAACTTTTTCCCCAGATTTTTGGTACTCTACCGGATAATTTGCTCGAACAACTTGATGCAATTTCTTTATTATGGCGTATGGACCTGGCTGGATTGCCACAGGGCCCATTGTATAATACCATCTTAGCCCACGTGGGTTCACATCCATTCGAACATTATATTGGGTTTAATAACGCCCATTTTATCTATTGCTTATCTAAAACTGATCCGACTTATGCTGAACAAGCCCTTATGGATATGGAGTTTCATATTAATGCGCTTCCTGATGGAAAGAGCAAAGATTTATGGATAAAGACATTTTCTTTATGCCGCGGGATTAAAGCTTTTGTTGAAAACAATTATCAGCTCGCTGCTGGGCTATTGGAACCTATCGTAGAGGATTGTTTCCAATTAGGTGGAAGTGATGCCCAAGTTGAGCTTTATACACAAACCTATTTGCTTAGTTTGCTGAAAACCCATCAGATAAATCAAGCTAACCAATTCTTTTTGAAACATTTGTCACATTACAAGAATACTGCGTTAGCGAATTACTGGTTCCATGAAAATAATTAGCGTTTGGCGGTTTCAAAGGATAATTCCGAACGTACCAAAAAAGCTTTTGCAAGTTGGTTTAAATTTTCTAAAAGCCAATTTGCCATGGCTTTTTCCTGGAGAAGAATTTGCTGACAAATCTGTCTGGTTTCAGGATCATCGGCATTTTCTGCAGCAGTAATTAATATCGTATAAGTGGCTATTTCGAGATTTTCAAACACAAAACTATCAATTGCACCTTGTACAACTTCGTCACAAGAGAGCATATTTCCGGCAACCTGACTCAAGCCAATGAGTTTGGCAGAAAAATCTTTTAAATAGGAGTAATGACTGCCCAGGCGTTTAATGCATTTTTCAAGTTGCATTTGTTGGAAAACTGTCTCTTCCAAATGAAGTTTCATATGTTTTTTTAAACGAGGATAGTTTTCCAGACGAAAGATTTGTGTTTTTAGCATTTGCTCTGACTGTTTTTCCATGGCATGAGCATCTTTTAGCCAGTGTAATAGAATTCCGTTTCTTATTGTCATGTAACTCCCCTTTACTAAATTTATTTTTTAAGAGGTTAAAGCTTACCTCTGGCAGTATTGCATCATCTTTGACGCATAAAGGAGTAAAAAATTGCCTATTAGTAATTATAGAGTATTTCTTTTGCCTCTTTGTCTCTTTGCTATACTTTAAAAAATGGAAACTGACTTCGCTAGTATCCATATGCTGACTACTAATAATTAGGGAGACTCGATAATGGACACAAAAAGTTCACAAGCATCACCACGAAACAGATCATCTAATGATTTTAATGCTTCTCAAAAAAAAATAAGGGAATCCCATCTTGGAGAAGCGACTACAGCGTTGTTGAATGACAGTAAAAAAGTAGCCAATGACAGTAAAAAAGTAGCTAATGAATTATATGTAGAAGGAAAAAATAGAGTCTATGAGGTGCAAAATAATATTAAAGATTATTCAAATAGAGTTGCTGACAAAGTACACCATAGACCCTTTGTATCATTATTAGTCGCAGGTGGTATTGGATTTATTTTGTCGGCGTTGTTCCGACGCTAGTCTAAGTAAATTTTTCTGAAGCGACGGAAATCCATTATGACTAATTTGGATTTCCGTTTGTAGTGCATGTCATTAATTAGGGCCTATACCTGCAGTGTTATCAAGAATGTTCCCTATTTTTTAGAAGGGAAAAAAAAGCAAAAAAAACCACTACATAGATGAATACTGGCTTAACTATGAAATTAAATATCAAAATTAACCGCAGAAAATAATCCTGTGAGAACCATAAATAGTTAAAAAGCTGTAATAAATTGAGTTCCTGGTACGGTTTAACGTACAAAAGAAGCGTAAATTTTTTAATGATTGAAATAAGCAATAACATCCCAAACAGGGCAACGATATGGCTAGCTATCAATAGAACCGAAAATCGTTTCCTTTCCATGAACAGTAGGAATTAATTAGCCCGCCACAAAGAATTCACAAAATATTTTTTTGAGTCGCTATAATTTTTAATAATTTCAAAGCCGCTTTCTTTTGCTAGTTTTTTTATTTGTGAATCGGAATATTTATAAGATGATTCCACGCGAATGGGTTCAAATTTTTTAAATGGAAATGATTTTTTTAAAGCCCCAATACAAACTATTTGATCCTTCAAGCTAATTAAATAGCTTTCCATGGCTCCAGTGTTAGGGTTATAGATCCCATAATGGTAAAATGAGTCCAAATCAAAATTGCCTTCTAATTCTTTATTGATGCGTCTTAGAAGATTTAAATTAAATTCACGGGTTAGTCCGTCTCGATCATTATAAGCACGTAAAAGTACATCAATATCTTTACGTAAATCAAATCCGATTAAAAAATAATCGCCAACATGCAAGGAGTCTCTCACGGCCTGTAAGAATTTTTTTGCAGAAGGAATATCAAAATTACCAATACTTGAGCCTAAAAATAATAAAAAATTTCGTTTATTTGAGTTTAGACTTAACCATTCCATTCCAGTTATGTAATCCGAGTTTAAGACGACAGTTTTGAGTAGAGGTTGTTTTCGTTTCAATTTAGTTGTAAGGCTATCCAAATATTTTCCTGAAATATCCACCGCAAAATAGGTAAATGACAAATTGTCTTTAAGAAACTGATTGATCAAGAGAGTGGTTTTTAAACCCTCTCCGGGGCCAAATTCAACAAGGTTGAATTCTTCGTCTTTTAGAAGAACCGAGAGTTCCTTTTTATGACGCTTAAGAATCTCTAGCTCACAGCCTGTCAGATAATAGTCGGGATGATGAGTAATTTGATTAAATAATCTAGACCCCGCTGCATCATAGAAGTATTTAGACGATAATTGCTTATTCTTACGCGATAAACCCGCGCAAACATCTCGCATAAATTCTTTATAACTAGCCGGCTTATTTTGGCTGCATTGCAATGTTTCGATTGTAGCGCTCATTATTATTCTCCTTTAATAGTTGCGGCCAAACGGATACCACTAAACTGCCAGCGCTTTTCGGGTTGAAAAAAATTGCGGTAACTCGCTCTAATGTGATTTTGGGGCGTAACACAACAGCCACCGCGTAAAACCATTTGATTGGCCATAAACTTACCATTGTATTCACCCAGTGCTCCTGCCATGGGTGTATAACCTGGATAAG
>NZ_LNYG01000013.1:1646962-1650928 GCF_001467745.1 Legionella jamestowniensis
AGACAGAAACGACTAGAAGAGACTCCAATGCGAGGGAGCGAAGCGACCAAGCATGGTCAAACAGCTGACCAGGGGCTATCTAATAAATTTTGACAAATTTCCCTGTTGGATAGAACGGCAGCGAAAGTTAGCAAAGCAAGTTTTTGCAAGAGATTTAACTTTAATCGAGGCATCGATGCGAACGAGTGAGGGAGCATACTTATGTATATGACCGAGCGAGAAAGTATCGATAACGACGAGTAAAGTTAAATATCGCAGTCAAAAAAAGGGGGTCGTAGCTCAGCTGGGAGAGCACCTGCCTTGCACGCAGGGGGTCGGGAGTTCGATCCTCCCCGGCTCCACCAACGTTTCTGTAGGATGCATCAGATTAAAGTGATTTTTAGAGAGATTGCTTTAATCTGGTTAATCCGGACGTTCATTAACAATTTGGTAAAGAAGAAAGGGTAAACACAAGCGAATTAGTATTTAATCTTTTGTCAGTTTATAACCTAAGAATGATTTGCGAAAATTTTTTTGCTAATCGAGGCATTTTTATGAGAGAGCGAAGGAGCATACATAAATATGTGACTGAGCGAGCGAATGAAGATGACGACGAGTAGCGAAAAAAGCTGAAGCAAAGAGGTGATTGAGGTTATATGGTCAAGAAGAGAAGCGCAAACGGTGGATGCCTTGGCAGTAAGAGGCGAAGAAGGACGTGGAATCCTGCGAAAAGCTCTGGGGAGTTGGAAACGTGCGTTGATCCAGAGATGTCCGAATGGGGGAACCCAACTTACGTGAGTAGGTTATCTGTGACTGAATACATAGGTTACAGAGGCGAACTCGGGGAACTGAAACATCTAAGTACCCGAAGGAAAAGAAATCAATTGAGATTCTCTAAGTAGCGGCGAGCGAACGGGGAAGAGCCTGGCATGATTTATCATTACTAGAAGTAGAACAGTCTGGGAAGTCTGACCGTAGGGGGTGAAAGTCCCGTATACGACATAGTAATGAAGAACTAGGCATGCGAACAAGTAGGCCGGGACACGTGAAATCCTGGTTGAAGATGGGTGGACCATCATCCAAGGCTAAATACTCCTTACTGACCGATAGTGAACCAGTACCGTGAGGGAAAGGCGAAAAGAACCCCGGAGAGGGGAGTGAAATAGAACCTGAAACCGTTTGCGTACAAGCAGTGGGAGCATTTCTTAGGAAGTGTGACTGCGTACCTTTTGTATAATGGGTCAGCGAGTTACTTTTAGTGGCGAGGTTAACTGAATAAGGAAGCCGTAGAGAAATCGAGTCTTAAAAGGGCGAGAGTCGCTGAGAGTAGACCCGAAACCGGGCGATCTAGCCATGTGCAGGATGAAGGTTGGGTAACACCAACTGGAGGTCCGAACCGGGTAATGTTGAAAAATTATCGGATGACGTGTGGCTAGGAGTGAAAGGCTAATCAAGCCCGGAGATAGCTGGTTCTCCCCGAAAGCTATTTAGGTAGCGCCTCGTGAATGATTACTGGGGGTAGAGCACTGTTTCGGCTAGGGGGCTGTCATGGCTTACCAAACCGATGCAAACTCCGAATACTGGTTAATTGAATCACGGGAGACACACGGCGGGTGCTAACGTCCGTCGTGAAGAGGGAAACAACCCAGACCGCCAGCTAAGGTCCCGAAGTTATAGTTAAGTGGGAAACGATGTGGGAAGGCCCAGACAGCCAGGAGGTTGGCTTAGAAGCAGCCATCCTTTAAAGAAAGCGTAATAGCTCACTGGTCGAGTCGGCCTGCGCGGAAGATGTAACGGGGCTAAAACTATACACCGAAGCTGCGGATGTGCACTAAGTGCACGTGGTAGGGGAGCGTTCTGTAGGCTGATGAAGGTAGATTGAGAAGTCTGCTGGAGGTATCAGAAGTGCGAATGCTGACATGAGTAACGATAAAGAGGGTGAAAAACCCTCTCGCCGGAAGTCCCAGGTTTCCTGCACGACGTTAATCGGAGCAGGGTGAGTCGGCCCCTAAGGCGAGGCTGAAGAGCGTAGTCGATGGGAACCAGGTTAATATTCCTGGACTTTTTATAAGTGGTGAAGTGGGGACGAAGAAGGCTAGGTGAGCCGGGCGTTGGTTGTCCCGGTACTGGCATGTAGGCGGAGAGACTTGGCAAATCCGGTTTCTTGTTAACGCAGAGGTGCTAAGTGGTCCTGACCCTACGGGGTGCAGGGAAGTCATTGATGCCAAGCTTCCAGGAAAAGCTGCTAGCCATAACTTATAGAGAACCGTACCGCAAACCGACACAGGTGGACAAGTAGAGAATACTAAGGCGCTTGAGAGAACTCGGGTGAAGGAACTAGGCAAAATGGTACCGTAACTTCGGGAGAAGGTACGCCCTTGCTGGTTAGTTTCCTTGCGAAACGAAGCTGGTGAGGGCCGCAGAGACCAGGTGGCTGCGACTGTTTATTAAAAACACAGCACTCTGCAAATTCGAAAGAAGACGTATAGGGTGTGACGCCTGCCCGGTGCCGGAAGGTTAATTGATGGGGTTATCTTCGGAGAAGCTCTTGATCGAAGCCCCGGTAAACGGCGGCCGTAACTATAACGGTCCTAAGGTAGCGAAATTCCTTGTCGGGTAAGTTCCGACCTGCACGAATGGCGTAACGATGGCCACGCTGTCTCCACCCGAGACTCAGTGAAATTGAAATCGCTGTGAAGATGCAGTGTACCCGCGGCTAGACGGAAAGACCCCGTGAACCTTTACTACAGCTTTGCACTGGACTTTGATGATAACTGTGTAGGATAGGTGGGAGGCTATGAAGTGCGGACGCCAGTTCGCATGGAGCCGACCTTGAAATACCACCCTGTTATTATTGAGGTTCTAACTTGGACCAGTAATCCTGGTTGAGGACAGTGTATGGTGGGTAGTTTGACTGGGGCGGTCTCCTCCCAAAGAGTAACGGAGGAGCACAAAGGTACCCTCGGTACGGTCGGACATCGTACCAAGAGTGTAAAGGCAAAAGGGTGCTTGACTGCGAGAGTGACGGCTCGAGCAGGTACGAAAGTAGGTCTTAGTGATCCGGTGGTTCTGAATGGAAGGGCCATCGCTCAACGGATAAAAGGTACTCCGGGGATAACAGGCTGATACCGCCCAAGAGTTCATATCGACGGCGGTGTTTGGCACCTCGATGTCGGCTCATCACATCCTGGGGCTGAAGCAGGTCCCAAGGGTATGGCTGTTCGCCATTTAAAGTGGTACGCGAGCTGGGTTTAGAACGTCGTGAGACAGTTCGGTCCCTATCTGCCGTGGGCGTAGGAAAATTGAGAGGAGCTGCTCCTAGTACGAGAGGACCGGAGTGGACGAACCTCTGGTGTACCGGTTGTGACGCCAGTTGCATTGCCGGGTAGCTAAGTTCGGACGGGATAACCGCTGAAAGCATCTAAGCGGGAAGCCTCCCTCAAGATGAGTTTTCCCATGAAGCCCGTTGAAGACTACGACGTTGATAGGCGAGGTGTGGAAGCGCAGTAATGTGTGAAGCTAACTCGTACTAATTGGCTGATTGTCTTGACCATATAACCTGAATTGCTTCGGGGGTTATGGTAAGCAAAGATTAAAAACTAGTGAAGCCGAAAGGCACTTGTGTTACCCTTAAATTCTTTACCAGCCTTAACTGGAAGACAGAGATTACTAGCTTGGGTCTTAACCCAACATCTCCTGCGACCAGTTTAGGACAACCAGTTTTCCTGGCGACCATAGCGGTCTGGAACCACCTGATTCCATCTCGAACTCAGTAGTGAAACAGACCTGCGCCGATGATAGTGTGAGGTTTCCTCATGTGAAAGTAGGTCATTGCCAGGGCTTTATTCCAAAGCGGCCTTTGTGCCGCTTTTTTTTTTGTGTTTAACCCCATTCTGAAGAACCGTCAGCTACCAAAGTGAAGTGAAGAATCCCTCCGCTTTTGTATCATGCTTCGCCTTAAAGAGATCCTTCAAGCAGCGTAGCTGC
>NZ_LNYG01000013.1:1650938-1705041 GCF_001467745.1 Legionella jamestowniensis
GCGTTTAACCCCATTCTGAAGAACCGTTATCTACAAAGTGAAGCGAAGAATCCCTCCGCTTTTGTATCATGCTTCGCCTTAAAGAGATCCTTCAAGCAGCGTAGCTGCTTTCAGGATGACGTAGTTGGAGTACTCATCTCAGTTGATATAAACGTCATTCTGAACGTAGTGAAGAATCTTCTGTACCTTATCACTGCTGTGATTTGTGAGCATACAATTAAGCTGTTAACTGAAATAATGCTATACTCGACGCGCATTAAGTAGAGAAATAATTTAGCGATGTAGGGATAGATTTCTGTCAGTGATTCCTCATAGATAAACTATTCTCTGCAAATGCGAGCTTATAAACGGTTTTTTTGTCTTCGCTGTATGATCACTATAGCTTGAAATATACAAAGGATTTCGAAAGATGTTTAATTTTACGGGTAATTATACTGACAAGTATCAACTTACTATGGCGCAAATTTACTTTTTAAAAGGAGTAAAGGAGCCTGCCCTATTTGATTATTTTTTTCGAAAACTTCCTTTTAATGGAGGCTACGCAGTTTTTGCTGGTTTAAATGACTTATTAGAAATACTTGAAAATTTTCATTTCAAAAAAGAAGAAATTGATTTCCTGAAAGAGCAGGGATTTGATGCTAATTTTCTTGCTTACCTAAAGGATTTTCGTTTTAAAGGCAATATCTTTTCGTGCCAGGAAGGGGAGATAGTTTTTCCGGTTTGTCCCATTTTAACCGTTGAAGCGTCAATTATTGAAGCGCAGATTATAGAAACCATTCTCCTAAATACATTGAATTTTCAAACCCTTATTGCAACAAAAGCTCGTCGTATGCGCTATGTGGCAGGAAAGCGGCAATTGATTGAATTTGGTTTAAGAAGAGCGCAAGGTCCTGGTGGTCTTTATGCAAGCCGTGCGGCGATTATTGGTGGATTTAATGCCACCAGTAACGTTTATGCGGGGCAAAGGTACAAACTTCCAATAGCGGGAACAATGGCCCATTCATTTATACAACGTTATGACGATGAATTAGAGGCTTTTCGCGATTTTTCTAATTTATGGCCAGAGGATTGTATTTTATTGGTGGATACTTATAACACCCTAGAAAGTGGATTGCCTAAAGCTATTGCAGTTGGTAAAGAAATGCAAAGAAGGGGGCAACCATTAAAAGGAATTCGCTTGGACAGTGGTGATTTGGCTTATTTAGCGAAGGCTGCACGTGAAATGCTTGATGAAGCCGGTTTGCACCAAGTACAAATTATTGCCTCTAATCAATTGGATGAGTATGTGATTAAAAGTTTAATTGATCAAGAGGCTCCTATCGATGCTTTTGGGGTGGGTACTAATCTAGTTGTTGGACATCCTGATGCTGCTCTCGATGGTGTTTATAAGTTAGCTTTTGCGAATGGCAAGCCCCGTATTAAGTTGTCTGAAAATATTAGTAAAATTACCTTGCCAGATAAAAAACAAGTTCTGCGCATTGTTAATGAAGAGGAAATTTTTTATGGTGCTGATGCTGTCGTTATAGAAAGCGAAAAGGATGTGACCCTGATGCACCATCCTTTTGATGTTTCAAGAAAACTCAGTTTGCAAAACTATAAAAAGGAACCTTTATTAAGAAAAGTAATGGAGAATGGTAAATCCTTACAACAAGCTATAACGCTTTCCAGTATAGTACAATACAGCCAGGAACGATTTAATCAATTACCTGAAGAATATAAAAGATTTGATAATCCACATATTTATAAAGTCGGATTAAGTTCTGCACTTAGAGATGAGCGTGATGCATTAATAAAGAAGTATAAAATATTATGAAAACATTAATTATTCTTGACGTACAAAATGATTTTTTACCGGGGGGTAGCCTTGCTGTTCCTAACAGTGAACCTATTATTCCAGTGATTAATCAGCTATTACCTCGCTTTGAACTGGTGGTAGCCACTCAGGATTGGCATCCAGCAAATCATAAAAGTTTCGCGTCTAATCATATAGGCAAAGAGCCTTTTGAAAAAATAAAGTTACGAGGCAGAGAGCAAACGCTATGGCCAAATCATTGTGTACAAGGAACCTCTGGAGCTGAATTTCATCCTCAACTGGAAACGCACCCTATAGAAGCTATCTTTCGGAAGGGAACTGCGCCTGACATAGATAGTTATAGCGGCTTTTACGATAATGATCACAACAAAAGCACAGGCTTGTCTGGTTATTTAAAAGACAAAGGTGCCGATGATCTTTATTTTTGCGGGTTATGTGCGGATATATGTGTTTATTTTAGTATTAAAGATGCTCTAGCTGAGGGTTTTCAGTGTTCTTTAATAGAAGATGCTACTGCGCCTCTTAATCATGCTGTTTTTGAGAAAATAAGAGAAGAGTTAATTAGCAATGGTGTTCGTCTAATCAGGAGTGATCAGCTGATATAGCTTTTTCAGGGCACATAATAAATTTAGCATTGTCATCTTGCGAAAATTGCCGCCATCCTGAGCAAAGCGAAGAGCTCCAGCAGATAACTCCTTTATTTTTAAACAAAGAGATCTTTTGTTTTGCTCAGGGTAACGTCGTTTTGTTTGTATTTTACATAGAGTATGATTTTGCCCTTCAGGGCAATAATTTATTGTCTTTGCACAAGTAATTATTTATTCAGGTAATTTATCCACTAAATTATTTTCTGCTTTAGGTATAACCAACGCTTCTCCAAAATAGACACGCCCATCTTCTCGTATTCTAAGCTTAACTTCTTTCACCCAAGGTAATTTGTTTAAATAATCGAGGATAGTGTTAATAATGGGATAATAAATTTTACTCGGTTAATTGTCGTTTAGCCATGGTTTGAAATAATCCTTCCACTTTCATTAGTTCAATATAAGAACCCGATTGAACAACTTCTCCTTGTTGCATGACCAGTATCAAATCAGCTTTTTCAATAGTGGATAATCGATGCGCGATAACAAGACGTGTCACGTTTAATTTTTCAAGGCTTTCAATAACAATAGCTTGTGTGAGATTATCTAAAGAGCTAGTCGCCTCATCAAAAAATAAAATTCGCGGGCTTTTAGCAAGCGCTCTTGCTATTAATATTCGTTGGCGTTGTCCTCCAGATAATGTCCCGCCACGCTCAGAAATCACAGTATGCATCCCCATAGGCATTTTACGAATATCATCTGCCAAACCGGCCTTTTCTGCGGCTATCCAGGCGTCTTCCTGTGTCAGAGGGGCTGAGCCCACAATATTGTCAAAGAGCGTACCTGATATTAAAAAACTGTTTTGTAACACAACTCCACATTGCTCACGAACGCGTTGGATATTTAATTGTTTAATATCGTGATCATCAAAAAAAATATTACCTTGGTCAGGCTTTTCAAATCCTAGCAGAAGGCGCAGCAGCGTTGATTTTCCTGAGCCTGATGGGCCGGTAACTGCTACATACTGTCCGGGTTCAATGGAGAAGGATACGTTTTTAACAACTGTTTGCTCCTTAGTATAAGAGAAGCGTAGTTGGTCCACTTCCAATTTTCCTTTTAAAACGCCCGGATCATGCTTTCCGGCATGGATTTCTGGTATGTTTTCAATAATTGGGGTTAGCCGCTTCATAAGAGGAATACTGTTAATAACAGTACTAATAGCATCAGTCATTGCTAGCATGCCTGCAGCAAATTGTCCGAGTGCCGCATTAAAGGCTAGAAAAATACCCAAACTCAACGCGTTTTCACGGCTAACAAATTGGGCAAAAATAATTACAGACAGTAAAGTCAACCATAATGCATTTAAGCTCGATAATAAAGCGTTATACCAATTCGCTTTATAAGTTTCGTTTTTTATCTGGCTATTTTTGAGGGCCCATAACGAAAAGGCTGTTTTTTCGCGGCCTGTTGCTTGAATTTTTCCAATACCACCGAGTAGCTGAATGACCATTCCAGAAAGTTCACCACTGATGGCTGTAACCGATTTGTAATGGGAAAGTTGTTTTTTGCTAATGAACAGCGTATAGATGCAAATAAGGAGAATAATGAGTGTAGCAGTCAAAGCTAATCCGCGATCATAATAAAATAGCAGAGCCAGGCTAAAGAGAGAAAAAATCCCGCTCAGGAGGGAGTTTATGACTACGCCTGCCATAATTTGACGTACACTACTGGCTGCCATGGCTCTTTTAGCTAAATCGCCACTGGTAAATTCACGAAAAAAAGTAGCTGGAAGGCGAATAAGACGATCCCAAATAGCAATCTCAAGATTAAGATTTAATTTACTTCCAATTCGAAGGACGGTAACTGCACGAACAAGCTCAAATAAACTTGCTGAAAGGGCCGCCACAGCTAAAGCCCAAATAATCTGTTTAAGTTGTGAGAAATTCCCTGCTGGGACGACTTGTTCAAATAAAACACCGGTAAACCAGGGGGGAACAAGACTGAGTATCGCTGCTAAAGAGCCTACCGTTATTAAACGCAGCAGATCACGTTGGGTGCCACGAAATGAAAAAGGAATTAAATTCCGGATTTTTAGTTTTTCTGAAGGCAAGGGGCAATAAATCTGCCAGGCTGTTAATGCAAAATGTTGAGCCTCCTTTGCTGTAAGTTTTTTTCTTACCCCATCGAGTGGATTAATCAAGATTAGTCCATACGTTAACCTGGGAACTGCTAAATAGAACCCTTCTTCATTAGGTTTTTGTAATAATAAAGGATTCGTGGCACTACGCCACCATTTTGCGCCAAGTTGCACCTGACGTACCAACAGGCCTGATTTTTGAGTAATTTCTTCCATTGTGCCAATGTGAAGAAATTCAGGAATTATTAACTGATAAAAGTGCGCCACATGCCGAATACAAAACGTTAAAGTGTTTTTTCGCCCGGCTTTACCAATAGCTGTGTAAGGCTGCAAAGTGGAAAGCATTTGTCCATAGGCACGTTTGAGTAAATTATTCTCAATTTTTTTTCGTTGAGTGGCACGTTGTTTTTCAGTTTGCCGAATTAAATGAGTTATCTTAATGAGTGACTCATGGATGTTTCTATAAAATCTTAAGGTTATTTCAGATTTGTTTTGTTTGCTCTTAATTAGCAATGCTTTGGAATCAGTGACTTTGTGTTGATGCAAATAATCTATAAAATGTTGCTGCCATTGACGTAATGCGGTGTTTTTTATGTCTTTCCAGTCAATAGGCGTAAGTTCAATGTCTACTGAGGAAGAGGCTAACAATTGCCACTTTGACTGAATATTGCTTCCTTTTAACCCGATCAGTAACTCACCTGTTCGCCAATGTCCCAGCGGGTAGCGCTTGCCAGATTCAATACCTTCCGTAGGAATCAAAAAAAGATCAACATTGCCTTTGGCAATTAGATAGTTGCAATCTATTTCAAATAAATCAAACTCCCGACCAAGGGAATGAATAATTGATTGATCATTCATCACTTAAGCCTCGCTTGCCAATAAATGGCAATAAGCCCCTTTAATGGCTAATAACTCTTCATGTGTCCCTCGTTCAACCACTTGACCTCCTTCCAGTACAATAATCTCGTCTGAGTCACGTATGGTGCTTAATCGGTGGGAGATAATTAAAAGGGTGCAGCCTAATTGCCGTAAATGTGAATCTATCATTTGTTCCATTTGAGGATCGAGTGCAGAAGTGGCTTCATCCAGAATAAGTATACTCGGTTTTTGAAGTAGAGCACGCGCTATTTCTAAACGCTGCCGTTGTCCGCCGCTAAAATTGGAGCCTCCTTCACTAATCATGCTTTCATAACCTTGCTCCCGTTCACCAGCAATGGCTTCGTGCATTAAAACTGCCTTACAGGCATTGAGAATTTCCTCGTCTGGAATGGTGGGATTCCATAACGTCAAATTTTCTTTTAAGGTAGCATGGAATAAATTAATGTCCTGATCAATGCTGGCTATTGAATTAATTTTTATTTCGTTGGGGATGTCTTGAAGCGGTTTTCCATCAATGCGTATATTTCCCGTCCATGGTTGATAGTGCCCTAGCAAAAGTTTGCCAATAGTAGATTTACCGCTCCCGGAACTACCTACAAGCGCTACTCGCTTACCTGGTTTAATTTCCAGGGAAAAATTAACTAACAGAGGTTCGGCTAAGGGGCTATAACCAAACGTGATTTTATCAAAAACCACATGACCTGTTAGTTTATGATTTTCGGGAAATTCATTGGTTTGAGGTTTGATATAACGTGGTGCTAGTCGATGTGAAGTAATATCTTTTACAGTAAATAAGTCGGCTGAAATCTCCTGTACTTTTCCTGCCAGCATTACCAGCATTTTAATTGGAGAAATAAAACCACGATACAAAATTTGGAAACCTATCACAGTACCAATAGTCATTTCTCCCAAAATAGTTAACCAGGCACCGATACCCAGAATTATAGTATTGGTAAGTAAATCCAATGCCATGGGGACTATTGAGGAGGCATCTCTTGTCCAGCCTAATTGTTGTTCTGCCAGCAAATGATTGGCATGCATACCGCTAAATTTGCGAAAAAAATCATTTTCAGCACCGGATGCTTTGTAAGTTTCTATAAGCTGTAGTCCACTAACAGCAGTACTCATTAACCCATTGATTGCTTTTGTTTGGCGTTGACTTTCACTGGCTCGTCGATTGGCAATAAGCAATAGCGTTATAATATTGATAAGGGTGGTAAATATAACCAAAAGAGTCAACGGTACGCTAAGCAGGAATAAAATCATAAGATATATTAAAGCTAGCATCAAATTAACCATGTTTGTGCCAAACTGTTGAGAAACCAAATTGGCTATAGCGTCACTGGATTGCAAACGGTTAAGGATATCCCCAAGATAACGTTGATTAAAAAAAGACATCGGAAGCCGCAGTAAATGCCAGAAAAAAGTTGAACCATTCACCAAAGCCATTTTAGTTTCCAGACGGGCCAGCATTATTCGTTGATACCAGGTTAATAGGCCACTAAAAAGGGCTGCTACGATTAGGCCTAACAATACAGGTCTTTGCCAGTTCGTTAATTGTTGTACTAATACCTCATCAATAAAAATTTTATTTAATGTCGCAATAGCAATCCCTGGAATAGCTAAAGACAACGTTGTTAAAATAATGAAAAATACTGCTGCTTGAGAGTGACGTAAACGATTAAACAAGCTGGGTAGAATTCTAGGTTTATTGCCTGCTTTTACGAACTGAAGACTAGGTTTTAGTTCAAGAATTATTCCTGTGAAGCCTTCATCAAATTCTTCCCAGGTTAAAGTACGAGACCCATAGGCCGGATCATTAATATAAACAGCATGCTTACTTGCTCCTTCCAGAACGACGAAATGGTTGAATTCCCAATGAATAATTGCTGGCAATTGAGAGTCAATGATTTCCTCAGGTTCGATACTGTAAGCTTCAACTTCCATTCCATGCTTTTCAGCAGCGCGATAGATATTGTCAGCCCTACTTCCATCACGAGAAACACCACAGTCATTTCGTAATACATCAAGAGGAACCCATCGACCATAATGGGCTAGCACAATACCAAGGGCGACAGCGCCACATTCGACAGCTTCTATTTGTAAGACGGTCGGCGTTTTTTTTATCTGATTGATTACTCTGTCAAATAACATGATAGCTTTAGTCTATTCCTAAAAATTGTTTAATAGCTGGTACGACCAAAGTAATTGGAGGTTGTGTTTTGATAACAATATCGGCGGTGCATAAAGTTCCATTTGTAATAATCATATTAGGTCCTTTTGAGGTAGTCCATTTAAAACGGCTTGGTGTATTCGCCTCTTTTAAATCAATACGCACGTACAACTGAGGGCCATCTTTGGTAAAGTTTTCGACTAATTTTTCATTGGATAGAACGGCCATCATGCTGCTGTGGGTACTGGGAAAACTGGCGACGGTCTCAACCACCCCTAAAATACTGCCATATTCCTGTTTTTTGACGGTACTGGGTACGACATGGGCTACCATGCCGGGAAGGATAACTTTACCCATCCCTGCAGGCACATAAACCGCTGCATCTATTGTTTCAGCATAGGGTTCTATGTCCATAACCTTACTGCCCGTCTGAACAATTTCACCCGGTTTGCCAAGGATATTAATGATTTCCCCATCCACAGGACTGACAATAATGCTGTGAACCTTAATTTTTTTTTGAACTAGAGCCAACTCCATTTGTGCTTGCAGAATACGATTCTTAAGCTCTATTATCCGCTGTTGATTAGCTTCTGTACGCCGTTTAAATTCGATAATGTTGTCGGTCATTTTTTTTTGGATTTCATCGCGCTCTTGTATTTCTTTAAAATAATTACTTTTTAAATCTGCCAGCTCTTGCCGTGATACAGCTTTACCTACAAGTTTTTCACGTTCTGCAATAGCGCTTTTTAAGTACTCCAAATGCAAATTGGCATTTCTTAAATCACTGGCCCAATTTGCTTGAAGGACTGCATTCTTTTCCTGCTCAAGTTTAAAATCCTTTTGAATAAATTGCTGTAAATCATTAAGCTGCCTTTGCAGGGTGCCAAGAAGTTGTTGTTTATTTTCTAATTCCAAATTAAGAAGAGGGAGCTTAAGGGTTGCCAGTTGTTGTCCTTTTTTAACGATTTCGCCGATTTCTACGTCAATTGTTAATAAACGTCCTGATTCTTCGGCGATAGCGTCATAAATTTTTTGTCCACCACTGATTAAGATACCGTTTCCTGATATTCGGGTATCAATTCGACCCCATATAGACCAGGCAACAATCATTAGTAGAAGTAAGGCCAATGCTATCAGTATTAACCAATTTAATGGGGAAACAATTCGAAAAAGGTTGTCTAATTTTTCAGGGTTATTTAACCGAAGAAGACTTTTTTCTCGAAACAATTTTGGCATTAGAACAATATCCAAATCATGCGATGTATGTTTTCAGTATATCCTTGATATTCAAAGATTTCGAATCTTGATGATAAGTTTACGAAAAGATAGTATAGGCCAGCACTAAGCTATAAATCCCTGTTAAATAAACGCGGGAAGTAGGTAGGCGAGCTCAAGTTGGGCAATCAACGATAAGAACCTGCAAGGAATGTTCCTTGATAAATTTAGTTGGCATTGTTTTGTGCTGTCTGATTTAACTTAACACCAAAAAAACGGGTGCTAAGCACATTAATGCAAAGACCGCTTATAACGAGTAGGCCAGCTGCTAATTTCCAAAGCTGAAAAGGCTCACCAAGAATAATTACAGAACTTAAGATGCCCACCACGGGAATCAAAAGGGTAAAGGGCACTATCGTGCTAACTGGATAACGGCTTACCAACCAATTCCAAACCCCGTATCCTACCCAGGTTGAAATATAAACAATGTAAGCTAAAGCAGAAAATCCGCGCCAGGTCAGGTGATTGTAGGTATTGATAACACTGGTCATGCCTTCAAAAGTCAGTGTGATTAAGAGCATAGGGATAATGGCAACAAAGCTACCCCATACAACGAGAGAAATCATATTAACGTTGATTGCCTTTTTAGTGATTAAGTTACCGAACCCCCAGGTTGCCGCTGAGCTTAAGATTAAAATAAAACCTAAAACAGAAATATTGCTATCAAAATGCAAAGCAACTAAACCAATGCCTGAAAAAGACACAAGCGCGCCCACAATTTGAAAAGGGTTAGGATGTTCTTTTAAAAATGCTGCAGCAAAAAACATACTAAAGAAAACCTGCACTTGGATTAATAATGAAGCCATCCCGGGCGTCATGCCTGCATGCATACCAAGGAAAAGTAAAGAAAATTGCAAAGCAAACATAATCAGGCCATAAGACAGGATTAACCTGAAAGGTGCTGCGGGAGGCTTTATAAAAAAAACAGCTGGAATACTGGCTAATAGGAATCTTAAGGTACTTAGAAACAAGGGGGAAATTTCTTCAAGACTTAACTTAACAAAAAGAAAATTAATACCCCAGATAAGAGCAACTAAAAGAGCAAGTAAAATATGAGAAGCTGGCATTTTATTAATATCCGCATAATAAGTGTCCTATTTTAGCGTAAAAATTTAATATTGTTTAGAGAAAAATCAAATTGTTGCAGAAAAATCACCTTTAACGCATTCTTGAAGTGGTTTTTGCAATTGCTGTTTTAAAAAAGCTAAATCGGCGTTTCGCGCTTTTTTTAATGTAAAGAGGGCAACCCAATCAACCATGGCAATTTCACTCGGGAAATCCAAACGTAATGTCGCTTGTGTGCTCCATGCCTTGGATATTGCATAGGAATGGCCTAATGACTTTAAGCAAGCAAACCAATTTCCTAAGGAGTTAGCACCCAAATAACAGTTAAGCGAACGAGTAAACTGTTCTTTTTTAAATGTCGGTGTGGGAGTAAAGGGTACGTTAGTATCACAATAGTGTTGGGCTACATGGGCAGGGACTAGTTGTTGGGCGTCGCTAATTGATTTGATCCGAGTACTTATTGGGGTGTCGCTAAGGCTATAACATTCATTATAATAGGCAGACAATACGCTAATGATTGCAAAGTCGTAGTGTTTTTCGTTAAAAGTATTACCGTTTAACTCATAAATTACCCCATGAGTTTCCACTTCATCCAATTGTTTAGCGAGTTGTAATCGCATCGCTTCCCCTTCTTCCGTATGAGGCAAACAATGCAGCATCATAGGGGCCATGTAGCGCACGTCAAGTGCCCATAAGATGTATTGCCAAACAGAGAGGTTATAAAAGGTTCGGCCAGACAAATCGGTAATCTTATCTTTTTTTTCAATCATCAGTTCAGGATATCGTTGGAGAATTTTTTGAGCTTTTTCTTGATTGCCGCAAATACAGGCGTCGATTAAATGAAGCATTAGCCACTGTTGATGATAATTGTTATAAAAAAACCGACAGCTAAGGTTTAAGTTTCGCTGAGCTTCAGGTTCTTTATTTAGTGCATCAACAATGATATTGATTACTTCGTTTGGCACATCTTCAAAGAGACTTTTCTCTTCTCTTTCTATTTTCGTTTTCATAAGGGGCAATATTGATTATTAGTTGCTCACGTGCCTATGATAAATATTTTACTATCTGTAATAAAATTGATTATTGTTATAGGAGTTATTAAAACTTTATATGGATGGTATTTGAGAGTTGTTTAAGGTTTTCCATGGCATCCGAAGGATAGCTGTTGCACTTTAATGAAGTCGCTAACCGTAATTTTATCCGCAATTATTCACTATACTGTAAGGATGAAATGAAAGGTAATGCTATGAAAACACTGATTGTTGCCATGTGGGATCCAGGTGTTTCTATTCAGAGTTTAAGTCTTCATGAAAAGATTGAGGTTCTTGAGAAAAAATTCAAATTTGCCTATGAATTAGCGAGACCCTCTATTGATGAAGAAACAATGTTTCTCTTTATGTGTCCTGAGTTTAGCTTATTAGATATGAAAGACTTAACCACTAATTTTTCCTATACCAAGCAAGCGTTTATAGAAGCGGAGAAACGCTTGCAGAAGTTAGCAAATGATTATCCTCAGGCTATTATTATTCCAGGTACTGCCTACATTGAAAAAACAATGGATTTGAATAATCCGGATAAAGAAAAAAAATATGCAAGCTTTATTAAGAAATGGCAACTTGAGCACTATCAGACTTTAAAGCCTTTTCGACAAGAAATTAAAGACAAGACTTTTGTGAAAAGCACAGCCTCTATTTTCTTTCAATCGACAACAGCTAAACCTAAACGATACAGTAAACGTATAGAGGCAGGGGAGTATCTTGATTCCATTACCAATTTCCTTTACCCAGGCCATTCAACGCCCTTTTTTACCTATAATGGTATTCGTTTTGGTATAGAGATTTGTGCTGATCATAAAGATGGCATATTAATTTCGGAACAAAAAAAGACAAAAGAACCTGTTGATGTTCATCTTATTATTGCAAACGTTATGCATACTATTCCTGGACGGGTAGCAAATGGCAAAGAGAATGTTATCGTTGTTAATTGTGCTGGTAATTTTAGTTATGTCCCAACGGCGGCCCGGGAGACAGGAGTTTGGGTTGCAGATGAGAATGGAAGGTTGGAGCCAATTACTCCCTCTGATTCTTCAACCAAGGATTTAAAAATTTTTCCAAGTATACTGCTTCCTAATCAAAACACTACCCCAACTCTTAAATAAATATAATATGTTCATTGTCTTTTCTATAGGCCATTTCATTGCTATTAACGCTTAAAGGTTGAGCGGCATAGTCTGTATTAGAAAGAAGACATTGGTAAAGAAAAATAGGGATGATATGTTGGGCGACAAAGCGTGCTGTTTGACTGCCTCCATGGCCATCATAAACGCCTAGAAAAACGGGTTGACCTTGCATAAGGGATTGTACACCGACAGAAATGTTATCCCAGGAATGTAATTTTGCTTTTTTAACTAAGTGTTTTGCAATTTCTTTCTCTGATTTTTGGCCTGGCTGGCCTCCATTTAGCATGGATAAGGTGCTTGCAAGGTAGGCTTCTTGTGTGCTTTTAGTAGCTTCATAGCCTGCAGCATCAGTAAAGCCATCACAGGTTATAATAACTTGTAATTTAGCAATTCTTTTTTGACTAAAAAGACTATCTACGTTAACAATATCTATTGTTGCATTTGATGATATTAATTTTTCAGTGGCTTGACCTTTAATATCATAATCACCAATAGCTCGAGATACAGCTAAAACACCATTTACTCGATAGACACCTCCATTGCAAGTAATAAAACCACCAAGTTCTTTTATTCTTCTTTGTTCTGAGGGTAAATTGGGTTTATGAATGACTGAGTTTAATCGACTTACTTTTGAAACTTGTCCTTGTGGATCATACATGACTAGAAAAGAGGCTGCATCAGCCAGGGTGGCAACTAAGAGACTATTCTGGCCATCGAAAACAGTGGTTGAAGCCGTAGTGCCACTTTTTTCCGGAAGAGATTTGACTGCCTCGTCGAGGTATTTATAAGTTGTCCATAAACGTTTACTTATATCTTGAGGCGTTAGGTGTTTAATTTTTTCTTTCTCTATCACACACCAGGCTAAGGCATCTTCCTGGGTAGGACGGGCATGTCTCGCTTCAAAACAACCAAATTTATAGTCGTTATTTTCTTCCTCTACCTCAGGAGCCTCGGGCAGAGAAATAATTTCAATCACCATAATTCTCAATAAGAATAGATTTAACTATTACTAATTGTAGAACGAAGGCAAGGAGATACCCTTTTAAATTTTTTTAACACCGCTATTCTGTGTAAATTATTTTAAATCAATCATGCATTAGTTAAACGTCCAGCCTGTGGTAGCTGAGGCAAAATAGCTTGTTTCACTTTGATTTCCATTCCAATGTTGACTAACGGGCAAGGATAATCCCAGCTGGAAAAACCATCGTTTGGTTGAAAACCACAATGAAGGGGTCGCGTAAATGATATTACCACCGGAGTTGGGATAGGAATGGCCATCAATTTTATTTTTTCCAAGGTAAGTCCCGTCTAATTCCCCTAAAAGAAAAAATATATATTGTCCAGGTACACTGTGAATATTTCTTCCCAGCCCACATTGATAAAAATATTCTGTACCTAATTGGATATTTTGATTTTTGGTTATCCATATTACTCCAGGCGATGCAAACAATAGCCAATCCACTGACATCCTGTTAAAAGTTGCCCCTGCGAAAACACTGGGGGTTCCAAAACCGGTGGAAGGTTTTTTATTAAAGGATCCTGTAGGAAGCGATAAGCTATTAACAAAGGTGAATTGGTCTACATAAGTTGCAGTGCTCTTTTCAAAAAATGCATATTCAACCTGAAAACTTATATCTCCTATTCCAGAGGAATGATAAGGTTTATTTACATAATCGACAGCCCATGGAAGTGTGACTAAAACGGACGCTTGATCAGATAAACCATAAAGCGCACTGAAAGGTACTGTTAGGTAATGTTGGTTCGGCTCTTTTAAATAATTGGGGTCAACAAAAATCTGTAGCTGATTTTTATCAATGATATTTTGACCAAAAGAAAGTAAAGGTCCCGGCTGTTGGGCTGAAGGTAATGCAAAATTGCCGAGAGATGGTGGCTGGGCTTCTGCCTGGGTAATCTTTGGAAAAAGATAAACCAGCAGAGCAATAAGATAGGGGATAAAATTTATAGCGTTGAATTTTCTCATAAAAGAGCTGGGTTTCTATCTTTAAAAGATTATTTAATGACTTTAAATATTAAGCAAGCACTGGTTTCTATAATTTAGGGTGGGAGAGGCCTCTGCTTGCTTAATATGTGCATAGCCAGCTAAGAAATAATTGATAAACTCGCCTTCAGGTTCTGGTAAGGTATTTTTGATATTTTCTTTGTCAATATTGCCTCGGATGACCAAATGGATAAAGGAATGAACTGCGCTGCCTCTAACCAAATGGTCAGAGTGGTGGGTTGCTTGGCATAAAAGGTTTATGATAAGTGCTTGAGTTTGCCGATTTACCTTATTAAAAAGAAGAGCCATATTTTTTAAGTAAAGCGTGGTGTCCTCTGCATCTGATTCATTAGGGATCAAAAATCCAGGTTTTTGTGTATATTGCTGTACCTGATGAATGCTCAGATAACTGTGCATGATATTTATAATTTCAAGTGCGATGCGTTGCGTTGTGCTATCTTTAGAGTCAAAAAAGTGCATTGCTTTTTGAAAGAATATTTGGCGTTGTTTTTGATTCAATATAGGAAGAAAAATTTGAAATACATCCAATGCCAAGTCAGAATCATATTGATCAAGGCCTTCTAAAATGACTTGATTAACCGCTTCCAAATGTTTTTCTTCCAGTTTTTTAGCTAGACGACTAAAAAAAGTTAATTTTAAAGAAACAATATCTGCTAAATAATCGTGGATATTAAATTTTGTTTCTACAATCAACCGAATAGCGTTATCAGTTTTTTCAGACGTTAACACAATACTTAGGGCGATTAGAATTTGCAACGCAAAATCAAAGAACCCATCTGATTGGGCATAGTAAACTGCTTGGTTAAAAAATTTGTCAATTTGCTTATTGCTGAGAAGGTGGCTATACGATGAAAGAGTCTCAAAGGCTGCTTTAAGTATTTCCGGATCTTGGTTTTCATTGATAGTTTTTGCGGTTATATGAATTGCTTCCTGCTGAACTTCTTTATCGAGATAACTGGCTGCGAGAGCTAAATTTTTGAAAGCGAGTTGTGGCACTTTCGAATTCTGAGCGTTTGAATTAATAAGTTTAAACAGTTTTTCAATTATCTTGGGAAAAAGAGCATGAGAGGCTATAACCGGTATATTATTCTTTAATACTGTCTCCAATACTACTTGAATTAACTGCTCGGAGCTGCATTCAAGAATACTGCGTATTTCCAGTATTGCTTCGCTAAGACTAAGCCCAGATAATTGAGGAATTAATGCTGAGAGTGTTTTTAATGCCGTTTTTTTGGTTGGGATTGAATGTTCAGCCTTTAAACTTTTCCATACAAATGCAAAAGCTGATTTTAACTCTTTTTTACTTAATTTTTTTGTTGCAAGGTATTGCCAAACTAATAATTGTCTCGCCTTTATTGTTTCGGAATGGCTTTGGTTTAAAAAATTTAACAGCTCCGATCGAACCTTTCCCTTACTCAAAGGCAAAAAATAGGCCATATGGTGTTGATCTGCTAGGGTTAACGGCTCTGATTTTTTAACAAGTTTAATACTCTCTGACGCATAGTAGTCAAGTTCAGACTTAGGAATGACTATCGTAATCTTTTGAAACACCTGCCATGCACAGTCGGCAACAGCCTCATCTTGATCATAAAGGGCGTGGGTAAGGATTCCTAAAATGATTAATTGTTGCTCGGGAGCTGCAGTATCAGCAAAACAAGAAAAAAAATACAAAGCCATCAGCCGATTGACACTATAAGTAGCTGCTTGATACTCCTCCTTAAAAAAATAATCAGAAAGAAGAGAAAAGAAATTATTGTGAATACTTAAATCAATCCCATTTTTTGTAGCAAGCAAGAGAAGCCCATGCCAGCAATAATAAGGATCGCTAGATGTTCTTTTGATTGCATCCCATATAATATTGTCATTTTGAGGTATGCTTATGGAATTGCCTTCCCTAATCCATTTCTTTAAAAGTAACAGTTGACGTTTTTGGGCTTGCTCATCGTCTTTTTTAAATAAAGCTTCTATAGCTGCTGCATGGTGTTTTTTATTGGGCATGCCCGATTTAAGAATTTTGTCAGCCGTCATATGGGAGTAGATGTCGACTAAAACGTGATGCGGTATATTGGCGAAAAAGTCAAAGTGAGTAGGCATAAGAGTCCGTTTAAATTTTAATCCAAATTTCTAAATATGAACCATTTTCGCATTGATGAACGAATATTTTAATGGGTAATTCTACCCACAAAAAATAGCTCTTGTTGCCACAAGAGAAAAAGGAATAGGTGTTAAGAGGTATATTGAACACCAGGTAATGCATCAACCTGTTTGATTTGGTTATATAACTCAAAGAAGCAATCGATGAATTCGTTTTCCAGGTCCGGTAAGTGGCCTTTAATATCGTCTTGATTATATCGTCTTGATTATATCGCCTCGAACAATTAGCCCGGTTAGGGTATTCATTTACATAATTACTAAAAACTAATAACGCTCTAAGCGTACAACTTCGTATGCGGGTTCTTCATAAGGATGACTCGATTTCAAAGCCTGCACGACTGATTCAATACAATCTGCCGTGCATAAAATTTCTACTTTGTATTCAGGGACAAAAGTAAGTGCGTCCACTGTCCCAATCATTGGGTTTGCGCCAGGAAGCGGTTTGAATTGTCCTTGTCCTAAACATTGCCAACAGCAATGCTCATAATCACCCTGTCTGCCTGCGCCAGCGGCAAAAACTGCCTGTTTGACTTCTTCAAGGTGAGTTTCCGGGACATAAAATGATAATTTATAGTTAATTAATTTTTCCACTTGATATTGCATCCTAAGCTAGGCTTTTGTTCAATAGTTATTGGCTCGTTAGCTAATAGGCTATCTAATGCTTG
The DNA here is from genome assembly GCF_001467745.1 of Legionella jamestowniensis. Classification (GTDB taxonomy): domain Bacteria; phylum Pseudomonadota; class Gammaproteobacteria; order Legionellales; family Legionellaceae; genus Tatlockia; species Tatlockia jamestowniensis. The sequence continues at coordinate 1,667,883 of NZ_LNYG01000013.1, forward strand.
TCGCAAATGCTTCCCTGTAACTTCAATGTTGTTTCCTGGGCGAGAATCATCAAGTTGACCTCTATAAACCAAAGAAAGGTTAGAATCATAAATATAAAAATCAGGGGTACAGGCGGCCTGATAAGCCTTGGCAACTTCCTGGGTTTCATCAAAAAGATAAGGGAAGGGATAGTTTTGTTCAAGCGCGGTTTTTTTCATATTTTCAGGAGAGTCATCAGGATAGGCCGTCACGTCATTGGAATTAATCGCCAAAAAACTGACGCCTTTTGGCATATAGTCCTGTGCCAGTTTTGTCAACTCATGGTTAATATGTTTTACATAAGGACAATGATTGCAAATAAACATAATAACAGTAGCCTTGCTATCCCAACTCTCATTGAAATTTACGAGGGTGTTATTAACCGTATTCACTAATGAGAATTGCTTTGCAGGGGTACCTAAAGGAATCATGTTTGAAGGAGTTTTAGCCATAAATTTTTTTATCCTTGTGAAAAAAATAATTTACAAATAGCAATTAAAGCAAAAAGAGAGTTAAGAATAGCCCATAATAAAGTAATCGTTTTACCTTTGTAGGCTGTATAAAAGGCATAAATGGCTATAGAAAAGCTGCCTATGAAAAATATCCATTGGTTCTCGTATGAAAACCCTACGGAGAGCACTGCAATGCCTGTGATTCCTATCAAGAGAAAAATATTATTCAATTGCCCACTCATAAAATAGAAGGCTAGCAATTGAATACAAAGAAGAACAGGCAGCGCCAACTGAAGGGTGGTGCCAATTCCTAAAAGAATGGCACCATGACCCGCCATAAGAATCATTTCAAGTGCGATAAAATAAATTAACTTGAAATGAATGGAGGTAAGAAGAAGTAAAGTTGATCCGATAACATAATATTTCCCGGCAGAGGTGTTGGCTAGCCCTAAAAGCAATATGAACGAGCCAATTATACCTACTAGAAGAAATAGTTGATCCTGTATTGTTGTTTTCACCTAATCACCAACGTAAATAAATTCCTTTTTTTGTTGCATCAGTAATAACTTCATTTTGCGATTTATTGGTAGATACCCAATAATTTCCCATATTACTTAATGCAAACTTGACACGTGGATATTGGCAAACATCTAAAACGTCACGACAATCCAATGTCCTAATGGTTTCTTCTTCTTTAATAAAACATTGAAAATGTAAATTTTCAACATCGGAAGCAAAAGCTGCCCAATTTAGAGGATCCAGTTTTGCGTTTAATGAAGGGCTCATAAACACCTCACGGGTTTCAATTCGCTGCAACTCAATGGGCTTACTGCTGCGATTTTGAATTAAATAAAAAGATTGTTCACCTGTTTCATTGAGAATGAGCTGGGTGTCGCTAAAGCCGAATCCTCTAACTTCGCAACCATGAGGAAATTGAGTGGGCGCAGAAACCGCTCCGAATGCTTTGCCCAGATACATAATAACCATTATTGCTGGCATCATTGCTCTACAAAATGACATGAAAAACCTCGTAAAAATTTTGGAAGCGGTATTTTAATGATAACTGCATTAAAAGTGAATCAACTTTGTATTATTTACTGGTCTACGCAGGAAGTATCTGGTTTCTACATTCCAGATATTTACAGAATCCAGTAATGTTACAACATTTCTTAAGCACGTGAATAAGGCTTCGAGTTAATTCATGCGTAGGCCCCGATATCATTCACCATTAACTGCGACTTTGGTTTGAATCATTGGTGAGTATGTTCGGTACACACTAAGGACTAAATACATCACCACATAGCTCACTGACAAGAATAACCACATATAATCAATATGTGGATAATTCCATAACACTAGAGCAGAGCTAAGTCCATAAATTAATGAAAAGGTATGCATTACAATTTTTAAGTAACGGTATTTAGTCAAATAATCAAGGCGAGATGGATAAACGTATTTAATGGGTACGAAAATAAGTACGCACAAAATCGCTAATATCCACGCATTGGTATACATTGAAGTGTCAAAAATGAACATATAAAAAACAGCAATATTCCAGTAACAGGGAAAGCCTTTAAAGAAATGATCCGGTGTTTTGGCATCACTCTGACAAAATTGATAAGACGAGGTAATTGTAATCGCTATAATAAGGATTAATAAGTAGTTGGCCGGTAACATGTCAGGTTTTACGTAAAGGAAAAAGCAAGGTGTAATGACGTAATTTAAATAATCTACAATATTGTCAAGCAAAGTTCCGTCTATATTAGGGAGTACAGATTTGACACGAACCAATCTTGCTAATGTGCCGTCAACTGCATCGATGACGACTGTAATGGCCATAAACCATAATGCCTGTATGTAATCATGTTGATAAATTTTGACAAGAGTAAGTACACCAAAACAGGCAGCACTTGCTGTGAAAGCATGCACAGCCCAGGCAACCAAATAATGAGCGGGGTGGTAGCCTAGTTTTTTATTTGTCATTGTTTATCCTAATTATGTAATTACTCGTTCGTACTGCTTTTTATTTGTTTTTAATTGAGTAGTCAATACAAATAGCCAATACCCAAAATTAGCAAAATAGTAGCAACAATCAAAAGTGGTGTGCAAGAAACTAAATGAGTAATTCTTTAATTTTATAAATATCAAGCGTTAGAATTATCATCTGTTGAACTTTTTGATTTAAATATAAACTCCTATGAAGAGTTTGCGTAGCGCCTATCATAAGCTACACTGAAGAAAAATACTCGGAGGTAATAACATGATAATTCAAACTGTTAATCCAGCCACGGAAGAGGTATTGAATGAATATCACCTTCTTACTGAAGAACAGATAGAAGCCTGTATTGACGCGGCTCAGGTTAGTTTTAAAGTGTGGAAAAAAACACCTTTTTCCCAACGTAAACAGCTCATGTTGAATCTGGCAAAACTCTTAAGGGATAAAAAAGAGGAGCTTGCCCTATTAATCGCAAAAGAGATGGGTAAACCCATTACATCCGGTAAAGCGGAAATTGAAAAATGTGCCTGGGTTTGTGAGCACTATGCTGAAAATGCTGAGCACTATCTGCAACCACGCTCTATACAAACTGAAATGAAGAAAACGAAGGTATGCTACCAACCTTTAGGTATCGTTTTTGCAATTATGCCCTGGAATTTTCCTTTCTGGCAGGTCTTTCGTTTTGCAGTGCCTGCACTCATGGCTGGGAATGCTGCAATTCTAAAGCATGCCCCTATTTCCACTGGTACAGGAAACAAAATTGCTGCATTGTTTGAAGAGGCTGGTTTTCCAAAGCACTTATTTCAGCATTTTGTTTTAGATAATGATTTAGCTGCCAAAGTGATTGCCAATAATAAAATTGTGGCAGTGACTCTAACAGGAAGTGAAAAGGCCGGCGCTGCAGTGGCTTCCAATGCGGCCGAGCATTTAAAAAAAGCAGTATTGGAACTGGGGGGTAGTGATCCTTATCTAGTCTTGCATGATGCCGATCTTGATTTAGCAGCTAAAGCCATTGTTACTTCACGTTTGAATAATAGTGGCCAGGTTTGCATCGCAGCCAAGCGTATCCTGGCGGTGGAACCCATTCATGATAAATTGGTAGAAAAAATCAAGGCTTTAATGGCGAATTACCAAATGGGGGATCCGCTAGATGAAAAAACGAATATGGGCCCAATGGCGCGTGACGATTTGCGTCAATCTCTTCATGAGCAAGTGGTCAAAAGCGTAAAATCAGGTGCGAAGTTAATAGAGGGCGGGGAAATACCAAAGCGTAAAGGGTTTTACTACCCACCTACTTTATTGTTGAATGTGAAAAAAGGCATGCCCGCTTTTGATGAAGAATTATTTGGACCGGTTTTAGCCGTTACAAAAGTTAAAGACGAGGCTGAGGCTATACAAATGGCCAATGATACCTCTTATGGGTTGGGGGCTGCTGTTTTTACCAAAGATTTAGCGCGTGGTGAACATATTGCCCAATATGAGATAGAAGCCGGAGCCTGCTTTGTAAACGCGCTTGTTGCATCGGATCCCAGGGTTCCTTTTGGGGGTATAAAGCGTTCTGGATTCGGTCGTGAACTCTCTAAAGAGGGTATTTTGGAGTTTGTAAATACAAAAGCGGTTGCGGTTAACTAACTTAAGATCGCAAAAGAAACCAAAAAAATGCTAATTTGATTAAATATATTAAATACTGGCTGTAAGTTGTCGCGTAGAGGTATATAATTCGCGACAATTTTTATTTTTTCATGCCTAAATGAGGTGAAATGAATGTCTTATAAATTCGAAGAGGGTAAAGATTTAATCATTGATGCGGTGGTTACTCGGTTAAAAGAAAAAATGGAAGGTGTACAAGCTTCATTTTGTACTGAGTTTGTTCGCCAATTTTATGGTACGGTAGCACTTGAAGATTTACGGGAATGGGATGTTGAAGATTTATACGGTGCTGCAGTTAATTTCTGGTCTCTTATTCAGCAACGCGAGCCTGATGAAACAAAAATTCGAATCTATAACCCTGATTTTGAACGCCATGGCTGGCAAACAACCCACACTGTAGTCGAAATTATTACAGAAGACATGCCCTTTTTAGTCGATTCATTAAGAATGGTAATTAATCGCCTCGGTTTAGTTTCGCATCTAATTATGCACATGGGTGGTTTGCGATTACAAAGAAATAAAAATAACCAGGTTACAGCGATATATTCCCGTAAAAAAGAAGGGGAGACTGATGGGGATGGAGTGTCCACAGAGGCCGCTATTTTTATAGAAATTGATCGGCAAACAGATCCCTCGATTCTTGAAGATTTACATAATAATTTTGAGCGCGTATTAGAAGATAACCGTGTTGTGGTAAAAGATTGGATTCCGATGCGTAAGAAGGTCCGTGAGGCTATTGCAGAGCTTGATCAGGTTTCCTCAGTCCTTGATCCCGCAGAAGTAGAAGAAACGAAAGCGTTTTTAAACTGGATAGAAGATCACCACTTTACCTTCTTGGGTGTTAGGGATTATGAGCTGGTACAAAAGGGTCAGGAGACCATCCTACAGCCTTTGCCAGAGACAGGGCTAGGGGTGCTCCGTCAAAGTATGAGTAAATCAAGTGCACGCAGTATTTCTGCAATGACCCCGGAAGCCAGAGAACATACCTTATCATCCCGCATCCTGGTAATGTCTAAAACCAATACAGAAGCCACTGTACACCGCCGCGCTTATACCGATTATATTGGTATCAAACGGTTTAATAAAAAGGGACAGGTCATCGGCGAGCGTCGTATTATCGGTTTGTACACCTCGGCAGCTTATAATACCAACCCGAAACATATTCCATTTTTGCGCCATAAAGTGGCGTTAATTATGCAAAACTCAAACCTCAATCCCCGCGGGCATGCCGGTAAAGTTCTTTTGAATATATTAGAAACTTTGCCACGCGACGACTTAATTCAAGGTTCAGAGGATGAGTTATTAGAAATTGCAATGGGCATTTACTATATGCAAGAGCGCCGTCGTATCCGTATGTTTGCTCGCGTTGATGTCTATCGCCGCTTTGTTTCCTGTCTTGTATACGTCCCAAAAGAACGTTTTAATACTGAATTGCGGCAAGAGATGCAAAAAATCCTTTCTGAAAGTTTTAACTCTCATGAAATTACGTTTTCAACCTGGTTTTCAGAGTCGGTTCTAGCACGTATTCATTTTATGATACGTACGAATCCCCAAGATACTACGCAATGGGACTTTAAAGAGATCGAACAACGTTTGATTGAAGTAGGGCGCACATGGACTGATGATATGCAGCATTTTCTTTTCGAGACTTTTGGTGAAGAAAGTGCGAATAGATTATACAGCCGCTACAAAAATGCATTTCCCGTGGCCTACTCTGCGAATTTTTCACCGAGAACGGCTGTTTATGATATCAAGCATATAGAAGCCTTATCGTCAACACATCCTTTAGTGATGAATTTTTATAAATTAATGGATGAAAAAACGGAAAGTTTTCGTTTAAAAATTTATCAGCATGACAATACCATTCCCCTGTCTGATGTGTTGCCTATTGTTGAGCGTTTAGGCATGAGGGCAATTAGTGAGCGTCCTTATCAACTAAAATTTGAAGATGGTAAAGAAACCTGGATTAATGATTTTGCGTTACAGTATACGCGAGGAACGCAGTTTGAAATTGATGATATTAAAGACCTCTTTCAAAATGCATTTGCTAGTGTGTGGTTTGGTGAGGCAGAAAATGATGGGTTTAATCAATTAATTCTCGGAGCGGAACTGGATTGGCGCCAGGTCGCAGTTTTGCGAACCTACGCTAGATACTTTAAACAGATTGGATCGACCTTTAGCCAGGAATATATTGAGTCAGCACTTAATAATAACGCCCTGATTGCTAAAAAATTGGTTGAATTGTTTGAGACACGCTTTAACCCTTCGCTTGAAGGCAATCGTGAAGAAGAATGCACCAGAATAACCAATGAAATTTTTGTGGCCCTCGATGATGTAGCTAATCTTGATGAAGATAAAATCATTAGACAATATATACAAACAATCCAATCAACACTTAGAACTAATTATTATCAAATCGATAAAAAAGGAAACTTCAAAAGTTATATTTCTGTTAAATTAAATAGCAAAGAAATTCCAGGGGTACCGAAGCCTTATCCAATGTTTGAAATCTTTGTTTACTCGCCGAAATTCGAGGGGGTTCATTTGCGCGGGGGGCGGGTTGCGCGAGGAGGATTGCGCTGGTCTGATCGTAGGGAAGATTTCCGCACAGAAATCCTGGGTCTCATGAAAGCCCAACAGGTTAAAAATGCTGTTATTGTTCCTAGTGGGGCAAAGGGAGGTTTCGTACCCAAACAATTACCTGTTAATGGGTCACGTGAAGAAATTTTGGCAGAGGGTATCCTATGTTACAAATTTTTTATCCGTGGACTACTGGATATTACTGATAATTATAGTCAAGGTATGATTGCCAAACCTGTTAATGTGGTCTGTTATGATGAGGATGATCCTTATTTAGTTGTTGCTGCGGATAAAGGAACCGCTACATTTTCAGATATAGCTAACGAAATTTCATTAGAATATGGGTTCTGGTTAGGGGACGCTTTTGCGTCAGGTGGTTCTGTTGGCTATGACCATAAGAAAATGGGGATTACTGCAAGAGGAGCTTGGGAGTCTGTAAAACGTCATTTTTATGAAATGAATCGTGATATCCAAACCAGTGATTTTACAGTAGTTGGTATTGGTGACATGGGTGGGGACGTCTTTGGAAATGGAATGCTCCTATCCAGACATATCAAATTGTTGGGTGCATTTAACCACATGCATATTTTTGTTGATCCAGATCCCTGCCCTGAAGCAAGTTTTAAAGAGCGTGAACGTTTATTTAACTTGCCTCGTTCTACCTGGGCTGACTATGATAAAAAACTCCTTTCTAAAGGTGGTGGTGTTTTTAATCGAAGTGCTAAATCAATCACCGTTAGTAAGGAAATGCAAGAAGCTTTTGGCATCAAACAGGCATCTATCGAGCCTAATGAATTGATACGTGTGCTCTTGAGAGCAAAAGTTGATTTATTATGGAGTGCTGGAATCGGTACTTTTGTTAAGGCCCAAACTGAAAGCCACAGTGACGTGGGTGACAGGACAAATGATGCAATTCGAATTAACGCTAAGCAGTTGCGCTGCAAGGTTGTTGGTGAGGGTGGAAACTTAGGTTTAACGCAATTGGCACGAGTAGAGTATGCATTGAATGGTGGTCTTATCTTTACTGACTTTATTGATAACTCAGCAGGTGTTAATTGCTCAGACAAAGAAGTGAACATCAAAATTTTGCTTGATGGTATTGTTGCTACAGGGGATTTGACCGAGAAACAGCGAAATGAATTACTGAGTGAAATGACGGATGAAGTCGCTGCATTAGTATTACGGGATAATTTTGCCCAACCTCGCGCCATTAGTCTTGCTGCCACACAGTCTGCGCAGTCGGTAGAGCTTCATAGTCGCTATATTAACGATTTGGAACGAAGTGGCAAATTGGATAGAGAACTTGAGTTCCTACCCAATGAAAAAGTATTGATGGAGCGTAAGCTAATGGGTAGGGGTTTGACTCGTCCTGGCATTTCAGTCTTGCTTTGTTACACAAAAACTATTTTAAAAGAGCAAATTCTGGCCTCGAATGTCCCGGAAGATGCTTATTTAAAGGAAACATTAATTAATTGCTTTCCAAAGCCGTTACAAGAGCGTTTTAGCAAGCAAATACAAAATCACCCTCTAAAGCGTGAAATTATTGCAACGAGATTAAGTAATCTTATAGTAAATGAAATGGGCTTTACTTTTGTTTATCGGTTACAAGATGAAACCGGTGCGCCTGTTTCTGCGATTGTGCGGGCTTACATGATTGGAAGAAGTGTTCTTAATCTTGAAACAATTTGGAATGAGATTGCTGCATTGGGTACCACCATTACGGCAGAAAAACAAAATGAATTAATGATGCTTTACTTGCGTTTACTCAGGCGTGTGACTCGCTGGTTCTTAAGAAGCCAACGTATGGGCTTAAATATCAGTAAAGCTGTAAAATATTATAGTGCGGGTGTTAAAGAGTTTAAAAATGCGTTTCCAGACATTCTTGGTGAAAGTAATCGCGCCCAATACGATAAACATTTTGATGACTATATAGAGCTGGGTATACCAAAGGGACTTGCGCATGAGTTAACCCTCACCCGAGCCTTGTTCTCTGCTTTAGACGTTATTGAAGTAAGTCATAATACAGGAATTGGTGTTACAAAAGTTGCGGAAGTCTATTTTGGCATTGGGGAGTTTCTCAATCTGGCCTGGATTCGTACACAGGTCATTTCTCATCCTACAGAAAATCACTGGGAATCTTTATCCAGGGAAGCTTTGCGGGATGATTTGGACTGGCAACAGCGGCAATTAACTGCAGGAATTATCAATCTTTCTGATAGAAAAAAAGACTTTATGCATTGTCTGGCTTCCTGGTCGGAAAACCATCTTGCCCTTATTGATAGATGGCGTCATGTTCTATCTGACTTACGTTCTAGTCCTACTCTTAACTACACGATGTTCTTTGTGGCTATTCGAGAGTTGCTGGATTTAACGCAAACAACAATGCAAATGTCCACCAAAGAGGTTGCCTAATCTTGCATATTCTCTTTGGCAGTAGTCTTTAGATCTCAACGCTATCCTACATACTGCGGCTTGTCCGCAGTATCCAAAAGGTGCTGGTTTTGGTCCTGGTTTCGAATCCTGGATACCGCGAACAAGTCGCGGTAAGTAGGAGTAGGAATTTAGTAGTAGGAGCTGGGTTTAATGACACTGATGAAATGATAGCGTCATCAAGATTATTCCTGTAATCGTATGACAGGTGTCATCGGATCAAGCTTGCGGTGGTCTAAAGGACTTGATTGTAGGATTGGCAGAGGTAAAATGCTCTCTCTTTAATTAATAAAGGAATTAGAATGTTAGAACCAGCTAAGGAATACTCTCCAAGTTTTAAATTTATCCATTGGCTTATCGCCCTGTTAGTAATTCTAATGCTGAGTGCAGGCTTTTTTTTAGAAGACTTACCTGAGCAATACATAGGCTCTGCTTTTATGGTCCATAAATCAATAGGTATTACTATCCTTTTTCTCATGATTTTTCGTTTAGTTTGGGTCAGTCACAAAGGAAAATTGCCGTTACCAGAGTCAGTGCCTTTATGGGAAAAAATATTTTCTCGCTTGGTGCAATATAGTTTTTATCTTTTTTTAATTCTTATGCCTTTAAGCGGCTGGATAATGTCTGTTGCGGGAGAAAGAATACCAGCCTATTTTGGTTTATTCTCGATGCCATTGCCATGGATTAAACCAGATAAGCAATTAGCGCATTTTATGGAAGAGGTACATGGGATAATTGCCTGGGTTTTGATTGGATTGATTGTTCTTCACATTGTTGGCGCATTAAAGCATCATTTTTATGATAAAGACAATGTCTTGCTAACTATGTTGCCCCGGCGCAAAAAAGCGAAGGCAACAGTCGAAATGATTAAAAATTCGTAAGTGAAATAACTTCTTGTTGCTCTTCAAAACGGATTTGTTGCGGGTGTTCTAATAAAACACTCGCAGCAATGAGGAACTGATTATTCCCAAGCGGGCAGAAATCAACCAATTCTCCAACCTCAACTTGTCCATGACTATCCAATAATCGTTTACCTGCAAACAAAGGCGCTGAAGATTCAAGAGTAAACAATCGTAAGCCATGTTTTAATTTTGCCCTATAATGAGTTCGGGCAATAATTTCTTGTCCTTTATAGCAGCCTTTGTCAAAACTTAAATAATCAGACTGGTGTAAATCAAGGCGGTGTGGCAGAAATAAACCTCTGGTCTCGGGATAGATTTGGATCTGCTTTTGCTTAAGCATTTGATAATGCCATGGCAATGAACCATGGTATTGATTGGCTTTGACAAAAGGCTCAATAAATCGATTTGCATACTCACTACTGAGGATAAAGATGTAATAGTTTGGGTAAACACAGTAACAATAGAATGTGGCTGTGCCTAATGCTGACAGAGGTTTTAAAGATAGAAGGGCATGCTCAGGTAGTAAATCGCTCGGGTTTGACAAATAGAAACCATAGATTCGAATTGCGTCATCTGGTTCGATAGTTACTTTGGATAACATCGCTGTTTTAAGCAGCGAAGTTTGTGTTTCCAGCAGTATATCGTTGGGTAAAACCAATTGAAAATGTTGCCAATAAATAACGTCTGGTAAGCTCAGAATCCTTCCTTTTAAATTGCATTGGGCACCCTGGCGCATAGTAGTTGGGTTTACTTTGCGTAAATCGCAGGTTAATTGACCCTGTAAGAACTCTTGCGCGCGTTCCCCTTCCAATCGCAGAATTCCAAGATGTGATAATTCAAATAAATGATTTTTCGATTGCTCTAGCTTAAAATTATTTTCCAGAGGGTAATCATAAGTATATGGACGTTGATTAATTGGGTAATTGGCTAAATTCATTTTATAGTCGAGTTGATTGCGATAGTGATGAAGTTTAGTGTAACATCGCCTTGTTTGACAATCCGGTAATACAATGATTACTCGTTCAAGAAAAGCAAAATTTCTTTGGCACTGTAGACGAGGGATGCTCGAATTAGATTTAATTCTCACTCGTTTTGCTAATACTTATTTAGATACACTGACCGATAAACAACTTACTGCATTTGATAAATTGTTAGGCTGTATTGATCCTGAACTTTATAGTTGGTTAATGGGCTATGAAAGTCCAATTGATAAGGAATTGGTTGAAATTGTTGAGTTTATCAAATTGCACGATCAATTTCGGTAAATCCCGGCATTTCTTGTGTATAGCTGGAGTAATTTATAGCTGTACTCTGCTAATGTTGTTTAACTGCCATTGGTCGATAGTGATTAAATTGATGATAGGTCTTCTTTTACTGATTCAAGTCGCTGCTATTCTCACCAATCCTACTCCTAATCCTCAGTTGCTGCAGTTAACTTTCATGAATAAACAGTGGCTATTGTACAAGCGGAACTGTTCTGAGCCACTTGTTTATGAAACAATTCGCATCATTATTCATACTAAATTATTTTTTCTACTGGAACTGCAAACTACTGGTAAAGGACGGCTTGTCATTATTTTCTCGGATCAAATCAACGATGCTACTATTAGACAATTGAAATTATATGAGAAATGTATTCAGGTTTAAAATGAATCACAGGGAAAAATCATACTTTGACCGAAATAAAACAAAACGACGACATCCTGAGTATCCAACCACACTGTGGCAACATCAAAAAAGATGACCGTCATCCCGAACGTAGTGAGGGATCTGACTTATAATGTCTCACTACGTTCGACATGACGTACGTCTTTGGGAGCAAGGCGAAGGAACTTCTGCAGATAAATTTCGATCTTTAAAAGAAGATTCGTCGCTTTACTCAGGATAATGGTACGAATCAGTTAAAAGAAGATTACCGTAAAAACCTGTGTTAGAATGCGTTAATAATAATAAAACCCCGACTTTTATGCTTGAAAGTGATCGTTTGATAAGTGCAAGTTCAGCAGTATCCGAAGAAGTGCTGGATCGTGCTATTCGACCTTTAAGTCTGGATGAATATATTGGCCAGGATGCTGTCTGCTCGCAAATGCGTATCTTTATTGATGCCGCCAAAAATCGACGAGATGCGTTGGATCATGTGCTTATTTTTGGACCTCCCGGTTTAGGTAAAACCACATTGGCAAATATTATTGCCCATGAAATGGGGGTTAATCTACGGCAAACGTCTGGACCGGTGCTTGAGCGAGCCGGAGATATCGCTGCAATTCTGACCAACCTTCAGGAAAATGATGTTCTGTTTATTGATGAAATACATCGTTTAAGTCCTGTTATCGAAGAAATTTTATATCCAGCCATGGAAGACTACAAACTGGATATCATGATAGGAGAGGGGCCTGCTGCCCGCTCAATTAAACTTGAATTACCCCCATTTACACTCATTGGAGCGACGACAAGAGCAGGATTATTGACTTCTCCGCTAAGGGATCGATTCGGTATCGTGCAGCGTCTGGAATTTTACTCCGTCAATGCTTTGCGCCATATTGTATCCCGTTCAGCCAAATTACTAGGAGTAAAGACGGATGAAGAGGGTGCGATAGAAATTGCGATGCGTTCGCGAGGAACCCCTCGAATTGCAAACCGACTTTTGCGTCGTGTTAGGGATTATGCTGAAGTAAAAGGCAGCGGTATTATTACGCTTGAAATTGCTAAACGCGCCTTGGAAATGCTGGACGTTGACCAGCATGGTTTTGATTTGATGGACAGGAAATTAATACTTGCAGTGATTGAGCGCTTTGATGGCGGGCCTGTGGGTATTGATAGCATTGCGGCCGCAATTGGAGAGGAGAAAGGGACAATAGAAGATGTACTGGAGCCTTATTTAATCCAGCAAGGATTTTTAATGCGTACTCCCCGGGGCCGGGTAGCCTCGCAATTGGCTTATCAACATTTTGGCATTCCTATGGTCGAACAGGAATAGATTGTCATGAGCAGTCACCATCATTGCACTATCAGAATATATGCTGCAGATACAGACATGATGGGTATTGTTTACCATGCCAATTATTTAAACTTTTTTGAACGGGCAAGGACTGAAATGATACGTGCCTATGGTTTTTCTCTAAGCAAATTGGCAACCTACGATTGTCACTTTGCGATTCATAGTGCAAAATTGCGTTATTTAGCGCCTGCTCGTCTGGATGATTTGTTAACTGTCGTTTCCAGAATTGCTGAGAAGTCGTCCTGTAGTTTAGTATTTGATCAAATTATTTATAACCAGGATAATAAAGAGCTTTGTCATGGCTTAATTCAAATAGTTTCCATCGATGGGCGAATGAAGCCTAAGCGGATACCTGAAAATTTGTTTGAAGTTGAAATTTGAATTGTTAAAATTGTTGTCATTATGCAGTATAACTGGCTTCTAGCCTGTTCACCACGAGTGGTGATGTATTGAATGCCTGGATAAACAAAATTAGTTGGAGGACAAAGTGGGTAGCCATGCCAGTGTATTAGGTTATTTTATGCAGGCCGGTCTGGTTGTTAAGACGGTGATGCTGATTTTGCTTGCGGCATCAATAATATCGTGGACCCTTATTTTGCAAAGGGCGTGGTATTTCAAACGTAAAAAAGAAGAATGTGAGGCTTTTACCAGACGTTTTTGGGCAAGTAGTGATTTAAGCAAACTCTATGCGGATATTGATAGCAATGTTGATATTCGACAAGGATTAGCTGCTATCTTTCATGCTGGCTTTAAAGAGTATGTGCGTTCTCGTAAATTAGGTGGCGTAGTCATAGAATCTATCCAACGAGCCATGCAAATAAACCACGCGAAAGAAGCAGCGAGACTTGAGCAGCATCTTCCTTTTTTTGCTTCTGTTGGGTCTATTGCCCCTTATGTTGGCCTATTTGGTACGGTATGGGGTATTATGACTTCCTTCCAGGCATTGGGTCAGGCACAGCAAGCCACCATTGCTATGGTTGCCCCAGGTATTTCTGAAGCATTGGTTGCAACCGCGTTAGGCCTTTTTACCGCAATTCCGGCGGTCATTGCCTTTAACCGTTATTCAACACGTGCTAATAATTTACTCGATCGTTATGACTTATTTCAGGAAGAGTTAGTCTCACTTATTGAGCAGCAGACTGCAGCACCGATAAGGGGATAATTGTCATGTTGAAAAAAAAGCGCTCCTCTTCCAATCCCATCGCTGAAATAAATGTAGTGCCTTACATTGATGTTATGCTGGTATTACTCGTTATTTTTATGATTACTGCACCCATGCTAACACAAGGGGTTACCGTTGATCTGCCAAAAGCAGCAAGTCAAACATTAAAACCATCTGAACGAGAGCCAATTATTGTTTCTGTCAACCAACAAGGCGATTATTTTTTAAATATCAGTAGTACACCTGAAAATCCGATTGAACCAAAAGCATTAATGGTTCGTGTGGCTGCGGAATTAGAATTGGCTCGTCAAAATAACCAACTTATTAATGTTTTAGTGAAAGGGGACCAGGGTGTTAATTATGGTAAGGTGGTGGCGGCCATGAGTCTATTGAAACAAGCTGGTGCAGAGCAAGTCGGATTATTAACAGACTCTTCAGATATACCACAGGAGAGTTTCGGATGATAAATGATGAAAGTTATCGCAAATCATTTTTTATTGCGATAGGTTTGCATGTTTTTTTAGCCTTGTTACTTTTGGTTGAGTCTACCAGCCAACGTCCTGTATTAATGGCTGCCAAAAATGAACCTAGTAAGGCCTTGCCGGTAGAATCGACTACCCAACCTAAGGAAATTGTTAAAGCCGTTAGTGTCGATAATCAGGAAATCATGCAAACTGTTAATCGTTTAAAACAGGAGCGTGCAAATCAATTAAAGGCAGAGCAAGCAAGACAGCAAGCTTTAAAACATCAAGCGGAAATGGCGCGTAAAGTACGATTGCAAGAACAACAACGCCTGGCAAGACTTAAAGAAGAAGCTGAAAAAATTGCCATTGCACGCAAAAAACAGATTGAGGAAGAACAAAAGCGATTAAAACAACTGGCTTTGCAGAAAGAACAAGAAGCGAAACGGCTTGCAGAATTAAAAGAAAAACAACAGCAGTTGCAAAAAAAACAACAGGAAGAAGCTCAAAAACTTGCACAGTTGAAGAAAAAACAGGCTGAAGAAAAATTAAAGGTCGAGAAAGATAAAATAGAAAAAGAGAAAGCTGAAAAAGCAAAAGAATTGGCTCGACTCGAAAAGGAGAAGGCTCAAAAGGCAAAAGAAGCTTTAGCACAAGCCGAAAAAGCCAAGGCTGAGAGAGAGCGACAAGCGGCAGCTCAACAGGCTGCTGAGAATGCCAAACAGGCACATATAGCAGGGGAAGTGGATAAATACAAAGCGTTAATTGTCAATGCAATTAGTCGGCATTGGATTTTACCTGAGAATGTTAATCAAGGTTTGTCTAGTCAATTTCGCATCCGATTAGCCCCGGATGGGGCAGTTTTGGAAGTTACTTTAATTCGCAGTAGTGGCGATCCCATTTTAGATCGTTCCGCACAAACAGCCATTTATAAAGCATCGCCGCTGCCTGTGCCCAACGATCCAGAAACTTTTGATATATTTCGTGACATCAGTTTAACTGTACGTCCAGAGAATGTTAGGGGGTAAAAGTGTTGATTAAACGTTTAATAACACCACTGTTTTTGTTATTATCGACCACCGTGTGTGCTGTAGATTTAGAGTTAACGCAAGGTATTAACTCTGCCCTGCCTATAGGTATTGACTCATTCGGCTCTGACTCCTTTGCACAGCAACTTTCTGGAATTGTCAGTAATGATTTGCAGTTTTCAGGTCAATTTAAAATTATTTCTTCGCCTGGGCTTAATGGTCAGCCATCCGTTACTAGCTGGCGTCAAGCTGGCGCTGACAGTGTCTTAACAGGTAGTGTTCGGCGTACTGGTTACAATCGGTATGAAATAAGTTATGAATTGCTTGATGCAGTAGCACAGGGACGCGTTTTATTGTCAAAAAATTATCAAATTAGCAGTAATGAATTACGGCCACTAGCTCATCATATCAGCGATGAGGTGTATCAAAAATTAACAGGCGAACGAGGTATATTTTCAACTCGAATTGCTTATATCCTAGTACAACGTAATGGCGATAAAGCGAAGTATTTTCTCGAAGTGGCTGACGTGGATGGCTATAATCCACAAAGTTTGTTGGTTTCTACAGAGCCTATTATGTCACCAGCCTGGTCTCCTGATGGTCGACAAATTGCGTATGTATCCTTTGAAAAGAAAAAAGCCCAAATATTTACGGTGGATGTAGCAACAGGACGCCGCCGTCTGGTCACTGATTTTACAGGAATTAATGGTGCCCCTGCATGGTCTGCGGATGGGCGACAGTTAGCAGTCGTATTATCAAAAAGTGGCGCTGCCAAAATTTATAGTGTGGATTTAACAACGGGTAATATGAAACAACTGACCTTTGGTGAGGCAATTGATACCGAACCACGTTATTCCCCAGATGGGCGTTCATTGCTTTTTACTTCAGGAAGAGGTGGGGCGCCTCAAGTTTATCGTTTATCCTTAGCTGATGGCAAAGTGAGTCGAGTCACGTATGAAGGCAACTACAATGCTAGGGCATCTTATACACCAGATCAAAAATACATAGTGATGCTGCACCGGGAAGACAAAAGCTTTAACATTGCAGTTCAGGATGCGAGTGGACATATTTCCCAGGTAACATTTGCCCCTATGGATGAATCACCCTCTGTATCACCAAATGGTCGCTTGATTTTATATGCGACTCGCCACAATGAGCAAGGCGTTTTAGGGGTTGTATCCATTGATGGACGCATTAAAATGCGTCTTCCAGCAAGGGATGGTGATGTACAAGAACCAGCCTGGTCGCCTTACTTAGGATAATGTATGATTAGACGGATCTTTTGGAGTTTACTATTAATTTTTGCTATAGCGGGTAATAGTTATAGCTGGAATTCGCTGGGTCACCGTCTGGTGGCCCAAATTGCCTATCATCATCTTAATTCGCATGCAAAACAGCTGTTAAATCATTACAACCATGCACTTGACAAAGTTTATAGACCGCAGAGTTTGGTTAATGCTGCGGCATGGTTGGACAGCTTACGTTATCAAAATGACTTATGGATGGGACAAAGACACTATATCGACATTCCTTTTTCAGTTGATGGCACAGAGTTAATTGAACCCTGCGAGATAAATGCAGTGACAGCCATTGTTTTGGCTAAACAATTGATGCAGGATAGTTCAGTCACCGTGTTTGAAAAAGGTTTTTCTTTGCGCATTTTGCTTCATATCAT
The DNA here is from genome assembly GCF_001467745.1 of Legionella jamestowniensis. Classification (GTDB taxonomy): domain Bacteria; phylum Pseudomonadota; class Gammaproteobacteria; order Legionellales; family Legionellaceae; genus Tatlockia; species Tatlockia jamestowniensis. The sequence continues at coordinate 1,685,236 of NZ_LNYG01000013.1, forward strand.
CGGCGATATTCATCAGCCTCTCCATGCCGTTAGCCAGTTTAGTATCGCGCATCCTAAAGGTGATAAGGGAGGAAATCTTTTTCCACTAAAGGATAATCCCGTTGCTACAAACTTACATGCCTATTGGGATAAGGGTGGTGGTTGGTTAAATACAAATAAACATTACAATGCAGCTCAGCTAAGTAAAATCGCACGCCATATAGAAAAGCATTGGCCGTGTCATTTGCAACAAATGAACCTTGATCCAATGCTTTGGGCACAAGAGTCTCATCAATTAGCGGTGCAAAAAGCCTATCAAATTCGTCCTGGACAGAGGCCTTCAAACGCTTATCAGCGAATGGTAAAAAATACAGCAGAGCAACGCATCGCTTTAGCCGGTTGTCGTCTGGCAGCATTATTAAATCAAATCGCCTAGTGTCTGTGACACTGCCAATAAATTCAACACTCTGCTTTAACCTTAATATTGGCTTAAGCTTGATAGTCTAAAATTGAGGCCTCAAATTAGGTTGTTGAGAGGTATCATGGGGCGACGAGTAAAAAACGGTCAATATACATCGTTTGAAGAAAGCAGTTTGTATACGCTGTTAAGTAAATTGAAGCTGAGTATTCGGGCCTTTAACAATCAACTTTCTACAACTCACCAAGCTGCCAACAGGTCAGTTGAAACAGACTTCACCAAAAATCAATTTGAATCCATTAGCAAACTGATTAGCCTACTTGAGAGTATTGGGCAAATATTCACTAATGGCAAAAAGCCTGGATTTCTTGATCTTAGGCATTTAGCAGGCGCTTTAGATCTAGGTAGTGCCACAAAGGCTTTAAATACCACAAGGTACGTCATCTATCGCCAAATGCTAAAAGAGAAGCTCCCTGGAATTATTAAAAATTGTTACAACAACGCTAAAAATAGCCCGCCCAACCTGTTTGCCGAAAGTTTTAAAAACCTTCTTAAACAAGAAGTCCAGCAAACCCTGGCAGGACTCCATAAAATTATCCCCGTCAAAGATATAGCACCCTATCTTTCAGAAATTAACACTATCATCGATGAGTATCCAATAACCAACAAAGGGATGGATGCAAACGAATTTGTTAAACAGTTTAGGAAAAAATTTTTAAAAGATGACGAAATAATCGAGTTAAAAGTTGCCCATCCTGCTATGTACGAGCTTTTAACGCAAATTTTTATATTTTGTGAAGAAATACCAGCCGAATTGGAAGACTTTTTATCATTCCTTGATCCAGCAGCACTTGAGTTTTCTATACCTGGGATTGTAGCGATTTCTCCTGTTAAGAGTGACACGAGTGATTTTGTGTTTAATTTTGGAAATGGAACAGGGGTAGTAAATTTTGAGCGCCTCTACAGTCAGCATATTAATCACCTACCCTCGCTTCTCTCCGAACAATTAGTAAAATATTTTCAGCATTATGGGGATTCATTCCACGTTAAAAGTGAGCGAGCCAAAATGAAGCTTATTTGCACCTTCTTACAAAACGAAAGTGCTTTATTAAGCGAGAAGGTCAACTCCATTTTAAACGAAACTACTCTTCCCTATGAACATGAGATGGAAAATAACTCAGGTGATGGGGATAATTTAGAGTTAACCATTAGCCAGCTTGAAACTGAAGAAACGAGGGTAAGAATTCTTCTTAATGAACTAGCCAGAAGGGATTACAGTTTACCTTTTAATCAATTATTAAAAGATCATCCAACACTATTAGAAGAACTTACGTCCAGTCAAAATTTGGACACAAGTTATGCTGGTTCTCCGCTCTCGGATAAAGTGCTTATTGAAGGCCAAAAAAGTTTTCAATTACTCCCCGTGCAACAGCTCCTTGCAAAAAATGTAGTAGAGCAACAACAGCTACTTCAAACTCATTTGGTACAGATCAAGGATAAAAAAGAAACATTGGTTCTTCGAGCTCATCAGGAAAGAAATGCTGGGTTCTCGGCTCAATTGGATTTGTTGACGCAAGCCCCATCTGTTCAGTTGCCCACAATATTGGCTACAGACAGTGTTGCTAATTTAAAGGCTCAGCTTCGAACATTACAGAAATTATCAACGGAGTTGGAAGAAAAACAAAGAACCCTTGATAGTTTGCAATTCGAAATAAATAAGACATTTAATTACCCTCATGATTTGCAAATTAAAATTTCGGGTATCTATAGCCATAATAATGAGAAACTTAATCAGGTTAAGCATTCCATTATTGAAACCCAAAAATTAATTGAAAAACAATTGCGATTAGTATCACGCTATTTAGACCAGGCCGCGTTTGCTGAAAATCATAGTGAACGTTTGAAGTTACTCAGGGAAAAGCAGGTAGAGCTTAATGAAAAGTATCATGATAAACAACAAATTGAAAAAGAACTGGATTCCCTGCTGGAAGAACAAATCCGATTAAACAACGGATCAGAGGACATAAGACAACACCATTTAAATATTACAAATTTTTTAAGTTGTAAAGACAAGTACAAAGAAACGGTGCTTGTCTTTAAGCCGTATAGCGAAGAGACATTTGATAACTTATTTGTTGAATCCACATTGCAATCAGATCCTGAAGATACATTGAATTGGTTAGATTCAATTATTAGTGAAGAGGAAATATTAAATCAACAAGAACACCTGCTGCGTGCTAAAATAGAAAAGCTGCAAACAGAAAGTAAAATTCTAGTTGTCCTTTATCAAAAACTAGAAACAATGAAAAAAGAAAGCAGTAAGATTGGGCTACACTCAATAATTACTTCCCTTAAAAAAGACCCTCTTAATGAAATTCTTCAATCAGTGGAACTGAAAGAATTAGCAAAAATTTATAGCGTTCCCTCAATGGTTATTGCATTAATGAAATTGCTAACTATTCATTCGGAAAATGAACTACGATCGTTGTTTGTTGGTGACTTGGAATCTGTTCTTAATCATATACAAGCCCGACAAACAGATATCAGCGAGGAAATTAGAGGCTTAAAAATTATTCAACAAAATATTAAAGAAAATAGAGGGAAACTTGATGACATCAAAGTCCCACTCAGTGAAATCGTGGAGACACATCAATGTTTGGCCACTAGAAGAGACCGGTTGAATAAGGAAATCGAAGTAAAGCAACAAAAGTTAACAGAAATTCATGTACTTGAAGTCGAGGTTTCAATTCTCGGAAAAATTAATGAGTTACTTGATCGGAATCAACAGTTAAGTGAATTAATTAATTCTGAAACTGTAGAGTTAGAGAAAGCCGAGAGTGGATTAAAGGATCTTATTGGAGAGACAGTCGAATTAAATCTATTGGTAGAAAGTTCTGGAAATTCTGAGAATTATGGACAGGCGGTAGCGATCATTCGTTCTCAGCACCTTACAGCTACACAACGAATAATTACTTTAAGAAAGCAAATAATTGCTGAAAAAATTCAAAGAATTAATGTAGAACCGCTAATTACTGCTAGGTGCCAAGATCAATACTCTCTATTTGTAGCGGCATTAGAAGAGTTAGTTGTAATTAGAAAGTTAATTGATTCTTCATTTGAACCAATAGAATCGCTCTTAACACTCATGACGGCAAGCACTCAGGAAAACGATAAAACGAATAACGATAATGACATTGCTAAACATAAAAAAGTATTGGAAGAGCTTCGTACTATTAAGCAGACTTATTGTCTAACAAAAATTGATGAACTTTTAAATTCCTATGCACAGGAGTTGGGGCGGGTAGCTGAAGAGTTTCCCAAAAAATTCAAAATCGATAAATATGATGAATTGAAAAAATCGGTGGATGAAATTAAATCCTACTTTACTAAGATCAAGCTTGATATACAAAAATTACAAACGATTCTGAAGTCATATCGAGAATCTGAATACGATACAACAAGGATTCAGATAGAGGATATACAACAAAAAGAAGAGAGATTTGTTGCTCAATTAAAAAATGTCGAAAGTGCTTTAGAGAATACTAAGGCGCAAATTGATAGAAAGGAATTAGTAGCGATATTTACTAAGGAAGCAAAAGACTACCTTGCAAATCGTGCTAAAAAATACCTCGTTAAGGATTCACTGACCAGTCGAGACGCTTTTCTTAGGAAGCAATTTCTAGAGGAACTAACCAACAAAGGACAGAATCATTATGTTAAGACAGGTGATAGCACAACACTTTTAAATTATATTTATGAAAACCGCGTGAATTTTCCAGGTTTAACGATGCAGTCTTTAATCAATAGATTCATCGTTAAGATCAAAGAACTCGATGGTCCAGTATACGCTTATCAATCCACTACACATGGGCAAGCATTAGAAAAATTAAGCAGTGCTTCAACGAGTTTTCAACGAGCCGTTAAGCATCTGTATGCTCAATTAGAAGTACTTAAAACACATGGTAGTAAGATTGGTGGTGAAAAAGGAGATATAGCCCATAATTTAGCTGACAAATTAGGGAGGAAGGTTGATATTTTTATTCTGCAAAAAGATGATAAGAATGCACGCTATAGTGATTTTCAAAAGTTTCATTCTGATTTTATCGAATGCTTACACAGTTATGATGATGTCATGTCAAAACATCGGTCTTTTTGGAAGCCTTTTTTACTCAACATCGCCGCTGCATTATTCACAGTAGGTATTGCCTTGGGCGTGAAATTAATGAGCTCAAAACTATTAGCAGGTCATGCTTCATTTTTTGGTGAAACCAAGCGATTCCAGCATGTTCAAAACCTGGATGAAGCCGTTTCAAAAATTTCAGTCGCCGTGTCTGCATAACGATAGAACACTTAGAAATCTGATTGCTACTTAAAGCGGCAATCGCGTTTGTCATTTTCCGCGTGGATTTTCTGTCGTTTCACTGTAGGCGTAAATCCATAATACCGTATGGATCTCCGCTTACGCGGAGATGACACAAAAAAATCCTGTTTCAAGGCTTCTGTAACGCTTCTATCACCGCTCCTAAGAATCTGGTTGCTTCACCTCCAGTCACAGCGCGATGGTCAAAGCTTAAAGACAAAGGCAAGAGGCGATGCTTTTCGATCCTATCCTGGTTTACAACTGCCCCTTCATACAAGCGACCTACAGCTACAATGGCAACCATAGGTGGCACAATAATAGGGCTTGCAAATCGACCAGCAAATTTACCGAAATTCGACAACGTAATCGTGGCGCCTTTTAAATTATCAGCTGCAACGGTACGATTTTGAACGTCCGTCTTATAGTCATTGATCAACTGCCTTATTTCCGTATCACTCCGTTTGGCCGCATTGTGAATTACGGGAACAAACAAACCCTCGGTACTATCCATTGCTAGTCCAAGGTTTACTTCCGTAAAACATTTTCGCGCACTATGTTCTGTATTAAACCAGGCATTTAGGGCAGGTTCTTTTTTACAAGCCTCCACAATAGCTCGGATGAGACGGACAGTGATATCGGTCTGAGGTTGCCAACATTGAATATCCGCTTCGTCAAAAATACTTACAGGAACAACTTCCTGATGAGACTGAACCATACTGTTGAGCATCGCACGACGCACTCCACGTAAGGCTTCGAAACCCTCGGGGAGTTGTGTTTGTTTATTAGCTGCATTTTGTACATCGTCTCGGGTAATGACACCATGCTCACCCGTGCCTTTGATTGATTTTAAATCAACGCCTAATTTTTTAGCTAACAACCGCACAGCAGGTGTCGCTTTAGCGCGTTGTGTACCGGAGTGGCTTGAACCAATTGTAAAATTATCCTCACTGATGTCAGTGCTTTCTTCAAGATTACCAACTACGGTTCCTTTATCGGAGCGTACAGCTTCAGTTGCCTCAAAGCCTACTAATGGCTCGCCAGTTTTTATGACATCACCGGGTTTACCGAATAGCTTGATAATTTTTCCAGCCTGGGGGCAGGGAACATCCACTACTGCTTTTGCTGTTTCCATTGAAACTAAAGGTTGATCGACTTCAACTGTATCACCTTCTTTGACAAACCACTCGTGAATTTCAGCATCAGGCAAACCTTCGCCTAAATCAGGTAAATTGAAAATATTCATTATCACTCCATTATGCTCATGACACTGTTTTTAATTCGAGAAACACTCGGTATGTAGTGTTTTTCTAATTGAAAATAGGGCATTACAGTATCGTAACCAGTCACTCTTTGAACCGGGGCTAATAAATCATGTAATAAGTTTTCCATGAGCTGTGCGGCAATTTCCGCACCAACCCCACAGGTTTTAGCGCCCTCATGAACGATGACGCAGCGCCCAGTCTTTTCGACGGAAGCAATAATAGTCTCAATATCTAAGGGCTTCATGGATGCCACATCAATCACTTCACAAGAAACCCCTTCTTCTGCTAACTGTTTTGCAGCCTGCAAGGTTTCATGCATGCTTGCTCCCCAGCTGACTAAAGTAATGTCCTCTCCTTCCTGAAGAGTAAAGCATTTACCCAAAGGCAAAGCGATACCATTATCTTCTACGGGCTGTTTAGCTAATCGGTAAATTCGTTTGGGTTCTAAAAAGACCACTGGATCAGGGCTTCGAATTGCTGCTAATAACAAACCATACGCTCTCTTAGGCGAGGAGGGGATAACCACCTGTAAACCAGGAATATGAGCAAATAACGCTTCGGTGCTTTCTGAGTGGTGTTCAGGAGCGCGAATGCCTCCACCGAAAGGTGCTCGAAACACGATAGGGCAATGTAATCTGCCACGTGTTCTATTACGCATGCGGGCGGCATGGGAAATAATTTGGTTCATGGCAGGATAAATAAATCCCATAAATTGAAATTCTGCGACGGGTTTTAATCCCTGAACCGACATACCCACAGCAAGGCCTGCAATCATCGATTCAGCAAGCGGAGAGTCAAAAACACGATGCTCACCAAACCGCTCTTGTAAACCAACAGTGGCACGAAAGACACCACCATTTTTACCCACGTCTTCACCAAAAACGATCACATCTTCATCCTTGGCCAACTCATATGCCAAGGCTTGGGTTACTGCTTCAACAAGCGTTATATCAGGCATGAGCCGCTTCCTCCATGGCTATTGCACGTTGCTCTATGAGATAATCGGGCAGCTGTGCATAATGATAATCAAATATACTACTAACAGGTTGCGGCGGACGGTTTAAGTATTCGGTCACTGCTTCCTCAATCATTTTGCCACTTTGTTCAAGCAGTCTTTCCTCTTGCTTGGCATCCCAAATATTTTGTTGTTCTAAATAATGTTTGAAGCGGCTTATAGGTTCTTTTAATTTGGCTTGTTCAACTTCTTCACAAGGTTGGTATCGTGTAGCATCGTCAGCAGTCGTGTGGTCACAAAGACGGTAGGTTAATGCTTCAATTAAAGTCGGACCTTCGCCACGGCGTGCTTTTTCAATAGCTTCACTAATTACTTCACGACAGGCCAGTACATCATTACCATCAATTTGAATGCCTGCAAATCCTGCGGCTATTGCTTTCTGAGCAATCGTTTCACAAGCAGTTTGCTTGGATAATGGTACAGAAATAGCCCATTTATTATTATTAACCACAAAAACAACGGGTAATTTCCAGGCGCCAGCCACATTCATGGCCTCATAAAAATCGCCTTCTGAGGTACCGCCTTCACCAATACAAACAACGGCAACACGAGGTTGTTTGCGATAGTTAAAGGCAAACGCGACACCAGTGGCATGTAAACATTGAGAGGCGATAGGGACACAAATTGGAAGATCTTCTGATCCGCAAGCAAATTGGCTTCCACGTTCATCGCCACCCCAATAGGCTAAAATTTCAGACATTTTAACACCACGTTGGAATTGCGCTGCGTAGTCGCGATAATAAGGAACCAGTACATCTTCTTTCCGCATCGCATGGCCAATAGCCGTTGAAATAGCTTCCTGGCCGTTAATTGGAGCATAGGTTCCCATTTTTCCTGTACGCTGGAGAGCAATGGCTTTTTTATCAAAAGCTCTTGTACGGACCATAATACTGTATAGTTCCTTTAAAACCTCTTTATTGGCAGTAAACGATGGTAAATTGCCTGAAGGTTTTCCTTGTTCATTAATGAATTGAACAAAAGGTATTTCAAAACGGGCGACTGTTGTCACGTCTGTCTCCTTGTTAGCAACGCCGCCATAGGATACTCACAATTGCTCTTAAAAACTAGAGGTTGGTGATATTTCCACGGCTGTCCTCATATGCCTTCTTTCAGAGTATCCTAACCACACTGTGGTAAACATCAAAAAAGACAACCGTCATCACGAACATAGTGAAGGAGTTCCTTTGTATCAGGAATGTCTCACTACGTTCGACATGACGCACGTCTTTGGGAATGTAACGAAGAAAGGGCCGTATATTTTTAATGGACAATCTTAGATATTTGCCTCATGTATGTTCACTATAGTCAATGTGGTGATATTTTATCTGATTCAATTATTCAATGACCCAACGCAAACTACCTATGAATTTCAGTGGTGGGTTCGAAACGACCGACCACTGCTGTACGCATGAGCAAATTAAGTATTAAATTAACGTAGGAGTGAATGTTTCCTCGTGATCCAACTCGTTGCTGCTGGTAGCTTTATTGAGTTGAACAGAAGCTTTTAATTCCTCTTCTATAAGTTGCATGAGAATATCCTTAAGTTTCAAAGGTAAGTCCTTTTTCTTTATTTTACCCAAATCAGTTTCATCAAGCGCTTTTTTCAACGCATTCTCTAGGGATTTGGATAGATAAATATCTTTATGAGCCGTAGAGGGTATACCAATATGCTTTTTAGCTTCCGTGTCTGCGGCATACGTATCTATGAGGGCTCTAATCGTCTCGGTAACAGTCTCCTCAGTCAATGCATTATGCACAGAATCTTTTTCTTTAGACAATTTTACTTTTAGGAATTTAAGCATAACCTGGTAGCAAGAATACACATTAGCCACACAAGCTGCTTTGCCTTCTATTTTCTCATTTAGCTCATGCATCAGTAAATCAAAGGCATATTCTATTTTTCCTGCTTCAATGGTTAGTTTTCTTAAGATATCAAGATTTTCGGCAAATAAGTCTTTTTGGTTGCATGTACTAAATTTAATCCTGAGTAACTCCAATTTATCAGCTGTTTCTTTATCTTTTGTTAGCGAGTAAGCGGTCATTTCAGAAGAGATGAAAAATAATAGTCCCCTCAGCATTACATTCACACGAGCGATATATTCTTGATAAATTGCAAATTCACACTCATGCTTATTATCGGAGAATTTTTCATCGCGTTCTTCAGGAGACAATTTTTCAGTGGGTGTGGGACCATAATTTAAACGCTTATTCGTCATCATCTGATCCACCATGTTTCGTAAATAAGCACTCAAATTTCTTGGTAATTCTTCCTGCGGGGCCATACTGTCATAAAGAGGTGCCAAGATGTCATTAAAAAGGGCGCAAATAATTTCCATTTGTTGTTGCTTTACCGGATACAACGCTTCATTTTTTTTATATTGAAGATTTTTGGGTAGATCATAAGCAGAAAAAACGAGATCTACGGTACGGTTTCGGGCATCCGATTTATTCTTTTCTGTAAAATACGACAAACAACTTAGTGTATTGCCCCATTCAGTAGGCCAATTTTCTTTATTAATAAAATTCTCAATGCGAATACCTTTGCAATCTTCTGCAGAATTGGAAGAGATGCTAATTGTGGTCTTCTTCTCAAAGAAAGTTGGAGAAGATTTGGAGTGTGGTCTTTTTTTAGGCTTTTCTAACTCATAAAGAGGCATCAGGGGATTGGTTTTGATAAAATGATTCACATCATTAATAACGGCAGTTTCACTCTCGATTGAAACCCCTTCGACCGTTCTCAAATATTTAAGTAAATCAGATTTGTTGTAGTTTTTATTTGTCCCTGCTAATTTTAGTGTACACTCAGCGCGGTTAGCTTCAGGGTTATATTCCCATATGAACGGGTGCTCGAAATACATAATCGAAGGGAAGCAAATTTTCATACATTGTCCTGATTTGAGAAAAATAATGCCAAATGTACAATTACATTCCACTTATGTAAAGATTTTTTCTAAAAAAATTGTACAAAAAGGTATCGTCTGATGGGTTTTACAATATTTAATCTGCAATATTCTGCGGATTTGCTTAAGAATTATCAAAACCTAACTGCATTACCGGGTTTTGTATTGCTTGAAAGTAGCGATAAATGGCGCGGTCGCTATGATATTTTGAGTGCTTGCCCTTACCGGTTAATTAAATTAAAGCAGGATTCTTGTACAAGTTTGGCATTCAAACAGATGGAGGAATGGGTTCCTTTGCGAGAATCTGTTGCTGATTTGCCATTCCAGGGTGGCGCCATTGGCTTTTGGTCTTATGATTTAGGGACGAGCCTTTTTGATATCCACTCCCATCCGCAACCTAATTTACTAGGAATACCTTTGGCAAATATAGGTTTGTATGACTGGGCAATTATTGCGGATCATGCACAAAAAAAAGTTGTCTTATTTTCTGCAAATACCCAGCCTGAAACGCTTGCTATCACCCAGGAAATCTTAACACTGTGGGAACTTGGTCATGTAAAAGATAAAATGTTTGGTTTGAAAGAAACGTTTAAACCGCTACTTACTAAATCTTCTTATTATGATGGATTTAAAACCATTCGTAGGAGTTTGGAGGAAGGGCGTTGTTATCAAGTGAATTATACCCAACCATTTAATGCACCTTACGAGGGTGATGCTTGGGAAATGTACAAGCAAGTGAGGCTAAAAAATCCGGTGCCCTATTCCGCGTTTTTGCGTACTGAAGACAGTGATATCTTAAGCTTTTCTCCCGAACGTTTTTTGTTACAGGATAATGAGTTATTACTAACTTCCCCCATTAAGGGATCGGAAAAAAGAGCTAACGACGCCCTAGAGGATGAATTATGGCGTAAAACATTACTGGAAAGCAGTAAAAATCGCGCAGAAAATGTGATGATAGTTGATTTGTTGCGTAATGATTTAGGTAAAATCGCGCGTCCTGGATCAGTTTCAGTCCCATCTTTGTGTGAAATCCAAAGTTATACTGCTGTTCATCACTTGGTAAGCCATATTGAGGCACTTCGCAGGGCTGATGTATCTCCCTTTCAAGCATTTGAAGCCTGTTTTCCCGGCGGTTCTATCACCGGTGCGCCTAAACTTGAATCGATGCGTGTTATTGCTGAAAATGAAGCTTACGCTCGAGGGATTTATTGCGGAAGTATTGCCTATTTTTCTCACCATGGCCGTTTTGATAGCAATATAGCCATCCGTACGGTAGTGGCACGTAATAATATTTTGCATCTAGCGGCTGGTGGTGGAATAGTCATTGACTCGAACTGGGAAGATGAATACTGTGAATGTTTTACAAAAATAGCGGCAATTCTCAATGGGCTTCAAAACTCCGGATAAAACTTCTTTATGTCAAACCGCCTCCGTATTGGTGCTTCACAATTTATCGAATAACTCCTTAATCCTCACTCGACGGAGTTTAACCTTAAGAAATCATCCTGGTGAAATCTGCTTTCCGGGAGGACGTTGGCAAGAGGGGGATAAGGATCTATTAGCAACGGCTTTTCGGGAACTACAAGAAGAGCTGGGTATTGCTCCATCACGGGTAAAGTCACCACGATTAATGATGCCTGAGTCCACTTTAAGTGGTTTTTTTATTTATCCCTGGTTTGCGACGATTGATGCATTAGAGCCGTATTCGGTTAATTCGGATGAGGTTCTTGATGTGTTAAATTTACCGTTACAAGAGGCGAAAAAGTTAGAACACTATCAGGAAATTACGGTATATAAGAGTGGAGTTGAATTTAAAAGTTGCCTATATACTGCCAGCCCGCATCTTGTATGGGGGGCCACAGCCCGGATCATGAGACAACTTTGCAGCAAGATAAAATAGAATACATGATAGCTTGAGATACGGACAATCTTTATATCCCGCGACATTTGTTCGCTGGATCCAGAAGCACTGCGCGTACGCAGAGATGTGATCAGAAACAGGAATACGCCGCGGTAGGTCGAGCTATAAGTAAACAACTCAAAGTGTACGGTATTATGCAGCAGTAGCCTCTTCTGTTTTAAGGGCACGCCTTAAAATTTTTCCTACATTTGTTTTTGGCAATTCGTCATAAAATTCGACAATTTTTGGAATTTTATAGCCGGTTAGATGCTCTCGACAGTGAGCAATAATCTCTTCGGAGGTTAAATTGGAGTCTCGCTTAACGATACAAGCTTTAACACGCTCCCCGGACTCCTCATCAAAAACGCCAACAACACCTACTTCAAGGACACCAGGATGCATACTGATAACTTGTTCAACTTCATTAGGATAGACATTAAAGCCCGACACATCAATCATGTCTTTTTTACGATCGACAAGATAGACATAACCTTTTTCGTCCATTCGCGCTATGTCCCCTGTTTTTAAGAAACCATCCGGTGTAAACACCAGCGCTGTTTCGTCCGGTCTCTGCCAATAGCCGGCCATAACCTGTGGGCCCTTAACACATAATTCACCTGCTTCACCGGGCAAAACATCCTTGCCTTCGTTGTCACGGATTGCCAGATCTGTGGAAGGTAAGGGTAGCCCTATGCTACCGTTATAATCTTCGAGATACATAGGATTAATAGTTACAGCAGGACTTGTTTCTGTTAAGCCATACGCTTCAAGCACCCTCGTGTGCGTTTTCTCTTTCCATTTTAAAGCGACACTTTTCTGTAAAGCCATCCCTCCGGAAAGGGCAAGTTTTAATTTCGAGAAATCAATTTCATGTAGTTTGGGATGATTTAATAGGGCGTTGAATAAGGTATTTACTCCGGTAATGGCTGTAAAGCCGCTGTTTTTAATTTCAGAAATAAAATGGGCTATATCACGTGGATTGGTAATTAAAATATTTTTTGCACCGGCTCTTATAAAAGTTAGACAGTTGGCTGTCAGTGAAAAAATATGATAAAGGGGAAGGGCTGTTACGATAGTGTCTTGACCGTCTTTTAGAAGTGGAGCTATCCATGAAGAGGCTTGCAATACATTAGCAATCATATTCCCATGCGTTAAAATAGCACCTTTGGATACCCCAGTTGTCCCACCTGTATATTGTAGAAAAGCAATAGATTGATGATCAATGTGTACAGGTTCGAGATGGCCGCTTGCGCCCTGCATTAATGCGTCATTGAAGCTGATAGCATGCGGGATGTGATAAGCCGGAACCATTTTTTTTATGTATTTAACGACGGCATTGACGATCATTTTTTTTACCGTAGGGAATACATCGCCGATTTGTGTGATGACGACGTGTTTAATCTTCGTCTGAGGTAACGCCTTTTCGACTGTGTTAGCAAAATTGGCCAATACCACAATTGCTTCTGCACCTGAGTCATCCATTTGGTGGGCTACTTCATCACTGGTATAAAGTGGATTGGTATTAACAACAATATAGCCAGCCCTTAAAATTCCAAAAAGGGCAATGGGATATTGCAGCAAATTAGGCATCATAATGGCAACGCGAGCCCCTTTCTTTAATCCCAACTGCTGTAAATAGGTCGCAAATTGAGCGCTTTTTTTATCAAGCTCTGCATAAGTTAGCGGGCTACCCATGTTCATATAGGCAACTCGGGATGCGTATTTACGACAAGATTCTTCGAATAATGCTACAACCGATGTGTATTCGTTGACATCAATACTATAAGGAACGCCTTTTTGGTAATGTTCAAACCAAACTTTATCCACGTTTATTTCCTTCTGTTATTAATCCCCTCATGGTAGTATAAACAAAAATAAGGGTGATGGATATCGAGATTATGGCTGATAATTTATTGAAATCACAGGCTTTTAAGCTCAAAGGGCGTTTGTATACCTTTACTGTATTGCAATTACTGAGCCGTGATCGCTCCCTCTTTGAGCAACAATTAATTGAAATCGTTGCAAAAGCGCCGCGACTTTTTGACAGGACTCCTGTAGTACTGGACTGCAGCGCGCTCGAAGACGGAGAGATTGATCTGCAATCATTCTGCCAATGCATGCGTGAAAACCATCTATTACCTGTTGCTGTCCAAGGCGCCAATTCTTTTTTGAACACATTGGCTCAATGCCAAGGATTGGCAGTACTAAATGCTTCTTCGAGCCATGACAAGCCATTGCTGGAAGAGCAAGAAACGGCCGTTGAGTCCATTAAGACAAAATTACTGACAACGCCTGTTCGCTCTGGACAACAGGTGGTGAGCAAGGGAGGTGATTTAGTCATTACTGCATCGGTAAGTCATGGCGCTGAGTTACTCGCTGATGGCAATATCCATATTTATGGGGCGTTACGGGGTAGGGCGCTAGCTGGAATCTCTGGTGATAAACAAGCACGTATTTTTTGCCAATCCCTCGACGCAGAATTGGTTTCAATTGCAGGCTTTTATCGATTAAGTGATGCTATTGAGCCTTACTCAGGACCCTGTCAAATTTTCTTACAAGATGAACATATTCAAATAGAACCCTTATGTTAGATGCTGTTTTTATATCGGATTTACATTTGCATCCAGACGAAGCTCAAATAAACGCCCGGTTTAATGCGTTTATTGATTGGGCGGCTGCCAATACCCGGACCCTTTATATCCTGGGTGACTTCTTCCATGCCTGGTCGGGTGACGATGGGCTTGAACCATGGAGCAGAGCCATTGCACAACGGCTACATTGGCTCTCCCAACAAAAGGTAAAAATCTATTATATCCATGGAAATCGAGACTTCTTGTTAGGTGGCCAATTTGCAAATCTGGCTGGCATGGAGATACTTTCAGAGCCCACTATTATTTCCTTGCATACAAGAGTGATGTTGATGCATGGTGATAGCTATTGTACTAAAGATCGAGCCCATCAGTGGTTTAGACGATTAACGAGAAATCCTTTGTTTATTAAGATTTTCTTGCACTTGCCATTATCGCTGCGTAATCGATTGGTCCACCAGGTAAGGCAACATAGCCAACATAACAAGAAAAAAAGTGTAGCAAAAATGGATGTGGTAGAAACGACGATGCTTAAACACATGCAAAAAAACAACATAAATATTCTAATTCATGGCCACACGCATAAGCCTGGCTTAAGAAAATATGAGTATAATAAAAATAAGTATAGTCAGTACGTCTTAAGTGATTGGGATAACAGTCCTCAGCTTTTGTGTTATGATAAGACAAATGGCTTTAAATTTTTGCGATTTTAGTGGAGAAAGTGTAATGGCAAGTTTAAAAGATATTAAAAATGGTCTTTTTCCCAATAAAGAACAACAAGTGCCTGTCGATCCTTTTGTCAAGGTTATGGCCGAGCGCGAGGCTAAGGAAACCGAACAAAAAAATATTGAAAGAACAAGGGATATAAAAGAAAGAAAAAGTAGCGCGGCACATGACAGACAATATTCGAAAGAGGTTATGGAAGCGAAGAAAATAGTTGAAGACAATATTAAAAAAATGATCTCTGGCCGCTCCGAAGCGTATGTGGAATGGGCTACCGGCATGAATATGATTGTAGGCTATCTGCGCGATTTTGTTGATTACATTTATAAATCAATGGATTATGAGGCCACACCTAATATTTCTTGGGATAAATCAAATAGTGATAACCTGAATATAAAAGGTGATGGCAAAGCACTACCTGATATAAGTTACAGCGTTACTATGGATGATACTGGACATATAAAAACAGCAGTCAAGGCTGATAAGAACATAATTACTGCCGAAGAGAAGAAATATTTTGACGTAGCTTTAGCTGCCTGGGCTAAGGAAAAAGGGTATACACTAGAAGCCGATCATGCCAATCTTGATGCAGGATTCACCTTAAGAGATGACAAAACTAAAGAGCTAGTGACTGATAAAGCGGTTTTTGATAACTTGAAAAAAGATTCTACCAATGGGCTGCATAGTTATTTAACGGATAGATTTGCTATGGCCTTAGAGGAGCTAAATACCCCCGTAGTAGACAGACCCTAACTTTGAAAAGGTATTCCACTATGAAAGCGGAATACCTTATCCTCTGAACCAATTAATTTATTTTCCACCTGTAGAAAAAAATCGATACGTTCCTCAATCTCACCGCCATACAGTATTGCAAGGCGTAAATAATCTTGAAAATGACGCGATTCTGATTTGACTAACGAGGCATAAAATTTTTCAAGCTGTGAGTCCCTCAGTACGGAAAGTAAGGAATGGAAACGCTCACAAGAACGCGCTTCAATAATGGCCCCTACTATTAGTTGATCACGTAAACGCTCTTTGCAGCCTCCTTTGGTGACATATTGATGCATTTTTTGAGCGTAATTGGAGGGTTGTAATGGCCCAAAGTCAATTTGTCGTTGTTTCATCAGATCGATGACTTTTTCAAAATGTAATAACTCTTCCCTGGCCAACGGTGACATAACAGCAACAAGCTCCTCTTTTTCTGGATACTTGCTTATAAAATTGATTGCAGTAGCTGCCGCTTTCCGCTCGCAGTGGGCATGATCAATAAGAAGAAGAGGCAAGTTTTGGGTGGCTGCTTTTAGCCATGCTTCAGGCGTTGGAACACGAAGAAAATCAATTAAAATTTGCAAATCACTGACTTTTGTGCTTAGCATGATAATTTACACTATACTATTTAAAAATAGTGCGTTTATATCACAGACTGTTATAAAAATCATATTGGATAAACAATGAGCGTAGAAAAATCAGAAGTGGAAAATGACTTATCTGAGTGGTTATCAACCTATGGTTTGGTAACGGTGGAACGGATAATGGAACGGTATAAGATTCGTCTTCAGCAAGAGGATTTAATAAGTGTTATAAAAAGCCCTAATACGTTTTATCATCAGTTAGTACGTGTCCCTTTAAAAAATGTTTTAAATGGGATTATTTTACAACAAGCACACGATTATCAAGTGTACGCTCAAAAGTTATTTGTTGATTATTTATTATCAGGAGAATCAAGTAAAAGCGCGGATTCTCCTGGGGGTTATACACGTGAAGATTTAGAAAAAGAACGTCAATCCCTGATAAAAATGGGGGAAGCCTTTCATGAGCAGGAGTTAGCACATACCCGTTTAATTGCTGATAGTCAGAAAAGCCTGATAAAACAAGTTGAAGAGTGGCAGAAAATTTTACAACAGGTAGCAAAAAAAATTAAAACTGCCATGCAATCACAGCAAATCGTTGTAAGTGAAAACGCAGTTATTCAAGCAATCAATATTTTATTAATCCTGCAAGATGTTACAAAAACATCCGATGTAGCCCTAAAAAATGAAGGGTGGACCCGTGTTGAAAAAATACTACAACAAAAACTTTCTGAAGATTTAAGACAACAATTTGTTGAACAAATAGCGAGTTTACGAAATTTTATGTTAGAAACAGAATCCTTATTACAGGGGTTTATTGATGTCATCGCTGCAATGACTGCAAGGCTGCGGGACTTTCGTACTCAATTTTATAATTTAATTCTGAAAGTAACAGAGCTTATTCGACAGCTTCCAGAGTATCGTGCAAATTCTGTACAAACGGAAGAAAATCGCGAATCTCTCCATTTCGATAAAGCTATCGGTGATCAAAGTTAAAACAGTGAATTTAATTAGCCAGTTAACTAACATCTCGTGTATAATATGGCACTTTTAATCTCAAGTAGTGGAGTGCATTATGGCAAATGAGTTAACTTTATCGATTATTAAACCTGATGCTGTAGCAAAATCAGTGATTGGACAAATTTCTGCACGTTTTGAAAATGCAGGACTAAAAATAGTAGCTGCAAAAATGAAACAATTATCTCGCCAGGAAGCAGAAGGTTTCTATGCGGTGCATAAAGAGCGTCCTTTTTTTAATGACTTGGTGTCATTCATGATTTCAGGGCCCGTGATGATTCAAGTATTACAAGGTGAAAATGCGATCACTAAAAATCGGGAGCTAATGGGGGCAACCAATCCAAAAGAAGCTGCTCATGGTACAATCCGTGCTGATTTTGCAGACAGCATTGACGCAAATGCGGTTCATGGTTCTGATAGCGCAGAAACTGCGGCACAAGAAGTTGCCTTTTTCTTTGAACCTCATGAAATCTGCAAAAGATAATAAGTTGTTGAGGTAACAAATGAATCAGAAAATCAATCTTTTGAATTTTAATTATCAACAAATGCGTAATTTTTTTAGTGATTTGGGTGATAAACCTTATCGTGCGCAACAAGTGATGCAATGGATTCATCAGGTTGGTTTTCATGATTTTTCACAAATGAGCAATCTGGGTAAAGTACTGCGAGAAAAGCTGGCTCAGATTGCTGAAATTCGCTTGCCAGAAATTGTCACTTGCCAGAAATCTAGCGATGGAACTCACAAATGGTTGTTAAAACTTGATTGTGGGAACTGCATTGAAACTGTTTTTATTCCTGAAGCAAATAGAGGCACCTTGTGTGTATCTTCTCAAGTGGGTTGCGCCTTAAATTGTAGTTTCTGTTCTACTGCCAAACAAGGTTTTAACCGTAATCTAAGTACAGCAGAAATTATAGGGCAGGTCTGGCTTGCCGTTAGAGAATTATCCCAGCAACAAGGAGCCCATGATAAAAAAATTACTAATGTAGTAATGATGGGCATGGGAGAACCCCTGCTTAATTTTGATAATGTCGTTGCTGCGATGGATATCATGATGGATGATTTTGCATATGGTCTGTCTAAACGCCGAGTCACCTTAAGTACCTCAGGTGTGTTACCAGAATTACAGAAACTGCGCGAGGTTAGTCCCGTTGCTTTAGCTGTTTCATTGCATGCGCCTAACGATAAATTACGTAATGAGTTGGTTCCAATTAATAAGAAATATCCTCTCGTGCAGTTAATGGCTTTATGCAAAGCTTATTTTAAAAATGAACCCAAACGGAAAGTGACTTTTGAATATGTCATGTTGAAAGATGTGAATGACCAGCCAGAACATGCAGAACAACTGATTAAACTTTTAAAAGACGTTCCTGCGAAGGTTAACCTTATTCCCTTCAACCCGTTTCCTTTGACGCAATATGAGCGTTCCTCTCAAGCAACTATTGATGCATTTCGTGACAGATTAATCGCAAAGGGAATTAATACCATCACACGTAAAACACGTGGGGATGATATTGATGCTGCTTGTGGTCAATTGGCTGGGAACGTAAAAGACAGGACCAGTCGTTCGGCACGATGGCAAAAATTACATTTTATTCCATCACAAGGGTCGGTAGAAACCAAGTAACAATACAGGGGTGAAATCCTATCATTTTGAATGAATTGGAAGACCGTTATCTTACACAAATTACCGTCCTCCTGAGCGCACCATCCATACTGTGACAAACATCCAAAAAGACGACCGTTATCCCGATCGTAGTGAGGGATCTGCCTTGTATCAGGAGATGTCTCACTACGTTCGACATGACGTATGTCTTTGGAAGCGTCCTAGTCCCTGTGGAGCAAACATCAGGAAAGACTTACGTCATCCCGAACGTAGTGAGGGATCTGCTTTGTATCAGGAGATGTTTCACTACGTTCGACATGACGTATGTCTTTGGGAGCGTCCTAGTCCCTGTGGAGCAAACATCAGGAAAGACTTACGTCATCCCGAACATAGCGAGGGATCTGCCTTGTATCAGGAGATGTCTCACTACGTTCGACATGACGTATGTCTTTGGGAGCGTCCCAGTCCCTGTGGAGCAAACATCAGGAAGACTTACGTTATCCCGAACATAGTGAGGGATCTGCTTTGTATCAGGAGATGTCTCACTACGTTTCATATGACGTATGTCTTTGGGAGCGTCCTAGTCCCTGTGGAGCAAACATCAGGAAGACTTACGTTATCCGAACATAGTGAGGGATCTGCTTTGTATCAGGAGATGTTTCACTACGTTCGACATGACGTATGTCTTTGG
>NZ_LNYG01000013.1:1705143-1830099 GCF_001467745.1 Legionella jamestowniensis
GTAGTGAGGATCTGCTTTGTATCAGGAGATGTCTCACTTCGTTTCATATGACGTATGTCTTTGGGAGCGTCCCAGTCCCTGTGGAGCAAACCTCAGGAAAGACTTACGTCATCCCGAACATAGTGAGGGATCTGCTTTGTATCAGGAAAAGAGGATCATTCGCCTTGTTGTTTATCATTTAGATAAAGTATGATTTTGCTTGAGTATAACCATTTAATTCTTTTTAAATTACCGTGTTCACGGTTATAATAATCCATCTTTTTTGCGTCATGTGAAGATTGTGTTGAATTTACAACGGTTTTTGCCCCCTTTAATAGTGTTTTTTTTAACAGCATGCCAGCATCCTGCAATAATAAAGACAGAATATAGCGGTTCTAATAAACTGAAACATCAAGAAGCAGCTGCTTATAATACACAATTAGGAATGGCTTATTTAAAGCAAGGTGACATGCCCAGGGCAAAACGGAAATTATTGAATGCGCTAAGTTTAGACCCGAATTCTGCTGATGTTAACGTGGCGATGGCGTATTATCTGGAAAGCACAGGCGACCTCAAGGAAGCAAAGGCTTATTATCAAAAAGCGCTAGCATTAGCACCAAAAAGTGGTGCGCAGTTGAATAATTATGGTACATTTTTGTGTCGCCTGGGTAAATACACTGAGGCTGAACAATATTTTCTTCGCGCAGTAAGTGATGTGCAATATATTCATACCGCTGCTGCCTACGAAAACGCGGGACTCTGTGCTCAAGCTATCCCTGATTATGCTAAAGCGAAAAAATATTTTGTCAGAGCGTTAGAACAAGACCCCAAGCGTCAACAATCGTTATATGAACTAGCTACAATCGAGCTTAAACAAAAACATGCTGGTAAAGCATTAATGTATCTGCAAAAATACCAGGATCAAGTCAGCCAGGATCCTGCTCTAGTCGCTTTGACTGTTGATGCAGCTCATCAGGCAGGTAAAAGAAACGTTGAGTTAGATTATAAGCAGCGTCTAAATCAGTTAAGTAAATTTACGGACTATACCGGAGCTAAAAATGAATACAACAATCGCAATGGATGAGGTTCATGAGGACAATTATGAAAAACCAGGCATGCAACTAGCGCGCGTGCGTGAAAAGAAAGGCTATAGTCAGGAATATGTAGCTGGTAAATTACATTTAAGAGTTAGAGTAATTGAATTATTAGAAGAAGACAATTATCAGCAAATGCCTGAACCTGTATTCATTAAGGGATACTTACGAGCCTATGCAAAATTATTGGGTATCCCAGCAGAACCTTTGCTCGCCACTTTTAATAGCCTGCATACCACTGAAAGAAAACCAGAAAAAGCGTTGTGGCAAAGCAAACGTGAATCTAACAAGGGTGAGCGTGCAGTTCGCTGGTTGACTGGAATAATAGCTATCGCAGCTTTAGTGGCTGTAGGCATATGGTGGCAAAAAAATAGAGATATTCAACAGGTAGTCACCTCCAAAAGCTCACAAAATGAAGCGCTAGCAAAGCAAACTGATCCTGATCTTCGATTAACTGATCTTTCTAAAATGCAAGCGATGTTTTCATCAAACAGCAGTACAGGTCAGCTAACGCCTTTGGAGAAACAAGGTGGCTGAAAAAATCCAAGCAGTGCGGGGGATGAATGATGTATTGCCCCATGAAACTCCTTTGTGGAGAGAGGTTGAAAGGCTATTTACGCAATGTATGCAACAATATGGCTATCAGGAAATCCGTTTTCCTCTTGTAGAGAGTACACAACTTTTTAAACGCTCAATTGGCGAAGTTACTGATATTGTCGAAAAGGAAATGTATACCTTTACCGATTTAAACGGCGATAGTTTAACGTTAAGACCAGAAGGAACGGCAAGCTGTTTACGTGCCTGTTTGGAGCATGGTTTGCTCCACAACCAACAACAGAAGCTTTGGTACAGGGGGCCTATGTTTCGCCATGAAAAACCCCAAAAGGGCAGGTACCGGCAGTTTCATCAATTTGGTGTAGAAGCATTAGGCATTAACGGTGTGGCTATTGAACTGGAATTAATTGCTCTTTGTTTACGCTTATGGAAGGTGTTAAAAATAGACAACCATGTCCTTTTGCAAGTTAATACGCTGGGTGAATCGGCTGAGCGTCAAAATTATCGAAATAAGCTCATTACGTATTTTAAGACTCATTATGATAAATTGGATGAGGATAGCAAACGACGCCTGGAAAGAAATCCCTTAAGGATACTAGACAGCAAAAATCCAGAAATGCAATCCCTGCTTCAAGATGCCCCTCGATTAATTGATTCCCTGGGGGAAGAGAGTAAAAAGCGTTTTACAGATCTTTGTGATGGATTGGACCGACTGGGGATTCCCTATACTGTCAATCCATTTTTAGTAAGAGGTTTAGATTACTATGGTCATGTGGTATTTGAGTGGGTAACTGACAAGTTAGGTAGCCAGGCAACTGTTTGTGCTGGTGGTCGTTATGATGTGCTTGTTGAACAATTAGGTGGCAGCCCAACACCTGCCGTAGGGTTCGCAATGGGTATAGAACGATTGCTGCTATTGTTAGAAACCTTGCAACTGGTTTCAAACCCTGTCAAATCGTCTTCTTTATTTATTATTGCTACTGGTGAAGAAGGTATGCAGCAGGCTCTTTTAATTGCAGAAAGACTACGCGATATGAATGCCAGTTGGGAAGTCATCACCAATACGGTAGGCGGAAGCTTTAAGAGCCAATTTAAAAAGGCTGATAAAAGTGGTGCGGATTTCGCGTTAATTCTTGGAGATGAAGAAGCAAAAACTCAAACAATAGGCATAAAAAACTTGCGCAAAGAAGAAGAACAAGTAACTATTCCGCAACAGGAATTAGCCAGGTTCATACAAAATTCTCTTGGAATGTAGTAGGAGATTAATAAATGTCAGTATATATGACAGAAGAAGAACAGTTGCAGGCAATAAAAAAATGGTGGCAGAAGTATAATTCTTTAATTACTGTCATTCTTTCCATAGTGCTGCTTGCCGTTGCCGGTTATAAATATTGGTCATGGCACCAATATAAAGTAAGCATGCAAGCCTCAAGCACCTATGAGCGAATGATGATTGCATTCTCAAATCAGGATAATAAAAGTGTACGGGCTTATGCCAACCAACTTATTCATGATTATGATCAGACGGTATATGCAGACGCAGCGCGTTTGACTTTAGCCAAGCTTTATATTGGCTTTGATAAATATGCGAAAGCTCGTGAAAGTCTGGAATACGTGGTCAATCATTCAAAAATGCCAGCACTAAAACAAGTGGCTAAGCTTCGTATCGCCCGCCTTTTTGCCGCTGAAAAAGCTTATGATAAAGCACTTGCCGAACTGTCGATAGTTAGCGATGAAGCGTATATGCCTGTCATTAACGAATTAAAAGGCGATATTTATGCGGCAACAGGCAAGTATCAACAAGCTATTAATTCCTATAAGGAAGCCATTACTGAGGTACGTACTCATGGGATGGGTAATCTTTTCCTTGAAATGAAAACGAATGAATTAGCTGCTCTTGCTCAATCAATGAGAAAAGAGGAAGGTAATCTCCAAGCTGCTTAAGAGGTTAATGATGACTATGAATAAGAAACTATTACTGCTCACTTTATCTGTGGTTTTGCAAGCCTGTAATCATCTGGATAATTATATGTTAGGCAAAGATAATACTCCGGCCCCGGCTGCATTGGAGCCTATAAAGACTAAAGTTGCCTTAAAGGAAAAATGGTCAGTACCCGTTAGTGCAAAAACAACCAATGCTAATCTTAAACTTAAACCTGCCATTGTAGGTAATGTCGTTTATACAGCAGATACCAGCGGCTCAATAGAGGCTGTTGAGAAAGCAAGTGGCCAGTTGCTTTGGAGTAAGAAACTACCACACAGTATAGTAAGTGGCCCGAGTGTGGCAGCAGGTTCTATCGCACTTGGAACGGATTCTTCTTCAGTGGTACTGCTAAAACAAACTGATGGCAGTGAGCTTTGGACAGCAAAAGTTTCCAGTGAAGTTCTTTCCAAACCAGTCATTACCGGCAGTAAAGTAATTGCGAAAACAATTGATGGTAATTTGTATGCCTTGGATTTAGTTACGGGGAAAACCCTTTGGGTTTCTGAACATGGTGCTCCAAGCTTAATTTTAAAAGCAAGTTCGTCCCCAGTAGTAGTTGGCAATAAACTTGTTTTAGTGGGCTATTCAGACGGTAAAATGGATGCGGTTGATCTTGAGACCGGCCGTTTGGTTTGGCAACGTAGTATTGCTTATGCGAGTGGGGCTAGTGACGTTGAACGCTTGGTCGATATCGATGCTGATCCTATCATCCGCGGTAACGTGGCCTATTTAGCAAGTTATCAGGGCTATGTAGGTGCTTTATCGTTAGTGGATGGTCAATTCTTGTGGCGTAAACCAGCATCTGTTTATAAGAACATGGCGATTGATGATAATACGCTTTATCTCACTGACAGTGATGATGTCGTTTGGGCTATTAATAGACAAAATGGTCAAGTGAACTGGAAGCAAGTTGCATTAAAAGCTCGTGGATTAACCGAGCCTGTTTTAATGGGAAATCGAGTAGTGGTGGGTGATAAAACAGGGCTTTTGCATGTACTTGCAAAAAGCAATGGGAATTTAATTTCTCGCGCACAGTTAGGGGGGGCTATCACAACTGCTCCATCTATTTCCAGTAATAATATTTATGTCATGACTAATAATGGCAAGTTAAACCGATTTTCTGTGAGCTAATGAATGATTCCTGTTATTGCCCTTGTTGGTCGCCCGAATGTAGGCAAGTCGACCTTATTTAATCGACTGACGCGTACGCAAGACGCCTTGGTTGCGGATTTCCCTGGACTAACACGCGATAGACAGTATGGACAGGCTGAGTTTGATGAAAAATCATTTATTGTCATCGACACGGGAGGGGTGGGTGTCGATGATCTAGCCGTAGATGCCTTGATGTCCAAGCAATCGGCAGTTGCTTTGGAAGAGGCTGATATTGTTTTATTCCTAGTGGATGCCCGTGCAGGTCTAACAGGAATTGATGAAAGTATTGCTCATCAGCTAAGGAAATCAAATAAACCAGTCTATCTTATCGTTAACAAAGTAGATGGTCTTCAGGAAGAAATGGCTTGTGCTGAATTTCAGGCATTAGGATTTAATGAAATTCATCCTATTTCAGCAACGCATGGCCGTGGAATGCATACTTTATTAAGCCAATTAACTGCGACATTTGAACCGATTGTCGAAGAAGAACAAACTGACAATAAAGCAATTAAAATCGCTTTTGTAGGTCGACCTAATGTAGGAAAATCGACATTGATTAACCGAATATTAGGTGAGGAGCGTGTTGTCGTTTACGACATGCCAGGCACTACTCGAGATAGTATAGCGATTCCTTTTACCAGGGAAGAAAAACCTTACGTTCTTATTGATACAGCCGGTATTCGACGTCGTGCACGCGTTGATGAGAAAATTGAAAAATTTTCTGTAATCAAAACCTTACAATCGATTAAGGAATCTCATGTTTGTATGATGCTCTTGGATGCCAGGGAAGGTCTAACTGAGCAAGATATGCATTTGCTAGGATTTATCATTGAAGCGGGTAAAGCGTTAGTCATTGCCGTGAACAAATGGGATGGGCTTACTGACGAACACAAGGAACATGTTCGCCAAGAGTTGGAGCGCCGTCTGCATTTTGTTCATTTTGCTAAAATCCGATTTATTTCCGCCTTGCATGGGAGTGGTGTAGGTTTATTGTTTAAAGATATTGAACAAGCCTATGCTTCAGCAATGCAATCATTTTCTACACCAAAATTAACTCGATTATTACAAGATTTTGTAAGCCAACACACACCGCCTTTGGTGCAGGGGCGCAGAATAAAATTGCGCTATGCACATGCGGGTGGACATAATCCACCAATTATTGTGATTCATGGAAATCAGTTAGAATCGTTACCAGATAGTTATAAACGTTATCTTACCAATGCTTTTGTTTCGCAGTTAGGTTTAATAGGGACTCCCTTAAAATTGGAATTTAAAGGGAGTGTTAACCCGTTTAAAGATAAAAAAAATAAGCTATCTGAGCGACAAATCAAGAGAAAGCGACGTTTAATGAAACATGTCAAAAAGAAATAACGTTATTTGAAGTAAGTACAGGTTTAAGCCATACAATACCACACTGTGGCAAACATCAAAAAAGACGACCGTCATCCCGAACGTCGTGAGGGGCTCTCTTTTGTATCACTACGTTCGACATGACGCACGTCTTTGGTAGCAAGAGAGAAATTTCCTCGTTTTAAGATCGAAATTTATGTGCAGGAGATCCTGAAAGCAGCGATGCTGAATTCAGGATGACGAAAATGTACACTCTCAGCGCGTCATTCTCAACCATGTTGTATACGTCATTCTGAACATAGTGAAGATCCTCCTGAATGCGGCACCAAGAATGTCTTCTTCTTTCCGATATGTGCCTAGAGGCTGGCGCGGAAGAGGCCTATTCTCATTCTGCCATGAAGGATGTCCGCAAAGTCAATACATCACAGGGAGCATGGTGAAGCATGGCATAGGCTGTACTGCCTAAAAAGGCAGGGACAGCGCTCGGTGCATGGCTGCCAAGGATAATCAAACCGCATCCCAGGGTTTTAACCTTTTCCAGAAGGTGGGTTTTAAGCGATCCAATTTCTACGTGTTGTTGCGCTGATGGAATAGTTAAGGCATCGCCCAGAAGACTCATTACTGTTTGAGCATCATCTTTAACGGGATTAGCAAGCTCAGCAAACCCAAGGCTTTGTGCTAATTGCAAACTTGCAGGAGGTTCAATCACATGAAGCAAGTGCAATTTAGCGCCAAAACTGTTAGCAATTTCAGCTGCTTTTTTACAAATATCAAAATGTTGCTCGCTTAAATCAGTGGCATGCAAAATAGAGGTATACACGATTTTCCTCGCTTAACGACAGTCCATTACGCATAATTTTAGTTGATTTTTTACAAAAAAGTGTTCGGTTTCAATAATTAATTGGTTTGATGTAGAGATTATGAAGGGGAGCTAATATAAAAGAATCATCGGAAATTAATTCAGGAGAGGCATGTGGCGAATAGCAAACACGCTACCTAGCGATTTTCTTTCCAAAAAGTTACTAACGATTTAGCTGCAGGTTTTTCATTGTTTAAGAAATATAATCTGATGCAATATGATCCGAAATGGCTATCACCCAGCCACCTTAATTATATGTTCGATAATGCTTATGCTCGAGATACATATGAACATAGTAAATAGTGAGCAATTCAAGAAACGTGGTGTAAAGCTTAAAAAAGATTGAGCATCGAGTAAGTATGTTATTTT
This sequence comes from Legionella jamestowniensis, assembly GCF_001467745.1. Classification (GTDB taxonomy): domain Bacteria; phylum Pseudomonadota; class Gammaproteobacteria; order Legionellales; family Legionellaceae; genus Tatlockia; species Tatlockia jamestowniensis. Next base: position 1,712,486 of record NZ_LNYG01000013.1, read on the forward strand.
GACGTTATATCTCTCGTGAACTATCTTTCAATTATACAGTTAGAATAAATTTTATAGCCTTGAAATATCCCAACTCAATCACCCAGCAGAATATGAATACAGTTCATGATCAATTAGGCCGTAAATTATCAACGGTTCGTATCTCGGTCACTAACCGTTGTAATTTTCGTTGTCATTATTGCATGCCACCTGATATCAAATATCATTTTTGTAATAAAAAATCACTTATGAGCTTTGATGAAATCATTTATCTCGTAAAGACTCTTGTTAACATGGGAGTGCATAAATTAAAACTCACCGGTGGTGAACCCTTGTTAAGACCAAACCTTGCGGAATTAATAGCCAAACTACAATCAATTGATGGATTAGCAGATATTTCATTAATAACCAATGGTTACCTGCTCAGTAAGTTGGCTTCTGAACTTTATGCCGCTGGATTACGACGAATTACGATTAGTATTGATGCGATTGATGATGGGCTTTATCGACAAATGAATGGTCTAAACATACCTATTGATAAAGTATTAGCGGGTATTGAAGCAGTTAAAATTGCTGGTTTTACTGAGATTAAGTTAAACGCTGTTATACAAAAGGGAGTAAACCATCAACAAATTCTTCCTTTGATAAGATTTACCCGCTCCCAAGGCCTCACTATGCGTTTTATTGAGTTTATGGATGTAGGGACACAAAATAATTGGGATATGTCAAAAGTCTACAGTGAAGAGCAAATTTTAAAAGATATCGCAGAAGAGTTTGAGTTTGCACCTCATCCCGCAAATCGAGGTAGTGACACTGCCAAGCGTTTTGAGTTTAAAGATGGTCAAGGGGAATTTGGAATTATTTCCTCAGTTAGTAATCCCTTCTGCAAACGTTGTGATCGTCTAAGAGTTTCCGCAGAGGGGGAATTTTTTACCTGTTTATTTGCAACCCATGGCCTCAAATTACTACCTACTCTTAGGGAGCATCCAGAGGAGATTGAAGAACTAATACGATCCCTGTGGAAAGCTAGAACTGATGCTTATTCAGAGCACCGTATTCAATGGATAAGGAAAAATCCGGTTAAAAGCCGTATTGAAATGTTTAAGATCGGAGGATAAGAGCGATGATGATTATTAATGTTCACTTACATGGCCCCTGGCGTGACTATTCAGAGCAGGCGGTAATGGCTATCGAAATGGACGACGGCGCTCAAATTAGTACCCTACGTAAACGACTACTTGCGGAAGTGCAAAAGCAGCATTCAGCCTTTAATCCTGAGTTAATGTCTGTTTCTGCATTTGCTGTTGATGAATCCTTAGTGACAGAGCAGTTTATTTTAAGCAATGGTATGAGCGTGCATATTTTACCCCCAGTGAATGGAGGATAAGTTATGATGACAGAGGAGGATAGTTATATTGCTATTCATGATAATTCGCCCGTATCCATTGAAGCTGCCTGGAAATTTATCAATAAGGCTGAATATGGTGGGAATGCCTTTTTGGTCGGTTCAATCCGCAATCAGAATCAAGGTAAAGAAGTAGCCAGCGTGGAATACGATGTATACGATGCACTTTTTGTTAAAACCCTAAAGGAACTGTATGTCAGCTTGCTCAATAAACACCAATGTCTATTAAAAATGTATGTTGCACACAGTAAAGGCTTAGTTCATGTAGGAGAAGCCAGTATCGTTATTGCTTTTAGTTCCCCTAAACTAAAAGAAGCACAGCTTGCCTGTAAAGAAACCTTTGAATTTATCAAGTATAAAAGTCCAGTTTGGAAAAAAGAGTTTTATGTCAAAGAGGGTGAAACCGGCTGGGTTCAGGGACATGCACTATGTCAATCTCTCTAACTAATGCCGAAATTGAGCGTTATAAACGACAGCTAGGTCTTAAGACCTTCGGACTTGAAGGCCAGAAAGCCCTAAAAAAAGCCCGCATACTTTGTATTGGGATGGGGGGCTTGGGCTGTCCACTTAGTTATTATTTAACTGCCATGGGGCTGGGAAGACTTGGTATAGTCGATGGTGACATAGTGGATTCTAGCAACTTGCCTAGGCAGATTCTTTATAAAGAACAGGATATTGGTCGTTTAAAAGTTGAAGTGGCTCAACAAAGCCTTCATGCCATCAATCATTATGTCGAGATCAAGGCTATAGCACAGAAGTTGGATTTGAAGCTTGCTTTAACCCTGTTCCCAGATTATGACTTGATCATTGATGGTACAGACAATTTTGAGGCCAAGTATCTGATTAATGATGTTTGTTCAGAACTACAAAAAACCTTTATCTACACGAGTGTTTATCAATTTGAGGGGCAACTCTCCCTTTTTTCGCCCGGACCGCAATCTCCTTGCTTAAGATGTCTATATCCTAATCCTCCAACTACTGGTCTCATTGCAAACTGTGCTGAAAATGGGATTATTGCTGTGGTCCCTGGGATTTTTGCAATGCTTCAAGTTCTTGAAATTGTTAAATGGTTAACGGGAATGAAGAATAGTTTAATAAATCAACTGCTAAATATTGATTTATTAAGTTTACATATTTCCAAATTCCATATTCGACAAGACAGGTATTGTCAATCTTGTGCCGGTCAGATGAAAGCCGATGAACTTACACGCCCTCAAAATACATCGATTGGTATTGAGTTAGAATCTGAGGGTCTGATACAAATAGCTGAACTGAAGCAATGGATGGAAGAAAAAAACTTGTTGATACTAGATGTGCGTGAACCTTGGGAATTTCAAATTGATAATTTAAAGGGAAGCCTGAATATTCCAATGAACGAGGTACAAACAAGAATGGAGCAACTGCCAAGGGATAAAAGAATTGTTGTCTTATGTCAAACGGGTAGGCGAAGTTACGTAATAATGAATTTGCTTAAAAAATATGGCTTTGTAGAAGTCAAATCCTTGGATGGTGGTTTAGTCGCTTATAGAAATAACGCATCTATTTGATTGCAATAGATAACAAGGCCTTCGCCGCTAATATGGCGGTATTTATTTTCCCTGGCATGTGAATAAGAAATTGATTTGAATCAATTGCATAAACACAGTAAGTCTCTAACCAAGCAGATGGATCTGATTTACCTAACTCTAAATGAAGAAATTGGCTAAGGCCTTCCATCCTTTTCCAAGTCAAGTGTTCTTCTGGAAGTTGATTTGAACCTTTTAGCCAGAAAATATAGTCATATTGATCATCCAACTTGGTTAGATATGACGATAAAAACTCGGCCTCTGTGATGATCTCTTCTGCTATTTTTAAATTTCTCTGGAATGCTTCTTGCAGAGCCTCCTTATCCTTATCCATCAATACTTGAGAGAATATAAACAATAGTTTTTTTTCAGAAGAGGCAGGGGGGACAATGCTAAGCTGCCTAAGAATGGGGTCCTCTTTTGACTCTGGATTGATCCACTGACCTTTTTTACCACCCGATTTATAAATCAAGTGAATATTTTCAATTCTTAATACAGGCTGCACGATTTTAGATAAATCATAAATCGCCAAGCAGGCAGCATTAACGCCTGATAAAGCTTCCATTTCTACACCTGTTTTTGCTTCAGCGCTTGCCAAACAATAGACATGTAAACAAGAGTTTTTCTCATCTATGTTTATTTGAATAGCGACATGATCTAGCATTAATGGATGGCATAAGGGTATATGTTCAAAAGTGGTCTTAGCACCATTAATCCCTGCAATTTCAGCAATTTTTAATACATCTCCTTTGATCATTGTGCCAGCTTGAATATGCTGGAGGACTAAAGGCCCTACCACCACAGTGCCTTTTGCTATAGCTGTACGAGCCGTGATTAACTTATGGCTAATATCAATCATTTTATAATAGCTTTTTTCAAACTTTTTAGCTTTATCCATGTTGATCCTTAATGAATTGCTTGATGAGAGGGGCAATATGGTACAAAATCTCTTTGATTGCAGGCGTCGAACCGGGAAGACTTATAATAAAAGTTTGACTGACCCGCACTGCTTTACATCGGCTATACCAGGCAAAGGGTGTATATTGTGATGATAGTACACGAATATACTCACCAATTTGCGGATAGTGGACTTCACCGATTTCATCTAAGGTTTCTGGCGTCATGTCATCGTTACTGCTGCCTGTTCCCCCATGTAAGACTAACAAGGTAGGTTTGGCTCTTAGTATACAATTTGAAATCGTCTGTTTTAACATACATATATCATCAGGGATCAAAGTATACTCGGAAATATGGGCACCAAGTTGTTCAAGGTACTCAACAACCAATGGACCAGTATCCTCATATTGACCATGATAAGCTCGGGTACTTAGATTTATCACCGCTGTTGCTATACCTTCTAGACTGGTCGCGATAGCTGACTTAGGCGAAGAGCTTAAAAAAACTGGTTCGGATATGCCGAAGATTTGATGTTTGGTGATCTGATAAGACAGGTTTAAAGATTGTTCAGATGGTAGGCTCTTGTATAAGGCAAGAGCAGCATGCGACAATCCTTGAAGCAGACAGAGCTCAGTTTTTTCAACGGAAGAAATGAGACTAAGACTTCCTTCAATTTGTAAGCTATTTTGTCCTCCCTTGAGTGTGAAGTTGCTATATAAATACTGCCCCTTAGAGGAAGGGTTTGTACGGATGAAGGTCGCTTTAGATTGCTGGCTGGCAATGCTAATAATCATTCCCTGCAAGATTAACATTTGGTCATGATTGATTTCTGCTAATGAAGATAATCGCAGGCTTGCAAACCCAGAAATAAGTTGATGAGTCATTTTTTTTGAATGAGGAATGAACAACATGGTTTTGCATCCCGTCAAAACATGTTACTTTTAGTATACTCAAGAAACCTAGAAATGCATAAGTTTAAGATAGTACACTGCTTCAGTCATCTCTGAGTAGCCTTGCTGCTGTAAATGTCGTGGTAACTCCTTTTGCGTAATTGAAGCAATTTTCTTAACTTGGAAAGCTTGTCCAAAGAGTTTTTCAATTTCTTTTTTGCTGACATAAAATGGAGGCTTATTACTCTCAAAGACTGTTTCAAAGGCTATGATTATCAACTGAGCTTTTGGACTATTGGCTAATAGCTTTTTCATATGGTTTACATATTTTTTACGCATCATTTCAGGGAGAGCCACTAAGGCTTTAGAGTCAAAGACTAAATCAATAGTTAGAAGCAACTCTTTACTCAAATTAAAAAAATCACCACAGTATAGGTGAAGCTGTTTGTTTTCATATATTTCAAAGCCTGATTTCTTGCTGAACTTTGGATGTATATTATGCTCTTTGAAAAAATCGTGGCAGGCTATTGTGCTTAGTTCAACCCCAAGGACCTGATAGCCCTGCTCAGCTAACCACCACATATCTATACTTTTACCAGATAAGGGAACGAAAATCCGACTTCCAATCGGCAGATTAAGAGATTCAATGCAATGTTTAAGTAAGGGGTTCACTTCTTGGGAATGGAAGCCTATATTACTTGTCTGCCATCGCTGGAGCCAAAAATTTTGATCCATACAAACTCCTAGAATTTTCTTTTTCCTGAGATATTGAACTCTTTTTATCAGAACCCCTGAGATTTTACTCTCACCTAATCAGTGGGATCAGATTGAATATGAAACAGCAGTTTTTTAAAAGGCTCATTGGTAACAGAAATAACGCCCGAAAAAGGGTAGCTCACCACGGTGACAGCTGCGACATAGAATGCAAGAAAGACGCAAAGAAAAAGATGCATTAAGAAATTAATAAAATTATCCCTAATGATATAAATCCCCATAATAATCACTGAGAATGCCCCTAAAAAAATCATAATATACCAGGCAGTAGGTATCGACAGATTTAACATGTTAAGTCGATGGTTACGATCTTCAATGGCCGCATTAAGCGCTAAAAGCGCCTCTTGATAATAAATCCTGGAAACGCTATCTTCAGGCCGATAATTTATTAAATCGTTATAAAGCTTATTTATTGCCTGATGTCCTTTGAGATTTTCTTTACCCTCTCTCATTGCCGGCCACTCATCGTTAAGAACAATGGAGATATAATTGACAAGATCATGATGAATAGTTTGGGCAACTTGTGGTGGGAAATCTTTACTGCTCTCAAAAAGAACATATAGCTTTGTAGTTTCATCAACCACAATAACCTGGGCATTTTGATAGTCGCTCCATAGTAAATAAATTACAAAACCTAAAAAAATACTATAAAACCCCGTAAGGGTGCCGACCAAAAGGCTACTTATATTTTGAGTTTTGTGCGCTTTAAATTTTCTTTTTAAATAAAAAAATACCCCGCTGATCACAAGAAAAGTGATTAGCATGATCAAGAATACGAAAGAGGGGAGAATACCATCTACTAATGTACGCATCTTAATCTCATAGTCTTTCTTTGTATAATCAGTTTAGTTTAGATTTAATTCAAGCAGCAATAAATATGTATATTTATTGCGCACCATTGCTTTGTGCATTAAAATAGTGCAATTTAAATTTTAGGTTTTTTATGAAAACGGTTTTTTACTGGCGCGGCATTGTTGGGGATGTTGATTTACTTTCAAATTACAAGCGACAAATCGACAGGTTGCTGTCGGGTGATTACAAAGGGTTATCACTTGAGAAGCTGCATGGAGTAAAAGGACCTTCTATCTTTAGTATCCGGGTCAATGATGCGACTCGTTTATTGTTCACCACTTACAAGGGCAATATTTGCTTACTGTCAGAGGTGTTAAACCACAAATATGAATCCAATCCTTTCTTAAAGGATCCTCAGGTACTCAAAGCATTTTTAGCCAAAGTAGGTGCCAGTTTTGATATCAAAATTGAAGAAAAACTGGTGTCATCTTCTTCTTCAAAGGAAGAGTTGGAAAATGAGCTGGGTAAACCGGATGGTACAGACGTTAATTTCATGCCTGTAGACTACTATAAACAACAGTTTATCACTCTCAATACACATCAAAATCAAGCCTTGCATGCCAAATTACCGGCAATAGTCTATGGTTCTGCGGGTTCAGGTAAAACGTTAGTCGCTCTGGCAATGTTGCAGGATTATCTTCTAGCTCAGGGGCATTCACTTAAAGACCCCATACTTTATGTTAGCCAATCACCACAACTCGTTAAGGAGATGCGTGATCTTTGGCAAAATACGGTGTCCCCAGGAAATGAGCATAAAGTCGTTTTTATGACCTATGAGGATATTCTAAAAAAGCAATTACCGAAAGATTATGCGTTAGCACAAGACAGTCAAACGTTTAAAAAGTGGTTTGCCCAGATTATCAAGCAGGCCAAATATAAACACGAAGCGAATATGCCCGCTTCGGAAGAGGTATGGCGTGAATTTAGGATTCTGTCAGGGTATGGCGATGAACAGGCTTATATAAAACTCGGTGGCCGCCAAAGTTCACTCATCAAAGAACAGCGATTAATAGTCTGCGAGTTATATCGTAAATATTTGGATGAATTAAAAGCAGGGCATCTGATTTCAGCTGAGTTAAGTTCTTTGCTTGCACAGGATAAATATTCTTTAGTGGTTGCCGATGAGGCGCAAGATTTTTCCTATGGGCAATTAAAAAACTTGCATGGTTTGGCTCACCACGAACAAATTGTTTACTTGCTAGGTGATCATCAGATCTTGTTTGACGGGAAATCTCGATTGTCTTATTTGCGTTATCTATTGAATACTCGGGGCAAGAAGGCACAAGAGGTGGAACTTCCCAGTACCTACCGCTGTCCACAATTGGTAGTCGAGGTAGCCAATCGATTAATTGCTTTAAAATATGCTGTCACTGGTGGCAAGGCTGATGATGTCGAAGCTTCTGAAATGAGAGTTAGCGAAGAGGTAAAAGAAAAAAAGGGTGAAATTCAATGGATAGATCCCAAAGATCTCAACTTAAAAGCACTAAGGGATGAAGCTAAAAGCGTACATTTGGCTGTCGTAACGCATCCTGAGTATGTCGAACAAGCCAAGAAGGAATTAGGCACTGCATTAGTATTTACGCCTGAAGAGATTAAAGGGCTAGAGTATGAGACCATCGTTGTATGGCGTCCTTTGGATAATCTAGATTGTGAGCGTGCTGCAAATCTTTTAAAAGATCTTGAGGAAAGGGATTTAACTACCAAGAATAATCGTCCCAAAGCAGGTCAGGGGGATGAATCCTTTCTACCTTATTTTAACCGATTGATTACTGCTGTTACTCGAACGTGTGGTAATTTGAAATGGGTGCAAGAGGAGAGGCACAATATCAAACCCATAAGTCAACCATTGCGAAAAGTGTTTAATTTAAACTTGAAAAAAGAAAAAACGCCAATGGTCAATTATGGTTCAAGTACAGAGGAATGGGAAAAAGAAGCGCGGAAATTATTGCAGCAAGGCAAGGAAACGCAAGCACGTGCTATCTTTATCGAGACCCTTAAACGCTCTGAAAAAGATTTTCAGGCCTTTTTCCAGGAAAATGTACCAGCCTCGCCCTTAGAGAATGAAACGCTACGCAAGGCCATGCCTCTAACGCCTGAAGTAAAAAAAGCTAAACAAGAGGGCAAAGCGACAAAAGCTGTTGAAGTTAGGAAAGACACCAATAAAACCCAGCCAAAAAATACACCGGTTTCCATATCGCAAGAAGAACGACAGGTCATAAAGCTCCTTGATGATTTTACCGAAAAGCGACTTACCCTTCTTTTAAAATTGTATAACACAGGAAGTATACTTTTTACGCCTATGACACTTCAAAACGGTTCAGCATTATCATTGTTTGAATATATTTTAAATGACAAAAGTAAAACAGAGGTTTTTCTACGTTGTTTAGCTAATAACGTAGTTTTGTTAAAGACAATACCTGTAGTGGCACATCTTCATCTTTCTGTCCTCAATAAACTTCCTATAAATACCGAATTGCTTGAATTGCTAAAAAAATTAGCCAAGATAGGCGTTGTATTTAAAAATTGCCCTGAAGGTGAAATACCTGTTCATCTTGCTATTGCAAAGAAAGATTTGGAGATTCTAGAAACGCTTCATAGTGCTGGCGCAGATTTCAATCAAATTTCTCCCAAAGGATCAACTCCCGCATCAGTTGCAGCGAGTCTTGAACCTGAAAAAGAATGTGTCTCCACATTAACCAAACTTCATGAATTGGGTACTAATCTTGCGCTACCAAATAGACATGGCTGGAGCTCAATTTTTATGGTAATTGACCATGGCTATTTGGATGCTGTTAAATTTTTGTTAACCCATTACAAAAAGTCTGCAGTAACAGTCTTTATGTCCAGTAAAGATAATTTATTGAAACATTATGATCGCTATGGAGAAGAAGTTAGAAACAGGCTTACAAAAAAAATCGCCCAGCGTATGAGTTTGGGAGATAAAGAGAATGAAATCAGCTTACTCCCTATTGATGTTGCTGAGGTGATGGGTTTTCAAGCGATTGTAGAGGTTTTGAAAACTGAGATGACAAAAGAAATGGTTCCTCCAGCGATGCCATTTTTTAAAAAACCTGCACTCAAGCCAATACCAGAACGACAAGAGAAGAAAGAAACCCAAAACACACTTAAGATAGTTCTAGAAGCATTTAGGGATTTCTCTGAGGAAAAATTATTACTCATTTTAAAACAGGCTCCTTCACTCCTGCACTTATCAATCAACAAAGGCAATGAATCATTATCTCTGTTTGATCACATTAAACGCGATGAATATAAAGTATCCCTGTTTATTCGTTGTTTGGTGAACGATGCAATTCTACTAAGAGAACTAGCCAAACCGCTCATTGAACTTCTTTCAAAGGGTAATTGTTCTTCTCTTGAAAAGAGATTTCTTTCTTCCCTGCAGGATTTAGTTGAAATAGATCAAAAATTTCGAACTGTAAAATATATTAACGGTGATTCCGTTGTGCACCATGCTGCTGTGAGGGGCGATATAGAGGCATTAAATATACTTATTAAATATGGGGCCGATCTTGATAAGGCTTCTTTCGGCGGCCCTCCGTCATCCATAGCAACTTTAAGCGGGCATATAGAAGTATTAGTTGCGCTTGCCAACCATGGTGTTAACCTTAAAAAGGAGATTGGCAACGGTGCTAACCTTCTTTATGCGGCGGCAGAAGGCGGTCATGATAAAGTCATTCACTTTCTTCTTGACCAAGGCCTTGAGATTAACCAAGCGAATGCACGTGGAGCGACACCTGTCTATATTGCTTGTCAAAATGGCAATCTTGCCGCACTCATGGCATTGGCTGATCGAGGTGCCGACCTTAATAAAGTTAATCAAAATGGTACAGCGCCAGCGCATATTGCCGCGTTTGGAGGTCATGTTGATATATTAGCTGAGCTTTATAAACGAGGCGCTGATTTTAAAGCACATAATAATAAAGACATGACACCACTACTTGTCGCTGCTGAAAAAAATCAAATTGCTGTTTTTGATCTCTTTAGTTCTCTTGGATTGGATCTTAATGAACGCAATAAACATGGTGATACAGCCGCTTATATCGCAGCGGAATATAATCGGGTTGAGGCTATAGAAAAGCTCTATGCTCTCAAAGCTGATCTCAATATTCCAAATATCGACGGCGATACGCCATTACATGTAGCGGTAGAAGAGGATAATGTCCTAGTCGTAAGTAAGCTTCTTCAGCTTGGCGCTCAACATTGTCAAAATGAATATGGGGAAACTCCTGCCTATCTTGCTGCCCGCCATGGTAAGGTATCTTCATTGCTTGAATTGATTAAATCAGAAGTCGACTTGAATGTACCCAACAACTTTGGGGCAACACCTATCTTTATTGCCGCACAGAATGGACATGTAGAAGCAGTCAAGATTTTGCTAAGTGGTAATGCAATACAACAGAAAGCCTATATTTCCAAGCAAGAGGATTTGCTCAAATTCTGTGATTCTCGTGATGAAAAAATAAGGGAAAGAATGCAGTTAAAGATAAACGAACGTCTGCAATGTGGGGAAAATGACGACGCAATTTCGTTGTTTCCTGTAGATATTGCTGAAGTGATGGGGTATGCAGCCATTGTTGATCTTCTAAAATCAAAAGCTGCCGAACTACTTGCCTATTCACCCTCAACATTTTTCAAACGGAATGTCATGCCAGATAGTAATACAGTGATTAGTTCCAAAGGACCTGGCGGGCTTTAAAATGTCAATTCTGGACGCAGTGAAGAGCCGCTCACATTTTTGCCAGGATCCTTCAAGCAGTTTGGACTGCTTGAAGGATGTTGTGATAAGTCAAGAAGAATCTGCCTATGCTTTATCACATTCAGTACTCCTTTTTCGAGAACCCTTTATAGTCACGCAACTTTCGTTTTTTTGAATTAACTCTGCTAGAAACTTACCATGTAATTGTATAGGCTTAGTGGCAATCTCAATTAAAGGAACAAAAACAAAATCCCTTAAGTGAAGCCGTGGATGTGGGAGTCTGAGTTCTTTTGAATTTATTTTTAAAGAGCCATAGAGTAATATATCTACATCAAGTGTTCTACTTCCCCAATGCACAGTGCGAACTCTCCCATGTTTTTTTTCTAATTTTTGACATTCTTTCAATAATTGTTGGGGTGTTAGGGACGTTTGTAACATTGCTACAGTGTTTACAAAATCCGGTTGTCTTTTCCTCCCCCATGCTTCACTTCTGTAAAGCGTGGCTACTTGCAGTAAATGAGTTGAAGGAAGCGTACGTAATGTTTGCAAGGCTTTTCGCAGCTGTCTCTCAGGGGAGTTTAGGTTACTGCCAAGGCTTAGGTAACAAAGGTTCATTGAGATGAAGTAGTAGTCGTTTTAGGTTTACGCCTTCTGCGATTTTTTTTTGGTAACGATTGTGGTGCTAAAGCTTTGACCATGATTACTTGCTCTTTTTCATCGCACTCCTGAAAAGTGGCCCACCATTGAGCAAGCTCAATGGATTCATCACCTGCCAGAGCACGGAGTGCCATAAAATCATAAGCTGCACGAAATCTTGGGTGCTGCAATAAGTTAAATGCACGTCCACCATAACGTTTCGAGAAACGAAATTGCAGCAGCCAAATTTCCCGTATAACCTGGCTGAAGCGTTTGGGAATAGTAACAACCCTGTTTTGTTCTACAATAACTTCTGACATCGCCTTTTCAAGGGCAGGAAGTGGATCCATTCCTTCCTGTGCTTGTAGGCAAACAGCGCGTGCCTTTAAGGGAAACCAAAGAAGAACAGCGAATAAAAAAGCCGGAGTGATTGGTTTATTATCACGAACCCTGGCATCCGTATTTTCCAGAGCGATACCAAGTAGAGCATTAACAGGGTATTCATTATTGGATAATAAGCTCGCTGTTTGTGCAAAAAGATGAGGGAATAACCCATGCTCTACTAGCAGGCGTTGTACGGATTCTCCTTCCCCACACTGATATAATTTAGTCATTTCATCGAACAGACGGGAACCAGAGACGTCTTTAATTAAAGGGGCTAGTTTTTGTAATGGTGCTGCTGTTTCCTTTGCAAGTTCAAAGTGCAATTTTGCACTAAAGCGAATAGCACGCAACATGCGCACTGGATCTTCCTGATATCGTGTGACGGGATCACCAATAACACGCAACAGGCGCTGTTGAACGTCAGCAACGCCTCCTGTAAAGTCAACAATAGATGAATCATCAATATTGTAATAAAGGGAGTTAACTGTAAAGTCGCGACGCCAGGCATCTTCATCTAATGTCCCATAGACATTATCACGAACCAACATTCCTCTCTCATTGATTAATTGATTCGCTTCGACAGTTTCGTTTTCCGATTCACTTGCTTTGCGAAAAGTAGCCACTTCAATAATGTCACGATGAAAAATAATATGAACCAATTTAAAGCGTCGTCCAATAATTCGTGCATTTCTAAAAAGTTTTTTAATTTGGCTAGGCGTCGCATTGGTAGCGATATCAAAGTCTTTAGGCGCCTTACCTAATAATAAATCACGGACACTGCCTCCTACCAAATAAGCTTGAAAGCCAGCACTGTTCAAACGATTTAATACTTTAAGGGCATTGATACTAATGTCTGTTTTTGAAACATTATGCTGTGTGCGTGGGATGATGTAGCTGGCATCCACAGGTAGATGGTTAGCCCTGGATTTACGTAACAGCTTTTTGATTAACTTAATGATGGTGGTCACCCTAATAGTAGCCTTCCTAAACGCCGCATTATTATAGCTCAGATCCGGGGAAATGTGAATTATTTACCTTTCACCAATTAAAGTAGACAATAGCGTTTTTAATTGAAAATAAAAGCAGAAAAATGGATATTTTAGATATTGTTGTAAGTCTTTTAGCGTTGACAATCCTGGAAGTTGTTTTGGGGATAGACAACTTAGTATTCCTGTCAATCCTTACCGAAAAACTGCCTAAAGAGCAGCGGAAAAAAGCGCGTCGATGGGGTTTGGCTTTTGCATGGATAACTCGTCTTTTATTATTAGCTTCCGCAGTATGGTTAGTAAGATTGACAACACCTTTGTTTAGTATTGCCGATTTTCATTTTTCAGGCCGTGATTTGTTCCTTTTAGCGGGTGGTGCTTTTTTAATAGCCAAGGCAACACAAGAAATCCATCTTGAGGTGGGTGAAGGACATATTGATGATTTTACCGCTTCTCGTGGTAATAAAACAGTCACATTTAAGGGAGTAGTCATTCAAGTTGCTTTAATGGATATTATTTTTTCTTTGGATAGTGTGCTTACAGCAATTGGTTTGACAAAGCATTTTTGGGTAATGGCAACGGCAATTACTTGTGCCATTTTAGTGATGATTTATGCCAGTGAGCCAGTAAGTCGTTTTATTGATAAACATCCAACCGTTAAAATGTTAGCATTAAGCTTTTTAATCCTCATTGGAATGGTTTTAGTGGCTGATGGTTTTGCTTTTCATATTCCTCGCGGTTATATCTATTTTGCAATGGGTTTTTCTTTAGGGGTAGAAATGCTTAATCTATTGAGACACTCTCGGCAGCACAAGCGTAAAAAACAGTAGGGTGTAATGATGTTAACCATAAAAGCTTTTCATATCATTGCCATGGTGGCCTGGTTCGCGGGTCTGTTTTATCTTCCGCGTCTTTTTGTTTATCATGCCCAGGCGACTGATACTATCAGTATTGAACGTTTTAAAGTAATGGAAAGGCGATTATATTACGGGATTACCTGGCCGGCTGCGATTATTACTACCATCCTGGGTTTAACGTTAATTCTCTTTAACCCTTCCTATTATTTAAAAGCAGGTTGGATGCATGCCAAACTGGGTTTGGTTGCCTTATTATGGGTTTATCATTTGACTTGTGGTCACTTCAGGAGGCTGTTTGCAAGAGAAAAAAATACAAACTCATCAAAATTTTATAGAGTATTTAATGAGTTACCTACATTATTCCTCATGGCAATCGTTTTATTGGTGGTACTTAAACCTTTTTAATCCAATAGTCTTTTAAGCGGTGATCTCCCGAGGGTACCCTGTGTAACATTTGGAGATTTCTTCACTACGTTCAGACGTTTTTTTTGCGTTATCCTGAAAGCAGAGCAGCTGCATAAGGATCCCTGAGGGTAAAGCGCAGTGTAAAAATCTGGGGATTCTTCACTGCGTTCAGAATGACGTTTGTGCGCTCAGAATGACGGTTGTACATAAAAATGACTTGGGTTAATTGATCTACTCCATTTCAACCATTTCAAAATCCTCTTTTCCGGCACCACAGTCAGGACAGAACCAGTTTTCTGGTACATCTTCCCAGCGAGTTCCAGGTTCTATACCATCTTCAGGCCATCCTTCCGCTTCATCATAAATAAAGCCACAGATGACGCAAATGTAACGTTTATACTCTTGCATGCTGTTTACTCAAATAACTAAATGGGCTAATTTAGCGATTGCTTCCCTTAATGTAAAGTCGCTTTGCCATAATTTTTGTCAGTACTGCTAAAAAACGGTAGAATATTAACATTTTCAGACGATGGAGTAGTCATGACGTATTCTCAAGAATTATTTACTCAGGCACAAACGGTAATCCCAGGCGGGGTCAATTCCCCGGTACGTGCATTTAAAGGCGTGGGTGGTAATCCTCTTTTTTTTAAACAAGGAAAGGGGGCTTATTTAGTTGATGCCGATAATAAACATTATATTGATTATGTTGGTTCTTGGGGGCCTTTAATTCTTGGTCATTGCCACCCCAATGTTGTCCAGGCTGTAAGTGAGGTCTTACAGAGTGGGATGAGTTTTGGTGCACCCACTGAACTCGAAGTAAGACTGGCGCAAAAAATAACACAACTTATGCCTGCTATTGAAAAAGTGCGTATGGTTAATTCAGGGACTGAAGCAACAATGACAGCCATACGGCTGGCGCGGGGTTTTACTGGGAAAAATAAAATAATAAAATTCAATGGCTGCTATCACGGTCATAATGATAGTTTATTGGTCAAGGCGGGATCGGGATTATTAACGTTGGGAATTCCTTCAACACCGGGCATTCCTGCCAGTATTACTGAACACACCTTAATTGCTGATTTTAACAATCTGGAACAAACAGCGACCTTATTTACTCAATATTCTGATGATATCGCTGCAATTATTTTAGAACCTGTCGCAGGTAATATGGGGTTTGTACCGCCTCAACCCGGATTTTTGGAAGGTTTACGTGATTTATGCACCGCGCATGATGCCTTATTAATTTTTGATGAAGTAATGACAGGATTTCGTGTGGCCCTAGGTGGTGCCCAAGCGTTATTTAATATAACCCCTGATATTACAACACTCGGTAAAGTTATCGGTGGAGGTATGCCTGTAGGGGCTGTGGGTGGAAAAGCCGAAATCATGAATTATTTGGCACCAGAGGGTAATGTATACCAGGCAGGGACATTATCAGGTAACCCCCTTGCTATGGCCGCTGGCTTGGCAACATTAACTGAAATAGAAAAGCCAGGTTTTTATGACAATCTTGGTAAGTTTACGAATGCTTTGGTAAAAGGACTGGCAGAGGTTGTTGAATCTTTTCAAATTCCTTTTTGCTATGACTCCATCGGGGGAATGTTTGGATTTTGCTTTAATGCCAAGAAGCAAGTAGCTGATTATAATGATGTAGCTTCTTCAGATGAACAGTTATTTAAGCAGTTTTTTCATGGTATGCTGGAAAAGGGAGTTTATTTTGCCCCTTCGATGTATGAAGCAGGTTTTGTTTCCAGTGCTCACCAGCAAGAAGAAATTCGTTTAACAATTGAAGCGGCAGAAGCAGTCTTGACCACTATCACAAAGGTTCGTGTCTAATGAAAAAATATCATGTCTACGGAATCGGTAATGCATTACTTGATAGGGATGCAAAAGTTGATGAAGCCTTGTTAAATGCTTTAAATATCGAAAAAGGGGTCATGACATTAACGGATACGGCCACCCATCAGCATTTATTAGGAGCCCTGAAAGATACTTTTTGCCACAGTGGCTGTGGTGGTTCCGCGGCCAATAGCATGATTGCCTTGAGTCAATTTGGTGGTCAAGGATTTTATAGCTGTAAGGTGGCAGATGATGAGGCGGGCCACTTATTTATAAAGGAGTTAACTGTCCTTGGCATTGATTGCAATTTAAACATTCATAATTTGCCGCAAGGAGTTACTGGACAATGTCTTGTTTTAGTTACTGACGATGCGCAACGAACGATGAACACCCATTTAGGAGTTTCTGAAACCTTATGTCCGGAAGTCCTTAACTTCGAGGCAATAGCAGCGGCTAAATACCTTTATCTTGAAGGCTATTTGGTAACTTCGCCCTCTGCGCGCCAAGCGCTGTTAATGGCAAAACGACATGCAAAACAGTCAGGAACAAAGGTAGCACTGACCTTGTCAGATCCCAATATAGTTCGCTATTTTAAAAATGAATTGTTAAGGGTAATCGATGGCCGCATTGATCTTTTATTTTGTAATGAGGAAGAAGCCCTTTTATTCACAGAAACTCACAATTTGGAAGCAGCTATCGCTTTGTTACAACCATTAACCAATCATTTAATTGTTACTTGTGGCAAATTGGGTGCTATCGTAGCTGTGGATGGCGAAATTCTTTCTGTTCCTACCATGCCTATGAACGCAGTAGATACTGTCGGTGCAGGGGATATGTTTGCCGGGGCTTATTTATATGCCATCACCCACGGTTATGCACCACAATTGGCTACTGTGCTAGCCAATAGGGCTGCGTCAGAAGTAGTAGGGCAATACGGTGCTCGCCTTAAAGTTGAACAGGTTTTGGCCATAAAAGAGGAATTTATAACCAACCATTATGGTATTATCACCCATCAACCGTTCCATACGATTAAAAATAAAATGGAAACCATTAATTAAGTTAGAGTAGATTAAGAACCATTTTTTCTACTTCCTGAGCAATTAATGCTTCTTCATCACCACGGATAACCAAGATTGGCTTGCCCTGAAGAGAAATATCCTGGCAATTTGCCTCTATTTTATTCTTATTGGCGACAAGATTTATTTCAAAGTTCATGTGCTTTAGAGGTAAGAGCACTTTTTCACGAATTAAAGACGCATTTTCACCGATACCACCTGTAAAAATAAGGGCATCAAGGTTAGCAAGCTGGGTACTATAGGCTCCTATTATTTTTTGCAATGAATAAACATACATGTCAATCGCAAGATTTGCAGATTGGTCACCCCCCAACGCACGCTCGATGAGGTGGCGCATGTCATTTTCCTGAGCAATTCCTTTAAGCCCGCTTTGTTTATTTAACAGCGTGTCAACTTCTTCCGCTGTCATGCCCTGATGTTGTAAATATAAGGGGATAGCCGGGTCAATATCACCACAGCGAGTCCCCATAATAAGGCCGGCAAGAGGGGTCATGCCCATGGTAGTATCAAAGGATTTGCCTTGTTTTATCAGGCAAGCACTTGCCCCATTCCCTAAGTGAAGGGTGATAAAATTACATTTTTCCAAAGGTTTTCCTAAATAGGCTGCTGCAGCTCGGGCAACGTACTCATGGTTAATACCGTGAAACCCATAGCGCTTTATTTGGTATTTGATACTAACCTCACTATTAATCGCATATTGGTTAATATGCGGAGGAATACTATGATGGAATCCGCTGTCAAACACAGCAACATGCAAAGCATGCTGGTAATGTTGTTGCGCAAACTGAATACCAAGGGCATTAACCGGATTGTGAATAGGTGCCAACTGAGACAAACGGGTTATTTTTTCCAATACATCAGGGGTTACAATCGTAGGTAAGTAATAATCATTCCCTCCATGTACCACACGATGGCCGACACCTTGAATGGGATATTTACCCAAATCTTTCTTGAGTTTGGCAGCCAAAGTATTAAAAGCATCTTCATGATTCTTAAATACCTGGTGCTGGGATTCTTTAATTCCCATATTGTTGGTGTGGTGCCATTGGCCTTTAGCTTCACCAATTCCCTCAATTAACCCAAATACTAGAGGGGATATTTGCTGATTATCAACCTTTAAGGCTTTATATTTAATAGAAGAACTACCGGCATTAATCGTTAAAACATGCATTCTTAATCCCCTTGTGCCTGGATCGCTGTAACAAGAATTGTATTAATAATATCTTGTGGTGTGCAGCCTCTACTCAAATCATTAACTGGCTTATTCAAACCTAATAAAACAGGTCCAATCGCTAAAGCCCCACTTTCTCGTTGCACAGCCTTGTAGGTGTTATTACCCGTGTTAAGATCAGGAAAAATGAGTACATTGGCATCTCCCTGTAACTTGGAATGGGGTAGTTTTTTAGCTGCTACCTCAGGATCCACCGCTGCATCATATTGTATAGGGCCTTCAACCAGTAAATCAGGTTGCAATTGTCTAACGATTTCTATGGCTTTAGCCACTTTTTCAACACTTTCACCCTTACCAGAATCCCCTGAGGAATAAGAGAGCAAAGCCACTTTAGCATCAATTCCTAACTTTTTAGCAATCTGAGCAGCTTGCGTTGCAATTTCTGCCAGCGTTTGACTATCTGGTTCGGGATTAATTGCACAATCACCATAAATTAATACACGAGAGGGTAAGCACATAATAAAAATAGAGGAAACCTTGTTAACTCCTGGCTTGGTTTTAATAATTTCCAGGGCTGGCCGTACGGTATCGGCGGTTGTGTGTGCTGCGCCGGAAACCATACCATCGGCATCGCCACAGTAAACCATCATGGCCGCAAAATAGTTAATGTCAGACATGCGCTCAAGAGCAATAGGGAAATTAACATTTTTATGTTGTCTTAATTCGAAATATTTTTTTGCATACAGTTCCCTGTGTTTGGATTTTTCAATATCAATAATATTCACATTAGGTAATTCAAGATCGAGGCGCTTGGCCAAAAGGTGGATTTTTTCAGGTTGGCCTAGCAATGTAATCTGGACGATATTGCGTTTTAGTAGATAATCAGCAGCAGTTAGTATGCGTGCATCATCACCCTCGGGAAGAATAATATGCTGCCGTGGTTTTTTGGCCTTATTACTGATTTCATAAAGAAAAACGGCTGGGCTTAATCGGGGTTGTTGCGGTTTATCGCTTAATAATTTCAGCACCGATTTGGCCAGATAAGGGCGCATTGCATCAATTGCTTTGGTGACCTTTGTAGGGTTTGCCGTGGTGAGGCTAAATTTGGCCGAAAATAAAACGGTTGCTGTTTCATAGGTTTTAAGGCGTGTTAAAAGGACAGGGAAGGGATGTTCAAGACCGGCAAGGATTTCCCGAATAATAGGACCTGGCATTTCACCGCCTGTTAAAATAATGCCTGCGATTTTGGGATAATAAGCAGACTGATCAGCAAGAAGGGAACCTAAAAGAATATCAATGCGATCGTCCGGCGTTATAATGAGCATCCCGTTTCTATCGAGGCGCGATTCCAAAAAATTGCTAATTGTTTTGGCAGCAATAGTGAATTGCCTAACCGGTCGGTGTAATTCTTTTTCACCACAAATAATCTCTGCACGCAATTTGGTTGCCACGTCTCGCACTGAAGGATTAGCCAGGGGTTCAAATTCAGGCATAACAGCTACAAAAGCAAGATGTGGCAACTGCTTATGAAATAATTCCAGTGCCTCTGTTTCTTGTAGACTGGCAACACGATTAATAATTACCCCTACAACACGCGCATGATTTTTTCTGCTTATCTCAAGTGCGTTTTTCAATAAAGAGAGAGTATGCTCCAAGGTTCTGTCTTTGGCAGAAACTACGAGTACCACGTCACAATTTAATTGATAAGCCAACATTAAATTAAATTGATATTCGAAAACATCGTTATCACTTTCAAAATCTGTTCCTTCAAAATAAGTAAGTGTGCTGGTAGTTGTTGTTTGAGTTGACTCAAGTACAGCTGAAACCAAATCGGCAGGTTGTGTACGCATCATTGCGATCGCCTGGTTAACATTCATTAGAGGCCTTAAAGATTCATTAGTGATTGCCTCAAGCAAAGGGATTTGTGATGCATCAGATTCGGAAAAAAGCTTAAAGCATCGAAGTGATGTTTGTTGCTCCTTGAGAAAAGACAGAAATCCCAAAGAAATAAACGATTTTCCTGGTCTTTTTTCAATCCCTGTCAAGTATATTTTTTTGTGCATCATTAACCCCTGTTTTACATGCTGTCATCCCAGCAGTTATAAGGTTGAATTTATCAATTTTAGTTCGTAATTAATTATTTGTTCAGGAATCTAAAATTTGAACATTTTCGCTTTGTAAAAAAAAAAGTCAATAACTGTTTAAAAAAGGGACCAAGAAAATGTAAAGAAAATGCATGTAGTGTAAAGAAAATGAAGGTTTTTGTAAGAAGATTATTTATTCTAAGAATTTCTCCAAAATGAGCATAGACAGGTAAAAAATAGCATGTCATAGTCAAAGAATCTTCGCTAACAAAGGATGACATCTAATGTCTACAGTTGATAGCAAAAATGCAGTTTGGAGTGGTTTGCCGCAGGCTACTATTGCACTCTTTTTCATTCAGATTTTTTCAACTTTAAGCTTTAGTGTGCTTTATTCAACGTTAGTTTTGTACATGACAAAAAAATTAGGGATATCTACTGTTTCTGCTAACAGTATTACTGGAATTTTTGTTGCCGCTAATTTTGCTTTACATCTGCTGGGTGGTTATTGCGGTGGAAGATTTCTATCAAATCGATCGCTATTTTGTTTTGGAATGATAGCGCAGATTATTGGTTGTATTTTACTAGCATTGGAGAGTGAAGTTTATCTCTATTGCGCTCTGGGATTTTTTTTAACAGGCAGTGGCCTTAATGTCACCTGTATTAACTGCATGTTAACGCAACGTTTTAATCCGAAGGATCATCGTCGTGAGATGGCATTTTTATGGAATTATGCAGGGATGAATATTGGGTTTTTAGTGGGGTTTACCTTAAGCGGATACTTTCAGTTATCCCATAATTATCAGCGACTGTTTTTACTTAGCAGTTTGGGAAACCTGATTGCTCTTTTTGTCTGTTTATATTTTTGGCATATTCTGGATGATAAAGAAACAGTCTATAGTCGTCTTTCTTCAGAGGAGAAAAAACGGGGTATTCTCGCTGGCACTGTTCTTGTCCTTACTCTGCCATTTTTGTTGAGTCGATTAATCCATTATGCGGATTGGGCCAATAAACTGATTTTAGTGATTGGTGCTTTGATGTTAGTGACAACTATTGGACTTGCAATACAACAACAATCTCGAGACGTACGTGAGAAACTACTAGCTTTTGCTGTTTTGATGATTGTAAGCACTGTATTTTGGGTGCTTTATCAGACAGGACCGATGGGTTTAACTCATTTTATTGAAAACAATGTAGAACGCCATTGGGGTAACATGATTATCGCCCCACAATGGTTTCAAAACGTTAACACCATTTGCATCATTTTGGGTGGGCCTCTGTTAAGTTATGTTCTAAACCGTATGCGTTCGCATGGGATCCAAGTGAATATACCCACTCAATTTGCTTTCGCGCTATTGTTAATTGGCTTGGCTTTTGTGTTTTTGCCTGTTGGAATTGCCAGGGCAAGCACGTCCGGTATGGTTTCTCCCGGCTGGATTATATTAAGTTATACATTGCAAAGCGTAGGGGAGTTACTTATCTCACCAATTGGCTATGCGATGGTAGGTGCTTTAGTACCCAATAGCCTGCAAGGTGTTATGATGGGTATGTGGATGTTGGCAACAGGGGTAGGTGCGACCTTATCAAGCTATAGTTCAAATTGGATGACGTCAGGCCAGGAAACCAGCTTGCCTTTGGCAACGAATAGCGGCTATAGTGATGTTTTTTTAAACTTGGGTTTATTTGCTCTTGCAGCCTCTTTATTGCTTTTCTTATTGGTACCAAAATTACGCCAATGGATTACTGACAAGAAAAATCCTTTAAACAATGAAGTGGTTTCAGCAACAGCGTAAGAGTATGATGTGAGTAGTCCTTTTATTCCTATTGAAACAGCAAAGCTATCGTGGTGTAACGGCTTGCCTGTTTCTGTTGAGTTTGACGATATTTATTTTTCGACGGAAGGCGGTTTACAAGAAACTGAACATGTTTTTATTAAAGGAAACCGCTTGCTCGAGCGTTGGCAGGTTTTGCCAGATGATAGATTTGTGATTGCTGAAACCGGCTTTGGTAGTGGGTTAAACTTTCTTTTAACCTGGTCTTTATGGATGCAACATGCTCCTGCATCTGCACGTTTATATTTTATCAGCTGTGAAAAATTTCCTTTAACAAAAGAGGATTTGGGACGTTGTCTGGATTTATGGCCTCAATTAAAAAATGAAGCCCAGGCATTGCTTGCCGAATACCCTGTATTAACCCCTGGCTTTCATCATTTAAGTTTTAACAATGGACGTATCAATTTAACATTGATGCTTGGAGAAGCCACATCCTGTTTCAATGAACTTCTCATTTGTGGGGTTGAGCCTTTAGAGAGTCAATTAAGAACGCAATACATTGATGCCTGGTTTTTAGATGGATTTGCCCCTGCTAAAAATGCTGCGATGTGGAGCGAGGATTTATTTCGTTGCATTGGCTTACTGTCCAGGTTAGGAACAACTTTGGCCACTTTTTCTGCCGCAGGGGAGGTTAAAAAGAAATTACAACAGGTGGGTTTTAATGTCCAAAAGTTAAAGGGTTTTGGACGAAAGCGGGATATGATTACTGCAGAGTATATCCATCAGCCTGATCATGTTATGGGTCCATTCCGAGTAACGCCATGGCATGCGGCTATTCCTCAAAGAATAATCAGAAAAAAAGCGATCGTTATCGGAGCCGGACTTGCAGGTTGTTACATGGCCTACGCGTTAAGCAAGCGTCAATGGGATGTGATATTAATCGATGGTCAGAATGAGGTTGGTCGGGGTGCTTCTGGAAATCAAAACGCTGTCATTTATCCCAAATTATCCTCCTATCAATCTCCTCTTACACTTTTTATGTTAATGGCCTTTTTATTTGCTACTCGGGAATATAAGAAATTACTAGGGGAACATCCTATAGGGGAATTGTGTGGAATATTACAACTGGCTTTTAATGACAAAGAACGTTTAGCACAAGCGAGCTTGGACTCATGGCTGTCCATTTACCCAGAATTGGGGTCATTGGTTGATTCTAAACAAGCCTCAAATCTTGCCGGAATTAGTCTAGATACAAATGGATTATTTATTCCTCTATCTGGATGGATAGATTCCAGGGCTTTATGTCAACTGTTAATAAATCAGCCAGGAATTCAATTTATTCCCAATACCGTAATAGATAGATTAAATCTAGAGGGAAACAGGTGGCACGCGGATAGTTATTCCGCTGAGGTCTTAGTGATTGCCAATGGCTATCAAGCGGCCCAGTTTCCAGAAACTAATTTTTTGCCACTAAAGGCAATTCGCGGGCAAATGAGTGACATAGAAAGTAACCAACATAGCCAGTGCTTAAAAATACCTGTTTGTGGTGATGGACATATTTTGCCGGCAAGAAATGGCATGCACGCGGTGGGAGCAACTTATCATCTTGGTGTAGCCCATGATCACTATGATGCAATGGATGATTTGGCCAATTTGTTACGCTTGCAAAAGATTGCTCCTCATCTAAACTGGCCTAAACAAACAAAAAATAGTTGGTGTGGGATTAGGGGAGCTATGACCGACTATTTACCTGCAGTAGGTCTTGTACCCAATGCGCTGGAATTTAACCAACAATTTGCAACTTTAAAAACAAATGCTAAACGATGGCTACCCATCGCGGGCTCTTATTATCCCGGGTTATACCTTTGTGCGGGTTTTGGCTCTAGAGGTTTAACCACGATCCCACTTGCTGCCGAATGGTTGGCTGCTTCAATCAATCAAGAGGCTTTTTTCTTGCCGAGAACACTGATTCAAGCATTATCGCCAGCACGTTTCTTGCGAAAGGCTATCATTCGAAAGAAATAAAGACTCTTCTGAAATCGTGCATGAAATATGCTTTATACCCAAGAACAAAAAATCATAACCTATACTTTTTGTGTCGAATCTAAACTACTTTTAATAAAAGAATGAGTTATAACTGTTAAGGAGAACCTATGAGTGCTATAGAAAAAATTAATCTAAGCCACCGAGCTTCCCTTTGGTATAAAACCGCCAATACAAGGATGACTGTGCCTAGCCAAGATAAAAAAAATAATCTTGATCCAATGATTAAGCATTGCTCAATTATTATGAAAACTATTAATGAGTTAGAACCTATTAAACAAGCGTTCTTGGCTCAAGAGGTTTTAAATTCATTGAGAGAAATGCAATTTTTTCAAGATAGCCTGACTAGCCAAAGAGCATTGCAACATGTTGATAATAAATTTGAAGATGCCTTGACATTGTTAGCAAAAACATTACTCGCTAATGAGTGTTTATCCAAACCGATGACGTTAGGATCTGGTTTTAAACCTATCTCTGTTAATTAAGCTGATTTTCCCTATATAGAATCAAGGGATTCCTTATAGGGCTTTCATTTTTTGCAATCTATTTTTGAAATAAACTTGTAGTTGACCTTATCTGTCTATATCCTTGATTGTTATTAAATTATTAAACGCAATATTTGCCTAGAGGTTGTCATGATAGTAGAACTATTATCACGCGCACAATTTGGCTTTAGTATTGGTTTTCATATTTTATTCCCAACGCTGAATCTTGGATTGGCACTTTTTTTGGTTTTGATGGAAATATTATGGCTAAAAACAAAGGATGAAACTTATTTAGTCATATGTAAATTCTGGACTAAAATTTTTGCACTTACATTTGGAATGGGGGTTGTCTCAGGCATTGTCCTTGCCTATCAGATAGGTACGAATTTTGGACCATTTATTGTTCAATTTGGCAATGTACTTGGTGCCTTATTTGCCTATGAAACATTGACTGCTTTCTTTTTAGAGGCGGGTTTTCTAGGGATCATGCTCTTTGGTTGGAAGCGTGTCCCACCGGTATTACATTTTACCGCGACATTACTCGTTACAATAGGTACAACCATCTCTGCTTTCTGGATTTTATCAGCTAACTCCTGGATGCAAACACCCAATGGCTATCAAATTGTTAATGCAAAATATATTGTTGATAACTGGTGGGAAGTTGTTTTTAACCCTTCTTTTGTTCCCCGTTTTATCCATATGATCCTGGCTTCTTATGTCACAACCTCTTTTGTTGTGATGGCGGTTTCGAGTTACTACTTATTGAAGAATACATCCTTACGTATCGCCAAAACGTGTTTGTCTTTTGCCTTATGGTCAGCATTAATTGTGGTACCTTTGCAAATTTATATGGGGGATGTTGTCGGTTTACGTGTCCATCAACAACAACCTTTAAAAACTGCGGCTATGGAGGGGGTTTGGGAAACTCAAAGAGGAGCTCCTTTTTTGATATTTGCCTTGCCATCCCAAACATTGCAGCAAAATAATTATGTAATTGCCATTCCCAAACTTGCAAGTCTTCTCAATACGCATAGCTGGGATGGAGAAATGTTGGGATTAAAATCAGTGCCTCCAAGTGATCAGCCGCGGGTTGCCCCTGTATTCTTTTCATTTAGGATAATGGTGGGAATTGGCTTGATAATGTTGCTTACGGCGTTTGTTGGTTTTTTTCTTAGGATAAAGGGGACTGTTTATTCGTCAACTTGGTTCCACCGTTGGTGTATCATTATATCTCCACTCGGTTTTTTAGCCACCATAGCAGGATGGTTAACTGCCGAACTTGGACGACAACCATGGGTTGTTTACAATTTGATGAAAACCCGTGATGCGGTTTCAGCAATAGGAATGGAAGAAGTCATTTTATCGTTTATTTTGCTCATTATTGCCTATGGCATTATCTTCGGATTTTATCTGTATTATCTTTTAAAATTGATACGTACAGGGCCCGTTGAAAAAGATAAAGTTGAGCATCAACATAATGCCTTCCAATACATGAAAGACTTGCCCAGGGAGAAGGAATAATGCTGCCTTTTGTCTTTGCGGTACTTTTAGCATTCATTGTAATCATGTACGTTATTCTTGATGGATTTGATTTAGGAATTGGTATTTTATTTCCTTTCTCCGGCAATGAAATCGAGCGCGACCGAATGATGAATTCTATTGCGCCGGTTTGGGACGGAAATGAAACCTGGCTTGTTTTTGGTGGTGCCATGCTTTACGGTGCTTTTCCACAAGTTTATGGGTTACTGCTGCCAATTCTGTACATGCCTTTAATGTTAATGCTTATTTCATTAATCTTTCGTGGGGTAAGTTTTGAGTTTCGGTTTAAAGCGAATAAAACCAAGGCTATATGGAATTGGCTATTTTCTATAAGTTCCTTTGCCGCGGCCTTTTTTCAGGGTGTTGTGCTTGGCTGTTTCGTGCAGGGATTCCCGATTGATGAATCAGCTATGACAATCAATGACACAGACTGGCTAACTCCATTCAGTTTACTGACCGGTGTTGCCCTGGTTAGCGGTTATGGTTTATTGGGTGCTACCTGGATGATTTTTAAAAGTGAAGGGCGCTTGCAACGAAAAATGATTCATTATGCCAAAGGGCTATTAATCATAGTTAGTTTCTTTTTGTTGATGATTAGTATATGGACGCCACTTCATGAGAGCGAAATTTTTCAGCGTTGGTACAGTTTTCCTAATGTGATTTTACTAAGTCCATTGCCTTTAATCACTTTAATCGTAATTTATTTCACCTGGAAAAATTTGTCAGCTATTCATGGAAAAGATTTGCCTTTATTGCATGAAATAAAGCCTTTTGTAGGAAGCATTATTATCTTTCTTTGTTCTTATATTGGCATAGCTATAAGTGTCTATCCTTATCTTATTCCTCATCAGGTCACTATTTGGGAAGCAGCAGCACCAAACTCGACGTTAATTTTTATTTTAATCGGTGTGATTATTCTTCTGCCGGTCTTAATCACGTATACGGGTTACGCTTATTACATATTCCGAGGTAAATCTGACGAATATTATCATCATTAACTCTTGCTTATCCTTCCCGAGATCGTTACTCTTCGCGAACCATTAGCGACTTAATGAGGAAACCGTGGACAGTATCGAAATTTTTCAAATAGATGCCTTTACTGATAAAATTTTTCACGGTAATCCGGCAGCTGTTTGTTTATTAAACGAATGGTTAAATGATGAACTTATGCAGGCCATTGCTGTTGAAAATAATCTCTCTGAAACTGCATTTGTTATTGAAGATCAAAAAGGTTTTCATATTCGGTGGTTTACCCCGCGTGGCGAAATTAATCTCTGTGGACATGCCACTTTAGCAGCAGGGTTTGTTTTGCATGAGCTTGAAAAATGCCGCGGAGATAATGTCAATTTTTCCAGTCTGAGTGGGCCATTGGCTGTTCGGCAAAAAGGCAATCGTTATACGCTCGATTTCCCTCGTCTCACTTATCAATTGCTTAAGTCTCCGGAAGCAATTATATCTTTGGTTGATCAATCTTGCCTTGAGATTTATGAGAGTGAACTCGATTACATGGCTTTAATGCCTAGTGAAGGAATCGTGTTGCAGGCACAAGTAGATATCAAAGCCTTGGCAAAACTTCCTAAAAGAGGACTTATCTTGACCGCTGCAAGCAGCGAAGCCGATTTTTATTCCCGATGTTTTTATCCGAAGCATAATATCCCTGAAGATCCCGTGACTGGCTCGGCTCACTGTGTTTTAGCGCCTTTTTGGGCTAACCGACTTAATAAAGATACGTTGAAAGCCATACAAGGCTCTTTTCGAAGAGGGGAAGTTTTGTGTGAAGTATCGGAAGAGCGCGTTTATCTTTCAGGACATTGCAAATGGTATTCAAAAGGATATCTGGTCATTTGATTAGTACTATGGTTCATTCGGTAGTGTAATTTGAGCATATAAAGAAATGACATGGCTTGCTTGCCTTGGGTTGGAAAATACATACTGATAAAGGTATCCGGCACCCAGCGTAAGCGATTTTGATGCTTGCTGATCAAGACTGATTAACATCCGATTTTGGTCGATTGTTTTTGTGTTGACCCAATCGGCTTGAGTTACATTTATAAAAAACTCGTCAAACCAAACCAGACTTAAGCTATCGGTGAGTGTTTTTTTTAGTATTAACCTCTCACGCAGACGATAACTCCATTGATTCGAATCTTCACGCGTTCTTTGTTCAAGACGTGAACGTAGCGTTAACCAGGGGGCTTGCTCGGGCGTCAATAAAATTTGCTCCCATACTCTGGATTCTTGGAGATTGGAACCTTGATTAGTTTTTGTAGTTACAGTTGTCCCCCCTAGTGACAGTGTCCATCTGGGCGAGACTTGATAGCCACCACTAAAATTAGTGAGCAATTGATCAAATAAGTAAGGCCTATTCCGGACACGCAATTGTGGTTCAATTTGAAAAACATAGTTTCCAATTTGAGTATTAAATCCTAGCGTTGACCATACTTTTTCGTTAATGATGACAGCCCCAGCTGTTTGCGAGAATAAGGATTCCAAGAAAAATAAAATAAAAAGCAAAAACCTCATTACGCTAACAACTAGTTGGTTAAAAATATAATTTACTCGTAAATCAATACATTTGTCGACCCGAATTAAGAATATTTCCGGGCAAATTATAGTAAGTGGGATGTAATTGTTTTATGCTGTTATGGCTTTGATTATTAATTTCATTTAACTAAGGATGGTAAAAAAATGAATACCTGGAACAGTGTAATTTTTATGAAAACCAATAAGTCCTGGTCTGAATTGAGCTCTATGGCCAAATGGGATGGTGTAGAAAAAATGTGGTCTACAACAGGTGATTGGGACTGGTGCATCAAGTTAAATAAAGAATCTTCTTCTCCAGAAAAAACACACGATTTCGTTAGCCGTATGCGTGACGGTCATTGGGCTACAGAAACTCAAACAAATTGGTGGAAAGAAATTTCTGCGAAGTAATTCAATTAGCCCCAATTAAAATAGGCTAAATGAGTTCTGCACGAGGTTCGTTGACAACGGTTTATAGTCTTGATGACCCACGGCGTAGGCTTCGGTTGTCATTTCACTCTTAATTCTCAATATTCCTAAATGTCTGCGCGCCGGGGGCTTATTTAGCCTTTTCTACCTACCGTGACTCGGTTCGCGGTACCCAGAATTCGAAGCCAGAAACTGGAGTTTTATGGATCTTACGGACAAGCCGCAGTGCGTAGAGATAGGAAATTTTTTTTATTATCAAAAACTTTTTATTACACTAGCTTGCCATTGGTGTAGGAGCATGATAAAAAAGCGGTTCACAATGTCAAGGAGTGAGTATTGATGTCTACTTCCATGGGAAAACACTTCCGCACCCTGGTACAAAATCATTCACCTTTACAAGTGGTAGGTACTATTAATGCTTATACGGCTATGCTCGCCGAATATGCAGGATGTGAAGCAATTTACTTGTCAGGTGCGGGGGTTGCCAATGCTTCTTATGGCCTTCCTGATTTAGGAATGACAGGGCTTGCCGAAGTCTTAGAAGATGCTCGTCGTATAACAGAAGCTTCCTCCTTGCCACTTTTAGTGGATGTTGATACAGGTTGGGGACATGCATTCAATATTGCCAGAACGCTAAAGCTTATGGAAAAAACAGGAGTCGCGGCAATTCATATAGAAGATCAGGTGCTGGCCAAACGATGTGGACATCGACCTAATAAGGCTATTGTGTCGATGCAAGAGATGGGTGATAGAATCAAGACGGCTGTGGATGCACGTACGGATGACAATTTTGTTATTATGGCGCGCACTGACGCTTATGCCGTTGAAGGAATGGAGGCTGCAATTGAAAGAGCTCAATTATGTGTTGAATTGGGTGCTGATATGCTATTCCCAGAGGCAATGACCACCATTACTGAGTACAAGGAATTTTGTAGACATTTTAAAGTCCCCGTATTAGCTAACATTACTGAATTCGGCAAAACGCCTCTCTTTACAAAAGAAGAATTAAAAGAAGCGGGGGTTCAATTAATTTTATACCCTCTAAGCGCGTTTAGAGCCATGTCTAAAGCTGCGCTTACTGTTTATCAAACAATAAAACAACAAGGAACACAACGGGACTTACTTGAGAGTATGCAAACGCGTAGCGATTTATATCAAGTTCTTGGCTACCATGAGTATGAAAAAAAATTAGACCAATTAATGGAGGGTGAGGATGGTCAATAAATCAGGAGCAGGATTGGCTGGGGTTGTTGCCGGGCAATCAGCAATAGCGACGGTAGGGCAGGAAGGTAAGGGTTTAAATTATCGTGGCTATTCCATTTATGATTTGGCAGAGCATGCAACATTTGAGGAAGTCGCTTATTTGCTCCACTACGGGGAGTTACCCACGCGGTCTGAGCTTAATGATTATACAAGAAAATTAACTGGGTTACGCCATATTCCAGAAGCTTTAAAAACGGTATTAAAATTAACTCCCAAAAACACACACCCTATGGATGTATTAAGGACAGGTTGTTCCATGCTTGGAACATTGGAACCTGAGAATGATTTCTCGCAGCAATATGACATCGCTGATCGCTTATTAGCTTTATTTCCTGGAATGATGTGTTATTGGTACGCTTATCATTTCCAAGGTAAAGAGATTTCAGGTGAGAGCGATGAGCAAACAATCGGCGGTCATTTTCTAGCCCTATTACATAACCGTAAACCCACCAAGCTTGAATCTGATATGATGAATGTCTCACTAATTCTTTATGCAGAGCACGAGTTCAATGCATCGACTTTCGCTGCTAGAGTGACGGCTGCCACTCTATCTGATTTTTATTCCGCCATTACAACCGCGATCGGTACTTTACGCGGACCTTTACATGGTGGCGCCAATGAAGCAGCAATGGAATTAATCGCAAGATTCAAAAGTCCTGACGAGGCTGAAAATGAATTGATGACGATGCTTGCACAAAAAGCAAAAATCATGGGGTTTGGGCATCGAGTTTATAAAGATTCTGATCCACGTTCAGACGTCATTAAGGCTTGGTCCCTCAAATTGGCTGAAACAAAAAATAATATGCTTTTATACAATGTATCCGAGAGGATAGAGGCTGTGATGCGTCGCGAAAAGAAGTTATTCCCTAATCTGGACTTCTATAGTGCATCTGCCTATCATTTTTGCGGTATTCCGACATCGTTGTTTACACCCATTTTTGTGATGTCGCGTACTACAGGATGGGCAGCGCACATCTTTGAACAGCGTGCTGATAATCGACTTATTAGACCTACTTCAGAATACACAGGCCCTGAACCCAGAAAGTTTACTGCTATTGAGGCAAGAGGTTAGTATGCATTCCTACGTAGAAGATAATGTTAAACCTGATTATGATTCAGTAATGATTGATATTGCTGATTATGTGTTAAATACGTCAATTGAAAGTGTTGATGCGTATGAAACGGCACGTCTGTGCTTAATGGACACACTTGGCTGTGGCATGCTGGCTTTAAATTTTCCAGAATGTACAAAGCTATTGGGTCCTGTAGTGCCTGGAGCAGTACTCTCAGGAGGTGCACGTGTCCCAGGCACCTCTTATGAACTAGATCCTGTTCAAGCAGCATTTAATATTGGCACTATGATAAGATGGCTGGACTTTAATGATACCTGGCTGGCAGCAGAGTGGGGACATCCCTCAGATAATTTAGGCGCCATTTTAGCTGTAGCTGATTACATTAGCCGCCAAAACCTTAAAAATGGGAAGGCAGCATTGACCATGCATGATGTGTTAACTGCAATGATTAAAGCCCATGAAATTCAAGGTTGTTTGGCTCTCGAAAATAGCTTCAATCGCGTTGGTCTGGATCATGTCTTTTTGGTAAAGATTGCCAGCGCTGCTGTTGCTGCCCAATTATTTGGGGCAGACAGGGACATGATGTTGCGTACCTTATCGCAGGTGTTTGTTGACGGTCAAAGTCTTAGAACCTATCGACATGCTCCGAATGCCGGTTCTCGTAAATCCTGGGCTGCGGGTGATGCAACGGCACGGGCTGTGCGTTTGGCATTAATTGCTGTGGCCGGTGAAATGGGATATCCAAGTGCATTAAGTGCACCCAAATGGGGCTTTTATGATGTTCTTTTTGGCGGAAACGCTTTTAAATTTCAGCGTCCCTATGGCAGTTATGTCATGGAAAATATTTTATTCAAATTATCTTACCCTGCTGAATTTCATGCCCAAACTGCAGTAGAATGTGCTGTGGCATTACATCCTATGGTCAAAGAACGCTTTGATGACATCGCAACGATTGAGCTGGTTACACACGAGTCCGCTATCCGTATTATCAGCAAGCAGGGGACCTTGCATAATCCTGCTGACAGAGATCATTGTCTACAATACATGGTAGCAGTCGCTTTGTTACATGGCGATTTACGTGCTGAGCATTATGAAGCTATGTCAGCAGCTGATCCACGGATTGATCAATTACGAGCAAAAATGATTGTGACTGAAAATAAACAATTTTCTAAAGACTACCATGACCCAGAAAAACGCTCTATTGCTAATAGCATTAAATTACTATTCAAGGATGGAACAGAGTCAAGACTAGTAACCGTTGAATATCCTATTGGACATAAACGGCGCCGTGAAGAAGGCATTCCTGTTCTACTTGCAAAATTTAAACATAATTTAGCTACTCGCTTTACCCCTGCAAAAGTAGACGCTATTGTTCGGGCAATGAATGATACCAGCACCTTAGCGACGATGTCCGTAGTTGACTTCATGGCAATGTGGCAGGAATGATAGAAATGGTGCAGACTTGGTCTGCACTTCATTAAAATTTTCGTTTGAGCGCGGCTGCTGCCAACACTTTGGTAGCGATTTCTTCAATAGAATAGCGGGTTGAGTTCAAATAAGGAATTTTTTCCCGTTTGTACATCGCTTCCACTTCACTGACTTCAAGTCGACATTGTTCTGCAGAGGCATATTTGCTATTCGGGCGCCTCTCTGTACGAATATGTTGTAGCCGCTCAGCATCTATTGTTAACCCAAAAAGTTTGTGTTTATAAGGCCTTAATGAATCGGGTAAGTGAAAAAAAGTTAAATCTTCTTCAGTGAATGGATAATTAGCAGCTAATACCCCAAAATGTAAAGCCATGTAAATGCAGCTTGGTGTTTTACCACAGCGCGAAACGCCAATTAAAACAATGTCCGCTTTGTCATAATCACGGATTTTAATCCCATCGTCATGAGCTAACGCATAATCCACAGCCTCAATGCGTTGCCGGTAAGATTGTGAATTAGCTACACCATGTGTTCGACCCACAGTATAGGATGATTTTGTTTGGAGTGCTTGTTCAAGGGGGCCTAAAAACGTATTAAACAAATCAAAAATACTGGCGTTTGCCTGTTGAATTGTCTTGGCAATCTCTGAATTCACCAAAGTTATAAAAACAAGTGGTTTAATACCAGTCTCTTCATAACAGTTGTTAATCCGTTGCACTGCTGCTTCTGCTTTCTTAACAGAGTCAATATAGGGAAGGGTTAGTTTTTCAAATTCAATATTTTCAAATTGGGTGATTAAGCTATTACCCAAATTTTCAGCAGTAATACCTGTACCATCGGACAACATAAAGACGTGCTGCTTCATAAAAATTCTCTATAGAGCTCTCATATAAAAGATTCTAATAGATTCGTTATCGTGCTTCCAGAAAAAGAAATAGGGCTTATCCACAATAACTTGGAAATTGTAACCTCTTCTGTTATGTTGCTTTATAGGCGATAGAATACGCTATGATTAAAGCGTAGGACCCTACTAGCAAAATAGGATTGTTAATTTGATCACGCTATTTAAAGCAGCTTAGGAAAATATAATATAAATATGCTATGTCTATTTCTTATAAAAATGCAGGATAAACGCTATGGAACGTAGTCGTTTTCAACAGAATAGCGCCCTTTTTATCATTGGTATTATTGCCTTGGTAATGAGTATCGTTTTATTTGTGTTTAGCATTTATATTATACCTTTTTTATTTTGGGACTGGATTTATGATGTGCCTGAATTTATTTCAATCTGGCGAGAATGGTTAAAAGAAGAATACAATTTTACCCATCTCGGTGCTACTTGGTCCATTTTAATAATGCTTTTAGCGCCTGCCTTTGTATGCGGTTATCTTTCTTATTTAGCATCAAATTATATTGATAATCGCATTTATAATATCTTACCTGAGAAAGTTGAAGGCGAAATGCAAGGGGAGATTAGAAGAGATTTACGAGAAACTCTGCTTGCAATTATTAAGGTACTTGGCGCAATTATTTTAGTTTTAATCATTGTTTCAATGGTTCAATGGTTCCTTGCTGTTCCTGCACCTATTGAATAAAAGGAGTTAATATGTTTTTCAAACGCTATAAAATCAGAAGATTGACAAAAAAACTAAAGGCAATGCAGCAAAACCGCATACACAACCAACCACCCGATGAAATATTAGCTAAAGAAATTGGTTATTACCATGAACTAGCAACAATCTATAAAAATTTAATAGGTCACAAAAAATATCCGTATGCGGCTGATATGGTCATTGCTTGCCTACGTGGGGCAGGAAATCTTGATGATGCAAATGCCCAGTATGAAATTGCCAAAACACAGCTTGATGAAGCTAAATTTAGAGAGCGGTTACAATTGGAAGGACTTTTTGCAAACCCAAGTAATGAGCGCCAAATGAAACAACTTTATGAAGAGGCACTGGTCTATTTGCAATCTGCCGAAAAACTTGGGCATGTCCTGGCCAAACGTCTTCATGGTCTTTGCTATATTAATGGCTGGGGTGTTAGCGCTGATAAAGAGAAAGGCTTTGAATTAGTTGTAGAGAGCATAGAACAAGAAAATAGTTGGGATCGCGTTCCACAAATATTTGCTTCGATTGGCCTTAATAAGCCAGAATTTTTTGCAGCCATTATGAAGCATCGCAAGACATCGTAATCTAATCTAATTGCGTGTATTGATAATTACTCAAAAACTTGCAATAGCGTCTTTGCGAGCGCCAGCGAAGCAATCCAATGCGATTTTATAGAGATCTATTCTTGATTACTTCACGTTGTTCGCAACGCCCCAAAAGAGATCTTAATTTTCTTTCTAATTTATTTTCTCACTGACTCACATGTCCAAAACAAAAGTGTTTAAATTATTAGCTGAACTTAATGTCGGCTCGGCTGGCATAAATAAGGTATGTCGATTACAAAATTGATGATAGCCGGTTGAGTTTTGAAGATTTCTTTTTAGCTCTTTTAAATCTTCCAACTTTGTTTTTACTCCTGACGCAACTAAATTCTGAAATTCTTGATCATTTTGACTATCGTATAACTCGCCTATTTCACTCCAAAGCTTCTCTGAAACTAAAGGCTTTAAGT
Source organism: Legionella jamestowniensis (assembly GCF_001467745.1). Classification (GTDB taxonomy): domain Bacteria; phylum Pseudomonadota; class Gammaproteobacteria; order Legionellales; family Legionellaceae; genus Tatlockia; species Tatlockia jamestowniensis. Next base: position 1,748,177 of record NZ_LNYG01000013.1, read on the forward strand.
CATCCCAAACATAACTCAAGTCAAATTTTAGGGAAGAAAAAAGCTGCTTTGATCTCTGAAATTCATCAGCCGTTTTAGGTTGGAGAAATTGAGCTAAATACTCATGGGCAACTTGTTCGACAACTTGATTTTTTCTATCTTCAATAGATGTTTTTAAAGCTTGTTCCAAAATAATAAAATCTTGGTGAGTCTCCTGATAAATAAAAATTTCACCTGACTCAAATTTATAAAACCACCCATGAATGGTTAATTCTTTGGATTTTAGTTTTTCGGCAATAGCGGGGTAGGTTTTTAAATGCTCTATTTGAACAAGGACATTTTGTTTAACGATATCGTCTAGCGTTAACACATCCTTTCTTTCTTTCAGTGTTGTAATTACTGTTGAGGAATGTGATAACCACGAAGCGACTGAAGGTAATTGTTGTTTTAAATCAGGCACAAGCAAGCCTTTCATAGCACCGCAGTCTGAATGCCCGCAAAGAATAATATTTTTAATCTTAAGGACATTTAACGCATACTCAATTGCTACCTCTTCGCTTGAAACCGTGGAAGTTTCCTTAGGAGGAATAATATTACCTACATTACGTACAGCAAATAAATCCCCTGGATTTGAGTGGGTAAACAAATTTGGATCTACTCGGGAATCTGAGCACGTAATAAATAAAGCATCAGGATATTGTCCATTACTTAGTATCTGAAATAGCGATTGCATCTCTTTAAATTTTTCATGACAAAATTTACGAATACCTGACATAAGCTTGATGAGCATTTTTTTCCTTGTGCATTAATTCCTGTCAAAAAATATCTTATTATTGCTAAATCATCAAGTAATATTTCAAAGTTGTTAAGATTTAATTAAAAATCAGTGTCAGGCAAAATGATCAGATTACCCCATTTCCAATAATCTTGACTGCAATGCCTACACTGTTGACGCTACTCTACAACGCAGAGTATGGACTTTTTTATTCTTTCTATGATAGGGGAGATGATTTTTTGTTGTATGTTAGGAACCCTTGCAGAACCAGCTATGCTTGGCTAATTTGAGAAAAAATTCCTATTATAACTCTATTGGACTATAAATTTGCCATAAAACACGAGTACTAAAATGTATATAACAAAATTAATTATTTATTTTTTAACTGCATTGCGATGGATTAAAAATTTAATATTAACCTTGTTAATTATTTCATTTTTATCTCAATTTTTAAATAATTTAGAGCGATATCCTACACTTAATAGATTAAATATAACGGTAAATAATTCGGCATCATTTATTACTAAAGAGATAAAAAAAATCATTCCATACCGTTATAAAAATATCGACTTTTCTATGCTTATTTTGGCCATATTGATACAAATAATCGCTTCTCAAATTTATACGCTTGAACAAAATTTAAGAAGAAAGTCATATTTAAAAGAAAACCCAGTATCCCCTAAAATGTCGACCGATACTAGAATCCCGGAACATCCAATAAGAGTAGGTAGTAAAGAAATGAATGCAACGTTGATGAATCCCTCTATTGGAGAGTCAGGTGATAGGAGGAAAATGCTCAAACAATTTGCTTCATTAAAATCAAAATTAGATGAAATGGGAAAACAATTGGCATTTTTGGCAATTGACGTGGTTGATTCAACAGGCATGAAAAAGGACGAAGATAAACACATCATTGCTTTTGCATTTGAGCGTTACAACGAACTAGTTAATGAAAGTTTGCGAGAACACGGTGTACTTAAATATTCAATGACACCAGATGGCATTATGAGCTGTTTTCGCACCGTTGATGATGCTGTTAGTGCAGCGTCCAGTTTATTAAAAAAATTAGAAAAATTTAATCAGGAAGAAAAAGTAATAAAACGAGACTTTCAAATTAGATGTGGAATTAATGCTGGATTTGTTTATTTTGACGAGGATACACCACTTGAGCAAGTAAGCGATCGTGTTATAGATATAGCAGGACACATGCAAAAATATGCAAAACCCAACTCAATTAATATTGCAGCATCAGCGATAGAACCGTTAAAAAATAGTCAGGGTTTCAAAGAAACTACGGATGTTATTGATGGAGAAAAGGTGTACCAATTTGTGAAATGAAATAAAATTCATAAACTTTTAAGTAATTTGAAAATAAATGATTTTTTATAGGTAAAAAATCATTTATTTCACTATTTCTTATTTGCATGCCTATACTCTTATATTGATATTGTAACAATCCCTTGATCAAGGATAAATTTTTATATTAATGCAGGAAACTGAATGCTTATTATTGAAAAAGTATTTCTTTTGAAATCAGTTGATCTGTTCGCTGAACTTTCTGAAGAGCGACTAGTGAGCATAGCAGAGGTAATTCAAGAAGAATTTATTAATAAAGGGCACGAAATTTTCCATAAAGGAGATAAAGGCGATAATTTGTATCTCATAAAAGAAGGGTTAATTTCTATTCATGATGGTGACAATGAATTAACACGACTAACATCAGAAGAATTTTTTGGAGAAATGTCCTTGCTTTCCAGTGAAAAAAGAACAGCATCGGCCACTGCAATAGAAGACAGTATATTATTGACGCTCAACCAGTGGCAATTTTATGAACTCCTGGAGACAGATGTTTCTATCCTAAAAGGAATTATTCAAACTCTATGTACAAGATTAATAAAACAAAATCAGTTAATTATTCAGCTAAAAAATAGTATCAACAATCAGTGTAATTATGAAGATTAGAAAGCACTTCAATACTTTATTTGAAATTGAAGATCACGAATTATCGAGGGTTTTTTATATTGTCATAATTCAATTTTTTTCTGGTGTTGCACTATCAATGTTCTTTATTGCAATAAGCGCTATATTTCTTCATGAAGTTTCTGTTTTTAATTTGTATATTGTTTTTATCGTGGCAAGTATCTTTGTGATGATTGCTAATTATTTTTATACCAATATTGAGCATCATTTTGGTGTTGCAAAAACTTATTACATCACGTTAATATTTTCTTCTCTCATCCTTGGCAGCTCTTACTTTGTACTTCATTCCCATTACGATACATTAATAGTTATTGTTTTTGCCAGTTATTATATTATTTATTTTTCAAACAACATGAGTTTCTGGGGTGTGGCGTCACAGATTTTCAATGTACGAGAAAGCAAGCGACTTTTCCCTTTAATGAGTAGTGGTGACTTGATTTCAAAATTGGTAGGGTATGCACTTGCAGGATTACTCGCCGGCATTGTCCAGTTAGAGTCGCTACTTTTTTTTAGCATGCTTTTATTTGGTTGTTCGAATGTATTTCTACACCTGATGCTAAAGAAAAATAATGACAGAATAGTAGTCAATCAAACTCATGCTCCTCAACATATTGCCCATATAGAAAATAATATTGCCAAAGATGAAAAAAAACTAATATCTTCTATTTGCAAGTTGGGTTTTTTCTGTGCTATGGCTGTAGGGTTTAGTGAGTTTTTCTTTTTAGGAGAAATTAAAGCAAGTAATAGATACAGCGAGCACTTAGCTCAGTTTTTAGGGGCGATATTCTTTGTCGGAAGATTAGTAGCTTTATTATTTAAGTTAATCTTAAGCGCCAAGATAGAAAAAAAATTAGGCTTACAAAAGATTCTATCCATTCTACCCGCATTCATTTTCATTAGCATGGTTCTTTTCTTTTTTATTAGCCCAGCTGATCATTATCTTTATGCTCTTTGTGTTTACGTCGTACTTTTTGAAGGAATAAAATTATCAACCTATGATCCATTTTATTTTGCAATGATTCAGGTGGTAAATCCTGAAAAACGGTTAAAAATACATGCAAAATCAAAAGGTTTGTTTGCGCCTTTAGGCCAGTTATTCGTGGGGGTTTCTATATTTATTTACTTTGTAATACCTCATGAATTTATTGTCAAATATTTGGCAAGTACTTTGGGGGTATTATCACTCTTTTGGATAATATATATTGTGGATGCTAATAAAAAATATTATTCATATATTCATAAGCTATTGGTTAAGTATTCGCTTTTTAATGAGAAATCCTCTTACATAATAAGTAATGAGTGTATTGAGAAATCGATAAAAGAAAAAATTGAACTTTTAAATGAAAAGGATTCTTTTTTTTCAGTGCAATATCTTTACCAAGTAAACCCAGAGTTCTCACGTCAATATTTCCTAAAATTATTAAGAAAAAATACGCCAAAGAATATTCTTTTATTTATTATGGAAAAAGCACGTGAAAATTCTTGGAATGAGTATGTTTCCCAAATAAAACCTTTCTTTAGTGAAAGTGATAGAATTCTTCAAAATAGTGCAGTAATGTTGTTGTCAAAATTTAATAAGAATGAATTTTTAAATTGTCTTTATTATTGTAGGAGCACTAATCGTCATGATTTATTAACCTCTTGTATCCATGGGGGGGTAGATAATCAGGATTATAGTGTTGTGCATATATGTCTTAATTTAATTCCCCAAAAATTACGTTCATTTTCGCCTGAGGAAAAAATAGAAGGGTTAACTCTAATTACCAAATTAGCTAATCGTGCTCTAAACAGTCGAATAATTGCAAGTATGACTCCTCTTTTAGGCACAAAAGACCCTGTAATAAAACGACATCTTATCAAGGCTATCAAATCACTTAAATCACCCTCTTATTTACCTTATTTATTCTATGAATTGCGTAATAATAAATATGCAAGCGACATTCGGGAATGTCTGGCAAACTACAGTGATTATTGGTTAGAGAAAATCCATTCAATTGGTAGCATTCATTATTCTGTTTTAATTCATATATTAACTAAATCAAACTCTAACAAGTCAAGAGAATATTTGATTGGAGTATTTTATGAGAATAATAAACTCCATGAGATAATTGTCCCTTTTTTAATAAAAATTAATTTTTTAAGTCGAGATAAAAAATTAATTCATGAGATGATAATTGCAAGAGCAAATAAACTCAATAATCTCCGTGAACTAATAAACGCTTGTAGGAATACTTGCTTAATTTCTGCTTTAGTTAATGAAAAACATAAAGACTTGTTTTTAATTATTTGTTATCTACATTTTCTTGATCCCATTCCCAACATTTATGATTTACTACGAATAGTTCAACAAAAACAAACTGAATACTATCTTTATTTGATAGAGAAAATTGAGTTTTTATTACAGAAAAACCGATTAAATAGAATTACATCTATTTTTGAAAAATCATTAATCATTAATGACAATACAATATACCCTAAAGAATCCGATGAAGTGATCGTTAAAAAAATATTATCTGAAAAACAGTATGTATATTCTCCGTGGATCATTGCGGTGGCTGTGTATTTTTATCCCAATAATAAAGACTTACTCAATGCTACTCATTATAGAGAAGAGACTTTGGTTATTGAGCTATTGCAAAAGGATGCTTCGCGCATGGATGTAATTTCATAAATCTTCTAGATATCTGAAGAAAGTTCAATCCAGTTACAATCACATCTTCGCATAAACGACATAGAAAGCTTTAAATAAGTCAAAAAAAGAAAGCCATATACCCGTTTAGAATGGCGTTTCCCCAAAATAAGGATATAAAACCTGACAGGCAAAGGAAGGGGCCAAAAGGAATGGGGGTGTCTTTTCCCTTCTTCTTTATTTTAAGGTAAATTAATCCAGTTATTGCACCTGTAAATGCGGCGATTAATAATATTAGCGGCAGTTGTGTCCATCCGAACCAGGCACCAAAGGCTGCAAACAATTTAAAATCACCATTTCCCATGCCGATTTTACCTCGGATCAAATAAAATAACTTCATAAATAACCAAAGGCTAAGATAAGCCAACGCGCTACTTAAAACCGCATCCGTCAACGAAGTAAATAAGGATTGTGTGTTAGCTATCAAGCCAAGCCATAAGAGGCTTAAGGTTAAGACATCTGGCAGGATTTGATGTTCGAGATCAATAAAAAAAAGACAGATTAGGATCCAGATAAATAATAGAACAAACACCAGTGTCAAATTGAAGCCAAATGACCAGGCAGAAAATAATGCAAATAGGCAGGCTACTAACTCTACCATTGGATAACGTATTTTTATAGCCTGACCGCAATGCTTGCAACGTCCTCGTTGCAGACAATAACTAAGAATAGGAATATTGCTGATTGCTGAAATAGTTTTTTTACAATTTGGACAAAAGGAACGTGGTAAAAACAAATTTACTGGTTGACTGACACTGTCTGAAAGCTTTAAGAAAGCACGACATTCCTCCTCAAATTCAGAGCGCAGCATAAACGGTAAGCGATAAATAATTACATTTAACAAACTTCCAACGGCTAGCGAAAAAAGTGTAAAAAAAATGTAGATTGTTGGGGAGGAAATTAGTTCAAATTGATTAAGCATAGTCATTACATAATTGAGCCAAGTTTAAAGATGGGAACATACACTGCCAGTAAAAGCGTTCCAATCACCATACCCAATATTGCCATGATAAAGGGTTCTAATAAAATATTAAGTGATTCGATAGTATTGTTTATTTCATCTTCATAGTAATCAGCAATCTTGTTCAGCATTAGTTCCAGCGTCCCTGACTCTTCACCAATAGCTATCATCTGAATAACAAACGCAGGGAAGACGCCACAATTTTCCATAGCCAAATGCATTGATTGTCCATAAGACACTGCATCTTGAATACGTGAACTTGCTAATTGATAAACCCTATTACCTGTCACATTGCCAGCAGCATGCAAAGCCTCAATTAAAGGTAACCCCGCTGAAAAAGTGATTGCCAATGTCCGTGAAAAACGAGCAATTGTCGACTTGGTCAAAAATATTCCTAACACAGGCAATTTAAGCAAAAATCCATCTATATGGTGAGAAAAAGTTACAAAAGTATTTCTTGCATAAACAATGCTTATGAGAATGAGCAAAAACATTACTAAAAAGAAACATCCATGCTCTTGAAAAAAATTGGAAAGAAAAATAACACTTCGTGTTAGTAGCGGTAGTTTTGCTCCAAACGCATTAAACAATGCAGCAAACTGAGGAATGACAAAAAATAAAAGCCCAACCGTGATTAGTAATGCCATTAGCAGAATGGTAAGTGGGTAAGCGATGATCCTTGCTATTTTTTTTCGAACCGTATCAAGTTTTTCCTGATAAGTGGCTACTTTATCAAGCATTACAGCAAGTGACCCTGATTTTTCTCCTGCATCAATTAAACTACAAAATAAGGGATTAAAATAAATTGGGTGTTTATGAAGTGCCTCGGCAAATGTGTAACTCGCTTCAATATCATATTTTATTGTTACAATCAGTTCTTTTAAGTGGCTATTTACGGTTCCTTTTCCTACAACATCAAATGCGTGTATAAGAGGCATGCCGGCAGCAATCATGGTTGCCATTTGACGACTAAATAGAGTAATGTCGGTTTTACTAATCTTTTTAAAAATCAACATGTTAATGCATTACCACCCGATTTAATTCTTCAATTGTGGTTATCCCTTCTTTCACTTTCTCAAGCCCTGATTGATAAAGTGTAAGCATTCCTTCTTCTTGCGCTTGTTTAAGAAGTTCATCGGTGCTTTTGCCTGAGAGAATAAGCTGTTCAATAGTAGGGGAGATAGCCATCACTTCGAATATACCGATACGTCCGTTATAACCATTCATGCAGTATTTACATCCTTTTGCTTTGTAAATAGAAATCGATGATGTCCTCATATCTATATCAAGTTGTTTTAATTGATACATGGTTAAGTCAGTTTGTATTTGCTTGCAATGCTGACATAACCGTCTTATCAAACGTTGAGCCATTAAAAGTGTGATTGAACCTGCGATATTAAAAGAAGAAATACCTATATTGACAAGCCGGGTTAACGTCTCGGCGGCACTATTCGTGTGTAATGTAGTCAATACCAGATGGCCTGTTTGTGCTGCTTTAATCGCCATCTCAGCGGTTTCAAAATCACGAATTTCACCAATCATAATGACATCTGGATCTTGGCGTAAAAAAGCACGCAACGTGCCCGCAAAGGTTAATCCTACTTTTGGATTAATATTCACTTGATTAATTCCTGAAAGTTTAATTTCTACAGGATCCTCTGCGGTAGAAATATTTTTTTCATGAGTATTTAACAATCGAAGCGCTGTATATAAAGAAACTGTTTTACCACTGCCAGTTGGGCCTGTTACTAATATCATTCCTTGTGGTTTTGCAATGGCATCCAAGAAAAGTTTTTCCTGCATCTTGTTAAATCCAAGGGATTCAATACTGATTTGGGGTATTTCTGAGTTAAGAATTCGGATAACTACTTTTTCACCATTAATTGTAGGACAAATGTTTACACGGCAGTCTCTTGAATATCCTTCTGAAAACTTTATGTTAAATCGACCATCCTGAGGAATACGACGCTCTGAAATATCTAAATTGGCCATAATTTTAATACGTGCAGTAATTCGTTGGGCTAAATCAATCAAAGGTGTGGCCATTTCGGTTAAAACGCCATCCATGCGATAACGAATTCGATAATAATTTTCATAAACTTCGAAATGAATATCCGATGCTTTGTTTTTAATCGCATTGAAAAGAATGTTATCGACAAAGTTAACGATAGAAGTATCTTCCTGAGAACATTCATTAACCTCTATGGGCAAATTATTTTGCATTTGCTGCATGGAATAGTCTTTAAAATTTGTGGGGCCTTCGCGGAGTTTGCGCTGACTAATCTTCTCAATAAGCTGTTTTAATTTGGAAGTTTCAGCCACAGTCAATGTTACAGCCAATCCTGTGTAGAATTGAACTTCTTTAGCAATGGATTGCTCGGGCTTATCCGTTGCTAAAATCAAATGGTTTTTTTTTATCATAAGAGGCGCAACACGAAGCTTTCGCATTAGATTGTCGGTAATAAGATGCCAGGGAGTTAATTCGATCTCCACGGAATCTAAGTCGAGATAGGGGATATCAAAATGCTCTGAAATCAATAAAGCTATTTTTAATTCAGAAATAAGATTGTTTGTAACCAGGTAATCTTGAAGTGGTTGTTCTAATTGGGCAGCATTTTGCTGATAATGTATCATTTTTTTCTTATTAATCAGATTGCTCTTGAGGATAAGTTGAGCAACAAGAGGTAATTGTTGTTCTTGCTTTGTTCTTTCCATGAGTAGACTTTGCTAATTTTTGCGGTTCAACTATAACTTAAAGAATCTTAAATAAAAAGGCATATATGCTAAACTTATAAAAAAGGAGGCGAAAAATGGAGCAAGGTGAGAAACTGGCCAATCCGATGCGCCATTATTGCAACCCTTCTGCAGTATTGGCAGATGAGGAATTAACAAAAGAAGATCGTATTATTGCCCTTAAAAATTGGCGCGACGATATTCACCTAAAATTAGTAGCTACCGAGGAAAATATGGGACCGACCTCGTGTGATGTTACATTGGTTGCTGAAATTGATAATCTTCTAAATTTTTTAGAACATGAATAATGTTCATCGCTAAAATTAAACCCTCTTATCGCCAAAGCATGATTTTTCTGTTTAAGTAGCGTAGTGCTTGCTGCTAGGGTAACTGTATGGTACAAAAAGATAATTTGCTTTTTCCCTGGGGCAGGACTTTGTCTTTTGAAAATCATAAAATTAGGTTTCAAGCCCTTCGCAATTGGTTCTTATCTGACCAAGGTCGGCATGTGGGACAAGCTTTTACAGCTGAATTGGCACCATTAGCCGAATTCCTGTATGGAGAAACACTGCTACAGTTTGGTGATTGCGGGGATAATCCGTGGCTGCATCCACTGCATTACAGCCACAAGTGGTTGGCAAGTCCTTTCTACGACTCCTCTAGCAGTGTAATCACCGCATTTAATTCCATGCCATTTGATAGAAACAGTGTTGACTGTATTATTGCACCGCTAGCAATGGAAGCATTTACTCATAAAAAAAATCCCCTCGACGAAATTGACAGGGTTTTAAAACCAATGGGTTATGCTGTTTTTCTAGGTATAAATCCTATGAGTTTATGGGGTTGGATGATGCGATTTGGCTGGCATACCTGCTTTGGTACTCTACCTACTCACTCAATGTCAGTATTTTTCATAAAACGTGCTATGCTGCATCGAGGTTATATTCAATGTCACCTATCAAGTTTTTATTTCATTCCTCCTGTATATAAAGAAAGCTGGATCCAGCGATTGGAATTTTTAAATGAAGTAGGAAAAATGATGTGGCCTTGTCCGGCTGGGTTTTATTGTTTAGTTGTACAAAAATATGAAGAGGGTTATACCGATTTTCTTCCGAAAAGGATAGACGAAGAGTTACTTGAGCGCGAAGGAATGCCTCTTCAAACACCATTTTAATAGGCGAATTTGAAGATATTTTACAAGATTGTTTGAATCGCTTTAACAACATTCGTTATAATGCTGCTGGATTTAATTTTGGGTTGCTGGCATGTCAAAAAAAACGCTCTATCGTATAACTTTTGCTAATCAAGATGCGGTTTACGAAATTTATGCGCGAAAAATATGTGAAAGTGAAATTTTTGGTTTTCTGGAAGTAGAAGAATTTGTTTTTGGTGAAAACACTTCTCTTGTGGTTGACCCCTCTGAAGAGCGATTAAAGGTAGAATTTACCAGTGTTAAACGAACTTTTATTCCAATGCATGCGGTCTTTCGTATCGATGAAGTCAGCAAGCAAGGCGTTGCCAAAGTTCGTGATAAAGTGGTGGAAGATGGTAAAGTAAGTATGTTTCCCGTCCCTAATAAGCGCAAAGATTAATTTGTTTAAATCTTAGGATTCCAGATGTCTATTCCAAGTAAAATTAAAGAAGTATATGAAAAGGCAAGTTGCCTTTTTACTACCAAAGAAGTTGAAGCGGCGCTTGATCGCATGGCTATTAATATTCATGAGAGATTGCATGATAAGAATCCGGTGATTCTTTGTGTTATGATTGGTGGTTTAGTACCTATGGGTAATTTGTTGCCTCGCCTCGATTTTCCTTTAGAAGTAGATTATGTTCATGCCACCCGTTATCGTGGAGAAATTAAGGGCGGAGAACTACAGTGGAAAGTAAGGCCAAGTCTTAATTTAGCGAATAGAACTGTTTTAGTGATTGACGATATTCTTGATGGTGGCGTTACCCTGGCTGCTATTATGAAAGAAATTAACGCCATGGGAGCAAATGAAGTTTATAGTGCAGTGTTAGTTGACAAACACCACAAACGTGTCCCTGATGGGCTGCAAAATGCTGATTTTGTTGGCTTACAAGTCGACGATCACTATATCTTTGGCTATGGCATGGATTACAATGAATATTTACGCAATGCTCCTGGCATTTTTATTGTTGACCCGGAACATGAATAGAGGATCAACTTTATTTGGTAGCCATCATCATTTTTTTATGAGTTGCAGGAAATTGATCTAATGCCGATGAAATTTGTTTATAAAGTTCAGGTAACCAACGCGGTTGAGCGAAACTAGAGGTAGCGGGTTTAGCAATACGCAAATCATTTGGTGCAATGATTACTTTTATGTGGTTTAATCCTACGCGACGAGCGAGTAAAAACAGTTGATCAATCGCTCTGTCGCCAACTGCAAGGCACCCTACAGAAAATGATTTGCCATGCAGAAAAATATTATTACCCAAATTTTTGCGTCCATCCTTTGCTGCCTGTAGGCGATCGAAATGATTTGGATAATCAATCATCATTGACAAATGCATAGAGCTAAAAGGATTAAAAGTAATTAACCGATATATACCTTCCGGAATTTGCCTATCTCTTTCTTTTAATTTTGGCCCCAACCGACCGCTAAAAGCAGTTAAAGGATAGTATTTAATAAAAGCCCAAGATTGATTGTCGTTTTTGGCCCATAATTCAACTTGCCTTTCTTTTTTAAATGCCAAAAGCGCCACTTCTTGGGGGGGGTAGGCTACTTTAGCCTGGGCGAAAGAACGCATTAAATCGGGTTCAGTTTTTAAACCATAGCGATATACGGCTTTATCAATTGCTTTATCCCAATTCAATTTAGGTGCCATACTTAAGGAGACTGAAGAAAAGAAAACTAACAGAGATAAAAGCAGGCTTCGCATGGTAATTACTTCATAATAATTTTCGATATATTAGCAAAATGCAACTAAAAAAAGAACAATTTATCAGCAACTAAACTAGCCTCCAATCATCGCATAGTAAAAAAAAGAAAGTCTATCGTCAATTTGCCTATTATCATCATGTTGAACAGAATTATGTGACTCGGCCAGAGATCTTCACTATGTTCAGAATGACGTTTTTAACAGATAATTGGTTTATAACTGAATCCCATCACGTCATTCTGAAAGCGACATCGTCGCTTGAAGAAGCTCCTAGATGTGGCACTAAAACGTCCTTGTAAGTTCATTTTTCTATAATTCTTGTTGTACCTTGGTTTGCGCTTGTTTAGGTAATTGCTTGATGACAAATTCAGGTGCAGAATCCAATTTCCCAACCGATGGCAAGAAGCCATAATGATTGGGGCACATAAATTCTACCTGACCGTTTGTATTAATTTTATAAAAAACATATTTATAGTCGCAATAGGGTGGTTTATTAAATGTGGCTACTTGAAGAACAGGTGTACCTTGCAGGCGATTTTCAATAAAATTGGCATTAATCCAGAGATTAATTAATAAAAGTAAAGAGCCAGTCACTAATAGTGCACCTATTAATCCGGTAGCATATTGCAAAAAGCTACTATCACTACCACTCAAAAACTTAAACACAAGATAAAAGATCGATGAAAGCAGAATAATCAAATTTAATGAATAAGCGGCAGCATGCAAGTAATTAAAATAACTTCCTAGAATTTCACCACCAGAGGCAAGGTATTGCAGTATCAATGTAATAAGACTAACCCACAAGGCAACTAAAATATAATTATTTCGTTTGAACTTTATTCCTAAAAGAAAAACTATTAAGCTCAAAATAGGAAGTAGTAAATGAACTCCATCTGCAATTCTAATCATTAAATTATTCCCTCTCTAAATAATGAATAAAGCCTTCTAGTGTACCTCAGACTATACAATATGTCTCCATTCCAGAACGCTCAAGTTCCCCTTTCTCTAGCACCTGCTTCACTCTAAGATCAGGTACGGTTTAGCGATCCAGGTTTATTGAGGATTCTTTAATTAAAAGTAAACTAGGCTCAACACGAACAGGTAATCTAAGTTCAATGGGTAATGGGGTTTGACGTTGTAAAAACTCAGGAAGGGCAGAACTCACATAAAACAATGAGACAGGGTGATTCGCCGGATTAGCGATACGCTTATTAGCTTCATGAGGCTTTACTAATTTTCTAGGATGAACGCTTCCAAGCCATATGGGTTGACGGAAGTTTTTAAGGTGATAATTGGAGCGCCATATGCGCAAAATCTGCACCGGGTTTCCATCCTTGGGTTGATAGGTCATCATTAAAACTGGTCGATGATTTAAATAAAGTTGAGACATTAGGGGCAAATCATGAGCCGAAGATTGACCACTCACTCGTGTCAGGAGCGAGTTAAATAAAGAATCATCAATTTTCTGCCAACCAAAATTAGTAAGAGCACGTTCTAGACTAGAGATTGAGCCTACATATTGAATGTTAAATACACTGACATAATTACCAATGCGATTAGGTCGATAAATAGGTAATAATGGTTGTGTTTGATTCCACCACAGTTCATCAGTAAAAACATATTGTGCTAAATAAGGCTGGTGATCGCGTTGTAATTGTCGATAGTTAAATATAACACTTAGACCAGTCATGAGAATGAGAACCAGTAAAATTTTTAACGGTCCATAGATTGTACAGACAATGTTTGTTTTAAAGCGTCGATAGAGCAACCAATGAATCAGGCAAAGACTAAAGCCACAAAGATAAGCTCCAATGCTATCGGTTATCCAATGGTCCCCAAGATATACTGGCGCTAATCCAGCAAGGAGCAAGCTAATTAGCAGGGTTATTTTTACAAAGCGATTAATCAGGGTTCTCGCGTAAGCACTAAGAAAAAATATCAAAGCAGAAAAGAAGGCGGTTGCATACGTTAATTCTGCCATAGGATAAGAGTAGCCTGTTTTCACCTCCAACAATCCCTGCGGTCTTGGACTTTCGATTAGCCAATGAAGAAAAAATAGAAGAAGTGTGCAGGTAATCACCAGACAGAACCAATAAGCTAAAGAGCGCCAGTCACGAAAACAAATTATTATAAAAGCTATCAAAATTACACATGCGGACAACACCAAAGGGCTGGTAATTTGGGAAACAACGATGAAAAAAGCGTCAAACGAATTGGTACGCAGGCTCTGTAAAAAAAGATGAATAGGTTGATTAATCGTATTAACCCAGTTTTGCTGAATAACCAAGGCACTTAAAATACAAAAAAATAAGGTACTTAACGCAAATAAAAGCGCTAATGCAGCCGTAGGATAATAATTAAGCTCGTCGGCTGGGGTAAGCTTTTGAAAAAGTTTTGCCAAATGAGGGTGATTTTGTGACCAGGACCAAAATCCATGTAAACTAACACGTAGTAAACGGTTTAAGCGGATAAACAACCATTTAAGCCCTACACTTAGCAGCCAAATGCCTGCTAATAATAACAGCACTAACAGGAAAAGACGCGTAGCGCTTTCATGAGATAACTCGCTACTCGCGGCGCCGATTAAAACCCCGGGCATAATGTATAAAATTGACCAGCCAATTGCTGAAAGTGTATTAGCAATAAAAAAGCGCCATTGACTCATTCCCATCATTCCCGCGATGACAGGTATAATTGAACGTAGCGGACCAACAAAACGACCTATCAAAACACTTTTACCCCCATGACGGGCAAAGTAGTCCTTTCCAAACAAAAGCCAGTTTGGATAACGGCTAAATGGCCAAACATTGATCAATCTTTCGCTAAATGTATAACCTAACATATAGCTTGCACTATCACCGGCAATGGCACCTAAAGTCGCTGCCAGTAATGTTAAATCAATGCGCATAACCCCAGAGCCGGCCAAAATGCCAATAGCAGTCATCGTAACGGAACCTGGAATAATACTACCAATGATAGCAAGGGACTCTGTGAATGAAATTAAAAAGGTAATCAACAAGGCCCAGTGAGGATGGGCATGAAGCCAAATAGTAAGTGGTTGAATATAATCAGAAAAAAAATGCATGCTTAATGTTCGAATTGAGTTAAAAATACCTCAGTAAATTGTTTACTGACACCCGCAACATTTACATCAGAAACATAGTCACTTATTTGTGACATTTGTAATTTGGCATATCCACAGGGATTGATACTATCAAAAGGGCTTAAATCCATTGCCACATTCAGAGCAATACCATGATAAGTACAACCATTTTTTACGCGCAACCCTATTGAGGCTATTTTTTTATCGTTAACATACACACCGGGAGCACCTGCTTTTATGGTTCCATCGATCTGGTAATAAGCTAGAAGGGATATTAAAACCTGCTCGAGTTGGCTAACCAATGTTCTTATTCCAAGATGTTGCCGTCGAATGTCCATAAGGATATAACCCACCATCTGTCCTGGGCCGTGAAAAGTAACTTGTCCTCCCCGATCACTTTGTACTACGGGTATAGAACTTGGATTAAGAATATGTTCTGCTTTACCGGCCTGGCCTTGTGTGTAAACGGGAGGATGTTCAAGCAGCCACAATTCATCAATAGTATGCTCATTCCTTGTGGAAGTAAATTCTTTCATATTATTCCAGGCCATTAAATAAGGTTGCAGGCCCAAATTTCTAATATTCCACATCATAATACCATTTTAATATCAGGATGCCGGGTTAACTCAAGATAAAGTGCATCCAGTGTAGCCTGGTTATGAACATAAACAGTCACTGTAATAGCGATATAACTACCTTGTTTACTCTCTTGACAAATAATTGCTTCATCCAAAGTTTCAGGAAAGTGCTTACGTGTAATTTCGGTAATTTCCTTGAAAAAGTCAGCGGTATTCGTGCCAATTATTTTTAAAGGAAAATCACAGGGAAACTCAATGAAAGATTTTTTTTCAGTCATGATTATTAAGAATTAGTTGTTGATACTTAGCATTAATTTGCTCCCAATATTGCCCGGCCACGCCATTTCCTATAAGAACATTATCAATCCTAGTTATCGGATAAATTTCTTTGGTAGTGCTTGTAATCCATACCTCATCGGCTTCAAAGAGAGCTTCAGCCGGCATAGATTCCTCTCGTAATGTCCATGATAAAGACTGTATAAGTTCAATGGTAACTTGCCGTGTAATACCTGGTAAGCATAGATGATTAAGAGGATGCGTGTAAATAATGTCCTTGCTGACTAAAAAAACATTGCTTGCACTTCCTTCAGTTAATAGTCCATCACGTTGTAAAATCGCTGTTTGAGCGCCAAGAGATATTGCATCATCATTGAGCAGGATATTGGCCAAAAGTGATGTGGTTTTAATATCGCAACGAAGCCAGCGTATATCTTCTGCAAGATGTGCATGTAAGCCTTTTCGTTTAAGCTCATCTGACGCATACAAGGTGTGGAGAGTGAAGATAACTACGGTTGGTTTCAAGCCAGCGGGAATGTCATGTTTGCGAACCCCTTGATCACCACGAGTGATTTGCACATAAATTTGTAAGTCACCGCCACCATTTTGTTGGATAAGATGTTGAAAAATTGCTAACCAATTCAATTTAGGGTTAGCAATTCTGGCGTTTTTCAAGCTTGCCTCTAAACGTTCTAAGTGTCTTTCAACAAAAAAAGGACGACTATTGTATACCGGAATAACTTCATAGATTGAATCCCCAAATAAAAAACCACGGTCAAACACCGAGATTTTTGCTTCGGATGCATTCACATACTCGCCATTAAGATAAACAATACCTGACATCTATAATCCTAACCAAACCAGCGTTGAAAAGCCAAGCGAACAGAATCTTTCATACGAGTAAATATACCCCCTTTAGGGACATCTTGAAGTGCATAAAGATCCTGCGTTTCTATCACGTTATTGTCGAACTTTATAACCAATTCGCCCACTTTATCTCCTTTTTTAATGGGGGCCTGTAAGTTTTGGGAAACTTTGGTATTAATACTTAATCGTTGGTACTGGCCATTAGGGATGGTGACAAACTGATCATTTCGCAAACCAATATTAATCCTGCTTACAGCTCCTTTATAGACAGGAATTTCAGTGATGCTTTTGCCGCTTTTGTAAAGTTCGTGAGTTTCAAAAAAGCGAAAACCATAATTTAATAAACGTTCACTGTCGTCAGCACGGGCAGTATCAGTAGGGGAGCCCATAACAACTGCTAAAAGTCGCATATTGTCTCGTTTTGCAGAAGAAACCAGACAAAAACCGGCCTCGTTAGTATGACCTGTCTTTACGCCATCAACTTGGCTGTCGCGCCAAAGCAGGCGGTTGCGGTTAGGTTGACGTATTCCATTATAAGTAAACCATTTTTGCTTATACCAATGATAATATTGAGGAAAATTAAGAATTAATGCACGTCCCAAAATAGCTAAATCCTTAGCACTGGTATATAAATTTTCATCTGGTAGGCCTGTGCTATCCGTAAAATGGCTGTCTTTCATTCCTAAGCTTTGCGCCTGTTGATTCATAATTTGCGCAAATCCTTGTTCGCTACCACCAAGATGCTCAGCCATGGCAACACAAGCATCATTACCAGAGTCAACAATAATACCCTTTAGCAAATCTTCAATAGCTACTTGTTGACCTTCTTTAATGAACATGCGTGAACCACCTGTTTTCCAGGCTTCACGACTAACTCTAACATTATCAGTTAAATGAATTTGCTGGTTGTGGAGTGCATTTGAAATGACATAGAGGGTCATCATTTTTGTTAAGCTGGCAGGAGGCAATTTTTGCTCACTGTTTTTCTCAGCAATAATTTTTCCGCTATTTACATCAATAAGGATATAAGCCTTTGCATTCAGTGTAGGTGCTGAAGGTGTAATGAGAGGTTTACTGCTAACCGGTGTTGTTGGAGAAACGGTACCAGACAAGCTGGTTGGGGGTAAGACGTCTGCGGCATAAAAAATACCTGATTTTACAAGCAAACTGGCTACTAATAATAATCGATGTGCTGAGAATGTTGACTTCATGTTTCTATACTCATGGTTACAAAAAAATACCGCCCATATTATCACAGCCTCAATCTTACAACCAAATTACATGAAGGGTATTTTCATAGTTTTTTTCTTTGTATATATTATGGTAAAAAAACAATAACTTGAGTATCAATAATGCAATTTGCCTTCTTTATTTTCTTTCTGTTGATTGGTGGCTGCGCTACATCTCCCACGTCAATGAATTCCACTGGTAAATTACCCAGGACAAAGCATATAAAAGCAACATCAACAACCAAAACACCCTCAAGATATACCCAAGAAAAAGATGGCGCTCCTAAAGGGCCTGTGCCTTCTTCATTTAAAGAAGTTAAACCCAAATCTGAACCTCTTAGTCGTTATGGAAATCCTGATACTTATGCTGTGGAAGGGCGAACTTATGAGGTATTGAAAAATTCCAGTGGTTATAAAGCACGTGGAATAGCCTCTTGGTATGGAACGAAGTTTCATAAACAACGAACATCAAGCGGTGATGATTATGATATGTATGCAATGACAGCCGCCCATAAAACATTGCCACTACCAACTTATGTAAAAGTAAAAAATTTGAGTAATGGGCGTGTTGCCGTTGTGAAAGTAAACGATAGAGGTCCTTTTCGAAATGATAGGGTAATTGATTTATCTTATGCGGCAGCAACAAAACTGGGACTACTCCCCCACGGCACAGCACCTGTTGAAATTGAAGCTTTGAACATTGGCAAGAGGGTCGCACATTATTATGTCCAGGCTGGTGCCTTTAGTTCCGAAAATTTAGCTGTTATTCTCCAAAGTAAATTAGCCAAATTAACTCCTTCCCCTGTACTCATTGAAAAATATGATCATCGTTTCATTGTTAGAGTAGGCCCTTTCGCAACGAAACAAATGACAGATTCTTTGAAAAGCAAACTTGCGGCCAACGGGGTAAATGGTGCTTTTGCATTATTACGTTAATGTGGAAACACTAAATGCCCAGGCGCCTGCAATGTTCCTAAACAGTTACTTCCTGTGCTATTCTTTACACTTATTTTTTTATTTAATTTGATTATAAATTTATCATTGAGAATCTAAAATTATCATATAACGACTCGAAAAATTTAGTAATCGGTTTAAGAGAAGTATTGAATGAGTAAAAGACGACAAAAATTACCAACCGAAACAATCATTGCTGAGATAGAAAAATTTAGTCATGATGGTCGTGGAATTGCTCGCATAAATGGAAAAACTACTTTTATTCAAGGTGCACTTCCGAATGAGAAAGTTTCATTTCAATATACCCGAAAAAAAAGTGATTTTGATGAGGGGAGGGTTGTTGCAATTCTCTCGCCCTCTACTGAACGTGTCGAACCTTCCTGCTCCCATTACACCCTTTGCGGTGGTTGCTCCTTACAGCATCTAAGTGAGCAGACGCAAATCCAGGTTAAACAGAAGTTGCTATTGGATTTGCTAAAACGAGTGGGTCATTGCGAACCTCAAACTATTTTGGCGCCACTGACCAGTGGTAGTTGGCACTATCGGAATAAAGCCAGGTTAAGCGTTCGTTATGTCGAGAAAAAGCAACGAAGTCTTGTGGGTTTTAGAGAAAAAAATAATCCGCGCTTTATCGCTGAAATCAATGAATGCCCCGTCTTAAATAAAAAAATTGATAAAGAAATCTCTAATTTACGTCTTTTAATTGATTCATTTGATGATCCGAAAATTATTGCTCAGATAGAAGTTGCAGCAGGGGAAAAGGACATTGCATTAATTTTTCGTAACTTAAGCCCATTAACCCATGGCGATGAAGAAAAGCTCCGTGCATTTGGCGAAAGAACGCAGTTTCGCTTATTCCTGCAACCAGGAGGAAATGATACGGTAGAGCTTTTTTATCCACCTGAAAGTCTTAGTTTTTTAACGTATACTCTTCCAAAAGAAAATATTGAATTCAAATTTTACCCTACTGATTTTACCCAGGTTAATTCAGGTTTAAATCCGTTGATGATTACACTGGCACTGGAACTAATGAATTTAGATTCTAAGGATGTCGTATTAGATCTATTTTGTGGTTTAGGTAATTTTTCACTACCTTTGGCAAAATATTGTGCGAGTGTAGTCGGCGTTGAAGGAAGTAACGCAATGGTTGAGCGCGCCAAAATGAATGCTCAGATAAATGGCTTAACCAATACCGAATTCTTCTGTGCTGATCTTGAAAAAATGGAAGAAATTGCAAAATTAAGCAGGCAACGTTTTACCAAACTTTTACTCGATCCTCCTCGCTCAGGGGCTGTGGAAGTCGTTAAACAAATTGAGAGTCTCAATCCTAAGCGTATTGTGTATGTCTCATGTAATCCAGCAACTTTAGCAAGGGATGCTGATATTCTTGTAAATCATAAAGGTTATCATTTAAAAGCCGCCGGTGTAATGGATATGTTTCCTCACACAGCCCATGTTGAATCGATAGCTTTATTTGAGAAAGGATAAATAGTTATGGTCAAAGTTAAAGAAGATACCCCTTGGTCAGTCGATGGTAACATCGATGTAGAACAATGGTTACAGCAATTAGGAAGCAAAGGGTATTTTCAAGACTTGGATTTAATTCGTAATGCTTGCACATTAAGTCAACTGGCAGGACAGGATCATGCTACGGAAACAGGAGTCTCCTGCCTGCAATTAGGTTTATCCATGGCTGATGTGCTTGCGGATTTAGAAGTTGATCAAGAAACGTTATGTGCGGCCATCATTTTTGAAAACGTCCATTATGCAGAATTATCCCTGGATGATGTTGAGGAACAATTAGGTAGTTCCATTGCCAAATTGGTAAAAGGAATTGAAAAAATGAGCGCCATGCATAATTTGCAGGCACTTAGTAAATACCCTCAAAATAAACATCAACTTGATAACATCCGCAAAATGCTATTAGCCATGGTTGATGATGTACGTGTTGTACTCATTAAACTGGCTGAGCGCTTGTGTATTTTACGTACCTCAGGGCAATTACCCGAGGGAATGCGTACTCAGGTTGCTAATGAAGCAATGGAAATATATGCCCCTCTTGCAAATCGGTTGGGGATAGGGGCTATCAAGTGGGAAATGGAGGATTTGGCGTTTCGCTATTTGCATCCTGAAGATTACAAAGAGATAGCCAAAGGGTTAAAAGCAAAACGCCTTGAGAGGGATCGTTATGTAGATTTTATTGTCGAAGAGTTAAATCGACAGATTCGCGCCACTGGTGCGCAACATTTTGCTGTTTATGGACGTTCCAAGCATATTCATAGTATTTATCGTAAAATGAAGCGCAAAAATGTTTCATTAGATGAAATTTATGATGCAACTGCAGTCAGGGTACTGGTTGAAACCAAAGAGCAGTGCTACGAAGTTTTGAGTATGGTACATGCTTTATGGAAACAAGTACCCGCTGAATTTGATGATTATATTGCTAATCCGAAATCTAATGGGTATCAATCCTTGCATACTGCGGTTGAAGGCCCTGAAGGACGTGTTTTTGAGGTACAAATTCGAACTTTTCACATGCACGACCTTGCAGAAATGGGAGTAGCAGCACATTGGAAATACAAAGAGGGCGGTGTTAGTCAAAAGGAAAGCCACGAACGTAAAATTGAATGGTTACGCGATGTATTGGCCTGGCATCGGGAAATGGCGGCTTCCAAGGGGGTCTCAGAAGCCATTGAAACAGAATTTCTTGAAGACAGGGTTTACGTATTTACACCCGATGGGGATGTACTGGATTTACCCCAAGGCGTAACTCCCTTAGATTTTGCATACCATGTCCACAGCCAAATAGGGCATCGCTGTCGTGGGGCAAAGGTAAATGGCACCATTGTCCCTTTAACGTATGAATTAAAAACAGGTGATAAGGTCGAGGTTCTAACCGGTAAGGATGAACGACCATCAAGAGACTGGATTAATCCGCATCTTAATTATTTAAAAACTTCACGGGCCAAAGCCAAGGTTTTGCATTGGTTCAAAATGCAAGACTATGATAAAAACAGAGATGAAGGCCATGAAATTCTTGATAAAGAATTAAAAAACTTAGGGATTAAAACGGATCGCTTAAATGATATTCTCTCTTCGTTCAATTTTAAGCGTATCGATGATCTGTTGGCAGCTCTTGGTAGGGGGGACATTAAGCTCGGACAAATACTTAACAAATTATCTCCGGCTGAATCTGTAACCCCTTCCATCCAACAGATTGTGAAGCCTCAGGCAAAACCAGAAACCACTGGGAGCGACCTGCGGATTGAAGGTGTAGGGAACTTGCTTACGCATATGGCGCGCTGTTGCCAGCCTGTACCAGGGGATGAGGTAATAGGCTATATCACCCTGGGCCGAGGCGTATCTGTGCATAAACAAGATTGTCCAAATATTTTACATGCCAGTGAAAAACAACGTCAGCGTTTTCTGCAGGTAAATTGGGGAAGTTCTACTCGTGATCATTACGTTGTTGATGTCTTAATTAAAGCGTTTGATCGGGCAGGCCTATTAAGAGATGTTACTTCTCTACTTGCTAATGAAAAGGCACATGTCTATGCTCTTCAAACACAAAGTCATAAACAGGACAATACCGCGCATATTAAGTTAACCGTAGAAATTGATGGACTTAATAGTCTTTCTCGGCTATTAAATAAACTGGAACAGATCCCGAATGTTCTGGAAGCAAGAAGGCAGGTTTAAATTATTTATCGACTATACTTAGCTGTATAAAATCTAGGGATAACAATTACAGGAGTTGATAATGTTAAAACAATCCAAAGCATTTAGCGGATTTTCCGTTAACGATCTCAAAAAAGCCAAGTCATTTTATGCTGACACCTTAGGTTTAAATGTAACTGAAGAAGAAAAAGAAGGTTTAATTTTACATCTTGCCACTGGTGCTGACATTTTTTTATATCAAAAACAAGATCATCAGCCTGCTACCTATACCGTTTTAAATTTTCCGGTAGACGATATAGACAAAGCTGTAGATGCACTTGCAGCGAAAGGGATTCAGTTTGAACACTATACAGGGGAATTGCAAACGGATAACAAAGGGATTTTCAGAAGCCAATCTAAAGATGAATGTCCCGATATTGCCTGGTTTAAGGATCCAGCGGGAAATATATTATCCGTGCTTGAAGAATAATAAACCAGGTTTTGTATAAGTCCTCTGTTCATTGTCTTAAATAGACTTTTTCCTACCCTAAGATGGGTACTTTTACCCATTGATACTGATTGCCATCAAATAGTATTATATTTATACAGTTTAGGTATTTATTTATAACATCGGTGAGAAAATGGCAATTCGATACTTAATTGATGTTGACTATACGTTAATGTCTATGAATGAGAAAGAGGGCATACCAGTTTTTAATCAGACTCTGATTGATGAACTTAAAAGAGCAGGGGTTAATAAAATTGATATTTTATCAAGAATGGACCCAACTGATCTTAAACCAAGTAAAAGCCTTAGGGTTCGTTTAATTGAACACCTGGAAAAAAACGGCATTAAAGTTGGAAAACTATTAACATCAATGGACATCATGTTTTTAAATTCAGGTTATTTTCCCAATTTTGAGTTAGGGGATACTTACGATAAATTAATGAAACCTCTTGAACAGGCGGTGAATAATCTTAATCAAATTAAAGATTATAATAAACGCTACGCCCGAACTACAGCACTTGTAGATGTGAAGAACGAGGAAAATTTAGATATTGCTCAATATAGAGAATACAAAAATACTGAAAAGAAAATCAGAATCATTGAATTTTTGGTCAAAAAAGGCGTCTTATCATTAGATGATACTCTTAAGGTAGCGATAAATAAGGTTATTACTCCGCGTGCACACGTTCTTTCTGATGTAATTAATGATGTTTTAACCAAGAAAGAAGATAAGGATTTCGACTATATTCTCCCTCTTATGTTGGAGTTTCTCAACGCAAATAACAAAGTTACGCTTAAAGGCTTCTACAATGAACTGGTTATAAGCGCCGAGGCTGAAAATTGTCCGCAGGAGAAACGTAGCGAATATCAAAGAAAAATGAAGCTTATTGATTTTTTAGTCAGCAATAACGTCTTGTCATTTGAAAATACTGCTAACCAAGCTGCTGCTAAAGGCTTGCATCTTCGACAAAAAGGGATGTCCAATACCATTAACGACATCATAATTGATCATAAAATTAGTAAAGATGATGATCCAATGTTTAATGATATTTATGGTTTTTTCGAGGAGTTGGAGTCAGAGAAATTAGATTCTAAGCTTGGAAGTTTTTACGACCAATTAGTCTTAAGTCACAAAATGTATGAGCCAGCTAAAACTCTCACGCTAGAAGAGCGACAACTAATTGATACCTCTTTATTAGAGCTGAAGCATTATAACAACCAGCGTTACATTGCTTCTCTAATGTATGGGAAGAATAGGCGTAATCACGACCCACATGGGAGCAAAGGTGAAATCTACCATTTATGGGTTAAACAAAATACCTGCAAAGATGCTGAGGTGGTATACATTGATGACTCTATTGGCGAGCGAGAAACCTTACAGGTAACTCACGACAATCTAAATAAAAATCCCAATGTTAAGTCTCTTTTACCGACTCAGCTTCGCATTTTCCGTCCTCCAATGCATGATGGTCTAGTAGCTGATTTTTCTAATTCAACTCATATGTTACCAAATGACTTTAAAAATGAGCATACTAAAATATATGAAGAAAGGTATAATAAACTACGCCAGGCGGGAGATGCAGCACTAAAATCCAAAAACTCACATTTGGCTGTAGAGTGTTATAAAGCAGCCTATATTTGGATTGATACTTTAGGAAGAGAGGATGTTGCTAAAGTCAAAGAAAAAGTGATTGAAAAGATTGTAGATGCCTATAAAGCACATCATCCTCAAGTACCTTACGCAGGCACAGAGAGCGAAATGTTTGTTGCCAGTTGTACCTCTGAGGTTAATCAGGGGGGAGTTAGAATTAAGTTAAGAGTTTTAGAGAGAGAGATAGCTATCCATAAGGGACGATATCCTGAGCTTTATGATGATTTTTCTCTTAGCGCTTTAATTAAAAATAGCTTCTTAACTAAAAATGAGAATGCTCCTACTCAAATAGATCGAGAGTTTAAGACCAAGATTTTAGGTATGCTTAATGAAATTCGGTACGATCTTCAAAATGAAGATGAAGGATATGCAGATGAAGTAAGAGTTGAATGCATTAAATTTTTAAGCTCTTGCGGCTGCAAACATGAAGTATATAAAAAGGCTGTATTTGAAGCAATGGTTGATATGGGGAAACCAGCAGTCGACAGGAAAGGAATTCAGTTATAATAAAAGCATGATTACGCGTGCCAATAGGCACGCAGTTTTTATCTAAAATGGATTAATATTTGCATTATTCTCATCAGTAGCCGTAATTGCTTTTTAGTTGGAAAACACCTGTTAAATATAAGCCATGTTTGCAAGAATGATCTTTTTAAGATACAAACCTTTTGGATTCACGTTCTGCCATACTTTCTTTTATTGAAAGCAATACTTCTCGACACTGACTTATAAAATTATCCTTTATTAACTCTGCCTCTGCAGTTGCAGAGGGTAGTGCGCCTATTTCAGGAATTAATTTTTCCAGGAACTGGGCACAATCTTCCGAGTCATGCTCATGAGATCTTTCCTCAAGAGTTAGCTTTTCTTTATTAAAGTGAACGATATTCGATTTACTTGGTGCACCAAGCATTTGTTCAAAATAGGGCGTAACAAAAGGACTTGCTTTCAACTCGTCATTACCACCATACCATCGTTTTAGTGCTTTTTTATATTCTTCAATTGCTTCAGGCTCAAGAAAATCAGTATAGTTATGAACTCCTGAAGGAAAATTTTTGCCTAAATGAAATCGAGGCTTTATTTTAATTTCAGCAAAATAGTTCAATAACTCTTCCTCGAAATGGGCAATACCAGGGGCATCAGGATGCGTTACTATATCAATTGCCAAAACATGCTCATCTTCTGAACTGGTGGTGGTAGTAGATAGGCCTCCTTTACTGCCTTTAATATAACGCGCATAAACAGCATAGGTAATAGGAAACTCTCCATGTTCTGCAGCAGCCTTTGTCAATAATTCAATTCTATGTAAAACATCCGCAAGAAGAGCCCCTGCATGTTTATCTTCAACAGGTAAAATATAACTTACATCTCGCATTGCTTTAGGGAACGCAACTTGGTAATGCGTAATACTATTTTCATGATCAACAAGAGGGGTGGTACCGCGCGTCCCCATAATAGTTGCTGCTGCAAGTAATAAATAGGGGGGAATAAGACTTTTAAGTTTATTATCCATAAGAAACTCTTGTATCGAATCGCCGACCCTCACACTCAGCTCTTGTGCCCAGGAACGTGCATCCGCAGCGTAAGGAGGTGCTTGCACTTTTGTGCGCGCTTCTTCTGTGTAATTCCAAAGGCGGATTTGCCATTTATCTTGGTTAAAAAGACCATCACCATGGCAAGGGATACCAATTAAACTAAAGTATTGGTTTTCTGTTAAAAATTCATTTAAACGAGGTTTCATCGTTTTTACATCAGGGAAATTATAGACCGTTTCTTTAAGGTTAAACGCCTCAACGGCTTTCATCTTCATGCTTAAAACGATGCCCAATGCACCGGAATGAGCTGAACATAAGGTAAGGAAGTCAGGATCATCCGCATTGATTTCACGAATTTCTCCGTCCTGATCACAAATTTTTAGACTAAGAATTTGGCCGCTGAAAGCAGGCTCATCACGCCCGGTTCCATGCCCACCTGTCCCTGCTAAACCCACAGCACTTGCCCAGGAGAGCATACTTGCAGTCCTTAAGGATAAATTCGCATCTCTTAGTTTTTGCGCCAGTTTTGCAATTTGTACGCCGGAGGTCACCAGCACTTCATATTCTTTGAGATGATCTAGAGGATTTTTTGTATCGACAGTGATAATTCGCTTTATTTGGCCTAATTTTTTTACTTTTTGATACTTAGGACTAAACCGAATAATGACATCTGCAACCGAACCATCCGAGAAAGAAAAGGATTCATTATAGCGTTGCTCCTGCTCTTTTGCCCAAGGAAAACAACACCGATTCGCTTTTTTATCGGCCCAACCAGCCGTCGCGCGTACTGTTATTTTTGTATCGGGATACTGCTTATTTTGTTCTTTGACAGCACGCATAACTGCTTGAACTTGTTCTTCGCTGTCTACTTGGACAATAACAGCCTGGCTTTTGCTTACATTTTCCATGTAGTTCTTCCAGGTTTTAACTTTGTATGAAATATTTTGTGTTGTGAGGTCGTGCAAGAGTGCGTTTTTTGATTCCAGGGTTGCAAATGGCATAGTCATTCCTTGAGTTAGGCCAATGAATTTATACTGTCATGTGTGTGGACAATTCGTCAATTAAAATTGTTTTCGCCTTCACGAGAAAGAAAAGTAGGTGAGGTGGTTTTTGATCTAACAAGCCATACTTACTAAGCATATGATTTATACATAAGTTAAATAATGTATAAATTCCTCATTCTTACCATGCACTAAATCCATATAGGCTTTTTTTATCATGGTAGTGATGTTGCCAACGTTTTTACTTAATTCTCTATCATTGATGGAGCGTATCGCTGTCACTTCTGCCGCGGTACCGGTAAAAAATGCTTCATCAGCTTGATAAGCCTCATCCAAAGTAATATCCGTTTCAAATACGTCCAAACCTAATTGATGGGCTAATTTTATGACAGTATCCCTTGTGATACCTGATAATATTCCCCCTAATTTCGGAGTATAAAGCCTGGTATTTTTTACAATGAAAAAATTTTCACCTACTCCTTCCATGATATTTCCATGGCTATCCAACAGTAGAGCTTCGTGGTAATGCGTTCCTTGTAATTCCAGGGATGCAAGAATGCTATTTACATAATGGCCGCAAATTTTGGCATCAACCACAGTGGACTCAGGATGAATACGAATAAAACTGCTCACTTTAACATCGATACTTTCATGCGGCAGATAAGCACCCCACGGCCAACAAGCGATAATTAAATCAGTAGGATTCCCTGTGGGATTTACCCCCATTTTACCATAACCATAAAATGCCAGCGGGCGAATATAACCTTCTTCCAATCGATTTATAACTACCACTTCTTTTATTGCGGCGGAAACCTCTTCTTTAGTATAAGGAATGGTCATTTTTAATACGGATGCTGAATAAAAAAGACGCTCTACATGGTCATTTAGTCGAAAAATGGCTGGTCCTTGCGCTGTCTTATAAAAACGAATACCTTCAAAAGCACCACCGCCATAATGAAGTGTATGGGATAGCACATGAACTTTAGCATCAGCCCATGGTATGAGGTTTCCGTTTTGCCAAATTGTTTCAGTGACTTGCATTATATTGCCCTAAAATCAGAGTAAACCTTTTTAGTACTGGACATTACCAGCATTCAGGTAATGTTAACCATTATTATCAATGACCGGCGTAACAGGAACACCATTCTCAGTAACTCTAAAAAGAGCTTCATTAATACCAATAACTGTTCTTGAAGTAACTGGTTGTAGGCGTATTCCAATTGCATCGAGTGTGGCGTTGCTATTTATTGAGTTAGCTTCAATAACATTTAACCCGCCACTTACATTGACGATCCCTGAAAAAACCTGTGTTCCTTGTGCCTGATAACCAACAGCAGTCACAGAACCATTTGAACCTTGATTATCAAGTGCTACAACATGTAAAAAGGGTCCATTTGCAACAATTAAACCATTATTGATAAACACACCTTGAGCAACTACATCATTACCCATTCCACCACGGTTTTCCGCCTCAACATTGATAATGTCCTGAGGTAAACTACCGGTATTGCTATTTGTCCGGTAGTTAATTAAAAAATCCGAAGAGAGCATACTAACTCCTTGGGCAAGAATCGTGTTGTCGCTGCCGCCTACGTTTTCCGCTTTTACGTTGAATGCCGCAGTTGTTGATGGATTTAATGCAACATCAGTAGGTGTTCTAAGTAAAGAATGCAAAGCTCGTAGCGCTTCAATAACCTCATTTGAGATTGGGTTTGAAGGAGATCTGATAAGCGTTGGATTGTCAAATAAATTTCTATCATCGCTATTGGATACATCAAATCCTACAGCCCGTGTTGTAGTATCATTGCCGCTACCTAAATTATGAGCTTGGACATCCAATTGTCTGTTTTCAATGTTGACTCTTAAGCCTCGATCAATTTGAACTCCTCGTGCAACAACAGAATTCGCTGTCCTTTGAGTTGCATCAACCAAGATAGTATTGTTTCGCAGAGTAATGTCTGATGAATTGAGAATAGCGACACCTGTTGTGGTCACATCAAAATTATCATTGCCATCAGCAAAGGCTATTAGCACACTGTTGGAAATATTGATCTCTTGGGCACCTTCAATACTAATTGCCGTCCGATAGCCTCGATCATTGGTGTCAAAGCCGATTGCAGCATTGGAGATGTTGACTCTCGGTCCCACGATAACAATACCTGCAGGATGTTGGCCATCCTGATTAGTTAAGATCAATGAATCGATTGTTTCAGTTAATGGTCTGCCTTGTTCGTCCTCCTTGCCACCAGTAACTAATAAGCTTCCTTGAAGTATTTGCGCCTGTCCTGTTTTAAAATCAATACTTCGACCATAGAGTGACTGCCCATCTAAAGTAAGAAGTGAAGTTGCCATAGCCGTTATAGAGGATGGAGAGGTAGTAGTACCAATATTGCCATAGGTGCCTGGACCAATATAAAGATTGGCATTGGGCGAAATAGTATTAATAGCATCGAGGGTTGGCTGGTTAAATGAGCTATCCAGGCAATTATTTTCAAAAGTACAATTGCCAAAACCATTTGCAGCAACAAAGGGGGAACCTGTACCACTAAAAAACCAAATATTGTCCCGCGTTAAAACGCGTACCCCAGTATTTAAATAAGCTTGCTGGCTAGGAATGCCAGAGCCAGTATCCCATGTACCTAAATGTCTTGGAATAGGATCTAATAACCGATCACGGACAGTAGGTTGTTCACTCTTTTTGATACCACCTAATGTGAAGCGAACAGTGAAAAGTGCCGTATTTTTTTGCACATTATCATAGCTATCTCGAAACGCAACAGTAAGATTGTGGTTGATAGGCACCTCTACGCCACCAACAATACCATTAATATCGCTGGTGTTTTGAGGGGCAAAATGATAGCCACCACCAAATAAGCGTAAGTTTCTCGTCTCAGGTAGAGTCAATCCTATTTCACCATCAACACCATTCCCAACTTCCTCGACCACATTAATTAAACTATCAAACTGGCTGTGGCCGGTAAAACTGATATACTGTGTAGTCCCTAAGTCAGAGCCTAAAAAAATACCCTCACTTTTTTGCTTGGTAGTTGGAAAATAACCATTCACATGGATATCCAGGTAATTTGTCATTAATTCCAGGCCAGGATTCACTACAGGAAAATGCTGTCCTCGTGAGGTACGGTTATAATCCCCAAATACGTAGGCTCCCCACAAATAATTGTTATGAATGCCACGAAGCCCACCACCAATGCTACCTAAATAACCATCGTCACTGCCTAGTTTCCCCAAACCATCCACGTATAAAATCCCATCTTGATTCCCGTATATTGGCACCATGCCGTCAAATTCACCGAGTGCTCTATTTCCAAAATAACCTTCCCCTGATAATCGAGGAATTAAAGGGAATGAAGTGGGTCGAAATTCTGCATGAAGAGAGGAGTTATAAACAGCAAGTAAAGAAAGACTTAAAAAAGATAACTTTTGACTAAGGCCCGACATCGAATAACTCCCTGTAATACAACAAATTTTGTAACTGACTATAAATTAATATTTTATTTCATTCAATGAATATAAGCCCATAATTTAATCTTTCTATTATAATTACCGATAATGCTCTGTGTAGAACAAAATTAGGATCGTGTCGTTGCAAGTGTTAGCGAAGCAATCCCGTGCAATTCATGAACAAAAGCCAAATCTGGATTGCTTCGCTAACGCTCAAACAACGGCTATATAAAAAAAATTTGCTCTATAATATCTGTACCTAAGCTTTCTCGTAATTGGCTTTTAACAGGACAATTAAATGAGGAAATTTTTTCTTTTAGTTGTATTTACACTAGGGATAGGTAGTGAAAATCTTGTATTTTCAGCAAGCAACAGGGACAGAGAAATTAGGGAACTCATTCGCTTTCTTATTTCTGACACAATGCTTGTTACTAGCAAGAGCGCGTCTTTAATTCCTTTAAGTTTTTATGTAGGAAACACGGAAGACGTTGCTCGCTACTTTGGGGATTTTACTTGTTTGCCAGAAGAGACCTGTAGAGTAGTCGACAGCTTATATAATAATCCTTATCCATTCTTACCCGTTCCCTATGCTATTTTGGGAAAAGGTTTGCCTCCGCAGGAAGGTACGGTCCAAGAATGGTTTGCAGCACAATCACAAATTGAGCGGACAACTATAAAATACGGAACGGATATTTATCATGCGGCGACGTGGCAAATTGCTTTGGCACTTGCGGCGGACAACGATTATTTGGAGGAAAAAACGGCACAGGCATTAATTGAAAATGAACTTGACTCGGTGATTAACCCAGCTAATCGAGCCACAGGGATTTTCTTTCTTTATGGTTATCAACTTGTAATTTTTGATTTTCTTAAGGCATTTACTTACCGTTTAGTCGCTACCAATTATTACAATAAGGATCCATTTTTTGGAGGACGCTACCAAAATTTTATTAGTTGGGATTTCAATCTTTTTGATCTAGCTAAAAATGATCCAGAAGGTCATTCTCCAGATTTTTTTAAATATGTTACCACCTGGTCAGACTGGAAACCTTTAACAGGGGAAAATGCATGGGCTCAATTAATTGGTCCTCTTCAAGCAGAATACATACTGACAGATGGTGAGGTTTCTGCCAGCTCCAAAGCGGTCGTTAATGCTATCAATACCCTCTATGCTTTTTCGGCCATGCAAACTGCTATCGGTGCTTTTTATTATTCGCCTGGAGGGACGAGAGATACTCAAGGAGAGTTTCCAATTGGAGAAATTTCAATAGAAGATAATTTTTCAGTATTAGCTGGCTTACAAATACTAAAAGGAATTCTTGAAAAAACGCAACGAACAGCAGAAGTAGAGCACGCACTTCATCTAATTGATGTCATGCTTAACGGAGGTATGACTGTCAATGGTTATGAAACCAGAGGGCTATTGAGTTTTCTCTACAATGGCGCATTCGATGTGCAAAAAGGTGTATTCTATACACGTGGTTCAGTAGACAAACCTGCTTCGAAAAATGACTGGAGTCCTGATATCTCAGAAGCACTCGGCTCAATGGCTATTGATGTTAATCTTTGGGCTTTATCTGCCTTAGGTGTTGCAAATATAGACAAATGGTAC
The DNA here is from genome assembly GCF_001467745.1 of Legionella jamestowniensis. Classification (GTDB taxonomy): domain Bacteria; phylum Pseudomonadota; class Gammaproteobacteria; order Legionellales; family Legionellaceae; genus Tatlockia; species Tatlockia jamestowniensis. The sequence continues at coordinate 1,780,628 of NZ_LNYG01000013.1, forward strand.
GGAGAGGGTACTGCTCTTAATATTTGGCGAATTGTGCGTAACCAAGGGGGCTATTTTCAAAATAATCAGTTATGGGGGCTAGGCTTTACATTAAATAATCGCACGGACTTTGAACCAGACGACATTATGTCCGGAGAAAACACAGCGAGTGCCATCAATGCCTTACAATCACTAATCGAATACTATTTTCACTTAGGCCAAGATACCCAAGAACTCGAGCAAGATTTACAAAGCATACAAAATAACTTTTTCCATTTAAGGAATGATGAATATTTAAGTGCCAACTTTGTCGATGCTACACCGCGAGAGTTTTTTATTCGTTTACCTGATGAGATAGGGCAGGCTTATCTCTATGCAAGCAGGCGTTTTCCTCTTCTTTTTTTATGGAATGCCAACACACTATCAAGTACGAGCGTGACCTCCTGGGTATTGATTAATAAATTTAAGTTTAATCCACTCCAGTATGCTGGAAAATTTTCCAGTGAAGATTATCCTATTCCAGTAAAAGTAGACATTTTTGATCATGATAATGAACCTGATGGAGGCGCTTTGCCTAAAACAATTAGGGTCAAATACACGCGTGGTAACTTAGGACCAATTAAAAAGTTGGTTATTAGTTATAACCTTGATGGTTCACAAACTAAATGGATTGTTTCTGCAAGCACCTTGCAAAATGAAGGGATTGCATTACTGCCCAAAGGGGCAGAGGGAATTATGATTAGTTTTTTTGACAGCGGCTGGGCTAATGCTTGTCAAATTATTCCAGCAAGGCGTATCTGCAAGGATAGCGCTTGTTTGGGTACGCATACCATTGTTGCGCGTTGGAGTTCAAGTGGCAAGGGGCGATGTGCACTTGTTGATTAAAACTGTCGTGTTGGTTGCCACTGAGCTGTATGAGTACTGCGCATAAAGAACATAAAGCAAACAAAATAGAGGCCTTTGTGCTCAAAAAAGTAAATAGGTTTACCCTTGATCACGGTAAATAAAAGAGTGTTAAACCCTATGATTAATATTAATAAGATTTGCCAACATTTTTCTCTAGGTGAGCCAAAAAGTAGTTTGATAAAAATTGCTAGTGGGCTGACTAATGAGGTTTTTTTGCTAGCCACCACGGAAGGTAAATTTGTTATAAAAAGAATCGATTTAGGATCTGTGCGGGCACGACCAAAAAGAGAGTATCAATACACGGAAAATTTGGCTGCAAAACTACACTCTTTGGGTATTCCAACTGTTGTAGCCTTAGCAGTCAATCAAAATTTTATATTGGCAGAACATCATCATATTATATTAGCCTATCCTTTTATTTCTGGCGAGGTTTTATATGGTCCCATTGGCCCTGTTAGTGAAGAAGATGCCAAAAAATCTGGTACATTGTTAGGACTTATTCACCAACTCAATATTCGTTACTCACCCGTATCAACATCCTTTGGTTATTCCTATGTCATTCCCATACAACAATGGCATGAATACATTGATACTGCGAAGCAGCAGAAGTTATCCTGGTATACCGAGCTAGGGAGTAAACTCGAAACATTTCTTAATTGGAATAGAATGCATCGGGAAGCTGATCAGCGTTTAGCAAAAAATTTAATCTATAGCCATGGCGACTATTTTCCTCATAACCTTATGTGGCATGATAATAAGCCAATTTTGATTGATTGGGAGTTAGCCGGACGTATTAACCCCAGTCTAGAGTTCGCTTTGGCCCTAATCTTGTTTAGTGGTTTCGCAACAGAAAATCAGTTTAACAGGCAGGTAGTTAAATTTTTTTTAGACGGCTATTATGCTACTGGCGCATGTTTAAGAGATGATCTTGATGATGCTATTTGGGGAGCGATAGGAAAAGCATGGCTTAACTGGATGGCTTTTCAGGCAAAACGCTCTTTAGATAAAAAATTATCTAAAGAAGAAAGACAAGCTGCATCGCAAACTATTATAGCGTTTTATTCGAATTTAGAAACCTTATTGGCGAGAATTCCACTGATGAAATCTCTTTTAAACACCTGAATAAAAAAGATTTCATTGAGAACCGATGAAAGTGCTTCTGATTCAACCCTCTACGCTTTAAGCTTTTATTATTTGGTAACTTCAATTACACCAGCAGTACTATTAGCTTTCATGCTGGGATCATACATTGATTCCGCAACAACTGCTGGAACTTGATAATTACCGGCATTGGTTGCTTTTATGCGATAGACAATTTCTTTAGTCGTTGCCTCAACACTGGTGAAGAAAACGACACGATCTTCACGTGCATCTGCATAATCTACATTTTCTGAATTAACAGAATCTCGTAGTACTTCAAATCCGCCAGGTAAAAGATCAATGACAGCTACATTATATAAGAGACGATTATCAAGCGCGCGTACTTGAATATGTACTTCGACTTCCCCCCCCAATGGAACGCTACTAACCACATTACCTTTTATGTCACGATATTCACGATAAACCTCTAATCCATTGGAAATTGCTTTCACCGGTGAAAGCTTATCAAATCCTGCTTGGGTTAATTGATAAAAGTAGGGCAGCCTATTTGGATTAATAAAATTAACTAGTTGGGCATCCTCATCAATCTTTGCTTGTCCATAATTACTATCTGTAGTAGTCAGTATTTTTTGAGTTTTGTCGCTTAAGACTTCACTAATAGTAAAAGAACCTTCTTCAGCCGGCGCTGCTTGTCCGTAAGCACTTAAAGCAAGACTCGCATACCCTGAAAGGATGGTATTAATTTCATCACTATTCATTGCTTTAACCAGCCGCATTACTAATTGATTACCCATTTGCGGTAAGCGTTGTGGAAAATGACGTGCAATCAGATAAAGATATTGTGCATTAGCAGTATTACTATCATAAAAATCAGTTGTATCTTCTATCTGTGTTTGAATCTTATACTTTGCTATTAGTTCATTCGCTTCTGCATGGCTTTTTAGCAATTGGTAAGTCGCCGCAAAATAAGCGCCTGTAATATCAGACTGCCATTTTTGCGGCTGTTCTTTGTCTAAATAAAGCTGCAAGTTGGTTAAATAATTGGTCGTGACAATTTCATTTCTTGTTAAAATATAAATGGCGTAGGCTTGAATGCGAGCCACATCAAAGCTCGTTGGATTTTGTGCAGCCAAATCCCTGAGATAGCCTAGACCCGTGCTAAACATCTCATTAGGCACATTATAGCCTTGGGCGCGCGCTTCTGTTAAAAAATGCATTCCATACACCGAAGCAAAACTATTGCTGTAATTATCGCCAGCACCAGGCCAATAGCTAAAACTGCCATTCGAGAGTTGCCGTTGTCCCAGCATTTGAATGCTATTTATTATTTTATCATTGATGTCTGTTAAATTTTGTGTAAACCAGGGTTGGTTAGCCATTGCTAATAAAGGCATGGATTTGCTCGTTAATTGCTCAGTACAACCATAGGGAAAATTATCCAAGTATTGTTGTAAACCTGTCACCAAAATCATGGGGCTTGTTGACAAAGAGGCTGTTACAGTGCGGTACTCTGGATACAGTTGTCTTTCAAGAGTTAAGGATTTTGTTTTCTCTTTACTGCTACCGCTGGTAATTGAGGTATTAAATACAGTAGAAGGACGTATGCTTATTGTTGAGTCCATGGAGCTTGATTTGCCATTTGTACTGGCTATTAAGTTTACAGTAGCAGAGCCCAGATTTGATTTAGCCTTCAGTTTAAAATGAACCGTTTGCTCCTGTCCTTCAGCAATGGTTAATGATGTCTTGTCAGGGCCTATCACCTCAAGTTCAGGGGGCACAGTTAATTGTACCGAAACATTTGCATCGTCGCCTGAATTTTGAACATTATTGGCAATGCTCGCTGTGACTTCAAATGTATCACCGGGTGCCACGAAGGTAGGGGTATTGGGATTTATGACAAAATTGCCGCGAATTTCCGATTTTTTTTCTGTTGAACCAACGGAGTCTAATGCGACAGCAACGGCCATAACGCGCAAAGTACCATTGAAATAATCGGGAATATCGTAAGTTAATTGACGTGACAAGTTATCTGTATCAACAATTCCTGACCAATAAGCAACTGGTAAATCGGTTTTTCGTTTAAATGGATTAAGATGCTGCGTTAGCAATTCACCACCATCTCCGCCAACAGCAGAAAGTTCTCGTTCTTTGATAAACTGCGGTAAGATTTGGTCAACTGTCTGCTGAGTCAAAACCTCCAGCGCTCTTTTTTGAAAAAAGAAAGCGAGTGGGTTTGGCGTTGCGTAGTTTGCAACCTGTAAGATTCCCTCATCCACAGCGAACACAATTATTTTACCCGGTTTATCGCTGCTGTAATTAATTGTGAATGGTTCTCCAGGACGTGCTAGTTCTGGCGCATCTAAATTAATATGAATGTTATGGCTATCATAATCCACATTAAAAGGCGTTACGCTATAGCTTAAGGGGCTAATAAAAATGTCAGGAGAATTCCAATCACGAACAAATGCAACATTGACATATCCATTACCTTGAAAATTTTCCGGTATATGGATGCGTTGTACCGAATTGGTAGCGCCTGTTTTAAACCATTGGGTAGCATAAACCTTGTCACGTTCAATAGTAATTAAACCTGATCCGGTATAAGGTGATGTGATTTGCAACTCAATGTTTTCGCCTGCCTTATATTCCTCCTTATTAAGTTTAATTGTCAATTCAGCATTTTTAGCCAAGGGCAATTGACTTGCTCCAATGATGCTAAATTTGAAATGACTCAGCTCTTCATTATTTTGATCGAGTATATTTACAGCAAAATCTCCGATTTGTTGGGTAGGTAAATTAAATTCCGTACCTTGTGCATCGATGGAAAAAGAGGTTGTGCTAACTATTGTTGTTTGCATAATTGATTGATATTGATAAGTACCATTTGGTTTTTTAACCAGGGTAGTAACAGGGTGCAGTGAGACTAGTTGTAGTTTAAGGTCACTAACTGACTGTTGGTTTAGTTGTGGATTTACCGCGATAAAGCGCACACCACGCTGGCTGTCTTGTTTGATATATTTTAGGTCACCATCCGGTTTATAACCTATGAAAAAGGGCAGTGGGCTTACTAGGGCTGTTGACTGAGTAGTTACACTACGTCCGCTTTCCGCTTCAAAACCTTCGGCAAAAAATGTAAGTTCATAAGTAGCTTTATCAAAGCGCTCCAAATTTAAATTAAATGCTGCTTCACCTTGATCATTTGTCTTCGTATCAGGCAGCGTATCAGTAAATATTTTTGCAGGCTTACTGGGATCTACTAAAGGATCATGAAAAATAAACTGTGGATATTTTTTAAATTCCACTCGTTTAGGAGACAACAAAAGTTTACCCGCCACCCGGCGCTCAGTCGCTGGAGCACCGTAAAGATTCCAAAGCTGTACTTTTGCGGTCAATCCAGCCGGGGAGATCCAACCTTCGGTGGCTATTGCAGAAAAATTGGACTTTATACGCATTCTGTCAGGTTGGAACTCTGCAACTCGTATTGAGGTGGAACCCAACAAACTATCCGGATGTTGGTCTTTAACAATATAGAGATTAATTAAATATTGTCCCGTAGGAGAGGCTGGATTAGTTTCTAAATCAAAGCTGGCATAGCCACTCGCATCCAAAGTAATTTTCTCATCACGAATGGTAGTCCCACGCGAATTAATCACCGTTGCTTCTACCATTAATCCTGGAGGTTGTGGTTGGACATAAGTTTGCTTAACAATGATACCAATATGTGCGGTATCACCAGGTCGATAGATACCGCGATCTGAAAATAAGTAAGCACCTAAGCTATGCTGATCCGGATTAGTATAAACGCCACCAATGTCAAAACGTGAATAATTCAGTTGGCGATTAGGATTATTATAAGGAATGAATGAAACATCATTTTCCAAACTTGCCAGATACACTACGGGCTCGCGATCATCCACAAAATCACTTAAGTTTGGAAAAGTTACCCGACCCTGTGCATCCGTCGAATAGGTTAAAAGAGGAAGTCCATTTTTACCCAAAACACTCACACTCACATTAGGAACAGGGATTCCTTCCGTAATGGATTGTACAAATACATCATGGCTACCATCACGATTATCTTTAGCAATCAAACCTAAATCAGTGATTAAAACCAAGCGGCTAGCTTTCGCATCCAATGCTGAATTATTTTGGACATCCCACCCAGTCGCTTCCAATAAAAATAATCCTTGTGGACCTGCGGTATTGTTTGTTGCGGAAAGATATTTGGTAAAATCAAGAGCTGTGTATTGCTGTTGTGTAAAATCAGAGGCATTAAATTGTTGCACTTCAGAGAAAATCTGGCTGATATTTTGTGGGTTGAAACTCTGATTAATGAAGTAGGGATTGTTAAAATCACCTTGCGTTTGGGTAACCAATTGATTAATGTTCGAGGGTAAAACACGCGCGAAATTAAACTTCACAGCAGGTAAGCCCCGCACCAATACAGAGAGTTTCTTTTCACTATTTAACGCTAACAATGCACCTTTGTGTAAGAAGGTGATTTCTTTTGGATATTCAGGCACTGTAATGACTGCTGCATAGTCATTACTTAATGTAAAATTACCAAACCCTTTAGTCCCTTTATCTATTTTCAGGTAGATGTAGCGGGGGCTTGAGGCTGTAAATTTATAGCTGTGCAAGTTTGCATAGTTGCGATCAGCAGGTATAGCTTGAAGCGAGAGTGGCGTTGCCAACTTTAAGATACTTGATGTGACTTCCCCAGGCGTACTCCATTCATAATTTTTTTTCTCTGCTTCATTCGCTGTAGCGGGATAATTTTCCGGAAGCAAATAGACATGAAGTGATTTCTTAAGCTCACCCTCTGTCACACCAAGAGTAGTCTCTATAGCTAATACTTGTTCTGGCCTATCCTGTTCGTTACGCACTATTGAAGCAGTTGCTTCTACCACTTTAAAATAATTGCTTATGTCAGGAATTAACAGATTTTTTGTTAATGTAGTATTTGTCTCACCGGGGCCATGTAAGGCTTTCAAACCCTCTTCAATATTTAACACTAAATAGCGGGAAACTTCAGGTAAGTTAAGTGATTCCGAACGTAAATAAGCTACTCGTTTAAATTCATCAAAACGAACGTTAAATTTAAAATGCTGCGCATCCAGATCAAGGTTTCCTTTCTTCAAAGCTTGAAGCATTAGCGAGGTTTTATTTTCGAAACTTGTTGGGTCAACGGGGAAGTTAAAATTAATTGTTGCGATTGCCTGTCTTAGTTTAGGATTAACAGGGTCCTGATAAAAAGAAAACTCAGTAATTTTTGCTTCGAAGGGCAGGGTAGTAAATGAATATTCATACCGTTCCATTTTGACGTTGGGTGCAAAAAATTCCTTGGCAAAATGAATATGGTAAGTTTGCCCTGCGGGCCAATCTTCCTCCGGACTAAATACTAGTCTACTATCACTTTCCCATACCCATTTACCTTTAAGCGCTGGCTGAATGTCAATCCCTTTATTAACTTCTTTTCCAATTTGTTTAAGGGGAGCAACCGATTTTGTCATAAAGCCATTATCTACATTTGAATCAGTCTCCTCAGTTGAATGTGTGCTTTTATTGGTATGTTGAATCCCAAAATCAATCATCAGATTATCAGGCACTAACTTATCATCTTCTATTGCTGTTATTTTAGGTGTGGTCATTGCAGCGGTGATTAGCTGTGGTTTGGGTAAATTTTTATACCAGTAATAACCGTATCCAGAAGCGGCCAATAATAGTACAATACCAGTCACTGTTCCCCAAAATGATTTTGGATGGGTATTAGCCTGATGGCGCAAATGTCTAACCCAAGGCGGACTGGTCCAATTTAAACGGCCTATTATAAGGGCAAAAAATGCACCTATTGCTGCAAAAAACCGATAAAATGACGTTTTGTTCATATAATTTCCTAACTTCACAAGGTTAGCCGAAATGTTCCAGGGGTTATGGCGCGCCAAGCACGGCTTAAATTTTAAACCAAAGCGCTTCTGATAGAGCTCAATTTACATGAAACGATTTTTAAAGATGCTTAGCATAACGTTTGTTGTACTTTTTGTCAGTGGCTGGGCATTATTATTTTTTTCGTCCAAACCACCCTTATTGCAGGGGATGAGTTTCTCTACAGCCGTGTATGATAGTCAGCATCATTTGCTCAGACTTACATTAAGTCATGACGACAAATTCCGCCTTTTTATACCGCTTTCGCAAACTTCACCCAAACTGATTGATGCAACATTACTGCAGGAAGATCAGTACTTTTATTGGCATTTCGGGATTAATCCGTTGGCCATGCTAAAGGCAGGGTGGCAAACCTACTTTGTGAAATCCCGCCGCCTTGGAGCTTCAACGATTACGATGCAAGTTGCCCGTATTCGTTATCAAATTAATTCAAAAAAAGTATCAGGTAAACTCTGGCAAATAATTCGCGCGTTGCAATTAGAAATGCACTACAGTAAAAAACAAATTCTTGAGGCTTATCTTAATCTTGCTCCTTATGGAGGAAATATTGAAGGCATTGGGGCAGCCAGTTTAATTTATTTTAATAAACAAGCAAGCAAACTGAGTTTACCTGAATCGCTCGCACTCAGTGTTATTCCGCAAAATCCAATTAAACGTTCCTTGCAAAACGAACATCTCAAAGAGAGCCGTTATAAACTGTTTACACGCTGGATAAAGACTCATTCCGAAGATATAAAACAGGAAGCGGCTATTAATCTCCCTTTACAAATGCGTCAGGTACACGACATGCCATTTATTGCACCACATTTGGTTCATTCGGTGCTGAATGATTTTTCATTCAAATCTCAAGAGGTAATTACGACTTTAGATGCGCATTTACAACATACGGTTTCTCGAATTACAAGCCATTACGTCAACCGTAAAAAACACCTTGGTGTTTATAATGCGGCTGCTTTATTAGTTGATACACGCGATATGGGTGTAAAAAGCCTGGTTGGTTCCGTTGATTTTTTTAATAAAGCCATTGGTGGGCAAATTAATGGGACAGAAACAAAACGCTCCCCCGGATCAACATTAAAGCCCTTTGTTTATGGATTAGCATTTGATGAAGGATTAATTCATCCCAATACCGTATTAAAAGACGTGCCGCACAGTTTTGGCAGTTATAATCCAGAAAATTTTGATTATGATTTTATGGGACCGATAAAAGCCAAAGATGCATTAATTTTAAGTCGCAACATACCAGCAATTTACCTTGCCAGTCAGTTAACCCATCACAGCCTGCACCAATTTTTAGTAGAGGCACAAGTTAGTCATTTGAAACCAGAGTCTTATTATGGACTGGCCTTAACCTTAGGGGCAGTGGAATTAACCATGCAAGAGCTTACAACGCTTTATGCCATGCTCGTTAATAAGGGCCAATGGCGTCCATTACGCACACGTCAAGAACAACCCCTTGATGCAGGGAAAGCTTTGTTAAGTCCTGAAGCCAGTTTTTTAGTGTTAGACATATTAAAAGATACTCCACGACCTGAGTCTCACAGTTTTTTTAAACAAAAAGGGACACTTCCCATCTCCTGGAAAACAGGTACTTCTTCAGGATATCGCGATGCCTGGTCCATAGGCTCATTCGGGCCTTATGTGTTAGCTGTGTGGATTGGAAATTTTAACAACAAAGGTAATCGAGCTTTTATTGGCAAGGACATTGCTGCACCATTATTTTTTGAGATAGTTGAAGCAATTCAGCAGGAAAAAGGACCTTTACCTGTTATTGAGCAATATCCGGAATATCTTCGTCTAACACAAATAGAAGTGTGCAAGGCATCAGGAATGCTACCCACACGCTATTGCCAAGATACAGAAATGACCTGGTTTATACCTGCGAAATCACCTATCAAAACCGACAACATTTATCGCGAAGTAGCGATTGATAAACGTACGGGTTTACGTACATGCCATTTCGATGATAATACCCAGTTTAAAGTCTACGAATTTTGGCCAACTGATTTGCTAAGAATATTCAAACAGGCAGGAATTCAGCGTCAAATTCCTCCAACATTTACCCCAGACTGTTCCTCTATCGCCAATACAGGCATGAGCCCTCAAATTACCTCTCCGCAATCCGAGTTAAGTTATATTGTTCGTGTTAATCCATCAGTGAAAACAAAAATTCCGTTTACTGCGATAACGGATGCTGATATTCGAACTATCTATTGGTTCGTCAATGACGTGTTTGTTGGTAAATCCACGCCGGATAAATCGTTTCTTTGGACTGCGAAGGCAGGAAAATATACAGTAAGGGTGGTTGATGATCATGGCTTGTCTGATGCTAGAGAAATTCGGGTTCAACTTACTGGCTAACATTTCTATTAAAATAAGGGTAATGTTAATTGTGGCCCTTCTTTCTCATCATAAGTGCTCTTCATTGAAATGAATTGCTGAATAATAGAAAGGGTCAGTTTAGACTTAAGATCAGAATTTTTAATAAAGAAGTGATAGCCTTTGTAGTCAATGCTTACATAAGCATCTTTAGGGGCTTCTTTGGAAGAATATATCGTCATCATTTCATCCATGACTCTTCGCCAATTAAATTCCCTACCATGATTATCTCGAGTAACCTCTACCCATCCTCTTCGCTTATGTTCTTCAGGTACAATAACACTATGAGATAGCATAGAAATTATGCCCAAAACTGAACGCGTTTGTACATAAACCGCATTTCCGGCAGGTGGTTCAAATTGTTGTGTCAGGATGATTTCTGGTGAAGTTCCTGGAATTCGCAATAGTTTTCTTATCTCTCGAGCTTCGGGCGTGTTTACTGCCTGCTTTGCAAAATAAAGTGAGTAATGCTTGTCTTTACCTTCTTCAATATAGTAATAACCCAATTGATTTTTTAAATGCAACGCTCGAATTAAATCAATGAATCGATCAAATCGTTCATACTGAGGCATAACTTGTGAATCAGGGAAGGAAGCACTACCTATATTGACAAGCGTGTCTATACGTTTAATGACAAGACGCAATAGCGCATCAATTTCTTTATTATCACCATAGCTCATTAAATAAATTTCATTAAGACGGATAGGTTGTAATATGAGCTTCACAAAACCGGAGCTTTCCAAAGGAATATAACTGATTGTGGGGGAGTCTCTGTAATCGGCTCCTGCTTCAGCTTGAAGGGTTCTGCTTCTGAATAACTGATTGTCCCAAAACCAGGATCCTCTTCCAACCGTGTGTGCGCCTAGGGAATATTGACCTGTGATATTACTAATCTGAAGAAAATAACTCGACTCGATATAACGAGCCCTTACGATATTAAATAATATTTGTTTGGCATCTGTATGTTGTAGTGATTGATTATAATCAATACGATCTTTGTTAATGACATGAGGTCCTAAATGACTGCATCCGAAAAAAAAGGAACAAAACAATGCAATCAAAATACTTCTCATGATATCTCACATAACTCCATTTACGCAGAAACCAAGGATGATACCTTATCTGATTAAGTTAAGAAACCGATTATTTTAAAGAGCCGAAGAGTTGACGCCAACGCGTCTGTTCCAACTTAAATAGGAGTAGAGGTTGTTTGAAGGAGATTCTTCACTACGTTCAGAATGACGTTACTATGCACGGAATGATGTTACATAACAGAATGAGTAGCTATAACTGAATTTCGACGTCATCCTGAAAGCGACGTCGTCGCGAAAAGGATCTCCTGAAATATGGCGCAAAGAAGTTTTTCCTACGTTTACCGAGGAGGCTTCTACACTCAGACGGAGAAAGAATAATCCCCCCTTACTAAAAAATAATTCCCAGGGTGATCTCTCGTTGCTCACTCAACAAAACATTGAAAGTGCGGCAGGCAGCCCCAATCGACATACACTCCAAACCAATTCCCTTTTTTGCCAGCACGTCAACGATAGGAAAGGGGGCAAATTGTCCCTGTTGATTATGGCCAATGATAATAATTTTAGGATGAAATTTTAACAGAGGCCACATTGTCTCTTCACTAAGGTCTTGAATCTTTTCAATTGACCAATCTGCAATAATTTCATGGCCACTAACAACCAGGTTGTTGCTATAAGTCACTGAGTCAATCTGTAAAGCTTTTTCATTATAAGCTTGAATTGTATGTTTCTCGTTTGCTTCTAAGCTGATATGCATGGTGTTTAATCGAGCAATAATTTATACTATTCGCTCAGTATAACACAGAGGCGAAAAACATGAGTCAATTTCCCCGTATTAAACGTTTGCCACCTTATGTATTCAATACATTAACTCAGTTGAAATCTGAGGCGCGAGCGCGAGGCGAGGATATCATTGACTTTGGGATGGGTAACCCGGACCAGCCCACACCACAGCATATTGTCGATAAATTGATAGAAACTGTACAACGTCCTGATACGCATCGCTATTCCATGTCAAAAGGCATTCCGCGCCTGCGTCGGGCCATGGCCACTTGGTATAAAAGAAATTATGACATCAATCTTAATAGCGAAACGCAAGTTTTAACTACTATTGGTTCTAAAGAGGGGCTAGCGCATCTTGCTTTAGCAATTAGTGGTCCTGGTGATACTGTTTTAGTTCCCGACCCGGCATATCCCATCCATACTTATGGATTTATCATTGCTGGTGCCAATGTCAAACAAATTCCCTTAATTGATGAAAATCAATTTCTTGAAGCCGTGGAGGTGGCCATCGAGCAAACCTGGCCAAGACCTAAAGCATTGGTGATTAATTTTCCCGCAAACCCAAGCACTCATTGTGTCGATTATAATTTTTTCGAGCGAGTTATAGCATTAGCCAAACGCCACAGTATTTGGATTATTCATGACTTAGCTTATGCAGACATTGTTTTTGACGGCTATAAAGCCCCCTCAATTCTTCAAGTTCCTGGAGCAACTGACATTGCTATTGAAACCTATTCAATGTCAAAATCCTACAATATGCCTGGATGGCGTGTTGGTTTTGCCTGTGGTAATGAAGAGCTTGTAGCGGCCTTAACACGAATTAAATCTTATCTTGATTATGGCACGTTTACACCAATACAAGTGGCTGCGATTACAGCTCTTGAGGGCCCTGATGACTGTGTTCATGAAATTAGAGCTCTTTATGAACAACGGCGCAATATTTTATGTGAAGGCTTGCAAGACATTGGTTGGTATGTAGAAAAACCTAAAGCAACGATGTTTGTCTGGGCTCCCATTCCTGCAAATTATCAACATATGGGTTCCCTGGAATTTTCCAAATACCTCCTTAAGGAGGCTTATGTAGCCGTTTCACCGGGTATTGGCTTTGGTCAGCAGGGAGACGGGTATGTGCGTTTTGGATTAATTGAAAACCATCAGCGAACTCGTCAAGCACTGCGTAATTTAAAGGCTTTATTTAAACGAGATGGCTATTTGCAGGCAGTTTAATGCAAATAGTAATTAACAGTGCAACGGAAGCTCCTCCTGGCAGTCAGTTACTGCCTAGCCAGGGTAGTTATTATCCTAATGCTTTAACCTGCATGGGCTGTGATGCCCACAATCCACCAGTGGCTGAATTACTCTCTTCTTACCATCAACTTGAAGGGAAATGGTTAATTGCCTCTCCCATTCATTGGGAAGCCACACATAACGATGCAATGATTGTCGCTGTTGATGAAATGCTTCATTTAGAGGAGGAAGAATCTCGCCTGTGGTTTTCAGCACTAACTGAGTTTCTTAATGCTAGTGGTATGAATATTTTTTACCATGATGCATACACCTGGCTATTAAGAATGGATGATAAACCGCTTATTCACAGTCAATCTGTCTATCGCATTCTGCATCAATCGTTAATGCCTGTACTTGCTTCACTTGACAAAGGACTCTTTTGGCAACGTTTTATTACAGAGTTGCAAATGTTTCTTAGTTCGCATCCACTTAATTATCAGAGAGCAGGCAAATTACCTATCAATGGATTATGGTTGTGGGGAGATGGTGAATTTAAGCCTGCAAGGAAAGAAAACGTCTTTACTGATGATGAAATTCTTCTTAAAGGTGTAAAACAATTACACCCTTTGCCAAAGCCTCTAATCCCAAGTAAAAATAGTTTGCTACTGATAAAACATCCCCAGCAAATCGATATAGCCTCATTGCAAAAAAATACACAAAATAAATCCGTTCAATGGTATTGGAATAATCTTGCTTACTCACAGGGTCCCACAAAAAGATGGTTCAGATTATGGAGATCATAATTTATGCATATTAAACAACGAAAAGTACCCCCATTAACTTCATCTTTATCCGAATATCCCCCTTTTCTTCAACGAATTTTTGCTTCTAGAGGCATTCAGGAAGCCAGGCAACTTGATAAAACATTCCAAGCTTTATTACCCTTCAATTCACTTCTTGATATTGAAAAAGCCGTTATCCGTTTAGAGCAGGCTTTACGTATGCAGCAGCGCATTTTAATCATTGGTGATTTTGATGCAGATGGCGCTACGTCAACAACGCTAGCGGTCTCTGCACTGCGTGTAATGGGAGCCTCCCACGTTGAGTTTTTAGTGCCCAACCGATTTGATTTTGGTTATGGCTTAACACCTGCCATTGTTGACGTTGCAAAAAAATGGCAACCTCATTTAATTATTACTGTAGACAACGGTATTGCCAGTATCGATGGTGTAAATGCAGCCAACTCACAAGGTATTGACGTATTAGTTACCGACCATCATTTACCAGGTGAGGTTTTACCTAAAGCTTGTGCAATTGTGAATCCAAATCAGCCCAATGATCCATTTCCCAGTAAGTCAATCGCAGGGGTAGGTGTTATTTTTTATGTCATGCTTGCCTTAAGAAGACAACTGGCAAAAAATGAGTGGTTTAAAGAGCAGGGGTTGACTGAACCAAATATGGCTCAGTTTCTGGATTTGGTTGCGCTTGGTACTGTAGCTGACGTAGTTCCGCTGGATCAGAATAATCGGATCATGGTTAATCAAGGATTAGCTCGTATTCGACAAGGACAGTGTCGTCCTGGAATAAAAGCATTAATCGAAATTGCCGGTCGTGATTGCACTCGCCTTCGGGAAAGCGATTTAGGGTTTGCTGTTGCGCCTCGCCTTAATGCAGCAGGGAGACTTGATGATATGTCTTTAGGCATCGAATGTCTTTTAGCTACTGATATCCAAAAAGCACGCACGCTGGCAGCGCATTTGGATGAATTAAACCAGGAACGTCGGGTTATTGAAGCTGAAATGAAAGAGCAGGCTATGTTGGCAGTGGATAAACTAACAAAAACGATAGAAAATTCACACTTACCTGCCGCCTTATGTCTGGTAGATCCTCAATGGCATCAAGGTGTTATCGGTATTCTTGCAGGGCGGCTTAAAGAGAGATACCATCGGCCAGTGATTGCTTTTGCTAAAGTAAGCGATACCGAATTTAAAGGCTCAGCGCGTTCCATTGCGGGTTTAAACATTCGTGATGTACTAGCAGCTGTCGATAAGGATAACCCCGGACTTATTACAAAATTTGGCGGACATGCAATGGCTGCAGGACTAAGCTTGATGCCAGGATCTTTTACCGCTTTCCAACAAGCTTTTATAGCTGAAGTAGATAAGCACATTGATGTGAGCCAGTGTCAGGGAGAATTGTGGACGGATGGCTCATTAAACCCGCAGGAACTCACATTTGAAACAGCCTTACTTTTACAAAATGCGGGTCCGTGGGGACAACAATTTCCTGAACCTTGTTTTGACAATATTTTTGAAATTCTAGAACAACGCCTAGTTGGACAACATCATTTAAAACTTAGCTTGGCTCATCCAGACGGGGGAGTGTTTGACGCTATTGCATTTAACATTGATGTAAATCAATGGCCGAATCATCGGGCACGCCAGGTTCATGCAGCTTATAAACTTGATATTAATTCTTATCAAGGTAGAACTCGGTTACAACTGGTTATTGAAGCTCTGAAAGTGTATAATTAGCGCTTGTTGCCTTTAAATTAACCGATATCCTTAATATCGTTGTGTGGGAAGCTAAATTTGTCAGCCGCATTAATTTCTCCATTATCCATTGCTCCAATGATTGATTGGACGTATACGCATTTTCGTGTATTTATGCGTCTTATAGCACCTCGTGCCCTTTTATATACTGATATGCAAACAACAGGTGCCATATTAAATAATCCCAATCGCGCGCTTTCATTTAATTCAATCGAGCATCCATTAGCCTTACAACTGGGTGGTGCTGATAAAGACAAATTAGTCATGTGTGCCAAACTTGCTCAAGATGCAGGTTTTGATGAAATTAATTTAAATTTAGGTTGCCCCAGTGATAAAGTTCAAGCGGGCCGCTTTGGTGCTTGCATGATGAATGAACCAGAGCAGGTGGCAGCTTGCATTAGTGCTATGAAATCTGCCGTTTCAATTCCTGTTACGGCCAAAACCAGAATTGGTGTTGATAATCAGGACAGTTATGATTTTTTTGCTGGTTTTGTACATCAACTGGTTAATGCAGGTTGCGATAAACTAATTGTTCATGCCCGAAAAGCGTGGCTTTCTGGGTTAAACCCTAAGCAAAATCGTACTATTCCTCCCATTAACTATGAGTTTGTTTACAGAATTAAAAAAGAACTCCCTTCGCTGCCGATTGTTATTAACGGTAATATCAACACGCTCCAGGGAATCGATCAACACATGGTTTCCGTGGACGGTGTCATGCTTGGAAGGTTAGCTTGTCAAAATCCCTATGCATTAGCTGTTATTCACCAATACTACTACCCCGAAGTCCCAATTCGATCCCGTTATGAAATACTGCAGAATTATATACAATATATTGAGTCTGCCTTTTCTCAAGGTACGGCTTTAAGTGTGTTACTAAAACCTTTGTTTAATTTTGCGCATGGACTAGCCGGAGCCAAGCAATGGAAAGAAGTATTAATGAGTATTCAGCAAAATAAACAAATTGCAAAATTGCAGGATGCAATTACTATGTTTACGGCCCTGGAACCAGTATAGAAAATAATGAAAAAATTATTAATCTTGTGCCTCTTTGCATTTATCTCAAATACTTATGCCTACATTTGTTTTCCTGGCTACCATTACAGTCAGGATTATATTTTTGAAGCGCCTTGCGATTTTGATCGTTTTAAGGATTTATACAATGGAAGAACCTATAATTTAGAATGTTATCAAGGTTGGATTTACTATTATTATTGTATAAAAGATTAAAAATGGACGTGAATTTATAGTTAACTTCTACGCTTTAAAACCAATCTGGTAGATATCTTTGCTATTTCAATAAAACAATCATGCTTTACATGGCATTTTTAGCAAATTTCTAGTAAATTAAGCAGTTTTGAAGCTGGACTTGTCTAGAGGATTATCAAGGCTATGTTAAATACCCTGATGAAAAAAATGTTTGGTAGCCGCAATGAGCGTACTTTGCGTCGAATGGAAAAAACAGTGGAAGCAGTCAATGCGTTTGAAGCACAGATGCAGGCACTGTCAAATGAAGAATTAGCAGCTAAAACTGCGCAGTTTAAGGCGCGCCTGGCTGATGGTGAGACCCTGAATGAACTGCTCGCCGAGGCCTTTGCTGCGGTAAGAGAAGTTGCCGTGCGAACATTAGGGCTGAGGCATTTTGATGTGCAGCTCATCGGGGGGATAGTGCTCCATGAGGGAAACATTGCTGAAATGCGCACTGGGGAGGGTAAAACCCTGGTCGCGACTCTTCCTGCTTATTTAAATGCACTTACCGGACGAGGCGTCCACATTGTTACGGTTAACGATTATCTTGCTAAACGTGACAGCCAATGGATGAAACCTATCTATGAGTTTTTAGGCCTGACAGTGGGTGTTATATACCCGGATATGCCCCACCCTGAAAAGCAAGCGGCTTATCGTGCCGATATCGTTTACGGAACCAATAATGAGTTTGGTTTCGATTATTTGCGTGACAACATGGCTTTTAGTCTAGACGATAAAGTACAGCGAGAATTAAATTTTGCTATTGTTGACGAAGTTGATTCTATTCTCATTGATGAAGCGCGAACCCCATTAATTATTTCAGGTGCTGCTGAAGGAAGTTCTGAACTGTACAGAAAAGTTAATGAATTAATTCCTCATCTTAAAAAACAGAATGAAGAGGGCGATGGTGGCCATTATACTGTCGATGAAAAACAAAAACAGGCTCATCTTACCGAGGCAGGACATCAATACGTAGAAGATTTACTCACTGAAAGAAATCTTATTGATCCAGGCGAAAGTCTCTATCATGCAAGTAATATTATATTAATGCACCATGTTAATGCTGCGTTAAGAGCGCATACCATGTTTCATCGTGATGTAGATTACATTGTCAAAGACAATCAAGTGGTTATTGTTGATGAACACACAGGCCGTACCATGTCGGGCCGTCGTTGGTCTGAAGGATTACACCAGGCTATCGAAGCGAAAGAAGGTGTTGCCATTCAACATGAAAACCAAACTCTGGCTTCTATCACATTCCAGAATTATTTCAGGCTGTATAATAAATTAAGCGGCATGACAGGAACAGCAGACACAGAGGCATACGAATTTCAACAAATTTATAATCTTGAAGTGGTCGTTATTCCCACTAACAAGCCCATGCGCCGTCATGATCAACCTGATCTGGTTTACTTAACACAGCAAGATAAATACGAAGCGATTATTGAAGACGTAAAAGATTGCGTGGCAAGAAAACAGCCCGTATTGGTTGGTACTGCCTCCATTGAAGCCTCTGAATTATTAAGTAATCTCATGAAAAAAGCAGGCTTAAAGCATCAGGTATTGAATGCCAAATTCCATGAAAAAGAGGCTCAGATCATTGCAGAAGCCGGGCGGCCAGGGGTGGTAACAATTGCTACGAATATGGCTGGGCGTGGTACAGATATTGTGCTGGGCGGCAGCCTATCCGCCGAACTTGCCGCCTTACCTCCTGAAGCAACGGATGCACAGCGCCAGGCAATTAAAGCAGATTGGCAAAAGCGTCATGACGCTGTCCTTGAAGCAGGGGGCTTAAGAATTGTTGGTTCTGAACGCCATGAATCACGACGTATTGATAATCAGCTTCGCGGCCGTTCAGGGCGTCAGGGTGATCCGGGAAGCAGTCGTTTTTACCTTTCACTAGATGATAATCTAATGCGAATTTTTGCTTCTGAGCGAGTCGCTGCAATGATGCGTCGTTTAGGGATGAAGCCAGGAGAACCTATTGAACATAATTTGGTTACTAAGGCTATTGAAAATGCTCAACGTAAGCTGGAAGGTCATCACTTTGACGTTCGTAAACAATTGCTTGATTATGACAATGTTGCTAACGAGCAAAGGAAGGTAATTTACAGCCAGCGCGCCGGTCTCATGGCTGTGAAAGATCCTCAAGAAGTCGTAGAAGCTATGCGCCAAGACGTTATCTATGGTTTGGTGGATAACTTTATTCCACCGCAAAGTTTAGAAGATCAATGGGATTTAAAAGGTTTATCTCAAACACTAGCCGAAGATTTCAAAATTAAAGCGAATATTAATGAATGGGTAGAGGCTGACCATAGTCTGCAACCTGAAGAAATTCGTGAAAAAATTTATAAGCTTGCAGTTGACCGTTACCACGAAAAAGAACAATTAACAGGAAGGGAAGTACTCGCTGACTTTGAGAAATCGGTTATTCTACAGACACTTGATAACCATTGGCGAGAACATTTGGCAGCAATGGATCACTTACGTCAGGGAATTCATTTACGAGGTTATGCCCAGAAGGATCCTAAACAAGAATATAAACGTGAAGCATTCACACTGTTTTCCATGATGTTGGATAATTTAAAATATGAAATTGTCCGCTTACTATCTTCAGTTGAAGTACAAACAGCGGAGGATGTTAACGCCGTAGAAGAACAACGTCGTGCAGAGCAAGTACAAAAAATGCAATTTCTTCATCAAGAGGGTGATGCTGGGAATAGGGAGCAAACGGATACGACATTTAGACGGGCCGAAAGAAAAATAGGCCGAAATGATCCTTGTCCTTGTGGCTCCGGTAAAAAATACAAATCATGCCACGGAAGTTTAGTTTGAAAGTAGCCGTTGCAGTTATACTTAATCAATCAGGTGAGGTACTCATTACACGCAGGCCATCCCATGTTCCTCATGGAGGCCTGTGGGAATTTCCAGGAGGTAAAGTTGAACCTGATGAAACGCCTGCTGAAGCGCTTGTTAGGGAAATAAAGGAAGAAGTAGGTCTTGAAATTCTTTCATTTCGTTTTTTGGAAGAAATTACTCATGCCTATAGTACAAAGGTTGTTAGTTTACTCATTTTTGTAGTGAGAGATTATAAAGGAGAGCCTCATTGTCTTGAGTCCCAAATGGATCTTCGCTGGGCTACTATTAGCGACCTAACTACTTATGAATTCCCTGAGGCGAATATCAAAATCTTTGATTTATTGCACGGCCTCGAAACAGTTAATTAATCAGGTTTAAAAAACTGTAAAGACAATAAATCAATAACACTATCCTTCACCATGCAATAAGCATCTTTGTTAATTTCGGCAGAGGCTAATCTCTCCTTAAATTGCATGTAGGCAAAACGAGCATTCTTATTTGCAGTCATAAAATCTCTGAATTGTATAGCGAACTTCCAATTCAAACTGTTGTAAATACGAATATGAATATTATATTTTTGGTTGTTCCATACCCCAGAAAAAAAGCGCTTTTCCCAATTCGAGTTAAAATAATCTTCCGACTGAAAAGGAACGTGATCCTGCCGTATTGAGTCAATAAAGGTAAAACCAAGAGATTCGAGTACTAATTTAATTTGATTTATTCTGTCAAATGTACTAATAGCACATTGTATGTCGATAATATCTTTTGCAGGTGCTTCTGGAATGGACGTTGAACCGATGTGAGCGATTTCTAAAATTAAGTTATTGGTAAGCGATAATAATAAATCCCTTAATTGTTTAAAATTGTCATTCCATTTTGGGTTATACGGCAAAAGTTCAATCATACTTAATACCAAGGGTAATACTAGGGCGGCCTCTGTATTATCTCGTCTTATTCACATAAGTACAAGTTAGGATCATTTTCGACAATAGCTTGAATGTAGTCTGGTTGACGTCTTAACGACAAAAGCTATCGAAAGAAATGTGTCCTTTGCTACTGGCTCTTTTATTTGGGGTCGAAATAAGCGATTCGATGTGCCCGAAGACTTTCCAAGTCCAAAGCGGTTGCCGTAGAATCCGAAGCACTGCCTAGACGCGAGCTGCCAAAAAAACGGCTTGTAGAGACTTGCGCGGGAGTATCTTTCTTTAAGTTATAGTTTTTCGAGTGATTCAATTCCAGCATAGAATAGACCATATTTACATAGAGTTGTCTATCTGCATAAAACCTATCTCTTACCTCTTGTTCATCATCAGTATAAAAAAGTGTGGTAAACGGATCTACGCTTATGATTTTACAGGATTTTAATGAGCGACATTCTTCAGGTGCCTTAGTTACATCCAATCCAGAGGAAATGGCTTTAAAGAGTGATAAATTTAGTAAAGAGGGTACTCCTGAATTAACTCCAGTCGGTATACCGTAATTTGCTTTTTTATGGGGATCTTGTTCGTGAAGCACTTTTATACCTTCTTCACTAATTTGATTATGATGAATAATTAATTCCTGGATGTTTTGAATAGATGCTAAGATTTTTGCACCAACATCAGTAATTTGATTATGACAGAGATCTAGATGAGTAATTTCTGGATGTACCATTAGGAAATTACAAATTAAAGGAATATCCGAATCAGTAATGTTAAGGTAAGATAAAGTCAGCTGCTCCTCGCATCTTTTTCGTTTAATCATATCAATAGTCAACATATCAATCTCTTTGTGTATTCTATGAACAACTAGCATGCTAAATGATTTTATCAAAAAGGAAAAAAGAAATTTTTTCGCATCTCCATTCCATTTTAGAATGCTATAAAAAGCTTGAAAGTGGCCTCTGGCGACATCTCTGTGCGGAACAAAAATTTAGAGTCGCGTCATTGTGAGCCAGCGAAGCCATCTAGTACGCTCTTTGAACAAAATAGCTTCACTTCGTTCGAAAACTTGGTCCTGAATAGAGTTGCGATATATCTAACACTTGTCTTATTAATATTTTGTTAATAACGAATGTATATAATTTATACATAACTTAACGTTTTTTACTTTGATGCGTAATAAATTTAATGAAGAGGATGCCGCTGCTGATGTTGCTATTGTAGGACTAGGTCCAGGTGGGTTATCTGCTGCTCTTGAAATAGCACATCAAGGAAAAGAAGTGCTTGTCTTCACAAATCGAGAGCACTACATTCGCGGACAACGCTTAATTTTAACCCGCGAGACAGAGCAATTTTTGTTAAAACATTTTGACCATCAGAATCCTTTGGATGTTACATTTTGGAAAAAATATGGTCTAGAGAAAACATTACAGACCAAAGACATTGAAAAATATCTTTATCGCAAACTAAGTAAATTACCTAATGTTACTATTGTTAAAGTGCCTAAGAATAGCGATCATGCTATTCAAAAAATAACCCAGGGAGCAGAGGGAAATGCTGATTGTTTAGTCCTGAATAATAATGAAAAATATTACTTTCATAATCTTTTAGGTGCTGACGGTGCGTGGCATTCTACAGCAAACCTTGTTGCCGATTGTTTTAAACAGCCCATTGAATACGAATTAGCAACCTCTCAAGAAAGACACCCTTATCATGCTGTTGTACAGCTTAAGTTGAAATCTAACGTAAACCCTAATAAAAAGCAGTTTCAAACAGATGTCATCAATGAAATGCAGTTTTTAGCATCGCAAGGATGGCAAGAAAGTTATTCACCTAAATATTACATATTTACCAATGCTGCCTGTACCAAATTTTATTTTGCAGGTGAAATTCCACAACAAATTTTTGCTGCTTCAAAACCAGAACAGACAGAACTTTTAAAAAAATGGGCTTCTTCATTTATAAAAAAGCACTATGGTTTCGATGAGGAGCACCTTGAGTATAGGGAAAGTAAAAATACACCCGCAAAGGATAAGCTACAAACAACAGTTTTTTCAATGACCATAGAAGTTTGCAAAACAGCCGTTCTAAATTTGAGTAATGGTGTATTTGCACAAATCGGTGATGCCAGGCGGCCGCCTAATTATAATCTGGCACATGGTGTCAATGATGCAATTATAGGAGGATTATTGTTTGCCAAGGCAATGTCTTCAACTCCATTTGCAGAGGAAAGCTTCAAAAAATCCCTTAAGGATATGGATGATGAGATTGAAAATAAAATGCAAGAAATTAAGCTAACCCGAAAAGATGCAAAAGAAAAAGCAAAGAAAAAATTAATAGATGCCATTGATAACTTACTTTTACTTCTTCAAAGTAATTCTGAGAATACCCCTTTATCCATTTCTAAGCTTGAACTTGCCAAGCAAACTTTTGAAACAACAGGTCAGCTAGCAGTAATGTATGACGCGCTCAATGAAATGAAATCTATTATTGAAAACGCGCAGAATGTCAGTATTTTTTATTGGGCCTATACTCTAATTAATTGCTGTGCAAATTCAGAAGCTCACTTAAAAACAACAGGCTTTAAAGAGGTTATAAATACGTTAGAATCGTTTTTACAAGAAAAGCAACCTTCATCTCTTTAAGTCAGGGCCCGAACGCATCGTACGCCGCGTTGTTCAAACTTGTCATCCCTATCCTGCGTGGTTCCACCGATCAAAAAAAGTTGTGCCCAAGCTGCGCCAGCAGGGTTAATAGACCCTTCCGTGGATGACCAGTAAACCCCAAACAAATTCCCTACATTGTTCTCCACCAAGTTGGATTGCATATTTTGCAGGCGTGGGTTTGCTTGTGAACCACAACCGCTTCCTGTAGAAAACGCATCATAGCCCATTTCACAAATCGCAGGTAAATACCAGTCCGAATAACCACCAATGGTGGCTTCACAGAGGCCTGCGGCATAATAAGATAAATTAACGGCCAGATTTGTTTGGGGCGGTGAATAGTAAGTTATAATAACGTTACTATTACAAGCTCCCTCGATTGCTCCGTTACAAGCACTAGGAGGATTAACGGATGTTTCTAAGATACCAGGAATAATGTCTAAAGCAGCATCACCGGTAGTTCCCCCATTACCATTAGAACTCCATATAATTCCACTCATTGGGAAGGATTGATCAACTAAAGCTGCCACTTTTCCACCAATGCTACCACTATTTGGGGTACTGTCATCAATGGCAAATAGAAAACCGGATTGATAAACGCTGCCATAAGTTAGAATGTTAATTGTTGGTTTCAAACTATTGGTGTTATCCCCTTCAATCGTTAAAGTGATTGGTGTTGGATTAGTATTACCGGGGGCTGCACTGGGTGATGCTCCTGGATTAATTCTTAACGTACACTTTCCGCCTGGAGCAATAGTTCCACAGCGAGTTGGAGTAATGGTCGTTCCTGTTGGCAAGGCAGCTGCTCTAAATGCAGATGAGGTTTTATAAGTCACATTGAATGCAGACTCATTACCTCTATTAGTAATTGTAATAATGCGTGGAACACCATTTGTTTGTAGCGCCAAAGTTGAAACACTGCTTGAAAGTATCGTATTGCCAGGTTCTGCTACCAGCTTCACGTTAAGAATATCGTCGGAAGAGGGTTGATAACATTCCAAAGGATTTTGCTGTTCACACACATTAGGTCCACCCACTATATCTCTATTAAGGTTTCTTCCTGTAATACGAAGTGTGAGTAAACAAGATTGATGATACGCCAATGTAAAATGTTTCGGGCAATTATCATTGGTTATTACTTGCGTAACACCTTTAATTGGTGTCATTACCAAAGTATGTGTTTTTCTGGATTGATTGGTTACTGTGTATTGTACAGTGGCAACACCACTAGATGTTATTGTTATAGAAGTTTTTGTTTGCGGTAAGAAAGTCCAAACCGCTTTTTTTGCTTGCGCTGTGTTTAATACTAATAGCGCAACAACAGTAACAAACAATTTACCAGTGATGTTCATGGCCGATCCTTATGCCAGATAAGTAATATTAAACATAACGCCATTGGTATAAAGATGCTCGAGTGAAAGGCCACTATTTAGCGTTTGTCCTGCTGCACGATTAAGTTGACTCTTTCCCCAATCAGCAAATTCATAGCCGAGACCTACTTGCCAGTTATTCGACACTGCTTTTTGAATCCCGGCTCCTAACGTATAAGAAAAAGAGGTTTTTGTATGGGAAGAAAAATTAGGCATTTGAATTGCTTCAAAAATTAACGGGGTATTATTAAAATCATAGGCATGATTAAAGCCCACACCTGCACTCCCAGATATCCAGGGGATAACCCAATAACCCGCGTTAAATAGCAGCTTGGCTTTTGCTGCGACATGCATATGATTGATGCGATATCCATAGCTATAATTATCAAATTGGGGATCAGCGTCATCCCAAATAATGCCAGATAACCTTGCATTACCCGCAGCTGCAACTGCAAGTCCTAACTGCCCCTGCAAATGCTCGCTTAAGGTTTTTTGTAGCCCTAAAAAAAGCTCTCCCGCAGCCAAAACGTGGCTGGAATTATCCGCTACGAAAGTTTTTTCGATGCCGGGAGCTAAATAAAATGTTTGTGTTTCACCAGGATCTGCCCAAGTGGGTCCAGCGCTTAAAGTAACAACATAATTCAAAGACATAGGACCATCCTTGGAAACAGCATTGTCGTTAAATAAAGCAGCTGAATAAAGAGGTGTGCTAAGAGTAGCCACTTGAATAAACATCAAGGCACATTCTTTTCCTTTAATAAAACGCATAGGCTATCCTTATGTATTTCGATTGCTTATCATATATGATTCTTTTCACAATAGAAAAGTTTTTTAGACAGTAGCTTAGACTCTCCTATACAAGCTCCAAGGAAAATTTATTCAAAGCGATAATTGAGCAGAGAAAGCAATGCTCCTACAAGCAGGATAATCACCCCTAATCCTTGAACAAAACTAATTTGTTCCCCTAGAAGTGCTATGCCAAAAATGACTACAAAGACCGGCTCTAAAACGGATAATATTGCTGCTTGCAATGAACTAATGTGCTGTAATCCTTTTAAAAGTAACACCATTGGCAGGGCAGTACATATAATCCCAATTCCACAAAGATTAAACCAGACATCTAAACCCCCCGGTATAAAAAATGTTCCCTCAATGAAAGCTGCAATTAAAGAAGTTAGCATTGCGCCAATAGAAATAAACAATGTTGCTAATAGTGCCGGAACAAAAATACCCTTACTGGCAATTAAATAAAGAGCGTACAAAAGGGCGGATAATAAGCTTAAACCGACTCCCATTAAGTTAAAGCTAAATGTATCCCCATTAACCAATAATATCATCCCTAAAAATATTATTAGCAATGCCAAATAATAAATTTTGCTAATTTTCTGTTTAAAAAATAAGAAATTAATTAATAGTACCATTGATGGATAAGTAAAAAATATAACCATGGATAATCCCGATCCAATATATTGGGTGGCCACAAAATAAAGAATGGAGCAGGTACCATAAAAGACAGCGCCATAAAAAGTAATTTTAGCTAATTCTTTGGCATCAAACGTGAGTTTTTTAACATGGGGGATTAAAAGCGCACCAAGGAAAAGACTTGAAATTAAAAAGCGCCAAAATAGCATGTTGTTCACTGAAATGTTAGCATTCATCACGCTAACACCAAAATAGCCAATTAATCCAAAAAAAAGTCCCGACAGGGCTGCATAGAACGCCCCATAATGTTTGTACGACAAAGGAATACCCCATTAATTATTCTTGAGTATTATGCCAAAATAAAAAAATTACAGAAACCAGGAAACGCTACAGTCACAGCTGACAAATCGCCAGGTCAAGTTTTGCGTTTGTTTCACGCACTTCACGCATTGTGCTGATATCGCATAGACGAAGACTTAAGCCATGATGGCCTAATTGCATTCTGGGGACAATGCCAAATGATTTTTCAATCCTTAACAGAATAAGATGACAAGACGATCGAGGCGGTAGGGACCGTTGATAAAACCCGTTGTACATATCAATTTTATTAAACTCAGCACTGTCGCGCAGTAATGATAGGTATAACTCAACCGTAGAATGTAAAATTTTTAAATTTTTTAACCAGTTTTCCAAATCACGCTGTCGTAGTTCTGGCTCTGAACCTAACCACAGGAGAAGCTGAGGGGAATACATTTCACAATCATTATTTTGGGTTGAAGAGTAAACCCTAATGGATTGCAAGAATGGATTATTATGAATTTCGCCACCAAATCGTCCAGCAACATGCGTTAAAATTTGGATTTGTGTGCATAGGTTCTTATATTGAGGTTCAGAAATTACGGTATTGCTTTTATTTAAAGCATGCTCAATACGCATTAATTCTTTTAAAAAACGACTCTTAAGCTCGGGTTTCTCAATTAACTTGAGAATTTCAATCACATTTTTTAATGCATAATGATGGATAACTGAATGAGTTTCTTCACATCCTTGTTTTATTGTTTGATAAAGATACTCAAGACGCAAGGCAATTTTTGGCAGGAAATGAGTTGCTAATTGAAAAGTGATTGTATCTTCAGACATATAAAATTTGCTGTCCTTAGCTGATTTTTTTAGTGTAACACAAAAAATTTATACTAAAAAATATCATAAGAATTAAAAAGTTACAATATATTATGCTCTTACCGAAGTAAACGCTTCTAATGAGCGCAAATTGCTTCTTTTACCTACTTGCCGTGCTTTATGCACACACGCATTCAATCTTGCTCAAATGCAGAGGAAGCAAATCGTAAATACTGCTGATGCAAGGCTTCTACTTTGAGTTTTAGTGCTGCAAGAGAAGTATTATTGAAAATAATATCATCTGCTATTGCAATTCTTTCAGCATCACTCGGTTGGGCCGCAAGGATTGCTTGAGCCTCTCTTTGTGTACAATTATCCCTTTCCATGACACGTTTAATTTGCTCTTGTGGTTCTGCTAACACTACTATTACACGGTCAAGATAAGGGTAGCTTTTACGCTCTTTTAGCAAAGGTATTTCGACAATGGAATAAGAACTTTTGCTATTGTGAACTAACTCCACAATTCGTTGTCTAATAAGAGGGTGTAACAATTGTTCCAACCATAATCGTTGTTCTGGATTAGCAAAAATGATTTGTCGAAGTTTGATACGGTCAATTTCTTTGGAAGAATTCAAAATAGACTCCCCAAATTGTTTTACAATTTTTTCCTGTACCTGCTCATCAGATTGCATTAACTCACGAGCAACCTGATCCGCACTAATTACCGTGATTCTCTTGTTTTTAAATAAAGAAGCCACGGTCGACTTTCCACTTGCAATACCACCTGTTAATCCGACGCAATACATTAAAAATTCCGTACATTTAAATTTCGACAAGTGAACAAATAAACATAACAAGTTTCCGGTAAAGCACTATTAGCCTGGCAAAATGATTTGGCCGCCATTGCTGCGTCGGTGGCATTCTCATAAATATTGCTAAACCACGGGACAGCAGCTAAATCCAAAGCCAGGCATCGCCACATGGGGCGAGTCGTCATACCATTTACGATTGCTTCACAATCTTCTTTAGATGTTTTGCAAGTTGCAGGTACCCGACTTTGCTTTTTACAGGCATCAAAAGCTCTATTAATGGAGGTTATTTGATAATCACTATGGCCAACCCAGGATCTATTTTCAGCATCATAAGCGGTACACTTCCAATAACTAGTATCTAAAACTACGGCTGCCGGAGATGATTGTGATATCAAAAAAAGGCTGTAACAAGCAATCGCTAATAATTTATTTTTCATGTTTTAATCCATTAATTGTTCTTATTAAACGTTCATAAGGCATCGCTTTTTCAAAAAACCAACCTTGCATAAATCTTACATGACATTGACGCAAAAACATAAATTGCTCTTTGGTTTCTACACCTTCCGCAATTATTTGAAGCTTTAATGAATTTCCCATATGAATGATAGCTTGATTCAAGCTTTCTGTAATAGCTCCCGTACCAATTGCATGAACAAAAATCTTGTCTATTTTTAAATAGTTAAATGGAAAATGTTGTAAATATTTAATACTTGCATGACCTGTACCAAAATCATCAATTGCCAAAGCATGGCCTCGGTCTCTTAAATCATACATTTTTGCTATAAGTGCTTTATTATTTTGATCAAATAATTCCCTTTCAGTCAATTCAACCATGACTTGCTGTGGTCTAATATGATACTGCTCGCACAATTGATAAAATTTAGTGAAAAAATGTTTATCCAGAAAATGACCGGCTGACAAATTTAAAGCAAGATGAAAATCCGGATGTGCCCTCAAGAAGTGATGTAATTCTATAAATGCTTTTCTTAACACTTGTAGCGTTATAGGCACAATCAGACCAGATTGTTCAGCTTCCTCAATAAACGACTCAGGCAGAATTTCATGCCTGTCAGTTTGCCAACGCAATAAAATTTCAGCGCCACAATATCTATTTTGTTCACAATCCATCACAGGCTGATAAACCGGTTGAAAACTATTGTTTTTAAGAGCAACCTGTAATGCATAAATTAGTGAGAAACGTTTATTTAAAACATTTCGTAATTGCCAGTAAATCAACATTGAAAGAAACAGAATGACAGAAATTGCAATCAACAAACGGAAAATAAAACTTAAGGTGAAATGTTTAGGGTCAGCTATCAAAACAATTTTATATGCATCCAGATTTTGTAGTTGCGCATCAGCCCGATGAGGTTCACTTTCATGTTGTCTTTTTAAGGGGGCTACCCCTTCATAGAGAATAAATTTTCGTTGGCGTTGATTATAAAGCCCAGCAAATACAACCTCCTTGGGCATTGAACTTAGTATATTTTGAATCAAGGATTCAACAATATAAACCCCGAGATGGTAGTTACCAAGTTTTTGCTGTAAGAGGAATGCATTTTCCCTTAAATTATCAATTTTTAAAGGTCCAAAGAGTGCCGGACTTTCTACAGAAAAAGGAGGCAGAACATATTTTTTCCCTAACGTGGAACAAATAATCTTATTTTGGTCATCGCTAATAACAATGTCTGAGATAATAGGGTTATTAAATACAGCACTTTTCAAAAGGGACAGTAGATTGGGTTTACAATCCTCCAAATTTCTACCGTATAACGGGAGAGCGTAAACAGACTTTAACGCATTTTCTATTAAATTATCAATTTTGACTCTTAGGGAGTTAGTCATTAAGCTTACTTGGTGTTGCTTTTCAACTTCATTATGCAGCCATTGAAAGTACAACGCAAAAATAAGAAAAATAACTGTAAGAAACATCCATATGATATTGAGTGCTTGCTGCACAGGGGCATGTTTATGAGGGCCGTTCTTTTGCATTAATTTCAGCTGTAAATTGCCTTTATAGAGTTTAGAGTGATTTCAGCCAAATTCTCAACAGTTTGGTACTCAATATTAAGAGGAGGTAGCCAGTACAATGTATTTCCCAATGGTCTTAGTAAGGCGCCGCGACTAATAGCTTCTTTTGATAACTCGTAGCCGATACGTTGACCTTTAATCTCAATTAAATCTGCGGCGACCATGGCGCCTATGGATCGAATATTATTTATTTTCCCGGTGATGATGCCTATTTCCTCCATAAGAGAATGCATTAAATAGCCAAGACGTTCTGCCTGTTCGTAACTTTTTTCTTCTTCCATTGTTCTTATCGTTGCCATAGCGGCACTTAAAGCTAAGGCATTACCACTGTAGGTGTGAGAATGCAAAAATGACTTTCCTTTCTCATAGTCATCATAAAAAAGCTCAAAAATTGAATGACTGATTAACACACAACTTAAAGGCAAGGTCCCTGAGGTTAATCCTTTCGATAAACACATTAAATCGGGTTTAACATTGGCGTAATCACAAGCAAACCATTTACCCGTTCTGCACAAGCCGGTCATAATTTCATCTGCAATAAAATAAATATCGCTCTCTTTTGCCCATTGTGCCAATTTTTTTAAAAAATCAGCACTGTAGCACAACATCCCTCCAGCACCCTGTACAATGGGTTCAACAATAACGGCACAGGCATTATTTTTTATTTTTTCAAGTTGTAAAAGTGTTTGTTGCCAGTACTCGTCTGAATCGATCCATAACGGGGAAGCGGTATTAGGTACATAAGGTATTGATTGTAAAAAATGACAAGTTACCCCATAACCTTCGTAGGGTTTTTTATAAAGACCTAAATCGCTGATGCTTAATGTTCCCAATGTCTCCCCGTGGTAGCTGTTTTTTAAGGCAATAAAATTTGTTTTATGAACGTTGCCTTTTAATTGGGAGGCATGTAGGGCTAATTTCATTGCAATTTCAACAGCACTCGAGCCGTCACTTGCGAAGAAAACATGTTGATTACCACTTAAGCCAGCAAGCTTTTCACCTAGTTCTGCTAAAAGCGGATGAGCTGTATTTGCTCCGATAACATGCTCAAATGTTTCTAATTGCTTTTGAATAGCCGCAATAACAGCAGGGTGACCGTGGCCCAGAGATTTACACCACCAACTTGATAAAGCATCAATAAGTGGTCCTTTATCCGTATACAAATTACTGCCTTTTGCTCCATGAACAACCAAAGGGGGATAGTTTTGAAAATCTTTCATTTGACTGCACGGATGCCAGATATGCTTTAAATCTTTTGTAACGATGCGATCAATGTTAACCATTTGATAATTTTTTGGTTGACAATAAATGGACTGACTTTATCATGATGAGATCAGGAGAGAAAGGGGTAATTCATTTTCTCTTAAGAACAATTAATCAAGGGGCGATAGTGACTAATAAGCCGTGGACACTCGATGAAATAACCGCAATTTATGAGCAACCATTTAATGATTTGATTTATTCAGCACATGGCGTACACAAAGAAAATCATTCAGAAAATACCGTCCAACTTGCCAAATTGCTAAGTATTAAAACCGGTGCTTGTCCGGAAGATTGTGGATACTGTTCGCAAAGCGGTCATCATAAAACCCATGTGGAAAAAGAAAAACTAATGACAGTTAATGATGTTTTGCTGAAAGCCAAGGACGCTAAAGAAAACGGCGCCAAACGCTTTTGCATGGGAGCAGCGTGGCGATGTCCTCCAGATAAAGCAATGCCTCAGCTAAAAGAAATGATTGCTGGCGTTAAGGCGATGGGGCTGGAAACATGCATGACTCTGGGCATGCTAACCGCAGAACAGGCCAATGTACTAAAAGAAGCTGGCTTGGATTATTACAATCATAATATTGACACCTCACCGTCTTATTATGACAAAGTAGCAACAACCCGCAAATTTAGCGACCGACTGGAAACAATTGAGCATGTAAGAAATGCGGGGATTGGTGTTTGTTGCGGCGGGATTTTAGGGTTAGGGGAGACGCGTCAGGATAGAATAGAATTTCTGCTGACTTTAGCCAATATGGAACCCCCTCCTCAAAGTGTACCTATTAATCGTTTAATCCCTGTTGAAGGTACACCGCTGGCAAAAGCACAACCGGTTGAAGGCATTGAGCTGGTTCGCACCATAGCCACAGCGCGCCTTTTAATGCCCAAAAGTGTGATTCGCTTAACGGCCGGCAGAACGGAAATGAGTGATGAGCTCCAAGCGCTTTGCTACTTTGCCGGTGCAAATTCGATTTTTATTGGTAATAAATTGCTTACAGAAGACAACCCCAAACAAGACAAAGATCAACTCCTTTTTGAAAAGTTAGGGTTAAAAGCATTCGCACAAACATGATAGAAAGCGCACTTGTTAATTATTCAAAAGCACTTCATGCCACAGACCTCCACCGGCAACGGCAGTTGGTGTGCAGCTTAAAACCTGCGCTAAATTTCAGTTCAAATGATTATTTATCATTGACAAGCAGCAGCCGTATTAAAAAAGCCTTCCAGCAAGGGTTTGATAAATATCCCAGTGGCAGTGGCGGTTCGATGGTAGTATGTGGTTACCATTCTATTCATAAAACACTTGAGGATGCGTTTTCAAGTGCTTTAAACACAGAGGATGCTTTATTATTTTCATCAGGATATGCTGCCAACCTGGGGATTATCTCATTACTGGCTCGACTAGATGGGCATCTTTTTATTGATAAATGCCTTCACGCTTCCTTCTACGATGGAATTCAGCTCAGTAAAGCGCGTTATACCCGATTTTTACATAATAATTTTAGGGACTTACAAGTCAAATTAACCATGGAAACAACGAATACCGTGCTTATAACTGAAGGAATTTTTAGTATGAGTGGTCAAATAGCCCCGCTCTCTGAAATGGCAAATTTATGTAGAAAAAAGAATGCAACGATGATCGTTGATGAAGCCCATGCTTTTGGTATTTTAGGTTCACAAGGACTTGGGGCGGTAGCACACCACGAGTTGACAGAGCACGATGTGCCTTTAAGAATTATTCCTTTTGGAAAATCACTTGGTGCTCAAGGAGCCGTTGTAGTAGGGGAAGCCAGGTGGATTGATGCGTTGTTACAGTCAGCTAGGTCTTATATTTATTCCACAGCCATTAGCCCCGCCATTGCTTATGGTGTATTAGAGTCCCTTACGCTGCTTCTTGAAGCTGATTGCAGACGCAAGAAGTTGTTTCAATTAATTGACTATTTTCATCATGCAATCAAATTATCTTCTTTGACATGGCAACAGTCAGAAACTCCTATTCAGCAATTGCGACTGGGTTGTCCTCGCAAAGCATTGCATTACGCGGAACAATTAAAACAGCGTGGTATTTTTTGCCAGCCTATGCGAGAACCAACTGTCAGTAAAAGGAATACTGGGCTTCGGGTTATCTTAAATTATCATCATGAACCTGAAGATATCGATGTCTTATTTTTAAATTTAGAACGAATTTATGAGTCTGAACATTAAAATACAAGGGGAAGGGCTGGCGCTTGTTCTCCTTCACGGTTGGGGATTTGATCATACTATATGGTTTAATATAGCCGCCCCGTTGGAAAGAAAATACACGCTTTATTTGGTAGACTTGCCTGGATTTGGTCTTAGTTCATTAATGAATTGGGAACAATTCAAGTGTGAACTACTCAGACAACTACCAAACCAATTTGCTTTACTTGGTTGGTCTATGGGTGGACTCTACGCTTCTCGCCTAGCCGTAGAGCTCCCCGAGCAAGTGACTCACCTAATCAATATTGCTTCTTCTCCGCGATTTATTAAAGAAAAGAATTGGCCAGGGGTTGCTGAAGCTGTTTTTAACAATTTTTTTCACAATCTAACAGTAAAACCACATCAAACTATTTCCGAGTTTGTTAGCTTGCAATTAAAAAATCAACCCTGTCATTATTTTCCCCAGTCCTTACCCCCTGTGGAAAGTTTGCAAGCTGGATTGGACATTCTTGCAGGCTGGGATTTACGAGAATCGATGCATCATTTTAAAAAACCCACCAGTTATTTATTCGGTCGACTTGATGCGATTACACCGCATACAACAATGGCGGCAATGCAAAAGCTATATCCTTCTTTCAATTACATGATGTTTCCAAATGCAGCACACATGCCTTTTCTCTCCCATGAAGAGGACTTCATAAATACTCTGGAGACGATTTTTAAATGAGAGCATTTTTTATTACGGGTACCGATACCAATTGCGGTAAAACCTATGTTACTTGCCAGATTCTTGATTATTTGACGCAACTTGAAAAAAAAGGGATGGCCATTAAACCGCTTGCTAGTGGCTGTATTGAAAAAAATGGGGAATTAATTAATGAAGATGTATTGCATTTGCAAAAACATAATAAACAGGTTAATTATCCTGTTAATAACTGGAAATTTCGACTTCCCATTTCGCCACATTTAGCTGCAAGAGCAGAAAGTATAGAGCTAACAGCCCATGAAATTGCTGCTTTTTGTCAACAGGAATATTATAAAACCCTGGATTATCTTTTTATAGAAGGTGCAGGCGGTTTAATGGTTCCTCTAAATGATGAGGAAACCTGGCTGGACTTTTTAAAGTTAACCAGAATACCGGTTATTTTAGTGGTGGGGATGAAATTGGGGTGTATAAATCACGCATTATTAACAACCTCAGTTTTGCAACAACACAATATTCCATTTAGCGGCTGGATTGCTAATTGCCTGGATAAAGATATGTTAGCGTTATCAGAAAATATAGCGACCTTATCTGAGAAAATTTCAGCACCATTGCTTGCTACCCTACCATTTCAAGGAAAACTAATACCGCATTTTCTCACTTATTGTTTCGAATCATCTTTGGGAATACCCTCTATGGCATAGATTTCATTCAAAGCAGCACACTGGCATAACTTCCCAGCATACTATCTGGAGTTGAAGACTCCATCATAGAGTGAAGCGAAAAGATCCTTCAAGCGGCTAATGCCGCTTTCTGGATGACGTAACCGTCGTCATCCAGAGCGTAGCGAAGGATCTCCTGAATTTAGCAGCCAACTAGCCTAAAAATATACCTGTTTATGTATACAGTCGCTGCATTAAGGCAATAAAGAAGACTATAAAAGCAATAAATACTGATACAAAAACCCCTTAATGCATTGTTCCTGGACATCAGGTTAGCTATAATTCAGTACTATTCTCAATAAGCTAAAAAATAGCGTGAATGGTCAATTTTTGGAGATTAATTGATGCCAATTTACGAGTACGAGTGTAAAAAATGCCATCATCAATTTGATTTGATGCAAAAAATTAGCGATGCACCAGTAAAACAGTGCCCCAAATGTTTTGAAGAAACTGCTGTACGCTTAGTTTCAGCTGCCGGTTTCCAATTAAAAGGAACGGGTTGGTATGCAACTGATTTTAAAAATAAAGAAAAAAAGACGACGACTCCAGCTACATCTGATAAATCAGCAGTCACCGAAAAAAAACCGGCAGCAGAAACACCAACTAAAACTGAAAAAAAGGGTAATAAAGATTGAAATCTAAAATTTTCCGCCGATATATTCTTGCGGGCTTGGTAGTTTGGTTGCCAATTGTCGTTACATTCATCGTCTTACGATTTGTTATTGAATTACTTGATAAAACCATGGCTTTGCTGCCAAACGCCTATCGCCCTGATACATTGCTAGGCGTCCATATACCAGGTTTAGGGGTAATTTTATCGCTTTTAATTATTTTTGTGACCGGTATTATTGCTACCAATTACTTTGGCCAACGCCTCGTTGATTTTGGTGAGAAGATACTCGCTCGAATCCCATTGGTTCGCTCCGTTTATAATGCATCGAAACAAGTCATTCATGCGTTGTTTGCCAGTAACAGCCAGGCATTTCGCAAAGTACTCTTAGTAGAATATCCTCGAAAGGGAATGTGGAGTATTGCTTTTTTAACGGGCAGTACTGACGGCTCAGTGATTTCTTCGCATACTGAAGAAGAAATGATCTCCCTTTTTATACCTACCACCCCCAATCCTACCTCAGGTTTTTTGATAATGGTTCCAAAGAATGAGGCCATTGAAATATCAATGACGGTAGACGAGGCATTGAAATTTATTATTTCTTTAGGGGTAATGCAGACTACTACAGCTGTAGCCCCTGATTTAAAAAATTTAATTACATAACAGGCGGCTCAAATGAGAACACATTATTGCACGAGTATTCAGGAATCAATGATTGGACAATCAGTTAGCATTTGCGGCTGGGTACATAATCGTCGCGATCATGGTGGCGTTATATTTTTGGATATTCGTGATCGCTCCGGATTAGTGCAAGTTGTTTATGAACCGGAGTTCGCCGATATATTCAGTGTCGCTGAAAAGTTGCGTCATGAATTTGTCGTACGTATTAAAGGTACTATTCGCTCTCGTCCACAAGGAATGATTAATGAAAAAATGGCTACAGGACGCGTGGAAATTTTGGGTACAGCGTTAGAGATATTAAACCAATCAAAAACGCCTCCATTTTTGCCTGATGATCATCAGACGGTGAGTGAAGATTTGCGCTATCGCTATCGTTATTTGGATTTACGACGTAATGATATGCAAAACAATCTCATGCTTCGCCATAATTTGATACGCTCTATACGCGAGTATCTCAATTCTCAAGGCTTTCTGGATATTGAGACGCCCATGCTCACAAAAGCAACACCTGAAGGCGCAAGAGATTATTTAGTACCCTCTCGCGTACATCCTGGGCAATTTTATGCACTACCTCAATCACCCCAATTGTTTAAACAATTGCTGATGATGTCCGGTTTTGATAAATATTATCAAATTGTACGTTGCTTCAGAGATGAAGATTTACGTGCTGATAGACAACCTGAATTTACTCAGCTTGATGTTGAAATGAGTTTTATCAATGAAAATCATATCCAAGATCTTATCGAAGGAATGCTGAAAAAAGTATTTAAAGAAACCCTTCAGGTTGAATTGCCCGAGAAACTCCCCAAAATGACCTATGCAGAAGCAATGCGACGTTTTGGAAGTGATAAGCCGGACTTACGTATTCCTTTAGAATTAATAGACATTGCTGATTTAGTAAAAGACTGCGATTTCAACGTATTTTCGTCCGCTGCAGCGAACCCTGAAGGGAGGGTTGTTGCTTTAAAATTACCCAAAGGTTGTGAGTTAAGCCGAAAAGCACTAGATGATTACGGGACTTTTGTTGGAATTTATGGCGCCAAGGGCTTGGCCTATATTAAAATCAATGATCTTGAACAAGGCATGCAAGGTTTACAATCGCCCATTCTTAAGTTTTTGTCTCAAGATTGTGTAAAAGCAATTATCGATCGAGTAGAGGGCCACACTGGTGATGTTATTTTCTTTGGCGCAGGCCATGCCCAATTAGTTAACGAGTCCATGGGGGCTTTACGCGTTAAACTGGGACACGACAACAATCTTGTGGAGCCAGGCTGGCGCTTGCTTTGGATAGTCAATTGGCCAATGTTTGAGATAGATATGAAAACCAATCAGCTGCAATCAATGCACCATCCCTTTACTTCCCCTCAGGAATTATCGGTAGAAGCATTAAAGCAGCACCCGACCCAAACACTTGCAAGAGCTTATGATATTGTCATTAATGGTTTTGAAATTGGTGGTGGCTCAATTCGTATTCACCAACCCCAATTGCAACAAGCCGTATTTGATTTACTGGGAATAGGAGAGCAGGAGGCTCAGGAAAAATTTGGATTTTTATTGGATGCGCTAGAATATGGTTGTCCTCCGCATGGAGGCATTGCTCTAGGCATTGACCGTTTGGCAATGCTGTTAACCTATTCTAGCTCCATTCGTGATGTTATTGCGTTTCCTAAAACCCAGTCAGCCTCTTGTCTGTTGACAAATGCCCCTACTGCGGTTGGAAGTGCGCAACTTAATGAGTTAGGAATTCGCCTTGCACCATCAGCAACAAAGTAAACGAGTCAAAACCGGTAACTTAAAAGGTTGCTGGTTTTATTTCAATTTTTTATTGAGTCTGGCTATTGTCTGGCTATTGTCCGTGCACACAGGATTTGCCAAGACAGAGGCTAGCTCAAGCAAGCTAATCGAATATCTAGTACAAGAAAAAAATAAACTCACACTTGCCATTAATGAAATAAAACTCCTTCCTCTACCCGTTGATCAGGCAAATTATCAAAAGCAGTTACAAGAAAATAATGCCATGATGGCGCTTAATCAGGCAAAAATTACGAGTCTTGAAAGTTTTCTCACCAATCAAAAGCAATTGCAGCAAGACTTTACACAACGTTTAAAACACTTGCAGCAAACCCCTTTATCGCAAAACGACTCTCAAGAACGAATTGGTAAAATTAATACGCTTACCGATGTTAATAAAAAAACGATTGATTTGATTAATGAAAATTTAGCATTAGCCAATCGTTATCAGGACGCCCTAGTTTTACATAAACAACAATTAGACTTATGGCAATCCAGAACGCTTATGCAAAAGCAATTAGAAAAGTTTCATGAACAGAAAGAACAGTTCAATCAATCTTTAGCTCGCTTGTATGAACATACTATTAAATTACAACAGGAAATAAAAACAGATAATGGTTTTCCTTCTGTCTACCGCGCAGAGGCTAAATTATTACTTAATAATCAAGTCATTAATTTAACTCAGTATAAAATTGCCGAGCTTGATTTGCAAAAAAAACTAGTGAAAGCCGACTATCTTTTACTAAAAGACCCCAATATAAGAACGCTGCAAAGCATTACTGAAACTTACAAAGAAGCTATTACCCAGTTATCTGAAATGGAACAAAGCTTAAAGAAGATGGTTTCCATGCTAACGGATGAACGGGCCCATTTAACGGATGAAAACTTAAAAAAACAATTTTCTGCACTGATGCGTATTGTAAATGCAAGAATTGAAGGGATTGTGATTCAACAACAAACGTTACAAGAAGATTTAGAAAATCACCAGGAAGAGTTAAAAAAACAGCTATCGGTAAGACAAAGTTTATCAGAATACCGGTTAGACAGTTGGCCCATTATTTTTGATCAATTAATCCATATCCCTACTCAAATTTACAATTATTCCAAATCGTTAGTATTCAAAGTTAGAGACAATTATTTATGGCAAGATTTTTTCCCGGCAACCATGCTTTGGGTTATTTTAGGTCTTCTTATTCTCGGAGCCTGTGGTTTACATAAATTGTTAAAGCAATTAACCCGTGATAAGGAACGCTCAAGACTTTCAGGGCATTTATACGATGGAGCACTGATATTACTAAGTCGTAACATTCCTCATTTAACCATTGTTGCCTCGATACTGATTTTGCTTTACGGTAACCACATCCTTTTCTCAAACTATCAATTATTACTTAACCTAATTTTTGTCTGGCTTGCTTTTCGAATATTAATTTTAGTGGCACGACTTGTGCTGCTGGAAAGGGTTAGTGACTCCTCAGGAACTGATGTCCGTCTCTATTATCGCATCAAATGGCTTTTGTTAGCTGGAGGATGGGCTACAGCTTTAATGGTTATTAGCCATCTGTTACCTTTATCCATGCTGTTGCAAGATATCTTTAACCGTTTATTTATGCTTTTTTTGCTCGCTGTATCTATTGTAGGATGGAAAAATAGGGAAACGATCAGCCACCTGCTACATCCTATTTTAAAAACTAAAAAGCGCTATTTTCGCAATGCAGTAATGCTCCTAGTGGTGTTAATTCCCTTAACGTTATTTACTACAGCAGTCATTGGCCAAATTGGCTATATTAATCTCGCATGGACCATGAGCCGTTATGAAGTACAAATTTTACTTGTCCTTACGTGTTATGTCGTTATACGTGGTTTACTCCTTGATGCCCTTGATCTTTTCTCAGAATGGATGATTTCCTCCATGCGCAATGGCTGGCTATGGATTGAAGTCTTTTTAAAACCACTCGATAAAATATTGCGAGTTTTGTTGATTGGTTTTAGTTTGTACATATTGTGCCAATTGTTTGGGTTGCATTCCGATTCCGTCATTATTACGAATTTAATGAAATTTGGTGAATATCCTCTGGTCAATCTATCAGGGGTTTACATTACTCCGTTCAGTATTATTGCCTTTTTGATTTTACTTTCAGTCTTTGCCTGGGCTGCGAAATGGACGCGAGAATTCGGTTATCGCTGGCTCTATCGCAATGCACGTGATGCCGGCATTCGCAACAGTTTATCTGTGTTTACACAGTACGCTGTAATTCTCATTGGCGGGTTTATTACCCTACGGGTTCTCGGTCTTGATTTTAGTGGTATGTCGATGGTTATCGGTGGTCTCGCTGTGGGTATGGGTTTTGGATTGCGGGATTTTGCATCCAACGTCGTCGGCGGTTTGATGTTACTGATTGAACGACCAGTCCGTGAAGGTGATTTAATTACACTTGATAATTTTGAAGGCCGCGTTGCCCATATTGGCATCCGCTCAATGCGGGTTTGTTCATGGGATAATACCGAGGTTCTTATACCCAATGCCGAGACATTCAACAAGCCATTTACTAATTGGACGCATCAAGACAGCATTGTGCGAACGGTTATTCCAATTAAAGTTAGCCGTGCCGATGATCCAGTGATCATTCAACAATTAATTCTGGATGTTCTTGCGGTTATTCCAGAAATTGTCGATGAGCCGCCACCCCAAGTATTTTTAAAACAAATCGATGATGCATTAATTGAATTCGAGATACGTTATTTTATTAATGTACAGTTATATACACGTTTTGAAATTCGCTCAAAGGTCTTATTTGCAATAACTACACAATTTAAAGCCGCCGGAATTAAACCGCCAATTCCTCCCATTAGTGTAGAGTTAAAAGAAAGTGAGCATGCAAGAACCGCTATTTCCAAAAACACAATTAAAGAATGAAGCTGAGCTTCTGGAGCGTTGTCGTAGTATCGAGGGCTTAAGTTTTTTACAGCTAGCTTCAATGCTGCAGATTGCTATTCCTTTTGAAAACTCGAAGCGGAAAGGGTGGGCAGGGCTGGCTATAGAGTTGGCTTTAGGGACTACTGCAGGCACAAAATCAATCCCTGATTTCTCTCATCTTGGTATTGAACTTAAAACGTTACCTCTAAATCATAGAAGAAAACCGGCCGAATCTACGTTTGTAACCAGCATTCCTTTATTAACCATCCATCAGCAACAATGGCTCTCCTCCCAGTGTTATTCAAAATTAAAACGAATTTTATGGATTCCTGTGGAAGGGGAGAGGACTATCCCTTTCGAACATCGACGAATAGGACACGGCTTTTTATGGTCACCCAGTAAAGACGATGAATTGATTCTCGCCGGCGACTGGCATGAGTTAACATTCATGATAGGATGCGGAAAGTTGGAAAAAATTGATGCCACCATAGGACAGTACCTGCAAGTTAGACCGAAAGCAGCAAACGCTAAATCACTTTGCTATGGATTTGATGAAGAGGGCAATAAAATTTTAACGCTTCCTCGCGGATTTTATCTACGCAGTAGTTTTACAGCACAAGTTATACAAACCATGCTTTAATTAATAGTCTATAGTAAAATTTAACGACTTCATTATTTGTCAGACTTGGATTAATGAACAATAAAGGACTATTTCCACCGTTGACGCAAAACTATGCGCAACAAGAAAGATTGGTTGGATTTGAAATTGAATTTGCGGGTCTTACTATTCAAGACTCCACAAAACTTTTACAACAACTCTATTCAGGCACTATTCAAGTTCATAATGCCCAGCAATGGTCCTTGGTCAATTCAAAACTAGGAACCTTTAATATCGAGCTGGATGCGCAATTTTTAAAAAATCTGGCCAGAAAATCCAATGAAAATATGAAGCAAGAAAAAATAGACATTGAAGGATATCTGGGAAAAACCATTTCTTATGTCCTGCAAAATGTTGTTCCACTTGAGATTATTACGCCACCTGTTGCAATTTCACAAATAGAAGCATTAAATCCAATTATTGATGAGTTAAGAAAAAATAAAGCGAAAGATACTCATGCATCACTATTAGCCGCTTTTGGTCTTCATATTAATCCTGATGTGCCAAAGCTTGACTCCACGACCATTTTATCTTATCTGCAAGCTTATATTTTATTAAATGACTGGTTACGGGAAGTCATCAAGGTTGATCTCACTCGACACATTTCACCTTACATCGATGAATATCCTGAAGGGTATGCACTAGAAATTTTAAACCCTTCATACAAGCCGTCTTTATCAGGTTTAATTGATGATTATCTATCCTACAACCCTAGTCGAAACCGCTCCCTGGATATGTTGCCACTTTTTGCCTATATCGACGAAAAAAAAGTCAGGAGTCGTGTGAATTTCACTCTAATCAAACCACGACCAACTTTTCATTACCGTTTACCGAATACCAATTTAGGCTCAGAGTCCTGGGATCTTATCGTTGAATGGAAACGATGGAATACAGTTGAAAAATTGGCTGCTAATGAAGGGTTAAGAATACAGTTAAGTGACGCTTATTTAAAACAAAAACAGAATAAATCTTTATTTATGCAAACTAATACATGGCTAAATTATATAACTCCCTATGTAAAAGAACTATGAAAACACCACCAGTTATTGCAATTACTTATTCAAATCATCAATCAAAAATCGTTATTGGCGCCGTAAAATTAGCCATTTGGCTGGCAGGTGGAAAATCCTTGTGTATCAATACCATGCAAAATCAGGATAATTATAATTATGACGGTTTACTGCTTTGTGGTGGGGTGGATATTACTCCTGAACTTTATGGAGGCAATAAAAAAGGCAATTACACGTACGACTTTGAACGTGATAAACTTGAACTTAAACATTTGTCCTATGCCGAACGGCATAATTTACCTGTTCTAGGTATTTGTCGAGGTTGTCAATTAATAAATGTATACAGAAGGGGGACTCTTTATACGGATATAGAGAAAGTTTTTGAAAAAACCCGATATCCCTCTAACCTATTAGGCTACATTTTTTTTCGCAAGCGAGTGCAAATTAACCCACGTAGTTTACTCTTTAAAATAACACAGAAGACCTTGCTAAAAGTAAATAGCATCCATAAGCAATCCATTTTTAATCTTGGTCATGAACTGAAAGTTGTAGCAATAGAAAAAAATAATATCGTCCAAAGTATCGAAGACCCAACAAAAAAATTTTTCCTAGGGGTTCAATTTCATCCTGAATTTTTAATTTATAAAAAACCTTTTTTAAGATTATTTAAAGAGTTTGTAAATTCAGCGGGGGAGAAGAATATGTGAAAGAGGATGCTAATACACCCTCTGTTTAAAAAACGTTCATTATTTTTAATGCAATTTGATTTTTTGAAAAACAACCAAATTTATCGCGCAAATTCTCGAAATGTCT
Source organism: Legionella jamestowniensis (assembly GCF_001467745.1). Taxonomy (GTDB): domain Bacteria; phylum Pseudomonadota; class Gammaproteobacteria; order Legionellales; family Legionellaceae; genus Tatlockia; species Tatlockia jamestowniensis. Next base: position 1,824,322 of record NZ_LNYG01000013.1, read on the forward strand.
TTCAATCGTCCGCCTTGAAACGTTCAACAATTTTGCAGTTTCCTCGGAAGTTTTTCCTTTAATATACCAGAATAATACTTCCCTTTCCCGGGGAGTAATCTGTATTTTAGATTCGGCTGAATAGAACATAGCTGGTAGCGTATGATCCATAAAACCATTTTGTTTAAAGGAAGAATTCCACAAATGAGTAAATTCAGCATATTCGGCGTCTATAAGACGATTCGACTCAAATTTATCTCGAATAAAAGTAATCTTGTCTTCAAAGTAGCTGTTAAATTTTTTAAATACGTCAAGATTATTTAAATAAATATGATTTATATCCTGTTTATCGAGTGGGGCATCAAACGAATATAACTTGATAGTATTATAGTCAGCAATTTCCAATATTCGGAATGAATGTCCATATTCAAAGTTATTTAGTAATTGAAATACAGGCTCACTGTGTTTTTTGTATTCATCCTGATAGATATCAATTAAATAAAATCCAGTTTTAGGATAAGTTTTTAATATACTAACGGGAGCAGTTGCAACCAATTGTTGATGAAGGCATGTTTCAAAATAATTACTATCAGTTCCCAACCAAATAAAATCACCTTCATCATTCATCTCAACATAACTGAAATGATTAATTCCTGTTACTTTAAACAAATCTTTGCATAAATGAGTAACAAAATCGGTGTAATTTATTAATTCAGTAGCATTTATTGACTCAGTAGACATATTTGTAATATTTAAAGACATAAGCTAAGCGACATCCATTAAAACTGTTCAATAATTTAACATATTGTTGATGATTGATCAAGTCTTTATTTTATTTTAAAGTAGTTTAAAACGGAATCTTGCGTTCAATATAAAAAACGTTAAAGTAGAAGTTACATTTTTTCTTTCACTATTAAGGAGTTTACTGTGAGTAAAATAGGACTTTTTCTTCTTGCTATAGCCGGAATTACCAATCTACATGCTGCCGCTCCACCTCAATTATCAGGTTCAGCAGAGCAGCAAATCCAACAATTAAACTCACAATTACAAAGCCAACTAAAACAGTTACAAGCGCAACAGCAGCAACAGATTGATAAACTGAATTCTCAGCTACAGACTCAAATGAAGCAAATGCAAACACAGTTGCAACAACAGATTCAAACTGCAAATACCCAAACCCAAAACCAAATAAAGCAAGTACAAACGGATCTACAAAAACAAATTCAGCAAGTACAACAACAAGCTATACAATCAAAAAATTAACAGCAATCGGGCAAATGAGATTCAAGTCTCATTTGCTTCGATAGATATGAGTTGCTGAGGCTTGTACAGTTGGCATTACAGTCATCTCTGCTATATCTACATGTGGCGGTCGAGTAATGCAATAATAAGCAGCATCAGCAATATCATCTGCCAGCAACGGAGTAAAATCTTGGTAAAAAGCCTGTGCTTTCTTTTTATCACCCCAACGGACTTCACTAAACTCAGTTTCCACCGCCCCAGGCGCTATTTCAGTAACCCGAATAGGACTGCCTAACAAATCCAGACGCATTGATTTGGTAATTGCCCGCACTGCATGCTTGGTTGCGCAATAGACATTTCCTCCAGGATAACATTCATAGCCTGCAATCGATCCAATATTGACAATATGGCCTCGACCCCGTTCTAACATTCCGGGCAAAACACAACGGCTTACATAGAGCAATCCTTTTACGTTGGTATCAATCATCCTGTCCCAATTTTCAAAAGATCCTTGCTGGATGGAATCGCTTGATAAAGCAAGACCTGCATTGTTGATTAAGACGTCAATCGATTGCCATGCAGAAGGTAGGGAGCCTAAAACTTGTTCTACCTCTTCCTTAACACGCACATCCAATGACACGGATAAACAGGCCACAGTGTTGAGGCGATTCAATTCTGCCGCAAGTTGCTCTATACGCTGCGTTCTGCGAGCACAAAGAATCAGTTTTGCCCCGTTGCTGGCAAAAAGACGTGCGCAAGCCTCACCAATACCACTTGAAGCGCCCGTAATTAAAATAGTTTTACCTTCAATATGTTGCATCAGGGAAGTCCTTAAATGTCAGTAGGAGTTAGAGTACTTAACACAGGTTGATTTGTCTTTTTTTCTTTTATATCTGATTCAATAGTCGACTTTCCAAAGAAACTGTCGTTGCTTACCCCTGTATACTTAAGACGCTCTTTTTGATATTGCACACTCACTTGTCTTTGTACATCAGTAGGCATCGTACCGACTGCTCCATACACTTTAACATTCCCAGAAGGTTTTTTATCAGCAGGGTATTGTTTTACGGCAATAACAGCATCACCAAGATCACTTATAAATTTATCTTCAAATCCTTCTGCCAAAGTGTGGACATGGGTTAAACATAAATGGAAGCCCGCTGGGTTTTGTAATAAATTAAGCTTCCAACCACGTTTTTCCAGTTCGTCAGCAATTAGATGGGGGTTTAATGTATCACTACGAAATCCTAATACAGACCATTTGGGATTGCCATAAACGTAAATATCTTTCGGTTGAATATTAGTTGTTGTATTAGCTAAGCCATCGACTTTTATCTGTAAATTCTGTCGAAGCTTTACAATAGATTCAGCAATTTTTTGATAGTTTTGCCGCCCATAATAAGATAATGTGGCATAAATTTCTCCCACACGAGCGCCACTGGTTGAACCATCTAAAATACCCGGTGTAGCATACAAACCTCCACACCAATTCAATGCAGCATAAACCGCTAAAGCAGGTGAATCTTTACTGAAAAGACAGACCGAGCTTCCTTTAGGACAGAAACCATACTTATGCGTATCTGCAGAAATAGAGCTAACACCAGCAACGCGAAAATCCATAGGGGCTGTCGAAGTGTCAAGAAAAGCAGTTAAAAATCCACCTAAACAAGCATCAACATGCAAGGGGATATTTCTGGTTTTAGCTAATTGTCCTAATTCACCAATAGGATCATTAATGCCATTCATAAAAGAAGGGGCTGACCCGACCATGACTGCCGTATTATGAGAAAGGTATTTCTTCATCGTTTCCACAGTAACGGCGCCGGTTTTTTTGTCAACAGGCACCGTAATTAAAATAGCGCCAGTTAGTTCCGCAGCCTTTTTGAAAGCTGCATGCGCAGTTTCAGGCACTACGATTTCCGGATGCATAATTCCTTTTGCTTTCGCATGAAGCACATAGGCAGCCATTGCTTCAATAATACTGGTGGTGCCCCCATGGGTTAAAAGACCATACCCTTCGTCAGAACCATGGAATAAATTCTGGCACCAACGAATAATTTCTGCTTGCATTGCGTTAATTCGTGGCCACTTATCATGCATCGGATTAGTCAATTCAGTTTTAGCATAGACTTCCTTGAGTATTTCTACTAATTCTTTGGGGTGGGTTGTATAAAGAGCACCTGAATCCTGGCCATCTCCTTGCTGTATAATAAATTTTCTATCTTTTTCTCTAATCGATTGAAAATCAAAATCGCATTCTTTCAAATCTATACCGAACTGACTAAGAATTTCAGCCGGCGTGCGGCTGGTTTCAGGAATGTTATTAAGAAGAGTCATGTGCGCGCGCTGGGAGGAAAGTTTATCTCTTGTAGATTGTAAATTTTTATCAAGTTCATTATTAAGATACTTTTGCACTAAAGGGAAATTTTTAACCATCCCATATGCTGCATCAATAATACGCTGTTTAGGTGTTTCATTATGACGAGCACGAAAAGCTCGTGCTATCCAGGGGTTGTGGTATTGATTATAAAGAAAATAGAGAGCAGTCGTTGCTAAAACTAACGTGTGTGCTGGCGTATCTTGAAGTGTTTCGTCAAACGTTTCAACCGCACTCGTTAATAAATCCAGAATCGCTCCAAACATATAACATCCTTATACTATCAAAAGGACAGTTATATTAGTTGTTTTTTTTGTTGAATACAGTATTTAGTAGAAAAATCTCACTGTACATTACAAAAATTCTAATCTTTCCAGGGCTTGGGCGTAGTCTTGAAAGGTGTAGAAGTGGCATCCTTTGATTGATCTAAGTCTTCTGACTGTTTTGTTAATAAAGAAGGCGATTCCCTTTCTGACACTTTTGTAGAAAATTCTTTAAGCCCGTTAAGATATTGCTCCTGTTGAGGGCTACCAAAAGTTTCTGAGTTAATATCTTCTTTTAATTGTGATTTTACACTATCAGCATTCCCTTCGTAGAGTTCCCCATTTCCAATTGAGAGTTTATAATTGTCCTTCACCGATGGATTGGATTGTTCTGGCACTACCTCACCACAGCAAAAATTGCTGCAATTCATTGCTTCCTGTTTGTAAAAATCTTCCTCTTGCTTTTTGTTTTTAAAAGTAAGGATGGGGGGAAAATTCCCAAGCAACTGTTGGCGGTATTGTTTTACATCCTCATCGGGTTCTGAATCGAGGCATGCTTGTTTAAATTGCTGTATAAAAGGGGATTCTTGCTTACCAGGAACCATATTTTGAAAATAGATGAAATCTCTCATTGCTTGATTCAATTTTTCTTGCTTTTCCTGTGTCATTGCTTTTCTCCAAAATTATCGATGAGCTATGAGGTTATCCTTAAGTATAGATCACAACGTTGATTCTTCTTTTCTAATTATGATCGGTATAGCTTTCTGTTGGTTATAACAAATCCAGGGAGCATGGGGAGCCAGTATGTCAACCCTCTAAAAAGAATAGTGGCAGCTAAAGCTGATTCAAGCGGTAAACCCAAAGCATATAGCATACCCGTCATGCTGCCTTCAAAGACACCAAGCCCACCTGGTATTAATGTAATTGATCCAACAGCCTGAGCTATTACTTGGGTTGCAAAAACCAGCACGAAACTTAAATCGATATCAAGCGCCCACAAAACCATCCACAACGTTAAAGCATCAAAAATAAAAATGGCTCCCTGCAAGCAAATGGCAGGTAGGCTGACTGTAGGCCTAAGCAGCGTTTTAGGTTGAAGTTTTTTTATTGCTGAAAGTAATGACTTTAAGGTTTCAAATTTTTTTAAAAAACGGGGTAACGCTTTATCACGAATATGAATCCATAAATAAATAGCGGCTATAGAAATAAAAACTATCGCGGATGTAAAAATGATAGTAAAAATAATCAAGGGTTTATTAAGGCTGTGGTGGAACCAAAGTATAATAATTGCCAGAATAAACACTAAAAAATAAGCGATTTGTCGACTGAATACATTTAAAGTGAGCGCTAATGCGACTGATTTTTTAGAAATCTTACGTTGAAGCAAGTACTGTGTCACTAGAGTAGTTCCACTTAAACCACTGGAAGGAATAGTTTGGTTAACAAATAATTGAGACAAACTTAATGAAACCAGATTTAAAAATGAAATTTTTTGATGCTGGCGCCACAGAACAATCCACCAAACGCTCGCAAGGGATATATAGGTTCCTATTTGGAACAGTAAAGCCAGAATAAACCAGAAAGGGTTAATACGGTGTATTAACTGGACAAACTTGCTTAATTCTGTGAAATGAAAATAGACAAGGATAACAAGAATTAAAATTAAAAAACCAAGAATCCATTTGTTAATTTTTAGCGTCACAAATGAAAAAATCCTCTATTCAACTTGTAGAGGTATTTTATTCCATCGTTTTAGTGAAAACCACCTTAATATTAAACATCGTTATCCAAGGCAATAACCATATTGGGTAAACCTACCCATACAACAACCCTTTAAATTGAATTAATATTGCCCAATTTGCTTTTAGTTTAATTTATTAATGAGTGACATTCTTTATTGGCGGGAAATTATTGGTG
>NZ_LNYG01000013.1:1830109-1978200 GCF_001467745.1 Legionella jamestowniensis
GCGTTTAACCCCATTCTGAAGAACCGTTATCTACAAAATGATGTGAAGAATCCCTCCGCTTTTGTATCATACTTCGCCTTAAAGAGATCCTTCGAGCAGCTACACTGCTTTTCAGGATGACGTGATTGGAGTACTTATCTCAGTTGATATAAAACGTCATTCTGAACGCAGTGAAGAATCTCCTGTACCTTCTCACTGACTTTTGGACGCGAAAAGGTTCAAATTTATATTACATGGGTATAAGTTGTTGTTCAGTCTGTTTTTGAGCAAAGTACGATTCAATAAGAATTCTTAGCTCCTTCTTAAGGTCTTTAGTTATAGAGTAAGCTTCGTCACTCCGATAATATTCACTGCATTTTTGTTGATTAAGGATAAGAGTTTTTATTCTGACTCAATAATATAAAACCGCTCAAAATTAAGCAGATTCCACCAATAAAAATTAAGCCTTGTGTTCCTAATGTATTTAAAAAATTAGAACCTAAGCCAGTTATAGCCCAGGATAATGCCATGACGGCATTGGCAATACCCATTGCCCATCCTTGTGCTTTTTCACTTACTGAATCGGAAAATAGAGTCAATAAAGCAGTGAAGGCCATAATATCGGCGCCAGCAATAATAATTGCCAAAACCCATTGTAAACTTTCAATAGGTAAAACAGCCGCTAGGAGTTGGCCAATAGCTGTAATAAATAAAGACACAAATCCAATGTTAATCGTCTTGAAATGTTTTACACTAAATGGCATGCCAATTAACAATCCCACCGCAAAACCCAATCCAAGCATGCCCTGTATGGCTCCTAATTGCCAATTATCGTATTGATAAACATACTTCATATGAACCACGATAAACTGAAAGTACAAGCTAAAACCAATTTGCATGAAAAGAAAAATAATTGCCAGGACACGAATATTCCTATGTTCGAAAGCCTCAACAAAAATTTTAATAGGACGAGTAAAATCAATTGTTTTTTTACCGCTGGGCAGGTGAGTTTCTTTAAATGCTAACATCAACCAAACAAGTGCTATAACAGCAAGGGTTCCTGCGATAAAAAAAGGAGTTGAAAAATCAAACCAGCTTATGAGTGAGGAGTCGGAAGTTACTCCGCCCAGCAGTGGGCCTAAAATGCTACCGATACAGTAAGACAGAGCAATAATGCTCATATTTTTTGCTTTGCTTTCGGCAGTACTTAAATCGGCAATAGCCGCTTGGGCAATGGGTTGACTCCCGGCCATTAGTCCCGATAAACTTCGGCCAATCAATAAAAACAATATGCTAGAAGACTCAATAGCAATGGCCATTAAATAAAAACTTATAGCTATACCAGTCATACAAAGCATAAGAATCGTTTTCCGCCCGTATTTATCGGATAAATCCCCCATGAAGGATGTACCAAAGAACATGCAGAAAGGGTAGAGCATAAAGCTTAAACCCAAATAAAAATGGCGTAAGGTTGTAGAAGCCTCTACAGGCAAAACAGGACTTGGACTGGCAGTTAACAGGGCAGTCATGACAGGATAAACCAGGCCAAAGCCCAAGGCATCCACAATAATAGCTAATAAACAAGGGGCAATGCTAGAGTAGGGAATAGTTCCTTGTTTCAATTAAATCTCCATTTTAAATAACAAAAGATATTCAAACTAATAGCTATTTTTTCTAGCTTAACAAATTTTGATTTTACTTCATATTGTTATTTTGATACGAGATGATTCATATAATAGTAAGAGAGATGTTAATTATACCTAAAATAGCCATTATAGGGGCTGGGTGCTTCTGGCCTTGTTTCTGCTGCTTCTGCATTTAGAATAAGGAGTAATTCCTAGTGTTTGAAGTGTAGACGTAGATTACTTAGAAGAAACGATAAAATTTCACCTTTTGCATCCATGTGCCTCTTTAAAATCAAAGAACATGAGCACCAGACAGGGGCGAAGCGTTTTCTACGCCCAGACCTAAATTGATGGGGGTGTAGCCTGCTCGAACAAAAGCTGCTCGGAATTGACTTATTAAATAATCTGGTGCTTTTTCTCTATCATTATTTTGGCTAGCTTTGTTACGATGTCCGCCACCATGCATAGTTACTGTTGCTTTTTTACAAGCTTTGTTGAGTGCTTCTTCAGGAACCAATAAATGCGCATAAATATTTTTTATTTCAATGCGACATCGATTTGCACCAGTAGTTTTAATGGTTCCACCCAGTGCTTGCGTAAGATTAACTAAAGCCCTTAAATTAATTGAGTCATAGGATATTAAACCAAATACTTTTAAAAAAGTTTCTTGTTGTTCTTTATTTAGGTTTAAAATGTTACGTCTAGTTTCTTTCTTGGGTTGCTCTTTAATTTTAGGAGGAAACAAGGAATAGTCAGGACTATAGGAGCACTCCGCGTTATTTTCTTTGTTAAGGTCTTGTTCTATCTCTTCTTCATCTTTAAAACTGACGGTAGGGATATCAACTTCTTCAGTCATTGGTGATGAAGAACAATGTAGTGTTGAGGCCTGCTCATGTGGCTCTACGTATGCTAATTGGTGTGTAATTTTTTTAGCGGAAAATTCTGCATTAGATGAATGTTTTTCTTCTTGAGAGGTTTGTTCGCATTGTACAGCGGTAGTTAACACAGAATTTTCATTTGAATTTAATGATAGTTGAGCTGGCTGTATTGCTACCCTTTCAGAGAAATTTTCTGTACCCTCAGTCTGCATTACAGTGGACTCTAGTAAAGACGCTTGTTTTTTCTCTGCTGCTCGTTGCATGAACGTTTTGATTTCTTCATCTATTCGATATTTGACTTTCATTTTGGCAAACAAATTGAGATAACTCGTATGAAGATCTGTACTGATATTTTTACTCTCAAGCGCGTCATAAGCCTCAGTACTTCTTTTTAGTAGGGAAAGAAATGCTTGATCATCTGGATTTTTATCTAAAAATTGACGTTCTTTTCTATTTGATTCTTCTGGTAACGAAAGAAATATGTAGCCATTTTTGCTTTTAATTGAAATATCGTCCTTAAATCTTAAGCAATCATCACTCACTTCAGATTGAAGCATCGTGCATATTTCAAAAAGACTGTTGATTTCGCATAATAAAGGTGATTTAGAGCTTTTCATGTTAACTCTTTTGATAACTTCCTTAACTTTTTTCTTTAGCTCATTCCCGTCATATACATAGGATAATATGTTTTTAATTTTTTTGGACGTTATGTCGTCGATTCCAAAAAGCCATTGTTTGTAGGTAAAATAAATCGTCAAATACAGCTGATCGACTGTAGTATGGGTATCGAGACAAGTTTTAATACGTTCGTATTCTTCCAGATCAGCTTCTATATGACCTATAAACTCGCCTACATTTTTCTGCAGTATCGTTTTAGGAGGGATTTTAACTAACCTTGGTACTTCAGATAAATCCAGGAAAAGAGAAAGAAAAATTTCAAAAATCTCTTCTTGTTTACCATGGGTCAGTCTTTCTTTTAAAAAATTATTGTACTCTATTTGAGCATCAACGTATTTTTTGACTATCTCTACAGGAGTCTTTGAAACCGAGGCTGAGTTTGGCATCGTTTCGCTGTTATTAGAATTTACGGCAGTGAAGAAAGGGATAGCTTTAAACATAATTAATTGCATTTATAAACATAAGTGAGTTTATTTTAATCAATGAAAATTAAAATAATATTAAATGAACATTATTTGTTTAATTTGCTATCTGTAACTAGATAAAAAAGAAATTGAGGGCTTCATGATCTATATTAGTGCTTAATCAAATTGACTTAAAAAATTTAGACTAAGGACATGGGTTATTTTATGGTTAATTGATGATTTAAATAGTTATCTTTTAATCGCTTATAATGATTAGCTGAATATTCAAGATTGGCCAATTCATCATTCGTTAATAATCGTACTGCTTTAGCTGGGTTACCCAAGTATAAATAGCCACTTTGTAGACGTTTCCCTGGAGGAACTAAGCTTCCTGCAGCAATCATGACATGATGCTCAATGTACACATTATCTAAAATAAGTGCAGCCATGCCCACTAAGCAGTAATCTTCGATGTTGCAAGCATGGAGAACAGCTTTGTGGCCGATGGTAATGCCTTTCCCAAGGATAAGAGGCTTCCCACCTGGAGTATACGGGCCATCATGGGTAACGTGTAAGATGGCTCCGTCCTGAATATTGCAAGCATCATCAATTTTTATATAATTTACATCGCCGCGAACGACAGCCATTGGCCAAATGGATACGTCATTACCCAACTGGACATCGCCGATGACTGTTGCTTGAGGATCAATATAAACGCGTTGCCCTATTTGAGGGTGTTTGTTTTCAAAAGTTCGAATGTTATCCATTGTTTACACCATCGTGACAAATTCTTCCGCACTCGTTGGGTGAATAGCGACTGTATTGTCAAAATCTCGTTTTAAAGCGCCCATTTTAACAGCTACGCCAAAGCCTTGCAGCATCTCATCGGTACCATAACCAATAACATGAAGACCAACAATTTTTTCATCGTTACCGACTGTGACCAACTTCATGGCCGTAGGGGTTTTTTCTTCACTGAGCGCATCAAACATTGGATTAAATCGGGTCTTGTAAATCTTCACGCCGTCTTTCCCATACTTACTGAAGGCTTCTTCTTCACTTAACCCTACGGTACCAATAGGAGGATGACTAAAAATTACCGAACAAATGTTTCCATAATCTAGATGCGCATCTTTTTGGCCACCAAAAAGACGATCAGAAAGTTTGCGGCCTGCAGCAATGGCGACAGGCGTTAGTGCCGGGGCTCCAGTGACATCGCCAATGGCATAGACGCCCTCAATAGAAGTATTTTGATAACGATCCACTGTAATTAAGCCACGATTATCTTTAGCTATACCTACAGCATCAAGGTTTAGGTCAAAAGTACGCGGTGCTCTCCCTACGGCTGCAATAACGGTATCTAAATCTGCTATAAATGCTCCACTCTGGCATTTTACGGTTTTACGGCGATTGTCTTGTAAAGTTATACTATGTGCGCAATGATTTGGGTGCACAATCACACCCTGCTCACGCATAATTTCCAAAAGTGTTTCCCCAAGCATGGCGTCAAAACGACTCAATGGGCGGTCACCTCGAATAAGCAAATGCGTTTCCGCTCCTAACCCATGTAATAATCCTGCCAACTCCACCCCAATGTAACCACTACCGATAATAGCAACTTTATCAGGTCTTTCAGCAAGTGAGAAAAAGCCATCTGAATCGATGGCATATTCAACACCTAATAGATCATTAGGTAAAATGGGCTCCCCTCCCGTAGCAATGATAATATGATCGGCTGAAAATTGCGTCCCATTGACATCAATGGTCTTGTTGTCAACAAAGATCCCTTTACCATGTAAATAGGTCATTTTATAGTCTGTAAAACGTTTGGCGTAAATTTCCCGTAATTTTTCAATATAGGCATTACGTTTGCTGACTAATATTTGCCAATCCAGTTTCACTTCGGATGGATGAAAACCATAATCGGGGGATTTTCGTAATATTTCAGCAACCATGGAGGCGTTAAACATTATCTTTTTGGGCACGCAACCCAGATTAACGCAGGTTCCACCTAAATGCTTCTCCTCAACCACGGCGACGTTCGCACCATGGCGGGCCGCACGTACTGCGCTTGCAATACCGCCACTGCCGCCACCTAAAACGAGCAAATCAAATTTCATGCACCTTTCCCCATTTTAAAATTATAAGGCTCCTATGCACTACTCTATCTGTACTCGGTATTTTTGCAAAGTCAAAAACACTATTTAGTTAACGGGAAAGATTAGCTGCAATACTCAAGCGCTTTTATTATACTGAGTTATAAATTGAAAATAGTAGCTGGGTATGAAACAGGGATTTATATTTTTTTTCCTTTGGATATTAACGTTATTGGTGGGGTGCGGAGACTCATCACAGCGGCGCTTTCAAGGTTATGTGGAAGGGGAAAATATATACTTGGCATCGCCTAACTCAGGTATTCTAAAGCAATTATTTGCTCATCGAGGTGATCACGTTACAAAAGGACAACTTCTATTTCAACTTGATGAAGATCCACAAGCCTTGGTAGTCAAGCAAAGCGAAGCTGATTTAATACAAGCACAAAAAACATTAAACGATCTGGAGCAACCTCGCCGAATTCCTGAAATTGAAGCCATTAAAGCACAAATAGAGCAAACGGATGCAAGACTTAAACTTGCTGAAATTAGGGTACGTCGTATGGAGATGTTATATGCCAAGCAGGCGGTTGATAAAGATTCAGTCGATGCTGCCATTGCCCACTATAAAGAGCAGCAGCAACTTAAAGCACAATATGAATCAAATTTACAACTGGCAAGGCTTGGAAGTCGAAATGAGCAAATTAAAGCGCAACAAGCGCAAGTGATTTCATTAGAGGCAAAATTAAAAGAGGCTCAATGGCAATTGGCCCAGAAAAGAATGTATGCACCTGCTGAGGGTTATATCTTTGATACGTATTATCGGGTGGGCGAATTTGTTGGCAGTCAACAAGCTGTTTTATCGTTATTGCCACCAGAAAATGTAAGAATTCAATTTTTTGCGCCCGTTGAGGTATTACCCCAGTTAAAGCGCGGCCAAAAAATTGAATTTATTTGTTTTGGTTGTTCTCAATCCAGTACAGCTATTGTTGACTATATTTCACCTGAAGCAGAGTTTATTCCGCCCCTTGTATTTAGCCGTGAGAATGAAGATAAGCTGGTTTTTAGAATTAAAGCGCGTATTGTACAGCCTGATAAGTTTAAACCAGGAGAACCAGTAACGGTCATTTTGCCATGAATCAAGCTGTAATTGATGTGCAGGATTTACGGAAATCTTTCAATAACCGCGTCGCGGTTAATGGCATAAATTTATGTGTTAAAAAAGGGGATGTTTTTGGTTTCCTAGGTCCTAATGGAAGTGGCAAAACAACCACCATTCGTATGCTATGTGGCCTCTTAACGCCTGATGCGGGGCACGGGACATGCTTAGGTTACAATATTCTAACTGAATCGGAAAAAATTAAACAACATGTCGGATATATGACGCAAAGGTTTAGTTTTTATTTTGATTTGAGTGTTGAAGAAAACTTAAGTTTCATTGCCCGTGTCTATAAACTGGACAATAGAAAGGAGCGTGTCGAAAAAGCACTGGAAGATTTAGGTTTGGTAGATAGGCGACGGCAATTAACAGGAGCCCTGTCAGGTGGCTGGAAACAAAGAATGGCTTTGGCAGCCAGTTTGTTGCATGAACCTCAGTTGTTGCTTTTGGATGAACCCACAGCAGGTGTCGACCCTATCGCCCGTCGTGAGTTCTGGGACCACATCCATGCTCTCAGTGAGCAGGGTATTACTACCTTGGTGTCAACCCATTATATGGACGAAGCTGAGCGTTGTACTTGCCTCGCTTATCTTGCTTATGGGGATTTGTTGGTTACAGGTACCGTGAAAGACGTCATTGAAAAAACTGGTTTATATACCTGGGAAGTAGTAGGAGAAGTTACGACCTTTTTATTACAAAAGACGAAAATACTGGAAGGGGTTACGCAAGCTGCTTTATTTGGTAACAAAATTCACATTTGCGGCTTTGAACCTGAAAAAATAGAATCTGAGTTAAACCGTTTGGCAAAAGAGTATCCTATTCACTGGAAATCGATTGAGTCAACGCTAGAGGATGCTTTTATTAGTCTTGTTAAAAAAACGCATGGAGCAATGGATTGAAAATCTTTTCATTTGGACGCTTAAATGCAGTTATGGTTAAAGAATTTATTCAAATGCGCCGCGATAAGGTCACTTTTGCCATGATTATTGGTATCCCATTGCTTCAATTATTCTTATTTGGGTTTGCGATTAATACCAATCCACGTAATTTACCCACGGCAATTGTTAATCCCGATTACAGTGACTTAGGACGTCGTATCTTGGTGGGTATGGAAAATTCAACCTATTTTCGTTTTGTAACATCTGCTTCCACGGAAGCTGAAGCAAGAGATTTATTAAAGCGTGGCGAGGTGCAATTTGTCGTTAATTTCCCCATTAATTTTTCTCATGATGTAATCAAAGGATTAAAGCCATCTTTATTATTAGAAGCAGATGCTACCGATCCTGCTGCTACAAGTCGTGCTCTCAATGTATTTGCTGAGTTGGCCTCAACCGTTTTAAATGAAGAGTTGGTGGGGCCATTAGAAAAATTATCACCAGGGTCGCCTCCTTACCAACCTGTTGTTCATGCAATTTATAACCCATTGGCAATCACTTCTTATAATATTGTTCCAGGCCTGTTGGGAGTTGTGTTAACAATGACGATGGTTATTATTACAGCGCTTGTTCTTACTCGTGAATTTGAGCGGGGAACTATGGAAAATTTATTAGCAACTCCATTGAAGCCCTTAGAGGTTATGATAGGAAAAATTATTCCTTATATTATCGTGGGGTATGCTCAAGTTGCTATGATCCTCGCAATGGCCAAATTTGTTTTTGGCATTCCCATGGAAGGAAATATTTTTCTGCTACTCTTACTTTGCTTGCCATTTATTGCTGCTAATCTTTCAGTAGGTTTAACGTTCTCAACATTAGCCTATAATCAATTGCAGGCTGTACAGGGGGCTATGTTTTTCTTTTTACCTTCTATTCTGTTATCTGGATTTATGTTTCCATTCAGAGGCATGCCTGAATGGGCACAGTTGGTAGGAAATGTCCTTCCCTTAACCCATTTTTTAATCATCGTTCGTGGCATTTTATTAAAAGGAAATGGTTTCCTTGACGTTTGGCGAGAAGTAATTCCTATCTTGGCATTTACTTTTGTTGTTATGATTGTTGGATTTTCACGCTATCGTAAAACCTTGGATTAATCAAAATAGAAACTGGGATACTGTTTTTTCAACACGTTCATCCATTAAGACGCTAACGTGATCAGCCCCAGGCAACAGTGCTAAATGGCTGTGTGGATATTGTTCACAAAAGACGATGGACTCCGTTGGGGTTATTGAAATATCGTTTTCCCCATGAATGCATAACACAGGAATGCTAGTACGATTAACAAAATGGTGAAAATCAAGGTTTTTTAAATCAATGGCAGCATTTTGTTGAAACATTTCACGTAAAAATAAAAAAGCACGACGACTAAGTTTAAAGCGTCTTGCTAAGCGGCTGACAGGGACACGCATGCGAGTTGGCGATGCGATTAATATAACGCGCTCAGGGAGGAAATCAAGCTGCCAGTCAGAGAATTGACTACCAAGATTAAGTGTATTTAACAGCATGGATCCGCCAAACGAATGGCCAATAACCCCATAAAAGGGACCGAGGTTATTCAATATTTGCCGCAGTAAAGTGACAGCTTCCGACCAAGTTAGTTGCACCCCTTTCGCTTCACCATGTGCGGGGAAATCTAATGCGTAAACATCATACCCTTGTTCCCGTAAATTATGGATAAGGCGTATCATGTAGGCTGCACGTGACATCCATCCATGTGTAATAAGAACTTTTTTAGACTGGTTATTTTTTACGGGCTGAAAGCGATGAATCACATGATGCCTAGGCGTTTCACAATGAATTGTGTCCGTTCGGTTTTCTAAAAAAAACTCACAGGCTCTACGCGCAAAATCCCGGTATTCTTTTTCAATGGGAAGATGAAGTGGCGTAATAAATACTTGATAACATAATTGTGCATGGATTAAGTCTCTAAGCTCAGTTAACTTATTCGCAAGCATAGCTTCACCCTTATTTATTGTTATATACCCAAGATGTTTGAGTATGGATTTAGCGTAGTTTATATAAATTTAGCATAATTGAGAAAAATTGATTTGCATAATTCCTTTTATATCACTAAATTCAAACTGTCACTGGACTTTTATAAATATCAATTTAGACTAGAATTCAATGTTAGTTAAAAGGATTTATTAATGGATACCTCAAATTATTTATACCATCATGGCGAACAGGAGTTACATGGATTTTTAGCCTACGATGAGCAAAGTGACCAGCCACGACCTGCTGTGCTGGTAGCTCATGATTGGTCGGGACGTAATGAGTTTGCTTGTGAAAAAGCAAAGGCGCTGGCTGAAATGGGCTATGTTGGTTTTGCCCTGGATATGTATGGGCAGGGACGTCTCGGGGAAAGTACTCATGAAAAAAAGGCGCTCATGGAGCCTCTTGTCAATGATCGTTTATTACTTCGCGCTCGCATTCGTGCAGCCTATGATGCTCTTGTTGGGATGTCGGAAGTTGATAATAACCGTATTGCGGTAATAGGATTTTGTTTTGGTGGCCTATGCGCCCTGGATTTAGCACGAAGTGGTGCCGATCTTAAAGGGGTCGTCAGTTTTCATGGATTACTGGGCAAACCAAAAGATATCCCCAATCAACCCATTAGCGCTAAGGTATTGGCCTTGCACGGTTACGATGATCCTATGGCTCCACCTGAACAAGTGGATGGGTTTTGTCGTGAAATGACTGAGGCAAATGTTGATTGGCAAGTTCATATGTATGGGCATACACAGCATGCTTTTACTAACCCACATGCGCATGATACTCAATTGGGAACGGTATATAATAGCAAGGCTGAACGTCGTGCTTTATTAGCGATGACTAACTTTTTGACAGAGATTTTTGCAAAATAATAAATTTGCTATTTGTGCCCTGTGCAGAGTAAAAAATCTGCTTAATAGAGAAGCTTCAGATTGTTCACAGGCTACAGGCGTGATATAAAAGTATGCCTGCTATTTTAATACAAGGAGTCTTCTCATGTCTCACAAATTTAATGAAGTGACTAAGGGTATCAGTGAACAATTGGCAAAAATGCGTAAGGAAATGCCTGAAGTCATGTCCGGATTTTCTTCTCTAGCTCAAGCAGCAACAAAAGAAGGTGTTCTGGACAAAAAGACTAAAGAACTTATTGCCATGGCGCTTGCTGTTGCGAATCATTGCCCTGGTTGTATTGGTTTTCATTCCCAGGCTTTGGTAAAACTTCAGGCTACCAGGGAAGAGCTGATGGAAACGTTAGGGATGGCTGTGTATATGGGTGGTGGTCCTTCTCTGATGTATGCGGCCGAAGCTTTAGAAGCCTTCGAAGAATTTAGTGCTTAATGCGTAAAACTGTAGCGAAGTAGAGATGCTTCGCTGCCGTTAATAAGATTAATTTTATGTGCTGGCAAGTTATGAAACAGCATATAGATTTTTGAATTTTTTTATCATATCTTTAATGGGCTAATAAGGCTGCCATATGCTCCATTTGTTTACCATGGGCATCGGGTTCACAAGGGTATTTCTTGGTAACACCAAGCCAGGCTACCTGAGAGACGGTCATTTTATCCTTGTCACTCTGTTGGCTTGAAATGGTACGGTAAGTTTCCAGAATAATCCCATTTAAAGTGACTGCATTAAGCGCAGTGCCTGGTGGCAAACAAAATAAGGGTTTCCCTTGTGCTTTAGCAAGTTCATTGGCTTGCAATAGGGTTTCTGCGATGCTTTCATCAGTTATAATGAGTACATTACGAGCAGACCTTGCCCATGCTTGTGCTTGGGGGTCTGCCTTCATCTCCATTTGTGGAATGGAGTTAGAAATATTCATGTAATGTTCCATCGTGTCTGCCTGAACAGCGAACGCAGACAGCAAAATCAATAAAAATATAAAGGCGCGCATAGTATTCCTCTATGTTATAGGTCTGATGGCGATCGATTAGCCTACGCTATCAAGAAAATAGTAATGAACAGGGTTGTCTTTGCATATAAAAGGACCACATTCGAGAAATGTACTGATTCCATTTGCAAGAATCAAGAGCAGAAATAAACTGGCGAAAAACAAAATGAATTTTCCTGGTCGAGAATTTTGCTCATAAAATGCCCTCTCGAAAAGAAGGCCTATGGCCAAAAGACCTATAATAACCAAGAAACCTATGGCAGACCAGGTATAAAGGTATAATCCAAGCAACGGTGACCCATAACCTAAGTCGCCAGGTGAAACGTGTAAAAAGATTTGTCTTAACGCAATACCCAGTCCCAGTAAAGACGACAAAAACATTAAGCCGTAGTAGCTGATACGAATGCCGTTCATCAAATTCATACAAAGGCATAGTCCGACACCAATAAAGCATATTCGTTGTAGAAGACATAACGGACAAGGAAGAAAATGGTCGACGAGTTGTTGGTAAAAGGCAAACGAAAGCACAATACAGGTGAGTATTAAACCAAGAAGGTTGCCGAGTTGATGCAGTTTATTTTGAGTCATTTTATATTCTCACGACGTGACTATGAAAGTTAAATAGCAACATGGTCAAAAACAGGCAAAATAAAAATTGTAGTTTTATAAAACGGTTAGGCTTGAATACAATTTGTACACCTACAATAAAGTAAAAAATAAACAATAAACTCATCATTATTAAGAACTCCAAAATTAAAGCGTTGTTAATGTGCGGTATAAAGGACAGTATACCTTTAGCTGTCTTAGGCATTCATAAAATAAATGCCTTCCAGATAATTAACGAGCGCGCCCTGTTCTACAGAACATTGCGTTAATCCAATGTACTTATCCGGTCGAATCAATACCGCTGTTGTCTCTTTGATAGCAAAACGCTGATGCACAATTTGTTCTGTGTCTAAAAAAACTGAATTCACTTGGGTAATCTCGCTTACTTCTGTCAAAACCAGGTGGATTCTTAGGAGGGAGTAAAAATGTTCGTTTATAAAAGTTGCAGTTTTTAATAAAGAAGCAAGTTGATGCTTATCATGGCCGGCAAATAAAAATAAATGGTGCATCGTGCCACGAATAATATCGTGGACTGATTTTTTCTCCTTTGTTTGGGCATCGGTTAGATAAAAAGTAGGTGGAAATTCACCGACAGGGAGTAAGGTTTTTTTGCCCAATATTTTAACAATAGGACTATTTGAATAAGAAATTGCTAATTCGGCCAAATCGGTAACAATGTGTCGTCTAACACTATGAAACGACGTGATGAACTTTAGAAAGTTATTGCGCAGTGTAATCAAAAAAGGATTTCTTAACATAAACATGGTGGTCATTACGCCGGTTTTCTTTAAAACGGCCTCAGCGATAGGGTGGCGCTCGCTGTTGTAGCTATCAAGTAAATTTTCCTTCGCCAAGCCTTGTTGGACCAGGGAGAGCTTCCAAACAAGGTTGTAGATATCCTGAATACCGGTATTAAGACCCTGTCCTCCCATTGGGCTGTGAATGTGTGCCGCATCGCCGGCAAAAAAAACGCGGTCATAGCGATAATGCTTGATTTGCCGATGGGCAATGCCAAATTGACTAATCCATAAAGGTTCCGACAGAGTAACCTGTTCCTGGCTCCGCTTTTTAAACATACGTTCAATGTCTGTTAGGGTGGGCTCTTCATGAGACATTTTTTCTTCTGCGGTCATAACGACACGGTAGCGTTTGCCCCCAATAGGGAAGCAAGCTAAAGGACCCTCAACACTGGAAAACATGACTAATTTATTCGCCGGCAAATTCCAATCAACTAGAAGATCGGCAAGCCACCAGGTTTGATTATAAACGTCACCTTTGAATGCTGCATGGACAAGGGTCCTAAGCGTACTATGGGCACCATCACAAGCAATGACCCATGCAGCTTGTACTTGTTCCTCCCTGCCATCATTGTGTTTTAATAAGGCAGTGACTGAATCTGCATGTTGTGTAATGTCAGTAAGCTCGGTTTCCCATTCAACGTTTAAGCCTTTATTAACTAACCCTTGATCGAGAATTGCTTCAGTTTGGTTTTGCGGTAAATCAATTAAAAATTGGCGAGTAGCTTCTTTTAGCTCCGCAAAATTAATATCAAAGAGCTGCTTGGTGCCTGATTTGAAAATAACACCATCGATTCGATGGCCTTGGGTAAGTACTTCATCAAGAAAACCACTGTCATCGAGTACATCCAGAGAGCGTATATGAAGAGCAAGGGCTTTGGATTTATCACTTAAACCTGTTTTCTTATCAATGATACGACAATGTAAACCATGTCGGGTTAATTCATTTGCACAGAACAAACCAACCGGTCCTGCACCAACAACTAATACCTCTAACGTCTCAGCCATCATGGCAACTCCATTGTCGTGTAATTATCCAGGTAATTAAAATAACCTGGATAATGACCAATTGTTTTAAGCTATTATTTCTATCTAATTAATAGTATGCCTATTATCATTTTTATTTTCTTCGTTCAGGTAATTCTCTCCTGAAGATTCTTTTTTCATCAGTTTTTTAACCACGTGAACAGGTGGATGTTGTGGTGTTTTGAATAGCCAATAAGCACGTAGCAGATCAGTGCTTACGGCATTGTCATAAACTTTCGTCGGCTTAGGGGAGAAGGTATTGGCAATTAATTTGGTAATATAGTTAGCCACACAACCGACGTCCTCATAGGAGAAAATAGAGTTAGCATATCCGGTTTCATGGATAAATTGTTCTTTTTCCAAGCGGCATCGGACCTCCCAGGGCACCATTGACATGTAGTCTTCCCAAGTGTGTGTATCAATGATCTCTACTTTTTCGACATTGTTAACCTTGCTGAGTTCAAACTGCCACTTTTCTACAGAGGGTATAACTGGAGCAGGTTGAGTTGGCTCTTGTGGAAGATTGATATAGGCTGTACACAAGCGACCATCTTCTGGAAAAACACGGCCATCGCGAGTAGTAATTAGGGCTAAATCACCAAATCCTTCCGGTTGCAATCCATGTTCAAAAAATTCCTGATGAGCTAAATAGCCTTTTAATTTACAAATGGCCACAGGATAATGGTAGTAAGTCACTTGTTTCACCGCTAATTCTTCTGTCGGTGTAAGTGATAAACCCAACTTCCCCCAGTGTAATGGAGATAACGCTAAGATTAGATAATCTGCTTTTAATTGTTTGACTTCATTTTGATGTAAGAATTCAACCGTTACGCCGTTGCTACGATCGATGGATTGAATGTCTGCTTCTGTTAAAACCTCGTAGTCTTTAGCAATGGCTTCCATAAGGCGTTGGAAACCTCCTTTAATAGCATAAAAAGGTCCTTGATGGAGTATACTCGGGAGGAGTTGCATTGCGGGAATCGTCGTATGCCCCATGTACTCAAAAACGGCATAAGCAGGACAAACCTGCATAGCGCCGTAACCAAATCCCGTGACCACGGGTCTTAATATGTCATTTAGGCGGGCTAACCCGTTGCGAGTTGCAAACTCCTGAAAAGAAAGTTCAAATCCACTTGGAAGCGGTAGGCAATTATCACGCGCATGCTCATACTGTCGTAGGAGTTTTTCAAATCGAATTAGCTCCTTAAGAACTTCTGCTGAGAAGACAACTCTGCCCCATCTGTCTTTGGACAAGTACTTTTTCATAAAATCCATGGAGTCAAGTTTTGTCGGTAAAACCTTTTCAATAGGGAGTTTTTTTTCGGCAATAGCATCTAAAACAATTTGATAATTATGGGCAATCAAGGCAGCGCCATATTCCGTTGCTAACGCCGAATCTTCTGGTTCATTATAAGTATGGCATTTACCGCCTATCCAACTGTTTTTCTCTAAGAGGATAATATTTTTTCTTGGGATACCCGTTTTTTCCAGGGCTCGCGCTGCAAAAAGCCCTGAAGCACCAGCACCAACTATAAGAAAGGTTTTATTTTCGGAAGGTTTCTTTTTTTTCTCTGGCATAATCATCCTAATTAATGAGAGAGACGCTGGCAATTACTCTAAAAACTTAAGCGATCCATAGCGCTTAAGTTTTTTAGCCATTCAGCTAAAATTATTCCACTTAGCATAAAGTGAAATATCAAAGAGTTCAATTCTATAAAATCAATCCTCTCTGTACATGACAGGTTTTTTGTCATGTACAGAGATCAATACTTTAAGTTTTGTAAACATTTAGTTACACGGCCATTTAGCGTTGCTCATGATGGAGTAAACTTCATTATCACCAATAATTAAATGATCAAGTAGGCGAACATCGATTAATTCCAAAGCATGGCTTAAACGTTTAGTGACAGCCAAATCAGCTGTACTGGCCTCAACAATTCCTGATGGATGATTGTGAGCGAGAATAACGGCTGCAGCATTCAGTTTAAATATTTTATCGATTATAGGGCGGGGATAAACATTGGCTGCGTTAATCGTCCCACTAAACAATTCTTCGTAGGCTAAAACGCGATGTTGACTATCAAGAAATAAGGCAACAAAGGTTTCGTTTTTTCGGTCTCTAAGTTGTCGTTTCAAATAAGCATAAGTTTGTTGAGAATTGGTTAGCGTTGTTTTTTTTTGCAAGCTGATAAAATCACTACGACGACAAATTTCGCGCGCTGCTTGCAACTGCAGATAGCGTACCATGCCAAGCCCTGCCACTTGATTGAAAGCTTGTGGCTCGGCATTTAAGATAGCTCGTAAGTCACCCAATTGTTTGATTAAATCTAGCGCAAGTTGCATGCAGGATTTTTTTCGGCTGCCTGAGCTGATAAAAACAGCTAATAATTCGGCATCTGAAAGATTTTCTGCGCCTTGAGACAATAATTTTTCGCGCACGCGAAAGGGGGGTGGCAACACGGGTAATTGCGTCATTGGTTATTCCTTTATTGCGAGGTTTGTGGTTTGATCGCAGGTATTCTTATTAAAAACGATAAACCATGCAAGATCTGGCGAATAAAAAAATTGTATTAGGGGTATGTGGTGGTATCGCTGCTTATAAAGCCGCTTATCTTGTGCGTGAATTAACCAATTTAGGCGCGGAAGTTCGTGTGGTCATGACAGCTGCTGCGCAACAATTTATTTCATCGTTAACCTTCCAGGCTTTAAGTGGCCATGAGGTACGTACGGCGCTATTTGACGAGCAGGCTGAACGTGCAATGGGGCATATTGAGTTGGCTCGGTGGGCCGATTATTTTTTGGTGGCTCCTGCTTCAGCCAATTGCCTGGCTAAAATGGCCAATGGTTTGGCGGATGATTTACTGACAACAATTTACCTGGTTGCTGAAACCCCAGTTATTATTTGTCCTGCAATGAATCGCTCCATGTGGTTGCATCCAGCAACAAAGGCTAATTGTGCGGCATTAAAAAAACGAGGGGCTATTATTGTAGGGCCAGAAGAAGGTCCTCAAGCCTGTGGTGAACAAGGATTTGGCCGCTTAAGTGACACTGATTCAATTATTAATGCCTTGCGTTGCCATGAAATCACTCAACGTTTAGAGGGGCAACAGTTATTGATTACAGCGGGTCCTACTCACGAAGCGATTGATCCGGTGCGTTATTTGAGTAACCACAGTTCGGGAAAGATGGGGTATGCGTTGGCCCAAGCTGCTGTTTTGGCAGGCGCAAGAGTTATTTTAGTGACCGGCCCTACTCATTTAATACCGCCCGCGGGTGTTGAAACCTACCGCGTTGAATCGGCAAAAGATATGTATAATACGGTTATGGCCAGTTTGCAAGAAGGCATGATTTTTATAGGCACTGCGGCGGTGGCTGATTATGGCATTGCATCCGTGGCCAATGAAAAAATAAAAAAGAAAGGTGACAACGAATTAACGCTTACCTTAGCACAAAATCCTGATATTCTTAAGAGTGTCGCTGCCAGTGGTAAAGCAGCTTATGTAGTAGGTTTTGCAGCAGAAACCAATGATGTGATCAAACACGCCCAGGATAAATTAAACACCAAAAAAGCAGATATGATCATTGCCAATCAAGTGGGTAGTGGTTTAGGGTTTGGGTCTGATTATAATCAGGTCATCGTATTAACAAAAAATAAACAGTTAGAACTGCCCTATATCCATAAGACCCGTCTTGCTGCAAGGATTATTGCAATCTTGGCAGCAACTATTCAAAATGACACCCTGCTTAAAACAGAGGAATAATATGAAAAAGGCAATTCAATTAAAAATTTTAGATCCTAGAGTAGGCAATACTATTGAGTTGCCTCATTATGCTACTGCTGGTTCTGCAGGACTTGATTTGCGTGTTTGTATTGATAAATCATTGCAAATTGCCCCCAAAGAGACCGTTTTATTGCCCACAGGGATAGCAATTTATATTGAAGATCCCAATTTGGCAGCCGTTATTTTACCGCGCTCAGGTTTAGGGCATAAACATGGCATTGTATTGGGAAATCTGGTGGGGCTTATTGATTCTGATTATCAAGGCGAATTAAAAATTTCATGCTGGAATCGCAATGAGGAACATTTTACGGTAAACCCAGGGGATCGTATTGCCCAGTTAGTATTTCTCCCTATCGCTCATCCTGAATTTAAAATTGTTGATTCGTTTACTGAGAGTAGCCGAGGTGCGGATGGATTTGGCAGTTCAGGGAGAACATAGGTGGTTTATCAACAAAAGCAAATTGAACGTTCCGTCTTCAGGGCTTATGACATCCGTGGAATAATTGGAAAACAGCTTGATGAAGATGCGTTTTATAGTATTGGCTTAGCTATCAGTTGTCGTCTCTATGAATTAGGGCGAAAAAAAATTTTTGTGGCCCGTGACGGTCGTTTGACAAGTGAAAGCTTGGTCAAAGCATTACAACAGGGTTTAATAGACAGTGGAATTAGCATACTCGATCTTGGTGCTATAGCAACACCTATGTTGTATTTTGCCACTCACACGCTTCAAGTCGATAGTGGTTTAATGGTAACAGGCAGCCATAATCCTGCCGACTATAATGGTATAAAAATTGTTTTGGCCGGAACAACGTTAGTCGAGAAAGATATTCATCATCTTTATGAGTTAGTAGTAGCAGGTAGGTGCTATCAAGGCAAAGGGGAATACCATTCTTTCAACATTATTCCTGCCTACATACAACGTATTGTCAGCGATATTAAGCTTAAGCGAACGTTAAAAATAGTAATTGATTGCGGGAATGGAATTGGTGGCCCAATTATACCTTCGGTAATTAGAGCACTCGGTTGTGATGTAATTCCTCTTTATTGTGACGTTGATGGTAGGTTCCCTAATCATCATCCTGACCCTAGTGTAGAAGCAAATTTGGCTGATTTAAAACAAGCAGTTGCTCACAATCAGGCAGATATAGGTATTGCCTTTGATGGTGATGCAGATCGCTTGGGGGTTGTGACTGATAAAGGCGAAGTGATTTGGCCTGATCGTCTGCTAATGCTTTATGCCCTCAACCTTTTAGAAAAAAACAAGGGGGCAACGATTGTTTATGACGTAAAATGTTCAAGTCATTTAGGGGCATTAATCAACGAGGCAGGTGGGATAGCCAAAATGTGTCCAACTGGTCACTCTATTGTGAAAGCGGTAATGCGGGAAGAAAATGCGGCACTAGCAGGTGAAATGAGCGGGCATCTTTTCTTTAAAGATCGCTGGTATGGTTTTGATGATGCACTCTATAGTGCTTGTCGGTTGTTAGAAATCCTAAGTTCTAATCCACAAACAGTCAGCGAACAGTTTGCAGCAGTTCCTAATAGCATTAATACGCCCGAAATTAAAATCCCTATCGCTGACGAGCAAAAATTTACGTTCATGCAACAATTTTGCGAACAAGCTCATTTTCCTGATGCACATATTATAACAATTGATGGTTTGCGCGTGGAGTTCGCTGAAGGATGGGGACTGTTGCGCGCTTCAAATACAACGCCATGTTTAGTGGCGCGTTTTGAAGCTAAAGACAAAATAAGTCTTGAGCGTATCCAAGCTTTATTTAGAGAGCAGTTGCATAATCTAGATAAAAATTTAGTCCTCTCTTTTTAATTCAAAACCCAAGATAACCGGTTGACGTTTTAGGGCAACCGGGTTCCATGGTTAAATCTCCTATCTCCATCCAGTGCTTTAAGGTTCTCTTAATATCTATCGGATATCTTTATATCGAGGTGCTGCCTACTTGATTCTTCACATCGCTCAACTTACCTATTTCCCACCTCCTAATAAAAATTAATCGAAAAGACCAAAAAAACGTCTTTTTGTTAATATTTTGTTAATAGTCCGCTTTTAAAATAATTCTTGATTTTAATGCAGTGAGATTAACATCATGAAACAAGCTATTGTTATTTATGCAAACTGTCACAACCCAACCGCTAAGGGTGATTTCGCTTTTGCGGGTAGTATTGCTAAGGATCTGGTTCGAGAACTTCTTCATCACGGTTTAGGCATGGACGTGTTTCTGGTCAGTACTTCTGATGGCCTACCTCGATTTGAAAATCTTTATGGTTCACCTGTGGATGGGACAATAGATATTGAAGGTCAATCAGTAAAACTTTGTAGTTTAGAAAAATTTGATGCTGTTTCGTACAAGGTGGTAGCTTTTATTGAAGCGAATCGTTGTAAGTATGCGGCAGCAGATCTTGTAAAGCGAATTGTTTCTCCAGACAGTAAATTCTTATTTATTGGTAATATTAATCAATACGCTCTTTCGGATTTATTCAAACAAGCGATGTATCAACTGCAAGTAGCAAAAGATCAACCGCAACTCTATGATTTTTTTGATTCGCGGGATATGTTTGTTGGTAGTGCAGGGCCTGGTAAAAATCGTTTAGGGTTTACAGCCATTACTAAAGCTGAAGATTTAAGTCCATTATCATCCCGCGATGCTGCGTTAATACCTTCTAACCATTATGGTTTTATGTATGCGGCAAACGTTGATGCTTCAAAAGATTACAAGTTAATAACGCAATATATGAAACTGACTGGCTTTAGTGAGTATGTGCTTGTGGGTGATTTCATGGGTAAGAATGCTGCTATTCGTTATACATTCGAAAATGACCTAAGTTTCACTAGCCCACAAAAATCTTTTCCGCAAATTACTTACCATCAATCTTTAAAGAATGGGGTTATGCGCAAAATGGCAGCGCAAGCAACTAGTGAATTAGTTTTATCAACGGGGTCTTTGAGCACGCTTGAAGTGCTTCAAGATGGTAAATTGCCTTTTTATCAACGTTACGACAGTTTTACTGTCAATGATGAGTTCGTGGCGTCTTGGGCTATCGCTGTTAAATCAATCGTCACCAACGATAGTTCATTATTTGGTGCTATGCCAAAAATGATCCTTGATTTATCAGAATTACTATTTGCACACAAACCATTAAGTCGAATCGATATGGAAAAAACGCATGACTTACTGCAAATGTCTTCTGTTAAGTCACGGTTGACTGCAATTAACAAACAAATTATGGACAGTGCCAATGGAAAAATAGCACCCAGACTGTTGAGTTTTATAGGAGAGAAAAAAAATACTCAGGTTCACACTCAATTGGCAACCGTTTGCATGTCTTTACGCAAAGCAGGAGAAATAAGTAGCCCTGTCTATGATCAGGCCTTAAGGAGAGCTGCGGCATGGGGGCGCCTGTTTGAATTAAAAGTATTAATGGAAACCATGTCTTTTTCGCAGTTAAATACGCAAGACCCAGTTTCGAAAAAAACTGCTATACACTGGGCGGCAAAGTGTAAAAGCCATGATTGCGCCCGTGCTTTAATTGAAGCAGGTGCAATGGTAGATGTACAAGATGCCTCTGGTAGAACCCCTTTACACGAAGCGGTATTAAATGCAGATAAGCCGATGATAGAATTGCTAATTGTATCCGGTGCTTCTTTGACTATCTCAGACAATCACTCTGCATGTCCAATAGATTGCACGAGTGATCAAGGGTTGAAATTATTTATTAATGATTGTCAAAAACCTACAGTCAGGAGTGTGACTGATGCATATAAATAGCAGATCAATTACTTTTCTTTTGGATTACAAATAACATTTCTTCCAGGGCTTGTTGATCCTGTTGACGAGCCCTAACCTTTTCCTGCTTAATGACGTTAAGCGCATATTTATGGCTTACAATGTGAATATATTCAGGTTTATGGCAAAAACGTGCAGTAGGCTGTAATAGATAAGGTTTATCGTCACTAATTTCTACTGTACAAATTAGATAACCGCCAGTGGTTAATCGTTGGGAAACAGCAGCAAAGAAGCTGTCCAGTTCCCCAAAATAGGGAAGCACGTCCGCTGCCACGATTAATCCGTACTGCTGTTCAGTTTGCTTAAGAAATTGTAGCAGTTCGGCCTCGACTAACTCATCATAAATGAATTTATTTTTGGCTTGGGCAAGCATTTTTGCGGCAAGGTCAACACCAGTTAAATGGTTACTGATCTTGCGCATTACCTCACCGCTTAAACCGGTACCACAACCTAAATCAAGCGCATGATCAATTTTTTTACGACCTAGTTGATGAATCATCTCTGCTATGTGCTGGGGAAGGGTATAAGCTAGAGGGCCTGTCATGTGTTGATCGTAATATAAAGCATAATTATTAAATAAATTAGCAGCGTATTCAGGAGACGCTTTAGGGTTAAGTTCGTTGTTACTTAATGCATTTAGCATATGCCGACTTGCAAGGTCATGTGGGTTTGCTGCCACGGCTAACTCCAAGAGTGCTTTCGCCCTGTCTTTATCTTCAAGACGAATATAAATGGCTGCAAGGTTATTCAACGCCGCAAAATGCTTAGGATCTTGTTCAAGTATGGCTTCAAAATGGGTGATAGCTTCACTTAAATGACCAAGAGCCATTTGTGCAACGCCTGAATTATAAAGGTATTCGCAATTTTTGGGATCTTTTTGTAGTAATACATCGTAATGCATCAACGCATTTTCAAAACGGTCATGATGCATGAACGTTGCCGCTAAATTGTTGCGTGCTTCCATATGCTCATTGTCAAAGGCTAAGGCTTTTGTGAAAAAATCAACGGCTAATTGGCCTTTGTCGCGTTTTAAAGCAATAACACCTAGATTGGTTAGTGCTTCTACATGCTGATTATCTTGTTGCAAGACCTCTTGAAAAGCTTGTTCAGCTTCATCGAGTAAATTTTCTTCCAAGTTTAATACGCCTAAATAAAAACGGGCTTCAAGATGATCCTGGTGTAGCGCGAGAACATTTTTAAACTGTGTCTTGGCGGCTGTTAATTCCTTGTGTTGCAGCAGTAATAAGCCTAAATTAAAATGGGCGGCGGCAAAATCAGGTTCTGCATGAACAGCAAGTCGGTAGTGATGAAGGGCTTTCAGATACTCATTGCGAGCCGCATACAAGGTAGCCAAATTATGATGGGCTTGAGCGTACTCAGGTGCTAATTGAATTGCGAGTTGATAATGGTGAGCTGCTTTGTCAAATTGATTTTTTTTCTTGTAAGCATTGGCAAGATTATTATGAAGATTGGCATTTTCGGGTTCTAACTCTAATGCTTGATAAAGAAAACGCAGGGACGTGTCAATATCACCCAGCTGTGCATAAGCAAGCCCAAGGAAATGCAGTGCTTGGGCGTGCTTAGGTTCTTTCTCTAATAATTTTTCATACCGTTTAATCGCTTCGGATAATTGATTCTGTCGCTGGAACAAGTAGGCTTCAGCGAATAATGAATCAACGTCTGTCGTCATGGCCTTTTTACCATACGGATATGGGGCAGGCCATCCATATCAAAAGGTTCCCCTTCTGCTATAAATCCATAACTTTCATAGAAATGGCGCAAATAATGTTGGGCGGTGATAATAACAGACTTTGTAGGAAAATGAGTTTTTAAATAACTTATGATAGTATCCATTAATTGCTTACCTAAACCTAGGCCGCGATGAGAAGGGGCAGTCAATAGGCGCCCAAAACTCATTTTATCAGGGGTATAGGAAAGGATGCGTGCATACGCGATCAATTTACCTTCTTCAACCATTAATAAATGATGCGCATGCTGGTCTTTGTAATCGAGATCCTGATAAAAACATTGCTGTTCTACAATAAAAACCTCACTACGCAATGCCAAAATTTCATAGAGCATATCTTTGCTCAAGTCCTCATAGGAATAAATGGTTGTATTAATCATGATGGTTATTAAATAGTTGATGGCGCAGCTGGTTTAAAGCTTGTGCGCGGTGACTAATCGTATTTTTAATCTTAGCAGGTAATTGGGCTACTGTGCAGTGCATTGTCTCTACAAAAAAAATGGGGTCATAGCCAAATCCATTGTTTCCTTTTGGTGTGTCAATAATCCTGCCTGAAAATTTGCCTGTTGCGATTAGCGGTGTCGGATCATTTGCGTGTGTGACTACGGCAATTGCGCAATAAAAATAAGCTTGTCGATTATCCTTAGGAACATGGGATAGGTTATCTAACAGCAAGGCAATGTTTTCGGCATCAGTAGCATGGGGGCCTGCGTAGCGAGCAGAATAAATGCCAGGTTCTCCCTGTAAACTTTCAACAACCAGTCCGGAATCATCGGCCAAGGCTGCTTTTTTGCCTAGAAGGCTGGCATGTCTTGCTTTAAGGATGGCATTCTCAATAAAACTTTGGCCGGTTTCGTTAGGAGAAGTTATTCCTAATTCAACTTGGGAAATACAACGAATGGGGGAAAGAATCGCTGTCATTTCCCCAATTTTTCCTTTATTGCCTGTGGCTAAAATAATTTCTTTCATAATCGATAAAATAAAAAATGTTTGTAAGGCGTTTGTTATACCAAATATTGTGTTTCGATGGCAGGGAATACAAGCAATTCACTAAAGACCTGCAGAGCAGCTCTTTAGTGAATAACCATTAAATCAATACACAACTGGGCCAACAGCTATTTAATTCTTTAGCCTTCTTGTTAAATTGAAATGATAAGGTCTCAAGTTCTTCAGTTTGTTTCATTAACTTTTGAAGCGCTTCTTCTCGCGTATGCAATTTACCTATATTTTCCTGCATGATTTGCATCGTTTCGCTAATTGCTGTTTGGGCTTTAATAACTTTATAGTCTTGAGTGAATTGTTCTATATTGGCAGCAACGGTATTTTTTTCTATTTTATTTTTTAGTAAATAAAAGCACAGCCATCTCATTTGCTGTTCTGAGAGTTTGTTATCAACCACAACAACACAATAATCATTTACTAAGCGTGTTAGGTAAATGTAAAAGCCTTCTTTTTTTGTTCCAATGGTTTCATTAGGCTTCATCGTTGAGCAATAAGAGATAATTTCATCCTTGTGCTTTTCAATGGATTGTTTTATTTGCCTCTCAAAAAAGCCGCTACCAAAAAAACTGCTATTGATAGAAATTAGCCAATCGAAAGAGGTATCCCCAAAACGTGTCCCTAAGGCATAACATCTCATATTCCTATCTCCTTGTTAAAACTAGCTTCCCCTTAAATTAACATGAAATGACTAAAAAAAATCAAAATAAATCGACTATTACAACTAGGATTTACCACTATGGATTCTGCAAACCTGACTATACTTAATAGAGGAAATACTACTGACTTATCATAATGATTAAATCTAAAGATGCATTTCCTGTTTATAGTATTTTTCCGGGGAAAAAATTTTATAGTTTTGCCACCTCGTTCGGGTTTTACGATAAAAGGGATGATATTAGTGATCTAGTAGGTCAAAAAAAATATCGAGAGCGCTATGAGCAGTTTAAACAGGAAATTATTAAGTTACTCCCTGCCCCTTCCGTTGAATTTGATGATAAAGAAATGCGCATCGATTTTATTGGGTTTTCTTTCGGTGATTATTATTTAACGGATATTATAGATAATTTACGAGAGCGAGAACAGTTTTCCTGGCTTCACCCTATCGGTCATTATCAAACGTTAATATCGCGCGCTCATCAAACGCGAGAAAAAAAAGAATTAATCGAGAAGGCCGAAGCTTTTTATGAGAAGCAAGTAAATCCTTTACGCCTTAAGCTTGATGATTGTCAAGACCTTGTAACCACCAACTTTGTTGTATCGGAAGCACATGAAGACCTGAGTCCAAAAAGGTTTCTCATTGAAAATTTATTCTATTTAAAAAAGCAGGGGTATGACACTTTATTTATGGAACATCTTTTTAACGATACGATGCAAACCGAACTAGAGCATTATATGAATAGTGCCTCTGATGCTGAAATGCCTCCTAGTTTAAAGGCACGATTACAAGGGTTGGATAAAGGCCATTTGTTTAATATTCAACAGCTTGGTATTCTTGATAAATATAATGTTCAACCTTCTTCGCGTCAGTATACTTATACCAATTTGGTTATGGCAGCCAAAAAAGCAGGCATCCGTGTAATAGGTATTGATTCCAGTCTGTCTTATGAAATGCAAAAAGTGGGTATTGGTTCGACCCAACTAGACCTTCCCAAAAGAATCCGCATTTTTAACTATAAAGCAAGTAGCATTATCGATGAGGAAGTGCAATCAGGTCGTTGTAAGAAATGGGTAGCACTCATGGGAAATACGCATGCAGAGCAATATGCAGGTTATTCTGGGGTTGCGCAAATTCAGGGAGCACAAACCGTACTTATAACCGATAATTATCTAAAACCTCCCGAACACGCTACTATTAATAACAATTCCTGGATTGCTGTGGATGAGAATAATTCACTTCAATATTCCTTTTCTATCGAAACACATCCAGCTACGACCCTCTCTTTTGCAGTGTTAGGGAAAGAGATAGTAAATGAGAATGATAACGCTTCGACATTCAAAGTATAAACCTGAAATTTTGCCAATAATTACCGAATCCCTATATAAATAGCGACTTGGTTAGGCGCTTCATATAGTTCAAAGTCGCTAATGAAACGCCGTTGATATGCCGATTGTTGAGCGAAATAATCCCAAATTTGGTGCCAGGTCTGTATGAGGGTAGTGGGCATAGGCCCTGAATTTGTAAAAACAAGATAGTTCCCTGAGATGATGATTATATTGCTGAGATTTGTCTTGTCTTTTGTTTCAGAGGTGCCAACAGTAAGGGTATAAGAACCACTGGCATCAGAATCATAATCTGAATAAACTCCATAAATAGGATTTATATTTGCCAATTCACTGGCATGGAATCGTTGCCAGAGAGAAGGTATTCTGGCGGTATTAGGATTACTCTCGTCACTGTTATTCGTCCTGGTACTGAAGCCTGTAATTGAAAAATTATCCACGTATTGAATTTCAGGTTTAATAATGGGCATAGCAATCTCCTGGATCCGTTTAAATAGTATGAGCCATGGGCCTTTGTGATTTTCCACATGTGACAAAGTCGCAACAGACCGTGAAAGGATTTTATATGTTGCTTAGTGCTGCAACGCGAAGCCGATTACCATCAGGGTCTTCAGCAAGAAAAGTATAGCCAAAAGATACTTGGGTTGGTCGCTGAGCAATTCTTATTCTCTTTTCTTTCCAGCTTAAAAATAATGCATCAACCTCCTCTTTATTAGCTACGGTGAAGGCTAACTCGCCATTTTTACTTCCATTCCCCTCAATGCCTGGCTGCACGGTACGTCTATCTTTTAACCCTAATCCCATTCCATTAGAAAGTTTAAACATGGTAAAAGACGGTGAAGATTCTACAGGGGATTTATTGAATAAGTCCTGATAAAAACTACGGCTAATGGTAAGATTATTCACATACATTACAATGACATTTGGCTCTAACATGATTTAATCTCCTCGAT
The DNA here is from genome assembly GCF_001467745.1 of Legionella jamestowniensis. GTDB lineage: Bacteria > Pseudomonadota > Gammaproteobacteria > Legionellales > Legionellaceae > Tatlockia > Tatlockia jamestowniensis. Next base: position 1,857,461 of record NZ_LNYG01000013.1, read on the forward strand.
AGTAGGGAGGTTTAGCTTAATGGACACCGATGACAGTTTTTGTCAGTAGGAAATTATTGCTCAGGGATGTTGTATATCTCACGCCACTGCTTTAAAAGTGTCTGACGCTTTTTATGACTAAAGTTTTCGAGTAATGATAAATTGTTAATTCTGTCCGTGCGGAAATGCCGAAAATCGTTGCGTAACTCACACCATGCCACAATCATGCGAGTTTCTTCGAAAAAGCCAAGGGCTAAAGGCCAAATAATACGCCGTGATTCCTTTTCATTCACATCAGTATAATTAATCTGCAGTTTATATTCTTTACGAATCGCATGGCGAATCAACGCTTCATACTGCTCATTAATTGGAAGGGATTTTGTAGGACCTATCAACAGGCCAGAGGATTCAAGTTGATGGCGTAAATCAGTTGGAAGAACAGCGGATATTTTTGACAATGCTCGAATGGCAGCTTTTTTGAGTTTTTCATCCGCTCTACGCGCAACCCAACGTGAACCAAGTACTAACGCTTCAATTTCTTCTTCAGAAAACATAAGTGGGGGTAACGTAAACCCTGGACGCAATACATAGCCAAGACCTGGTTCACCTTCGATATTGGCACCTTGTAATTGTAGCGTGGCAATATCTCTATACAAGGTGCGCAAGCTTACCTCTAATTTCTCAGCCAATATTTTGCCACTGACAGGGTAACGGTGCTGACGTAATAGCTGGAGAAGTTCAAAAAGGCGTTGAGTACGAGACAAGATTAATCCATAAAATGATGGGATAAAAACGCTACTTATATTTTACCTGTTCATTTACCCTATGTCTTCGCATGATAACGAATTTAGAAGCAATTCACATTGACAGATCTATCGAATCCAGTAGCGACGATGTATAAGACATCACTTGTGCAAACCGAATAATTGTAAGTAAATGCCGGTAATTTATTGAAAAGACAATTAAATTATTTTATAAACAAAGACCGCAATTGTTTAAAAGGAATTAAACGTATTATGAAAAAACAAAAATACACGGTTCAATTTTTTTTCTTTCCCCTCTTCTTTTTAATTTCTACAGGTGCTTTTTCCCACGGACTCATTGAAAATCCTCCATCTCGTGAGCAGTTTTGTGGCGTGGAAAGCAAACCGGATGAAATTTATAAAGACAGAATGACGCATGAAAAATGTCGTCCTATTATGACAAAAGAAGACGGCACCATGGATAATAGTGTTTATAATTTTATGGCGGTATTAACACACTCCATCGGTCGTGCAAACAAACCTTTGGAGCAATTACCTGCTCATGTCTGTGGATTTGGCTCTGAAACATGGAATGGAGGAAAAACACCTTGGGATAAAGCCAATGACTGGCCTATCAGTTTAGTTAATTCAGGTCAACAGAAGTTTATCTGGAATATCTCCTGGGGTAATCATTTCGGCGATACAGAGGAGTTTGTTTATTGGATTACTAAACCCGATTTTCAATTCGATCCTAACAAAGAATTAAGCTGGAGTGATTTTGAAGAGAGTCCTTTTTGTAAACTCAGTTACAATGATCAAAATCCAGAGGCAAACCCAAACATCATCGCTGATAAAACAAATAACCGATTTATCACCACCTGTACTGTACCTGCGCGTACCAATCGAGCCGTGATTTATGGTGAATGGGGACGAAACAGTTATACTTACGAACGATTTCATTCCTGTATCGATGTCGTTTTTTCAGACAGCACCCCTATACCAATCATTAAAGCAGTGATTAAGTCATTGCCAACCGAAGTAAGTGGTGCTAGTGAATTAGAGTTAGATGGAACGCAGTCTCAAGGTGAGAATTTAAGTTACAGCTGGTCTATCAATGCAGAAGATTTAACTGCTTATCAATTAAAAGATAGCCAAAACGCGAAAGCTCACTTAGTTATGAGCAACATTAATGCTCAACAAAACGTTACCGTAAATCTTGAAGTAAGCCAAGGAAATGCAGCAAATCGTGCAAGCACACAGTTTATTCATTTACCTGCAATCTCTTCAGCTTGGAAAATTGTGGGTACTGCTACTTTAGCCAGTGCTTTGAATGCGGGGGATAAACTTCAATTACGTCTGATTGATAGTAGCGGTAAAGATTACCTGTTACCGCAAACGCCTCTTCTATTGAGTGAAGAAACGGCAAAAGCTGAAAATTGGGCATATGCTTTGGCTCAAGCAGTGAACGTTGACAATCTATTTTCTGCCAAAATAGGTGTTTTAAGTGCTGATAATCAGACCATTGAACCTATTAAATCCGCGACAGAGAATAAAATTTATGTCCCTGTACAAAGCCAAATAACGCATTCTTTTATCAAAGTTGAAAGGAAGGACGATTCGGTAAGTTCCTGTCAAGCCCAACGCAAGCAGGGTTCAAGTAGTTACTGGCTAGGCTACGATGTGTATGCGGATAATACACCTATTATTTTGAATTTTAGTGAGACGGGTATTGATTTAACTAAAATTATTGTTGAGAACGGTGTCTTTAGTAACGTTGAGGTCTTAGATAAAGATAAACTGCGTATCAATACAAAACCGGATTGGGTTTCTCAGACTACGCCAGGATATCTAGGTTTTTATGGACCTAATTATGGCAGTTATGATCCCTTTAATTCTGTAATCAATGCTAACTGTAGAGTGGGTCAACTTTTTAAACATTAATCGTTCTAGGTCATATTGAGAATTTCTCAATATGACCTAATTTTAGTTTCTTATGTATTCTGAAATTTGCCTTTTCCAGTTTGTTAAAGAAATTAGTTTCCTTACTGCCGAATTAAGCGGATATTTTTTTGTTTATCAAATACTGTATTTTCTGTCGAGCGGTAAGGATTAATATCTAATCCTCCGCGCCTTGTGTAACGCCCATAGACGGTTAGCATTTCCGGTTGGCAATGCTTCATGATGTCTACAAAAATTCGTTCAATGCATTGTTCATGGAACTCGTTATGATTTCTGTAAGAAACAAGATATTTTAATAAGCCTTCTCGATTTATCTGTTTTCCTTTATAAGCGATTTGAACACTTCCCCAATCAGGTTGATTGGTAACTAAACAATTGGATTTTAAAAGATCAGAATATAAAACTTCCTCTACCACTATCTCTTCAACAGAAAGAAAGGAGGGTTCAACGATATAAACAGAACATGCAACGTCAAGGTGATCAATGCACTCGCCTGTAAGTGTTTGCGTTACAGTGAACTGTTTTGCTTCTTCCAAAGGATAAATGTTTACAGAAACGGGTGCCTCAATGCGCTCTTCCAGATCTTTTTTAATCGTATTTTCCAAGTCGGTTATGTGGTTTATTCGGGTATTATTAAAGGAGTTAAAATAAAGTTTTAATGATTTGGATTCAATGAGCTTGGGGGAGTTGCAATCATAAAAAATTTCACCAATTCCAACCATCGGTTTTCCTTTTTCATTCAGCCAGGAAACTTCGTAATGATTCCAGCAATCAAATCCAAAAAAAGGGGGGTTGACTGGATCAACACCCATTTCTTGTCGCTTGCCTGCTCGAGGGATGGGATAAAGTCGAGAGGGATTGTAGGCTGAATCATAGTCTGACTTTTTTCCTAACTCGGATTCACTAACAGCTGAATATTTTTTTAATACGGCATCGTTCATAGGGGTTAGCTCCAATAGTTCAATAATTTTTGCAGTGCTTAAATCATCTCCTTATAGATGATTAAGCTATCATGCCGCGTGAGAGTCAATATATCAGGGGTGAGGACATAGAGTAATATCGTTGTACTTCATCACCATTACAATTTGAAATGGCATCGACGGCGGTTTCAATGTCATAGTGCCATTCATTGACAAGCATTTGCAAAACAACAGTATGGTGAGGACTATAGTCACTTTCATCGATTGCTAAATTTCTTAAATGAGCCCCACGAAGCCCTTTTGAATAGAGCTCGTTTAAAGCATCTGCTTGTTCAGAGTTTAATCCTTGAAGTTCTTCGAAGGCTTGTCTCTTGCTAAAATGGTAATGAGCTATCAACATTTGCAACGCCTTGATGTGATGGTTATGCAGTTGAGGAACATCCAATTCCCTTATTTCTTCGATGGAAAATCCAGCGTCAATAATTGCCTGTTTCAGTATACTGGAATAGACTGGTTTTGGTTGCAGCGATATCTTATGCAAATCACATAACTGCGTTAAATTATCGATATCTTGTAAAAACATCGTTGTATTATCTTCTGGATAGATAAATGCTTTACGGGTACTTATCCATTCAGCCAGCGGTTCGAGACGATATTTTCGTCCCTTTAAACTGAGCCAATAATTTTCATTTTCTCCAATTGGTTCAAGATCAAAAAGGTCAACATCATTAATGGGATATTCTCGTGCTAAACCTTGCAATGCAGTAATAATTTTATTTTCAATGGATTGAATTTCGTTTGAGAATAAATTTTCTAAATGGTGAGATTTTTTAGTAGGTGCAAAAAAAGCCCAAGTGTAGTGCTTCAGGGTATAAAGAACTCCTTCATTGGTAACCTTGTATTGCAGTAAAACGCTTAATGTGCGTAGCAATTCCCCCCGCAATTTATCAATTAACTTGCTATCTGGCATGTCCTGTTCAAACACTTGTATAGCCAAGTTTACACAGGGTTGTAACTGTTCGATGTGTTGCAATGTTTGAAGGGGTTGTAAATAAGAAGATAAAGCCATGTTAAAACCTTACAGTGGACTCTTCGATGTAATCTAGAGTCAAAAATATAACCGATATGGAAAATTCATGTGTAATATTGTAACAAAATAATGCAAAAATTACTAAAGGAGGAGTGATAGAGCGCATAAAAAATAAAGAGGACTTCTAGATCAAAAAACAGACGCTTCTGAGAATGTCTTTTTATAAGGTAATTATTATTTACTATACTTTGATCAAATATTTATCAAGGAAGAGCTATGCCTAATAGAATCCAACCGCAATATCAAATTGGCCCTAATAACGCAGGAAAAATGATTTTGCGCGGCTGTTTTATGAATGTATCGCGCGATTGGATAGACCATACCTCTGGTCAGGTAGGGTCATTGCTTTCAAGATATCTTGAGAATCGTCATGATGAAGCCACAGCAATTAAATTAAATTATGGAGAGGGCATTCCATCGGGTAGGGAAGAAGGGCCGCTAAAAATAGATATTGATTTTATGGCAACCGTCGTGTTCAGATTGAAATCCCTGGAGAAAAGAGGTGATGAACTTCTGCGTGCTCGTTCAGAGGATATTGCTGATCAGGTGGATGAGCAGGTTATGGTTTTGCGGCAAACAATCAATGATTACGCAAAAAAATGCGAAGAAATTGGGGCAGAGCCTATGTTTACCGGCGTACCAGGGGTCATCATTGATAATGTTTTAGATCGAACACCAGTTACTCACGCTGAAAGCATGAGTTGGGAAGTCAAAAAAGACGAAGTCGATTTGTTTGCGGGAATGACTATTCATGACTCAGGAAAAGGATATGAACCGCCCAGTCTTTAATTTGCTTGCTGCTATGGAGCAATTTTGCATCGCCACAATTTGAAACGAGAGGAAACTCATTGGTAATGATGTTTCTGTTTAAGGTTCAAAATTATATAATGATCTAATTTATTGATGATTGATTGCCTATCTTGCCATCTGCCATTATCACTTGGCCACTGGTTTACTAATTGAAAAAGTATATGACTATTGCTCTGGTGTGGTTTCGACAAGATTTAAGAATAAGTGATAATCCTGCATTTATTGAGGCTTGTTCGCATTATGAATTTGTGATCCCACTTTATATTTTTGACGGGAAATGCAGTGTTTCAGGACGCGCCCAAGCTTGGTGGCTCCACCACAGTCTCATTGCTTTAGACAACGCGTTACATGAGTTAGGATTAAATCTGGTGCTTCGTCAAGGTAATCCTCTCGATGTTATTTTAGAATTAATTGATCAATTGTCTGTAAAAGCCATTTATTGGAATCGCTGCTATGAACCGCTATCCATTAAACGCGATAAAATCATCAAAACATCCTTGCAGGAAAGAGAAATTAAAGTTCAAAGTTTCAATGGGAATTTATTCCATGAACCTTGGACTATAAAAAACAACGACGGCAATTTTTTCAAAGTATTTACTCCTTACTGGAAAAAGTGCAAGCAATTGCTTGATGTTAATCCCCCGAAAAATAGTACGAAGTACCCCCAAAAAGTTACAATCGACAGCGATAGTTTGGCAAATTGGCAGTTATTGCCAACCACGAATTGGGCTTCGCAATTCAAGGATTATTGGATTCCTGGAGAGGTAGGGGCTCAGAAAACGCTTGATAAATTTATTGCAAATCATTTGAGCGCGTATAAAAAAAATAAGGATTTTCCTGCCGTACAAGCGACCTCTCGATTATCACCGCACCTGCACTTTGGAGAAATCAGTCCTTGGACAATACTAAGGGCAATTGAGTTAGCAAAACTGGAGCCAGGATGCAATTTAGAGTCGGTAGAGCATTTTTTATCCGAATTGGGGTGGAGGGAGTTTTCAGTGTATTTACTTTACCACTTCCCTACATTATCCAGTGAAAATTTCAGGGGAGAGTTCGATTCATTTCCTTGGCATGATAATAAAGAAGCATTGGTTCGCTGGCAAAAGGGGCTCACTGGTTACCCAATTGTTGATGCTGGGATGAGGGAGTTATGGGCAACAGGCTATTTGCATAACCGCGTGCGTATGATTGTTGCCTCATTCCTTACTAAAGATTTATTAATTGATTGGCGGCTGGGAGCCGATTGGTTTTTGGATACTCTTGTTGATGCCGATTTGGCAAGCAACAGTGCAGGCTGGCAATGGGTGGCAGGAAGTGGTGCAGATGCAGCCCCCTATTTTCGAATTTTTAACCCGGTATTACAAAGTCAAAAATTTGATCCGGATGGGACCTATATACGCCGCTGGGTTCCCGAGCTTTCTCAATTAAGCAGTCAATCTATCCATGCTCCTTGGGAAGATGAGTATGCGTGCAGAACCCTTTTAGGTATTAAGTATCCCCATCCTATTATTAATCATCATGAGGCAAGGACCAGGGCTTTAAGTTATTATAAAGAATTAAAAAATAAACAGGCATGAAGACTATCTGAATTAGTATTCAATGATTGATTCTTGAATCATTGAAGAGCAATTCAAAATTGCTCATTCAACGTAATGATTAAAATCCAGGGGTTGGGTTTTGCGATTCAGCAAACATTTGGGTATAAGCGCCATAAAATGCAGCCAATGCCGCCACGCCAAAAGCGACGGTAACTCCAACCTTTATTGCTTCTGCTACTTCTCTCTTGAAAAATGAAAATCTATTCCGATTCACGATCAAATTCCTCCTAAAAAATGAGTATTATAGAAAAAAAACACGTTTAATGTAAAATTTTAATTCGTTTCGGTATTTTTTGTTGCAGGCATGTCTATTTTAGAACTTCTCCTCATAGAATGGCTTTATGCATAAAATTTTTATATAGTACCGGCTGTGCACCGAGAAAGTGGTAATGAATCAAATATCTTTTGACAAGGAGAGTTATATGTTTTTTCCATTGTCTTGGAAAAATGTAGTAGTGGGGATACTGATTATAATTTTTTCTTATGCTATTCAAGCAGGAACAATGGGCACGATTGCACATCATCCTTTGGAACAAGGAAAATGGAATCTATCCATTAATGGCGGAATTGCAGATACTCGATTTACTGACTCTTCTACAGTCCTTCGTTTTTCTGGTATTGATATCAATGGGAATTTAAATTTGTCAGGGGTTCTTGGCGCTGGAAATGACTATTATTTTAATAAATTGTTTTCAACACATTATTTTTATGGCCTAGGTATTAATTACGCATACACTAATAACCTCGAATGGGGAGTGGAGTTTGAAGGTAGCAGGGCAGATGGACAGCGCTACCGGCGTAATACACGCATTGGTTTTTTTGATCAAACCTACGGTAGCTATGAGTCTTATTCAGGCTACTTACAAAGTACCTATTATTTTGATAATTATATTAAAGTACATGATTCTCTTATCCATCCTTTCGTAGGGGCGAAAGTGGGGATCAGTTACAGACCTGAAGTGGTTGTTTCCAATGATTTTTTAGATGGCTTTCCAGTAACTTTCGATGGAAAATCAAGCACTATTTTTTACAAAAGTAGTTCCAGTGTATCAGGTGGTATTTATACTGGTTTAATGATGAATATAAAAGAAAGCTTGGCTGCATTTATTAAAGTTGGAATTATGGCGAGTGATGGATTGTTGGGTCATAATTTATTTAATAAAACGGTAGCAATTCGTCCAATTCAAAAAGCCAGTGTCAGCAATTCAGGGGCAATCATATCAATCCCTGTAATGATTGGAGTAAAAAAGTTTTTTAATTAAAAGTCCTGTACTCTTACTGAAGCCATTCAGCCAATAAGCGTTCCGCTTTTTCTCGCGCAGCATTTAGAGAATTAGAATCCGTGGAGGAGGGGCTACCTAAATCGTCGCAATGAGCACCTCCTTGAATAAGGTGGTAAGAGAGTTTTGGATTATCCGCATTCCCATTTTTTTCTGCTAATGATAAGGTAGACCAGGGATCATTTTCTCCATTAGTGAAATAAATATTGGCAGTTAAAATGTCCATTAAAGGAAAGTAATAAGTATTATTGAGCTCTGTTGTATTGGCAGTTTGGGTCAGACCAAACAGCCGTTGGCATACATTGTGGTGATAATCCAAATTAATTAACGAAGAACGAGTAGACAGGTTTGGATTGGGATTTGCATTTTGCCAATAACCATATTCTTTACAGGATTGATAGTACCATTGTCGTATGCCCAGGTTGTTTTGATAATCTTTTGCACTTTCACTCATGGCACCTTGTGGTGTCATGTCTACAGCATTGACTTGCATGTCTTTATATAATTTTTTGGCAAAATTGGCGTAACCCTCAAGTGGTGTTACCTGTGTTGATAGACTTGTGCAGAAGGCATCCCGCATCCCATATTGCACGGCAGCAGCCCCGGTATCGGCAATCAAATACAGAAAATCAACCGGATCGTCAATCGCTCTTGCATCAAAAAGAGACTTCATTTGTGCAAACTTGGTAATATCAGTCAAGCTTTCTTCGACTTGGTTTACAACCTCTCGCATTTGTCTTGCGCATGTTACGCCCGCAACTTGAGTTACATGAGTATCGTACTCAATAAAATCCTCCTTAGCCATGACGGGTGCTGATGAAGCCAAAGCTCCCGCCACGAGATAAGGGAATTTTAAACGATAGTAGGCTGATAATGAGCCAGGGTAAGAGCCTCCAAAAGCAATCCATTTCCCATTCCAGTTTTTTTCATTTCTTAAATAACGTTGGAAATAAGCTAAATCATCGAGTGCCGCTTCCGTTGTTAGATAACGTAAATTTGAGGTTGAAAGTGTGTCAAAAGGTAAACTTTCGCCATAATAGCGATGCTCCAGAGCAACTAATTTGGCATGAAATTTCTTTGCGTAGTTTCTAATTGCACCCTTTAATACGCGTTTACTACAGGCAGATTCACCGCAAATGTAAAAAAATACCGGTGAGTCATTTTTAGAACCATAGGTTTCATCAATGTAATAGCGTTGAGAAAAAACACCCAGGGCAGGATTATTATGATCAATCAACTGTGTAAAGTAAGCAAGTTGAATGGTTTTCTCAGTCATTAATGGGGTTTTCTCTTCTTGGGCTTTTTGTAAAAAACGTTCAACCATTCCTGCATATGTTAATGGACAAGCAGCGAGTAGCCCAAGAAAAAAGGCAGCATATTTTTTGGCAAATGTCATTATTCCTCATCCTTGATGTCTGGAAAAAGTAAATGGAAAAACCAATTAACAGCATTCTGTCAATTGGTTAGAAGAATGTAAATTAATTAAAGATACAAGGAGGGACGGATTTCTTCAAAGCGTGCATTATTAAGTTCTTCCATTTTTTTACCCGCAGCCAATTCTTTTTGTTTTTGCTCTTGTTTTGCTTTTAGTTTTGCAATTTCAATCATATTACGCGTTTTTAATTCTTCTAAAATGGCAACGAGTAAAAAGTCAGTAGTCGTTTCCAGTTTGATTTGTTGAATAGGTTGTTGAACTTCTTGTGATTGCATTTTTGCAATGGGAACTTTGGGTCCTTGATTAAAAAAGCGTTGCTTGTCTTGATTGGAGGGTTTTTTCCCCTGGTTAGAGTAAGGTGGTTTATTACCATTAACTGCACGAGAATTTGCATTGTTCTTACCCATGGTGAGCTCCTTTTCCTTATGAGTCTCCTCCAGATTAATCCAAATTTTAAATTAAATGCAAATGTTTTTTTCAATTCTCGCAAATTTTGATTTTTTGTTATTAATATTGGCCATGCTACGCATAAATTAATACTGGATGGTAAAAGCTTTTAATTGCAGTATGTCTGGTGTAACGCCTTTTTTCATACCAGGCGTGTTATCGAATCTTCTATTCAATCCTGTGTCGTGGCAAACCTACAATTAGTCTATAATTTAGACATAAAAACCTGAGAATGGTGCCATGAAGCTTGTTAATCTTTTCCGATATGTTTTTGCGGGTAAAGGGATTATAGACGTAAGCAATATTGATTCTACGAATGTTGAAAGGATAAAGCAAAGGATTGAAAAAAGATCAACAGAGATAAAGAACGAATTTGAATTTATTTTAAAAGATGAAAATCTTTCAAATCCCTTTAGAACAATGCTCCTGCAACTCAACACGCCTAATGCTTTGAGTTTAGAAAAAATTTTGTTTGACTCTAAGGAAGTTCAAACATCCAGTATTCCTGAAAAATTTATAATGCCTGCTGAGGAGAAACTTCAAGAAGTATTTAAGGAAAAAAATAGTATATATGGCTATTTCAGAGCGGATGATTTAGAAGCCTTTCAGCAGTTTTCACTTGTATATAAATTTATACAACTTGCCTCAAATTATATAAACTGTGATAATAGCGAGCAAACAGAGCTTTATGAGTGCGCCTATAAAACGTTAGTATGTTTTGGCAACTTAAAGGACCAGACAGAGTTAAAAATGTTAGAACGGATAGAACAATTTCTTCTTACAAAACAAGCAAGTCAAGCAGCAAATAAATCGATACCAACCCTTATGGATCTTCAAATCGGTAAAAAAAATGGCATTAATTTTGACGAATGGTCCCAATTTATCAAAAAATATGGTGTTAAAACATTAACATTTTTTGCTAGAGCACAAGATATTGAAGAAAAATTAAAAAGAGTTCCTCAAACACCCGCAGAAGCATTTAATGCATTAGCACAAACTGACTATAAGCGTTATTGGGAGGACCCAGAGCTGGCTAAAGTCTGTGAACAATATAACGTTCCAGAAACAGTATTCAATAGATGTCTTGATTTAGAAGTAAACAAATTATGGAAAACAAAGGATAACCTTCCCAACATTACAGTGAATGGTTCCGATCCTGAGATAAATAAATCAGGCTATTATTTGGTTAAACTACCCATAAAAGACCCTCGTTCTTTAATTCTTGGTTATATTACAAATGATTGCCAATCCATTGGTAGCAAAGGAGAACTCTGCGTACTGGATGGTATAAGTTCAGAACATAATGGATTTTATGTAATGCTCAAAAAGAAAGAATCGAAAAAGGATGTCTCGCCATTTTTACAAGATAAGTCCATTGATTATGAGAACTTTGAAATTGTTGGTCAAGGATATGCCTGGCTCAGTATGAGCGGAAACCTTACCATTGACTCATGGGAAAACGCACGGCAAAAAGATGATCAAACTGCCGTAGCGATGCTCAAAAAATTTAGCCAAATGGTTATTTCCCAAAGTAACGGAAATATAGTACAAGTAACTACAGGTAGAGATAGCCCAAGAACTCCATCTGCGTTTAGTAAAGCGCTATCTTTAAAGTATGCAGAAATAATGGAGGAAGGAACACAATATAACGATTCTAAAAGTCAAACGCTTATTGCTATAGACAGGGAGAAAATTAAGGACATTAAAGATGAACTCATCTTCCAATTAACAGAAAACGAAGACTTTACTCCCACAAGAACGTTAAAAGATTTGATAGAGCCAATTTACTCTCAAAAACACAGCATGTGGATATGGAGCTTATTGGCAACCTCAAAAAGTCTAGATTGGCATTCAGAAGACACTCTGACTGCTATTTCTTCATGCGTTAATCTGGATTACAGTGGTGGTGTTGTTACCTGGAAAGCATTGTTTTTAATGGAGCAAGCTTCTTTACTCAATAATGACTCTTTTCAACATATTACTGCCGACAAATGGCAAGCAAAAACTGTTTGTGAAACTATCATTGCTTTAGGCAATGCGCAACTCCTTGATCAGAAAAATTTTGCAGTTCTCATAAAGATTAATAATGATGACCAACTTTTAAATAAAGACAAAGTCCTAGCAAATATTTCTCGTAGTAGCACCCAACTTTCTCGCGCGAATATCCATTTAGATAACAATAGCTTCGAAGCGTTAGCAAATGCCTGTGTTCTTGCTGAAAAATCAGGAAAAAATTTCAATGAAGGGACCATCGCTACCGTAATTACTTTAAAAACAAAGTTTGGTATTACCCTTGATGGACCTACATTTAGTAAATTGCTCGAAAATGGAAGATATGCACCTGAGATTTTAAACCTGTTTACGAGGGCAAAAGAGTACAGGCTAAATGTGCTTGATAACGCTGTGTATAAAAACATTATAGCGAATGCCCCATACCTTAAAGCCCTAAATAAGGTAATCCCAAGCCTGGCAACAGTAAACATCCTTGATAACGCTATTTTCCAGTCATTAATCAAGAATGTGCAAGATAGCCCTTACATGCCTTATGTAATTTCTTTATTGCACGAACACGATTTATTAGATAAAGAGAATTTTAATCAGTTAATGCAACATGCTTCCTATGCAGAGGATATTTATGATGTTTTAGCCCAACTAGGCCCTAGCATCCTGGACAGGGAGAAAGTGCAATTTATTTTTGAACACCATGAGAATGCTTATTATTTAGGAAAAATCCTTGCAAAATTGTCCGAAGCTAACCTATTAGATAATGATAGTTTCAATAAACTAAAACCTTGTGTTTCATCTTTAGAAGAAGTAAGCAAGATTATTTCCTTACTTGAAAAATATGAACTTTTAAACAAAGATAATTTTTTATTAGTGGTAGAAAACCATTCAGCTGCAAAAGATATTTTAGAGGCTTTAAAGAAATTAAAGGAAAGCAATACTCTTAATGATAGTAATTTTAAAGAAGAGCTGACGAAAAATACCCCAAATAATGGCGCAACCCTCAAGCAAGAGGGAGGTGTTTTTCCTAGCACATCCACGAAAGAAGCACTACAAAAATTAAAGAACCCTGCGGATATTAGTGCAGCTCCCGCTACAAATATTAAAGTGATGTAAACACATATTTTCATTTAATGAAATCAATATCAAGCTTATGATTGGGCATCATCTTATCAGAGATTATTATCCCGACGGTCATCTTACTCTTGTAACACCTTAAATTTATTTATTAGGAGAAGGGAATGCTGACCAGTTTTCACATCCCAAGCGAGCGTAGCCGCGAAATGATACTTCGCCTGGATCACTGGTCTCAGTATTCTATACTCGAGGTTTTATAAATGCTTTTGGGCTAAAAGGAGACCGAAGATGCCTTGTTTGGGTTTACCACTTTCATCGAGTTTATGCAATTGGCCCGGATTTTCTTTGTATTCCAGAATAGACCAGCCACTATCTTGATAAAAATGATAGAGCTCCTTTGATTCTGCCAAATAAGTAAAACTGTCAGGATAGATATAAGGTTCAGCTTTGATGGGAAAAACTAAAAAATGCATGCCCCTTACCGAGGTTAGCGATTGTAGCGTTGCCAATAACGGCTGAATGCTGGACGGGTTTAAAAATTGCAGCGTAACGGTGGAGCACATAAAGTCAAAGGATTTATTTTGGATTGGAATTGGCTGGTTTAAATCATGGAGGAGGGCTTCAATGTTTAACAATTGTTCTTGTTTTGCGATATGCTTTATATTCTCAATAGCTTTTTCATTTTTATCTATACCGATAATTTGATGTCCAGACAAAGCAAAGTATAAAGGATTTCTCCCCGAACCGCAGCCAATATCCAAAATGGTCATTTTCTCCTGTTCTCGTAGATAAGTTTGATAGATGTACAATAAATCATGATGGATAGGTGGCAGGTGATATTTTTTTTCAAAATAACGATGAGGGTGGCAGTAAAACTGCAAAGTAGCCTTGAAATCGTCGCTTACCGAGGCAATTTTATGCCATGATGATGGAGGTATTACCAACGAGGGGGATTGCGGGTTTAACGTATAATCAGATTGTTCATTTCCATGCCCATCCAGAAAAACAAACTGCATGTTCCCTTCATGCACGGTGAGATGCCCCCAAGTGCCTTCTTTGGTGCTGTGTTTATTAAGAAAAAACTGAAGGTTCTTTTCTCTATCAAGATCGATGTCTTTATATACCTTTAAAGCTGTGATTAGCTGTGGATGATTGCTCATGATGAGCCCTGACGTTTGGGTAAGTTTACTAAGCCTAACCGGTTTATCAGTAGATTGTCCAATGCCCAACGCCCTCCACCGACAACCAATAAATAACAAGCCCCCATTAACATTGCCCAATCAGTTCTGGATTCATGCATGAAGCTCCAGAAGCCATAGCGATTAAGTTCACGAACATGAAAAAACCACCAATCACTTCCTATCCAGATGGGAAATTTTGTGGAAATAAAAGCAACTATCATGATGATAATCAAAGGAATGCTGGCCAGGCGTGTGAAAAGACCAAGCAATATTAATAAGCCACAGCCAACCTCCACCCAGCCCACAAAAGGACCCATAATGTCAGGATAAGGAATGCCAATCTTCATAAAACGTCCGGCGCCGAGCACATCAGGGTACAGTAATTTTTGGATACCCTCAGGCAAAAAAACTAACCCTACGGATAGTCGGATCAATATCACCCAAGGAGAGACAGCACTATAGAATAAATATTGTAATAAATTTTTATTCATTCAATTCCACTTCCATTCATTTCATTGCCCTTTTAAATAGTAGCGATGGAAGTACTGCCATATCAACCCCAGTGCATTAAGGACAACCCCGATAGCCAAATACCTAAAGGTACCCAGAAAGCCAGGAACAAACAGGAAATAAGACCTGTTACCGCGATGAAATTAGGATAAAGACGTTGGTCTTTTGGTAAGTACAGGGCGGAAAGATTTGTAATCGAGTAATAGATCAACACGGTGAAAGCGCTGAAGGACCAAGTAGTTTCAACGCTACCAAACAAAGTTAGACCAGCAATGGCGAACCCAATACCAACGATCGCTGCTACCGGTATGCGATGCTTACGGGAAACAACTGCAAATAGTTCTGGTAAATCTTGTTGACGCCCCATGGCCAAAGCCATTCGTGAAAGCCCTAAAATGAGGTTTAGTAATACACCCAGCATTGCTGTACATGCACCAATAGCAATGAAGGTAACCAGTCCAGGCCGGTTCATGGCATTGGCTGCAATTTCAAGCGGGGTGGCCTTATTTTCTGTTACAATGGCCAGTTGGGTTGAGCCGACAGAGCCAATGGCAACCATAGCGACTAAAATATAGAGGACTGCACTCACCACCAAGGTCAGGATAATAGCTTTGGGGATGGTGGTAGCAGGCTCTTTAACTTCTTCACCCATCGTGGCAATGCGTCCATAGCCCGTATAGGCGACAAACATTAAAGCAGTCGCATACAAAAAATGACCGAGTCCGCCATCAGCTGTTTTTGGGAAAAATGGCGAGAGGTTTTGTCCGCCATTTCGCAGCAGGCTAGGGAATCCAAAAACGACAAATAACACGAGGGACAGCAGCGTTATCGAGACAATAATCAGGTTGGTTTTGTTGGAGCGCTTTAAGCCGCTCAACACAATCAAGGTTAAAACAATAACAACGGTTACGGCAACAGGGATAATGGAAATTAGTCTTAATTTAAACAGGTGTAGAAAATACCCTGCAAAGCCTAAAGCTGCGGTTGCAGCTGAAGCGGTTTTGGCGCATAAAAACATCCAACCTGCTGTAAATCCTATCGCCGGATGAAGATAGCGATAACCGTACTCATAGGTTCCACCGCTCACTGGATGACTGGCTGCAAGTTGCGCGCTTGATAAAGCATTACAGGTTGCAACTAATGCAGCCAGAATAATGCTCAAAATAACTGATGGACCGGTCACCCCGGCTGCAACCCCAATGCTGACAAACACACCAGTACCTAGAATAGAGCCTAAGCCCATCATGGTTGCGCCTGACAAACCAAGATCACGGTGCAGTTTACGATGAATGATTTTATCGTTCATATGCCTCCTTGCACTCTAACTCATAGACATTCACAGCTGGGAAAGGTTCTATTTCATTTCTTTAGTCACATCTTGTGCTAGCAGTGCTGGATGACTCACGGGAATTCTAACTACTTTAGCACCTGCATTGAGATTTAGCGTTGTTATATCGATGACCCGTAAAGTTGGGAAATTGTAGCTTTTGAAATACAATTTACCGTTTTTTAAGTCTTTGAAGACTGTCCACTGTGTGGTTTCAGTTCCAGGCCTGCCCTTAGCATCTCTTACCATGCCGTTAGGAATAAAAACATTATCGATAATATGCTCTGATAAAACGACAGCTTGTTCTGCATTATCCACTGGAAATGCGGTTTGTTGTAAGAAAGCCACTTTGACAAAACGCGAAGGTGGTGTGCTATCTCCTGGCAACCCAACCATGCCTGCACCTTGGCCGGTAGCAGAATAAATCATACCAGCGACTTTAATCGGTTCAACAGCATAAGGCGATAGATTTGCATAATTTTTAAGATTGGTAAGTTGCCAATCAAAGGTTGGGGAGTTCGTCAAAACTCCTAAAGAGTTCTCATAAATTTGCTTCTGTCCTTTATTAAACTCAACAACAATACTTTTTCCCTGGGCATCATTGATAACGAGATGCAAGGGGAAGGATTGTTGTTGACCATCAATAGTTAACATCTGATCAAATACTACTAAACTTTCAAGCGCTACACGTGCTTCCTCAGTTGTTTTAAATTGGCTTAAGACCCAATCCCCTAATTGAAAGTAGGGTATAGAGTTTTTCAGGTTCTCTTTATTTACTTTAGGGTATTGTGTATATCCAGGTAGATACAAAAGGCCAATGCTAAGCCCTTGGTCATTCATACCATCTACGGCATGATCTTGGCCAAAAAAATTCAAATAAACAAAGCCATATTTTGCAGTCCAAGATTGACTTGATTGACCGTCAGAAGTTGTATTGCTAAATGTTTTTCCTTTAGGAGAGGTGACAATTTCACTATTAAGCGATGGCCCGAATTCTAAGGTTCTACCAACGACAACACTATTATCTTTGGATTGGATCATGATATTGGTACAGGCAATAGAACAATTGAAAACGGTTAATAAAACAAAAGGAAATGCAATCTTGGCCAGCATAGTAAGTCCCTATTATTAATTAGAATTAATTCTGTTTTATCTTAAGCTGAAAAGGGCTTATAAGCCAGGTCAGCAACTTAATCTGAGTAGGCACACTACGCTTGTTGAATAATTTGTGAAGCCAAATCAATTATTCTCTTCTTATAGTATCGAGAAAAATGAATACCTATTGCGTATAATAGGATTAATAATGGATTGCGAAGGACGGGTATGAAGATTATTCTATTTTTATGGTTTATGACTATAAGTTTTGTCTCTTCGAGTGCCATTATTTATGTAAAAGGGCTGCCTATGGCATTGGAACAAAAGAATGATGTTTATCTTCTTCCTCCCTCAAACGTAACCCCATCGAATACAACTTTATTTTATATCACTATGGATGGTGGATGGTGTTAATAAAGTGTGCATGCTGGATACCCATATTGATGGCGGTTTCTTTCAAATTACTCAAGTTGCCTTTCTAATTAATGGAGCTAGAACCGTATGGAATTGTTATGCTTACGAAACCACGGTGATTAAAGTTCTTCCATGGTAGCAACTACATTAGTTTGTTCACTGTTTGAGCTGTAAAGTTTCTTTATATTTTTCAGGTCCGACCTGAATAGATAACTCATATTTGGAGTCACATCCACACAGCAGATTTCCATTGTGCATGAAAAAAGACCGCCGAACATATTTTGTTCTGTGATTCCGTGAGCATCTTTTAAAGCCTCTCTAATCCTTGATTTGGTTTTGCGTCATGAGCCATATCATTAATTACTTATGATGCAAAAGCGACACGCTTTCTCTTCATTTTAATCTGCATAAATTAATATGGAATGGGCCGTCGTAATCAATAACTTAGATTACGCTTCGCTAAAATTATTGAGGTCTCAATTTACCGCATCAATTTGGCGTAATTTTTTTTACTTCCTCGCCATCCTTTTCCGATAAAGTTTCGGCTGATAAAAATAATGTTTTAGCTCTTGTACTGGCGTCGGATATAGAATGAATTTTAATCGAACTGATTGGCTTTTTAATGGCGGCATGTTTGTTTAACTCGCGCGCGCTTGAAAAGAATTTTTGATTCTCTATAGAAGAATAGACACGATATGCCTTGTTTATTGCTGTATCTGCAAGACGATTAAACTCTTGTTCAGAGATAATTTCTTTGCTTTTCTCATATATCGCAACTTTTAATTCATTTAAGATAGCTACGGTAATTTCGCCTGAAAATCTACTAAATGGCTGCTGCTCTTTCCCACCTTGAAAAATCACTACCGCTTGGTTATATAAATCATTAGCTAATTTTTTGTGTAGTCGTTTGATTTCCAAAACCTCGTAAACTTTATTAGCTTTGTTTATAGCATCGCTTGTTATTTTTTTATACATTGCCTCAGGTATAACTGAATAAGCTGGTTCAAGGTATGTCTGTTTCACTAAATCCTCTATTAATTTGACTATAACTTCATTAGCAAACAGGTTATAGGGCCCGCCTTCTCGCGTTCCCAATAGGATAGCTAAAACTTGATTATATATTCCATCACTAATTTCCTTTTTTAATTTAGGATTTATAGTAGTAAAGTTAACTATTATTGATTGAAACGTTTGTTCTCTATCTACAAGTGTTTCAAATTCTTCAGTTGTAGTTTTATTTGTTATGCGATTACCCCTCATAACAGCAGAGGAAATAAAAAGACCCATATGCTTTAAATCTTTTTCTAATCGGTTTTCAATTTGTTGCATTATAGGCTTATTGTTATCAATACATATCTCTATAGTTGTACCAGTAATAAATTTGATTCTAACCCATGTTTCTCTAGCCATTATGGCAATCCTCAATTAATATTGTGTCTGCAAATTGCGCAGATTGTACGCGGTTATTATTAAATCAACCTTAAGAAGTAGATAACTAATTTCATCCGAATTACCTCAATTATCTGTTACTGAGAAAGGAGGTTTATTTATATTCAAATTACAGCAAATACGATACTAAAGGAGGAGTAAAGCGTTAAGTAAACGCAGTTAGATGAATTTTTGTGAAACCCATCATTATTATCGCAAAGTTCTTCCATGGTAGTAACCGATTATATTGTTTTAAAAGCATAATGGCAGAGACAACTGCTCAGGATTTATCCTTATCGAGCCACTTCTTTGTTTGCTTTTTCCATTCTGAATAACACTCATTGCCACAAAAATATCGAACATAATCGTCACCCTCAAATGAATTAGCTGCTGATTTGGGGACTTGTTTAAGGCAAGTGTAACAGCTTTCAGTTTCGCAATTTGCCGTGAGGCCAAATTTTTCAAATGAGGTTATCAAGGCTAGGGCTTTCCTGTCGTCCTTCATATGGGCTTTAACAGGCTCTTTATGGACTCCCAGGGAAAGCCCTCCAATAAGGACATGTTCTTTTGGAATTGCTATTTGCTTTTTAGTAAATGCCTCATCCAGGGTAACCCAACAACAACCAAGGCCAAGGGCTGTGGCTGCCAACCACATATTTTGCATAGCCGCAGCACCACTGTATAGGTGCTGGTTATGTTGTTTTAACCATGCATCAATGTCGATTGTTTTATCAACTGTGACGATAATTAAAAGCTGAGCTTGAGATAAAAATG
The DNA here is from genome assembly GCF_001467745.1 of Legionella jamestowniensis. Lineage (GTDB taxonomy): Bacteria > Pseudomonadota > Gammaproteobacteria > Legionellales > Legionellaceae > Tatlockia > Tatlockia jamestowniensis. Next base: position 1,877,532 of record NZ_LNYG01000013.1, read on the forward strand.
AAGCATGATGTGCGTTCTCAGCTAACATTTTCAGACTTTCTTTTTTTCGAACCAGCGTAAAATGCCAGGGTTGAGAGTTTAATGGGCTAGGGGCAAATTGACCGGCTTGAAGAATCGTTTCAATATCTTTTTCGTTTAATTCCTCGCTGGTATAAGCCCTAATAGCGCGTCTTTGCTTAATTAACTCTATAATATCCATCATAACCCTCGTGAATATTCCTTACTCAATTAAGGTATAAGCAAGATTGATGTTTTTGACAACTCTGAACTGCTCATAAGGGTGTCAGAAAACGCATCGCTAAATATTTTTGCGGAGGGGACTCCCGCCAAAAACACGCTTGTTTTTAATTTATTTTTTAGGTATCTAAGTACTGTCGAGATATTCCCCGTGGCGGAATTATTTTTTATTCTTGCTTTGAGCAATCAGAAGTTCAGAATCTTTAACCTGCCCTATTGATCTTTGGGTAATTGTTTCATCATGTCAAAGACAAATATACATTCAACGTCGAAGTTATTGTTGTATTGTCAGATCATATGCATGCCATTTGAATGCTGACTGAAGAAGATTTTATTACTCTTGCGCTGGCATTCGATTAAATCTTATTACTTTATTTGTGTCAAATTATTGAGTATAATGCCCATTTTTTATTGATACTTTAGCAGCATTCTTAGATGACCCCGCCTTAGACAAATATCCATAAATAAAGCCAATAATATTATTAATCTAACTTGTAGACACATTTCCGTTGGATAAACGTCCTGTGGACTCAAGTCATCTCATTTTAGCAGGAACACTATGTTTTTACTTTCAAACCGTGCCGAATGGTTTAGCAACGTACGTGCCGATATTTTATCAGGCATCGTTGTCGCTTTAGCCCTTATCCCCGAAGCTATTGCTTTTTCAATTATTGCAGGCGTTGATCCCAAAGTAGGTTTATATGCTTCTTTTGCCATAGCCACTGTCACCGCATTTACAGGTGGACGTACAGGAATGATTTCAGCTGCAACCGGTGCCATGGCGCTTTTGATGGTTACCCTGGTAAAAGCACATGGATTACAGTATTTGCTGGCGACCACTGTGCTGACCGGTCTTTTTCAAATGGTTGCCGGTTATTTAAATCTAGGTAGTTTGATGCGTTTTGTGTCACGCTCTGTTGTCACAGGCTTTGTCAACGCGCTTGCCATTCTTATTTTTTTAGCGCAATTGCCTGAATTAGTGCATGTAGGATGGCAAGTTTATGTTTTAACAGCCGGTGGACTTGCCATAATTTATTTATTCCCTTTCATCAATAAAAATATTCCCTCACCATTGATTGCTATTCTTGTATTGACAGCATTGAGCGTATTTTTCCATTTACCGGTGCGAACGGTGGGTGATATGGGGGACTTACCTGACACTTTGCCGTTTTTTCTATGGCCAGATATTCCTTTAAACCTGCAAACGTTAACTATTATTTTTCCTTATGCTTTTGGCCTGGCTGTAGTTGGCTTATTAGAATCAATGATGACGGCAACCATCGTTGATGATTTAACAGATAGTAAAAGCAACAAGAACAGGGAATGTAAAGCTCAGGGAATTGCTAATATATTTGCTGGATGTTTGGGAGGCATGGCAGGATGCGCCATGATAGGCCAATCAGTTATTAATATTAAATCCGGAGGTCGTGGGCGATTATCTACACTCACCGCGGGTGTGATGCTGCTATGTATGGTTGTTTTTTTTAATGACTGGGTTTCTAAAATTCCAATGGCAGCTTTGGTTTCGGTGATGATTATGGTATCCATCGGCACTTTTTCCTGGGAGTCTTTAAAAAATTTAAAAATACATCCGCTATCATCGAATATCGTCATGCTTTCAACGGTTTTTGTCGTGGTAGCAACCCATAACCTTGCTTATGGTGTTTTTGTAGGTGTTGTGATTGCAGCGTTATTTTTTGCCCATAAAGTGGGACGTTTAGTGGTAGTTTCATCAAGCAAAGAGGATGACGTTACCTGTCGAACCTACAAAGTTCGTGGACAGATATTTTTTGCTTCATCAGAACAGTTTTTTAATGCCTTTGATACGAAAGAATCACTTGAAGAAGTGGTTATTGATGTTAGTCAAGCCCATTTTTGGGATATTACTGCTGTGTCGACTCTGGATAAGATTGTACTTAAATTCAGAGAACGAGGTGCGAAGGTTGAAGTTATTGGTAAGAATGAAGCAAGTGCGACAATTATTGAGTTACTTGCCGTGCATGATAAACCAGAGAAACTTAAAAGAGCACTTAGTGCTCATTAGTGCTTAATAGCGACAGTATTTTGTTCCGGCTTCGCTTGTAAGAATAAGCGCCTTCTTAACCATAGTGCTATATTAACAAGAAAAATTAATATAGGAACTTCAACAAGCGGACCAATGACAGTTGCAAAGGCAACCGCAGCCATTGCCATGAAAATCCATAGAGTCAAATAACGATCTAAAAATGACATTCGGCGTGTGCCCCAAGTACTCATGATAGCAATTCCTGTTCAATTTTTAATTTAAGCTGATGAAATACTGTTTCAAATGCCGCATTGATTTCTTCTTTGCTTCCTTGGGTTTGAGCAGGATCGGGTATGCTCCAATGAAGCTTTGTGGGGTGTCCTGGAAAAATGGGGCAGGATTCACTGGCTGCCTTATCACAAACAGTAATCACAACATCAAAAGTTTGTGATTTAAATTCTTCCCAAGATTTACTTCGGGAAGTATTGGCCTTTATTGCGTGACGTTCAAGTGTTTCTATGGCTTTTGGATGCACATGATTAACTGGGGCACTGCCGGCGCTAAAGGCCAAATAGTGATTGGACGCATAATGATTAAGCATTGCTTCTGCCATAATGGAACGGCAAGAATTCCCTGTGCACAGAAACAATAACTTAATAGGTTGCCTATTCGTCATTTGCAGCACTCATTGGTTTTTATTTTGGAGTCGCAACAGGCATTGGCACCATTAGATTTGGGTGCACAACATGAGTTATTTCCTGAATTTTCACCAGAAAAAAACTGTGCATCCTCCATGGTATGGTAGGCTTCCCATGCAATTCCATTTGGATCATTAACCCAGGACTTTTCAGATTTAGCATAACAACAGGTTGTTTCACCATTGCTATGGGTTGAAATATTGGCTTGTGAAAATTGTTTTCTCAGCGCCTCTAATTCAAGCGCATCATCTACTTGGATACCTAAGTGTTCTATACCTTTTTTGCCGGCCCGTGTTGAAACAGCAAAATTAATACGAGGATCATCTAACATCCATTTAGCATAATCCGATTTGACTTTAACAGGCTCAGCTCCAAATAAAGCATTATAGAAGCGGATGCTGTCAGCCAGATTACTAACACTAATATGAACATGGAAACGTTTCATGATCTACTCCTTTGTAGAAGGACAACAATTATTCAATTCAATAATCAGACAGTTTCTTGTATCAGATTGTTGAATGTTGACTTGTTGTTTACTGCAACAATCCTGAACCATGAAGGCTATAAAATCGCGCATTAATTCAAAGTTTGCTGAATAAATGACGTAGCGTCCTTTACGTTGAGAATTTACAATCCCAGCATTTGACAAATGGCTTAAATGAAATGACAGGGTATTGTGTAAAACACCCAGCGCCTCGCCAATTGTGCTTGCTGATAATCCTTCAGGTCCTGCCTGAACAAGTATTCGAAAAACTTGTAAACGGGTTTCCTGTGAAAGGGTATCAAATATTTTTAGTGCGTCTAATATGTCCATGCTTCTAGAATAATAGAAATTGTGAGGTTAGTCAAAAAAATGGGGTCTTATTTGCTGTACAAGTCACATGTTATACAGATGAAGCGCTTAGAATTGTCAGGATTGCTAGGGCTTAGCGAAGACTGAATCGGTCATGAAGTTGCTCAAGGGACTTTTGAGTATTCCCTTTGCTGTTAATGGTAGAAACACCTAAAAGGGACCGCATTTTTATTCAATTAATTGAGTTAAATATATCCTATTTGGACAAATTAAAGGCTTCGTGTTACAATTCGCCATATTTTATATTTACACACAATGACGAACAAATGCCCAAGCAAGATACCCCATTACCCAAAAGAACTCGAAGAGTCCCTAAGAAATTAAGTGATTATCAGCTTTCATCAAAAATTGCTATATCAGAGATGCAAACCAAGACCTTTAAAAATGGCAAAAGAAATTTTTCTTCTCAAGTAGGCATGCAGACTTTTTTTTCTTCACCTAAAAGATCAAAAGCAAACAGATTTAAGGGAAAAACAGATAAAAGGGCCATTAATATTGATCTGATTCTAAGAAAAATTGGAATCGATAATATGATCGCCGATGAATATATACCCTCTCCAATTGATTTATCAGATTCGGTTGCTGTGAAGGTTGTTGATTTGCTAAAGGAGATGGGGGGGCGGGGACTTTTTGCTAATCAAGATATTGAGAAAGGTACTTGCATTGGTGTGTATACTGGAGAAGAGTACGCAAGCAAGGCAGAATTTGAACGTTATCTAGCACTAAACCCAACCGCCGATAATAGCTATGCTATGAATATAGGCCGTAGAATTATCGACGCGGCTACAAAGGGGAATTTTACCCGTTATATTAATTTTTCAGATAGCCAGGATAATGTTGAGTTTCAGGAAAGAGTAAGAAACGGTAGAAAAGTTGTTGAGGTAATTGCATTAAAAAATATTCGTCAAGGACAACAAATATTGGTTAATTATAATACCTACAACGAAAATGCATCAAAATTGTATTATTTCCTTAATCCTGGTGATGGGTGGCTCTCTGCAAGTGACTGTTATGAGCAAAATAAAACAAGTTATAAATTATTTGTCATGCGCGATGAATGTGAGGCATTGCAAATCAAAAAAAATGATAATTTCTTTATCAACCGAATCGTTTCCACAGTATTTGCTAATCAGTCATTAAGCTCATTAATGGATGTAAGTCCATCTGAAATCGACCTTCCTATATTAAAAGTGAACTCGCGTAGCCAAGTGCTTGATTTTAAGGACAGTGATACCTTCACTGCTTTAATGATAGCTTGTTATTTGGGCCAGTTGAACAATGTGAATTGGCTAATAATACAGGGGGCAAATGTTAATCAGCAACAAAATCACACGGGAAATTGTCCATTATTCTTTGCCTTATCAGGGTATTGTTCAGGAATAGCTAATACTAGCAATTATTTAGATATAATTACTTCACTAATTAGAAGCGGTGCGAATCCACGTGTACATGACCGTTCCGATAAATCGTTCCTACATAAGGCAATTGAGTCACTTTCTAATAAAGACTTTAAAACAGTAATAGATGCAATAAAAGAAAAATCACCGCTTCAGTTTGATGAATTATATGGTTATATCGATGAGAACGATTTTGATATTGTTCAATATGCGCTTAAAGCCAAGCAACTGGATAAGGTACGATGTTTATTAGAAGCTAACTCAGGCTACCTTAGCTTATATCGTGGTAAGAGATCCTCTCGTCATCGTGAAGAAATAGCTTTATTTAAAGTTGCAATTCAAGATTATGATCCCTTTGAATTGGACGTACTTTATAAAATGCTTGGTGAAGAAGGAATGGGTTTACCTGAAAGTTTTTTAGAAAGAATGGGCTTATGCTCTGCTGACACTATGACTTCTAGGTTTCAATAAACGGCAATTTTTTCAGGATTAGCTGCTTTCGTAATCGGTATCGATGGTAAAGCAACCGCACATGCCTCATCCTTTGCGTGAAATTTGAACTATTATTATAAAATACCTTATTCGCTATAGGACAAAATCATGGAAAAGTCTTCTCCAGGTTCTTCAAGAAAACAATCTAAACCAAAAGTTAAAAAGAATGATTTAAAAAATATTTCTGGAGGCACTCGTTTAAAAGATGTATTCGACCCACCTGCGCACAATGAGAGTCCGCATGATTCTGATGAGATTCGTCGGTTAATTAGGGAGGGAATCAAACGTTAATGGCATGATTATTTTAAATAGGCCACAGGAAGCGGGTGGTAAGTTGAATATATTTGACGTATCTAACTATTATCACAAATATTACCCTGTTGAAGACTTCTGGAATCTTTGAAATAATTTGTCAGCACGTTGCAAAATGATGCTAGTAAATGGGCTGGTTGTTATGTTTTTTTGAATTTTGTTAATTAGATTCAAGACCTCTTTGCGTACTAAGGCACCAGATAGATGAGCATCCTCTGCCATTTGTATAAAGTGACGTGGAAATAGGCTATCAAAATCATATTTGCTTCCAATTTTCATCGCCATTTTACTAGCAAGATTAGGATAATATATGGTTGAAATCATATCGTAGAAAGGTGCTAAACGAGTTTTTGAACCATGATAGAGCAAAGAGAAATTTTTGCTATGTGCATCATTGTTGCCAATAATCACATTAAACAGAATCCCTTGTAATAATTCTTTTATGTCAAAGACAGGAAGACTTGATATCTCTCTTATTAAACTAAAGCATTCACTAATTTGGGGTCCGCCTTCTCGCTGATATTTCATCTCAGGGCCAACACCCATTGCTTGACAAAAATCTTCTTGATGAAGGCGTTGAATTCCTTGCTCTGTCTCAACCCGATCATAACGTTTAACTAGCAGGTAAGGGGTGTCATCAGCATAATGGATGGCGGCCTCCACAGCATTTAATCCAATTTTTTGTGCCAGATTAAGGCAGAAGCACTCATTTTCAATTAAGGAGGGGAAATCTCGATTAATTGGTTTTAAAATATGAGTACTGGGTGCACCATTCAGTGGTATTGCGAGATTTCCTTCAATAATAGCCACTGGGAGTTTATCCTGAGCTCCAGCAAGAGATAACCGGATTCCATCCTCACCTACTATCATTGGTCTTTGATGCATGGTTTGCAGGATTTCTAATACGTCTTGTTTTTTGATAATTTTATAGTCCGGCTTTAGCTGGGCTATGGGTGTATTTTGAGGTAATATCATCACAGCTCCGGCACACTCACCACCGATAGCAGCTAATAAGGCAAAATCATTTTTTTCACTGATACCCAATTGACGAGCAATCGCAGTGCGCATATGAGCTTCAGGCAAGAGTCCACTAAAAAACGGACGACATTGCTTCATTGAGTAAGGTTTTTTTTGAAGAGGAAGGGAGTGTGACAGGGGGAGATTTTTCTTGTTTTCCAAGTAATAATCATCGTACTCAAAAGACATATCGCCATGTGTATCAATACTTAATTGGCCTGTTAGTATTTGGTTAAGATAGACATCCAGTTTATGATTTTTCATTTTCGAAATCAGCATGAGATAAGTTGAGTTGAATCCCAAGTACTTGCAGTACTTGCAGCATTTTTCCAATTTGGCAAGTGGGCTTTCCATTTTCCAAATCAATAATAAAACGCAATCCAGTTCCAGCAGTTAAAGCCAAATCTTTTTGGGTAACATCAAGTTCTTTCCGCACTTTGCGAATATAACGTCCTATATTTTCTGGAGATTGAGTCATCATTTTTCTTCTAATGTTCCCGTACGGTAATTTTATACGCTATTTGAAGAAAATTCCATAAAATATTCCCGAGCGGTAATAAACTGATGTTCTTCACCTATTAAATAAAAATGTTACCGATCGGGAAGATCGATTGAGACCCTAAAGCGGCAGTTTAAATCTTGAAATCGACAGAAGCTCTAGCGTTATTTATTTCTGCATTATTATAATTTAAATTTAGGAGAAAACATGAAAGTTGTAATAATTGAACAATTTGGACCTTCAAGTGTGATGAAGCTGATAGATCAGCCAACGCCCAATCCAGGTGACGACGAAGTTCTTGTCAGAGTGAAAGCTGCTTCCGTAAACCCTGTCGATATACAAACCAGAAGGGGAGACTACAACGATTCGATTACATTACCAGCTAGGCTCGGAGTTGATTGTGCAGGTATCATTGAGAAGGTTGGAAAAGGTGTCCATGGTTTTCAGATTGGGGATGAGGTGTTCTATGTCCCGAGGCTACTCGAAAACGAGGGGAGTTATGCAACGCATCATGTCGAGAAAGCAACCATAGTCGCAAAAAAACCTGAAACGATTTCTTTTGAACAAGCTGCTACGTTACCGTTATCCGCTGGTACCGCATGGGAGTGTTTGATTGAGAGGGGGCGCCTAAAGTCGGGTGATAAAGTTCTCATTCATGGCGGAGCAGGAGGCGTCGGTGTGTATGCAATCCAGATTGCAAAGTTTTTTGGAGCGCATGTTGTAACTACATCTGGACTACATAACAAAGATTTTGTAGAAATGCTAGGAGCTGATGTCAGTTATGATTATCGCAAAGAGTTGTTGTATCAAGAGCTTCATCAAGACTATCCCGCTGGTTTTGATATTATCCTAGATACCGTGGGTCAAAAAACAATAGAAAATAGTCTTTCATTACTGGCAACTTCAGGGAGGTTAGTGTCAATTGTCGATATGTCTGAACCTCAAAACTTGATTAGTGGCTGGCTAGTTAATGCAGAGCTCCATTTTGTTTTTACAACTCAATCCGCGAAAAGGCTTGCTGAAATTGCAAAAGTGGTCGATGCGGGCGGTATAAAGCCTATTATTGAACGTGTTATGAAGTTAAGTGAAATAGTGTTAGCTCATGATCTAATCGAGGCTGGAAACAGAAAAGGTAAGATTGTAATCTCAATAGATTAGTGCGTGTGTGGATTAAAAGTAGTTAGCCGAATCTATCTACAGTGCAAACGGCGCCATCTGAAAAATTTGCAGCATTTTTGCAGATGATGGAATAAGTTTTTGTCTGAATCAGTGACGGTAGACACTATCAAAAAAGATGGGGGTATACTGGAGCAAAGAGTTGAGTTATTTGGGGGAGTTAGCGAAAGCAAAGATTAAAATACAAATTGATACTGGTTATGATGCAGTTACCCCTGGGCCAATAGAAGCCCAATATCCTGTGCTTCTTAGTGACCTTCCTGCCCCTAAATTCGTACCTATCTAATTTATACGGTAATTGCAGAAACATTGCACGCCATTACATTATTGGGAATGGCGAATAGTCGATTGAAAGACTACTTGGATCTTTATGTATTATTAAGTAATGAACAGTTGAATAATCAAGTTTTGGCTCAAGCCATACGGGCTACATTTACTCGTCGAGGTATGGCTGTCCCTGATGCGCTGCCTATTGGCCTGATTGATGAGTTTGCCAATGACCTAAGCAGAGAGTCAATGTGGAAAGCTTTTTTGAGAAAGAATGAACTAGAGCAGAAACCATTAACTGAAGTTATTGCTGTGATCAGAAATTTGATTCAAATGCCATTTTCTTTGGCAAATAGATGCATCAAATAGAGATTATATATTCGTAAATTATCCCGACTATGAGGACTCCAAAATCATCCAAAATATGCTTAAAAAATAAAAACTGGAAGCTTGAATTTTAATCACTTGCCTTGCGGGGGGCTACAATAATTCACATTTATTACTTTTGGGGGTAATTATTGTAGTATGCCTTTTGGCTCTAGTAACGGCAACACGTAATGTAAGCTTGGAACGTTCTATGGATTTTGATTCAGTTGGGTTTAAAACAATACGACCGCTTTTTATAGCCCTCAAATATAAAAACTTCATCACCAACTGCTTCAAGTGCTTCTGCAATTGTAATCAAAGTGGAAGATGCAAATTCGGTCATAACCCTTTCTGACTTAATAAGCAAAACAACCACAACCCAGTGCCCATGGATTGTCAAAATTAGGCCTATAATGGGCTGTCTTATTCAACCCGAGCCAGCGTGATAATTTGCCATCATGTCCATGAACCATACAGGAAGTCCCATGCCAATGCGGTGCTGCATAGCCACCATAATGTGCTACAGGGGACCATTCCGGTGAAGGTGGAGGTATAGGTGGGTCAAAGGATTTGAATTCTTCAGCAGCATACACGATTTTGCCTCCGACCACAGTGAGTACTGAAGTAATCGCTTTAATTGCTTCGTCAGCCACATGCATGAAATCGTCGGAGAGTACGGCTAAATCAGCATATTGACCAACAGATAAGGCGCCTTTTACAGTTTCTTCATTTGATTTATAGGCACTACCTTGCGTCCACAGGCGCAGTGCTTCTTCACGTTCTAGCCGATTGTTGTCATGATATAACGAAAGTCCCCCAACTGTTTTTCCTGTAATTAACCAATAGAGAGAAACAAAAGGATTGTAGCTTGCTACACGGGTAGCATCAGTTCCACCTCCTACAGGAATTTCCATATCGAGCATTTTACGAATGGGTGGGGCATTTTGTGCTGCTTCCTTGCCATATCGCTCAACAAAATATTCACCCTGGAATGCCATGCGGTGTTGTACTGCAATACCACCTCCAAGCTTTTTAATACGTTCCAGATTGTGTTCATCTACTGTTTCTGCATGATCAAAGAACCAGCGCAAACCATCAAATGCTGTATCCTTGTTTACTGATTCAAATACACTTAGTGCACGATCAATGGTTTCATTATAGGTTGCATGCAATCGGAAGGGCCAACGTTGGTCAACAAGAAAACGTACTACATCTTTTAATTCGTCTTCCATTTTTCCAGGCATATCTGGACGTGGTTGCAAGAAATCTTCAAAATCTGCTGCGGAAAAGACTAGCATTTCACCAGCACCGTTGTGACGATAAAAGCCATCGCCACTATAAGGACTAATCTGTTTAGTCCATTGTTGAAAATCAGCTAATTCCCTACCTGGATTTTGAGTAAAAAGATTATAGGCAATACGCACGGTCATTAAACCTTCTTGATGCAGTTTTTCAATCACTTGATAATCTTCAGGATAGTTTTGAAATCCACCACCGGCATCAATACAGCTGGTAATCCCTAAGCGGTTTAATTCGCGCATGAAATGGCGGGGAGAATTAACTTGATGTTCAAAGGGCAGTTTGGGACCTTTAGCTAGGGTGGAATAAAGAATCATTGCATTTGGTTCAGCAATCAGCATACCAGTTGGATTGCCTTTTTTATCACGTTCAATACGACCACCTATTGGATCAGGTGATTCACGAGTAATTCCTGCTGCTTTAAGTGCTGCGCCATTGAGTAACGCGCGGTCGTACAAATGCAGAATAAATACAGGCGTGTTAGGTGCTGCGTGGTTGATTTCAGCAAGGGTTGGCATCCGGCGTTCTTTGAATTGGAACTCGCTCCATCCACCTACGACACGAACCCATTGTGGATTTGGTGTTCGTTCTGCTTGTACTTTCAATATCATTAGTGCATCAGCTAGTCTGACTACCCCATCCCAACGTAGCTCCATATTATAATTAAGACCGCCACGAATAAGATGTAGATGTGAATCATTAAGTCCTGGAATGACTCGCTTACCCTGAAGGTTGATTTGCTGTGTTCCTTGTCCTGCGAGTTTCAGGATTTCTGCATCGTTACCAATCGCCGTGACTACCCCATCTGATAAAGCAATGGCCGATACTTCTGATTTTTTTTTATCTAACGTTGTGACTTTTCCATGATAAAGAATAAGTTCGGGATGTCCTTTTGACATAATGGTTTCTCCTGAAACATAGACAGATCAATAACTTTCATTACCGTCCGTAATTTTAAGCAACAATTAAGCTTTATTTTGGGGTTGCATGACCTTATGGAGATATTTTGCTCGTTGCCCGTAGTCATGCACCATGCTTGCTGCATAATCAATACCCATTCCATAGGCACCGAAATGATCACGCACAATATTGGTTATACCTTCGTAAGTCTCCTTACGACTCCAGTCACGTTGTAATTCGAGGGTTAACTGTACTGTAGAGATTGATTCGGCACCATGTTGTTCACAACGACGAATCGCTGCGTCATGAGCTTCTTTCGATGTACCTCCAGAGGCATCAATATTCATGATGACCTCATATCCTTCATCCAAAGCACATAGCGTGGGAAAAATTAAACAGGCTTCTGTCCAGAGTGCTGCAATAACCAGTTTTTTTCGCCCCGTTTTTTTTACCGCATCCACAAAAACCTTGTCTTCCCAACTGTTCATGCTGGTACGCTCAATGGGGTCTTGTTGCAGTACATCCATCAACTCAGGCCAAATGTAACCACTGAATGATTCTGTTTCGACTGCGGTTAGGAGGGTGGGGATATTGAATAATTTGGCAGTTTTTGCCATGGCGACCACGTTATTCTTAAGCAGCTGACGATCAATGCTGGTGACACCAAATGACATTTGCGGTTGGTGATCAATAAAAACAAAAGCGCAGTTTTGTGGGGTAAGTAATTGTTCGGTTGCTGCAGACATTGCCTTCTCCGGGAGTGTGTTATTAATTCCATTTCATACTGAATTTATACTATAGCTCAAAGCAAAATAACCGCAACCATGCGGGGTCATATTAGGCTAAAGAATTAGGGCGTTTATGTTGACACTTGTTATCTGTGAGTGCACCGTAAGTGCCCCTTAGCGGTCTTCAATCTTTGGGAATTACTCGGAACTGCTTAATTTTATTGGTGGGCCCACTAGGACTTGAACCTAGGACGACCAACGGATTATGAGTCTGTAAAATGCGGGTTTTAGCACGTTTTATCAAATTTTAAATTCTTTCAAAAACCTTTTAAAATCAACGTTTATAAGCCATAATTTGCCATATTGGAATTTATTTAGTTTTAAATAAAGTGTCTACATGGCGTCTACATGGAATTTTAGAGGTGTATTATGGTGGAAGCTGAAAAGGGTATTAAATTAACCAAAACCATCGTTGATAAACTCGAATATATCGCTGGAAAAACCCAAACCTTTTATCGTGAGCATGATTTAAAGGCTTTGCTTTAAGAATTACCTCTGGCGGCGTCAAAAAGCTTCATCGTTGAAAACAAGAATCAACGGTAAGGGCTATTTTTAATTACGCCATGTATGAATATTAAGATGGTAACGGCCATTCCATCATCACTATTAACCCGGTCAAATACCTATCGCATACCCGGGGATGGTATCGAGTGGATCGAAAACAAACTGTCATCAACCGCATCAATTAGCTGAGTTGTATAAAGCTATAATTGTATTGGTAGAGACCGATAACTACCGCAATGCCTTATTGTGGCATGATTATTTTTTATTACTCTTATTCACTGGCATGCGAAAAATGGAAGCAGCTTCTTTACGTTGGGAGGATATTGATCTCAAATCTAAAACGCTCACTTTGCAAGATACCAAAAACCACGAAATCCATACACTGCCTATGTCTGATTTTGTCTATGAGCTAATGGAACGTAGAAGCCGGAATAAATCCAGTGAATTTGTATTTCCTGCTGATAGCAAAACTGGCTACGTCTATGAACCTAAAAAAGCAGTAAATAGGGTGGTGGAATTATCCGGTGTACCATTTACTTTACATGATCTGAGAAGAACATTCGCTACTATTGCTGATAGCCTTGATTTACCTGCTTATGCCTTGAAGCGTTTGCTGAATCACAAAATGAATAATGATGTTACAGCAGGGTACATCATGAAAGATGTTGAGCGGTTGAGAAAGCCGATGCAACAAGTAGCTAATTTTTTACAGGAACACATGACAGAGGCAGTTGAGTTATGAATATCAATGAAGTAATAGATCATTGGAAACATATTTCACCGGTAATACGTGAACCTCAAAATGTAGACGAATACGATAAATTGGCTGATTTTCTTGATAAGTTGCTGGATATTGTTGGTGAAGATGAGGCACATGAGCTAATAGGACTTGTAGATGTAATTTTGCCAAGTATGATGAAACTCATTAGAATTAATTGATTTGTTCCGTTTTTACCCTATTTGTTTGTATGTGGGGATAAATCGACATGTGGGGCATCCACGCCATTACTGGACTAATAATTGAGTAGAAATTTTGCTATTAAAAAGTCATGTTAAGAAAATCCACTTTTTTTAACACGAACATGTACTCATGTTAAAAAATCTCTATTTTCTTAACATGATGAGTACAAGGATCTGAATATTACATGCTAATCATTAAATCCTTTCTTGATCATTTCAAGCATCGTGAGCGCATGATCGTATTCAAGTTGAGAGTGAGTTATAGAAATAGCCAGATTATCCATTAAGATGGGATCATTAAATAACTCCTTAAGACGAATCTTAGTTTCTAGAGATAGTTCCTTAAAATCTCGCCCTAAAAGCCGACACCCGCTTAAGGTATAATCAAAGTCCTTCTCTAAAAGATCATGATGTTTTCCATTTAGCCTATCTTGATCATCGAAATCGAAGTAGTTGGAAATAATATAAGCCAAATCACTTGCATCTTTATTTGCCTTTCTGGAAAGCCAGGAAAATAGCTTTAAAAGTGCCAATCCTAAGGATGAGGCTACTTTTATAGTAAGATCGTTAATACTGATATCCATAGATCTTTGATATGCATCATTAAATCCTGTTAGGCTAAATTCGATGTCATATTCTGGTGGCCATTTTAGAGTAGAGTTCTCATCTTTTATATCGCCGAAAGGGACTATGTCTAGATAACCATATTTATTTGATTGAAGTCGGTGTTCACTTTTTTGATAGACAACAAAATCGCTCTTTTCGATTAGGGCATTTTTAATTTTATAGAACTCTTCCCAGCTTTTGCAGCAGATAGCTATATCGGTATCTAATGTTGCTCTTTGAGCTTCGTTTTTACCAAAATATTCTAAAAGAATATCTCGAGCTTTAGCTCCAATTAAAAAATAAGTACAATCATTGATAAGGGTAATTTCATTTATCAATTTAAATAAATCAATATTTTCTTCTGAAAAGCTATTCCATTTGTTGTTTAATGAATTTGTCATAAATAATTTCCGCGGTTTCTTGGTTGCGTTCATCTGATGAGCTTAATAAATCGGCATAAATCAAAATAAAGGGTACAACATTATGTTTGTATAACTTTGTATCAAAATTCCAAAATTTTTTTATCAGCTCAATATTCCCATTAATATTTTTCTTTAATCGGTATTTATACTGTAGTAAAGGCAATTCATTATCTGCATACACTGTAATTATTTGTGGTTTTAGATATTGGGTTAATTTAGCAGCGGCTATTTCTCCTCCCCAAAGAAAATTAAAGTCTATTGGGTTCGTTTCTTTTAATTTCTCAAGATTATCGCTGTTAAATTTTTCAATTATTAATTTGGGGCGTAATTTTTCGTTGTACCCAATACACCATTTGCTTAGTAAATTTTCTTTATTAAGTAAGAATTTTTCGCCATGATTTTTTTCAGTTATATATCCGTATTTTTCTAATATTGAAAAAGTTTTACTTACACTCCCAAGTGCTACATCACTCATTTTTGCAATGTCACGGTAGTTATGGTTTAAGGCACTTTTCATTGTTAATAATGTAAAAATAATTTTTATGCTGGCAACGCTAAGCGTGAAAGAGTTTGTATCTAATTGGTTTGATTTCTGAGGTGTTTCACCCTTAATAGAGATATAGACTGGGTCAGTATTTATAAACATATTTCCTGAAAAATCTATATATTCAATATTCGCATTTTGCAATTTTTCAGCAAGATTTTTATTTATGTACTTAGTAATTAGTATGCTTTTTTTATCTAAATGATGCATATGCTGAATTATTGCACCCACGTTTGTTTGATCAATATTACCAATCATTTCAGGATTAAAATTAAGCTTGGTATGAGGTTTTATATAGATATAAAGCTGATTGATTTTTTCGTCATACTTGCATTGAAATCCTAGTTTATCTTTAATATTAGATATCAATTGTTGAGTATTCATAGCCGTTTACCATTCGCCCTTTGTTCATAATTATAGTATGTTCATTAAAAATGAACAACATTAAAAAATGAACAAGCCTGTTAACCAATTGTTTTTAGGTATTTTCGTCTAAAATAACCCCAAGATAAATAATTTAATTCCATGTGGAAATCCTAGGTTATTAAGCTGTGGAAATCATAGTTTATTGTGTTGCAACGAGAAATTTTATTGATGAGATAAAAATCTTTGGGACTAAGGGGACACAAGTGGGATGTTCTCATCATTACTGGACTAGATTCGTCCCAGCCTTCTATTGCAACACTGGGACGCATGGGACATGAGTAATTCTTACATATTGAAGGCTATGATTAATTCGCAATTCGCGAATTGCGAATTAATGACATGGCATGTTTAGTATTTATTTCCAATATCATTCGATACCGTTTATTTGAATTCGATCTTTTTGCTTGACAAGATTTGAAGGAATACGCAATACTTTTTCCGAGCTTGAAGTTGAAGCTTTCATGGCCAAAAGGCTAGTGAATATCAATTACTTGTCCAAATTTAGTCGGATAGGCATTTGAATTCATCTCCAGGGACGGTGCAGGTCGGCATTATGCTGAATGAATAGTCACATGCGGAGTCCCTATGTCTTTACAAAAACCAACACGTTTACATCTATTAAACGAATTTGAATCTGCGCCACATTCTGCGCTTTTTAATCAACAAACCATCGCTGCGGTATTAAGCTGCTCCACCCAGTTACTTGAACGTAACCGTTGGTCGGGTGGTGGTGTTCCTTATTTGAAAATCGGTCGCAAGGTGTTGTACCGAAAAAGCGATGTATTGAGTTTTCTCCAACAACAAAAAATTTATTACTCAACCAGTGACGAAGGTCAGTTACAGCTCGTTGAGAACGCATAAATTTAAAATTTGTCAGAATGGATTTGTTTCATTCCGATGGTTTGATTGTTGTTTGGAGAATATTGTATGTCACAAAATCATGTTATTGAATTAGCAAATACACTAAAGCAGCGCCCCAATTGTATGTGACTATGCTGGTGGTCGCTTCCGGTTAACTAATGAAGGGCTAACTTTTATCGGTATTGATAAGGATGGAACTCCTTTACCATCTCGATGGATATGTGCACCATTGCATGTCGTTGCCAAAACCCAAGATGCTCAGAGCGGTGAATGGGGTCGCTTGCTGGAATGGCAGGATGATGATGGGGTAACTCATCAGTGGGCGATGCCATTGGCTTTATTGCAAGGTGATGCCTCCGATGTAAGGCGAGCTGGCAAGATTGGGATTGAGTATTTCTCCCAATAGGACTACACGCGATTTGTTGGCCTCCTATTTACAAGTTTTTCCAGTAGACGCACGTGCCCGATGTGTTGATAAGCTTGGTTGGCATGGGGATATCTTTGTAACAGCTTCTCAATGCATCGGGAATTCAACAGAAAAAATTGTGTTCCAAAATACAAATGCCATTGAGCCAGCTGTATCCGCGAAGGGCAGTGTTGAAGAATGGCGCGACTCAATAGGTCGTCTGGCTTCCGGCAACTCAAGACTGGTATTTGCCATTTCTGTAGCACTTGCTCCAGTTTTGGCAAAGATTGCTGGTGAAGATTCAGGAGGTTTTCATTTCAGAGGCGCATCTTCATCAGGCAAAAGCACTGCATTGAGTCTGGCTGCTTCGGTGTGGGGAAACCCGCAATCCTATTGCCGTTTATGGCGCAGTACTACCAATGGGCTTGAAGGCTTAGCCGCATTGCATAATGACGGCTTGCTGATTCTTGATGAACTCAGTCAAATGGATCCCAGGGAAGCAGGGGAGGCCGCTTATTTGCTGGCTAATGGTCAGGGAAAAACACGTGCTTCTCGTACGGGTACAGTAAGGCAATCCTCCCGATGGTCTTTATTTTTCTTATCTGCTGGTGAAGAGTCATTGACGGCACTCATGGCAAAATCAGGGCAACGCATCAACGCAGGTCAGGAAATCAGGCTTGCTGATATCGAGGTGGATGCGGGCTGTCAGATGGGGATATTTGAAACGATTCATGATCAACTAAGCCCAGCCAGCATGGCTTTATCGCTAAAGAAATACAGCAGTCGATTCATGGCGCAATCGGCATGGCGTGGCTGAATCAAGTCGTTGCCAATCGACAAACAATCAGCCGATTTATCACCGACACCATTCAAACCTTTGTTGATGCAGTCATTCAACCTGACGCAACAGGACAGATAATCCGTGTTGCCAGACGCTTTGCATTAGTTGCTGCTGCCGGAGAACTGGCCAGTCAATATGGTCTGACAGGATGGCAAAAAGGTGAATCGTTCCATGCTGCAAAGGCCTGCTTTATTGCATGGCAAGATGCTTTTGGGATTGATGGCCATCGCGAAGATCGCGCCATTATGGCGCAAGTACGTGCTTTCTTTGAATCTCATGGTGCCAGTCGATTTGATAATGCCAATTCACCCAACAATGACAAGATTCTCAACCGAGCAGGATTTTATCATACAGATGGCGAAGGCTTTCGAATCTATATGGTATTAACCGAGACGTACAAAAATGAACTGTGCAAAGGTTTTGATCAACGGACTGTGACAAGGGTTTTATTACAAGCCGGCTGGTTGAAACCTGCCTCTGATGGCAAAGCCTCACACAAACCGAGAATCAAAGGAGTTGGCACCCCAAGACTGTATGTTTTTACCGGTAAAATTTGGGGCGGTGAATAAGAATTGCCTATAAAATTGGTTTTTACGTTGAGCACCGAAGGTGCGAATAAGACTCGTGAAGTTTGGCAACCAGCTCGCTGGTTAGCTAACTTCACCTATCTTGCCCTGTATTTTGAAATTTATTTTAGAACCATCTTCTGGTAATTATTCGTAATTGTTCGTTATATAACGATTAATTACGAAAATAATCATGAATAAACGGAAATAAATAATAAATTACTGAAAATTACCAAAAAGGGCTTTGCCAGTTACCGAAAAAGTCGAAAATAAATAGAAATAAACGATAAAACTCAAAGGATTGAATAACCAGTAATATGGAGAGTAAACCATGAAAAAATCTTTAACAGAAAACATAACGACTTGTAAGCAGGGTCAAAAAAGAACGAATGCCAGAATAAATAAGGTGGAATTTCTAGCTATGCACAAAGACATTTCCGAAGCCTTGGAAAAGGGGTGGTTGATTACAATCATTTGGGAAACGCTCAGAGATGAGGGAAGTTTCACTGCAACGTATAACACGTTCCGGTTATACGTATTGAAATACCTGAAAGTTCAGAAGTCTGGATATTCGCCAAAGGAAGACATCGAGCAACGAACTAAGAGACTAGTCGAAAATCTCGCCAAAATGAAAAAGCCAACAGCTATGCCTTCGTTTACTTTTAATCCAATACCAAATCCAGAGGAATTGTTATGATGTGCTGGATTTTTATTGGTGGATATATGATATTTTAATGAACTGAGTCCCATATGCCCCACCTTCATGACACAAGGTGGGGACGGCTAAAACCTAGTAGTGACGTGCTTGCCCCAAATGTCCCATTTGTCCCTGAGATATTGGATAACATGTTTATGTGAATTTACTTTCATGATGATAAAAATGTTAATCAATCGAGTCTGATCCCTAATGATTATGACCCCATTGATTCCTACTGGTATATTAGCAATTAAGTTATTATATCTTATTTACACGAATTGGTAGAAAAATGTCTCGTTATAATAGGGTTGACAAAGCATATAACTTTCTTATTAATAAGGAAAAATCTGGTCTATCTTTTTCTATTGAAGAGTTGGCAGATTATGTAGGTTGGAAACCTCAATCATGCAAAACTTATCTTTCAAAACGCTGGTTCCAATACATCCAAAAGAAAGAGCACAGGTATGAGGTAATAGGTATTTCCTTCCTTAGTCAAGAGGACTTTCGTAAATTAAACTGTCAAAATTTGGAGAGAGTGAGCGATTCTTCAGAAAGAGGGATGTTAATTAAGAAAGCTAAGGAGTTTACTCTTATTGCTGTTGCAACCTATAACAATCCTTTTATTGAACTGAAGACCCATGGTTTCATTGTCAATATAGTTATTGCCTTTACTGCCCTATTTCACGCCATTTTTGACAAAAACTCAATTGATTTTCTTTATAAAGATAAGCACGGAAATCAAATGTTCAAAGATGGTGAAGCTAAGGCTTGGGAACTGAGTAAATGTTGCGAACACTATTGGAGTGGGCAATCGCCAGAAAAGTCTAATTTAAAATTCTTAATTGGCTTGCGTAACAAAATTGAGCATAGAAGTTTACCTTACTTGGATCTTATAGTCGCTGGATATTGTCAAGCTGCACTGTTAAATTTTGAAGAAATATTAGTTAATGAATTTGGTAATAAACATGCACTAATGGCTAATTTAGCTATGGCAATGCAAATGACTCGAGTCGCTAATGAACAACAAACTGAAGCAATGAAATGCTTCCAAAGAGAAAATTATAAAGTCATAAGAGAGTATATGCAGACTTTTAGTGATGACTTGAGTAATGAAATTATCGAAAGTCAAAAATATCGTCTAAATGTATTTCTTGTGCCAAAGATAGGTTCCCGAGCTAGTACGACAGATTTAGCTATAGAGTTTGTAAATGCAACTAATCTAGATGAAGAAGAGCTAAAAGCTTACAATCACGCCATCGCTTTGATCAAAGGTGTGGAATCACAATATAAGTTGAGGCCAAGAAAAGTTGTTGAGCAAGTTAAAATAAAAATCCCAGAATTTAATATGGCTCATCATACTAAACTTTGGAAGAAGTATAAGGCAAGACCTTCCAAAAAAATGCCTAAATATAAAGGCAAATATTCTGGATATGTTGAGGGATTTGATGGTTATTTATATTCGCAAGATTGGGTAAACTTCATAATTGAAGAATTAAGCCAATAAAAAATAGAGAAAAGCTGTTATACATATTAATTTGTATTCTCGGTACTCCACGCATTATCAATTAATCCATTTTTAATGTATCGATGAATACTCGTAGGGGGCACCCATTAATTCGTGTAATGAAATTGAGTTGGACTATCCATGGAGATGAATAATAAGGCTACATAGGCTATATGTAAAAGTTATTTGAAGGTGTGATAAAAACCTTGATTACTCTGTCGCTGCATCAAGGCTACGCTGGCTAATTTTTTGTTCTTCAATTTTTGACTTATCCATAATAATCCTGCGGACATTCATTTATTTTGTTTACTTGAATAATGATTATAGACGTATTTATTGGATTTATGAGCAAATTGAAGAGGGATACCTTCTTCAAATATTGAGGTTTTTAATACTAAATTTTCAGATGATTTGATTTTGAAAGAATTAAGTTTGAAGAGTAACAATTAAGGCCAAGGATCGCTAAGAAAAATTTGTAAGGATTTAAATATTCTAATTTAAACCCTCACGGACGCAAATATCCTGCAAGATTACGATTTATTCTTTTTTTTATTTGAAGCGATATTTAATGAGTTTTTTGGTTTAGAAGGATAAATAATAGGGCCGTTATCCAGATGGCCGCTCACAGCTCTACCTTGACTGTCAGCGCCAGTAACTTCCGTTTTATGTTCGAGAATGACCGCTTTATTTGAACTCATAGAGAAAACAGATGATGTTAAAATTAAGGATATAGAGATTAAAACTAATTTATTCATAATGGTTCCTTATTATAATAATTCTATATTAGCGCATTATTTACTTACAGAAATAGATGCTCGACCGCTTGCATTTGAGGACGTGTCTCCTGAAATCGTTGTTGTTGCCTCCAGTGTATAATTTCCGGCATAAGAAAACGAACAGGTTAGATAACTATTTGAGCTGTTTGAGTAAGAGCCTCCCTTGTAAACACCCACGGTCGTTTGATCATGAAAACAATAGGTAGAATTAGCACATAATTTAATATTTACAGTATAGGTTTGATAGCTTCCTGAGGTGTTATTTATAGAGAAGCCATGTGAGCCATTCGTATAAATATTGCTGTTCACTGTTCCTCTAGCATTATCTGCGCGTGCGCTAGTTGAAGCGGACGAAAAATAAGTATTGGGGTTATTTTCTATATGGCCTGCAATTATAGTGATTTTATTATCAGGGCCACTGAACCAAGAATGATGCTCTAATATTTCAGCATTCTTAAGTTCCAATGCATAACTAGATGACGTAGCAACAAGTGCTCCGATTAAGACTAATTTTTTCATTATTTTTCCTTTTATTGGACGTCGCTGTATAATCTTTTGTTACTTAAAATTTGGCTGGATTTTTAACGCCATCAATTCGCACTATTTTAACTAAATATTAACTGGGTGTTTATCCAAGTATAACTGTCATCCTTTTCTACACTGAAAGGCTTTATAGAAACCCACCATAAGCTATTTTTATTTTTTATGCACGAATATTTTCCTATTTTCCCCTCACGTATAGCTTTTCTGTAATCTTGGGCTTCAAATGAGTTATTGGTGACATTGGCATTATGTTTCAGTCTTAAATATTCGTTTTGTGCTGCACTTAAGGCATAATCCTGTTTATTAACATTATAAGTCTCAGATCCAATCATATTATTAATAGTAATTTGAGACGGCGCAGATGCCTTGGCATTTTTATAGGTGTAAAACACGGCTTGTTTTATATCGTCTTCAGAAATATATAAACCCGGAGGTGGATTATAATAAGCCTGTTTAATTACTAAATTTCCTCCAAGAGCCTGGCAGAAATTGTTTATATCATCATATGGTCTTTCTATTCTACTGGCGAGCAATCGAATATTGATAGAATTTTTGGATGTTTCTTTATTATAAAAGCCTGTAGCGCGACCAAGCTGATCAGTAAAGCGCTCTTTCATAAAGTCGGCTAATGAAGTGTTTTTATATTTTAGAGCAGCTTCTTTCGATAAAGGCCTTTGGCAACCGGCACATATTTGGTTATCTATCATTGTGCATGAAGATATAACAGAGCTTATGAAAGGGCAAGAAACAATTTTTGAAGTTTACTATTTACAGAATACATATTTAACAATCCAAGCTGTCTAAAATTAAATTTACTTCCTTAAAGTGTCTACATTGCGTCTACATGGTTTTTTTGAATTTCCTAAAACTACACGTAACTACTTGATTTTATTGGTGGGCCCACTAGGACTTGAACCTAGGACCAACGGATTATGAGCCCCTCAATCTAAAAATAAGTTATTGATTTTATTACAATATTTATCGCGGGAATCCACTACAAATGTCCTACGATGTATAACAGTGTCGTACTCAAATACGCAAATTCCCCACAGTCAAATTATGAGGTCTGTTTATCAATCATGGTATAATTTCCCTCAATGAATCAGTCGATGATGTAAAATCCCCCTGCTTTCGTTAAAAGCTCAGTCTATTTCGCGTTAGATTAGTGATTAATTCGCATACTCAAATTACGAAATGTCCATTTAGAGACTCCCTTTTAGAAAATCATTTGTGTTTGTCAAACCCAAAACAATTTTAATGTTTATATATGGGGCACTAGGTTTAAATTGATAATATATTTCAATGTGTTGTAATATACTTCGGGTAGGTATAGCAATGGTTATAACTACAAAACTTAAGACTTGATTAGGATATCCCTCGGTTATACTAAGCAAACAAATTAGAAAATAGGATAATTTAAATTATTCTTACTAAGTTAATCATTACTATGTATTCAACAAAATGGAGTTATTTATGAAAACATCTACAAAAACCAAAACATTGACCATCTCTAAAGTTTCAAACGCGACTAAAATTGCTACGAAAGCATCTTTAATCACCGCTGTACCTTAGTCTTTATAATCTTAGCTGTAATTTCGCGTTAATTTTAAAATATTATTGTTAATGATTCGGTTGCAGCTAAGACTAGCAGAACGCATGGATTTATATGAAACAGATTAAGTTAAATGATAATCTTTATTTACAACCATATGAAAGTCAAATAATCATCCACCTACCTGATGATCAATCACTTAAAATAGAAGAAAGAGAGCTTTTCATCGATTTACTCTACGAAATTAAAAGATCAGGATTAAATGGCTTGGAGGAGGTCTATAAACAAATCACACTCAACCATGATTTATCTAGAGAAGAGTTTAATGATCTTATCGAAACTCTAAGTGATAATAATATTATAAAATTTAAAACCGATTATACTCATTCATTATCTGACAAAGAATTAATAAAATATGATCGTCAGATTAAGAGCTTTGCTACACTGCAAAGCAATAATATTGACGATGCGATTCATTTTCAGGAGAAAATAAAAAGTTCCAGTGTAGGAATTCTGGGTGTTGGTGGTGTTGGCTCTTATGTATCTTATGGCTTAGCTTCAATGGGTATTGGCAAATTAACGCTTATTGATCATGATCATATAGAACTTAGTAATACTGCTAGACAAATGCTTTATAATGAAAATGATATAGGTAAGCAGAAACTTGAAGTAGCTCAACAAAAATTAAACCTAGTTAATCCCTCCATGGACATTGTTACAATAAATAAAAGAATTACAAGTTCATTGGATTTAGAACCTCACCTAGATAATCTCGATATTTTAATACTGTGTGCTGATACTCCCCGGGGAAAAATCGTATATATGGTTGACGATGCCTGCCAAAATAAGGGATGTCCCTTTATTTTTGGTTTGCCATCTTTCAACCAGATTACATGCGGTCCTTTAATTATACCGAATAAAACAAGAAGCTATTCAGAAATTTTTCCAGTGCCAATAGAAATTGATATAGCAGATATTTCTGTTTCAGAAAAAGAAAAAACTAACTTAATTAATTCTGGACTCATAGCAACCATTATTGATCCCTACAATGCTATAGCAGGAAAATTAGTTGCTCTTGAAGTGATTAAATTTTTAACAGGGTTTCTCCCTTGTCAATTAATCGATCGTGTATTTAATTTTGATACTAATACGCTAAGTTCAAGCATTACTGAGGTGTAATTTGTTTTTATCATCTGTCAACTTAAACGAGCTAATCCAACAACTAAACTCGAATAATCGACCAATTAATTTATTTGAAATATTATCATTGCTTGAAGCTCAAACTAATATTGTGCTTGATGGCGAGTGGTGCCTTTTCAAAGAAAATAATGATAAAGCAATTTTCAATCAAATTATTCAAGATCATGGTCCCAATATTAATTTGCAAAATGCTTTGAACTATTTGTTAGAGTCGGAATCAGTCTATTCTAACCTTATATCTGACTACTTGGTAAAATATCGAGGTTCTTCTAATAGGGGAAATAATATTCTAGGCCAGTATGGTTATAATCTACTAAGTCTGAAAGAAGAAACCTGCCTTCATAGAGAGCAAGAGCAAGAGCTCATAAAAATTTGCCTTACTCGAAATTATAAGAATAATGTCATGTTAATTGGCAGTTCAGGCGTCGGGAAAACATTCTTAATATCCTCCATAGCTCGTCTTATGAATCTAGATATTTACTACGTAGATATTAGTAGTATATTGTCAGGATCCAAATATCGTGGCGAATTTGAAAAAAAATTTCATACCCTTCTGAATGAAGCATTAAAAAGCAAAACAACCTTGTTCTTCGATGAAGCACATACAATATTAAACACTGGTAATTCTGATGGTGGAATATCTGGCGCAGACATACTAAAACCTTATTTGATGAATAGTGATTTTCGCATGATTGGAGCCACAACTATTGATGAGGCAGAAGCCTTTACTAAGGACAAAGCATTTTCAAGACGATTCAATTTTCTAAAACTCGAAGAGTTACCAATAGAAAAAACTAAAGATATTATTAAACGAAAATACACTCAAACATTGAATTGGGATCAGAAAACATTTAATAAAATATTTACCTATCTTGATAGTGTCTTTCTAAATAGAAATTATCCTGATAAGGCGCTGGACTTTTTTGATTTTTATTTTTCTGGTGAAAGGCTTTCTTTTTTTAATATTAACAATGATATAGAAAAGGTCCTTAATTTATTTACAAAAATGAATACGATAATCGCTTAAAACTCACTCATTAATCATTAAGGTAGAAAATGCCCTTATTCTATAGATTATTAACTTATACCATTTTATTTTCTTGTATAAGAATGCTTATAGGTGGATATGCCTCCTTGTATTTAATGCAACATGGGTTTTCTATAGCTGATATATCTTTTTTAAAAGCATTTCAGAGTCTAGTGATTGTTCTGATTCAAATACCGATAGGATATCTAATTGATAATCGTAGTAATAGATATCCATTTATTCTAATTTCTATTTTTTTTGCTGCAATTTGGATGTTTCTAACTGCTGTGGGTAATAATTCCATTTATTTTTTCATAGCAGAATTATTTAATGCACTATCTTTGGCAATTTTTAATGCTGTTATGCTTCCTATTTTGGTTGAAACTTATACTTATGAAACAGGTAAAAATGATTACAACTATACGTTGGGAAAGTTTTTTAAGTATCAGAACTTATTGATGGCGATATCTGTAATACTTGGAAGTGGTTTTGTAAGGATTGATTCAAGATATGTCTGGTTAGTTTCAGCATTTTTACTGTTTAGCACAGCTATCTTTTCAATTTTGTCAAAAGATATAAAGAAATTTAATTTCTTGCCCCCATCAAATTCAGAAAGAAAAGTGAAAAAACATTTTAGACAAATAATTGAGTTAATAAAAACTGAAAATCTCATGATTTTACTTCTCGTTAATATTGCTCTTACTACAGTTTTTCAAATATTAGCTCAGTTTTGGCAGGTAATTATTTATTCTTACTTAGATGAAAATACATCATATGCTTTAACTTATGGACTTATATTCTCTGCAATTTTATTGCTACAAGCTGTGGGTTCCCATCTAGCTGAGAAGAGGAGCTCGTTGAAATTAAGTCTGCTGAGTATGTTGCTTTTTGTTGGAAATACCGCTTATCTAATCTTTTTTAACAACTATTTTATATTTAAAGTTATTCCTGTTATTTTATTTATAATGTCGTTTATTTTATTTAAATATCCATCGATAATCATTAGCGCGATACTTCATAAAAATATAAATAATAAAGTAAGGGCAACATTCGATTCAATTATAAGCATGTTAACCATGGTGATTTCCACCATCGTATTTTATTTGATAGGAGTTTTGCTTAATAAATATGGTAATAATGTAATTATGCTATCATTAGGTTCTTTATCTTTATTAAGTCTCTTACTTACTTCTGTATATTTATTAAAAAATAAATATACATTAAAAAATAGCTTAGCAGCAGCTTAGTAAGTATTATAGAACAGCTGTCTCTAATAAGCTTACTGTTTCTTCAAATGGATTTATCTCAGCGAGACACCCATATGGCATTATCCACATGGGATCGGAGTGGCCAAAATCCATGTTTATTACTATTGAGGCTCTAGGAATTTCAAACTCATCAAAAACTTCTAAAATTGCTTTGCCATACTCTTTAAACTGAGGAAAAAAAACATGAGATCCACCTGGTTTACTGAACAAAACTCCTGCTATTTTTGATAATATCCCTTGAGCAGCTAAATTCCTCAAAATTCTCTTTAAAGCCAACGGTGTTATTCCCTCCTCAGAGGTTTCAAGGAATAGTATACATCCACTCCAGATATCTAAGGTTGGCCAGATTTCGGTGCCATTAATAAACTGAAGAACTTCAATACATCCTCCTAGCAAACGTCCTTGAACAATTTTCTGGGTATTACCAATAAATTCCCATTTTTCCGTTTTCTGTAATTTCCTTTTTATGTTTTGATTTGATGGATCCTTCCAATCTAAATACTCCTTAGTCCAACCCTCAATTGGAGTAGGTATGTTCCCAATAATATTGTCTGTAAATAAAGTTTGCTTAATACCTTGAACTGTATAGTCATGCATTTCAACATTTTCGGCAAAGCCTGTCATCACTGACGTCCCATAAAAAGTAGCTAGTCCAGCTTTCAGACAAATAAAATGTATCACGGTGCTATCAGAGTACCCTAAAACAACTTTTGGATTCTTTCGAATAATCTCAAAATTGATATAAGGTAATAATCTTATAGCATCGTCACCACCGATAGTTGAGAAAATTCCTTTAATCGTAGGATCTAAAAATGCCTGCATGAGATCATCAGCACGAGCTTTAGGATTTTGATAAACCCATTCAGAATCAGATAAGGCGTGAGGCATTTCAACTACTTCTAAACCAAATACATTTTGAAGACGCTTCTTACCTATTTCATAACGGTATGGAAAAGTACCGGGCCCACCCCAGGAAGCGCTTATCACAGCAATTTTATCACCAGCACTCAATTTTTTTGGTAAGATTAACTTTTGCATTTCCACGCCCCTGTAACTTGTAAGTATTTTAATACAGTGTCGCTAATTTATAGCTTATACAGCAATAATCTATAAATTAACTAATATTAAATACTGATCTTGCCTCGGAAAAACGGACACCCCACTAAGCAACTTTTTTAACTTCAAACTCATCTGGCGATCGATAGTCTAATCTCGCGTGAAGTCGTTTTCGATTATAGTAAATTTCTATATATTCGAATATATGATTTTTAGCGACTGACCGAGACACAAATTTTGCTGCAACAGATTCGGTGCTACTGGAAGTTGATGATTGCTATTGGTGGTCGCCTTAAATTTTTTCGACGCTTTGGCACGCCATCCTTGTTGGCGCATAACCCTCGCAACGCGCTGCTTGCCAACATGCACGCCTTGTTGATGTAAGCGTTTAGTTATTCGGGGTGCTCCTGCACGAGATTTTTCCTCATCAAATAGGGCTTTTATCTTTTTAGTAAGCTCTAAATTTTTCTCTGCCTGCCTTGATGGCTTACGGTTAAGCCATGCATAGTATCCGCTAGCTGAGACGCTCAGCAAGCTACACATTAACTGAACTTTGAATTGATTCGATGCTTCCTTGATCATGGCGTACCTCACTTGGATTCCTTGGCGAAGTACGCTGACACTTTTTTTAGGAATGCATTTTCTTCGGCAAGCCGTGAGCACTCACGTCGCAAACGTGCCATATCAGCCTGTTGGAGTTTTTGATTTTCAAGTGTGTCACCACCTTGGCGTTTCTTCGTCCGCCAACCATATAAAATGGCTTCCGGTATTCCAAGATCTATAGCAACCTGCCTGACACCATCTTTTTCTGCTCGCTCAACTGCTTGATCTTTAAACTGAGGACTATATTTTTTCTTTCTCTTTGTATTTCTGGTTTAGTATTGTTCATTATTCACCTCTGGTTAAGATTTTACTCTCTTAACAAGGTGTCCATCAATTCAAGGCAAGATCAATGTATAACTGTGTCGTACTCAAATACGCAAATTCCCCACAATGGATTTTACGGGGTTATTTTTAATATTAAAACCCATTTAGTGTTTCTGGGTTTTAATATTAAAATTATAAGTACGAAACTAAATAGATATTATCTGCTAGCAAATATTTGTATTGCTTTTTCGCCAAGCAAATATTTAGCCATAGTTTCACTTCTTGTGTCCATAGTAAACCAATAGTGAGATTGTCATCTTCCTGTTAATGAGCGATAGTGGAGCCAATTTAGATTAAAGCTTAATGATAATTCATTTAAGATTTACCACGCACTGCGTGGTGAATTTCAGAGTTAAAATAAACAAGATATCCTGCTCTAGTTTTTTTTCTTGTTCTGATAAAATGAAACGTAATTTTGATACAAATATTCGTTATTTATTTGTAAGTAACGAAATTATGTATCATAATTTAAATATGAAGACAAAGGATAGCTATAAACAAATAGTACTCCAAATGGCTAGAAAAACGGGTGTAATCAAAATGTCCGATCTAACCAAACAGGGGATAACTAGAGCGACCGTTTCAAGACTTGTTAACGAAAACAAACTTGAAAAACTTGCTCCCGGACTATATTGCCTACCCGAGACTAAGTTTTCTGAAAAGGAAAGCCTGATTATTATAGCAAGCCGAGTACCTCAAGCCGTGTTTTGTCTGCTAACTGCTTTGCAGATCCATGATCTAACAACACAACTACCTCGAAAAGTATGGATCGCTATGCCAAAGGGAAGTCATGTGCCAAAAATGGATTATCCGCCGCTAAAAATGGTGCAATATTCAGATGAAGCCTTTAGTGAAGGAATTGAAATTATAGAATCAGATAATATTAAACTAAGGGTGTATAAATGTGCCAAGACAATTGCAGATTGTTTCAAACATCGCAATAAAATTGGACTTGATGTGGCCATTGAAGCGCTCAAAGAGGCTTATACAAAAAATAAAGTAACAGTTGATGAACTATGGCATTATGCGAAAATTTGTCGCGTTGCAAACGTAATGCGTCCTTATATTGAGGCAATTCAATGACAAAAAATATTGGTGAGTCTGTGCGCTCACGTTTGAAGAATATAGCTATAAAAGAAGGGTCTGATTTTAACGCGATATTGACTCGTTACGGACTAGAACGTTTGTTATATCGGATTGGAGAATCAGAATATTCTAATCAGTTCTTGTTGAAGGGTGCTTTACTTTTTAACCTATGGTA
Source organism: Legionella jamestowniensis (assembly GCF_001467745.1). GTDB lineage: Bacteria > Pseudomonadota > Gammaproteobacteria > Legionellales > Legionellaceae > Tatlockia > Tatlockia jamestowniensis. The sequence continues at coordinate 1,907,785 of NZ_LNYG01000013.1, forward strand.
TGACATGCCACATCGACCCACTAAAGATATTGATTTATTGGGGTTTGGTGATAATGATCTAGCGTATATTAAACAAACGTTTAGTAAAATCTGCAGCATCTCCGCAGATGATGGAATAAACTTTTTATCTGAATCAGTGACGGTAGACACTATAAAAAAAGATGGTGGGTATACTGGAGCAAGAGTTGAATTATTTGGGGAATTAGCTAAAGCAAAGATTAAAATACAAATTGATATTGGTTATGGTGATGCAGTTACACCTGGTCCAATAGATGCCCATTATCCCGTTCTCCTTAATGATCTTCCTGCTCCTAAGATCCGTACTTATCCAATTTATACGGTAATCGCAGAAAAATTGCATGCTATTGCATTATTGGGCATGGCTAATAGTCGGTTAAAAGACTACTTGGATCTTTATGTGTTATTAAGTAATGAGCAGTTAGATAATCAAGTCTTGGCTAAAGCTATACAGGCTACATTTACTCGTCGAGGTATGGCTATTCCTGAAGAGCTGCCTATTGGTCTGACTGATGAGTTTGCTAATGATCCAAGCAGAGAGTCGATGTGGAAAGCCTTTTTGAGAAAAAATGAACTAGAGCAGAAACCATTAACTGAAGTTATTGCTGTGATCAGAAATTTGATTCAAGTGCCATATTCTTTGGCAAAGTAAAATATTATTTTGCTAATGAAAGTCAGATAGCTGCAGCGATAATTGTGCAGATTAATTGACGCAACAAATAGATGAATATTTAAGCTTGCAGTATGTCCTGCCATGCCTCAACGATCATTACCATGGCTAATGTATCTAATTCACAGTATCTCAATAAAGCATTTCTAAGTTCCTCTCGCTCAGAATCACTCATATTTGTAAACTGTAGCTTTGCATAAGCTATTGTTGCGGCACCACCTTCTTTTAAGTCTTCACTATCAAATAAAAGTTGCGCGTCTTCATCAGAGATATCTTTATTAATTGGTGGTAACAAATGATAAGGGTCTTTTATTCGATTATTTTCTTTAACTATCCAGCATTGATTTATAAAGTTATGGCTTTGAATTCCTTTTACGGCTCCATAGATTGGTTGGCTATATTTTTCTTGTAGGAAATCTGATCGATTTAAAATAGCAGGAAATACTTGTTTAATTGAATTAGAACCATTAGTTAGAGGATCATAATAAAAACGCTTAACTAATTCCAAAATATCAACCATACAACGGGGTCCTTCCCATTTTACCTTGCGATCAGATAGTGATTTTGTGATGGAGCGTATAAAAGAACATAAATCTTCTTTATCATTAGGAGGTTCAATCATTTGTTCTAGTCGTTCAAGAATAGAGTTGAGATAGGTATTTTCATGATTACTATATCGAAATATTGTCCCATCATCATTTTCTAATTCCTTTTTTAGATGGCGAACAAATTCGATGCTTGGATCAACTCCAGGCTCAGAATTCAGATACTGACCAACATGAGAAACTTGACAGTTTTCATTAAGTGTATGATGTGAGAATTGAAAGGCGATACCTTGATAAGGGTGCGAACCCTTATTAAAAGGAATTGGCAGCATAGCTGTTTCAAAGTCTATAAAGTGGAAGGGATATCGCCATGAGTCCATCTCCGCTTTTAGGTTTTCTTTATCAATCCAGACACTATTATCTTGAGTTTTAACTTTTTCTATCTGAAGCCATTGCCTTTCTGTCCTGGAAATACCAGGTTTATCTGATTCGGTAATTTTGAATTCTGTTTCGTCAATGTCTTTTAGCTTGATCAGCCCTTGCTGAATGTATTTCGGTTTGTCTCGGAAATCCCATAAAGTGAGAATGGTCGGCTCATTAAAATCCGCTTCTTTATATCCTAATGATTCACGCCAACATTCTTTAAAACCAGATAGGAATTTATCTGATTCATTTGTCTTAAACTGGCAATCACCACATTCGCTTTTTGCTTTAGGGGGAAATTTCTGCCCACTAAAATATATTTTGCTGAAATTGTGAAACTGGTCTTTTACCGTTTGTTCTTCGTCATTTTTTTCTTGCCAAAATAATTCGATATGATGGTCAACATTTACCTCTCTTAGGATTTTTATCGATAAATCTCCTTCAGTTATTGGTGATGTTAATGTGACAATAGCCTTACCGTTTCTATCTTTTTGAACCAGAAACTTTTGATTTAAGCCATCAGTTGGACAGATAGCATCTTTATCGACAAGCATTAAATAACTACTTATGTTGAAGGATGGGTAGAGTTGCTGCAGAACCCATTTTTGAAAAGCGATATCAGCAATATATGGCTGCCATTTTTTAGTTGCCATCTTAGATTCATCTTTTTTACTAATTGATTTTGCTTTAACTTCAATTATTTTGATATGCCCTGGTCTTTTTTGCAGGATATCAGCACGTAGAAAATAGTTTTGATATTGAAAGGAGGCCTCAAATACAGTTATTGAATCCCGTTGAATTAACTCTTGAGTTTTGTTCAGTGCCTCCGTTGTACTTGAGCTCTCAATTGATATGCCATCTGGAAAATAACATCTTGCCAATGCTTCTACTTGAGCGCCACCTTCAGCTAATGCTTTTAGAAAAGAGTCATCATCCAATATATTTGTATATTCATCAGGTCGATCATAATACCAGAGCTTAGTTGGGCATTCTAAGGCCATCTTGAACTTTGATTTAGTTAGGAGCTTTGTCATCCCTGTCTCTATCAATATTGGGTTTAAATATGTATATTATTAAGTTTAGTTGATAAAATAAGAAGCCCTAATGTGGGCAATAGATAGATTTATAATTCTTTTGAAATGGACCTTATAAAAAAATTCTAAAAAAGCATTATCAAAATATGTTGGAAACAACGTGGCTGATGAAACAATTAATTAATCATTCATAGTATTCCCAATCTTTTGGTCAAACAATAATTTCTTAACTTGGAGTTCTCATGAAATCATTTCTAATCGGTTGCATCCCTGGGATAATCATAATTTTAATCTTGACATTGTTAAACTTGACTCCCAAACCATCACTTTCAGATCCTGCTTGGGAAATTGTTCCAACCCCAAATTCAACTTCAGATATTATTAGAACGCGAGTCCCGCATGGATGGTTAGTTGCGTATAGAGCTTATTTCGCAAGAGGATTGGTATATATTCCTGATGATAAACATGAGTGGAAAGTTAAATGAACTCTTAAACCCAAGACTGCATGACTATATAATTTTACGATTCGTGCTTTTTATTCCTATTTTTGCAACTTTATCACTAGTTCATACTTTAATAATATGAACTAGTGATGAAACCAAATTTTTAGTATCCATTAACTCTTTTTGCAGTCTAAATACAGTACTTATTTACAAAACAATAAGAGAATTATACAAGAGGCAGCAAATAATGAGGCTGATGAAACCAATGCAAATCGACTAAATTTTTGCGTTTTTTGTGTTAAGGAGTGAGCCTCAATTAATGAGTCTGAGATTAATTTCTTCATAACTTGTACTGATTCTCTAGTAGATTCTTGCAGTAATCTGGCTATAACCTCTTTACTACTAGCTAATGCAGCATTGAGAACCTTTTCAGCTTTTTCTTTGGCATCTTCTTCCCATTGAGAGGAAATTCCCTCCATCTCCTCTCGGAACTGTACCAGCAAATCCTGTTGGGCTTTTCGATTTTCCTCAATCAGTTGTTCATTCATAGTCTGAAGCATGAGGATTGGATCGTCTTTACCCAAAAGTACACCATGTTTGACGGTGATGTCTTGAACGATTTTATCGAGTTTATCCGACATTAGATCACCCTGGCGCTATCCAGCTGTCCGAACAGTTGATCGCGAACGATTTTTAAGCGTTGGCGGGTCATAATGCTTTTTTCTGGCGTACCCAAAACTTCATCGAAGGTCAATTTCTGTTGAAGCATCTCGGTTAGATCCCGGCCATAGGTTTCTTTTTTCAGATCGGGGATTTGAATTAAGGCTGATATTCTGTCTTTATTATCTCGGTAGGCTTTCAGTTGTTCAAATGCTTTTCCTTCATGTTCGATGGCTCCCCAATAGGGATTAAGCCAGACAACAAACTGGGCTTCATTTGCAAACTGGTCAATTAGCTGTGCAAAACCATTAATGGTATCGAATAAGGCTTGGCCACCGGTGATGACCGTATGAATCACCATTTCATGACCTAATTCCTTTAACAATGCGGGAACTTGGTTGCTGATGAGGTAATGAGATAGTGGTACAAAAGAACTGGCACCGTTATCAATGACTACATCATTAGTTGTGGAGGCAATTTTTTCGATGAGGGTATCAAAGAGACGGGGGTTAATTTCATCACCGCTCATGACTTGAATATGATCGACGTTGAGGGCTTTAAAGCCATGAAAGGTTGAGTTGATGGGGTCGGTGTCAATACACAGCGGAGTATGCCCTTTGTGTTGTTTGTATTGAGCAGTTGTTGCTGAAATAAATGATTTGCCAACACCACCTTTTCCCTGCAGTGTGATATGTATTTTTGCCATTACAAGAGTTCCTCCAAGTTGGGTTTTGGATTAAAAGTAAAGCCGCGAATTTCGGTTTTTGCTTTACTTTTAGCCTTTTCATCATCCTTGGTGTTTTCCTGCATAGATGGCTTTTTTTCTGCAGCAATCAAGCGTGCTACATAGCCACAAAAAGTTTTATATGAAAATGAGATTTTGCCTTCCTCGACTAAGGTTTCCCAGACAATCTTTATAGACCAGCCGTCAGCTAGCGCTGAAGCGATGTCATTTTTTAAAGCAAGAAATGCGGCTTTATTTACAGATTTAGCAGAGGCTTTTCTTACCATTTGCTTTGCTGCGATTCGTTCGCTGAGGGAGTTTCCCATGTCATACCGTCAACATATTATTGTTCTCTTTCTGATGGTACAAACTATTTTATAGTTATGCAATTGGTTAAGTTATTTTATTGCCTTTTGGCGTAATTAAGAATCATAATAAACGTATAAATATGTAATTTATCGTAATAATTGGTAATTATTAGAAATTAATTTGGTTTTAAAGCAAATAGCCTTGAAATTACATAAAATTACCTGATAGTATGCTATTAGATGAACTTAAAACGCAGGGCAAGATAGGTGAAGTTAGCTAACCAGCAAGCTGGCTACCAAACCTCACAAGTCTTATTCGCACCTTCGGTGCTCAACGAAAAACCGGTGTTTTGAGATCAAATTAATACCCAAAGGATTGCATAACCACTTTATTAAGAGGTCGGCATCCTTATGGACGATAAGCTTAAAACACCCACCAGAAAAAATGGTCGCCATCTTCGTGTACCTGTCTTGCCTTCTGAAGAGATTCAAATTAAATCGAATGCAGCCACTGCCGGCCTTTCAATTGCTGAATACTTAAGACGGATAAGTCTTGGTTATCAAATTCAAAGTAGTGTTGATAAAGATCATATACTGCAGCTAGCCAAAATTAATGGGGACTTAGGACGGCTTGGTGGACTGTTAAAACTATGGTTGACTCAGGATAAACGCGTTGCGCATTTTGACCTCCAAACAGTAAAAACATTATTAAATCGTATTCAAACCATCCAGGATGCAATGTTGGAAGTGGTGAAAAAACTATGATTATTCGCCATATCCCTATGAAGAAAACTAGACTTAGTAGTTTTTCGGGTCTTGTTCAATACCTGTGTAATCAACAAAACAAACAGGAGAGAGTGGGAAAAGTCAGATTATCAAACTGTAATAGCCTGGATCCCATTTGGGCTGTTCAGGAGGTATTAGCAACACAAGCTAAAAACCAAAGAGCCACTGGAGATAAAACCTACCATATGCTTATTTCTTTTGCTCCAGGAGAAAACCTTTCCGCTCAAGTTTTACGTGAAATTGAAGATAGAGTGGCATTGTCGATTGGATTTAAAGAACACCAAAGAATCTCAGTCGTTCATCATGACACAGACAATCTTCATATTCATGTTGCGATTAATAAAATTCACCCTCAAACCTTTAATATGATTGAACCTTACAGGGCATATAAGACCTTTGCTGAGGTTGCATCCCAGCTTGAAATTGAATTAGGTCTTCAAATAACTAATCATCGAACTCGAAAAAACCATTCGGAAAATCTTGCAGACGATATGGAGCGCCATTCAGGAGTTGAAAGCTTGATTAATTGGATGAAGCGTCACTGTAAAGAAAAAATTGAGGCAGCTAGAAACTGGAAGGAGATTCATAGTATTTTGGCAGAACATGGGTTGATTATACGTTCTAAAGCCAATGGTTTTGTTTTCTGCAATGCGCAAGGGATGACTGTTAAAGCTAGTTCTATTTCCAGAAGCTTTTCTAAAAAAAATCTCGAATCCAAGCTAGGTGACTTCGTACCATCCTACTCAGAGGACGGTGCACCTGCTTCTAATGTTTACCGTTATGAACCACTAAATAAAAAAGTACTTGGTACGGCCCTTTATGCCAAATATCTGCATGAAAAGTCACACAATAAACACTTCATTTCAGACAAACTTAAAAACTTGCGAGAGGCCAGAGCCAAACTTATTGAAAAGGCTAAAAAGCGAGGTCGAATTAAAAGAGCGGCTTTGAAATTAATGAACCTTCCTAAAGTACAGAAAAAGCTCCTATATAGTCACATAAACAAAACGCTGCTTAATGAAATTGATAACATAAGGAAAAATTACACCAAAGAACGTAGCCGGTTATTAGATTCCTACCAAAATAAAACCTGGGCTGATTGGCTGAAACAAAAAGCACAAAGTGGTGACCAGGATGCCTTAGTGGCAATGCGTTATAGTAATCGTAAAAATAAGCATGATTACACCATTTCAGGTGCAGACTCATTTTTTACACCTTTAAATTTTGGACAAATCGATTCGATTACTAAAGAAGGCACTGAGATTTATAAAAAAGATAACAGTGTTATTAGAGACAATGGAAAGGAAATTATCATTTCTAAAGGCGGGTCTATTCCTACGCTTAAAAGAGCCTTGGAAATGGCAAGGCAGCGCTATGGTGACTGTATTTGTGTGAATGGGTCTCCATTATTTAAAAAGATCATCTTGCAAATTGTTATTCAATATCAAATGCCAATCACTTTTGCTGATTTGGATTTCGAACATCAACGTCAAAAACTAATTTTGGAACAGGAGAAATTTCATGATCAATCAAGATCAAACCGACAAAGCCATCGAGGAAGAACTTCAGGAGGCCATGAGGCTGCTGGAACAGCCACTGGAAATAGAAGGGGCAGTACAAAGCCCCACTCTTTCAGCATTAGACAAGGCTCGCCAGCCAAAGATCACCACAGCTTGCGAAACTTGTCCAAATGCGATCTGGTTCAGCTCATCGGAGGAGGTCAAGTGCTATTGCCGGATAATGCACATGATCACCTGGAGCGGAAAGGATTCAAATTTGATAACCATGTGCGATGGAATGTTTTTGGATTAAAGCAGAAAGGGAAAAATCGAAAACCATAATATTTGAATATTATTTGTTCATTTTGTATACTTAAACTATCGCCCATATGGAAAAGGGTCAGATTATGATAAAGCAATGGAATGATATAAGTCACAAATATGAAGGAGCCTCTCTTATTTTAGGCAATGGCGCGAGCATAGCTTTTAGTAATGTGTTCGACTACACCAGGCTATATGAAGTGGCGAATGATAACAATTATATCAATCCAAAACTACGTAGTTTATTCAGGAAGTTTGGCACGACAAATTTTGAGCTTGTGTTATACAGACTGTGGCAAGCAAAAGAAGTATTAAATTTACTTCAAGGAAATACGAATATAGTTGATGAAAATTATTCGCTGTGTAGAAACGCCTTAATCAAAACCGTCAAAGATGCTCATATTCAATATGATAAAGACGATGAGGTATTTGTAGACAAATTACAAAATGCATCAAACTTCTTAAAGAATTTTAATATTGTATATTCGCTAAATTATGACCTTATTCTTTATTGGGTCATTGCAATGGGTAATCGGGAAGGAACTATCTTTAAAGATTGTTTCTGGGAAAAGTTTCCTGATACAAATTTTAACCTATTTAATTCCAATTGGAGTTTTTTAAAAAAACCTGTCTGTGGCCAAAAGAAGGCTATTTTAATATTTTATCCTCATGGGAATTTAACTTTAGCAAGGGTAAAGCAAAAGCACTTAAATGAGATTGATTTAAAAATAGTATCGGCTGCTGAAATGCATTTGGATGCAATAATTGAAACATGGAAAAATGATAATCTTGAACCAGTATTTATATCAGAGGGTGATTGTACAGAAAAAAGGAACCGAATTTATGAAAGCCATTATTTGAATAGCGTATATGAGAAGGGATTTGAAGAAATTGGACAAAAGTTGGTTTTATATGGGTGGAGTATATCTAAAGAGGATAACCATATATTAGAAAGGATTCAAAATATCCAAAAAGAAAGAAAAAAATTAGAAAATAACGTCACAAAAAAGCCTATTGAAAGTATAGCTGTGTCTGTTTACCAAAATGGTGATGAACAAAAATTCAAAAATCATGTGAAGGATAAGCTTAAGTATATAGCAACTGATATAGATTTTTTTAATTCAAGCCAAGGTTGTTGGTGTTTTTAGTAAGCAGTTAGATGTAAAGCCTCAAAACTTAATCTGAAAGCCTGAAGCTTTACATATCATATTCAACCATATGAAATATGGACTATATTGCTTCTTTGAGGCTGGCGTAATAGGTTATATCGTTTGGCGATTCTATCAACCTTGGGTTTTATCTGACGTTTTACGCCTTCAATACCTAGCTTGCTGTGTTTGGCTAAATCATTAAAATCACTGAATTGCCTGGGGTTTAATGATTGTTCACCTGGTGCAAAGGTTGGTAAAACAATAAAGCCATTGACAGCGTCGGCGGCTTCACCAGCTTTTTCTTTACCGGGGTTGATACCCTTCGATAACTCCAGATGCTTGTCATCATCAGCTGCCAGGATAACTGGAGTATGCGGGTATTTTTTATGCAATGCTTTAGCTACTGCTTTAAGGTTCCCTGAATCAAAAGCGGAAACTACAGCAGGCAGCTCACATGCTTCTTTTATTGTTGCAGCAGTAGCATAACCTTCAGCAATTATAATTACAGGTGCATCAGAAAGTTTGTCCATACCGCCCAGAACATGAAAGCAGCCCTCTTTTTTTGAGTCTTTTGCAAATCGCTTAGTGCCATCTTCAGAAATATATTGGACAGTCCAAATGCTACCTTCGCAATCTGTTGCTGGAATACAGGTTAGTTTTCTTTCTTCATCAGTATATATGCCAGAATGAACTTGAATACCTTTGTTCTGCATATAAGGTGTGGGTTCTACAACCTCTATCATCATAGATAATTTTTGCTTGAGTCTTAGTGCAGTACTTTTTTGCTTAACTTCAAGCTCACGTTGTCGAGTTTGTTGATGTTCAAGTGCCTCTGCTTTGAGTGTTGCCTTCTGTTCATCAGTTAAAATGTAACCCTTACATTTCCAATTAAGCTCAGCACCAGTTCGATTATTTTTAATATATCCAGCCGGAATGCCATCTAAATGGGCTACATAAAATCCTGCCTTTTCACCGTTTTTATCACCCTCTGTGACTATGCGATGAGGTTTACCATCCATAATTGGATGCCCACCTGAAACAATAGCACCAAGGCTCATCAATGCAGCCTTAAATTCATCTTCAGGTATAAGTGCTTTATCCTGGGCCTGGGTTAGTATTTGATTTTCAGGAAGCCAGGCTTTGATTTTCTCAACAGGAACACCAGGATTTGCATACCAACATTTTCGAACTTTATCCCAGGCAATACCTGGTGTTCCATCAGAGAGTTTTCCTATTGTGGATTTGGCTATCTCTTTTTGTTTGAAGGGGATGCTTAACCAGACCTTTTCAGAAGTGGTGTTTTCAGACGCCATAAAGACTTCCTCTTTTGGTTGATCATCCTTGATTTCAATAAGTTCTGTCAGCTGAATGTCTTGGGTTTGCTCTAAGGCGCAGAGGTGATTAATTATTTTCTCTGCATCTGCGGATGCTCTGAATATTTCTAAGGGCTCATCTTCCAAAACACGAATCCATGATTTGATATATGCAGTGTGTTGCGAGGGATCATGACCTATACCAAGTTCTGCACCTAACAGCATGCTTGCAATTTCTGCTCGTAATTCTTCTTTAGCATAGGCATCTGAACCAAAAGGATGACCTAAATCTCTATCCAGTCTTGAAGGATGACCACTCCAATGTCCAAGCTCATGCAGGGCAGTGGCATAGTAGTTCGCTGCGGATTTAAATTGCTCTTTCGGTGGAAGATGAATGCTATCAGTCGATAACCTGTAAAAAGCTCTGTCTGCTTCAGAATGCTCAATGTTAGCGCCAGAGTTATGTAACAGTTTTTCTGCTCTTTCAATTAAGGACCAATCAGGCTCTTTTGCAATAAGCTCTGGCATATTATCAATTTGCGAAGCATGAAATACCGTTGCATAAAACACCTTAGGTCGTTCAATATTCACCTGCACTTTTAATGGGTTACCATGCTCATCGAGCACAGGTTTTCCAGCATCATCGAGTTTGGTTTGTTCCTCATGAAATTTCCAATATTGGATTGTGGTGCCTTTTTCTCCCTTGCGAACTTGCGCATCCATACTTTGTGCTTGCTTGTAGGTTAACCAACGATTGTCATCATTTTGGTTCAGCATTAAATACAATGCATTAATTCCGCGATAACGCTTTCCGGTGATCGGATTATAAGGAACTTGACCATTGCCTATGCCTGGCTCCCATGGTTTCAACCAGGGAGTAGTTCCTGCTTTCAGGCTTTCAATAATTTGATTGGCAACAACTTGATGGTAGGGCATTTTAGTCATACATGGCCTCCATCGCATCTTCTTCATTGAGTGCATCTTCAAAAAATGCGCCCATGATGTCAGCTTCTATCGGACTGACTTCAGCTAGAAAGCCAGGGATTACTAAATCCTCGTATTTTTCTGAAATCAAATCCATTAACTCGGTTTCATGACTCATGTAGTTTTCTCCCATTTATTAATTACCCATATGGGTGTGATCATTCCTTTGATTTGTCTTGTGTGAACAAGACCATAATATCGACCATCAAATGACCATTCGCTTTGGCTGGTCATAGTCATCACTTCATCTTTTTGGAGTTGGTAATTCATTACCTGCCATTGGGGTAAGGCGCGTTTCATCCCATCTTGAACTTTTGGTTTTGAATAGGGTATTAGCATTTGATTTACAAAAACCCCTTCATTGGTCACAGAGAGGATATCGCCAGATACCGCAACCACTTTTTTCATTAAATAACCATATCCGCCACAATAAAGACCGTGGTCTATATAGTCTCTATTCCTTGCTAACCTAAATGACTCTCTGTTATCAGGACAAAAAATCACATAAGTATTTTTGATAGGGGCTGCGCTGGTAATGCGATATAAACCTATTGGAATGGATTCAGTCAGGTTTATCCTAAAACCCATGCCATGAAATAGTGCGGCTAAAACAATAAGGCTTATCAAAAATATAGAGATGATGACTGACAGTTTTTTCATAACCTGATGACCTCATCCTCACTTAAACGAGTATGTAAAATATCTGAGTGAACAGGAGCCTCAACGGATGCTCTTGCCTTGAATATGGGATCTTTATAATAAAGGGGTTGTTTACCATAAATAGCAGGGAAGCCCGCTGCATAAACAACCATATCCCCAGCTTCAACAATCAAACCATTGGCATCTTTTTTAGGCCCTGGCATGCGCAGACACTCATCAACCGTTAAAAGTGGTCTTGATATTTCCTGAACTGTTTTTGATATTTGATTTAAGAACGTAGAAAAACGTTTACCGCTGGTGGTGATGTGTTCTTTAACAATTGTTGTTTGACCTGTCAGCTTCGAAAGATGTTCTGCGGTTTCAACTCTGTTGGGAGGATAGGCATTTTGGATATGACAATTTGAAGTGATGGTTTCATCGGGGCCATAGCCTCGTTCACGGCTTTTAAGCTGATTAATGTCCTGACAAATTAAGTAAAACTTTAAACCATAACTTGCAACAAAGGCTAATGACTCTTGTAGAATATCGAGTTTTCCAAGGCTTGGAAATTCATCAATCATGCAAAGCAGTCTATGCTTATATGTTTTTTTAGCACTTACATAAGATAACCCTTTGTCATCAGACACACGCTCAAATTCCATTCTGTCGGCCAATAGCCTCACTATCATATTAATCATGACTCTAACCAGAGGTTGAAGCCTAGCCTTGTCATTAGGTTGAGTAACAATATAGAGACTCACAGGATTTTCATGATTCATCAAATCGCGGATGCAAAAATCTGAGGCAGAGACGTTATGTGCTACCACTGGATCTCGATATAACGCTAAATAAGATTTTAAAGTAGATAATACAGAGCCTGCTTCTTCTTCGGGTCGGTCTATCATGTCACGCGCAGAGGCCGAAATAACAGGATGGGTTTTGCCTTCAATATGTGGGTATTGCGTCATTTCAATGAGCAGGTCAGCAATATTAATATTGGGATCAACCAACATGCGGTCAATGTTGGGAAATGTGGCTGGTTCTCCTTGGGTTTTCAGTTTATAAATCGCATGCAGAATAAAACCAACCAAAAGGGCTTGAGAGGTTTTTTGCCAGTGCGTCTCCAACCCCTTACCATCGGGATCAACCACAAGCGTTGCCAAATTTTGCACATCACCCACCTCTGATTCTGTACCCACTCTGATTTCATCCAGAGGGTTCCAGCGTGCGCTTCCTTTTAACGTTGCAGGTTCAAATCGAATGACTTTATTGACGGCATGTTTCTGCCTCCATCCAGAGGTCATTGCCCAGAGCTCGCCTTTTAAATCGGTAATAACACAGGAATGTTTCCACGAGAGAAGGGTTGGAATCACAAGGCCAACACCTTTCCCTGAGCGCGTTGGTGCATAAGTTAAAACATGCTCAGGCCCATTATGGCGTAGATAATGAATTTCTCCTTTGTCATCTTCAAACGCGCCAATATAAACTCCTTCATCATGTCCAATAAGGCTTGCACTGTTTAAGTCCTCCCAATTAGCCCACCTGGCTGAACCATGGAGGTAATCACTCACATCGTTCTTTTTAAAATACTTGGAAGCCAACACGATCATCATTAAAAAGAGACAACCCATCATAACGATGAGACCAAAGGCAGCATTAAAAGAATCTGGGTAATTGGATTGATATTTAATAGCCCAGATAAAAATCTGCCAAGGCATATAAATATGGGCGAATGAAGCCCCTAGGGCATCAGCATAGTGAAATTGATGCGCAAAAAACTGTGTGCCAATTTGGATGCTGATTAAGAAAGAACAAACCACTAACAAGACTAAGGTTTTATTTAACTTGCCGTGATTTTTTTCTCTGACTTGAGGACCTATGGCTTTATTAGGCTTGTTTGGGCTCATTGGCTCTCTCCAGATGCCTTTTGGTTTACAAATTGACTCACCTCATCTGATGTCTCAAATTCTGAACTAAGACTACCCGCAGGTGTGCCCATGGATAAAATATTTTGCGCGTTGGATTCTTGCGTTTCAGAAGTGGATGAATTCGCCTTGTTTTGGATTGCTTCGGCAATTTTTCCACCCGTTGTGTCAGCGATTTTTTCAGCAATTGATTCTTTAATCGTGTTCGCTTTCTCACGAGCAACATCCATAGTGCCTGAGGCTAAATGTGATCCAAAAGAGCCTGCAAATTTGGCAGCTGTTCCCATAGCTTCAGCTAAACCACCAGTTTTGGAGCCTTTATCCATTCCAGACAGTGTACTTGTGTCACCAGAATTGGTTGATTGACTGGCTGCTTTAAACGCGGCATTAAGTGCGGATAATCCACCACCACTTTGGGCAAGTGCACTGCCTGCTGCACCTGCCATGGCAGCACCTGCAATTCCTGCGGCTCCCATAGCCCCACCAAGACCTAGTCCACCGCCACCGCCAGAGCCACCTCCTGACACAATGCCAGCTAAAGCAGGTGGAATTTTATCAATAAGAACCAGCAACAGTACGGCAACAACCAGCATGACAAACATTTCTTTGAGCATTATGTTTTCAGACATCGCTGCGTAATATTGATCTACAAAAGATTTACCGATACCAATAATCAAAATCATGGCAAAAGCTTGTAATGCAATACCCAACACAGTTTTGTAGTAGTTAATCGCAATATCCTGCGTCCAACGGCCACCACCAAACCCTAATAAAACAATGCCACCATAAGTTAAGATCCAGGCGGTGATTAAGATAATGAGCATGTTTATACTGACTAAAGCTAGAATAATCAGAATAACCCCTGCAACGATCAAACCAACTGTAGTTGCTGCAGGGGACCAGATAGATGAGCTGTCTATAGCTTTTGAGACAATATCAAACCCAACATCCACAATATCAGAAGGAGAGACATGCTCATTAATTCCAGAAGCCTTTGCCGCAAGTTGCCGCATGGAGTCTATGATTGCCTTAGCAATTGCAGGTCCATTGTCTAAAATCCAATAGAAAAAACCGACAACTACAAAAAAACGTACCGTTTCGCTCAAGAATTCTTGAATGTCTGCTTTCCGCAATGCCATCAAGCCGTAAGTCCATACCATACTGATTAATGCCAAAGACCAGAAAAGATATCTGGCGTAACTCAACATGGTTTTACTCCAGAGCGCAGAAGTGCTGGCAAAACGCTGCAAAATATTATCCAGTAAGTCACGACTATCCATGCCATGCCCTTTGGCATGGCAGCAAGCAGAAAACCCAAATAAACCAAACGCAATTACATAGGGAATTATTTTTTTATTCATAGCATTACCACGTCTGTCCAGAGCTTTTGGAATAACTTCCCCCTCGGAAACACGCATCACCAATAGCTTGTAGTTCTTCTTGAGTTCGACCCTCTCTTGAGCTGCCGCAGGTGAGTGTTGCCAAGTGCTCAGCCTTTTTATGAGCCTTGGTTTCAGCACTGCCGCAACCTGACAGAACACATGTAATAACCATAATTGATAAACATAACATCTTCATTTTCCTCTCCTTTTTATGATGGATTACCATTTTTTTCCTGAGCTTTTATGGTATTTACCTGATCTAAACTGTTCATCCCCTGCAGTCTGTATCGCTTCCTTGTTAGCACTCGCTGCATCTTTGACCGCCTGAGCATTCTGCTGTGCTAATAACACGCCTCGGATTTGAAGCAATTGATGGGATTGATTACTAGCTAATTGAGAAGCGGCTTGAAGAGCCTGTTTTTGGCCTGCAGCATTTTGTGCTTGAGATTGCAAAGTACGCAGCTTTGCAGAATCATTTTTTAAGCTCTGTTGTTGTTTATCAATCCCCTTAAGCATGGCATCATTCGAGCGCTTTTCAGCAACAGAAGCTGCTAATCTGCTTTGTTTGATTTTTTTAAGTTCTTCAGGAGAACATTGCCCATTGCCATTAAAACAAGGGGTCTTTTGATAGTATTCCTGACTTTGGAATCGGTCCAGGTACCCTTGGAGGCTGCCAGCTTCCTGCTTGTAATAATCAATGGTATCAGTCGATTCAAGTAAATTATTAATAACTGAGTTAGCATTATCCCATTCAAAGGAAGTGAGTGACTTCGTGTTTTCCAACATATTTCGATACTGATCCATCTGATTTTTGTATTGATCGACTTGCGTTTTATACTCGCTAATCTGAGTTGCAATCATTTTTCCATTTTGAATCCAATTCGCAACGTCAAACACAGGTGCACCACTTGCGAATACTGGCAAAACAGAGAAATAAATAATCATGGATTTAAATTTCATAATGTTCTCCTTCATTAATAAGCAAATTGCCTATAAGGCTGTTTAAACGTTAAGTCCTTCACCACGATGATATTGAAACGATAACCTGGGCGAACATTGATGGTGGGAGACACATTCAGGTTTTTTGAAACCAGTTGCGAAGTGACCTCGCCCAACTGTTGCCCTAAAGCCTGACTCATCACGCTGCCAGCTGTGGGCTGGGCGTAACCCAATTGGTTAGATTGATTGGTATTTTGGCTATAAGTAATACCAGCAATAATGCCTGACATTAAAAGCGCTGAACCATAAATTCGCGCATAATGATGATCTACCTGATCGCGAAACCCACCATATCCAGCACTATCAGCACCTGGCATAGAGCCGATATCCAGAGCTTTACTGTCTGGAAACACCAAACGTTGCCATGCCACTAATACGGAAGACTGACCAAAAGGGACATCACTGGAATAAAGCCCCAATATCTTGGTGCCTTGGGGTATCAAAAGATATTTTCCGGTAGCGGTGTCATATACGTTTTGTGATACTTGAGCGATAATTTGACCTGGTAATTCTGAAGAAATACCACTAATCATTACCCCTGGAATCACGCTGCCAGCTCTTAGTTCGTATCGACTGTTTGGATTTTGCAGCGTTGAATTTAAATGCCAGCGCATTTCATTTTCCTCACCACCTAATGTTTGTGGCATAGGTTTGGCCTGTCTTCCTTGTAATAATGCGAGCTGCTCTTTAAACGTTGATGAAGGGTCGATGTTTAATGTCATCTCATTGCTATTCATGGACGTTTTGGTAGTGTCGCGATTATTCAATCGTGGGTTATCGACCATTACGGATGACTTAGCTTTTACAGCCTCTTCAAATTCTTGAGTTTTTTCCTGACGAATACGTTCGATTTCAGCTTCAGATACCTCTTGTGTCAGAGTATCTTCTTGATGAGAAAGTTGTTCAGGAATGGGCAAAGGACCTGCTTCATTATTAGCTATCGTGTCACTCTGGGGAGGAATCACTGCTGTTTTATGATTTCCTACCACATCATTGGCAAGGCTCATGGTATTTTTTCTATGGGTTTTAACCTGTACATTGTCTTGCGGCTGGTTTTGCGCATTAGCTCGTTTATTGGCAACTAATGCGATGAGCACCACAAAAAGTGTTAAAATACCAATTGCAATCATGAGTGGCACATTATTTACTCGTTTTACACCTGTGGTTTCAAGCTTTTTTGGTGAATTGTCTGGTGACAAATAATCATTATTTCGATTCATTGTTCTTACTCCTTATGAGTCCATGCGCTGACAGGAATGATATTTTCATTGTTTTTTGCATACAGACGGCTCAATGTTTGTATTCCTACAAAAAGGCTTACTCGATAGCTTTGAGGTTTAAGCTCATCAAGCACGTAGAAAAAATTAGCTTTATTCTTAGGGCATTGATTTTCATTGATGCCATAACCCTTTTTTCTCAAGTTTTGAATAAGACTTAAGCCAAAGCCATCGTTGACTGCCTGACCAATACAAAATGTATTTTGAGCAGGTGGATAGACTCGGGTTAATTGAGTGGCTGCATCTGCCGCCAAATAAGCATCTTTGCCCCGAGACATTTGAGTGAAATTGCCATAACGCATGCTGGCACAGCTTGATAACAAGACGGCAACCAATAAAACACTTAATTCTTTCATCTTCAGCACCTTGTAATCGTAATTTTTTCTTGAGAGGAACCGCTGCCGATAACCAATATGGCTTTATCAAAAACACCATCCACTATGTAACGACAACCCTGAAGGCGATAATTGACCATCACGGACTCTGATTTTTTAAATAGTCCTCGACCTCTTAAAACTAGCAGCGCAGGTGCTTCACTTTGAGCCATGGTTCTTGGCATCTCAATAATCGTTTTGACACCATTGTTATAAACTCTAACTGGCTTAAATCGGGCATTGCCTTGAATTCGATAATTGAAGTTAAGATCGCCTAGATATTCATTGGTTTCTGGTAAGGTATCTACTTTTCGTCTTTCAGCCTGAATGCGTTGTAGTGACTGCCATTTGGCTTTTGCCTCATCAGGATAAGTAAATGAAATGTAAGGCATAAATTCGGTTCTATCTGACTTTAATCTAAAGTGATACGTTCTTCTGTCTGTGGTGACTACCAAAGAAGAATCAAGTCCTACATCTTTAGGTTTTATGAGCAGATGGATTTGTTGCATGCTACCTGCTCCTGTGATGGATGGTTCAACGACAAAGCGTGGGTCACCAACGTTCATGTCATTAAATTGCTCTCCTGGTTGGAGGGCAATATCACACACTTGTAAAGGCGCACAAACTACCCTGATTTGCCCTGATCCATAAATAAAACTGACTGAACCATCAGCGGATGCAAAGGGTTTACTTGTTTTTTCTCCTTTTTGTGTACGCTCTGCAATATCTAAACCTTGTTTTTCCTGACTCGATAGCTTGGGCACAGTATCCGAAAAATAATGCTCGGCTAGAATGGTGTTATCCAATGCAAAACTTGTGAGCGGTGTTAATAAACAAAATAGCTGCATTATTCTTTTCATTGCTGTTCTCCATGCTTTAATTCGTAGGACCAGTTAAAATCACGCACATAAATCAGGTGGGGATTTTTCAAAATGGACTCACTGGTGGCATCATTGATTTCATTCTCCTGATACATCGTAATCATCGCTTTCATCATGCGAGGCTTTTCTTTAAGCGATCCATCACGATTTCTCACCGTTTCAATCCAGTCGACTTGCCAAGTCTCATCCGACTCTTGAAGTACTGAGCGAATGTCTATGCTCACAATCTCAAAGGCCGCTCTTTCAAAGGGATTAGATTGCTGTTTGTCGCTGTAGAACTCTTGAATCTTAGCTAAAGCCGCATCATTGGCATTTAAATAGGAATACACCTGAAAAACCGCTTTCTTTTGCAGTTCTGCATCAAGACTTACCATGCGAACGTTTTCAATGAAATGCGCTGCTGCAGCACGATAATCATCGATGCTTGCTTCACCAACCTTATCAGCACGGGTAACAGATAAGGTATTGCCATTGGCATCTTGTTGAAACACCAAAGGGATAAATTTGGATTGGCTACCTATCGTGATGAGCCCACCAACAGCCGCCAATGCGATTAACAGGCTACCTAATCCCACCAATTGCCAAACTTGTAGTGATTTCATAAGTCCTGCGGTATGAACATTCCAAGCGCGTCTGGCGTTGAGGTAGGGGTTATTCGTTATACTTTTTTTCATGCTGCTTCTCCGTACTGAGCCAAATGAATACCTTTTTCTGAAAGCCATTGAGAGACCCACTCATCTTCATACTTCGACTCTAATTGCTTCATACGCGCAATCGAATCGGGATCTGTTGCACCTACAAATGCTAAGGCATAAGGGCCTAATGCCAATTGATAAAGGCGCTGCCCTTTTTCACTGACATAGTAGTAATCACGTTTAGGTTGAGCAGATGCTATGATGTCTATCTGGCGTGGATTTAAACCCATGCGCTCATAAATGAGGCGGGTTTCAGGATCTCTTGCATACAGATTTGGTAAAAAGATTTTGGTGGCGGTTGATTCAACAATAATATCTAAGATTCCAGAGTTGGATGCATGGGATAAATGTTGGGTTGCCATAAACACCACACAGTTTTTCTTAGCCATGGAATCAAGCCATTCAGCAATCTTGTTTTTAAACACAGGATGCGCCAGCATAAGCCAGGCTTCATCAAGCAGGATTAGAGTGGGGCGGCCATCTAATGAGGTTTCAATACGTCTAAAGAGGTAAAGCAAAACAGGCAAGGCAAACTTCTCACCCAAACCCATTAAATGCTCAATTTCAAATGTCATAAAGGAAGACAAACCAAGCCCATCACTTTCTGCATCCAATAAATGTCCCATTAACCCATCTATGGTGTACTGCTTTAATGTTTCTCGAATGGGTTCATCTTGAATGGTCATCACAAATTCAGATATGGTTTTAGAGCCACTTTGGTGCATGCTTAAAATGGCATGGCCGATTTCATTGCGCTGAGCTGGTGTGGTATTCAAACCATTCAAAGCTAGAATTGTATCAATCCACTCCATAGCCCAAGCCCGATCTGCTTTAGTTTCTAAAAACTGCAAGGGCGCAAAGGCAAGGTGTGAATCTTTACCTGCGATGGTGAAATGCTCCCCGCCTGTTGCTTTACAGGTTGGATACATAGACATGCCTTTATCAAAAGAATAAATACGGGCATCTTTATATCGACGCCAGGATAATGCTAATAAACCAAGATGAGTTGATTTACCAGAGCGTGTGGGACCAAACATTATGCCATGGCCTAAGTCTCTGACATGAAGATTCAAACGAAATGGTGCGTTACCGCTGGTGACACAGTGCAGCAAAGGCGGTGATTGAGGAGGAAATAGTGGGCAAGGCGCTTTATTTTCACCAGTCCAAATGCTAGATGTTGGCAACAAGTCCGCCAGATTCATGGTATTCATTAGAGGTCGTCTGATGTTTTCAACACCATGGCCTGGTAGGCTGCCCATGTAGGCATCCATGGTATTAATGGTTTCTGTCCGTGCGCTAAAGCCTAAAGCGTTGATATTCTTTTCGATAAATAGAGCAGCGTTCTCAACGTTCGCTCTATCCTCATCCATTAATACAACGACAGATGTATAGTAGCCTTGACCCACCATTCCTGAATTGGTTTCGGCAATGGCTGCTTGCGCGTCATTAACCATGCTGAGCGCATCTTCATCAACGATACCAGAGCTGGTATTAAACATTTGGTCAAAAAAGCCTCTGACCTTTTGTTTCCACTTTTTACGGAACTTAGTGAAATGAGCTACAGCTTCATGCGGATCCATGAATATGAAGCGAGAGTTCCAGCGATATTCCACAGGCAGTTGGGTCAACAGCGTTAAAATACCTGGGTAAGATTCCATGGGGAATCCTTCAATAGCAACACATTGAATGAACTTTCGGCCAATTTTGGGTGTTATACCTGGAATTAATTCCTGACCGCCTATGAGTGCATCCAGATAAATTGGATTTTTAGGCAGATTAACGGGATGGTTAATTCCCGTGACACAATATTGGATGTGTCTTAAAAAGTTATCTTGAGTGACTTTATGGTTTTCATTGTTCAATATTTCTGAACCCAACCTTTCGAGGTGAAGTGCAGCACTCATACGAGACTCAAAGTTTCTGCACGATTGCTTGAAGGTTTCAATCAGTTGATGGGTTTTTGCTTTATGGTTTAATTTTTCCCCTGAATCATCAAACATCAACTCAACAAAACGTTTTTGCGCCAATACAGGTGGATACCAGGTTAGTGTGATAACAAAATAACCTTCATACAATGACCCTATACTTTCAAAGTACTGTCTTCTTTCTTCATCAACAGCTTTTGATACAACATCGGGAAAGTATGAAGCACTCTGCTCACTGTAACCAGGAGCAGCCCGCCTTATAGCATCGACATGAATCATCCAGCCATTACCCAATGAGGACATTGCCTGATTGATTCGAAAAGCCATCATTTCACGGGCTTCATCTGTAGTGTTGGCTATGTCTTCACCCTGATACAACCAGGCTGCCATAAAAGAGCCATTTTTACCTACAATAACACCATCATCGACTACTGCTGCGTAATTCAGTAAATCAACCAGTCCAGCTGTATGACTTCGATGTCTTCTGACATGGTGCTTACGGTTTTTCATTTGTGTGGCGTGAAACAATGTACCTAACAACAAAAGCCCAGTAATACTGATTAAAAAGGTAATGAATCCAATCATAGATAACTCCCTTTATTATTACGAAAAGGGGTAGAACGTGCTGGATAATAAGCCTGATAGCCTCTTTGTCTCAGATAGACCGCTCTCATATAGGGATCAGCTTTTGCCATGAGCCTTAGACCTTTTAGGGATAAAAACCAAAGGGCAAAGCCAAAAAGTGCAGCAAGCCAATCCTGAGCTGCAAATATCAAGATTGCTGAGAGTAAACCTGAAAACATAACCAGCTCGCGATCAACACCCATGAAAAGGCTTGGGCGGTTACCACATCTGCGTATAGGAATGGTACGGAGGCTCATAGCTGCGACTCCATAGCGCCCGTTAAAACTGAGGGTTTAGCAATTTCAGCTCCCTTGCCTGTAATCGCTGTCATGGTATTTTGTGCAGCAACCAGGAATGAAAGCACCAACACAATAAAGAGAAGGGTTCGCAAAAAACCATTCATTTCACCACCAAAAATCAGCGTGGCTCCTGCGCCAACTAAACCAATAATTGCAGCAGTAAAGGCAAATGGGCCAGTAATCGATTTTTGTATTTTGGTTAGATAGGAGTCAAAAGGTAAACCTCCACCTGCACTAGAAGCACATGCAGGATCTGTTATAAATAGAAGCAATAAAACAATCGCTCCCAACATCCATAGACTTCGATAATTTATATTGACTGCTTGGTTCATACCTATTCTCCTTAAATAAGTTGTTCGATGTTGAAATGACCGTTTTCATATCCTTTAACTGATATGATTTCTTCAACTCTGCGTCCTTGCGGGGTTCTTGCGATATGCACCACACAATGAACCGTCTCACCAATCAAAGGTTCAATTTCAGTAGGCGCTGCGGGGTTACGGGTAATGAGTGATTTCAAACGATGAAGTCCTGCAAGACAGTTATTGGCATGCAAAGTAGCAGCACCACCCTCATGCCCGGTATTCCAGGCATCGAGTAAATCCAGTGCTTCACTTCCTCTAACTTCACCAACAAGGATTCGGTCTGGCCGCATCCTAAGAGTGGTTTTTAAAAGCTGGGTCATATTGACATCAATAGTGGTGTGATATTGAACGCAGTTCTCAGCGGCGCATTGAATTTCACCAGTATCTTCAATTATGAAGACGCGCTCGGATGGTGAACTACGAACCATTTCATTGATAATGGCGTTCACTAATGTAGTTTTCCCAGAACCCGTGCCACCAATAACTAGAATGTTTCGATGTGCAATAACAGCTTTTTTAATCACTGCACATTGTGCTTCCGTCATAATTTCTGATTTTACGTAGTCGTCCAGTGTAAAAACCGAAATGGCTTTTTTACGAATTGCAAATGTTGGCTTTGAGACCACTGGTGGCAGCTGCCCTGCAAAACGTGATCCATCCAGTGGCAGCTCACCTTCCAGTATCGGATTAAAACGGGTTATTTCCTTACCATGAAAGCCTGCAACAGTTTTAATGATGGATTCAGCACGAGCGTCATTGATACTACCTATACAACGCATTGTTTCACCAAGACGTTCCTGCCAAAGTTTGCCATCTGCATTGAGCATAATTTCAACGGTTTTAGGATCACTTAGCGCCTGTTCAATCATGCCACCCAAATCACGCCTTAGCTTTTCACGGGCGCGGTCTTTAACCGTTATTCCTTGTTCTTCTTGTGCTTTCATACGAATAATCCTCGATGTTTTTAAGCTGACTTCAAGCTGTGTTTGAATTTGCTAATTAAACGGTCAACAATGCTTTCCTTATTGGAAGGACAGTCGCTGAACCATTGATCTTTTTGGCGTTCTCGATAAATACGTCTTTGGATTTCATCACGGTGAACAGGGATCGATTGAGGGGCATCGAAAGCAAGGCGAACTTCACCATCACGATAACCCACTACAGTGCAGTAAACTTCCTCACTGATAACAACGGACTCCCCAACTTTTCTTGTTAAAACCAACATATTGCTTCTCCTTCTATTATTTAAATAAATAGGCTTTGCACTGCCTGATATTCTCTTCAACCACTTCTTTGCTGGCTGGTTGGTGTTTCTCTGGTGCGATGTCAAAAGAATTTCGCCTTTTGATATCGCGACAAAAGCCAATCATTTGCGGTAGGGTAGGAGGCATTTCGCAATGATCACGGCAATCAATAATGACCTGATTCAAAATCTCATCACTGAATTGATTTAGGCCCTCCAGCCACTCCTTCTTGGCAAACTCTAAAAATCCATCACTCTTGAACTGACTGCGCCACAAATGCCCATAGAAAACTGCAAAGCGTGTAAACAGGTTTTCAATACACTTTTTTCTACTGTCGGTAGCATTGCAGGTTGATGACGTTTGATTGCTGATATTCGTCTTCACCGCTGATTGCTGTATCTCCTGCTTCTGGGTTCCAGAATGGATCAATGGCTCCGCTCTTAGTATTTGTGCCGCACTTCTCATTCCTTTTCTCCTGCGTTAATTCGACTTTGACTTCATCTTCCCAACATTTTTGAGACAACCAATTGGCTGGAAATTTCCATGCTGGAACCCATTCCCCATGGGCCTCTTTTGTTGTACGGGTTTTGATTTGTTGATCTAGGGCTTGCAGCATGCTTTGCAGCAAAGGCTCATCTGGATTGATTTGTTTAAAGATTTCAAAGGCACGTTCACGTGACTTTTTCTCGGGGTACATACGCCAGAAATGGTCGAAGCGTTGTAATAAATAAATATAATTATTTTCTTTTATTAGAGGTGTGTCGGCTTTTAGGATTTCATCTGTGTCGGCTTTTGCTCCTACACCCTCAGAATACCCTGTATTTATAGGGAGTTTCGCATGCGGCTTTGTGTCGGCTTGCTGTGTCGGGTTTGTGCCGGGTTTATTTTGGACACAATAATTGATATCCGCTAAAAGACATTTTAAAATAAGATGTTTATCGAAAGACTGAATGACAATAAGTCCTGAGCGTTCAAGCCCTTTAACGGCTCTTCGAATTTGCTGACGGCTAGGATTTCCAGATTCTGTAATGCCTTGATGGGGTTCAATATAAAGCACCTCAGCCAGCGATTGGTAACTAATACGTCGCTTAATCCCTACTATGAAAGTATTGCGATCCATGTAGGGTCGAATCCCTCTTAAGTAAGTAATTTGCTGGATATATGAAAGCCCACAGAGCGCATCCAATTCCTTGTCATTCACTGTAAAGTACATAAATAATCCGTTATTCCTTAACTAAAAGTCTTAGCGCCCTAGGAAACTTGTGGTACCATTTTGAGAACTTAAGACGTTAAATAGCTCTCAATGAGCTTAACTACTCAAAACGAGTATTTTATAGATCTCAAAATAACACAAATTGAGTTATAGTCAATATATAAATGGATTAATTTATTAACCAAACACCGTGGAATAGGTATGAACATCAAAGAGAAAATTGGCCAAAGAATCATGAATGAAAGAAAGGCCAAAGGATTGACTAGAAAAGCATTGGCTGAGTTGACCAGTGAGCTGAAAATTTCACGTATTAATAATTATGAAAGAGGGGACCGTACCCCTGGCCCAACAGAAATTAAATTGTTGGCAGATGCACTAGAAGTTTCAGCTTCTTATTTGATGTGTTTAACTGATAACCGTGAAGGGAAGATGACAAAATCTCTTGGCATGGGTGCATTGATTCCTGTCTTAGATTACAAACAAGCTATTGATCCGGCTGTTTTCATCCAGAAAATTAAAGAAGATGTTGATAATAAAGTTGAATTTATTCCTGTCAGTACAGCTGTTAGTGATAGCATTGGAAAAAATGCTTTTGCGCTGCATATTAAGGATGAAAGCATGATGCCAGAGTTTCGGATTAATGATGTCCTCATTGTAGATCCTGATACTAGTCCTAAGCCTGGCGATTTTATAGTGGCTTTGATTGAAGGAGAGCAGGAAGTCATTGTTCGTAAGTATAAGCAATTATCTGTCGCTAAAGAAGTACGGGAATTTGAGTTGATTGCTCTTAATGAGGACTGGGCTGACATTCGTGTTGGTTCCAACGAAATGCAGGCCCAGATTATTGGATGCGGGGTTGGTTTAGTTCGAGAGTTAAGAGATTAATTATCCACCACGGTGATAATTTGATCGTCAATAATCTCGATTCACCTCTATTCCTCATCAAACTCAGAACTACTAAACCGCAGTACATTACAATTTTCTGTTATCGTGCGCTGAAGTGCTTCATCAAAACCATCCTTAGACTTAGCTTGAATTTCTACGGATATTGAAACTTCAACACCAAGTTTGGCAGTGAACTGCTGCACCACTTCGTCAACGATGGTGGCGAATTCCATTTTGGCTTTCACAGGGTCTAGCTCAATATTGCCGTAAAACTGTCTTTTTACTGCAGTTTGGATAGGTGGTGGCATTGATGTAGATTTACTCGGTAACTGTTGTGGATGAAAACCACTAGTTGTTCCTGCTACACCGGTGGTCAAAGGAGTCGGTTTGCCTCCGGTAGATTGTATAAGCTCGGGTTGGGGTACGGGTTTAGTACGCTCGCGATATTCAGCGGCGGCTTCACGCTCAATCAGCAATGAAGATTCGTCCAATGTTGGCATGGAGTCACAACCAAAAATAAAACCTAAATAACGGTCGCCATCTTTTCCGGAGGCAAAGCCAAAGTAATCCTCACTATTCAAACCTGAGGTGATGGCATTTTTGAATACCTGATCATTGACCAGGCGAGGTAAGTAAAGATAATGGCAGCTGTCTTGCCATACTTTTAATGCGCTCACGTCTTTGACGCCATCTTTAAAATACCATTTCTGTAGAGTGTTACGCAGGTGAATAGGACTCCACTCAGAAGTCAACCACTCTTCTTCACGTAGCGTATTTTCAATTTCAGCGATCAGATTTTGTGTCGCAGGTGATACAGAAACTGCCTCCCATGTTAATTCTGGTTTACCACGCACGAAATCTTCAACTGGGCAGATAATCCACTTATATGTTTCGCGTACAATTTGCTGTAAGCTTTGTTCAGCCACTTCCGCATTGCGTATAGCTTGTTTAGACAGCGATACCGTTAAGTCCAGTTTTCCGTCTGTTACATCTGACACTATGCTTTTCCAAGCAAGGTATGTTTTTCCCGCATCATTTAAACGACTGACAACATCATAATCTGCGGCAAAGAAAATAAGGCGGTTTTGTTTTTGTCGAGGCTGATCACCACGATTGCGAAGTATTTCTTCAGCAGCTTCGTAAGTAAGTCTTGCATCACCACGGCTATAGGCTGCGCTGGGTGGCAACACAACTAAACGTGGGCCAAGGGCATAGTCGTCCGGTATATCAATGGATGGCGTGAATACATGAATCCCGCCAAAACAGTGATTACGGCCAAATATACGAGCGACACTCTCCTTTAATAAAGGGTGCAATTCTTGTTGCTGATTTATATTTTGTTTGCGACTTTCCATCTCACGACGCAGGTTTGGTCGTGTGTCCAAATAGTAACGTTCTTGCTCTGAGTATAAGTAGTGCAAACGGTCGCGTAAGCGTTTTAGCACATCCTCAAAAACGCCGATTGTTTGCCGAGGTTGGACACAACCCAATAAGATGTGTTCTTGGTTGAGTCCTTTAACACCTTGTGCTGCATTTGAAGGCGCACTACCCAAAAAAATGGTTCGCATTGCACGACGTGCCGCTTGCACACTACCAAATCGCGTATCATGTCCATCAATGTCAGCAGGTTCTGAACGCGGCCCATCCACTTCTTTTTCCAGCACGGGTTCCCATCCTTGAGGCAGGTAGTGAATGCTCTTGTTACGCACATTGCTGTCATCTAGGGGGATAGAGCCAGGCATAATCAATGCATCTTTATTGTCTGAATTCCAAAGGCGATGAATGACAATCGCCATGTACTGCAAGACACCACGGGTGCGTTGGAACTTATCAAGTGTCGACCAATCTTCATATAGACGATCAAACACCTCAGGATGAATAGGATAAGATTGACAAAGACGTTCAAAGTAAACATTTGATTGAGTTTCTAGGGGAAATTTATCGCTGTGGGTGCGATAAAAATCTGAAAACTGACGGCTAATGCCCTCGATTTCTGCTCTCTCACCGGCTGATTCAAATAACCGTCTACGTACAATCTCAAAGGCCTCTGTGCTGGCAACAGGTTTCCAAATTGACTCAACACGGGCAAAGTATTTTTCTAAAGATTCCAGCGAACGCTGACCCATTATACCCCCTACTTCCAACTCGGATTCTGGCAATGAAGCTAAAAGAATGGCGTTAGGTACGGTTTTCATCGCTTCAGTGAGCGCCTGAATAAATGAAATATTGCTATCAAAGGTACCGGCTTTAAATTGTTTACCCAATTCCAGCTGACGAATGAAAGCAACTAACTCGTCAATCAAAATAACGCAAGGCGCGGCTTTTTCAATCAGCTGGCGTAACACCTCTTTTCCAGGAGAGGTACCATCAGCATCGCTTTGTGCAACCATGGCGTAACCTTCTTCACCTAACAATTGCCATGCGAGTTCGCCCCACAAGGTATTCACTACAAGTTTCTGGTTTCCTGTGCCATGTTGTTGTGGCTGGCTAGGGGATAGTTTGATGCCATCGATCACCGCTACTTTGGCGCTGGGCAAATCTTGAATACCAGCTTTATCTAATATTGGTGGAATGCCTAGCAGTCTATCGGTGCTCACTTGGCGAGATGCCAAGTGTAAAACTGCTAACATGGTATGGGTTTTACCACCACCAAAGGCAGTTTGTAGCTGAATGACCGGGTCGCCGCCTTGGCCCACTAAGCGCTGGGCCACCGAAATCAACAATAAACGCATACCTTCGGTAATAAAGGTACGGGAGAAGAATTTCTCGGCATCTTGGTATTCATCTGTCGCGGTACCAGAAGCCACTTGAGAAATATCTGCTGCAAACTCAGATTGCTTAAAAGTGCCTTCTAATACGTCTTTGTGAGGCCGGGCAATTTCACGCCATGGTTTTAAACTCATTCTTTTTTCCCCTAAAATTCTAATTCAAGTCCTAGCTGGGTACCGCGATGGCCAACTACGTGTGAAGCAGCTATAATGGCATGCCAGGAACCTATCAATTCGTTATAGGCGCGGGCTTCTTCTGCCCACTTTTTGCGTTCGCACAGCGTATACAAGTGATAAGCCAATTGGCGTATTTGTTCACCTTTCTCAGGCATACGTGCAAGTAGAGCTCCAGCACTGTCTTCACCGTTTTGATTCATCTCACGAATCATGTGGTGACAAGCTTCCCATATAGGCATGTGGTTATCTGTTTTAGGGTCCCAGTCGGTAGGGTATTCATTCCATTTTAGTAACCTTACTTTTCCTGAGCCTGACTTAATCACACCAGACGCATTTACTCTAGGTAGGGAAGTGCCTTTTGCTTGCGCAAGTATATCTGCATCCCCAAAATTACCTGCTGACCAACCTACACTGGTGAACCAGTCTATACAAAAGCCTGTATCAGCATCCTCTGAACCAACACCGCCTAATATTTCATCTTTGGTCTTATTAATGATTTTGAGTGCATCATGCACACTCATTGATGTACCATCTTGGTTTAGAACTGCCTCATATTTCGAATAGATAGCCATGCCAGGCCCAATCGCAGATTGCGCTATATCCACTGGTTTAACAACAGACTGACCAAGAGTCCCCCCCATCATGGCATCTAATGCTTCTGGCAGTTGAGAACGAAGCTCTCGCTGGAATTCCCGTCGAGAAATTGTTCCAGAGCCCGTTTCTCGCCGATGACAAACTAGAACAATCGATGAAGCCAACGCGTTAAAATTCTTCTTCAGATTTCCAGTTAACTCAGTACGAACTGGCCATGTGCCTGAGATAACAAAACCTGCACGAATCACTGCTTCCAAAAATGTTTCCCAACCAGTGGAAGATGTACCGGATTCATTTGTTTCGGACGAGCGGAATGCATAATAAATGGTTACTGGAAACGCAGGATGAGAGTTGACAGCAATTTGATGCATGACATCTGTCATACCTTTCATGAAAAATTTCTCAGCGTTTTCTCGTCCTCCATGACGCTTTTGGTCAGCTACCAGCTCCTCGTGCTTAGGCACTAACATCGTAGAGTAAGTATCGGGTAGAAAATTTTTTAAACTACGACGTAGCCAGACATAGAAGAAGTCTGAGAGATCCGCATAAGGTATATTGTCATAATACGGTGGATCTGTAGATATCACTTGATTCTTGTAATCAGCAGACTGAGCGTCTTTTTGAAATGCAACACCCTCTTTTCCTTCTGCGGGGAGAGTCGCAATGGAGTTTGCTAAGTATTCAATTTGTCCGTAAAAATTTCCAGATGAATTGCTAAAAGGGTTTCCTTCAGCTGTATCCCAAATCATGGGTAAAGCGTGTCGAGCAAAAACTTGCTGTATCTTTTCAGCACTGTTTTCCCAGAAAGTATTTGTTGACTGACGGTTAGCTAATCGGCTAATTCCTAAACCGAGGTAAATGCATATTGCATCAGCATAGGCAGTTGCTCCGTATCCCCCCTCATTGAGTGTGGTGTTGTCATCTTCCATCCCTGCTTTTAATGCATCAGCATGTATCAGCTTATGCATTTCAGTAAGCTTTTCAGCAAATGTATTCAGAGCTAATGTCTGACGATCCATAAATAGATCAGCCACAACTGAAGGACCATAATTGGTCACACTCATGTACTGAGGGTGGGTAGACAATGGAAAATCTGGTCGCCAGTTAGGTTTGGCAGACAAACCTATCTCTTCTTGTTCGGGTGTTGCCTCTGCATAAAGTCTACCTTTTTTTCCTTCAGCCACTATACCCAATAGCTTCCAACCCATACGACCAGCTTTGCCTTCAGCTTTGACGTAATCTGCCGTAATTGGGCTGCCAGTTAAGATGCAGGTAAAGTTCGCTCCTCTTGCTGACTTTGTGCCGGATTTTATTTCTTCCGGTTTTTCAGGGATTCCTCGGTGAAGTTCAAATTTATACTCAAGGCCATCAACCATGGGCTTGATATACACTTCTTTTCCTTTTTTCTTGCACAGCCAGAACGTTGATACCAATGGAACATGTTTTCCTTGCGCTGCTGGATTGGGGCTAGCAACTGTTCTCCCCCAAAGCCAGGCTATAACCGTTGCATCTTCTCCACCAAAGCTTTCATGTACTTTTAATTTCGGATAATAATCTCCAATTGCCTCAAAGGCTTTATCTGATAAAACTTTTGCATAGCGTCTCACATCTTCAGCAAGACCCGTTGCTAATTTCCAATCCTGAATTGGTATTGTTTTTTGATTCTCTAATTCTGGACCGATAGGTGGTTGATTGGCAAAACGTGGTGGAATCTCAATCATTGCTTTATTGATTGTGACAGCTACAGGGTTTAAATCTGTAGAAATGGGCTTAAGGCCAAGTCGCTGTGCTTCAACAGGTATTGTACCACCTCCTGAAAAGGGATCGTGAAATTCTGGCAAAACATCCGGATCAAAACCGAATTTACCTTCATTAAGTTCACAGGTTTCTTTCCAACTTTTAACAATTTCTTGGCGTGCACGATCAAGTAGCTCTTCATTATTGAGGTTTTCCCATTTCACCATTTCGCGGATAATCTCGAATAACCTTTCACGTTCTAAGTCTGCTTGTTTTTTAGTTTTACCCTTGTACCAGCCTCGGTCACCTCCCGGATCGTTTACCAGTTGTGCAAATAAAATAGCGCGAGCAGTAGCTAGAGGACGACGAGCCCACCACAAATGCAAGGTTGATGGATGACCTTTTCGAATTGATTTTTCACGAGTCGCTTGCTCGTTAATATCATCAAGCGGCAAGGCTACCTCAATCAATTTCTTTGGAATCTTTATTTTGCTCATTATCTGCCCTAAATAGTTTGCTCAGGCGCAATTGCTTTCGACAGCAGGTCACTGAGGTCATAGTTAATACTTGCTACACAAAAATCTGGCTCGACGGTAAAAGGCTTTTTTATATAAAACGGCCCTTCGAATTCTTCTCCATCGACAATGACTATGGCAAGCATAAATTTGTCTGCTTGGTTTAGGCCGTAAATAATTTCGTTACGGCTAACCGTGATGGTGTTTTGACCTTTGGCCCGTCCTTTCACTTCAATATGCCTATCTTGTCTTATTGAACCATCTGCATTTGTAGGTGGGCGCGAGGTAACATCCCAACCACATTTTTCGGTACCTACATCCTTTACCTCAAAGCCAAAACTGCGCTCGGTATCAATCACTGCATTCATTGCGATACTCTCTATTCGAGAACGGAATTCAGCATCGACACTAAATTGCGTTTCGCCTTTGCGATGAGCCAACAAGCCTTTAGGAATGACTAATGCTCCCCCTATTACCACTGGGGTGCTGGATACCACATTTTTCAGTGCTTCCAGTTCGGCTTTTCGTTGTTCTAATCGAGCGGTGAGTTCATCTACTCGGCGACGCGCCATTTCGGGTTGCATGCGTGGCTGTTTGCCGGCATTTACATCGTCTTGAAGTTTAATGTAACGGTCAGACCAATAGTTGATCTCCTTTACCAGTCGTTCATTTACTGCTGCGAGGGTTTTATTGGCCTGGCGTTCGCGACGCTCTTTTACTTCAGTGTAATGCTCCGGTACTAACTTTAGTGAAGCGTGGTTTAGTGCCAATGCTTCTAGCTTGTTGTTTAACCAAGGAGCATTCAGAATATCGCTAATCAGGTCATGGTCGTAATCATCGATAGGCTGTAGATCTAAGTGGGGTGCCCAGCCTGCATTAATGGTATTACCTCTTTCATCAATTTCTATGAACTCTAAACGTCGAGAGGCGATTTTGATTGAGTTACCGCCTTCTCTTACTGTGTGATCCAACATAAACAGCACTTTGGGGTCTAGGCCATCGTCATTTGGATCAACCAGTACTGCACCTTGTTTTAGTTTGGAACGGTGGGCTTCTAATACCAAATCGGTTGCAGAATGCATCAATGGGTGCAAAGGGTGAATCATTTCCGCCATGGGTTTGCCTTGCTGGCGAACATGGTTCTTTTCAAAGCAGATGCGTTCGTACTTGCGTAACACGGGTGTTCTTGTTTCACCAATGATGCGATCACGTTCACGAATGGCAGCAGGAACATGGCGTATTTCAAAGCGGCCAGGCTCACGATTACGCATCTCTCCACCCAAGATTTGAAAGGCTTCCGTGAAAAAGGCGCGGATAAAGTATGGCTGAAGTTTACGCGCTTCTGCTTTTTCCATTTCTGCTTTTACCGCATAGAGCTCTTCGAGTCCCATATGCTGCTCAACCAAAGCGTTACGACGAAGGATTTCTTTTAGGTGTTCGGAATCAAGCGCAGAATCGATCACTTCATTCATCTTGGCCCTAGTTTCTGGTGCCTCGCCGTATCGAATGGCATCAACAAGTAAATCTTTTAATGAGACATTGTCAAAGGCCTCACCAAGCACGTCGAAAACTTTTCCTCCCAATGCTTCTTTTTCGATTTCTATTTTGTCAAAGAGCTTTTTGAACACCTCGCCTTCACGAGTTTCAGAAGCGACAATGTTCCAGAGGTGGCAAACTTCGGTTTGACCAATACGGTGGATACGACCAAAGCGCTGTTCAAGGCGATTGGGGTTCCAGGGCAGGTCGTAATTGACCATGAGATTGGCGTTTTGTAGGTTAACACCTTCGCCCGCAGCATCGGTGGCGATGAGTACAATTACTTCGGGGTCGTTGCGGAATTCTTCCTGCACTTTGCGCCGTTCATCTCGATTGGTGCCGCCATAAATGGTGCGAACAGCGTTTTCGTTACCGAGCATGTCTCCAACACGCTTGGCCAGGTAATTCAGGGTGTCTTTATGTTCTGTAAAGATTATCAGTTTGCGACGAGCACCGCTGGTTGTGAGCATTTCTGGTTTGTCTTGTAAAAGGTAGGAGAGTTCTTCCCACTTTTTATCGTTACCTGATTGGACGACTTTGAGCGCTTGATTCTCAAGATCCTTCAGGATAAGTATTTCGGCTTCTAGTTCAGGGATGGTTTCTGATGCAGAAGCTTGGTCGACCACTTGCTCTGAAAGAATCTCATATTCTTCTGCACTTAAATCTTCATCTATTTCATCGAAATTATCAGGTAAATCAATTTGTTTTTTAAGGTTGTATCCACCTAGTGTTTCGGCAACATTATCCTTTTTAACTGTCTGTCCTCGGGCCATTAGCTTCGTTTCTTCCAGGCGATCTTCCAAACGTTTACGGCGACGTTTCAGCGATTGATAGATTGCTTCTGGGCTGGACGCGAGCCTCCGTTGCAACATGGTTAATGCAAAACCGACATTATTTTTCTTTTTACTGTCGAGGTTGTCGGCGCGGTTCATCTCTTCACGAACATAGGTGGTGACCTGTTCGTAAAGTGACGCCTCCATAGGAGAGAGTTCATAGTTGGCGGTATAGGCTCTACGCTCCGGGAAAAGTGGTGTACCGTCAAACTTAAGCAATTCTTCTTTAACCATGCGGCGCATCATATCTGATACGTCAACCTTGTGAGCACCTTCTCGGAATTTGCCATAGAAGCGGTCGCCATCCAGTAAGGAAAGCCAAGTTTGGAAATCTTCTTCTTTACCATTGTGCGGAGTTGCTGTCATCAACAAGAAATGGCGGGTAATTGAGCCGAGCATTTCACCTAGCTGAAAACGTTTGGTCTTGTTGATCTTTGATCCGAAATAACTGGCCGATAGTTTATGTGCCTCATCAACAATGATTATGTCCCATTCAGTGTTTTTAAGCTTTTCTTGGAGTTCTTCGTTTCGAGACAATTGATCCAAACGACAGATAAGTTGGTCGGCTTCATCAAAGTAGTTGCCTGAAGCGCATTGCTCTTGTTTTTCCCGGCTGAAAATATCAAAGGTGACGCCAAACTTTTCTAATAATTCATCTTGCCACTGTTCGGTTAGAGAGCCAGGTGAAACGATGAGTATACGCTTGGCATCGCCACGCATGATGAGCTCACGAATTAACAGGCCTGCCATAATGGTTTTACCGGAACCTGGATCATCTGCCAGCACAAAACGCAGCGGTTGTTTGGGAAGCATGGCCTCGTAAACGGCAGATATCTGATGTGGCAGTGGCTCCACGTTTGATGTATGTACTGCCATCATAGGGTCAAATAAGGCTGCTTGGCTAATTCGGTAAGCTTCCAGTCCAAGCTTGAATTCCGCTCCCGGGGCGTCAAATGCCCATGGCCGGCCAATAGTGGCTAGTTCAAGGCGAGCCTCATCCGAACGAAACAGCATTTGCTCACCGAGATTGCCTTGGCTGTCTTTATAATAGACCGTGATAGCTGCATCACCGATTGGCTCTACCTGTACTACGCGCACAATCTCTTCTGCTTGGATGCCGCGAACCTGTGCGTCTTTTTTAATATCTTCTAACTTTAACATATATCAGATTCTTGTTTTGATCCTTTTTTAATCCAACTATCAACCTCATTAATTTTGAATTTCCAAAGGCGCCCAATCTTACTGGCAGGCATGCCTCTTTCATTAATCCATTTGTAGACAGTATCTCTTTTAACGCCGAGGTACTCGCCAATTTCATCAACAGATAACCATCTATCATTCATTGCTCTTCTCTTATGATTATTTTTGCAATATAGAAACAAGTATAGCCAATGAAAAACTAGATTACATTAGGCTAAAGAGGTTTAAATCGGGCTTATATTAATGAGTTTATTTTGATCAATCAATTTTAAAGCATAATAATAGTCAAAGTGTGCTAATTTTGATTTATTTGGTGAGTGGATCTGTTCTTTAAGTCTCAAAAACAATAGAACAGATCAGGCATGATAGAATTAAAAACGTTAATGGCTAATCAGCATAGTGAAATAATGAAATAGGCTGTGTGCTTTCGATGGTCCTAAGAATTCTTTTCCAGCCAATACATGACTGAGTACTAAGGGGCTGGATTCAAGTATTTGAGCCAGGTCTTTGCAGTCCAATTTACTGTATGACAGAATATAATCAATCAAATATTTCTGAGTATCTTTTTTTAGTTGAAACTTAAGATCAATAACAGGTTCTGCAACCTCGATAAAACATTCCATGTAACATCCTCGCTTTCATATTATTACGGCATAGTCCAGTCGAAAAACAGTAAACCATAGCCACATTATCGATAAAATTAGTTTTTTTACATGGAAAAGATCAGAGGTAAAATGCAATTCTGAACTATTTGTTATCAATTGTTATTGTTTGATACTCCTTTTTTATGCAGCTGTTATCGCTTCCGATAACCCTGAATCTGTTTTTTGGTCAATAACAGGTTTAATTCTTTTGGCAATTAAGTAAAGGAAAACAGCGCCCATTAGTGCCCAGAAACCTAGGTGGTTAAAAACCTGCTGATAATCTCCATTGGAAATCAATGGATTCGTGGATTCACCTTTAGTCATGGCATTGGAAAAGTAATGTGATAATGATGCAGATACTCCTGATACCATCATCCAGGTGCCCATGAGCACGCCTTGTAATTGTGGTGGAGAAATTCTGCCGATCATGGCATATCCTACTGGTCCTATCAGTAACTCTGCAATTGCTTGAGTAGTAAAATGGAGCATCACCCAATAAACACTGACATATCCATTGTTATCGGCAGAAAGGGTGCCGATGGATAACAAGAAGAAAGATCCTGCGAGTATTAGAAAGGCCCAGATAAATTGTGTGGTTATAGATACATTGTATCCTTTTGCTTGCAGTCTTGTTAACAGTATTGATAATAATGGGGCACCTATAATAATTACGATGGCATTGATATTCAAAATCCATTGGGTCGCCATTTCATAGTGGAACAAATGTTTATCGACATTGTTTTTAATGAATAGGGTGACGCCCATTGGGCCAGTGAAGTAGATCATCCAGAACAGGATTGATGTTACAGTTAGGATTAGAAAAGTCATAATCTTGTGCTTATCCAAAGTCGATTTTTGCTGGTAGCCAAGGTATAAAATGACAAAAAACATAATAATGCTGAGTCCTACTACAACTCCATTGCTGAACTGGGCTTTATGAAAACAAAGTAAGGTAAATGGGATAAGGGCTATTATAATTCCCCAGCCAATAGACTTTTTGATATTCAGTGAAGCCTTACTTGTAACTTTAATTAAAGGAGTATCGCGATCATTCAAGTTCGACCAATATCCCCACATAAGCAAAAGTGTGATTAAATTTGGAATTATGCTGGCATAGAGCAGTGTTTGATATTGATTGGAGTAATCACAAAAGCCGCTTATGATATAGCCAGCGCAAAAGCCTACATTCATGTAGGAATAGCTCAAGAAAAAGGCTTTATCTCTGCGGTTATCAGCTGGGTCAAAGCGTTGTGTCAGTATACTGTTGTATGCGGTAGTGTTTAGGCCACATCCTACCAGAAATAAACTCAGTCCGAGAAAAAGCAACGACTTAACTGAAAGTGCCAAAAGTAAAATACCAATCGTTTGTATGGCTGTGGTTATCAAAAATAAGGCTCGGTTGCTTAGATATTGTCCACCAACCACTCCGCCGAGTAAATGCAGAACATAGTTAAATGCTAGAAATAGCCCAACAATACTGTTTGAAAGGGTATTAGACAATCCTAATTGTTTAGTGAGAAACAGAGATAATGAGGAATATAGAATTGCGTAGGAAAAGGTTGAAAAAGCCTGTATTAAATACAGTGGCATGATTCCTTTTGGCATTTTTTCTGGTGACAACATATTTTTTCCCTAAAACTATTTTGGAAGGTGACTCTACCATTAAAAATGGATAAACTTAATCCCTTTCTGCAATTATCCTGATTTTAAAGGGAGGATAATTGATATGTAATTGTTGTATGGGTGTTTAGGAATGAACAAAATTATTAGAGTTTCATGGAATGAAATCAAGCATCAAGTAAAGCAAGTCAACGAATCGATATATCGTGTTATTGAAGAAATTAAACCCGACCAAAAAATACCATTCTTTGTAGCTCGTTATAAATTTGGTGAACATTTCGGTATTAAAAATCATGCTTATCTGCCAACAATTAGTGGCCAAATGGAAAAGATTGACTGTAAGCATACCGATAATGAATTATTCAATCATCTTGGTTATGGCAAAAATAGTCTGCCTTTGGGCTTAATACTGGATAAGTTTTGCGAGTGGCATTATTTTGGTGAAGATGATCGCCTCTTTCCAGATTGTGTCCAGGGACCTGGTGCAATTTTTAATATGCAGGTTATTTTTGATGAGGATCAGACTGTAGATAACAATGTACTTTCTGTCTCATCTGGTGCGCTTTCATCCTTTTTATTACCAAATATCGGTTGCAAAAGAAAGCATGCAAGAATTCAGAAATATTTTAATGTTGCTGTTCCGGCTCCCAAGTCTCCTTACGAACATTACTTGGTATTCAAGGAGATATTGAAGGATAAAAATACCATTGATAACTGGTATAGCGAGATTCTTTATTTTTCCGAGCAGTTTATTAATGAAGTTAAACATAATGATAAATGGCTCAAGCTGAAACTATACTTCTCGGAGTCGTTAAGGAAAAAGCTAACGCAAAATACTTACGATGCTTCTTGTAACGATTTATTCCTTAGTGCCAAGAGTATTAATCGTTTCAGACCTACTCCATTCATCATGGATACTGCAAAATATATTTTTAATATTTGCATGGGTTCTGGAATCGGTGTGAAGCCAGCAGTTGATGAACAATACTTTCCAGTTAAAACGATTCAGAAAATTTATAATGAGTGTTATGACTTAGAATACACAGCCACTGTAATGGTGCCGTCGGCTTTGAATAGTCAGTCTGATAGTGTTTACTATCCCTTACAGTGTCCCTTTGCCAAGATTAATACTTTTAAAACCAATCAAAGCAACAGTGCTTATAGTGAGCTGGAAATGTTGAAAAATGTACTGTTGGCTTATCAGTCGGAGTTTACTGCAGATAATAGTTCTGCTTTTGGAAGTCCGCTTTATCATGTAAGCAAACAAACAGAGTTTTCCTTTTACCATTACAAATCCTTTAGTAATAAAAACATTAATAGTTCTGAAGAAATAGAGAGTGCAGATAACAGATTTGCTTTTTCTTATTGCAGCGATAAAACGCAATTTGCCAGCGATGCGAAGTTGTTTAGAGGGTGTGTAAAATTAAGAAAACAATGAAGCTATATATTTGAGTATATTGATATGGAACTTTGAATAATTGACTGGTATAGTAGTGAAAAATACGTTATCAAGGAAAGCTCGTGAAGAATAGTCCATTTCAACAAAGAACACCGTTAATAGATGGTAATTCACTGATTCGTATACCGCAGCATGAAGCTTATAAAGAGCTTGAGAAGTTTGCTAAAAATCCAAATGAACAAGAGAGGGAAGTTGGAATTGTCTTACCTGTTGGTTGTGGTAAATCAGGGTGTATAACTTTAGCTCCCTTCGCATTTAGTTCTGCCCGTACACTTGTCATTGCCCCTGGATTGAATATTGCGAAGCAGCTATATAATGATTTTGATCCATCAATTTCCAGCATGTTTTACATCAAGTGTCGTATCTTAGATGGCCAACCTTACCCAGAGCCAGTTGAAATTCGAGGTAAAACTACTAATCTTGCAGATCTTGAAGAAGCTGATGTTGTTCTTACAAACATTCAACAACTACAAAGACAAAATAATCATTGGCTGCAAAATCTTCCTCATGACTTTTTTGATCTCATTTTATTCGATGAGGGACATCACAGCGTGGCCGATAGTTGGCACACATTAAAGACAAAGTTTCCAAATGCCAGAATTGTCAATTTTAGCGCGACACCTCTTCGTGCGGATGGTCAGCTTATGGCTGGCCGTATTTTATATTCTTTCCCTATTTATCGAGCGATTCAAGAAGGGTATGTTAAACGCCTTAAAGCTATTGTTCTTAATCCAAAAACGTTACGTTATGTGCGGCGCGCAGATGCACAAGAAATTGAGGTTAGTCTCGATGAAGTTCGTCAACTGGGTGAGCAGGATGCTGATTTTAGACGCAGCATTGTAACATCAAGTGAAACATTAAACACAATTGTTGATGCATCGATTCGAGAGCTTGATAAACTTAGAGAAGGTACAGGTGAAAAACGGTTAAAAATTATTGCTTCTGCTCTTAATTATGAACACTGCCGGCAAATTGTTGAGGCATATAATGCTCGAGGGCGGCGTGCTGATTATGTGCATTCCATTGAAGAAAGCAATGCTAATAAAAAGGTAATGGATCGTTTAGAAAATCATGAGCTGGATGTCATTGTACAGGTTCGTAAGCTAGGGGAAGGGTTTGATCATCCTTACCTATCAGTGGCAGCAGTATTCAGTATATTTGCTAATTTATCCCCTTTTGTTCAATTTGTTGGCCGAATAATGCGCGTCATTAAACAAAATGCTCCTAGTGATGTGCTTAATCAAGGTACAGTCATATTTCATGCTGGTGCAAATGTTGCCCGGAGGTGGGAAGATTTTCAACAATATAGTGAGGCAGATAGAGAGTATTTTGATGCGCTATTGCCAATGGAGGGGCTTAATTTTAGTTCATCAGATGAGCTTCAGGTTGAGATCCAGCCACAAGTTTTCGAAGATAAATATGGTTGTGAGGTACGTAGTCAATCAGAGATTCATATAGAAGAAATACCGCTTATTACCAATGATCCCGAAGCGTTAAAAGCTCTTCAGCTCTTAAAAGCTAAAGGTTATTCCTTAGAGCAAGTCCATGAGGCGTATGAGTTAATCCCAATTCCTGTGACACGGGTTCGACAGCGGCAAGCAAAACGTAATAGTTTAGATACTTGGGCGCGCACAGAAACAGGCCGAATTTTAGCGGAAAAAAGTTTAAACTCACACGGAAGAGATTTAGATAGAAAACATCTTGGTAAAACAAATTTTGTGGTAATTAAATCCACGATTGATCGCCATATTAATGAATTAGTTGGCCATAAGGCAGGTGAAAGGCATGAATTTAATAAGCAAGAACTAGAAAAAATTGAGCAAAATTTTTCTGCTATTTTGGATGCTGTTACTAAGGAGATTTTTGATGCCGAGGATTAAATCTCTTATTACTAGGTTTAATATTGATGAGGCTCAGAAAGCCCATAATTGTCAAGCTAACAACAAACATCGAATAGAGAAGGGAAATAAGCGCCTTAAGGTTAGTAATCAGCGTAGCTGGGATCATTATTGTTTGGATTGTGGAAAAAAGATCGTGCAACGCGATATAGTTAAACTACAAAAACTTCTTGAGGAACTTAATTAACTAATTAAATTTTATATTTTTATATACAGTTAAGAGAAAAGATGAAAATTGGTTATGTGAGAATATTTAAAGCTGAAGATAGGCAATTACTCAAGCTACAAATCGATTCACTTATTAAGTATGGAGTTGAACGAGTAAATATTTATCAAGATTTAGTTTCTGATAAAAGTGAATATTTTCCAGGATTAGATGCTTGTCTGAGAGCTTTGCATAAAGGTGATATTTTAGTCGTATGGAAATTAGATCGTTTAGCTCGGGATCTAAATCATTTGATTAATATCGTTCAGGACATTTCTGCACAAGGTGGTGATTTTAAGGTATTAACTGGGTCGAAAGCGATCGACACCTCTAAGGATTCAGGTAAGTTCATATTTTATATTTTTGCTGCTTTAGCTGAATTTGAACAAGAGGTAATTCAAGAACAGAAAATAATTGGTTTGAAGTTAGCTAGAGCGAGAGGAAAAAATGGTGGGCGGAAATTTCTACTTACGAAAGAGCAAGTAACGCTTGCACAAGAGTCTATGCAACAAAAAGATACAAACGTTAGTACCCTGTGTAAAGAACTTGGAATATCTAAACAAACTCTATATCGCTATATTAGTCCAGAAGGCAATCTTCGAGAGTATGGAAAAAATGTTCTGGGTGTCTAATTAATTTTAATAAAGATAAGGCTTTAGCTTATTGATATATGGATAATTTTTTTATCATTATATAGATATATTTTGGATTTAAGTAAGCGGTTGTATTTGACTAAACATCATCAGCTAGTTCGATTATTTGTCATCCTATTGTATAGCTTAAAACAATTAGGTATTCATCATTTTAGTATTAAATCATCAACTGTTAGATTTAGTAGCCTCAAGTACTTGTTGCTTATAGGTTTATTTTCGATTGGTGGAATGTATGCTGTTGTTATTAAGGAAATATCAAATTGATCCATATGACCGAGCTGTATCCATTCTATCCTAGGAGAGCAAGTGGGGAGGGAAGGTGCCTCATAAAGACAGATTGAGTAGTCTTCTGGATAATAGTCAATTAAATAGTCTTTTAGAATTGATAAGTTGTTAGTTTTTTTCCCATCAGTTCTACCAAAGTTTGACACTTGCCAAAGTATTAAATGCGCCCGCACATCAATGCACCGTTCAAATAATACCAACTCTGTAGCTTCTATCGAAAAACAACCCTGATCACCTGGGTCAATTTCAAGATCGCTAAACAAGCAGTCCTGGGCTGATACTGCAGGTAAAATAATGGCTTCACCACCATTTTTTTTAATTTGTCTTACTGCATTAAGTGCCGAATCTGCAAAGAAAGTAGGATGACCGTAAAAAACAACGCATAAAATTGAAACCTTCTTATATTGTTCAATAATGTAATTTGTCAGAGACTGATATGCTTCAATTCTTTTTTCGCTGCTAAAATAGATGGAATCCAATGATTCAGAGTTTTTAGCTTCTCGTTGAATCCATTGTTTTAGGTTATCTTCATTTACAAGATAAAGTACCTTATCAGCATTTTGGATAACACGTTTTGTTTCTTCGGTTAGATGGGAAATCGATTTTATTCCCGATCCTACTACTATAAGTTTATGCATTAATTCGTTTTTGATTCTCTATGATATTGCTATCAACTTTGTAGGAATTTTGTATTGAAACTATTTTATTGGCATTAGCCTGTCTTTGTTTATTTTGATTGATATTTAAGAATAAGTCTTTATTGTTTACTAAATACTCATTCCCTACAGCATATTCAAGTTTGTCCATTAAACTCATTTTGATGCCACCTTATATTAAATTCTGATAGCCATTGTACAAATAAAATTCTTATAGGTATAGCCTAAAAAAATATTTGCAGTGATGTGCTCAATATGCTCTAATAAATACTCGAAACGAGTATTTTGATTTTATGAGTTACAGGAGTTGAGAAATCATGGGCAATATTCACCTAATCCCCCGACTAATCCGCTTAAGAGATGCCCCAACCTATGTAGGTATGGATCGCCATCGATTTAATAAAGATGTTAGACCTAACTTGGTTGAAATTCCAATGGGAGTTCAGGGAGTTGCATTTGATCGACTTGATTTAGACGCCTGGGTGGACGATTATATACAGTGTAGTGGTCGTCCTGCGGTAACCAAGCAGAGGAGTTTGGAACAATGGGACGAAAAAAATCGCCGGGTCTCTTCAAAAGAGGTGACTATTGGCACATCGATAAAGCGGTCTTTGGATGCAGAATTCGAGAAAGCACTGGTACGGGCAACCTCGAAGAAGCAGAAAAATACTTTGCAAAACGTTTAGAAGAAATAAGGCAAGCGAGTGTGTTTGGGGTAAGACCCAAGCGCACATTTATGGAAGCTGCTATTAAATTTCTGGATGAAAACCAACATAAGCGCAGCATCAGTGATGATGCAGGGCGTTTACGTGTACTGGTTCAATATATCGGAAAAATGCCTTTAGACTCTATTCATATGGGAACTTTACAGCCATTTATTGATGGGCGACGTCAGGATCAGGTTAAAACAAGAACGATTAATCATGGTCTAAAAATAGTGCGTCGTATTTGTAATCTGGCTGCAACCGAGTGGATTGATGAATTTGGGCTAACTTGGTTGTTGAATGCACCCAAAATTAAACTATTGCCAGAAGATGATTTGCGAAAGCCCTATCCGCTAAGTTGGGATGAACAACACAGGCTTTTTGCCGAGTTGCCATCGCATTTGGAGCAAATGGCACTATTTGCGGTGAATACGGGATGCAGAGAGAGTGAAGTATGTCACTTGCAATGGGATTGGGAAATTAAGATCCCTCAATTGTCACACTTAATGGTGTTCATCATTCCGCCTGAAATGGTTAAAAATGGTGAAGAGCGCTTGGTTGTCTGTAATCAAACGGCAAAATCGGTAGTCGATAACCAAAGAGGAAAACATAAGCAGTTTGTTTTTACCTTTAAGGGCAATCCGGTTACCCGTATAAATAATACAGGCTGGAAAGAGGCTCGCAAGAAAGCTGGTTTGGAGTTTGTGCGTGTTCATGATCTGAAACACACCTTTGGCAGACGCTTACGTTCTGTTGGTGTGAGCTTTGAAGACAGGCAAGATCTGCTTGGGCATCGTTCAGGTCGTATTACAACGCATTACTCATCAGCCGAATTGCAAAATCTATATGAAGCTGGAAACAAGGTTTGCGAAAAGCAACAAAGTGGGGTAGTTCTCACTTTGCTTCGTAATCCAAATAATAGGAAAGAAAAAGATACATCTCATGGGCGTAAGGTAGTTAGTTTATGAGTTTGTGTCTACTGTGCCCCACAAAATCCCCACAATGGTTTTTGAGGGGTCGGGATAGTCGATTGCAAGTTATTGATTTTACTGGTTTTAATTGGTGGGCCCACTAGGACTTGAACCTAGGACCAACGGATTATGAGTCCGCTGCTCTAACCAACTGAGCTATGGGCCCGGAGAGTTGCAATTGTAATGGTTATGGTGGTTGAATACCACAAATTTTTTATTTTTTTCTTAAAATTATCTCACTAAGTGTAGCTTATTTTTTTGGTTATTAAAGAACCATGAATTCTTTAATAACCAGTAACTAGCTCGATTAGGTATCGTCGCCTTCTAAGAAGCTTCTGAGTTTCTCTGAGCGGGAGGGGTGGCGCAGTTTGCGTAATGCTTTGGCTTCGATTTGTCGTATACGTTCGCGGGTTACGTCGAATTGTTTACCGACTTCTTCTAAGGTATGGTCGGTGTTCATTTCAATACCAAAACGCATACGTAATACCTTAGCTTCCCGAGGGGTTAGTGTCTCAAGGATTTCCAGGGTTGCTTCACGTAAACCTTCAGCTGTTGCGCGTTCAATGGGGGATTCGATGTTGGTGTCTTCAATGAACTCACCTAAGTGGGAATCATCGTCGTCACCTACCGGTGTTTCCATTGAAATGGGTTCTTTTGCAATCTTTAAAACTTTACGGATTTTATCTTCGCTTAAGTCCATTTTAGCTGCCAGTTCTTCAGGAGTAGCTTCACGTCCTGTTTCCTGCATAATCTGACGTGAAATACGATTAAGCTTGTTAATAGTCTCAATCATATGTACTGGAATACGAATGGTGCGTGCTTGATCTGCAATAGAGCGGGTGATTGCCTGACGAATCC
Organism: Legionella jamestowniensis; assembly: GCF_001467745.1. Lineage (GTDB taxonomy): Bacteria > Pseudomonadota > Gammaproteobacteria > Legionellales > Legionellaceae > Tatlockia > Tatlockia jamestowniensis. The sequence goes on from NZ_LNYG01000013.1 coordinate 1,952,704, forward strand.
ACCAAGTTGCATAGGTAGAAAATTTATAACCACGTCGATACTCAAATTTATCGACTGCTTTCATCAAACCGATATTTCCTTCTTGAATCAAATCAAGGAACTGTAAGCCACGGTTGGTATATTTTTTGGCAATGGAAATTACCAAACGTAAGTTCGCTTCAACCATTTCTTTTTTTGCACGTCGCGCTTTGGCTTCGCCAATGGACATCTTACGGTTAATGTCTTTGATTTCGCTAATAATCAAGCCATATTCTTCTTCAAAACTTGCCAATCTTGCTTGCAGACGTTTTATCTCTTCACGATATTCGTCGATACGAGTCAAATCAAGCTTCTTAGCATGTTTGCTGATAATGGTTTCTAACCAACTTAGATCAGTTTCCTGACCTGGAAAGGTATCAATAAACAATTTACGAGGGATACGCGCTTTTTCAATACAAAGACGCATAATCGTGCGTTCAAATTCACGGATGTGATTTCTTAACTGGCGGAAGTGGCGGGTTAATTTGTCCACCTGTCTTGAAGTTAGTTTTAACTTCAAAAATGATTCTGACATGGTATCCAATAGAACAACCGTTTTTGGAGCGGTGCGGCCATGTTCCTTTAAGGCACTCATTGCGTTGTGATAATTTTCACGCAATTCATCAAAATAAATCTTAGCTTGCTCAGGATTAGGTCCTTCATCTGCCTCAGCGAGCCCGTCACCATCTTCGTCTTCGCCCGTTTCTTCCAGCTCGTCGAGTTCAAGCTCATCTTGTTGGGACTCATCGAGCATCGAACCAATATTGGCTGCAGGTGCTTCTTCTTCAACATCCGCAAAGCCACTAATTATTTCACTTAGACGAATTTCTTCAGTCATCACGCGGTCATAATCTTCAAGAACCAACTGTACGGTTTCAGGATAATGAGCGAGTGCTTTAAGAACCTGATAAATACCTTCCTCAATGCGTTTGGCGATGCGAATTTCACCTTCACGGGTCAAGAGCTCAACGGTTCCCATTTCGCGCATGTACATCCGTACAGGGTCGGTGGTTCGTCCAGTCTCTTTATCAACAGAAGCAAGTACAGCTGCGGCTTCTTCGACGTCATCAGCATCAGGAGCATCTTCCGTGGTACCAAGAAGTGCTAACTCATCTGCGCTAGGAGATACTTCAAATACTTTGATGTTCATGCCTTCCAGCATGCTGATTATTACATCAAAATGTTCGGTATCAACGATATTGGGTAACAAATCATTGATTTGTGCATAAGTCAGGTAATTTTGTTCTTTACCCAAGCGGATGACTTTAGTGATTTGCGAGTGCTGCTGTTCTTGATCATTCATAGTCGTCATAAGCATTTGTGAGGTTAAGGGAGCCACAAAAAGGTTTTGATTATAAACCTGCTATAGCAAACATGCCAGTAAATTTTGCGTTATTTTTTATCATCAACCGTTTGATGCCGTTGTTTTAACATTTCTTGCAAATTAAGTCTTTCTGATAAAGTTAAGCCCTGATTGCGTGATTTTGCAATGTATTGATTAATTTTATTCTCCAAATTCTGCTTTTGCAAAAATAAAATAATATCGACAAACTCTTTAACCAGGGCAACTTCAGGGACTTGATGTTCCCAACTGGCTAATTTTATCAATGCCTCAAAATAGGGGGTATTACGCCATTGTTCAATAAGGGTAGCGGTATTGACTTCAGGGGTTTTGGCGATCTGTTGTAATAATTTTTGCAATAGTTCCTGGTCTTTGCCATCCAGTAAAGCGGGATCGATAGCATGCTTGCACTCATTAAAAATTTCAGGGTGCTGTATTAGCAAGGCGATGGCAAGACGAATAGGGGAGCGGGTAATGGGTTTATGGCTTGTCTTAAGTTGAGGTGCTTTATCACGAAGCAATTGCTCAAGGCGATGGCTTTCAATGTGAGTTATTCGTGCCAGCTCATCAAGCAAAAGTTGTTTGTAAGGGCCTTCTTGCATTTTGAGTAAATGCGGCTTGGTGACATTAACCAATTGGCTTTTACCAGCAACAGACGCAAGGTCAATATTGCGGCTAAGCGTTTCGAAGAAAAATTGATTAAGTGGTTTCGCTTGCTGTAATCGTTCTAAAAATTGTGTGGCCCCTTCTTCCCGGACAAGACTATCGGGATCCTGACCTTCAGGGAGAAAAATAAAACTGGCATTAAGTCCTATATTTAACTGAGGAAGACAACTTTCTAAAGCACGCCAGGCAGCCTGGCGGCCGGCAGTATCGCCATCGAAGCAAAATATGAGATGTTGAGTATGTTTAGTTAATAATTGAATATGATAAGTACTGGTGGCAGTTCCCAGAGTAGCAACTGCATTGCCAATGCCATGCTGGGCAAGGGCTATCACATCTAAATAACCTTCCACAATAATAATACAATTAATCGTTTTTTGTGTTTGCAGAACCTGATGTAGTCCATACAGTTCACGGCTTTTTTGAAAAATAACAGTCTCTGGTGAATTCAAATATTTTGGTTTTTGTTGCGCATCAATAGCGCGCCCACCAAAGCCTATAATGCGTCCATGCCTATCGTGAATGGGGAACATAATTCGATGACGATAGCGGTCATAGGTTTTGCCATCTTCTTTCTGAATGAGCATACCTGTGGTGATGAGCTCTGCACGATGCCCTCTAAACTGTTTTTCAAGTATTTGCCAATCGGAAATTGCATAACCAAGTTGATAGCGTTTGGCAATTTCACCAGTGAGTCCTCGCTGGCGCAAATATGTAATCGCTTGTTGTCCCTGTGTTTTTAATGTTTGTTGATAAAATTGACTGACTTGTTCTAGTAGTTGATACAAACTTAAAGAATGCTGATTTTTTTCCGTACGACCTTCTCTTGGTACTTGCAAACCTAGACGGGAAGCCAAGGTTTCTATTGCATCAGTAAACCCTTGATTGAGATAATTCATTACAAAACTAATGACATTGCCGCTCGCACCGCAACCAAAGCAGTGGTAAAACTGCTTTTTAGCAATGACATTAAAAGAAGGCGTTTTTTCACTGTGAAAGGGGCAACAAGCTACAAAGGCTTGTCCACTTTTTTTTAAAGGAATATAGCTATCAATCAATTCAACGATATCAGTACGAGTTAGCAGTTCGTCGATGAATGGCTGCGGAATTAAGCCAGTCATGATGGGGAGTTAACTCAATCTCGCCTTTATTAGCGCACTAACTTGGGTCATATCAGCTCGTCCTTGAAGTTGAGGCTTTAAAAGAGTCATGACTTTGCCCATATCACTCATTTTTTCAGCACTGGTTTCGGCAATTGCTTTATCAACAAGCGCTTTAATTTCAGCGTCAGACAATGGAGTAGGAAGATAATTATTAATTATATCCAACTCAAACTGCTCTTGTTCGACCAAATCATTACGATTAGCGGATTTGAATTGAGCAATAGATTCTTTTCGTTGTTTGGCGAGTTTATCGAGAATGACAAGCATCCGAGCATCATCAACTTCGATACGTTCATCCACTTCAACTTGTTTGACGGCAGCAGTAATAAGACGAAGCGTGTCCAGTTTCTTTTTATCCCTGGCACGCATGGCATCTTTAATGTCATTACTGATACGGTCTTTAATCATCATAAATTACTTGCGTTTGCGTTTAGCATTACGGCGAGCTGACATACTAACATCACGAGAGATTTTTTTCAGGTGGCGTTTTACAGCAGCAGCTTGTTTACGTTTACGTTCAGCAGTAGGCTTTTCGTAAAACTCGCGACGACGTAACTCAGTTAAAATGCCTGCTTTTTCACAGGAGCGCTTAAAGCGACGGAGTGCATATTCAGGGTTTTCGCCTTCTTTCACACGAACGGTGGGCATTAATGTGTTTCCTCTAAAATTAATTTAACATAATAGGCTGGCAATTCTAGTGCCAGTTAAGGCAATCGTCAAGTTTATAATGGTAATTTAATTTCACTTTAAATCAATCCATAACTATACAATTTATAAATAAGTTAGTCTTTCTTGGTGTTCCAGCGTGTCTTTTCGTATAATGATCGTTTATTTTTTAATCACAGCAGTAGGAGAGCGATGCGAGTACTAGGCATTGAGTCATCATGTGACGAAACAGGGGTTGCCATTTACGATTCCGACAAAGGATTAATTGCTCATGCCCTGCATTCACAGATGGAAACCCATCAGCACTATGGCGGGGTTGTGCCAGAATTGGCCTCACGTGATCATGTTAAATATATAGTGCCCTTGGTCAGTGACGCTTTACAACAGGCTGCTGTTGAAAAGACCCAATTGGATGCCATTGCTTATACTGCGGGACCTGGGCTTATTGGCGCGTTGTTGACAGGGGCTTGTTTTGCAAAAAGTTTGGCACTAGGGCTTGGGATTCCTGCACTAGGAATTCATCATCTGGAGGCTCATTTACTTGCTGCAAAACTGGACTCACCGGCGCTGGATTTTCCTTTTCTTGCCCTGTTGGTTTCTGGTGGGCACACACAATTAGTTGAAGCGCGAGCTTTAGGGGAATACCATATTATTGGGGAAACTCTGGATGATGCAGTGGGAGAAGCTTTTGATAAAACGGCAAAGTTGATGGGATTGCCTTATCCAGGTGGCGCTGTTTTAGCACATCTTGCGGATAGTGTACGGGCAGAGGATAATCAGCTCCCTCCCTTTCCAAGGCCTATGACTGACAGACCAGGCCTTGATTTTAGTTTTAGTGGCTTAAAAACCCATGCGCTAACGGTCTGGCATAGTAGTCATAAGGATGAAAATGCTAGGAAATTAATCGCAAAAGCCTTTCAGGATGCTGTCATAGAAACGTTACTTATTAAATGTAAACGTGCCTTAAAACAAACGGCTTGCCCAAAATTGGTAGTTGCTGGTGGCGTGGGCGCTAATCAGGCATTAAGGGTGGGCTTAACAAAACTGCTTGAGGAGATGGGAGGAGAAATTTATTTTCCACGTCCGGAGTATTGCACAGATAATGGAGCTATGGTGGCTTATGCAGGTTGTCTACGGTTATTGCGTGGTGAAAAAGATCCGGGGCAAGCGGTGGAAGTAAAAGCCCGTTGGCCATTGAGTTAACCTCTACTTACCGCGATAAGCAGAGGTTAGTCGATTAAGGGTTTTCTGTTTTTTCTGTTTGCTCTGTCTCAGTAGTTTCTTTCGTTAAAGAAGTTTTATCTTCTTTAACCAGCTGGACTGGCATTTCTTCATTTTGTTCCAATTCTTGCTGTTCCTCTTCAAGGACGGCATTAATTTCTTCACGCAAGGAGGAGCGTTTAAACTGAATTTTTGATTCTTTGCCATCAATTAAGCGCGTTATATTCTCACGATGCTTGTAAATTACAAACAGCATAATGAAAAACAGCGGGGGGAACATGAGTAAACCATTGGGAATAAAAAGTGCATACCATGGTGCCATGCTCATTGATACCATCGATGCAACGGATGAGTAACGAGTGAAATTGGCAACCAGAAGCCAGGTCGCAATTACAACCACACCTAACATAAAATGCAGGCCTAGTAAGGCTCCAATTGCCGTTGCAACCCCTTTTCCACCACGAAAACTAAAAAATACAGGATACATATGACCCATAACGGCTGCCCAACAGGTAAAACTGACAGCAATAGGATCCGCCCCTATTATTTTTGCGAAAAGAACAGGTAAAACGCCTTTTAAAAGATCAGCCAACAGTACGATAGCCGCAAATTTTTTCCCAGAAATTCTTAAGACATTAGTCGCCCCTGGATTTTGTGAGCCTGTTATGCGTGGATCAGGAAGAGCGAAAACTCGAGAGACAATGACTGCTGAGCAAACCGAACCAGCCAAATAGCCAACCGTGACTACAAAAATAAATAACAGGGCAGATAACATCGCGCCTCCTCGGCAGATAAAAGCTTCATTATTAATGAAAGCAGAACTATTGTGAAGACTCTTAGAGTATAGACTCAATCAAAAATGAGCACAGGAAAGGATAGTGATTGGTAGAAATTATTCCGGTAAAAAGAGCGCTTGCAAATCATTCGTGTAACGTCGTCCAAGTTCAGTAATTTGCCAAAATGATGCATGAAGACTTATTAGCTTTTTTTCGGCAGCAATTGTCAACAAGGGTTCTAATTGTGTGAAAGCCAACCCTGTTCTTTCATAAAAAAGTTGGTAAGCAATAGGTTGATGCAAACGCGTTGTGTTGAGCATAAACTCGAAAATGAGCAACTCAGGTTTAACAGCTTCTTTAGTGGCATAAGGTTTAGTTAAATCCAGATAATCTGCGGGTTGTCGATGTTTTCTAGTGCGAAAGACATGGCCTTCTGCAGAGGTTAGTTTGCCATGGGCGCCGGCGCCAATTCCATAATAATCACCAAAAAGCCAATAGTTTAAATTGTGACGAGCTTCCTTTTCTGTTTTGCAGAATGCAGAAATCTCATAGCGGGTAAAGCCATTTATAGCCAATAGTTCAAGGCCTTTGTCTTCGAGCTCGCAAGCTTCATCTTCATTGGGCAACACAGGACGTTTTTTATAAAAAACAGTATTCGGTTCGATTGTTAATTGATACCAGGACAAATGCTCAGGCTGGTGATTTATGGCGATTGCCAGATCACTTAATCCCTGTTCAACAGTTTGACCAGGTAAGCCATGCATCAAGTCAATGTTTATATTGTCAAACCCAGCGCGTCGAGCGGCTTGGATAGCCCTATGCGCTTGCTCATCATCATGAATACGACCTAGGTTTTTCAAGTGTTGAGAATTAAAACTTTGTATGCCTAAAGAGAGTCGATTAATACCTAATTGGCGATAATTATTAAAGCGTTGTTGTTCTACAGTACCTGGATTTGCTTCTAGTGTAATTTCAATCCCTCGCGTAAAGGGTATTAATTTATTAAGTTGACTAAGCAAGCTATCATAGGCTTTAGCTGAAAATAAACTGGGGGTGCCGCCGCCAATGAAAATACTGCTGATCTCCTGCGGCGCAGGAAAAGTATCTAAATCGGCTTTAAAGTCGGCAACAAGCGCTTGAACATAAGTATCCTCTGGCAAGCTAGACGGACTCTTGTGGGAATTAAAATCACAATAGGGACATTTGCGAATACACCAAGGGATATGAATATATAAGGAAGTGGGTAGCATCGTTTAACATTCAGGCTGGCTTGTTTAGACTCCTAATAGTATCATGACAATATTTTTTACAAAACACTTGTTGATTTAAGTGCAGGTTATTTTTTGCGGCAATCAGTAGGATCCATGATTTAGCTATCTGACGGGATCCCGCGCATAAAGCGCGGGAAGTTGTAAATAAGGCTGGAAGTTGTGGATAAAGAAGGGCCGTTTAGTATGCCTACGTCCTGCGACTTGTCCCCAGGATTCAGACATCTGTGTAAATGCAGAAGGTTGGTGTTAAAGTTTAGACATTAAATTGTAAAGGTATTGGAGATGCGTAAAAAACCGACTTGCTCAAAGCGCTCTGTAGTCGCCAAGTCTAATTTGTTCACGATAGAACAAATGCACCTTCATTTCGCCAATGGAGCGCAGCGGATTTATGAACGCATTCGTAGCCATGGACATGGGGCAGTGCTGATTGCAGCTATCACTGCAAGTGAATCTTTTATCTTGGTGCGTGAATATGCTGCAGGAACGGACACTTATGAATTGGCGTTTCCCAAAGGACTTATTAATCAAGGGGAAAGCCCATTGGACGCGGCAAATCGTGAGTTGCGCGAAGAAGCGGGTTTTGCGGCGAAGCAATTGCATTCATTAAAACGGCTGACATTAGCGCCAGGCTACTTTGGGGCTGCTTTGGATGTGGTAGTGGCGTATGATTTATATCCAGCACCTTTGCCGGGAGATGAACCAGAGCCCCTAGAGGTGGTTGAGTGGCCTTTAGAGGCAATTGAGGAGTTAATTGTACGTCCTGATTTTTCTGAAGCGCGAAGTATTGCTGCGCTTTATTTGGTAAAACAATGGTGGAAAAAGGAAAAGAATAATGAATAAACGAGTACGAGTTGCGATAACCGGGGCTGCCGGTCACATTGGTTATGCCTTACTTTTTAGGATTGCTTCTGGACAAATGTTTGGTCCTCATACCGATGTTGAGTTGCATCTTCTTGAATTAGAGCCTGCTTTGCCTGCGCTTGAAGGTGTTGCTATGGAGTTGGAAGACTGTGCTTTTCCTCTTCTAAAGCGTATTGTATGTACCGCTGATCTTAAGCAGGCAATGGATAGTGTAAACTGGGCTTTGTTGGTTGGTTCAGTACCTCGCAAGCAAGGCATGGAGCGTTCTGATTTACTACAGATTAATGGCAGTATTTTTACTAAACAAGGACGTGCTCTGAATGATTATGCAGCTGAAGACGTCCGGGTTTTTGTGGTTGGCAATCCGTGTAATACCAATTGTCTGATAGCAATGAACAATGCAAAAGATATTCCCAATGATAGATTTTATGCCATGACCACCCTGGATGAATTACGGGCCCGTACCCAACTTGCAAAAAAGGCAGGGGTTGACGTGACAGAAGTTAGTCAAATGACAATTTGGGGAAATCATTCATCCACACAATATCCTGATTTCTACAATGCAAAAATTGATGGTTTATCTGCTGCTTCAGTTATTAAAGATGAAAACTGGTTAAAAGAAACGTTTGTCTCCACCGTCCAACAGCGTGGTGCGGCAATTATTAAGGCGCGTGGTGCATCGTCCGCTGCTTCTGCCGCGAATGCGATTATTCATGGCGTTAATAATCTAATTACCGACACGCCAGCAAATGAATCATTCTCAATGTGCTTAAGTTCACAAGGGGAGTATGGGGTTGATGAAGGTTTAATTTTCTCTTTCCCTTGCCGTCGTACGCATGGTGAGCTTCATATTGTAGAAGGGCTATCATTTAACGAGTATGCGAAAGCAAAATTTGAGGCCACGTTGGATGAACTTCGTCAGGAACGAGATACTGTCAAAGAACTAGGCTTACTTGATTAAAAAATAGAACTAATCCGACAAGATGTTTTGTCGGATTAGTATTTTGATAAAAAATATCCGCTCAAAAATTAACTAACACCCATCAAATAAATAATTAGTGATAAATAAATTCATACAAATTGTTGTTTATTAATAATCTCTTAATGTATTAATGTTATCCTTATTGTCATTTTATTGCGTAGGATGACTTTATGTGGTACCAAGACTTAATGTTACCCCTGCTTGCTAAAGTTAAAACAGCGGATAGACAGAAAGCCGCAATTTTTTTAGAAAATTTTCTTAAGCAGTTAAAGCAAGCGCTTTATTTTGAAGAGAGTAGTATTCCTGTAGCACCTATGCTTCAGCTAATAGATAGTTCTTATTCTGCATTTAAAAATACCAATGATAATTCTCTGTCACTAAATCAGTTTGCTAATGTTGTTTTCCCAAGAGCCTTACTTTATGTCAAAGTTAGTGAGGACTCAGCCACTTGGAATGTCGATTTCTTGTCTATCGTAGAGCAAGTAAAAGAGGATTTGGGTTGGCAAGCAGATATTGATGAGTTAAGCCGTGATTTTGCATCGGGTCAGAAAAAACTTAATAGTAAAACTTATCTTAGTGACACAGACAAGGCTATTATTTATTTGCTGAACAAAAAGGAAATAAAGTTACTCCAAATTTTAAAGCATCAATTGAATGTTAATTTTTTTGATCTTGAGATTATTTTTCGTCGATTCGGCAGCACTAAAAATTTGGAAGCATTTAGACAAGATAGTGTGCAGTTAGAAAATAGTGCCTCTCGAGATTTCAACGATTTGGTAGGTTTTTTAACGCTGCCTGGTCTGATTCAAAAAATGAAAGAGGCTGCTGTATTATTCGCCCGTTTTGAATATGAAAATTCAACATTCCTAAGTCTTGCCAAAACCCTGGAGGGTCAAGAGCAAGAACTCAGCAAGGCATTTGCAGAATTAGCCCCTAATTTGGGAAAAATAAATGAAGTAAAGAAAAGAATTAAAGATAACTTACAAGAGCAAATGGAGCAATTAGTAGCTTCTTTAAGTAACGACATACAGGCAATGCGCCTATTTTCTCATGCATTTGCCTCTCATAATTTTCTTTTTCCAAATCTAGTGCAGCAAATAGAAGACCAACTTAAACTTAAAAACAGGGAAATAAAAGCTCTTTTTCCAGAGAATATTGCTAAGCTCTGTTTAGACATCTTTAAGGTAGAATGTGAACTATGGGAAAGTAGTCTAAATAATCAAAATATAAAGTTAGAAGAAAAAAATAAGATTAAATTGAAGGATTTACTTCAGCAACTCGAATTGCTATTAGATGGAAGTCCATTAAAAACCAGATATTCTTTCTTGAAATATTTTGAAAAATTCTCCGTATTTTCACCTTTGCTTATGAAGCAGAATGGTTTACTTCAACTAAATCCAGTGCCTCAGAGTATTCTAAAAATTAAAAAATTTGCAGAACAATTAGATTCACCCCATAAAGAAAAAATTCAACAGTTTGCTACTCAAGAGCAGGAGCGTTGGGAAAGTTCGGATAAGCCTGCAGATGCGGCTTATACCACTGCCTTTGGAATGTCCCTGACAGAAGCATTTTATAATGAACTGCTCGCTGCTAATTCCTGGGAGTTGTTGCAAAAATTAAAAAGTTTTGCTCCATCTTTTACTGAAAAAGAGGCTGTTAATTTTATTTTTGAAGCGATTTTGAATAGAAATAACAGAAATCTAGCCATGCTTGATACGCATGAGATCGCTACGGCAATTACGCAGATGGAAGTTTTTGCAAATACGACGAGCTTGAGAAAAAAGAACGCAATAAACGATTTAGTACCTCAGCTAAAAACTCAATGGCAGAATTTATCTATAGAGTTGATAAAACCTAACCCTGATAACGGCAAGGTGCAACACTTAAAATCAAATTTTGTGACATTACTTCATTCAAAAGATGAATTAATGAATGAGCATCAAGATCCTTGGTGGCAAATCGTATTTAATATCATGTTTGCTTTGACAGGCGTTGGTGCGCTCGCCATTGCTGGTAAAACAGTCTATAGCGGCCTTAAACATCAACAATTATCCATCAATTCATGCCTCTTTTTTGCAAAGACTGCCTCACAAGGAAAAATTGAGACCATTGAAGAGAAAGTGATTAGTGTGACTGCGTAATGCAGTCATTCTAATAGCAGCTATCTAAATAGTTGATCTTTACCTCTGTATAGCATCAATGTGGGGTGATTACAGTTTAATCTAGTCACTAGTCTTGCATAAGAGCCATACATCTAAAAGTTCATACTCACTTTTGCTTGAGAAGCATTATAATTTTTAATCATTTCGGTAAGCAATTGCTTATCTTGAAGTGTCTCAACAAGCTCTTTGATTCGGGGTTCAAAGGTTATTGCTTCAAAGTAATTTAAATCAGAAAGTGATAGCTTTTCGAGACAACCTTTTACTGTAAGAAAGGTATTTGTTCCAGTACTTTCTGCCATTAAATCTTGACTGAGTTTTCTTAAGACATTAGTTCTATTTTGTTTTTCAATAAAGGTTTGAATTTCTTGACTACTACTAACCGGGAGATCTGCCAATTCCTTACGTAAACTTGTTTCGAGTTCCTGAATGCATTCCACAACCGTTTCAATGTCTTCATTACGATAACCCGTATAGTCGGCTATTATTTTTTCATAATGGTGATATTTATCGATGAAAACCTGAAAGGGCTCTTTCTGTTGAGAATAATTGACTATAGTATCAGCCACAAGTCCTCCTAATACCATGGGGATAGCTGATGAAATACCCACGGGATAATAAGGTGACATGGCGCAATCGCCTAAAAGGACAATATAACCTCCATTAGGAAGTTTTCTGCAGGGTTTATCTACATACCGCATATCAGATAAAAAAGTATTGATATTAGATTGCTTGTCATTTTCACCTTTCTCATCGATGATAAAATTATCTGCGGAAACCTGCACTCTTTTTGCGGCAAAAAAGCTAGCCCACTCAAGCGCCTTTCTTCTTTTAATAACCGGATTAGAGTTTGTATGAAGAAGCTCGGGGATACGAGATGCAATAAATAAGCGAGGTTTCCAGTTTGGATCTTGTAAATTTTCTTTATACAAATTATCGTCAAAAATACAGTCTGGATTGCCCCATAACGGATCCCAGCCGTAAGAGTGTAACTCTTTAGCGCTTAGCTGAATTGGTTTTCTATTTTTTGCCAGAAACTCTTGATAGGTTTTTTCTTTACTCAAAGGTTTTACTGTTAATCTCGCAGCAATGTGATGAGTTGGCGTTCCCATTTTTTTATAGTGGAAAGGAGTTAATGAGGATGTAAAGTCTTTGGAAATGATGTTATTGAGTTCTTGTACTAATTCCCTTTTTTCCCCCTCACAGATCAATAAATAATCAAACGTTACAGATTTCTCATTTTCTAAATGCAGTACTTTTTTTTGCAAATCAATAGTTATGACTCTTGTTTCGTGCCATTGTAATTTAACGTTTGGGATAGTTTGATGATCGATGTGTTCTTTAAGCACTTCTTGTAAGGCTTTAATTGAAAAATTTTTAGGGGCAGGATAATTATCTTTCTGACGCATTAGTTTGCGTAAAAATTTTTGTCGTTTGTTTAAATTGTTAATGGGATTTTGGTGTGTATCAATTAATTCCCCATGATGATTAATTCGTAACTCATTATGTGGATCAAATAACCGGTGGCAAAATTCATCCCATCTTAATTCTGGATCAGGAAGAATGTCCGTTTTAGGAACAATTAGTTTTTGTCGACGTGTAAATTCTTTACGTTTTTCAATAACATCAATTCTAAGTTCAACAGCGGGTGCTTTTTGGGCTTTTTCTAAAAGCGAGGCAATGGTTGCCAAACCAGCAGGGCCGGCGCCTACTACGGTTACATCGATTACAACTTGTGGCATAACTAGATCAAAAAATATTAAAATTGGCGAAAATTATACCACAATGACGCGTAATAAAACTAGGTGGATTGGCTCAAAACAATTATCCTCTTAATTACGAGTTCTTCACAAAAACACCAAAAGGGGCATAAAGTTCTTTACCATTGATTTTTACCTGCGCAAAAACTTTGGTATAGCCTGATTTTTCAGGTTGAATATGGAATTGTAATTCCGGACCTCCTCGCGCCCCCTTGCCAGTTGGTTCTTGCCCCATCGGGTGAATATGTACAACGGTTTTAAGATCCTGGTTAAAACCGACAATGTGAGCAAAAGCCCCCATGATGGGCTCTAAATTCTCTACAGGTTTGCCTTTATTGTCAGTAATAACAATTTTCCCCATTGTAGGTTTTCCTGTTTGTAGAGGAGTGTCAAATGATAAATGAAACTGGTAACCATCTACAGCGCTTTCATAAGAGGATTGAGGTTTAATATTGATAGATTCATTGTTGTCTCCAGAAAGCAAATCGACTGTTACATACTCTTGTTTATTTGTTGTAACAGGTACTAAATCAGCCCAAGCTCGGTACGTGCCGTTCTTATGCGCAGGCTGCCATTGAAAGCGGTAAACACCTGCTACTTTTGTTGGTGTGGGGTGCACATGACTATAATCAGAAAGCGTATTATCAATAATTAATAAATGAATTTTTTGAGTATGAACTTCTTTAAGATCGGACAGAAGGACAGGTTGGTTTGTTTTGTTGTTAGTGAGTTTAATGAAAACTTCTTTCCCTGTATTCTTAGGGATAATTTTTTCAATGGTAAAATCAATGGTTGATAATGGTTGTGAAGTTGACGAGGAGTGTTGATGATGTTGATGCACTGCCAACTTAGAGTGAGCAATCAAAGGGGGACAAATCAAATTCATCAAGAAAAAGATAATCAGATTTTTCTTAGTTAGTATAGAAAGTAATTTTTTCACAACATACTCCAGTGCATTTAGATAATTTATATGGCTTATTGCAGTTGGTGCTTGGCTCGCCATTGTTCAATGTAATTATATACCGTAGGCACCACGATCATATTTAAACAGGTTGATGTGAACAAGCCACCTAACAGCACTTGTGCCAAGGGACGTTCCAACTCTTTACCAACAGGGGATCCCCAAAGTAAAGGAATTAAGCCTAAGGCAGTGGTAGTTGCTGTCATCAATACTGGAATAAGTCTATCCAGGGTGCCTTGCACGACAACTTCCTGCAGTGTTTTTCCTGTTGTGCGTAATTGATTATAGTGGGCAACGAGAATAATACCATTGCGTGCCGCAATACCAAACAAGGTTATGAAACCAATCATGGCAGCGATACTCATTTCTCCACTGGCAAAAAATAAAGAAAAGACACCACCAATTAGGGCCAAAGGTAGGTTAAAAAGCACCAAAACGGCTTCTCTTAATGTACCAAATGCCTTGTACAATAACAGAAGCATGGCGATAATTGCCAAACCACCTAAAAGCAGTATAGTCCGAGCGGCTTGTTGTTGTGTTTCAAACTGTCCCCCATATTGGATAAAATATCCAGGAGGCAATTTGACCTGTTCGTTAATTCGCTGTTTCAGCGTGCGGATAACCTCTCCTAAATCCTTTTCCTGGACATTAAAAGCGATAACGACCATACGCTGGACATTTTCGCGATTGATTAGAAAAGGTTGCTCTTGTTCCGAAATTTCCGCAACGGCCCTCAAGGGAATTTTTTCAGTTTGCTGCGAATCAATTCCATGTGCGTCAATTAACATGTCATGAACAGCCTTTACACTTTGCCGACCTGGTTCAGCCAAGCGTAAATACAGATCAAAACTGCGTTGTCCTTCAAGCACACTTGAAACTTGCACCCCATTAAGTAATGTTTGGATATCTTCAGAAATCTGCCCGACGTTGATTCCGTAATAGGCCGCTTTTTCGCGATCGATTTTAATAATCAATTGTGGGACATTAATTTGCTGTTCCTTGTTAATATCAACAACGCCTGGGATGTCTTTAATAAGTGATGCGATGGAATCTGCGAGTTGGTTAAGCATGGCTAAATTGTCACCGAATACTTTAATCGCTACTTGTGCTCGTACACCAGAAAGCACTTCATCCATCCGGTGGGCAATGAACTGTCCAACATTAAAAACAGCACCAGGTATTAGGGCTAAGTCCTGGCGTATGCGTCTAAGTAATTCATCAGGGGGCATGCTTTTGTCTTTATCAAAGTCTAAGTAGAGATCAAATTCACTGACATTGGGGGGGAGTGCATCTTCATCCAGTTCACTCCGTCCCGCCCGTTGGGCTATGGAAATAACTTGGGGGTATTTTAATAAACGCTTTCGAACTTGCGTGCCTAACCGCATTGATTCTTCTATGGAAGTGCCGGGAAGTGTCGTCATAGCGATGATAAAATTTCCTTCATGAAACTCAGGTAAAAAAGCAGTGCGAAAAAAAGGAAGTAACATCAGCGAAATAAAGAAGATTAAAAATGCGGAAGTAATGACTAACCAGAAGTGATGAATTGACCACTGTAAAATGGGTTGGAAATGACGTTTAAGCCAGGAAACAAAAGGTGTTTCTTTTTCGCTGCTCTGTGACAGTGACAGCATGGCAGTGTTCTCTGAGGACAAACCTTTCTGGATTAATGCATTGAAGGGATAGTTTTTATCCTGTTGTTTTTCTTTGTGATTGACAAATAATAAATAACAAAGAGCAGGTACTGCGGTGATTGAAACCACAAGAGAGCCCAAAACAGAAGCAATATAGGCAATGGCTAAGGGGCTGAAGATTTTTTCACTGACACCGGATAAGAAAAAAATGGGGATAAAGACCAAACTGACGATAATGGTAGCATAAATAACGGAATTTCTTATTTCAATCACCGCAGCAAAAATCACGGATAAGGTGGGAAGAGGATGTGTAGATGCACGATTTAAACGTAAGTGTCGAATTACGTTTTCGACAGTAACGATACCATCATCGACCACTTCACCAATAGCAATGGCAATCCCACCAAGCGTCATTGCGTTAATGCCAAAGCCAAAAAAATATAAAATGAGAATGCCAAATACAAATGAAATGGGCATGGAAAGAAAGGTAATGAATGAAGCCCGCAAGTTCATTAAAAAAATGAATAAAACCAGAATGACAATAAACGCGCCTTCCAGCAGGGCAATACTAAGATTTTTAATAGCTGCTTCAATGAAGGTGGCTTGTCTAAAGACATTAGTTTTTAGCTCCACCCCCGGAGGAAGAGAAGCTTTAATCTCAGCCAGGGCTTTTTCTACCTTATGTGTGGTTGTTAGGGTATTTGCACCAAAGGATTTAGAAATCGTGCCAATGACTGCGTTTTTAACCCCAAAGGCGGCGTCGCCCCGTTTAATTTCGCCTCCAAATGTAACTGTTGCGATGTTGTCAATGGTTATAGGAATTCCTTTGCGAGTGGTTATAATTGTTTTTTTAATATCTTCAAGTGTTTTTATTCTGCCGATGGTTCCAATAATTAGCTCCCCCCCTGCTTTTTGCAGAAAGGCACCAGGAACGTTGCGATTTGACTTTTCCAAGGCTTGGCGTACTTCTTCGATACTAATGCGATAAGCCAACATTCGTGAAGAATCAAGCAGGACTTGATATTGCTTTACTTCGCCACCTAAAGATACTACCGAGGCTACCCCTCCTAAAGCCAATATGCGAGGACGAATTACCCAGTCAGAGATAGTGCGTAACTCTTCAGGGGATAACGTATCACTTAGCAGGGCATATTTTAGCATCCATCCCACGGCTGAAATAACCGGTAGCATCACTGGCGCTTTGCTTCCAGGCGGCAGTTTACCAACCACTTGCTGTATACGTTCATTAATCAGTTGTCTGTCGCGATAAATATCAGTTTGGTCATTAAAAATAACTACAATGGTGGATAAGCCTGCTGAGGTTCGTGAGCGAACAGAGGTTACACCAGGTGTTCCATTAATAGCGCTTTCCAAAGGATAGGTAATCAAGGCTTCGACATCTTGGGGAGCCATTCCTGGGGCTTCCGTTTGAACAACCACTTGTGGTGGGGCAAACTCAGGAAAAACATCCACCGGCATTTTTTGCAACGCATAGCCGCCAAGAATACATAAAGCCACCGTCATGGCTAACACCAAAATTCGATTGGCAAGTGACCAGGCGACGAGACGGTTAAACATCTAATGATGATCCTCTGTTGATGATGATTGTCCTCCTGTTAACCACAGCGTATAAAGTTGGCGATTTCCTTGGACTACCACCTCATCGCCGGCAGATAGGCCTTGGGTAATTTCAGTATAATTGTCATCACTCATTCCTGTTTTAACGATTACCCGCTGAAATTTATTATCATCACGTTTAAAAACAAATTTTTCATCATTGGATTCTAAAATGGCTGCGTTTGGCACGGTTAACGTGTTTTTGTTTTCTTGTAAAATTAAATTTGCACGCGCAAACATCCCGGGTTTCAGTAAATTGTTTTTGTTATCCAGAATAATTTGGACATTGACGGTACGGGTAACGGAATCAAGATTCGGTTCTATTAAAGTCACTTTACCCAAAAAGGTTCGTTTAGGATAACTTAACACGCGAACATACGCCTCTTGTCCAAGTTTTACTTTGCCTAAATCTTCCTCATAAACATTTGCTACAACAAGAAGCCGATTGCGGTTACTGATATGAAACAAGACAGTATTAGGTTCTACGGCTTGACCTAGCGTTACGTTGCGTGCATCGATAATCCCTGACATAGGTGAGGGAATGACGACACTGGGAGGAGGGTCACCAATAAGGCGTGATTGTACTTTTGCCAATGCTTGCCCTTCTTTTACACGATCACCTAAATTGGCGTATAAGGCAGAAACATTGCCACTGATTCTAACGCTGACATCGGCCTGCTCATTTGGCAACAACTGTATTTCGCCGTTTAATCCTAATATTTGGGATAAAGGGCGTTTTGTTGCATGCACAATTTTCAAGTCAATAATTTGCTCCTGCTCTTTGGTCAAAAAAACAGGACCCCGTGGTGTTGTGGAAATTTCAATTTTTTCACCATGAGCAAAACTTGCTTTACTGAAAGCGAATGCCCATAAAATAAGAAGTCCATGAAGGAGACGGTGTTTTCTAGGATACTTCACGATGAACGAATACATTTAGCGTCCTTTTTCCAGAGAAGGGGCTGCAGAGGGAAATGCGGTTATTTCCTAAGGCTGTGCACAATTTCACGACTGCTTGTAAATATTTTTCGAGAACATTGAGTTGACTCGTTTGTAATTCATTTTGCTGCCGTTGAATCTGTAAGACTTCAAGCAAGGAGATTTGGCCTTTTTGGTAGGCCTCTCTTGCTAATTTAATGTTACGATTAACGAGTTTAAACGTATTGCCAGTTTGTAATTGTTGCAAAGCCATATGCAGCGCATTAACCTGGCCATAGTTGCTGGCTACTTCATTTCGAATAGTAAGCTTTAATGCTTTTATTGTCATAAGATTTTTTGTGCCTTGCAACTTTGTTTCCATAATTCGTCCCTGGTTTTTGTTAATCAAGGGAAGTGGAATAGAAATATTGACGTTTAAAGCACGATCAGGTTTTTGCTGAGGGGCACCTTCGACAGCGATTTTCTCTTGTTGCACCGCGAGCCCAATGGTCCAATCTGCCCAGCGTTCTCTGCGAGCGAGTTGCGCATCAGCCTGGGCACGCGTAAAGTTTAGCCAGGCAATCTGCATTTCGGGACGCTGCTGTAAGGCATGTTGTTGTAATGCAGTCAAAGAAGGTAAGCCTGCCAATCTCGGTAAAGACTTATTGATTAGCAACGACGTTTGTCTTTCGCGTCCCAGTAGCAAATTAAGGCGAGCTTGCTGATTAATCCTTAAGCTGGTTAAGGCTTGCTTCTCTTGCAAAAGTCGTTGATATTCAAGTTTTGTAGTGTTTGCATCCAGTTCGGAAACTTCTGCGGCGTAAAAACGTTTTTGGCTTACTTGCATTAATTGTTGGCTTATCGTCAACAGTTTATTTAATTGTTTTAAACGTTCATCGGTAATGAGAAGAGCGTAAAAATTTTCAGCTACTTGGCCGCGAAGTTGTCGTTTCGCATTTCTGATTTCTGCCATGGCAATAGCAATATCGATGCGAGCGACGTTTTTTTGCTTATTAATTCGACCAGAAACAGGAAAGGCTTGGATAAAACCAATGCTGCGTGTATATTCGCCTTCATTGGTGAAAAAACGATCATCGCTATTGAGAATTTGTAAACTTGGATTGGCCCATAAGCCTGTTTGTTTTAAGCGTGAAGCTGCCAAAAGAACATTATAGCGAGCCGCTTTTAAATCTTTATTATTCTCTACAGCAAGTTTCACCACGGATTTCAAACTCAAAGCGGTGGCAGCAAAACCAGGCAAAGGCAGCATACTACAAATCAGTAGGCATGCTAACTTTATTTCCCTTCGCTTGCCAATTTTCATAATTCAATCCATCGCAAGCGTAATGCATTAACAATCACAGAAACAGAGCTTAATGACATCGCTGCCGCTGCAATCATTGGATTTAACAATAATCCTGTGAACGGAAATAAAATTCCCGCGGCTACAGGAACGCCTAAGATGTTATAAATGAAAGCAAAGAATAGATTTTGACGAATATTACGCATGGTTGCTTCAGAAAGACGTCTGGCTTTAACGATGCCATCCAAATCACCATGAAGCAAAGTAACGCCTGCACTTTCTATCGCAACATCCGTACCTGTTCCCATGGCAATTCCTATGTTGGCTTTGGCGAGAGCAGGTGCATCATTAACACCATCACCAGCCATGGCAACAATATTATTTTTAGCTTGTAGTTCAGCCACAATTTTACTTTTTTCAGCAGGCAAAACCTCAGCAACTACTTTATGAATGCCAAGTTTTGCGGCAACGGCTTCAGCCGTTTTTTTATTATCCCCTGTAAGCATTACTATTTCTATGCCTTCTTCTTGCAAGGCTTTAATGGCATTTTGGGCTGTTGATTTTACGGGATCTTCGATAACAAGAATTGCTGCTATCTCTTGTTCAATTGCCATATACATGACAGAAGCACCGTGAGCACGTAATCCTTCAGCTTTTTCTTGAAACACAGAAACATCAGCGTGCTCTTCTTCCATGAGTAATGCATTACCAATAGCAATGTTACGCCCAGTGATGGTACCTCTTACACCTTTGCCTGACGGGGCGTCAAAATGAGTTACCGTTTCAAGTGTTAAACTTTTTTCTTGGGCTGCTAGAACGATAGCACGAGCAAGCGGGTGCTCACTGTTATTTTCCAAAGAGGCAGCCAAAGTTAATGCCTCCGTTTCTGTTATTTTTGTTGTAACAAGTTGGGTTAATTTAGGATGCCCCTCCGTTAAGGTGCCTGTTTTATCCACTACCAGCATGTTAACTTTTTCTAATTGCTCGAGAGATTGCGCATTTTTAATTAAAACACCATGGCCTGCACCTTTGCCAATCCCCACCATAATTGACATAGGCGTTGCCAAGCCTAAGGCACAAGGACAAGCAATAATAAGAACGGAGACAGCAGCAATTAAACCGTAACTGAAAGCAGGGGAAGGACCTACAAAAAGCCAGATAACAAAGGCGAGTAAAGCAATTAAAATCACAATGGGTACAAACCAGGAAGCAACCAGGTCTGCCAAACGCTGAATAGGTGCACGGCTTCGCTGGGCATCACTAACCATTTGAACAATCCGTTGCAACATGGTATCGCGTCCAACGTGGATGGCTTTCATAATGAAACTACCTGTTTGATTAATGGTTCCGCCGATTACTTGCGAACCGGTTTCTTTACTAACGGGAATGGGTTCCCCAGTAATCATTGATTCATCAATATTGCTATACCCTTCGATAATTTCACCATCAACAGGTATTTTCTCACCTGGTCGCACGCGTAAACGATCACCTGTTTCTATCGCCTCAATGCTAATTTCTTGTTCAAGGTTATTGGCATCAAGTCGGTGTGCTGTATCGGGCGCTAAGTTTAATAGTGCCCTTATGGCACCTCCTGTTTTTTCGCGTGCCTTAAGTTCTAACACTTGGCCCAATAATACCAGTGTGGTGATAACAGCAGCCGCTTCAAAATACACAGCAACAATACCCTGTTCGTTGCGAAAAGTAGTGGGGAAAAGTTGCGGAAAAAGGGTGGCAATTACACTGTAGCCCCAGGCGATACCCGTTCCTATTGCAATTAGGGTGAACATATTTAGATGGCCTGTTGTTAGAGAATGCCAAGCACGAACAAAAAAAGGCCAACCACACCATAAAACAACCGGTGTTGCTAAAATAAGCTGGATCCATACTGATGAATTGTCAGGAATAACAGGCAGCAGGTGTTCACCCATTGCAAGAATTAACACAGGCAGGGATAAAAATAAGCCTACCCATAATCGCCGCCGCATATCCACATATTCAGGATTTTGTTCTTCTTGTAACGAGATGGATTCAGGTTCTAAGGCCATGCCACACAAAGGGCAATTACCGGGTTTATCCTGACGAATCTCAGGGTGCATGGGACATGTATACATGACAGGCGCACCAGGTGCGGGAATGGGTTTTTGCACCGCCTCTGAATGATGGCAACAGTTGTGTTGTTGTTCGTTTTCTTTTGCATGATGATGTGAAGGATGTTGATGGTTCATAATTGCCTACTCGTATTTTTGCAATAGATTGATAATTTCTTTAAGTTGTTTAACTTTTTGCTGTTCGTCATTAACTTGACAGGCTTTAGCCAAACAATGGCCCAAATGAACTTCAAGGACACTCAATTCAATGGTTTTTAAGGCATTTCTTGAGGCCCTTAATTGTGTCATGATATCAACACAATAACGTTTTTCTTCAATCATTCGCTTAATGCCTTCAATTTGTCCAAGCACGCGGTTTATACGCGATAATTCTTTGGCATGGGTAGGAAAGTCTGACATAGCTATATTCTCCAATATACCTATATAGGGTATATACCCCCAGGGGGTATTTGTCAAGCCACACTATAAAGTAAGCTTATTACCAAGCAGAAGTTCCTTCGCGACTGCGCAAACAGGATTAACTTTTTCATAACATATGATCAAAAGTATATTTGCCCGATTAACTCTTCCTAAAAAAGACAAATGCTTGGATTTATGAAATAATTTACTTGAGTTTATAGTCGCCGTACAAGGAAGCAATCATGATTTTGAAAACTTATGATATTAATAATATTGATCATCTCCTTACCCCTCTTGAATCTTTCGAGATAACATTAGATTCACCCGCGCTCGATATTTTTACTGACTTTCAAAAGACAGAACCTCTGGTGATTGATGATTCACTCGATGTAGTAACCGCGGAAGATTTAATGAAAAAAACACATGTGCGATTGAAACTTGTGTTAAATGGTGAAGAGTTTGTAGGAACGCTGGCTTATGGTGATTTAATTGGTGAAAAAATGATGGCTCTATCCCATCATACGCCGAGAAATCAAATTTTAGTAAGTGATGTAATGACGCCAAGGAGTCACTTGAAAGCAATCGCTTTTAATGATTTGAAGCGAGCAAAAATCCGGGATGTTGTAGAGACACTAAAAAATGAAGGTAAGCAACATTTTTTAGTCATTGAAGAAGAGCGTTACATACGCGGTATCCTTTCGGCAAGCGACATCGCACGTCGTTTGCATGTACCTGTAGATATTACTCGCGTTTCGACCTTTATCGATATTTATAAGGCTTTAAATCACGATAAATACTAATTTATTTTCCCAGGTACATTATCCTGAAAGTGCCATTCTTCAAGCAGCTATGCCGCTTTCAGGTGGATCGCAGTAATCGGTATTTATAAGACAATATGTTTAAATAATTGCCAATTCGCATCAATTAAGTCATAATGGTTCGGTATGAGTTTTTTTATGACTGTATTATGAGAGCTAAGGTTAGTTTTTTACCTATTTTTAAACCTGTTCATGTTAAGGGCGTATTAAAAGAAGATAAAGTTAGTACCCTCCTTACTGAAGCCACAGAAATTATCGAATCAGCGGTTAGTAATATGTCCTCCATTGTCGAAGAACAGTCTTATGATTTCGGTATTGTTATTGGACATGAAGATTTTTTTGAAAGTGCAAGAGATCACATCGGTGATGGATGCATACCCCAAGCCCAAGGATTGGCTTACTTTGTCAATGAACTGTGTAAATTGAGTGCGCGATATCCCAATGTTCTCCTAATACCGGGAACCATTTATCTTTCCGTGAATAAACTAATCCAAGATGAGAAACACTATCGCCAAAATGGTTCTAAAAATTATACTGCGGCTGTTTATGTGCAAAACATAGCCCCAGTCTTTTATAGAGGCCAGCTGATTCGACTGATTAAAAAAGGGAATTATTTGGAAGGTATTTTTCGTGATGAGGTTAAAGCGTCAAAGTTAAGACGTGAGTCTATCACCACTGAAAATGATTTTTTGGAGATGCTTTCTTCAACCTGTGAGCGTTTGGAAGTAAGCGCTTATGCTGAAGATGAATTAGAGTCTTTTGTTCCACGGGTAGTCATGTTTGGTAAAACGCCTTTACCAGGTGAAGAACAATTATTACAAAAATATAATTTAGCTCATGAGAATTTTTTTTCACCGGTATTTACTGTAAAAGGTGTACACTGCGGTTTGGAAATTTGTGCTGATCATCGTAGAGCCCAAGCGGGTTTGCTGCCTTGTTTAAGAAATTTGGATATTCATCTTTTAACCTGTTTTGGTCAGACACCTGTTTATGACGGCACAAACAATCAAGGTTTTTTTATTCGGGCTGATCATGATAGTTCTACTATTTATGATATGAAGGTAGACAAGGCTATTGAAATAGAAGAACCGCTTGCTTTCTCAAATAAAACAGGGCGTTTGGGGAAAGACCAAGCATTTACATTATTCACTTCGGCAATGAATTCAACAGAAGAACCGTTAAGTTTAAGCGCAGAATCTGCAATAATAAGTCTGAACGATACTTAGTGTTTAAAATGCCGATAACCGGTAAATATCATGGCTATTCTTGCTGCATTGGCGGCCGCAATAACCTGCTTGTCACGGATGGAGCCTCCTGGCTGAATAATTGCTGTTATGCCAGCCTCTGCTGCCATCACTATATTATCTGGAAAAGGAATGAAGGCATCGGATGCCAACACTGCACCTGAAGTAGAAAAACCTCCTTCTTTGGCTTGCCATAGTGCTATTCGTGTACTCATGACACGGCTGGTTTGTCCTGCTCCTATCCCAATAGTGGCTGCATTTTTTGCAAGCACAATCGCATTGGATTTTACATATTTGGCTGTTATCCAGGCGAACATTAGGTCTTGCATTTCTTGTTCAGAAGGTTCTTTTTCAGACACAAGCCTTAAATCATCGCCATTGATAATATAATCATCATGCTCCTGAACAAGTAGGCCGCCGTAAATAGTGTGCATGTCTAGCTTAGATTGACTTTCCTTTGGCCATTCTCCGGTTATTAAGACACGCATGGCGGGTTTACTGGCAAAAATAGCCTTTGCTTCCTCATGAATCGCAGGTCCTATAATTACTTCGGCGAATTGTTTTTCTAAAATTGCTTTTGCAGTTTCCGCATCAATGGTGCGATTAAATGCGAGAATCCCGCCATAGCTTGATACCGGATCAGCCTGGTAGGCGCGTAAATAGGCATTAGTAATGGTGTCTCCAACGGCCACACCGCAAGGATTACCGTGCTTAACAATCACACAAGTCGCAGAAGACAGTGGAAACGCTCTAATGCAATTAAAGGCAGCATCTGCATCCAGCAGGTTGTTATAAGAAAGTTGCTTTCCCTGAATGGTTTGTGCAGTGGCTAGTGAACCTTTTGGTGGGTTTTTATCGCCATAAAAAATGGCCTGTTGATGAGGGTTTTCACCATAGCGCAACGTATATTGTTTTTTAAACTGACAAGTTAAGATAGAAGGAAAACCAGACGGTTCTTTCACATCATTCAGAGTACCCAAATAATTGGCAATAGCAGCATCATAGGCAGCAGTATGGGCAAATGCTTTCTTGGCCAGCAAAAATCCCCAGTTTTGCGGAGCTTGTCGAGCATGCAGATAATTTTCCACTGTTTCATAGTCATCAGGGGTGACAATAACAAAAACATGCGCATGATTCTTTGCCGCAGCTCGAATCATCGCAGGACCGCCAACATCAATATTTTCGATCGCTTTCTGAAAATCACAATCAGGATCGCTAATGGTTTGTTCAAAAGGGTACAAATTAATAATCAATAGATCAAACCGTTGGATCCCAAATTGCTGCAAGGTAGTTTCATCATCCCGGCCCCGAGCAAGTATGCCTGCATGAATGGCGGGGTGCAAGGTTTTCACACGGCCATTGAGCATCTCAGGAAACTTGGTGCAGGCACTGACCTCAGTCACTGGTAAATGATGTTCCTGTAATACAATGGCGGTATTACCCGTTGCAACCAGCTCTACTCCATTTTCATGAAGTGTTTTTGCTAATTTAACAAGGCCTCGCTTATCAGAAACACTTAATAAGGCACGTTTGGGATAAAAGTGAATAAAGTCCTGAGCGCTCATGGTAAAGCCCACATTTTAAAAATTTTTATTTAACGGCGGGAAAATAATAATAAA
>NZ_LNYG01000013.1:1978291-2329967 GCF_001467745.1 Legionella jamestowniensis
CAATTAACGATGAGGTTTGCTCTTCCAAAATCCCGGAAATTATTAACATTCCTTCTTTTTTAAGCAAGCCTTTAAATTTACTTTGCAAGTCCATAAG
Organism: Legionella jamestowniensis; assembly: GCF_001467745.1. Classification (GTDB taxonomy): domain Bacteria; phylum Pseudomonadota; class Gammaproteobacteria; order Legionellales; family Legionellaceae; genus Tatlockia; species Tatlockia jamestowniensis. The sequence goes on from NZ_LNYG01000013.1 coordinate 1,978,389, forward strand.
AGGGCCTAACAAAATATTAGCGATTACTATATCTGCATGGACAGTCAGGTTTTCAGGAAAACTAACATACAGTTGCGAAGGGTCATCGACATTGGCCAATGCATTATTAAGTGTCGCTTGCAGAGCTTGTTCATCAATATCAACCGCATAGGCCTTGGCAGCCCCAAGTTTGAGGGCAGCAAGGGCAAGGATTCCGGAACCACACCCATAATCAATTAGTATTTTATCCTGAAGTGAAGCACTATCAAGCCAGGTCAAGCAAAGTGCTGTGGTTGGATGCGTTCCTGTTCCAAAGGCCAGACCAGGGTCAAGGATCAAATTCACAGCCTTAGGCTCAGGAGGCTCTATCCAAGACGGACAAATCCATAAATTTTGGCCAAAACGCTGTGGCTTAAAATCTTTCATCCACGCTCTTTCCCAATCTTGATCAGGCAGTTGATGGATAGAAAAATTCAACTGCTGATACTGAGGCATGAGATGTCGCATTGCGTTTTGTGCGTCATTTTCTTCCGCATAAAGGGCATTTACAATCACGTCAGGCCACAAGGGCGTCGTGCCTGGTTCTGGTTCGAGGACAGGAACATCATTTTTATCGGTCAAAGTAATGGATAACGCACCTGCTTCTTCCAGTGCTTCGCTTAATTGCTCAACCTCATCACGGTGGCACTGATCAATCTTTAACTCATACCACACTGGCTTGTTCCTTTAACATCTTTTCAAGGTAATGAATATTCGTTCCACCTTGCATAAAGGCTTTATCCCTTAAAATACGTTGGTGTAGCTCAATATTCGTTTTAATGCCATCGATAATAATTTCGTCTAAAGCATTGCGCATTCTGGCAAAGGCTTCTGCACGCGTTTCCCCGTATGCAATTAATTTACCGATCATGGAGTCATAATTCGGGGGAACGGTATAGCTACTATAAATGTGGGAATCAAAGCGAATGCCAGGGCCACCGGGAGAATGTAATAAACGTACGGTACCGGGTGAGGGCATAAATGTTCTGGCATCTTCTGCGTTGATACGACATTCAACAGCATGTCCGCGAAATTTAATGTCTTCTTGTCTCAAGGTAAAAGGCATGTCGCTGGCGATTTTAATTTGCTCTTTAACCAAATCGATTCCGGTAATCATTTCAGTGACGGGATGCTCAACCTGGATGCGGGTATTCATTTCAATAAAATAAAAACACCCATCCTGGTACAAAAATTCAAATGTGCCTGCGCCACGATATTTTAATTCCCGACAGGCATTGACTACAGATTCGCCAATTTCGGCGCGCAACTCAGGGCTAATTCCGGGAGCCGGTGCTTCTTCAATCACTTTTTGATGACGGCGTTGCATGGAGCAGTCACGCTCGCCTAAGTGAATGGCATTTCCCTTGCCATCACCCAGCACTTGAAATTCGACATGGCGGGGATTTTCTAAAAATTTTTCCATATAGACCATGGAATTATTAAACGCTGCTTTTGCCTCGCTACGAGTCAAGGCTATCGCATTTAGTAAATTCGATTCTGTGTGAACAACGCGCATACCGCGACCGCCCCCACCACCAGCTGCCTTAATAATTACTGGGTAGCCTATTTTTCGGCCTAACTCAAGGTTGCGGTCATCATCTTCTGTCAAAGGGCCGTCAGAACCAGGAACGCAGGGGACGCCTGCTTTTTTCATGGCAGCAATGGCAGAAACCTTGTCACCCATTAAACGAATAGTGTCACCACGTGGGCCGATAAAGCGAAAACCACTTTGCTCAACGATGTCAGCAAAGTCTGCGTTCTCCGATAAAAAACCATAACCGGGATGAATGGCTACCGCATCAGTTATTTCTGCAGCAGAAATAATGGCAGGAATGTTTAAATAGCTTTTTTGTGAATTGGCTGGGCCAATGCACACGGTTTCATCAGCAAGTCGCACATGGAGTAAATCTTTATCCACATCAGAATGTACCGCAACGGTTTGAATACCAAGTTCTTTACAAGCACGTAGAATACGAAGTGCAATTTCGCCACGATTGGCAATGACAATTTTACTGAGCATCAATTTACTCTCTTATTCTTCAATGACAAACAGGGGTTGATCATATTCAACGGGTTCACCATTAGCCACCAGAATATCAATTACTTTACCCGCACGATCGGCTTCAATTTCATTAAACATTTTCATTGCTTCAACAATACAAAGCGTGTCTCCTACTTTAACGGTTTGCCCAATGGTTACAAAAGGGGCTGCATCAGGTGAAGGGGAAGTGTACATGGTACCAACCATGGGAGAACGCACTTTATGACCTTTGGACGCAGGTGCTGCCGCTTTACTTTCATTGGCTGCAACCGCTGGAGTAGCCGTTGCAGCCTGGGTTGCTGCTTGCTGGAGAGGAGGCGAAACATAACGAATCTGCGAAGGTTGTTCCATCGAATAGCCATGACGACTCAAACGAACGGATTCTTCACCTTCCTTAATTTCAATTTCAGAGATACCAGTTTCTTCTAATAGCTCGATTAATTTTTTAATTTTGCGAATATCCATTGATAATAACTCTCTAGTGATTTAATTCGTTAATAATTGCTTGTAAAGCGAGGGAATAACCCTTAATCCCTAATCCACTGATAACACCGGCTGCGATATCAGAAAAATAGGAATGCTGGCGAAAAGGCTCGCGAGCATAGATATTACTAATATGCACTTCAATAAAAGGAAGCTTGACTGCAAGCAACGCATCGCGCAGTGCAATACTGGTATGAGTGAACGCAGCAGGATTTATAATAATATAATCAATGCCCTTCTCTGCAGCCTCGTGAATTAGAGTAATCAACTCTGCCTCACTATTGCTCTGCTCGCTGGTAAGCATGAAACCAGCAACCTTGGCTTCCTGAATTAATTCTTTATTCAATTCCTCCAGGGTTACGCAACCATAGACTTCGGGTTCGCGCAAACCCAGGCGGTTCAAATTGGGGCCATGCAGAACAAGTATCTTTTTCATGATGAGTTGATTTGACAAAATTGAAGGAATTCTGCCTGAACTTTGCAATAATGTCCAGATATCCGAGGATATCGGCATGATCTCGGCATAATGTCAGGCATTTTAATAAAACTTGTCTTATAGAGGCATTTTTTACTGGTAATAAGCGTTTTCTGAAATTAGAATTCAAAACCATGAGGTTTCTAATAAAATATTGTTGACCCAATAGGTACCGTCATCCTTCACTCCGTTCCTAAAGACGACCGTCATGTCGAACGCAGTGAGACATCTCCTCATACAAAGCAGCAGATCCCTAACTACGTTCGGGATGACGTCGTCTTTTTGATGTTTGACACAGTGTGGTTGGGATGCTCCGGATGACGGTGATTTATGAGGAGAATAGTGTAACTTAACTTGCATGTTCCTTGCTTTGGTGGAGTGAAGTAATTGATAGATTGTGAACATCGATATGAAGATTTGATTGCTATTTTTGATGATTGTTTTGCCAGCAAATATAAGACACGCCTAGTGAAAGGCAATGATGAACCTCTCTATCTCCCTGCAGATGACACCAGGCCTTATCATGCCATTTTTTTCGCCCATGGGTTCTTTAGTAGTGCCCTTCATGAGTGCGCGCATTGGCTAATTGCGGGGAAAAAGCGTCGTGAGTTAATTGACTATGGCTACTGGTACGAACCAGATGGGCGTAACGCCGAGCAGCAACAAGTTTTTCAGCGGGTTGAAGCAAAGCCACAAGCATTGGAATGGATTTTATCAGTTGCTGCTGGTTATCGGTTCAGGGTTAGTATTGATAACCTTAATGGTTCAACTTTCGATGCTGAGGAATTTAAACTTGCCATTTATCAAGAGGTTATTTCCTACTGCGAAAGTGGCCTGAGTTCAAGGGCTGCATTATTCAGAGCAGCACTTTGCCACTTTTATAAAACTTCTGCACAATTAAAACTCAGTCAATTTGAATTGACGAGTCTGTAAGACTGTACTTCAGAGAGGCTTTGCAATACCTTTATTAAGAAGAGTTTTTAAAAGCAATGGATTGATTTATGTCAACTGTACAGATAACCGATGTTACCTTGCGTGATGCCCATCAATGCTTGATAGCAACACGAATGCGCACTGAAGACATGCTGCCTGCTTGCCCTAAAATGGACAAAGTGGGTTTTTGGGCTATGGAGGTGTGGGGTGGGGCGACCTTTGATGCGTGTTTGCGTTTTTTAAAAGAAGATCCGTGGTTGCGTTTGCGCCTGTTACGAAAGGTACTGCCAAACACGCGTTTATCCATGCTATTGCGTGGTCAAAATCTGTTAGGTTATCGACATTATGCGGATGATGTCGTGCAAACATTTGTTAAATTGGCTGCTAAAAATGGTGTTGATGTTTTTCGTGTTTTTGACGCACTGAATGATGTTCGAAACTTGCGTGTGGCGCTTGAAGCGGTAAAGGCTAACAAGAAGCACGCCCAGGGGACAATTTGTTATACAACAAGTCCAGTTCATACGCTCGAAAGCTTTGTTGATTTAGGCAAAGCCTTGGCTGAAATGGGTTGCGATAGCATTGCAATAAAAGACATGGCCGGATTATTAACCCCCACAGCCACAGTGACTTTATATGAAGCCTTAGCACGGGCAACAAAGCTGCCTATTCACCTTCATAGCCATGCTACGTCTGGCCTTGCCAGTATGTGTCATTATGAAGCTATTATTGCAGGCTGTACGCATGTGGATACCGCCATCTCTTCCTTTTCAGGTGGTGCTTCTCACCCTGCAACGGAATCCTTGGTAGCGGCATTAGCAGGAACGAAATTCGATACGGGGCTGGATTTAAATTTATTACTCGATATTGGGGAATATTTTAAAGCAGTCCGCAAAAAATATCATCAGTTTGAAGGTGAGGCACGTGATATTGATCCTCGTGTGCAAGTTTATCAAGTACCAGGCGGCATGATTTCAAATTTATACAGTCAATTAAAGGAACAGCAGGCGCTTGATAAAATTGATGCGGTACATGCGGAAATTCCACGCGTTCGTCGTGATTTAGGATATCCCCCTTTAGTTACTCCTACTTCACAAATTGTGGGGACCCAAGCGGTCATGAATGTTCTCACGGGCGAACGTTATAAAACGATTACTAATGAAGTTAAATTATATTGCCAGGGTAAATATGGAGCGGCTCCAGGAAAAATTAGCCCTAGCTTGCGCAAAAAAGCGATAGGGCATACCGAAGCCATTGATGTAAGACCAGCAGATTTAATTCCGCATGAATTAAAACGTTTGCGGCAGGAGATTGGAGAATTGGCCGAAAGTGATGAAGACGTTCTTTCTTATGCCATGTTTCCTGAAATTGGAAAGCAATTTTTAGAGCAGCGTAAAAATAATTCACTGCAACCTGAGCCACTCCTACCTGAGCCTGCAGTAAACACGAATGGAAATTTATCGGAGTTTGAAATTACGCTTCACGGTGAAAGTTATCATGTGAAAATTGCTGGTTATGGAGAGCGCGAGCAAGGGCAACAGGCTTGCTTTTTGTGGGTAGACGGCGTACCTGAAGAAGTTATTTTTTTGGAGCAAAATGAAACAGAGGCGGAAGTCCATTCAACTATTAGTGTAAAGAAAAAGACTGGACCTGGTGACATTACCGTGGCTATGCCTGGTTCAATTGTTAATGTCATGGTAGAAGCAGGACAAACCGTAAAAGCTAAACAAACACTTCTTGTTCTTGAAGCGATGAAAATGGAAACAGAGATTCAAGCACCTTTTGACGGTGTCGTGACGGCTATTTTTTGTGAAAAGGGAGATAAAGTGACCCCTGCGCAAGTATTGCTGCATATGGAGAAAAAATAGCTGGGATTTAATTAATACAGACTCTAGCGCAATTTCCTCTCTCTAGGTACTGCTACTTGTCCACAGTATCCATGAGGATACTACGCTGACTTTAAAATCCTGGATACCGCGAACGAGTCGCGGTAAGTAGGGGATAAGTTGCAAAAAAAACGACTGGATTGCATAGGAATAAGGGTGAATAAGATATATAAATCCAAAATCGGATGCTAATGTTTTAAATTTGCTTAGGAGCGATGCCCTGCCTTTAAGATCCTTTCTCGAATGCCTTCCCAATGTTCACCAGCGGGAGGCAGTTCAATAGCTATGGAGGTAGCTTCCGATTGATCGGCACGTCGTAATTGGTAATACAACTCAAACGCGCTCTTATCTACTGAGTCAGGCATTTTGTAGTATAAATGCGAAGGATGATCTTGCAACTCACCAAAGGTGATCACGTATACGGATTTCTCTTGCTGATAAAATGCTTTAAGTGCTGTTAAGTCTGTAAAACAATAAAGTGGTTTTTCCGGTTGATAATGGCTTGCCAATTTGCCAGGTACTCTAATAGCGCTTTCCTCATGCATTGACCGTTGTGGTAAAATCGCTGCAATTTCCTGTTCAGTAATCATTCCATGACGCAAAATTTGATAATGGTAAGGAGCTGTCGCGGCTAAAATAGTCGATTCTATCCCTACCTGACAGCGGCCGCCGTCAAGGATTAATAAATCTTCTTCTTTAAAACTATCACGGACGTGTTCTGCTGTTGTGGGACTGATTTTGCCGAAAGGATTAGCAGAAGGGGCTACTAGAGGAAAACCGAGATCTTTCAACAGACGGTGTGCAAGGGGGTGTTTGGGACAACGCAGAGCTATCGTGTCTTGCCCTCCAGTAATTAGAGGGTTAACCGCATTGATATTGCTTTTAAGGACCAAGGTTAATGGTCCAGGCCAAAATTTGTTAATCAAGGATTGGGCATAATCGGGAATAAAGGAGACCCATTTTAGTAAATCCCAGTCCTGCGCCACATGCATGATTAAAGGATGATTGAGAGGCCTTTGCTTCAGTGTATAAATTTTATGAATGGCTTTTTCATTCTCTGCATTTCCAGCAAGGCCATAGACGGTTTCCGTGGGAATCGCCACGATATCCCCTCGTTTTAAATACGTTTTGGCTAATTCGATATCAGTGGTAATAGTACTCATAAAAAAATATTTTAATACGGTAAACCTGAATTATTGCTTAAAACTGCTTTAAGGCAAGCTTTTATCGTTGTATTCGATTTTTGATTCTAGGAAAAATTTTAAACTTTAATCAAGAAGTATAATAGCGAACCAATTAAATGGAAATTAATTTTAACGTTGTTAATTTGAAAAAAAGAAAAACTATGGTAGTTTGACCAATACCTGTTAAGATTGCATACCGATTTTAGTAAGCCCAACCTCAAGGAAAAATGCTTACTCTAAAATTCGGAAATCAACTCAACGGGATTTGGTTGTGGGAATAGCGGTTGCCAGTTTTCTTAACATCTTTTTGTTAGGTAAACATGGAGAGTGTTATCCAAACAAGGCACTCCCGGATGAGATGCCTAAGATATTTAAGGAGTAGAATAATGCAGACAAATTTTTACCTATTACCCATTGTAGCCAGTTTGGCCCTAACAATGGCTTCCTCTGTTAAGGCAGCTGACCCAGTGTCCTTGCAAACAGAGTCTTTCAAGCAGTTACAGCAGCAATTCCACATTACCCTACCAGGTGTTAGTAAACCAGCTTCCGCGATTACTATTAATAATTTACAATTTCTCAAACAAAATACTGATAAAAATCATATAACTCATATCCGTTTGCAACAAGAATATGCAGGATTTCCAGTGATTGGTGGCTATGCCATTTTACACACTAGTAGCACGGCAAAGGGTTTATCTCAAACTCAAAAAGATGTCAGTATGAATGGAAAAATTTATCGAGGCTTACAAGAAGAGTTAGGACAGCCATCGGCAGATTTTGTAAAAAATGGCCAAGTCGCTTTAGAAAAATTTAAAGCTACGTATCAGGATAAAGAAGTCAGTGCAGAAAAGGTGACTCCTGTAATATATATTGATAGCAATAATCAAGCGCATTGGGCTTACAACGTTAGTATTTTTGTACGTCATACCGATAAAATTCCTGAAAGACCGACAGCTATTATTGACGCATCCTCCAATAAACCTTTCATTCAATGGAATGACATTAAAACTCGTAGGGTTCCTGCCAAAGGAATGGGGTTTGGCGGTAATCAGAAGGTGGGTATGGTGGCTTATGGCAAGGAATTTCCATTACTGGATATTACCCGTGAGAGAATTGGCGCAACCTGTTATATGGAAAATGAGGATGTCAAAGTTGTGGACATGGAACACGAGTATCATTCCCCGAATAAGCCTATGAAGTTTAGATGTAAAAAATCAGTCGATAACACGCTGACTTTCTGGACTGGTCGAGACGGTGATGGGTATGATCGGGATAATGGGGCCTATTCACCTACGAATGATGCGCTTTATGCAGGGTATGTGATTAAACATATGTATTCTGATTGGTATCGCGTGCCTGTACTAACAAAAGCTGATGGCTCCCCTATGCAGTTAGTAATGCGTGTCCATTACGGTGATGGTTATGAAAATGCTTATTGGGATCCTGAGTTAGAGCAAATGACCTTTGGTGATGGTGAGAGCATGATGTATCCTCTAGTATCACTGGGTGTTGGTGGTCATGAAATTAGCCATGGTTTTACCGAACAACATTCAAATCTGAAGTATTATGGGCAATCTGGAGGCATGAACGAAGCGTTTTCTGACATGGCTGCCCAAGCTGCTGAATTTTATTCAACTGGCAAAAGCAGTTGGCAAATTGGCGCTGAAATTATGAAAGAAGACAGTGGATGGGATGCACTGCGCTATATGGACAGACCAAGCCGTGATGGGAGCTCGATTGATACTGCTGATGAGTATAATAGTGGTTTGGATGTTCACTATTCCAGTGGGGTGTACAACCATTTGTTTTATATTTTGGCGAACAAACCCGGTTGGGATACACGCAAAGCATTCGATGTGATGGTGAAGGCCAATATGGATTATTGGACTCCGTATTCAACCTTTGATGAGGGCGGGTGTGGCGTACTTTCTGCGGCTAAAGACCTTAACTATTCACTGGATGATGTAAAAGCTTCTCTAGAAGAAGTTGCAGTTAAGTATGATTTTTGTCGATTAACCGATCTTGCTAAATAAGCGAGTCATTTCAAGTTGGCTTTCTCGCCACTGTTAATAGGTTGGGTCAACCACTGGCCTAACCTATTATTATACCACGAAAGGCAAGCTTATTTTCTTAAAAATTATAAAATTCCCGTAAGCATCTGGCTACTGCATCAGGATATTCCATATGAACATGATGTCCCCCTGGCAAACGATGAGTTTTTAAGTTGGCCACTGCATTAGTTCGTGTGCCCATGTCATAATCATCAAAGACAGAACTCGCTTGCCCCCATATCAGGCAGGTTTTAGCCAAGATATTACGCAAGCAGGATAAAATTTGTTTTTCAGTCATTCGCAATGACGTTGGCGTCAAAAGACGTCTGTCGTGGCGCCAATAAATAGAACCATTTTCTTCTCGTGTGCCTCTTTGACAAAGGATTTGTGCATGCTCCAATGACAAATACCCTCGCTTGGCACGTGCTTGCGCAGCCTGAATAAGAGAGGAATATGGTTTAGATGCTTTTTCATTTCGAGACATATAAGTTAAATATTGTGCCATTTGATCACGACAAGTTTCCTCTGGTTTGGAAAATGGACCCAATCCTTCGATCAAAACTAAGGATAAAATTTTTTCAGGGGCAACACCTGCTATAAGACTTGCAAGACAAGCCCCCATGGAATGGCCTAGGAGATGAACTTGTCGTAATTGTAACGCATTTATAATTTCCAAAGTGGTGAAAATTCCATCAGTAAAATGATAATAGCAACCCTCTGGTAAATGAGATGAATGACCATGGCCTGGTAAATCAATTGCCAACAAATGAAAATGCTTTTCCAAATAGGGTGCTAGTAAATCAAAGGAATTCGCATTATCCAACCATCCATGCAGCGCAAGCATGGGTGGTAGATCAGGATTCCCATAAGCTTTGCCACCAATAGAAAATCCAGGAATTGTGACAGTAAACGTATTCATAATAAGCCTCTAGGCTTTTTTTAGTATACTATTGTATATGTTACCTTAAATAAGGTAAAAGTTTAGTGGCTTTTAAACGGTTATATCTTAAACAGACGATTATTCATAAAAGAATGTATGCAACAAAAAAAACGTAGTTTGTCCCTAATTACCTACAATATTCATAAGGGCTTCAGTTTAGGTAAGGTTCGTTTTCTTCTGCCAGAAATGCGAGAAGCATTGTCAGGACTCAATCCTGATTTTGTCTTTTTACAAGAAGTGCAAGGGGAACATCGCCGTCGTGAAAAACGCATCGATGCCTGGCCTGATTTGCCGCAGTTTGAATATATTGCTGAGAAAATATGGCCTCACTATCTTTATGCAAAAAATGCCGTTTATCATTCAGGCCACCATGGCAACGCTATTTTAAGTAAATTTGCTTTTGAGGAATTTGAAAATATTAACTTATCTTCCATGAATCGCGCCTCGCGAAGTATTCTCCACGGGCAAATAAAAATTGCGGAAGATTTCCCCACGATTCATCTACTCTGTGTTCATTTAGGTTTATTTAAAGCAGAACGAAAATCTCAATGCAAGGCATTAATGGAGCGCATTAACAGTGTGGTTCCAGAAAATGAACCTTTATTGATGGCAGGAGATTTTAATGATTGGCGCCATCATCTATCCAAGCCTTTAGAAGAAGAGTTAGGGATACATGAAGCTTTTTATCGGCTTGAAGGACAGCATGCCCGTTCCTTTCCTGCCATCAAACCTGCTTTTTGTGTTGATAGAATTTATTTCAGAGGTATGGAGGTTGCCGATGTGCAATGTTTAAGAGGGAAACCCTGGCGTTTATTATCCGATCATGTCCCACTTTTAGCGCATTTCGAGTTTTAAAAAAGAGTAGTAGTCCACCTTTAGTCATTTGTTTGCAAAATTCAAAGAGCTTTACAACATAAACATACCCCGCGACTTGTCTTTTGATAACATCTCTGCCTATGCCACGGGGTCCAGTGTTTTAGCGCAGCATTTCTGGATCCCGCGGACAAGCCGCGGGACGTCGGAAAGTAAAGCTGGACTGCGTTTTCAGAGAGATGTAGAACGTTCAGCGACTTGTCGCAGGGTATTTTCTAAGCCAATAAGCTTCTTTATAAAACTGGAACATTATTCCATATCAGCTTGATACTCACCAAAACAAGCTGTACTGTTTAAGCGAGCACGCTTTAAGAGAGCAGCTTGAGCCGCACTTACATTCGCTTTTTTTCCACCCCAGATTTGCAGACAATCTTCTTGCAAAGCACGCCCATAAGAAAAACTTAAATTCCAGGGTTGATAGCCTGTGCTGTTAATTGCATTTAAATTGGCTGTTGCCTGCTGTGGAGTTTGGCCTCCAGACAGAAAGTTAATGGTTGGCACAGCGGCTGGGACATTATTACGAAATACGCTAATTGTATAATCGGCAACTTCTTCGGGGGTACTAAATGGTTTTGCCGATTTTCCCGACGTAATCATACTGGGTTTTAAGACAATCAGCTCTAATTCTACTTGATGGATGAACAATGCATGGAAAAGTTCGTGTAAAACCATTTCACAGGCTTCAGCGCAGTGTTCAATACTATGCTCACCATCCATTAGTACTTCAGGCTCTACAATAGGAACAATACCAGTTTCCTGACAAATGGCAGCATAACGGGCAAGTGTCTCAGCACCTGCTTTGATGGCAGTTAAGCTTGGAGTATATTCAGTAATGGAGTAAACGTTACGCCACTTTGCAAAACGCGCTCCTAATTTTTTAAAATGCTCTAATCGTTCTGTTAGACCATCCAGGCCTTGAGTAATTTTTTCATTATCGGTATTAGCGAGGTTCGTTAGTCCCTTATCAACTTTAATACCAGGAAGAATGCCTTTAGTAGCGAATAACTCAGCTATAGGAGTGTCCTTGTCATCTTTATGTTGAAAGGTTTCTTCAAACAAGATCACACCGTTAATATATTGCTCCAAGTCTGCAGTTGTGGCGAGAAGCAAGCGGTAGTCTCGACGATTTTCCTCACTATTTTCAATGCCGATGGATTCAAAACGTTTGCCAATGGTCCCGGTGCTTTCATCAGCGGCTAAAATTCCCTTGCCATCTTGCAGTAACTGTTCCATCGTTTCTGATAATTCATCATAATGCATTTGTTTATTCTCCTGTGAACGCGATAAGGTTATTTGCCTGGGGCTGAAATATATTTTTCCCGAATTATTTGCTGCATGGTGAATCCTTTTTCTTTCAAATAACTGAAAGAATCATCGATCATACCCGGATTTCCACATAAATAAACTACATCATTTTCCGGATTTAAAGAAAGATCGGGAAAAGCATGTTGGACATAGCCTTGGTATTCCCCCGCTGATAGATTATCCAATGGTTCGCGACTCAAATGAGCGCGAAAAGTAACTTGAGGAAAGGCTTTTGCAAGCGCTTGAAACTCATCAAGATAGAGGATTTCCTCACGCTTTTGCACCCCTTGAAGAATGACTATTTTTAAATCCGGATTTAATTGTAAGCGGCGTTTTAATTCTTCAAGCATTGCGCGATAAGGGGTTACCCCTGTGCTTGTTGCCACTAAAATATAGCGCTTGGGAATGTCATCCTTTAAGATTAACCGCCCAAAAGGGCCTGTGATATTAATTGTATCGCCGGGATGTAAGTTAAACAGCAATTCGGTTCCAGGTCCTCCTTCCACATAACCTGCAGCAAATTCAATACGATTGTCTTGCGAGGGAATATTAGCAATACTGTAACTGCGCTTGAACATTTTGCCATTATTTTCAAAATGAATCGTAATAAATTGCCCCGCAATATAATTAAAGGGAGGGTTTTTCTCAGCATCAAATATAAAATGCTTCACTTTAGGAGAAAGCATATAGGCTTCTTTTAATGTTATTGGGAAAGTTTGAATCTGCATAATAGTTATATTTTAAAGGAAATTGACTAATATAGGGGAAAAATTATGCATTGCAAGAGCGCTGTATGAATTGGTATATAATTAGACTATGAATAGCACTGATTTGGTAACAATGATCGGTAATATCAGCCGATCTCTTTTTCCTGTTCAACATCTAATTTCCGGTGGCGCTTATCTTCTGGGATTAATTTTTTTTATAATAGCATTAACTAAATTAAAAAAGATTGGAGGAGGAAGACAGTCTAATGAGCGCATATTTGTTCCCATAGCTTATTTGGTAGGTGCAGCTGCACTCCTTTATTTACCTTCTGCAGTAAGTCTCATGGCGAACTCCGCTTTTGGTACAGGAAATGTTTTACAGTATAGCAATTATAATCCTTATAATATTTATAGTTCTATGCTTTTGGTTATCCAAACGGCCGGCCTCATTTGGTTTGTCCGGGGTTGCGTATTATTAATTCATGCGAGTGAGCCTGGGGTTCAATGGGGACCTAAGGGGCTGGTTTTCCTTTGTGCAGGGGTGTTAGCCATGAATTTTCAAAATACAGCGAGTATGTTGGCAGCCATCGTTAATCAATTAGTGCACCTCTCGATAACGATAAGATCTTATACCGGTGGTACAGGAGGTACTGGCGCCTAATCATCTTCACCGCAAATTTTAAGATTATTGGCTTTGGCAAAATCGATAATGGCTTGATATACCTGAGGGCTTGATTCTTTAAGTTTAGGATCCAGCAAAACACATTTATAACCCTCTGTAGTAATGCTAGGTTGTAAAAGCGGGGAGTAATGAATACGTCTGTTTTTAAAGCTTGCTAATGTTCCACTCATTCGCTCAGCCCAATCGCTGGGACGAAAGGGTTTACCTTGTTCCGTAATACCCTCAATGACAATTTTTTTGCTCTTGGAATTAGTCATGTTAATACGCGAATTTATGCACTTTAAAAACAGTATGCCTAGTATAGCACCATCTTGTAAAAACAACGAGGTAATAGCATCAAAGGCAGGGATTATGATAGGATGTGGACGATTAATTAGCTGAGTTGAGACTGTGAATCCAAAAGAGAGTCATTCAGGCATTTATTTATTACCGAATTTGTTTACGACAGCAAGTTTGTTCGCTGCTTTTTACTCGATTGTGGCCTCGCTAAAAGCCCAATATGAGACTGCGGCAGTTGCCATTTTTATAGGTATGCTTGCCGACGGACTTGATGGACGAATTGCGCGTTTAACCAACACCCAGACTGCGTTTGGCGCGCAGTATGATAGTTTATCGGATATGGTAACATTTGGTGTTGCACCGGCTTTATTATTGTACAGCTGGAATTTGCACCATTTGGGAAAAGTAGGTTGGCTTGTGGCTTTTATGTACACGGCTGCTGTGGCGTTGCGTCTTGCACGTTTTAATATTCAAGTAGAAACGGCAGATAAACGTTATTTTCAAGGGCTTGCCTGCCCACCTGCAGCGGCTATCGTTTCAGCGTTAGTCTGGTTTTGCTACCAAAATCAGTTGACTCATTTTGTTTTTGCGGTGCTTACTGCAGTAATTGCTGTTTTCACCGCTATCTTAATGGTGAGCAATGTGCGTTATTACAGTTTTAAGGAAATTGATTTTAAAGGAAAAGTTCCCTTTTTATATCTTTTAGTAGTAATTATTTTGTTTGTGGCGATCGCTGCTAATCCATCAGTCGTTTTGTTTACGGGATTTGTCATTTATGCCTTATCAGGGCCAATACAAACGCTGCTAGCTGTGCATCGTTTACGTAAACAGCGTAAACGTAACACGGATAGTGATAAACAAGAGTAAATTTTACTCAGGTTCTCCAAAGCGATTATTGATTAAATTAAGAATCGCTTGCTCCATTTCTTGTTCATCAGGCCCTTCAATTTCAAGGGTTAGTTCACTCCCTTTATTGGCCGCAAGCATCATTACCCCCATGATGCTTTTACCATTGATAGTTTTGGAATCCTTGGTGACGTCAATACTGCTTTGAAATCTCGATGTAGTAGAGACGAATTTCGCAGAAGCTCGAGCGTGCAAACCTAGTTTATTGATAATGGTTACTTTAGTTCTAATCATACCGTGACAATGTAACACGTGCTGCAATTTTCTACAATGGCAGAAATGCGACACGGCGTCAAAAGCTTTGCACTGGAAAAAAATTGGAGTCGCTTCTTTGCGAGCTTGAGCGAAGCAATCCAGATACGATCTTTGAACATAAATTTGTTTTGGATTGCTTCACTCCGTTCGCAACGAGGACATAAAAAATTTTGTCTGGCACAAAGCGTCAAAAGTAGTCTAGCAATAGACGCTTAGCGATAATGAGGATTCATCTCCTTAACAATAGTATTTGTTAGAGGGGTGTTCTGTATAAAAATTGATGTGGGTATAAAACTCAGCAAATTTAATCGTTGAGTTTTTATTCATTCGCTGAATCCCCTGACGTGCTTTCCATATTTTTTTAATGGCTGCACTGATTTGTTTTTTCGTTGCCTTTAGACCAATAGTCCATAAGTGGGCAATAAAGGCATGGCCTCGTGTTTTGCAATCAATATCAAGTAAATAAAGGGCATTTTTAAAAAAGGCTAAATCTTCCTTTTTTAATAAGGAAACGGTACGGCTGTTAGGTTCAAGTAAATTCTTTTTTGCTAAAATTCGATTAATAAGAATGTGAAACTTTTCTGAATCGTGTCGATGAGCACCATAACTTCTGTTAATGGATTTATACCTTACCTTAAGAGCTCTATTTTTTGAAAATTTTTCAATATGATCAACAATCTGATAGATATTTTGCTTAAGATTAGTGACGGCTACCTCTTTTGGATAAATAAGGTATTCTAAATGCTGATCCAGCAACATATATTGAATAAGTGGCGGTTTGTAAGGCCCTTGAGTTAACCATCTTATAGCAGCGATGTTCGTCATAGCACGTACTTTCAAGTTTGGCCCAAAGTCGAGAAAAATTTTGAATCACTAAATAAAGTGGGAAGTTAATTCTGTTACTACAAATTTCTTTGGGTTATTTCCATCCCTATTATTACTTATATAGGAATAAATAGTTGGAAGTGCAAACCATTCAAGTGGAAAACAGGTGGGGTCTAGGACTGTTGAGTTTTTATTAATTCATACAGACTTTCAACACAAGTGGTTTGTCGACAAAGTTCACGAAAAGAGGTTTGATTAAATTGTTTAACAATTGCATTAAGTAATTGTAAATGTTGATGGGTTTGTTCCTGAGGCACAATGAGCCCTATTGCCAGATCTACTGGCTGCTTATCTTCAGCACCAAAATCAATTGGGTTAAGCAATCGAATCAAGCAAGCTTTTGGCATTGTAATTGCCGCTGAACGAATATGCGGAATTGCAACTCCTTGACCAATTGCCGTACTCCCAAGACTTTCCCGTTTCCAATAAGCGTCAAACAGTTCCTGTATGCCCAGCTCTGGATAAACATGATTTACTAATTGGCTAATTTTCAAAAGCATCGCTGTTTTGCTTTGGGAAGACGCATCAATATAGACACAGTTTGGATGGATAACTTGATAAAGTTGCATGATTACAAACTAAAAATAAAACTTAAATATTTTACCCTGTCTTTTAATAAAGACACAACATACACATAACCAAAATTACTCTTTGAGTTAGATTTTACAAGGTATTTTCTCTGAGCGGTACCGGATAATGGTTAAAATTACCCATTTACATGCAATGACTATTTTAAATAAAGTGTATAGAAAAAAATACATTTTGTTCGAGATGAGGTCACTTAAGTTTGGTTTCATCATACTGCATTACCATAGAGAGAAGATATAGATTATGAAAGAATTAATCCCAGGAGTATTTTATTTCCATGATGAAGTAGAGTGTATATTTTGGGTAACGGAAAGCAGGGAAAAAAATCCTATCCCGTTATTGAAAGAGATTATTCTCAATAAAAATAAGTCGGTTACCTGGGAAGAAAACGAAACTTGCTTAAAAATAAGTGGAATAAATGAATTATACCCCGAAATTGTAAAGTTCCTAAGAGCAGAATTGCTTCGACAAGCAGAGTTGGACTCACCCCAAAGAACTAAAATGAATGAGCCTGAGCATATGGCTCGAAAGTTTTTGCCAACATCGGTGAATCAAGTCGAGTTAAAGGATAGAAAACGGAGAAAAGGAGAAGAGGAAATAGTAACGATAGAGTCTGGTAGTTCAATAGAGCCTAAGCTTAAAAAAGGAAAAACTACGAAGGTAGCTAAGAACGAGGGATTGAACAGTGAAGTTACGGTGAAAACGCGTAAGCCAAAAAAAAATAAAAACGGCATAGAAGAGAAAAATAGCTCGTTTAATACTGAAGAAAAAAACCGCTTAGAAAAAATTGAGGATAAAGTTACAAGGCTATACAACGATTTTGTAAGTGATGTTGAAAAACTTACTGCGTCAATGAATGATGTTAAAGGTTCAAACAGTAATAACAAAGAAGAAATTCCAGAGAAAGTTAAAGAGTATACAAACAACGTTAAAACCTTAAATGCTTTGAATAAGTTAGCAAATACATTTGCACTTCACGATGAAGAATTAACTGTATTGACCAAAGCTTTCTCTCAAAGACAGAAACAAACAGGACAGGCGACTTATCCGATGGCTGCTACATATAAAGCAAATAAACCGTTTTACAGAAGCAATTTACCCGGAGGTTTTTTGTTCTCGCAGGGAGGATCAACTGCCGGTATACCTCTAAAGGCAGCCCCAGTTGATGGTAACTATCTATTCGGACGTCATCCTCTCTATCATGATAAAGATAAACGAAAGGATTCATTGACTGACTACCAACTGCTACAAAATAACAAAAATTACAAAGCCGCTGCCCAGCTGTTAGTGGTATTATTTTCGCACATGGTGAAAGAATATTTAGCCTTAAAGGGAGTTAATAATTTAAATTCTTATGCGCTTAAGAGCATGATTTGTGAGGAGTTAAGACGACAAAATATAGACATTCCCAGACAAGAAACACTGACGGCGATTACAAAGATTCTGGCTAAATTGCATCTTTCAGATTATCTAACTGAATCATATATTCCTTTTAATAATTTGGATAGAAGACCTGAACAACAAGAAATAAATACTGAAAATGATAAGGAGGAAATTGGAGAGGATAATTCAAAAGTGCGTAAATTATGGTTAGAAAGAACGGTGTCGTCTCTTCCTAAAAAGGAAAAGTTAGTCGAACTTCCTAAAACTGCCAGAAAAATCGATTTTAACGCGGATATTTACGACAAGGAGACGGGTAGGTTATTAATGAGCTATCGGAAGAAGATTGTACCCTCATCGCTTTGCTCCCGTGTCAGAGCTACTATGGGCTCAATTACTGCTGGTGAAATGGCTAATTTTACCAGGGCAACTGCTTTAAACGATCACCATGCACTAGACGAGCAGAAAGTAAGAATATCAGACAAGACTAAAACAAGAGTAATGTCGGTAGGTTTTTTAGGAAATGCCAAAAGTGGCATCCGTATGGCTCATGATTTTAGTCGACACAGAAACAGCCCTGTAATTTATAAATTGACTGGAGAAATTGTTCAGATTCTTGAGCGGGAATACAAAGCCATAGCACTAGAGGAATTTAATTATTGTAAATCAGTGGTCAATCTAGCCGAAGATTTTGTAATTCCATATTGCGAATTATCGACAAGTGCAGATTGGAATTTCGATTACCCCACGTCGAATCATGTTGATGATAATAAATTTCCCGGTAAGCATTATAATTTATTAACTTGTTTTTATGCCAAGGAGGAAAAAAATTATTCGGGAGGAGAAACCTATTTTTCAGAGTATGATGTATATTTTGATCTAGAAGAGGGAGATACCCTGGTGGCAGCATTTGAAGATCTACTTCACTGTAATGCCCCTTTGTCCTTCAAGGAAAATGAAGAAGAAATTCATGACACCAGGAAATATTCAAAAACTTCAAATTGGCATAGGATAGCACTAGTAGCTTTTGTAAGAGGGGAACTTCTGAGGCTCAGTCAACGTTCAGCATTTGAAACATCCGATGATGAGGTGGATATTACCGCGCAGGATGTTCGCAAAGTAATAAATGGCACTATCCCAGTCAAAAAAGGATTTTCTTTAAAACAATTCTTTTTTGAAAATTATCAAAAAGATTTTCCAGTAGATGAGGGGAAAGAAGAGATTATGGACACCCCTTTTTTAAATGACGCCAAATAGTTAAAAGTAAACACAGTTAGAATGTTCTAAAATATTTCTATAAAAATGGCAGGGTGTTCTGCCATTTTTAATGTCTAAATTGACAACTCAATCACGATGTTCACGGATTTTTTCTTTATGTTTGATCAATTGTCTGTCAAGTTTGTCAATTAAGGCATCAATTGCTGCATACATGTCTTCGGATTCAGCACGGGCATGTAATTCACCCTTTACCACCTGGATAGTTGCTTCGGCAATTTGACTTAATTTTTCAATGTCGAAAACGACGTGAACAGAGGTTATTTTATCAAAATGTCTATCGAGTTTATTAAATTTATCGACGGTAAAGGCTCTTAAAGCGGGGGTAACCTCCACATTATGACCAGTGAAGCTAATTTGCATAACGTTCTCCTATTATTAAAACTACAACTAATTACGAATGGTTTTGCGTTCATTGGATGGTGGAATCCCCATGGCTTCGCGATATTTTGCTACTGTTCTTCTTGCAACTTGAATGCCTTGCTCTCCAATTAACTGTGCAATTTTACTATCACTTAAAGGCTTTTTGCGATTTTCAGCAGCAATTAGTTTTTTTATCACTGCTCGTATTGCGGTTGACGAGCATTCCCCACCCGTAACGGTTGCCACATGACTGGAGAAAAAATATTTTAATTCAAAGACGCCACGTGGTGTATGCATAAATTTTTGCGTGGTTACGCGGGAGATAGTAGATTCGTGCATGTCCAGAGCAAGGGCCACATCATTTAAAATGAGCGGTTTCATTGCTTCCTCACCGTGCTCCAAAAAGTCTTGTTGGTATTCAACAATACATTGAGCTACTTTTAAGAGGGTTTCCTGTCGACTTTGAATACTCTTTAGAAACCACCGGGCTTCTTGTAAATTATTTTTCAAAAATTGATTATCGGCGCTATTGTCCGCTCGTTGAATAAGTGAGGCATAGTGAGTATTGATACTTAGACGTGGAAGCGTATTTTGATTTAAGGCAACTTCCCAGACCCCCTCTATTTTTTTCACGATGACATCTGGAATGATGTATTCAGTGGTGCTTTGCTGAATTAAACTGCCGGGTTTAGGATTGAGGCGTTGAATAATTTGGAGCACTCTATCAAGAGTGGCTTCATTAATCTGATAATTTTTCATTAGTACGCGATAATTATGTTGGCCAAGCAGTTCAATATCATTACGAATAATTTCTTTTGCTAAAGTAATGTCGCCATTATGATCAGGAAGTTGATCAAGCTGTACTATAAGGGTTTCAGCCAAGTTAGTAGCAGCGCAACCGACGGGATCCAAATGCTGCACACGATGACGCACTGCCTCAATTTCTTCCAAATCAAGAGGATGTGCTTCGCTGTCCAGACTCGTGTGCAATTCTGCAAGAGGGAGTGTCAAAAAACCATCGTCATCAAGCGCATCAATGAGGGCCGTGGCAATAACGCGATCAATATCGCTCATTGGTGTTAAGTTAAGTTGCCAGCGTAAATGATCTTGCAAATTGGTTGTGGTGCAATATAAATTTTCATAATTAAAATCCAAGTCATCGAAATTGTTTCTCTTGCTTGAATTCGAATAAAGTTGAGCCCATTGAAAATCAGTAAATTCATCAGCACCTTGTTTAGTCTCCTCTCGAGGTTCCTCTTTTTCCTCATTTGAGATGACTTCAAGCATGGGATTTGATTCGACAACTTGTTGAATCTCTTGTTGCAAATCAAGTGTAGATAATTGAAGAAGACGAATAGCCTGTTGAAGCTGAGGGGTAAGTGTTAATTGTTGGCTGATATTTAACTGCAACGATGGTTTCATGCAAATCCTCTTTGTTCTTACCGCTTTTTACTACTAAGTGTAACTGATTCAAAGGGATTATCCAGTAGCGAAAAAGGTATTCTTAGAGACCGCATCGCTTAAAAATGAACAAAAAGGTTTAAAATTAGACGAATAGAAAAATATCTTTCTAAAGAAAAAGGCCTCTTGGAGGCCTTCGTAAACTACTTAACTTTCTTCTCTTTAAAAACCACATGTTTACGAACAACTGGATCATACATTTTTAATTCCAGTTTATCCGTTACATTACGAGGATTCTTTGTAGTGGTTTTAAAATAACCCGTTCCTGCAGTAGATTCCATTTTAACTTTAATAGTAACAGCTGCCATGATATATCCTCAAATTAAACTTTTTCGCCTTGTGCCCTGAGCTTTTCCAGAACCGCTTTAATGCCCACCTTATCGATGATTCGCATACCCTTAGTGCTTACCTTAAGGCGAACAAAACGATTTTCCTCTTCAACCCAAAAACGATGCTCTTTGATGTTGGGTAAAAAACGTCGCTTGGTTTTGTTGTTGGCGTGCGACACGTTGTGACCAGTGGTGGGTCGCTTGCCAGTAACCTGACATACTCTTGACATGGTATTACTCCAAAGTGTTCCGATAATTTTATAGTTTAGCTTTGTATAAATTCAAAGGCATTCGCAGGCGAATTGGCCGGGTGTAAAATACAAGAGCGGTTTTATAGCAAAAAAAGGCAAATTATGCAATGTTTTGCTGTCTTTTGCCAGTAATTAATCTTTGTCCTTAATAAATTAACTTAATCCTCTTTAGTATAGGACAAAATTTTTAACAAAAAAATTCTAGCCGAATCATACCATCTTTTGCGCAAGGAAAATTTATCCCCGCCAAAGAATGCTTTTTACTACAAGAATATAAACATTAGCATATCACATGATCACAAAATTGTCAGTAAGAGGTATAATTCACACATTTTGAAGATTGAGTATTTTTACATGCGAACAATTAAAAGTTTTGTGCTACGTGGTGGGCGTATTAGTAATAGGCAACAATATGCTTTAGATCATTGGTTGAAAGATTATGAATTACCATTCGTAGGTAAGCCTTGGGATCTTGTACAAACTTTTGGACGTGATGCAGAAACTATTGTTGAAATAGGTTTTGGTATGGGTGCTTCACTATTGACCATGGCTGAGCAATTCCCTGAACGCAATTTTATCGGCATTGAAGTTCACCGTGCTGGCATTGGCAGTTTGACTGCAGAATTGTATGAGAAGGGAATAAAAAATGTACGTCTTGTAACTCATGATGCCGTTGAGGTATTTAAACAATGTTTAGAAAAAGATTCGTTAGAAGGAGTGCAAATTTTTTTCCCCGATCCTTGGCCTAAAAAGCGCCATCACAAGCGGCGTTTAATTCAACCTGAATTTATAAAATTACTAGTTGCACGAATCAAAACGGGAGGCTTTGTTCATTGTGCAACAGATTGGCAGGACTATGCGGAGCATATGCTCGAGGTATTGTCAGCTGAACCTTCCTTAGAGAATATGCACAAGGAAGGTGGTTTCTCCCCACGACCTGAAACGCGTCCTTTAACGAAATTTGAAGAACGAGGAAACAAGCTTGGCCATGGGGTTTGGGATTTAATGTATAAAAAAATTTAGCAACGTCAAAAATTGATCTTCAATTGCCCAATATGTAGAATGGTCTTTCGATAGAAGCGATTACTATTTGGGATAATGGATATGAAATTATTTGATGAGATAAAGCAAGCAATTGCAGAAGGAAAGGACGCCTTTTTTGATCTTATCCAAAAAAAACAAAAGGAAGACAAAGATTTCCTGAACAAAGCATTTTTTGCCCCTAAAGAAAAGCAAGACTCTGCCTTCATTGTCCCTGAAGGAAGACAGCTTACCGTTCTTGAGTACCTAATTTATAACCATTCAGAAAATAGCAACCTGATTGAGCATATTGAATGGCTTTTGCAGCAAAAAGTAGATGTTAATGCAAATGAACCCTTGCATTTGATTTTTCGATTAAAAAAAATGGAATTGGTACCTCTTTTCCTGAATGAAAATCACTTGCAAAATTCAAGGGACGTTGAATCTGCATGGCAAAGTTTAAACTTAAATGCTCGAGATGCCACGGGAAAACGCCTTATCTACAGAATTATTGAAAGCCGCAATATTGGCCATTTAAATTTGGCGATTAATTACGGTATTAGTGTACATTTGCCCAGTCCATTTGAAGGCAATGATAAAAGCTGGGAGATACAACCCCTCCATCAAGCGATTATTACTAATTTTTCAGCCGCTCTTCCTGCGTTGATTGAGGCAGGTGCGCAACTTTCCAATCCTTTTGGTCAATTAATGGAAACGCCACTTTTATTAGCAGCACGCCTTGGAAGGATTACTGCTTTGAAGGCGTTGCTCGTGCATTATCAGACATTAAGTTTGGAAAGCAATCGAGAATTTATAAGTGTCCTCAATAAAGAGAACTACAGCGCGATGGATCTGCTTTGTATTCGGATGCATGACCGAAAAAAGCCAAAAGAAGCACTGCGAGGTATTGCCATGTTGCTTTGTCATGGGGCAGATGTACCGGCTCATCATTTATTGCGCTCACTGCTTATGGATAATCGCCATGAGCTATTTGTTGCAATAAAAGAATACTCCCGGACGAATCCGCAACTGGCAGCCAATTTTTTAAGAAAATGCCTCAATAAGACAGATCCACTACATGATATTATTTTTGCCAAAAATTCCTGGAGTCAGACGTTCCGTCATTTATTTGGTAAAGCAGATGATTTGGGTTTTCAACTGCAAACATTAATAAACCTGTCAAATACAACCACTACCCGTGAAAAGAAAGACGATGAAAATACAACGCAGAGGAAAATTGAAAAAGACGACGAAGAGGTGTTCCAAAATGAAGAACTTCTCTTTGCTAATTTTGTAGGGCGATATAAACAAGCGCTAAAGACCAGTTTTTTTAACCCCTGGAGCGAAATGCTACATTTAATCGCAAGTGGTGAAGTAACCTGCTGGAAGCATGTGACTGCCTATGCAGACATGCATACCAATTCACGAACTTTTAAAATTATAGCCGAGATGAAAAAATCGACGCCAACGATTCATGTGAGCCTGGATACTCCTGCCGCCGCGAATCGTTTAATCTGAAATCTTTATGAAATATAGGTAGATGTTTTAACAACTACGCTTCTTTTGAACAAGGTTAGAATTCTTTCTGACAGATTGATAGCGTGGTTTGCTTGCTTAAAGCGAGTATACCCCATAAAATTCTACTTTTCTGTAAACGGAGAGATTGATGGGTTGGAATGAGCCAGATAAAGGCAAAGATCCATGGAGTGGTAAAAATCAACCACCGGATTTGGATGAGGCTTTAAAGCGTTTTCAAGAAAAACTGAAGAAAACTTTTTTTGGAGGTTCCAAACAACCTGAAGGTGGCTCTCCTGCGAATAAAAGCAGCGGGGGCATGCTGGCTTTGTTAGCTGCTTTAATTGTTTTCATTTTATGGGCTTTGGCGGGTATTTTTATTGTTGATCCTGCAGAGCAAGCTGCTATTCTTCGTTTTGGCAAATACGTAGAAACTGTTGGGCCGGGTCCCCATTGGATTCCGCGTATTATTTCAACCAAGATTGTGCAAAATGTCGATCGGGTTTCTGATTATTCCTATTCTGCCCAGATGTTAACAAAAGATGAAAATCTTGTTGCAGTGTCTGTTGTTGTTCAATACCGTATTGGTGACTTGGAAGAATATCTATTCAATGTTGCTGACCCTCAAGAAAGTCTTCAACAAGCTACTTCCAGTGCTTTAAGGCAAGTAGTGGGCACAACAACCTTTGATCAAATTATCACCGAAGGACGTGAAGCGTGGGGAAATAGTGTTCATGACACCTTAGTAAAAATTTTAAATCAATACAAAACAGGTATTGTTGTGGTGAACGTATCTCCCCAGCCGGCACGTGCCCCAGAAAATGTGCAGGATGCCTTTGATGATGCTATCAAGGCTCGGGAAGATGAGAAACGTTTCAAAGAACAGGCTTTGGCCTATCAAGCCAAGGTAGTACCTATTGCTGAAGGAAACGCTAAACGTATTCTGGAAGAGGCGCAGGCGTATGCCCAGCAGGTAATTTTGCGGGCTAAAGGGGATGTAGCAGAATTTTTGGCTTTATTGCCTGAATATACGCAAGCACCAGGTGTTACTTCAGAGCGAATGTATCTAGAGATGATGCAACAAGTACTCAGTACAAGTAGTAAAATTATTGTCGATGGTAAATCAGGAAATCTCCTTTACTTACCGTTAGATAAATTAGCCAATGCCAGCCTTGACCCGGCATTGATGAATACGGAATCAGCAGGCACTAAAAAATCGAGTGCTGAAGATGAACAGGCTGAAAGCACGATAGTTACCAGTCGTAATATAGGTAGACGAACTTATCAGCAAGGGAGAGATGAATGAGTGCAGCAAAAACGACCCTAGGCATTCTTGCGTTTGCTATTTTATTGGTGATACTTGCAAGTGTTTTTACAATTACCCAGGGACAACATGGCATTTTACTGCGGTTAGGCCGTTTGGTTATTGATAATAAGACCCAAGCAGTAAAAATTTTAGGCCCCGGCTTGCATATTAAAACGCCATTTATTGAAAATGTACGCATTTTTGATACCCGTATACAGACTTTGGATATCAAATCGTCTCGTATTGTTACTAAAGAAAAGAAAGATGTAATTGCTGATTACTATGTCAAATGGCGAATTGCGGATCTTGCGCAATATTACAAATCGACAGGCGGTAATGAATTTAAGGCCGAGACTTTGCTTGAGCAACAGCTCAATACTTTCCTGCGTGCTGAATTTGGTAAGCGTACTATTTCAGACATATCAGGCGGCCGTGAGGATCTGACCGAAATTTTACGCGAAAAAGCAGAGCAACAAGCCGGCCACTTGGGAATTCAGATTGTTGATGTGCGTATTAAAGGGATCGAATTACCTGAAAATACCAGCAATAATATTTTTCAGCTAATGCGGGCTAATATGCAAAGAATCGCTAACAGCCATCGCGCTGACGGTAATGCTGTTGCAGAGGCAATCAGAGCTGCTGCTGATGCCAAAGTCACCATTTTATTGGCACAGGCACAGAGTGATGGACACAAAATGCGCGCTCGCGGTCAAGCGGAAGCTGCTAAAATTTATGCCGAGGCATTTAGTAAAAATCAGGATTTTTTTGCATTTTATCGTAGTTTGAAAGCTTATGAAGGAAGTTTTAATAGTAAGCGTGACATTCTGATCCTTGATCAAAGCAGCGCTTTTTTTGACTACTTTAAAAATGCGGGACGCAAAGGGAATGGTACTAACGGAAAAAACTGATATAATCGTCAATTTTGTCAAATTGGGTTAAGCATGCTTAACCCTTTTTTATTGGAGGCTGTTTGTGATCATTAATTTCCTCTCCGCATTTGCGTTAGTGCTCGTGTTTGAGGGTTTAATGCCATTTACTTCGCCCGTGAAATGGAAGGAATTATTGCGCAAAATTATTGGACAGGATGAAAAAGTATTGCGTATAACCGGGTTATTTAGCATGCTGGTAGGAGTTATTCTTCTCACCATCGTTCATCAATTTGCAGAGTAAAGAGTCCATTATGGGTAAAAATGTTGTAGTTATTGGAACACAGTGGGGCGACGAAGGTAAGGGTAAAATTGTTGATTTGCTTACTCACGACGCTCAGGTGGTTGTTCGTTACCAGGGGGGGCATAATGCGGGGCATACCCTCAAAATCAAAGGTGAAAAAACAGTATTGCGTCTGATTCCATCGGGAATGTTGCGTCCACATGTTCAATGTTACATCGGCAATGGCGTGGTTTTATCACCACAAGCATTGTTGGATGAAATCAAAGAACTGGAAAGTAAAGGCATTCAGGTTCGTAACCGATTGCGGATTAGTCAAGCTTGTCCTTTAATATTGCCTTACCATATTGCTTTAGACAAAGCACGTGAAAGCTTAAAAGGTACGGCAGCGATTGGCACCACTGGCCGAGGCATTGGTCCTGCTTATGAAGATAAAATTGCAAGAAGAGCGCTGAAGGTAAAAGATTTACTGGATCATGAGCGTTTTGCCACGAAACTTGCTGAATTGTTGCAATACCATAATTTTGTCTTGAAAAACTATTACAACCAACCCGAAGTAGAAATAGCTCCCTTATTGGATGATGCTAAAGTTTGGGCAAAAGAATTACGCGATATGATTTGCGATGTCACTACTTGTTTACATGAGCATCGTCAAAAAGGTGATTCTATTTTATTCGAAGGTGCTCAAGGTGTTTATCTGGATATTGATCATGGAACCTATCCTTTTGTCACGTCATCGAATACTTGTGTAGGCAGTGTAGTGAATGGTGCTGGCTTTGGACCACGCTATCTAGACTATATTCTAGGCATTACCAAAGCCTATACGACGCGAGTTGGCGGTGGGCCTTTCCCGACAGAATTGTATGATGAAATTGGTAAAGGACTAGCGACGCGCGGTAATGAGTTTGGTGCAGTCACTGGTCGTCCGCGTCGTTGTGGTTGGTTTGACGCTGTATTGTTACGTCGCTCCATTGAACTTAATAGCATCACCGGTTTATGCCTGACAAAACTGGATGTGCTGGATGGATTGGATACTGTAAAAATCGCCGTTGCTTATCGTGATATCAATGGGAATATGTTATCTCGCCCACCCCAAGCTGCTGAGGATTTTGAAGGTCTTGCACCTGTATATGAAGAAATGCCCGGTTGGTCTGAATCAACGGCTGATGTTACAGATGTAAAACAGCTGCCTGCGAATGCAATTGCCTATATCAAACGCATTGAAGAGTTGCTTGAAGTTCCTGTCGATATGCTGTCAACAGGCCCAGAAAGAGATTCTACCATTATTCTGCGCGATCCATTCGCAGTGTAGTCAATGCTTAACGTTGGTTTTCGCGTGGCAAGCCGTAACCATGTGTGGATGATTTTGTCTAGGTTGGGTCATTTTTGACCCAATATGGAGTCTCAGGATTTACGTTGGGGTCCAAAAGCTCCCAAACTACTTATAAACTAATTTGATATTAGAAACTCATAGGCAATAAGAGATTTACTTAATGGTTGTTTAAGATGAGCTTAAACAACCATTAAGTAAAGATGATTTAGGCATTAGACGGTGAAAGTGCTTCAAACGGAGGGAATTCTTCCTTAGGGGCAGTATGTTTTCCAGTGATTCCTACTGCTTGCACTCCAGTGGCGATTCCTCGCGTTAGCATCGCAACCGCTGATACTGGTAAAACGACCAGATCGATGATTGCTTGGCATAGATCTTTAATCAGAAAATCTGCCGTATCTAAATAAAACGATGCTGCACTTTCATTACCATATAACTTACTAATTCCACCTAAAGCTGCAAATACAGCAGATAAACCACCCATAATAATGGGAACAATTACTAGTACGTAAGGATTTAATATTGCCAATCCTAGAATCGCCATCGGTTGAAAAGTGTGGCGTGCGCAATAAATGAATTCTTTTTTAGATTCATAAGGCTGAAAGAACATTTGTCTTGTTGTACGGGGATTTCGCCAAATTATGTCATCAGTAAAGAGATAATTCCTAGTTACCTTTGCTGAGCCTGTTAGGTACCCTATTGATAATTCCGTAGACATTTTTGATCCTGTATTATAAAAGGGAAAAATCATATAATAAAATCACAAAAAACGCAATCTGATCAATATTTAATCTTATTGGCGCATGGCGGCATTGCAATTATTGAAGTTGCATTTCTAGCTTAATTGTTCAATCATTGAGTAAACGAAAAATTACAGGGAATAAAATGTTTTCTTCTTTTTGGCGCTGGTTTCAAAATACCCAACCAGTCAGTACTACCGGTACAGTCAGCCATACTTACTATTGGCTTAAAACGCTTATGTCAGGGGATATTGTTTACCACAATCCTCATTTCAAAGCGCCTGATACGGATGATCCTTCACTTCGCAAAGGCATTGCAATTTATTGCGTTCATGGCACAGCCGATCAACCAGGATCCTTTGCGAGAATAATTGAACGCCTATTGGAGAAAGGGCTCCCCGATTATATCTCTACTATACATTTGGTTTCTTTTGAACAGCGATATCAAGGAAAGGGTATTAAGTTTTTTGCACGCGAATTGATGAAGAAAATACGTGCCAACGAACACGAACATGTCATTTTTATGGGGCATTCCAGAGGGGGACTCATCATTTCACGAGCAGCAGAATATCTTGCTGCCCATTGGGGTGTCGCTGTTCATTCTTTATTTTCCATCTGTGCGCCTTATAAGGGTTCGGATTGGGCGATGAAGCCAATATCCATGTTTTCTACCTCGGTCTCTCAAATGGAAGTGAAGTCGAAACTACTGGAGCAGCTCAATGAGGCCGTTAGCAACAGTAAGAACGACTATCATTTTATTGGCGCAGAAGAGGATGCGATTGTTGCGCCCGCTGCTGCCTGTGTTGATAAGTATGTTGAAAAACACCCTGCCTCCAAATTGGTGCTAGATCGGCATGGCCATTTATCAATTATGTCCTCATGGCGTTTGGTGTCCTATATTCAAACACAATTAGTGGAGCTTGGTAATCGATTATTTCCCAAAGTCCCTGAAGAATCTTTGTCAGAGAAAGATTTTTATAAAGCACCCAACTATTAAGAATAGGGGGGCATACCCGTCTAAATTAAAATTTAACACCTCCATCCTGAGTATCCCAACCACTGTGGCAAACATCAAAAAAGACGACCGTCATCCCGAACGTAGTGAGGGATCTTCTTTGTATCAGGAGATGTCTCACTACGTTCGACATGACGTATGTCATTAGGAGCAAAGTGAAGCAATCCAGAACAGATTTTTGTTCAAAGAATGTTAACTACGTTGAGTACTTTTTTTCAAATTGAGCTAATTTTTCTTCCAGTCGCCATTGCAAAGTGGCTTTTTCACTGGTTTTAATAAATTTTAGGCACTGTAGACTATGTAAATGTTCACATTCCTTTACAGGTTTGGCGCTTGCAGCATCAAGCCAAAAATTTTGGCCAGGTAGAAAACTATAAGTTAGTGCATTACGGTTTATTTGTTTTAATTCCGTGTAACTAAGATTATGATCCATGACAGCCTTCACGTACTCTCGGGTCAAATCAGTGCGCAATATTCCTTCATCATCCGTTGATAGGACAACCGGTACATTATTTGTTAAATAATAGCGTAAAGGATGTTGCTTGCCTTGGATATTAAGAATTTTTTGATTACTGGTTAAATTAACTTCAACCGCAATTTGCTGTTTAGCCATTTGTTTGAGGAGTTGTGAGACATTATTTTCGTACGCAATAGCGGTGCCATGACCAATTCGTTCTGCATGCGCAATATTGATTGCTTCAGTAATATGGGAATTTAAAACGTCAGGGACTACAGCCCCCGGTTCCAATTCACCCGCATGCAAGCTTACATGCACGTTTGGATAGGCTTGCCGTAAAAATGCAAAGACTTTCATTTGTTGATGATAATCACGCAGGGAAATCAAACCATCTTCTGGTTGTACCAAATTAACAGCAACAATTTCATTGGACTGTGAAGCGGCAGCAAAGCCATTTAAGGCTTGGGCAAAAACTTTTTCCAAAGGCTGTTCACGCAACACAAAATATTGAAATTTTACAGTCAACTGACAAGCGTCTTGCTCAGGTTGCTTATCGCAATTTAAAAGTTTTTTTGTTTTTTGCAAAAGAGCAGAGGTCTCATTCACCGTAAAGCGTATATTGTTTTGAAAATCTGGGTTTGCCAGTAATTTTGTTTTCGCTTGGATAAAGGACCCACTTAAAAGGTTTGGATCAGCAAATCCTGTGGAATTAGCATTGTCCGGCAAAATCATGACTTCCATATATTGTTCATGTTGATTGGCCGCTCGTTGCATGATTTCAGTAAGAAGTTCTGGGCTATGGTTAGTGATTACAGGGATGAATTTATAAAAACTATTAAAAAAATGGTCGTGACCTGATTCCTGAAGGGGTTGAAAGTTTTTCATAGACCAGGCTTCAATGGTCTTTTCATAAAAATTAGGTCGGTTTATCACTTCCTGAATGGGAATACCTTGGCAATCCTCAACGATTTTAGTGAGGTTAAATGTATTTTTACTTAAACAATAATTGCCTTTGGCAACGACAGACAACATGGTTTCAGGATAAGCTCCGCCCGCGAGATGGTAGTGCAATTCACCACCTTTAGGCATGGCTTTAAGAAAGGCATACAAGGCATTTGGATCGTTTTTAATCGTATCAAAGTGATTGTGGATATTATTAGCAAAACTAAAGGATTGATTAATTAGAAAAAAGCCAAGAAATAAAATTTTAAAAAAACGCATAATTCAATGAACAAAACAAGTAGGTTTCAATTATCTCATAAATGCTAAAAAGCACCTAATATCTTACACAGGGAGTATAAAAAAATAACATATGCGGGAAGCAGGGTAGGGGCTATACAATAGCCCCTGAGTCTCATTGGGAAGTGAATTAACGTTTGGCGACAGCTAAACCTTTCAGGATAGTCAATGCTGCATACAGTTGGTAATCCTCATGCAGCAGTGTTTCATCATTTTTAGAGGTTACTGTATTTTTTTGTTCAACACCTTCACTCTTATTAAGCAGATGACCATTCAAATCGGCCTCGCTAAACCCTGCAAATGCCTCTGCTTTATTTTTATCAGCTTTAGGCACAGAAATTTCTTCAACGACGATATCTGGAGTAATACCTTTAGCCTGTATTGAGGTGCCAGCTGGAGTGTAATATAAAGCAGTGGTCAATTTGATGCCGCGTTTTTCATCCAGTGGTAATACGGTCTGTACAGACCCTTTTCCAAAGCTTTGAGTGCCAAGAATTATGGCTCGCTTGTTGTCTTTTAATGCGCCAGCCACAATTTCAGAAGCAGAAGCAGAACCATTGTTGATTAAAACAACAAGCGGTGCATTATCAAGAATATCACCAGGGTTCGCCAAGGCTGTGAATTTAGAGCCGGGTAAACGTCCTTGGGTATAAACTATTAAGTCAGATTTACCATTTTTTCCTGAGTCAAGGAAAGCATCAGAAACCTGAATTGCTGAGTCCAATAAACCCCCTGGGTTATTGCGCAAATCCAGAATAAGCCCTTTTAACTTCCCTCCAGATTCCTGCTTAAGTTGGGCAATGGCTTTTTCCATATCTTCACCTGTCATGGCTTGGAATTGGGTTAAGCGTATATATCCGTATCCATCATCAAGCAGTTTACTTTTAACGCTTTTAATGAGAATTTTTTCACGTACCACAGAAAAAGTAAGTGGTTTATTTTCTCCTTTCCGCAAGATAGTTAAATCAAGGGTGGTGCCTTCTTTTCCACGCATCAGATCGACGGCTTCTTTCAAAGTAATCCCTTGGACGGAACGATTACCCAATTTAATAATATAATCACCCGCTTTAATACCCGCTTTAAACGCAGGTGTATCCACTAAGGGGGTTACTACTTTTACGACACCCTCTTCCATAGTCACTTCAATGCCTAAGCCGCCAAATTCACCACTGGTTGACATTTGTAATTCTTTAAAAGCATCTTCATCGAGGTAGGTGGAGTGGGGATCCAAACCATTTAGCATCCCTCTTATCGCATTATCAAACAATTCTTTATCGTCCACAGGCTTGACGTAATATTTTTTAATTTGCCCAATGGCATTGGAAAAACGTTGTACGTCTTCCATCGGTATTTTGCGTGTCGCTGTCTCTTCAGTCGTATTATTCATTTGAGCTGCAGTAAACGCCGGTGTCGGTAAAACAAAAGCGGTTGTGACTAAAGCGATGACTGCTTTATAATAAAACCGTTTGTTGTGCATACTGTTTCTCCTTGGTAGTTTGGCGCGCAACAAGCGGCCAGCTCCGGGTATAAGTATATATAGCAATATAGATGCCAAGGGCAATTAGAGCTTGGGTAATAAATTCGCTATCCTTAAACCTTATTGATATTTAACGGGGCGTCCTGGTCTTGGTAGATAAATACTTACACTCCAATCTGAACTTTGGCTCGGTCTACAGAATTTATTAACAGCCTCTAAAACAACCATTCAAGCGGTGGAACCGCTTTACCACGGTGTCTTACTTCGAAGTATAGCCCGTTTTGTTTAAGTCCGCCGCTATGGCCTACCGCGGCAATAGCTTCCCCTTGCAAGACACTACTACCTTTCGATTTAAACAGCGATTGATTGTGAGCATAAAGCGTCATAAACCCTTGTCCATGGTCAATAATTAAGAGTAATCCATATCCGTTTAACCAATCACTAAAAACAATTTTACCCGGATAAACGGCAGTAACAGGTGTTCCTTCTGCGGCAAAAAATGTCACTCCTTGATTCATTTTTTGGAAAGCATTGCGACTTCCTGGCACTGGTCTTGGTAGTTTATGCCGCATTTGAGTAAATGGCTTTTTGGCTTGCATCACGCTTTGTAAAGCAAGAGTTTTTAGCAGGTTGGTAAGGTTATCTTTGTTACGTTCATATTCCTCAAGCATATGTTGTTGGGTTTGAATTTCATTATTAAGTGATTGAATGACGGCTGTATGGTAATGTTTTGTATGCTCAAGCTGTTGTTGGTGGCTATTTAGTTTATTTTGTAACTGTTGTTGTTCTGTAAGCTCTGTCTTTAGTGAATCCTGATTGAGAGTAATGTTGCGTTTGGTGTTATCTATCTGATCAATAATCTTTTGACGTGACTGGATTAGGTATTGATAAAAGGTCAATAAACGACTGATTGCATAAGGCTCATCTTGATTTATTATCCATTTAAGTGGTTCATATTGACCCATTTTGTAGCGTGTTTTCACATGAGTGGCTAGTAATTGTTGTTGCACGGCCAATTGCTTATTCAACTCATTAAGATGCTGCTGTAACATGACAATTTTTTGTTGCTTGGATGTCATATCATTTTGAATGGTGCGTAACTGCCGTATTCCTTCGCCAATTTGCTTTTCTGTGGCTGCAAGTTCTTGGTTTAGCACCCCACGTCTGTCGTTAGCAGAGGCTAATGTTTGTTTTAACTTATGAATTTGGCTGTCTAATTTTTTTAATTTGGTTTTCGTTTGCACAATGGCAGCACTTTCGGACCAAGCAGAATTAATTAAAAAAAGAAAGAGTACGCAGCGTAACACTGCAGAAGTTTTAATCTGTAAAGTCATTCATTTTCCACCAATAAAACTTCCCCAGTCATCTCAACAGGTATTTCAAGATCTAACAATGTTAGCATGGTGGGCGCAATATCAATTAAGCTGCCTTGCTGACGGTTAAAATGCCAGTTTTCTCCAACAAAAAGGAGTGGGACAGGCTGGCACGTATGCGCCGTATGGGCCTGCTGCGTCGTTTCGTCAAACATAGCTTCTGCATTCCCATGATCTGCTGTAATTAACAAAGCGCCTCCTTTCTCGGCTACAGCTTTTCCCACATCGTGCAGACAACGATCTAAACATTCAATCGCCTTTATTGTTGCTTTAAAATCACCGGAGTGCCCCACCATGTCAGCATTAGCATAATTGCAAATAATTACATCGTAGGCATCACTGTGTATGGCGTCGACCAAGGCATGGGTAAGTTCGGGTGCACTCATTTCTGGTAGTAAATCATACGTGGCTACTTGAGGAGAGGGGATTAGAATTCTATCCTCATTTTCAAACGCATGTTCTGAACCACCGTTAAAGAAAAAAGTGACATGAGCATATTTTTCAGTTTCGGCAATTCGCAATTGGCTTAAACCTGCTGCTGCAACCAATTCGCCGAATGTGTGATTAAGTATTAGAGGGGGGAAAGCACATTCGGTTGGCAAATTTTTGGCATAACGGGTCATGGTAATAAAGTGAGCCAGGTTCGGTTGCCGGGCACGTAAGAAACCGTCAAACGTTTCACTAATAAAGGCATGCGTTAATTGTCGCGCCCTGTCTGCTCGAAAATTAAAGAAGAATATTGAATCGCCGTCTTCAACAGGGCTAGGATTACCAATAATGGTTGGGGGGATAAATTCATCAAATTTATTTTCTAAATAAAAATGTTGAATAGCCGCTTCTGCCGTTGAAAACTGAAAATTACTTTGACCTTCGGTGAGTAGGCGATAGGCAAGAGCACTTCTTTCCCAGCGTTGATCGCGGTCCATGGCGAAGTATCGCCCTGTGAGGGAGCATATTTTCCCAACGGGATATTGCTCCAATTGGTTATTAAGGCGTGCAATACTCTGTAAGGCACTTTGCGGTGGCGTATCCCTGCCATCCAAGAAAAGATGCAAACATACTTTGTTGAAACTATATTGATGGCATAACGCTAAAAAAGCGAATAAATGCGCTTCATGGCTATGTACTCCGCCAGGCGAGAGCAACCCCATAACATGCAAGTGTTTGTCTTGTTGCTGAGTGTCTTGTATGACGTTATGAAAGGCTTCGTTGCTAGCGAACCCCCCATTTTTGATGGCATTATTAATACGCGTAAAATCCTGGGGAATAATACGCCCTGCACCAATATGCATATGGCCAACTTCGGAATTTCCCATTTGTTCATCAGGTAAACCAACCTCATGTCCTGAGGCATCGAGTAATATATGAGGATAGGCAGACCACCACTTATCCCACTGCGGGGTATCTGCCAAGGCTATAGCATTATGAGGTATTTCTTCTCGATAGCCCCAGCCGTCAAGAATAATTAAGACGAGTGGTATCCTTTTTTGCATTACAAAAATCTCATCATTTAAAAGCAGAATTATATACTGCTTTTAAATATTTCCTAGAAGTTTACTTGATTAGATCGAGGCAAAGTCTTGTTTAGTTGCAATAGAAATAACGTAGGATTTGTTCTGTTTAATATTAAACACGACTAGTCTAGGCCAAGCCTCTGTAATACAGTACTTAATATTTTGCTCTAAAGCAGTTAGACTATCAGCCATTTTGAATGTTGGGTGAATGGGTTGAATGAGAGAATACCTCAACATGTTGCCATTATTATGGATGGTAACGGACGTTGGGCACAAAATCGTGGGTTGTTAAGGGTTGAGGGGCATCGCGCCGGGGCTGAAGCTGTCAAAACAGTTATCCGGTGTTGCTTACAACATCAAATACCTGTTTTAAGTTTATTTGCTTTTAGCAGTGAGAATTGGTCTAGACCAGAGACAGAAGTTGAATTTCTTATGAGACTTTTCATTGATGCGCTGGGTCGTGAGGTGCAAGAACTTCATCAGCATGGTATTTGTTTACGTTTTACTGGGGATAGAGCAGGATTATCAGTAGAATTACAAAAGCAAATGCAAGTAGCAGAAAATCTAACAGTGGGTAACAAGCGATTAATTCTGAATGTGGTAGTTAACTATGGTGGCAAATGGGATATTGTACAAGCCACAAAAGCAATTGCTACACGGGTAGCCACTGGGGAATTAAAGATTGAAGCCATTAATGAAGGTGTGATAAGCGAAACCCTTAGTACCCATGGTTTACCTGAGCCTGATTTGTTTATACGAACAAGCGGAGAACAACGGATAAGTAATTTTTTCCTTTGGCAGTTGGCTTATACGGAGCTGTATTTTACAGAGACTCATTGGCCAGACTTTACAGCAGAGGAATTTAAAAAAGCATTAGCAAATTTTAGTCAGCGTGAGCGTCGTTACGGTAAAATTTCTCAGCAAATCAATAAGGCAAAACATGTTTAGACAACGTCTTATCACTACTTTAATTTTAGTACCGCTGGTTCTTCTTGCGCTTTACTATGCGACAAACTTGCTATTCGCCAGCATGATAACATTGCTGCTTTTGGGATGTGCTGTTGAGTGGTTGCAGTTAATCCCCCTCAAGCAGGTGGTGCTTAAATTTGCTTTTATAGGAATCATATTCCTCTTAGCCTGGGTATCTCAGTTTGCGTTTAACAGTTGGCTATTCGCAGGATTTATTGTTTGGTTCTTGATTTTAGTGGCAGTAATTTCTTTCCCTGCATCTGAAGCAATCTGGGGGCATCCTTTGGTGGTGGCACTTGCAGGTCTGCTGGTTTTACCTTTATTTGCACAAAGCTTGATAAATATTCATGCCCAGGAACAAGGCAAGGCTTTAATTTTATATCTTTTATTATTAATTTGGGCGGCAGACATTGGGGCGTACTTGGCTGGCAAGCAGTGGGGACGCCATAAGCTAATACCTGCTGTAAGTCCTGGAAAGACTATCGAAGGTTCCCTGGGTGGATTTATATTAGCGTTACTAATTGCCCTGATTGCATATTTTTATTTTCAGCCGCAAAAAAGATTAGTTTGGTTTGGGATCGCAGCGGCAACGGCATTAATTTCAATATTGGGCGATTTGTTTATTAGTATTCTTAAAAGAAGGGCTAAACTGAAAGATACGGGTCATTTATTACCTGGCCATGGGGGAGTCCTGGATCGCCTGGACAGTTTAATTGCTGCCTCTCCCTTATTTTATTGGAGTTTACGTTTATTAGCCCCTGGACAATAAATATGATTGCAACCTTATTTTATTTTTTTCTTGCCTTGTTAGTGCTAAT
Source organism: Legionella jamestowniensis (assembly GCF_001467745.1). Lineage (GTDB taxonomy): Bacteria > Pseudomonadota > Gammaproteobacteria > Legionellales > Legionellaceae > Tatlockia > Tatlockia jamestowniensis. The sequence continues at coordinate 2,015,876 of NZ_LNYG01000013.1, forward strand.
CACTGTGCATGAATATGGCCATTTTATAGTAGCGCGCCTTTGCGGTGTAAAAGTATTACGCTTTTCATTTGGCTTTGGTAAGGTTCTGGCTCGTTGGCACGACAAACAAGGTACAGAATATGCGTGGTCACTCTTTCCTTTGGGTGGGTACGTAAAAATGCTTGATGAGTCGGAAGGAGAGGTGCCGGCCAGCGAGCGACATCTTGCCTTTAACAATAAATCAGTTTGGGCACGTATTGCTATTGTAGTGGCTGGGCCATTCTTTAATTTTTTACTTGCTTTTTTAGCACTTTGGCTAGTTTTGGTGATTGGGATACATTCTTTGGCGCCCATGATTGAAGAAGTAAAACCTAACAGCATTGCTGCAATGGCAGGGCTTAAGTCCAAGCAAGAAATTGTGATGTTAAATGATAAAGAAATTGACAGTTGGCGGGATTTTCAATTTGCCCTCATGCCGCTTATTGGTAGCAACGAAGCGATTAATATCACTGTTAAATCATTGGGGGATGGGAAATATACCTCTCTGGTTTTACCACTGGATAGTTGGAAGCTTGATGCAAAAAATCCAGATCCTTTGGGCAGTTTGGGCATAGTGCCCTTTATTCCTACTATTCCTCCTATTATTGGTGAGGTGGTGGAGGGTTCGCCGGCGGGTATAGTGGGTTTGCAACCCGGGGATATAGTTAAAAAATTAAATAATAAGCCTTTGAATGATTGGCTTGATTTAGTAAGTTATGTAAGGGAGCACCCCAACACCGCGCTAAGCTTATCTGTCCTTAGACAAGGAAAAATGCATGATTTTTTTATTCGTACAGGGGCAAAAGATGTTAATAACAGCAAAGAAGGCTTTCTAGGCGTTCGCTCACAAAAAGTGGATTGGCCTTCTCAGTGGCTTCGTGTAGAGCGTGAGGGCCCGTTAGAAGCGCTGGGGACTGCTTTTGTCCAGACAGTTGAACTTACAGGGGCTACCTTTTCGCTCATTGGGCGCTTCGCCACGGGGAAACTAGGTATTAAAAGCATTAGCGGCCCTGTAGGAATAGCGCAAGGCGCGGGGGAGTCTGCCCGCAGTGGTTTAGCCTACTATCTGTCCTTTTTAGCCATAGTGAGTATTAGTTTAGGTGTTTTAAATTTACTGCCTATACCAATGCTGGATGGTGGACATTTATTATATTATTTAATTGAAATTGTGCGTGGAAGGCCTCTCTCTGAAGAGATAAGATCTTTTGGCATTTATTTGGGGCTGGTATTCTTGGTTGCCTTAACAATTTTGGCATTAAGCAATGATTTGTCGAGATTAATTAGTTAACAAATAGTGTTTTGATTTTACTTAAATAGTTGTAAAAATACACTTAAATTGGGATGGTATTGCTTACTCTGAACCAAATTTCAAAAGAGGGATTTTCTTGACACGCTCAGTCAGTTCCTATAAAAGGGGTGACAAATTATATTGTCTCTGGAAATTATTCCAGAATTAGTTCTGTAGTCCTGGACGTAAAATAATAATGAATAAAGTCAGTAAAAAAATTGTTTTGGGTATTTGTTGTGCGTCAATGTTAACTTGGTCGATACATGTGCAGGCCGCAGAAGGATTTATTGTACGTGACATCAAAGTTACAGGTTTACAACGCGTTAGCACAGGTACAGTATTAAATTACTTGCCCGTTCAAGTCGGTGAAGAGGTTAATTCTGCTTCTACCGCCCAAATTATCCGGGCTTTATATGACACGGGTTTCTTTCAATCTGTATCCCTTGAGCGTCAAGGAAATACGTTAATTGTAAACGTCGTCGAGCGAGCAACTATCGGTTCGATTACTACTGTAGGTAACAAAGAAATACCCAGTGATAAGCTCAAAGAATTGCTGAAGCAGATGGGACTAGTGAAGGGACGGGTTTTTCAACGTTCTTCACTTGAGCGTTTAGAGAAAGAGTTAAAACAGGCTTATAATGCCCGTGGTAAATACAATGCGCGGATTGAAACAAGTGTTGCTTCGCTGACTGAAAATCGTGTGGCTATTACTATCACTATTTCTGAGGGACGTGTTTCTCGTATTAAAGAAATTAAATTTATCGGCAATCATGATTTTACTAAAAGTGAATTGATGCCGGAAATGTCTTTATCCGAAAGCGGTATATTTACTTATTTTACGAAAAAAGATCAGTATTCGAAATCAGCAATGGATGCTTCTTTGGAAGCGCTGCGTTCTTTTTACCTTGACCGTGGTTATCTGAAATTTAATATTGTTTCTTCACAGGTACTATTATCGCCTGATAAAAAAGATGTCTTTATCAATATTCATATTGATGAAGGCCCACAATATCGCTTTGCTGGCTATACAGTCGTAGGTAAAACTATATTATCCCGAGAAAAAATTGACTCCTTAGTCCAGGTGAAACAGGGAGATGTGTTTTCGCGTAAAAAAGTTACCGAAAGTATTTCTGCCATTGGTTTGGCTTTAGGGGACATTGGCTATGGGTTTCCTGCCATAAATGCTGAGCCGCGTATTGATGAAAACAATAAAACAGTATTTATTACCTTTATTATTGAGCCTGGTCGTCATGTTTATGTACGACGAATTAATTTCCGCGGAAATGTTAAAACAGCAGATTATGTAATGCGAAATGTGATTCGCCAGGATGAAGGTAGTGTATTGTCGCTCCACAATATCAAGGAATCTGAACGACAGTTAAGACTTTTGGGTTATTTAAAAAATGTCAACATTAAAACAACACCCGTACCAGGAACTAACAACCAGGTCGATTTAGACGTTGAGATTGAGGAAGCTCCTTCGGCGGAGGCTACTGCATCACTTGGTTACGGTACAAATGGACCACAGTTTAATGCAGCGTTTAATCAACATAATTTTATGGGGACAGGCCGCTCTATTGGGGTTGGATTTAATGCCAGCTACTGGGGGCAAGATTATTCATTAAATTATTACAATCCCTTCTATACAAATACAGGGATTGGACGAGGTATTAATCTTTACTATCGCACTGTGGATCCGAAAAAGCTGGATATTTCAGCTTATTCATCCGATCAATTTGGTTTTGATGTGAATTACAACATGCTACTTTCAGAAAAAAGTAGCTTTCAATTTGGCTATGGATACCAGGATTTACGCATAAAATCTGTAGGAGCAGTCACACAAATTCAGAACTTTGTGAATCAACATGGCCGTGATTTCCATGAAATTCGTTTATTCACAGGTTGGAATCGCAATAGTTATGATCAAATCCCCTTTCCAACGCGAGGTTTAAATCAACAGGCAAGTGTTCTGGTAGCCCTACCTGCCTCATCTAATTCTTTATCTTATTACAAGGCTAATTATCAAGCCCATTTATATCAACCACTTTTTAAAGGGTTTATTTTTACAATATTGGGTAACCTGGGTTATGGAAATACCTTCAATAATGAAGGATTACCTTTCTTTGAAAACTATTATGCAGGGGGTATTGCATCTCCAGGGCAGGTTAGAGGTTATCAAAGCTACTCTTTAGGCCCCCGTGACAGCAGGGGTAATGCGTTAGGAGCAAACTTTTTAGTCAACGGCAGTGCAGGAATTGTTTTACCTTATCCACTGAGTCGAGATACAGTAAGAACAACCATTTTTGCTGATGCCGGTAACGTCTTTATAAGGGGTACCCCTTCTTATTTGAGTGGCTTTGGCGAGGGCCCGTTACGCTATTCGGCGGGTATTGGTGTTGAATGGCGTTCACCTTTTGGTCCCTTGGCTTTCAGTCTTGCCAAGCCACTAAACAGACAGCCATGGGATGATCAACAGGTCTTCCAGTTTACTTTGTCCTCTGGTTTCTAATTAGACGCAGCGTAATAAATTTTCTTACGCTGCTTGTTGATGTTCTTAGTATAAGCCTGCACGCTTATTAATTTGATTATGGTTTGTATGTCAGTGATATTATAAATAGAACAATTAAGTCAACTAATGAGCATTGACGTAAAGAAATACTTAGTTATAGTTATCGCAACCTACGTTGAATTGTGCTAGCATCTGAGACTTTTAATTAGGAGATTAACGATGAAGCGTGTGAGTGGGTTTTTAGTTGCTTTTGCGTTGGTGTTTTCTACTGCTAATGCATTCGCAGATGCTGCTAAAATTGGCGTGGTTGATTTGCAAAAGATTATGCAAACATCGAGCCAGATGAAAGCAATTCAACAAAAGCTGGAAAAAGATTTTAAACCACGTCGTGATAAGCTTGTAGCGATGGAAGAAAGTTTAAAGAAAGACATGGAAAAATTCAAACGTGAAAGTGCAGTAATGAGCCAAGCTCAGAAAAAAGAAATGGAGAAAAAAATCATTGCCACACAACAAACGTTTGAAAGAGAAGGGCAGCAATATCAGCAAGAGTTGAGTACAGCACATAATGAAGCAATGGAAGAGCTCTACAGCAAAATTCGCAAAGCTATCAACAAAGTGGCTGAGGCAGAAAAATACGACTTAATTCTGCAGAAAGATGCTACTCCTTTCAGTGTTTCTAAATTGGATATTACTGAAAGTGTTATGAAAGAAATTAACTAATTTTTCGTGAGTCATTATAGTCTTGCCGCATTGGCCCAACATCTGGATGGCGTTTTACATGGCGATGCCTGCAAACCCATCCAGGGCGTTGCTTCCTTAAGCCTGGCTAGTCAAACGGATTTATCTTATTTTAATCACCCCACTCTTATGGAGTCATTAGACAACACACAGGCTGGGGGAGTGCTGGTTACAGAGACTTTTTTACCCTATTGTCGTGGAAATGCTATCGTTGTTCCTGATCCTTTATCGAGCATGGCCATGGCTGCTGCTTTATTTATTCCGAAAATGAATTTTTATAAAGGCGTGCATCCGACTGCCATCGTGTCTCCGGATGCAACCATCGGTAAAGAAGTATCAATAGGTGAAAATACGGTTATTGGGCCCGAAGTAATTCTGGGGGACAGTGTTTTCATCGGCGCTAATTGTGTGCTGGAAAACAGAGTTACTGTGGGTGCACACACCATTATTCATCATGGTGTTTCTTTGTTGCATGGCGTTAAAATTGGAAATCGGACTGTCATTGAAAGCGGGGTAATTGTTGGTGCAGCCCCTTTTAATAGTCATAAAGAACAGGGATGTTGGCATGTAGGGCCTGCAGTAGGTGGTGTCCTTTTGGCTGATGAGGTACGTCTTGGTGCAAATACCGTTGTTACAAGAGGTAGTCTTGGGGATACCTTCATCGCTAGCGGTGTTCATATTGATAATTTGGTCATGATTGCACATGATGTTATCATTGGCGCAAATTCAGCTGTTGCTGGATGCGCTGTTATTGGTGCATATGCGCAGTTGGGAGAACACTGTATAGTTGGAGGCGCCAGTTGTATTGCCCCCTACGTGCATTTAGCGGATGATATTGTGATAACTGGAATGTCGACGGTGAATAAATCTCTAACAAAGCCGGGAGTCTATTCATCAGGTACGATGGTCTGCGAGCATAGCCAATGGCGGCGTAATGCTGCTCGCTTCCGACGACTTGACGATTATATTACTCGACTTATTAATCTTGAGAAAGAAAGATCGTGGACAGACAGTCATAAAGATAGCATTTAAAAAAGAATTAGTGAGATAGCGCATGAATGAAGTCATTAACATAGCTAAAATTCTCGACTTATTGCCACACCGTTATCCATTTATCCTTATTGATCGGGTAATGGAATATAAGACGTTTGAATATTTAATTGGTATTAAAAATGTGACAATTAACGAACCCTTCTTTACTGGACATTTTCCCGGCAATCCTATTATGCCTGGTGTATTGATGCTTGAAGCTTTGGCTCAGGCAGGAGGGATTTTGTCCAGCTTATCCAGAACTCCCAAAGAAGGGCATGAATTTTTATACTTTTTTGCCGGTATTGATAAAGTTAAATTTAAGCAGGTCGTGACACCTGGTGATCAATTACGTTTGGAAGTGAAACTAATAGGGCAAAAAAGAGATTTTTGGCGCATGAGTGGAGAGGCATTTGTCGGTGATAAGTTAGCCTGCTCCGCGGATTTGTTGAGTGCAGCGAAGGAAGTTAAAAGTGATAGATGAACGAGCAATAATTCACCCTTCAGCGAAATTGGCAAAAGGGGTTTCTGTAGGGGCTGGCAGCATTATAGGTGCTGATGTAGAAATTGGCGAAGACACCTGGATTGGACCTTATGTAGTTATTCAAGGCCCGACGGTTATCGGCAAGAACAATAAAATTTTTCAATTTACTTCTCTTGGTGATGAACCCCAGGACATTACCTATAAAGGGGAGCCTACCCGTTTGGAAATAGGGAATAACAATATTATTCGCGAATACTGCATGATTAGTCGTGGTACAGTAAAAGGCGGAGGTGTGACAAAAATAGGTAGCGAGAACTATTTAATGGCCTACACGCACATAGGACATGATTGCATTGTGGGGAATAACATTATTATGGTCAATCATGCTGCTTTGTCTGGTCATGTAACGATTAGCGATTATGCAACCATCGGTGCTTATGCAGCTGTTCATCAGTTTTGCCATGTCGGCGCCTATGCATTTATTGCAAGAGCTACTTATGTCAGCAAGGATGTATTACCTTATGTGATGATTGCTGGTCACGCCACTTCTGCATGTGGTATTAACACCGTTGGACTTCGACGCCGTGGCTTTTCTTCTACGACAATTGATCATTTGCGTCGTGCCTATAAAATTATTTTTCGTAAAGGATTAACTGTGCAACAAGCTGTTGCTGAATTAGAAATGATGCAACCAGATTGTCCAGAAGTACTTCCAATGATTGATGCGTTAAATCAATCAGCGAGAGGAGTTGTACGCTAATCATGATACAGGCACTCTTTGCTATTGCAGTTGGTGGAGCAATGGGCGCTGTAAGCCGTTTTGGTACCGTAGTATTTCTACAAAAGTTTCTAGGGTATAACTACCCTTATGGGACTTTGGCGGTTAATTGTATCGGTTCTTTTTTGGCAGGCTTTATCATGCTAGTCCTTTTGGAACGTGTAGTTGCTGCCGAATATTGGCGGTTATTTTTGGTCGTCGGCTTCTTGGGGGCTTATACGACGTTTTCCAGCTTTTCTTGGGAAACCTGGATGTTATATCAAAAAGGTAATTTTTTAGCTGCATTAGGCAATGTAGTGTTTAATAATGTTGGCGCTCTGGTAATGGTTTTTATGGGCATTTATTTTGGTAAGCTGCTACTCAACAAACTTCCTATCTAAGAATGCCATTGTCTGAAATATAAGGTGGGTTATGTTAGATTCTCAATTATTACGTGATAAACCACAATGGGTTGCTAAACAGCTTTCTAAGCGTGGTTTTCACTTTGATGTAGAAGCATTTACCGTACTTGAAGAGCGTAGAAAAACATTACAAGTTGCTACTCAATCCCTGCAGAACGAACGCAATCAACGGTCTAAGGCCATAGGGCAGGCAAAAGCTCGTGGTGAAGACATTGACGCTATGAGACAAGAAGTCAATCAACTTGGGGTGGAGCTTGAAAACACAAAAACTGAGCTTGACCAAGTTTTACATAAATTAGAAGAAATAGTACTCAGTCTTCCCAATATACCGCATCCTTCCGTGCCTGAGGGTAAAGACGAACAGAATAATCAAGAAATTCGTCGTTGGGGCACCCTACCTTCTTTAGATTTTGCCATACAATCCCATGATGAGTTGGGAGAAGCTCTTGGACAAATGGATTTCGCGTTAGCTGCAAAAATTACCGGTAGCCGTTTTGTGGTAATGAAGGCACAAATAGCGAGATTGCACCGTGCCCTTATTCAATTTATGTTAGATATTCATACAGAAGAACATGGATATCAGGAAATCTATGTACCTTATATAGTAAATGCAGACAGTTTATTGGGAACAGGGCAATTACCCAAATTCGAGACTGATTTATTCAAATTAAAAGGTGATGAGAACTATTATCTTACTTCTACGGCAGAAATCCCTGTAACCAATACGGTTCGCGATACTATCTTAAACCTTGATGCCCTTCCTGTAAGGTATGTCTGTCATTCTCCCTGTTTTCGCAGTGAAGCAGGTTCCTATGGTAAAGATACTAAAGGAATGATAAGGCAACATCAGTTTGAAAAAGTTGAACTGGTCTGGATTACTACCCCTGAATCTTCTTACGAAGCACTTGAACAGTTGACAAAACATGCAGAAGTTATTTTGCAACGTTTAAATTTACCTTACCGCGTTGTTAGTTTATGTACTGGTGATATGGGCGCAGGTTCTGCAAAGACCTATGATCTTGAAGTATGGCTTCCAAGCCAGAATACTTATCGGGAAATCTCATCGTGCTCCAATATGGAGGCATTCCAGGCTAGACGCATGAAAGCGCGCTACAGACATCCGGTAACGCGTGATATTGAATTAGTTCATACGCTAAACGGTTCGGGGCTGGCAATTGGACGGACATTGGTAGCTATTTTGGAAAACTATCAGGATAAAAATGGGAATATTCATATTCCTGACGCTTTAAGGCCTTACATGCGAGGAATAGATCTTATTAAGAAATAAAATAGCCATTCATTGATTTGCATGCACTGATTGCTTGCGGCTGTAAGGGACTCATCTATTTGAATCATAGCTACTAATAACAACTATACTTTTTAAAAGATTCAAAGAAGGTTATTTTATGCCAAAACGGTATGTCATTATCCCTAATCTGGCTTTATATTTAAACAAGGGTGCCCATCATATTGCAGAGGAGTTACAAAAGGCAATTACCTATGATGACTTACAGCTTTACCATTCCTGGGAAAAGGCCAAAAACCCTAAAAAACATGTCTTGAAAAACCGTTTCTCTGTTTCTGGGATTATCGAAATAGAAGTAGAGGATGAGGCTCAGCTAAAGAAAACGGAATTAAGAAAGTTTTGTGAAAAAATTTTGTCATTATCTTCCAAAGAAGAGAAGGAAAAAGAACTGTCAACCCTGGTTAAAGCGATTTTGGTCAAAGGTTTTTTGCTACCTTGCAACCAGTTATCTCTACAAAATAGAGAAGCTTTACAGGTGGCTGCTTTTAATTTTAATCCAAATGATGAGACTAAATTACTGTTAAATGAACCCCCATTACTGTACCTAAGCAATATTCCAAGAGATATCCATTTCTTGTTATTTATCGATCATCAATTCTTTCTTAATTTTGAAAATTGGCGCCAATACAATGCGAGAGAATCGAAAGGGAAAGGCTGTGTATATGATCTGTTCCAGGGTATGGCCCTACTTGGTGATTTTCTGACGAGATATCAAAAAACGAAAACTGTAACCTTCCAGGAGATAAAATCGTTACATGGTGTGCTAAGTGAGAGTGTCTATTATAATTCCACAGATGACAGAAGAGGTGTTATTAGAGATGATTACAATACCTTTCCACTGCACGCAGATGCTGTAACGGTAGCTGGTCTAAAGGAATTGTTACAGCGAATTAAAGCTGATAATCAAGCTGATGGATTCAGAATAGGATATTTTAACCGCAGTCACATCATTTCTGATTTTTGTTTTACATTATCCTGGTTAATAAGAACCGAAATATTGCAGAAGAAATCTTCTGACAAAGAAGAGTCTACCCCAGATTTACTAATAGTATTAAGGGAATTGGAAAAGAAAGTCATCGATGAAATTATTCAAAAGAAAAAAGATATTCCTCCAAGCGATATAGAATTGATAGTTAAAAAATTTTTGGAAGATTTCGTCCCTCATGAAAAGGTAAACAAGGCTAATTTTTGGGCTAACTTATCTTATTATTACGGTGATTTATCCCATCGTTTTATAAAAAGCTCCCCTAAAGAGGAATTTCATTATGATCTTTTTCATTCCAGAGCCCATGCTTTGGCAAGTGCGGGTGGTGTAGAGTCAACCACGGTCAATATCCATGATTATAACGATCTGGAATTAGAAGCTTTGGCAAAAAAAATTTTTCAACTCATCCAAGAAGGTAAAGAGATTTATTTATTTACCCCTAAACGAGATTTGGCTGAAAAATGGGCAGATGAAGCGATCGCTCATTTTAATAACATCATACAAAAGGCGAATGGTGCAAACGAAATCATTGAGGTTACTGATAATTTGGTCCATGAGTTGGAAATATTACACCTCTTCCATGATGTAAATTGTCGTACCAATTACTTATTAATGAATTTCTTATTTCTTGCGCATTCTATTAAATGGGCAATGGAATTTAACCCCAATCGTTTGGATGCTTATAGTAGTAAAGAGCGTATCGCGCAGCATAAAGAAGCAATTTTTCGTACGGACTATATAATTGCGAACCAGATTCAAATTTCTAAAAATAATGCGGTTATAGATCATGCTTACCGATGCGCAAGACTAGGACTACAAGAACTGGACTATGCAGACATTGATTTAAGTGCGATGGGAGCTGATACCCAATACCAGGAAATTTCTCAACCCTTCACTGATGCATTACGTGCATTTGAAAAGAGCTTTAATAATACCCTCACGACAAAAATTAAAAAATACGATGCACAACCAACACAGTTAAGTTCTAACCTTTTTTCAGTACCCAAAGAATATATCGAATTTGCAAAAGCGTTAAAACAATTTCAAGCCGATTATAATGTCCGTCATTTTTTTACCACAGTAGCCACGTTAAGCGAAATACCAGAAATAGAAGAAGATATTAAATCATTGCGTGTTCTAACTGGATTTAGCGAAGATTCAGTAAAAACTATGGGGATGAATTTTAATAATGTGGGCTGAACCTATGCTTCGATTCATAGTAGGGTCGGAGTTAAGCAAGGACCTTCGCGCCTAAGCTAAAATAAGTATCAAAATTTTATATATTGCTATTTGTTTTTGCTGTTTAAAAAATTTTTGATTATCTGAAGTTGCGATTCAGTACTCAACAGGCCGTCAATGATTATAGTGGCCTTTTGTTTAAGGTCCTCATCAAAAAACAAAGGCCTTGAATGGTTTAAATAAAAATTGATCTCTTCAAGAAGATTTTCTTTGGTCTTTAATTTATCTGCAAAATCCCTCAAAATGCGGCGGCATAATAAAATATCAAGAGGTACTTCAATATGGATACATGTATCAATATATTCGCCTGTCTGTTTATGAAGTCTACCTAAAGGTGCATCAAAAATTATGTATTTTGTGGGTTGAAGGGAAGTGTTTAGTACAGGGTGAATAATCTCTTTTTTTGATTTCAGGTTTGCCAAAACCATTTTAAGATTTTCTCTTTGAAATTCACTGTAATTACAACCCTTATGATGCCAATCGATATAATCTTCAGGTTCTAAAGAAATTTCATCAAAGTCATCCCATGAAATAAGCATTGCTTTTAAATTCTGGGATAATGCTTTTGCCAAAGTTGATTTTCCAGCACCTGTTTTACCACTAATGCCAATAATATGAGGAGTCATAATAATTTCTCTATCACAGTGACTGGGATTATCTTTTTATAAATTTATCTACCGCTGATTAAAACGCTTAATCAATAAATGATGAGGTTTACCGGCACCTGAAACGTCGCCTGACATCACAAAATCAGCAACATACTCAAATCCTGCTTTCATGTAAACATGTTTGGCTCTAGGATTATCACTTGCAGGATCAATTAAAAATGTGTCGGCTTGGGGATCAATCTCTTTTATAAAAAAGTTAATAAATTCTATTAACGTTTTAGCTCCATAACCTTTGCCAAGATAACTTGTATTACCAATCATGTAATCTATGCTATAAGAATGTCCGGTCTTGGAAAGGTTAGCCAATTTAATTTTGTCAATATCTTCTTCGCTTGTTTCTTGGATTGTCATTAACATTGCGAAAGGTCTTCCATCATCGCTTGCTATCCAATAAACATATTTACCGTCTGCATAGGATGAGGGTTCTGTGCGACCATTGATAAAGTTTAAGATGTCATCTTTATGGGCTTGCGTGTTATCCCAGAACTCCTGCACATAGGGTTCTTTAAGCCAACTAAAGATTGCATCAACGTGGCTTGAATTGGCTTTTTCAAAAAAAATGTTCATCAGCTAATCTCTGGTGGGTGTTTAAAATTTCTTCCGTGTCAGATAATTGCTTGGCATGTAATTAAATAAATGAGGCTGTTTGCAATAATTGGTTACAAAGCCAGTCGTAATATCAGATTAAGCGTAATGGTCGGAGTGACAGGAGTTGAACCTGCGACCCCTGCCTCCCGAAGGCAGTGCTCTACCAGGCTGAGCTACACTCCGATTATTCATTCGTTAATGCTCTCGTTTTACTGCAAACAGTGCCAATTCCTCCAGGGCATTTTTGTAAACTGAAACAGGCAGGCATTGTAACGCAGACAGTGCTTTATCAACTTCGAGCTCAGCATAACTGCGTGTGAATTCTATCGCTTTGGTTTCTTTAATCGCTGTTAATATTTCCGTTAAATTTTGCAAACTGCCTTCTTGAATGCTTCTTTTTATCAGTTTTTGCTGCGAGGGTGTACCATGTTTCAGGGCATGGAGTAAAGGAAGAGTTGCTTTACCATCAGCCAAATCATCCCCAATATTTTTTCCAATGGTTGTAGCATCGGAGCAATAATCCAAAGCATCGTCAATAAGCTGAAAGGCATTTCCCAAGTGTAGTCCATAATCGTATAAGGCTTGTGCTTGAACTTCACCGGCTTGACTGAGATGGGCACCGATTGCTGCTGAAGCAGCAAATAATAGAGCTGTTTTGGCGCGAATGACATCAAGATATTCTTCAACTGTAAGTTCAATATTATGTCGATTAACTAATTGTCTAACTTCACCACAACTTATTTCATGGGAGGTATTAGCTAGTAAACGTAGTATTTCAAAATTATTAACATTCACCATTAACTGTACAGACTGTGTAAATAAGTAGTCGCCAACTAATATGCTTGCTTTGCTACCCCAGATTTCATTGGCTGTTTCCCGACCACGACGCAAGGTTGATTCATCAACTACATCATCGTGTAATAGAGTAGCTGTATGAAAAAACTCAACCATGGCTGCCAGCGTAATATGGTCATTACCCTGATATCCGCAAGCATGACTTGCTAAAAGTACTAATAAGGGTCGTAAGCGTTTGCCACCGCTTTGCACGATATGATGCGCCAAATCATCAATTAAACCAACTTGAGACTGGATTTTATCGACTATTAAAGCATTGACAGCTTCAAAATCTGCATGAACTAACTCTCGTAAACGGGCAACCGTCATTACTTATCCTCTAAGATAGAATTTATGCATGCTAAGGGGGGCATAAAATAATGTCAAGTTTGCTGGAGAATGAGCCAGGTAACACACTTAATATAAAAGGCTATTTTTTGCCCACGCAACATATTTATGCACTTCAAACCTCGCTAGCTTGCTAAAACTGGGTTCCACGCAAAGCGTGGAACGTAGCTATCTGAATTTTTATATCTCTGTGTCCTAAACATTAAAGCGAAAGTGCATTACATCTCCATCGCACACAATGTATTCTTTTCCTTCAAGCCGCAATTTTCCTGCTTCTTTCGCACCTTGTTCACCACGATGGGCAATAAACGCTTCGTAAGCAATTACTTCTGCGCGAATAAAGCCCTTTTCAAAGTCAGTATGAATCACACCGGCTGCTTGAGGTGCAGTTGCTCCTTTGGGAATGGTCCAAGCACGCACTTCTTTGACACCAGCTGTAAAATACGTTTGTAAACCTAACAAATCATACCCTGCACGAATAACACGGTTTAACCCTGGCTCTTCCAAGCCTAAGTCTGTCATGAATTCTTTTCGATCAGCTTCATCCAAGTCCATAAGTTCGGCTTCCGTAGCGGCACAAAGTGCCACAACTTTTGCTTTTTCTTCAGTGGCAAGTCTGGTGACTTTTTCTAAGAGGGGATTATTCTCATAGCCATTATCATCTACATTTGCTATGTAAAGTACAGGCTTTGCAGTTAATAAAAATAACCGGCGAACAACGGCCTCTTCTTCATGGGTTAATTCTAATGTTCGAACAGGTTTTCCTGCATCGAGATGTTGTTTAGCTTTTTCAAGCACTTGCTTTTCAAAAAGCGCTTCTTTATTGCCACTTTTGCTATTTTTGGCAGCTTTCATGAGCGCTTTTTCAACTGTTTCCATATCGGCCAAAGCTAATTCTGTGTTAATAACCTCAATGTCACTAATCGGATCAACCTTGCCTTCAACATGGATGATATCGTTATTTTCAAAACAACGAACCACGTGAGCAATAGCATCGGTCTCACGAATATTTGCCAAGAACTGATTGCCTAAACCCTCGCCACTGGAAGCCCCTTTAACCAAACCAGCAATATCAACAAATTGCATGGTTGCAGGAAGCGTTTGTTGCGGCTTTACAATTTCACTCAACGCCTCAAGTCTTGGATCGGGGACAGTAACAATACCAACATTCGGTTCAATGGTGCAGAAAGGGTAATTGGACGCTTCAATTCCAGCTTTGGTTAGTGCATTGAATAAGGTCGATTTACCTACGTTGGGCAAGCCAACAATCCCACACTTAAATCCCATATTGTTTACCTCGTTTTGTAATTTAAAGGGGAGTAAAGATTACTATCCCGATAGCTTATCCATTGATTAAATTCATCGCTGCGGCAATAGGACCTGTTAAAAGGGTTGGCATCACTGCAATGCCTCTTTCTATTGCATCAAATATCAGTTGTCTATCTTGTTGTGAAGGTTTGCCCAAGACATAATTTAATACCATATCTTTATGCCCAGGATGGCCAATACCAATTCTTAAACGGTGAAAATTGGTGTTTCCTAAATGAGTAATAATATCGCGTAATCCATTATGGCCGCCGTGACCTCCCCCTGTTTTTATTTTGATGCGACCAGTGGGTAAATCAAGCTCATCATGGGCGACCAGGATTTCATGGCTTTCGATACGATAAAATTGGCACACTTCTCTGACAGGCAAGCCACTATGATTCATAAACGTAATTGGCAGAATTGTTTTACAGGGAGAACATTTAATTTCAAAATTAGCCAATTCGCAATGTAATTTTTTTTCTAGTTTAAATGAAGCCCCGTAATGACGGGCTAATGCTTCAACAAACCATCCACCGGCATTGTGTCTTGTATGCTCATAGGCAGAACCTGGGTTACGCAGCCCAATGATAAGTTTAATTGCCATGATGGTATCTTTAAATGTAACTAAACGTAATTCGTATTATAAAATAAGGCGGGTTTTACCCGCCCTATATTGCTACTCAGCTTGTTCTGGACCTTCTTCAGCAGCAGGTGTAGCCACAGAGGGTGCTTCTTCTTCGGCTGCACTAACTTTGGGTGAGTGGATACTAACAACTGGCAAATTATGACTTTCATCAAGCGCAGTAGCCAACTGAACGCCTTTCGGTAGTTTCAAATCAGATAAGTGAACGACATCATCCAAACCTACATTGGTCATATCAACCTCAATAAATTCAGGCAAGTCTTTCGCTTTACAACGAACTTCAACCTGAGTCATTGTATGGGTGACAATACCACCAGCTCTCACACCTTTAGAGTCTTGTTCATTGGTAAAATGAATAGGAACATTTTTTACCAAGATATCTTTTGCAGAAACGCGCTGTAAATCCATGTGTAAAATAACAGGCTTGTAAGGGTGACGTTGTAAATCTTTTAAAATTACATGTTCAACTTTACCATCAACATTCAAATCAAAAACGCTTGAAAAAATGCTTTCATTTTCCAATGCCTTAATGACTTTATTATGTAATAAATGAATAGTCTTGGGTGCTTTTTCGCCACCATAAAGGACGGCAGGTACTTTGTTTTCAAGACGACGTAGGCGGCGGCT
This sequence comes from Legionella jamestowniensis, assembly GCF_001467745.1. Lineage (GTDB taxonomy): Bacteria > Pseudomonadota > Gammaproteobacteria > Legionellales > Legionellaceae > Tatlockia > Tatlockia jamestowniensis. The sequence goes on from NZ_LNYG01000013.1 coordinate 2,031,667, forward strand.
CGCACCTTTCCCTATATCATTTCTTGATTCTGCTTCTAAAACGATTGTTGACATCTTTAGTCTCCATAATTAATGAACCCTTGTTTAGCCCGCGACCAGGGTAAACACCTATAATGCAGGAAAGGGTGGCATAGTATATAATATAGTTTGCTCGGGGACAAATTGAGTTTTATGTATGGGTCAATCAGAAATTCCAAGACGCATCAATTTGCATTATACGAAGTATAATTTAAAATCAACTTGAAGTCCTTGCAGTTATCTCATAGAATATGCCACTTTGTTGAATTTGTGAAAGCCGCTTAGGCGTTGGAGAATAGCTATGTATGCTGTAATTAAGACGGGCGGTAAGCAATACCGCGTAAAAGAAGGTGACATCCTTAAATTGGAATTGCTGCCTGCTGATGTCGGTAACGAAGTAAGCTTTTCTGAAGTTCTTATGATTGCTGACGGTGATAAATTTACTTGTGGTTCACCACTGGTTAAAAATGCTGTTGTTAAGGCTGAAGTTCTCGGTCATGATCGGCACAAAAAAATTAAAATTATTAAGTTCCGTCGTCGTAAGCATCATATGAAACAAATGGGGCATCGACAACATTATACGCAAGTAAAAATTACTGCGATTAGTAAGTAAGAAAGGGGAGAAGAAATGGCTCATAAAAAAGCAGGTGGTAGTACTCGTAACGGCCGCGACTCGAATCCCAAGTATCTTGGTGTTAAACGTTCTGGTGGCCAACTGGTAAATGCTGGTGAAATTCTTGTACGTCAACGTGGAACCCGTTTTCATGCTGGTGAAGGTGTTGGTTGTGGGCGTGATCACACGCTTTATGCGTTAGCAGCAGGGACTGTTCAATTCTCTGTTAAGGGTGCAAAAAACCGCAAGTACATTAGTATCCAAGCTATTCAAGAATAAATAATACTATTGATTGGTGTGCTCAAGCTCAAAAAACTGAGACTCCTTTAACCAAAGAAGATCTCAAAGCGATGGATAAGAAATTGTTGTTCTTATCCAAATCCAAAATACCCTTCACTCGTGAAGTCACCGCCGTCATGGCAGCAGTTGTCACTTTTGATTTCGCTTGGAGCAGAGCCTGAATAGTAGCCCCGCTTTTGGGGTTTTTTTTTAGGTGATTGAATCATGAAATTCGTCGATGAAGCAGTGATTAAAGTAGAAGCTGGCAACGGCGGCCATGGTTGTTTAAGCTTCAGACGTGAAAAATATGTTCCCCGTGGGGGGCCTGATGGTGGTGATGGGGGCGATGGTGGAAGTGTTTTTCTTGAAGGTAGTTCCGAGTTAAACACCCTCATTGATTTTCGCTACCAACGTCATTATAAAGCTGAAAATGGTCAACCGGGAATGGGTGGCAACTGTACTGGTAAGAAGGGAGAGGACTTGATCATTTCTGTCCCAGTGGGGACAATGGTGTTTGATGTCGACACGGGAGAGTTGCTAGGTGATATCAATGAACCAGACGAACGCCTGTTGGTGGCACAAGGTGGGTTTCATGGTTTAGGTAATACACGCTTTAAGAGTAGTGTTAATCGTGCCCCTAGACAAACCACCCCTGGAACGCCAGGAGAGGCACGTCATTTACGTTTGGAATTGCGGGTTTTGGCTGATGTCGGTTTGCTTGGATTACCAAATGCCGGGAAATCTACATTAATTAGAGCCGTTTCCAGTGCTAAACCCAAAGTTGCCGATTATCCTTTTACTACCCTGCATCCTTCTTTGGGGGTCGTTGGTGTTTCTTCCCATAAAAGCTTTGTTATGGCCGATATCCCTGGACTTATAGAGGGGGCTGCTGAGGGTGCTGGACTTGGCCACCGTTTTTTAAAACATTTGTCTCGCACCTGTGTGTTACTACATGTTATTGATATCGCTCCTATTGATGAGAGCAGCCCTGTCGATTCGGCGAAAGCTATTATTAAAGAGCTCGCTGAATATGATCCAGAGCTTCTGAACAAACCTCGATGGCTCGTACTCAATAAAATTGATTTAATTCCTGACGAGATTGAACGTAAGAAAGCGGTAAAAGCCATTGTTGATGGCTTACACTGGAAGGATAAAGTGTTTTGTATTTCTGCTATCAGTGGTGAAGGTACCCAACAGTTGTCTTATGCCCTAATGCAATTGATTGATGAGATGAGAGAGGCGGAAGCATAGCCATTCTGCAGCGAGGTGTACAACTAATGAGCTTCGGTGTGGAAGCTCGTGTATCTCTGTGCCTTGCTGCGCACCATTACTGTACTCGATATATACGGTTGTTTTTCCTGTCAGTGGTTTTTGATGCCAATATTCATCCAGGCCTCGTAAATGAAAACGTATAGCGGCATGTGTATTACAATTATTAAACTTTAATACGTCGTAATTTTCCGGTCGCTGGACGAGCGTTTGTAAGAGGCCCCCAGTAACTTCATCAATAATTGAAACGGGTATATTTAATTGTCGTATTTGTTCTTCAAATTGTTCAGATGCCTTTTTGTCTATAGTCGCAATAAGATGAGGGGCTACAAGAGAATCAATTTGCTTTTTGATCTTCCCGGCAATTTCTTCTTTACAGCGCACTTTAAATTCAACATAAGGCGTTTCTAGGCGATAGCCCGTTTGACAATCAAATTCGGCTAAGGCCTTATCGAGTTCTTCGGCAATCTGTCCTTCTGCAACGCCAAAAAGACGCCATTTGAGAATACATTTGTTACTATGTTTTCTTTTTTGCAGAAGCGGAAAAACATAATTATTAAACATCGGCAAACATTCTCGAGGTGGACCAGGCAATAAAACATACAGTTTGTCTTGTGATTGATAGGTGCACCCTAACGCAGTGCCGTTAGGATTGGGTAATAACATTGCCCCAGCAGGAAATAGGGCTTGTTGTCGATTACCCGCATTTAATTGCCTGCCGTAAAGGTACAAACGTTTCTCAATATGTGTAATCGCCTCGGTAAATTCGATTAAGTCGACCTTAAGAAAACGCTGCAGGGCAAAGCGTGTCCTATCATCTGAAGTGGGGCCAAGACCACCTGTTATGATCATTACATCATGGTTTTTTGCTAAAAACGCTAAAGAGTCATGGATCTCATACTCCTTATCACTGCAAGCAATTTGCAAGCCTAAGGGTAAACCTTCTGAGCTTAGGGCATGGGCAAAGTAATGACTATTGGTGTTAAGTGTATCTCCATGGATAAGTTCATCCCCAGTGGCGAGTAAGGCTATCGTCATTTTGATGTTTCCAGTTCAATAAAATTAAGGCGTTTTACATGAGGCTGATTCGCGTAAAAGAGTATTCCCCAGAGGCTTACAGCGGGATTATCATCCATTAAGAAACGGCCATCTGCAACAAGTAATGGCAAAGGATTTGCCATAATTACATACCCATCGCAAAACCAATTAAAAACAGTAAAATCCCTCATTAACGAGGGGGAGTTTTTTACATAAGCAGGAAGATTCGCAGTACGTGCCAGAGGGTAATCAGCAGCAATAATAGCATTACTGTTGCCTAATACGGGAAGAGTGATATCAAAGACAAACAAACGTTCTTTGGAAATGGCTATTCCTCGCCAATAAGTAGAACTTGCCATTTTAGGAAACAGGCGCAATCTATGCAGCATTAGATGCTCGCGTTTCAGTAAATGTTGCATGAGCTGTAAACCGCGGTAATGTTGGTAAGCATTAAATAATACTATCATCATGGCAACGGCTAAACCGTAAAATACACCTTTGACATTATTATTCACTATTGTCCACGTAAGACCGAGAATCAAGGGGAAAGTAAAAAATGGGTCAATGATTGAAATTAGATCCCAACTCACCCGTGTGTTGGAAAAAGGCCAGTAAAGAACGGTCCCATAACTGGTCAACGCGTCAAGCAGGCCATGCGTGCCATAACCTATAAAGGCAGCGAGAAAGGTTAAAACGAAATGGTTTCGAAATCGACGAAAAAGCATTAACACTAAAGAGACTAACAGGGCTCCTAAGGGGACAAATAGTAAAGAATGGGTGAATTGTCGATGATAAATAAAAAATAAAAGAGGATCGCTAGAAGAGTTAATGAATATGTCCAGATCGGCTGCCATGCCCGCCAGCCCGCCAACAATCCAGGCATTATGTCTGTCCCTTTTATGTAGGATTGCCTGGGCACAGGCTGCTCCCAACGCTCCTTGGGTAACAGGATCCACGTTATACCCGATGAACAGTTATTTGTGGTGGTGGTGCTTCTATACCTTCCAAGTCAAATTGCTGTTTAATAATTTCTTGCAATAAATTTCGTGCTATGGCCAAATCTGCAGTATTTACCCAAACCATAAATTTAAGTTCCACCGTTGAATTAGCAAAATTATCAATAGTTACGTTGGGGGCTGGATCTTTTAACACTTTATCGCAATTATCGGCAATGGTTAGTAACATTGTTTTTACTTGTGCGATGTCACACTCATAAGCCACGGCAATAATCAAATCAATGCGGCGGGTTGAAAAATAACTCAAATTTGTAATTTCAGATTTAATCATTGCCTCATTGGGAATACGCACCAATTTGTTGTCGGGTGTTTTTAACTTTGTTGATAATAAATCGATTGAATCAACAATACCGTTTATTCCTTTTATTTCAACAGTATCCCCTACTTTAAATGGGTGTTCGATTAGTAAAAAAACGCCACTCACCAAATTGGAAATAGCCGTTTGTGACGCAAAGCTAATAGCGACAGTTAATATACCTGCAGTGCCTAATAACACACTCAATTGAAATCCAAGGTGTTGTAAACTGGCAATAAAAAAAATGGTGAAAATAAAATAAAAAATAAGACGGCTCATCAGCAGCGTATGGTGGCGGGAAAATCGATTGCCGATGCTTCGTTCGGTAACAATTGCGATTCGTTTTGCTACGAAGTAGCCTATTAAAAATATACTCAGCGCGTAAACAATATTTAATAACTTATCAGGTTCAAATAAAGGCATTATTTATGTTCCGAATATGTTTATACTAACCCAGTATACCGTTAACCCAGGATTTTGCGAATAATTCTTATTAGTAAGTTTTGGCAGGTAGTGTGTCCCCAGGCGAAAGAGTTTCCATTTTAGGTGGATTCTCCAAAGCGATGGAAAATTCTTTATTAGACGCTGCTTTAAAAAATTGATTTTTGCCCGAGACTGAGGGTTCTGGGAAGGAAGCCTCGAGGGTTTGCGAGTTTTTTTTTAAAGGGCAATTGGGGAAAATAAATCGTTCCATGAATAATTGATAGCTTTCTATGAATAGGTTCAAATGCTCTTTAAGATTAAAGAATAAATTACTTAGGGCATAGTTATTTGTATCTTCGAGATTGTCAGAAGAATGAATTTCTTTAGCGATACGAATTGTGATCACAACATAAAGACAAGCAGTTAAGACATGCTTAACTTCTTTCCATGGAGAATCCAGATTTTTTTTTACTTTCTCCAGTTCTTTATCATTAAATAGTGGGCTGCTGTCTGTCTTTAAAAGGAATGAATCTCGCAAATAAGCCGCTTCTGGGCAAAAAGTTAAAGTCTGCGAGTCCTTCCAGGAAGGCTGGGTATTTTTATGATTATCATGACAGGTAAATTCAATCTGTTGGAGAAATGCGTTTAAAAAATCATTAAACTTATGACTTACTACCGCTAAATCTATGTTATTAACCGCAAGAAGCGTTGTTTCGCTGTCTGTCAGTGTTTCCTGCCATACTTCCATCTGCTCAATAAAAGAGAAATTATCGTTGGTAATCAAGGCGAGCTTGGCAGGTGAGCGAAGATCTTCAACACTTAAAGAGCGATAGAGCTTTCCCTGGTTAGCGGGTATAAGATCTTGAAGCTCGCCAATTTTTTTTAAGCGCACATTGAAAATTTCAATAAAATCCTGACTAAATTGTGGATAAACTTGATGGGATCCTAGAGTCACCTGGTTAAAAGAATCTATGCCTAGATATTTTGCCAGTTTTTCTTTTGCCGTATGGTTAATAAGATCAGCGGGCATTGTTGCGAATACGGCAGCAAGAATGTCCTCAAGTAAGGCATTGTCTAATTGAAAGTGTAATTCTGTTGCTTTTTCAGCCATCGCCGGAAATAGACCAATAATTTTTTTATAATTTAAAAAATAACCTTTGGTTAGCGCTGCTGGATTAAACCACCCCTGATATTCAACAGGATTTAAAATATTAGTATGATTTTCTTTACATCCAAAGTTGCGAAAAGCTGCCCCCAAATCAATGCGAGCAAATTGCATGACATTGGTATCAGATGTATCGGAATCAAGGCACACTACATTACCACTGTGAACGCTGTAATCACCTATTAAAAGAGAAAGCATGAGGATGAAGGAGAGGCCAAACTGGTTTTTTATTTCTGTGAGTGACACGTAGTAATCAGGACCAAAGAGTATTTCCATCAATACATGGCGATCAGAGCCTTCTTTGTTGCCAGTACCAATAATTTTATACAATTCTTTGAATGACACTTTAGGCTGGATTAAGGCATAGGAACCGTCTTCAAGACGAATGTAAGTCGCACAAATGAAAGAATCATGATAATGCTTAGGGATAAGGTCGCGCCGTTTAAACTCATCAATTAAAAGTCCAGCAAATAATTCCGTGAAAAGTTCATTGATATCGGCAGGTTTTTTAATAAAAAATTCATGGCCTTCTTCATCGCGGTAAAAACCATCGATTTCATGCTGGTTTTTTCCTCCAATCTTATCCTTAAATTTTGTGAGTTGCTGACCGAGATAAATTAACATGGAAGTCCTAATACTATTTTCCATGGCATTATTGTTAACCTGTAGTGATTAACAAAGCAACATATTATTAATATTTCCAACTGAGTGTTCCATACACAACAAGACATTCAAAATACTCACTGAGTAGTTACTGTTTAATGAAAAATATTGTACAATATGCGCAATCCATAGCATGTATTTGTTTAATGATCGTACTAGATTGCTTCACTGGTGCTCGCAATGACGGGATTTCTAAATTTTTGGTACGCATAGAGAGAGATTTACGACAAATAAGCGATTGCTTAATTTTTCTTTAAGTTTTCGGTGTTATTTTTTGCCTATTAGTTACAGAGGGAGCGATCATGTTTGATATGATTGTGGATAAGTCAGACGAATTCTACATTGCTATTGCCAAAAATGAAGAGGGGCATAGTTTTATCTTTGCAGGTGTTAAAAGCAATGGCGAAAATCATTTATTAGCCCGTGTAGGGAAAGTAAAGGTAGATGACGACTCGGCCTGTCAATTTATTTTAAAATTTGGTTTTTCTTCTATCCAAAGTAAATTGGAAGATGAAAAAATTTATCGAAATAAAGGCAAGCGTTATGCGATAAATTATATTGCCTACACAATTAGTTATGAACAATACTTAAGCTTTATTGGTCTACTCCAACAAATCCAAGAGGAAAAGCGGCGCTCTTTTCAATGTTATAAACCCATAGAGGAAAATGACTCGAAAGTAAAACTGCAACTAACGGCTGAAAAGACAGAGCTTACATACCAAATCGAGCCGAAACCTCGTGCTAAGGAAATAATTGAACACACTGAAACACTTCATTGTACAAATACTTGTCGCCATTCGGCTCTAGCGTTAGTTAATTATGTTTTTGATAGCGAACAAGCCACACAAGATGTTTCGAAGCAATTTTTCCATGATTTACCGTTTCATACAACTTTGGTCGCTAATGACGGCGTTGGATTTGTAGAATATGTAAGAAAGAAAGCAGTAACTCGCCAGTTTGTACACCCTGACAATACAATTCCTTTTTATATTTTACCTGCTCCTCCTTCGTCATTTAAAAATTTAGATCCCTTAAAACGCAAGGTTATGACAGAGCTCTACCATCAGTTGGAAAAGATGGTGCATATTTCTCCTGAATTGCAAAAAACAGCCCATAAATTTTCTATTTTGAAAGCGCTTTACAATGAGAAAATGGGAATAAATGAAGAGTCTTTGTCTGATTTTATTAACAGCATTAGCATGTGGAAAAGCATACATCGAGACGAATTAAAGACTCTTAGGAAAACTTATTTTTTTGATAGTTTTTTTACTCGTGAAACAGCTACGGAGAAAATGTTTTCTCGTTTTGAAGAATATTTTGCAAAGACAGCATTAAACCCATAAAAGTACAAATACACTATTAGAGGCTAAACTAAATATAGGGAGAACTTTCTTTAATACGTTTTTTGGAGGTTCAGGGAATGAAGAAAGTTACTATCTTATTGCTCTGCATATTCTTTTCTTTTTTAGGTTTTGCTGACACTAAGAAATTTAATTTTGGTAGCCCTGTTTTTCAGGCAAATGCTTTCATTCCTGAAAAATACACCTGTGAAGGCGCTAATCTATCTCCAGCATTCTATTGGGAAAATCCGCCCACCACTACAAAATCTTTTGTAGTGATCATTGAGGATACGGAGGTTGAGAATAACCCTTGGGTACAGTGGGTATTATTTAATATCCCTGCGCATATAAGAAACCTCACTGAAGGAGAAATTCCTCAAGGGGCTATCAATGGCAAGAATAGCTGGGGATTGATAGGATATAAAAGTCCTTGCCCACCAGTAGGAACCAGTCATCGCTATCTATTTAAACTCTATGCCCTGGATATTGTGTTACCTCTAACTAATTCAGCGACCAAAGACGAGGTCGTAAAGGCAATGGAGTACCATGTTGTGGGTATGAGTGAATTTGCAGGAAATTTTAGCAGGGAGTGAGCCTTTTTTAATTAAATAAATTTTATCAAATTTTTCTATTTTTATTAATAATATAGATTATTTATTGGTTATTCTAAATTGATGGTGCATTTAATAGGATAATTAATTCAAAAATAATAGTTAAAAATTTCAAAAAAACATCTTTTTACTATCAAAAAAATCAGTAATATGGCAAAAGATTTTAATGGACAAAATTCATTTTTTGTAACAATATGCGATAAAAATATTTCAAATATTTTATAAATAAGGTAGTAGAAATGAAAGCAATAAAATTAATTTTGTCCGCAACGATGGTCTCGCTATTTTTATCATTTCAACCATTAAATGCAGGCAATGAAAAACCGCAAAGTTCTGCCATAGGTTCTTCCATGCAAAAGGGAATTTTACTTTATGTAAATGAATATCGTGCAAAAAAAGGATTAAAGCCTTTGAAAATGAATAATTTGATCTCTAAAGAAGCTGAGATTCATAGTCGAGAAATGGCTATGCACAAAATTGGTTTTGGTCATAAGGATTTTAATAAGCGTATTAAGCGAATCTACACAGAAATTCAAGATTGTCGAGGTGGGGCAGAAAATGTAGCCTACAATTACAAAGATGCACAAGATGTGGTAAAAAACTGGTTAACCAGCCCTGGTCATCGCCGCAATATTTTAGGCAATTACAATTTAACTGGCATTGGACTTGCGCGGGATAGTCGCGGAAAAATTTATTTTACACAAATTTTTCTTCGTACCGATAATCCGGCTTATACAGGATAAATGAATATCCATTTGTCATGGAGGACAATAATGACTCACGAAAGCTTGAGTAAAACGAATTCGCAAACTATTCCTGCCATGCTTTATGGCACCGCATGGAAAGAGCAAGCCACTGCTGAATTAACTTGCCAAGCACTTCAAGTTGGTTTTGAGGGAATTGATACAGCAAATCAGCGTAAACACTACTTCGAGGAAGGAGTAGGGCAAGGTATTCAGATGTATTTAAAAAAATCTGATAAATCCAGAAGCGATTTATTTTTGCAAACAAAATTTACTTTTGCACCCGGACAAGATGAGCGAAAACCTTTCCATGACGATGATCCTATTGAAAAGCAAGTGCTGCAATCCTTTACCAGCTCATTAGAACACTTGCAAACGGATTATATCGATTCTTATATTCTCCATGGTCCTTATTTTACTTCGGGACTTTGTGCTGCAGATTGGGAAGCCTGGGGTGCAATGGAACGGTTAGTTGACGCGAAAAAGGCTTTCTTTTTGGGCATTTCAAACGTCAGTTTTCCTCAGTTGGAATTACTCTGCCAAAAAGCAGTGATTAAACCGACATTCGTACAAAATCGTTGTTTTGCCAATAGTCAATGGGATAAAGAAATAAGAGGATTGTGTAAAAAGGAAGGAATAATATATCAAGGATTTTCTTTATTAACAGCAAACTATCAATATCTGCTTACCCCTTTTATGCAATCTTTGGCAAAAAAATACAATAAAACAATCCCGCAAATAATTTTTTGCTTTGCTTTGCAAAAGGATATGCTGCCACTAACGGGCACTACTAATCAGCAACACATGCGAGAAGATTTGGAGATGGTTCAATTTAAGTTAGATGCACCTGAACTTGAACAAATAGAAAATATTGCTCTGCTGAGATGAGGTATGGCCAGTAAGACTATAATTAAAAAAAGTAAGGAGGTTTCCAAATGGACAATAAAGAAAAGCCCTACAATCCGCAAAAATCAGGCCAAACACTAGGTCGTAATGAACAGCAAAAGATGGGACACAATCAAGCAAATACGGAGCCAAAGAAAAACAAAGCCAGTAAAATAGGACGTAAAAAAGGGGTATAAGTTAAGATTGGGTTTCAGCAAATCGTATTTTGATTACCTATAATAGGTAATCAAAATATAGACAATCAAATTACGCATTACCCAAAATGGAGCTGGATTCAGCTTCAGGCTCCAATGACAAAGACGCATCATCAAAGGTGTTTAGGAACTCTATCCCCTCTTTAATTTCTTGTAACTGAAAATCATGTAGATATCGTCCATCGACGTAGATGCTATATACAGCCACTGTCAATAAAAGTGCAGACAGGACAGCCATCCCTAATCCTAAAAGGGCTAGACCTAATGGCCCGGTAGTCACAGCGGCACCAAATAAAATCACGCCAAAGGCTGATGCAGCAGTTAGTATGCTATTGGTGAAAATATTAAATCCAGAAAAAACTTTATTGAATGTTTTATCTTCCTCAAACTGAACTTTTAACAGGGAAAATGAATTATTTAGATATTGTTTATAAGGCTGGGTTGACTCATTATTAAGGGCAGCAATGATCGCCTGATTAACTTGCTTTTCCAGTATGTCAATAGCTTCAACGTGCGAGATTCCTTTTAATTGACGAAAACTGGCAGACATATTGGAAATGTGTTTTCTTAGTTTCAATAAAGCTTGGTAGTTGCTGCTTTCTCCATTTAAGACGTCCACCTCTAGCAGCTTTTGTTGGATCCTTTTTTCATAGTCTGCAGGAGAGAAGCGGGGGAAATATATTTTTGTGAAAAAGAACATTGTAAACCACAAAATGATTAAAGTGTGGACATCTTAGCAAGATTTTTTTATTTTTCAAGTTGATTATAATGACGGTATCGACTCTAATGATGACTACTACGCCGTTGTATGTAGTTTGTTAAAGCAAGTAAATTGTCAGCTTTGTCCCCCAAAGGACTTAGTGCAGCTTTGGCTTGCTGAAAATGGTTAGTGATTAATGTTAGCAATGCTGTTTTATCATAAAGGGTTGCAAACGTTACTTTGTTGTTGGCAGCATCAGAAGCGCGTCCTTTGCCTAGTCCATCGTTTTCGGCATAGTAATCAAGATAATCATCCTGCATTTGATAGACTAAACCCAGTTGCGTGGCAAAATCAGCTAAAGCGTCAGTGGTTTCTTTAGAAACCTGACTGGCAGCAAGTACCATGTTAAAACAAGCAGAAATCAATTGTCCTGTCTTAAGTGAGTGAATAAAGCGTAATCTTGATTCGCTGATTTCGGTGTTAGCCAATTCAGAAAGATCAAGCCCTTGACCACTGACCATGCCTGCAAAACCGCTGGCTCTAATCAGTTCGTGCGTAATATTTTTAACCTGCGATAGCGTTAGATGTTGTGGTAGGTAGGTGAGTAAAACCTCCACTGCGAGTGCTTGTAATCCATCACCAACCAAAATCGCAGTAGCTTCATCAAATGCCTTATGGCAACTTGGTTTACCACGTCTGAAATCATCATTATCCATAGCCGGTAAATCATCATGCACTAATGAATAGCAATGAATCAATTCAATTGCTGTTGCTATAGTATCAAGGGTTCCTTGTTGAACGCCTGTGACTTCCCCACATAGATAAACAAGTAAGGGTCTTAAGCGTTTTCCTCCAGGAAAAAGGCTATAAAGCGTAGCTTCTCTAATGCGTGATGCTGGGATATCTGCTTGAGAAACTATCTGGCTAAAAATAATCTCAAAATGTGTTAAATACTGACCCATTGTTTGGTTAATCATTGGGTATGTCACTGACTTTTGCATCGGACATAGCAAGCAATTCAATTTTTTGTTCAGCCTGATTTAAGACTTCCTGACATTTGCGCGCTAAGGTAATACCTTTTTCAAATTGTTTCAGAGAATCCTCTAAAGACAATTCACCTTTTTCAAGCTGCATGACAATGTCTTCAAGTTCAGCCATGGATTTTTCAAAATGGATAGGTTTGCTCATGGATTCACTGCTCGATAACAAATCATTCCAGTATACTGCTTGAAAGGTAAGTTTCAAACAGTTTATTGATATTCACAATGTTTCAAATCGTATTCATTATGCCGGGTATTTAAACCAAACAGGCATTACTTGAGTTAAATATACCATGAATTTCCATAAACCCACCTGCGATTCCACATTACCAAAAGGATCACTGTGTTGTTCCGGGTAACCAATGCCTAAGCCAAACAAGCCTGGACCTATAATGCCTACATGTGGATTATGAGTAGTGTTTTCGTAATCACCAATCACAATATTTTTACGTTTTTCAAAGCCAACGGCATAAATTACCTTATTACATTCTGGTAAATAGCGGGCTATATTCGTTTCAGTCGTGTTATAGCGAACCAGATTGGCAGGCAGGGTACCATCGATATATTCCCTGGCCCATGCTGCTGTCTGTCCTTTAAGGCCCGTGTTGTCAAATAAAATCCAGTCATCCATTTCAATGGCATAGCGGCAAGGGGAACGATAAAAATTAATTATTTTTTTAACCCCTAATTCAACCAAGTGCTGCACAATAATAATGGCTGAATGAGAGGAGCCAAAGACAGCGTAGGTTTCATTTTTATTAATGGAGGTGGCTAGAAGCTCTTTATCAATAGCAACATCAAAAGGTACAACCTCTACTCCCGGATAATTCAAGCTGGATGGGACAGCGCCTGTGGCCAAAATGACATTCTTTGCTTTGAAAGTCTGGGAGGAGGAACAAAGCGACCAGGTTCGATTGGTCAAAGCCATCGATTGAATCATTGTCTTCTTTGCTACTACGGTTTTGATAAGGTGGTCGGTTATCCACTGTAAAGGTTCGACGATTTGACTTAAACGACAGGTTTCTTGTGGATTGAGTTTACTAAGGGGGAATGCGTGAGATGCCTGGGAAAATGAAAAAGAGGCCGCTGCATTAAGAAAGTCAAGAAAGCGCTGGACGGTGGTATTACTGGAGACATTGTGCCAAAATTGTCCTAAATCACCCACTTTAAATGCGGGATCGATCCACAAAATGTCTGTGGCACTTACACCAGAGTCAAGTAATTTGCCGATTGCAGCAATTCCTGCCGGTCCTGCTCCAATGACCGCCCATTGAAAAATTTGATGATTCATATGTGATGTGATTTTTTCAGCATTTAAAAAGTGAATATTATCTTAACAGCGTTAAATAGTAACTATTTTAATGGGGTGATAGTCCATTTAAAGCGAGGCATGATTTTTTACCTCTTGTAAGTAAGCAACCACTTTTTTAAATTCTTTCTGGTCAAAAGGATAATCAAAATGGCTGGAAACTTTAATGGCTACCTCATTGAAGAGCTCACACATTTTAAATAAAGATGCCCACATTTTTTTATAATCAGCATTAACATAGGTTGTTAAATAATCTTGCCAAAGGCTTGGCTCAAGATAATTTTCGATATATTTCCCATACACTCCCATGGGTTTATTAAACCCTGTTTTAATTCCTACATACCAGAGGAGCATTTTAAGAAGTTCCTCTCTAACGATTTGCTCCGATACATGCTTTGCATAGAGTAATTGCCTTCGCCAGAGCCCCTTAGCAACATAGGTACTTACCCATAAAAATTCATTGCAACAGTTAGAAAAATGTTTAAAGGAAGGCGGGGTGGGTAAGTAATCATTATCAGTCGGAGGGTTAAATGGGGTTAGTAAATTCTCTTTATCCAATAATAAAATACTTTGACTGTCCCTGGGCATTGTTGTTAGCTGGGAGATATTCATTAAGGTTAAATCAATGCGATTCCAGTCTGTAAATAGCATGAGATAGGTGTACTTATCTTTAGAATCCGGCCACAGCGCATCCATTTCATCGGGCGTTTGCATGATAAGTATTTCACCAAACTGATCAATCCACTTTTTGTCGTTTACGAAGGGTTCAATATCAGTGACTAGATACACAATATCATAATCCTGAAATCTATCTTTTAGGCCAGACGGGCTTGCTCGAGATCCATTCAGAATGACTGCTTTAATTCTCTCATCGTTCTTAGCTACCTGAGTGATGAGATTAAGCATTATTGTTTCGTCACGCCTGTTTTTCATAATAGTAAATACAGTTAGGACACAGGGAGGTTGCACAGTTTTTTGGATTCATGCAGGATCCATAAATTCACTCTAATAGTCATTATTTCAATATGAAAACAAAAACACAATTCATTTGTAACCAATGTGCTGCCCTGTTTTCACAATGGGCGGGGCAATGTACACAATGTGGCGCATGGAATTCAGTCTGCGAGGAAGGCATTGTTTCTAATGTACGTGGTTCGCGTTTAGGTCATTATGCAAATCAACGCTCTACTATCACCTCGGTGGAGGATGTGGTCCTTGATAAGGAAGTACGAATGGATTGTGGTTTATCCGAATTAAACCGTGTTTTGGGGGGTGGTTTAGTCGATGGTTCTGTGGTGCTGATTGGGGGAGATCCTGGCATTGGAAAGTCGACTTTATTGTTACAGACATTGGCTAATCTCTCCAAGCATCAAAAAGTACTCTATGTCACGGGTGAGGAATCTCTCCAGCAGGTTGCTATGCGCGCTAAACGCTTACAACTACCGATGGAGGGCTTACGTTTACTTGCTGAAACACAGGTAGAAACTATTTTAGCCCATGCGCAAAAAGAAAAGCCCCGTATTATGGTCATCGATTCAGTACAAACTATCTTTACTGAAGCCTTAAGTTCTGCTCCGGGCGGAGTAGGACAGGTGAGGGAATCAGCAGCTCAATTGGTTCGCTTTGCCAAAACAACCCAGACAGCGGTTTTTATCGTAGGGCATGTTACTAAAGAAGGCGCTTTGGCAGGACCACGTGTCTTAGAGCATATGGTGGATAGTGTTTTATATTTTGAAGGCCAGAGTGACAGTCGCTTCCGGGTTATCCGTGCTATTAAAAACCGTTTCGGTGCTGTAAATGAATTGGGGGTTTTTGCCATGACGGATAGGGGATTAAAGGAGGTAGCTAACCCGTCTGCCATTTTTTTATCGCGTCAACCAGAGCCTACGCCTGGAAGTGCAGTGATGGTCACCTGGGAAGGCTCAAGACCAATGCTTGTTGAAGTACAAGCGCTGGTGGATGAAGCACACGGCCAACAAGCCAAGCGTATTACGGCAGGACTTGAACATAATCGTCTTGCCATCCTTTTGGCCGTGCTACATCGACATGGAGGTATTGCTACCTTCGATCAGGATGTTTTTATCAATGTGGTTGGCGGGGTTAAAGTGACTGAAACTGGGAGTGATTTAGCATTATTAGCCGCTGTTATTTCCAGCTTACGTAATCGAATATTGGATCGCGAGACGATTATTTTTGGTGAAGTGGGTTTGGCGGGCGAAATAAGGCCTGTACAAAGTGGGCAGGAGCGACTTCGTGAAGCGGCAAAGCATGGTTTTAAACGGGCTATTGTTCCTTTTGCCAATGCTCCTAAGCAAACTATTGCTATGGAAGTTCAGCCGGTAAAGCATTTGCAAGAAGTATTGGCAAAACTTTAAAAAGTAATGGATGCCAAATTTGCATCCATTACTTTTTAATCATTAAGCAGTAAGAGGATGATAACGTTCGGAGGTTAAAGGGTGCATACTATTATTTACAAAGTTGTAATGATTATTAACATCTTCTTTTAAGACTTTATTAAGTATTTTTTGTTAAAATCTTGCGCAAATAAGGCTTTTACTCTTTCCTATGCCAGCAGAAAGCGCCAAAAAACTTTTAATTCGAAACAATCGGAAACAATATCAAGATTTTTTAATCGATGAGTCTCCAATACTGCATTTACCGGCAATTTCTGCCGTACCCTGGATAGGTGCTGCCAATAGATTCGATACCTATGAGAAAACACCGTACAAATTTGGTGAGCATCAAATTAATTTTATCAGTAAAAATGGTGAACCTTATTCCTTTCAGTGGCAAACCGATGCTATACAATTAAAGCAGGCTGTACGTTGGGGAATTGTTCGCACTGAATCATTAACCAGTAAGGTTATTGCTGCGCTTGGTAATTATCGTATTACCGCGCATGAGCGTGTCCTCAAAGGAATGATAAGCAACACTCAACATTTAAAAGTTCAGCTTTTAGATCACTATCAACAACGTTTTGAAGCGCTGCAGGAATTGGAATCCTTGGTGAATAAGGACAATTCTCTGGTAGCTTATAGTACAGCAATTGAACGCTATAGGCAGCAATTATTGACAATTGATAGTAGCCTTGAAACGCATTTTAGAGGCACACAGCTAGTCACCCTTAATCCTAAAGCACTTTCCCAATTACGAGAAGATATTAGAAAGGATATTGCCAAGGCAGAATCTTATTTACAGACAATGGTGGAGGATTGTTCAACAAACCCACAGGCTTTACGGACTTATAGTCGAGCACGAGGTAAAAATTCAATCCTATATTTCGTTAAGCAACAAATGTCTGATAACTTGTTTCAAATGCAGGGAATCAATCAGGATATCAGTTACAGCAGAAAAAGGCGGTTTGCACTCACACGTGGTCATTTAAATGATTGTATAGAAGATGCCCGACGAGAAGTTGACGAGCATAAAGCTGATCTAAGAAATGCCATCACGCCAGAGCATCATGGTTGGTACACCAGTGAAAATGGCAGTATTACCTACGATTTCGGAAATGATAATCTCACGCCTTCCCGCCAGCGACAAGTATTGTTGGGCATAAGTTTTCTGGAGGGTTGGGATACCGTTGATTACAGTAATCCTGAAAAACCAAGCGTCAAAAGCCCACTGGGGAGTGAAACGCTAAGTGTAATTGTTGCTACGAATTGGCAGCTGCATCGAAACTTTGCGGTTGCTATGAAGAGTGCCGCCTTTTTTATTTTTAATATCTTTAAGGGAATGTTCACCTATACTCATCCCTGGGAAGAGGAGGCATGGGACAATAAAGAATTTCATCTTATTGCGAAAACCTTACGAGAAAAGGCAAGCCCTAATGAACCATTATTGCTAAAACCTATAAAATTTATTAAAGCAATCATGTATGCGATAAGAGATAGCTTTAGAGGAATTCGCAACTTAGGTACTGGCCTTTTCCATATGCCTAAAAAGATCTTCGATGATTGGAATGCAAGCAAATCTTTGCAAAATCTTAATACCGTCATTGAGGAGGCAGAGCATTGCCTCGCCCGTATTAACAGGGAGGAGACTGAGCGCTTGCAATATATCCTGATAGATTCAGTGCTAAAAAGCGATGCAAAACCTGTGAGCATGCTTGCCAGGACCGATTATCATCTTACGGCAGGTGAGCAAAATGATATTATAACTGCAATGGTTCGAGGTTTCGATGGTTTTGTCTCCGTTTTTACCCACAATGTTTATGCCAAAGATCCCGTAGCCGGTCTTCTATTTACTACAGCTTATGCAGCTGGCGCTGGCGCCATTTTTTATCCTGCTTTTGCGTCTACTGTTTTTGGTGCAGGCTATGTTAACTGGTTTACCCATTTTTCGTACAGCATGGGTTCTGGAAAATTCGCCGCTGCTTTGGCAGGTGGTTCCACACAAGCACAAGTATTCGCCACCGGATGGGATACGGCAGTTCATGGACCCAATAGTTCGGGAATCTCGGTAACCATGCAGATCGCTGAAGATCCGTTAACCTATAGTGCCTATTTTGCGCTTGCTTATGGTTTAGGCTATGTTTTGGTAAATGGTATTAATGGGCATAAAATTCCTGTTTTAAGCGATATGTTACGTGAAGATTTAGGTTCTACGCCTGATGCAAGCTATCCTTTTATAGGCGGCAAGTTTGCTCTTGGCAGTTATGAATTATTTCATCGCGATCCCACCGAAGATTTACATCCTACCAGAATTAAATTTAATGGTACTGAATATAAAAACTACCCTAACCCCGGCAATGAGCAGGTTATTAATCGGTTCCTGCTCGCACTTTGGTTGTCCAAACATGCTGAAACACTACCAAAATTAGATTCAGATATTTTGTTTGAATTAGAAAGACACCTGGATAGACTTTTCCTTAGAGAAGAGGCTGCTTCACTTAAGAAGATTTTATATCCGGAAAAAGAGCTTTCAATTGCTTTTCAACTATTTTCTATTCCCTTCAGTTATATCCCGGCAATTTGCCGCTTTAGTCTGGCTTTTATTTTAAGTCCCATTGCGTGGTTTATGGGTAATCCAGAGCCTGCTCAACCCATTAAAAGGGCTTCCCGTGATTTATACATGAAAATAAGCAGGGATCTGAATCGTCTTCTTATTGCCGGCAGTCAGTTTATTTATTTATGCTTTAAAGTGATGACAAGTCCGGTAAAAGCATTAGCATTCACTGTCAACATGCTAATAAGTCGAATTGCCGCTTTGGTCGATTTGATATTATCTCATTCTATTCATCAAAAATTCGCGCGGGTACATGCATTTTTTAATAATCTTGGTGAATGGATGTATCCAGCCCGAGCAATAAAAAGTGTGGTGATTGCCCATCCGGTTCATACGATTAAAGAAATCGAACATTCCTATAAATCGATGCTGGAACAATTCGCAATAACGCGATTTAGTTCTGATGTCATTATACAGGAAGAAAAGCAACTTACCCCTTCATCATTAAAGCTACCCCCTTCTGAGCTTCTTCTGGATAAAAGAGATCCACCTACAGTCAATATTTGATCAAATATTGTGCAAAAAAATCTCGTTTCTATAAAAAAAATTAGAAAAATTTAAATTTAATTCGCAAAATTTAAATTTATCAGCTAGGCTGACATAGTGCAACGCAACATAAATGGAGATAATAATGAATCAGGACTATTTTAAAAGTTGGGCTGCCTTAGTGACTGAAATGCATAAACCATTTCAAGCAATGATGGAGCTAAATCTTAAAACGCTGCAAAATTTACATTATGCAAAGCCAGAAGAAGCGTCTTCCTGGCAACAACCTCACAAGATGATTGATCATCAAATGAAGATGGCAATGGAAAATAGTCATCAAATGCTTGATTACATGCGCCAATCTTTTCAAATTCTTGAGAATGCTTTTGCCATGGTTTCAAAGGAAATGAGAAGAAATTCTGAACTTGCGGTTGGAAGAGCTAAGTCAGCTATGCCTGGGAATAAGGCAAAAAACATTCCCATAGAATTCGAAACTTCAACTACAAAAAAATCATCAAAATCCAAGAAAGCATCCGCTTCATCTTCCCGTAAAATGACAGCTGCAAAAAAAACAACGGCGAAGAAAGTCGCTGCTTCTCCTAAAAAGGCAGCACCTAAATCGGCTAAAGCTGCCATGGCAAAAACAAAATCAGTACCTAAAAAAAGTGCTAGCAGTGCTACCAAAGCCAAGGCCAAAAAAACGACCACAAATTCCAGTAAAGTAACCAAGGCTGTTAGCAGGGCAAATAGCCCCCAAATGGCAAGTACAGCCAGCAAAGTGGGTAGTCCCTCAGCGCAAAGTTCTTCAGCGAATAGAATGATGCCTCACAGTACCATAGCCTCATCTGCAGCAAAGATGTCAACACCGGTCAATAAAATAACAATGCCTCCAAGCAAACCGGTAATGACGGGTAATGGCAAACCCATGATGTCAAACAACCCAAATCCTGCGACAATGTTTAGACATAATGAAAAAATGCCTGAACCTAAAAAATAAATCTGCTCTATGCAGGACAAAAATTTAGCATCCCGTCGTTGCGAGCGTCAGCGAAGCAATATAGTACAATATTTGAACAAAAACTGTTCTGGATTGCTTCACTGTGTTCGCAACGACTGTATAAAATGTTGTCCTGCACAGAGGTATTTCTAATATAGTCATTGCGAACGCCTGATGAATATGCATAACCTTCCTCATCCAGGGGACTTTATGAAAGAAACATATCTTGATCCTTTAGATATTAGTATTCGCAAGCTGCAAAGAAGCTTGGTGTGTCTCCCTCTACGTTAAATAGATTTTTAAAAAACTATTTTAACCCAGGTATTAAGAGGTAGTAGTTACTAAAGACTGCCCAACTAGCTAGATAGTGCTAATAAAATTATTTGCTATACTGATAATGCCTTATTATTTTAAGCAATTTCGGTGCAAATAAGGAAACCAGGAAGGAGTTATTATGAAAAGACTTCATTGTTATCATCTCTTATTCCTATTTGCATTTTCCTTATTTCCCCTTAAAGGTTTTTCGGTCACTTATGTTGTTCATCCTGAATATCCAATCAGTGAAATCAGTGAATGGACAGAACAAACCCTAATGGTAACGCTTACCGCTGGTTTCCATGATGATGCTTCTGAGGCGGCTAATGTACGTCGTCATTACTTGCCTGCTGCGTGGACACCGATGGAGGCTTTTCTTCGTGATAAAGTACACCGAATCAATGAACAACACCTTACTCTAAATCCACAACCTGTTGTACCTTCAATTGTTACGGTTCAAGACTGTGAGGGTACTAGTTGTTGGCGTGTTCATCAGGCCTTTCTTATTCCTGAGTTAAGAAACCGAGTTGATTTCAATGCGCTCGTGGTTACAGCTGATCCAGCGCATGGTTCTCCTCTTCTTATCCAACGCTTGGATATTGTGCTGAGTGATTATTGATTAATGTTGGTCAAAATACTCGGAAGTCACGCCATAAATAGAACAGGCCAGCTTTTTATCAGACTTCCTTTCCCATTCCGGATTATTCAAAACCTCAATAGCATTGTTGTAGCCGGTATTTAAACGAATATTTATTGCCGAACGAACAAAATTATAGTCTTTAAAGGAATGCGAATAAGGGGTTCCATTATAGATAATATGCACAACACTGAATCGTTTCTCATGCCCCAACGCCAGAATTTTTTTCACTTCAGGATCTTCTTTAACCTCAGGGGATAATTTATTGCCTAAAAATTGGATTGCAGCCTGTAGGTTTTGTCGGCTGGTATAGACATTGGTTAAACGGCGTGAGTGACTTGCATAACGAATATCTTTTTGACGTTCTTCAAGTTGATCCATTGTTTCAGGCAAGGGGCCTTTCAAGCTAAAACAGTCTACTACAAAACACAAAGTATCAAGTTCTGGAAGAGCATCCAATACAGTGACCAGTGGTGTATTGGCATAAATACCCCCATCCCAATAATAATCATCCCCGATTTTAATGGCAGGAAAGCCTGGAGGCAAAGCACCGCTTGCCATAACATGATCTGGGGTAATAGTCATGGCCTGATTATTAAAAAACTCCATCTCGCCAGTGGTAACATTTACAGCTCCCAGACAAAGCGTAATTTTTTTATTATTAATCCTGTCAAAATCAATTAACCGTTCTAGGGTCTGTCGTAGCTCTGAAGTATCATAGTAGCTTAATTTATCGGGTGTATTTTGAGAAAGAGGTGTAGGAGCAACTAACCTTGGCTTGAAAAAACCATCCAATCCAAAAAAAACAGCGTACAAGGCCCCTAAGCGGTTATGGAGATGATGGGTCCAATCGAAAGCATCATAATTAATTTGGAAATCAAGCCATAATTTGGGAGCAATGGTATCCCAGAATTCAAATAACCGTTCCACTTGTTTGTCAGGTGGATTCCCGGCAATGATGGAGCTATTAATGGCGCCAATGGATACCCCCGCAACAAAATTGGGGCGGTACCCTCGTTCGTGAATAGCACGAAACGCGCCTACTTGATAAGCACCCAGCGCGCCGCCACCTTGAAACACACAAGCAATGCGATCATAAGTCTGTTTGGTATTTTTTGTTTTTTCAGGCTTATTGATCAAGCCCAGGGCATCTTTATGAACGGGTTTATTGTTTTTCCCTAAGGCACGTCTAACCATCCTTTAGCTCCAAATTCCTTGTATAAAGAAGAGTATATAACAAATATTCAACTGCTACAGTATGTAAATCCAATACCACATTTATCTAAGCTACTTGAGTATTAGCATAATTCATTAAATTTTAACATGCTAACCTCAGTAGTTCCTTGGGATCTATACTTAGAAAATGCAAGCAATCAAAGATGCATGCAATTTATGGCTCATAGAACATCAGTTGTTCTATAGGGAGGCGTAAGAAACTATCTTTGATTAAAGGAATTAAGATGAAACTTTTATTTTTGGGCGTGGCATCTGCCTTAACGGTCGGTCTTAATAAATTTCAATCCAATATGGTGCTTGAAACCAAAGCAGGTCAGCGATTATTAATTGATTGTGGTAGCGATATTCGCCATTCGCTTATCATGCAAGGTTATAGGTATAGTGATATTCATGCGGTGTATATTAGCCATTTACATGCTGACCATACAGGGGGGCTTGAATGGCTTGGTTTTTCAAAATATTTTCTGGAAAAAGAAAGACCGGCTTTATACATTAGCCCAGATCAAAAAAATGCCCTTTGGCAAAATGTGTTATCGGGAGGGATGGCCTCTTTGGAAGGGGAGGAGGCCACGTTGGAAACTTTTTTTGATGCGAAGCCGATTCACAATTATTCTTTTGTCTGGGAAGGATATTCATTCCAATTAATAAAAACCTGCCACACGTTTAATAATGATAAATTACTTCCCAGTTACGGATTGTTAATTACTGGCGATGATAAAACAATTTTTGTGTCTACCGACTCACGATTTCACCGCGAGTCTTTGCTGCCCATTTATGAGAAGGCGGATTTAATTTTTCATGACTGCGAAACGTCTGCCACCAAAAGTAACCAACATGCCCATTATGACGAATTGAAGACACTGGATGAAAAAATAAAAAAGAAAATGTGGCTATACGATTACAATGAAGGCAAATTACCTAATCCTACAGAAGAGGGCTTCCAAGGTTTTGTAAGCCAAGGGCAGAGTTTTTATTTTTAATTGCTTTTATTTTATGTGTTGGCTTGTTATTATGCACATCAATTAATTTTTAATCACCGGAGGTGAGTTGTGTTACAACGACTCATGATTCTCTTTTTATTACCCGGCAGCCTTTCGGCAGCAACAATGATAAATGCCATTGAGGGTGTGGGACCAAATAGGTCAGTTAAACCTTATATTTGTCTGCAGAATAAAGCAGGTAGTGTTACCTTAAAACTTGCTCCTGGACAATCAGGAGATGCTAATAAAGCTTCAGGCAGTGAGTATTATGCGGGAGCAACACTTCGTTTCGGAGGCTGTGAGTCATCAAATACCTATTTGGGCTACGTAGGTTTTAATATTAATAAAGCAAGTAATAATTCTATAGGAACGTATACTCCACCTGCCGGGGTGCATATTGCTTATACTAAACCCAGTATTGATAGCCACGGGCGAGTGGGTGGTGCGATAAACTATACTCCAATTGATACGAACAACCATTTAACTTCGGCAAAAACACCGAGTTATTGGCAATTTGCAGGATTTAATTTATCGGGTCTTGAATTTGGCAAGGTAATTGATCCTGTCGTTATTCCGAATCTTTCAGAAGCAGAGAGCTCAGGCAATTTTTCTGATTTAAAAGATACCCAAACTTTTATTAATATGGGAATGAATACAGTAAGACTTCCTGTAAGTTGGGGTTATTTGCAATTAGACGGCCCGGGTGAAGGTAGTCTTAATCTGGCATATTATAATAATTACATACGGCCACTTCTACAATCATTGACGCAAGCAAAAGTCTACACCATTGTTGATTTACATACTTATATGCGTTATTCAAAATTCGGTGAACAGTATTCAGGATGTGGGCAATCTGGTCCTTGTCCAGACGGTACTCTTGTCTTAAATGATAAGGCTTATCAATCGGTTTGGAATCAACTTGCAACCTTAATACAAATGGATTCTGCGATCAATAAAGAGTATATCCTACTCGATTTGATAAATGAGCCTGTGGGTGTTCCTGATGACAAAGTTTTTACAATACAGGCCTCGTTGATAAAAGCTATACGATCTCATGGGTTTAATGGTTATATTCTGATTGAAGGTAACAGTTGGTCTGGGCTTCATTCCTGGACAACTTACGAATGGACTGGGCAAGATGGACAACAATACAGCAATGCAAGTTTGTTTACCCGTGAGAATTTTGCAAAAGCTGGAATAAACGATTTATCAAAACTATTAATTAATGTTCATCAATATCTAGATAATGATTACAGTGGAACACATGACAATTGCTTGCAGGATTTGTCAACCATCGGTACCGATGGATTTAATTTGGATGCTTTTGCAAGTTACTTACAAGAGAATCGACTAAAGGCCATTGTTACTGAATTTGGTACAGGAAAAGATGCTGGCAGTTGTACAGCACCCTTGCGGCAATTTATGCAATATTTGCAAGATAATTCAGCTAAGGAAAAAGATTATGGTTTTGCAGGTTGGACAATTTGGTCAACTGGTCATGGATGGGGTGGTTATAACCTGCGTGTACAACCTGACTCTTATCAAACGGATATACTTAGGGAATTTCTTTAGAAGGTTGGTAAAACCTTCTAAAGTATAATAAAGAAGTACTTGAAGCCCTCCGTGGCCTTTAAAAGATATTGTTTTCTACCTGTGGCTTCATACTCATATAAAAAGCTGGCCATAGCCTAACAAAAAGCTCTAAATTTTCATTAAAGATAAGATCACTTTTTGTTATCTTTACATTAGGGTTTAAAGGGTCGGCTACTAGAGGCTCCATCAATCCTATTTTTTTTGAAGCAATATAGGTCATTATTTCTTCTTTTGAAAATGAAAATCCACTGGGAGATATCACCGTATCCGCAAACTGCTCATAACTAAGTGAATCAATTAATACTTCATCGTTAATTTTATTCAATAATTCTAAATACTCTGCGGGTGTTTTTTCTTGTGAAGCCAGATAACCAATGATAGCTTTCAAAACGATATTATTGTAATAATGAACACCTTCAATTAAATCAATGCCCCACTTCTTGTATCTTGCTACCAATGCATCGCGTTCATAGCTTTTTCCATCGTCTTTTAAAACAACAGGGTGTTTCATAAGTGGTACTGTGCTCTTACCTTTTTCCAGTATTTTTTCTTTAGTCCATGGGCAGATTAAAATATTGGCGATATATCCAGGCAAAGAAAAACGCTCTTCTTTCACTATATAGCGACTGGTTGCTTTAACCTGGGTAACTTTCTGTACTAAATCGCTAATATGACCGTCAAGACTACACGCTTGGGATTCCATGATATGGATAACTAAGCTTTCAATAAGTACGCTATTCTCATCAGTAATAATGTCTTTCTTTCCACCAGAATTTGTAACTAGTTGATTGAAGCTTTGTGATCTAGGGTTATGATTATTGATTACCCAACCGTTTTCTGAATTCATGTAACGTTTGGGAGTTTGAACGACCCATTGATCCAATCCCTTATTGTAAGCTATTGATTCAAAGGTAACTAAGCCAGGTACACTACTATGCCGTAACAGCCATAGTTTATAATTGTCAGCAAGGTTTTCTTTACCTCGTTCTCGCTCTATTTTTTTTGCAGTATTTTCTAGCAACGATTTAGCCTTCGTATCATCCATATTTCTATGTATAGAGATTATATGTTCTTGAGGTTGTTCAAATTTTTCTAGCATTGCCTATGTCCCCGTTATATTTAGAGTTAATTCAATTCATTTTGAACATTCTAACAACAGTTACTTAGGAAAATATTAAGTTTCTCCCTAAAAAAGGGAGCATATCTAAGTACAGGACGAAATTTTTATGTGTCGTAGTTTCGAACAAAGTGAAGCAATCCAGAACCGTTTTTTGTTCAAAGATCGTACTGGATTGCTTCGCAGGCGCTCGCAATGACGGGATTCTAAATTTTTGTCCTGTGCAGAGAGGGCATACTCGGAACTCGGTAATCTTGGTGCAACCACCTGCTTTTGAAAGTAAGTTAGGAGGTCATAATGACGGCTTGAAGGCTTATTAAGGCTTTGGCCAAAGGCATAAGTGGCAAGCCAAGGATGGTACTGTCACTTCCTTTAATTTCTGTAAATAACCACTTCGCCGATTCTTCAAAATGATAAGCCCCACAGCTTTGATAAGGTTGATCCTGTGTTAAATAAGCATCGATAGTTTTATCACTCAGTTCTCGCATCGTGAGTGAGGCACTATCATGATCTTGCCAAAGAAGCTTACCAGCTTTGGCTATACAATAAGCCGATATTTGCTGATGTGTTTTACCACTTAATAGACGAAGATGGGTCATGGCCACAGTATGGTTAAGCGGTTTATCCAGGTATTTATCGTCAATGATGCAAAGTTGATCGGCTGCAATCACAAAATGCTTAGGATAACGGTTACTCACCTCAAGGGCTTTGCATCGAGCAAGAGCGCTGGCTAATTCAAGCATCGATGCAGTCTTTAATTCTTTTTTGATAGCCTCTTCATCACAGCGGGCAGGCACGACTTCGAAATCAAGGCTGAGTGATCTTAAAAGCTGTATGCGGATTTTAGAGGAGGAAGCCAGAATCAGGGGGTTCTGTGTTAAAAATTTAGACATAAGCAGCTACCGAGGCCATGAGAAGAAAACCAATAATGACAAAGCTGAAATCACGCAAATTACAACAACGCTCAACCATAACGCAGCGTTCAAGCCCGTGAAGTGTCCCTAAATAAAGAAAAGTGCCAGCCGAGGCAGAAATTAAAATAGGATCAAATAAAGAGTGCGTTTCAACGCCGTGACCAAAATACCAACCAATAAAAATTCCCAAAGGTGTCATTAAGCAAAAACTTAAGAAAAATGCGAGACTCTGTGTGCGTGTTAAAGAACTTTTGTTAAGTTGCACGGCAATGGCAAAACTTTCTGCCCACTTATGGGTAATAATGGCCAGAAAAAGCATAATAACCATCGAGTTACTGTGGTTAAAACCCAACGCTGTCCCCAGCATAATGGAATGAATTGAAAGCATGGACCACGCTAGAATGGCGAAAGCAGGATGGGATGCATCATGATGGTGATACAATTCTTTCCCTAAATGTTCAAACCATAAAAAGATTAAAAATACAGCACCGGTGATAATAAAAGCGAAAGGATAGTGATAACCCATTTCATGGAACAATAAACTGGATTCTGGCAGCATATGTAATAAAGCAGCCCCCAGGAAAACACCTGTTGCCAGGGTTTCCCCGATGGGAAAATCAATATGCCCTTCTCCCTGAATACGTTTTTTAAATGGATACCAGCCAGCCAAAAGAATCACAACAAAAAGTATCAAGGCAAAAACTATTTTTAAAGTGGCCGTAGCCATCACGCATCCCCTTATGAAGCCTGTACAACATTAATGGGTTGTCCATTAAGAAAGTGAATAATATTTTCACAGACTACATTTAGCAAGCGTTTTCGTGCAGCAATAGAAGCCCAGGCAACATGAGGCGTGATAACACAGTTAGGTAAACCGATTAAAGGATGATTAGTAGACGGTGGTTCCTGGGTTAGAACATCAAGATAAGCCGCGCTAATCTGTTTATTTTTTAGCGCGTTGGCTAAATCCAATTCATTTACCAAACCGCCCCGACCTGTATTAATGAGAATAGCTTCTGGTTTCATAAAACGAAGTGAATTTTGATTAATAATATGCTTTGTTTCTGTGGTTAACGGGCAATGCAAGCTTAAAACATCGCTTTGTGTGAAGAGATCCCTTAGGCTCACCCAGGTTGTCAACTTGTCGGAAAAGGCAGAAGGCTTATGGGCAATCACTTTCATCCCCAAAGCACTGGCAATCTGAGCCACCTTCTTTGCAACTCTACCATATCCCATTAACCCTAAAGTCATGCCTGCTAATTCACACACAGGATTTAACCAATAAGCAAAGTAAGGTTGATTTTGCCAGTCGCCGCGTTGGATAGAGCGATTATGGGTTTCTACATGGTTGGTATGGGCAAGCAACAAAGCAAAGACATGTTGGGCTACACTGTCTGTGCTGTAATCTGGAACATTGGTGACAATAATATGATGTTTGCTTGCTGCATTGACATCGATATTGTCGACACCTGTTGCTGTTTCCCCGATGTAACGAAGTTGCGGGAGTTTGGCAAAATGCTCTGCAGTCAATTTTACCTTATTAGTAATTAAAATGTTTGCATCAAAGGCTCGTTCAATCACAAGCTCAGCGGGTGTTCTCTCGTAAAGAACGACATCACCAAGGGTAGTTAGCATTTCCAATGATAAGCCATCATTAATTAATGGTTTAGAATCTAATACAACAATCTTATTTTTCATACTAGATATCCCTACTGCCAGTAAAAGCGTATGTGTATTGGGTGTTCCTCAGATTCCAAATCTTTGGAAATACGATCTTTAAAAGAGCTCAAATTTGAAGGGTTTTGCGAGAAAATTAAATCAATGGTCAATGTGCCATCCAGGTAATGGATAGTCCAATTGGAGAGTTCCGGATAATCTTTTTGCCAATTGAAAATCAAGCGTTTTTGCAATGCTTCACGACTGGGTAAATGAAGCGAAGGACAAGAAATTTCATCATCTTCTGGGTCAACATGGACAGTAACGTCTTTGACACGCTCCAATTGATTCACCAGTGCCTGATGCACATGTTGGGCAATATAATGTCCTTCCGAGACAGAAATGTAAGGTGAAACAAGAATATGGACATCAATTAAAATATCACCTCCCATTAAACGGCTACGCAATTGGTGAATGCGTTCAACACCGTGCACGCTCTGGATAATGGTTTCTATTTTTTTTAAGGTTTCCGAATCTACAGCGGTATCAATTAGCTCTTTGACACTGCCCCAGCCGTAACTAATCCCCATTTTAATAATCATGAAAGCAACGATGACGGCAGCTACCGCATCAAGATATATAAACCCCAGGAGCGTTCCAATAAGTCCAAGAGAAACGACTATAGAGGACGCGGCGTCTGAACGATGATGCCAGGCATTGGCAATGACCAGGGATGATTGGATGCGTTTTCCCACATGATAGGTCCAGTGAAATAAAATTTCATTGGCAAAAACAGAGAGTAAAGCAATAGGAAGAGTCACCCAACCGGGATAATCATGCGAGCCCCTGATGATTTCATGAATAGAATCCCAGGCAATACCAGCACCTGCAAGAATGAGTAATAAAGCAAGAAGCAAGGTGGCAGCGGTTTCTATACGCTGATGTCCGTAAGGATGCGAAGCATCCGCATCCTGACTGCCGTATTTAGAAGCGAATACCACCATTAAATCAGTAAACAGATCAGAAAAGGAATGAATACCGTCTGCCACTAGCGCGTGTGAGTGAAAGAAGAGTCCGCCGATAAGTTTAATAAATCCCAAGATCGCATTCACTACAGCACCAATAAGGGTAATTTTTTTAGCCTGCAGGTAACGCGCTTGTTGGGTCATTCCTAGTCCTTTATTAGTTCGAGTGTAATCACTATTTCACCATCGACTTCTTTACACTCGAGAAGTTTATGGCCATTGATGCGGCCCCAACAGGGGAGATCATGCTGGGTACCCGGGTCAGTGGCAATGATAGTTAATGTATCGCCATGTGCAAGTTTTTTTGCCATGTTTTGCGTTTTAATGACTGGCATGGGGCATAACAGCCGGCGAGCGTCTAAATC
Organism: Legionella jamestowniensis; assembly: GCF_001467745.1. Taxonomy (GTDB): domain Bacteria; phylum Pseudomonadota; class Gammaproteobacteria; order Legionellales; family Legionellaceae; genus Tatlockia; species Tatlockia jamestowniensis. The sequence goes on from NZ_LNYG01000013.1 coordinate 2,061,617, forward strand.
GTAATGGGCCATGGTTACCTCTCATAAATACCAGGCTTGAGGAATTTCCTCAGCACGTAAGGGTTGCACGGTCAACACTTGTTGTTGGCCGTCCAAATGATGGAGTTCAACCTCTACACTAACTTCTTCCCGACCAGAACAAAAGCGCCCGGCAATGCGTGCGCAGGTTATAAAATCATCAGGTTCTGGTTGTCCCTCAATTAGAATCATGGGTCCACGATGATTGCGAACCAGCATGTGAGTAAATTGCTTGCGATAACCGGTTAGAAAATTACTTTCAGCCTCATCACGGGCAATAATCATTTTATAATGTGGAAGGGGGCGAATATGTCTGCCAGCTTTTAGCAAAATAATATCCTCAAGATCATAATCGCGTGTTGTCCGGTGTTCCCACATATCACGTAAACGACGGGTATAATTATCATCAGTTAACACGCAGCATCCGCCTGCCGGCTGAGCAAACTCATCGATTGCCATGGATGCGGCAAGCCCTAATTGCGGTTTGCGATTGCGCCCCCTAAAATCATATAAGGTTTCCCGATTAACCCATCCTTCACGTTCTGGCAAAGTGGGAGGGAGCAACTTTGCACACAGTGGTCGTAACAGGCGATCTTCTGCCCCTGATTTTTCCGCAATCAAGGGCATGGTTGCACTACGTTGCGATTTTGGACGTTGTCCGACTACCTCGCCGGTGATGATGAAGTCAAAGTTATTTTCCAACATCCACTTGTAAGCTTCCTGCACCATAAAAATTTTACAATCCAAACAAGGATTTACATTTTTGCCATAGCCATGTTTAGGATTAAGTAAAATTTCTTTATACGGTTCAACGATATCAATAATGTGAAGTTGGATACCTAATTGTTCGGCCACCCAAAGCGCATCATTACGCAACGGTTTTTCCGTTTTACGGTTACGGATAGCCGAAGTATGGCCTGAATGGCAAAAACCGGTATAAAAATTTATTCCTTCAACATGGATGCCTTGCTCCTGGACTACTTTGACCGCCAGCATGGAATCCAGTCCACCCGAAATCAACGCTACTGCTTTACGCTTTGATGACATGAGAAAAACCTGATAATAAAATGACCAATATTTTAACCGTTCCTGGCTGTGGGTCAAGTTGCGGACATCGAATAGATACACAATCAATGCAATGTGACGATTCAGAATAACTTACCAGACAGGTCGCATTACTGTCACAGTAATTTGAGCAATGTTAAAAACAAGATCTTTTTGTCAAATATTCTATTATATAGCAGGCTTTAAATAATAAAGCCGAATGACACAAATGACAAAATCTACGCATTCTAACCTTGCGCTTATTTTTCAAGGATTTTTTTGTTCTGTGCACAGAATTATCCACAGATTTTGTGGATAATTCAAAGTCGGTTGAAATTAGAGAAAATTCAGAGGAATCTATATAAAAAAAGGCTTCTAGTAATTAAGTGAGCAAATAATAACAAAATAAGAAGTTAAGGAATGGGAAGTTATCCACAGATATGGTATGCAAGTGAATAAAGAATGCCCTAGCTATCTTAGCAAAGAAAAAATGAAAAAACAGTCTTGACTTATGAAATTCTCAGATAAAAGTCAGAATTAATAGCCGTACTATTATTATCCCTGCAAAAATTGTTCAAATTCTCCTAACCAGCGCTTCGCAATAAGTTGGGCCAATTGCGGTTGTTCCTCAACCAATTGTTTTGCCGTCCTTGCTACAAGGGGCAAAAGAGCTTGATCGCGTTGTAAGTCTGCGATTTTAAATTGACGATAGCCAGTTTGACGTGTTCCTAATACTTCGCCTGCGCCACGTAGTTGCAGATCTTTTTCAGCAATAACAAAACCATCTGTTGTCGAACGCATCACGCGTAAACGTTCAGCGCCAAGTTGGGATAGCGGCGCTTGATACAGGAGTAAACAATGTGATTGTGCGCTACCTCTACCCACTCGACCACGCAATTGATGTAATTGTGACAAGCCTAGTCGTTCAGCATTCTCAATAATCATTAGGCTGGCGTTGGGGACGTCAACCCCAACTTCTATCACTGTAGTGGCCACCAAAAGATCAATTTCACCCTCTTTAAAAGCGAGCATCGTCGCTTCTTTTTCGATAGCTTTCATCCGCCCATGTACCAAGCCGATTTTAGCATCAGGCAATTGCTGCTGAAGAGTTTGTGCCGTCGCCGTAGCTGCCATGCATTGCAGTTTCTCTGATTCTTCAATTAATGTACAAACCCAGTAAGCCTGACGTCCGCTGGCAATAGCAGTTTTTAGGCGCTCAATGACAGGCTCCCTTTTTTCCTGGCTTAATACAGCGGTAGTTACAGGTGTGCGCCCGGGAGGCAGTTCATCTATAATCGATAAATCAAGGTGGGCGAATTGAGTCATCGACAAAGTTCTTGGGATTGGAGTCGCTGTCATTAATAATTGATGAGGAATAATGGCAGCCCTCTGACCCTTTTGTTGCAACAGCAGACGCTGTTCAACCCCAAAGCGATGTTGTTCATCAATAATCACCAAGCCTAGTTTGGCAAATTGTACCTCTTCCTGAAATAAAGCATGGGTACCAATGAGTAATTGACATTCTCCATTGAGCAGCTTTGTTAATGTTTCCCTACGCTCAGAAACTTTCATTTTTCCATTAAGACGGCAACAGACAAGACCTAGACGGGAAAGCCAAGATTGAAGATTCGCTGCATGTTGTTCACTTAAAAGTTCAGTGGGTGCCATAAAAGCCACTTGATAGCCATTGGCTATTGCTTGTAAGGCGGCTAATGCCGCGACCACTGTTTTTCCAGATCCTACATCACCTTGTACAAGACGAAGCATCGGTTTTTCTTGGGCTAAGTCTTTGGCTATTTCTTCACTCACTCTTTGTTGTGCAGCGGTTAAAGCAAAAGGCAACTGGTCAAGGAATGTTTGTTGTAATTGGTTTTCATTTGGAAAAGCAGGGGCAAACAGTTTTTCGCGATGGCGCCTTGCAAATTGCATACTTAAACGCTGTGCTAATAATTCATCAAAAACAAGACGTTTTAAAGCAGGATGATTGCCTTCTTCAAGCGCGACCAGCGAAGTATCAGGGGGTGGGTTATGCAACAGTATAATTGCATTGGCTAATGAATGGAATTGCTTGTCATTTAATTCTTCTGGATTCATCCATTCCAGAGTAGACAATTGCTCGTGGCAATCCTTCAAGGCAATTTTAACCAATTGCCGCAATCGCGTTTGACTAAGTCCTTGCGTTGTAGGATAAACAGGAGTGAGCGTTTCATCAACCACGCATTCTTCATCATTTTCTAGTAACTGATATTCGGGATGAATCATTTCAAGCGTATTGGCAAATTCTCGAACCTCGCCAAAGGCGCGAATGAAAGAGGATTCATTAAGCGCTTTAATTTGCTGTTTGTTAAAATGAAAAAAACGCAGTCTCAAAATACCCGTTTTATCTTCTACATAACAGTGAAGCATCATACGCTTACCGTATTTTATTTCTGTTTTACAGACTCTGCCTGCGATGACACAGCAATCGTTAGGACGTAAATCACAGATGGCGGTAATTCGGGTTCTATCTTGATAGCGGTAGGGCAGATGGAATAGCAAATCAGCAACAGTGTGAATGTTGCATTTTGCAAGTTTATTAACCATCGTGGGACCAACCCCGGCTAAGATTTCACAAGATTGTTGTAACACAGTATGATTTAGTTAAAAAAAAATTGATAATAGCAGAAAATAGCTTCCTGTGACTTTACCATGGTAAAAAACTTTGCGGAGAAAAAAGGACATCCAATTATAGCGTTTACAGCTGGCTTAATTCTTGTCTCACTGATAGGTTATCTGCTTATCGCTGGTCGTAGTTTATTAATTCCCCTGGTTATCGCTATTTTTATCTGGCATTTGCTAAACACGATTAATAATGCAGTTCAGCGGATCCCATTCGTCGGTGGCCACTTGCCTAATTGGCTGAGTATGGTTCTTGCGTTGTTGGTCGTTGCCTTTTTTGTAAAAATTTTGATTGATATTATCACCAATAATGTCAATGACGTTATTGCTGCTTCCTCTCGATATCAGGAAAACTTAACTAACATTGTTAATACCATGGACCAGCGTTTTCATATTAAAACACGGGTAAATGTCGACAATTTCATGCAAGGTTTGAGTGTGCAGCGTATTTTAGTCAATATTTATGGTGTATTTACAGTCATTACCGGTTCTGCTGTCCTCATTGCGTTATATGTGATTTTTTTATTCGTGGAGCAGCACTTCTTTCGACAAAAGCTCAATGCGCTCATTTCTCAAGACGGGCATCGCCAATTGGTTAACAATATTATTACCCACATCGTTAAAGATACCCAAACCTACTTGGGATTAAAAACGTTGCTTAGTTTGATTACTGCAATAACCAGCTGGATCATAATGAAAGCAGTGAATTTGGATTTTGCAGAATTTTGGGCATTGTTGATATTTTTCCTTAATTTTATCCCCAATATAGGGGCTATTATTGCAACCGCATTCCCAATGTTATTAGCCTTAATACAGTTTCAGAGTTGGCTACCGTTTATCATTATTTCTTCAGGTATTATTGCTATCCAATTTATAATTGGTAATTTGGTAGAGCCACGCTTTTTAGGAAAATCACTCAATTTAAGTCCCTTAGTGATATTAATTGCCTTGGCTTTATGGGGGGCTATTTGGGGTATTCTAGGCATGTTTTTGTCGGTTCCCATCACCGTCATGATGATGATAATTTTTGCTCATTTTGATGCAACTCGTCCAATAGCAATTATGCTGTCGCAAGATGGTTACATCAAAAAAGCCTATGAAACAGTATAGGTTCTATACTTAACATAAGCCGATGTTAAAAGGATTTATGTATGAAAATTTATCAAAGTCCACAACCTTATGCTGTAGAACAAGCAAATAAACCCCAAAAAAAGCCGAGTAATTTGGCGGGCTCAAAACATAAAAAAGAAAATGAAACCGAAAAAAAATCTAACAAAGAAATCTATAAAAATAAAGGTGAAGAACAAGCCTGGCAAGAAGTTCTTGAGAAGGATAAGCTATAGACAGCATTGCCGACGACCTTGTATCTAAATTGTAAAAAGGTTTACTGAGAGGCTCCTCTTAGGTCGATGTCCCAAACGTCAACCACTTGGTCATTACTAACAATATAAAATTGGTCAAATAAGTTAATGGTGGGATCGCAATGAGGCACAATTAATTCGATAACTTCGCCATTGTCAGGTAATTTTCCATTTCTGGAAGTAATTTTGCCATGTTCATCCCCAAAGCCACCCCAATCATACTTAAGATTCGCGTGGCTGATAATTTCAGGGAAATGTTTTTTGTCGACATAAAGTGATTTTGTACCAGCATCTACGGTGACATGCTCTTTCCTGTTGCTGCTTATTACAGTTGTTAATAATGTCATCGCGTGTTGAAAAGTATGAAAGTGCTGGCTATCTTCACGAGAGCCAATAGCCGCATATTCCACATCCATAACGGCATAGGAACCAGGCTGAATTTCAGTGACTCCGGAAGCTGCAATATCAATATCATACGTGCCAGTACCGCTTCCTGTTAGGATTTCACAGGGTAATCCTTGCTGCTTAAGTTCTTGAACTACTTCACTTGCCATTTGCATGGTTTGCAGCGAAATTGCTTTCCGTTCTTCGTAAGAGGTAATGTGCTGTAAATTACCTGCATAACATTGAATACCCTTAAAGTTTAACCATTTCGATTCTTGAATACTTTGGGCAAGGTCAAGGGTCAAATGGGGGTTTATTCCTGTCCTGCCTAGACCTGGATCAATATCCAGAAGAATATTAATAGTCTGTTGATGATGTGATGCAGCCTCCTCCAAATCAGCAATATTTTGCTGATTATCTACAATGAGTAAGCTATCCGGCGCTGTTTTAAAACTATCTAGAAGTCTTTTAATTTTGTAAGGTGTTACTACGGGAGATGTCAATAAAACACTGCGAATTCCCTGTTTGATCAGTCCTTCAGCCTCAGAAACTTTTGCTGCACAAATGCCAATTGCTCCATAGGCCAACTGCAATTTGGCGAGTGTTGTACACTTATGGGTTTTGCAATGCGGCCTTATTTGAATGCCATGCTGCAAGCCATGCTCTTGCATTTTCTTTAAGTTATAATGAAGTTTTTCCCTGTCAATAACTAAACAAGGTGTATCTAACTTCCATTTATTTAACCCGATACATTCCCAAGACATACCGTTCCCTACGTCAAATTAAGTAACTATATTGCTCTTATGTACTATTATTACACGTATAAGCTTTATAACCTATGGGTTTACGATGAGCCAGGAAGATGATGTAAAAAAATTAATAGAGGTCATGGAAGGGTGGAGTAAATTGGTGGAGCAAATTGTAGAGGCTGTTTCTAGTATGGGGTTTCAAAAAGAAACTGAAAATGGAAACTTGACTCCTGTCTCTGATACGATGGGGCTAGACTACAAAAATTTACAGCCAGATGAACTGCCCGATTATCAAAAAAAGGATGAGAACGATTTAGATTTAGATATCGACCCTCAGAATTCCGCTCAATCCAAATTACAGTGAACCCATGCATCAAATGTACGTTTCTTGTTAACAGAGCAAGTTTTAGCCTTTTTGATGTACTACTATTAAAACTATCTGTTGTATAAACGATGGTGTTGATATGAAAAAAAATGACGAAATTGACCAATTAATAAACTCTATTGATGCATGGATAAAATTTGCAGAACAAATGTTATCCTCAGCTTTAGGAACTTCTGCCAATTTTGATGCTCATCAAGAAATGGAACATAATGATCTAAGCGCCGTTCCTGATACAGTGGGCTTTGAGGATAATTCGTTACATTCGGATGGATTATCAAATTACCAAAAAATTGAGGACACTGACCTGGACACAGACGACAATAGTTTGCAAACTCCAATACAACCTTAAGATTGCTGCGATTGCTAATTATGAAAGCACGCGTATTTTTTGCCATTAGTTTTTCAGAAAAACTTAAGCTGATTTTTAAAGAGATATTAGGGGTGCTGCAATCTACTATTCCCGAAAAAAAAGTACGGTGGACTCCAATATCTAACCTGCATATAACGTTGGCTTTTTTAGGAAATATTCAGGTTGAACACCTACCTCAGCTAATAGAACGTGCAAATCAGGCTTTAAGCGATATGCCTTTCTTTCTTCTGCAGTTTGGAAAATTAGAGCTGTTTCCCAGTACAGCAGATCCACGAATTATTTCCCTTAGTATCTCTCATGAGACAGTTTTAAAGAACCTAGCCCATAGGTTACGACAGATTATTGCGGCGATGCATTATCCGATAGAGGAACGTGCATTTCGTGGCCATTTAACACTCGGACGTTTACAACACTGCTGTTATGACCACGGATGGCTCAACAAGATTCAGTTACCTGTTATTCCTGAAATGAAGGTTACTCAAGTCGTTTTATTCGAAAGTAAACCCGACCAAGGTTCGCCAAATTATATTCCTTTAGCGCAATTTAATTTAAAATAATAAGCACATTTGGAAAATGTTCAGATAAGAGAAACTCATGGCTGTAAAAACTACTCGATATCAATATCATCACATGGGAATTCCAACTACTACTCCACGGGAAGGTGAGCGGTACAGTTCCACCTTTAAAATGTATACAAGTGGAGGGGAACACACGGAATATCGCATCCAATACCATCGTTTTGAAGACGATTCACCGCTTCATCCTCTTATTAAAACCATGCCCCATGTAGCCTTTAAGGTGGATAATCTTGAAGAAGCAATCCGGAATAAGGAAGTCATCCTTGGACCTTATGAACCCTTTTCTGGATATAAAGTCGCCATGATTGCTGAATGTGGTACACCGGTAGAGTTTATTGAAACGACCTTAAGTGAAGAAGAAATATGGTATAGCGAGCATAAAGGCTCAATTATTTATCCAGAGAAAAATTAAGCGGGAGCAACTTTCAGGCCTGATTGCTCAATTTTCAACCTGTAGCAGTAGCAAAAACTTAGGGTTTAGATCTAATTTTATGATAGCGACCTTACCAAGGTAATAAATTTTATTAATCATTCTAAACTCTTTAATTGCGATTTTTTATGGGGGCGCTGGCTTTTGAGGAAGCAAAATTTTTTTGTTCAAAAATCCCTGGTTTCAATTTGCTACAGTCCGCATTAAATACTATCTTTACTGTGAGTCCTATTAGATTTTTAAGACCATGAACCATCAATATACAGCTAAGATTTATTCAACGGATAAAGAAATAGCGCGAAAGTCAGGCGATGATATTGAAGAACTTTATATATGGATGCTGACTTATGAAAATGGAGGTTGTTGTGGGTCCCATGGAGAGATTTTCGATAATATAACGGAAGAAGTGGTTAGAAAATTTAAAAAAAGCCCAATAGAATAAAGATTTTCCTGAATTATATAAAAAACCCTCCCTGCGTATCTATAACCAACTTTTTAGATACCTTTTTTATTGAAATCAAAGGATGCTGTCGTGCTTTGCTAAAAGCCTTTGTTCTACCTAAACTATGCTTACCACAATATTTGTCCCCCTCAAAGTGTGTTCATCGGCTTATTCATTTTTACTACTTTGCATCTGTTGTGAAAAAGCGCATAATAGCTGTTTTTTGACGATTGCCCCTAAGTACTATGAAACAAACGGTTGAAAATTTACTCGTTCAGGCGCTGGATACTTTAAAACAATCCGCAGTAATTCCACAGGATTTGGAGATTGAATTAAAGGTTGAACGCGCAAAAGATAGTACCCATGGTGACTTCGCGAGTAATTTGGCGATGACCTTGGCAAAGCCGTGTCGTCAGTCTCCTCGTAAATTGGCTGAACTTCTTGTCAATGCCATACCTTCTCATTCTGCTGTCGAAAAGATTGAAATTGCAGGCCCTGGCTTTATTAATTTTTTTATGCACAGCGAAGCTATCTCACAGGTAGTGGCACAAGTATTGAAACAAGGTGAGCAGTTTGGTCGTAACAATTTGGGGCAAGGACAACAAGTAATTGTTGAATTTGTTTCTGCCAATCCAACGGGCCCTTTGCATGTAGGTCATGGGCGCGGTGCGGCTTTTGGCGCCACATTGGCAAATCTACTCGTGGCCTCAGGTTTTGATGTCAGCCGTGAGTATTATGTTAACGATGCCGGCCGGCAAATGAATATTCTCGCTGTGAGTGTGTGGTTACGTTATCTGATTTTGGCAGGGCAAGAGATTATTTTCCCGGCCAACGGATATCGGGGTGATTATGTCATGGATATTGCCCAGGGTATACTCGATGAGCACGGGCATGATTTTGTATATCCTTGGGGAACAGTAGTTCAAGATTTACCCCCGGATGAACCACAAGGCGGTGATAAAGAAATTTATATTGATGCGGTAATTTCCCGAGCAAAAGCACTCCTTGGCGAACAGGATTTTAAATTATTCCACAAGCATGCCCTAGATTCAGTATTGGGAGACATCAAAGAGGATTTAGCCGAGTTTGGTGTGGAGTTTGATTGTTGGTTTTCCGAGCAATCCTTGCTTGATGAAGGCAATATTGAAAAAGGAATTCAAGCTCTAAAGGCAGGCGGTCATACCTACGAAAAAGAAGGGGCGCTGTGGTTCCGCGCCACTGATTTTGGTGATGAGAAGGACAGGGTTCTTGTGCGTGCGAATGGCCATACTACTTATTTTGCCTCTGACGTGGCTTATCACTGGAATAAATATGATCGAGGGTTTGCCCGGGTTGTCGATATTTTTGGCGCGGATCATCATGGTTATGTAACACGGGTAAAAGCAGCTGTAAAAGCCTTAGGCCATGACGACAATGCTGTTGATGTATTGTTAGTTCAATTTGCTATTCTTTATCGCGGTGGTGAGCGGGTGCAAATGTCAACCCGTAGTGGCTCTTTTGTGACGTTGCGGGAATTAAGGGAAGAAGTAGGTAACGATGCAGCGCGTTTCTTTTATGTGACGCGAAAGCCAGAGCAGCATATGGATTTTGATTTAGATTTAGCGAAGTCAGAGTCCAGTGACAACCCTGTTTATTATATCCAGTATGCGCATGCACGAATCAGCTCTGTATTGCGACAATTAAAAGAACGCAATCTAAGTTGGGATGAAAACGTTGGGTTGCAGCATATTGAATTATTAACGGAGCCACAGGAAACAGGGCTAATGACTTTAATCAGTCGTTATCCGGAAGTAATCGAAGCATCTGCCAAAGCTTGCGAACCGCACCAATTGGCTTATTATTTACGTGAACTGGCTAATGGATTGCATAGTTACTACAACGCAATACAATTATTATGTGAACAAGACACATTAAGAAGTGCCCGCCTGTGTTTATTGACTGCAGTGCGGCAAGTTTTGCGAAATGGTTTGCGCTTACTTGGTGTATCAACTCCTGAGAGCATGTGATGGCAAAGGATTACGGCAAACGACGACAAGGCAGGCAAAAAAGTGGTGCTCCCAAACAATTTTTCTGGATTGTAGCTTCTTTTTTGTGTGGGTATGTGACGGCGAATATATTTGATTTTACTAGTCTCAATAATTGGGTGCATAAAAATGTGCTGGCACAAGATGAGCCACCACCTCCAAAAGTTGTTGCCAAACAGGAAGCGTTACCAAAACCAAAATTTGAATTTTATACCCTGTTAGCGAAAGATCATGGACCTCCAGCTGCCTTACCAAAACCTGCCTTGGCAATCCCTGCAAAGCCTGGGATCCCTCCACAGCAGCCGTCTTCTACGCCAGTAACGACTCCAGTAACAGTTGCAAAGACACCTGTTACGACTCCTTTTTCTAAAGCACCAGTAACAGAAGCCAAACCTTTGCCTGCAGCAGTAACCAACAAGTCAAAAGAATCTTATTTGGTGCAGATGGCTTCTTTTAAAAATAAACTGGAAGCTGAACGTTTGAAAGCAGCGCTTACTTTGAAGGGATTTGATGTTCATATTGTTGCAGCTTCACTACAACAAGGTGGTTGGTTTAGAGTAATTCTTGGTCCTTATAAATCTAAAATGGAAGCAGAAAAAATTCAGGTGGCTGTTGCCCACAGTGAGCATATTAAGGGAATTGTCCGTAAGCTGGATGCTTAACTATTCTACTGTATTTTTGTAGTTGCTTAATCTTGTATTGTTATTTTTCAAAAGTTGCAGTGAATTACCATGCTGCAGTATCCGTAATGACAATCCTATTGATTTGAGAGTATTACTATGTCTGATATTTACGAATTTGATGTACCTTCAGCCAGGTGTGATAGTTGTATAGCTTCTATTCTTCTTTCGTTACAATCCGAAGAATTTAGAAGTGAAACAGGAGTAATCGTTGAATCCCATCAATTTAACCGGTCTAAAAGAACTCTCAAGTTACAAATAAAAAGTAATAACAAAAAAAGAGAAGAAATTACAAAAATCCTAAAAAACGGGATATCTGACGCAGGTTTTCCTTGTATTCCAATACAGTCCAAAATTGATTTACCTAAGGTTTTAGCCAAAGTTCCCTGGTACAAACAATGGTTAACCTCAAATTGGTTTTTAGGGATACTTGGCACTGGTAGTGGGATTAGCTTGTTAATTCTCTCCACTGTTTTTACGGGTGGCTTGCCTCTATTCGCAATGATTGGTATTGGAACAATTAGTACTGTATTAACGTTTGCTTTAGGCGCACCCTTTTATTATCAGGCAGTCATTAATTTAGCGAAAGCAAGAAATCTGACGATGGACACATTGTTCACAGTGAGTACTTTAACGGTGGTTGCGGTGTCCCTTCTTTCCTTTGCAATACCCTGGTTGCCTATGATGTTTGAAGCGGGTTTATTAATTTTTGGTTTTCGTTATCTTGGTCTGGCCATTGAAGAAACCATCACCCATTCGATTGATGTTGAAAAAAATTTTGCAGACAGATTGCCTAAGAATGTAAAAATAGTTTCAGGGGAAGAAAATGAGTGTGAATTAATTTCAGTGCGAGCGGGAGAAGAGTTGGAGTTAGCGGCCGGGGAGATCATTCCAGTCGATGGCGAGTGTTTAACTCCCAGTTTTATCTATGACACCATTATCACGGGTTCCCCCCTGCCTCGAGCGGTGAAAGTTGGCGAAAAAATATTGGCCGGAATGCGCTTGGCAGAGGATGCTGTTTCAATGAGAATGAGGGCAACGCCGGTACTTGTGGATTTAAAAAAAGATGAGAGTGTTCCTGTAGACGGGTTTTGTGAAGAAGATTGTTTTGTTTACGATGAAGAGTTCAAATGTTCCAAAAAATTAAATAAAGGTGACCCTTTATTGGCAAACACACGTCTTCAATCTGCAGGAAAATTAAAAGTGACTGCAGTGGCTACTTATACTTATCTGCATAGATTGGATAAAAATAATGAGCAGGCACAGTTTGAAAAAGCACCCATTCAAGAAACCACAGCGCGAACGCTGCAATATTTTATTCCTACGGTGATTTTAGTGGCTGCAGTCTCGGGGATAATTGTCAGTTTATTTTTCCCCCCTGCATTGGCGTTGCAAAGTGCTATTTCCGTTCTGGTTGCAGCCTGCCCCTGCACGCTTGGTTTAATTACACCGCTTGCCGTAAAAATTGGTATCAATAAAGCGGCAGAACATGGTGTGCAGTTTAAGAGTGCAAGAGAACTTGAGGCTGCTGATAGCGTTGATGCGATAGTTTTTGATATTCATGGCACAGTGACCAAAGGCATGCCAGAAGTAAACGGTTATCGTTACAATCCGGATTTATGCAGTGAGAAAACCTTTTTGAGTTATTTTGCGGCCCTTGAGAAAAACTCCCAACATCCTATCGCCAAAGCAATTGTAAACTATGTGAGTAATAAAGAAACTGAGCAAGTTATTGTGAGCGAGCTCGATAAATCGAATCATTCTGGAATAAAAGCAAAAATTATTCGACAGGTGGAGCCTGAAGAATTGCAAGATGAGTTGCTTGTTGGTAATCACCTTATGATGGCAGAAAATGATGTAGATGTTTCGATGTATCCCGAGCATCAAACAATGACTGGTGGTCAATCAGTCGTTTATCTTGCCCGTAATAAGCAAGTGTTAGGCTATATGCTGCTGGCTGATCCTTTACGCGAGAACGCTAAAGAAACGATTGCTGCACTCACTCAAAAGGGGATAAAAACATTCATCTGCACTGGTGCAGATGAACAAACAGCAAGACGAGTCGCTGAGTTACTGGAAATTCCTTTCGAAAATGTTGCCTGGGGATGTATTGGAAATTCTAAAAATCCACAAGATAACTCTAAAATTGCCTTTATTAATAAGCTCAAAGCAAAGGGTTACCATGTCGCTATGGTAGGTGATGCGGCCAACGACTCAGCAGCCGTGGCTGGTAGTTTTGGTATTGCAATCAAATCCCCAGTGGCTGATGAAATTACTCACCAACAGGCCAGTGCTATTATTCAGGGGAATTCTCTAAAGCCTATTGTCAACATTTTTACCGTTGCGAAACAAACTGTTGCGAATATTCGCCAAAATCTTGGTTTTAGCCTGGCCTATAACATGGCGTCTATGCTACTGACAGGCGGCTTGCTGTTGGCATTGGGTTTTACAATAAATCCAGCTGTTGGTGTGGTGTTAATGATTTTGCAAACCAGTTTGATATTGCTTAATGCCTATCGTTTTAAAACTCAAAGCCTTGAATCTGAACATAAAAAGAGTGGACGTGAGGAGGAGTATGCAGAATCCTATGGGTGTTTTAATAAATTTTTATTTGGCAAAAAGCCAGAAGTAGCACCAGAGAGCGCGTTGGAGGAAACTCAAAGCTGTGGATTTAAATTTCGAACGCCTTCACCAAACCCAGTTCTTGAAGCAATTGACTCACAACGTACAGTTAACGGGTTACAGTAACTCGAATATCGTTGGCATTTTTAATGGCATGAGGTTTACTCACGCTTACGGTTAATTGGGGAATATTAAATTCTTGTTTAATTAGATTAGCTACATTTTCTGCTACGGTTTCGATAAGGCGAAACGAATTGGATTCGATATAGGCAGTCACCTGTTGACAAACTTTAGCGTAATCGATCGTGTTAGCAATATCATCCTTGCAGGTATTAAAGTTGCCCGGTATTGAGATATCTATAAATAAGCGCTGTAGTATTTCTTGTTCCCAAGTATAAACCCCAATACGTGTCAAAACACACAAGCCTTTTATCTGAAGAAGATCCACTTGTTATTTCCTATATAAGTTGAGTTCATTCAAACTCTCTTGAAAAAACAGATCCAGAATTGAAGACATTCCAGAATTTCAAATAAGCTGTGGTAGCCTAACAATGTTCTATGGTTAGGGCAATATTCTTGATGAAATAGGCGATTTGATTTTTATCCAAGCTATCTCTCCCAGGCAAAATTATGAATCTTAAACGAATCAAATGACATAATTTCGGTTCTACTTGAATTTAAAAAAGAGAGGAATGTCGGGACAATTGCTTGGTCTGGCTTGAATCGTTTTTTAACAAAAGTTATGCTCTAAGTTGGTTGAGGTTGATTAATGAAATTGATGGAATTGCCCCCTTCATTAATCAACTACAAGGGCGAAGCACAAGGATAGGGACTATGCCTTTACTTTCTAAGATAGATATTACTGGATGTCGAACTGCAATTGCGGAAAAGGTTTCTTTACTTATCGATCCGGTTTTAAATGAGATTCCTGACGATCCGGTGTTTGTTCACTACCTTCATCCAGAAAAATGTACCACGCGTTTATTCTCCAAAACTCAAATACAGCTTCTTAAGCAACAGGTTGAAATGAATCGTAAAATTCTTGATGAGCTGCGAGAAGATAAAACGGGCATCTGTGTGGCATTGAAATATGCTGAAAATCTTTCTCAATCAGAGCAGCGTTATAAGGCTTTCTTGCTGAAAATGAGTGATTTAACCCGCGAAAAAATCATGTCCATTTTAGAGGAACTATACAAAATGGCTTTGCATGCCAATAGCCGGCAGGCATATATTCACGTTTTGCTAAAGCTTCAACGTTTTTTATACAAAGATATCGATGTTTATTTTCGGGAATTTCAGACGTTAGTTGCAGCAGAAAAAGATGCGAAGGAAACAAGCATAAAGCTATGGAATTTTTTTAATATTATGTTTCTGAAACAGACTGAAATTTGCGCAACAAAACACAAACAATTAACAAGTGACGGAGCGGCACTAACAAGGAATCAAATTTTTTGTCCTTATACAAGAAAAAGGATACAAGTAGCTGAATCCTTAAAAACCAGAAATCAGGCAGACAATTTTTTAGCTATTTTTATTGCATTAAGTCAATTAGCTGGATTAAAAGACGCTGAAATTCAAAATTTCTTAAGTAAACAGCCCTCTAATTATCTGGAGCAAGCGAATAAAACATTAATGCAGTACCTGCGTTTTCCAATCGGGTTTTATTTTTCTGCGCGACAACAGCAATTTTTGGCTGAGGCTGGTGTGCGTTCTATTACTCAACAATTAAACTATCGACATTTATGGTCTGAGGGCAAGAAATTACGAGAAAATACCTTATCGGTGTTGATTGACTATAATAAACAGGATTGGCAATCTCCCTCCTTTGGGTTATTTATCACAGGGCACTGGCGACGTCATCATTTTTGGCCGGTCAATGAAGCGATACAATGCTTAAAAAAAGGAGAAGAAATGTTAGCAGTACTGACAAGGTTAAAAGAGAAGATTCAACACCATTCTCGATACAATCGCGAAGGATCATTGGTGAATCGACTGGAATTTATTGAGAACAAGCTATTCATAAAAGAGAAAACACCTGCTGCGGATTCTTCTTTAGTGCTATCCCCCTAAGTGGTTATATAAACGCTAAATAGATTATTGCCTGTCTTTTATTAGCGAGAATGTTAAAATTTAAGATACGCCAATTATCAGAAATTTATTATGTCTACTAACATTCAGGAGTCATTATTTATCCAAGCACTGAAGCGAAAACCTGTTTCACGAACCCCGGTTTGGATAATGCGCCAGGCAGGCCGTTATTTACCAGAATACCGGCGTGTTCGAGAACAAGCCGGTGATTTTTTAAGTTTATGCAAAAATCCTGATTTAGCTTGTGAAGTGACATTACAACCGTTAACACGTTTTCCTTTAGATGCAGCTATTTTATTCTCTGATATTTTAACTATCCCTGATGCGATGGGGCTAGAATTGTATTTTACGGAGGGTGAAGGGCCAGCATTTCATAAACCAGTACGTACGTTCGAAGCGATTAATAAGTTAGATAGCGCTAATCTTTTGGAAAAACTGGATTATGTTTTTAAAGCGGTGCAGTTAATCCGCCAAGAAATGCCTCAACATTTACCTTTAATTGGTTTTGCAGGTAGTCCCTGGACTTTATCTTGTTATATGGTTGAAGGGGGAAGTAGTCGTGATTTTAAACAAATTTTACGGTTACTTTATACAGAACCTGCGGCAGTGCATTTGTTATTGGCCAAATTAACTCAGGCTGTTACCACTTACCTTGAGGAGCAAGTTTCCTCAGGAGTTAATGCGTTAATGTTATTTGATACGTGGGGAGGTATTTTAACTCCGCGTAATTATGAGGAATTTTCATTGGGTTATATGCGAAAAATCATCGAAACGTTAAAACAAAAATACCCTCATATTCCGATTATTCTTTTTACTAAAGGTGGCGGACAATGGCTGAAACAAATGGCGGAAAGTGGTTGTGATGCGCTTGGTTTGGATTGGACGACCGACCTTGCTTTAGCCCGTTCACAAGTAGGACATCAAGTGGCCTTGCAAGGTAACCTGGACCCTTCCGTCTTACTTTCCAATCCTCAATGCATACGTACTCAAGTGAAGCAGGTTCTTGAATCCTATGGTTCTGGGGGAGGGCATATTTTTAATCTGGGCCATGGTATTACTCCTGATGTGCCACCTGAACATGTTTCTGCTATGCTTGAAGCAGTACATGAATTTAGCCCTGCTTATCATGGAGAAGGGTGAGTATGATTATTGACAGTGCCTTTAAGCCTGCATGGTGGTTAGCCAATTCCCATGCCCAGACACTATTTCCCACTTTAACACGCCGAATCCAGGCGCCAGTGGACAGTAATGAGCGTCTTGAATTACCGGATGACGATTTCATCGATTTGGCTTGGGCTGTCAATGGATTACCAAAAGACGCCCCCGTGGTGGTGTTATTACATGGGTTAGGAGGTAGTATTGAATCTACCTATATTGCAGGCTTAATGCATGCGTTGAATCGTCAAGGTTGGCGTGCTGTATTAATGCATTTTAGAGGGGCGAGTAAAGAACCTAATCGTCTGCCGCGAGCTTATCATTCTGGCGATACGGGCGATCTGAATTTTTTTCTGCAAACTTTGACAAAGCGTGAGCCACATACCAAAAAGGCAGCGGTAGGTGTGTCGTTGGGAGGGAATGTTCTACTGAAGTGGTTAGGCGAAAATGGAGCTCAAAAACTCCTTGAAGCAGCAGTTGCCGTTTCAGTCCCATTTCAATTACGTCTTGTAGCAGATAAAATTAGCCAGGGTTTTTCTCGTGTTTATCAAAACTACTTGTTACGTCGGTTGAAAGCTGTTTTTACGCAGAAAATTGGTGCATTGAATAGCAATTTACCTGACCCATTAAAGGACATTGAACGGTGGCAATGTTTTTGGACTTTTGATGAATATGTAACCGCTCCCTTGCATGGTTTTCCAAACGTCCATGCCTATTATCGTGAAGCAAGTTCAAGAAATTATTTAAGCCACATTACCACCCCAACGCTCATCATTCATGCCTTGGATGACCCATTTATGACACCCGATGTCGTGCCTTTAGAAAATGAGTTATCGCAAGATATTATTCTTGAGCTGAGTGATTCAGGAGGTCACGTGGGTTTCATTACAGGTAACGTACCCGGCGTACCCATTTATTGGCTGGAGCAGCGAATTCCTGATTTTTTAAAGTCCACGCTTTTTTAGAATCATAGCGGTAAGAGTTATTGTACCCAAGTGTAAAGCAATGGCTCTGACTTCCCAAGGATTGTCTGTGGCTTGAACTCATAGCTTTTTTCTGAGCTGCATGTGTAGAATGGGATATGGTTTTCCCTGGCCATCCAGCGCGGAACGGCTCACTATCTCAAACCCCATTTTTTCATAAAACTTCTTTGCTTGCGGATTTTGCTCATTGACGTCCACTTTAGTGACGCCGAAATCTGTAATAGCATAGCGACATAATGCGGAACCAATACCTTGACCTTGTACATCTGGGGATATAAAAAGCATTTCTATTTTATTGTCTGCTACTCCTATAAAACCAATAATCTTACCTTCTTTGTTTTTGCTACCATGCAGGGTTACAACATCAAAATAATGGTTTAAAATTAATGGTTTTAATTCCTTTATTTCATTTTCAGGTAAAAAATTATGTGTCGCTCGCACAGCTTTTTCCCATATCTCTATTAATTCGAGATAATTCTTTTTTGTCACATTACAAATTTGATGTTCCATGATTCGGCTTAGTATTCTTTCATGCTCTCTATTATAAATAACTTAAAGTGATGTTGTACACGCCAGTTAAGTCTATCGCATTTAAAGACAGTTTTACGCTGGCTGGTAATTCGAATGATAAAAAATTTTACGTATTCGATGAATAAGTTAATTGAACTTTTAAATCGCGGCTGGTCAAAAGTTACTATTGAATCCTTTATAAAGATCATAGGAAGTAGATAGTGGGCTAGGATTAAATTTTCGCGCCTCTTGTACTTTCTTATCCTTTCTTTCCTCAACGTCTTGAATGGACTTATTTGAATGGGTTTCTTTTTTTTGAAATTCAATCGTTTTTAGTGTCGATTTTGGTCTAGGTGGTATAATCTGGAACATTTTTTTGTGCTATCAATTGGTTCAGTGACTTCCTTTCGTTTAGGCAATTTAGGTGATCTATCTTGATACGCCATGCCTCGATCGCATCGCATTTTTTGTAAAGCTTCCCAGTTTTGTTCTAAGTTAGTGGCAAAACCGTATTTCTCTTTAAACCAATAAAGTCCGTGACTTAACTGATAGCCATCCATTAAGGTTTCGGCAAGAATATGTCCATTCCCATCCAACTCTGGACCCTTTGCAAAGTAAACGGTTGCTCTTCTCTGTCTCATATCCTCATTTAAATCGATAGCAACCCATCCTCTCCAGGGGCCCATATCACCAGTTTTGAATGCTGTAAGTGGTTTGCCATTCTCATCTAATTCTAGTTGAAAGCCCAAACACTCGGCTACATATTTTAAGTCCTCTTTATTAGAGACAACCTCTTGTGCCCAAGGATCATTAGACATATTAATTTGGGGTTCAAATGCATATTGTAAATTGCTTATCATTCATCCAGGCTTGCACAAACAGTGCGTAATCTTCAGCAGTCGTGCTTAAACTATTTGCCGCACATGGGTTCTTCCCAAAGCTTGTATGGTTCATATGTAGTGGTTCAAATATATATTTCCTAGCAAGTACTTCAAGATTGGAGGTATGACCTCGTTTTGCTACCTCTTCAAGAATTTTAGGGAGATATGGATTAAGCTCTTGAATATCAGAGAGCTCCTGTAAATTGCAATTTAGTGTTTTTAAGTCGATGGTTCCGGATACCCCTATGCCTGTAAGGTTATAAATTGTATATCTTAGATTCGAAGGGGTAATGGAAACATACAGTTTATTTTCTTCAATAGAACCATCCTCTAGCATTAGTGCAAGTGTTGGTTCGTGAAGTTTTCAATCACTTTTTGCAAATAAAATAAAGGCAAACCTGAATACCTGTAGTACTCTTGGCCAGGTTCAAATTGATGATTAACCTCATTAGTGCGATTATTTAAATCAAACCCAGTTTTATGAGAGAGAATCATTCTGGTGTAAATGCATTAATGCGCGCAATGTCCTCTTCATTAATTTCTTCATCATTTTTCCATTTGAAACCATGTTGTTCGCAAAAGGTTTTGAAAGACAAAATGTCATTAAGCCCTGTCATATCCAAAGTGAGCTTTCCTGTCTCTACAAGCTTTAATACGAGATAAGCAAATATAGGTTTGCTGAGTGAAGCAGCTCCGAAAACCGTATCTTTATTCACATCCCCATGGCCATAGGTTACAGGATGATCGCTCTCTGTCACGGTGGCCACACTTACTTGCGATATTTGGGCTTCCTTTCTAATGCTTCTACATCAGGTTTTTCTGTCTGGTAAGATGTCTCGATTTTGGCTTGTGTCATTTTAAATCTTGAAAATAATTTAATGAATGTTAATGTTATCATGTTGTTTAAATAGATAGCTTTTTGATAATAAATTTAACATTTTATTTTCAAATAGCTGCGTTAAAAACGTATTTTCTGTGGGTATAGGGTTAGTTTTATAATTCATTAATAGACGTATATCTTTAGATCAATTAAAAATGTCTAAATTACAAGCGCAGCTTGTTCTTGTGACAATTTAGATTGACTTTGAATGGAACAGGATAAAACCTTATTCATTGCGTCTAAGACGAACTTACAATACATTAAAAAAGGTTATATCCTTGAGCCAACAAACGCTGATAATTGTTTAGTAAATCATTTACCCCCACAGCCTATTGCATTACTAACAAAATATTCCTCTATAATGAATGATTTATTAACTAACGGTATCTATTCCAATAATAGGCTTAGCGAAATTTAGTTTGCTGTTAATGGCACTTAAGGTATTTTTATTTAAATTCATTCGCCCAATCATGCCTCGGTGTATACCCTCGATGACCGCTTCAATGATGGTATGGCAATTAAAGATTTCGCGGATATTTTTAAGATATTTTTCGACAGTGTAAGGACTTATTTTTAAAGTCTGAGCAATTTGCTTACCGGATTTTCCCTGAGCTGTGAGCCATAAACATTCCTGTTCCCGCATGGAAAGTAGGTTATTTTCAGTATATCCGCCCTTAATCACGGCATGGCGAAAGGATTTATTGGTCAAAATGAAAGAGAGTTTGTATTTAGGATTGCAAAAAGTAATTAACTCTAAAAAAGCATCGACAAAGTTAACACAAAAATTTTCAAACGCAGCGATTGTTCTTTGGTAAAAAAGATGACTTTCCATTGTAGGTGTATCTCGTATTGCACTAAAAATAAACGTACATTCTGCACAGCGCCTCACGAGATTATAAATGGGATGGATGTTATATTTTTCTGCAAGTAACTCTTTAAATTGAGGTGAAATAGATTGCACTTCATTACACAGGTAAAACCCTTCCCGGGCAGCGTCAATGAGCCGTGCTGTGTAAGTGTAGTCTTCCTGATAAAGGGCATCTTGATAGTAGGAGAGAATGATTGGATAGACATTTGACAGAATTAAGGGTGTGCCATCATTGAAGATTAAATACATCACAAAATGCTTAAGCCCGATTCTTCCCAGTGGTTTGCATACTTCATCAATTTGTTTTTTATAAGCCAGGCTTAAAATATATGGTACATCTTTCATAGATACTGTTGCTCCCTTTATAAATATTGATTTTTATTACCATTAATATTCTTATATTGATCTTTTAGACTTCATAAATTTTTAAAAAAGATTCATAAAGATGTATTGTAATCAATTCAATTCTTGGTTCGCTTCTAATCATTTTTTGTGATGTAGAAAATGAAATGATAGGTAATTTTTGGACAAATATTATTTTCTTCAATCCAATCTTCCTATAGTTTCAAATGACGATTAATCATATCCCCCTGTTTCAATTATCTGATAAATGATATAGTTATCCGCGAACAGATATTATTATCCCTTTGTAGATAATGTCAATTTTTTATTATCTATTTTCAGATATTTTTTTGGAGTTAATTATGAAATCTGATCGTTTTGAAAGAGGATCAAAAATTATAAACAGCTTAATTGAGGGGGGAGAGCAGGGGGTTTTAAAAGGATTAGGAAAAACAGCACCAGATCTCGCAAATTATGTTTTAGAATTTATTTTTGGCGATCTATACAGTAGGCCGGGCCTCGATTTAAAAACTAAGCAGATGCTAACAATTACTATCTTAGCGACTTTAGGGAATGCTAAACCCCAGTTAGGTTATCATATAAACGCCGCCCTCAATATTGGAATTAGTCGACAAGAAATTGTTGATATTATGACGCATGTTGCAGGGTATGCAGGATTCCCCGCAGCGTTAAATGGCATTGCAACAGCTAAAGAGATTTTTTCTGACCGCGATCAAAAGGGTTTGGATAATAATTAAAATATTAAGTTCTATATAATGGCGCATATTAAGGATAAGATTGCTAGTAGCTTAGGTAGTGTACTTGAGTGGTATGATTTTGCTCTTTATGGCTTTTTTTCTCAAATTATAATACGGTTATATTTCCCAAGTTCATCCCCATCACTAGGTTTATTAAAGGCTTTTTCGGTCTTTGCAGTGGGATTTTTTGCTAGACCAATAGGTGGATTGTTATTTGGCTATATTGGCGATAAATATGGAAGATCAGCAAGCCTCAGGATAACTCCTTTATTGATAACAATCCCAACGTTGATTTTTTCAATTTTGCCCACTTACCAAAGAATTGGAATATTAGCTCCTGCTTTTCTTGTAGTGCTGAGAGTATGGCAAGGAATTTGTATCGGAGGCGAGTATTCAAATAATATTATATATCTCTGCGAGACCTCTAAACCAAACAAGCTCTATTTTTGGGGCAGTATTGGAGCATGTACTGGTAGTTTGGGTATTTTGATAGCTTCGACTACGGCAACCCTTTTTTATCATCTATTATCGTATGAAAGTTTAGAATCATGGGGCTGGCGTATTGCTTATGCTTTATCTGCATTAATTGGAATAGCAGCTTACATATTACGAAAAAAAATGTTAGAAACAGTAGTATTTGAAAAAGTCAAAAGCGAGTTTTTTTCACAAAATCCTATTTTATATTCTTACAAAAATGATTTTGAAAGTTATTTAATTTCTTTTGGACTCACATTTTTACCTGCTACCGCCTTTTATTATGTGTTTATGTTTTTGCCTAGCTTTTTAAATGAAATTCTAAAGTTGGAGGTTAGTAATGTAGTTGGTGATAATGCTCTTTCTCTATTCATTAGATTACTTATCATTCCAATTATTGGTTTGCTAGCTGATAAAATAGGAGGGATACCAATAGCTAGAATAGCATGTATTTTTTATTTTATATTTAGTTACCCATTATTTTATGGATTGATACATACAAAAAATATTTATATATTTATTTTAAGTTTTGCAATTCTGACAACCTTAAATGCAGGGACAACTCCTGGCTTATTAATTAATTTGTTAAGACCTCACACTAGAAGTACTATCCTTTCTATTTCTTTTAATTTTAGTTTCGGTATATTAGGCGGGATAGTACCTATTATTAGCTTTTTACTTATAAAAAAATTTAATTTAATGGCATCAATTTATTACTTGATGTTTGCTGCATTAGTAACATTTGTTTCAACATTTTTTCTAAAGGGATATCATGAATTCTCTACAAAGGGAATATTTGCCCATAATAACGCGAACAACAACTAAAACTTTTTTTGAATACATTAATACAGTAGATATACCTCAGATTGATTATTTTGCAATTGGTATCCAAAACACATTAACCAGCCAGAGTACCTCATTGATGTCGTTAACGGAGTGGCAAAAACATTTCATTGATAATAATTATGCGAATTATGATCCTATTAGGAGAGTAACATTACATACCAATAGAAAAATAATTCCTTTCGATGAAGTTGATTTTGTAGATAATTTTGGTAAAGAAATTATGAGACAAAGAGCCAAAATGGGTATTAGTAATGGAATTATATTTATGGAGCGGTTTAAAAAATTTAATTATATGATTACATTTGGAACAGGGTATTCTAATTTCGACTCTTTTAATTTTATTAAAAGATATCATGATAAAATATTTTTCATAAAAAATGATTTAATCAAAATAGTTGAAAAAGAAGCAAGATCTTTTATACCCGTTGATAATAAGTAAAAATTTATTCATCTTTCCATCTATGCCAGATAACAGGCGCGACGCTTTCAATCTCAACATTATAAAGTACAGGTTCCGAAGTTGTTTCCGATGGATTTAAACAGGTTAGATTATAATAACCCAATGTATCCTTTACTAACCGCCTAAAGAACTTTTCTCCATTTCTTAAATAAACAATGCAGTCTTTATTTACTGCTGTTTCTATTTTGTCTAAATTGCGCAACCGTCCGCCAATGTAATCTCCAGGCAAATAAAATGGTCTCATATCGGCATTTGATACAATCATTATAACCGCATTTGAATGGCTTTCTTTAAATAGATTAGCATCTTTCACCATAGATATTTCTTCATCTTCAATGGGTAGATCTTGATTGGTTGGAGTTGCAAAATAGTGACTTACAGTTATAGTAGATTTTGGATCCAATCCAACTCCTTCCAAAATCCATTCTTCACTAACAATTATCCCTTCGTTACGATATGCTTCTACACAACGTTGCGCACCAGTTGAAGTTAACTTTGTAGTTCCATTCTCCCAAGATTTTAAAGTTACTTCCGGTAATCCATATTTTTCCTGTAAGTATGCTCGACTTAACCGTAAAACAGAGCGGATATGCTTTAGGCGTTGTCCTGGAGTTAGAAGACTTTGATTGTTTACTTCTTTATTTTCAACAGTCATTTTTCATTTAACGTATAGTTTCGCGGTTACTTAAAAATAGATATTGGAAAGATAAATATTATCCAATTTTAGATATTACATGATATTTATAAAGTGATATATATTTTGATGATTTAATTTTAGGATCTGTAATAACATTCTTATCCTGATCGATGTTAAGCCATCAATTTTCAGATAGAGAGACATAGTAGCAGGCATAGGGGGCAGATTTTGTCTTTTGCTTGGAAAGATTCTTGATGGCAAAAGGCAAGATCTGACCCTATGCCTATTGTTTTCTGTGGGTATAGGGTTAGTTTTATAATTCATTAATAGACGTATATCTTTTGATCAATTAAAAATGTCTAAATTAGAAGCATAATCAAAACTATGCTTTTTCAATCTCTCATAATATTTTGTAAAATAATTTAGTACTTTAAAATATAAATATTATGATTAATCACATATATAAAGATCCCAATAAATATAGTCAAAACAATGCACTGCAATATAATTTTGCTATGAAAATTCTAAGCAAAATTTCATTTGAGAATAAATCCAGAGTTTTAGATATTGGATGTGGAGATGGAGTAATTACCAACGATATTGCTGGAATTGTTCGTGAAGGGTGTGTTATTGGAACTGATATTTCAGAACAAATGATCGAATTTGCCTCTAAAAAATATCAAGATCAATTTAATCTGCGTTTTTTAGCTATGGATGCTAGCAAAAATTTTTTTAGAGAACAATTTGATATTGTTACTTCTTTTAATTGTCTCCATTGGGTCAAAGATCAGCAAAACGCTCTATTTGGTATAGCAAAATCCGCAGCCTATGGCGCTCAAATAGCCCTCCTTTTATCGCACAAAAAATCATTATATCATCTGATTCTAGACAAAATTTGCTCTAGCAAAAAATGGAAAGATTACTTTATTGACTTCATAAACCCCCGTTCATTTTTTGACCCAATTGATTACAAAGAAATGGTTGTTCAATCTGGACTAGAAGTAATTGAAATGTCGGAAGAAGAAATGACTTATTCGTTTAAAACAAAAGAGCAACTAAAGGAGTTTTTCAATGCCGCAGGATCTCAGATAAAACAAATCCCAGAATCTAAAAAATCAGATTTTTTAAATGACTTTGTTGAAGAATATTTAAAGGAAGCAGGATTCTCTGAAGAAACTCTTATACCCGTTAGCTTTTGGTGTTTACAAGTTATAGCAACAAAACCAAACCCCAAATTAATTAAAACAGCTGATTTTTATTACCGACCAACACTATTTTCAAAATTGTAATTCTAAAATTCATTAAATTCATGCAGAAGCAAATTTTATTTGTAAGTTTTTGAAAGTTTTCAATACACTCGACTGATTACCTCTGGTATGACTATTGGCTAAACATATTCTACAGTTATGTCTTACTTCGCTTGATAGTTCGTAATTTAAATTTTATTAATGATACAGAGTGTATATTGAATAGTATAATTTCAAGAAGGTATGGTATAGCCTCTGTCAACTTGTCTTGCTCTCAAGTTCCTGTTTTATTATTTCCAATAATTCACGTACACAGTTTGCTATTTTCATAGGTCCTGCATGAGCAAGCCAATTATAGTGATCAATATGTTGTGCATGAGTAGCGCCTAAAAATCCAATCACTTTCATGTGTGCAGCTTTTGCTGCCTTAATACCTAGAGCATGATCTTCAATTACCAGACAGTGTTCTGGGGAAACTGCGAATTTATGTGCTGCTTGTAGAAAAACATCTGGTTCTGGTTTTCGCTGCATTTCCCCTATACCTATAATTGATTCATCATCAAAATATTTCTTTAAGCCGGTAAATTCCAAGGTATTTTTTATGTAATCAAAGTCACCATTAGAAGCCACGCATTTTTTTATTTTTTTGTTATCCAGAAAATCTAAAAGTTGTTGAATATTCTCAACTGGTTTTAGAAGAGAAGAATAATTGGTTTCAGTTTCATACCCAATTTTAGAAAAATCCAATCCTATATCAGATGAACCATACTCATTCACTAGAATATCTGCGAATGTTTTTTCATGACTGACAGCAGAAAATAATCTTAAGGACTGTTCGACAGTCATAGCGTATCCAAGGCGTGTCATTTCTTTTGCACAAAATTGATGCCATATAATTTCACTGTCAATTAGAACACCATCATTATCAAATATTACAAGATCTATTCTCATATTCATCCAATATACTTTCTTCCTGTTCTTAAATGTAGCTTATGTGGGAGAACTCTAATCAGAATACATCTAATATAGGGTGTTTACGGTCAAACTCTCTTAAATAAGTTTATTGTGTAGTATACTTTAGTTAAAATATCTAAGGAGGGATTATGGAAAAAGATCACGTGAGAGCCAATACTTCCTATTCTTCTAATCAAGCTATTGACAATAAAATCATATCAACTCTTCAGTCTTTCTCTACTGCGAGTTCGGATAAGATAAGTCAAAGAATTGACAAAATTGAAAAAGAATATAATGTGGAAAGAGTATTAGAGCTAAATGCTTCTATTTTAGCTTTTATTGGTGTTTTATTAGGCGCATTTGTAAATGCTTATTGGCTTATTCTCCCGGGCCTTGTACTTCCATTTTTAGCTTTACATGCAGTTCAAGGTTGGTGTCCTCCTTTACCCATTTTAAGAGCATTAAAAGTTCGAACTCAAAGGGAAATTGACTCTGAAAAATATTCACTAAAAATTTTAAGAGGTGACTTCGATAATTTGCAAAATGAAAAGGATATTCAAAAAATACTACAAGTAGTTCGAAAATGACAAACTTTATAAAACATAAAGGTCGACCAGTTACGAAATAATGAGGTGTGAGAGGTTAGGTCTTGCAGCGGTTCTTCGCTTAACGTGAGTTCACCAAAAGTATTTTAGGCTTCTTTTATAACTACAAAGCATGCTCACCATACTTTCTTTTGATCTCCTAGCTTAATGTGTTAGCCGTGCAAGATTTTCTAACCACGATTATAGAATAGCAAGAATTATCACTTTCGACCGCTTTAAAAGCCCTCTTTAGTGTAAACAAAATGAAAAGATGGAATTTGGATTTTTCTTCTTTTTATTGTCTCTTTTTTGAGTTTTCTTATCCAAAAGCCAACCCACATTGACCTCTAATTCATCGGCAAGGATTTGTAATGAATTTTATCAACAATCTTCTTATAGCGGGGCATGATTTCGTTAAATTCATTTTGGGTAAATTCAGTGTTGTCACAATTAAACTATAATTATTTTTAACTGAATTTTCGATGGTTTAACAATGGCTAGAAGTATTGATAAAAGTAGTGAGTTTCTGATTAACACGCTGACCTTTAAAGAGGCAATTGCAAATTTTGCCTATAAACTGTCAGCAGGGAGTTCAAATGCATTAATTGCAATTGTTGAATTTAAAGAGTTAATTGATAACGTCACAGATAGTGAGTTGAAAGATAAAATTTTAGGCTTGAGTATTAATGTAAGTGATAAACCTGTTTCTTTAATGGATGTTTTATTAAAAATTAATAAAGGCATGTGTGTAAAAAGGGCCGCCCACCAAATTACAAAAATTCTTAACGAAAATATAGCAAATGACTTACTTGAGATTAATTTGGATTCTGCAAAAAAACAAAATGCTCCTAACCAATGTTTAATTCTATTTACAATCGTACAAGACATTGATGAAGGATTAAAGGCTATAAAAAAATATTTAAATCCTTTAGGGCAGGAGAAGCTTTTAAACGTTCTTAAAGAGAAAAATTATGATCAAAATTCCTTATTGCATATTGCAGCGAGAGATTCGAATAATAATCAACGTTTATTAGCTATTTTAATGCTAATCGACCCAAAGTTTATAGCAGAGATTGCTCAAGAACGAAATTGTAATGGCGATCCTTTAATTCATCTTTTAGTAGATAAGAATGATAAATTCGTTTCCTACAAAGAACTGTTATCACTCATTCCACCTGACGATAGATTACAAGCGATTAATGCAAAAGACCGATTAAATGGCGACCCAATACTTCACAATCTTGCAACATTACGTAATTCTCCTGAAGGAATGATGATTACTCTTGAAAGTTTGCCTAAAGAAGTGCGCTTAGAAGCCATTAAAACAACAAATGAAGATGGTAATTCATTGTTAGATATTCTCGTAAAAAATTCAAATGAAAAATGTCTACAAGCTATTTTAGCTATTGTTCCTGAGGCTAAAACAGAAATTGATGAATTAATAAGCAAAAAGACTAAGGCGTCAGAATGTTCTGCCTCGTTTATTAACACCATGACTAGAATGAACAATACGTCTGGAGAGAGTCCGTCAAAAAATAATCAGAATACAACATCAACTGGCAGTGAATCAAAAACACGTTGGGTTATGCCAAAAAGAAGAAGATCTTAGTATCATGAGAGTTTTCCTCTTGGTTTGGTTAAAGTTCGCACTTCTATCAAAACCGGAAACTCTCACCTTTTCAAGTGGTTGTGTCAGATTAAGTCAAAACTAATTCAATTTATTTACATCCTATTGATTTTTCTGTGTTTCCAAACTTAGCTTCGGTTTAAAGAATTCTAATCAGGAGTACGCTTGGTTAGAGAATGTTTGCAGCAAATACTTTTCTGAGTAGCTTACAAGCTTCCTGATATATCCCAGGACTATTAGATTCCCTTGGGCCACCGATATTCAAAACACGAATAGCGTACTCACTTATCCAAGCTTGGATGGTTTGCACAATCTCATTTTTATTGTTCAGGTTAATAATTAAATGAGGTTTTTTTTGAAGTTTAGTGTCTTTAATGGTTAATCTCGTACCGTCTTTTATTCTTTCGGGTAAAGGCCAGCTTGGTACAATAATTAAGGTCCCGTCTGAATCGCGGATATTTAATAGGGTTCTCTCATCAGGATTGTTGGTGGTAGCTTCTTTCAAAGCAGGGAATTGTTTTAATACGTTAACATTATTCTCATCCAGTCCGCCTTTAGGACACCAGCCGCCAATCTCAATACCCATTTCCTTAGCAACAAATAATGCTGCCTGGTCCACACCTGTTTGTCCGCCAGAGACTATTTTTTCAATCATGCAATATTTCCTGATTTCTTAGAGAAGGTGCTGGGGCATTAACCTAAATCGGTAAGACATAATGAAGTGGGTTAGGTCTTGCAGCGGTTCTTCGCTCAAAGTGGAGTTCACCAAAAGTATTTTAGGCTTCTTTTATAGCTATAAAGCATGCTCACCATACTTTCTTTTGACTTCATTAATATAGTGTTAGCCGTGCAAGATTTTCTAACCACGATTATAGGATAGCAAGGTTTAACGCGCTTCACCGTATTAAGATCGTGTTTTAGTGTAAACAAAGAGAAAAGATTGAATAAAAAAAATGTTATAAATTTTTTTTTCTTGCGATATTTTGTATCTCTTTGAATGAACTTGGTTTCTTTAAGCCGCTTTGTTAGGACAAGCGATTCACTCCTGGTTTATCTCAATTTATCAGTTTTTCATGGTCTATACTTTGACTTACCCCTATTAAATATTAACAAGGAGATAATCATGGACAGGGAAGATAAAGAACGTTTCAATCAAAACCAACAAGGCCAAAAAGATAGTCATAACATGGGACAAAATCCCGATGAAAGAAAACAAGCCCCAGGCCAAGGTGGTCAAAAACAAGGTCATCAACCGGGTGAGGGTCAAAAGAAAGACCAACCTGGTCAATACAAACGTTAATTCTTGTGCCACTAGAAGATTCTTCTAGTGGTTTTTCTCATTTAACTGTCTTAAATCAAGAGAATTATTACACTATTTTTATCCTACAGCGATTTAAACTGCCGGCTTAATTGAATGGCCATCTCTAATGATTGTTCGTAATTTAAACGGGGATCAACCAAGCTGCGATAGGCTCTTTTTAAATCTTCTTCATTTAAACCACGGGCCCCACCAATACATTCGGTGACATTATCTCCAGTCAACTCAAAATGAACCCCACCTAAGTAGCTGCCCATTTCACGGTGGATAGTAACCGCTTGCTGTAGTTCAGAGAGGATATTGTCAAAATGCCTTGTTTTAATGCCATCGGGTGTGGTCTCTGTATTGCCATGCATGGGGTCACAAGACCAGGTAATAGGGCATTTAGTTGTTTTTACTGCTTCAATAAGCGGTGGTAATAATTTTTTAATGTCTTTTGCGCCTAAACGGGTAATAAGGAGTAATCGCCCTTCTTCGCGCTGTGGATTAAGAATTTTTATGACCTCTGCTAACCATTCTTTCGTAGCACTAGGCCCAATTTTAATTCCTATGGGATTTTGTATGCCGCGCATGAATTCTAGATGGGCGCTTTCAAGCTTGGCGGTACGCATACCTATCCACGGTAAATGCGTGGATAAGTTATACCATAGGCCATCATGCAACTGGCGAGTTAGCGCTTGTTCATAGTGAAGATGTAGTGCTTCATGCGAGGTATAAAAATCGACTTTGTTAAGGTTACTGTCCCGTAAGCCATCAATGGCTTCTATAAAAGCTAACGCGTCAGAAAGCGAGTGCACGATAGCATGGTACTCGTCAGCCTGGGGGGAATGTTCTACAAATCGTAAGTCCCAGCGGTGAGGATGGTTTAAATCTGCAAAACCTCCATCCAGCAGTGCGCGAACGAAATTAAGGGTCATTGCCGCACAACTATAGCCTTGAAGCATTAACTTAGGATTAGGGGTACGTGAATCTGCATCAAATTGTTGCGAATTCACTAAATCGCCTCGGTAACTGGGTAAAGTGACACCATTAATGGTTTCAAAGTCAGAGGAGCGAGGCTTGGCATATTGGCCAGCAATCCGGCCTACTCTAACAATGGGTTTTCGCATCCCATGAAGCAGGATTAAGCTCATTTGCAATAAAATTTTGAGTTTATTGGTAATAATGTCTGGACGGCAGTCATTAAATGACTCGGCACAATCTCCACCTTGCAAAATGAATGCCTCGCCTTTTCCTGCTTTAGCAATGGCTTGTTTTAAATGCTTAATTTCTCCACTGGTAACCAATGGGGGTAGTTGGCTTAGTTGCTCAACCACTTTAGCTAATTGATTTTCATTAGGATAGCTTGCTGCTTGTTCATAAGAATAATTTTGCCAAGAAACTGGCGACCATTCACGCATAAAAAAGAACCTCTTGATTATCAATAATACTGAGTATGCGATGAATGAACAGTTCAGGCAAGTTCTACTTTGATCTTACTATTACATTAAGCAAAATTAATTTTCTTGAGGTAAGGAACAGGGTTACCAGATAGACTAGACTTAAAAAGATTACAGTCAAAATTATTCAAAGCCGCTATGATTTAGTGGCAATATCATTAAACTAGGCAAGGGAGTGTGCTTCGCACTTGAATTTTTGCTAAAAGCCCCCAACTATTGCCATCAATTTATGTGGGAGTGTCTTATGAGCAAAGAAAATAAAAAAAATTGGCATAAAATCAAAGAAGAGCATGACTTGGAGGAAGAGCGCTCCTCTGAAGAAGATTTTCTGGAAGATGAAGAGGATATGCTTGATGAGCCTGCACTTGAACACCCAAGTTATGAATCGCTTGAGGAACAATTGACTGCTGCGGAACAAAAAGCACATGAAAATTGGGAAAAAGCCGCTCGAGCAATGGCCGAGCTGGAAAATGTACGCCGCCGCGCAGAGCGAGATGTCAGTAATGCGCATCGCTATGGGGTAGAAAAGCTGTTAACTTCATTTTTACCGGTTGCAGACAGTATTGAACAAGCTTTACAACTCTCTGAAAAAGAGCAAAACAGCAGTATGCATGAAGGCTTGGAATTAACAATGAAGCTTTTTCTCGATGTATTGGAGAAAAATGGGGTTAAACAGCTAAATCCTTTAGGTGAACCGTTCAACCCTCAAGAGCATGAAGCAATGTCAATGCAAGAAGCTGAAGGTGCTGCGCCGAATACGGTGTTGGCAGTATTCCAAAAAGGTTACAAACTCCACGACAGGGTAATCCGTCCTGCCAGAGTGGTGGTTACCAAAACAAAATCGATTGATGAAAAAGCTTAAGGGCTTTAAAAAAATGGCTTGAAATTTACAAATTTCACCCCATATGTGAAACATTGCAACTAGAAAACTATCGGAGCACGAATAAATGGCAAAAATTATCGGAATCGACTTAGGTACAACAAACTCCTGCGTAGCGATAATGGAAGGCAATCAACCACGCGTTATTGAAAACAGTGAGGGTCATCGTACCACTCCTTCAATCGTGGCTTATACAGATGATAATGAAATTTTGGTGGGCGCGGCTGCCAAGCGTCAGGCAGTGACTAATCCCGATAATACGGTTTTTGCCGTAAAACGTTTAATTGGTCGCCGTTTTGATGATCCTATTGTACAAAAAGATATTAAAATGGTGCCCTATAAAATTATCAAAGCAGATAATGGTGATGCATGGGTACGGGTTAAAGGCCAGGACAAGGCCCCCCCACAAATTTCAGCCGAAGTATTACGCAAGATGAAAAAAACAGCTGAAGATTACCTGGGTGAAGAGGTGAAAGAAGCTGTAATTACTGTTCCAGCTTACTTTAATGATTCACAACGTCAGGCTACTAAAGATGCCGGCCGTATTGCGGGTCTTGAAGTAAAACGTATTATCAACGAACCTACTGCTGCAGCCCTTGCTTACGGTATGGACAAAAAACGCGGTGATTCTGTTATCGCTGTGTATGACTTAGGTGGTGGTACCTTTGATATTTCAATTATTGAAATTGCAGAAGTGGATGGTGAACATCAATTTGAAGTATTGGCAACCAATGGTGATACTTTCTTAGGTGGTGAGGACTTTGACCTGGCACTAATTGAGTACCTAGCTGCTGAATTCAAAAAAGATGCTGGTATTGATTTACATTCAGATCCTTTGGCGTTGCAACGTCTGAAAGACGCTGCTGAAAAGGCAAAAATCGAGTTGTCTTCTGCACAGCAAACTGATGTGAATTTACCTTATATTACTGCAGATGCTTCAGGGCCTAAGCACTTAAATATCAAGCTAACTCGTGCCAAATTAGAGTCATTGGTAGAAAACTTGATTGAGCGCTCTATCGAGCCTTGCAAAATTGCATTGAAAGATGCTGGTTTGAATGTTTCCCAGATTAATGAAGTAATTCTTGTCGGTGGTCAAACCCGTATGCCAATGGTGCAAAAGACAGTACAGGAATTCTTTGGTAAAGAACCACGCAAGGACGTAAACCCTGATGAAGCGGTGGCAGTAGGTGCGGCTATCCAGGCAGCGGTATTATCCGGTGATGTCAAAGACATTTTGTTACTGGACGTAACTCCATTGTCTTTAGGTATTGAAACCTTGGGTGGTGTAATGACAAAGCTTATTGAAAAAAATACTACCATTCCAACGAAAGCAAACCAGGTCTTTTCTACAGCCGATGATAACCAAACAGCGGTAACCGTGCATGTACTGCAAGGTGAACGTGAGCAGGCTTCTGCGAATAAATCCTTAGGTCGTTTTGATTTAACGGACATTCCACCTGCACCACGTGGCGTCCCGCAAATTGAGGTTATTTTTGATATTGATGCGAATGGTATTTTGAATGTTTCTGCAAAAGACAAGGCAACGGGCAAGGCACAATCCATTGTCATTAAAGCTTCTAGTGGATTAAGCGAGGAAGAAGTTGAAGCAATGGTTAAAGATGCCAAATCCCATGCAGATGAAGATAAGAAATTCAAAGAAATGGCAGAGATTCGCAATCAGGCGGATGCCCTTATTCACAGTAGTGAAAAATCCATGAAGGATTTGGAAGGTGAGTTATCTGCGGATGAGAAAAGTAGTATTGAATCTGCTATTGCTGAATTAAAAGAAGCAATGAAAGGAAATGACAAGGCTCAAATCGAAGAGAAGTTAAAAGTTCTGACCAACGTTTCTGGTAAAATGGCAGAGCGCGTTTATGCTAAGAAAACTGCTGAAACTCAATCCCAGCAACAACCTCATGAAACCCAATCTTCCGAGCAGCCTAAACAAGCTGATGAAGGGGTGGTTGATGCTGAATTTGAAGAAGTACAGGACGATAAAAAATAAAAAAGGATAGCAAGTAAGGCTGGCATCGCGACAATCGATATCAGCCTTACTACGTCCAAGGCGTATTAGCAGGAAATGAGAATTTTACACTTCGTTTCTTTTTTATACTTCTATAATGGTAAAATAGACGTTTAACCTTTAAAATTGGTGTTAGAGTTATTATGGAAAAGCAGGATTTATATGAGCTTCTCGGGGTAAGCCGCAGTGCAAGTGACGCTGAGATAAAAAAAGCCTATCGTAAACTGGCAATGAAGTATCACCCCGATCGTAACTCTAATGACAAGGAAGCAGAAGAGAAGTTTAAAGACATTCAAAGTGCTTATGCCGTCCTCTCCGACTCGCAAAAACGTGCCGCTTATGATCGTTTTGGACATGCTGGCGTTGATCCTTCAATGGGTGGGCATGGTGGTTTTGGTGGCTTTGGCGATGTTTTTGAAGATATTTTTGAAAATATTTTTTCCGGAGGCCGAGGGCGTGGCCAATCCAGAGCTCAACGGGGTGCGGACTTACAAGTTAATGTGCAGATGACTTTGGAAGAAGCAGCCCTGGGCAAACAAATTGAAATTACGGTTCCCAGACATGTCGCTTGTCAAAGCTGTCATGGCTCAGGCGCAAAAAAAGGATCTACTCCTAAAAATTGTGAAACCTGTAATGGGATAGGGCAAGTTCGCATTCAGCAAGGCTTTTTTTCCATTCAACAAACCTGCCCAAGCTGTCATGGCGAAGGCAAGGTAATTACTGATCCTTGCAACAGTTGTCATGGACAAGGCCGTGTAAGGGAAAGCAAAAAATTAACCGTGAAAATTCCTGCCGGTGTTGATAACGGTGATCGTGTTCGCCTTGGGGGAGAAGGTGAAGCGGGTATAAATGGTGGGCCAGCCGGTGATTTGTATGTTCAGGTTAATATTAAGGCACATGCCATTTTTGAACGCCATGACAGTGATCTTTATTGTGAAGTACCCATTAGTTTTATGACCGCAGCTTTAGGAGGTTCCATTGAAGTCCCTACTTTGGAAGGACGTGTTACTTTAAAAGTACCTGGTGAAACACAAACGGGTAAAACCTTCCGTTTGCGTGGTAAAGGCATGAAATCCGTACGTGGGCATGCAACGGGTGATTTGCTTTGCAGAGTGGTTGTAGAAACGCCTGTTAATTTATCAAAAGAACAGAAAGAATTACTTTCAAAACTTCAGGATTCTTTAGATAGCAGTAAAAAAACACACTCACCACGTTCGAGCTCCTGGTTCGACGGGGTAAAAAAATTTTTTGAAGACATGAAATTTTAATAAACCTGCTGTACAATTTAGTATTTTTGTGCAGTTTAGTGCGTCAATGTGAGTGAAGAACAGCGTCGCACTACGAAAGAGTCCTTTATGTTCAATAAATCAGCAATTTTAGCGCTCTCTGACGGAACTATCTTCGAAGGCTTCTCCATTGGTGCTAATGGTGATTGCGTAGGTGAATTGGTTTTTAACACAGCCATGACCGGTTACCAGGAAATGCTTACTGATCCTTCCTATGCCAAGCAAATTATTACCTTGACAACAGCACATGTAGGAAATACTGGCTGTAACTCTCAAGACATGGAGTCTTCTCGTGTGTGGGCGGCAGGTTTGGTTGTTCGCGAATGCTCCTCTTATTCCAGTAACTATCGCGCCGAACATTCTTTGCCGGATTGGTTGAAAAAGCAAGGCGTTGTGGCAATTGCTGGCATCGACACACGCCAATTAACACTACGATTACGGGAGCATGGAGCGGTTGGTGCTTGCATTAGTACCCATATCCATCAACCTCATTTAGCCATTGAAAAAGCAAAATCATTTTCTGGCTTGGAAGGCATGGATTTAGCCTGTGAAGTTTCAAGACAAACGATTGAGCGTTGGCATGAAGGGCGAGGAAATTGGGGGGATGGCTCTAGACCTAACCAATTTCATGTCGTTGCTTATGACTTCGGTGTAAAACATAACATTCTTCGCATTCTGCACGATAAAGGTTGTCATGTAACTATCGTACCTGCCAAAACAACAGTGGCAGAAGTCATGGCGTTGAATCCAGATGGAATTTTTTTATCAAATGGCCCGGGAGATCCTTTAGCTTGTGATTATGCTATTGCTGCAACCCGTCAATTTCTGCAAGATGACATTCCCATTTTGGGCATTTGTCTTGGATTTCAAATTTTAGCGCTCGCCTGTGGCGCCAAATCAGTTAAAATGAAATTTGGACATCATGGGGCGAATCATCCTGTTATTGAAACCAATGGATCCCAGCGTGTTTTTATCACCAGTCAAAATCATGGGTTTACTATTGATGAGTCGTCATTACCTGACTGTTTACAGGTAACGCATCGTTCATTGTTTGATCAAAGTCTGCAGGGTATTCAGCATAAAGAGAAGCCGGCTTTAGGATTTCAAGGACATCCAGAAGCAAGCCCTGGCCCTCATGATATATTGGTCATTTTTGATCAATTTATTTCAATGATGAAGTCAAACCAACAAAAGAGGATATAGTGTGAGTGATTTTCATGTTTTTACCTCCGAATCCGTTTCAGAAGGCCATCCTGATAAAATCGCGGATCAGATCTCTGACGCCGTTCTAGATGCCATTTTAGCCAAAGATAAAAGAGCACGTGTTGCTTGTGAAACCTTTGTAAAAACGGGTATGGTTCTGGTAGGTGGTGAAATCACTACCAGTGCTTGGGTGGACGTTGAGGGCATTGTCCGCGAAGTCATTAAAGACATTGGCTATAATAGCTCCGAAATGGGATTTGACTGGGCCTCTTGTGCTGTTTTAAGTGCGATTGGTAAACAATCCCCTGATATTGCTCGGGGTGTGGATAATAGCGAAACCCGAATCCTGGGTGCAGGGGATCAAGGTTTAATGTTTGGCTATGCCAGCAAAGAAACCGATGTCTATATGCCCGCTCCTATTGCTTATTCACACAGGCTTATGGCAAAACAAGCTTCCTTAAGAAAAGACAACAGTCTCCCCTGGCTTCGTCCTGATGCAAAATGTCAGTTAACCTTAAAGTATGAAGATGGAAAACCCGTTGGTATTGATACCATTGTTTTTTCAACACAACATTCACCAGAAATTAGTCATAAAGAACTGGTAGAAGCAGTGCGTGAGGAAATTATTAAACCAGTTTTACCTGCTGAATGGCTTTTCCCTCATACGCGTTATTACATTAATCCGACAGGTCGTTTTGTTATTGGTGGGCCTCTTGGTGACTGCGGTTTAACCGGTCGAAAAATTATTGTGGATACCTATGGCGGTATGGCTCGTCACGGTGGGGGATGTTTTTCTGGTAAAGATCCTTCGAAAGTAGATCGCTCAGCAGCTTATGCGGCTCGTCATGTGGCTAAAAATATTGTAGCTGCAGGCATCGCTGATAAATGTGAAGTTCAGGTTTCTTATGCTATTGGAGTCGCTGAACCTACCTCAATTAGTATTAATACGTTTGATACTGGCCGCCTACCTAATGCTGAAATTATCGATTTGATTAATACTCATTTTGATTTAACACCCCAGGGAATTATTGATAATCATGATCTGTTGCGTCCTATTTACCGTCAAACGGCTAGTTATGGTCATTATGGCCGGGAAGAATTTCCCTGGGAGCGTTTAGATAAGGTCGCTGTTTTGAGTAAGGCTTTATAGCTTAACTATTAAAAGGATAACTTATGGAACATGCGAATATGGCGATTAAGCAAACAAGTGAAAACAAAGACTATAAAATTGCTGATTTATCTTTAGCTGCCTGGGGCCGCAAAGAAATTGCGATTGCCGAAACTGAAATGCCTGGATTGATGGCTTTGCGTGAAGAATTTGCCAGTCAAAAACCATTAAAGGGCGCGCGCATTGCCGGTTGTTTACACATGACAATTCAGACGGCGGTTTTAATAGAGACCTTGCAGGCGCTAGGAGCTGAAGTCAGATGGTCTTCCTGTAATATTTTCTCAACGCAAGATCATGCAGCAGCAGCGATGGCTGCAGCCGGCGTACCGGTATTTGCCTGGAAGGGAGAAACCGAAGAGGAGTATTGGTGGTGTGTGGAACAAACTTTACGTGGACCTAATGGCTGGACTCCCAATTTGCTTTTGGATGATGGCGGTGATTTAACACTGATCATTCATCAAAAATACCCTGAAATGTTTGCCGATATTAAAGGGGTTTCTGAAGAAACGACCACGGGCGTGGCCAGACTTTATGAGATGGCTAAGAAAGGTCAGTTAAAGGTTCCAGCCATTAATGTTAACGACTCGGTGACTAAATCCAAATTTGATAACCTCTACGGTTGTCGCGAATCTTTACTCGATGGATTGAAACGAGCTACGGATGTGATGGTAGCGGGCAAGGTTGCATTAATTTTAGGTTATGGTGATGTGGGTAAGGGTTGTGCACAAGCATTGCGCGGTCAAGGAGCAACCGTGTGGATTAGCGAAATTGACCCTATTTGTGCCTTGCAAGCTGCGATGGAAGGCTACCGAGTCGTTACTCTTGATGACGTGGCTGAGCAAGTTGATATAGTCGTTACCGCCACTGGAAATTATCATGTGGTTACGCATGATCATATGTTGCGCATGAAGCATCAAGCCATTTTATGCAATATTGGCCATTTCGATTCTGAAATCGATATTCAAAGTTTGCGGCAATATACTTGGGAAAATATTAAACCTCAAGTTGACCACATTATATTCCCTAGTGGTAAGCGTTTAATTGTTCTTGCAGAAGGGCGTCTTGTCAATCTAGGTTGTGCAACAGGTCACCCCAGTTTCGTGATGTCAACCTCGTTTACTAATCAGGTATTGGCGCAACTTGAACTGTTTCAGCATAGCGAGAATTATGAGAATCAAGTCTATGTTCTACCCAAACACCTGGATGAAAAAGTAGCAAGATTACATTTAGCAAGGATAGGAGCCAAGTTGACTAAACTTACTCAGGAGCAAGCAGAGTACCTTGGCGTTTCTATTGAAGGTCCTTATAAATCGGATCATTATCGTTATTAAAAAAATAGGGCGGGTCGTTTTGACCCGACATGAAGTCTATGCTTGGTTGCGTTGGGTCGAAACGAACCAACCTACCCTATTGCTTAGATAAGACATTGCTATATACAGAAAGCTAAAAAGGCCCAAAATTCCGGCATCATCCTGAAAGCGCCATGGTCGCTTGAAGGGGCTTGATCAACTTGCTTAAAAATATTTTTTAGACATAGTTGA
Source organism: Legionella jamestowniensis (assembly GCF_001467745.1). GTDB lineage: Bacteria > Pseudomonadota > Gammaproteobacteria > Legionellales > Legionellaceae > Tatlockia > Tatlockia jamestowniensis. The sequence goes on from NZ_LNYG01000013.1 coordinate 2,101,514, forward strand.
TTTTCACTCCCTCTATCCATTCATTGGATATGAACATTTTACTTTTCGCTGGCCCTTTTCTTCTGCATACTATTCTTGAAAATTCATTGCAAAGGAGAGATGCATGGTTTATCAACAAGGATGTGCGGGTCTCACACTGCTTATGTGTGCAGCCACAGCAATAGCCAGTGACAATATACACCTTATTATCAAATATAAAGAAAAACCCACGGCATTCGCTGCTTTAAAAACAGAGCTGGCTAATACGGTTCATCTGCCTGTTCACGCTTTAACACCAATGGCAGGAGAAGCTTATTCTCTCGTGTATAAAACCAAGCATTTAAACAACAAAAAGGACAATTTGCTACAAAAAGTGCTGGTCAAGTTAAGACAAAATCCAAACATTGCTTATGCGGTAGAAGATAGGGTGGGGCACTTTAAACCTTTACCCTTTTTGAAGCATCAATCTTCCCCTTCTTCTTTGGCTAACAATTTGTTATCTCACGATTCTCAGTGGGATGAGTTTTCTCCGCCCGCAGGCGTGATGCTTGAATCGGCATCAGGACGTCGTGATGGAGCTTGGGCTTATACTACAGGACACGCTTCAAAGCCAATTGTTGTTGCGGTACTTGATACGGGTATAGCTATCAATCCAAGTCTGGTAAATAATCTTGTTAAAGACAAAGATGGGAAGGTGTGGGGTTGGAACTTTGCAGGGAATAATCGAAATTTAAGCGATGAAACAGAATCTTACCACGGGACTCATGTCGCTGGTACCATTGCAGGATATGGCGAAATCATGATGGGCATGGGAGAAGATTTAAAAATATTACCACTAAAAATTCCTGATGCCTCTGGAATGTTTTATGAAAGTCAGGTGATTAATGCTATTTATTGGGCTGTTGGTGGCGAAGTCCCCGGTATACCAACAAACTCTTATCCGGCAAAAGTACTTAACATGAGTTTTGGTGTCGATGCACACCCAGGTAAAGAAATTGATCATTGCGATGAAGCCTTGCAGGAAGCAATTTTTTATGCGCGTAAAAAAGGGGCTGTTATAGTGGTCGCCGCAGGCAATGATAATCAATGGGAACATTACAATGCACCTGCAGTGTGCAACAGTACCATTAAAGTTGCTGCAACGGGTCCTGCAGGGCTTCGCTCTTATTACTCGAATTATGGCCCCAGCGTTACACTTGCGGCACCTGGAGGTGACTTACGTTATGGTAGGAAAGGAGGTATCTTATCCACCGTTAATCCAGGTGGAGGCTATCAGCATTCAGGCTTTGATTTTTATCAAGGAACCAGCATGGCCTCTCCTCATGTAGCAGGTGTTGCAGGACTTGTTTTTGCCGTGAGTGATGGAGCTATCAAACCTGAAAAGGTGGAACAAATACTTTATGCCACTACACACGATTTTGGGCAAAGCAATGATGAAAATAATTCCTGTAAAGGAAGAAAACCTTGTGGACACGGAATTTTGGATGCAGACAATGCCATTAAGGCTACACAGGCTAATTATGATGTGATTCTTACAGTGCCAAAAATTAAAGATCTCAAATTAACGCTTTGTGGTAAAAATACTTATCAGTCTAAAGAAGCGACTTTAAAAATTGGCAAAGTAGAATGGCATCGAATTAACGCAACATGTTCGCCTAAATCTACCTATGCACAGCCTGTAATAAGCCAATCTAAATCAGGAACTATCAAGGTTAGTTACGGAGCAGCTAGCTATATACTTGATCACACCCTATTGAAGCACTGTGACATCATTGGATTTGATGGCATTGGCTGCTATTTGTAGATTCACAAAACTTGTTAATAAAATCGGAAATAGGCTCAGCAAAAGAGCCTTAACTTCTGATATTATTGTAAATAATTTGAGCATAATGTGTCTTGTATGGTAAAATTTTATTTTTCATAAACTTCAAGCTTACTATGCGAGAATGGTTGAGACGTTTTTATTACGATAAAAAAGCTACTTTGACAATTAAAGGTGAAACTTATCAATTTTCAGATTGGGAGCGCATTGGTGGGGGGTCTGAAAAACACGTCTATAAAATTAAAGGCAAAAATTTTTGTTTTTTCATCCCTCATAAATATTTCAGTGAGGCAGACTGGAATTTTAAAATTGAACTTGAAAAGAATATTTTGGATGAAATGACTTTGGTGGGTTTGAAAACCCAGCAATTTGAATTAGTGGATTTGGAAATTAACTCGCCTGAACAACCTTCTTATACTATAAAGGCGCTTTTAACGAAGGATTTTCAAACTCTCTGCCAGGATGAATCCCTGGTAATTTATAATCCTAAAGGAGATGAGAAGGTCTGTGGAAAGGCTCCTGATTTTATGGCACTAAGGGCGAGATTCAAAGAAGAAGCTTATGTCCAAGAGATGTTCCAAAAAATTATAAAAGAATATGCCACTGCTTATACATTTTCTTTACCAATCACTGCAATCCAGAGTACGGATGACAGCGAACATATCTGCTTTGAATTATCATCACCTGTACCTACTGTTAGGTATATGTTCTGGGATGTGGTTGCAGACACCAACGCATTTCCTTTTATCCCACTAGTTCCAAGTCTAAGCGAATTAAGGAAAGGTCCCCGTTCCTACAGTAATAGAGAAAACTATTCTTTATATTGTCTGGCCAACACAGTAGCTTGTTCTATTTTAGAGATTCTTTATAGTTTAAAGTCCAGGATACCTGCCAATTCCTTCACTTTTGTTGGAGAATTGCAAGAAGATATCTTAAAGGCTATTGATCATTCAGCTCTGTTAAAAGAGGCATTAGAGCATGCAAGAACTCAAGCAGTGAACTACTTGCATCATCTTTCGAATAAAATAAACCTTGCTAATGTGGGCAACAAAAATTTTACTAAACTACTGACCAGTGCAATTTCAACCAATAACTTAGAGTTAGTACAACGATACTATGAAGCACGCCCAATGGAACAATTAACGGAAGGATTGATTGATACTATTCTTGATGCATCTAACCGATGCGGGAATTCAAATATAAGTCAGTTCCTACATAGTAAGCTAGGACCGGAAAAGGGCGCTTTTGTCGAAGAGCGACGCAAAATTGAAGTACAAGAAAAAGTTGGTCAATTAAAAAACACCTTTTTTTCACAATACAACAAGCAACTGTCTGCTGACAAAGGAGCCTGGTGTGGCTTATATTCATTGTTTGCTAAGAGCCATGTTAAATCTGAAGCCGACTTGCATGAATTGGTCAAGCATGCCCAAGGTTTATCAAAAGAAGGTTCTGGGAAACGCAGCCAACTCGTTATGAAGCAACTTGGATGGCTTGATAAAAACAATCAGGTTAGAAGTGACTTGGCTTCAGTTTTAAAAGAAGAAAATACCCTTACAATACCTTAAATTCATCCTAATCTTCGGTAAGCCTGATCTGCATCAGGCAGACCAGTCGTCATCTTCCCATGTGGAAAAAACATCTTCCTCTGTCTGTTGTCCCTTCTGGGGAGCATCAGGAAACGCAATGGCAGGAGCAGGATTTTCAAGAGCCTCTGCTAAGCTTATAAATTTGTAGCCATTGTCCTTGTACATTTGCAAAATATCAGCCAACACATAACTGTTTAGAATATTTGCATGAATTAATAAAATTTGTCTAACCGGCTTTCCTTTTGCTCGTTTTTCCGCACGTAAGGTTTGTTTCCAAATGAAAGCAAGATATTGCGATTTAAGCTTCTTAATATAATTTTCGCGCTGACGATAGGGAACCTTGTAGATTTTTTCATTGAAACGAAAGTCCAGACTATCTACGGTGACAGGTGCAATGATGTAGTTATGAGCTGCCAGGTAATCCAGCACTTTTTGTTTTTTTTGATTGCTTCCCTCAGCCAAATAGGGATAACGAAAATATTTAGGCTCAGTTAATACAGAGGTCAACTTTTTATCAGCTCGATCAACATCGGTAATGTATTTCTCAGCACTCATTTGATTTAAATTGTAATGCGAGTAAGTGTGATTACCCAACATAAATCCAGCTTGACGAAATTGTTCCAAAAAAGCCATTTGTCCTTTTGCGATAGAACCTGCGATCACAAAACCAGTTGCAGGTACATTATAATCGGTGAGTGCTTTCATAATCCTTGCAAAGCGCTCTGTGGCGCGTTGTTGATTCCCTGGTGTGTCCATACGCGCACCCACCAATGGCAAGTCATCAATAGTGATGGCAATTTCGCGCACTTGCTCTGCAAGACAAAGAGAAGGCAATAAAAAGAGGATGAAGTATAGAACATTACGCATAGATAGTCCCTTATCTAATGGTCGAATAAATAAGTGTAGCAGATAAATAAAGAGACTGATAATTTAGAGATTTTTGCCCAGGTAACATTACAATATGAACGCTGCAATACTGCAGAGTAATTCAAGAAGGATTGTTTTAGGAAGAGGATAACAATGAAGAAATTTTTTATTGCTGTATGCGCTATGCTAAGTGTTGGAAGTTATGCTGGAGAGTTAAGCTCCTTTTCAGAGGTGGCTACTGCTGTGGGAAGTGGTAAACAATTAACCTTTGTTTGGACACTCAAAAATTGTAGTTCGGAAGTTAATTTACCAGATATTGTTACAGCCATTAAACCCAATGCTGTGATGCTTATTGGTGAAAAACGCATTACTGCCTCAGACACTCATTTTTCTTTAAACGAGCCTTCATTACCCAATAAACCTAGTTTTACCTTCAGTAAATATAATTTGCAAGATGATGGACAGGCCTTACTCGACATCACCATCATGAAGGCCGAGAACTATAAGAAAGTGAGTAATTATCAAATTCGATGCGAATTGGGTAAAGGTTTAGCAGTGTTTGATTAGTTCGCCAGCAAATCCATTGTCGAATAGGATATATTTTTGGTAATCATGAAACGTCATTCCCGCGCAGGCGGGAAGCCATCCAATTATCAACGTTGAAGAAGTCTGTTTTTCCACGTGAATGAATGTATATTATACTGCTTCTATTCCAATAATTGGCCTTGCGAAGTTTTGTTTGGCATTAATGGCACTTAATTATTTCATCATACTCAAAACATAGTTTAACTAGTATGTCTCGCATAAGAAAATGCTCACTTTTGATCCATGCCCACAATGGCAATGGTTTGATATGATTTTCATTTTTTAAGTTAAGGACAAGAAGCTATCAACCCTTAATTGCCGCATTTTCCAATACCTTCTCCGCTTGTTTATTACGGTATTTTCGCACGGCCATACGATAGTCCGGATATTTATTGCCAAGAATCGTTGCGGCAAGAATTGCTGCGTTTATAGCACCTGCTTTACCTACTGCCAATGTTCCCACGGGGATGCCTGCTGGCATTTGGACAATGGAGAGCAGTGCATCCAAGCCATCTGTAAAGGTAGAAGAAGGCATGGGGACTCCTAATACGGGTAACAGCGTTTTTGCAGCAACTATACCAGGTAGGTGTGCGGCGCCTCCCGCAGCTGCGATAAAGACTTCAACACCTGCCTCTTGGGCAGAGGTTAAATAGGAAAATAGAGCATCGGGTGTGCGGTGTGCAGATAATGCTCGTACCTGATGGGGAATCTCCAACTCATCAAGAACAAGGCTGGCTGCTTCCATAATTGCCCAATCCGATTTTGAACCCATTAATACAGAAACAAGTGCTTTTGACATCATTATAACCCCTATAAAATAACTTCCAGTTCAGATAATTTTTTGATGGCTTCAACAAGAGCTTGTCCTTCAAGCTGTTGAACACGAGACTTCAAGGTTTCAGCGGTATCGCCGTGCAGTACAGGACATTTTTTTTGTAAAATTAATGGCCCTGCGTCTACTTCTTCAGTGACAAAATGCACGGAACAACCTGTGACGGTTGCTGCTGCATCAAGTACTGCCTGATGTACTTTTAAATCCATTAAGCCTGAGAATTCCGGTAAAAGCGACGGATGGATATTAATTATTTTATTATTCCAGTTTAAAACAAAGTGCGGTGATAAAATGCGCATGTAGCCCATTAAAACAACCAGTTCAACATGATGTTGCTTCAGTAAATTGGATAAATAAAAATCAAAAGATTGTCGACTTAAGTCAGCGGGATTGGCAAACAACGATTTAATGCCCAAATTGGTTGCGCGCTCTAAAATGGGAGCATCAATTTTATTGCTGATGACCACTTCAATCGATGCATCCAATTCTTCGTTATGAATGGCATCAATGAGCGTAGTGAGATTAGTGCCTCGTGTTGAGCCTAATATTCCTAGACGTAGCATTGACGTATCCTCTCCATGGCATCAATCCGGTGTTGAATTAAAGATGCTGTACCTATATCTTCACGATGAAATAAAGGACCCTCAATAAGCGATATGGCATCTTCAGCAAGTTTTTCTGCTGCAAAAATTGTATTTGCTACACCAACGTAAGCTGCAGTTCTTGCTCCCGTGGCAATAATTTGCTCTTCTACCTGATTTACAGCAGCTAAATATAAATGGTCAGATGCAGTGATCTTATTGAAATTGATGGCGAAATTTTTCGCGGGTGCGTCAGGATACCCTTCGGGAACCACATACTTGCAAACCGTCGCTTGAGGATAAAATACCACCTGATTCTCACCTAAATTGCCATTGACCATGGCCCTACAAAGCTCGACAAAGTCGGATTTTAAAATGGCTAAGACGTTTAAGGCTTCAGGATCGCCAAAACGTGCATTAAACTCTATGACATAAACCCCATTTTTAGTGGCCATAAAGCTTCCATACAAAATACCAATATATTTTTCACGACATTCTGTAATTAATGCATGAAAAACAGCCTCATTGATAGCAAAAGCAGAATCGACATCGTTGCGGGTTAAAAAGGGAAGGCTGTGGTTGCTGTCGCTGTAACTTCCCATTCCCCCCGTGTTTGGTCCTTGATCCCCATTGTGGGCTCTTTTATGATCCTGAACTAGTGGCATGGGAATGAGGCGTTCGCCATCAGCAAAGCACATGAAAGAAAATTCTTGGCCAATTAATTTTTCTTCAATAATGAGAGATTGGCCTTTTGCAAAAATCTCCTGACAGTAAGCCAAAGCATCATCAAACGAGTGCAGATGTTCGCCTGCGACTTTAACACCTTTTCCACCCATCAAACCATCCGCTTTTATCACGTAATTATTTTCCCCCAATTCCTTAAGAAAGGGTAGGACGTTATCTGCTTTGTCAAATTGCTGCCATTTTGGAGAGCCGGGAATATGATATTTATGCATCAATTGCCGTGCAAAATGTTTGCTTGTTTCAATTTTTGCCAGGTTTTTTCTAGGGCCGATAGTTGGAATATTTTCTGCCCAGAGGGCATCCGCCAAACCTTTTTCAAGCGGCGCTTCAGGTCCAATAATCGTTAATGCAATTTGCCACTTTTTGGCTTGGGTAACAATTGCCGGACATTGGGTAATGTCCGCTTGCACATAATCAAGCGTTAACTGCTTTATGCCAGGGTTAATAAAATTTCCGTAACAATACAGTTCTACCTTTTGTGAGGAGCGCGCTAACGCTCGTAATATTGCATGCTCCCGGGCTCCCGAACCGATGACAAGAATTCTCATGATGAAGTCTCACAAATGTTATCAGTGATTGATCGATTAAACTGCCGTTCTTCCTCCCATCTCGTTATTTTGGATGGTGTCATAGCATGACAGAAATAATCACCATCCATACAAGACATACACGGCTTTTTTATTGCCGGTCGGCCACGACGTGTAACTGCCTCAACCAAATCCTCTTCGGTTTGATACAACAAAACATCAGCACCTAAGTAATGTGCGATGTGGTCCTCACCCTGATTGGCTGCAACGAGTTCTTTTCGTGACGGAATATCAATGCCGTTGAAGCAAGGATGTTTTATAGCAGGGCAGGTTGAAACAAAATAAATGCTTTTAGCACCAAATTCTCTGACCATTTTTATAATTTCCCGAGACGTGGTGCCTCGTACAATGCTGTCATCGACAATTAATACAGTTTTATTTTTAATTTCTGTGCGCTGAGGAGTAAGTTTATAACGAATGCTGCGCTTGCGTTCTTTCTGATTGGGCATGATGAAAGTGCGGCCAATAAAGGGATTTTTATACAACCCTTCAGAATATCGAACGCCTAATTCATGAGCGAAAGAAAGGGCTGCAGTATTTGCGGTAAAGGGGACTGGAATAACAACGTCTGGCGTTAAGTCGGGATATTTTTTCTTCCAGGCTCGAGCAAGGTTCTGGCCCATCCTGAGTCTTGCACGATAAACACTGATATTATCCAAGGTTGCATCTGGGCGGGCGAAATAAACATATTCAAAGACACAGGGCCTGAATTGCTCGGCTTTAACAATTCGACGAAAAAGCTGACCAGATTGGCTTACATAGGCTATTTCACCAGGCTGTATGTCACCTTGGGGAGTAAAGCCCAGCGCATAAAAGGGTGTCGTTTCTGAGGCGAATATAGTATCCACAGTGCCATCTGTATTTTCACGGGTTCCCCATACTAAGGGGCGAATGCCAAAGGGATCTCGGAAGGCCAACAGTCCTTTGCCAATAACCACGCTAACAACAGAATAAGCACCCTGGACGCAGTTGAAAACATGTCCGACAGCCTGGCACAGTATGTCAAAAAATTTACTATCGGACTCTTCATATGAAAAGGAAGAGAGTTCATCAGCCAGTTTTAATAATAAAACTTCGGAATCAAGGGTTGAGTTTAAATGGCGATGCTGCTTAAGGCGTATATCATCCGCTAATTCAAGATAATTGAATAAATTGCCGTTATGTGCCAAAGCAATACCTCGCGGACTGCCAATCCACAGCGGCTGAACCTCAGACTCCGTATAGCCTCCCGCAGTTGGATAGCGTGTGTGGGCAATCCCTATATTACCCTTAAGTGCTGCAATATTCTCAGGAGTAAAAATCTCTTGCACGAGCCCCAAACCGCTTTTGGAATAGAAGCGTTGATTACAGGTCAATATACCTGCTGCATCCTGCCCACGATGTTGCAGATGAATTAAACTATCGTGAAGTTCTGATGCGACGGGTTGGTGACTATAAATACCGACGATGCCGCACATAATGTTCTACCTTAAGTATGTTGCTATATTTCGTAAAATTCGTTCTTCAGCCGGTTCTTTGTGTTCTAAAAAATGAAAAGCTGTTCCTGTAATCATTTCATAGAGCTGGATATAGCGTGAAGCAAGTTCGGTAATTAAAGACTCGGGTGCCTTAGGCAGTACTTCATCCTGATAAGGATCACAATTTTTAGAAAACCATAAACGCAAAAATTCTTTATCAATATTCTCAGGCTCTAACCCTTCGGCCATTCGTGCTTGATAACTGTCTGCTAACCAGTAGCGACTGGAGTCCGGTGTATGGATTTCATCAACGACAACAATATTACCTGAACTATCCCGCCCAAATTCATATTTGGTATCCACCAAAATTAATCCATGTTTTTCAGCGATTTCGACTCCTGCCTGATACAAGCGTAATGCCAGGGCACTGGCTTGCAGCCAGTCTTCTTCTGTCATCCAACCTTCAGCAATGATATTTTGTGGGGAAATAGGGCGATCATGAATTTTTTCTTTCGTGGTAGGTGTGAGTACCGGGTAAGGGAGTTTTTGATTTTTTTTAAGCCCTTCTGGAAAAGTCAAGCCGCAGTATTCACGACTACCTTGGTTATATTGCGTCCAAAGGGAAGTGCTGGTGCTACCAGTAATATAACCTCTAACGACAAACTCGATGGGAAAAACAGTGCATTTTTTGGCAATAATGACATTTGGATCAGGAATAGTTACCAAGTGGTTAGGAACTATTTTTGCTGTTTGTTCAAACCACCAGGCGCTTGTTAAATTTAGTACTTGCCCTTTGTAAGGAATAAGGGCGAGAGGGCGGTCAAAAGCCGTTAATCTATCGGTTGTTACGAGCATAATATGCTCGCCTAAATCATAATAATCCCTTACTTTTCCTTCTGCCCGGTGATTAATGGGCAAATTGGTTTGCTTTAAACAAAAGGGGATCGCTCTTTGAAGTTGTTGCCGAGTTACTATATTGGAAGCATTCGTGTGCATATTGGTTACCCATAATATTGGTTGAAAAGATAGTCTCCATGAGTTCGGTAGTATTACCGTCATCACTTTCAAACTGCCAAATAATGCCGTGCTTAATGTTCTTAAATGGAATGGCGTAATGTGTGTTGAGTGTTTCTAAAGTATGTTGACCGATTAAATCCTCTTTTGCGCTGACAAGATAAGAACATGCCTGCTCCCTTCCTATTTCAGATCGCAATACTTCCTTTTCCTTTCTTTCACAATATAAAACACCAGAACCTTTGATTTTATTAAAGGTTACCTCGGAGTCACATTCAATTTCCCAGTGTTTAAAGCGTTTTACTGCAACAGGCAATCCCATTTTTCTTAATGTTTTTTCTACGGTAAGCGCGTGATTGTCGGTAATAATTAATTGGGTTAAACATTCATAACGATTTGAAGGGATAGAAAATGATTGAGGGATCATTCGGCTGGAGATAGTTGCAGTGACGTAGAACTGCCCCCTTTTCCCTTCTTTGATGTAGTCATGCATAGAACGAAATAAAGGATCACCATTGGTTGTCCGCTCCGGATGGGGCATCATCGCCAAGATGTTACCCGCTTCATTAGATACCGCTGCAATATTTGCGATGGAACCATTCGGATTAATCGGAAAGTTATCAATAATTTGACCCTTATCATCACAGTATTGAAACAGGTTTAAGCCTTTTTTTATTAGCTCTTTCAGGGTTGAGTCTGGCATAACAAACCGGCCTTCGCCGTGGGCAATCGGTAATTGGATGATTTGCTGAGGGGAAAGATAACGAGTAAAGGCATTGGTTTGATGAGTATCAGACAAACGCATGTTAATCCAGGCGTTATAAAAACCCGTACCCAGAATTTTTTCGTCGAATAAACGTTTATTTTCCGTGAGGGTCAATCCTGAGGGGTGGTTAGTCAGATTAGGAACTAAGCCTGCTTCAACAAGAATTTGGGCGCCGTTACAGATTCCTAATATGGGCTTTCCTTGTGTTCCTTGTTCTTTGATTGTTTGCATCACTGGATCAAGCGCAGCAATAATACCGGCACGCGAACGATCTTCATAGGAAAACCCGCCCACTAAAATGAAGCCATCGAAATGTTGTAGTTTTTGAAGTGCTTCATTCCATAAAAATTCTACTGGCTCCATCCCTGCTCGTTTTACAGCTAAGGCGGTTTCACGTTCGCAATTTGATCCTGGAAACTGGATTAAGCCAATACGTATCATAGCAAAATTACCTTTTTATTTTCACTGGCCGTAACGCGCCCTATTTCATAAAGAGGAAAATCAGGGAAGGGTAGCAGTGCTTCTTGAATGGAAGAAAGCTCCTCAGGGGCGAAAAATAATACCAGGCCTGCCCCCATATTAAAGGTGCGATACATCTGTTCATCCTCTAAATTGCCAAGTTTACGCAGCAAATTAAAAATTGGATATTCTGGTAATTTCCCTTTTTTAATTTCTGCCGAGCAACCTTGAGGTAGGATTCGCGGGATGTTGTCTAATAAACCACCGCCGGTAATATGGGCCATGCCTTTGATAGGAATATTTTTTTCAAGAAGATTTAAAATAGGTTTGCTGTAATTGATATGAGGGAGTAATAACTCTTCCCCAATAGAGTGCGAAAGATCCTGGAATCTTGAGTTCACATGATAACCTTCGACGTCAAAAAGTAATTTACGCGCTAAGGAATACCCATTGGTGTGTAAGCCGCTCGAGGGAAAAGCGGCAACAATGTCACCCGGAACTATAGTTTGTCCCAAAATTGCTTTTTCTTTCTCAACAATGCCAGTAATGACACCGACTAAATCAAGTTCACCAGGAAAATAAATGCCTGGCATTTCTGCAATTTCCCCGCCAACTAAGGAAATATTGCTTTCACGACAAGCAACCACCATCCCTCGAATAATTTGTTCAATAGTTCCAGGTTTTAGACGGTCATTGGCGATGTAATCTAAAAGAGTAAGTGGCTTGGCACCTAACACCAGAATGTCATTCACAGTTGCGCTTACCAAATCAATGCCAATCGTGTCAAATTTTTGCATCATATTGGCGACAATCATTTTAGTTCCCACACCGTCAATACTTTGAACGAGGACAGGATGCTTATAATCGGCCATGATGGATTGCAAATCATACATGGCTCCAAAGCCACCAATGGGGGTAAGAACCTGTGGTGAAAACGTGGTTTCTACCACTTGCTTGATACGACGAACGGTTTCATTCCCTGCTTCAATATCGACCCCTGCAGCCTTGTAATCAATACTCGACATTATACTAATCTCCCTAGTAGCCCATTTTCCCAAGCAGTTTTTGCCACATGGGTCGCTAAATTTATGACACTATTGATGTTTAAAATTGGCTCGGCTGTGGTTTCTCCAATCATGGTGAAGGGAACCGAAAGGGTACTAAAAGTCTGTTTAATTTGGTTTACATTATCTGGTGAGACTTCAAGTATGAAACCGCCACTTTCAGAAAATAATTTTTTATCGTCAGCGAGTGAACCAGGAATAGATACATTAACTCCGATATGATTTTTAAAACTCATTTCTGCTAACGCTACAGCAATACCTCCTTCGGAAATATCATGTGCTGAAAGTACCAGGTTTTGCTGGATGGCCATATGGACGGCCGTAATTTCTCTACTAAAAGTGGTTAAATCAGGTCGCGGTAATTGGCCACCTAATTCGTTATGAAGCTGGTAGTAGACACTACCCCCACACTCATCTTTTCGCTCCCCAAGTAGCAACAATACCGAATGTGGTTTTTTAAAATCGTAGGTAATGGCTTTGGAGAAATCGGGCATCGCTCCCAAACAGCTAATAATGGGGCTTGGAGGTATCGAGCCTTCAGAGGACTCATTATACAGGGATACATTTCCTGAAATAATGGGCAGTGTGGTATTACTATCTTGCAACATTTTTACTGCTTTGCAAGCATCTACAATGCCTTCAATGGCATCAATAAACTCTGCCATGCGAACAGGATTTTCAGGATTTCCAAAGCAAAGGCAATCGGTTAGGGCCACGGGCCACGCTCCTGTGGCGACAACATTGCGAACTGCCTCCAAAACAGCATTCACGGCTCCCCAATACGCATCAATTTTGCAATAGCGCGGATTGTGGTCAATGGATAATGCAATCGCTGTATTGCGTATTTCTTTAGGGTATTTTTCTTCATTGAACGGAGTGAGGAGGCCTGCGTCAGCCCAACCGGGTTCTATAAGGCTCCGACCTTGTACCTGTTTGTCATAAGTTTCATAAATAGGTGCCCGGGAAGCGATGTTTTCATGAGCCAATAGTGTCAGTAAAATTTGATTAAAATCGTTAATAAAAAAAGGAGCAGGAGGTTCCATGTTGATTTGTTTTTGACGGTATGAGGGGCGTTCATAAATAATCCCTTGGGTAATATCCTTGGCACGGGCTAAAACAATTTGCTTCCCATGGAAATTGACTACATATTGACCATCCGATCGTAATTGGCCGATAACTGTCGCTCCTGCACCTTCACAAATCTCAGGCAGGGCAAAGCGTTGGTTATAATGGTTTAAAACAGCATCAACGAGGTTTTCTGGAACTATCCACATGAAGCGCTCTTGAGTTTCGGAACAAAGAATTACTGCTGGGGGAAGGTTGGGCATACTGGTAGGGACTAACTCTAAATCAATCTCAGCGCCGTATCCTCCTGCCTCTGCCAATTCGACGCTGGCACATGCAATTCCGCCAGCCCCTAAATCCTTAAAGCCTACTTTATCGATTAAATGTCGTTCACGTAAAAACTCAAAAAAAGCATAATTGGCTTTAAGTAAATGCCGCTGTAAAAAAGCATTGGGTTCCTGAACGGCCCCTTTATTCATTTCCTGCTCATTTTCGCCTAAGTCTGAAGAGGCAAATGCTGCACCACCAAAACCACTGTTGTCTGTAGGTTTGCCAATTAAAATAAATTTGTAATTTGTAGCATTGGGAGGAGCATAAGAATGGATAATGTGGTCTTCGCGAAGTATGCCAAGCGTTACCACAGTTACCAGGCAATTTTCATTGTAAGCTTCATCATAATAAGTATCGCCTGCAAGATTGGGAATGCCTAAAGGATTGGCATAGCCGCCTATACCCCTCACAACTCCTTCATGAAGCCATTTGGTTTTGGCGAGTTTAATATCCCCAAAACGTAAGGAGTCAGCTACGGCAATGACTTCAGCACCCATGCAACAGACGTCGCGCACATTACCGCCAACGCCAGTGGCTGCACCTTCATAAGGGACGAGTTGCGAAGGGTGGTTGTGGGATTCATGACTAACAACAATACCGTAACGATTTCCCTGATTGTCAGTGGCCACAGCAACAATTCCAGCATCTTCTTTTGGCCCCAGAATAACGTGTGGTGCTTGGGTATTAAAACGTGCGAGATGTTTGCGACTACTTTTGTAAGAACAGTGCTCGGAACCCTGTATGGACCATAGGACACATTCGGCATAAGTAGGGGGGCGTTTTAACAGATTGTTTTGAATGGTCAGGGCTTCATTAGGGGTTAAACGGATTGAGTAGGTTTCAAGCAGGCGGGAAATCTCTTCTGAGGATAGTTGAGAGAAATCCAGAAAGTCGGGCGTTTCGTGCATAGAGGACTAACCTTCAAGCTAAAACGAAAGACATAACATAGCGATCTTTTGGATTAAAAGCAACGGAAATTTATAGGGACTTTAAATCCCAATGGTTTTAGTTTTTTATCTTTGCGGTTACAGCAAGTTAGTTTTAATACTTAATTCTTTTATGTTGTCCATGGCTAGGGGTTTAACTTGACGTTTGGAAATAGCTAAGTAAGCAAATGGAACAACATATAAGGAGAATAACGTTCCTACCAGCATGCCACCAATAATAACCAAGCCTAACTGTTGTCGACTTTCACTACCCGCACCGGTTGCTATGGCCAAGGGAAATGCCCCAAGAATCATTGCCAAGGTGGTCATAAGAATTGGTCTCAAACGAATACGGGCGCTTTCAAGAACCGCTGCAATACGTTCTTTGCCCGCATTAATTTGTTGATTTGCAAATTCGGTAATCATAATTCCATGTTTGGTCACAAGGCCTATGAGTGTAAGCATGCCGATACTACTGTATAAGGATAAGCTTTGATGAAATAAAAACAGTGTAAGTACTGCCCCCACCAAACTTAGAGGAACACTTAAAAGAACGATTAGTGGGTCAATAAAACTTTCAAATTGCGCTGCAAGAACCAAGTATATAAAAAGTAGTGCAAGTAAAAAGGCATAAAGACTGCTACCTGCGGATTCTAAATAATCTTTTACGGTACCGGTAAAACGATACTGGATATCATCAGGAAGTTTTTCGCGCAGTATTTTTTTTACATCTTTCACTACTTTATCCATGTGTGCTTCTGGTGCGAGCTCAGCGCTGATAATAGCACTGCGCATCCGGTTTAAGTGTGGCAAACTGTCTGGACCGATGTTATTGGTTATGTTGATTAAAGTTGATAAAGGAATCATCCTTCCTCGACCGCTTTGTACATACAGTTTATTAAGTACGGCTATATCTCGGCGTTCAGCCTGTTGTACTTGCAGAATAACTTTATAAGCCTGTCCTTCATAGGTGAAATTGACAGGGTTGCTACCGCCTAACATAGTAGACAAGAGCTCAGCGACGTCCGCTAGATTCACATCCAGGTCTGCTGCCAGTTGGCGATCAATTTCAATGTCAATTTGCTCACTGTCAAGGGCTAAGGTATTTCTTATGTGTCTTAAGCCTGGATAATCATCCAGCAGTTTAACAAGGTCACTGCTTATCTCATTAAGTCTCAAATAAGAGGTATTCCCTAAAAGGGCTACACTGAATTGGCTGTTTCCTGCTCGCTGGCCTAGAGGGTTTGGGCTTACCGGAAATACATTGACGCCGGTAATTTTTTGCATATTCTCACTCAGCTCGTTACTAATCTCTTTTTGGCTACGATCGCGATCGCCCCAAGACGCTAACTTCAATAAAGTAAATGCCGAGGTGGGTCTGACTGAACTGAGGTAGGTCGTTTTTTCAGGAATTTTTTCATAAATAGCTTCTAATTCACGCGTGTAGTGATCGGTATAATGAGTACTTGCATTGGTAGGGGAAGCAAGGGAACCAATAATGTAACCTTGATCTTCTCCTGGAGCTAATTCAGCACCGAGTTGTCCGTAACACAAAAAACCAATCAGGCAGCAACTGAGTAAACCGAAACTTAAAATGAAGGGATGTTTTAACATCCAGTGTAGGCTCTGAACATAACGAGAACTAAGTTCATTAAATTTCAAATTTAGCCAATGACTATAGCGTCCTTCTTTAGAAGTTAATAATTTTGAGCACATCATCGGGGAGAGACTCAAGGCGATAAGTCCAGAAATCAGCACACTGACTGCCAAGGTAATTCCGAATTGTAAAAAAAGCTTTCCGGTAAAGCCTGTAACAAATCCCATAGGGGCATAAACTGCAGCCAAGGTAATGGTCATCGCTAAAATGACAAAAACAATTTCTTTACTTCCCTTGATAGCTGCTGCCTTGGCATTTAAGCCATTTTGCATATGGCGATGACAATTTTCCAAAACGACAATGGCATCATCGACGACCAAACCAATCGCCAATACCATCGCTAATAAAGTGATTATATTAAGCTCAAATCCTAGTAAGTACATTGGCCAAAAAGCACTGATAAGACAAATAGGGATGGTAATGATGGGGATGGTAGCAGCGCGTAAATTTCCTATAAACATGAAAACGACGAGTGCTACAAATAAAACCGCTTCAAGAAATGTCTTATAAACTTCGCGAATAGAATGTTTAATAAATAATGTCGAATCAAAAACTACTTGAATTTTAAAATGAGGTGGTAAAGATTGTTGCAAAGAAGCAATGGTCTTTTTTACCCTGGCTGCGACATCGACAGGATTTGCTGTAGATTGGGCAAGTATGGCAAGCCCCACCGCCGGTTTTCCATTGATGCGTAATAAATTATCTTCGTTCTCACTTCCAACCGTTATGGTGGCTACATCGCCTAAATGAATTTGTTGTTTGTTAGATTGAGCAACGATTAATTGGGCAAAATGTTTGGCATCTTGCAAGCGGGCATGGGTCACCACGGTGTAATAGCGATTGCTGCTTTTTATTTGGCCACTTGGGACATCAATATTTTGTTGAGTGAGCGCTTTCTTTATTTGGGCTACTGTTACTTGATAGGCTGCCATTTTGACAGGGTCTAAGGCAATTTTAACGGCGTAATCGCGGCTGCCGTGGTAGACGACTTCGCCAACGCCTTTGACTTCTTGTAAAACGGGTTTAATAAAGCGGTTTACGTAGTCAGTAATTTCTAATGGGGACTTGGTATCGTCATGGAATCCTAACATTAATACTGGACTTGCTTCCGCGTCGTTTTTACTGACAGTTGGTGGGCGACTTTCCTTGGGCAGTTTTGTTTGTAATGCCGATAATTTGTTGCGTATATCATTAATTGCTTCATTAATGTCTACCCCAAGTTGAAAATCAATGTTAATGCGACTCTTACCTAACATACTTGTAGAGCGCAATGTATCAATGCCAGAAATGCCTGATAATGTATTTTCTATTGGAATGGTAATTTCTTTTTCGACAAGCTCAGGACTTGCCCCTTCATACTCGGTAGCAATGTGGATAACAGGCTTATCGATGTTGGGTAAATGTCTGATTACTAATTTTTGATAATGCAAGAGTCCTGTAATTACCAGTAACAGCGATAAAACAATCGTAAAGACAGGGCGTTTAATACAAAGTTCTGAAAAAATCACAATTGGTTTCTACCCTTGATGAATATCAATAACATGGCTGCCTTCCCTTAGTTTGTGTTGACCGCGAACAATCACAATATCATCAACACTCAAACCACTGTTAATTTCTGTCATCGCTCCATGGTGTGCCCCTGTTTTAACCCGTACAGCCACGGCTTTATCATTACGCAAAACAAAAATCTTTTGACCGCTGATGGTGGGTATTAAACTTTCCTCAGGCACTAAAAGACGTTTTCTTTTATTATCAAATTCATGGTTAACGCGAACAAATAAACCTGCGGACAGTAAATTGTTAGAGTTATCAATGAGTGCTTCAATGGCGATAGTTCTGGTTTCTTTGTCAATAGCGGGATCGATATAATTGACATACCCTTTATATATTTGGTTAGGATAGGCATCTGATACTATAGTAACCTGTTGTCCAACTTGTACACTGGGTAAATAGCGTTCTGGTAACGTATATTCGACACGTAATTTTTGGTTGGCTACAAGTCGCACCAGTGGTTGGCCAACTCTTACATACTGACCAATACTTACCTGCCTTGAACCGAGAGTGCCCGTAAAAGGAGCCCTCAAACTCAGCTTTTCAAGCTGGGCTTTTTTAGCTTTTACTGTGTTTTGTTTTTCTTGCAAATCGGCCAATGCTTGATCCAGTGCTTGCTCTGAGGCGAGTTTTCGTTTAGTAAGCTCACGGGTACGCTCATAGCTGGTTTCACTTAACGCCAAATTGGCGTTAGCGCTGGCTAACTCGCTTTTTAAAACCGTGGCATCGAGCTGAATAAGTAAAGTCCCTTTTTTAACAAGGGTTCCAGGTTTAAAATAAATGGCAGCAATTTGGCCTGACAATTCCGAACTAATATCAATATTATCGGTACTTGCAAGGCTTCCTATGGTTTCGAATTGGTCGGCCAGAGTTTTCTCGATTACAACTGCGGTTTCTACTGGAACAGGTTTGGGTTCAGTGACCCTTCCATGCAATTGATGGCTAGGGGTAGAAAAGGTATAACCCAGCAAAAACACCGCCATGGGGGGCAGTAGAAAAAAAAATATACGATAGTTCATGGAAGTGAATGTCAGAATTTAAGAAATAAAATTATAATGGAGTTTGCAGAAGGATTCAAAAAAAGACTTAAAATTATTCAAATAGATGTGATTATTTACTATATAGTTAAATAGATAATATAAAATAGATACAAGGATAAAAATTGCACCAATTGAAATCAGGTATTTTTTTCATACTATTAGTTTTTCCTGAATTATGGGGGGCAATTGCAGCACCTCAAACATTCGGTAATATCTCTACCAATATAACGGATTCCTTTACAAGTCTTGCCAAACTAATAACAGCACTTAGCTATCTAGGTGGTTTGGCCTTTTCGATTGTTGCCATTATGAAATTTAAACAACATAAAGACAATCCAACTCAGGTAACCATTGGACAGCCACTTGGACAGGCTTGTATTGCAATAATATTACTATTTTTGCCTTCCTTTCTTGGCTATCTTGGCGGGACGATGTTTGGAAACGAAGCGCGCACCTCCGGTCCCAAAGGACAAGTTTATTGCTCAAATACCCAAGCTGTTTTCAGCGCGGACAGTTGCAATTAGTAAATTCTTTTTTTATTTTTCAGCATTTATCCATCCAGAAAGAACTTCTATGATTTTACGTGCTTGATCATCGCTGGAAATATTAAATTTTGATTTCATCCAATATTGATTATTTTTCTTTTGGTAGCGTCGTATTGAATATTTGACGGGACCAAAATCTTGTTTGGCATTGTCCCAGTCTTGATAGCGGAATAGTATGGTTGTCCATGCCCCTTTTGACAACACATGTTTGTCCAATTCTTTGACTGTTTCTACCCCATTTTCACTATAGGCAATGGTTAAATCATCGATTGTTTCACTCATGAAAAATTTCCAGACAATAAATTTAATCGATGGATTGTAATTTGCCGTTAACAAAAGTCAAGCGGAATGGTGTTTGAAATTTATCAGTTTGAAAGACCCAAATTTCAGGTTTCTGATTACTTTGAATGGGTTGATTTATAAATGTATTATTAACGATGGATGGATTGCCACAGGCGCCGTAAACCTTTCCCACAGGGTCACCTATTTGTACCATCGAGCCACCACAAATAGAAAAAGCATTACTTTGCGTACCATTAACGCGCACCGAACTGACCTTGTTATCAATAATATCCACCTCGAGTTGAGCGCCACTATTGACGCCCACGGGCAAAGACCAAACACCATAGAAGGCGGTGTGAGAACCTTGATTGTTATAAATAAGCTGGAGGACAGGAACCTTCTGCATCACTGGGGTGTCGGACTGTAGTTTGCTTAAAGGTTGACCACAGGCGGAAAGTACCTGATCAGCGGACATGCCGATGTTAATATAACCGTGATTTTGTGGGCAATACATCGACTGAATGGCAAAAATATTGGCAGAAAAGCTCATTGAGGCAATACCAAGGAATACAGTCCAATGTCTGTTCATAAGATTTGTTCCATTGGGTTTTAATATTGCTTCAAGTATAGCTCTCTAACATCAATTTTGCTTACATATTAAAAGGGAGTATTGCAGCCATAAACAAAGCAATAATTTTCAAAAATATCATTATAATAATCGGTGAAAAATCAAAACCGGAAATATTGGGAATGAGATAGCGTCCTAATTCCAATAAAGGTTCGGTGATTAATCTTATAATATCCAAAACAGGGTGCTGCCGTGTAGGATTAATCCAACTGATAATCACCCTGATAAGAATCATAAAAAATAACAGCTCACAGACTAAAGTAATTAAATCAGCAATGGTAAATAGGATTAAATAAAGCACCGGTAATAAAATATTATAAAAAAGAAGACCAAGAACCAAGAATTTGAGCAAATCAATAATCACGATGAGGCCTAGGGTTATCCAATCATAACGGTTTAAAGGTGTTTTACCTGAATATATTAAACGCTCAATAGGATGTACGATGGGATTAGTCAACTGATAAACCAATTGCCCGACGGGGTGAAGGGTACTGACCTGAAAATACCGTAGCGCAGCGCGTATAAACAATGCAAATAGTATTAAATTAAAACCTAATTTAATTAAAAAATAAGCGATAGCGATTAATCCTGACATATTACTCTCGAAAATTAACTACTTTAGAAAAAATTATTAGGTATTATAAATGTAATCTTTAGGCAATAGCCAAGTATTCTTATTTTTTACTTAGGATAAAATTAATTTTGCTTGAGATTTAAGTAAAGTTCGTTCTAGTCTTCACGTATAATGAGTTAAGAACTTAACATTTCAGCACGTTTGGCAGCAGCATCCATCGCCTCATGGATTAGCTTCTGAAAATTATGGGTTTGCAAAATCTCAAGGGCTGCTGCTGTTGTGCCGCCGGGTGATGTTACTTGTTGTCTCAAGCGACTGATATTGTTATTGTTTTCCGCCAAACCTAGTGCCCCATTGACAGTTTGTAGCGTGAATGCTCTAGCGACCTCTTCATCAAGCCCTAACTTTTTAGCAGCCTCAATCATTGCTTCCATTAAAAGGAAAACATAGGCAGGGCCGCTACCTGATAGGGCCGTAAAAGCGTTTAGGTCATTTTCATTGGTTGTCCAATGAATAAGCGCCAAATTTTCAAAAAGCTCTGTAGCCCATTGTTTGTGCTGAGAATTGCTGTTGGAATTAGCAATTAGCGGAGTGGCCCCTTTACCAATGGAAATTGCTAAATTGGGCATGCAACGAATAATAGCTTGCCCTTTTCGACAATGTTTTTCTAAAGAGTGCAATTTAACCCCCGCAGCAATTGAAATAAGTAAACTGTGGACTGGTAGGGATGGACCTATTTCCTGCAATACTATCTCAGCTTTATCCGGTTTAACGGCTAAAATAATGACTTCCGCATTGCGAATTATTTCCAGATTGGATGAAGACGTAATTATCCCTTCTTCATCCATTCCATTTGAAAGGGAAGGGGCAGCTGCCAAAATGTGATAACGTTTATTCGCTACAAGGCCTTTGGCAATGGCTTGAGCCATATTGCCAAAGCCTATAAAACTTATTTTCATAATGTTCCTTTGCTAATTCTAAATTTTATCGTTCGCCGAATAATGCTCGACCAATGCGTACAATGGTACTGCCTGCTCGAATGGCCGCTATTAAATCCTCGCTCATACCCATAGACAGTGTATCCATGCTTAAATTAAGCTTTTTGTTAAGGGTATTAAGCAAATTTTTTAATCGTAACAGGCTTTCGTATTGTTGCTGTTCCTCATGATGGAGCATGGGAATGGTCATTAAACCGCGCAACTTTAATTTAGGAAATTGACTAACCAATTCAGCAAATTCTATGGCGTGCTCACTACTTACCCCTGACTTTGTAGGTTCGTTATCAAGATTAATTTGCACACATACATTTAAAGGGGGTAGATGGTCTGGCCGATGTTTATTAAGCAAGCGAGCGATTTCTTCGCGACTTAAACTATGAACCCAATTAAAGTGTTGAGCAATGCCTTTGGTTTTATTACTTTGAATGGGCCCTATAAAATGCCAGCAAATAGCCAGAGAATAAAGAGTCTGGATTTTTTGACAAGCTTCCTGGTAGTGATTTTCCCCAAAATGCCTTAAACCCGCGTCGTATGCTTCTTGAATGGCTTCTGCTGAGTGACCTTTGCTGACGGCCAGCAACAAGATTTCTTGTGGGGAGCGCTGATAATGGTGGGCTGTTGAGTTGATTAAGTCTTTAAGATAATGCACTCGTTCAGCAATAGTGGCCATAATTAAAGCTAAGGGAAAAAGTTAAAGATAGCAAATTTATTGCAAAATTTAAACATTAATAGAGTGTAGATACTGTCTTTAAAGGCAAGTAGCCCGGATTGCTTGCAACCGGGATATCGCCAATTTAAATTATGACCTTTCAGAGTTAGGGGAGTTAAAATAGAAGTTTTCCCGGCTGCAAGCCGCCGGGCTACTTAAGCCTCTTTCTGAATCGTAATTAATTGCTTTATTCCCTCTTCGGCAAGCGACAGCATGCTGTTAAGCTGTTCGCGTGTAAAGCTTCGATCTTCGGCAGTGCCTTGAACTTCAATAAAATGGCCTTCTTCATTCATCACTACATTCATGTCTGTTTCAGCTAATACATCTTCCGCATAATCAAGGTCGAGTACAGGTTGGCCACGATAAATGCCTACAGAAACCGCTGCAATATAATTAAAGTTTGGCATTTTACGAATTTTTTCGCGTCCCACCATCCATACTACAGCATCTTTTAAAGCCACACAGGCACCAGTAATTGCTGCAGTGCGTGTGCCTCCATCTGCTTGTATCACATCACAGTCCAAAGTAATGGTATTTTCGCCGAAAAGTTTTAAATCAACACAAGTACGAAGAGAACGGCCAATCAGGCGTTGGATTTCTAATGTTCTACCGCCTTGCTTGCCCTTGCTGGCTTCACGTTCAGTGCGACTATGGGTTGCGCGGGGTAACATGCCATATTCTGCAGTAATCCAACCCTGATTTTTACCTTTCAAAAATCTTGGTACCCCGTCCACAACAGACGCATTACACAGAACACGTGTCTGTCCAAATTCAACGAGTACGGAGCCCTCGGCATGCTGCGTGTAGTTGCGGGTTATCTTAATAGGACGTAATTGATTGGGTTCACGATTACTAGGGCGCATGATAAATCCTCGATAAAATCAGTAAGTATAAACGTTTCATCGGTACTATGCACCCTGCCCATTAACTTAACAAGCCTCGGGGCAGAAGATTAAGAAAAGAAGTTTTGCATTTGTACAAATTTGGTATATAGTCGCGCCCACGTTTTAGATGAATTAGTATAGTTATGACTCACAGTATGACCGCTTTTGCCAGGGTGCAACGTCAACTTGATGTTGGCGTTTTCTGCTGGGAAATTAAATCTGTAAACCATCGTTATCTCGATGTAACATTTCGTCTGCCTGACTCGTTTCGTTTTTTAGAAACTTCGTTACGTGCTTTGGTGCGAGATAAAGTGAATCGTGGTAAAGTGGAATGCCAATTGAAATTTCAAGCCACTGTGAGTTGTGATCAATCTGTACTCATTAATGAAAAGTTGGTTAATGAATTGCTTGGGATTGGAGACAAGTTAGCAACCAGCAAGTTTCTTGCCAATGACATATCAGTTAGTACAATTTTGACATGGCCTGGTGTTATTGATGTGACACAACCCGATGCTGAAGTATTGGCACAACAAGCAAAGCAATTGTTTGAAGAGACACTGACACAATTACTCATGGCTAGAAAAGAAGAAGGGCTTGCTTTGAAAAAGCAGATAGTAACCCGACTTGAAAAATTGGATAACGAAATAAAAACGAGTATGCACTTGGTCGCAAATACAGCAGAGCAAGCACGTGATAAATTATTAACGCGACTCAATACTGTGCAACTCGCTATCGACAGTACACGGATTGAGCAGGAAATTGCTTTATTAATAGCACGTGCTGATGTGAGTGAAGAATTGGCAAGGTTGCAGATTCACGTTAAAGAAGTTGCTAAAATACTGGAAAATACAGAAGCTTCAGGACGACGCCTTGATTTTTTAATGCAAGAATTAAATCGGGAAGCCAACACGCTAAGTTCAAAATCGGACTCGATTGCTTTAACTCAAAGTGCAGTGGAAATGAAGGTTTTAATTGAGCAAATGCGTGAACAAATTCAAAACATAGAGTAATGATATTATGGCTGTTACTAAAACGGGTAATCTTATTATAGTGGCCGCACCTTCAGGAGGGGGCAAAACCAGTTTGGTTAAAAAGCTGGCTGCCAGTGTGGAAAATATTGCCATTTCTATTTCTCATACAACGCGTGATAAGCGTCCAGGGGAGCTAGATGGTGTGGATTATTTTTTTACTGATGAACAGCAATTTTTAAAAATGATTAGTGAACATGCCTTTGTTGAGTATGCCCGTGTTTTTAATCACTACTATGGTACTTCCGTCGCCCAAATTAAAACGCGACTAGAATCAGGCCTTGATGTACTTTTAGACATTGATTGGCAGGGAGCCCAACAAATTCGCCGTCTTTTTCCTGAAGCGATTTCAGTGTTCATCATTCCTCCGTCATTGGATATCCTGAAACAACGCCTGCAAGGTCGACGCCAGGATAATGAAGAGATTATCAAAGAGCGCATGAAACGTGCACAGAATGAGCTTAGTCACTATTCCGAATTTGACTATCTTATAGTCAATGATGATTTTGAAAAAGCATCCTCAGAATTGCAGGCCATCGTGATTGCAAATCGTTTGAAAATGGGGCGACAAGCGCAACATCAAAGAAAATTACTTTCTTTCCTGTTATCATCGCAGTAAAATAGACTATTTTTTGGGCCTTTTGTTAACGATCAGTAGCAAGACTTTGATTTTCTAGCTTTATTATCAATCTATTAGCTATATTATATAAAAAGAATAGATGGAAAAAAGAAGTTATTGGTGAAATTAACAAGGCCCTTAACTATTGGCATACAATGTTTGAGTTTCTGGAGGGTAAATGTAATGGCACGTGTAACCGTAGAAGATTGTCTGGAACATGTAGCAAATCGTTTTGAACTGGTAATGGTAGCAACGAAACGTGCTCGAGAAATCGCTGTACGCGGAGAGCAACCTCTGGTTGAATGGGAAAATGACAAACCGACAGTGGTAGCATTGCGTGAAATCGCAGAAGGCTTGATTAAGCCAGATATTTTGGATAAAGATTAATTGAGTTTTTTTTATCTCTATGGTTTGAACTCCCGGATTGTTCAGGATTTGCTGATATCTTTTGCTGTTGATATGCCTGAAAATCTGCTTTTTGTGCCTTATAGCCCAAAAACAGTTCAATTTGCTAGGGAAACCATTCAACTTAAGCGGTAGTTTGAGGGACGGGAGTATTTCGTGAGCTACTTTAAGGAGTTAGACGAAGAGCTTAAATGCTACCTAGAGCAACCGCTTATCGAAAAATGTTATCAAGCTTTTTTGGTAGCAGAAAAGGCTCATCGTGGTCAAATGCGCCGTTCAGGTGAACCTTATATCACTCACCCGGTTGCTGCTGCCTTAATATTGGCTCGTATGCGTTTGGATTATCAAACGATTATGGCAACGTTGTTGCACGATGTGGTAGAAGATACCTCCATCAGTAAAGAAGATTTAGTCCAACAATTTGGTGAAGATGTCACTGCTTTAGTTGATGGGGTGACTAAATTAACCAAAATTAAATTTGAGTCACGCGCAGAAGCCCAGGCTGAGAATTTTCGAAAAATGGTGCTGGCGATGGTGAAAGACATTCGTGTCATTATCGTCAAATTGGCTGATCGCTATCATAATATGCGTACTTTAGGTGCAATGCCTGCTGTAAAGCGGCGGCGAATTGCCATCGAAACGCTGGAAATTTATGCTCCTATTGCAAACCGTTTAGGGATGCACGCTATTTATACAGGCCTTGAGGATTTGGGATTTCAGGCGCTTTATCCCATGCGCTATCGTGCTATTAAATCGGCAGTGGAGAAATCGCGTGGGAATCGTCGCGAATTAACACAAAAAATTGAACAGGATCTGGAGCAGGCACTCAAACAACTAAATATTCCTTATGAGCATGTATTTGGCCGCCAAAAACACTTATACAGTGTGTATCGAAAAATGCGCCAAAAAAAGGCTTCTTTTGCAGAAATTACCGATGTTTTTGCTTTTCGAGTGATTACAGAGGATATAGACTCCTGTTATCGTGTGCTTGGCGCACTTCATCGAACGTATAAACCTGTTCCACAACGCTTTAAAGATTATATTGGCATACCTAAAGCCAATGGTTATCAATCACTGCACACCACTTTATTTGGTCCCTTTGGAGTTCCTTTGGAAGTGCAAATACGTACCCGAGATATGGATAAGGTCGCTGAAAATGGCGTGGCTGCCCATTGGATTTACAAATCATCCGGCCTGGAAGTCAATGAGGCACAGTTGCGCGCAAGGGAGTGGGTTCAAAGATTGCTTGAAATGCAGCGCAGCACAGGTAATTCACTGGAGTTCATCGAAAACGTTAAAATTGATTTATTTCCAGATGAAGTATATGTATTTACCCCCAAAGGTCATATCATGGAATTACCTAAAGGGGCAACGCCGGTTGATTTTGCGTATACAGTGCATTCTGGGGTGGGAAATAGTTGTGTTGCAGCAAAGGTAAATCGTCGTCTGGTGCCGTTAAGTATTCCGTTGACGAATGGGCAAACCGTTGAAATTATTACAGCCCCAGGTGCCCATCCAAACCCTGCTTGGCTTAATTTTGTGGTGACGGGTAAGGCTCGTAGTAATATTCGCCATTTTCTGAAAAGCCAACAACACGCTGAGTCCATTGTTTTAGGGAAACGCTTATTGGAGCAATCACTTGCTGAATTATCTGGCGATTATAGCAAAGTGCCTCCAGAAACGTTACAGGCGTTACTTCATGATTTAAATTATAAATCGGCAGATGAATTACTTTATGCAATTGGTATTGGTAATCAAATGCCTATGGTGATTGCCAAGCGATTAATTATTTCCCAGGAAACCTCTGAACTTGAGAAATCCACTAAAAGTAGTCCTCTGGCAATTAAAGGGACTGAGGGGATGGTGGTTCATTTTGCGGATTGTTGCCAACCCATTCCCGGTGATAGTATCGTAGGTCGATTCCAGCAAGGACGAGGCATTATCGTCCATGCCAGTGATTGTCCGAATATCAATCAAGGGCGTAGTAATCCTGAACAATTAATTTCTTTACGTTGGGATGAGCAAGTACAAGGTGAATATTGGGTGGATATTACGGTTGAAGTTGCAAATCAACGCGGGGTACTGGCCGCATTGGCAACAGCGATTTCTGAAGCAGAATCGAATATTGGTAATATTAATGTCGACCCTAGGGATGGTCGTCATAATGCTGTCACCTTTTCAATTAGTGTACGGGATCGAACGCATTTAGCGCGAGTGATGCGGCGTTTGCGTGCAAATAAAGTAGTCATGCGACTTTATCGTAACAAGCAGGAGACTAATTAATGCAAGCTATTCAAAGTGATTTAGCGCCATCGGCGATTGGAACTTATAGTCAGGCAATTCGTTGTGGGGATACTGTTTATCTCTCAGGGCAAATACCTCTTGATCCTAAAACAATGCAATTATGCAGTAATGAGATCCGCATGCAGATTAATCAAGTATTTGCTAATATGGCAGCTGTATGTGAAGCGGCAGGAGGCAACCTTTCCAACCTTGTAAAACTTACTGTGTATTTGACCGATTTAAATCATTTTCCTTTGGTGAATGAAGCAATGGCACGCTATTTTGCTGAACCCTATCCTGCGCGGGCAGCCATTGGTGTAAGTGCTTTGCCTCGTGGTGCTCAGGTCGAGGTTGAAGGCATTATGGTTCTACCGGCAAAATAGCAAGAATAGCCAGGTGAATAATACAGAATACACTAAAGTCGGACGTTTTATGTTCCTTATCGTCTGGCTCATTTTCTTTATTCTGTTATTTGTATTTTTTTATTCTTACGATAATGCAGGCCAGGGACACTATCAAATTAATCCAGGGATGATAACAATTACCCCGGATCGACAAGGCCATTATTACCTTGATGGCGCCATAAATGGACATCCTGTAAAGTTAATGCTGGATACTGGCGCGACGTTGGTTGCAATCCCTGAAAATCTGGCTAAAAAAATGAAATTAGTAGGTCGTTATGACGTGACTATTAAAACGGCAGGCGGTGAGGTTACTGGCTCGTTGACTCGACTTGACACACTAGCCTTTGCTGATTTTACGTTGCAGAATGTCAAGGCTGTGATTATTCCGGGTGATGAAAGCATCGTGCTATTGGGTATGAATGTGCTTGGCAAATTTAATTTATCACAACAGGGCAAGCGCTTAATTGTAAAAAAGGAATGAAGCATATTCTTTAGGACATCGAATAAATGAAGTATTAGGTTAACATGAGTATAATTTCTTTTTATAATGTCACCTTAAATCTTGGCGGTAATCGCTTACTGGATCAGGTTGACTGGCAAATCCAACCGCAAGACAGGATTGCACTGGTAGGCAGGAATGGTGTTGGAAAATCATCATTATTGCGCTTATTACAGGGGGAGCTTGTACCTGATAGCGGACAAATAAGTCGTATCAATGGATTGCGCGTAGCAGGCTTAACCCAGGAAGTACCGATAACGGCCAAAGAAACAGTTTATCATTTTTTAGTAAAAAGCTTAGGCGAAGTAGGGGAGGTACTTTCTCAATTTCATGCGCTAACGGCAGCCAATGAAGTGTCCAAGTTAGTGGCCTGTCAACAAAAAATGGATAATCTACATGCTTGGGATATTTTGCCGCGCGTGGAGATGATGGCCAGCCGACTAGGTGTGGATCCTAACGCAGAAATGGGGCAATTATCTGGAGGGATGAAGCGCCGCGCTTTGTTAGCGGCTGCTTTGATTGCAGCTCCTGATCTGTTGTTACTTGATGAGCCTACTAACCATTTGGATGTTGATGCCATAGAATGGTTGGAAGCATATTTAAAATCATACAACGGCAGTTTACTCCTGGTAACCCATGATCGCAGCTTCTTAAACCAAGTTGCAAACCGCATTGTTGAAATTGATCGCGGTAAACTTTACAACTACGACTGCGATTATGAGACCTTTCTTGATAGACGTGAAGCCAGACGTTTAAGTGAACAAAAACAAAATGAATTATTCGACAAGCGGTTGGCTGATGAAGAGGCCTGGATAAGAACAGGTATTAAGGCACGCCGTACACGTAATGAAGGGCGTGTTCGTGCTTTAAAAGCCATGCGTGAACAGTATAAAGCCCGGCGTGAACAGCTAGGGAAGGTAAAGACTATCGCGATGGATATCTCACGCTCAGGCGCGATGGTTATCGAAGCGAACCACATAAACTACAGTATTGATGGAAAAAAATTGCTGAATGATTTTTCCTTATTGTTAATGCGTGGTGATAAGGTAGGAATCATTGGACCTAATGGTTGTGGTAAAACAACGTTGGTACGTTTGCTGTTAGGCGAATTGAACCCTGATTCAGGTTCTGTCCGCCATGGCGCGTCACTGGAAGTGGCTTATTTTGATCAATTACGCCGTAAACTTGATGAGCAGCAAACGGTAATGGCTAATGTGGGTGACGGTGCTGATTATGTTACTATTAATGGGCAACAAAAACACGTTGCCACCTACCTGCGCGAATTCCTATTTCCCCCCGAGCGATTTAATCAACCTGTTGCAACACTATCGGGGGGTGAGCGCAACCGTTTATTACTGGCCAAGCTATTCGCGAAACCTGTGAATTTATTAGTCATGGATGAACCAACCAATGATTTGGACATAGAAACCTTGGAGTTGCTGGAAACCATGTTAATTGATTATCCAGGCACTTTACTTCTTATTAGCCATGATAGGGCGTTTATTAACCAAGTGGTCACCAGTGTTTTAGTGTACGAAGGGGAAGGACAATTTAATGAATATGTGGGCGGTTATGAGGATTACCAAAACCAAAAAAAACAACAACGAGAATCCATCGTAAAACCTATAAAAGCGCGACCCAAAAATACGGCTAAATTAAGTTTCAATGAACAACGTGAACTGGCACAATTACCGCAAAAAATTGAAGCGTTGGAAGAAAAAATCAGCCAAGCTCAATTGAAAATGATGGCAGCTGATTTTTACCAGCAAGAAGCACAAGCAATAGCCGCATTTAATCAACAGCTGGCCGCTGATGAACAAACCCTCGCGCAACTTTATGAGCGCTGGGAAGTCTTGGAAGCGAAGGGGTAATCATGCTCTTAACCATAGCTTTAGTGGTTTTTTCTTGTGCAATTCTTGTTTTTTTCTCACAGGAATGGGCCAATTTCTTGAAAAAAATGTTTGCCATCCGTGGCATGAAGTTATTATTACCCTTATTTATCGTATCGTTGTTAGTAGTTTACTATGAAATTTGGGTCTCTTGGGGACTATTAAGAATAAAATGGGGCTTGCACTATCTGGCAGCCATTATTGAAAGCTGGCTGCCTATTACTTTCGCCCTATTTATTGCTAATTTAATCCTGCTGATGGGGTTGGCGGTTTTACCTGTTGCTCTTGCTAATATCTGGATAAAGCACAAGAGTTTTGAACCCTTCCAATATGCCTTTGTCACTAGCATGATCATTTGGTTGTTGGTGGCTATTTTATTGACCGTAAGTTATAGCTATTCATGATCGTATAACAAAGCACAGGGCAAACATCATACTTTAGCTAAATTGTAACAACAAAGCATCATCCTTCGCTTGCTCCCAATAACATACGTCATGTCGAACGGAGTGAGACATCTCCAATACCAGAAGATCCCTCTGGTTCGGGATGAGGTAAGGCTTTCCTGATGTTTGACCCAAAGAGGTTGTGCAAGATGATGATGTTAAATTAATATAAATGGTATGATCTTGCCCTTATGCATCCAAAAATAAAAGACGACGCTATGTAATAGAAGTTAGTGGGTTTGCATTTCTCCCCAGTGATAAGGATAACCCTCACGGCATTTTTTGTAGGAATAATACACATAAGACGGATTCGCAGAATAGGCATAATGGGTGGCATCATAAGCACAGCATGGTATTTTGCTCATAAAGCAACCCCGCTTGGCATGCCATAACAGACCGCTGCTGGTTTGACTCAAGGAGCGACCGTCCATGCATACATAACGAGGCCTATCGGGCTTACCGCCAACGATGCAACCTTGCGCAAAAACGAACCCCGGTAAAAAAACAGCCATACAATAAATTAGTTTGTTCATTCCCTTGTCCAAACAGCTTGCCTATACTATATAACATAGAAAAAATCTCGACTAAATCAACACTTTTTAATAGAAATAGTTAAGAAGTTTTAAGGACTACTTAAGAATTTACGTTTAAAATGAAATTATACAATGTCTTTCGGAGTTAAGAATGCCTTTAAATGCTCAACTTTTATCTGCCCTAAATGATAAAAAACTTGCCAAAAATCCTAAGGCTTTGGCTGCTTTGAACGCCATATTAAAAGTAGATCCTGCCCAACCTGATGCTTTTAGGACGGCTATCCTTGCTCATCAGAATGTCTGGAATGGCCTGGGGATGCCCGCATTCAATGCCACTGGTCAAAATAATGATGATAATTTTTTGGACTCTAATCCTGCTACAAATTTTCCTGCCTTATTTAAAGCAGCTGCTTTGCAACGAATGAAACTTGGGCTGGCTACATTAAACGAACCTGGTTTTTCAACGATTATTGAAGGAACAAAGTCAGATATTCGAGGCAGGCTTGTCGGAAATGATGGTCAGATACAGTTAGCGAGACCCACTGAAAAAATCCATGGATGGCAAGGAAATGGAGCGAACATTCTAGATGACGCAGCAATGGGTGAAATTCAATTAGAAGCCCAGCGTCTCCTTCTTTCAAGAAAAATTTCAGTAACGACCGATAAAAATCTTATTGATAATCTTTTAAATGCTGGAGATGATCCTAGTTTTCGTGCTGCAGCCGTAGCCCTTGGTGTTCCAGCCCCTACAGCGCAGCATATGAATCACGGTCAATTACGCGATCTTATTAAAGTGGAGGCAGCCAAAAAGGGGTATGAATTAGATCTTGCTCAAGCTCCTCTGGTAGATCTTAATAATGCCTATGCAAATTTAAGAAAAAATAATGTCCAATTTAAAGCCGATGTAGTCCCTGCTCCTTATGCAAGGGAAATAACTACCGATGAGGATATAAACTGGGTTCGTGAAATTTATGGTAAGAAATACCTGGAACAATACTATTCAACTCATACGGATCTGGCTGAGCTTAATGCTATTGCTAGCCAACCCGATGTGAATGCTTCAAAAGCTCTTTTAAAGGTAGATAATACAGACAATCCTTATTTAGATGCAGCCGTCACTGCCAAAAATTTACCCTCTCTACGTCAAGTTGCAGCTGTTCAGGCATTGAGTTTAAAAATATCTGCGTTGGACGATTTAAATACTTTAAATGCAATAACGAAGTTAACAAGGGCTCAAGATATTAAACGACTCTTAGCAACCAGTGATGTTTTAGGCTATAAAAATGAACACAATTTTCAGGAAGCTTTCATTGATGATGCCAGTGTCAAACAAATTGTTGCTGCAGCGTCTGTAAGGCAAACGTTATTAAAGACAAATGATTATAACAAACTGCAAACGCTGTTACTGGATACAAACCCCAATTTTGCTGACGTTTGGAAAACTTTTACCGGAGCGACAGATGTTTCTAATGAAGTAAAAAATTACTTTAAGAATCCAGACAATGTTGAGAGGGTCAAAAAACAAGCATTAGAAGCTTTTGTTAAGCTTAGAGTTAAAAGCGACGATGCTTCTGTTACTAATGCAATCGTCAGTATCACCGCAAAACCCACCAAGAAAAAGGCATTAATACAGGGTGTAAATACTTTGTTAGGGAAAACTCCTAGCCCCACAGATAGTTTACTTGATAATGATGAAAATTTTAGACATAAGTTAAGAGCTTATGCTGCCATTGAAGCGACATTGCGAGTCACCAAGGAAATTAATTTAACAGGGGGTAACCTTGCTGCTTTTAAAGGGCAGATTAATAATCTTAATATTCAAAGACCTACTGCTCCTGGTGTTGCCGGTGCTGCACCCAATTTAAATGGCAATGATTTACGGGCTTTAGATGTCGCAAATCTAATTCAAGTTCTTCCTGTAAAAGAAAGGGAAGAGTTTCGCGGCAGATTAGTTGAAAATTTAATAAACAATCATCCTCCTCTTGCTTCTGCTCAGGAAAAACAGAATTTTAAAAATCTGATAGAAGCAAAAGACTTTGTACAGTTTAAACAGGCTCTTAATGCTTTAGGAATTACCTCTAATGATTGGGTGACCAAAGAAAGCATGGTTGCTGTACAAACTGCAGCCAGCAAAAAGTTAATTGCAGCCAACTTTGCGAATTACTCTGTCTTTGCAAAACATGACGCGTTGCTGAAAGTGGTTGAAAATTTACCTGTAGCCAAGCAAAAAGGGATTGTGGAAAATCCCGATGTTATCCGTTCGTTGATGGATGCACGTACCCCTGACCAAATAAAGCTGGTAGTAGGTAATGATGTCAAAGTGGAGAATAATTTACTCAATAATCTCGCTGAAGAAAATAACCATCATGCCAATGCTGCAAAAATTGTAAATGCAGAGGTAGCAAAGCTCGTTGGTGATCTGAAAACACCACCCGCTTTCCCCTTGGATGAAAATAAAGTTAATGCTATTAATGCCAGATTAATGGCAAATCCTCCTCCTTTGAATACAGATTTTGCAGGGACAATAAACGGGATTGCTGCTGATTTGGGCATGCACGATGGAAGTTTGAATGGTAGTTTTAACCCACGTACGGTGCGTATTAAAAGTCAGGAAACTCACAATCAGCATTTGTTAGCTGAATTTAATAAATCTTCCATTGGGTTTAACTTTGATAGTGGCCAGATTTCCGAAGCGAGAAAAGCTGTAGTTGGGCTTATGATGAGTTTGACTAAGCAAAGTCAATTTCCTCAACTTGCACCTGGTACTCAAAATCAATTTAATGATCTTTACAAAGACTTTAAAGATTCTTCTTCAGCAGCTGAGTTTATAGATAAACTTAGTAAGAATGCACAGTTAGCTGGTGTATTTAATGAAGAAGATTTAAAAAAACAAATTACTCCTGAGGTATTTAATGCAGCAAAAGCTAATGTAGATAAGAAAGCACTTCTTCACTATAATGAAAGATTTTTAACGGGACGTTTGCAAGAACTTAAAAACGAGCGCAAACCACTCGAAGATCTCCATAAAGAAATCACCTCTTCTGATAAGAAAATTCATAAGCAGCTAAAACAGTTAAGTGAAACACGAGCAATCGAATGGCTAAACCCTGGATTCCAGTCTTCTGCCAGACAGAATGCTCGCGAAATGCTGGAGACCTACAAAGAACTGGATCAAGTTTGTGAGACAACAGTACGGTTTTATGAGAAGGAAATAGCACTCTTAAACAAACAGTTGCGTGCCTTGCCGAAGGATGAGGAGTTGCCCACAGCACCTGGTGAGCGCTGGCGTAAAACGAAAATAGCGGCCTATAGAGCAGAACTTAACAAGCAATTACAGGCAACAGAAACAGAGCTGGAGCGTTATCTGGGTGTGCAAAGGCTGTTACGGGGAAATCCGGATGCTCTTGATGGAACTAATCCTCTGGTTAAGCAAGGTATTTTAAAAACGCTTGAAGCGGCAAGGAAAGGTGAGGATATTAAATTTCTTTCATTTGAATCGACCTACACTGACCATCCAGCGGAACAAAAACGCTCCCTGCTTGGTAATACAGGCCAGCAACCGCCGAGCGTAGTAGTATCTGGTCAGATTGCAGGTGGTGGAAAAAGTTTTGTCAATGTAGAACCTATCCCGAAAGGTCATTTGCGTAATCATGTTATTACTGTCGACAATGCTGGAGTCGAAGTTGTTGGAAGAATTTTAGAAGAACGTGGTGCTGATAATGTCGAAACGACAAAAGATGGTAAAGTAAAGTATTCGCCTAATTATAAAATAACACTCGCGGAGCTTCCACAAGGTCCTCAAAATCAGCTAGCACGAAATCAAATATATATGGCAATGGCGATGACGGCATTAAAAAATGGCCCTCCAACCAAGCCTATCTATATCAACAAAGCCAATGCTGAAACCACTAAAGGAATTTATATGGCTTTAATGGTCATTGCCCACAATGATCCTAACATGAAATTTGACCCTAAACTGATTAAAGTAAATACCGCAGTATTTGATCCGAGTCAGCATGAACACTGGGGTATTAAAGGAAAATCCATTATTTATAATCCAGAGTATAAAGCGCTGGTAAAAGCCTATCAGCCAAATTTAGACGCTATGAAAGATTTATCCAAAACTATGTTGGGTAAAGAGACAATGGAAGCGAAGAAAACCACGGATAGTGCTGCAAAAGCCGCAACTCAACATTACCGCCAGGATATCTATAAGGAGCGGGAGAAGAGGACAAAAGATGCAATTGACAAAGCAGAGAAAGATGTCTCAACATTGGGAAATGTAAAAGGTCCTTAAGAGTTGAAAACTAAGAGCTGTTATTGATAATTGCTTAAAAGCGTAAACGTTCTAGGGGTTGTGCAGTAGAATCAGAAACAATAGATGCCGCGGCAAGTTTTTTGCTAGACATAGTCTGTGCCTACTCCCCGCGGCTTGACCGCGGGGTCCAGCGTTTTAGTGCAGAGCCCCCCCTGGATCCCGCGGTCAAGCCGCGGGACGTCGGAAAAGTAGAGCTGTACTGGATTTTCAGAGATGTGTATAGGAGACGGCGGCTTGTCCGCGGGTCTAGTGTTTTAGCGCAGTGTTCCTGGTCGCGAACAAGCTGCGGGACGTCGGAAAGTATAGTTGGACTGGTTTTCGGAGATGTGTAGAAGATTCAGCTACAAGCCGCGGGACGTTAGAAAGTAGAGTCAAAGCAGGTAATACAAACCGCTTATTTTAGGAAAATAATGAATAAAAACAATCTGCCTATAGGTGTTTTTGATTCTGGAATGGGGGGCTTGACGGTCCTTCGGGCCCTTAAAACCACATTACCCCATGAGTCTTTTATTTACCTAGGCGATACGGCGCGTTTGCCTTATGGGACGAAAAGTCCTGATACGGTCCAGCAATATGCCGTGCAGATGAGCCGGATTTTAATCGAGAGACAAATTAAAGCCCTGGTCATTGCCTGTAATACTGCTACCACCGCGGCTCTTCCTCATCTACAAACTATCCTGCCGGATATTCCTGTGTTAGGCGTCGTATCTCCCGGTGCCTCTGCAGTGGTTGCTGCGACTAAAAATCATCGGATTGCGGTGTTGGCGACAGAAACAACCATTGCTTCAAATGCCTATCAGCGCTTAATTCAGCAACAATTACCAAAGGCCGCGATAAGTGCCCGCGCTTGCAGTGTTTTAGTGGCCCTGGCAGAAGAAGGCATGACTGCAAATGCAGTGGCTCGCGAAGCGTTAACGTATTATCTCTCGGAGTTTGGGGAGGAGGATACCCTTCTTTTAGGGTGTACTCATTTCCCTGTCTTTAAAGCACTACTGCACACGCTTTTACCTCCTGGTGTGACCATTGTTGATTCCGCAGAAGCGACTGCCAAAGCGTTGCATAAGGTCTTAATCCAAGCCCGTTTATTCAATGATACCCAGTCACCAGCGACGATTCATTATTTAGTGACTGATTCAATTAAACGTTTTCAGGCCGTTGGAGAAATCTTTCTCGGGGAGCCCTTGCCCCAGGAGCATATTGAATTAGTGGATGCTTGTGCCTTAGTTTAGAGAAAAATTAACATTTATGCGCTAAGATCTCTTTCTAACCCTCAACAGCAATCTTCTTCTTCCTGGCGGATTGATAGCGCTCTTGCATTTCGACATCGATGTAGCGGTCAGTCGTGGCGCTTGAGCTGTGGCCTGCATCGTCACGAACATGCTCGCGGGGGCGAATTTTCACATCTTCTGAAATACCGGTATGTCTTAACCAATGCACTGTAGCTGCCATTAAATTGTCTGCTTCTTCCATGCGGTTATTGCGGCGTAAATTTTCAATGGCGAGATCAAAACAAAGTTGGACCAAACGCCTTATTGGCGCCGTATCGCTGATAGGACCTGTCCCGCGAATTTTAGGAATAAGCGGTGTATTGTCCGCTGGGGAGGGCAGGGGGGTTAAACCTAAAAACTGACGCCAGCGTATTAAACTGTCCAGCATCGCCTCACTGACAGCAATTTGTCTTTCTTTATTGCCTTTGCCAACGGTAGTAAACCACCAATGTCCATTGGAATCCTTGGCAAAATCATTCATCATCGGAATCCAGCGATCGCTTGCGGCTAACTCTGAGATTCGTAGATACATGCCAAAAAGCATGCTAAGAATAAAGCGTGTTCGTTCATGTTTTTCAGGATTCTCCTGCGCTAACTTTTCTGCGGCGTCTAACACGGCATCCCATTGATCGATACTTAACCGGCGAATGGGCGTATTTCCCTGGCGTTTGCGTACAAATTTACTTTTTTGCCGGATTAAAGCGACAGGATTTGATACCAGGTATTCCTCAGCAATTAAAAAGTTAAAAAACGTGCTTAGGATGGCGAATATTTCCTGTATAGCCCCTTGTGACAAACTGAAGTTTTCAATCGAAGGGGTAGCCCCTTGTTTTCTGGCTGATTTGGCTACACTGGCTACAAATGGACGCCAATTTTCATTCGGTAAACGCTTACCCTCTTTTTCAATAAAGCGGGGTACCTTTTTTAAACCGATCCAGCTTTGTGGCGGGTTTTGGCAAAAACGTACGAATTGCTCAATGTCCTCACGCTTGAGTTCACAAAGCGTCATCTTTTTTATATGCCAGCACCACTGTAGCAAGCGCTCTGCTTCACGACGATAACTGTTAAACGTACCGAGGCTTCCTACATAGCTTTTCAAAAAAGTTAAGCTGTAATTGAAATCCTTTTGAAATCGTGAATCGGGTAAAACCACATTTTCTGCATTCTTATGAAGATAATTCATATTGTCAAAAATGGGCAGTAATTGAAATTTCATAGGATTCGCATAAAAAAATTATTTTTAATGCTATCTAAAAAAAAATAAAGCAGCAATAAAATACTGATGACCTTAAAATCTCAAGGCTAGCTAATTATCTGCTATACTAGGCAAGTACGTTGTTGCACTTGGATATCGACGTCTAGATAATATTTCCTTCGGTAAAAAAATTAATTGCTTGGGTTATTGACCTCCAGCACTGCTGCGAGTATTATTTGCGCTCTGTCCTTGAGGACGGGTTAAAAACGGGGTGTAGCGCAGCCTGGTAGCGCGTCTGCTTTGGGAGCAGAATGTCGGGGGTTCGAATCCCTCCACCCCGACCAAGTTTTTAATTTGCGCCCGTAGCTCATCTGGATAGAGCATCGGCCTTCTAAGCCGAGGGTAGCAGGTTCGAATCCTGCCGGGCGTGCCAGCCATGTGCAGTATTCTTTTAGATTAGTGTATAGTTATGGTGAGCGTAGCTCAGTTGGTAGAGCCCCGGGTTGTGATCCCGGTTGTCGTGGGTTCGAGTCCCATCGTTCACCCCATACTCAGCCATATCCGAAATGCAATTAAGATTTTTACTCCAATGGAAACAATGTATTTCAGGATAAAATGGTCATCTACGCTTAAGATTTATTCTGAGTCTTTACAATGATGGCTTACTGTTTGATAATTCCACCCTGTTTTGCGAAAGTGGCGGAACTGGTAGACGCGCTGGATTTAGGTTCCAGTGGGGTAACCCGTGAGAGTTCGAGTCTCTCCTTTCGCACCATTTCATGATAATTTCCAAGAGGTGACTTAGATGCAAGTTTCTGTTGAGACCTTGAAAGGTTTGGAACGTAAAGTAACAGTTTCGGTACCTACCGAAAAAGTAGAAGAGGAAGTGAGCCTGCGTCTCAAAAATCTTGCTCGCAAAGTAAAAGTTGATGGTTTTCGCCCCGGTAAAGTACCGATGCATGTGGTAAAAAATCGTTTCTCTGACAGTGTTCGTGAAGATGTCGCGCGGGAAATGGTGCAATCCACGTTATATGAAGCGCTGCAAAATGAGAAGTTAATGCCAGCAGGTTCCCCTCGAGTAGAACCCGAGCAAGTTGAGTCTGGTAAAGATTTTATTTATAGCGCTGTCTTTGAAGTACTCCCTGAAATTAATGTCGTTGAACTCAACGATGATAAAATTGAAGTGATCAAAGCTCAAGTCTCGA
Organism: Legionella jamestowniensis; assembly: GCF_001467745.1. Taxonomy (GTDB): domain Bacteria; phylum Pseudomonadota; class Gammaproteobacteria; order Legionellales; family Legionellaceae; genus Tatlockia; species Tatlockia jamestowniensis. The sequence continues at coordinate 2,141,135 of NZ_LNYG01000013.1, forward strand.
ATAAAGACGTAGATGCCATGATCGAAAAATTACGTGAGCAGGCAAAAGAATGGTCAGAAGTTTCACGTGCTGTGGCTAATGGTGATAAAGCTGTTATTGATTTCGAAGGCTTTTTAGGCGATAAGGCATTTGAAGGTGGCAGTGCCCAAGGTTATGAAATTGTTGTCGGCTCTGGCTCAATGATTCCTGGTTTTGAAGAAGGATTGGTCGGCGCCAAACAAGGGAAGCCGTTTGAAATTAAGGTTACTTTCCCTGAGGATTATGGCCATAAAGATTTGGCGGGTAAAGAAGCCACCTTTAAAATTACGGTACAAAAAGTGTTTGAAGGCAAATTACCGGAGCTTAATGACGCTTTTGCGAAAAAATTTAATATCGAGGAAGGTGGTATAGAAGCCTTGAAGAAAGATATTAAAGAAAATATGGAGCGTGAATTAGAGCGTCGTGTGAGCGCAATGAATCGTGAGAAAATCTTTGATAAATTGATGGAAGTGAATCCTTTTGATTTACCAAATGCATTGATTGACCAAGAAATAGAGCATTTGAAACATGAAATGTATCACCGACTTTTTGGTCATGAGCATTCAGATAATGAGACAATACCGGATTTCCCCAGGGCATTGTTTGAAGAGCAAGCCAAACGTCGTGTTCATCTGGGATTACTCTTTTCTGAATACGTTAAAAAACATGAGCTCGTAGCTGATAAAGCACGTGTAGACGCGATGATTGAGAAATTCGCCAGTGCTTATGAGAAACCTGAAGAGCTTCGTGCCTGGTATCAAAGCAGTAAAGAACGTCTTGGTGAAATTGAAGCTTTGGTGATGGAAGAAATGGTCGCCGAGAAAATCAGCGAAAATGCCAAGCTTGTCGATAAAAAAATGAATTACGAGGATGTCATGAATCCTAAGAAAGAGACCAAAAAAGAGGGAGCATAACTATGGCGGCTTATTCAGAGAACTTGATAAGGAATGCCAGCGGCTTGGTGCCCATGGTTATTGAGCAAACCTCCCGCGGTGAGCGCTCTTATGACATCTACTCAAGGCTTTTGAAAGAACGGATCATTTTTTTGCTGGGTGAAGTTGAAGACCATATGGCTAATCTGGTTGTAGCGCAGCTACTGTTTTTAGAATCAGAAAATCCAGATAAGGACATCTCGCTTTATATTAATTCACCAGGCGGCGTGGTAACCGCAGGGCTTGCAATTTATGATACAATACAGTTTATCAAGCCGGATGTAAGTACATTATGTATTGGCCAGGCAGCAAGTGCTGCTGCCCTTTTGCTCTGTGCCGGTGCAGAAGGTAAGCGTTTTTGTTTGCCAAATTCTCGAGTGATGATTCATCAACCGCTAGGAGGCTATCGAGGACAGGCAACGGATATTGAGATTCATGCTCGTGAGACGTTGGCGGTGCGTGAGCGCCTTAATAATATCATGGCAACTCATACTAAAAAAACGCCGGATCAAATCATGCGTGATACGGAGCGTGATAATTTTATGAGCGCCCAACAAGCTGTGGAATATGGTTTGGTAGATAACGTTCTCTACAACCGCGATATATTAGCAGAAACCAAATAATTGGTTGCCAGTTATTTTTTCTTAATAGCTGGCAAGTTTATATTTGGCGTTATTTTTTCAATTGTCTAAAATTTTACTAAGGCTTGTGCTTAAAGTTGCAAAGAAAGGAAATAAAATCTGGAGCAAAGATAGTCGCGGCAGATAGTTAAATACTATTGCATCAGTTTTGTTCCAGCCGACTTCCCTCTGAAAGACTTTAAGGATAAATCTTCCAGATTGCGACTGCTTTTTGGTAACAGTAAGAAAGGGGTTTGTAGATGAGTAAAACCGGTAACGGCGAAGGTGATAAAATTTTGTACTGTTCATTCTGCGGTAAGAGTCAGCATGAAGTAAAAAAATTAATCGCAGGTCCATCAGTATTTGTCTGTGATGAATGCGTTGAGCTTTGTAATGATATAATTCGTGAAGAAACTCAGGAAATCCAGGAAGAAGCTGAGGCTCGTTTACCTACACCTAAGGAAATTGCCACTTTTCTGGATGAATACGTCATTGGACAGCCTCATGCGAAAAAAGTTCTATCTGTGGCTGTATATAATCATTACAAACGTTTGCACCATAAAACTGAGGACGGTATTGAATTGGGTAAAAGTAATATTTTACTCATCGGACCTACAGGTAGCGGTAAAACGTTGCTAGCGCAAACATTAGCCAGAATTTTGAATGTACCTTTTACCATGGCCGATGCAACGACGCTGACTGAAGCAGGTTATGTTGGAGAAGACGTCGAAAACATTATTCAGAAACTCTTACAAAAATGTGACTATGACGTTGATAAAGCCCAGCAGGGTATCGTTTATATTGACGAGATTGATAAAATTTCACGCAAATCCGACAATCCCTCTATCACGCGTGATGTATCCGGTGAAGGGGTGCAACAGGCTTTGCTTAAATTAATAGAAGGCACCATTGCATCTGTGCCCCCACAAGGTGGCCGTAAACACCCACAACAAGAGTTTTTGCAGGTTGACACCTCAAATATTCTGTTTATTTGTGGTGGGGCCTTTGCCGGTCTTGATAAAGTTATTCGAGAACGCAGTGATAAATCGGGTATTGGTTTCTCTGCGCAATTAAAGAATAAAAAAGACGGCCAGGACATGGAAAAGGTATTAAGTGCCCTTGAGTCGGAAGATCTGGTTAAATACGGCCTCATTCCTGAGTTCGTAGGACGGTTACCCGTAGTGACTACTCTGCAGGAACTTGATGAAGATGCTTTGATTGATATTCTTACCAAACCAAAAAATGCCCTCACTAAACAGTTCCATGCGCTGTTTAAAATGGAAGGAGTCGAACTGGAATTTCGTGAGGAAGCCTTACACTTAATTGCCAAAAAAGCACTGGATAGAAAAATTGGCGCCCGTGGTTTACGTGCTATCCTTGAAAATATACTTTTAGACACCATGTATGAATTACCTTCAATGGAGGGTGTTAACAAAGTAGTTATTGATGAAAATGTAATCAACAACACTGGCAAACCTATCCTTATCTATGAAGGTGATGAAAGCAAACAATCTGCTGCAGGTGGACGAGAATAAGACTGTGCGGCAGCACTGTCCTGCATAGTGGCTATACGTTGCAGGGCAGTCCAGGTTTCTATTTTGCCTTAAGGTGCGGACAAAATTTTCAACTAAAGGCGGTTGTGCTTTTCTCATAGGATTATCGTTTAAATAAGGGCTTATTATGTCTAGCGAAAGCGAAAATGAAATCATGCCAAATGAAAATGAAGAAGTGACGTCACTGTTACCTGTTTTACCGCTGCGGGATGTGGTTGTCTATCCGCATATGGTCATTCCTTTGTTTGTTGGGCGGGAAAAATCAATTAAGGCACTTGAAGCATCCATGGTGGATAATAAGCAGATTTTTCTGGTTGCTCAAAAAAAATCTTCCCATGATGATCCTGGAGCAGAAGATATTTATGCAGTTGGTACCATATCAAGTGTCTTGCAAATGCTTAAATTACCCGATGGCACCGTGAAAGTTCTAGTCGAGGGGGAGCAACGCGCACAAGCTAAGGAATACACCCAGGAAAGAGGCTTCCTCGAAGCTACTCTGGAGGGGATTGAGGAAGTAAACGAACAAATGCAGCAACAGGAAATTGAAATTCTGATGCGCTCTCTTATGTCTCAATTTGAACAATATATTAAACTCAACAAAAAGATTCCGCCTGAAGTATTAAGTTCGTTGGCCAGCATTGAAGAACCAGGACGGCTTGCAGATACCATCGCTGCCCATTTGTCACTGAAAGTGGATGATAAACAAGAGTTACTTGAAATCCTTGATGTCGGTACACGTCTCGAGCGCTTAATGGCTGCAATAGAAGGCGAAATTGATTTACTTCATGTTGAAAAACGAGTTCGTGGCCGCGTCAAGCGACAAATGGAGAAAAGCCAACGCGAATATTATCTAAACGAACAAATGAAGGCTATACAAAAAGAGCTTGGGGACCTAAGCGAAGAAGGAAATGAAATCGAACAGCTTGAGGCGTCGATTAATAAAGCGGGGATGCCTAAAGAAGCCAAAGAAAAGGCATTATCTGAGCTACAAAAATTAAAAATGATGTCACCGATGTCGGCCGAAGCAACGGTTATTCGCAATTATCTGGATTGGATGTTAACTGTCCCATGGAAAAGAAAAAATAAAATTCAGTTCGATTTAAGTAAAGCCGAACGTTTGCTCGATAAAGAGCACTACGGACTTGAGAAGGTCAAGGAACGTATTCTTGAGTATCTGGCAGTACAGCAGCGTGTAAAACGATTAAAAGGACCTATTTTATGTTTGGTCGGGCCTCCAGGGGTGGGTAAAACCTCCTTAGGTCAATCGATTGCCAACGCGACAGGCCGTACGTTCATCCGGATTGCTTTAGGTGGTGTGCGGGATGAGGCAGAAATTCGTGGACATCGACGCACTTATATTGGTTCAATGCCAGGAAAAATTATTCAAAAACTCTGTAAAGCAGGTGTAAAAAATCCGCTCATCATGCTCGATGAGGTGGACAAAATGGCCATGGATTTCCGGGGCGATCCTGCATCAGCTTTACTGGAGGTTTTAGATCCGGAGCAAAATCATACCTTTAGTGACCATTATCTGGAAGTCGATTATGATTTAAGCGATGTAATGTTTATTGCTACCGCTAACTCACTGGAAATCCCTGCCCCCTTACTTGATCGTATGGAGGTCATACGTTTACCAGGTTATACCGAAGATGAAAAAATCCACATCGCAGAAAGCTATTTGATACCGAAGCAGTTGGTGTTGAATGGTCTGAAACCAGAAGAAATTAACATTGCCGAGAGCGCTGTTCGTGAAATCATCCGCCATTACACACGTGAGGCGGGTGTACGTAATCTTGAGAGGGATATTGCCAGTGTTTGTCGTAAAGTTGTTAAGGAAATCTTAACCGGCAAACGCGTTAAAAAAGTAACCCTAACACGCAATAATATTGAGAAATATCTGGGCGTTAAGAAATTCCGTTATGGTCTTGCAGAAGAATATGATCAGGTAGGGCAGGTTACAGGTTTAGCCTGGACCAGTGTTGGTGGAGAACTTCTAACTATTGAAGCGTCTATGATGCCTGGTAAAGGTAAAACAACCCATACCGGTCAGCTTGGTGAGGTTATGCAGGAATCTATCCATGCAGCAATGACGGTAGTAAGAAGTAGGGCAAAATCCTTTGGAATAGCTGAGGATTTTTATGACAAGAATGATTTTCACGTCCACGTGCCCGAAGGTGCAACCCCAAAAGATGGTCCTAGCGCAGGTATAGGAATGTGTACAGCGCTTGTTTCAGTCCTAACGCAAATTCCTGTACGTGCAGATGTAGCTATGACAGGGGAAATTACGTTAAGAGGACAGGTGCTTCCAATTGGTGGATTAAAAGAAAAACTTTTGGCAGCACATCGTGGTGGAATTAAGCATGTTATTATTCCTGAGGAAAACCGCAAAGATCTTGAAGAAATTCCTGATAACGTTTTAAAGAAACTGACCATTCATCCAGTTAAGACGATTGAAAAGGTTCTCGAACTAGCTTTGCAGCGTAGTCCGGTCAAAAACGAACCAACTTCAGGTCACTCTGAGATAATTTCGGGCAAAAATACAAAAAAAATTAAGAATAAGGATTTACATGCCCATTAATACCGGGTATATTTCACTCCGTTGCCCGTTACTGGTGGGCGATGCAAGGATGTGATTGCTTGACTGTGGTTGATGATTTTGATTTAATCGCCACGGGTAAGGAAAGAATAACTGATAGGGGAAAAGATGAATAAGAGCGAATTGATTGAAGCTATTGCAAATGGTTCAGGCGTAACTAAAGCAGACGCTAGTCGAGTTCTCGATACTTTTATGACTACCGTGACCGACGCTTTAAGAAGTGGTGATCAAGTTGTATTACCAGGTTTCGGTTCTTTTTCCACTGGTAACCGTTCTGCGCGCACTGGTAGAAATCCGCAGACAGGTGAAACCATCGAAATCAAAGCTTCAAGAGTGGCCAAGTTTAAAGCTGGCAAGTCACTAAAAGAAGCCGTGCAAGAAGCGTAAGTTTTTTGGGTGCTTAGCTCAGCTGGGAGAGCATCGCCCTTACAAGGCGAGGGTCGCAGGTTCGATCCCTGCAGCACCCACCAAGAATTGGAGTGGTAGTTCAGTTGGTTAGAATACCGGCCTGTCACGCCGGGGGTCGCGGGTTCGAGCCCCGTCCACTCCGCCAGATTAACGCGCCGAAGGGCGCGTTTTTTTTACCAGTCATGTACTGAATCTGAAATTTCTTTTGCGAATTACCCAATTATGGAACATCAAACATGTTGCAGAAGCTGAACGAACGCATACAAGGCCTTGTAGCTTGGATAGTCATTATCCTTATCGCCATTACTTTTACGCTTTTCGGCGTTGACTATTACATGCAATCACATCAGGCTTCCAATGCTGTAGTGGAAGTTAATGGACAACCCATTTCTGCGCAGGCTTTTGAAATTAATTATCGAAGGGCTCGTCAGCAGCGTGAAGCTGCACAAATGACAGCGACTACTGAAAAAGCGTTAAAAAAAGAAGTCCTCGAAGACATGATTCTGAATGAAGTGTCTGTGCAGGCAGCCAGAACCAGTGGCTTTGAAGTCAGTGTTGAACAGGCGAATGCCGCAATAGTGAGCATTCCTCAATTTCAGGAAGATGGCCATTTCTCTGCTGAGCGTTATCAACAGGCTTTAAGTGGCGCCATGTTTACACCAGAGTCTTTTCAAAAGGAAGTTAGACAAGGAATGCTGCTTAATCAACAACGCTTCGCATTTATAGGCAGTGCTTTCGCCTTACCCAATGAAATAAAACGTTTTGTAAAGCTTTATATGCAAACGCGGGATTATGATTATTTACAAATTCCTATCTCTTTGTTTATGAAAAATATCAAGGTTTCCGACGAAGCCATTAATGCTTATTATCAAAAGCATCAGAAAGAATTTATTGCGCCGGAAAAAGTAGCCATAGAATATGTGCGTTTATCGATGCAAGCACTGCGAGATCAAATTAAAATTAGCGACGAAGAGCTCAAACGCTATTATGATGAAAATGAAAGTAGCTTTTTAACACCAGCTCAATGGCAAGTCGCTCAGATCCTTTTTGCTGTCCCTAACGATGCTTCTTCTGAAGCCGAAGAACAGATTAAACAAAAAGCTGAGGAAGCCTACCAAGCTTTACAAAAGAATCCTGCTCAATTTGAAGCGTGGGCAAGAACGAAGTCTGACGACAAATTAGCAGCGATGAATAATGGGGTTCTTCCTTGGATGGTTGCTGGACACAGCGAATTTGATAAGGAGTTGGCTAGCTTAACCACGAAGGGTCAAGTTTCATCACCAATAAAAGCATCACATGGTTATGTGATTTTTAAATTGTTGGACTATAAGCCCGCCACAGTGAAACCACTTGAAGAAGTCCAACCCGAGATAAAAGAGCAGTTGATCGGGGAGCTCGCGCAAACCAAGTACGCTCAGGCACTTGAACAGCTGAGTGATTTAAGTTATCAATCACCTGATTCCTTACAGCCCGTAGCGGAGGCTTTGAACTTATCAATCGAAAAAGCACCACCCTTCTCACGACGAGGTGGTAATGAGGAATTAACCAAGAATAAAGACGTAGTGAATGCAGCCTTTAGCCATGATGTTTTAGAATTAGGGAATAATAGTGAGCCTATTCAGCTCGATAATGATAGCGTCATTGTTCTGCGTGTTGATCAACATATTCCGGCAGCAGAGAAACCGTTGACTGACGTGAAAAATTATATCGCAACGAAACTGGCCAAAAAGGAAGCTGAACAACAAGCCCAGAAATTGGGTGCGACCTTTTTATCCTCAAAAATAACACCAGAATCACAAGAAAAGTTATTGGAAACCAACCAGATACAATGGCATCAAGTCGAACAAGCAACGAGGGAAACTGATAAAGCTGATGCAGAAATAAATGACTTAGCCTTTAGTTTGGCTCGAACCAATAGTGAAGTAGGACGCAGTATAAAAAATGGCGATTTTGTGATTGTTCGTTTGAAAAAAATAAACGATGGCCAATTTAAATTATTGGACAAGGAGCAACAAGCTAGTATAGCCCAGCAAATTGAGTCCAGCTATGGAGTGATGGATTACGACCTGTATGTAAATAGCTTATTGAGCAAGGCGAAGATCGATAGGCATTAAACCAAGGGGGAGTAATGACTCAAAAATTCACTGATAACCTGTTGGCTACCTTATATTTGAATATCTCTAAAAGATATAAAGGGTTAAAAGATGAGGCTTTTAACCCAGACCGAAGCGTAATTTATTCACAGATAGCTAATGAATTAAGTTATGAACTCGCCACGCCATTAAGCAGTTTACATCAGCTTGCTGAAGAAGAAAAATTCAAGGTATTTACCGTTCTAAATACTTTTTTTGCTTCCCTTCCAAGACATGCTTCTTATCCTCAAATTACCTATGTGTTTATCCCCCAGAAAATAAATATTTCTGACAGTAGATGGCATCATCATTCTTGCTATTGCCCCCATAATAGTTTGTTTACCTGGTTGTATTATGATTCACTTTTTTATCGACCTGGTCGATGGTCTAGTATTAATAATCACCATAGCCACTCCAGCAAGAAAAAAGAAGAGGTCATGCTGTTACTGCTAATTACAATGATGGCTATTGCTGTTGGTGCAGCTTTTGTAGCAGCTTATTATTTATTAAGAGAATTTCTCGATAGTCAGGAACGTCTTTGGATGGACGAGGGTTGGCTACAAGCTGTTATTAGTTTTTCAAGTGCTATTGGTAGTACGGCTGTTGCTGGTTTATTTGCGGCGCTATTTGCTTCAGCGCCACTTGCTGCATTTGCTGTGGCTGCTGGAATTAGTAATCCTGTAGGTGTTGTAGTGCTCGGGGTGATTTGTTTATCACTGATAGGTGGGGCGCTAGGTTGCTTTATTACAAATCAAATTCAAAATTACATTATTAAAGAGAATAATAAGGATGCGTTAGACCCGCTTGATCCTCATCGCTATGGATTAACTCCTGCTCAAGAGTATAATTTGATACAGAAAGGGTTAGATCCTATTAAAGTTAAATGTGCCATTGTTGCTTTACATGAGCAAATCGGTAAGGAAATCCCTCCACTCTTACACCGCATTTTTTCAGATAGTGACGGAAAACAAGCTCTTCTAAAGCAAATTAGGGATTTACGGAACGGACAAACAGGATACATGATTACAGTTGGCACCGGGTCCAGTCAGTTAAACTTTGATTTGCGTTCTCCAATACCTGTTCAGCCTAATATCCATACACATTCATCTAGAGATGAATATAACCCAGAGCCTTCCGCTCCTCTAGCATATCCAGGATATGTTTACTGATGATTGCACGCGGTCATTGCGAGCGTTAGCGAAGCAATGACGCGATTTTCTAAATTTTTACCTGTATAAAAGAATAATCATAAAAATATTCTTCACGACGGGATTGTTAATTAAGTAATAACTCGTTTAAAATTTAATCTGTCGAACAGCACTAGTAGTAAAAATGAAAACCATTCCACGGATAATTTGCTTTTTTCTTTGCTTCACATGGCTTATCCTAAGTTTTGCCAGCCACGCAGGTTGGGGACATAGGCATTATCACCATCATCCTTACGGTTATGTGCCTGGCGGTTATTATGACAGAGGATGGTATCCTGGTTGGGGTGGCCCTAATGTGATTATCAACGTACCTGTGATGCCCGCTCCAGTTTATGTTCCTCCGCCCGTCTATGTGCCACAATATATTCCTCAATGCGAAGTTGTTGAAGTGTGCAGTCCTGATGCATGTTGGTTAGAACAGGAATGCCGTTGAGGCATGACGAAAAAGCCCATTCGGAGTTAACTCAATTCATTCAACCAAAATATAATTTGGCTTGGTGTTTAATGCTTGTTTTACTATTTTCTTATGGTAGTCTTTAGCCATTTACTCTTTTTAACTTCTCTACGAGATTTAATTATTGAATGTTTAAATTCTCAAATTTAACGCCATCGCAGCAAGCGATGGCAGGTTTTGTTTTATTAGCAGCTTTTTTTATAATGGCCCGTTTGTTTTTATGCAATGGGACGCTTGGTTTGGATGAGGCAGAACAGATCGTTTTTGCTCAAACATTATCAGCGGGGTATCCCTCACAGCCGCCATTATATACCTGGTTGCAATATTTCTTTTTTCAAAGTTTAGGGGTCAGTTTATTCAGTTTCGCCCTCTTAAAATACAGTCTTTTGGTGCTTTGCGTGTATGTCTATCATCAAATCTGTTGTCATTATATTAAAGACTCATTGTTGGTATGGTGTGCAACACTTTCGTGGGCGTTAATTCCTAACATCAGCTATGATTTGCTTCCGCATCGAACCCATGCCATTTTAGCATTATTGGCAGCTTGTTTAACCTGGTATTGGCTGATTAAGCCTTCTCAAATGACAAAATTGTGTTGGTCAGTTGTCTTTGGTTTTATTGTAGGTGTGGGTCTATTATCAAAGTTTAATTATTTAATCTTTTTGGCTGTGTTTGTTTTAACTGCTTTATCAGTTAAAGAATATCGCCTGAAACTCGTAAACTGGCAAATTCTTATTACTATTTTTGTCGCGTTGTTGCTCTCAAGTCCATATTGGTTTTGGTTAGTTAATCACACACAAATAGGATTGTATTCCTCCTATAAGTTAGCTATTCCAGGAGAAAGTCAATGGCATGGAATAATTCGCCTATTTGAAGTATCAGCCTGCTTTGCCATTCCGCTAATTTTAATCTGTATTTTTTTCCCTGTGAGGCGCCAGCACGGTGTGGTTAATTCTCCAAATCAGCTTTTATGGCGTTACCATCTAATAGTCATCCCTTTTTTATTGTTAGTGGTTGTGGCGGCGAAACTTCATAATGTAAAAACCCATTGGGTGCTTCCTCTGTTTTTCATGGTACCTCTGTGGATATTCACACATGTTGATCCGCAACATTACTCCAAAGATTATGCTAAGCGTTTTTTAGGATTATGCTTGGTGGTGCAACTGGCATTAGCGGGCTTATGGATACTTCGCACCCCCTACCTTGCTCAATTTCCCTTAAATGATTTTGCTAACGTGATAAAAAAAGAACAACATCCAGTATCAGCCATCATCTCTGACTCGCATTGGTTATTAGGTAGTCTCATGTTAATGTTGCCGAATCATGCTGGCATTTTAATGCACCCCGTAAAGCCAATAGTATTGCCGGCAGGAGATTTACTATTCGCCTGGGAAGGCGAGCAAATGCCTTGGTGGATAAGTAGTCTCGCATCGGCAACCTCCCAACCTCTGGGGAGTCCGTTGACAACCCGCAATAATAAAGCCGCAATAAGCCATTTATACCGTTACCAGGCTAGTTAGTGGCTGATAAAGTGAATTAAGGAAGCTTGTGTTGTTTTTTTAAAGATTGAATGTTTTCCAATATTAATCTTTTCAACCAAATCACACCATCATCATATTGGCTTTTGCTATGGGTGACCAAATAGATGGGCGTGGGTTCCAAACTAAAGGGCAGGGGTTGCATTCCTAGCAAGAATTGTTCGGCGAAAATATTAATTAAAAAACTTGGTGCTGTGGAAATGACCGTATCCGAACGAGCAACAGCAAAAATTGCTGGTAATATATTATTTACAAATAATATGTCGTTACGAATCATTTTTCTTTTTAGCAAATAGTCTGCTGAATGACTAAATCGTTCTTCATTAAAACTAAAAGCAATATGCTTGCTTGTTAAATAGTCTTCTAAAGACAAGGGTTTTTTAATAATGGGATTGTTCTTGCTGGCAAAGCAAATGATTTCTTCTTCATACAATTTTTGGATCTCAAGGTGCGGCGAAAGTGTATAGTCGTCGATAGCACCTATTGCAAGATCAATATTATTCTCCACAAATAAAAGAGAATCATCTGCCATCGCTTTGATGGTTGTCTCAATAACAATATGAGGAAGTTTTTCAAGAGAAGCAATCAGCACAGGAAGAAGAATTAATTCTACATAATCGGGTAAAGCAATTTTAAATGTTCTTTTAGATTTTAAGGGATCAAACTTTTCTTTCGGTTGCAAAATATTACTGAAGCTTGACATTATTATTTCTAATTGAGGCTGTAATTCCTTGGCCTTAGGTGAAAGCAGGTAGTGTCCTTTTCCAGGAATTAAGAGGGGATCCTGAAATAACTCTCTAAGTTGTTTAAGGGAAGAACTCATCGCCGGTTGGCTTATAAAAACCTTAGCCGCAGCCGCACTTACATTTTTTTCTTTGAGTAAAGCATCTAAATGCAGCATTAAGTTTAAATTAATTTTTTTGAAAGAGGTCATTTCTTCTGATCCCTGGAGCCCGCTCTTTGATCTTAGCATAAATTTTACTTATAAATGCCATGAAAAAAATTCGTTTTACATATAGGAAGAGGAAAGGATTTATTTGAAGCTTAGGATGGAAAGGGTTTCCAGATGCTTGGTCCGAGCATCTGGAAGTATCACTTATTCAAGATCAGTCATAGAAACGGCATGATAGCCAGCATCGACGTGAACAACCTCTGCTGTAATGCCTGAGGCTAAATCTGAGCATAAAAAGGCCGCAGCATTACCTACTTCCTCTGCAGTAATATTACGTTTTAAAGGAGTGCTATTGGCATAGACTGACTGCATTTTGCGAAAATCCTTAATTCCGGCGGCAGCCAATGTCTTAATGGGGCCTGCAGAAATAGCATTCACTCGAATACCCTTAGGACCTAAGCTGGCTGCCAGATAACGTACAGAGGCTTCTAGACTGGCTTTGGCGATACCCATTACGTTATAGTTGGGAACGGCTTTTTCAGCGCCATAATAGCTTAACGTTAGAATAGAGCCTTGGGTGTCTTGCATCATAGGTTGTGCTGCTTTTGCCAAAGCAATTAAGCTATAGGCGCTAATATCATGGGCAATGCGGAAACCATCTCGATTCACATGCTCAACAAAATCACCACTAATTTGATCGGCTGGAGCAAAAGCAACAGAATGGATCAGAATATCCAGCTGATTCCAATGACGATTTAATTGTTCAAACACAGCCTGGACTTCAACATCATTGGCAACGTCGCAAGGGAAGGTTAAATTTGAGTTAAATTCCGCTGCCATGTTTTCGACACGACTTTGCAATTTTTCATTTTGATAGGTAAAGGCAAGTTCTGCACCTTGTTCATGAAAAGCTTTTGCAATACCGTAGGCAATGGATCGATTGCTTGCAAGACCAACGATTAATGCTTTTTTTCCAGTTAAAAATCCCACATTACTCTCCTCTAATTATCGAAGTAGTCATCCTATAAGTAATTCTCTCTATCCGTCCTCTTGAGTATCCCAATCACACTGTGGCAACCATCAAAAAAGACGACCGTCATCCCGAACGTAGTCAGGGAGCCTTTGTATCAGGAGATGTCTCACTACGTTCGACATGACGTCGTCTTTGGGAGTCGCAAAAGAAAATCCTCCCGCCTAAATATCGGATGGCTTGCTGGAGATCCTCCGCTGTGCCCGGGATGACGTGATATCCCTGGTATAACATACATTTCTTTATTCTTCATGATGCCGTTTTGCAATTGTATTTATCCACTACACCTTATCCGTTGTAGCCACACCGTTGGTATGCGTTGCAAGCAGTTCTCGCATTTTGGCCTGAATCATGTCAATGGCAATACGATTTTCACCACCACGAGGAACGATAATATCTGCATAGCGGCTTGATGGTTCTATAAATTGGAAATACATAGGCCTTACTGTTGTTTCATATTGATGGACAACAGATTCAAAGGAGCGATGACGCTCAACAACATCGCGTTTTAAGCGGCGTGTCAGACAAACATCTAAAGGGGTGGACATGAAAATACGAATGTCCATGATTTCTCTTAGTGCTTTGTCACTAAATAAAAGGATCCCCTCCAAAACAATAATGGCATGTTGACCAATGTGGCGTGTTTCTGGTAGGCGAATGTGTTTAGAATGTGAATAAATAGGAATATCAACAGCTTTGCCTTGTTGCAGATTGCGTAAATGTTCGCATAATAGCGCATGATCAAAGGCATCAGGATGGTCGTAGTTGATTTTTTCTCGTTCGGCGAAGGGCAAATGACTATTGTCTTTGTAATAAGCATCCTCTGAAATGACCACCACCTGTTCAGAGCCCAATTCATTGACAATAGTATTGGCTAGGAGACTTTTTCCTGAAGCTGAAGGGCCGGAAATTCCAATAATAATCGCTTTTTTACTCATGATTCTATCATTCAAAATTTTGTGCAAATGGTAAGGGTTTATAAGGATAAATTCAATCCAAAAATACAACTAATCCCGCTATTGTTGGGGTTTTTCCTTTATATAAGCTTAAAATTATCGTTCGCGTTGACGTTTCAACAGGACATAAAGTGCCCCACTTCCCCCATCTCGCCCTAAGGCGCTGTAAAATGCCAAAACCTGAGGAAATTGGCGTAACCAGTGGTTAACCAAATTTTTAAGAATCGGTGCTTCACCATTATGGCTACCCTTTCCATGGATAATTAATACACAACGATGGGTCAGTAAAGTTTGCTCCAAAATATAATTAATTAGTGTTTCTTTTGCAGCCTCAGGTCTGAGACCATGCAAATCCAAACGGGATTCCCATCGAATCTCCCCCTGTTTTAATTCACGAAGACGCTTGTTAGGAATACTATGGCTGCAGTAGGAAAGTAAGGTATGAGCCTGTACTTCTTCCGGATAGTAATCGGATAAGTAAATAGCATGATTTTTTCTCTCGGGAAGCAATTCTTGTGGTTTAGACACCGATGCGCTTGGTTTTTCCGCAATCCAATTCATTTTTTTATTTTGTTGCAGCGGCTTTACTACACCTGCCATTTTGCGAAATAGCGCTTTATCTTCCTCGGATAAGAGATCGTCAGACATACATAATCTTCAACTTTTTACAAATTCATTAGAAATTATAGTCGTTATTTGGCGTGTGATTAAAGATTTAAAATTAACTATTGGCTGGTTTAAGATAATAAATTGTCAGTTATATTATTAACCAATAGGTTAATTTTTAAGCCCGTTCTAATAGTCAAGAGGTTTAAAAGAGCTTGTCGGCTGTACAATATGTTGGTTTTGTTGTTTTAACTGGATATCATGATTAATAATTAACTTAATTCCTGTCGTAAGGGCCATTGCAAATTTTTCATTCTCCTTTCTAATTGGTAATTTCGATAAGCTGTTAACCAATAACTCCATGATTTTGCGGTGCTTTAAAACTCCATTTTTAGGGGGCTCAAGCTTAAGTAGTTCATCATGGATAGAATTAAAGGGATCCCGTGCACGCAAACCAGGGGGTAATTTACTGGGTGGAAACAAAGAGTAAAGTTGTTCTAATAAACTAATTTGAGTGTTACAGGGGGTGGGGGATGCAACGATAGGCAACCATCTGAGCAAAGGTTCATATTCTGAAATAACGTCATCAAATTCCATTTTTCTCATGGGTAAATTATCTTTTAAATAAACAGCGTCATCAAGAACTAATCCGTTACGGATATGGTATTTGGAAAAGAATCCAGGTTTATTGATTGATTCTTGGTTAAAAACAGGATTATCAATGAAATCAGGATTTCGTTTATTCGCCCGCTTCGTTAATAATTCATGAATCAACGGTAATGTGGAATCTATTCTCATAGTCAAATCAGCATTTTTAAAATATTGTTCGCTGATTTTAAGTAACTCAGTATTCCAATAGATTGGGCTACTAAAATCTGGTCTTGTCAAATCAAAAATATATATCCAGGGCGTAAAATCATGATCATTTCTTAAAGAAGCTGACACTCTTAATAAATCAACAGGGTTATTCTCCAGAAAAGGGCGTTGTTTATGCTCTTCCATGATGACATATAATTGAAATAAATGTGAAAATTCCCCATGCGCTACATCAGCGCCTGGATCTTTGAACATGTATCCTTGTGAAATTAAAATCCCCGCAAAGCTACTATCTGGCAATAAACCATAAACTTCAGGCAAACAGGATGGTAAGTTCACTAATTTTCGAGTCTCTTGCTCTTGGCTTTTATCAATACAAAAAGCTTCCCCGCCTTGGTTAAACCCATTATCTTGAAAATAAGATAAAAAAAATGAAGTTAATAAATGTTTTTTACCATGTTTTTTACTAAATTCTTGCAGCTTTTTTTCTAGCTCTAACAGATGAGTATTCGCTACCTCACCAATTTTTATTCGTATACGCTCATAATCTTTAAGATAAGACTGTGGATATTGAAGATAACATCCAGTTAAGAACTGTTTGCTGGTATCGTTGTCTTCCTTAATTGCTTCGATTGCCATGATAATAGCCCATTTGTTTTGCCTTATTATAGACTAACTTCCTATATATCATTTGGCTCAAACTTATCCTCGCGATGAAGAGGTGACAACAGCATAAAGGGGTGCAATACCTCAAGGGGGGATAAAGTGGTCTATTCGTAATTAACTGCAATGCTATAAACACTATTTGTTAATGCAGCCAGCAACATGTTGTAAGGACAAATGCCTTAAACTCGAGTACAATTTGTGATAAATGTGGACATGCTTCCTCAAAAGCAATTCGTAAATAAAGGCTTTTATTATGACCGATTCTTTTAAAACGGCTACGGCTGAATTTGAAACCATTATTGATTTTTTCCGCTTTGGTTTAAGCCAGGCCAATGCAAATAACCTTTATTTCGGTCACGGTACGGATAATGCGTGGGATGATATTTTTTTCTTGATTTTGGAGAGTTTACATCTTCCTTTGGATACCGATCAGTCCATCCTTGCGGCGCGCTTAAGCCCCGAAGAAAAAAAACACCTTGTGAAACTGCTTTCACGGCGTATTCATGACAAAGTTCCTGTACCTTATTTAACGAACAAAGCATATTTTTGTGAATTGCCCTTTTATGTAGACGAGCGTGTATTAATTCCTCGCTCTCCCATCGCGGAACTTATCAAACAACAGTTTGCCCCCTGGTTGGTGGCTGAGCGAGTGCATCGTGTTTTGGATTTATGTACGGGCAGTGGTTGTATCGCCATCGCTTGCTGTTATGCATTCCCTGAGGCTATTGTGGATGCTGTCGACATTTCACCAGAAGCATTAGCTGTGGCTGCGATTAATTGCCAACAGCATGAAGTAGGGGAATTGGTTAATCTGATTGAATCTGATTGTTGGGACAATGTACCTAAACAACGTTACGATTTAATTGTTTCAAATCCCCCTTACGTGGGTAAAGCTGAGATGCAAACGCTCCCAGCTGAATATTATCATGAGCCTAAACTTGCCTTGGAAACCGATAAGAATGGATTAGCTATTGTTGAAAAAATTCTGGCGAAAGCTCATGATTATTTGACAGAAGACGGTGTTTTAGTTGTTGAGGTAGGTAACAGTGACCAAGCCTTAGAAGAAACATTTCCGAATGTACCTTTTACTTGGTTAGAATTCGAACATGGTGGACATGGTGTTTTTCTGTTAACGCAACAACAGTTGAAAATCTATTTTTCGCCCCAAGGAAATAATCCATGAGTGGAAATACATTCGGTAAATTGTTCACAGTCACAAGTTTTGGTGAGAGCCACGGTAAAGCTTTAGGTTGTGTTGTAGATGGCTGCCCACCAGGCTTGGCATTAACAGCGGAAGATATTCAACCTTTTTTAGATAAGCGCAAACCAGGCCAATCTAAATATACGACTCAACGGCGGGAAGAGGATAAAGTTGAAATTCTTTCAGGCGTTTTTGAAGGGTTAACTACTGGTACCCCGATTGCACTAGTCATCAAAAACAGTGATCAACGTTCCAGTGACTATGAGGATATTAAATCCTTATTTCGTCCAGGGCATGCTGACTTTACCTATCACCATAAATATGGACATCGTGATTATCGTGGGGGAGGGCGCTCCTCTGCTCGTGAAACAGCGGCACGGGTTGCGGCAGGGGCAATTGCCCGATTGTATCTGCGCCAAACGTTAGGCGTTGAAATACGGGGCTATCTACAACAAATGGGGACAATAACTATCGATTTTGTGGACGACGCGTTTACCGATACGAATCCCTTTTTTTGTCCTAATGACCATCAAATTCAAGATTTGGCGGCTTACATTGATCAATTGCGCCGCCAAGGTGATTCTATTGGTGCTCGAGTGAATGTCAGCGCGCAAAATGTACCCGTAGGACTTGGAGATCCCGTTTTTGATAAACTGGATGCCACGCTTGCTTTTGCAATGATGTCCATTAATGCTGTCAAAGGGGTGGAGATAGGGGCTGGTTTTAAAGCAGTGCAACAAAAGGGTAGTGAACACCGTGATGAAATGAATAAGTCAGGGTTTTTAAGCAACAATGCAGGTGGCATTCTTGGAGGTATCTCTACAGGACAGGCAATAGAGGTAAGTATTGCACTGAAACCAACGTCAAGCATTGTTAAACCAGGCAAAACAATAAATATTGATGGGGAAGAAGTGACTGTCGTTACCAAAGGGCGACATGATCCTTGTGTAGGCATCAGGGCGGTACCTATTGCAGAAGCCATGATGGCTTTGGTATTAATGGATCACTACTTACGACATAAAGCACAAAATAAATAGATTAACACCCATGGTTATGCCATGTGATGGCAACCATCAAACGAGGGCTAGCGGCAATGAATAGACGTTTAAATATCGCTGTGGTTGGGGCTACAGGCGCTGTAGGTGAAGCATTGTTAACTGTCTTGGAAGAGCGTGATTTTCCTGTGGATAATCTTTATCCTTTGGCAAGTTCGCGGTCAGTAGGTAAAACAGTTACCTTTAATAACACCCCACTAGATGTGGAAGACTTGTCAGGATTTGATTTTTCTAAGGCAGATATTGCTTTATTTTCAGCAGGTGGTTCCGTGTCTAAAGAGTATGCACCTAAAGCTGCTGCAGCAGGATGTATTGTCGTGGACAATACATCCTGTTTTCGCTATGACAATGATATTCCTTTGATTGTCCCTGAAGTGAATGCACATCGTATTAGCGAATATAAGAATCGGGGTATTATCGCCAACCCCAATTGTTCGACCATTCAAATGGTAGTGGCTTTAAAACCCTTACACGATGCGGTAGGCATATGTCGTATCAATGTCGCGACCTATCAGGCAGTGTCTGGCACCGGTAAAAAGGCGATTAATGAACTGGTAACCCAAGTTGGGGAGTTACTCAATGGTAGGCCTGCTAAATCTTCTGTGTACCACAAACAAATTGCATTTAATGTCTTACCTCATATTGATGAGTTTCAAGACAATGGCTATACACGCGAAGAAATGAAAATGGTTTGGGAAACTAAAAAAATTATGGAAGATGATTCTATTTTGGTAAACCCTACCACAGTTCGGGTGCCCGTCCTTTATGGACATTCCGAGGCAATCCATTTGGAATTAAAAGCGCCTATGACAGCTGCGGAGGCGCGAAAATTATTAAGCAAAGCACCTGGCGTAAAATTAATCGATGACGCCAAAAAACTACATTACCCTACACCCATTACGCATGCCATAGGTCATGATGAAGTTTTTGTGGGGCGAATTCGGCAAGATATTTCTCACCCCAATGGTTTAAACTTATGGGTAGTAGCCGATAATATTCGTAAGGGTGCGGCTACCAATGCAGTGCAGATTGCTGAAATTCTGCAGAGAAATTATTTATAATTTATACTTGTTGTTATGCCAGATATAAAAAAACCAGACTCTGATTTACCTAGCTGGCCTCCCCGTACCAAAGGGAGGATTGGTTCTATATTGTCTGAAGAAACGCGCTCTATGGAGCGGCAAAGACGTATTGCTGAACAGCAGCAGCTCAGTAAATTAGCGAAAGTCCATGCACGTGAGCATGGTGATGAAGATAATAAACCGCCTGCCCCGGAAGAAGCCATGCAAAATGGTATTTTACAGCATCCTTATCTGGATTCGCAGCGTAATGATGGAATAGATCCAGGTTTAAATCCTGAACCGCCCTTAAATACAGAAGCACGCCGCGAATATGATAATGAACGGCGTGAGCAGGAAATGGAAAAGCAACTACGTTTGGGCAATATGCCAAAGATGCGAACCGATCCGCAATTTAGACCATAGGATTTTAAATGACCATTGCTAACGATATCATCAGCTGCCGTATGCCTGATTTTGACTTTTACCTGCGTCAAGGGGAGTCATTGGATGATATTGATGAATATGGTTTCACACCACTAATCGAGTGTGCTATTACTAAACAGCCTGAGATTGCCAAACAATTACTTGCTCGTGGAGCCAATGTAAATAAAGCCGATGTAACCGGCCGTACGCCGCTGCATTGGGCTGTGGATAATAATGATTTAGAAATGTCGCGCGTTTTGTTAGAGCATGGGGCCGATGCCAATGCTTATACCACTTCAGGTTTATCCATCTTAGTGTATCCGGTGTTAAGAGGACAAGACTCCCTGAAGCACTTGCTGTATCAGCATGGGGCAAAACTGGATTTTGCCTTAGATTTTATCAATGGCAAATTGATGGGGCATCGTTTTGAGTTGACCGGAGATGTTGACATTGTTAACGCGCAGGGCGAGTTTATTGAGCTTGACTATGAAGGTTTTATTTTAGAGTTTACTGTGGCTGTGGTAAAAGATTCTTTACGCCGGTTTACCAGTAGCTATTCAACTCGTCATTATCGCAGCCGTTTTCCCTATTTATACCAGATTATGGATGCTTTTGGCGTGGCAGCAGAATTACTACAGTTTCAACAACAAAATTTGCTGACTGAGAAGCACAAGGCACGCTTAGCCCAGTTAGTTGCTTCACCTATGTTGATTTTACCTGCAGCTAGCCGCGGGCATGCGCTTGGTTTTGTTCGTTATTATCAATGGTGGGCGAAAATTGACAGAGGAGAAAATAGTCTTAAAGAGGGGAGTGTAAATATTTACTATATTTCACAGCCTGAGGTTATTAACCTTAATTTTATACTTGAGTTTCTTTATAAAAAACAAAGCCGCCGCTATTTTCACGACGTCATCAATCAAAAATTGGGTTTAAAGCCCGTCTTGCAGTTACCAATAAGTTCACAAATTGCAGGCAATTGTTCTTGGGCGAATATTCAAGCGATTGTACCTGCTGCTTATGCACTGCAGGAATTAAGCACAATCCCCATTGAGGAGTTTAATCCTGCCTCAGCGATTAGTTTGTATAATACCTGGGTAGAATGGGATCAAGACAGGGCTTTGGATGAATGCATTCATCGCTTTTATTTAGCGAATCCGATTCGCAAAGCCAGCTTTGCTTCCATGCTGGCTGCAGTTCTTTTTCAAGCTTGTGACTATGATAACCCACATCATCTTGAGCGTGCGGAAAAAATTCTTACCATTCTGACATTGCCTGACTACTATTATATTCTTTATAGTTATCTGGAAGAATATTGCATTAAGCGATTGACACGACGTGGTAATAACTTATTAAAGATATTAGATGACTGTGGTTTTAATCCCAATATTGGTGTTACGCCCATTGCGACGGGTTTAAAAGATAAAAGTTAGCAAGCAGCGAGTAGATTGGGTCATTTTTTCGCCCCAATGCCATCCATGCCATAGGCTTCAATGTTGGGTCAAACGACCTACCTATAGGTTAAGAAAAAGGGGAAGCCATGACGGCAATAATAACCAATGCATGGACCAATGCGCTTCATGCTCTTTTTTTGTTCTTCTATTTTTTAATTGCAGCAATCCAGTGGTTAAAGGGTAATAGCAAATTTACTCTCTATATTGTGATTTTCTTTCTAACTATTTTTGTTCTCAAGCTACTTGGAGTATGGGTTCATTATGCTTTTGATCAAAGTTATACAGTAAAAATTTGGATTGCTATAAGTTTGGGTGTGGTGTTTTTAAACTATTGCCTTATCCATGCTATTAGAATTTCTGATCCTATACGTATTTCCGTCCTATTGATTTCACTGATTTTTACATTTTTTTACTTAAATAAGCATGATTTTTTATATATAGCCCTTTCTGTCATTTTTATTTATTCGTTGGCGGCAGCCTATTCAAAAGGTCTAGTGCGCCTGGGTTTCATCGCTGTTATAGCTTCAAATATCATTTGGATTGGGTTAAGAGAAGGGACTAATTTAATTTTGGGATATGAATTACCTGTTCAATACCGTTACGATAATGACTTGTATCATCTCTTATTAATTGGTTCGACTTATATCATTTTTGTGGCAATTATGCGGGGAGACTGGTCTTACCCCTAAGGTTGGATCAAAACGATCCAACCCAAAAAATCACGCGGTTATTCGTTAACCGCACCAGTATTATTGGTTATCCCTATTGGAAGGCGCTTTTTTTTTTGTTTGTTCAGACTTCATTTGTACAACGCGTCCACCGGTTTGTTGGCCACTCTGGCCTTTTTTGCGTTGCTGATTGGGATTACGTCCTTGATTACCACCTTGATTACCGCTAGGACGTCGTCGTCTGCCCCCTTGGCCTTGCTGCTGACGTCGTTCAGCTTGAGCTTGCTTTTGAGGATAAGGGCGAGTCACTTTGTCCTGACGCGTTGTTGAAACCGTTGTTTCTCCAGCGCCAAATAGACTATTCCATAAACGCTTGATAAAACCATTGTGGTGCGCTTTTGCAGGTGAGGGCAAGGAGAGCGCTTTTACCGCTGGTTCATCGAGTTTTGTCCCGTCTTCAGCACGGACAATAGCCAGTTCAGGCTGATGTATTAAGGAGTAGCTCGGTTTTTTATTTTTGCCAACATTATCTTCTTTTAAGCGTGTAATTTCATAATGGGGGGATTGCAAATAAGGATTGGCGATAATTAACACCTGGACACTATGGCGCTTTTCTATGTTTAAGATAAATTCACGTTTTTCATTGATAATAAACGTTGCCATTTCAGGAGGTAATTGTACCTGAACTTCAGCGGTTTTTTCCTTAAGTGCTTCTTCCTCAATGAGGCGAATAATAGATAAACCATGTGATTGAATATTTCTTACTGTACCTCTGCCTTCACAACGTGGGCATACTTCCTGGGCATTTTCCCCTAATGACAGACGAAGACGCTGGCGAGACATTTCAAGCAGACCAAAGCGAGAGATGCGGCCTACTTGAATGCGAGCACGGTCAGCTTTTAACGCTTCTTTCAAGCGATTTTCCACATCTCTTTGATTTTTGCTTGAACTCATGTCAATAAAATCAATAACGACCAGACCACCTAAATCACGCAGTCGCAATTGACGTGCAATTTCATCAGCGGCTTCCAAATTTGTATTGAGTGCAGTCGTTTCTATATCGGAACCACTGGTGGCTTTCGCTGAGTTAATATCGATGGACACTAATGCTTCTGTTCTATCGATAACGAGTGCTCCGCCAGAAGGCAGGAGAACTTCTCGTTGATAGGCCATTTCAATCTGGCTTTCGATTTGATGAAAATTAAACAGGGGAACCGTGCTGTTATACAGTTTGAGATTCGGTAAAAAATCAGGTTTAACTTGCTCTATATATTGCTTGGCTTTTACATAAGAAACCTGATCATCAATAATAATCTCACCGATTGATTTACGTAGGTTATCGCGAATAGAGCGAATAATGACATCGCCTTCCTGATGGATAAGACAGGGGGCAAGTTGAGTATTATAGGCTTGTTTAATCGCTTGCCATTGATTGCAAAGCATGTCCAAATCAGACTGAAGCTCATCCTGGCTTTTGCCTACGCCTGCAGTACGAATAATTAGCCCCATTTCATCCGGCAATGTCAGTGCATTAAGCGTCTCTTTTAATTCATCCCGATCATCACCCTCTATACGACGAGAAATACCGCCAGAGTTGGGATTATTAGGCATAAGGACTAAATAACAGCCTGCTAAAGTAATGTAAGTAGTTAGAGCGGCACCTTTATTGCCACGTTCTTCTTTATCGACCTGAATAAGTAATTCTTGTCCTTCACGAATTAGTGAAGTGATGGGAGGCTTATCATCGCCAAACTCATCTGGGTGCCTGCTTAAATACTCAGGAGCGATTTCTTTAAGGGGCAGGAATCCCTGACGTTTGGCACCGTATTCAACAAATATGGCATCAAGGCTAGGTTCTCGCCTTGTTACTACGGCTTTATAAATATTTCCCTTTTTCTTGACTTCTGAAGGACACTCAATGTCTAAATCATAAAGATGGTTATCTTTAACCAGTGCAACTCTAATTTCTTCAGCTTGAGTTGCATTTATTAACATTTTTTCCATTAATTTACCCCATAAAGGGCGCCACCTAAGCTAGACAGTGTAAGGAAATTATTTCTTGTTGTTAAAGCAACGTGTATGCTCGAACTTTCATTAAGCTTTTCTATTTGTGTTCTACTTTTTCAAGAAATTAACAAATAATTGGGTAAGCAAACGTTTCTTAACTGTACAAAAAATATTCTTTTTAAGCATTTCCCAAGACCGTAAGGACAGACCACACGCATGTTGCCTGCAAATATTGCGACGCATGCTGGAAGGATACATCTGTAAGGACATTCGTGAGGAATAGGCGATATTGATGGTTTTATTCATAATAAGAAACCATCCTTGCCCGACATTCGCGAAACGAACTGAAACTGATGTAAGGCATGTCTGACATGCGTGGGTATCTGATGAGTTCTTTATTCAATTTTGCTCTGGTATTGGGTGCTTCCTTTTATCTTAAACTTAAGGAGCGCGTTTCATTTTTTAGGACCTATCTTCAATTATACTACAAATAGAGCCTTTAACTATTTTATTGTGCCTGGCAACTCCAGCAAGAAGTTTGCTTAAATTGCACAATCTAGTTGGGCTCATTTTGCGAATTGTTAACGGGTCCTCATATAGCCGACTTTTACACAGCGGCTGATAAACTTTCTGTTTATACGTTATAATTCGGTCGCGCGAATAATTCACGCGATTTTTAATACTATCAAAAAAAACAGCTACAGCAAATAGGTTTATGCATAAATGAGTGATGTACGTTACACTGAAATTAGTAGTGAAGAAGAGGGGCAGCGTTTGGACAACTATTTGATAAGAGTCCTCAAAGGTGTTCCTAAAAGCCATATTTACCGGATTATCCGTGCTGGCGAAGTCAGGGTTAATAAAAAAAGGGCACAGGTCTCTTTGCGTTTGGTACAAGGTGATATAGTGCGAATACCTCCGGTACGTATCACCCATACTAAAGAAATTTTCGTTGGTACAAGGCTTGAACAACAGTTACAGGAGAGTATTCTATTTGAAGACAATACGCTTTTGGTGCTTAATAAACCAGCCGGCATTGCAGTACATGGGGGAAGTGGTCTTAGCCTTGGGGTGATTGAAGCTCTGCGCAAGACACGAACTGATCTTTCTTATTTGGAACTGGTGCATCGTTTGGACAAAGAAACTTCAGGTTGTTTGGTACTTGCTAAAAAACGAAGCATGTTACGTGCTATCCAGGCTTTACTCGAAGAACGACAGGTACAAAAAACCTACTGGGCTTTGTTAAAGGATTCATGGCAAGATAAAAAAACGGTTCTGGTGGACGTACCACTCGTAAAAAATAGTTTAAAGTCGGGTGAGCGAATTGTTTCTGTACACCCAGAAGGCAAACCCTCTCAAACTGTTTTTAACTTACTTGAAAATTACCAACAGGCTTGCCTTGTAGAAGCGTCACCAAAAACAGGACGCACCCATCAAATAAGAGTTCATAGTGCTTATCTTGGACATGCGATAGTTGGTGACGAGAAATATGGCAAATCAGAACCCATAGCAGGTTTGGAAACAATAAAGTTACGACTTTATTTGCATGCAAGAGCAATTCAATTTAACCTGAACGAAAAAAATTATCGGTTTGAAGCTGACTTGGACGAACGATTTATTGAGACACTAAAAAAATTACGTACGAGGAACTTGTTAATTCATGAGTAAATCATATCGCCTGGTGGTGTTTGATTGGGAAGGAACCTTAGGAGACACACTGGGACAAATTTTCAATAGTGTGGCAACGGAAGCCAGGCGTTTAAATTTTGGTGAAATTGATGAGCAGTTAGCTCGTCAATCGGTAGAATTAGGTCTGGTTAAGGCGCTAAGAAAAATTTTCCCTCATTTAAACGAAGACGAACATGAGCAATTATTGAATGCTGTACAGCAATCTTTAATTTCACGCACGACAGAGGTTTATTTAATGCCTGGTGCAAAGGAGTTTGTGAATCGGCTACATGACGCCGGGATTGATATAGCAATCGCTACTAACAAAGGTCAACAATCTTTGCAGCGGGTTTTAAGCGTATCTGGGTTGGATGTATTTTTCAAAATAACACGCTCAGCAGGTCAAACTGCAGCGAAACCTTCTCCTCAAATGCTTGAAGAGATTTTAGAGGCTTTCGGGGTTACACCAAAGGAAGCTGTTATGGTAGGAGACTCAATTACGGACATGGAAATGGCTGGAAATCTTGGTGTGGATGCAGTTGGTGTTGATTTTTATCACCAACAGAAAGAGGCTTTACTGGCTGCTGGAGCAAAAGCAGTTTTCAATGATTATCAGCAGTTGGCGGATTTTTTACACTTGCCTAAAAAGGGAGCATTCAAGTGAGTACCTTAACTAGTTTACCAAACTTACTGACGTTAATGCGTATAGTGCTTATACCCGTGTTTATTATTGCATTTTATTTACCTTTCAATTGGGCCCATGGTTTAGCGGCGACAATTTTTGCTTTAGCAAGTTTTACGGATTGGCTCGATGGTTATTTGGCACGTAAGCTCAAGCAAATGTCTCCTTTTGGGGCATTTCTTGATCCAGTTGCCGACAAATTATTGGTTGCCTGTAGTTTATTGCTGCTCGTAGGGGCGAAAGAAATGAACTATATTACCATTCCTGCCATGGTTATTGTCGGACGGGAAATTGTCATTTCAGCCCTGCGAGAATGGATGGCTGAGATAGGTAGCCGAGCCAGTGTGACGGTTAGCTATATTGGCAAAATAAAAACCACCCTGCAAATGTTTGCTCTTTTTTTATTGGTTGCTTTTACACCTGCCCAATCAGGGTGGGGGGTGTTAGGGTTTATCCTGCTTTATGTAGCGGCAATTTTAACGATTTGGTCTATGGTAATTTATTTATCAATTGCATGGCCGCAGTTAATCAATAAACAACCTGCTGCGCCCTAGAAATTTCTCGCAAAATGGTCTATTTTTGATCACTGTTGTCTTGTTTTAATGTCTTGGCATCAAAGTATTTGGTTTAGATCACCTTCCTGTTTGGTTGTAATTCTAAAAACCAGTAAATTATTTTCATTCAATTCAGGCCATAGATCCTAAAGTTTATATGAGCTAATACAGAATTTTCTGAAAATAAAGCATTAATGTTGAATGAAATCTAAACGTTTTGCATCGTGTTTAGAAATCAATTAAACAGTTATAAAAAAAAGTAATTTAATTGGTTGACAGCGTTTTAATTTAAGGTAGAATTGCAACCCGTAGACAGGCGGGAATAGCTCAGTTGGTAGAGCACAACCTTGCCAAGGTTGGGGTCGCGAGTTCGAGTCTCGTTTCCCGCTCCAAATTAAAGCGACGCGGTAGTCGCTTTTTTTTTTAATAAATTAGTTTTGGCTGTGTGGCAGAGTGGTTATGCAGCGGCCTGCAAAGCCGTGTACGCCGGTTCGATTCCGGCCTCAGCCTCCAAGACTAGATGCCCAGGTGGCGAAACAGGTAGACGCAAGGGACTTAAAATCCCTCGGACCAAAAGTCCGTGCCGGTTCGACTCCGGCCCTGGGCACCATTCTATTATTCTATGTATGTAATCCCTGGTAATTTTGGTAATCATTCTTTAGCGGTAATGCAGGCTCTTATTGAAAAGGGCTTAACCGAAGTGCATTTTTTGTATATCAATACCGGCTGGGCGGCTGCTTGCTGGCCAAAACGAGTCACCGCTTGCTCGGCCTATGCAAAAACGCAAGGTGTGAAAGTACATCAGTTAAATGCTCAAGCCACGTTTACGGAG
The DNA here is from genome assembly GCF_001467745.1 of Legionella jamestowniensis. Classification (GTDB taxonomy): domain Bacteria; phylum Pseudomonadota; class Gammaproteobacteria; order Legionellales; family Legionellaceae; genus Tatlockia; species Tatlockia jamestowniensis. Next base: position 2,169,162 of record NZ_LNYG01000013.1, read on the forward strand.
ATGGTGACTGCCCGCAAGCAATTCCCTAGCCCAAAATTTCAATGGTGTGCCAGTTTCTTAAAAGGATTAACCTTACTTAATTATCTGGATGAGCATGATCCCTTTTGCGAAGCTGTAATAGTTTCTGGAAAGCGACAGAGTGATTCGCGACGGTATGCTGATTTACAGGAGTTTGATCACCAAAATGAGTTATATCAGGGGCGAACCTTGTGGTATCCCCTGTGGCAAACTACTGATACGGATTTTATACAATTATTAAAGCGTGCAGGTTTTGAACCTTTGTCGCATCCGAGTTTGGAATGCAGTCCGTGCATTCATGTGGACGTAAAACAGATTAGTCATCTGGAATCCTCTGCTATTGACCGTTTGGATAAGCTAGAACAAACTGTCCAGCAATCAATGTTCCAACACCCTATAAGACAATTGTGTGCTTTTAATCAAGAGGAAAAAGCTCAACAACGATTAAACTTACAGCAATTTGATCTTGGCTGTGGTGCTCCTTGGGGATGCGGAGAGTAATTATAGTGATTGGCTGCAGCTTCATTGATAACTTCAACATGTTTTTCACCGAAGGCATGAGAAATTAACCGTTCTGCTGCTAGTTTATGGAAAAGTCGCACCTTGCTTTTTACCATGGTTAGTCTCAATATCATAGTGTTGATCCCAAAGATGGTATTGGTTGAGAGTAGCCTTTACTGTTTCATCAATTTTTTCTTTTAATGCGTCACAGTTGGGCATTTTTGGTATTTTTAACAATGCATCTTCAATAGCTTTTGCTGCCCTTATGCCATTGCTTTCATGTTGTTTTTCATGATTCTCCAATGCGGTTATATAACGAATCCACTTGGTTTTTAAGTCTATTGGGGCCGAGGTTTGGTTAATCCAGTGAGGGAAATAAAGGGTAATGGTGACATTGACACTACTATTGGTAATGTAGCAAGGGTTTTGCGAAATGTCATCAAAATGCCAGGTATAATGCCATCCAATATGCCAGATCGTCTGCGCATCAAAATGCTCATTATTTATGTTAGGTCCTAATGCATCCATTTGTTGTCGGAGTTCTTCTCCATTATTCCCTGAAATGGTATAAAGTTGTTGCGTTTTAAAAATTGTCGGTGTAGTAAATGCGGGGACAACAATAAATAGAAGACTGCACGTAATCAGGTGTCGCATAACCAAGATTCACAATTGGACTTTAAAAAACAATGTTCTGATTTACTCTTCACGAGGAGAGCGACTCATTAAATTATGGGTTGCTTGTTGTGGAGTAACCGTTTCCTTTAAAACGGCGTTGACCTGAGTACAAATTGGCATTTCAACCTGGAATTTTGCGGCAAGGGAACAAACTTGAGCTGCATTGTGCTTCCCTTCTACAACTTGCCCTATTTGTTTGGTGGCCTCTAAAGCGCTCGTACCGCGTCCTAAAAAAAGGCCAAACCGACGGTTACGCGATTGATCATCGGTACACGTTAAAACAAGATCGCCTACGCCAGCCAACCCCATAAATGTTTCCTCTTTAGCCCCCATTTTAATTCCGAGCCGAGTCATTTCAGCAAGTCCTCGTGTAATCAACGCTGCTTTCGCATTCGCTCCGTAACCTAAACCATCGCTAATACCGCAAGCAATGGCTAGAACATTTTTTACTGCACCGCACAACTGAACCCCAATTGCATCGCCACTGAGATAAACCCTGATATTGTCATGGTGCAACAGGGCACGAATTGATTTCTGATAATTCTTGTTGTTGCCAGCTAATGTCAATGCCGTAGGCAAACGGTTAGCCACTTCTCGTGCAAAAGAAGGGCCCGAGACTATATTGATGGGGAAGTCATCCCCCCAACGTTCAGCAACTAATTGACTTAATAATTTATTGGTAATGGGATCTATGCCTTTAGTTAGCCAGGACAGGCCATGAGAAGGTCTGGGAATTTTAGTCAGTAAACTGGCAAAGGCATGGGAAGGAACAGCTATCATCACTTCCGTTGCCTGCTCAAGGCATTGTTGTAATTCGGCCACAGGAACAAGTGATTCAGGAAAAGAAATACCAGGCAAATACCGTCGATTGCAACGTTCTTCAGTTAGTTCTTGTATATGTTGTGGGGTATGACCCCACAACATAACAGGATTACCACAATTGGCCAGATGAATTGCTACAGCAGTTCCCCAAGAGCCGGCCCCAAGTATGGCAATCGCTTCTTTTTTCATATTAATGTGTCGTTTCAGCCTGTTCTTTAGCAGCCTTTTGCTTCTCTTCCATTTGTTGCATGTATAAGGCATCAAAGTTAATGGGTGCTAATACTAACTGAGGGAAGCTGCCGCGAATAACTTGTGATGTAATGGCTTCACGAGCATAAGGAAAAAGAATATTGGGACAAAAGCTATTGAGCAGATGCTCTAATTGATCTTTAGAAGGTCCCTGAATAGTAAAGATACCTGCTTGTTTTACTTCAACTAAAAAGGCAGTGGTGTTTTGATTTTTTACGGTAGCAGTAACAGTAAGCACTACTTCATACACATCTTGCTCAAGCTGTGTATTTTGTGTATTGAGATCCAAGGATAATTCTGGTTCCCATTTGTGTTGGAAAATCGCAGGTGTGTTAGGTGCTTCGAAAGAAGAATCTTTCATATACACACGTTGAATCATGAATTGGGCTTCTTGTTGTTGTGTATTGCTTGTTTGATCGGTCATTGTTTTTTTATCCTCGTAAAAGTTTATCTAAATGCCCTTGTCTTTCCAGTTCATACATATCATCACAGCCACCAATATGCTGGCCATTAATAAATATTTGTGGCACTGTGCGTCGACCGCTTTTGGTGATCATTTCATCGCGTTTGTCGGGTTCATCATCAATACGGATGTCAGTATAAGTAACTCCCTTTTTATCCAATAGATCTCGAGCCCGTGCACAGTATGGGCAGTAGGCAGTACTGTACATAATTACATCAGCCATAGTATCCTTCCTTTATTATTTCCCTTTAACTAGGGGAAGCTCAGCCGCTTGCCATGCGGCAATACCGCCTGATAAAACTAGCGGCTCTGAAAAGCCTTTCTCGCGTAATTTTGTTGCCAGTTGAGTTGATTGCAAACCGCGTGCACAAACAAGAATTATTGGTCTTTCTTTATATTTATCCATACGTTGCTCATCAAAATCGTCTTGACTCGCACGGATTGCATCAACAATATGACCTTTGCGGAAGGTCTCTACATCACGTAAATCAATAATAACCGCCTCTTTATGATTAATAAAATCAACCGCAGCCTGGGGAGACAACTCTTTGGCCCGTTTTTTTTGTGCTTGTGCTTCATTAATAAAGACTAAAAGTAAAATAATTATTAATGCAAGCCAAAGTGCCCAATGATTTATAATAAATTGCCAAAGTTGCCCCATACCTCTATCCCATTATAACAACGAATGGGCGAATTATCCTAAGAATAGAGATCTAAAGCAAGTAATAGGTCTGATGATTTCGTTACTTATTTTATAACCGATATGGAATTCTTGGTAAGCTATTTTTGCAAAAAATTTAACAATTTATGTATTTTGGGTACAGATTTTTCAGAAGTTGCCGATAAGAAAAATAGCTCAGGAGGAGGACATAATAACCGTTTATTTAAATAGGAAAAAATTCATTTCTCATGAACTTAAACGAAAAAATTTAAAATAATTAAAGAGGCTCTAGAGATTTATCTGCTTGCGCTCCAATAAAGTAAATTTTTACTGGACGCTATTTTAGGCATTGGACTCATCATCTGGTCAGGCGTTTTCTCCTACTTATTTTTTAGATATAAAAATGGTTATAGAGTCCCCTATAGTTAGCCTGTATACCCTAAAGAGGATGTGTTACTCTCAGTAGGCCATAGCAATTCCAATTCGGCCATACCTGCTTTCCGTGCTTCAGAATCGGGTTTTGTTTTAGTCATGATGGTCCATTTTGCCAACATTTTCATTGCTTTACTGTCAAATTTTTCAGTATGGTGCTTCGCTAAATATGCATAAAGATTAATTTCGGGTGTAAAACGATTAACCTCTTGGACATCATAGTCACCAAAAGGGGAGCCTAAGTTAAATCCTTTTTGATACCAAAATATAAGAAGCGGTAGCATACTTAAATTATTTGCCATGATTTCTTTTTCACAAGAGGCAATAAAATTAAAAAAATATTTTTTAATGAGTTCCTCATCTTCTTCACTTTTGGTAATAACAAGTGCTCGTGGTCTATCATCATCCGTTTCTTTCAGCACAAGGGTGTTTGGCTCAGTGATACTTTTAATGATTTTATGCATGTAGGCCATTTCATATTTTTCGTAGTTTACCCTTTCAATAGCAAGGGCATTGCTAAAATAAGCCAGAATAAATTGATGAATAATTTTATAATCAATAAAATCTGTGGGATCAGTCGTTCTTAAGCGCGTGTAAAATCGATGTGAAGAAAGCAATGTTGCGTCTTGTAAGAGAATTTTTACAGATACTTCTGCTTTTAGAAAAAAGTGTTCCAAAAATTGTTTAACTGTCTCCTTTTGAGGATGCCAAAAAATCAACTTTACTGTAGGGTGTAATTTGAGAACCTTGGTTAAAGCCCCTAGGAGCTCTTTCGTTAAAGGCAAGAATGATAAATCTATCGCTGAATCATGGTGTAAATAAGGTTGCATCGCCAATAATACTTCTACGGGATTCGGGCAAACCGCTAAGTCTAAGAGATTGATTTTTTGTAATCTGGCGAGTTTTGCTGCAACAAAGTCTAATTTAGGCTGTTGTTGATAAGAGAAAAAATGATGGCTCTCGCCTACAGGTATTGGATTGCTCTTGTATCCAACCTGTTTTAGCATCCAGGGGGTAATCAAGGGTTCTCCTACGCCGCCGCCGATTAAATAGTTGACTTCATTTGCAGACGTTTGCATTAATACATTACTGGCATCAAAACCATTCTTTAAAACCAGGCGGGTTAATGAACCGGATAACGTTAGTAGGATAGGCCAGTCAGGATTAATCCATCCTTTCGCTTTAGAATCCTGGATGAGCCTCCCAATTCGTAACAAATCCCCTTCTATAAAATTGCACTGGCCTGCATAATTCTGACGGCATGCAGCAATATTTTCCTGGTTAAAATCAAATCCCAGCAATTTCATGTTAAACGTTCTATTTCCAGAGAATCTTCCTTCTATTTTTTTTAAAAGTTTCCCATCACCACAGCCACCATCGATAATATTCAACCCTTGTAAACTTTCCCGGGCGGCTATCATTTCCATACCTGTTATAATTTTTTCATGTAACTCAGTATAAAATACCTCTGGGTCTTTCGTTTGTTGTTTATAAATATAACTCATTGAATTCTCTTGCCAATTCAGCTGATTTTCATTCATCCTAGAGAAGGTTTGAATTGAATTACCCGAATATTTTCGGAAAGATTTCAATACTTCTTGCACGTTATCAGGGTCGATTGACCTCACTTCTTTTTTGCCATTTTCATAATGTATATAGCATGCTGCATGAGAGGGAAGAGTGGGATTGTGCTGATTTTTGGGTTGATAAAGTAACCTTAATTTCCTGACTGGTTCTCCGTTAATCAAAAATTGGTGCGGGTGATCTATTTTTACATCGTAAAATAAGAATGATTGTGGAAATGAAAAAAGAAATCCGTCTTTTCTCTCTGGAAGTAAGGTAGCCTCGAGTAGCTTTGCAAATAATTTCATAGATCCTCAAAATTGATATTTTGTTCTTTAGGTGGTCAATTTGATGATAAATTATATAGAACTAAGATTAAGAAAAAATTAGGTGGGATAAGCTTCTGTTGAACATAAAAATACAGTGCTCGAATTTCGGTCATGCCCTTCGTTAAAGTTTGATATAGTTGCATTATAACGTTTGTAAAGGCAATGATTATGCTCACTGACACTACTAAAAAGAATTATTATCAGGCTTTACTGGATAAAAATACCGAGTATGATGGCGTTTTTTATGTCGCGGTTAAAACGACAGGGATTTTTTGTCGACCAAGCTGTCCCGCGAGAAAGCCAAAATTTAAGCACTGTGAATTTTATCAAACAGCCCAGGAGGCATTGTTGGCCTCCTACCGTCCTTGTAAACGCTGCCGTCCTCTTTCGCATCCCCATCAAGTATCAGCGACAGTGCAATTATTAGTCGAGGCAGTAGAGCTAAATCCAACAAAACGATGGAAAGATAAAGATTTTGATGAATTATCCATTGACGCATCCACAGCCCGCCGACAATTTAAAAAACGATTTGGCATGACCTTTGTGGAATATGCGCGCGCCAGACGCTTAGGTTTGGCATTAAAACAAATTCGTCACGGTGATTCCGTCATTGAGGCACAGTTAGAGGCTGGATTTGAATCGGGTAGTGGTTTTCGGGATGCCTTTACAAAAATCATGGGTGGGCCTCCTTCTTTTGCCAGGAAAGAATATCAAATTTTAAAAGCATCCTGGTTAGATACCCCTTTAGGACCAATGTTGGCTATAGCCGATGAAGAAGCACTGCATCTTTTAGAGTTTGTAGATAGGCGTGGTTTAGAGCGAGAGGTCGAGCGATTAAGGCAGCGGCTAAAAGCAGCGATTATTCCAGGGACGACATTACCAATTAACAGGATTGCCCAAGAATTAAAAGCTTACTTTGAAGGCAGTCTGCAAGTTTTTAAAACCCCTATAGCCTTGTTAGGAAGTTCTTTCCAAAAAAATATCTGGGAAGCATTGCGTCTTATCCCTTATGGAGAAACCCGAAGTTATCGCGAACAAGCGATAGCCTTAAACCGTCCTACCGCTTATCGGGCAGTAGCCAATGCGAATGGTGCTAATCAATTGGCTATCATTGTTCCTTGTCATCGCATTATTAACAGCAATGGGGATTTAGGCGGTTACGGTGGAGGTTTGGCTCGTAAGCGCTGGCTCATTGAACATGAAAGAAAATACGCTGTCTAATTCTTCAGCTGTTGCCTGTAAGATTGATTTTTTTATTGTTCCACATGTCACGGTCACCCCATAAGTGCAGTCGCCAGGCATTGAACTCGACTATATTTTTAGCATTCATCATTAGATTGATTTCAAGGCTCACATTTTTCAAATACCATTTAAAAGTTTGGCGCGCTTCATCATCTTCCGGGGATACTTCAAACATTAATTTTTCGTGTCCGAACCGTTCTATCAAGGAAAAAATAATATCGCTACGCCAGTCATTAACGTCTTTTATGCCTTCAGTAATACCCTCTGATTCAACCATTAGCATAAAAGCGCCTGCATCAAAAAAGCGTTCTGCTTCTTCTAGCAGTTGAGCTTTAGTTTTAGTTGCTTTAACTTGTTGTTGATAACCAATTTCCTTAACCCCTCCGCCTACACCGCTCATAATAGTGATTTCAGGTTTCGCTTTTAATCCTTTTTTTTCAATTGTTTTTACCAGTTTAATTTGATCGGCAAGTGAGAAATCATTAGGGTGTTGAAACATGCCACTCGATATTTCAACGACATCAAATCCTAATTGTTTGGTTTCTTCAAGGTATTCATCAATAAGGGAAACATCTTGAATGAGGATGCGTTCTATAAATCCGCCGGTATTGACATAGACTTGATGTTCATGGGCAAGGTTAGTGAATGATTTAACAGTTTTTTTATCCAATAAAGCTTGCGTTCCTCCGGCAAACTTAAACCCGTCAATATAATAACCCCAAGTGTTTAACAGATCTTTAAGTTGAGTAGTAGTAAAGGCTTCATAATAAGGCCCTCTAATTTCAATGAGTCCGGTACGGCGGGGTTTAGGTGGCAGTTGCTTTAAATTAACAAAAGCAAATGCTCTTTCATAATTTTTGCTCTCCATGCAGATTCTCCTTGTAACTGGGACAGCTAACGGTAACCCCCAGCCATTTCCTGTAAACGTTTAATGCGCTCACCTATGGGGGGATGCGTGGCAAATAAGCTGGACAAGCGTTCACTGCTTAAGGGGTTCACGATAAATAGATGGGCGGTTGTAGGGTGGGTCTCAGCCTGATGAAATTGACCTTGCTGATTGGCCATTTCCAATTTACCCAAGGCACTGGCTAACCATAAAGGGTGTCCACACAATTTGGCCCCTGCTGTATCCGCCTCATATTCTCGTGAACGAGAAACGGCCATTTGTACAAGTGCAGCTGCCAAAGGAGCTAGAATCATCATGAGCAATGCCACGAAACCATTGGGTCTTTCTTCGTCACCATGACTAAACATGGAAGTCCACATAAACATATTGGCAATCCCGCTGATTGCCCCTGCTAACGTGGCAGCAATGACACTAATCAAGGTATCACGATGGGTCACGTGAGAGATTTCATGGGCTAAAACCCCTGTTAATTCCTCTTCTGTTAAGCGGGTTAAAAGCCCTGAGGTAACTGCTATACTGGCATGTTCAGGATTACGGCCAGTCGCAAAGGCATTTGGTGTCGGATTATCCACGACATAAACTTTGGGCATGGGAATTTGCGCGCGTTGTGACAATTCTCTGACAATGCGATAAACAGGATGATTTGTATCTAACGGTTGCGCATTGTACATTTTTAAAACAATAGTATCAGAGAACCAATAAGCACTAAAATTCATGATAACGGCAAAGCCTAGAGCCAGTATTAGCCCTGCTCTCCCGCCTAATAAATTACCAATAACCAGCAATAAGGCTGTTAGGGCCGCCAGTAAGATAAAAGTTTTTACATTGTTCATAAATGAAGTCCATTTTATAAATGCCCCTATTAGGTAAAAAATAGGGGCATTTCGAGTGAATTTCAAGCATCCTTTTCGAATGTTTCAATCACCTCTGTTAGGGGTTGCCCTACGGAGGCGGAGGGAGATTTAATTGACAGAATAGCCGCCAAGGTAGGGGCAATATCCGTTGTATGGACAGGTCTTGTGATATGTTTTGTCTTAAATTGCGCATTGACAAACAATAAAGGGACATAGCTATCATATTGCCAGGGAGTCCCATGGGCTACTCGTTGCTCACTTTTATCGGCCAAGGCTTGATAAGGTGGGGGAACGAGATAAATATCCCCTGAGCGATCAGGAAATGCCATTTTGTCCACTTTCGCACTTAACCAATCGTGTTCAGTATTTGCCAATGGCATGGGGTAAGCTTGAAAAATGCCCACTTGTTGACGCAAGGTTTCTGCCAGATAAGCACTAACCTGATGAATAGACAATTGATGTTCATTAATGATTTCATGATTTAGGTAAATATAGGGTAAGGAGATAGCTTGTAATGCCTTAGCAGGCAGTTGAAAATGTTTTACCAGCGTTTGTTCAATAATTTCTCGCATTTGTGGAATTTTTAAAGAATGATTCTCTTTGATATGATGAGCTGCCAAATAAGCAGGAGAATCACTAACCCCATGGTCAGCCGTTAATACTATTAGAGTATTGTCCAATCCAACTTGTTTGTCGATGGCCGCCAATAATTTGGCCAATGTTTTATCCAGTCTTAACAGATTATCCTCTGACTCAAGGCTGTTAGGTCCAAATTGATGGCCAATCACATCAACGGCAGAAAAGCTGATACCTAAGTAATCCACTTTTCCGTTAGCACTACCTAGTTTTTCGTGAGCGAGTAGATTAATGGCAAAATCAGCCGTTAATTCATCGGCGTAGGGCATCATTGAGAAAAATTTGTAATATGTTTCTGATTTAGGGGAACCTGAATGGTGTGGGAAAGTAGCTCCAAACTCTTGAAAACGATTTTTAAACCCAGGTGCTTTGGCATAAGTATAATTGGCCACAGGAGCACTTAATTGCCAAGTTACCTCTTTGGCTTCATAGCGATTATTCCAATCAGTAACCCATACAGGGTAGGTTGAATAGTAATATTTACTGGTGATAAATCCACCATTTTCTTTGTCAAACCAAAAGGCTTTTCCAGCATGGCCTGTCAAGGTGATGGCAGCGCGATCTTTTAATGATACGGCAAAAGCCCGCCCAATTTGTGCCAATACAATTTCATCGCTTAACGTAGAGGCCATTAAATTACGAGGGGAGCGACCCGCTAACGATTTTTGTGAACGCACAGTTGATAATATGCTGCTTTGCAAATCTTCGACACAATTCATCTCTGACTTTGTTTTTCTGTCGTACCATTCATTGCTTACGATGCCGTGAAGTGCGGGGTAGCTACCTGTAGCAATCGTTGCATGACCTGCACAAGTGACGGTATTGGCATGCGGATGGTGGGCATTCTGATAGTCAAGGCTGTGCTTTAAGAGATAGTTAAATCCATCGGGGCCAAATTTGTGTTGATAACGACTGATTAAATCACCTCTTAATTGATCCACAACAAGCTGGACTACTAATTTAGGTTTAGTCGTTGCTGTAACCAGTGTACTTATCAGTAATAAAAAGAGAGTGATCGTTCTTTTCATTGCGTATCTCAGAAAAAATAAAATAGTGGCATCGTAAAGCAGATTCATGAATGGGTAAATAGAAATAGGTGGTTTTTGTTCAAATTTATGTCTTTTCCAAACTATGCCGTTGACTTATTAGTCCCTCATAACAAGGCTTTGTCGGTGAGATTTAGCAGCACTACCCTAAACAATTGGCCTTGCGGAAAAAGCCGCGAGGCAGTAATTTTTTTAATCAAATCAGTCGCTTGTAAATTGGTTAAACCGTTTAAAGAAAACACATGACGAAAGGTTTTATTTAGTTTACACTGGTTGACGGTGAATGATTGCACCAATAATAACCTATTCATGGAGTAAGGAGAGTACAATGGGTTTTACATTGACGTCGTATAATGATTTAAAATCACAGCTTGCTGTTGAAATTATAGCTTTAAGAGGCAAGCATAGTGCTGAATCGATTGATAAATTGCCTGATCACCGCCGTATTCAAGTAGAAGTATTAAATGCCGCAATTGCGCAACTCGATCACATGCCAGCTAAGTCTAATGAGCGTGAAAATAACCAGCAAGAGATTGAAAAAGCTCGAATTTTAAGCGGTTTAATTTGGATTACCATCAATGAGATTTCTGAAAACTCAGGTTCAGGAAGCTTATTCCGTAAATCATTGGGCAAAGTAATGGGTATCAGGGATGAGGATATAGCGAAAAATATCAAAGCGAACCATGTAGACCCTAATAGTGCTGCCCGCATGATTAATGCTGCTATGAAGTTTTTTTCTACCAATATTTTTGAACACGGTGATTCAACCAGAGCCATGTTGGAAAATAATCCTTTCTCTGCCGTTAAAGGGTTTGATATTCTTGCATTTGCCAAGCGAGGTATTGCTATGGAGGCTGCTGCTCGCACCCAAGTTTTTGTTGACGCAGATCTGGCTTTAAAGAAAGTGATTCATGAACGTGAACTCGCCAATAAAGGCCCTTCCGTGTTTACAAAAGCTGCCAGATATCTAACATGGAATAATACCACTTCCGCTGAAGATGAAGATGAGGAAGAAGATTTGAAAGATAATATTCAGGCTACTGTTTAATTATAAACCACCCTGCCTCCCGCAGGGTGTTATTTTTCTTCTACAGGATAACCAAACATTGCCCATTCAATGATTCCACCATCCACTGAATAAATTTCTGTATATCCTTTCTCCAATAGACAGCTTGCCGCGTAAAGCGAGCGAACACCGCCTTTGCAATGAAGATAAATGGGTTGGTTGAGATCAGAAACAAGTGTTTCAATACGCTGTGGAAGATTATCTTTAGGAATATGAATGGCGCCAGGAATACGAATGCTCTGCCATTCATGCAACTCCCTGACATCAATAAGGCACAACGAGGGATTTTCATCCATTCGTTGCTTTAATTCTTGTACACTAATTGTTGCAATATTATTTGCGTTCATAAGCATCCTCGCGAATCGTCGGTCTTGTGAGGGTCGAGTGGTGAATAAACCAATAGATAGTCGCTGTAATTACACCACCAAGGAGGGTTGCAAATGCCCAGGTTGCTGCCGACACCAAAGCAGGGCGTTGTCCGAGTTGATATAAATTCCCTGCGTCACGCGCCACAGCCCCGGCGAATAGCACATGCAACAAGGCATTAATCAACATCAACAAATACTGCAAGGTTACTATCTGTCCTTCATACTGATTAATAAGTTCCGTGAACGTCACATCGCCTCCTGCACTTGTTTGGATTGTCGCCATGATAGCAGAAAAAGGGCGGTCATCACCAAAAAGATCGCCAGTATTTGTAGATGATTAGGAATTTCATGAAAAACAACGAATCCCCAAAATAATCCCGTCAAGGCAACCATACCACCTGTTAAACTGTAAAAAACGGGGCCGGCTAAGCGAAGAAGGCTGAAAAAGAGCAAATAGCCCAGGCTTGATAAAATAATTTCCAATAAAATGACTTGCTTTACCAGGGTAAAGGAGCCTGCCAAAGAATAAAACGACTGTTGCTGAACAATGAGAGGAAAAAGCAACAAGGTTGATGCCAGTAGCATCCCCGTTGCTGCTTCAAGGGCTGTCATTGGGGAGGGTTGTTTAGCCGCGATGTAGATTGAGCAAAGAGCGAAGGCAAAAGGACTAAGTAATGCCAACAAAGCCCACCCCGATAAGAGGCCATAAAAGGTAGGGCCTATAATTAATAAAATGCCGGAAACACCAATAACTAAAGCCATCATGCGCCAGCTATCAAAGTATTCCTGCTTTACAAGTAATGCCATTGGATAAACGAGCAAAGGCACCGTATTGACCAAAACAGCAAGCAGGCCTGCAGGGATATGACTGGCTATGAAGTACATATTAGTGTTGGGAATAGTAATACCTACTAATCCGCAAATTAAAAAATAAGACCAATATTTCCACTGAAAGATAGCGGTGTTGCCTGTGAGTAGGCAAAGTAAAGTTAATAATAAAGCAGGGCCTGCAGATTGCCAAAAGGCATAACCCAACGCGGGTACGTCATGAGTCATTGCATATTTCGCCAGTGTGTAACCGGAACCCCAAATAAATCCTAGCAGGATTAGAATCGACAGGGAAAGTAAGGTGCGTTTGTTCACGATAAAAGCTAATTAAATAATTAATTCAGTTAGTCTATCATTTATATGTTAATAGATCGTATTTAATGTAAATTTACCTTTTACCTATGTGTCGTGCATAAGCGCAGAACGTAGAGATTTTAAATTATGTACCCAAGAAGTTTCATATTTTGATTCTAACTACACCTTAGGTTACCATCCTTTGATAATTTTTGCTGGAGAGAGAGCATGCAAGCGAGTGATGTACCCGTACCTCATTTGACAACGGCACATTGTGGCCCTCTACATCATGTAGAAAAAATTCTATTAAATCAGGTGGCCACTATTGAGTCCTGGTTTAGGGAAAAATGGCAGGAAACGCCGCCTTCGATTACTTCTTCAGTTGATTTACGTCATGCTGGTTTTAAACTTGCTCCGGTAGACACCAATCTGTTTCCGGCAGGGTTTAATAATCTTAATCGTGATTTTTTACCGTTATGCGTTCAGGCAGTGCAGTCAGTTATGGTTGATTCAATACCTCACTGCATGCGAATTTTATTGATTCCTGAGAGTCATACACGCAACAAGTTTTATTTACAAAGCCTGAGCGTATTACGTGATATTTTTGTACAAGCAGGTTTTATTGTGCGCATTGGTAGTTTAGACCCTGAAATAACAGAACCCCTAGACATTGCCCTAGAGCAAGGCGGCAGTTTACGTTTTGAACCTATAAAGCGCTTTGGCAATCGTGTAGGCCTTTCTGATTTTAATCCCTGTATCCTCTTGCTGAATAACGATATGTCTTCTGGCATACCGGATATTTTACAAGGTTTGGAGCAACCCATTCGGCCCACCGCAAAATTAGGGTGGGCGACACGATTAAAATCCAGCCATTTTCATTTTTTTAATGAGGTTGCTTCGGAGTTTGCCAAATTAGTGAATATGGACCCCTGGCTCATTAATCCTTATTTTACTGCAGTCGACGGCATTGATTTTATGGCTCAGGAGGGACTGGATAACTTAGCAGAAGAAGCCGATAAATTACTGTCTCAAATAAAAGATAAATACGTTACCTATGGCATCACAGAAAAACCTTTTATCGTGGTTAAAGCTGATAATGGTACTTACGGCATGAGTGTCATGATGGCCTATAGCTCCGAAGAATTGAAACAGTTAAACCGTAAACAGCGCACGCGTATGTCCGCCAGTAAGGGAAGTCGCAAAGTTGATAGAGTAATAATACAAGAAGGAGTGTATACCTTTGAGGCAATGCCTAATGGTGCTGTTGCTGAACCTGTCGTTTATATGATAGGGCAATTTGTTGTGGGTGGTTTCTACCGTGTACATCAGGGACGAGGCACAAGTGAAAATCTTAATGCCCCGGGCATGCACTTTGAGCCCCTGGCTTTCGCACAAGCTTGTAACACACCGCGACGGGATCTTGAGGCTATTGATTGTCCAAATCGATTCTATGCTTATGGTGTTATTGCACGCCTTGCAGCATTAGCTGCTGCAAGGGAAATTGCAGCCATCTCAACCTGAAAATTAAGGAGTTCGAATGAAGCTTGCAGTATTGATGGATCCTTTGCATCATTTAAAGCCTTATAAGGACACAACACTCGCCATGTTGAAGGCAGCACAAGGGTTGGGGTGGTATTGTTTTTATTTTACACAAGCTGATTTGTTTTGTCGGCAAGGACGTGCGTTTGCGCGATTATCATCCATTCACCTTGGCGACTTATCCAGCAAAGACTGGCTGCAAGAAAAAGTGCTCGGAGAACAGGGATTAAGTGACATGGATATTGTTCTTATGCGTAAAGACCCTCCCTTTGATATGGAATATATTTATTCAACTTATGCCCTGGATTTGGCGGAAAAAGAAGGCGTCCTAGTGGCCAATAAACCGCAAAGCCTGCGCGATGCCAATGAAAAATTTTTTACTCTAAACTTTCCGCAATGTTGTCCTCCCACCTTGGTAAGCCGCGATATCGCGCATTTACGCGCCTTTTGGCAAGAGCACCGCAATGTCATTTTTAAACCGCTTGAAGGAATGGGCGGTAACTCTGTGTTTCATGTTGATGAAAAAGCCCTGAACCTGTCCGTTATTTTGGAGGTGCTAACCAAGGGCCAAACAGTAAGTATTATGGCCCAGCACTACATTCCTGAAATTGTCCATTCCGGTGATAAGCGAATTTTATTAATTAATGGCGAACCTGTTCCCTATGCTTTGGCCCGTATCCCTGTCAAAGGAGAATTACGCGGTAACCTTGCCGCAGGAGCCAAAGGAGAAGTAGTACCTATTACGGCCAGAGACCGCTGGATTTGTGAACAGATTGGTCCTACATTGCAGGCGAAAGGACTTTATTTTGTAGGGATAGATGTAATTGGGGATTATTTAACAGAAATAAATGTAACCAGTCCGACCTGTTTGCAAGAAATTGCCAAAGAAACGGGGTTGGATATAGCCGGCGATTATTTGCGTTGTCTAGAGAAGTTGATTAGAAACTAAGACCCGTGTCGACTGTGGGCTATTTGTATAAGGGTAAGTTTTTTATTAAACTAAGTTAAATAGACTTAGTTTAGTAAGACTATGCATAAAGTAAATATCCATGAAGCTAAAACGAATTTATCCAAGCTAATTGAAGAAGCTGTTCGAGGAGAACCCTTTATCATTGCGAAATCAGGTAAACCTCTTGTAAAAGTAACAGCACTATCATCTTCTGCTAGCAATAAAATACGTCGTGTAGGATTCATGAAGGGACAAATTACCATTCCCAAAGATTTCGATAGAATGGGTAGTAAAGAAATAGAAGATATTTTTGGCTGTAATTCATGAAATTCCTGCTCGATACGCATTTAATTCTATGGGCAGCCAGCTCCCCTGATGATTTGTCTCAAGAGGCATGTCAACTTATCAATGATGAGGCTAATGAGCTTTTTTTTAGCCCTGCAAACCTTTGGGAAATTGCCATTAAAAGTAGTTTACAAAAGGAGAATTTTCAGGTGGATACCAGGGTTCTTCGACGAAATCTACTGGATAACGGCTATTACGAGTTAGCAATAACAAGTGCTCACACTGTATTTATTCAAAGCTTACCCTCAATACACAATGACCCTTTTGACAGAATATTGGTAGCACAAGCTACCGTGGAAGGCATAACTTTACTTACAGCGGATACCCTAGTAGCCCAGTATCCTGGGGCCGATTCGGCAGGTTTAACCTAATAAATTCTACATGTATGGTCTAAGCCTTATCAGGAACGGCGGTATGGGGTGTACCTTGAACGAAAATCCGATTTAATCGGTAACCAGAGAAAACGAGCATTGTATAGTGAAGACTTTTGAGGAATAAAGT
Organism: Legionella jamestowniensis; assembly: GCF_001467745.1. Lineage (GTDB taxonomy): Bacteria > Pseudomonadota > Gammaproteobacteria > Legionellales > Legionellaceae > Tatlockia > Tatlockia jamestowniensis. The sequence continues at coordinate 2,185,450 of NZ_LNYG01000013.1, forward strand.
ATCATTCGGTCCGTATTAATGTAAACGGACAATTAGAATGCCAACTCAAGAGAAGATTAGAGAAAAAGTAGAAAAAACCTACGCGTCTGCCAAAAAACATCTGAAGAAGGTTGTGAAGGTAGATGATCCCGAAACAAAAAAAGCAATTAAGCATTTTCATAAAGTTCTAAATTTGCAAAGTGATCTTGAAAACTGTAACGACAATGATTATCAATTTGCGTGTTTGAGTAATGAAGGTTTAGCCAAGGCTTATTGTCAAGTGACTTCTGGAGTCAATACTGGGGATGTTGAGTATCGCAAGGAGCTGGCTAACCAGCAATTTCGGAAGATTCAATCCCCTTTAATAAAGCATTCAATTTTGTGTCAAAGTGTTTTTATTTCCGAGACTGCTGAGCAAGATGCTGAACAGACAAATAAGCTAATTAATTGTTAATACCCAGACAATGGTACTAAATACTGCCATTAAACTGCAGCTGCCTCCAAGCTTCAAAAAGAATAATAGCGACAGAATTGGATAAATTTAGACTGCGACTATGAGGACACATGGGAATGCGAATGGCAGTATAACGCTCCCTTAAATGAACGGGTAAACCGCGGGTTTCAGCCCCGAAAAGAAGCATATCTTCATCCTGATAGCTAATTTCATGATAACCTTGAGTTCCTTTCGTGGAGCAAGCATAAATTCTGCGCTGTTGATTTTTTTCCATGAAATGCTGCTCATTTTCATAATGAATGATGTTAGCCCATTCGTGGTAATCAAGGCCTGCTCGTCGCATGCGTTTATCATCTAGTGTAAACCCTAATGGATGAATAAGATGCAACTGTGCACCCGTATTGGCGCACAAGCGAATGATGTTCCCGGTATTCGGTGGGATTTCAGGCTGATGCAGGGCTATGTGAAGCATTCGGCTTTGTACCCGTCGGTTCAGTGTTTTTGGCAGGCAGGGGATCATCATCGATGTAATTGCCAATATCATCGTCGTTATCCTCATCATCGATGTACAGCGAACCGGTTTCTTGTTGCTCACCCGTAATACGGAAATTACGATGCTGTAAATAGGCGTCACGGATAAAAGCATATTTATCCAAAGCTTGGGCCATTAACGCTTCTGTTTCAAACATTTGGGAACGCAAGTCTACATATCTTACGGCTGCCAATCCCCAAATCACACCGGCATGGTCAATATAAGCATAAGGGCTTAACACAGTATAATCAAACACCATTCCCATACCATCACGAATCGTTGCAGGCCCTAATAAAGGAACTACTATGTAGGGTGATTTTTTATCCCCCCATTTGGCGAAAGTAAGTCCCATATCATTGTAATGCGGAGGTAGGCTAAAATGCTTGTCTGCTACATCAAAAATTCCTGCTATACCGAATGTTGAGTTAATCATAAATCGCCAAGTATCTTTGATAGCATAGCGCCACTCTGCTTGTAGGAGGTCATTGGCGACCGTTGGTATCATGGCAACGTTATTAAACGCATTATTAATCCCGCTACGTACGGGGGGGGGTAAAATTACTTTATAAAATTTTGCTGTTGGTTTTAAAACAGTGGCGTCAACAGCCATATTAAAATTATAAATCTTGCGATTAATGGATTCGTAAGGATCAACTGGGTTAGAACCTTTAGTTATGCAAGCAGAGAGCATCAAAGAGCCGATTACTGTAGCAAACGTGACAATTAAGCGCATGATTTTTTAACTTTTTATTGCTGCATGGAGTGATGTTACACCAGTTTATAGCCGTTGAAAACTAAAAAACTGGAACTTATGGGGAAGTTCTAGTGGCACATTTAGGAGATCCTTCAGCGACTATGTCGCTTTCAGGATGACGAATCCCAGGGATGACGTTTCGAAATCTCAGTGATGCGGTGCCGGAGATTTTGGGCATTGCTTGCATCTCGTCCCCCTGAATGCAGCAATTGCTGCATTCAGGCTCTTCCACCAACAAGGCCCCTATTCTATCAGAATGGGTATGAGCCAGCCTTACTAGAACTGAAGAATGAATGTAACGGGCCCATCATTACAAAGATGGACCTGCATATCGGCTCCAAATTGGCCCCTTGCAACCTTATTATGCTGCTGGTGTGCAAGCATGATTAATTCCTCAAACAATACCTGGCCTGCTACAGGGGATGCACCTGCAGAAAAACTGGGGCGCAATCCTTTTTGTGTGTCTGCAACCAAGGTGAATTGAGGAACCAGCAACAAACCGCCATTAATCTCCCTTAGGCTAAGATTCATCTTGCCCTTTGCATCACTGAAAACTCGGTAATTTAAGGATTTTTCTAACATACGCTTTAGTGTTTGTTGATTATCGTGCTGCTCGAAACCACAAAGGATTAAAAGTCCCTGAGAAATTGCGCCCACAACGTTCTCATCAACTGTTACATGAGCTTCACGTACTCGCTGCATAACGATTAGCATACATCCAAATCCTTACCAGCAATTTCTTTACTGACAGATACTAAGGCATCAATGATTCCCGCTTCACGCTCAGAATGACCAGCATCCCGGATAATTCTTAGATTAGAGGCGGGTAATGACTGATGTAAATCCCAGGCTGCGCCAATAGGAGAGATCATGTTATAACGACCATGAATGATATAAGCAGGAATGTGTCTTATTTTATGGACGTGCTCTAAGATTTGATTTTCTTTGATAAAAAAATGATTGCTAATGTAGTGTGACTCCAATTTAGCCAATGCCAAAGCAAAATGGGGATTACAATATTGATCAATAACGTTTAAATGAGGATGCAGGCTGCTACAACGTGCTTCCCATAATGCCCAATGTTTGGCAGCTGCCATTCGTGCCAATTCATTATCGCCTTGCAGGCATTGTGCATAATATTTTACAGGATTATCCTGTTCCGATTCAGGCACCAAACTAATAAAATCTTGCCAATAGTCAGGAAAAATACAATTTGCACCGTCTTGATAAAACCAATCGATATCCTTTTTTCGCCCTAGAAAAATTTGATGCAGCATCAGAGCGCCAATTTGCTGTGGAAATTGCTGTGCATATAGTAACGCTAACAAAGAGCCCCAACCACTACCAAATAAAACAAATCGTGTTATTCCCAAATAGTCCCGAATAGCGTCAATATCATCCAGTAAATCGCGGGTAGTATTGTTTTGCAATTCAACGTGCGGGGTTGAACGGCCACAACCCCTCTGATCAAATAAAACGATGCGATATAGCATTGGATCAAAAAGACGTCGTAAACATTTGTTTCCACCAGCACCGGGCCCTGAATGTAGAACAATGACTGGTTTACCTTGAGGATTACCAATCTCTTCTATGTAAAGTGTGTGAGGTGTGCTTACAGGTAACTCGTGACGCTGGTACGGTTTAATAGCTGGGTAAAGGGAATGCATAAATTCCTCGTTTTTTCTTAAATCTTATACTGTCAATTATCAGAAGCAAAGAAGTTTGAAGCGTAATTGTATCTTTCCATTGTTCTTTTGTAGGTATTAGAACATGCCATGTCTTATTGAGTTTAAGTATAGATAATTGTACTACATTTGATATGTCGTCAATTGCGGTGAAACGAAGTTACAAATCAAGCTTTGTTTTTCACTGCTAAATTTAAGATAATGGGTTTTATTTTGAAGTTATTAGGTTAATGCATGACAGCACTGCTTAAGGAATTAAATGAGAAACAACGGGAGGCGGTGACTGCACCGTTAGGGAATACACTGGTTTTGGCGGGTGCTGGCAGTGGTAAAACACGTGTGCTAGTCAGTCGTATTGCTTGGCTTATCGAACAAGAGCATATTTCTCCTCACGCAATTTTAGCAGTAACTTTTACCAATAAAGCAGCTGGGGAGATGAAAACACGTCTAAACAGTATGTTAGAAACTCCTTTGGTAGGATTATGGGTTGGAACCTTTCATGGTTTATGCCATCGGTTATTACGCCGCCATTATGACGCAGCAAAATTACCTGAGCAGTTTCATATCCTGGATAGTGAAGATCAAGCAAGAGTTATTAAACGTGTTTTAGCATCGCTTAATCTTGCTGAAGATCAATGGCCTGTTAAACAGGCACAAGCCTTTATTAATGGCCAAAAAGACGAAGGTTTACGGCCAGAGCATATTCACATTTTACCCTATGGACCCACCCGTACGTTAGTACAAATCTATAAAGCTTATGAGCAGGCTTGTCAGACAGCAGGCGTCATTGATTTTGCAGAATTGCTGCTGCGTACCCATGAGTTGTTACGTGATAATCCAGATATTTTGATGCACTACCGCCAGCGTTTTCAAGCGATCCTGGTTGACGAATTTCAAGATACCAACACGATTCAGTACGCCTGGATCCGTTTATTAGCGAGTGATCATGCTGCTGTAATGGCCGTCGGGGATGATGACCAATCCATTTATGGCTGGCGTGGTGCAAAAATTGAAAACATACAGCGGTTTTCACAAGACTTCAACAATACGCAAGTTATCCGTCTTGAACAAAATTATCGCTCCACTTCCACCATTTTGGATGCTGCCAACGCCTTGATAACTAACAATAATTCAAGGATGGGTAAAAACTTATGGACTGCCGGTAAAGCGGGCGAAAAAATTGTGGTTTATAGCGCATTTAACGAGCTGGATGAAGCCCGCTTTCTTGGCGAGCGCATTGCAATGGAAATTAATAACGGACGTAGTGCGGACGAAATAGCAATTCTTTACCGTTCCAATGCGCAGTCACGGGTCATTGAGGAAGCTTTGTTACGTGCAGGGATTGCTTATCGTATTTATGGAGGTGTTCGCTTCTTTGAACGCGCAGAAGTAAAAGATACGCTCGCCTATTTGCGATTAATTGCCAATTCTTATGATGATACGGCTTTTGAGCGTGTTGTTAATTTCCCTACCCGGGGTATCGGTGAAAAAACACTGGATGAATTACGTCATCTTGCCAAAGCAGAAGATATTTCTCTGTGGCAAGCAGCAAAAACGGTTTTACAACAAAAGCAGCTGCCGCAGCGTGCAGCAACAGCTCTGGAAAAATTTATTGCGCTTATCGAAACCTTACAAATGCAAACCGCTCATCAGGAGTTAGATGAGCAGATTAGTACCGTCATTGAAAACAGTGGCTTATATGCCCATTTTGCAAAAATCAAAGGGGATAAAGCAGAATCCAGACTAGACAACTTGCAAGAACTTGTAAACGCTGCCAAACAATTCCGCTATGAGCAAGAAATTGAAGAGGAATTACCATTACTGGCTGCCTTTCTTGCCTATGCATCTTTAGAAGCTGGTGAGATGCAAGCTGAAGAACACGAGCGCTCAGTGCATTTGATGACGCTTCACGCTGCAAAGGGATTGGAATTTCCCCTGGTTTTTCTGGTAGGCATGGAAGAAGGTGTATTTCCAAGTAAACAAAGCCTGGAAGAATCGGGAAGACTTGAAGAGGAACGCAGGCTTTGTTACGTAGGTATGACGCGTGCGATGGAAAAATTAATTATCTCTTATGCTGAAGTGCGAAGACAGTATGGCCGTGAAGAATACCACCGCCGTTCACGTTTCCTGCGGGAGTTGCCTGAGGAATTATTGGATGAAGTCCGTTTGAAAGCCCGTGTTCAAGCGCCTCTTTCATCTAAAAATTTATCGTCTGTTGCTGCTGAAGATGTGGGTCTAAAACTTGGACAATCTGTTAGTCATCCCAAGTTTGGTCAAGGGGTCGTTTTGGCTGTTGAGGGCAGTGGGGCTCATACTCGTGTACAAGTAAAATTTGCCGATCATGGTGCCAAATGGTTGGTATTAGCTTATGCCAATCTAACACCTCATGAAGATTATGCACCTTTTTAAGTACTAAAAATATTGAATTTAATGCACACAGGTGCTACGTTTCTGTGTGCGAAAATTTTAGGGTCTGTAGGCCATTTTCTAGGGCACCGAATGATTGAAATTAAAGCGAATAAGCCTACTTGTCCCTACGTACTGCGGCTTGTCCGCGGTATCCATGAATAGGTTAGTCTTTGGGATTCACACTTCTGGATACCGCAAACGAGCCTTGGCACGTAGGAAGAGGTTGAGATGATATATTTGGCCATAAGTAAGTATCATTCGGTGCTTAGAGATACTGTAAAATAAAGACAGATCCGGGAAGGATTTCGTTTATTTGACGTTAATTAATAACAAGGGGAAGGGTGTGAAATTTACAAATCTATTAACTGCCGGGGTATTAGCAACAGCCGTAGCATCGCCATTAGCGATTGCAGCAGGTTCAGCAAATACTCAGTCTGGTACTATGTCTGAAACGCAAAAGAAAGAGATTGAAAAAGTAATTCATGACTATTTAGTGAATAATCCAGAAGTATTATTAGAAGCGTCTCAGGCCTTACAGCAAAAGCAACAGCAAGCTATGCAACAACAAGCACAGGCTGCGATTAAAGACAATGCCAATCAATTGCTTAATGATAATTTGACAGTTCTCGGTAATCCCAAAGGAAATGTGACCTTGGTTGAGTTTTTTGATTATCAATGCATCCACTGTAAGAAGATGGCGCCTGTTATCAATGAATTAATTAAAAAAGATAAAAACTTACGTGTGGTATTTAAAGAATTTCCTATTTTTGGTAAAAGTTCCGACATGGCTTCTCGTGCAGCATTAGCAGCGGCTATGCAGGGTAAATATAAAGAAATGCACGAAGCGTTAATCAAGCAGGATAAACGATTGAATGAACAAGTCATCATGGAGACTGCCAAATCAGTTGGCTTGGATATGGCCAAACTAAAAACGGACATGGACAGTAAAACCGTGACGGATGCTTTAGATGCCAATCGCGAGTTAGCTGAAAAACTCCATCTAATGGGTACACCGGCATTTATTGTTGCAGCGACACCAGCTGGACATTTAAAAGAAGGGAGTACACCGGCCTTTATTCCAGGTGCAGCTAGTGAAGAATCCTTGCAAGAGCTTATTAAAAAAGCATCCAGCAATTAAGCAAGATGGCGGCGATTGATTAAATCGCCGCCGCTTCGCCGTGTAGCCTATTTAAGTATTAGCGTGTATGTTCGCATGGGGTACGTTGCAATAAATCTGATATAAAAAAGTTTAAGACCTGATCCTACAGGTTATACTGTATATTTAATGCTGATTTTCTTCTTTAACCAAGCCAAAAAATGTTACTATCGGGACACCTAGCAGTAAGAGACAGATATGACAAAGCCAAGTACATTTCAAGAGATTATTTTAACGTTGCAGCAGTTTTGGGCTAAACAGGGATGCGTCGTGCTGCAGCCTTTAGATATGGAAGTAGGTGCAGGAACGTTTCATCCAGCTACTTTTTTGCGCGCAATAGGACCTGAGCCATGGAATGCGGCGTATGTACAACCCTCCCGTCGTCCTACAGATGGTCGTTATGGTGAGAATCCAAATCGTGTCCAGCACTATTATCAATTTCAAGTAGTATTAAAGCCCTCACCGTTGGATATACAGGAAAAATACCTTGATTCTCTCCGGGCACTAGGTGTGGATCCTTTGGTCGATGATATTCGTTTTGTTGAAGACAATTGGGAGTCGCCTACCCTGGGTGCATGGGGTTTAGGGTGGGAAGTTTGGCAAAATGGAATGGAAGTATCGCAATTCACCTATTTTCAACAAGTGGGCGGTTTAACTTGCAAACCAGTCACTGGTGAGTTGACCTATGGTCTTGAACGAATTGCCATGTTCATATTAGGAGTAGACAATTTATTTGATCTCCCCTGGAGCAAGACTGCTAATGGTATTATTACGTATGGCGATGTGTTCCATCAGAATGAGGTGGAAATGTCTGCTTATAATTTTGAACATGCCAATGTTGATGCCTTATTTAAACAGTTTGATTATTATGAAGAAGAGGCACAAAAATTAGTCGCCCTTAATCTTCCGTTACCAGCCTATGAGATGGTAATGAAAGCTTCCCATGCATTTAATTTATTAGATGCCAGACGTGCCATTTCAGTTACTGAGCGGCAACGATACATTCTCAGAGTCCGTCACTTATCAAGAGCAGTGGCGCAGACTTATTATGATGCGCGTGAAGCGCTAGGTTTTCCGATGCTAAAGGTGTGCGATGGTCAATGATTTTTTATTTGAATTAGGATGTGAAGAACTTCCTTCGGGTGCTGTATGGCCTTTAACTAACGCCTTAACAGTGAATCTTCTCGCAGCACTTGATAAAGCCCAGATTGGTTATGGGGCAACCCATTCTTTTGCTACCCCCAGGCGTTTGGCAGTAAGAATTAGCAATCTGCAAGATGAACAGCCCACCCAAACTGTCTCTCGACGAGGACCAGCAGTCGCTGCAGCTTATGATGCTAACGGGCAACCGACTCCTGCCCTACTCGGTTTTGCCAAGTCTTGTGGTGTGGAAGTCGAAGCACTATCGATTAATAAAACCGATAAAGGCGAGTGGTTAGTTTATGAATCGGTCTCTCAAGGTGCCAAAACAAGCGATTTGTTGCCCGAATTAATTGCCCAGGCACTTACCAATTTGCCCATTCCCAAACCGATGCGTTGGGGAGATGGGGATGCTGAATTTGCCCGCCCAGTGCATTGGGTAGTTTTGCTGTATGGTAATGAGATTGTTAACGCTACCATTTTGGGGGTAAAAACGGGGCGGTTCACCTATGGTCATCGTTTTCACCATCCACAGGCTATTGAGTTATCTACTCCTAAGGATTATGAGTCGCTACTTCAAGAAGCCTGCGTTATTGCTGATTTCGCTACCCGTAAGAAAGAAATTGTTAGGCAAGTAGAACAACTTGCAGAGAAATATAATGCACAAGCCATTATGCCAGAGAGTTTACTGGATGAAGTCACTTCCATCGTTGAGTGGCCTAAAGCCTTGCTTGCCAATTTTGAAAAAGAATTTCTCAAAGTACCTTCAGAGGTACTCATTGCTTCAATGCAGTCCCATCAGAAATGTTTTGCCTTGCGGGATAAGTCAGGGCAACTTCTACCGCATTTTATTACGGTGTCGAATATTTCAAGTGCACAGCCTAAGCAGGTTGTATCCGGCAATGAAAAAGTGATGCGTGCGCGTCTAAGTGATGCGGCTTTTTTCTTTCACCAGGATCAGAAAGAACCTTTAAGCCATCACATTTTGGCCACAGAGAAGGTGGTGTTTCAAGCCAAACTTGGTAATTTACTTAATAAGGCTGAACGAATTGAAAAGCTTATGTTGTTAATAAGTCCAATTATTGCTCTGGATAAACAACAAGCGATTCGCGCAGCACAACTGTCCAAATGTGATTTAATGACAGGCATGGTAGGGGAGTTTCCAGAATTACAAGGTTTAATGGGTTATTATTATGCCATGCATGATGGAGAAGCAAATGAAGTGGCCATCGCACTTAACGAACAGTACATGCCCCGTTTTGCGGCTGATGACTTACCCTCTACACCGTTAGGTCTTGCAATGTCATTAGCGGACAGACTGGATACGCTGGTGGGCATTTTTGCCATAGGGCAAAAACCTTCAGGGGTAAAAGATCCGTTTAAATTAAGACGCCATGCATTGGCTATTGCACGTCTTTTAATTGCAACGTCGGCAAAGCTTAATTTATCAACCCTAATCGATGAGACGGCTAAAATTTACACTAATGTATTACCAATCAATCACACTACCATTGAAGAAGTGAAGCCGTTTATTTTGGAGCGTATGCAGTCTTACTATCACAGTCAAAATATAGGCGTTGATTTATTCCATGCTGTACGCGCACGACAAGACGATTGGCTTTATGATTTTGACAAGCGAATTCTCGCATTGTCAGAATTTATTTTATTACCGGAGGCCACAGTATTATCTGCAGCCTGTAAACGGGTTAATAATTTATTGCAGCAGGCAGGGCAAATAATTGACGTTGATGTCATTATAGATGAGCACTTATTGGAAGAGGGCGCAGAAAAGTCCTTGTTTGCGCATCTTGATGCTATGGAAAAAACAGTGAAACCACTTTATGACACAGCGGATTACAAAACTATTCTTACCCAGCTTGCCAGTTTGCGAGAGCCTGTTGATGCCTTTTTTGAACATGTGATGGTGATGGTCGACAATGAGGCAATTAAAAAGAATCGATTACAATTATTAGCTCGTCTGCAAACGCTGCTACAAGGTGTTGCTGACATTTCTTTGTTGCAGTTAAACCAATGAATAAGGTAATTCTGCTGGATAGGGATGGGGTCATTAATCAGGATTCCTTGCACTATATTAAATCTGCAGAAGAATTTATCTTTTTACCTGGCAGCCTTGCTGCAATTGCCAGACTTACTGAGGCTGGGTATCGCATTGGCGTGGCCACTAACCAATCCGGGGTTTCTCGTGGTTATTACAGTGAAATAGAATTAGCAGCGATACACCAAAAATTAATGGATGAGGTGCGTGCGGCTGGAGGAGACATTGCAGCGATTGAATATTGCATCCATATGCCCAATGATGGATGCTCTTGCCGCAAGCCTCAACCTGGGATGTTGCGTGCATTAGCGCAGCGTTTGCACTGCTCTTTAACAAATATTCCATTTATAGGAGATAGGGTTTCGGATATACAGGCTGCTGAAGCTGTAGGTGCAAGACCTATGATGGTACTGTCGCCGATGACCGATAGGGTTGGATTACAAAGTTATCCCCATGTTCCTGTGTTTTCCTCACTAACAGACTGCGTTAATTTTTTACTGACTGAACATGAAGAATGAAATCGCAATTGCCTATGAGGGAGAACAACAGTTAGCGCGTGCTGAAGAGCTGGCTAAGTTGTTAACATTAAAAATTGATAATCACGCCCACCAACAATTGCTAGTGACAGCCGATAAGCTTGTTTTAAAAATGGGAAATTTTTCTCCACTGCACGCAGATTTTACTGCATCAACTTGGCAGAAGCGCCGCGATGCTGGTAAGCAGCAAGGGATAGTTCGTGCTTGTAAACCAGGGCCTGGTATTTCCATTATTGATACAACTGCAGGATGGGGACGCGATGCAGCTGTCTTAGCCAGCTTTGGGGCGCAAGTGATTATGCTGGAGCGACAACCCATTCTGGCAACCTTATTGGCAGATGCGTTAATGCGCCGCGATGAACATTCCAAACGGGTTTTACAACTTCAATTGCATGCTGTGGATTCTTTCGACTATTTGCAGGAGTTAACCCAAGAGACTTTTCCTGATGTCATTTATATTGATCCCATGCATCCTGAACGACAAAAGGCTGCTTTGGTAAAAAAAGAGATGCAAGTACTACAACAGCTTGTTAATCGCGATGATAAAACGGATGAATTAATACAATTAGCAAAAACAAAAGCAAAAAAAAGAGTAGTGGTTAAATGGCCACAACGGCTGCCAACACTATTAAAACCGGATACTTCTGTTGATGGAAAAACAGTACGCTTTGATATTTATCTTCCATCTTTACAACTTTAAAATGGATTGCTGTTAGTCACGTCGAAAAGCTTCTTCTTCCTGTGGAACAGGAAAGGTGTCCGAAGGGTGCGGCAGGTATTTTAAAAGTACAGATTGGGTCATTTTTCGACCCAAAAATCATAATCTATCTAAAACCTAATGTAGGGTAAACGGGCCAACCTACTTTGAATTTATCAGGACAAGGAATATCTTTTAAAAACAGCAAGTTAATTTTTCGTTGCTATTTTCCTTAATAGTACGGTTTAATTCTTCTATATCAATAATTTTTTCGCCAATTTTCTCTTGAATAAAATTGATTCGTTTTGCCAAACTACCTTTAGGATTAACTGGTTTTCCTTGTTCAATTAATTTTTCTTCAAGGGTTGAAAGAATGTTATTCTCATTGTTATAACCTTCTTTTAAGGTGGCTAAAACAGCATCATGATGATTGCGTCCCCAATGTCCTGTAACCAATAATTTAGCGGTAGATTGCAAGCTTGCAAAAAACCCAACCCCATTGGAAACCTTGCTGTAATCTTTTAAGAGGGATTTGGCAGCGTCACCTGCTCCTAACTCTGCCTCCCATACATTGTGATAGGATTGCGGAAATTGGGTACTTCGGGGCGGTACGGTTTTTGTAATCTTTATCTTTTTCTCCCATATCGCATTGGCTATAGCCCATAACACATCAACGAGGCTACTCTTGTTGGATTGATCGTCAGTCAAGCCACTATTCTCTTTTGCAGAAGTTACAATTGTTGCGGTTACTTGAATGTCTTTTAGTGTTATAGCATTAAGTTTATCTTGAGGATTCTGACAACAATCTGCTTTCGTGCCAACAAGAATAATGGATGCACGCGGGGAGTGCGTTAGCGCTTGGTCAAGTTCTTGCTGAATTTGCTCAAGGTTAATTTCAGCTGATAAATCCACACAATAACAAAAAATTTCACTTCCTCTATAATAATATGGTCGTAAAGTCTCAAATCTTTTCGCCCCAGATAAATCCCAAATTTCAAGATAATCTGAAGTTTTATTTTTTAACGTTTTAAATGTTACTCCGATAGTTGCAGTATAATTATCATCAAAAGAAAGGTTGTGAAGTCTATCCATTATTTTTGTCTTACCTGACTTCTCCGGACCCATAAAAACTATTTTTAGAAACATAGCGATCTCTTAAAGAAAATTTGCCACATTATAGCATAAACAAAACCAAGACGAGCAAAAAATGAACTTATTTTGAGCAAGGATTAAATCTACTTATAGAGTTTTTGTTGAATAATTTTAAAATGTTAATTTTAGAGTCGCGGACTAGCCGCGACTTGTTACACTGGAGTAAAAGCTAATTGTCAGCACTCAATAAAATCCAATTCATTTAACTCTTCGCGTAAACGCTTTTCTTCAAAGAGTTCTTCAATTCTGCGACGTCGCTCAAGTTTTGTACTTAGTCCTGATTCAATTTCTTGTGAATTAATAGGATCTTCCAGGTCTGTGTCAAAATCATCGATGCTCATTGCATTTCTCCCTGTGCAAATTTAATCCTTAAAAAGAGTTGACCCTCTGGGAAGAAAAATAACAGAAATCCACTGTTAAGAACAGTGGATTTTAATGTTATGTTGGGGATGTCGTTGGAGTAGCAGTAGGATCTGGTTGTGGGGTTGGCATTGGAGCGCTACGAAGTTCAGCCAGTTTTGCTTTATATTCAGCGGTATCCTTAGGAGGTTTGGCTTCATCTTCTCGCACTGCTTTTAATTTCTTTGCAATTTTTTGCGTTGCGGTAAAACGAGACATTTCCTTACCATCAAAAATACCTGCAGCTTCGTCCTTTTTACCAGGATTTGTAAGTTTTCTCTCTGCTTTATTTACAATAATAGAAATTTTATCTGGTTCAAATCCTGCGTTAATGCAGGACTCATACATTTTTCTGGCATATTCCTCGGCTTCTTCAGGATCTTTGTCATAGTTGACATTAATTGTTACAGTCTCGTTGCCCGCAGCTTTAAATGCTTCTGCAAGACTTTGCATATCATAATCTACATTTTGATGATAACTGTTATAGAAAAGGACACCAAATTTGGGAAGTTGAATGTTAAAGCTGCCATCTTCAAGAACGTTTATTTTTCTGCCGGTGATCGTCTTTAATGGGAAATCCTGGACACGGATATTCCTTAGCTGAGAACTATCAGGAGTTAGCGTTATTTCCCCATGTTCGCCCGGGGTTTGGTTCAATTTTTTTTCATTTGCTTCGATTGCTTCATCAATAGCCTTTTGAAGGTCCTTAAATTTTTTACCTTCCAGGGTACGCATTGCTGCAATAAAAGCAATACGGTCATGTTCCTTTTGAATCCCTTTATGAGTGGTGATGATACTTTCATTAGACGTTGTTTCAAATTGTTTTAGCAGCGAATCATTTGCTTTCTCTAAAGATCCTGCCAATTCATCTATCGCTTCCTTTGCCTCTTCATCGTCCAAACCTGTACCATTTTTGAAGTCATTCATAAAGGCTGAATTGGTTTTTAAGTCTTCGATATTTTGTTTAGCACCTTCTTGATATTTCTTTATAGCATCCATTGCCTCTACTTTGGCAGCATGGAGCATTCCAGGAAGATTTTTAATGAGCGAATTATAGGCTTGCATTTCTTCAGGCGTACCTGTAAGAGGAGGATTTTGCAATCTCTCATTAAGCATCTTCATGTCAGCATTATATTGAGCAAGTGCTGTTTTTAGAGCTTCCGTTTCAGTAAGGGCATCTTTAATCGCAGTTTTGACAGGGGCTGCATGTGCATTATCTGGCTTTTGCAAGTTATCCCAATGAGCCCCTTTGAGAGCAGGCATTGTAATGGGATTTCCTTTATCATCTTTTTTACCTGTCTCGACCTGGAATTTTAAAAGATCATTCAATCCCTTAGGATGGTCTTTTTGATAAGTAGTAAACGTATCAGTTCCAGATACCCCATTGGCAAGATGAATACTGTCTAGGTATTGCTGAATGAATTCTTTTCGTTTCGCGAGACTGAAATATTTATCGAGTTCTTTAGTAGTACTAAAATATCTAAATAGTGGATAATTAAAAAGGCCGGGCATGATCATACACCTGCTTTAAGGATCTTCAATAAAAAAAGTATAACACCAATTTATTAACTAATAATTAAGATCTTTCAGATTACCAGGCTGGAATTGCTCCATCACCAAACAGTTGTTTTGCTTTTGCAGCTACAGCAGGTGAATTCATGGCTTTAACAAATTTTTCAAGTTGTGGTTTTTTACTGCTGTTTTGACGAATGACGATTAAATTGGCATAAGGGGAATCTTTCCCTTCTCGGTAGAGGGCATCACGAGTAGGACTTAGTCCTGCAGGAATAGCAAACGTCGTATTAATCACGGCAGCATCGACGTCATCTAAAACACGCGGCAATTGTGCTGCATCGAGTTCTTTAATGATCAAATGCTTGGGATTAGATGCGATATCGGCAGTAGAGGCGGTATTGCTGTTTTTTAAAGTAATTAAGCCTGCTTTTTGTAAAAGCAACAGTGCCCGCGCTTCATTACTTGGATCATTAGGGATGGCAATAATAGCCTTATTTTTTAATTGTTTTAGCGATTTAATTTTATGCGAATAAATTCCTGTTGGATAAATAAACGTTTTACCGATGACTTCCAAATTATAGCCATGGGCTTTCATCGCTGCTTGTAAATAAGGTAGATGTTGATAGACATTGGCATCCAGGCTACCGTCATCCAGCGCCTCATTTGGCAGATTGTAATCATTAAATTCAACAATTTTTACGTCCAAGCCATAGTCTTTTAAAGCCACGTCTTTAGCGACTTCTACCAGTTCAGTTTCAGGACCAGCTATTGTTCCAATGTTCAACGTATTAGGAGAAGGCTTATGGCAGGCAACAACTAAACTTACAAGAACGAACAGACTTAAAATACGCATTAATTCTCTCCTCATGAACACTTTAATCTATTTTTAATTATGAGCAAAACGACGCGCCAGGCGATCGCCTCCCATTTGCAACAATTGCACAATGACAACCAATATCACTACGGTAGCCAGCATAATTCCCACGTTGAAACGCTGATAACCATAACGGATGGCTAAATCTCCCAAACCGCCACCGCCAACAGTACCTGCCATGGCAGAATAATTCACCAAAGTAATTGCGGTGACAGTAGTTGCCTGAATTAAGGCTGGGAATGCTTCTGGCAATAGAATGAATCGAATCATTTGCCAAGTGGTTGTACCCATAGAAAAACCAGCCTCGATAAGGCCATTGGGAAGGTTTTGGTAGATATTGTCAACCAGCCGGGCAAAAAAAGGTGTTGCTCCCAGGGTCAGGGGTACCATGGCTGCATGGATACCAATGGATGTGCCTACCAGTAAACGGGTAAAAGGAATTAATGCAACCAACAAAATAATAAAAGGAATGGAACGACTAAAGTTAATCAATCCTGATATTAAACGACTTAAAAGGGCATGTGGTTTGATTTTAGTGCTACTAAAAAGCAAGGTCCCCAGCGGTAAACCGAGCACAATGGCAAACAGGGTACTGACGATTACCATATAAAGCGTTTCGCCACTGGCTATTAATAAATCATAAAGCATTGTCAGTGACATAACCTAAAATCTCCACCGTTAAATTGGATTCTTCACAGCGCTTGATGAATAATTCCAATAAATTGTTATCTGCTAGTAATTCAACCACCAATACACCACAAGTAATCATGTCAAAGCGGTCAATATTGGCCAATAAGATATTGATATCTAAATTTAATTCGCGACTGGTTTTACTGATAAACGGTACAGTAGCATTTTCTCCCTGAAAAAATAAACGCAATAAGGGTTTGTTATTGGGTATATTAGAGAGCGAATTGCGAAGACATGCTGGTAGTTGCGGGCTTAATTGGGCGTAAAGCATACTGCGGGCTAAACCCTCCTTATGGTTAAACACATTAGCCAATGCCGTGGTTTCTATGATTGTGCCTGCTTCCATCACTGCAAGGCGATGACAAATACGCTTCACTACTTCCATTTCGTGCGTAATTAAAACAATAGTAAGCCCATAAAGGCTGTTGATTTTTTTAAGTAACTCTAAAATGGAACTGGTTGTTTCAGGGTCTAAAGCGGAAGTTGCTTCATCACAAAGTAAAATTTTGGGGGAACAACTCAGTGCTCTTGCAATAGCTACTCGCTGTTTTTGGCCACCACTGAGTTGTTCGGGATAAAAATTTATCTTATCTTCTAGTTCAACCAAGGGCAGCAACTCCTCAATCCTGGCTTTTATCGCTGCATCAGACATCCCCTGGATGCGCATGGGGAGGGCAATATTTTCATAAACAGTTTTAGAATTTAGCAGATTAAAGTGTTGAAAAATCATTGCCATCTTATGGCGCGCAACGCGTAGTTGTCGAGCAGAAAGGGTTGTTAAGTCTTCATTGTCAATAATGATCTCACCGCTGTCTGGATGTTCCAATAAATTAATGGAACGCAACAGGGTTGACTTACCTGCGCCACTTTTGCCGATGATGCCAAAAATCTCGCCTTCTTGCACGAATAGATCCACATTGCGCAAGGCAATAGTATTGGCATAGGATTTATTTAAGCCATTTAATTCAATCATGATTTAACCCAAGAGTAACAGCGCGCAGGGTAAAGAAGGAAGAGAAACCCGCTTTAGCCGTATTTACAATAGTTTTATCTATTGAGCGCCCGCAAGCTGAATTTTCAAATCGGCGCAAGGTCAGTATAATAGCGGATCTTTTTCCTTAAGGAAACTCTTAATTTAATTTTTGTTCTCAGTGTACAGGACAAAATTTTTTTCTGTGGTCGTTGCGAGCGAAGTGAGGCAATCCAGAACAGATTTTTGTTTTAGAGATCGTATCGGATTACTTCACTGGCGCTCGCAAAGATGTGATTCTAAATGTTGCTTTGTCCACAGGACAGAGGGGGTGATCTGTAAGTCATCAGTATGTAGGCAATGCAAAAGAAGTTAGTGATCTATTTTCTGATTGACGATATATTTTATCAGTCTTTTCCTTTCGAATGGAAGTAAGTTGTCATGACGCAAAAGCTAAAAAATAAAACCACCCAATTACAAAAATTAGAGACTAGCTATAATGCCAGATTAGCACAAATCCGCAGCGAATATCGCAGGTTACTAGAAGAAGTAAGGGACTTTAAAAAGCATACCCATGAAGTAAAGCGAAGTGTTAAATTCGTTTCAGCTTTTGCACAAAAGGTCATTAATCCTTTAATGGAACTTGAAGCTGATGCTCTCAAGTTAGGTAAGGAGACACAAAAGCTTCCTTCTTTTATTAAATCAAGACATCTTAAAGAATTTATAGAGTTTGAACCCATACTAATGCACTCATTTATTAAGAAACATACCTGGCTGCGACGTTTATTAAGGGCCTATAATTCAGGTAACAAGAGCAGTGCAATAGAGACATTGAAGGAGGTTATAACTTCAAATCCAGCGCACAAAAGTCTTCTGATATATCTGAATCGCTATGAAAATAAAACACTTGTAGAATTCAGTAACTACAATACAAAAAAGCGCAAAGTTGAATCCCTAATTAAATCGATTGCAACCTATACTTCAACAGCTAGCGATAACGGTTATTCCCCGGTGGAAGACGAAGAACAGTTTAAAACCATCCCCTATCAGCAACTTGATGATTCTTTGCGTATGCAACAAGCAAAAATTTTAGAGCATATTCGTATTGAACTTATCAGTATTGAAACCCGCTTGCTTGCTCAAGAATCAAAGATTTTTAAATCAAGCTCAATTTACCGGGAAACCAATCCGAACAGACAGGAATGTTTAGTAAAAAATCATTTACAGGACTATAAAGAGTCATTGCTAAGTTATGATGAAGCATTAATGTTTCTTAAAAATATTTTGGAAAGCCAACAACCTATCACGCAATGGTTTAGACATCGTCTAATTGAGGATGCGACCGTAAGATTTAAAAAGGATAGCAAAGAGTACTTGGCTGCCAGCGAAAATCCTGTGAAGCAGCAAAGGCTGTTAAACAACTACCTGACAGCATTCACAGCTTCTATTCCGAATGCAGCATTTTTAGAAAAAATTATAACTAGAGAAGAGAAAGAACTGTACTTGCAACAAAAAAAGGAATATGCCCCTTTATTTAAAAGAAACGTCAATCCCTTGGCTTTATCAAAGGTAGAGCAAGCAGATACCTATGCACTACGGCAATTGAGGGAGCTATATTACTCCATGGTTGCAGCGGAAGCTGCTAGGGTTATTCTTATAAAAGCAGATGCGGCAGTGGAGAAAGGCTTGCGAGAAAAAGACAGTCATAAACGACATAGTTTTTTTAGGCATACCAGCGTTACTGCTATCACCGATAATGCATTTCAACATTCTCCAGGATTTAGTGTATAAAGATACTCACACTAAGATCATGCAAAAGAATGAGATATCTGACGTGCTTCGACGGCTTTGCGCCCAAAGACGTACGTCATGTCGAACGTAGTGAGACATCTCCATGATGCCAGGAGATCCCTCTCTTTGTTCGGGATGACGTAAGTCTTTCCTGATGTTTGCCCCAAAGGGGGCTAGGGCGCTCAGGATGACGCCGTTTGTTTTATATTTTATGAAGCATTTTATCCTAGTTCTTAAATAAGGGGTGTTGACAAATTCACCACCCTTAATCCTTTAATTCGGGCCTGTTTTTAAAATAATCGAGGGCTTCAGGATTGGCTAGCGATTGGATATTGTTAACCGTTTGTCCATGGACTACTTGGCGCACAGCAATTTCTACCACTTTACCACTAATTGTTCTAGGTATATCAGCGACCTGTAAAATTTTTGCGGGTACATGACGTGGGGACGCATGATGTCGAATGGTCTGGCGAATATTTTCTTCGATGTCAGTATTGAGTTGCACACCCTCTCTTAACTTTACAAACAAAATTACACGCACATCATCTTGCCAATCTTGTCCAATGACCACGCTATCCAGTACTTCGGAAATTTTTTCCACTTGCCTGTAAATTTCAGCAGTACCAATACGTATGCCACCGGGATTAAGCACAGCATCCGAACGGCCATAGATAATAAGACCATGGTGTTTGGTAATTTCGGCAAAATCACCATGGGCCCAGACATTCGGAAAACGTTCGAAATAAGCATGCTTATATCTCTTTTTATCAAAGTCTTCCCAAAAACCAACTGGCATGGATGGGAAAGGCTTAATGCAAACCAGTTCGCCACGTTCTTCACGAACAGGTTGTCCCTGTTCATTAAATACATTGACTGCCATACCAAGTCCAAAGCACTGGAGCTCACCTCGATAGACAGGTAGCATTGGATTGCCTAAGGCAAAACAGGATACAATATCAGTGCCGCCGGAAATTGAGCTTAATTGTACATCCGGTTTAACCTGTTGATAAATAAAATCATAATTTTTAGGCAGGAGAGGGGAGCCAGTTGATAAAATAGCGCGCAAACTTTTCAGTGAGAACTGGTAACGGGGACTGGCTCCAGTTTTTTCTACACTGGAAATAAATTTAGCACTGGTACCAAACACCGTAATTTTTTCATCATCAATTAATTTAAATAAACGATTAGCATCCGGGTAAGTCGGGGCTCCATCATAGAGGGTAAGCGTTGCTCCTAAAGCAAGCGTGCTAACCATCCAATTCCACATCATCCAGCCACACGTTGTGTAATAAAATAAATTATCATGGGGGCGAATGTCTGTATGTAAGCCCAATTCTTTTAAATGCTGCAGCAAAGTACCACCAGCACCATGGACGATGCATTTCGGTTTACCTGTAGTTCCTGAGGAAAACAAAATATAAACCGGATGGGCAAAAGGCATTTTTTTAAATTCAATAGTTTCTGCAGGCTTTATAAATTGTTCCCAATTTACAGCATGGGCTATGTTCGTTGGGTTTTCACGGTGAATAATTGGACAGATAATGATTTTTTTTATGGAGGGTATAGCACTTGAAATTTCTAAAATTTTTGCACTGGCCTCATGCTGCTTACCCATATAAAAATGACCATCACAAGCGAAAAGAATTTTGGGCTCAATTTGTCCTAATCGATCAATGGCCGCTTGCGCGCCAAAGTCAGGGGAACAAGAAGACCAAATAGCACCTAAAGAAGTTGTAGCAAGCATGGCAATAACAGTAAAGGCGACGTTGGGCATGATGGCGGCAACACGATCACCTGCAACAACGCCTGCTTCTTTTAATCCCGCCGCACAAGAGGCTACCTCCTGATGCAGTTGCTTATAACTGAATTTTTTGCGCTCCCCGTTTTCTAGGACACTGACAATAGCCGGGTGATTATCATTGCGACTTAACAGTTTCTCTGCAAAATTAAACGTTGCCCCTGAAAACCAGATAGCATTGATCATATGATCATAATGATTAAGAATTTCTGTCGCTTCAGTATCAAAATTTACTTTGAAGTACTCACAAATGGTTTGCCAAAATTGTGCAGGATGTTGAATGGACCATTCGTGAAGCTGTTGATAATGAGTGAATGTTTTCTGGTATTTCTCGCCCGTAAAATTTATAAACTCCCACATTCTAGTCTGTTTGGGTTCATTGGGTTGCCATACCAGTGTGCTCATTTTTATTTTTTCCTTAAAACACGTGTTTAAATTACAGGGATTGAACGTTTAACGAAGTTAACGGCTGCTGCTGGGTAATACAGTGAATTCCGCCCCCTCCGGCAAATACATCCAGCGCGTCAATTTGTGAAATGTGATAATTCGGAAAAAGCTGAGTAAATAATTCAAAGGCAGCTTCATCCTCTTTGGGATGCCCAAAAGCTGGCATCACTATTCCTTTATTGGCTAAGTAAAAATTAATATAGGACAGAGTTAGCCTTTCTTCAGCCAGATAGGTTGCTGGAGGTTGTTCAACGGTAAAAACCTCAAGCTTCCTACCTTTGGCATCCGTGGTTGTTTTTAATAGTTCTAAATTTTCGTGTAAAATATCATAGTTCGCATCGCTTTTATCATGCGTTATCAGTGCTAATACTTTACCTGGCGCAACAAAGCAGGCAATTTCATCTATATGTCCATTGGTTTCATCCCCAACCAGTCCTTTATTCAACCAAATGATTTTGTTTGCATTGAGATAGTTAAAAAGATAAGTTTCAATTTCAGTTTGTGACAGCTGCGGGTTGCGATTTGGATTGAGTAAGCATTCCCGAGTAGTAAGTACGGTTCCTTCACCATCAACGTGAAAAGAACCACCCTCCATCACCAATGGTACATTAAAATAGCGGGCTTGAGTTTGGTTAATAACTGCTGATGCTATTAAATTATCTAAAGAACAATCCTGGTAATTGCCACCCCAGGCATTATGTATCCAGTCAATGCCAGCTAATTCATGCTGATCGTTAATTAGAAAAGTAGGGCCTGTATCCCTTGTCCAAGAGTCATTCAAAGGTAACGTTATAATGCGAATTTTTTCACCACAATATTGCCTGGCTAACTCTTCATCACCGGGGTTGGCCAGCATCATCACCGGCTCATATTGAGCAATTGTTTGGGCAACACGTGCGTAAGCCCGCCTTGCGCGTTCAAAACCAATTGTCGCCCAGGTTTCTTCATGACAAGGCCATGCCATCCAGCACGCTGCATGCGGGTGCCATTCAGCAGGCATTTTAAAATGGGCTTCTTTAGGGGTACTCATAATTATCCTTTATTACTATCCAGGTAAGTTAATTGACTAAAAATACTTCGTAGCTCATTAAGATAACTTTGGATTTGTTCTTTTGGCAGTTCTGCCTGGATTAATTGTTTTTCGTAAGATAATAAAAGCCTTTTTGTATCAAAATGAGCGTAATTTAATACATTGGTTACCGTATCACCACTGATAAGATCAGTGATTTCAAATTGACCATCGCCCAGCAGTTTGACATCAAGGGAGTTTGTGTCACCAAATAAATTGTGTAAATTTCCTAAAATTTCCTGGTAAGCACCCACTAAAAAGAAGGCAAGTGCATAAGGATTTTGTGGATCATAAGGCGGTAACATCAGCGTGGTATTGATGGCGTCACTGCCGGTATATTTTTTAATCGTCCCATCAGAATCACAAGTCAAATCTTGAAGAATACTATTGATACAAGGTTTTTCATGCAGATGTGAGATGGGGGCAACTGGAAAAATCTGGCCAATGGCCCAAGCATCCGGCAATGATTGGAAAAACGAAAGATTGCAAAAAAACTTTGCAGCCATGCGCTCACAGAGGGTATTTAATAATTCTTTATCCCCCGGATTGTTCTTATCCAGGTGTTGTTCAATAACAAAGCAAATGGCTGTAAAAATTTGCTCAACTTTTGCTTTTTCCTCAAGACTAATCACGCCATGTAGAAACAAAGAATTTGCCTCTTCGAGTGCTAAGGCGGCGTAATTGTAAATTTCACTGGGTGAATTTTCTGCCATTGTTTGATAGGTATTCCAGATGTCACGAATGACATGTGATTCATCAGGTTCAATAGAAGGTAATTCGCGAGTTCGTTTGACCACTTCTACATCAGTGATATTAGTGACCAATACGGCGTGATGTGCTGTTAATGCTCGGCCTGATTCAGAGATTAAATTAGGCTCTGGCATGCTCGCTTCTTCGCACAATGGACGAATAGCCAATAAAATATTAGTGGCATATTCTTTAATGGAATAATTCATTGAGCAGTCAGTGGTAGAGTGGGTACCCTCATAATCCACCCCTAAACCGCCGCCTACATCAATTGTAGTGATAGGGGCATGCAAGCGCCGCAGTTCTATATAATAACGGCCAACCTCTTGCATGCAACGACGAATATCCCCGATATTTGCAATTTGTGAGCCTAAGTGACAATGCATTAACTGTAGTGAGTCTAACGAGTTATGGGCTTTTAACTGTGTGATTAAATCGAGTACTTGTTCGGCATTTAGGCCAAATTTGGATTTTGCACCGCCCGTGTTTTCCCATTTACCTGCGCCTTTGGTGACGAGGCGAATGCGTACGCCAATTTTAGGTTTAATATTAAGGCGTGCTGCTTCTTTTAAAATAATGTCCAGTTCGGAGCGTTTTTCAATAACAATGAAAACCTCATGCCCCATTTGCTGTGCTATTAATGCAATGCGAATATAAGAGCTGTCTTTATACCCATTACAGACAATCGTTGAAGGCGTTTGTCCAAGTAAGCCGATGACCGCCATCAATTCAGGTTTACTGCCCGCTTCAAGGCCGACAGAATATTGTGGTGCTTTTAAAAGTTCCCTGACGACACTGGATTCTTGATTGACTTTAATAGGATAAACCAATTTATAGGTTCCACGGTAATCGTTCTCGGCAATGGCTTCTTCAAACGCTTGGTTAAGCTTTACCACCCTGTCATGTAAAATGTCTGTGAAACGAATTAACAATGGTAACTGCAATCCTGCACGAGAAGCGCTATTTACTATGGCTTGTAATTCCACCCCAACACTTTCTGAGTTTTTGCGAACTTCAATGTTACCGCGTGAATTAACAGTAAAATAACCTTCACCCCAGTGGGCGATGTTGTATAAATTGTCATCGGACAATGCTTTATTAATCATTAGAGATTTCCGCATTTGCTTGGTAGGGTTTTAACAGTTCCTGATAGGTTTCAGGTTGACGTTGCCTGGGAAAAGGGAATAACCGACCCCAAAGTTCACGTTGAGTAAAATCCAACTCTGTTACTAACACTGCAGGTTCATGACGTGGTGCTTGCACTAAAATTTCGCCCATAGGCGTACTAATAAAACTGCTGCCGTAAAATTCCAGGCCATCTTCGCAGCCAATACGGTTCACGGCCACAATAAATGTATTGCTCATAATACCCTGGGCAACCATCACTTTTTGCCACATCGGTTGGCTATCAAAGCCGGGCGCTGTGGGCTCGCCACCAATGGCTGTAGGGTAAACCAAAATCTCAGCCCCTTTGAGGCCATAAATGCGTGATAATTCTGGGAACCATTGATCGTAGCAAGTTGGTAGCCCTATCCGATGGCCAGCTAAAGTGTGTATAGGATAATTGGAATCGCCTGGTTTAAAGTAATAATCCTCATGGTATTTTTCACCGCTGGGAATATGCTGTTTGCGAGTAATTGCAACCAACTCACCGTGCTCGTTAAAAGCAATTGCCGTGTTATAACCTGCTTTTTCAAAAAGCGAAGCCGTAATACTTACTTTGGCTTTTTTTGCCATGAAACTGACAAAACGTGCAGTTGGACCTGTATGAATATCTTCTTTATAAGGAGTACTATCCACGTCATGGCGGGTGCAAAAATAAGGGGAGAGGGTTAGCTCTTGCAAGCAGACGATTTGCGCCCCTTGCTCCGCTGCTGATAAGATTCCTGCAGCAAGGTGGGCTTGATGCTCTTGTGGGTTTTCACGCCATTTTTCCTGTACTAATCCTATTTTTAATTGATTGTTGGCCATCTTATGATCCTGGCTAATAAAAATGTGGTTAAAGATATCACCATTAGTAACGATCAAGAATAGTCTATGCGCAGAAATCTTGGAATAAAATTTAGTACCGTAGCTGCTTGCAGCCATGAAGATGTCTATTCTAACTCTCCAAACTCTGGAAGGGGTTATGACGGGCCGAAGGGGAGTTCATGATTTAGGTGGCAATTTAGCCCGGTTGCAAGCAACCGGGCTACTGCGGTGTGCGTTAAGTAGGGCGGTGTTCAAATAATCCTTTCCGAGAATTTATCTTAGCTAAGTTTGATTAGCCAACAAAGCATTGGCGACCTTCGATTGGTTCTTTTTACCAAGCGCTTTACAAATCATATCACCTGCGGACACGATTTTAAAAATATCCACACCTGTTTCAATGCCAAGCCCATGCATCAGATATAACACATCTTCAGTAGCGACATTACCTGTGGCGCCTCGTGCATAAGGACATCCACCTAATCCAGCAATGGCACTGTCAAAGCGCTCAACCCCACATTCCAAGGAAGCAAAAATATTGGCAACAGCCTGACCATAGGTATCATGAAAATGCATCGCCAATTGTGACAATGGCAAGAATCTCAAAACCTCTTCAATCACCGCTTTTGTTTGGCGAGGAGTACCCACACCGATTGTATCTCCAAGGCAAATTTCATCGACTTTCAAAGCTAGTAATTGCTGTGTTACTTCAGCGACTTGTTGTGGTGTTATTGTACCTTCGTAAGGGCAACCGAGTACACAAGATACATACGCTCTTACTCGAATATTATTAAGTTTTGCAAGCTCAATGACCGGTTCGAAACGACGAATGCTTTCAGCAATGGAACAATTGATATTCCGTTGATTAAACGATTCGCTGGCCGCGGTAAAAACTGCAATTTCTTTTACCCCGATTTCAAGCGCTTTAAGCATACCGCGCTCATTGGGAACGAGGGCAGAAAAATGAACAGCTGTAGGCTTGTCAATCGCGTGAAACACGCTTTCGTTATCCGCGAGTTGGGGAATCGCTTTTGCAGAAACAAAACTAGTCACTTCGATATGACGTAAACCACTTTGACTTAGTAAGTTAACCAATTTAATTTTAATCTCAGTAGGTACGAAAGCGGATTCATTTTGTAGTCCATCGCGCGGTCCTACTTCAACTATCGTAACTTTTTTCGGATAGTTCATGGTTGTCCTATCAGTCTTTAAGAGCTAACAATTCAGCGCCTTCATTCACCTGAGCCCCGACCTCATAAAATAATTCAGTAAGTATCCCGTCACGAGGTGCATGGATGGTGTGTTCCATTTTCATGGCTTCTAAAACAATCAAACTATCACCTTCTTTCACTTTATCGCCGATATTTTTTAAAATGGCAACTATAGTCGCAGGCATGGGGGCGGTGAGTTGTCCTTTAGTTGTCTTTGCATCGAGGCTTTGCCAGCTGAAACGCTCCACTGAAACAGGGCCTTCTTTTAAATAAAAAGTAAGTGCTTGCTTTTGATTGTCGACTAGGGCAATTTGAGTTTGGTTGCCGTCATCAAGCGCTAGCACATTGGCTTTAAGCAATTTGGGTCGCAAACAAAATTCTTTGTCGTGAAGAAATAATTTGAAGGAGAAGTTATCAAGCGGAATAACTTTAAGCTCTTCTTGCCTGTCCTCAATGATATAACGCCAATACCAATAACTGGATAAGTGCATTTGCCATGCAAAGTTTTCACGATACAAGGAATCTTTTTCTTGATGTATTAATGACAAGTAATCAAAACTGACTGCCATTAATAATGCCAGTTCGGCGTCGGGTGTTGGTAAAAGGATCACTTCCTGAGACAGAAAGTCAGTGCTTAAATTAGCTTGTACAAACCGTGGATGATTGCAAATGGCCTGTAGAAAGGAAATATTGGTTTTCACCCCGCCGATGGCATAGTTTTCTAATGCCCTTTGTAAGCGTTGTAAGGCCTCTTCCCGATTTTCTCCGAAGGCAATCAGTTTAGCAATCATTGGATCATAATGCATTGTAATGGCTGAGTTAACGATAACACCGCTATCTACGCGGATACCCTCGCCCTGGGGTTCTTGCAAAAAATGCAACTGGCCAATAGAGGGAATAAATCCCTGATGTGGATCTTCTGCATAAATCCGGCATTCAATAGCATGGCCTTTTGCGAAAATGTTATTCTGCAAATAAGGCAAGGGCTCATTGGCTGCAATTTTTAACTGCCAGGCCACTAAGTCAAAGCCGGTTATCATTTCTGTGACAGGATGTTCCACTTGCAGACGGGTGTTCATTTCCATGAAATAAAAATGCGTCTCGCCCTCTACAAGAAATTCTACGGTCCCTGCGCCGCGGTAATGTATCGAACGGGCGACTTCGCAAGCGGCTTCTGCAAGCCCCTGACGCAGGGAATCTGGTAAATTCGGGGCAGGGGCTTCTTCAATTATTTTTTGATGACGGCGTTGAATAGAACAGTCACGTTCGAAAAGATGTACCACTTGCCCATGATTATCAGCCATGATTTGCACTTCGACATGACGAGGGTTTAAAATCAGTTTTTCGATTAACATCGTATCATCGGCAAAACTAGCCATCGCTTCCCGACGTGCTCCAGCCAAGGCTTGGGCAAACTCACTTTCTTTATGAACAGCACGCATTCCTTTGCCGCCACCGCCGCTGGCCGCTTTTAAAAGTACAGGAAAGCCGATGCGGCGTGCCTCAATTAACAAGCGCTCATCGGTTTGTTCACTGCCATGATAACCAGGAGTTAAAGGAACGGCTGTTTTTTCGAGCAATTGCTTCGCCAGTTGTTTGGATGCCATGGCTTCCATCGCAGAAACAGAGGGGCCGATAAAAACAATGCCCGCTTCTTCACAGGCTTTGGCGAAAAGAGGGTTTTCTGATAAAAAACCATACCCTGGGTGAATTGCTTGTGCATCGTTGGCAATAGCAACCTTAATGATGGCTTCAATATTGAGATAACTGGCTTTTGCAGCAGCCTCGCCTACACAAAAAGCACTGTCAGCGAGTTGAACATGGCGGCTGTCTTTATCTGCAGTAGAATAAATCGCCACCGAGTGAATGCCCATCTTCCGACAGGTTTGTATAATGCGGCAGGCAATTTCTCCGCGATTGGCAATTAAGATCTTGTTAAACATCGAAAGTCCTAGTTCCAGTGAGGTGTTTCTTTGTTAAGAAAAGCATGCAAACCTTGCTGTCCCTCCGCTGAAACCCGTTTTTTAGCAATGAGGGCGGCTGTAAGGTTTAACAATTCCTCGTTAATTTCTTTATTGGCAACCATATCAACGAGACGTTTACAATCCCGGACAGCCAGTGGCGCAAGTCTAGTCATTTGCTCAGCACAATTTAAACTAAACGCCGATAACTCATTCTCTTCGACTGCATAATGTACCAATCCTAACTGTTTGGCTTGCTCTGCATCAAACGTTTCAGCAGTCATAAATAGCCATTTGGCCGCGCGCTCACCAACAGCCTTAATCACGTAAGGACTTATAACAGCGGGAATTAAGCCAAGTTTGACTTCCGAGAAACAAAAGCGGGCAGTGCTTGCGGCAATGGTCACATCACAGGCGGCTGCAAGTCCTGCTCCACCACCAAACGCAGCACCTTGTACTACGGCAATAGTAGGCTTAGGACTGGTATTGAGTGTATACATTACCCGTGCCAAAACCATCGCATCACGAAGATTTTCGTCTTCGTTAAATTGCGCCATGCGTTGCATCCAGTTTAAATCGGCTCCTGCTGAAAAATGGCGTCCATTAGCTTTCAACAGAATAATGCGTACTTGGGGATTACTTATTGCTTCATCAAGCTTGTGTTGTAATATTGCTAATAGATGATCGTCAAAAGCATTGTGTTTATCGATACGATTTAAAGTAAGAATAAAAATCTGATTTTGTAATTCAGTTAGTAATAAATCATCATTCACGAGTCCTCTCCTTTTGAGCTACTCTCTCTTACATGCGAAATACACCAAATTGCGTGGATCCAATTGGAGAATTTAACGCTGCAGATAGGCTTAAGCCAAGAACTTTACGGGTATCTTCAGGAGCGATAACACCATCATCCCATAATCGGGCACTAGCATAATAAGGATTACCCTGAGTTTCATACTGTGCCCGTAATTCCGCCTTAAATGCTTCCTCTTCGTCTGCAGGCCAAGTTGTGCCCTGCTTACTATGTTTATCGCGGTTCACTTGCGCAAGAACATTGGCAGCTTGTTCGCCCCCCATGACGGAAATCCGTGCATTGGGCCATGACCATAGAAAACGAGGAGCATACGCACGTCCACACATTGCATAATTGCCTGCACCAAAACTCCCGCCTACAATCACGGTAAATTTAGGGACATTGGCATTCGCTACAGCAGTGACCATTTTCGCACCATGTTTAGCAATACCCGCTGCTTCATATTTACTACCTACCATAAAGCCGGTGATGTTTTGCAGAAACAGCAAAGGTATTTTTCGTTGAGTGCAAAGCTCGATAAAATGCGCTCCTTTAAGAGCACTTTCGCCAAATAAAATGCCATTGTTAGCAATAATACCAATAGGATAGCCAAAAAGATGGGCAAAGCCACAAACTAGCGTGGTGCCATAAAGGGCTTTAAATTCATCGAATTCAGAGGCGTCAACAATGCGAGCAATAATTTCCCGAATATCATAGGGCTTGCGTGGATCGACAGGCACAATCCCATTTAATTCTTTCGTATCATACGCCGGTTCACGACTTAAGATCCTGCAGAGTGATTCAGGTTTGCGGCGATTTAAATGACTGACTGCTACACGGGCCAGGTGCAGGGCGTGGGCATCATTTTCGGCATAATGATCAGCTACTCCAGAGTGTCGACAATGCACATCGGCACCTCCCAGCTCTTCGGCGGAAATCACTTCTCCTGTGGCTGCTTTAACCAGAGGAGGGCCGCCTAAGAAAATGGTTGCCTGCTTTTGCACCATAATTGATTCGTCAGCCATGGCAGGAACATAGGCGCCACCTGCTGTGCAAGAACCCATGACGACCGCAATTTGCGGAATATTAGCTGCGGACAGGGTGGCTTGATTATAAAAAATTCGCCCAAAATGATCCCTATCAGGGAATACTTCATCTTGCTGGGGCAAGAATGCACCTCCTGAGTCGACGAGATAAATACAGGGTAGATGATTGGTTTTGGCAATTTCTTGTGCGCGTAAATGTTTTTTAACGGTAAGTGGGTAGTAGGTTCCCCCTTTTACTGTGGCATCATTAACCACTATTATGCACTCAGTACCAGCAACATAACCGATACCGGTAATAATTCCAGCTGCAGGGACATAGTCCTCATAAACTTGATAAGCGGCTAACTGTGACAGTTCCAGAAAGGGACTTCCTGGATCTAACAATTGTTGTAAGCGCTCACGAGGTAGCAGCTTGCCGTGTTTTAAATGTCTTTGACGTGCCTTTTCATCGCCACCTTGTGCAATTTTTTTAATGGTTGATTGTAACTCAATAACCAGGGATTGCATGGCGGCTTCATTTTGTTTGAATTCACTGCTGCCAGGATTTATCTGACTAATAATTTTGCTCATACTACCTCTCAGCGGATTAAAATATTACTGAGCACAATGACGAGCCATAAACACCAGGTTAATTCGATAAGATGAGGCATATCTTTACCTTTCACCAATCGATAAGTTAATGCAGGGATTGCTGCAATGATAACGGGAATAAACACCAACAAAAGTGTTTTTCGAATGGTAAGACCTAAACCACTATAACTAAAAATGGGCGTTAATTTAACATTAATGTAAGCGTAGAGCATATCGATGTAAACAATAAGCATATGGGCGAATTTCGCAAAAACTACAACCAGAATGCTTAACATCAGGTAAATGAGACTTTGTCTAAGCATGGACATCCTAAATTATTGTTATTGGTAAAATAAATTCACTTGTTGTGAGCGAGTAAGCCTCACTACAACAAGTGATTAATGGATAAACGGCTGTTACCTTATCAATTCGCCAGTATGCATATTTGCTTACAGCATTTCAATAGCCATTGCAGTTGCCTCACCACCACCGATACACAGGGCAGCAACACCACGCACTTTTTGACGTTGTTTCAAAGCATGCATGAGAGTAACGATAATACGGGCACCAGAAGCACCAATCGGATGACCTAAAGCACAAGCACCACCATGCACATTGACCACCTCATCATTCAGCTCAAGTTGAGTGATGGCCGCCATGGCTACTACGGCAAAGGCTTCATTGATTTCATATAAATCAACATCGTTAGGACGCCAATTGGCTTTATTTAATACTTTGCGAATCGCATCAACAGGAGCGGTAGTAAACCATTGAGGTGCTTGTGCATGACTTGCATGGGCGACAATGCGCGCCAAGGGTTTGATACCTAGTTTTTTTGCATTAGCAGCCGTCATTAATATAAGAGAAGCAGCACCGTCTGAAATTGAGCTTGAATTTGCAGCCGTTACTGTCCCGTCAGCTTTAAATGCGGGTCGAAGTTGAGGGATTTTCGCCAGTTTACTTTCATCAGGTCCTTCGTCTTTGTTAACAACGATATCACCTTTACGGTCAGCGATAGTTACAGGCACAATTTCTTCTTCAAAAGCATGTTCTTGTTGGGCCTTTATGGCACGTGTTAGAGAGCGGATGGCATAGTCATCTTGTTGCTGGCGGCTAAAGTTGAAATGAGTAGCCGTTGCTTCAGCAAAACAACCCATCAATTGACCGCGATCATAGGCATCTTCCAAACCATCAAGAAACATGTGGTCTTTCATTTCACCATGCCCCAATCGATAGCCAGCCCGCGCTTTGCTTAACAAATAAGGGGCATTACTCATGCTCTCCATACCACTTGCCAACACCACATTGGCAGAACCCACTTTAATTAAATCATGTGCCAACATGATTGCTTTCATGCCTGAACCACACATTTTGTTAACAGTCGTGGCACCTGCGGAGTTGGGAATTCCTGCATAAATTGCTGCTTGGCGAGCTGGCGCTTGACCTATGCCAGCCTGTAAAACGCAACCACTAATGACTTCATCAATATCTGCAGGAGAAACACCCGCTTGTTCCATGGCGGCACGATGAGCCACAGCGCCTAATTCTGGAGCAGATAAACCCGACAGTGAGCCCAACATAGCGCCCATAGGTGTTCTTTTTGCAGCAACAATTACAATATCATTCTGTTCCATGTTTTCTTTTCCTTATGCAGTTTCATTAAAAAGTTCACGTCCAATTAGCATACGCCTGATTTCAGAGGTACCAGCGCCAATTTCATACAACTTGGCATCCCGTAGTAAACGGCCAGCAGGATACTCATTAATATATCCATTGCCACCCAAAATCTGAATGGCTTGTAAAGCCATTTGCGTTGCTCTTTCTGCAGTGTACAAAATTGCACCAGCGGCATCCTTGCGACTAACCATACCTTGATCACAAGCACGAGCGACTGAATAAAGATAAGCCCTTGAGGCACTTAACTCAGTATACATATCAGCCAGTTTACCTTGGATAAATTGAAACTCACCTATTGGCTGATTAAATTGCTTACGTTCATGGACGTAGGGAAGAACAATGTCCATACAAGCTTGCATGATACCAATCGGACCTGCTGCCAGCACTGTGCGCTCGTAATCAAGCCCACTCATTAAAACTTTCACGCCTTTATTCATTTCACCCAACACGTTTTCTGCAGGAACTTCGCAATGCTCAAATACAAGTTCACAGGTATTGGAGCCACGCATACCCAGCTTATCAAGTTTTTGCGCGGTACGAAAACCCTTGAATCCTTTCTCGATAATAAAAGCAGTGATGCCCTTGCTGCCAGCCTGTTTATCGGTTTTTGCATACACCACCAAAACATCGGCATCCGGACCATTGGTTATCCACATCTTCGTACCATTAAGGATAAATTTATCCCCTTCAGTACGAGCATTTAATTGCATGCTAACAACATCAGAACCTGAGTTGGATTCACTCATCGCTAAAGCGCCGATGTGTTCTCCACTAATTAGTTTAGGCAAATAATTGTGTTTTTGCCTGCTATTGCCGTTTAAATAAATCTGATTAACACAAAGATTGGAGTGAGCACCATAACTTAAACCAACGGAAGCAGAAGCTCGGGAAATTTCTTCCATGGCGATGACATGGGCAAGATAACCCATGTTGGCTCCACCGTATTCTTCACTAACGGTAATGCCCAGTAAGCCCATTTCTCCTAATTTGCGCCACAAATGATTAGGAAAGGTGTTCTCAGCATCAATTTGAGAAGCTATTGGAGCAATTTCCTTCACTGCAAATTGGTAAACGCTATCCCTTAGAAGATCATAAGTTTCACCAAGCTGGTGTTGTAGGCCGGTATACATAGATTGACTTCCCGTTACTTAAGCAAATAGGCTAGACTATACCCAATCGAATTCAAGTTGCAAGAGGCTTCGTGCTAAACTGCTACTAAACTGAGATCAAGTTCTGCGATATTAAACTTGTCGTTGCTAATAACAGGAGGTATTCATGCGTAAACTTGTGCTTTGGGGACATCATGCTGATGAATACCAGGAAATGTTTCATCTGACTGACACGGATAAAAATGCTCGTATTTTAGAATATGGTTGTGGGCCGAGTGCCGTCAATGTTGAACTCACTAAACAATCTCGGCAGATTATTAGTGCTGACCCTTTATTCATGCTTGATAAAGATACGCTTTATAGCAAAGTAGATTTGATTTTTGCAGATATGGTAGAGCGGGTAATTCGTGATCAAGATAAATTTGATTTTAGTTTTTATGGCTCTCCTCAAGCTCTAATCCATAAAAGACGTGAAGGGATGAAACAATTTTTTGCAGACTATGAACAGGGAAAAAAAGAAAAACGCTATTATGGTATTAATGATTATGCTTTGCCTTTTGATAACTTTTCCTTTGATTTTGCTTTGAGTTCACATTATTTATTTGCAGATTTGGATGATCAAGACGTTGAGTTTCATTTAAAAGTGATTAAAGAATTGGCACGGGTTGCTAAAGAAGTGAGAATCTTTCCGCTTATTGATCGCCACAATCAACCTTCCCCATTTTTAGGCCCCGTTCTTCTTGGATTACAGCAGGAAAATTTTGGAGCAGAGGTCAGGGAGGTTGCCTACCATTTGCAACCTAGTGGAAATGCCATGCTGCGAGTTTGGGCACAACAATGTGAGCTTGATAATAAAGTATAGATGCTGTCGAGGTGGGTATTTTGTCGCATCGCCCGACTGTATTCGTCGGTCATAGAGAACCTCGGAGTTATTTTCTACGCTGTTAAAATGTTTGGTCTTAGGCGCAGGGGAAAGTATGTGAAAAGGACGCTTATTGCCAAAAACACGCTTAGCCATCCCATTAAGTAAAAGCAGTCATCAAGGGCTAAGGCGGTAGCCTGACGCGTTAATAGGGCACTTAGTTGAGCAAAAGCCTTCTTTCCTTCCATGTGGAATTGTTGAGCTCGATTTAAAAAGTCCGTTGTTCTTTGCGAGAATTCCGTCAAATTCTCACCTAATCGCTCGTAATAAAAAACCTGCCGACGATGCCATAAAATAACAAACAAGGAAGCGCCAAGGCCACAGCTGATTAGTCTTACAATATGAAAGAAATTGGCTGATTCACTTAGTCTTTGGGGGTACATTTGTACTGAAAGCCTAAAAAGGGGCGGTAAAAATAACATAAGTCCTATCCCTGCCAAAAAACGGGAATAAGCAACACGGGCAAAATTAATTTCCACATTAAAAGAACTGGTATAAAAGCAGGACACTGCAAAAAATAGCAAGGCTATAGTTAGGGGTAGTCTTGGATCAAATTGTTTATGGTTCAAAAAAACAGGCACCCACGCGCCAAACCCCATCGTGCCAATGATAATAGCAATCCAATTAGGTGTATAGTTTATGTAGAGTTTAAGCCACAAAGAAAGCAACACGACCATGCCAAAATAAATGGCAAATAATAAAGCAATATGCAGCATTGCGAAGGCAAAATAAAAATTCTTCAATAATGAAAAATCAATGACAGGATGTAGGGCGCTAAGACTGTACAGGATAAAAAAGATAAGCGTTAAACTTCCAAAAACCAGTAAAAAACTAATCAATGGAGAACGAAACCAATCCAGTTCTTGTCCAGTGATTAAGGCACTGCTAATGAAAAAAATGCTGATAAAATAGGAAATATAACCCACGGTATCGAAGAGTGCTTTTTCAGGCGGTCGATGAAATGCTCTAAACCTAAAGCCCATGTAAATTATTAGAAACAAACAAAGTGGGATATTACTAAGAAAAAGCAGCCGCCAATGATTAGAGTAGGCAATCCAGCCTCCCCAGCTCGCTCCTATGACAGGAGTAAAGGTAAAAACCACGTATAAAAATGACAATAATTTTGTTTGTTTTTCTGGAGGACAGACATAGGGTATCAATGTGCCAGTAATGATCAAGTACAAAGGGCCTGAGGCCAGTCCTTCCAAAAAACGAAATAAACAAAAGTGAAAATAATCTTGGGAGGTTGCACAGAGTAAGGAAAAAACAAGCATTAAACTTAGGCAGATAAGATATAACTGCACCGCACTTAGCTTGGTCATGCAAGGTTTTCCAAAAGGAACACTTAAAGCATTTCCAATACAAAAAAAGCTAACACCATATACACTTAAAAAAGTGCTACTTCCTAAATCACCAACGATGTAAATACCTGCCATAATAGGCAAGGTGAGATTAAAAATGACTGCTGCAAGCGATAGAATCAAAATACCCAAAGTCATCAAGGTTTAACTCCAGCAATCGAAATGGCTTTGAGATTTAAAGGATTGTGTGCATAAGCTTTTAAATCGGGATCAATATTTTTAGCAATAATAGCGGCAATGAGGTCTTTATCACCTGTTTCTTCCTTGTCAAAAATAGTGGTTGTGTAAGAAGGTCCACCAAAGGAAGTAGGAACCAGTAGCCCATCTTGCGTTGAAATATTAGTGGTGGCTTCCAATGACAGACCAATTCGCAAGGGGTATTGTTTTAATTCATCGGTGTTTAACGCCACACGGACAGGAAGTCGCTGAACAATTTTAATCCAGTTTCCGGATAAATTTTCAGGGGGCAAGAGTGCAAAGGCATTACCTGCCGCGCCTGGTAGGCCTACAATTTTACCGTGAAAAACAACGGATCTTCCATACAAGTCTGAAGTAATAGCAACGTCTTGACCAATACGAATATGCTTGACTTGCGTTTCTTTATAATTTGCATTAACCCACATCTGCTCAAGCGGAATAACAGACATCAGTGGGCGATGGGGTCTTACCCACATGCCTACCTGAATTGTCCGTTGGGCAATAAGCCCTTCAACAGGGGAATAAATTTTACAACGATAAAGTTGTACCCAAGCCTCTCTCACTTCCTGCGCTGCTTGTTGGATTAAAGGGTGTTGTGTAATAGAGCTTCCTTGCACAAAAGCGAGTGTTTTTTGGTAGTTATTTTTAGTACTTTTTAAGGCTGCAAGACTGGCTTTTAAATCGTCAGCCGCATTTTGATAATCTTCAAGCGAAATACCTCGTGCTTTGATTACACCTGCGCGATGCTGATAATTTTGTTTTGCTTTCAAATGCTCAGCCCGTTTAACATCAATATCAGCCCTAAGACGAAAAACATCATGAAAGGCTTGGCAAACTTCGCGAACGGTGAGTGCTAATTTTGCCTTGGCTTTTTCCAGGGCAATTTTCGAATCCGTTTCATCCAGGGTAACAAGCAATTGACCTTTTTTAACCAAAAAACTGTCATCCGTGTAAATTCCAGTTACAAAGCCTCTGCGTAACGCATTAATATGGACCTGGTTTCCCTGCACATAAGCATCGTTGGTGTAGACTTGCCAGCGCCAGATAAAAAACCAGTAAATAAAAAGAAGCAATAGTAAAATTAAAACGATTATCGAGAAATAGTAGGCAGAATTTTTTCTGTTCATGACTGCCTCTCTAAGGGAACATTAACCTGACAGTAACCACCGCCTAATGCTTTGATTAATTTAATGGATGCTAAATACTGGTTGTAAAGCAAGCCAAGATTAACCAGTTTTTTTTCAATCAGTTCCTCTTGTAAATTATAAATATTAAAGCCGCTATCTAAACCTTCACGTTCACGTAACACCGTAAGGTTATAGCGTTTATTCGTCGAATTAAGAATGCCAATTTGTTCCCTTTTTTGTTGATAAACACGTTGTGCAAAATCAAGTGTATCAAGAACCTCTTGAGTACTTCGTAACAATAATGCATTGTAAGCGAAGATTGCTGCATCAAATTCTGCCTTGGTAGCTTTAATATTCGCTTTGATAGCCCCGGCCGTAAAAATGGGTAAATGAATGGCAGGTCGAAGTGCGGCAGTAAAACTTGAACCCTGCAACAGTTTTTTCCAACTGGTACTTTCCAAACCCACTAGACCAGTCAGGTTCACATTCGGCAAATAGTCGGCCATCGCCGCGCCTGTTTTGTAGGCCAAGGCTTTAGCTCGCCATATTTGCGCCATTAGATCAGGTCGGCGGGCTATAAGATCCAACGAAATGGTTTGAGGTATTTGCAATTGTCGAGGTAGGCCCGGCAATTTAGGGTGAAGGGATAAAGGAGCTTCGGGATTGCGCCCGGCCAGCACATTGACTAGATGTTTGTCGACAGCTATTTCTTCCTGGATGCTACTGAGTAATTTTTTTGCCTCTAATAAATTCTCTTCTGCAGCATAAGCAGGCAACTCATCGGCAAGACCTTTCTTAAGCATGATATTTTGTAAATTAACAATGTTGCTTCGAACTGTAACCAATTGTTCATAAAATTGTTTTTTGACAAGATTTACCTGATAGGCAAAATAAGCTTGTGCAAGGGCTGTTGTAATTAATAAACGAACTTCAGCAGCCTCAGCTTGTTGCGCTTTTACTTTTCCAATGGCCTCATAGAAAAGATTATGATTCTGTCCCCAAAAATCGAAATCGTAGGTAAAGGATAATGATAAATCCAAAAGGGTGACGCTAAGAGGAAGGTTATGATTTAAGGCTCGATACAAACCATTTTTACTTAAGTATTGCCTGTTTTCTGTTGCATCAAAAAAAAGTAACGGGAAAAGGGCAGAACGGGTGACAAGGGCTTCTTGCTTGGCCACTTGCACGCGGCTTCTGACTTCCTGAAGAGAGGGGCTTTCTGATAGAGCATCCTGGATTAAACAATTTAATTCCGGTGAATTATAAGCAAGCCACCAACGTTTATTAGGCCAGTTTCCCGCTTTAAATATTTTCTTGTCCTTAAGTTTTGTTTGTACTGCCTGATTAATTTGCGGTGTTGCTTTTAAATGCTCTACTTGTTTGTGTGGGGGTAGGGCGATGCGACAGGATACTAAAAAACATAGTCCAAGAGATATACCTATCTTAAGGATGCTTTGCATGCCCTGTATCCTATAGTTGTAAACACTTCTATCCAAACTAAAAATTTAACTTTAACTCAGAATCACAGGAATGACTATAAGGAAAACCCGGTTGTCGCTAAAGTGTCAACCAGACTACCGTGTTTCCCGACGTCCCGCGGCTTTGTCCGCGGGATCCAGAAATGCTGCGCCAAAACACTGGGCCCCGCGGACAAAGCCGTGTGGCGTAAGCAGAGATGCGTAAAAGATTTAGTAGCTCCGGCTAGAATTTTGTCATGGATAAAACATAAGTTATTATTCACCCCTAAATTTTGTTACCTTAGCTGTGTAATTAATTATGTATTCACTCATTCGACCCTTTCTGTTGCAAATGGATGCCGAAAAAGCCCACCATCTAACCTTGTCACTATTAAATTGGCTACCAAAATGTTGGTTTAAACAAGAAAAAGGGCAACCTGTTAATGCGTTGGGGATGACCTTTCCCCATGCCATTGGACTTGCGGCGGGTTTAGACAAAAATGGCGAATATCTAGAGGCTTTAAGCAAACTTGGGTTTTCCTTTATTGAAATTGGCACAGTCACCCCACGTCCGCAATCAGGAAATCCCAAACCCCGTTTATTTCGCCTACCCCAAGCGCAGGCATTAATTAATCGTATGGGATTCAATAATCATGGGGTGGATGCGCTGGTAACCAATGTTAAAAAAGCAAATTATAAAGGCATATTAGGCATTAATATTGGTAAAAATAAAGACACAGCATTAGCAAGGGCGAGTGAAGACTATGTGCTTTGCCTTCGTAAAGTTTATCCCTATGCTT
Organism: Legionella jamestowniensis; assembly: GCF_001467745.1. Classification (GTDB taxonomy): domain Bacteria; phylum Pseudomonadota; class Gammaproteobacteria; order Legionellales; family Legionellaceae; genus Tatlockia; species Tatlockia jamestowniensis. The sequence goes on from NZ_LNYG01000013.1 coordinate 2,224,500, forward strand.
CTTATGTCACCATCAATATTTCTTCGCCAAATACGCCGGATTTACGCTTGTTACAACAAGATAAATTTTTAAGCCAGTTATTAGGGCAGTTAGTCGAAGAGCAACAGCGGTTAGTCGACAAGTATCAACGGTTTGTCCCTTTAGTGGTAAAACTCTCCCCAGATGAAAGCGATGAAACTTTAAAGCAAATGGCTGACATTTTATTGCAAAAGCAAATTACAGGCATTATTGCGACCAATACTACCTGTATGCGGGAAACGGTTAAACACTTGCCCCATGGTAGTGAACAGGGTGGTTTAAGTGGGCGTCCATTGGCTGAACGCTCTACCTATTGCCTTCGGTTGCTCAAGGAAGTTGTAGGTAATGAAATAACTTTAATTGGAGTGGGAGGTATTGATAAACCTGAAGTAGCGAAGGACAAATTACAGGCTGGTGCTTCGTTATTGCAAGTTTATACCGGTTTAATCTATCAAGGCCCTGAATTAATTTCTGCGTTGATAAGAAGTCTGAATTTGTAGAGCACGAGTCTCCATTATTATCACCCTGCATTTTATATGGACAGGAGATCCAAAAAAATTTACACTAGTGTCATTTATTTTTACACCTTTTTGTGTCTTCTGTAATCTAAAGATACAGTAAAATACACGTTGTTCTAATTTTGCCACCATGGAGTCTCCAATGCCTAAGAAAAGTAACGGGAATGAGTACACTCGGAAGGTTCTTGATCAAAAACAGAGCCTATTAAATTTGCTTAATAAAGAATCTTTTTCCATGCAGGTCTGGCAACATAAAAAAAGCCAAGTTGATGGGGAAATAAGCAAGATTAAATTAAAAGGGGAATTAAGCGCTAAAAATAAAGCTGCCCTTGCCGAGGCAGACCGTCAAATTGCAGAGGGTGTCTACTTCCATCAGCTTAGATTACTAAAGTCAGCTTTAATTACGAAACTTAAGACTTGTGATTCTAAACAATCTCTTGCAACTATCTCATCGCACTATCAACGTCAAATCGAATCGCATGAAAAAGTTGAATTGTCGGAAAATCATAAAAAACAGATAGAAGCATTAGACCAACAAATTATTTCCCTGTATGGTCAAATAAGAAGGCAATTTTTAGAACCTGCTCAAAGTATTCAGCCTGAAAAATCTTCCCCTGGAAGTGAGATTCCCCATCCTGCCAGTCTTCCACCTGTAGAAGAATTAACATTTAATCCAGAGCGGGAAAACAAATTAAGCAAGATAGTTGAGAAATTAAAGTATCTCGAGGAGAAAATAGAAGATATTCAACATTATAAAGAAGACACGACAAAAGCGGTCCGCGAAGTTCAAGCGATTATTGATAGTTTAAGCCAGCTTAATAGAAATTATGTCTCTGGAACTATAGATGACAAGCAATATCAAGACCAGGCTAAAGACATTTTATCAAACGATAAAATAACCGAAATCTCAGAGTTCCGTGGTTTAAAAATGAAAAAAGTTGGCGAGTTGCTTTTGAATATACTTGCGGCTATATCCACAGCATTCATCGGCTATGGGATTGCTGCGGCAGTAAAAGGCGATTTATTTTTATTCCGTCTGAATACCGACACCAAGAATAAAGTTAACGCAGTGGATGCTGAGATTAAAACAGCGTTTGCACCAGGTGCTTAATTTTCATCTGGCCTGAATCATTTTCAGGCTAGACATTGCTTCTTTTTTTAAATCTTAGTTGGCGTGTTTACTATTTAAGAGTACAATTTGCTCTTTCCTATTCCAGCCTTTGCAGACGCATGAAAAAAACGTTTCACGGTAAAACAGGTCCCCTCTATCGACGATTGTTGACTTATGTAAAACCCTTTTGGCCTGTTTTATTACTAGGTATTTTTGCAAATATTCTTTATTCTGGCATTGATGCAGGTTTGACGTACATGCTGCGCCCCTTCCTGGATAAAGGATTCATTGATGTCGATATGACTTTTGTACGAAAAATCCCTTTAATCGTGCTCGTGGGAGTCACTATCCGCGGACTGGTAAGTTCGGCCGGTAGTTATTGCATGACTTGGGTAGCCAGGTCAGTGGTCAAAGTGTTACGACAACGCGTTTTTGCCCACATCATTCGACTACCCGCTGATTATTATGATGAAGCAACCTCTGGGCAATTATTATCAAAAATTCTTTATGATGTGGAGCAGGTCGCGCAGGTCAGTGCAGATGCATTAACTGATTTTGTACAAAATACCTGCCTAGTGATTGGTTTGCTCATTGTAATGATGGTAATTAATTGGCAATTGTCACTCATGTTCTTATTAACCATTCCTTTTGTAGGTCTTATTGTCAGCTATACCAACAAACGTGTTCGTCGCAGCAGTCACAAAGTACAAAAATCAATGAGTGAAGTCACCGAAATTGCAAGTGAAGTGATTGATGGGTACCACGTCGTAAGAATTTTTGGTGGTGTTCAGTATGAGACTGATAAATTTAACAAGGCAACCGAAGCCTCCCGTAAAAATGATATGAAAGTTGCCGTTAGCAAGGCCATCAATGTTTCAGGGGTGCAGATAGTTATTGCGATTGGAATTGCAGCAATTATTTTTGCAGCGATTCAATTAGCGACTGTCATTACTATTACGGCTGGCTCATTTTTGGCAATTATTGCAGCGATGTTGCAATTAATTAAGCCGATGAAAACATTGACCACGTTAAACGCTACCATACAACGCGGCTTAGCAGGGGCAGAAAGTGTGTTTGAATTATTAGATCAACCCATTGAAAATGAACAAGGTAAAATACTGGCTCACAGGGTAAAGGGAGCAATTGAGTTTGATAGGGTCAGTTATGCTTATCGCAAGGGACAAACAATTTTGCATGAGGTGAGCTTTGCGATAGGCGCAGGAGAAACCGTTGCGTTGGTAGGGCATTCTGGAAGCGGTAAAACGACAATAGCAAGCCTTTTGCCCCGATTTTATGAATTAAGTAAGGGGTCTATCAAGTTAGACGGTGAATCTATTTCTAATTTGTCCCTTGCCAGTTTGCGTGCCCAAATTGCTTTAGTCAGTCAGCATGTTACTTTGTTCAATGACACCTTAGCGAACAATATAGCTTATGGTTGTACCCATGCGACGCGTGAGCAAATTATTCATGCGGCTAAATTAGCGTTTGCCGATGAATTCATTCAACGCTTGCCTATGGGGTATGATACTAAAATTGGTGAAAATGGCGTATTGTTATCAGGTGGGCAACGTCAACGTTTGGCTATTGCAAGGGCTATATTAAAAGACGCGCCCATTTTAATTCTCGATGAGGCAACTTCCGCTTTGGACAGCGAGTCTGAACGATATATTCAGGCAGCGTTAGAACAAATAATACACAATCGTACTACATTGGTTATTGCGCACAGGCTTTCTACGATTAAACGTGCTGATAAAATCATCGTAATGAACGAGGGGAGAATCGTTGAGCAAGGCAATCATCAGCAATTGCTTGCTCTGAAAGGTTATTATACTCAATTATACGGGGCACAAAAACAAAGCATTGCACATGAAGCAATTGCTTAGCAGCCTCGATTAATGCACGTAGCCCACCATGAAAAAAACACATCATTTTTCCCTGGCAGTCGATAGGTTATGGTATAGAAAACATCCATTACGCTGGTTGTTATGGCCTTTTGCGCAGTTTTATAAACTAGTAATCAGTATACGACGCGTTTATCTGCTGCGTTTTCGTCAACAGCAATTTCCTGTACCCATTATAGTGGTAGGTAATTTAACCGTTGGGGGGGTAGGCAAAACACCTTTAGTGATTGCACTGGCAAAAAAAATGCAAGCCAGAGGATTGCGCGTGGGTATTGTCAGTCGTGGCTATGGAGCTTCGATAAAACGATTTCCTTATGAAGTTCATCCTAATGATGATGCATGGTTGACAGGGGACGAACCCTTGCTAATTGCCAAAAAAACAAATTGTCCTGTGGTTATCTCCCCTCGGCGCACAGAGGCAGTGCAGTATCTGTTGGCCAACCATCAAAGCGAGGTGATTATCAGTGATGACGGGTTGCAACATTATGCAATGGGGCGGGCGATCGAAATTGTAGTTATTGATGGCATAAGAGGACTAGGGAATAAATTATGCCTACCAGCAGGTCCTTTACGTGAACCATCAAAACGCTTACAAAAGGCTGATTTTATTGTTATCAATGAAGGAGAAGAGGACCAGAATTATAGAATGACGTTGGAGGCTGGTTGTCTAACAAATATTTTGACCGGCCAAGAAGTTAAAAAAGAGGCAATTACCACACCGGTTGCCGCCGTAGCTGCTATTGGCCATCCGCAACGTTTTTTTGCTACCTTGCATAATCTTGGAATTTCATTTAAAAAATACCCTTTTCCGGATCATCACCGTTTTCAGCCGCATGAACTACAATTCAGGGAAAAGATAGTAGTGATGACAGAAAAAGATGCAGTCAAATGTCAAGCTTTTGCCATGAATTCCTGGTATTTTTTACCTGTCGAGGCAACGTTAGACGATACATTTTGGCAAGCATTATGGTCACATAAACAATTACAAGGCGCCGTATAAAATGAAATTACGAGGGTATCAGTGGTTTCTATTCTTTACATTGTTGGCAGGAAGCATTAATACAATTGCAGAAACAGTGGGGTCTGAAACTGAACAAGTAGAAATTAAAGCGAACTCACTCAATGCCTCGCAGGCAGATTGGGTATTTTCGGGCACGGTAACAAATGAAAGTGGTGAACGATACAGTTACTACTTTCAAATGCATCGTAAAGAGTCGGAATTTCATGCTGTTGCGGCTCTTATTGATAGTCAAACCAAAAATCTCATATTGTTTGAAGAAAGTAATGCTGTTATTGAAAAACCTGAGGCTAGTAACTGGCGGGTAGGCAATTCTTTTTTACAATTTAATTCGATTACGAATAGCTGGATTTTTGGTATAAAGACAAAGGAAAAGAAAGGCTTTAATTTTAAAGCAGACATGTTAAAAACCGATCAAAGCACACCTAATGTTCAAAATCTTCGTCCAGGTGTTGACTTGTTAATTCATCAAACGGGTCGTCTAAATGGTCACTTGCAAACAGGTCAGAGAGGCTCGGAACAATTTGTCACCGCATCTAAAGCCTGGTTTAGGCAAGTCTGGGTGAGTAAACCTCAAGCGTCCCCCCACCCTTTTACTGGTATTTTATGTCAATTTAATGATGGGAGCGGTTTTTATGCTGTTAATTTACAAGAAACCGATGCATTACGAGGTGCCCTTGCTGGATGGCGCGATGCCCAGGGCATCCCAATGCCTATGTCACAATTCGTAACTATTAAAGAACCAGAGGAAGGTCTATGGAGTATTCAGGTTGCCTCTCCAAAAATTAATCTGATGCTGCAAGATATGCTTGCGAAGGAAGATGAACAACATCATTTGGTTGTCGGTGTGACCAACGGTTTAATGCCTGGTTTTTGTGCAATTAGCAAAGATGAAGTCGGATTGAAAATCTTGCCTGAAACCGTGAATCTAGGTTAGTGCAAACTACTTCAAAGATGTATTTTTTTCCGGCAAGAACTGAACCAGACTGGCAGCAACAATCAAACTAATCGGAACCACTAATAATGCAGTTTGATATGCCTCCAAGAGGGGCTTTGTACTAAATTTATCTAGGAAAAAACCAATTAAGGGTTGTAAGAGAGGGGCTGTAATCATTGCCAAGGTATTGGTAAACCCTGTACAAGTGGACAAGGATTGACTAGGAGCCAATTCATTGGCTATGGAAAAAGCAAGCATATAGGCTCCACAGCAAAGCCCAATCATTAACATTAAAAAGGCAATAAGAAATGGACTGGATAACGGCAAATAAAGAACCAATAAAATCAGTCCGGCTGTTGAAAGGCAAGAACCAAGCATTAAAGGCTTTCTTTTAAAAAGGATAGCTAAATAACCAAAGAGAGGGCAACTAAGCGCTGCACCGAGAAAAATCATTGAGTCAATTGCACTTGCTGTTTTTAAATGACACAACAGTTTGATTTGAATAAACGGGACGGCCCACATCGCGCCAAAAACGGTAATTACGGTAAAGCTTAATCCTACAAACCAGCCATTAATCCAAGCGCGGCCATTAGTAACTATTTGTTTAATTTGTTCACTAAATTTGAAGGGAGACGGTTTTAGGGGGCTTACAGGAATATATTGCCAGCTGCAATAAGCAATGCCAAGACTAACAAAGGCAGCAACATTAAGAAAGCTTCGCCATCCCCATTGAGTAATGAGTGCTCCAAGACTTATCATCCCTACCATAGTGGCAAGAAAACCCAGTGTTTCTGATAAACCAATCATAAAACCAAACTGTCTCAATGGAAAATGTTGTCTCAATAAATGGGATAAACCAACGAAGGCAAAGGCAGAACCTGCTCCTATAATCACTCTTCCTATAATTAAAAAAAGAAGACTATGGCTATGGGCGAAAAAAAAGCAGCCTGCGCTACAAAAGAAAGCACTGGATGTTAACAATGCACGTGTATTTTTACGATCAAATAATAAACCCACAGGAATTTGCAGGCTGGTGTATACGTAATAAAAGGCACTGCCTAAAATCCCCGCCATCAGTGCTGAGAGATTCATCTCATGCATAATGGCACCTATGATAACGCCAGAGGACAATTGTAGAAAAAACTGAAAAAGTACAAACGAAACACCAATTAACCAAATACCATAACGTTCTGGTGTTTTTATATAGGAAATACTAACCGGAGTCATCAAATTATATACAATCAGTAAAAAGAGGGTGACTATACACAACTTTAACAAGATTGGGTATATGATAGGTCATATTGACTAATGAATTAACCTGGTTAACACCCTGTAATTATAGAGAGACAGAATGAATTTAAGAGATTTGCAATATTTTGTTGTTCTGGCAGAGGTGATGCACTTTGGAGAGGCAGCAAAAAAATGTCACATTAGCCAACCCACATTAAGCATGCAAATTAAAAAACTTGAAGATGAATTAGGTATTTTGCTTTTCGAGCGTAATAATAAGCAGGTCATGTTAACAGAAGGTGGACGTTCTGTCCTTGAGCGGGCGCAACAAATACTGACTGAGGTTTCTGAAATGAAAGAGATTGCTCGTCAGGCGTCAGATCCCTTTGCTGGGGAACTGCATGTTGGTGTTATCCCCACGCTTGCACCGTATTTGTTACCGCATGTAATGCCAGCAATTCAAAGTACTTTTCCCAAGTTAAAAGTCTGGTTAGTTGAAGAAAAAACACATCATTTAATTGACAAGCTAGCCAGTGGACAATTGGATGCCGCTCTTATGGCCACACCCATTTCAGAAGAGTTCGCCTCTCAAATACTTTTCGAAGAACCCTTTTATTTTGCTTCAACCAATAAAGGCAAACATCAGTCGAAGAAAGAAATGCAACTTGGCGATTTAGTCCATCAGCCAGTGATGTTATTGGAAGAGGGGCATTGTTTACGCGAACAGGCAATTGCTGTTTGTCAATTAGTCAAAGCTGAAGGAAGGGCAGATTTTACCGCAACCAGTTTGGAAACTTTACGCTTTATGGTTGAAGCAGGTCTTGGAGTTACACTCTTACCTGCCCTAGCGGTACAGGAGAATAAAAGAGGATTACAGTTAACTCCTTTTGCCAAACCTGCCCCTTCTCGAACGATTGCCTTATACTGGCGTCGCGGTACTGCCAAATTGCTGTGCTTGCAAGCAATTGGAGAAATAATAACCTGCAGGGTAAATGAGTTATTAAAAGAAAAACACAGCTGATAGATTTAAGTGGAAGTAGTTGAACTCCATATACAAAATTTTTTATGTGGTCATTGTGAAGTAAAGTGAAGCAATCCATTACAAAATTCCATCACAATCCCTAAATTAACCTAATTGATGTACCTTAATCAGTATACCCGCGTGTGGATGATCCAGATAATAAATGTCACCACCTTTGATGCGTTGTTTCTGGGAAAAAACAAAGGCAGTATTATTTGCCGTAGAAAATAATAAATTAGCATCCAGTAAATAATAATTCGAGCGACGAACCCTTATGGTGCCTTCCACATTCCAACCATCTCTACTGAGTTTTGGTAATACAATGGCTTGTTGGTTGTTAAAAGGTTGAAGCCAACTGTAGTGCAAAAGTACATGATATTGGGGTTTACGATTTAAAGCCCAATACTCTTGTCGTAATTTGGAAGTTGAGGGGGGCAATAAATGATAGGGGGTTGTTGCTGAGTTGACCTCTGTCCTTAAAGGGATTCCATGCAAGCTACCAGGTATTGCAGCATTAAAATCACTCAGCAAGGAAGACGCATTTTGATGAGTAAAAATGATTAAGTCAACTTGATAAAGCGCTGGTTTTTTTCCTTGTGCCAGGCATGAAAATAGTATCATGGCCGCTAATATCATTCTTCTTAACATGGGATTCTTCTTATTTTTGGATTAAAAAATTTATGCTGAATCAGAATTATGGATTATACACACTACCTTCTAATTCTGTCACCAGTGAAAAGTTTAACGATTAAGAGTCTATCATTATTGCCCTCAAGACTATCTCTTTGTTACATTGAGAAAATTTCATCTGTTGAAGACGTAACATGGCTAATGTAGCCGAAGTTAAAAACTTGAGCGTGGCATTTCAAACGGTAGATCAAACAGTGACGGCGGTGAATGAGGTAAGTTTTTCTCTTATCCCGGGCGAGACTCTGGCCATGCTGGGGGAGTCTGGTTGTGGTAAATCAATCACGTCGCTGGCTCTCATGCGGCTTTTGCCACCTAACGCTTTCTATGGTAAAGCAAGTGAAGTGCTCATCCAGGGCGAAGATATTCTTAATTTACCGGAATGTGTGATGCGCAATCTTCGTGGCAAACGTTTGGCTATGGTGTTTCAAGAACCAATGACTGCGCTAAATCCTGTGTTAACTATTGGGCAACAATTGTTTGAAGCCCTACCTAACTCTCTTAAAAAGAATCGCTCTCAAATAATAGAATATTTAATTGCTTTACTTAAAGAGGTTGAAATTCCAAAACCGCATTTACGTTTAAGACAATACCCCCATCAATTATCTGGTGGCCAGAAGCAACGAATTGTCATTGCAATGGCTTTGGCCAGTAACCCGGAAATTTTAATTGCCGACGAACCAACAACTGCTTTGGATGTCACTATCCAGGCTCAGATTTTAACGTTACTTAAAAAATTACAACGCCAGCATTGTATGAGTATGTTGCTAATTACGCATGATTTGGGTGTGGTAAAGGCGGCAGCTGATAGGGTTTGTGTCATGTATGCTGGACAAATTGTTGAACAGGCATCTGTTACTGAGTTCTTTACCCAGGTTAAGCATCCATACTCTCAACAGCTAATGGCTTCTGTTCCTGATTTTAATAAACGAGGTCAGCGTTTACAAGCCATTCCAGGTGCTGTACCTACCTTGGATGCTTTGCCACAAGGATGTTGCTTTCATCCTCGCTGTGCTCATGCCTTTTCGCCTTGTACCCACCTTAAACCACAGTTGCAAACTTTAGGCAGTCGTACTGTCCGTTGTCATCTTTATCCAGAATTAACCAAGCCGCCGTTGTTGAAATCTCAACAAAAAAATTGGGTTACGAAAGAGACGGTAGCGGAAGAACCTATCCTTCAGGTAAACAATTTGGCGGTTTATTTTTATATTAAAAAAGGTTTATTTGAGCGAAGTGAAGAAATTAAAGCAGTGGATGGTTTATCGTTGGAACTGTATTCCGGTAAAACACTGGCCCTTGTTGGTGAATCGGGTTGTGGTAAAACAACTGCCAGTCGCGCATTGCTAAAACTACAACCTATTAGTGATGGAACGATTATTTATCGAGGTGAAAATATAAGCGATTTTCGAGGTGAACGGTTGCGTAATTATCGAAAAAAAGTACAAATCATTTTTCAGGATCCGTTTTCGTCAATGAACCCTCGTATGACTGTGGCTGAAATTTTGGCGGAAGGAATGGTGGCTCAAGGTGCGCCTACCAATTTAATCAAGAAAAAGCAGCAGCTTCTATTGGAACAAGTAAACTTGCCGCGAAATTGTTTGCACCGTTACCCTCATCAATTTTCGGGTGGTCAACGGCAACGGATCTGTATTGCCAGGGCGTTAGCAACTGAACCAGAATTACTTATTTGTGACGAACCAACCAGTGCGTTGGACATTTCGGTGCAAGCGCAGATTTTGAATTTATTGAAAGAATTGCAACAGGAAACAGGCTTAACCTACTTGTTTATCACCCATAACATGGCTGTTGTTGCATACATGGCTGATGAAGTACTAGTTATGCGGCAGGGACAAGTGGTTGAACAGGGAACTTGCGAACAAATCTTTAAACATCCTCAACACGCTTATACACAACAGTTGTTATCAAGTGTTTTACAAATTTAGAGCAGCTTTTTTCTCTGCCAATTCCGTTTTTGACGCTTCGTATTGGTCACGTAAATTAGCGATTACTTTCTCAGGTTGTGCCTGTTCAACTTCTTTAGGGAAAATTTTATGTGGCCATTGCAAAAAACTGGATATTATAGGATTACATCAAGAGGAAATTGAAACCTGGCTGTCGCTTAAGCTTCAACCAGGCAGTGAGAAATTAAAAGAGTTCGGCTACAAATTCATTCAATTCAGCCAGTGAAACCAATTTAACGTCGTCACTGTTTCGCGCCTTATATTCAACCACCTGTTGTTCTAAATTTCGTTCGCTGATGACCAGGCGATGGGGTATGCCAATGAGATCGCTGTCAGCAAAGAGCACGCCAGGCCGTTCATTGCGATCATCCAGAAGCACATCAATGCCTTGATTGTTAAATTGTTGATAAAGGGATTCAGCGGTTTCCTTGACGGGAGCGGAACGGTGTCCATTAATAGGAATAATGACCAATTGAAAGGGAGCTATATTTTGCGGCCATATAATACCTTTCTCATCATGATGTTGTTCAATAGCCGCAGCGACTACGCGGGTTATTCCCAAACCGTAGCAACCCATTATCATGGTCTGTAATTGGCCGTTTTCATTAATCACGGCAGCATTCATTGCCTTGGCATATTTATCACCCAGTTGAAAAACGTGACCAACTTCAATCCCGCGGCAAGCATGTAACTTTCCTTTGCCATCGGGACTTGGATCGCCTTCTTTGACATTCCTTAAATCATAACCATCCTGATAGGTGGCATCACGTCCCCAGGCTGCATGACGATAGTGTTTATCAGCCTGGTTTGCTCCACAAACAAAAGAAGTCATAGCTAAAGCATGATGATCCACAATCACTGGAATGTCCAAACCGATAGGACCCAGGTATCCTACAGGTGCCTTTAATTTTTGGGCAATGGTTTGATCGTCAACAAATTGCAACGGAGTTTTTACCAGCGGGTGCTTCGTTGCTTTCACTTCATTTAATTCATCGTTACCACGTAAAATCAAAGCAACAAGAGGATGTTCCTCTCCAGCTACAATTAATGTTTTTACGGTATCAGCCGTGGCAATATTTAAATAGTTAGCTACTTCAGTAATGGTTTTTTGCCCAGGCGTATTGACAAGACTCATCCTTTCTTCGGGGAGTGAATTCGCCTTGGTAGGAAGTAACGAGGTGGCTTGTTCCACATTGGCGGCATAATCGCTTTCATCGCTATAGAAAATAATATCTTCACCTGAATCTGCCAAAACTTGAAATTCATGAGAAGCTGAACCCCCAATAGCACCTGTATCTGCTTCCACAGCACGATACCGCAAACCCAATCGATCAAAAATACGACAGTATGCCTGATACATGGCATCGTATGTTTCCTGGAGTGATTCCTGGCTCAGATGAAAAGAATAGGCATCTTTCATGATGAATTCTCGAGCACGCATGACGCCAAAGCGGGGGCGTATTTCATCGCGGAATTTGGTTTGAATTTGATAAAAATTGGCAGGTAGTTGTTTATAGGATTGTAATTCATTACGCATCAGATCAGTAATGACTTCTTCATGCGTGGGTCCAAAACAGTAATCGCGTCCATTACTGTCCTGCATAGTAAGTAATTGACCGCCGAATGTTTCCCAGCGGCCTGTCTCCTGCCATAATTCAGCGGGTTGTACTGCGGGCATCAGTACTTCCATCGCATAAGTACGATTCATTTCCTCACGGACAATATGTTCAATCTTTCGTAATACTTTGAGTCCAAGCGGGAGCCATGTGTAAAGGCCTGAGCCTAGTTTGCGAATCATCCCGGCCCTTAGCATTAACTGATGAGAAACAATTTCTGCATCATTAGGGGTTTCTTTAAGAGTAGCCAATAACCATTGCGATGTACGCATGCTTGCTCCTGCTGATAATACAAAAGCAAATATTATATACCCAAGAAACTTCAAAATGCGACTTTTATGCATGAAGTCTAATATCGCATTTTGAAGTTTCTTGGGTATATACTGTAAGCATTATTCCTTGGAACGTGGAATTTAAAAATTTTTTCAGCCGTATGTCCTGGATACTAACGTGAATACCCTTGCTCTCATTCAAACGTTTTGTAAAGTGGTGCAGTGTCGAAGTTTTACCGCCGCTGCTAAGCAATTGGCTATTTCCCCTGCCGCAGTTAGTAAGCAGATTACTCTCTTAGAATCAGAATTGGGAGTCATGCTGCTCGAACGCACCACACGTAAAGTTTCTTTGACCTCCGTGGGAGAGGCTTATTTTCAGGAGGTACAAACTGTTTTACAAGCTTTGGAACAAGCCAAAACAGTGGTGATTGCTTCGCAGGCCGAGCCGAGGGGAGTTTTACGCGTAAAAAGCTCACGTTTTTTTGCCGAAACAGTCATTTTACCACGCATGCCTGCATTAACTGCACGTTATCCCCAGCTAATTTTGGATTTGCAGATTGCTGAGGAAGTGCCTCATTTACTGGAAGAGGATCTCGATGTTGTTTATGGGATGTCCATGCAAGTTGCTTCCAACTCTGTACAGAAAAAAATAACGACAACCCGATATGTGTTTTGTGCTTCTCCACAATATCTTGAGACTCATGGTTATCCCCAACTATTTACTGATTTAGAGCATCACGCTTATCTGACACATAGTATGCGCATTCCCAATGATCGCTGGGTTTTTCATTCAGGGGAAACAATTCAGTTAAAGCCTTCCATGTATCTAAACGATGCAGCTGCCTTGGCTGATTGTGCTAGACGTGGATTGGGCATTGTTGCTTTGCATCATTATCAAATCGCGGATTATTTGGAAAAAGGGGAATTAATTGAACTATTTACTGGCAAATTGCCTGTTATTCCAGTTTTTCTTTTTTATCATCCAGCGCGGTTTTTGCAGCCTAAAGTGCGTATCTGGATAGAAGCAATGACGAGAGAGTTGCCTATGTTCATGTGATGGGTAAATAGGTTACTGAACATCAGTAACCTATTTGCCCACTTTAGCAAGCCTTACGGTTGGTGGGGTTTTTTCAGCTTCTTCCAGGACTTTAATGCTTTTTTCGTGTAAGAAATCAATGACTTTATCTTTGTCTTTAATGATTGGGTGAGAAAAATTATTAAAATCTACTTTTCCAGTCGAAACATCATAAATGGCACCAATAATACTAATGCTTTCCTGATTAATCATTTGTCTTAGGATTTCGCTTTCTTCATAAATTTGGCGCAACGTATTGGCTACATTCAATTCGGTAACATGCTTTACGAACTGACTGTTTTTGCTAGTACGATTTATCCTCGTTTCTGTTTCAGCATGAATGGCCGGCTGAATTTTATCGAGCAATTGTGTAATGTGTCCTTTTTGTACACCATCGCAAGCTGCTTGAATAGCGCCACAGCGAGTATGACCCAAAATAACAATTAATTTTGCGCCTACTACATTACAGGCATATTCAATACTTGCAAGTATATCGTTATTGATGACATTTCCTGCTACTCGAACACAGAACAAATCACCAAAGCTCATGTCAAAAATGGTTTCAACAGGAACACGGGAATCAATACAGCCTAAAACCACAGCCATCGGATGTTGAGTTTCTGCAGTGTACTTAATGTCAATTTTAGAACTTCTATGAATCCGTTGGTCATGTAAGAAGCGTTGATTGCCTTCACGTAATAAACTTAATACTTGGGAGGGCTTTAATGTCGCTAATATGTCGTAGGTCGTTACGTTGATGAAATCGATGTAATTGTGTATATCATAGCGCTCTTGAAACCCTATCAAATTCAGGGCAATTTGTTTTAATGGAGCTTGTTCTTCTTTAAATTCTTTAATTAATTCGATAATTTCCTTGTCAATGTAATCTGAATAACGGGCATCAATAATTAATTGAGAGTTTTTAGGAATTGAATCGAGTTCAGCAACCAGGGATGCCTTATTTAAAAAAGTGATTTGTTGAGGAAGAATCAAGCGATTGGTGATACCGTTAGGATAAATTTCTTTTACAATATCCAGACGGGCTTTGCTGTTGGATTTTAAAATATAAAAGAGACTAATGGCTAAGCCGATGAGTATCCCAGCTAATAAGTTAAAAATCACAATGCTTACCACAGTAGCAATAAAAGGAATAAACCGATCTGTTCCTTGGTTATAGACGCTCTTATAAATGGATGGTTGCGTTAATTTGTAACCAGTAAATATCAGAATGACTGCCAGAGAAGACAAGGGTATCTTGTTAAGCCAATTTGAAATCAGCAAAACAGCGAAGAGAATAAAAATGCCATGCAATATAGCAGATGCTTTGGTTTTGTTGCCTGATTGAATGTTAACGGAGGTGCGAACAATAACAGAAGTAACGGGGATTCCACCCACCAGTCCGGCTGCAAGGTTACCGAAACCCTGAGCAACTAACTCCCTATCCTTTGAGCAATGACGTCGTTTTTTATCCAGTTTTTCGCTCGCCTTAACATTAAGCAAACTTTCCAGAGAAGCGACTGTCGCTATAATAAACGCATACACATATACCTTGGGATTAGACCACGCATTCCAATTCGGGAAGGTTAATTGACTTAAAAAGTCACTAAACCCATTATGACTCGGAATATTAACGAGTTGTGGATTATTTTGTGCGAACGTTGAATTAAGAAAGACAAATGTTTCATTGAGTAAAATACCTGCTATTACCACGAGAATAGGGGCAGGAATAGTTTGCGTCCATTTGTTTTTTACCTTATCGCCATAAATTAAAATAGCAAAGGAAACCAATGAAATAATTACAGCGCCTTCATTGATGTGATAGGTCAAGTCATATAAAGGATTGAAACTTAAACCCTCTGTGGTTTCTAGAAGGTGTGCTTTTAATTCCTTCAAATCAGATGAAAAGGTAAATGCTAAAGGTAATTGTTTAATTATCAATAGAATACCAATAGCACATAATAACCCTTGTACAACATTGGAAGGTACGTAATCAGCCACAAAACCTGCACGCAAGCCACCAACAATAATCTGCAGGATACCTGCTAAAGCCAAAGCCAATAAAAAAGTCTCAAAATTTCCTAATTGACTAATAGCAGCAAGTACTACTGCCGCCATACCTGCAGCAGGACCACTTACACTGACCGGAGAACCACTGAGTGCTCCAACCACAATGCCGCCGATAATGCCGCTTAAAATGCCAGAAAATAAAGGCGCTCCGGAAGCCAAAGCTATTCCCAAACATAAAGGAACTGCCACAAGAAAAACTACGATAGCAGCTACAAAATCAAATTTTAAAGAGCGCTGCTTGTAGACATGAAACTTACGAAAATTTGTAGTTAATGCTTCATTCATGATTAAGGTATCCTGATTTGGGCAACACAATACTAACGCAGTTTGTTTATTTTGTGAACCCCTTTCTTTACAAAAAAGAAAAATTTCTTAACATTGTCCCAAAACACCATTTTAATGGCTTAGATTTAATTTGTCATTATTAAAAGTTTTAAATGATCCGTTCAAAAAACCGCGTGTCTCGGCTTTTGTCCGAGACATTCAAATTAATACCTTATGGAGTTTCACTGCCAAGCAGTGGTATGTAGAAATAGGTTAGGAACAGTCACAATATAGGTCGGGGTTTGCTTGCAGAGATCAACTTTGTTAAAAAAATATTTTTAGACATAGTTGATCTCTTGAAATGTGGCTAAAAACTTTATCTAGTTCCTTTTCAATGTTTACCCCCAAGAGGTAGACACTTGCCATACAATACTAAATGTTTGGCTTATGAAAGAAACTGAACCTGAATTATGGTTTGGCAAATTCATTCAATGAGTGGTCTTTATTGTTCTTCTTCCAAAGGTTGTAATTCTTCATTAGAAAAAACAGTTTCCCCAGGGGTTAACAAAGGACTTATTAATTGATCTTCCAGGTTTTTAAATTGCCAAAGATCCTGATCCATGAGTTGACTTGGTTTAATACTTTGCAGGGCATGAAGCATGTTACTGGGAACCTTGGGATTTTCTTCAGCTAATTGATCGATCAATTTGGCAACCCTTTTGCGCATTAAATTCTCCTGAGAGCCACATAAGTTGCAGGGTATAATAGGATAGGCCTGTTCTTGGGCAAAATTGATAATATCCTTTTCCTGAACATAGCAAAGGGGGCGTATGACGATATGTTTTTTGTTATCACTCAGTAATTTAGGCGGCATAGAACGTATATCGCCATTATAAAATATAGACATCATTAAGGTGCGAATTAAATCATCACGATGATGGCCTAGGGCAATTTTGGTAAACCCATGTTCTTCAGCGTAACGATAAATGATACCTCTGCGCAGTCTTGAACATAATGAACAATAGGTTTTGCCTTCAGGAACTTTCTCTTTAACAATACTGTAGGTATCGCGTGTCAGAATCTCATGGGGGATGTTTCGTTCACTTAGCCATTGACGTAGCTTACTATCATCCCAACCCGGTTGTGCTTGGTCCAAGGTAAAAGCAAAAATGTCAAACTTGTTATTTGAGCGACGCCGTAACGTGTGTAAAAGTGTAAGTAAGGTAAACGAATCCTTTCCCCCCGACAAACAAACCATAACCCGATCACCTCGTTGAATCATGTTAAAGTCGGCAATGGCTTTCCCTGTGTAATGTAAAAGTTTCTTTTCAACCAATGAAGGGGTAGTGGACATAATTACAACAACCTAAAACTAAAAGTTAATATTACACCATTAATCAATTTTTTTGGTGGTTTGAGGGTTAACTACAACAGCAGCTTTAACCGCAGATTTTTTAAAAGTTCCTGTGGTTGATGATTTGGTAGCTGTTATCTTAACTTTTTTAACCCTCGCTTTAAGGGGCACTTGACATGGAAATGCATTAATGCGTGTTGTTTCCAGCCAGGAATTCACTTCTTCAAGATCATTGACGTTGAGAGTGCCTGCCAGATATTTTAAATTAAGTATGGCATTAATCATATTATATTGATCACGGGCTAACTGTTCCTGGGCTTCAAACAAGCGTCGTTGCGCATTAACGACATCCACCATGGTACGTGTCCCAACCTGAAACTGAGCCTCGGTACTTTCTAAAGAGTTTTGCTGAGAGACAACGGTTTGTCTATCTGCTTTAACTTTACTGATACCATCGATAATCGTATTGAAAGCAATGCGACTATTCACAATCACATCGCGGTAAGTTTGCTCGAGTTGCTGGCTGGAGGTTTGAAAATCAAATTGAGCTTGTCTTGTTTGAGATTGTACTAATCCACCTTGGAAAACAGGAAAGTTTAATGCGATGGCAACGCTGGCTGACCCCTGTCTTGATGGAATGAAAAAGGAGGTACTGCTTGATTCATTATGGGTCTGGGACGCATTGCCCTGAATGGCTAATGTCGGCCAGGCACCGGCTGCCTGCACTTTTATTTTTTCCCGGGCCGCCTCCAAACTATATTTGGAGGAAAAAAGTTTATAGTTTTGCAGTAGCCCTGTATTTACCCACTCATCTGCATTATCGGGTTCGGGCCTAATTAATGGAATAGTACTGTTACGAAGAGGGGATAAATGTTCATATACATGATTAGTTAATTTACGTAAATCCTCTTTCCGATTAATTTCGTTATTTCTCGCGGAAATAACTTCAGCAACCGATTGATCATAGGCCGCTTTTGCTTCATAAACAGAGGTAATGGCATCTAAACCGACTTTAAAACGCTGTTCTGCTTGTTCGAACTGACGTCTGTTTGCCCGTAATTTTGCTTCTGCGAAATTAAGGGTATCCCGAGCCAGAAGCACATCAAAATAAGCTTTGGCTGTACGCAAGATCAAATCCTGGGCAGCATCATTGAAAGTAGCTTGCGCCGCTTTAACAGAGGCCTTGGCTTGCTGAACCTGAGCCCAGGCTTGATAATTAAAGATAGCTTGTGAGGTGGTAACCTGCCATTGGTTGCTATTATAAGTCGCCTCTACGCTACCGCCTCCTGCACTGACATTTTCAACATTGCGAGCCGCCTGGGTATTTACTGTTAACTGCGGGTATAGGGCCGCACGAGCCTGTGGAATAGCCTCCGTATTAGACATATAAGTACTGTAAGCTTGTTTGAATGCAGGATCATTTTCTAGTGCCTGCTGATAAATATCCATCAAATCCGTCGCATGGGACAAGGTAGGTAAACCAATAGTTAACATCAAGCATAACAGCGTTTTTTTCATACGAGCTTGTCCTAGAAAACAAATTCTTTCGGTTTTAATTTATCAATTAAAGGAGGAATATTTGTTTCAAATAGTATTTTTACATGCCATTTGCCATCATAATCCAAGCGATGTAACTGGCCTTGCATGACTGGTTCTTTACCAAGAATGGCAAATAACCTTCCACCTGGCAGTAGCTGTAGACGATGTGTTTCCTGCAGTTCTTCGAGAGAACCGGTGAATACCATCACATCGTAAGGTGCTTGTTCTAACCAGCCTCTGGAGGCGTCACCAGTAATTAATTCAACATTGGTGCAGTGATGTTCATGTAACTTGCGTCGAGCCTGGGTAGTGAAATCGGAAAAATAATCAATGCTGATTACTTTTTTACTAAGTCGACTTAACAACGCAGTCAAGAAACCTGTACCTGTACCTACTTCCAAAACGACTTCATTTCCTTTAAGGGCTAAGGCTTGTACTAGTTTGCCTTCTTCCAAAGGTGTCATCATTCGCTGTCCGTGGTCTAGCGGAATTTGCATGTCTGAATAGGCAAAATGTTGCAGATCATGGGGCACAAATTCATGGCGTGGAAATTCCTCATACAGGGAGAGAATAGATTCATCCAGAACCTCGCCCGTGCGAAGCTGCTGTTTGACCATATTAATTCGTGCAGTTTGACTAGTCATTAGAAGTTCACCGTTACTTTGAATACCTAGGTTAAAACGTTGTGGGCATTTTAGCAAGAATTGATAAAAGGTGCGATTCCTCTAGCAAAAGATTAAGCAATTTTTTATAGCCATCTTAAAGATTAGAGGGAGGTGCATGATTTCATAGTGGTGTTGTGTAAAATTTGTTATTATTTGCCGCATATTTATTACAGGAGATTGATGTGGTTGAGCGATTTACTGAATTTTTGTTTGCTGAGATTGATACACTCAAAAAAGAAGGGTTGTACAAAGGAGAACGAGTCATAACTAGTCAACAGCAGGCTGCCGTGACAGTAAAAGAAGGGAAAGTTATAAATTTATGTGCAAACAACTATTTGGGATTAGCCAATCATCCTACTTTAATTGCTGAGGGGCAAAAAGCATTGGAAAAGTACGGCTATGGAATGGCTTCCGTGCGGTTTATCTGTGGTACTCAAACACCGCATAAAGAATTGGAAAGAAAAATAAGTCAATTCTTAGGGATGGAGGATACGATTCTTTATTCGTCTTGTTTTGATGCAAACACAGGGTTGTTTGAAACCTTGTTTGGTCCGGAAGATGCTATCATTAGCGATGCATTAAACCATGCTAGCATCATTGATGGTATTCGTCTGTGCAAGGCAGCACGTTTTCGTTATGCCAATAACGACATGAAAGATTTGGAAGAGCAGCTTAAGGCAGCCAAAGGTGCCCGTTTTCGTTTAATTGCAACGGACGGTGTATTTTCTATGGACGGTATAATTGCGAATTTACCTGCTATTTGTGAACTGGCAGAACGTTATGATGCCATGGTCATGGTTGATGATTCCCATGCGGTCGGGTTCATGGGCGAAACAGGACGAGGGACACCTGAGTATTGTGGTGTTGCAGACAAAATTGACATTATTACTGGAACGCTTGGCAAAGCATTAGGCGGAGCTTCTGGGGGTTATACTTCAGCAAATGCAACTATCGTTGACTGGCTTCGACAGCGCTCAAGACCTTATCTTTTTTCAAATACATTAGCGCCGATGATTGCGCAAAGCTCAGTGGCTGTTCTTGATTTATTACAAAGTAGCAATGAGCTGGCACAAAAACTAAAGCGCAATAGCCAATATTTCAGAAGTGGCATGACCAAACTTGGTTTTGGTTTGATTCCAGGTGAACATCCGATTATTCCGGTGATGTTAGGGGATGCTACCCTTGCCGGAAAAATGGCAGCCCGCCTTCTCGAGGAAGGAATCTATGTGGTTGGATTTTCTTACCCAGTGGTCCCCAAAGGTAAAGCGCGCATTCGTACACAAATGTCTGCTGCCCATGAGCTAGAACATTTGGATAAAGCATTGGAAGCGTTTGCAAAAGTAGGTAAAGAGCTTGGTGTTATCGGGTAATTTAAATAATAGACAAATTCAGCGTTCACTTCTGTCTCCACGTACCGCGACTTGTTCGCGGTATCCAAAGCTCAAGCCAGGGTTGTACTGTGTGGTGGAATACCGCAGGTAAACCCTGGTATATCTGGTATATAGAGATAATAGAGGACATGATCAATTTTAATATCGATGCTGTAGGTAGTAATTTAAGGGGGAATACATGAAATCCTTAGTAAAAGCAAAACGTGAACCAGGAATATGGATGGAGGAGGTTCCCATACCGGAATATGGGGTAAATGATGTATTGATTAAAATTCATAAAACAGCAATCTGTGGGACCGATATTCATATTTATTCATGGGATGAGTGGGCGCAAGCTACCATACCGGTACCCATGACTGTAGGCCATGAATTTTACGGTGAAATTGTTGAAATTGGTCGAGAAGTTAAGGGTTTAAAAGTTGGACAGCGGGTGTCAGGTGAAGGTCATATTACTTGTGGAATGTGCCGCAACTGCCGTGCTGGTAAACGTCACCTCTGTCGCAATACCCAGGGTGTCGGTGTTAATCGCCCGGGTTGTTTTGCAGAGTATTTGTCTTTGCCTGCAACGAATGTACTTGTTTTACCTGACAATATTTCAGGTGATCAGGCCTCCATTCTTGATCCGTTCGGTAATGCAACGCACTGTGCTTTAGCGTTTGATATGGTAGGGGAAGATGTATTAATAACAGGTGCAGGCCCTATTGGTATTATGGCAGTTGCTATTGCCCGCCATGTAGGTGCGCGTCATGTAGTCATTACAGACGTGAATGAATATCGACTGGGATTGGCTCAGAAAATGGGGGCTACCCGAGCAGTTAACGTCAAGTATCAATCCATTAAAGACGTTATGAATGAATTAGGGATGCAAGAAGGCTTTGACGTGGGTTTGGAAATGTCTGGAAATCCTATGGCGTTAAATGACATGGTCAAGGCAATGAACCATGGGGGGCATATTGCAATGTTAGGGATCCCTCCGCAGGAGACCCCTATTGACTGGAACCAGGTTATATTTAAAGGGTTGGTGATTAAAGGAATTTACGGCCGGGAAATGTTTGAGACCTGGTATAAAATGATAGCGATGTTACAAAGTGGTTTAAACTTAGAACCTGTTATAACGCATCATTTCCCAATAGCGGATTATCAACATGCGTTTCAAATGATGGCCTCAGGTCAATCAGGAAAAGTAATCCTCGATTGGACTTAATTTGCAAAAAACATGATCTTTGGTAAGCGTTAATAGTAGTCGCAGACTTATCAAAGATACCCTTAAACTTAAGATTATCTTCTTGAGAAATTTAGGGGTTTCGTTAACTTTCTGCGCCTGCTTTTATAGATGGAGCACTCTATGTCGTCGCAATACATTTTTACCATGAATCGAGTTAGCAAAGTCGTTGATAATCAACGCTTTATTTTAAAGGATATTTCGTTAAGTTTTTTCCCCGGCGCTAAAATTGGGGTCTTGGGGTTAAACGGTTCGGGTAAGTCAACACTACTACGCATTATGGCCGGTGTTGATACGCAATATGATGGTGAAGCTCGTCCGCAACCTGGTATTAAAATTGGGTATTTGGAGCAAGAACCACAATTGGATTTAACAAGAACCGTACGTGAAGTGGTAGAAGAAGGTGTTGCTGCCATTAAGGCCAAGCTTGCCGAATTTGATGAAATAAGCATGCGCTTCGCTGAACCGATGAGTGATGAGGAAATGAATACACTCCTTGAAAAGCAAGGCGAGTTGCAAAATGATATTGAAGCCTGTGGTGGCTGGGAACTGGATCGTAAATTGGATGTCGCTGCTGATGCGCTGCGCTTGCCTGACTGGAATGCTGTGATCAGTCAACTTTCTGGAGGGGAGCGCCGCCGGGTAGCGCTATGTCGATTGCTATTATCCAATCCTGATATGCTATTGCTCGACGAACCAACAAACCATCTTGATGCAGAAAGCGTTGCCTGGCTTGAACGTTATCTTGAGGATTTTCCTGGGACTGTGGTTGCCATTACCCACGATCGTTATTTCCTCGACAATGCCGCGGAATGGATTTTAGAGCTCGATCGCGGCGAAGGTATCCCTTATAAAGGGAATTACACCTCGTGGTTAGAACAGAAAGAAGCCCGGTTGGCCATGGAGGATAAACAACAAGCGGCCCACCAGCGTGCGATTAAAGCCGAGTTGGAATGGGTGCGTACCTCGCCAAAGGGGCGACATGCTAAAAACAAAGCGAGACTCGCCCGTTTTGAAGAAATGAATTCAAAAGAATTCCAAAAGCGTAATGAAACCAATGAGCTTTATATCCCACCTGGTGAACGTTTGGGAGATTTAGTCATCGAGGCGAAGCATTTGTGCAAGTCGTTTGGTGATCGTTTATTAATTGATAATTTAAGTTTCCAATTACCCAAAGGGGGGATTCTTGGGATTATTGGGCCTAATGGAGCAGGTAAGTCCACTTTCTTAAAAATGATTACTGGACAAGAAACGCCTGATAGTGGGGAAATCCGTATTGGAGAAACAGTAAATTTAGCGTATGTCGATCAAATGCGGGATGACCTTGAAGATAACAAGACCGTCTGGCAAGAAATTTCCGATGGCTTGGATATTATGCAAGTGGGCGCTTTCCAAATGCCTTCACGTGCTTATGTTGGTCGTTTTAACTTCAAAGGGGCTGATCAACAAAAGAAAATGTCCCAATTGTCAGGCGGTGAACGAAACCGGGTTCACTTAGCCAAACTGTTAAAACGCGGGGCCAATGTTATCCTCCTTGACGAACCAAGCAATGATTTGGATGTAGAAACTTTACGTGCTTTGGAAGAAGCATTATTGAATTTTCCTGGTTGCGCAATTGTTATTTCGCATGATCGCTGGTTCCTTGATCGAATCTGTACTCATTTAATGGCGTTTGAAGGTGATTCACAGGTGGTTTTTATTGAGGGCAACTATACCGACTATGAGGCTGACAGAAAACGACGCTTAGGGGATGCAGCAGATAAACCTTCCCGTATTAAATATCGCCGTTTAGAGGCATAATAAATCATGGTAGGATATTCCTACCATATTCCCAAATTTTAAACTAAAGAGAGAATAATTTACCATGAAGAAGTTGTTGTTATGGGTTGGCTTACTGTGTCTTGGATTATCAGGCTGTATGCCCTATTGCGATGAATCTTGCTATATTACCGATGATGTGGGAATGGTTCATCGTACTATCCATTACACCGAAGATAAACGCGGTCGGGATTATTTTCCGGAAAAAGCGCCTGCTACCGGTAAAAAACAGTTTATCTTTGATCCGAAAGCCTATGCCTGGGCAGCCTATGATCCCGATGGTAATCGAGTGATGACGGGTAGTGCTTCTGGTGGTAAAGACGTTTGTGATGAAAATCAAAAGCAGTCCTGTCGAACCGTTACGGGTACTTTCCATGTGTATCATAAACGAGGCATTGATTGTCGTTCGGGTGAATACCCTGTGGAGACCACAGGCGGGGCCAAAATGCCTTATTGCATGTATTTTTTCCAGGGATACACAATCCATGCAGGCTATGAAGTACCCATGGCAAATACCAGCCACGGCTGTGTACGAGTATTCCCAAGTGCTGCCAAATGGTTAAACGAAGAATTTATCACCGTAGGTACACAGGTAACCGTACTTCCTTATGCTGATGAAGATAAAGTTGGCTAAGTATATAAGTATAAATGTTAACACCTGTCGAATGATTTAACAGTCACAATAAATCCTCTATGTCTACCTACTGCGGCTTGTCCGCAGTATCCATCTAACCTGAATGTAGCTAAAATATGCTTGCTTTGATATCATTTGGAATATTTTTTAATTAAAACGAATAAAAAATGATGATTAAGACGAGAATTTATAAATGATAGATGAAATTGAAGAATGTGAAGAAATAAAAGAAGTTGAAAAAGTAAGTACTTTAGAGATAAAACAAAATTCTTTTAAACAAGACGTTAAAGTACATAATCCCCCTTCATTAAAAACTCTTGCTTATCAGACAGTAAAAAAACATCCGATTTTATTTTTTCAGTTGCATGGCATGGAGCTTCCTCAAGAAATCGAAATCGATAATAAAATAGTGAAAGAATTTATAGCTGAGAAATATAAGCAAGCGGAAAAAAATCACGCGTTGAGAGTGGAAGCACGTACCGAAGAAATAAAAGATAAATACAGGGCATTTATTACAGATAGTTGTTTTATTAAATCAATGGCCTTTATGGGTGGTCTGCTTTTTGGTGGAATTCATTTAGGAATAACTATACCTGTTTTAAATGCAATTGATGCGGATGGAGACACACAAGCTACCAGTTATGCATTGACCATAGTAAGTTTTATTGTAGGCAACTGTGTAGGGATGTGCTTTGCTGGGAAGACAGCGAAGGCTTTAGCAGAATGCTTTACTCCTAAAGTACCTGAGCGAACTGTAGATTTAGAAGAAATAGCGATAGAGTATCAGTCAATACGAAGATAGCTAAGGAATGAACCAGATTATCACTTAGGTAGCAACTAGGATACAATTTTAAGCAGGTAGCCCGGTTGCTTGCAACCGGGATAAATCGACAATCTACATTATAATCTTTTCAGCTTATCAGCATTTAGAAGAATTAAAATAAAGTCTCCCGGCTGCAAGCAGCCGGGCTACGTTTTACTTATTATAAGCCTACTCTTAGCCCTTCCCTGTCTTCTGCAAGATTTGTATTTTGTTCCTGAATGTTTTTGACTTCTTGTTTGAATTTACTCAAGTGAGACTGTAGGGTTTTTTCATGAGTATTCTTTTCCTTGCTTCTTGGTTTAAACCGTTCTCCCTCGTCAATTTTATCAACTAATGCCTCATAGAGATCTGGAGCTGGGTTTTCTTTATATGCTTTGAAAATATCTCTCAAATCCTGTAAATACTCTTGTCGTTCCTGAGCATCAGTTTTATAGTTAAAGCATTGAAAAACAAGGGCAGCAAAGGAACTGACGGCATCTTTAAACCAATAGGTTTTAGCTCGCTCTTCCAGATATTGTCCAAACAGGCCACCCATAGGGGGGGTGGCTTTACCAAAGAATTCCTCCTCAAGAGAAATTCTAGCCCTTGTAAACTCAACTTTATCTTCATCTTTAAATAATGAGTCTATGGATTGAGGTTTATTGGTTTCCACCAAGAGAATCCACATTGATTCATTCTTCTTAATGGCGTCCAGTAGTTCAAATTCTTGTGTACCAAAGTAACTTTTATCGAAATGACTCTCAATCTCTTCCCATAATTCATTCAATTCGCTGGCATCTTTATAGAGTCTTGCCTTATCTTTCTGATAAAATTGATGTAAACCAGTACGTAAGTATTGACGTTTTGCGTTTAAAGCTTCATAAGCGGCAGCTATGTCAATCAAAATTTGCAAGGACTGCTTCTCATCCCTACGAATTGTTTCACATTTTTCTTCGATAGGTTCAAGCTTCTTTTTGGTTTCCTCAATTAGTTTAAGTTTATCACTGATTAGAATATGTCCTTCCATTTCACGGATAGGTTTTATTGCAGCAGCAAGTTCCTTTGCCTTTTTGGATAGAGCAAGGTAGGGCAGTAATTTAGAGTCACCAAGGTAGGGTATTATTTTTGA
The DNA here is from genome assembly GCF_001467745.1 of Legionella jamestowniensis. Taxonomy (GTDB): domain Bacteria; phylum Pseudomonadota; class Gammaproteobacteria; order Legionellales; family Legionellaceae; genus Tatlockia; species Tatlockia jamestowniensis. Next base: position 2,250,750 of record NZ_LNYG01000013.1, read on the forward strand.
ATCTGAGCTAGTTAATTCGTCTGCTTTTTTGACCAGGTTCTCATAACTATTATGAATAGCATCAAGTTGATTAAGTACTGGAATAGTAGCTTTAATCTCTTGCAGTTCTTCAATCGTGGCCCTGATGGCTGATAATTCTTTCTGGACAGTTTCATTCTGATTTTGACTACCAAGCTTAAGGATATTTTTTGCTTTTTCTGCAAATGAATCAATGCTATTGGCTATTTCTTCTCGAGTTTTCAGACTGGCGGAGGACACTTGTTGACTAGCGACTTCCAGTAGCACTTTACTTTCAGATTCCAAACTCGTTAGTAGGTCGATTTGAAGTTTTGTTTTCGCTTCAGAAAGTTCACTAAGCATTCTGGTGGTTGCTGTTAATTTTGTACGAATGTCAGGGCTTGCACCGGCGTCAAAGTGACTTAAAGAATCCGCTAGCTCTGCTTCTGCATGGTGCATTTCTTGGAGTAACGCTTCTTTTTCTTCATTGTTTTCCACAGGTTGGTTTTGTAGGCCTGTAATCTGTTGTTGAATCCCAGCTATTTTTACCAAAGATTCTATAACAGACTTTCGTGTGGCAATTTTTTCCACGGCCATCTGTGGTTTTGCATTCAACTTCACTTTTTGGGCTTTCAGCTCGTTAAAATGAGAAAGCTCTTTTTCTTTTAATTGCTGCAACTCCACAGGAATGTCTGTGATTTGGGCTGCAATTTCTTCTATTGCGCCTTCTGGACCCCAGGATTTTTCTTTCATGAGCAGAGAATCATCAATTTTTTTCATCGCGTCAGGTGCTGATAACTCCCTGTGACCTTTGGGCGTATTAAATGCGCGGACGATGTCGATGGCTGCAACGTCACTCTCTACTCTGTGCCAAAACTCCAACGCATCTTCGCCATTTAACTTGGTTAATTGCTCAGTGACTTTATTGAGAGTTTTGTTATCTTCATCCAGTATATCATTCAATTTACAGTCAAGTGCCAAAATCTGATGTTCGATTAGAGTATGTTCATGAGCTATAGTGGCTAACTCTTGATGAAATTTAGCTAGTAAAAGTTCTTGCTCATAAGGTTCTTTCTTCTCTTCCCATTTGGCTGTTTCCTGGGCTTTTTCTTTCCTTAAAAGTGCAATTTCTGGAGAGGAGTCGTATTTTTCCCGTAAAGCATATAAATTATCCTTGGCCATATTCTGACTAAGGGGTTGCACTGCCGGTCCGCGAATATCAACTCCTAATTCTTGATCAATATGTTTAAGTTTTGATTCCATGCCTTCGAGAACCTCATTGAGATCCATATCAAAATCACTTGGTCTCATAAGCGTGGTATAGTGAGAAACGTAGTTAGATAAAAGAGTAAAAGTACCTCGAACACCACTGGCAGCTTTAGATTGACTATACAAGTCATCTATCCATTGAATTTGATCCTCATTATTAATTTCTAAATAAGTTTTCAATTGCTGTTGCGGGATCTGTTCAGGGATATAAATGCCTCTGTGTTCTTCCAGGATCTTTTTATATTGAAGTAATGCCTCTTTAGCTTCCAAAAGAAAGTTTTTACGCTCTTGAGCAAGTTCATCAAATTTTTGATCAATTACTTTCAATTGAGAATTGTAGTTGTCAGTAATTTTTTGTAAAGCGGGTTTATATTGATCGTCGATAAATCGAGCCCTTTGAGCAGCTGCTTGCACTTGTTGTCGATCAGCTTCTCTCTTACCCTTAAATAAGAGTTCCACATTACTTCCCAACTTAGCTAACTCTTGCTTTCTAAACTCAGACGATAAGCTTTGCAGTTCTTCTTGCACTTCTTTTATATAATCCTTGATCTCAGCAATTTTTTGTTCCTGCTTTTGTAGTACATCCTTTTTTGCCACTTTTATAGCCATACTGTAGGCTTTTTTGTCGAGTGATTCCCACTCTTTTTCAGGAGGGTTGTTGGCTTCAAAATTGTTATAGGCAAGTGCTGCTTCTTTTTGATACCTATCTAAGTAAGCATTTAATTCTTTAAGTGTGGTTTGGCAAGTGGCAGCATCACTCGGGATTTGCTCTGGATTGTAAAAATGGGGTTGATTACCCAGCGTAGTGGCTCTGGTAATAGCAGGTTGTAGTTGTTCGGTAAAAATAGGAACCACTTTATCAAGAAATTGTTGTTCGGCTTTTATTTTTTGTCTCTCAAAATTTTCTATAACTATACCTGACGCAGATATGGTAGTGTTGTTTATATCCCTAAACGTTTTAGCCAAAGAAATTTTAATATTTTCTATGTAGGAGCTAATTTGGTCTCGAGTATTGAATAATTGTAACCATTCTGCAGTTGCCGTATTAACAGACACTGAGTTTGGGTATATTAACGTGCGTATTGCGGATGGAGTTTTGATAGAATCTGGTAAAGAACGCTCCATACCATTGAGGTTAAATTTCCCCTGATTTTCATTGTTCCACTCTTCCAGCACTGAAGCAAATTCTTGTCGAGCTTTTTTGAGCGCTTCTAAATTCTGCGTCAACCCCGCTATAATTTCTTTTAATGCTTGAGGACTATTAGAATCTTGCAAACGAAGAACCTCTTCGTTTAGACGGCTTCTTATTTGAGAGTCATTTTTCCGAAATTCTTTTTCTTCTTGCTCTATGGATTTTTTTCGATTGTCTCTTAAAGATATAATCTCCGTAATTTCCTCTACTTTTTGGGGGGAGTGCGCTTCATACCTTTCCAAGCGTTGATTTAAAATACTTTGCATATAGGTGAGTTGTTCTGTTGCTGGTTCTCGTACCGCTATACCTACTACGGGAGGAAATTTTTCAGGAACAGTTTTGATAATCTCTTCTTGAAGGACATCAGCTAAAAATTTTTGTAGAGCTTTTCCGACTCTATAGGTTCGCTCATCCACAATTTTAGGAACCCAGGTTGTATCTAAAAAACTAAAAGCTCTGTTAAGCGTTAGAATATTACCTATAGCAGCCCCATAACCGCCTTGAGAGTTGGAAGCAATTACCCAAACTGCTTGCAGAACACCTTTAGAATAGGCATCAAATGTCTGTTTATTTTCTTCATACTTGTCAGGATGTGGCTTAGTAAATCTCTCCATTGGAACGGTGGGGGCCACAGCCAATTCATCAGCACGGGGCTTTTCCCCTTCATTTAATTCAACCGTTACATCGCTGGCATCAATAGATGGAGGCAATAGCCTATAATCGACAAAATAATTTGCGGATAAGGTTTTATTATCCAAAACCTTGCTATCCACAGGAAGATCGCCGCCATTAATTTCACGCAATGCTTCCTTAAGTTCTTTTATCTTTTCAAATACATCACTCATTTTTTACCTCTTATGCCAGCGATCCTGACTCTGATTGATGTCAATAAGTTTGATTATAATTGCTCAATCTTAATGAAATATTAACTGTTTAAAATATAGAACATTTGTAGATAAATTAAAAAATGTGATGGATTTTAAATATTCATAAGGGCATTTTTGCAAAAAGTTGTTATATAATCTGATGCCAGGTCTGCATGCCCTGGTTAACAAGGGTGGAGTTCAATTTAGATGAAAGAAGAAAGTAACGAAATACAAGACGAACCTAGCGATATACAAGCATCAAGTGAAATACTAGCAATAGAATCGGCTATACAAAAAAAACATACACTATATAACCCACCTTCGCTCAAACAGCTAGCTTGCGAGACCATAAAAAGGACCAATCCATTTTTGTTTTTTCAATTGAGGGATCTGGCTTTAACACTTGATATTAAAAATCCCTCTTTTATAAAACCCGTCATTGCTCAAGCGGAAAAAGAGTACCTGGCGAAAGTAAAGCTTCGCACAGAAGAGGTGACGTATAAAACAAATATGCTCGCTAATAATTGTTGTTTCGTAAAAACAATGGGTTTTTTGGGGGTAGCAGTTTTCAGTAGCGTTTATTTCGGTATTGTTACATCTCTATTACAGGCAATTGATGCTGATGCAGAGACCGTGAAACTTGTTTATGTATTGTCACTACTATGTATTATTTTAGGTGGCGTAGCGGGGATAGGCATGGCTGATAAAATGGCCAAACTCATCACGGAATGTCGTACTCCTCAAGTATCTAACAAGGAAATTAAAGAACTAAATGAGATAGTGACTGAGTTTCACGCAACTCCGTATGGTTAACATGGCCAGCCTTTGCTGGCACAAATTTGTTCATAAGCTTTGCGGATTTTTTGCGTCTTTTCATTGGCCATTTTTATCATTTGCTCTGGTAAACCTTGTGCGATTAGCTTGTCCGGATGATTTTTACTAATCAAACGTCGATAGGCTCGTTTTACTTCCTGCTTATTTGCAGTTTGTTCAATTTCCAATAAAGCGTAAGCGTATGCCAAACTGTTAGGGGGTGTTTGGTATTGTTGTCGCTTTTGGCCAGAGGAACTTTGAGACTGGGAGTGGTGTGAAGATTGTGAGGAACGAAAGCCAAAATCTTCATAAAAGCGATATTGTTGCCGAATCGGTGCAAAACCTAAACGTCGAAAAACAACGTCTAATGCGCGCATTTTAGGTTCAGAGAAATTATCAGTTTTCGCGGCGCGGTATTGAATGTCCATGAACAATTTTAATAACTCAGGATTCTCATAACAGACCTGCTCCAAACGTGTAAGCATTTCTGCCAGATCAAAAGTAAACGATTTTCCCTGATTAAAAAAATGTTTTGCCAATGTTTTTTGTTCGCGGCTTAATCGCATTTCATCCATGAGTGTTTTGGCCATTTGTATTTCTTGCTCAGAGACACGGCCATCTGCTTTGGCAATATGCCCCATGATTGAAAACGTGGCTTCAAAAAAGATTTTTTGGACGGCTTCCCGACGCTCTTTATAATAATGCCAATGTGGGCGGTTAAAATGCTCAATAATACCCCGATCGAAAAAATTTCCGATTAAAATGCCAAATAAAGCACCAGCAGGCCCTCCAATCAGGTAGCCAAAAAAAGCACCCAGTATCTTTCCCCACCAGTGGTAATGAGTAAAAAAATCACGTAAATTCATGAAGTTGATTGTCCAATTGCATTGTTATCGATAACCTCTTCCATTCTAAGCTTAATTATATGCCTATAGCGCAAATTATGCTGAATTTAACTTTTTTTTATCAATAAGCGTATATCATTGGCATGATGAGTGATTTGTTATAAATCATGTCGCCTAAAATATCGCATTTTGAAGTTTCTTGGGTATACTTGCCTTTTTTTCCGAGATTACGCAATGCGACTAGCCTATTCATGTTTACTATATTTGTTAACGCCTTACTTGCTACTGCGGCTTTGGTGGAAAGGGCGACAAATTCCAGCTTATCGGACACGAATCGCCGAACGTTTTTCTCTGAACAATAAAAAGAAAGGCGAGTTTGATATATGGGTGCATGCTGTTTCATTAGGAGAAGTCATTGCTGTGACCCCTCTGATAGATGCCTTATTACAAAAACAGTGGCACATTTTAATAACCACAATGACCCCTACGGGTGCTGAAAGAGTGCAACAGCGTTTTGGAGAAAAGGTGGTACATCGTTATGTTCCTTATGATTTACCCGGTGTTGTGCGTCGTTTTTATAGCGTAGTGAAACCCAAAATAGCCGTGTTTGTAGAAACAGAATTATGGCCCAATCTGGGTTATTATGCGCATAAGGCAAAAATTCCTCTTTGCCTCGTCAATGCTCGTCTTTCAGAGCGCTCTTATCAAGGTTATAAAAAAGTGACGTTTCTTTTTAAACCCTTATTGCAGTATTTTGATTATATCCTGACTCAAACAGAAGACGATGCCAAACGTTTTAAAGCACTGGGAGCGCCTGATAAAACTGTGTCAGTGTTCGGTAATATGAAATTTGATTTGCAAACCCAAAACATTAATCATCCATTGTTTGCCAGTTTAAAAGAAAAATGGGGAAAGGAGCGCGTCGTAGTCATTATCGCTAGTACTCACGATAATGAAGAAGAATTGATTCTAAAACGTTTAAAAAAACTTCAGGCAGCCATTCCTGGTGTCGTGCTGCTAATTGCCCCTAGACATCCAGAACGATTCCAAAAAGTGAATCAATTGTGTATTCAAATGGGATTTAATACAGGACTTCGCTCGCGTGAAGAAACCCTATGCCCTGAGAATGAAGTGATCATTCTGGACTCTCTGGGTGAATTATTAGGATGGTATCACGTAAGCGATTACGCGTTTGTAGGTGGAAGCTTTGTACCCGTGGGGGGACATAATATGCTTGAGCCTATCGCAATGCAGGTACCTGTCCTTAGCGGTCCCCATGTGCATAATTTCAAAACAATTTGCCGCGATTTAAAAGAGGCAGAAGCCATTGAACTGGTTAATGATGCCGATGAGCTAATCACACGTATTCTGAATCTATATCAGGATAAAAAGCGTAAAGAGCAGTTAGTAAACAATGCCACGCAGGTGCTTCTGAGTAATAAAGGTGCTGTCGCCAAATATGAAAAATTAATAAACAATATTTTAGAAGAAAAAAAATAATTGCATTAGATTAAGCCTGATTGTCGCAAAAGCGACAATCGGTTTCATTTGAAAATCCCTCTATGCCAAATGAGAGAATTAACTACCTTGGTTTTGGCGTTCTTTAATTTCAGATAAGGTTTTACAGTCGATGCATAGCGTGGCAGTAGGTCGGGCTTCCAGGCGTCTTAAGCCAATTTCAATACCACAGGCTTCGCAATAGCCAAAATCGTCGTCACGCAAACGCTCAAGCGCATCTTCGATTTTTTTAATGAGCTTACGCTCTCTATCACGTGTTCTTAATTCAAGACTAAACTCTTCTTCTTGACTGGCTCGATCGGAAGGATCTGGAAAATTAGCCGCTTCATCCTTCATGTGAGTTACTGTCCTGTCAACCTCTTCCATCAATGACTGGCGCCATGCAAGCAAAATCTTCTCAATGTGAGCGAGTTGCTTCTCATTCATGTACTCTTCGCCATCCGTTTCCTGGTAGGGTGCTATTCCCATGTTGCTAACGGCATCATTTTTCACGTTTTTTATACTCTCATTGGTTGAATCGATTATTTGTTCTGGCATCAATGCCTCCTGCGTTTCATCCTCTCGTCATACTTTGGCATGCGATCGAAAACCGTTAGGTATATCAAAAAATAGGCTACTCATCAACAAATTATTCGCTTGCCACCGCTTATACGGTCATTACCTTGCCAATCTTGCCAACATTGAATCTCGGTATACCCATAATCTTTAAGCATAGACGCTACTGCAGATTTTTGATCAAAACCGTGCTCCACTAATAATAGCCCTCCTGGCTTAAGCCTATCAAGACTATGTTTAATAATATGTTTTAACGCATTTAATCCATCTTGACCACTTACAAGAGCCAATGGAGGTTCAAAACGAACATCGCCTTCCATCAGATGAGGGTCATTAGTTGCTATATAAGGAGGATTAGCTACAATTGCGTCAAATAGTCCCTCCAATGAAATGTTTTCAAACCAGTTGGAATGATAGAAATAAACATTGGACAACGCTAATCTTGCTGCATTTTCTTCTGCTGTTTGCAAAGCCCCCAGACTACAATCGCAGGCTATTATTGTCCATTGTGGTTTTTCCGAGGCACAGGCCAAGGCGATAGCGCCACTACCCGTACCTAAATCAAGAATCTGGGCTTTTGTTTTATCGGCTAATAAAATTAAAGTCAGCTCGACTAAACGTTCAGTTTCAGGCCGAGGGATCAAGGTGTCTTCACAAACTTTTAAAGGTAGAGACCAAAATTCGCGAGTACCTGTTAAATAAGCGATGGGCACACCTTCTAATCGTTTGAGGATCAAACGCTGAAAAGCATGCCATTGTACTTGCGTCAGCGTTATTTCTGGATAGGCATAAAGAAAGCTGCGATCTTTCATTAAAATATGGGCAAGTAAAACTTCTGCATCCAGGCGAGCGCTCTCACTGCATTGCGTTAGCTGCTTGGATGCGCTGTCTAACGCTTTTTTAATCTCCATCATGTTGCCCAAGTTCCGCCAGTAATTCGGCATGGTGTTCGCGTTGCAGGGCATCAATAACCGGTGTCAAATGACCTTCCATAACATCGGTGAGTTGATATAAAGTCAGATTAATACGGTGATCGGTAAGTCGTCCTTGAGGGAAATTATAAGTGCGAATACGTTCGGAACGATCGCCTGTACCTACTAATGACTTACGCGTCTCAGCTTGCTGCTGACGTTGTTTGCTTTGCTCTGCATCTAAAAGTCTGGCTTTCAATAGAGCCATGGCTTTTGCACGGTTTTTATGTTGTGAGCGCTCATCCTGGCATTCCACCACAAGACCAGTAGGTAAGTGGGTAATGCGAATCGCTGAATCGGTCTTATTAACGTGCTGGCCTCCTGCACCGGAGGAACGATACGTATCCACCCGTATTTCATCCGGATTAACTTCAATCGCATCAATTTCTTCCACTTCAGGCAGAATGGCAACAGTACAGGCGGAAGTATGTACACGGCCTTGGGATTCGGTCTCTGGTACCCGTTGCACTCGATGGGCACCGGATTCGAACTTTAACTGGGAGTAAACGGATTGGCCTGTGATACGTGCAATAATTTCTTTATAGCCCCCGTGTTCACCATGGCTGGCGCTAATAATTTCTACTTGCCATCCTTGTGCTTCAGCGTAGCGGTGGTACATCCGGAATAGATCACCGGCAAAAATCGCCGCCTCATCACCGCCAGTACCGGCGCGTACTTCCAGATAAACATTGCAAGTATCATCTGGATCTTTAGGAATCAAATGCCACTGTAATTCTTCTTCCAGTGTTTTAACTTCATCTCGAGATTTGTCGATTTCTTCTTCAGCCATGGCAGCCATGTCTTTATCATCACTGGCCAATAACTCCTCCAGTGAGTTCACATTATCCCGAGCTTTGAGAAATGCATTATAACAGTTGGCAATGGGTTCTAACTGCGCATACTCTTTCGATAAATTTTTAAATTGGTTTTGATCAGCAATGACAGAGGCTTCAGAAAGTAAACGACTCACTTCTTGAAAACGCTCAAGCATTTGCTCAAGTTTTAATTCAAGCGATTTTTTCATAAGGAAACTGGATCAATGGATGGATTAAATAAATAGCGCGCTAAATCAAGCAATTCTTCACGGCCATCCCAGGCAGCCTGGCGTAATCCAACAGTAGGATGATGCGTTAATTTATTGACCAAGCGCTCACAAAACTCATGCAGTACCATAGTTTGATTATAGCCTGCTGCAAGTTTCTCCTGGGCTCGCTGTAATTCTTGCTGGGCGAGACTTTGCATATAACTACGGTAATCACAGATTACATTTTTTGCTCGTAAAGAACGGTGCCAGCGAATAAAATTATCAAGCTCACTCTCAATTAATTGTTCAGCCTGAAGTGCAGCTTCACGTCTCTCGTCCATTCCCTTTTCAATTAATAGTTGCAAATCATCGATATTATAAAGATGGACAGCATCTAATTCAGCCACATCAGCCTCAATATCTCGTGGAACGGCAAGATCAAGAAAGAACATAGGCGCTCTGGCACGCTTATTTAAAGCGTGTTCAACCAAACTTTTATTGATAAAAGGAAGAGGGCAAGCTGTCGCTGAGATAATAACATCCGCTTTAGAAAGGTATTCTGGTATATCGCCAATGGCCAAAGCGTGCCCATCGAACATTGCGGCCAGCTGCTTTGCATTCTCAGTAGTGCGACTGGCAATTAAAAACTCTTTCACACCTTGTTTACTTAAATATTTCGCCACCAGGGTAGAGGTTTCTCCGGAGCCAATAATAAAAACCTTTAATGCCTTGTAGTCGGGGAATAATTTACCAATTAACTGGACTGCTGCATAGGCAATGGAAACCGGGTTGGTGCCGATGCCACTACGATTGCGGATGCGTTTGCTTGCGCTAAAGATGTATTCAAATACGTGGCGTAAATTGGTTTTGACCGTGCCCAACTTGCAAGCTTGCTGATAAGCTTGCTTCATTTGTCCAAGAATCTGTGGTTCACCCAGCATCATTGAATCAAGACCGCTTGCTACTCTCAATGTATGACGAATGCCCTGAGATCCAGGATGAAGGTATAGATAGGGGGAAAGTAGTTCGGGTGCGAGTTGATGTTGCTCTGCAAGCCAGGGTGCTAAGCTTTCAGGCTCTTCTGTATCGCAATAAATTTCTGTGCGATTGCAGGTCGACAAGATGGCTGCTTCATTCACTGCAGGTAAATCCACCAAATTATAGAGCAAAGTCTCTTGCATAGACGAAGGCAGAGCGACTTTTTCACGCACATCTAATGGGGCAGTTTTATGATTTAGTCCGCAGGCAACAAACACCATAGATTTTTTTAAATAGCAGCAGGGATAATCTTGGAATTGTAAACCATTAGCACCAGAATTTATAGACTTATGGCAAATGAAACAGGGGCAAATAAGCGTTATCTAAGACAGAAACAGAATTGTTAATCTTGAGCACTCAGTTTCCTGGGGGTAAACATCGTAGAAGGACTGATAAGGGGGAGATTTTTCGTGCCGCATTCAGAAGATTCCTCAAGCGACGGGGTCACTTTTCGGAATGACGTGTTACAAGCCAAGCCAAAGTTTTGCATTCAGAATGACTGTTGAACGCCGATGTTGTTTTCAGGTTGAGGTCAGAGAAACATAGTGTTCTTAAAAAGCTCAAGTCCGTTTGTTTTTTGCCGCTAATACTAATAGGCACGTTAATCAGGAGAATCTCCTGATAAGGGAAGGCAATGGACATTATTTTTCAAGGCCAGCACAATAGTGAGGAAGCCGCTGAAAGTCTGCTGACAGTCCTAAAATTATTCAAAGAGCGTTATAACATTGGCCAATTTCGGGAGATGCACCTTACCGTAACTCTGGTTGATGAGAATGGGGATGAGGTTGAACTTGTTGATAGTGAAACGTCACGTACTTACCGGACGTTTGAGGTTTATAGACAGGGTTACGAGCTGGGTGGACGACAGGGTCATCCCTTTTTACAACTTATTGTCGATAATACAAAAACACAAAAGTGAGTGCATGAATGTTATGGGCCATACTGGCAATTCTCTTAACGCTTATTTTAGTAGTAGGTATTCATGAAGCAGGACATGCGCTTGCTGCACGAATTTTTGGCGTCAAAATTCAAAAAATTTCGATTGGTTTCGGTAAACCTTTAATCACATGGACTACAAAAGCAGGCCAGAAGTGGGTATGGGCTTTATGGCCCTTAGGCGGATATGTTCAATTGCTAAACTCCCGTATTCAACCAGTCTCAGAGGAAGAACTCCCTTTTTGTTTTGATAAACAACCCGTATGGAAGCGTTGCATTATTTTACTTTCAGGCGCATTTGCCAATTTAATCGCTGCCTGGTTAGCACTAACATTGTTGTTTATGGTCGGTTATCAACAAACGCCACCCCGGGTACAAACGGTAACCACAGACAGTATTGCGGGCACCGCGGGGTTAAAGTCTGGTGATCGTTTCCTTAGCCTAGGAGACCAAAAAGTAAATTCCTGGCAAGAAACGGGTATGCGCTTAATCATGATGCTTGGTAAAAATAATGTTCCGGCAGTGGTAGAAGATAATCAAGGACGACATCGCCCCATTACTTTAAATTTGAGCCAGTGGCGTTACCAAAGGGGTCAATCGCTACTTCAGACTTTAGGTATTGAACCTGAGTCAGGCATGACTAAGGGGCAAGTCAAAGGTGAGACATTTTTTAATGCGTTTGCCCATGCAGTTACTAAATCGTTGCAATTGTTATCTTTCTTTTTAGTGATGTTAAAGCAAGTTCTAACTGGTGTTATTCCTTTTGCTGTTTTGCTTGGCCCTATTGGATTGTTCACAGCTTCGGTGACTTCATTTGTGCAGGGATTTACTGTATTTCTCTATTTTATTGCCAGTTTAAGTTTGGCTGTAGGATTAGTGAATTTATTTCCTATTCCGGGCCTTGATGGTGGTTTAATCATGTATGCCCTGCTGGAAAAAATTCGCGGTAAGCCGCTTTCAGTGCCTATGGAAATTTTATTACATCAGCTTGCTACCATAATTTTTGTGGTATTGCTTATTCAACTCATACTAAATGACCTGCAGCGATATTTTCATTAGCGTTGTTAATAACAAGCTTGCTTAACAGGCTCTTGCGCAACACCAAACATCGACGCGTGTTACCCCCTGTTGCTTGAACAATTTTGCCAGCTCATTGACGGTACTTCCTGTGGTTAATAAATCATCAATCAACGTAATATGTTGGTATGAGGGTTGTTTTATCTGGAAGGCACGATGCAAATTGTGACGGCGTTTTTCACTATTCAAACCCATTTGGGCAGGGGTATGTAACACCTTTCTACAAAGATTAAGCTCACAAGGTAGGTTTAAAATACTTGCCAGCCTTTTGGAAAATTCTGCGGCCTGATTAAACCCTCTTTCGCGTAATCTTTTGTAATGAAGCGGAACAGGAATTAAACATTGTGTATGCAATCCTTCAGAAGGTAAGGCATCCATCATTAATTTTACGAAAAGCTTGCGTAAGTAAAGTGCCCCATTATATTTGTATTCATGTAGCAAGGTACGTAAAGGTTCCTCAAAGCGATAAATCACTAATGTTTTGTCGAAAGCAGGCTTTTGTTTTAAGCAGCGGCCACAAACCAGGTAACTATCATCAAATAAGGGAAAAGCGCAGTATTGGCAAGCAGGCCCTAAAGGCTGGAAAAGACTCAAACACTCTTGGCAAACTGCACAAGCTTCTCGATGGTACTTATGACAAATCACACAGGCAGAGGGTAAACGTAACAATTGTGTTATACTATTCCTTTTACGGTGCACGAGCATTGGCTTCCTAGAATTATTCCGTTTTCATGATGAATCTTAATTTAGAAATTTGCAATACATTTAATAAGTATGCTGCCGAATATGAGCAGGCAGCCAAAGTACAAAATGAAATTGGCATGCGTTTATTCGAGCGCCTGGATTATTTAAAAATCAATCCGCGGTATGTGCTTGATTTAGGATGTGGTCCAGGGATGTTTACGCAGTTATTAAAAAAGAAGTACCCGCAAGCAGAAATCGTTGGTCTGGATCTGGCCAAAAATATGTTGTTGCAAGCAAAAATGAAGCAAGGCTTTTGGCGTAAGAGATGGTCTTTGGTTAACGGTAATATGACCTCACTTCCCTTCGCCACAGGAACCTTTGATTTAATCTTTGCTAATCAAAGTATCCACTGGGGCTTTCCTTTCGCGTCAGTAATCCGTGAATTAAATCGTGTCATGAACAGACAAGGATGTTTAATGTTTTCTACTTTGGGTCCCGATACGTTTAAAGAATTAAAACAAGCATGGCAGGCTGCTGATTATTACGCCCATGCCAATGAGTTTACAGACATGCATGATCTTGGGGATAGTCTCTTAAAAGAGCGGTTTCTTGATCCAGTGGTTGACATGGAATTGCTAACTGTACATTATGACAATTTAAAGAAGTTATTAATCAATTTAAAAACACAAGGTGTACGTAACATTAACGCTAAGCGTAATAGGGGATTGACTGGGAAAAAGACATGGCATCTTTTCACAGAGACTTATAAGGCATTGCGGACGATGGAGGGAAAATACCCTTTAACTTACGAAGTTGTTTACGGACATGCCTGGAAAGGCGATCAACAGGTTACAGGTACAGGGACTGAGACATTAATCCCTGTTTCTCAAATTCAACGGCGCCCTTCTTCAGAGTGATTTAAATAATTTCTTGCTTTCTTTCTGCAGCCGGGTTTTATAGTGTCTGGTTGTTATGCTGTACCGAACTAAAGCGCTATAATTTAAGTGATCCGGGATAACTATTATTTAGCATCTAGGAGTTCTTATGGAATTTGTCAGCCGTTATGTTTCTCATCAACCCGATGCCAGCGGCAGGGTAAATTACAACGATGAGGAGCATCGTATATGGCAATTGCTTTATGAACGTCAAATGAAACTCATTCCTGGCAGGGCTTGCGATGAATTTATTCAAGGATTAAAAAGTCTGGGCTTATCATCAGGTCAAATTCCGCAGTTACCTGAAGTGAGCAGTCGTCTTAAGGCATTGACAGGATGGGAAGTAGCCCCGGTTGCGGCTTTAATTTCAGCGAGGGAATTTTTCCAATTATTGGCAGAAAGACGCTTCCCAGCAGCTACTTTTATTCGTTGTGAAGAAGATCTCGATTACGTTCAGGAACCTGATATTTTTCATGAAATATTTGGTCATTGCCCGATGTTAACTGATCCTGTTTATGCTGATTTCGTATGCAATTATGCCCGTAAGGTTTTAAGTTTAACTGAAGACAAGTGGCCTCTGTTGCAAAGACTCTTCTGGTTTACGGTAGAATTTGGCCTCATTAAAACATCTCAAGGATTGCGTGCTTATGGAGGGGGTATTTTGTCCTCAATTAGCGAAACGCCTTATAGCGTTGAAAGTGATGCTGCCATGCGTGTTCTTTTTGATCCTGTTGCAGCATTTCGCATGCCTTATCGTATCGATATGTTACAACCCGTCTATTTCGTAATAGACAGTTATCAAGTACTTTATGACTTTGTCGAAGCGGATATTATGCGATTCATCGAACGAGCCAGGGAATTAGGTGAATACCCTCCCTTGTTTCCTGTTGATAAAAATAATCCCAGCATTCATATTTTGGCGTGTTAAGTTTATTTTGCAAGATATTTATCTTATCAATCGACTATACTCAACATTAGACTTGTTTCCTTTCTATAAAAAATGGAGACATTGTCAGGACGTCTTTTAGCAAATTAACAGGGATGAAGATTAAATTCAGTATCAATTGTAATGCCTGTTTAGTCTTGCTAATATCGATGCATGTTTTGTGTTCATTGGCTAATTTGTCAAGGAGCATCGTTTGATAAAAGTTCTAATTGTTGATGACCATGCCCTGGTAAGAATGGGGATTCGACGATTATTGGAGGATCTACCGGATGTAGAAGTGGTTGCTGATGCTGAAAGCGGTGAATTGGCTTTGGCATTGGTAAAATCTCATAAACCTGATGTTGTATTACTTGACATGAAAATGCCTGGAATTGATGGGTGGGAAGTAACCAGAAGGCTTAAGAAATCTAATCCACAGATTAAAGTCATTGCTGTAACAGCGATGTGCGCTGATCCAATACCTACTCGTGTTCTCCAATTAGGCGCTATGGGTTATTTAACCAAAGAGTCTGGCGCTGAAGAAATGGCTGCAGCAATTCGCAAAGTGGCCAAGGGCGAAAAATATCTAAGCGCTGAAATTGCCCAGCAAATGGCGATTAATAGTTTAGAAGCCCCCCAGGATTCACCTTTTGATCTCTTATCCGAACGTGAAATGCAAGTCATGTTAATGATTACAAGCGGAATGACTGTGCAAGACATTGCGGATAGATTGTTTTTAAGCTCGAAAACGATTAATGGCTATCGTTACCGGATGTTTGATAAATTAGGGATAAAAAATGACGTGGAGCTTACTTATCTGGCGATGAAACACAGAGTCATTGAACAACCTAATAATGCTTTGCATGATGAATAGTTAAAGTGTTTGCACGGGACAAAATTTTTTATGTCGTCGTTGCGAACGAAGTGAAGCAATCCCAGAACCGATTTCCGTGCAAAGATTACTAGATTGCTTCGCTTGACGCTCGCAATGACTCGCTTTAGTTTTTTTTGTCCTGAGCAGAGAGTTAAGGCAAACAGAAATGAGCTATAATACATTCTTATGCCATCTTAGTGGTCCTCAATAAAAGTTGTTCTTGATAAAATAAATGCGAGCCAATAATTTAACAACAGTAATAGCGAATCTCACCAGTGAACCTGGCGTCTATCGCATGATTGATGAAGCCGGTACTGTTTTATATGTAGGTAAAGCCAGAAATTTAAAAAAGCGTGTCAGTAGCTATTTTACGAAGCAAAACACGGGTGCCAAAACTCGTTCTCTCGTCAATCAAATTGCTTCAGTGGAAGTGAGTGTTACTCGAAGTGAAACAGAGGCTTTGTTACTGGAAAGTAACCTCATTAAAACACTGCGTCCTAAATATAATGTATTACTGCGAGATGACAAATCCTATCCTTACATCCATGTAAGCAATCATGCTTTTCCACGCATGGAGCTTTATCGCAGTAAGAAGAAACCGCAGAAGGGAGAATTTTACGGTCCATTTCCCAGTGTGGCGGCAGTACGTGATACTCTAAGTACGATTCAAAAAGCTTTTAAAATTAGAAATTGTCGTGATAGCTATTTTAATGCCCGCTCGCGTCCTTGCTTACAATATCAAATTAAGCGGTGCAGTGCACCCTGTACAGGGTATATCTCTCAGGAAGATTATAAACAGTCTATCAATGATGCTGCCCGTTTTTTACAAGGAAAGTGCCAACTTATTATTGATGATTTAGCGAAGCGCATGGAAAGGGCAGTTTCTCAACTTCATTTTGAAGAAGCGGCTGTTTTGCGTGATCAAATTAAAAGCTTGCGCTTAATTCAAGAACAGCAAAGTGTTGTGCAATTGCGTGGCGATGCTGATGTCATTGCCATTGAGGCTCACCCAGGTTTTGCCTGTATTCAATGTGTCACTATTCGTGATGGCCATGTCATCGCTAGTCAAAGCTTTTTCCCTTCGGTGCCGCGACGATCATTTGAAGAAGGGTCTGCAAACGATTTGTGGCAACAAGTTTTTGAAGCCTTTGTAGCATTCTATTATATCGACACGCCTGAACGTATTCCTGCATTAATCATTACGAACGCAACGCTTGAGCAAAAACAAACGTTTGAGGGAATGTTGGGTGAATTGCGAGGAAAAACCTGCCTGATTCAAACGACACCCCGTGGTGTTAAAGCACGTTGGCTTGATTTTGCCAATAATAATTTACGCTTGGCAATAGCCGATTATGTGGCTTCTTCGGCCACTATGCAAAAAAGATATGAAGCGTTGGCCGAGTTACTACAACGGGATTCGGCAATTACTCGTATGGAATGCTTTGACATTAGCCACACCCAAGGGGAAGAAACAGTGGCTTCTTGTGTTGTTTTTGACCAACAGGGGCCCCGTAAGAGTGAGTATCGCCGCTTCAATATCCATGGGATTACCAAAGGTGATGACTATGCTGCAATGGAACAAGCGATTACTCGTCGTTTCAAGCGTTTATTACAAGAGCAACGTTTGCCGGATGTCCTTATCATTGACGGTGGAAAAGGGCAGGTTGCAGTGGCAAAACGAGTCTTTGACTTACTGGCCATCGAGAATGTAGTTTTATTAGGTATTGCCAAGGGACCCGAACGAAAAGCGGGTTGGGAGAAGCTCATTCTGGTGACGCAGCAGGAGGAGTTAAGTTTGCCTGCAGATTCTCCGGCGTTACATCTATTACAGCACATTCGTGATGAGGCCCATCGATTTGCAATTACCACCCACCGCAAAAAACGTCAGCATGCCAGTTTTGAATCCTCCCTGGAAAGTATTGAAGGTGTTGGCCCCAAAAGGCGGCAAGCTTTGCTTCGCCGCTTTGGCGGTTTACGTGAACTTGCCCGTGCCCCCATGGATGAAATTGCCAAAGTCAGTGGTATTAATGAAGAGCTTGCACAACGGATTTATCAACACTTCCATTCTGAGTAAATTGCTATAAAAAATATTTTAATATCATGATGTTGCAACAAATTTTGCCTTCGATCTTGCTTGTTTTCTACAGCGTGAACACTTAGTTTATTTTCTAAACTTTTTTAAAAAATGACCGAAAATAACATTTAGAAGTAAGCCATTGTAATTTAAGCATGCTTTTTGCATTACAAAAGTAAACTTGAAAAATTAGGGGAATCACGATGAAGAAATTACTAGAAGTGATTGCACTCATGGTACCAGCATTTCTTGTCCAGGCTAGTAGCTATTATGGTACGGCATTGTGTGCATACCCACAATATGAATGTATTAAAGTTACTGGTGGACAAAGCTGGGAAAAGCTTTTTCCTGATGAACAACAGCGTGATATTGTGCAACGCATTAATCGCACTTACAACCATCTTTGGGCTGGTAAAGAAATTGCGGTGCCAAAACAGTTAGCGAACAAGACTATCTTTGATTTTTCTCCTTTCCCGCTAAAGATTGAGGCTGATGGTGAGAAACAAGTCATTGTCGATCAAGATAAGCTAGCCTGGGGAGCTTATGATAGGGACGGGCGGTTAGTAAAGTGGGGCCCTATCTCTTCTGGTAGTGATAAATGTTCCGATAATAGCTCTCATACCTGCAGAACGATTACTGGTATTTTCCATTTCTTCAGTAAGGAGAACGAAAAGTGCCGTTCCGGGGTTTTCCCACTTGGTCGCGGTGGTGCCAAGATGCCTTATTGCATGTACTTTCATAAAGGGTTTGCTTTGCATGGCGCACAAGACATCCCAGGTTACCGAGCCAGCCACGGTTGCGTACGTATGTTCACCGAAGATGCAAAATGGATGAATCATGATTTTGTTGAATTATCCAATGAAAGAAACCATTTTATGGGTACTAAAGTAATTGTTCGTCCTATTATGGCCACAAGTGAGAAGAAAAAATGAAAACAAACATTAAAACGACTTTAAAAGCGATTTTTTTAATATCTTCTTGTTGTATGGTGGCTAATAATCTTTTGGCTGCTAAGGAACCTAAGGAAAAGGAGGATAATAGAAATCCACTCGGTTGCTACGATACAGGGTATCAATTTGATTTAAAAACACTCCATTTGTACCCAGGGCATGCCGGAGAAATACAATCCATGTATTTCCTATTTAATACATTGAATCAAAAGGTTAATCTATATCAGATGCGGGATGAAGAAAGCTCACGGACCATGTATCTTAATCATACAATACAACCCAGACAGTGGGCTGTATTATCGACAACTGAGAAAAAAGTTAAATTTATTTGTACTGTTCCAGATGGAAAAGAAGAGTACGGAAAAATTGTGGATTGCTCTGACAGTCTACGCGTTTGTGAGTATACCAATGTTCGTTATGGGTTAAATAATCGGGGTAATTACTGGCTTGTAAAAAGTAATACTCGAAGTGGCGCATTAAGGGAAGTTGTCCATTATGGAATTATTCCAGCGCAATAAGCCGCTTTAGCGGTAACAAATAAAGAGGAATTACCATGAAATCATATATACCATGGTTTTATCTGGTAGCAGCAACTGGGAGTCAATTAGCCTATGCTGTGGACGGTTTGGAAGCTTATCGTCAAGGTAATTATCCCTTGGCTGCTCAAACTCTTGTTAATCAAACAGATAAGGATCCTGTTGCCAATTATTACCTTGGGCGCATGCGCTTGTATGGTTATGGTGAACTAAAAAATAATATGCTTGCATTGCGTTATTTTGAACAAGCAGCAGAAAAAGGGGTTTTGCCTGCTCAGCTGTTGCTTGCTCGTTACAATCTAATTCAGGCTAAAGATCCTGAAAAGGCACTCTATTGGTTTAAAAAGGCAGCGGCAGCGGGTGATCTTGATGCCCAGCTTTATTGCGCGGCTGCCTATATGTACGGTTTTGGTACCAAAGAAAGCCCAGATGCGGGCAGACGTTATTATATTGAGGCTGCCAAACGTGGTAATGCCATTGCGCAAACAACCTTAGGTGAACATTTTCTGGATAGCCGCCACTCATCCAATAAAAAGCTGGGATTGATTTGGTTAAACAAAGCCATAGAGCAGGGAAATCCTCGTGCTCAATTACTATTAGCTGAGTTCTATGCCAAAGGAGGAGCCGTTCCTAAGGATGAGAATAAAGCCTATGAATTGCTCAATCAATCCGCGGCACAAGGTTATATTCCTGCCATGATGAAACTGGGCGAAATGGCCGCTAAGCAAAATAATATGGAAAAAGCAAAAGAGTGGTACACCAAAGCGGCGAAAGATAATAATACGCAAGCCGAAATGGCATTGGCAAACCTTTACCTGGACAATAAAAATAGTCTCTATAACCCAAAAACAGGCTTTATGTGGATGTTGCAGGCTGCACAAAGTGGTTCTGCACAGGCTCAGGAAGCATTGGCTCTAATGTATCGTGAGGGACTTGGCATTACTGCAGATGAGCAACTTGCCAATCAATGGCAACAAAAAGCAAAAGAAACGGCTGCTTACGAAGCTAAAGTGAACCCAGGGATTGAGGTCTCCAGATGGTTAAGTAATGGTCAAACAAGTGATTTCAATATACAAGGTTTTCGTTTGGGCGGTATTTTTAACGATTGGCGAAATCCACGTGCTCTAAAAGAAAACAACTATAATGCAGCCCCACAAATGGAAGCAATTACTCGGTCTGAATTATACAAGCCTGATTTTACAATGATGCAACCGAAAGAAATCGCGATAAGTGATTATTTCGATGTGATTGCTCCAGCATTAAATAGTGAGCAATCCGATGAATTTTCCTTCCCGCGCTATCCTTTAGATCCTCAAATTGAAGCATTACTAAAAAATGAATCCCTCGCCTTGGCGCATTCCCCACGAATCTCAATGGTGGAGGAGGGATTGCCTTATCCTGTTTCAGGAGAACCTGAACCCTTTGATTATTTCGAGCAAATGATGAAAGGATGGCAGCACCAAGCAAACCTTCAAGCTGTTTTAAGTGAAATGTACGGTAAAGCTATTTTAGGGGAGTCGGCCGCACAATTTGAATTAGGGCAACTCTACAATTATGGAGTGATAGTTGCTAAAAATATTCCTCAGGCCATTACCTACTATAAATTGGCTGCACAGCAACAGGATGTTCGCGCTGAATATAATCTTGGAATTTTATATCTGAGTGGGAAAACAGAGCCCGTTGATTATCAGCAAGGCATCAACTGGTTGATGGATGCCGCCTTTAAAGGCAATGTGCATGCGCAATACGTTCTGGCACATATTTATGAAACAGGTTTTAAAGATGCTGCCGGAAACATCGTTGTCCAGGCAAATCCTCATCAGGCAACCTCAATGTATTATTTGGCTTCTTCCAATCATTATGGTCCTGCCCAATATCGTTTGGCGGAGTACCTTGTGAAACAAAAGCAGGGCGGTTTAAGTGTTGCTGCTAAAAATAATCGTACCAAGTTAATAAAACGTCTTTATGAAGGCGCGGTTAAAGAGGGTGTTGCTGAGGCGAATTTACCTCTGGCCTTTTATTATGCAATGGATGAGGATGGCAAAAAGCAACAGCATGCGTTAAAAATAGCTAAAAAAGAAGCAAAAGCAGGCAACAGTTATGCAGCACTTCTTTTGGGGATTATGTTCGAAAGAGGGATTGCTGTACCTACTAATGACGTGGAGTCTTTGTATTGGTATCAACAAGCTGGTTCAAATCCAGTGAATGATTTCATTTTAGGAACTTATTACACGGAAGGAAACGGTGTCACTAAAGATGAGCAAAAAGGAAAAGCATTGTTGCAGCAATCAGCCGATGCTGGCTTTTCTTATGCAAATCTGAATCTTGCGGTCTTAAAGCATGACAAAGGAGAAAATTTCCTGTCGGAATTAGATAGGGCACGTCAGCTGGGTAATAGTACGGCAGGGTTGTTGCTTGCAGATTATTATCTAGCCCAAGCAGCTGATCCTGAGAAATTACAACAAGCCAGAGATATTTATCAACATTTTGCTGAGAAAGGTGATAAGGATGCGCAATTAAAGCTGGCTTTCCTTTATGAAAAAGGATTAGGTGGTCAGCCTGACCTCCCCTTGGCAACACAATGGTATACGGCCTCTGCTGAACAGGGACAACCAGTGTCTCAGTATTTGCTGGGTCGTATGTATCAATTGGGCCAGATAGGGAAAGAGCCTGATTATGCACAAGCGAAGAAGTGGTATGCGGCTTCGCAGTCTAATTATCCTCGTTCTTCCGTGGCCTTAGGCTTTATTTATGATACGGTTGACGATCAGTATGACCAAGCTTTTAAAAATTATGAATTGGCTGCCCAGAAAAATGATAAAGTCGGCCAATACAATTTAGCCTTACTTTATGAGGATGGCAAAGGAATGCCTGTCGATTACACCAAAGCCAGGGCTCTTTTCACCAAGGCTTCCGAATTAGGATATAAGAAGGCTATGGCGCAACTCGCTGACTTGTATTTTAATGGCTTAGGTGGTCCTCGAGATGAACAACAAGCCTTGCATTGGTATAAAAAAGCAGCGGCTTTGGGTGAAAGTCATGCCTTGTACCAATTAGGCTTATTGTCTGAAACAGGGGTTGCGACAAAACTTGATTTTGCTAATGCGGTTAATTACTACCAAGAGTCAGCGAATAAAGGAAATGTAAAGGCAAAATTGGCTCTCGCACGCATGTACCAATACGGATTGGGTGTTATGAAAGATAGTCAAAAAGCGGTTGAATTGTATATAGAATTAGCTGCCAATAATAATGCTTATGCACAATATCAACTGGCTTTATTGTATCTTGATAGCAATCAAAAACCTGAAGAAGGGAAAAAATTGCTACAACAAGCCAGCGCAAATGGTAGCCAGCAAGCCCGCAAAACCTTGCAATGGCTGGATGCCCAACAGCAGGAGAGGCTAAGTTTCATTGAACCTGTGGTAATGACTGAAGCTCCCGTTGTCGTCGGGCAGTCTGCAAATATGATGTATTTTGATGCCTTAAGTGAATGGAATCGTGGTGATGAAACATTATCTCGTATGATATTAAATAGAATAATGAAGCAATTTCCACAATACATTCCTGCTAAACGCGCTTATGAGCAATTAAACCAGGAAATAAATTCTCCTTCTCCGGTGAATATAAGTGCTTCTAACTAGTAGGAAGAGCGCGATCTTAAATTTCAGGCTTAAATTACGATCCTTTAAGCAGCGCAAGTTGAAGGATCTACTGAGGGTGCACTGGGGGAATTTTCCCCAGTAAGTTCTTTTAATTAAAAAAGGTGGTCTTGACCACGAAATTGTTTAAATTTATTTGCACTCTTTAAAAAGCATCCCTATTATTTTTGGATTACATCACTAATTTGTGAAATTAGAAAAGGCTTAACAAAAAATGACTAAAAAATTATGGTTTTCATTCATGGCTATAAGTTTCTGTTTATTGAGCGGCTGTTGGACTGTTAAATCAGGGCAAAAGTCAGGAATTATAGTTAAAGTGGCCAAAGAGGGGCGCTATTGGGGCACTTATGAAGCAGAATTAATACGTGGTGGACTTGAGGATGCTTCGGGAGCTACCGGTCGAGAATTTCATTTCACGATAGGACAGTTTAGATCCGAATTAGTTGAACGTGCTGAATTGGCGATGCAAAACAATGAGCACGTGATTGTTTATTACCACTGCGAAGAATTTGTCGCTCCATGGCGTGGTGAAACCAAATGTTTTGCCGATGATATTAAAATTTTAAATGCTAAAAATAAACCTATTCCACAAACTACAAACGATAGTCATGATCCCTCTGAAAATTAACCCCATAGACGTCATTCTGAACGAAGTGATGAATCTCCTCAATATGGTTCAGGTTTATTTCGCGGGAGATTTTTCATGCAGCCTAGGCAGCTGCACTCAGGATTGTAGATGTTAGGTATTTCGCTAAATACTTGCAAGATTTAAAAACGCGCTAGTCCTGTAAACTTATTTTAAGAGTTACAAAAAACTTAAGAAACCCGAACTGAATAAATCCAGTTCGGGGGTTTACGGACTAGAGCGACGGAAAAGCAGGATTAAGCAGCCATTCCCTTAACTCGGGCAACCAGGCGGCTTTTAATGCGGGCAGCTTTATTTTTATGAATTAAACCTTTATTAGCAGCTTTATCGATAATGGGTTGTGCTTTAGCATAGGCAGCACGAGCGGCTTCCAGATCGCCAGCTTCAACGGCTTTGATAACGTTTTTAACGTAAGTGCGATACATAGAACGTGCACTGGCATTATGTTGACGCAGTTTAACGTTTTGACGGGCGCGTTTGATCGCTGATTTAATATTTGCCACTTAAAAATCTCCACTCATTCAAGATGTCACAAAAAGACGGTGATCATGCACAATGTATTAGAATTTGTCAATATTGACAGGGACTAATAGCAATAACAGGTCACTCTCTCAAATTTTAAAATTATAGCCTGGGAAGAAAAAAAATGCATGGGAAATTTGCTATCCAATCATATTTTCTAACAATAAGATGCTTAAAAACCCAATAAAGAAGCAAGCAGTGATATATGGACTTTCAATCTCTTGTTCATGTGCTTCGGTAAGCAACTCTTCAGTCACCAGGTAAAGCAAGGCGGCCACACCAAACGCTAGAACTCCTTCAGTAAACACCTTGGATAACTGCGATAACAAAAAAGCACCAAGAATGCTGCCAACAGGGATCAATAAGGCAAGTAGCACGGTTAAGGCAAGTCTGGCTTTTACAGTGACTTGTCGTTTCCCCAACGATGCGGTGGTGGAAATGCCTAAAAAAAGAATTTCTATGGCGAGGGCGATAGCGACTAATATTCCTCCCCGCGCGCCAGCCAAAAAGGCAATACCAATTAAAATACCATCGATAAACAGGTCAATGCCTACAGCACTAATCAAACCAAGGGGAATACCTGTCTGGGCGGATTCATTTTCAGACAACTTATCGGCGAGCAGCTTAAGGACAAGCATACAGATTACACCCAGAGAGAAGCCTATGATCAGGGCTAGCGTCGATTGATCCGCGCCAAGCTTGGGAAGTAACTCTTTGGCTACTGCTGCAAAAACGACACCCGCAGCAAAATGTTGTGTTGCGCTGGATAGTTTGTCACCAGGCTGGTACAAACTGGCAATTGCCCCCCCAACAATCATACTAAGCCCCGCCAGGAAGGAATACAGGGCAATAGAAGCAATAGAGGCTGTCATGAAAAGTCCTTTTTTAATGCTACTTCTGCAAATTTATATTAGCTGATTATAAAAAGCCAGCGACTAAGGTATCATAGCAGGCATTGCCTTTATTTATTTAATATCATGTCTGCGATTGAAACAATGATCCCTAAACGACAAAGTCTTTTACGTTCTACAACACTTGTGTCAGCAATGACATTGTTATCCCGCCTGGTAGGTTTTGCCCGTGACATGATTATTGCCCAGTTGTTTGGGGCACAGGCGGGTATGGATGCATTCTATGTCGCTTTTCGAATCCCAAATTTTATGCGACGTTTATTTGCAGAGGGTGCTTTTTCACAAGCGTTTGTTCCAGTACTGGCAGAGTATCAGCAGCAGCGGACTTTTCCAGAAGTCCGGGAATTCATTGCACGTGTTTCCTGGCAGTTAGGTACGATTTTATCGTTTGTTACTGTCATTGGGATTTTAGGGGCACCAATAATTATTTGGCTTTTTGCCCCAGGCTTTGGTGAACACAGTGCGCGCTCGCTCCTGGCTACAGAAATGTTGCGGCTGACTTTTCCGTTTTTAATGCTGGTCTCTTTAACCGCAATGGCAGGCGCTGTGCTCAATACTTATGGTTATTTTGGTGTTCCCGCTTTTACCCCAGTATTACTAAATATCAGCATGATTCTTGCTGCTTTATACTTGTGTCCGCGTTTGGAGGAACCTGTTGTTGGATTGGCATGGGGGGTATTGATTGCAGGAATTGCTCAATTTTTGTTTCAACTTCCTTTCTTGTATAAACGAAAATTATTGGTGCCTCCCAAAGTAGGTTGGCGAGATCCAGGTGTCAGGCGTGTTGTGAGATTAATGGTGCCGGCATTGTTCGGTGTTTCCATTGCCCAACTTAATTTAATGGTGGATTCCATCTTTGCTTCTTTCTTAAAAGTGGGCAGTGTAACCTGGTTGTATTATACCGACCGCTTGACCGATTTCCCTTTGGGTGTGTTTGGGGTGGCTATCGCAACGGTTATTCTGCCGCATCTGTCCAGACGCCATGCGGAACAAAGCAGTGAAAAATACTCCCGTGCCCTTGATTGGGGGTTACGATTAATTTTGCTGATTGGCATTCCTGCTGGATTGGGTTTGGCGATGTTTTCCATGCCATTGATTGCCGCCTGTTTTGCTTATGGCGCATTTACACCCAACGATTTGATGCAAACGCAAAAGAGTCTAATTGCTCTCAGCACTGGTGTACCTGCCTTTATGATGGTTAAAGTACTGGCCTCAGGTTTTTATGCATGCCAAGACATTAAAACACCGGTAAAAATAGGTGCCTTGGCCATGATAGTAAATAGCTTACTGTGCTTAGTATTTATTTGGTCTTTAGCACATGCAGGACTTGCCCTGGCCTCTGCTTTGGCCGGCTACGTTAATTGTGGTGTATTGCTTGTTTTATTGATTCGACGGAAAGTTTATCAACCTTCCGCTGGCTGGTTAATCTTCCTATTGCAATTACTGGTGGCAAATTTAGTAATTGCAGCGTATTTATTTATAATGGTTGGTAGTATGAATGACTGGCTAGCCAAGCCTGCTTTTCTGCGCCTATCGTGGCTTTTAGGCCATGTGGCGGTCGTCGTTATTATTTATTTAGGATGTCTGCGGTTGATGGGGATACGTCCGGCGCAGTTCCGTGGTCAAATGAAGGAGTAGTTATGCATGCAAACCTGTTTTATGACACCTGCCCTGATAAAGCGATCTCCTTGCATTTAATTAGTCAGACAGAATGGGAAACAGAATCGCGGTTATTTACCACCGCAGAGTTTAATTTCTTTTCTTTACAAGAATTTAAAGCGAAGGCCGGCGAAATTTGTCTTATTACGAATAGTGAGGGCACATTAATAAAGGCTTATGTTGGCACAGGGAATAATGAAGAAGCGTTGGCCCTTGCGTGCGCCGCCACGAAATTACCCCCAGCTTCTTACCAACTTAAGAAAGAAGTTTCTTCACAAACGCTTGTGGCCTGGGCATTGGCTCAATATCGCTTTACCACCTATAAGCAACAAGACATCATTCCGAAGATTTTGATAGTAAATGAAAATATTTTATCGGCAATTTTGGCTGATGTTGAAGCAATATTTCTTGTACGTCATTTAATTAACACACCAACGAACGATTTAGGCCCTGAAGAACTGGCTGCTGTCGTTGAGGACTTGGCTGAAAAAAATAATGCAGCGTTTCAACAATGGGTAGGTAACGAACTACTGAGCGCTAACTTTCCTGCTATCCATGCAGTAGGTCGCGCATCAGCAAAAGCCCCAAGGCTTATTGCCTTAACCTGGGGCGATAAGAATCATCCAAAGGTTACATTGGTTGGTAAAGGGGTCTGCTTTGACAGTGGCGGACTGGACATCAAACCCTCAACAGCAATGCGTTTAATGAAGAAAGACATGGGAGGGGCTGCTCATGTCATTGGTTTAGCCCAATGGATCATGCAACAACAATTACCCATTTATTTGCAAGTGTTTATTCCAGCGGTTGAAAATGCAATTGGCCCGGATGCGTTTAGACCGGGTGATATTCTAACGATGCGTAATGGCTTAACTGTTGAAGTGGATAATACGGATGCAGAAGGACGTCTCATCCTTGCAGACGCCATTGTAAAAGCTTGCGAAGAACCTCCGGAATTATTGATAGATTTTTCAACGTTGACTGGGGCTGCTCGTGTTGCAGTGGGAACTGAAATTGCGGCTTTATTCAGTAATGATGATCAGTTGGCGCAATCGTTGGCAGAAGCGTCAATTAACGCCAATGATCCAGTGTGGCGTTTGCCACTATTTGCAGGCTATAGCGGCATGTTGGATTCCACCTTGGCTGACATGGCCAATGCAAGTTCTTCTCCTTATGCTGGTGCTATTACAGCTGCTTTATTTCTGCAGCGTTTTATACCAGAATCTGTTTCCTGGGCTCATTTTGATGTGATGGCTTGGAATGTGTCATCCAAACCAGGGCGGCCAGAAGGTGGGGAAGCAATGGGACTTCGAGCAGTTGCTTATTATTTGAGTAAAAAGTATGGAGATTAGTCTTTTTGCGCGCGCTGCATAATAAAATTTATTTATTTTTAGAATAATTGCCTGGTGAGATGGGCTCAAATCCATTGTAAGGTTTCTTGGTGGCCGGATCGACTGGCTCGGAAATCACTTCCATGCCACCAGAAACTTTATTTAAACCTTTCTTAGAAAGTTTGTTTTTACTCTTAACAGATTTTTTCATGATACTTTTTTCCAATAAAAAAAGAGACTATCTATAAGAATAGTTCATAAATCATTTTTTGGGGGGAGCAACGTAGGGCCCGGTGAAATGCTGTGAAACCCAGGTTTCGCTCCTATGGATCTGCACCCAGGCTACGCTTGCTAAGAAAGTGTGTCATTTCCTCAAAGGTGAAGTTTCCTTTTCTTATTCACTTAGTTTCGGACGAAAATCTGTTTCTGCTTCAGCTGCCACTTGTTGCATTGCCAAAGACAATGGGGTGTCTTTAATCTGATAAAGAGGAAGGGTTGAGTTCTTGTCTGCTTGTATACCTTTTAAAATGCGGGCACAGAAAAATGCCGTGCCTAAATAAAAAGAGGCGTCCACTCGCCAGTCTTCCAGACCAGCAATAAATAATACAGTGCTTAGCGAAATCATTACATTAGAAAATAGCATAAAGTGGGTTACTGCTTTATCCATCTTAGAGGTGGATTCCCGTTTTTTAAACTGAGTAATAAAACGACAATAATCTTGTCTGCTTGCTTCGTTATTCTCATGAGAAATTAAATCAATGGTTTTGATTAATGCCTCAAGATAGAGTTCACTTTGGTGTTTATTGGATGTAGCTTCTTTTTTAATCTCCGATACCATGGTTCTAACATTACTGGCCAGTGTTTTATTGTTGTTGGATTTGGACCAAAAGGTTAACCTGGAGCGAGCTAGCTCGAGTTTGAAATCAACAGATTGCAGAGGCAAAGGGGTGTTTTCTAATGTTTTTATTTTAAAGTTTTTGCTGCGATAGAAAAGATCCAAGGGACTGAGAAATGGTCCTGGAATGCCTATAAGAAAAGGATGTATCCGCATTAAGGTTAATCGAGGCACTGATATTTTAATTTCTGCCAGTTGAAGGGCATAAACAGCAGCATTACTACAATTATGAGTTAGAAAACGGTAATTTTCTGATTTGATAAATGGTGAATTCCAAAAGCGTTCACAAAATAATTTAAAAGGTATTTTGCTAGAAAAAGTAATATAGTAATCATTGATATAGTTTTCATGAGAAAAAACAGGGGTCATACTGCCACTTTTATTATTGTGCCAAATTTTAAATACTCGCCAATTAAGAAAAGATTCTTCATGCGGATCAGCATATACAAAAACCTGAGCGCATTCCCCATGAGGAAGGATATTTAATTTTAGACGCATTAAAACTCCATTACTTTTTATAAACGATGGAAAAAACTACTACTCCATGTTATGGGTATGCAGTTCGCATTGATGAGTGCGGTATTTCTTGTAGTGTTTTCGGCTTAATTCTTTGGCAGTCTCGTCATTAACCACAATTTCCATCACGCGTTTAAAGCGTTTATAAAACTCAGGAATGGTGGAATTTAAATTCAACAAGATGTCAGAATAGCCCCGTGGCTCGGCTTGATAGCCAATTTGAATGGGCGGGGGAGGTTCAGGTCCTTCTCCCTGTAAGTTATGAGGAATAAAGCTGTTATCTTTGAATGTCCAAAGTAATTCATCCAGCTCATGGGCGTCTTTCTGTGATTCGCAATGGACAAAAACCCGATGACCGCGCAAATAAGCTTTTTCAAGAAGACGGCACGCTAAAAGCCAGCGTGCGGCTTCATCCTGGCTATTTAATAAATAGAAATCAACGCGAATTGCTGGCATGGCGTAACAACTGTACTAGTAAAGGAACTGGACGGCCTGTGGCATTGCGTTTCTTACCGGAAACCCACGCTGTTCCAGCAATGTCTAAATGTGCCCAACGGTATTTTTTTGTAAAGCGTGCTAAAAAGCACGCGGCAGTAATCGCCCCCGCTGCACGGTCAAACGCTGCATTTATCATATCAGCCATAGGACTTTCTAAAGCCTCCTGATAGGCGTCATCTAGGGGGAAACGCCAGGTTTTATCACCACTTTCTTTTGCAGCTTCTAAGATTTGTGTAGCCAATGCTTCATCTTCGGTCATGAAACCGGTGGTGACATAACCTAACGCAACGACCATGGCACCGGTCAATGTGGCTATGTCAATCACAAAACTCGGATTGAAGCGTTCAGCATAGGTTAATGCATCTGCTAAAACGAGTCGCCCCTCGGCGTCGGTATTTAAAATTTCAACCGTTTGCCCGGACATCGATGTTACAATATCGCCAGGTTTCACTGCTGATCCGCTGGGCATATTCTCAGCACTGGCAACCAAGCCAATGACATTGATAGGCAGCTTCAGTAAAGCACAGGCTTTTAAGGTACCAAAAACACTTGCAGCACCCGACATGTCATACTTCATTTCATCCATCGCATTGGCAGGTTTTATCGAAAGACCGCCAGAATCAAAAGTAATGCCTTTACCGACTAAAACAATAGGGGGGGCATCACCGCCGCCACAATAATTAATTTCAATCAGTCGTGGTGGTTGCACGCTCCCTTGAGCAACAGCCAGCAAAGCGCCCATGCCCATTTGTTTCATTTCTTCCGGACCGAGAATGGAAGTCGTTAAATGCTCATGTTGCTTCGCCAACTCTGTGGCTTGTTCTCCGAGGTAGGTAGGCGTACAGATATTAGCCGGCATGTCCGCTAAGGTTCGTGTACACTTTACACCCTCAGCAATGGCTGCTGCTGTTTTTACTGCTTTAGAAGTAGCGCCTGGTAAATGAAATTGGACAGATTCCAGTCGATGCCTTTTGTTGTTGCCCGTTTTAAAGTCTAGAGATTGATAAAGTTGCGCGTCTATTTGTAAAAGCATTTGCTCGATTTGCCAATCGGGCTGATGCGCAGCAAGCGGTGGCATGGTGATTGTGACCGTACTAATACGCTGTTTAGTAAGTACAGGGACTATTTCGTTTAAATATTTTTTTAAATCTTTGGCAGTGAATTCTGATTTTTTGCCGCAATTGATTAATAACAAACTGTGTTTGTCAATATCAGCTTGCCAAACCCAATCGCCCTTTTCTGGCAGTTTGGCCAATAAACGACTCATAAGGCCTTGATGCTGTTTGTCCAAAGTTTGCATAAATTCAGGCGTGGTGTCGTCAGCAAACCGCCCTAAAACCAGACATTCACTGGTTTTTAAGTTAGGCGTTTCAACAAGGCTATAGTTCATTTTACTTCCTATCTTGAGTAAAAACTGTTAGTTTACCTAGGGACATTCTGCTATTCTACCTACAAATTTAAAGTAAGAGTAGGATTTATAGCTAGTATCTGCGTATGGAATGCTTGACTCCTACACCCCGGGGTTTATCTGCGGAATTCATTAATGTTGCAAGCATTCTGGATCCCGCGAACAAGTCGCGGGACGTAGGGGATAGAGTAATTGATACCAACCGCATGAAGCTTGGGTTCTACGTTCTGCAGTTTATACGTGCAATCCCGTGGTGACAAGCATTCAAGACCTGCCACATCGCAGGATAAAAAGGCAGTAGTTGGTATCAATGACTTCAATTTAGTGTTGTGTAGATACTGGATTTAAGCAGTTCACGAGTAGAGAGCCGAGAACCGAGTGTTAATTTTTCGTTATTTAGCCAAAGAAGTTTTTACTACGCTAATCGCTTTAACAGCAATTCTATTACTCATCTTCATGAGTAATCAGTTTGTGCAATATTTAAATCGTGCTGCCGCAGGCAATATTCCTGGCATGATCATCATGAAACTAATGATGCTCGAGCTCCCTAACCTGATGGGATTATTGCTTCCATTGGGCTTTTATATCGCCTTATTAATCGCTTATGGTCGTCTCTACGCTGAAAGTGAAATGACAGTGTTACAGGCATGTGGCTATGGCCCTTCGCAACTCATCAAGCACACGTACATTATGGCAATCGTTGTAGCCATCGTTGTTACTGTGCTCATGATCTGGGTGAGTCCTGTGATTGCAACGGAGCGTGCCAAACTAATGAAAACAACAGGAATACAAACCCTGATTCAAACCATTGTACCAGGGCGATTTCGTCAGGTGTCGAATGGTAAACAAGTATTTTATGTCGAGGCAATGAGTCGTAATCATACAAAAGCACAACATGTTTTTCTAGCACGCCAGGTTGTGAAAGATAAAAACTCACAATGGGATATCCTGTGGGCCGAACGGGCCTTTGCAGAAACTGATCCAAAAACGTATGAAGACTATATCGTATTGCAGCAGGGCAGTGAATATGAGGGGTTACCTGGAAAAGCCGATTATCAGGTTGCTCATTTTGATCAATATAAAGTACGTTTGCCTCATCCAACAATGGCTATTCAAAATGACACTCGATCTGCTTCGACAGCCAGTTTGTTGCCCTTCAATAATAAAGATTTGCGAAAAGCCGCTGAGTTGCAATGGCGTTTATCGATACCAATGATGGTATTGACGCTAACCTTGGTGGCAGTTCCACTTAGTCGGGTGAACCCGCGCTCGGGTAAATATGCAAAATTATTACCTGCAATCGTGCTGTACATTGTTTATGCCAATTTTATGTTTATATCACGCGATTGGATTATCGCTGGTAAGGTTCCCCTCTGGATTGGTATGTGGTGGCTACATCTTGTTGTGGCAGGGTTAGGATTATTCTTGATATGGCGTAATCGGGTGAAGTTGTCATGAAGCTTCTCGATCGCTACATTGCCAAAACAGTACTTTCAGCCATTGCTTTAGTCACGTTGATGCTGGCGGGGTTGCAAATTTTTATTCTTTTTGTGAATCAATTGGATGATATTGGAAAGGCTGATTTTGGTATCTGGCAAACAGCGCTTTATGTGTTACTGCAAATGCCTTATCAAGTCTACTTGTTCTTTCCACTGGCCAGCTTATTAGGATCGTTAATTGGTTTAGGTATCATGGCCAATAACAGGGAATTGGTAGTGATGCGTGCTGCTGGTATGTCAATCGGCCAAATCACGATGGCGGTTTTAAAAGCGGCATTTATTGTTATTTTATTGGTTACTATTACTGGCGAAACGATTATTCCTCGACTGGCCCACTGGAGTAATGATCAAAAAATGCAAGCGTTGAGTGGAGGGCAAACACTAAGGACGGCCCATGGGGTTTGGGTGCGCAATGGTAATGATTTCATCGCGATAGGCACAATACTAGCTAATAATACATTAGAGAATGTTTATCAATTTCGGTTTGATAGTACGCATCGAATGCGTTTAGCGCGTAAGATTGCCAAAATCGTCTATGTGAATAATCAATGGCTAGCCTTCAATGTTGAGGAAACCATTATTGATGATAATCAGACCCTTGCGCGTAAAATTCCAAAAATGCGTTGGGATGTGTCTGTAAAACCTAGTATTCTGCGGGTAAGTAGTAACGAGCCTGATGAAATGACACTTCATGAATTGCGACAATATTTGCGTGCCCAGAAGCAAAATCATCAAAGTGCCTTGAATTATCAGCTGGCATACTGGCAGCGCCTAATGCAGCCTTTAACCACAGCTGTCATGATGATGTTGGCTATTCCTTTTATTTTCGGACCCTTGCGCTCCTCCACCATGGGTTCAAAAATCTTGATCGGGGCAACGGCGGGTTTTGGGTTTCACATTGTCAATCGTTTTTTTGGCCCTGTCAGTCAGGTGTTTCAATGGCCAGCAGAAATAGCAGCGATAGGTCCCACCTTTCTTTTTGCTTTACTGGGGCTTTACTTAATGCGTCGGGTTAAATAAATGGTTATTATCCGTCATCTATTGGAAACCTTATTAAATCCCTATCTTATTTGCTTATTATTATTTACGTTCTTTTTAATCCTCCTGTGGTGGCGTGATAACAATCGATTAGTGCGTTGGGGATTGACGCTCGTGTTAGCATTACTTGTTTTGTTTAGCACGGGTTGGCTCCCGCAATTGTTAACTCGCAAGCTAGAGGATAAATATCCGGTTATCACTCAAGTTGATCCAGCAATTCATTGGGTTGTTGTTTTAAGTGGTGGTCAATCAGAAATCAATAATAAACCCATCAATGCCCAATTAAACTCGGCGAGCATTAAACGACTGATGGAAGGCATTCGGTTATATCAGCTACTACCCCAAGCGCGATTATTGTTATCTGGGGGCGGTTATGGATTTGAAACACCTGAGGCTTTCCGTTTGGCAGAACTGGCTTCCTGGTTTTCCATTCCTAAATCTAAAATTGTTCTGGAAACAACCTCTATTAATACAGCCGATCAAGCAAAAGCTATTAAACAATGGGTTAAAGATAAGCCTTTTTATCTAGTGACCTCAGCAATCCATATGCGCCGTTCGATGGCGCTTTGCCTTGCCCAGGGTTTACACCCTGTTGCAGCCCCAACTGATTATACTTTTTACTGGAATGATGAGCGCATTGGGAAAATTTATTTACCAAACCCTTATAATCTTTTTTACTTAAGTATCGCCTTGCATGAGATTTTGGGAAATTGGTGGGCAAGGTTGCATCACTATTATAAAGGATAAACAAGGTGAACTGGAAATTGGAAAAACTCCATAACCAGTTCTAAGGTTTTTAAAGTAGCCGATTCTTCTGCAAGAAGAAATTTAAACTCAATTATTACAAATAAAATCGTTAGGAAATACTACTGAAACTGTATCCCCTGAATAGTTAAAAGCAATATTTCCTGCTTTTAAAATACATTCGCCAATCGCATTGTTTCTGCTATTTAAAGCAGGATAAGCAGTAGCGCTAACGATGTACGTATGGAAACAAGCAACATCTAAAAATTGTGGTGCACTGCCTCCTTTTAGTGTAATAGACCTAATAGGACCTGAATTCTCAACGGAGGTCACATTAAAACTGACGTTTTGAGTGAGTTGAATGGGTGGAGTGGCGACAGCGACCTCGACTTTACAGGAAAAATCATTGTCTGCGTAGCTACTTGCTGATGCAATTATACTCACAGTAAAAAAAGAACCTACAAAAAATTTGTTCATCATAAAAACCTCTAATCATGGGGAAGATATAGGGTAGGTTAGATAGCTTATAATTTTCAACATAAAAATTTATGAATGGTGCGTGAATTAGTGAGTCTGTGAATGGCTATATGAATTCACAATTATGGGTATTATCTTTAGGCAAAACTCGGTAAAATAGGCCACTTTACTCTTTTTTTGTAGCTTCTATGCCAAAACGAACTGACATTAAATCGATCCTCATTCTGGGGGCTGGCCCCATTGTAATTGGTCAAGCTTGTGAATTTGATTATTCCGGCACCCAGGCAGTTCGCGCACTCAAGGAAGAAGGTTTCCGTGTTATTTTGGTCAATTCCAATCCGGCAACCATCATGACCGATCCTGAGCTTGCTGATGCGACTTATATTGAACCGATTCAGTGGAAAGAAGTAGAGCGTATTATTGAGAAAGAACGTCCTGATGCCTTGTTGCCGACAATGGGAGGGCAAACTGCGCTGAATTGTGCTTTGGATCTCGTCCGGGAAGGGGTGTTGGCCAAATTTTCGGTTGAGATGATTGGGGCAACTCGTGAAGCGATTGATAAAGCAGAAGACAGAGAAAAATTTCGCCAATTAATGAAAAAAATTGGTTTGGAAATGCCACGCTCGGCCATCGCCCATAGTCTTGAAGAAGCATTTCAAGTGCAAGCACAATTAGGATTTCCAGCCATTATTCGCCCTTCGTTTACCATGGGGGGAAGCGGCGGAGGTATTGCTTACAACCGTGAAGAGTTTGAAGAAATTTGCACCCGCGGTTTACAGTTATCCCCTACTCATGAGTTATTGATTGATGAATCAGTACTTGGCTGGAAAGAATATGAAATGGAGGTAGTCCGCGATAAAAAAGACAATTGCATTATTGTCTGTACTATCGAGAATTTTGACCCCATGGGTGTCCACACAGGTGACTCGATTACTGTAGCACCCGCACAAACACTCACTGATAAAGAATATCAGCGCATGCGTGATGCAGCGATTAAAGTGCTAAGGGCGGTAGGTGTGGATACAGGAGGCTCCAATGTTCAGTTTGCTATA
This sequence comes from Legionella jamestowniensis, assembly GCF_001467745.1. Lineage (GTDB taxonomy): Bacteria > Pseudomonadota > Gammaproteobacteria > Legionellales > Legionellaceae > Tatlockia > Tatlockia jamestowniensis. Next base: position 2,286,681 of record NZ_LNYG01000013.1, read on the forward strand.
AACCCTGAAGATGGACGCATGCTAATCGTTGAGATGAACCCTCGTGTTTCGCGAAGCTCCGCTTTGGCCTCCAAAGCAACAGGTTTTCCCATTGCTAAAATTGCAGCCAAATTAGCAGTCGGTTATACTCTGGATGAGCTGGCTAATGAAATAACAGGTGGTAAAACACCGGCATCCTTTGAGCCTAGCATTGACTATGTAGTCACCAAAGTTCCCCGTTTCAATTTCGATAAGTTTCCCCAGACGCCTACTACGTTAACCACACAAATGAAATCGGTTGGTGAAGTCATGGCTATCGGGGCGAATTTCCAAGAATCACTACAAAAGGCTATCCGTGGCTTGGAAATTGGTCGTTCTGGTTTGGAGCCTCTTTTTGCAAAGGGCGATTTGGCACGTTTACGTGGCCATCTTAGAGAACCAACACCTGACCGGTTGTGGTACGTGGCCGATGCATTTCGCCATGACTTGTCGCTTGAAGAGATTCATTTGGAAAGTAAAATTGATCCTTGGTTTTTAGCACAAATTCAAGAGTTGGTATTGTTGGAAAATACCCTTCTTGGCCAATCTATTCAAATGATTGACAAAGTAACCATGCAACAGTTGAAGCGTCGCGGTTTTTCTGACGCCTATCTGGCGCGGTTATTGTTAAGTAGTGAGCAACAAGTAAGAGCGCATCGTTTAGAGCTTGGTGTTACACCCGTCTATAAACGAATTGACTCCTGTGCTGGCGAGTTTCCAAGCGATACCGCCTATCTTTATTCTTGTTATGAAAGTGCTTGTGAAGCAAAACCTGAAACGAATCAGAAAAAAATTATGATTTTAGGAGGAGGGCCTAATCGTATTGGTCAAGGGATTGAATTTGATTATTGTTGTGTGCATGCGGCCATGGCATTAAGAGAAGCTGGTTACCAGACAATTATGGTAAATTGTAATCCTGAAACCGTTTCTACTGATGTTGATACTTCCGATAGACTCTATTTTGAACCCGTAACACTCGAAGATGTGTTATCCATTGTTGCTGTCGAAAAACCGGAAGGCGTGATTGTTCACTATGGTGGACAAACACCCTTAAAATTGGCGAGGGCACTTGAAGAAAATGGCGTTAAAATCATTGGTACATCGCCAGATGCCATTGATCAGGCAGAAGATAGGGAGCGCTTTCAGCAACTTGTGTCAGAACTTAATTTGCATCAACCTGCAAATGGCACAGTTCGAAGTGAAGAAGAAGCGATAGAACTGGCCAAACAAATCGGATATCCCTTAGTTGTAAGACCATCTTATGTGCTTGGTGGCAGGGCAATGGAAATTGTTTATCAAGAAGAAGATTTGCGCCAATACCTGTCTAAGGCAGTAGACGTATCCAATGATTCGCCAGTTTTATTGGATAAATTTCTCAATGATGCCATTGAGGTTGACATTGACGCTATTTGTGACGGCCAGGAGGTATTGATAGGTGGTATCATGGAACATATTGAACAAGCGGGAATCCATTCGGGGGATTCTGCGTGTACGTTACCGCCATTCAGCTTAAGCGTCGTCGTTCAGCAAGACTTAATGGAACAAATTCGGCAATTAGCTTTAAAATTAGGTGTTGTTGGTTTGATCAATGCGCAATTTGCCATTCAGGCTGATGATATTTACGTGCTTGAAGTGAATCCACGTGCTTCAAGAACGGTACCTTTTGTGTCTAAAGCAACGGGATTACCTTTAGCTAAAATTGCTGCACGATGCAAAGTGGGTCAAAGTTTAAAAGAGCAGGGCTTAAGTATGCACTACCCAATGCCAGCATTTTATTCTATTAAACTCCCTGTCTTTCCATTTATTAAGTTTGCTGGTGTGGATTCTATTTTAGGACCTGAAATGAAATCAACCGGTGAAGTGATGGGGATCGCCAGACGATTCGGGCAAGCCTATGCAAAAGCGCAGCTAGGCGCTAGTTGCAATATTGTGAGACGTCGTAAAGCGTTTGTCTCAGTGCGTGATGCGGATAAAGCACGTGTGGGGGAAATAGTAAAACGTCTCATTCAGCTTGGCTTTGAAATTATTGCAACGAGAGGAACTGCGCTGGTTTTGCAGGCAGCGGGTATTGATTGCCGACGTGTTTTTAAAGTGGCCGAAGGCAGGCCTCATGTGGTAGATTTTATAAAAAATAATGAAATTGATTTCATTGTAAATACCACAGAGGGGAAACAGGCAACTGCTGATTCTTTTGCCATAAGACGCAATGCGTTGCAGCATAAGGTCAGCTATACTACTACGTTGTCCGGCGCAGAAGCTGCGTGCCTGGCGATGAAATATGAAGATCGAGAAACAGTTACTCGGTTACAGGATTTACACTAGAGGTGGATATGCAAAAGCATCCAATGACTATTCAAGGCGCAGAAGCGCTTAAAAATGAACTCCATCGATTAAAGACGATTGAGCGGCCAAGAATCATCGAAGCGATAGCCACGGCTCGTGCCCACGGTGATTTAAAGGAAAATGCCGAATACCATGCAGCTCGTGAAGAGCAAAGCTTTAATGAAACACGCATTAAAGAACTTGAAGCCAAGCTTTCTAATGCTCAGGTTGTTGATCTTAGCAAGGTACCAAATAATGGTAAGGTCGTTTTTGGTGCTTTAGTTCATGTTTATCATATTCAATCCGATGCTAACATTAGTTACCGCATTGTCGGTGAAGATGAGGCAGATATTAAAATTAACAAAATCTCCTACAGTTCTCCTATTGGCCGTGCTTTGATTGGCAAACAAGTTGATGATACTGTCACAGTGAAAACACCAGGTGGTATGGTTGAATATGAGATTGTAGGGGTTGATTACCATAATGGTGAGAGTATATAACTGTGGTCGATTCGTTTTACCCACTATCAAATCATGCATGGGCTTGAATGTTGGTTATAGGATCAACCAACTTGTATTGTATATGCTATTAATTAAAAAAATGCAACGCCCCGCGATTTATTCGCGGGGTCTAATCACTAAAGGCAGATGTGGATAGGGGTTAGGATGATTCTTGCTTATGGCAAATGATAAAAGGGATTAGGCAGTTTAAACCCTTTTTGCATATAACCACCCTTGATATCGCTGTATTGATCCCCAATAGACGCTACGATAGTATAACCTTGATTGGTAATTGACTCTCTTGCTTTTGTCTTAAAAGGGATGATTGACGATTGATTGTAATCATCGGGCCGCAAATACAAACCTGCCCAGTTCTTAAACCCTGCCTTCAATAAATTCGTTCTTGTGGCTTTAAGTTCGGAGATGCTTCGGCCGGTAACAAAAAATACTTGAACCCCATGCTTAATCGCATCATTGTAAAGTTTTACCATAGGTCGAATAGCAGGGGAATTTGCTGCCAATATTTCTTGGTGAATGAGCTTTTTATCGCCGATAAAATCGCGCTTAATCATGTTGTTGTAATTGCTTAAGCTGGTCTCGTCAATATCAAGAACAATTGCCAGTTTCTTAGGGTTTCCGTGACGTTCATTTATTGTTGCCTGTTTAATGATGTAATCTTGTGCCTGGTAGATGGCTTGCGCTAACTCTTTTTCATACAAACCAGAGTCATGATAGTTTTGAATTTCTTTCTTTAAGAGACTTAAATTGTCGGGTTCAGAGAATAAAGGAGAGGAAAAAAGGGAGATAAAACTTGCAATAATAAGCGTTTTGGCAATTGCTTTAATGGATCCTTTCATCATTAACTCAATAAATTAAGAGGGTTAAAATTATACCTTGAAATAAATGTATGTCAATTGGTCAGTTTGTGTTTATGTATTGCATTTGTGCAATAAAACTGATATTTAGGTAACAAAATTACTGAGAATATCATGCCGCAACCTTTAATCAATATTACCCGAAAGCAGGCTTTGCTTTTTGCAGGTTTTTTAGTCCTGTATGAATTTTTAACTTATATAGCCAATGACATGATAATGCCTGGAATGGTTCAGGTGGTTAGTTCATTTAATGGACCAGAATCAGCCATTGCTACGTCCTTAACGGTCTACATTTTGGGGGGGGCGAGTTTACAGTTGTTTTTAGGTCCCATTTCGGATCGTTTTGGCCGTCGTCCTGTCATGTTGTTTGGGGCGCTATTTTTCTTTTGTTGTACTGTGTTAATTGCTTGTTCGAATTCCATTGAGCAGTTTTTATTGGCGCGATTTTTTCAAGGCATGGGGCTTTGTTTTATTGCCGTGGTAGGCTATGCCACTTTACAGGAAATTTTTGCTGAGATGGATGCTGTCAGATTAATAGCCATCATGGCAAATGCTGCAATTTTGGCACCTTTAATTGGACCACTTTTGGGTGCGGTCTTTGTGCATTATTATCACTGGCGTTATATTTTTGTCATTATCGGAATTTTTGCACTTTTAGCGCTCTGGGGTTTATGGCGTTTTATGCCAGAATCGATAGGGCAAACCAAGCGGGATGGGGAGGCAATTAAACCTATTCCTTTATCTCCAAAAGTTGTGTTAAAAAACTATAAAAATTTGCTGCTCAATCCTGCTGTAGCAATGGGAGCTATTGCCCTAGGGTTTGCAGGTTTACCTTGCATTGTCTGGATAGCCTTGGCGCCTGTCATTTTAATCAAGGAAGCCCATTTATCGGTAATTGAATACGGCTTATGGCAAATCCCTTTGTTTGGGGCAAGCATTGCCGGCAATTTTTTCTTACTCAAACTAACGCATAAAGGTTCACTTAAAAACATTTTATGGCTCGGTTCACTTATAGTTGTAGTAAGTTTGCTGATGGTGGTCATTTTACCTTTGCTGATGGGTGGCCACTTCATGTGGCTTATGCCTGGGTTAATCGTTTATTTTTTTGGTTTAGGTGTGGTAGCAGCTCCTTTAAGTCGCCTCATCCTTTTTGCTACATCTGTGGGTAAAGGTACAACTTCTGCATTTATGAGTCTACTGGCTATGTGTATTCAGGCATTTGGTATTGAAGTAGCAAATTACATCTATGCAACCCATTTAAATGTCTTGTTTGCCCTTTATTGTGCTGCTTCAGGTATTATTTACTTTCTCTTTTTAATGGGCACATTTGGCTATATTAAAGAAACCGCTGCTGTATTGCCTATTGAGTGAACTTCTGTTAGCTAATTCTTAAAAAATAGAGTATTATTCGTCATTTGCTTCAAATAGAACCATTTTGGTACTATATTAAAAGAGGTAATATAAGACTTTTTTAGTACTAGATTATTTGGTGTGGGGGTGTTATGCTGCGCATCAGCAAATTGGCTGATTATGGAACAGTTGTTATGGTGTATCTCGCCAAACATTCACAGACATTATGTAATGCCCGGGATATTGCTCTGCATACTCATTTATCGGTTCCTACAGTCAGCAAAATATTAAAACGTTTAACCGCGGCAAAGTTGCTTACATCTGTGCGTGGCGTAACCGGAGGCTATCGTTTGCAACGAAGTGCTTCTGAAATTTCTGTAGCACAGATTATTTATGCTCTGGATGAACAACGCGGATTAACGGAGTGTAGTTTCCAGCCCAATGAATGTTCTTTACAAGGAGTTTGCCATATTCAGGGAAATTGGCGATTAATAAGTCAGGCCATAGAGACTGCACTGGATAGTGTAAGTTTGGAAATGCTGGCTAAACCCTCACTCCAGGCGTTTGAAATAGATCGCATCAAGCAGTTGGCAAGTGGAGTTACACATGGCTAAAAGCAGTGAACAAATTAATTCTCTTTTAGAAAGAGAGTATCAACATGGGTTTGTGACCGACATTGAGGTGGACACATTTGAGCCAGGCTTAAATGAGGATGTCATCCGTCGTTTGTCGGCTATAAAAGGTGAACCAGAGTTTTTATTGGAGTGGCGTTTAAAAGCATTTGAACATTGGCTAACGATGTCCCAACCTGAATGGGCTTCTGTGCATTATCCGCCGATTGATTATCAGGCTATTTCCTACTATTCAGCTCCGAAGAGCAAGAAAGATGCCCCCAAAAGTCTTGATGAGGTTGATCCAGAATTATTAAAAACCTATGAAAAATTGGGCATCCCACTCAAAGAACAGGAAATGCTGGCGGGAGTGGCTGTCGATGCAGTTTTTGACAGCGTGTCTGTAGCCACAACCTTTAAAGCCAAATTAGCAGAGGTGGGCGTTATCTTTTGCCCTTTTTCGGAAGCGGTGCATAAATACCCTGAGTTGCTTCGCCAGTATTTAGGATCTGTTGTGCCTTATCGCGATAATTTTTATGCAGCACTTAATTCAGCAGTATTTAGTGATGGCTCTTTCGTTTATATACCGAAAGGTGTTCGTTGCCCGATGGAGTTATCCACCTATTTTCGTATTAATGCAGCCTCTACAGGTCAATTCGAACGAACTCTTATTGTTGCGGATAGCGATAGCTATGTTTCCTACCTTGAAGGTTGTACCGCGCCAATGCGCGATGAAAATCAGTTGCATGCCGCCGTTGTTGAATTAGTGGCTCTGGATGGTGCACAAATTAAATATTCAACAGTACAGAATTGGTATCCTGGTGATAAAGAAGGTAAAGGTGGTATTTATAATTTCGTCACCAAACGGGGCGCATGCCGCGGCAAACGCTCTAAAATTTCCTGGACCCAGATAGAAACAGGTTCAGCCATTACCTGGAAATACCCTAGTGTTATTTTACAAGGGGATGAGTCGGTGGGGGAATTTTATTCCGTGGCCTTAACCAATAATTTGCAACAAGCTGACACGGGCACAAAAATGATTCACTTGGGTAAAAATACCCGCTCAACGATTATCTCCAAAGGAATAAGCGCCGGTCGGGCGCACAACGCTTATCGCGGATTAGTACGTATTGCACCAACAGCGACTAATGCGCGCAATTACACGCAATGCGATTCAATGCTGATGGGAAGTGAATGTTCAGCACACACCTTTCCCTATATAGAGGTAAAAAATCCAACAGCACAGGTGGAGCATGAAGCAACTACCTCAAAAATCAGCGAAGAACAACTATTTTATTGTCAACAACGTGGTATAGGCATGGAAGATGCGGTATCGATGATTGTCAATGGTTTTTGTAAACAAGTTTTAAAAGAACTACCTATGGAATTTGCGGTGGAAGCTACCAAGTTACTAGGTATTAGTTTGGAAGGGGCAGTAGGTTAATATGTTAACAATTGAGCAATTAAATGTCGCAATTAATGCGCAGCCTATCTTAAAAGGCATTAATCTTAATGTGAAACCGGGTGAGGTTCATGCCATCATGGGGCCTAATGGTTCTGGTAAAAGCACACTATCTAAAGTGCTTGCCGGTCATCCAGCCTATGAGGTAACCAGTGGGACAATCAATTATCTCGGGGAAAATTTATTACCCTTGGCGCCTGAAGAACGGGCACAAGCGGGAATTTTTATGTCTTTTCAATACCCTGTAGAAATTCCTGGGGTGACAAATATTAATTTTCTGAAAGCCTCTGTCAATGCAGTACGCAAGACACAAGGTAAGAAAACCCTGGATGCAATTGAGTTTTTAAGTTTTATTCGCGAAAAATGCCAACTATTGGACATGGATGAGAGCTTTTTGTATCGCAGTATTAATGAAGGTTTTTCTGGTGGCGAAAAAAAGCGCAATGAAATTTTACAGATGTTAGCGCTGGAACCAAAGCTTGCAATTTTAGATGAAACGGATTCTGGTCTAGATATTGATGCCCTGCGCATTATTTCTCAAGGGGTTAATGCCATGCGTTCCCCTGAGCGAGCGATTATTTTGGTAACCCATTATCAACGTCTTTTAAATTATATTGAACCTGATTTTATCCACGTTTTAGCAAACGGTCGCATTGTACGATCAGGCGATAAGTCTTTAGCCCTAGAATTGGAAGAAAGAGGCTATAGTTGGCTTGAGGAGATGGAACAGGCATGAGCGAGGTTCTTGATTTTTATCAAAAGCAGGCTAAAGAAGGATTGTCCTCTATTCCTTGGCTAGCTGAATTGCAAGAAAAAGGCTTGCGCGAATTGTCTTACTATGGTTTTCCTACCCGTCATGATGAAGAGTGGAAATACACGATGGTCGATGCGCTGCTTAAGCAACAGTTCAATAGACCGCAATCTGATAAAACTGAGGAAGCGAAAGAATCAGACATTCCTGTCAAGCATCAAGTTAATATTCAAAATGGTCGGATTATAGGCATTGAAGCGCTTGCCAAACAATTACCCTCAACAGTAATCCTACAACCTTTGTTTCAGGGATTAATGCAATATGAGAATAAAGTAAAACCTTATTTGGACAAGCTAGTGAAGCATGAGCACGGTTTTCATGCCCTAAATACAGCATTTTTAAATATCGGCATTGTGATTTATGTCCCTGCAGGGCTGGTTCTTGAAGAACCTATCGTTCTTTCCCATTGGCAAGACAGGGAACAGGCTGTGCATACTCGCCATTTGATAGTTTTAGAAGAGGGTGCCGAGGCTACTGTGATTGAGGATTATCGTGGTGCTGAGCAATCCAGTTATTTCACCAATACAATTACAGAGGTATGGACGGGTAAATATGCTAAATTAACCCATTACAAAATTCAGCGCGAGAGTAAGGCTGCTTATCACATTGGGCAAATTTCAGTGCAACAGGAAGAGAATAGCCAGTTTGATAGCCATTCACTAAGCCTCGGTGGCAAATTGGTTCGCAGTGATCTTAAGCTCTATTTAAATAAAGAAGGCGCAACATGTTTAATGAACGGTATTTATGCCCCCACTGATGGGCAGCATATTGATCACCACACTGCGGTTTATCATTTAGTGCCAAATTGCCGGAGTGAGCAAGATTATAAAGGTATCTTAACCGGCCGTTCCCGCGCAGTATTTAATGGCAAAGTTGTTGTGGCCAAAGATGCTCAACACACAGACGCCAGGCAGCAAAATAAAAATCTGCTGTTATCGGCACAAGCAGAGATTGATACCAAGCCACAGTTAGAAATTTTTGCTGATGATGTGGTTTGTACTCACGGTGCAACGGTGGGACAACTGGATGAAGAGGCATTGTTTTATTTGGCAACACGGGGAATTAGTAAACAGGAAGCAAGCCATTATCTAATTCAAGCCTTTGCCGCCGATAATTTACGTTTGGTTTCTCATCGGCCACTTGCTGAATGGATGGGAACTTTGTTAACCCAGCAGTTAAGGTGATAGCTATGAGTAGTGCAGCAGCATTGATTGATACATTGGATATCCCTGCGATACGCAATGATTTTCCAGTGCTTAAACAAACAGTAAATGACTATCCACTAACATATTTGGATAATGCAGCAACAACACAAAAGCCACAAGCGGTCATTGATGCTATCTCTCATTATTATGCGCATGATAATGCCAATGTGCATCGTGGCGTTCATGCTTTAAGTGTTCGCGCTACCCACCAGTTTGAAGCGGTTCGCAATAAAGTTCAGCGATTTATTAATGCAAAATCGGCGCGTGAATGTATCTTTGTTCGTGGTACCACCGAAGGGATTAATTTGGTGGCACAAAGTTTTGTGGCGCCACGTATATTGCCTGGCGAAGAAATTTTAATTACTCACCTGGAACATCATTCCAATATTGTGCCTTGGCAAATGGTATGTAAGAAAACAGGAGCGCGTTTACAAGTGGCGCCCATTTCTTTCGATGGTGATGTGTTGTTAGATGAGTTTGAAAAAAAATTAAGCGAGAATACCAAGTTTGTGGCGATTAATTATGTTTCTAATGCATTGGGAACGATTAATCCCGTTAAAAAGATGATTGAGATGGCTCATGCTTATGGGGCCCTCGTGTTACTGGATGGTGCTCAAGCAACCGCCCATTTACCAGTTGATGTGCAGGCCCTGGATTGCGATTTTTATGCCTTTTCAGGTCATAAAATGTATGGTCCCACAGGGATTGGTGTGCTATGGGGCAGGGAAAAATTACTGGATGACATGGCACCTTATCAAGGTGGGGGTGAAATGATCAACTATGTGACTTTTGAAGCCACCGATTATGCACAGCTTCCTCATAAATTTGAAGCAGGGACGCCAAATATTGCCGGTGCTATAGGTTTGGGCGCCGCAATTGATTATTTATGGTCTTTGGATATGGAAGCGATAGCTGCTTATGAAGCACATTTATTAGATTATGCAACGCTTGCAGTGCAGTCAGTCAAAGGGTTTAACATTGTAGGGACTGCGAAAAAGAAAGTACCTATCATTTCTTTTGTCCATGGCAAGATTCATGCGCATGATATCGGAACCATTTTGGATTCTTTAGGTATTGCCACCCGCAGTGGCCATCATTGTACGATGCCGCTAATGGATTTCTTAGGCGTTGCTGCGACAAGCCGTATTTCTTTATCGTTCTATAATACGAAAGAAGAGATTGATCGCTGCGTACAAGCGCTGCATAAAGTAAAAGAGGTGTTTGCATGACGATGGAACTGCGGGAACTTTATCAGGAAATTATTATCGATCATAATCGCAATCCTCGTCATCATTATGCGATGGCCGATGCGAACACCCAGGCACAAGGGTTTAATCCATTATGTGGCGACAAGCTAACGGTTTATTTAAAACTCGATGGCGGTAAGATAACCGACGTTAGTTTTGTAGGTTCGGGTTGTGCGATTTCCCAAGCCTCTGCTTCCTTGATGACTGAAGCCTTGGTGGGGAAAACCATAGCTGAAGCACATGAACTGTTCCATCGCTTTCATTCAATGATTACCTCTGATGAAGAGCAAACTGTATCATTGGATAAATTAACAGTTCTCGCGGGCGTTAAAGCCTATCCTGCCCGGGTAAAATGTGCCACTTTAGCTTGGCATACCTTGGAGGCTGCACTCAATAAAAGCAAGGAAACAGTGAGCACGGAGTGAGGCAATGTTTGGATTTAGAAAAAAGCAGGATAATGAAGCATTGAAAGAAGCAGTGGTTGCAGCTTTAAAAACGGTTTTTGATCCCGAAATACCCGTTAACATTTACGATTTGGGATTAATTTATGACATCGCTATCAATGAAGAGCAGCATGTTCATGTTCAGATGACGTTGACTACTCCAGGCTGCCCTGTGGCACAAACTTTTCCGGGAACTGTTGAGCAAACAGTGAATCAGGTAGAAGGTGTTAATGATTGTACTGTGGAGTTGGTTTGGGATCCTCCATGGACTCAAGACCGTATGACAGAAGCAGCACGTTTGGAGCTGGGGATTTTTTACTAGTCATGAACGAAACGCTTTGGCGACCTTCTGCCCCTTTAGAGATTTTACAGCAGCGTGCGCAATGTCTATCACAAATACGCTCCTTTTTTCAGCAGCGGGGCTACCTTGAGGTTGAAACTCCTGTCATGGCCCGTTTTGGCATTACTGATGTCTATCTTTCTAATATTAAAGCGACATTCAGGGGAGGATCGTATAATTTACAAACTTCGCCTGAATATCACATGAAACGCCTGTTAGCTGCGGGCAGTGGTCCAATTTTTCAACTGGCCCGTGTTTTTCGTGATGATGAATTAGGCCGATGGCATAATCCTGAATTTACTATGTTGGAATGGTATCAGGTAAATATAAATCATCATCAGCTAATGGATGAAGTAGATGCCTTGCTCCAACTTGTTTTGCAATGTAAATCGATGATAAGAAAGACTTATCGGCAAGCGTTTCTTGAAATCTGTAGGTTTGATCCATTCACTGTCACTATTCCCGAGTTGCAAACATTTTTAAAACAACATGAACTTGATAATGTTCTAGCCCCTAATGAACTAGATCCTGATCAATATTTATTTTTAATCATGAGTCATATTGTTGAACCCGCATTTGCCGAAGAGACTGTACCAGTCGCTCTTTACAATTTTCCACCATCCCAGGCTGCCTTGGCCAGAGTGCATCAAGGAGCTGCTGAGCGTTTCGAAGTCTATTTTAAAGGTGTTGAACTCGCCAATGGCTTTCATGAGCTAACCGATATAAAAGCCCAGGCTGAGCGTTTCAATCATGATTTGGCGATGCGACAACAAAAAGGACTTCTGCTTCCGGAGCCGGATGAATATTTATTACAAGCATTAGATCATGGTTTACCACCTTGTAGTGGTGTTGCCCTTGGTGTGGATAGATTAATCGCTTTGTCCCTTTCGCAAAGGAAATTAGCCGATGTCTTAGCATTTGATTTCTCGAGAGCATAATAAATTCTTGACTACTTCATCTGGTTAGGCGTCATTGCGAGCGCCAGCGAAGCAATCCAGTACGATTTTGAATATACATCTGTTCTGGATTGCTTCACTTCGTTCGCAACGACTTTATAAAAATCACTTCCCACATTACATTCCCGGACACCTCATACTGAATGCGGCATTAAGCTCCATCGCAAGTTTCATTCAATGATTGATCCCAAAAGATGGGCGCGCTTGTAGTGGCTCGATACTAGAGTTAATCGCGTTTAGAAAATTGAAATTTAAAAATTAATATTCTCTTAATAATAACTGTATAAAATATTTCCACTGCCACGTTTAGACTGATAGAGAATAGGTGTTTTATGAAATTTAAAGGGCAATTTGAAAACCGTTACAATGAATTTTGGAATAATCAGATAGTCTTATCTTATAAACAAATTAAAAATTCCTATAAGCAACCAGGTTTCTTTACCATTGATAATACGATTGATCAAGCCAATGCTGTCCACCACTATTGTGATGGAGTAGTATCAATCCTACGAAATCTGTCTCGTCAGTTTCCTTTTTTTACCGATAAAGAGCGCGTTGGCAGCTATTTTAACCAAACAAAGGAAGTTGTTATTTCCGACTTAAATAAGTTTAAAACCCATATAAAAAATCCAATGGTGCTTTCTGAAATAGAATATACACTAGCCGTGCTTGATACCATTACTCCTCAAGAGGCTATACAAGAAACTGACAGTGCTGATGAAATGAGAAACGAGTGGGAGGAAATGATGGAAACCTTCGATAAAGAGCATTCTTTAGGAAGCTTATTCACTCATTCAAGGGCGTCAGCTGCTTTATTCGACCAGGAAGAAGATGAAGAAATTAGTAAGTTTCTTAACAGCTAATTAAAATAAAGGCATGAAAGCACCTAGGCTTTCGTGCCTTTATTTTTAAACTCTTTCTCCAAAGCCAACTGAAGTTCAGGAAAACGAAATTTATAACCTGCCTCTGGTAATCGTCTGGGCACTACTCGCTGACCCTGCAAAAGTAGCGTTTCACCCATTTCTCCAAATAGAGTGCGAATAACAAAAGCTGGCAGTTTAAGCCATAAGGGACGATGCATGATTTTTGCCAAAGTTTTTGCAAACTCAGCCTGGCTGACGGGGTGGGGGGAGGTAAGATTAAATGGTCCTGTTAGATTAGTGTCCTTTAGTAAAAATAAAAAAGCGTCGATGACATCCTGGATATGTACCCAGGAAATGATTTGTTTACCATCCCCCATAACACTTCCTAAACCTAAGTTGAAGCTTGGTGTCAATTGCTTTAACATACCCTCGCCTTTTTTCAATACAACCCCAAAGCGCGTCACGGTAACTTTCATTCCATACTCGTATGCTGGCTCTAGGGCTTGTTGCCATTTTATACCAATTTCACTAAGAAAATCGTTCGGTTGAGAGAGATCTATAGGGGTATTTTCATCCAGCTCTTGTGGGTCGCCATTGGGCTGCAGACCATAAATACCTACCGCATTCGCACAATAAAAATGGGGTTTAGCTTGATGCGTAATTGCCCAATTTATCAATGCTGTGGTAGTGTCCACCCGTGAGCTAATTAATAACTTTTTTACCTTGTCATTCCAGCGAGATGCAGCAATATTATGTCCACTTAAGTTAATAATAACATCGTAATTTGTTGCCTCTAGTCTCGGAAGCATTTCCCAGGTTATTTGCGTTACATTTCCACAAAAATGCTGTTTTAATTTTTCTTGGGAACGGCCCAAAACAGTAATTTCATGATTGGGGAGTAAGGCTTTGACCAATTCACTACCAATGAATCCTGAAGCTCCTGCAATTAAAATATTCATGTGAGTCATCCTTGAGACTTAAGACTTAACGTGACAGCTTCTGCCAGCGGCGTTAAATGAAGGGTTGATTTTAGCCTTGTTTTTAATGCCTGAATAGATAAACGTTTGGACGCACTGAGAAATTCTTTTTTCATCGGGCTTGCTCTTTCCCACGCTTGCTCAAATGATTCATAACCAGCAGGACCTAATCCTAGAGTTTGTGCAATCATTTGTTGTAAAGTCCCAATCGGTGTGGGTTGTCCGTCAGCAATATTATAAAGAGAAAAAGCAGATTTTGTTTGAACAAGCGCATGGCTTATTTTCACCAAATCATCAATGTAAATGTGGTTTGTATAAGGTGCCTGTTCAGGATTAATAACGGGTGTACCCTCCATTGCAGCTTCTAATGGTAAACGATTAACACCATAAATACCGGCAATACGTAATATAACCAAGGGAATATGATTGTGTTGGCAATAGGTTTGCCATTGCGCTTCAGCATCCAATCGACGTTGTTGACGAGCATTCTGAACATGGCAAGAAGAAGATTCATCAACCCAGGCGCCTGCATGATTACCATAGACTCCGCTGGAGCCAAAATAAATAACGCAAGAAGCACTTAACTGACTGTGGTTTAAAAATTGTTTTAACCCGAAGTCTTGATCATTGCTTCCACCGGGAGGAATGAGGTAATAGATAATTGTTTCTTTTGCTTTCCACTGCAATGGCTCTTCTATGTCGTGGACAATATGATTTAATCCCTCTAATCTATAAGCGCTGTCCAAATGACGTGAAATGGCAGTGACAGATTCCTTTCTTTTTAACAGATACTGCGCCAGATGATAGCCAGAGTAACCATAACCAATAATTAAATGTTGCATCTCTTTTCCAATAAATCAGATTTTCACCTACTGAACCCGAGAAATTAAGTCAGTTTAAAACGGCATAAATTTTGATAATCACATTGTTGGCAAATGGCTGGGCTGCTGGGGCGTGGTGGACAATGTCCCTGCATAAACTCATGTGCCAATTCGTTTAACTGGGTATGCCAATGCTCACGAAGCGCTGTCCAGGTTTGTCCTTTTTTTAAGGAACCTATGCCTGCAATAGCCAGATTTTCTTCACTAAGTCCCTTAGGCGTTAACGTACCTGCTTTCAACTGTGTGAACAACAGGGTATTAATACTCTCATCCAATAATGCATAAATTAATAATTGAGGTTCCTTCGGACGTTCTTCATTCCATGGCAGACTTTGAGGCAAACTGGTTTTATAGTCGATAACCCATTTTTGTCCATTTTCCATCTTGTCTAATCTATCAATACGAATTCTAAATTCCATGTCGGCCAAGCTGATAGTAAAATTCTGTTCAATGGCTTCTACATGGAAGGGGGGACGCTGCCGATCCCAATGCAAGCTGGCTTGTACTAACTGGAGGAGCCGTTCTACTTCCACTTCCTGGATGAGGGGGGGAAAAGAAAAACTTCGTTGCTGAATAACAGGTTTTAGCGCCGTATTGATTGCAGAGTCAATGTGGTTGTTTAACGCTTCCTGTGAAAGCTGTAAAAGATTTCGTTGGCTTTTAATCCTCTGCCAAAGCAGTTCGAGTACTTTATGAATAATTTGTCCACGCTCCCTGGCATCAGGTCCGTCAGAAACCTCTCGTTCACCTTTTACATGCAAACGATGTGCAGCAAAAGCACGAAAAGGACACTTAGCTTGATTTGCCAAAATAGTTGTGCCACCAACCACTTTTTCCAGTGAAACAAGGGGCAAGGAATAGGCCTCATGAAAGGATTCTAACGGCGACTCTAACGAAATTTCTGACAAAATAGCTGCCTCGTAGGGGGGTAGGTTGTCAATTAATGGGCTGGCCAGAGTAGGTTTATCATCGACTAATCGAGGATAGCTAAACACGCAGGAAAGACTTGCTTTTTTTAAGCGAGTAACTGTTTTTTCGGCCAGACAGAGTTCGCGTGTCGGATCAGCATGCGGCATTAAGTGTTCGCGTTGCAATGAAATGGGTATAAAGGCTGAAAATTGTACTGATTGCGGCAAACATTGATCCGTTAAACCTGTAACCCAAAGACTATCAAAAGTGCACCCCGAAGCTTCTAACAAACCTAAAATCTGTACTGGCGCCGCTAGTTTTTGCGGTTGAAAAATAATCGATTCGGCTAGTTGTTTAAAGGCTGCTAAGGCTTCCCGTTTTGTCATGTCTGGAGTGATTAATGCCAATTGTTTGTACTCATCAAATAGTAATAGCAAGCGCTGATAGCATTGATAGTTAGCTGAATTAAGTGTGATTTCTCCAGGAAAACCTAATTTTTCAAGTCGTTGCTGAAATAGTGCAATCCAGGTTTGAACCGTTGCTTGTTCGGGATAGCCGGTAATATCTTGCAGCACCTTTGCAAGCTTTGGCGCTTTGGTTGTTAGTTCACGAATAAAGGTTGCTAATGAAAACGTTAACTCCCGTAAACAGGCGCTATGCTCCATTACCTCTGCGCGAGCAAGCAATTCACTCTGTGAATAGGCAAGATAAGGAGAGCTCAACAGTAAACGGGCTTGATGGAGGCTTAGCGTTTTACCGTCTAAATCAAGCCAGGATAATGCATGGGCCACCAAAGGATAATTTGCCAATGGCTTGCCTAACGAAATATTAAATTGATCTTGAGGGATGCATGTTTGTAGTTTTCGCTGCAAAAAGGAGAATTTTGTTTCTAAATCAGGGACCACAACACCAATACGGTTCTCGCCCTTGGCAAGCCGCTCTTTTATCCAGTAAAAAAGCTGCCCCTGTTCATCATCTTCATTTTGGGCAGCATATTGAAAAATGCTTGAAGGAATTTCGTCTAAATCAAAAAAGCTTTGCGGACAATTTTGGACCGTCAAGTACCGTTGTAGATGCTTTTGTTGTGGTGTAAAGTCATCAAAACAAGCCCAAACGACTGGATGTGCAGTGAAACTGTTTTTTTGAGAACTTAAATAAATTGCAAGTTGAGACTCGGTGATTGCATGCAGGCGCTGCAACGCATTTATAAATTGCTGAGCCCATTGTTTAAATTGGCGTGTTTGATGAGTGGTGTCGAAAGCTGGGTGGTGAAAATCAAGCAGCCACAAATTACACCTTTTCCATGCTTCTTCCACTGCATTTAATAAACCCCGACTCACTGTTATTTCTGTAGCCGCCAAAATTTGATGCCATAAATGAGTCGTTTGTTGTGCGGTTAACAAAAAGGGATGAGAACTATAAGGTTGCAGATGAACGAATTGTTGAAAAGCATTGAGCAGGAAAGCATTATAAGGAAGGCAGCGAGGTTTTTGATGAATTTGATTGGGAAATGCCTTGGCAAAATCCTGCAATAACTCACTACTCAGACGATTGTTGGGAGTAACAATACAAGTGCCTTCTTTCATTAATGTCAGAAGCTTTTTTTTATTCATCGGCGTTATCATTCTCTTTTTTTAAGGTCTTTTGTTGTTCACCGATGGTTATAAGACCTGGCCAAAAACGTTTGTTAAAATAAAGTGCAACGAGTGCTGTTAAAGGTATAAACCATACACCCACGGTTAAAAACAAAGTCGCTAGAATAACGCCGTAAAAAACGACATGATCTTGCCAGTATTGAAGACGCTCAAGTATGGGAGAATCTGTATAATAAAAGTGCGTCAATATGGCCAGACTAAAACAAAGCAGAATAAAGCAGGACGCTATGATACCTATCAGAAAAACAGAGAACCAGCTGCGTTTTTTAGCCAGCGCTTTACCAAATAAATTGCCAGTTAAAATTCCAATTATCAACGTCAAAATAAGCGATGTCCACAGGGGAAAAAGAGCACTGTCTTTCAAAGGAAGAAGGGTGTATTTGGTAAACAATAGTATTAATAGGCTATAAATTGCAAAAAATATTGCCCCGGTAAATCGAGGATTTAAGGACATATCGCTTTTTTTTAGAGTCATAATGTCTTTTTCACTTAGGAATTTATTCAGTTAGCAAAGTATAAAAAATTAAAGTCTCTTTCGCCTTAAATATTTCGAGTGTAGTATGTCGTAAACCAGATGGCCACGCAAATACATGGCAGCAAATCCAGCCGCAATTGCTAACCACAGACCAGCAATTATAAAACTATAGAAAAGCATGAAAAAGTAGTTTAGCAGTTGTTGGGATAATGTGTCTGTATGGATCCAGCGCGTATACCCTTCAGACAAATAAAGAAACCCCAAGACGTAAAAAGGAAGTGCTACAAGAACCATTAAAAATCCATAGGCAAAGGCTTTACGCCGGTAGGGTTTTTTACTGTAGATAATATGTTTGCCGAAAATCGCTCCAAAACAGCCAGCAACAACTACAGCTAAAAGAGTTGCTTTAAACAAGGGTAGAAATTGTTTTGCTCCCATCAAGTAAAGAAAGCCATCGACAAGACAAGTCGCTATAACTGCTAGCAAGGCAAAATAAACTCCGGCAAGTAATCTTGGATTTGAAATGCTAAGGGCCGTATCTTCATGATTCATAACAGTGGCCTCCAAAACCTGGCGGATTTGAAACTTGCGCCTAAAGCGGATAATTCTATTATAATATTAGCTTATTTTTCATTCTTTTTGCTTTATAAATTACCTAATTTTCTTATTTAAACATTATGTTCAATTTGATAATATAATGAACAGTAGTCCCTTATTTTAAAGATATGCCTAATTTTTATAAAGAAACAGAAATAACTACTGGCCCAGCAAGCCACTCAGGCCATATTGTTTATAAAGAAGCATTACTTCAGCAGTCTAAAAAAATTGTTTTTAAGTTAAATAAGCGTGACCAATCTCTTCTGTCTTTGTATGAAGCTTCCCTCACCCGTTTAATCAGTCTCTTTTTAAAGCCCAATCTGACACCGAAACAAAAGGTAGTAAGAAATGAAGAAGGCAACATTATTGGTTTGGCAGTGGAACATTTTTGTTACACTGCTGCTCGCCGTGAAACCTTAGCTCCTAATTTTGGCTCGCTTAAAAAGACAGCAACAGGCTACAGGATCAAATCAAAAAAAAGAGAAAAGGCTGAAGATATTCCCATCTATTTTCTTAATGAATT
This sequence comes from Legionella jamestowniensis, assembly GCF_001467745.1. Classification (GTDB taxonomy): domain Bacteria; phylum Pseudomonadota; class Gammaproteobacteria; order Legionellales; family Legionellaceae; genus Tatlockia; species Tatlockia jamestowniensis. The sequence goes on from NZ_LNYG01000013.1 coordinate 2,305,701, forward strand.
TTACAAAGGTTTTTTTGCGGATTTATACCAAGCTTTCCTTGATGGAAAGATTATTTTGGATATGGAATCGCTGGCCAGCATTTTGTGCAGCGCATATACCTTGGAAGAAGATGATTTACATAAAGGGAATTTGGGATTTTATATTGTTGAACGAGAAAAAAAACTGCGAGTCGTCTTTTTTAAAATTGATAATGATTTACTGCTCTCGAATAGTTTAATGTCTCGTTATGAGTCCCGCATCGAACATTGGGGGCATGGCGAAGATGCTTTTAAAATTACTGTCAGGGATTTATTAGGATTTCCCAAACTGATGGATTCTAAAAATCATTATTGGCCTACCTGTTTGCGGTATTTTGTCGGCTACAATGATCTTAAAGTTTATAATTCTGCTGAAACAGAGGCATTTATTCAATTAGGTAAAAACCCTGAATTTCAACAGGCAAAATGGAGAGAGTGGTATCAACATATACTGATTCAGTCAGTAATGATTGAAAGTTACCTGGAACGTTCCTTAAACAGGTCTGACTCTTATGAACGAGCGCAACTCGCCTTAATTAGTCAGGCCACAATCGCTCGCCTTTCCCAACTTAAAGCAGTTCTTTTTTCAATTCCAGAATTTCGGCAATACGTTGCCACAGTCAATCATGAGAAATTAAGTGAAGAGATTTTCACGGATCACCCTAAGTTGAGTAACGCTGATAACCATACCTTACTAAATCGCCAATTAGAATTATACAAAGGACTATGTTTGTCGGCGGATGGATTTAAAAAGGGCGACACGCCTTTACATGTTGCTATTCGACTAGGGGACTATCGATACCATGAAACGTGGAGTCATTTTAAAGAGTTTGCCAACCAGGCTAATGAAGAAGGGGAAAAACCCTTAGATGTAGCGGTAACAAAAGTCCAAACTCATTTAAGTACAAATCCGGATGTGGCGATTGAAGATCCCAGGGTCAATCCATTTTTTACCATGAAGCATTTATTGAATGAAGGAGTCGATAAAACCAGTCTTTATAAAAAATTTTGCAATGACAATAGGCAATTAAAAATAACCTCCTATCATTTACAATCCACCTATTTTGATCGAGTGAAAAAGACAACGAATGCTGAAGGTTTTATTGAGGTTTTACGTGATGTGGGTGAAGACTATCGTTTCAGCTTAAAAATGAAAAAGGAAATTTCGATTTATTGCTTAAGGTTTTTTCTAAAAAATCAGGCTGAAGATATAGAATTAGGTTCTGTACTATGCCAATTAAAACAGGCTTTAAATGGTGGGAATGGTAAGCAGCCGCGTCCAGAATTGCAATTTATTCGTCAGTTGCGAAGCTCACTTTGGATAGTACGACTTATTCGTGGTTTATTAGGTGGGACAAGTACTCAGCTTGAGTTTAACAAACTGCTTGAAGCGAAACAAAAACAGATCGCCACTTCAGAGCCTTCATCCTGTTTTTCGGCATTTTTTACGACACGAAATATTAAAGCAACTCAAGATGAAAATAGCTTAACGATTAAAAGTACTTCTTTTCGTCGTGGATTAGCAAAATAAATATTTCTGATATGAGTTAGTCTCAGCTTATTATTTAATGAAACGATTTTCCCTGGCTTCCTGCTTCTGCTCCTGCTTCAGAATCTACACCTGCATTTGATTTTTTATAGGTTTCTTCTGCTGATTTATATTTATCTTTAACAATTCCCAATTTACTTAAATAGCGTTCTCTTATTCTGCGTCCGTGTTCAAGCATGGCTTCCTGTTTTATAGAAGGGGAAGAACTCGGTGACTGTTTTGCACTAACTTTAGTTTTTGGAAGAGGATCATCTATAACAGCTGATGCAGAAACGACTCGCTCTGCTTTTAATGCCATGAGGTTATTCACCTGGGTTGTTGTTGGAAATTGCTTCTTATCCTGTACTGAGAATGTAGTAACGTATCCCGATGCGACGTTTGCTGTGATTGTTTCCATGGAGGTTGCAAGAACTGCTTGACTGGGAGCGACATCTCCTGAACATTTTATACCTACAAAAGGAATGGGGTCTTTTGAAGAGGGTATAGGGGGGAAATCCACTCGAGTGACGTCTGTTATTTCAAGAGGTTTCATAAATTTTTTTGTTGATTCTGCAGCCATAATTTCTGCCCGAAGTAGGGGATATTTGTCCCAATCCCCTCCACCTAGGGAGCAAGAAAGAGCCAACGCTTCATCATTACCCATTCTTTGAATAAAATTACCTGCATTACCACCCAGGTATTTTTTAATGATTTCTTGTGCTTCTTCAGAAACTGTAGAAGGGGATGGTTTTACCATGTAAATTTGATTGTTGTAGGATGGGTCACTTTTTTGTAAAGGATGATGTTCAAAATAGCCCATCCAGGGTGACCAGGTTTGATCACTGTTACTGTTATGCCCAGATGATTTGTAAAAAGGGTAAACAACTCCTGAGTTTCCTTGTATTACCATGAGGTCTCGAGCGGGATTTGCATACACTGTAACTCTGTTTGGATGATTTAGCCGATACATAAGATCCTTCCCTGATCTTTTTAATATCTGGTTCTATAGGTATAGACTAAAAACGGCCTAAATGGTTAATAAGAAATCAAAAGCTAGGTTAAAAAATAAAGAATAAATAATAAATCTCTGCACAGGACAAATTTGCAATCTGGATTGCTTCATGTTGTTCGCAACGACGACATAAAAATTTTGCCCTGCGAAGGTGGTAAAAAGGGATGTTTTGATCTTTAAGCCTTTAACGTTATATTGCAAATATAGAGATGATTTATGAGCAATGAATGAAAGCTTTTTTAAAATTAATTGAACGATTGCGTTTCCTGTTTCTCTTTTTTGTGTTGATACTATTTTGTTTTACCAAAGCACTGGATGCGCAGTTTGGTTTATGGCGCCTTGGTGATGTCATTTTATCGCTGCTTATTATTTACAGCTTGATAGTCATTGGTGATCGCTCGCGACGTCTTTTGCAGGTTTTAATCGTGCTTGCCATATTCGAAGCGCTCTTTCTTCTGCTCAGCTTTTTATTTGATTATCCCTTAATCGGAGTAACCAAGGCATTTTTTACGATGCTTTATTTTGCGTTAATGACGGCTGTATGCTTGCGCTATACATTTGCTGATAAAATGATTGATGTAACGACGCTATTTGGCTCAATCTCAGCTTATATGTTTATAGGATTAGCCTATGCTTACCTTTATTTGTGCATTAGTCTAATAGATTACAACGCTTTTGCAGGTTTAAGTACGAGTTATGACACGGATTTGATTTATTTTTCTTTTGTCACATTAACCACCGTAGGGTACGGTGACATGGTGCCTAAAACACCTCTCTCTCAAACTTTTTCCTGGATGGAGGCATTGGTAGGGCAGGCTTATCTCACTATCATCATGGCTCAATTAGTCGGGCGCTACATGACTAATAAATTTCGAATTAAGTAGAGGAAGTACAATGAACACGGAAGAATCAAGTACAGAAAGATGTATTATCGATTTGATAGTCAAAAAGCAGGAAAAAGCCTATATCGTTTTTGAAGACGAACAGTTTATTGCATTCCTTGACTTTCGTCCCTTATTTCCTGGCCATACTTTATTATCTCCTAAAGAACATTTTCAAACGTTGTATGACTTGCCTGCACAGTTAACTGCCAGGTTTTGCGGTTTAATTCAATTAATGGGTAAGGCAGTTGAGCAGGCAATGGGGGCAAGGGGAAGTTTTATTGCAATGAATAATAAAGTCAGCCAAAGTATACCACATCTACATGCCCACATTGTGCCGCGGAATAAAGGGGATGGCTTAAAAGGTTTTTTTTGGCCGCGAACAAAATACCACGATGAAAATCATATCCTAGAAACGCAGCAAAAAATAATAAAACAGCTAGATTTTATACTTGATTAAAATGCTATGTTTTCTGAGGACATCCTTCATGCGACTATGCGCTTTCAAGATGAGGGCGTGAGCTTTTGGAGCTTTGGTTGTCAAACACTTTTAATTAAATTACTCTATTATTCTCAAAATCAATTAAGGAACAAATATGACAATGCCAGCAGTCGGTGAGTTTTGTTGGAATGAATTAGCAACACCTGATGTTAAAAAAGCCAAGGATTTTTACGGCAAAGTATTTGGGTGGCAATTTATGGATCATGAAATGGAAGACATGACTTATACGATTGTCAAATCCCATGATAAGGATATAGCTGGAATATGGACTATACCTGCTGAACAACAAAAAGAAATTCCCCCCCATTGGATGGCTTATATTTTAGTTTCCGATGTCAAAACAGCGTTGCAAAAGGCTAAAGACCATGGTGCTACAGTAGTAAGAGATGTCACTCAAGCAGGCGAAATGGGGCATTTGGCAATCATTACCGATCCAACTGGCGCTCATGTAGCTCTTTGGCAACCTGCGAAGTAAATACCGTAATTAGTTATATTACCGAAAGACAGTATATTAAGTTTTTGGTGCTGTAGCTGTGCCAAGCTTATCCCGTATATCAATGTGACTTTTATCTCTACCTCCAGAAATTTTTTTTAAATTTTTGGAGGAAATTTTTTTCTTTCCTTTCGAGATCGTGGAGGAAGACGGTTTTCTGTTAGCCATACTATTCTCTATAAAATGTGTTTCTTCTGAAGTATAGAATAGAATCAGGCGATTAATTGGTATTATTATCTTTTGTAGCCTAAAACGTCTACCTCCCCTTGTTCATTTGCCCTATCACAGATAATATAACCAGAGCGTGGCTTGCCGATTAAGCAGTTTGCCGATGAGATTATCGCTTAATTAGGGCTGAATAAATATAGGGAAATAGTAGCGCACATGGTAAAGATTTCTACGGCAATAGTCTGCTTGTTTCTTGCTTCCTGCATGGTTGGCCCAAATTATAAAGAGCCAATTAAACCTGTTGCCAGTCAATGGTTACAGAAGAGCCCTTCGGTAAAAACAACCCCGCCAAGAGACGCAAACTGGTGGAAAGCGTTTAATGACCCTACCTTAACCTGTTTAATTGAGCAAGGCTACCATAATAATTTGTCTGTCCAGAGCGCAGGTGTTCGCATTTTACAAGCCCGAGCCCAACTTGCTCAATCAGTCGGTGAGTTCTATCCGCAGCAGCAGGCAGTAGTTGGCAATTATACTTACAATCGTATTGGGGGGAGTTCATTACAAAACCTGCTACCTTCCAGTTTTGAAACGGCAGCACTGGGCGTTACAGCGAATTGGGAATTGGATTTTTGGGGCAAATACCGCAGGGCAATTCAATCCGATGATGCCACCTTTCTAGCATCAGTTGCTGCCTATGACAATGCTTTAGTGATTCTAACCTCAGAGATTGCTAGTGCTTACATCAGTATTCGCACTTTTGAACGGTTAATTCAAATTACCAAAACCAATATACAGTTGCAGGCAATGAGTTTGCGGATAGCAAAATCTCGTTATAAAGGAGGCCAAACAAGTCTCTTGGATGTAGAACAGGCACAAACAGAATTAGCAGAAACCCAAGCTACACTACCTACTTTGGTGAGTAACTTACAAAAACAAAAAGATAAATTAGCGGTACTGCTTGGCATAGTGCCAAATCAAGTTGATGCTTTCCTTACCAAAAGCAAGGGAATTCCTAGGACGCCCCCTACAGTTGCTGTAGGTATTCCTCGAGAAGCATTGGCTCAAAGGCCTGATATCTATCAAGCAAGGTTGGAAGCTATTGCGCAATCGGAAGCAATTGGTGCAACGAAGGCGAACCTGTTCCCTGCTTTATCATTGGCAGGTACATTTGTGTTTGCGGCCAATAGCATTGGTAGTAATTCAATCAGCGATATTTTTCGTTGGTCAAATCGACAAATTACCGCCGGGCCTGCAGTCACTTGGCCTATCTTAAATTACGGGCAGATTACCAATGCTGTGCGGATGCAGGACGCCGCTTTTCAACAAGCTTTATTAAAATATGTTAATTTGGTGCTGCAGGCGCAACAGGAAGTGCAAGATAATATTACCCGCTACATTGAAGCTAAGAAATCGGAAAATTACCTTGGTAAAGCCAACCAATCTGCAACTGTTTCTACAAAACTGGCATTAACACGCTACAAGGAAGGTGAGTCGAACTATACCACCGTATTAGATGTTGAAAGGCAACAATTACGGGTGCAAACCTCATTAGCCAATGCGCAGGGGGAGGTTGCTTTGGCACTGGTAGCACTTTACCGGGCATTAGGCGGGGGTTGGCAAATCCGTTGCTGTAACGATGTTGTTCCAAATCATATTAAACAAGAAATGGCAGCGCGCACGAACTGGGGTAATTTACTTAAGCCACAAAATCATTTACCTCCAGTTACGAAAAAGCAGCGTTTGAAACAGCTTTATCTACCAAACTGGTGATGGTATGACTTCAGAAAGAAATCGAAAAATAATAAAAATAGCAATGATTGGTTTTGTTATAGTCCTGCTTCTTTATTTAATTTTCCATCATAAAACGCGAAGTACAGCAGATACTTTGCCGGTGCCAGTAGTCTTTGTTGAAAAACCGGAAGTAGTGGAAATGGGAGAGTATGTTACTCAAACAGGCAATACTGTGGCCTATAATTCAGTGGATTTGGTGGCACGCGTTGAGGGTTATCTCGACGCCGTCAAATTTACTGATGGTACTTTTGTTAAAGAAGGGCAGGAATTATTCATTATTGAGCCGCAACCCTATCTGGAAAAACTTTTAGAGGCTGAAGCCCAAGTTGCAATAGCCAAATCCGCCCATGCTTATAATCAAGCCGAATATGAACGCCAACGGCAGATGTATAAAGAAAATGCCACTTCTTTAAAAAATGTAGAAAAATGGCGGGCTCAGGCTGAAGAAAGTAAGGCGGCAATCGCCAAAAATGTTGCCAATGCCAAGGTCGCCGCTATTAATTACAGCTATACCCATGTGCGGGCTCCTTTTGATGGTCGTATTGGTCGTCATCTGGTAGATCCAGGTAATCTGGTAGGAAATGGCAAGGCAACAAACCTGGCTACGCTTGAACAAATAAATCCAATCTATGTTTATTTCAATTTAAATGAACTGGATTTAATCAAACTTCGTGAAGCAGCAAAGGCCAGAGGCTTTAAACCCTCCGATATTAACAAAATCCCTGTTTTTGTGGGCATGCAAAATGAAACCAATTTCCCGCATCGGGGTAAACTGGATTTCGTAAATACTGGTCTTAATGCCTCGACGGGTACTATGCAGTTCCGAGCTATCTTACCTAATGAAAATCACGTTTTATTACCAGGGCTTTATGTGCAGGTAAGAATTCCAGTTCGTAAACCACAACCACAACTCACTGTGCCTGATACGGCCATTCAATATGATCAAATTGGCCCATATTTGTATACGGTTGATAAAAATAATGAAGTGGAGACAAAGCGGGTAGCGCTTGGCAGTTTAGAGCAGGGCAAACGGGCAATTCTTAAAGGACTTGAGAAAGACGACAAGGTGATCGTTGATGGTTTACAGAATGCAACCCCTGGTAATCGGGTAAACCCCAAAGTGCAAAGCAATTCAGTAGGAAATGCATAATGATTTCTAAATTTTTTATCGAACGGCCTGTACTTGCGAATGTCATTGCGCTTTTGTTAGTGTTTCTTGGCGTCATTGCGATAGGTATTTTACCTGTTTCCCAATATCCTGCGATTGTGCCTCCTACTATTCAAGTAACAACCAATTACCCTGGTGCCGATGCAAAAACATTGATAAAAACGGTAGCACTTCCCATCGAACAGCAGGTTAATGGGGTGGAAGACATGCTTTACATGCAATCCACCAGCACCAACAGTGGTAATTATAATCTCATTGTGACCTTTGCTATTGGTACGGATCTGAATTATGCACAGGTGTTGGTACAAAATCGTGTACAGGCAGCGATGGCCCAATTACCAGAGTCTGTACAACAGCAAGGGGTTGTGGTCCAGCAAAAATCCACCGCTATTCTGCAGTTTATCACCTTGACCTCCGAGCACGGTGAATATGATGGCTTGTTCCTTGACAGTTATGCAGCCATTAATATGCAGGATGAATTATCCAGGCTGCCAGGGGTAGGGAACGTCATTATTTTTGGATCGGGAACTTATGCCATGCGGGTTTGGCTGGATCCTAAGAAAATGTATGCTTACTCTTTGACCCCTAAAGATGTACTTCTCGCTATTAGTCATCAAAACAAGGAGGTTTCCGCAGGGCAAATCGGTGCTCCACCCGTGACAGGCAAACCCTCCTATCAATTTACAGTGAATGTGCCGGGACAGCTTGCCAATCCTGATGAGTTTGCCGATATCATTGTCAAAACTGTGGCAACGCAGTCGGATGAAGATGCTAATGCCAGCAGCAGTGCTCAAGTGATTCGTATTCGTGATGTAGGGCGTGTGGAGCTTGGTTCCTCAAGTTATAGCCAGCTTGCAAAACTCAACGGCAAGCCTACTGCTGCTATCGGTATATTTCAGCTCCCTGGCGCTAACGCATTGGAAGTGGCTCAGGAAGTGCGTAAAACAGTAGCCAAGATGGCCAAGAAATTTCCTCCCGGCATGCAATATTCCGTCCCTTTTGATACGACTATCTTCGTGAAGGCTTCAGTGGATGAAGTTTATAAAACCTTATTCGAAGCCGGTATTTTAGTATTACTAGTCATTGTGGTTTTTTTGCAAAATTTTCGCGCTACTTTAGTGCCCGCTACCACAGTACCCGTAACGATTATCGGCACCTTCTTCGCCATGTTTTTATTAGGCTATACCATTAACCTTCTTACTTTGTTTGCCTTGGTATTAGCCATTGGTATCGTGGTTGACGATGCGATTGTGATTGTAGAGGGCGTGACCCAGCATATTGAACGTGGAATAGCGCCAAAGGAAGCGTCTATTGAAACCATGCGGGAACTATTTGGCCCAATTGTGGGTATTACCTTGGTATTGATGGCTGTATTTGTGCCGGCAGGATTTATGCCTGGACTAACGGGAGCCATGTATGCCCAGTTTGCTTTGGTGATTGCTGCAACCGCATTCATTAGTGCGATTAACGCAATGACGTTGAAGCCTACGCAATGTGCTTTATGGCTTCGGCCCATCGATCCAAACAGGCAAAAAAATATCGTTTTTAGAACTTTTGATCGCTTCTACAACCCACTGGAAGCGGGGTATGTGCGATTTATAGATCGTCTCGTCAATCGCAGTGCTTATACTTGTTTGGTGGGTATTATTTTGGTTGCTGTCGCCATTTTTGGAATTACCCGTATTCCAACCGGATTTATCCCAATCGAAGATCAAGGCTATATCATTTTAAATGTCTTGTTGCCGGACGGTGCTACCCTGGATCGAACAGAGGCAGTTCTTGATAAATTAACCAAGGAAGCCTCCAAGGTAGGCGGGGTGGAAAATGTGATTGCCATTGATGGGATTTCTTTACTGGATAACAATGCCAATCTGGCGAATGCCGGTGTGGTGTACATCATGTTTAAAGATTGGAGCGTAAGGGGGAAGGGTGAAGATTTGAGATCGCTTTATACTAAATTTAATGAAATTGCAGCGAGGACGCTGGATGCTAAAGTGTTGGTAGTGGTTCCGCCCCCTATTCAGGGATTGGGATTATCCGGTGGGTTTCAAATGCAGGTTGAATTGCAAGATGGTTCTTTCGATTACCTAAAATTGCAAAAGGTCACCGACCAGTTGGTGAAGTACGGGACACTACAGCCCGCCCTGCAAAAACTTATGACCTCGTTTCGTGCAGCAGTACCGCAGGTTTTAGCGCCGTTTAATCGATTAAAAGCTGAATCGTTAGGGGTTGCTGTTGGTGATGCATTTGATACCTTGCAAACTTATTTAGGATCTTCCTATGTGAACCTGTTTACTAAATTCGGACAGGTGTTTCAGGTGTATGTGCAAGCGGACGCATCCTCTAGGATGAGCATTGAAGATGTACGTAATTATTACGTTAAAAATCAGGCTGGGGAAATGGTGCCTCTCGGAACGCTAACCAATATTACCCAGGCCATCGGCCCTGCCCTTATTTCCCTTTATAATTTATACCCTTCAAGTAGTATCAATGGGATAGCATCCCCTGGCTTTAGTTCAGGTCAAGCTATACAGGCAATGGAGGAGTTGGCTCGTAAACTTTTACCTGCTGGTTTATCTTTCGAATGGACTAGTACGGCTTATCAGGAAAAAATAGCCGGGAATCTGAGCTATTTTATTTTTGCGCTTTCTTTGGTGTTGGTTTACATGATTTTGGCAGGCCAATATGAAAACTGGTTTACACCGGCAGCAGTTATCCTTAGTGTGCCATTAACGTTAATTGGAACCGTATTGGCGTTGTCCAGTTTAGGTTTAGACAATAATATGTATACCCAAATTGGTTTGTTACTATTAATTGCGCTAGCAGCCAAAAACGCCATTTTAATTGTTGAAGTGGCGCGTGAGCAGCGATTACTTCACAACAAATCTCCTATTGAAGCCGCAGTAATAGGTGCTAAAACGCGATTTCGACCGATTCTTATGACTTCCTTTGCGTTTATTATGGGGGTAATGCCATTGGTGTTTGCCACAGGGGCCGGTGCTAATGCACGACGCTCCATTGGTATTGCTGTTGCCAGCGGGATGATGGCCTCCACTTGTTTGGCGGTCGTGTTCGTACCTGCCTTTTATGTACTCATTCAAACTTGGCAGGATAGGAAGCAAAGTAAAAAAGTAATTGCAGTTGCAACAAATCCTCACAACGAGAGGTAAAGGGTCAAGGACTCCAAATGAGAAAATCGAGTAAATATTAAGCACATTTAATATTTACTTAACACTATTCTGTTACCATAGCCTTACTTCAATAGTATGGAAATAGCCATGTTAGACAAAAATAAATTACTTAATTTAGCGAAGAAAGCAAAGAATACTAGTTTTCCTAATCTTTATTTTGAAAAAGGAAATGGTTGGGTGCAAACTTATACTCCAACGTTTGGGGTGGTTTTTTCGCTTAAGAAAGTTCAAGAAGCATTGGATAGAGACAATTTTGACCCTTTGTTTAACTTCGCAAGAAAATTAAATACAGCAATTGATCGTTTAGAACAACGCCAAACTAATTTCAATAAAAAACTAGAGGCCTATACAAAAGTTTATGAGCAGCACCACAAGACGAGTTCTTTACTCGATCCTTTGCAATTAAAACAAGATTATTCAAAAGCTATAATCGAATTAAAAGAAATCGATGCTGAATTGAGAGAAATGTTACTTCATCCTGCTTTGGAATTTTTGAGGGTCACCCATCCAGAGCAAGCCGCTGATCAATCAAATCCTCATCCAGCTCAGGTAATCTTCAATCAACAAGGGGACTATGATGTATTGCATCGCATCATGCAATATGCAGGCTTTTTCAATCTTAAACTTCCAAAACGTGAAGCGATTCCAGTAGCTACCGAGCAATCTACCACGACGCCTAATCTGTAAAAAAAAAGGTCAGTAAGCCTGGTTGACGCATTTGTGGCAACTGGGTCTTCTTGGCCACTTGAATCCTTATTACACTGTCGCTTCATCACGTCTACCCTTGTCATTCCATATCGTTTAAATAAATTTACTTTTGCTTTATTATGAGCGCAGTATCTATAACTCAGAGTTACTATGAATTTTCATTACTCTAAATGTTCACCGTTTCTTTTTGCGGCAATCTGCTGGATGTTTATCTGTTTACCTGTATTCGCTGCAAGTCAATATACCAAAGATAAGCCGCTTCAAGAAAAGCTTGCGGAACTTGAAGTCTCTGCAGGGGGAAAAATTGGCGTATCGGCAGTAAATACTGCTAATAACCAGCATCTTCAGTATCGCGCTATGGAACGCTTTCCCATGGGGTGTACTTCCAAGGTGGTGGGGGTTGCGGCCATTTTAAAAAAAAGTATGAGCGATCCAACGTTGTTGCAACACAAAATGCACTATAAAAAAGAAGATTTAGCGGCCTGGTCGCCTATTACCGAGAAACATGTAGCTGATGGCATGACTGTTTCTGAATTATGCGCTGCTGCTATTACCGTGAGTGATAATACGGCGATGAACCTTTTGGTAAAAAAATTAGGTGGACTGCAAGCGATTAATGCTTATGCCAGGTCCATCGGTGATAAATATTTTAGAGTGGATAATGATTGGCCTAAGGAAGCTTTTTCGGGGGGCGAAGGTAATCTCTATGATTCCTCTACGCCGGCTGCCATGGAAAAAAGTTTGACAAAATTAACCCTTGGTGATGCGTTGGCACGTTCACAACGTGAGCAGTTATTAAAGTGGTTAAAAGATAATACAACTGGGGAAACCCGGATTCGAGCTGGTGTACCAAAAAACTGGATGGTGGGTGATAAAACCGGAACAGGGGCTTCCTATGGAACAACCAATGATATTGCTATTATTTGGCCACCTGGCTGTGCTCCTCTAGTAGTCACTATCTATTTTACTAAAGATAAAAAAGATGCCGTAAAGCAAGACGAAGTGGTAGCATCTGCTACACGACTGCTCCTGGATGAATTTTCAAAAACTGATTCGTGTATAAAACAAAACGTTTCTAAATCAGTTTGAGTGGGAATCTAGTTTTGTTTGGCCAACCCTTTCAGACTATGCGGACACCATTACACAGGCGAGAAACCAGCCGTAAAAAAAATTTAACTGACGGGTTTACAGCTTGTTGGGCTCGCATAGACCGACTCGTTGGTTAAATATCTCGCTTCAATATCATCCAGCTTCTTGGTTAGATTAATAAATAGCATCGTTTTAACTTGTCGAGTCGAAAGTGTCGCCAAACAAAAAACTAATTCTTTTAAACTTTCTTTCATAAATTTATTAGTTCTCTGCAAAGAGATGTCTTGGTAATGGGTAGCTTTTGTAAGGATTGAATTGAGCTTTTCCTGCACTTCTTTATAAGCCTTATTATCGCCATTACGCTTTGAATAATCATTGGAGATTTGATTGAATTTAGCGATTAATTTAAATAGCTCATTAAGAGAGGGTGGTATAAAAGATAAAGTAGAATTGTCGGCAGGATACTCTCTAGCCCACTTTGTGGCAAACGCTTTAAACCATTCTCCTATTGTAGGATTTGGTGAACCAAAAGAGGATTGTAATTTTAAATGACTGTTGAAATTTTGTTCAGTTATAAACTGTTGCAGTTCCCGGTTAATAATCATCAATGATTGAATGATCTCTTTTTGAAGCCCTGCATCCGTGTAATTTTGCCATCCCTGTACTATTTTTTCTCGTCCAGTTTGTAAAATATTGTTTACTACCCCACTTGTCTGCATCGATTCTATTGTTCTATAAAGTTCCCAAAAACAAACTTCTACAGTTAATTTGCGTTGAGTAATAGGGATTAGAGGTAGTCTATAATGAGCGTAAAGTTCTCTGGTTTGTTTAGAAAATATTAAAAAAATTTTAAGATCGTCTATAAATTGGGCAGAAATTTGCTGATAAAATTTATCAAGAGAGCCGGCTGCGAATAAACCTATTGAAATTTCGATGTATTTCTCAAAAAATTTTTCTTCAATCGTGTTTTTACCAAAAAGACCCTCCAGATCCTGGGAAAATCTATGCATTTCCAACATTTCCCTAAAGGAAATTTTGTGCGGTTCATAAGGTAGCCCTTGATAAAACATGCCATAAGTAAAGCAAAGTTGTGTTTTATTTTTGAGCTGATTCCACCAACTAAATACTTGCTGAAGTGCTTGTCCTTTTTCTATTCTTTCCTGTGCTTCTACTTGAGAAAAGACGCCTCGGGTGACAGGGTAGGGAAGGGTTTTACTTTTAAGCGCTGCATATAGAGCCTTATCGTTCAGATGTGTTTTCATCATTTCGCTAGCTTCCTTTCTAGATAATGAGTAAACCTCCACAAAATCCTGCCAATTCCCACCCAACAAAATTTCACTTAAGACTCGCACTCCAGTTAAACCTAGTTCAATGTCCATGTTAGTGGTAAAGAACACTTGCGGTATTAAATGATTGAAAACGGGCTTTTTCCAACAAGTACCTTCAGCGCGCTCGACAATGGTTTCCTGTCTATCTTTGGTTAATCCTCGTGTACCACCGGTTAAAAAATGATGTTCACAAACACGTTTATCTATGCAAATAAAATGGATGTACTCACTATGGAGGTTTAGTGCCTGTTGCAATCCAAAGCCGTCGGTAAGCGGGAAAACACTTAAATATCCTGAATCCTTATATAATTCGGCAGCATCCCGAGATAAATTCATATGGTGAGCAGGACTTACCTGGTATGCACTATGTTGTTTAGACTTAATTTTATATATATTGTCACTACGTACAAAAATATATTTATTGTCAAAGGTTTGCTCACTAAAATCAGGTTCTCTCTTTTCTTGCATGGAAGTCCACTACATTGCGCACTTTGATTAAATTATAATCATTTGGGTCTTTAACTGAAAAGGAATTTTTCTCCTCTTCAAATTCCGTTTGGGAATGCAATTTTTTTATGGGTACACTAAGCGTTTAAGACTAAACCAAATTGTCCGGAATAGCTTTTTACCTAGCAGAAATTTTTGACTTACGATTACTTCAGTGACGCTCACAAATTCTAGCTTATATTCAATTAATATTACTTTAATCTTTTTTGGCTATAGTTTAATCAAGTTAAACTGTTTTATGACTATCATGCCAAAAAAAGCTTATACCAGTGCTGTAATGTTTTTACGGGAAGTCACGGAGCTAGACTTTTTTGGATGGGTTGATAATGATTACAACGTTGATGCCGTCGCTTATTTTCCTGTTAGGGAAATCACTAAATTAGCTTCTTTGTTAGTGCTTCCTGAAAAAATACGCAAAGAAATGCATATGGAAATTACACCCCATTTTATTAGGGTGGCTATTCCTAAAATTAATTCTTCACCTATGATTGATTATTTGTCAGGATTTCAAAAAACGGTAGATGTTAAAAAGGAAGAACGTCCTTTAATTGAACAACGCCTGCTCAATATTGCGACCGTCTCTATGCCTACAGGATCTTTTGCCAAAAGCGCCCCTAGAACAATAGAAGAACAAGTTGACCTATTTCATCAACATGTAGAATTATCTTACAAGCTCATTCGGGAGCAAACGAAATTTTTTCCGGATGAATTGGCAATTTGTGTAATGCCTGAATTCTATAGCCATTGCCAATTTGGCGCTAAAAGCTCCCTGTTCATGTCTTATAATGCCCAGCAGGAGTTGGTAGCTGGATATTGTAAAGTCAGTAAAAAATATCCTTCTTTATTGATTATGGTTAATGTGACGGCAACCACACCTACCGAAGTAACGGATGACGAGGGATTAAGCATTGGCCATAAACCTAAATTTCAAAAAACAAACATGCTTCTAGGTTTAAAAGAAGGCTCCATTGTTTATGCAAGTTATAAAGTTAACAAAGGACCAACGGATATTCCAAATGAAGAATTAACTTCCAGTGAAGCAGAAAGAAATACTTATTGGCATGGGGCAGTGGATAAAAAACTTATGCCACTGGCTTATTTCAAGCAATATAAGGGGATAACCATCGCAGGTAGCGTATGTGTAGATGCAGCAGAGGGTTTGCTCGGTAAATATTTGCGCAAACAGTTTCCTGAGTTTAGTACTGATAAGTTTGGTCCAGCTGTTCAAATTATTTCTTCAAGTTCTGTTGCCTTGCCACTATTTAAAAAACGTCATGAAATTGATTCCAATCAAGTAGTGACACCTGAAATTAGCCATGGTCTCATTATTCAAGCCGATGGTCACAATACATTAAACCGTTCAGGGGTTTGGTTGGTAGAGGGTGAAAATTTTATACGGCAAAAGCCTGCTGGCATCCAGGTTCTAGACGATGGTACACGGGTAGAGAGTTATTCTATCACTGCGAAATTATTACATAATCAATTACATGATCACGTGGAGGAAGACATTGAAGAAGCGAGCTCAATCCGTCATAGCGGAATAGAGCCCAACTTGTCATAAGATTAGATTAGGTAGGTGAGACGGTTTTAGTATTTTCAGGTTCTTTTGCTGTTAGTTTGCCTGACTCTTTATCCAGATCGAAAGCCTTAGGATTTTTTAAATAAGCATCCACTTCAGCCTTTTTGCCTTGGACAAATAAGCCTTTTCCATCGGAATACATACGGTGATCTTCAGAAGTATTGTAGGCATCAAAAGCACGATTCTTACCAGCTTGCCCTTTAAAAAATTTGACTGCTTCTTCTCGTGAGTCAAAAGCTAAGGCAACCCCACCTTCCTTACCTTCAAGAGGTTTTTTACCGGTTTCTTTTTCGTAATCTTTCAGAAGATCTTCATTAAATCCTTTCTTTTTCGTGTCAACTTGATATTGTTGCGGTGGCTTATCTTCTTCAGAAGAACTTTTCTTTTTAAGAATATTCTCTCCATGGGTTTTGAAAAGACGTTCATATTCGTCCTCTTCATCAAGGCTACGATAGTTTTTCTTAGAAAGTTCTTTTAACCTGTTTATTTCCTGGATTTGCTTTACCTTATCTTCCGGTGTACTCATTTAGAACCTCATATTCGATTAAAATTGCAATCATTATAATTATTATAATCTACCTTACAGCTTATATGTAATTAGCCAAATCTGGATTAATTTTCAATTTATTTACATTTGTGAAAAAATTAAACCCCTGACAGGTCTATTGTTGTTCTTTATCTTTATCGCTTAATCTAAGTTCAAGCCACATCGCATTTAAAATGGCAAAGGTGCAAGCTAATCCTGTACCTAATATCCAAGAGAAGTACCACATAATGAATTCTCCTAATAAGCTGTATGTTCATTATTTATAATTGATTCACTCGTTACTTTACCGCGTAAAACCCGATAAACCCAGGAGGTATAAATTAAAATAAAGGGTAGAAAAATGACTGTCGCCAGCAACATAATAAATAAAGTTAATTGGCTGGACGAACTGTCCCACACGGTTAAACTTTGGTTAGGGTAAGATGATGAAGGCAAAATAAAAGGAAATAAACTAAGCCCTACAGTAGCAATAACGCCTGTCACTGCTAATGAACTGAAGACAAACGCAAGCAATGCTTTTCTGCTCAAGCTTATGGCTAATAAGGCTGCGAAAATAGCTCCTAGCGGTGCAAGTAATGTGACAGGCATCATTTGATAATTGACAAACCAGGCTGCTGGTTGACGAATTACGGTTTTAAAAAGTGGATTTGAGGGGCCATCATGAACAACAGTATTCATCAAACTATAACCCTCGATTCCAAAATAAAGCCAAAATCCACCTAAAATAAACAGAAAAATCATTGCTATGGCGCTCAGTTTGGCTGCTGTTCTTGCACGCCGTTGCAAATAATCGGTTGTTTTTATAGTAAGGAAAAAAGCCCCATGCATGGCCAACATGACCACCGAAACTAATCCGCAGAGTAAGGCAAAAGGATTTAGCAACTGTAGGAATGTGCCTGTGTAGAAAACGCGTAAACTCTCATCAAAATGAAAAGGCACGCCCTGTAATACATTGCCAATGGCTACCCCAAAAATTAACGCTGGAACAAAACCTCCTATAAACAAGGCCTTATCCCAGAAGCTTCGCCATGCTGCATTGGGTAATTTAGAACGGTATTTAAAGCCCACAGGGCGTAAAATAAGTGCAAGCAGCACGATGAGCATCGCTAAATAAAACCCTGAAAAGGAAAGGGCATACAACGCAGGCCAGGCCGCAAAAATGGCCCCTCCGCCTAAAATAAACCAAACTTGATTGCCTTCCCAGGTAGGCGCAATGCTATTGATTAGCACTCGTCTGTCAATGTCTGTTTTAGCAAGCCAGGGTAGCCATATCGCCACGCCTAAATCAAACCCATCCATTACTGCAAATCCTATCAGTAAAGTCCCAAGAAGTACCCACCAGATAATACGTAAGGTTTCATAATCTAAAGGCATGATAGTTCTCCTTAGTGGGCCAGACCATCTGGGCCTAAGCGAATGTATTTAATCATTAAATAAACTTCAACGATGGCTAAGACGGTGTAGAAAATGATAAATCCCGCCAGTGATGTTAAAAGTTGTGAAACATCTAATGAGGAGGAACCTAAGGCAGTGGGTAAAACACCTTGGACTACCCAGGGTTGTCGCCCATATTCTGCAATCACCCAACCCAGTTCAGCCGCTAACCAGGGTAGGGGAAGAGACAAGAATGCAAGGTATAAATACCAGCGTGTTGTGTGCAGTTTTCGTTTGAGGGATAAATAAAAGCCCATCGCAAATAGAAAAATAAAGAAAAAGCCGCAAGCAACCATGATTCGAAAAGAAATGAATAAGGGTAAAACATGAGGAGCTAAATCATGTGCTGCTTGATTAATTTGCTCTTCGCTGGCGTCCACCACTTTGTCGGTATATTTCTTTAAAAGTAAGCCATAGCCTAAGGAATGTTCATGTGTTGCAAACTCTTTCTTTGCTTGTTCATCCTGGGGATTTTTTTGCAGGCGCGTCAGTGCATCATAAGCAAGTATTCCTTCGCGTATTTTTCCTTTTCCTTGCTCCATTAATTCGAAAATACCTTCCACGGGTTCATGAATGGAGCGTGTGGCTATCAAACCCAATACGTAAGGAATTTCAATGCCGTAATCGGTATGCATGGTTTTTTCATTCGGAATACCAATTAACGTTAAACCAGCAGGGGCTTTTTCGGTATGCCACATGGCTTCAATGGCCGCTAATTTCATTTTTTGGTTAATGTTGGCATCATAACCACTTTCATCACCAAGAACAGCAACCGACAACGCTGAAGCGAGTCCAAATGAAACAGCAACGGTCATTGAACGTTTGGCAAATTCCTTATTACGGCCTCGCAAAAGAAAATAGGCACTAATGGCCAGTACGAAAACAGCGCCTGTAACATAACCGGCACTAATGGTATGAACGAATTTTGATTGGGCAACCGGATTAAACATCACTTCAACAAAATCGGTGACTTCCATACGCATGGTTTGATAATCAAATTTTGCACCTACAGGATTTTGCATCCATCCATTGGCGATAAGAATCCATAAAGCGGACAGGTTAGTGCCTAAAGCCAGTAGCCAGGTACACGTCATATGTTGTAATTTGGTTAATTTATCCCAACCAAAGAAAAATAGACCGACAAAGGTTGCTTCTAAAAAGAACGCCATTAATCCCTCAATAGCCAAGGGGGCGCCGAACACGTCACCGACATAATGGGAGTAGTAGGCCCAATTTGTGCCAAATTGAAACTCCATGGTTAACCCCGTGGCAACACCTAAGACGAAGTTAATCCCAAAAAGGACTCCCCAATATTTAACCATCTGGCGCCAGATATCGCGCCCAGTCATGACATAGACAGTCTCCATGATAGCCAGTAAAAGCGATAATCCCAACGTCAAGGGAACAAACAAAAAATGATAAAGTGCAGTTAAGGCGAATTGTAGACGTGACAAGTCAACCACATCGCTTCCAGGTATCATAAACACCCCCATGGCTGGAGTTAAAAAGACAAACTAAATCAAAACTTAGTTCGAGTCACCGCAATATCAGATTGCAGACTGGAACCCAATAGCCATTGCTGTGTATTTTTGATAGGTTTTTGAACATCCTTGAAACAAACAAACCAAAGGAAAAAAAATAAGGCAAACTTAAGTGATAACGTTAGAAGAATATCTCGGGTCAGGGGTTTCATAGCTTGCTATCCGATAAATCGTGCAGCACTATTTTAACGCAATCTGCGCTTTTAAACTAGTCAAACTTGAGGGACGTTATTGAGTTGTGACCTCTCATCATTATCGACTATCTTTGGCAATTAGACTCCAACGGTTTAATATTCCTTGAAAATCAGTTACCTTTGCATATCGAGATTAACTAAGGGATTGAATAATATGAAATTTAAAAAAATTTTTCTCGGTAGCGCTCTTTTTTTGCTGCATTGTTCCATGTTTGCCCACGGCTCAATGGAAATTCCAATTTCTCGTATCTACCAATGCTATAAAGAAAATCCTGAGAATACAAAATCGCCTGCTTGTAAAGCTGCTGTTGAGGTGGGAGGAAAACAACCTTTATACAATTGGCATGAGGTGAATCAGCCCGCAGCCAATGATCGCCATGAGGATATCATTCCTGATGGACAGCTTTGTAGTGGTGGGCGTGATTTTTATAAAGGATTAAATCTTGCGCGAAGCGATTGGTATACCAGTATTTTAGAACCTGATTCAGAGGGTATGTTCCGTTTTGTTTTCAATCCTACGGCACCTCATAAAACAAAATATTTTAAATTCTATATTACTAAAACTGGTTATGATTTTAATCAGCCTTTGAAATGGTCAGATTTAGAACCGCAGCCTTTCTGTACTATTAATGAAATTAGTCTTGTCAATGGTAGATATACGATGCCGTGCAAGATGCCTGTAAATAAATTAGGGAAAAATATTATTTTTGTCATTTGGCAAAGGGAGGATAGTCCTGAAGCTTTTTATTCCTGTAGTGATGTATTTATTAATGCTACCGGCAATACAGTGGAATGGCATGAGTTGCAGCCTTTGTACAATACAGCAGAGATACCTGCAGAGACCACCGTAAAACTTCGACTCTTCAAGCATGATGAAGAGGTGGAATCTCACAGTATTGTAGTAACGGATCAAAATAACAATGGTGATGAGTGGCCTTTTACTTTGGCACAGCAGGTTAATACCAACTCATCCTTGCTTCGCATTGGGCAACTGAATGTGGAATCAGGTGAAATAGTACTTATCCAGGGAAATAACGCTAATAAAATCTACATCAAAGATAACAATACCTCAGAATATCATGTTGCAATTGATTTTATTGAAAAGCAAAGTCAAATTGATTTTATTTATCCTGATGGTATCTCTCAATACATGGCTAATACTATCGTAATGGGGCGTCATGATCATAAACGATATCAGTGCAAGCCCTGGCCTTATTCAGGCTGGTGTAGTCAATCCCCCAGTTACTACGAACCTGGTGTTGGACTTGCGTGGAATGAAGCCTGGATTTTACTCGACTAAAGGATGCTTTTGTTGCTGCGGCTGTTTGTAAAATTATTAAATAAAATTCTGCAATTCAATGCGAGAAGGCAAAAGCAGACAGCAAGCGGCAACATACATAAGCGCGAAGCAAATGATTGTTACTTCGCTATTAAACTGCCTCCAAAATGGCTGCAACCCCCATTCCACCTGCCGTGCAAATTGAGATTAATCCTCTTCCCTGGCCGTGTTGATGCAAAATTTTGGCTAAGTTACTAACAATTCGCGCGCCAGTCGCTGCAAAAGGATGTCCTAAGGCAAGACTACCACCTTTAATATTCATTTTTTCTCTGTCAATAGAGCCTAAGGGATGTTCACGATTTAATACACGTTGACAATAATCAGCCGATTCCCAGGCTTTTAATGTACACAAGACCTGGCCCGCAAATGCTTCATGAATTTCATAAAAATCAAAATCTTGTAGTTTTAATTTATTACGTTTTAGCAGTTCGCTGACCGCAATAGTGGGGGCCATCAATAATCCTTCACCGTGCACAAAATCAACTGCTGCAACTTGTGCGTCTACAAAACGTGCAAGCATAGGATAGTTATAGTGTGCAGCAATAGATTCACTCACTAAATAGACCGCCGAGGAACCATCGGTGAGTGGGGTACTATTTCCAGCTGTTAAACTACCTTCCCCGCTACGATCAAAGGCCGGTTTTAAAGTGGCTAATTTTTCGATAGTGGTATCGTCTCTTACTATTCCATCCCGCTTAACTCCGTAATAATCACAAACCAAATCATCATAAAATCCTTCTTGATAAGCTTTTGCAGCATTTTGGTGGCTTATAAATGCCAATTCATCTTGTTCGTGACGAGGGATCTGCCATTCTTTGACCATTTTCTCCGTATGTTGTCCCATCGATAGACCAGTTCGTGGTTCAACTACAGCAGGAAATTCCGGTTTTAAATCGCCAGGGCGAAAAGAAGCTATCTGTTTTAATTTTTCTGAAATGCCTTTGGCCTGGTTAAGATTGAGTAATTTACGTGCAAAACTTTTGCGAAACATAATTGGAAGGTCACTATTGGTGTCAACACCTCCAGCAATACC
This sequence comes from Legionella jamestowniensis, assembly GCF_001467745.1. Lineage (GTDB taxonomy): Bacteria > Pseudomonadota > Gammaproteobacteria > Legionellales > Legionellaceae > Tatlockia > Tatlockia jamestowniensis. The sequence continues at coordinate 2,327,752 of NZ_LNYG01000013.1, forward strand.
ATCTTCAATTTGATAATTGGCAATTTTAAGGGCAATCTGCAATGTGGTTTCCAGGCTTGTCCCACAGGCGCGCTGCAATGTATAAGCAGGGGTGTGAGGGTTTAGGCGGGTTCCTAAAACACATTCACGTGCTAGGTTCCAATTTGAAGAGCTGTTAATAACGGCTCCTAAACCCACATCACCCAATAGTCTATCGTCCAGTTTCATTTTTTCTACAAGTGCTTGCAAGGAAGCAATCATTAAGTCTTGGGTAGCGATCTTTTTATAAGAGGTCATGGATTTAACGAAAGGTGTGCGCATGCCTCCAGCAATATAAACGGCTCTAGTTTCCATTAATGACATCCCTATCTAGCAATTAATAAAGTAATCATTCCATTACCATGCGTAATTTGCAATCGGCTCATGAAAAATCCTTACCTAAATCAAAGAGATTGCTTAACTACCCATTGATTTTGTCCAATATTTTCTTGCATTGTTTCCAATGTAATACTCTGCAGAATATTATCCACGTCACTCGATGAATATTTGCGTTGTGGATTGGTTTTCTCAAATAAGCCATGACCAAAAAAAATTTGATGATAGGCAGGATCATCTGAATTACCTACGTCAAATACAATGTCTTGTAGTCCGAAGGCGGATTGTAATAGGGAGGCAATATAGGCCTCCAGAATTTGAGTTTGTTTTTGATTCAAATCAAATCGTTCAAAGCGACCAGACACTAAATACACTTGTAAAAATCCTTTTCGTTGACACAAATAACCCGCATAATAAACAGAGCCATCATAGTTATTTTCAGTTAACGTTAATGAAGGGTGGCCGTATCTATCCTCCCAATTGATAAATGGAAATGAACACTCACTAAAATTTTCTTTTAATCCCTGGTAGCCGTATTCCTTTTGATAGGCATTTTTTACACCCAATGCCATTGTAAAGTCACTTCTTAACACCCATATGCGTTTTTCCAACAAGCGCAAAGGAAATCTGACTTGTTCAATATTTTGAAAAGCGGGATTAATATTACCCTCATTATTGTACTGATATTTGGGATTAACAGGCTCTATGTAATTACGAATATAAATTTTTGAATTCTCGTAGTGCATCGCTTCAGACGCTAATTCGCTTGCTTTTAAAATGTCAATTTTTTTATAAATGCGAGGCACTTTGGATTGAGGAAAGGGGGTATCTGTGAAAAAAAGTGCCGAATCTTGATCATCCTGTATACCGGGGCTTGTTTCATAAAAATACACAGGCTGATTGCCATAAGCTTGTGTGAATTTCAGTGCAAGATAACTTTCAAGGATAGTTGTTTGTTCGTCTGTCAAAGGCTGGATGCCTTCATCTACTCTATCAACTCGATTATATCGCCCGGTTGACAAGAAGATTTCTAAATAACCCTGACGTTGGCATATAAAGCCAGCATAAAAGACTTTTCCGTTTGAAGAGTCATCTATTAACGCCAACGAAGGGTGTCCATATCGATCAGTCCAATTAATAAAACAATGATTTTGGGAATCTATTGCTCTTTTTAAACCCTCGTAGCCATGTTCTTGGTAAGCATTTTTAACTCCAGTCGCAAGGAGTAAATCATCTCTTAACGCAAAAATACGTTTTTCATTCATAAAAAGAAGACTTTTAACTTCTTCTATTGTTTGAAAAGCGGGATTAATCCCTTTTTCGTCCTGGTATGAATATTTTGGTGGTATGGGTGAAATTTTGTGACGAATATATGCTCTTAACACAAATTCAATAGAAATGAATGTCAATTGGTTGTTTAATATTTTCATGTGTTAGCCTTTAACTTGCCTAGTATCCCCAATAGGAATAGGTGCGTTGAAGCGCTTAGACAGAGCAGTGCAGTAACCTGGACACTGGTGTTGGGGGACTGCAAATAGATTAGCGCGGGTAACTATTTTTTTGCCCAACCTGAATAACAGTGTCCAGGTTAAGCATCATCAAAAAGGCCAAGTGAACCATAATTATCTTTTTAGAATTAAAAATGATTTTTTAGAAGCAAATATGCACAAGTATGTAACTTTGATTTTTAAGAGTCAAGCCTAGTGAAACATTATCTAGTCATGTAGGATTTTACAGGGTAAGTTCTGAGTCCTCATCCACGAGATTCTTCACTGCGTTCAGAATGACGTTGCTACGTTCAGGATGACGTTACTACATCAGGATGACGTTACTACATCAGGATGGCGTTACTACATCAGGAT